>CAWJNS010000001.1:0-16619 GCA_963844275.1 uncultured Verrucomicrobiae bacterium
TGGCGCCGGTCGCGTGCGCGAGCTGGACTGCAGCCGTGCCGACCCCGGAGCCGGCCGCGTGAATAAGCACGGTTTCGCCGGAGCGGAGCTTCGCCTGCGTGAAGAGCGCATCGTGCGCGGTGATGAATGCCTCGGGCATCGCGGCCGCCTCGATCCAATCCAGTTCGTCCGGGATACGCGCGAGGTGGCTCTCCGGCGTTGTCACCAACTCCGCCTGCGCCCCGCCCGCCGTGATCCCGAAGACGCGGTCGCCGATCTGCCACGAACTCACATCGCCACCGACCGCCTCGACCTCACCGGCAAATTCCAGTCCCGGAATATCCTGCGGATAACCAGCTGGCGCCGGGTATCTTCCCGCGCCGTTGCAGGATATCCGCGCGGTTCAGGCCCGCCGCGTGAACTCGCACCCGCACCTGATCGCCTTGGGGTCGAGGAGGCGGGTCGACTTCTCCGACATCGATCCCGAGAAGGTCGCCGTGTGTTGTGATGATTACTGCGCGCATCTGCTCTGAAGTGGAACGTAATTCACCGGGCCAGCGGCCGCTAACGATCGAAAGCAAACACGCCTTCGCAGATGCTTTCCCGAACGGGGCGGCGGCCGCTCGGAACTTCCCTCGCCCGCATTTCCTCCGGCAACTCGGCCGGATCGCCGGGGCGACCGAGCGCACACATGGCGGCGACCGCAAACTCCTCCGGCACCTTCAGGGTGACGCGGGCTTTCTCGGGATCGAATCCCGCCATGCCGTGCGCCACGAGGTCCATGGCGGCGGCTTGCAGCGCCAGATTCTCCCAAGCGGACCCGGCGTCGAACAGGTGCACCCGGTTCGGCTTGCCGTTCCGCATAAAAGTTTTCCGCGCCAGGATGACCACGAGCACCGCCGCGCGCCCGCACCATGCCTGATTCGCCTCGACCAGCAAGTCGAAGAAGAGTGGCCAGTGGGGTGTCTCACGGCGGGTGTAGAGGAAGCGCCATTCCTGTTCGTTAAAGCTGGAGGGCGCCCAGCGCGCAGCTTCGAAGAGCCGCATCAATTCGTCATCGCTCAGGGCTTCTCCGCTAAGCGCGCGCGGGGACCAGCGGCGGAGGAAAAGGGACTCGATCGGGAATTCGGCGTGACGTTGCGCCTCTGCATTCGGGAGTTGCATAAGGTTACGTCGCCGAAACCGGAATGTTCGCCAGCGCCAAAATTCTGACGTGAAGTGGGAGCAACCCTCCGCCGGACTCCGTGATGGGGACGTGTTTGGGCTGGGACTGCGCTCGCCGCGGCGCTAGTTTCGCACCAGATGTGGAGATGGATTCTGCTGGCTTGGCTGGTCTACGCCGTCGCGTGGAACCTCATTTTGCTGCGCAAGCCGCTGCGCCCGGCGAAAACCGCGCCCCGAGCCAAACTTCCCGAAGGTCCGCTGCGCCTCCTGATTATCGGCGCCACAGGCGGCAGCGGCCGGCAGCTCGTCGACCAGGCGCTCGCTCTGGGACATCACGTCACCGCCTTCGCCCGCACCCCGGCGAAGATCACGACGCAGCACGCCAACCTGCGCGTCCTGAAGGGCGACGTGCTCGATTACGTCTCGGTGGAACTGGCGATGCTCGGACAGGATGCGGTGCTCTCAGCGCTCGGCCACAAGCGTTTCTTCGGCCCGAGCCGCATTCTCTCCGACGGAACCCGCAACATCCTGCGCGCGATGAAGAGCGCCCGCGTCCGCCGTTTCATTTGCGAAAGCTCGCTCGGCGTCGGCGATGCCGTCGGCCGCGGCGGGCTCCTGGGTACGTTTTTGTTTATGCCCATGCTCCTGGCGTTCTATTTTCATGACCGCGTGCGACAGGAAGAATTGATCGCCTCGAGCGAAGCCAATTGGATCATTGTGCGGCCGCCGGCGCTAACAAATGGCAAGGCACGCGGCAGTTACCGCCACGGCTTAAGGTCGGCAATTACATTTTCGGCAACCGCATCTCTCGCGCCGACGTGGCCGATTTCATGCTCAAACAGTTGCGCGACGACACCTACCTGCACACGGCGGTCGGGGTCGTGTAGCACGATGATCCGCGGGACGAAAATAATCGCCGCGCTCTGCGGCGCGGCGTTGGTGATTGGCGCAGTCGCGCCCGCGCAAACGACGCCCGATGCCTCTCCGGTCAGCGTCGACGCGGTGGCCGAATCATACGCCAAACTGGTGCTCGCGATGGGCCAGCACGATGCCGATTACGTCGACGCATTCTACGGCCCGGCGGAATGGAAGACCGCGGCGGAAAAGGAGAAGAAGCCGCTCGATGCCATCCGGGAGGAGGCGATGGATTTGTTCAGCGCACTCGCGCAGCTGCCCGTGCCGCCGGTCGAGCTGGAGCACCTGCGGCTGCAATATCTGACGGCGCAGCTCGCCGCCCTCGAGGCGCGCGTCCGGATCGTGCAGGGGACAAAGTTGAAGTTTAGACGAAGAGTCGCAGGCGCTCTACAGCGCGGTGGCGCCGACTCACCCCGAAGGCGATTTCCAGAAGATCCTCGACCAGCTGGACAAGAAATGCCCGGGAAAGGCCCGCTCGCGGCGCGCTACGAAGAATGGCGGAAACGTTTCATTATCCCGAAGGAGAAGCTCGACGCCGTCTTTCAGCTCGCGATCAAGGCATGCCGCGCCCGCACCCTCGCGCACTGCCAGCTGCCCGCCGGACGAAAGCTTCACCGTCGAGTACGTGACCGGCAAATCATGGGGCGGCTACAATTGGTATCAGGGCGAACTTCCGCAGCCTCATCCAGGTGAACACTGACTGCCGGCTTATATCGACCGCGCGATCGATCTCGCCGCGCACGAAGGTTATCCCGGCCATCACGTTTACAACGCGCTGCTGGAGAAGAATCTGGTGCGCGACCGCGGCTGGAAGGAGTTCACGGTTTACGCCCTGTTTCTCGCCGCAATCGCTGATCGCGGAAGGCACCGCGAATTTCGGCAAGGAAATCGTCTTTCCAAAAGCGGAGCGGCTGAAGTTTGAGCAGGAAGTGCTCTTCCCGGCGGCGGGAATCGATCCGAAACTGGTCGGACGAATATTACGCCGTGCAGGAGATGACCGGAGCAACTCAGCTATGCGGCCAACGAAGCGGCGCGAAGCCTCATCAACGGCGAGATCGATGCGCGCGGCCGCGGGCGCGTGGCTGGAGAAATATCGCGGTCATGGATCCGAAACGCGCGCAACAGCGGTTGAAATTCATCGAGCAATACCGAAGCTACGTCATCAACTACAACCTCGGCGAGGACATGGTGCGCGCTTATGTTGAGAAACGCGGCGGCACGGCCGCGGAGCCCGAGAAACGTTGGCAGATTTTTACGGAACTCCTCTCCACCCCGCGCGTGCCGAACGGATTGCAGGGGAACTACGATGCCGGCCCGCAAACCACCGATTCAAACCATGGAAACTGACGACGAACAACCAACGAGCGAGAGCAACAGCTCCGAATCATCCGACCCTCAATCGACGGGGCCGCGCATCAAACTGCGCGACCTTCGTCCCGAGAAGGATCCGATGGGCGCGGGCAACGGTCCTGCGCCCGCGGTGCCTCAGCGCGAGATTTGAGACGCTGGCGTTGCGCGCCAGCTTCCACATCCCGAAGAGGCACAGGAGGGTAAACAGCCCCGGCACCCCCCACGCGAGGGTGAGCTGCGAGATATTCCGTCCCAGCAGATCTGTCGCCGCCAAGGGACCGCACAGCGCCAGTAGCGCGCCGAGCGCGAGCCAAACGGCCGTGCGTCGCTCCACGATCGCCCGTGAAATAAGGAGCACCGGCAGAATCAGCACACACATGTGCGCCTTCGCCGTCATCGGGCTCAGGAGCAGCATCAGGCAAATGACCGCGCCCAGCTCGGCCGCGACGTTGGCCGTGCCGTCTCCCCGGCGGCGGAAGGCGAAGGCCGTTCCCGCCAGCAAGAGCAAATCGATCGCGTAGATGGCCAGCTTCACCATCCGTTGGCGCTGCGGGCTCATTTGAGCTGCGGCCGCTGGAAGTTCTTCCGGCGAAGTTACCAACCCGAACGCCGCATACCGTCCCACCACCCCGGCGACGGATTGATTCCGGAGCGCATCGGCAAACCAGACGCCCGGCGCCCCATCGCGCACGGCAGCGAGGCAATAGCGCCAGTCGCCCAGGTATGATTGCCCGGCGCCGCGAGGCCAGAGCAGATCGGGCAGGAGATTCACGACCAGCGCCGCGGCGACCACAACGGCTGCCGCCCGCCACCGCCCGCGCCAGGCCAGATACGGCGCGAAGAGCAGCGGCGGGCCTTTGATTGACGCCGCCAGCCCGAGCAGAATGGCGCCCCGGAGTTCGCGCCGGCTGGCCACAAACCAGCAGCCCGCCAGCGTAGCGCCCGCGATCAACAGGTCGGTCTGCCGGTTGCCAAAAGCCGAGACGATGAAGCGCAGCGCGAGCAACGTCGCGAGCGCGAAGGTCGCCCACCATGGCGAAGTCATGGCGTGGAATCGCGGCCCGCCCGCGAGCCGCCACGCACAAGCCACCCCGGCACAGATTGCCGCCAGGCTCGCCACGTACCACGCGAGCAGTGCCACCATTGGCGGCGCGAAGGCCACCGGCAACGCATAGAGCGCCCCGGCCGGCAAATACGTGAAACGACCGATTCCCGGCGGCAGCGGGCGGATATCGTGGATTGGCTCGTGGGCCCACAAATGCTGCGCGGCGGCTACATAGGTGTGCAGCCAGTCGGCCAGCGCGGGCTGGTGTAACGACGGCGGCAGCGTGGCGGCGACCAGCGCCAGCAACGCGAGGACGATCCAGTATTTGCGCAGCCATCCCGGCTGCGCGGTGGAAACGAACGAAGCCGCCGGCATGGCGGGCAGGTTGAAGTCTGCCCCGCTGCCGGGTCAATCCGCATTCGTCGCGGCGTGGCTGGCGCGGAAAAAGCTTCTGCAAGTAGCCATGCGCCCTTGCGGTCGTGGCCTCAGCTTCGGGGTGGTCTTCCTCCCGCTCTTCGCGTTCACCATCGCCTCCGCCGAGGCGCAGACCCAACGATACTGCCGGTCCAACCCGATCCGCGCCGCGTTTGAGTCAATCTTCGTCGCCCGCTCCGTGGTCCAGGCCGTGGCCGATCCAATCATGGAACCACTCGCGGCGGCGGTGACCGCGCCGCTCCACCGTGCCACCGACGCTCCCATGCGCGGCGAGTTGGTCCAGGAAGAGGAAATGGGCCTCGAGGAAGCGCCGCGGGCGATCCGGGTCGCCTACGTCGCGCCACGTGCATCTGCAGCCGTCCCGCCGCGCCATCGATGGGGTGATGCCGAGGACGAACCTCCGTATTTCGATTCCGAGGAAGAACCCCATCCGGCGGGGATGTAACGTCTCGCCGCCGCGAATTCCTTGTCGCTCATCCCGCCGGCGGTTGATCAAAGGCCACCGCCTGCGACTGGCTGGACCGTGCCTACGTCCAGCGTGACTCCGGCCTCTTCCAGCTCTTTATCAGTCCGTTTATTGCGAACTACCATGGCGATGAACGTTTCGCCGCCCTTTGCCAAAAGCTGAAGCTGGCCCTGCCTGGCAAGCGGAGCTGAAGTTGTAGTCGGGAAGCTGTTCCCGGCTGCTTTCGTAATGTGGACACATAACCCAATGAGCGGCCGGGCGTGCAACATCCGGGCGTTCTTGTTCTATGAACCGAATCTCAAGAATCTCTTGAATCCAAATCGCCGGCCCGTCGCATCCAAACAGTAGAACCCATGGAAACTACATCGCCGCCCCCGCTGCCCGCCAGCGCCCCCGCCCTCACCAACGTGCGCACCTGGTGTGCGCTCTGTCACGCCAGCGCCCTGCTCGGCGTCTTCCTGCATTTCCCCGGCCACGTTCTCGCGCCCCTCGTCGTCTGGCTGATGAAGCGCGACGAATCACCCGAGATCGACGCCCACGGCAAAGAAGCGCTCAACTTCCAGATCTCGATGCTGATCTACAACGCCGTGGCCGCGGTCTTTTGCCTCGTCCTGATCGGCTTCCTCCTCCTGCCACTCCTCTGGGTCCTGAACGCCATCTTCGTCATCATCGCCGCCATCCAGGCGAGCGACGGGAAGTTCTACCGCTACCCGATGACGATCCGGTTCATCCAGTAGGGCGACCGCCTGCCTGGGTCTGTGTTGGTGGAAGGTCGGCTTCTGATCCAGTCCTGCCAGGTTGCGCAGGTTCACGGGTCGCACATCGTCCGACTCACGGCCTGAGAGCGCTCGCCGGACGATTCCATGGTATGAAGTCGAGCACCAAGGACAAACTGAAGGGACGAGCGGAGCAAGCGAAGGGCACGATCAAAGAGAAAGCCGGTCGTGTGACGAACAATCCGCGGATGGAAGATAGCGGCACCGCCGATCGAGTGAGCGGAACCGTCCGTAACAAGGTAGGCGAGATCAAGAAAGTGTTCGGCGGGTAGGCTTTCCGCGAGGTTCTCGGTTAGACCGTCGCAACCTCGGCGAGCGCTTCCCACTCTGCCGTGACACGCTGCAGTTCGTCCGTCAGAGCCAGCATTTCGCGGTTCAATTCCATCGCCGCACCGCCGCGTTCGTAGGTCTCCGGTTTCTCCAGCTCGGCCGTCGATCTCCCGCTGCCGGCCTTCGAGCGAAAGGATGTGCATCTCCAGTTCGCGGACGCGCTTCTCGTGGTCACGCTTCACTTTCGCTTCGGCTTTCCGCTGCTCGGCCTCGGCGCGGCGTTGCTCGCGGCTCTCGCGCAGGCCGGCGGGCGGAGCGACAGTTTCTGCATGTCCGCAGCTCACAGGCTGCGCGTTGCTCAAGCCAGGACGCGCCGAAGCGCTTCTCTCCGCGCTGGTCAGAGCCGCGCGGGCGGAGGTCGCCCGTGATTTTTCGAGATAATAATCGTAATCGCCCGCGTAAGGCGTGAGCTGCCCGCGCTGATGTGCAGCACCGTCTTCGCGACCGCGCGGATGAAATGGACGTCGTGGCTGATGAAGATGAGCGTGCCTTCGTACTGCGCGAGCGCGCCGATCGAGCGCGTCGATGCTGCCGATATCGAGATGCGTCGTCGGCTCGTCCATGAGGAGCAGATTCGGCGGATCGAGCAGCAGCTTCACGAGCGCGAGCCGCGTCTTCTCACCGCCGCTGAGCACGGCGGTCGTCTTGAAAACGTCGTCGCCGCGGAAGAGGAACGAGCCGAGCACCGTGCGCGCGATCTGCTCCGAGACCGGGTTCGGCATGTCGCGCGCGGTCTCGAGCACCGTCATCATCGGCTTCAGCATCTCGACGCGGTATTGCGAGAAGTAGCCGACCTTGACGTTGTGCCCGAGTTCGCGCGTGCCGCTCTGCACGTCGAGCGACGCCGCCGAGCAGCTTCAGGAGGGTCGATTTGCCGGCGCCGTTCGGTCCGACGAGCACGGTGCGCTGACCGCGTTCCGCTTCGAAGTTCAGACCGCGATAGACGACGAGATCGCCGTAGGCGTGGTCGACGTCCTCCAGCTTGATCACGCGGTGCCCGCTGCGCGGCGGCTGCGGGAAGCGGAAGTGCACCGTCTTTTCATGCGCGACCGGCGCCTCGATCTTCTCCATCCGATCGATCTGCTTGAGCTTGCTCTGCGCCTGCGAGGCTTTGCTGGCCTTGGCGCGAAAGCGATCGGCGAACGCCTGGAGCGACTGCGATTTCCTTCTGCTGGTTCTTGTAGGCGGCGAGCGTGCTGCTCTTCGCGCGCGGCTTTTTGTTCGACGTAGCTGTCCCAGTTGCCGCGGTAGCGATGCAGCCGTTCGTGCGCGATCTCGATGATCGAGCCGACGAGCTGGTTCAGGAATTCGCGATCGTGCGAGATCATCAGGATCGCGCCGGGGTAGTTCTTCAGATATTCCTGAAACCAGACGAGCGATTCGAGATCGAGATGGTTGGTCGGCTCGTCGAGCAGAGCAGATCCGGCTCCATGCACGAGCAAGCGCGCGAGATGCGCGCGCATGACCCAGCCGCCGCTCAAGCGTCTTCGCCGCGCGGTCGAAATCCGCTTCGCGGAACGCCAGCCCGTGCAGGATGCGCTTCGCCTTCGGCTTCGATCTGCCAGCCGCCGTGCTCGTCGAAGGCATGGAGCGCGTCGTGATGCTCGGGCGAATCTTCCGGCGTGGTCTTGCAGAATGCGCTGCGCTTTCGCCAGCTCCGGCGAAATCGCGCATGGCCAGCTCCAGCACCGTCTCGTCGCCCGCCGGCGCGTTTTCCTGCGGGAGGAAGCCGACGGTCGCCGCGCGCTCGAGCGAGATCTTGCCTTCATCCGGCGAGGCTTCGCCGAGGATGAGCGAAAAGAGCGTCGATTTGCCGGCGCCATTCGGGCCCGACGAGGCCGATGCGATCGCCGCGGTTCACCTGCAGCGAGGCATCTGTCGAAGAGCGTGCGCCCGCCGAAGGCTTTGGTGACTTGGGAGATCGTGAGCATTGGCGGGCGGGCAATGTCGCGAACGCGCCCGCGGGCGCAAGGCGCGGCCATTGCCGAAACCGCCGAACGCACGTAAATCGACTGCCATGAAACGTCTCGCGATCCCCGCTGCTCTCCTCTTCTCCGGCCTCGCCCTTGTGACCGCGAAAGAACCGGCGAAACCGTTTGCCTATCCATCCGCGCCAAAGAGCGATCAGACGGACAATTACCACGGCACGAAGGTGGCCGATCCCTATCGGCCGTTGGAGAACGCCGACTCGCCCGAGACGAAGGCGTGGATCGAGGCGGAGAACAAGCTGACGTTCGATTACCTCGCTGGCATCCCGGAACGGAAGCTCATTAACGAGCGCCTGACGAAGCTCTGGAACTATGAGAAATACACCGTGCCGTTCCGCGAGGGCGGCCGCTATTTTCTCTCCAAGAATACCGGGCTGCAGAATCAGAGCGTCCTCTACGTCAGTGCCGAGCTTCCGGGTTCACCGAAGCAGTTGCTCGATCCGAACACGCTGTCCAAGGACGGCACCACCGCGCTCAGCGGCACTGCCATCTCCGACAATGGCAAGCTCCTCGCCTACGGCCTCGCCATGGCGGGTTCGGATTGGCAGGAGTGGAAGGTGCGCGAGGTCGAGAGCGGCAAGGACCTGAGTGACGAGCTCAAGTGGATCAAATTCTCCGGAGCGGCGTGGAATCACGCTCAACAACGGCTTCTACTACAGCCGCTACGATGAACCACAAGGCGGCGAGCTGAAGGAGGCGAACTACAACCACAAGGTCTACTTCCACTCCCTCGGCAAACCGCAGTCGGAGGACGTGCTTGTGTATGAGCGTGCCGATCACAAGGACTGGCTCTTCAATGCCGAGGTGACCGAGGACGGCTCCTATCTCATCATCAACATCTCGCAGGGCACCGAGCGGAAGAACCGGGTCTTCTTCAAGCACCTTCTTGGGGACGAGAAGCCGGTCGTCGAGTTGCTGAACAAGCAGGACGCAGAATATGATTTCGTCAGGCAATGACGGACCGGTCTTTTGGTTCCGGACCAACGCTGGATGCGCCGCGCGGGCGCATCATTGCGATCGACACCGAGAAGCCGGCGGAGATGCAGGAGCTCGTCCCGCAGACCGCAGACAAGCTGGAAGCGTGTCTCGGTGGTGGGCGATCGGTTCATTGCGAACTACCTGAAGGACGCGCATTCACTCGTGAGGCTGCACGCCCTGGACGGCGCTCCTGCGGGCGAGATCGCGCTGCCCGGGCTGGGAACAGCCACCGGGCTTTACCGGCAAACGAAAGGACACGGAGACCTTTTATAACTACGTCAGCTACATCGATCCGCCGACGATCTTCCGCTACGACCTGAAGACAAACCAAAGCGCGGTCCTGTTCCGCCCGAAGGTGGATTTCAAGTCGGACGATTATGTGACGGAACAGGTGTTCTACCGGAGCAAGGATGGGACGCGCGTCCCGATGTTCCTGACCTACCGGAAAGGTCTGGAGAAGAACGGCAACAACCCGACGCATGCTTTACGGATATGGCGGCTTCAACGTCTCGATCACGCCCAGTTTCTCACCCTCGACAGCCGCCTGGCTGCAAATGGGCGGCATCTATGCGGTCGCGAATCTGCGCGGCGGCGGCGAGTACGGCGCCGAATGGCATCTAGCCGGCATCAAAGCTGCGGAAGCAGAACGTCGTTCGATGATTTCATCGCCGCGGGCGAATGGCTGATCGCGAACAAGTATACCTCGACGCCGAAGCTGGCGATCAGCGGACGGAGTAACGGCGGGTTGCTCGTCGGCGCCGCCATGAAGCAGCGACCTGAGCTCTGGGGCGCGGCGCTTCCCGGCGTCGGCGTGATGGACATGCTGCGTTTTCAGAAATTCACGATCGGCTGGGCCTGGGCGTCGGATTACGGTTCGTCAGATAACCCGGAGGAGTTTGACGGCGCTCTCCAAGTATTCGCCGCTCCATAACATCAAGCCTGGCACCAAGTATCCGCCCACGCTGGTTACGACCGCCGATCACGATGATCGCGTCTTCCCGGGCCACAGCTTTAAGTTCGCCGCGGCGATGCAGGACGCGCAAGCCGGTCCGGCCCCGGTTTTGATCCGGATCGAAACCCGCGCCGGACACGGCGCCGGCAAGCCGACCTCGAAAGTGATCGAGGATACGACCGATCAGTTGTCGTTCCTGGTGAAAAGCCTCGGGATGAAGATTCCGTTCTAGCCGATGGACAAGGTCAATCTCGAGCGAAATCCCGGAAGGCGAAAAGCGGTCGCCCGAGCGGGAAGTATCCACCGTTTCTTCAAGGAGGTGTCGGTCGCGCTCGGGCGCGATCCCAGAATCCCTCGACCTGGAGAAGCGGCATCCGTTCGACCTGATGTTGACCCGGATTCCGGCCGGAGCATCGTTCTGCCCGTATCACGCGGAAGGCGCCCAATGGGAACTGTATCTGGTCGTTTCCGGGCGCGGCGAGGTGCGGGACGCGAGCTGGCACGTCACCGAGGTATCGGCGGGCGATGCCTTCCTCTTCAAGCCGGGCGAAGCGCATCAGCTCTCGAGCCGCGGCGGACGAGGAGTTCAGTCTACTATGTGATCGCCGATAACCCGATCGGCGACTCCTGTTATTATCCCGACAGCGGCAAGTGGGCGGCGCGCAAAGAAGGTGAGGAAACGGTAATCCTCAAGGGAGTCGAGACGGATTACTACGACGGCGAAGAATAGCGGCAGCTTGGCAGACGTCTGTCATTCTGAGTGCAACGAAGATTTTCTGATTATTTCCGAGCGCCACCGCGAGATCATCTCGCACGGCGTTTTTTCGCTTGCCGGGCGGAAACTCACAAGCGTAACGCACTGGTATTGGGCTGGCGTCTGCGAGTAGGGTCTTCGTCATGCATGCGCGAATTCTTCGGTTGCTGGTCATCGGCGCGTTCGCGACGGCCATCCCCGCCCGCGCGGATACGATCACACCCAGCTCGGGCCCGGATGTAACTGCGATGGTGACCAAATATGCGAATAGCTCCTTCGAAGTGCGGGCGGCGGACGGAAAGACGCAGAGTTATTCGTCGAACAGCATCAAGCGGATCGCGTTCGATGCGCGACCGATGCCGGTCAAAGTGCAATCGCGCACGAAGGGAGCACTGGAAGGCAAGGTCTCAACCTACGAGAACGGCGCGTTTACGGTCGAGGGGGCCACGGGCGCGGAACGGCTGCCGGCCATTTTTGTCGAGCGAATCACCTTTGCGGCCGATCCTGGCCGGGAGGTGGCGGTGATCGCGCGGGGCAACGAGGTTGACCTGACGAAACACATCGCGCTCGGGAGCGTCACGATCATTGATTTCTATGCCGACTGGTGCGGGCCATGTAAGCGGATTTCGCCGATGCTCGAGCAGCTGGCGAAAAGCGATCCCGAGATTGTGCTGCGCAAGATCGATATCGTGAATTGGGGCTCGCCCGTGGCCAAGCAATACAAGGTGCAATCGATCCCGCGGGTCGAAATCTACAGCCGCGCCGGCAAGCTCGTCGGCACCGTTCGCGGCGTCTCGGAGGAGCAGGTGCGGACATTCGTGGCGCAGGCCAAAACGGGAAACTAAAAACCCGCGCGGAACGGCAGCGCGGCCGTTTGATTCCACGTGCATGGCAGATAGTCTAGCGGCCATTTCCGGCGCCATGTCGTTTCGCAAAACTCTTCTGCTGGCCGCGATCGTGATCCTCGGCGGAATCACGTTCCTGCATCTCGCGTTGAACTTGAACGCATTTGCCCCGCGTCCGAGCGGCTCGGGCGCGCCGAAGTTCCGGGTCGGGTTCCTCCCCGTGACCTGTCACCTCACCTGCCCGGTGACCGATTTCATCAACAAGCAAACAACGGGCGCGAGCATGTTCGAGCCGATCCGTTTCCAAGGCTGGCCGGAATTGAAGGAAGCGTATCTCTCCGGTTACACGCCCGCCACGTTCATCCTCGCGCCCATGGCGATCGCACTGCGGGAACAGGGCGTGCCGATCAAGATCGTCTATCTCGGTCACCGCGAAGGCGGCGATGTAATGGTGCACAAGGATTCGGGAATTTTCCGAACAGAAGATCTGCGCGGCCGGACCGTGGCGGTGCCAGGCCGTTACGCAAATCATCGCCTCATCCTCTACCGGGAACTCAAGAAAGCCGGGATGAAACTCGAGGACGTGAACATCGTTGAGATGCCGCCGCCAGACATGCCGGCCGCGCTCTATTCGCGCTCGGTGGACGCGATCACCTCGGGCGAGCCGTTTCCCGGCCAGACCGAGATGGACGGGTACGGTCGCGCGCTCTACCGAGTCCGCGACGTTTGGCCTGGCTTCATCTCATGCGTGCTGGCGGTGCACGAAGAAGTGATCAAGACACGTCGCGCAGAGGTGCAGCAGCTGGTCGATGGGATCGCGAAAAGCGGCAAGTGGCTTGATACCAGAATGGAGAACCGGATGGCAGCCGCGCAGTTCGTGAGTTCACTTTATTATAATCAAGATCCGCGGCTATTGACCTACGTGCTCAGCAAACCACCCGACCGGGTGAAGTACAGCCACTTGAAGCCGACGCGGCCGAATTTCGAGGAAATTGAGATCCTGGCGAAGGAAGCGGGAATTCTGCAAGGCACTGCGCACTTTGATGATTACATCGATGATTCGTTTGCGCCGGCCGACGATGCGGTCGTGGCGCACGCCTACACCGCGGTGCCATGAACGGTATCGTTGAATGCCCCGCGGAAAAGGACTCCCCCGCCAGGACACTTGCGCACGCGCCCGGTATCACCCGGCGGCTGAGCGGGGACCGGCTGAGCTGGGTATTGCCGGTGGCGGTGGCGGGAATGTTTCTTGTGACCTGGCATGTGCTCGTCCGCCTCAGCGGCAGTGACCTTTTCCCCACTCCCGGCCAGGTCCTTCTCGGGATCGCGGAACTGGCCCGGCGCGGGTTGCTCCTCAAGTACATCGTCGCCTCCCTCTTTCGTGTCTCGTGGGGATTCGCGCTCGCGGTGCTCGTCGGTGTGCCCTTCGGACTGGTCCTCGGGTGGTATGCGCGCGCGTTTCAGGCGTTCAATCCACTCATCCAGGTTTTTCGCCCCATCTCGCCTATTGCCTGGATTCCGCTCGCCATCCTCTGGTTTGGGATTACGGACGCGGCCCCGATCTTTCTCATCTTCCTCGCGAGCGTTTTTCCGATCACCGTCTCGGCGATCGCCGCGGTGCAAAACATGCAGCCGGTCTATCTGCGGGCGGCGCAGAATTTCGGCCTGAGCCGAGGCGAACTCTTCCGCCAGGTCATCCTGCGCGGCGAGCCTGCCACAGATCATCACCGGGATTCGGATCGCCCTCGGCGTGGCCTGGCTGGTGGTGGTGGCGGCGGAAATGATCGCGGTTAACAGCGGGCTCGGCTACCTCATCATCGACGCGCGGAATGCCGGAAAACGCTACGACCTTGTCGTGGCCGGGATGGTCATGATTGGCCTCATTGGCCTCGTGCTCGATCTGCTTGTGCGGCAGCTGGAGAAATTTGACGAGGTGCGCTGGGGTTACGCGAACCGGTAAAGCAGGGGTGAGTATCGAAGCCATTTCCATCCGCCATGTCTCCGTTGTCTTCCCCGGCAAACGCGCTGGGGAAGAAGTACACGTCCTCGACGACGTCACCGCGGAAGTGAGGCAAGGCGAGTTTGTCTGCCTCGTTGGCCCGAGTGGCTGCGGCAAGTCGACCCTGCTGAATATCGTCGGCGGATTCATGAGAGCGACGTCCGGCGACGTCTTCGTCGAAGGGGAGTCTGTGCGCGGGCCCGATCCGCGTCGCATTTTCGTCTTCCAGGAGAACGGGGTCTTTCCGTGGCTGAGCGTGCGCGAAAACATCGCCTTCGGTTTGCGCGGGCGGAGCGAAGCGGAACGCGCGGAGATTGTCGCGCATTATGTCGCGATGGTCGGCCTCACCGGCTTCGAGCGCGCTTATCCGCGCGAACTCTCCGGCGGGATGCGCCAGCGGGTGGAAATCGCGCGCGCCCTGGCGGCGAATCCCGACATTATCTACATGGATGAGCCGTTTGGCGCGCTCGATTTCATCACGCGCCTGAAGATGCGGGCCGATCTTGTGCGCATTTGGCAGAGCGAAAAGAAGACGATCCTTTTCGTGACCCACGACATCGAGGAGGCGGTGCAGCTGGCGGATCGCGTGCTCGTGATGAGCAATCGTCCCGCCACGATTCAGGAAGTCGTCACGATTGATCTCGCGCGCCCGCGCGATCTCGATTCGCCCGGTTATCTCGAAAAGCGGGATCAGATCTTCCGCGTCATGGGAATGAGCCTGCGCGTCGGCGAGACGCTCAGCGCCTAATTCCGGCGCTGATTTCTCTCGCCCCGGAGCGGAGAGCTGGCACGCTCGGAGATGAAGACTTTCTCCGTTTACCTCCTCGGGCGGGATGAGCCGGTGTTGATCAAGGCGGATTGGTTCGCGCTCGTCGGCGAATCGGGAGATCAATCCTACCGCTTTAAGGTCAAGACAATTGAGGGCAGTGAAGTGATCGGCGAGACGCCGGCGCGGAATCTTCTCCTGATCGTGGAGAAGGATTCGGTCGGCTGATGTAATCCAAGCGCCCGGCGCCTCGGCAAACTGACCCGCGCATAGCCGCCGATGCAGCTGACCGCGAGGAAGCCTGCGATTTACGCTCCCAGTGTCTGCCGTCGTGCGCCTATACTGCGGTTCATGCACACCGGGCTCGCGGCAGCTGGTCTCGTTAGATCGTGAGAGCGCTCACTACCGCAATCGCGACGGGGCTGCTCACGGTCGCCTTCATTGCGGCTCACGGTGCGGACACAGCATACGTGGAAGAACGGAGTTACGATCTTGGCTCCGGGCTCCGGCGCGTGATGGTCGCGGAACGGTGCGACAGCCCAGGCTGCTTCGAGCGGCTCATGCATCACGAGTACCTGTTCTACCGCGACCGCAAGCTGGGCGCATTCAGCACCGTCTCGGTCGCTCCCGGTGGAAAACTCATCCTGTATCAGGACCGCGATTCCACCGAGATGATGCTTTATCGTCCTGCGGACGGTAAACTTCTACGGATCACCCGCAATTTGCGGGATGTGGCCGACGAGTATCAGTGGAGTCCAGACCTCAAGCAGGTGCGGGTATTTTTCCTCAATTCGAAGCGATGGAAGACGCTCAGGATCCCGCAAACGATCTAACCAGGCGATGCAAGCGAACCGCTGGCCGCTCCGCGTTTCCGCTTTCAATGACTTCCACATTTAACCGGCAGCCAGGCGCGTCCTCGCCAGCGGTCGCTGACCTTGGGTCTCGTTAGATGTCACCGCTGCGCATGAAGCGCCTGCTGTTTGTGGCCCTCCTAGCAGTTGCTGTCTGCGCTACCGTAGCCGCGTCTTTCGTCTAGGCTCGCGCACGTGCAGACTCGCTCGTGGCGAAGATTCCGGACCTCAGCCATGGGAGCGCGTCGACAGCCGCTTCACATTTGTGCGCAGCATCACCGGCCGTTCCGGCCCGTCATGGGATTTCAGCTACGAGCCGCGGGACGCTTTCACCACCGGTCCGTTCACAGTGCAAATGAACCTGCTTGCGCAGCCGGTCGCGACAAATCCACTGAATGCATTGGAGGAGCTCAAGAAACTGCCGTGACGAAACATCTAACCAGGTGATGCAGCTGACCGCGAGCAAGCCTGCCGTTTACGCTTGGAGTGTCTGCCGTCGGGAGCGTATCCTGCGCGGCATGCACAGCGGGCTCGCGGCAGCTGATCTTGTGTCTCGTTAGCCCGTCCAGGCGGAGCATGGTCATGCGTGGTCAAGATCACACCGACGCTCGGAACATGGGGCGCATCGCTCTGGTCGGATTCTTTCTGCTTACCTTTGCGTTGACCTGGGCGGCGTGGCTGGCACCGGCGGCGCTGGGCGCGCCAGGCAACTCCGGATTCTTCGGCCTGGGCGGTCCGGTCTTCCTATTAGGCGTCTTCGCACCAGCGTTCGTCGCGCTCGCGCTCACCGCGTACGGTGAAGGTCGCGCCGGGGTTGCGCAACTGCTGGCGCGCATCGGCAGGTGGCACGCGGGAGCGCACTTGTACCTGTTCGCGATCAGCTATATGGCGGTCACTAAGCTGTTTGCTGCCCTGATACATCGAGTTGCCGCAGGCGCGTGGCCGAATTTCGGCGACACTCCCTTGCCTCTGATCCTCGGCGCGATACTGGTTTCGACCTGGGTGCAAGCTGGCGAGGAGGTCAAG
>CAWJNS010000002.1:0-908648 GCA_963844275.1 uncultured Verrucomicrobiae bacterium
ATCGTCTATGGCACCTCGCGCACCCCCGACAAGCTCGAGCGGGTGCGGCCGTTCGGCTCGATGACGGAATCACGGTGGGCGATACGCCCGCGGAATTTGTGGAGGCGGTGCAACGCTGGACCGACGGCGCGGGCGTGGACGTGGTGCTCGATCTGGTCGGCGGCGGATATTTCCCGGCAAACCTCAACGCGCTCGCGCGGCATGGACGCTTGATCTGCCTCGCCACCACGGCCGGCGCGAAAACCGAGCTGGACATCCGCCGCCTGATGGAGAAACGCGCCACCATCATTGGCAGCGTCTTGCGTTCCGCACCGAGGCCGAGAAGGCGGAGGCGACCCGGCGCTTTGCCGAGGACGTGCTCCCGCTGGTGTCGCGCGGTTTGGTGCGCCCGGTGGTGGATGCGGTCTATGCCGCGGAGGAGATCCGCGGCGCGCACGAGCACCTGGAATCGAACGCCAGTTTCGGGAAGATCGTCCTGACCTTTTCGTAGCCGCCCACCGGGTTCTGCGAGGCCGCCGGGCGCCTAGGCCTCTTCGTGGCCGATGACGAGGTGGATCACGCCCGACGGATCGGAGATCCAGAAACCGTCGAAGTCTTCGCGCAGCTGCTCCACTTCATCGCGGCGCGGCACGCCGTTGATTTTGAGATAGGAAGCCGCGGCTTCGGTATCGTTCGTCTCGAGCTCGAGCCAGATATCCGGGTGGCTCAGGTTCGGCACCCGATCGATCCAGAGCCGGTTCGGGCCGAACTGAAAAATGCAGCCGTCATCTTCCTCCTCGATCACCGGCAGCCCGAGGGTGTCGCGATAGAACGCCACCGTCGCCTCGTAGGTGTGCGCGGGGCACTTGATGGCGATGTTGGCGCCGCCGGAAAACTGCGGTCCGTTAACGTTGGCGACCATGAGTCGGAGCGCCGCGCTAACCGCCGGCCGAGCCTTCGCCGCCCGGCTCGGTCATGCGCGACAGGATCGAGCGCCGCGTCCAGCTCGGCCGTCGGGCAGCACTTCCTTTCGCGGCAAATCTCGCGCACGGTACGGCCCGTCTTCGCGCTCTCCTTCGCGATCTCCGCCGCGCGATCGTAGCCGATCTTCGGCGCGAGGCTCGTGACCATCGCCATCGAGAGCTCGACCAGCTCGCGGCAACGCTCTTCGTTCGCCTCGATTCCGCGGACGCATTTTTCGCCGAACATATCCGACGCGTTGCGCGAGCAAGGCGGATGCTCTCGAGGAGGTTGTGCGCCATCACCGGCATCATGACGTTGAGCTCGAAGTTCCCGTTCGCGCCCGCCCAGGTGATGCAGGTGTCGTTGCCGATCACCTGCGCGCAGACCATCATGAGCGACTCGGACATGACCGGGTTCACTTTGCCCGGCATGATCGAGCTGCCCGGCTGCGTCGCCGGCAACCGGATCTCGCCGATGCCGCAACGCGGGCCGCTCCCGAGCCAGCGGATGTCGTTCGCGATCTTGAAAAGGCTGACCGCGATCGTCTTGAGATGGCCGCTCGCTTCCACGACCGCGTCCTTTGCCGCCCTGCGCTTCGAAGTGATTGGTGGCTTCGCGGAAATCGATGCCGGTGCGCTGATTGAGATGGCGCATCACCTTGGCCGGAAAATCCGTGGTGCCGGTTAAGCCCGGTGCCGACCGCGGTGCCGCCGAGCGCGAGTTCCCGCAGGACGTCGATCGCTCGCTGCCGCGCGTTCGCGCGCATAGGCGACCTGTTGCGCGTAGCCGCCGAACTCCTGCCCCAGCCGGACCGGCGTCGCGTCCATCAAGTGGGTGCGGCCGATCTTGATGATATCCCGGAACTCTTCGCTTTCGCCGTCGAGCTCGCCGTGCAAACGCTCGAGCGCGGGGAGCAGATTGTTCCTTAGCTCTTCCGCGGCGCTGACGTGAATGGCGGACGGGATCACGTCGTTGCTCGACTGTCCCATGTTGACGTGATCGTTCGGGTGAACCGGGTCCTTGCGCGCCGATCGGGTTGCCCGCGAGCTGGCAGCAACGATTCGAGATGACCTCGTTCGCGTTCGTGTTCGTGCTCGTGCCCGAGCCGGTCTGGAAAATATCGAGCGGGAAATGCTCGTCGAGTTTGCCCTCCACCACCTCCTCCGCGGCCTGCACGATCAGGGCGCGTGCGATGCGCATCGAGCGGAGCCGAGGTCGTGATTCGCCTGCGCCGCGGCCCATTTGATAGGCCGAGCGCGCGAACGAACGGCCGCGAAAAGCGATACCCGCTAACCGGAAAATTGAGGACCGCCCGCTGGGTGGAGGCGCCGTAGAGCGCCGCTGCGGGGACCGCCATCTCCCCCATCGAATCCGTTCGCGTGCGACACGCGCCGCTGGTCATGCGGTATGATGAAGCGCGACCCGTCCATTCTGCGAGAGGGCCGGCCGGACATGGCCATTCCGACCCTGCGCTTTTTCAGTCTTCGAGAAAACCGTGATGAACATCGGCGGGATATTCTGCAGGAAGTACTCGGAGTCGGCGTGCTGGAAGTGAGTGGCGTGCTGGCGGAGTTCGTTCGTGACCTGGTAGATGATGAAGGCGCCGCCGGCCTTGATCGAATCGTAGGTCTTCTGCAGGAGCGCGCGCTTCTTCGTCGAGGTCGAGGATGCTGAAAGGGATGCCGGAGACGATATAATCGCACTCATCGATGCCGAGGCGGGCCAGCTCCTCCGGGAGCCGGGCCGCGTCGCCGTTGATGACGTGGACGCGCGGATCGAAACCGAACTGCCGCTCCAGGTCGCGGGAGAGATCCGGGTCCAGTTCAAAAAGGAGCAGGGTGGAACCCGGCCCCATCCGCCGGGCGATTTCGCGGGAATGGACCCCTTCCCCGGGCCCGTATTCGGCGATCACCCGCGGCTCGGAAAAATCCATCTTGCTGGAGACGCGTTCCACAAGCGCTTTGGAACTGGGAATGATGGAAGCGACTTGGAAGGGCCGCTGCAGAAATCGCTTGAAAAACAGAACGCTCATGAAGGTGGGATAGTTCGACCCGTGACGCCCCCTTGTCCAGCGGGGATGTCACCGCCGCGGATGACCGATTTGGTCCCGGGAAATACGCGTAAGGAGTCGCGGGCCGACGGCTCTGCGCGAGTTTTCCGGTGCAGGAAGAGGAATACATTGACATGCGCCATAAAAGCAATAATTCTGGCAAGGCCCGAAAGGCTCACCCCCCGACTATGCCGCGCGAATTACCCCCCTCGCATAACCTCCTCACCGTGAAGGAGACAGCCAGTTATCTGCGCATCCCCCTGCCGACCGTTTACTATCTCGTCCAGCGTGGGCAATTGCCCGCGATTCAGATCGGCGGCCGCTGGCGCATCAAGAAGGCGTCCCTCGATAAGGACATCCTCAAGGAGGATAAGTCCGGACAACCGACCGTGCTGGTGGTGGATGACGACGAAAGCCTGCAGAGCCTTTTCAAGATTTTTCTCAAGAAGATCGGCTTCAGTCGCGTGGTGGTTGGCACGGTCAAGGAAGCGCTCGTCGCCCTCGAAAAACAGCGTTTCGATCTGGTGTTTCTCGACCTGAAACTGCCCGACGGCCCTGCCGACGATGTGTACATGGCGGCTAAGGAAATTGACCCCGATTTGCCGATCGTAATTATCACCGGCTATCCCGACAGCGAAATGCTCGACCGCATTCTCGCCAAGGGCCCGGTCACGGTGCTGAAGAAGCCGCTGCAAATGGAGCAACTGCAGCAGACCGTCCGCATCCTCGGCCACAAAGACGCGGCCAAACTGGCGGCGTAACGAATACGGTCCGAACGCCGACGGAGTGGCCTTGCTACGCCTAGAGCGGCCTAGCGCACCTGCACTTCGATTGGCAGCACGTGGTTGACCATGTAGGTGCCGTAGTCGGCGACGCGCCCAATTGGCTGGGTGCGGTCGTTCGCATCAGTGGCGCGCGCCACCAGGGTGTGATTCCCGGGTTGCGCGGGGGTTTGCCAACTGAACTCCCAGAAACGCCACGCGTTCCTGACCGCTTCGCCGAGCAGCTTGGCGTCCTGCCAAACCCTGCCGCCGTCAGGGCTCACCTCCACGCGCGCAAGGTCTGCCTCGCCGCCCCATGCGGCCCCATGCACGCGATAGGTTGAACCTGCTGGCACCACCTCATTCATCGCGGGACGGGCGATCTGCGCCTTCACCTGCATCTCAGCCAAGGGCACGAGTGTCGGCATTCCATCGCGCCGGTCCCAATAGGCGTAGTCGATCGACTGGTAGTAGCCGTTGAACGGCTGTTCGGTCACGATGAGGCGCTGCAGCCACTTCACCGCGGCCATGCCGAACCAGCCCGGTACCACCGCCCGCAGCGGAAAGCCGTGCTCTGGGGTGAGTGGCTCGCCGTTTTGCGCCCACGCCAGCAGCACATCCGCACGGGCTTTCGCCAGCGGCACACTTCGCGCATACGAGATTTCGCCTGGCGGGCGCGGCGTTTCCTTGATTTCGCCGCGGTCCGCGCCCTCCAGCACCACCTCACGCGCGTCGCCGATCACTCCGGCCCGCTCCAGCACATCGCGCAGGAGGACACCGGTCCACTCCGCGTTGCCGACCGCGCCCAAATCCCACTCCACGCCTTTTACCTTCGGCCGGAGAAACGAACGCCCGTTGCCGGCGCATTCCATCGTGGCCGTGATCGTGCGGCTTGGCAGTCGCCGAAGTTCCGCCAGCGTCAGCTCGACCGGGGTCGCGACCGCGCCCTCGATCTTGAGACGCCACGCCGCGGGATCAATTTCCGGTACCGGAAAATGACAGCGCACGTAGAACTGCTCATTCGGGGTGATGAACCGATCGAGCTGCGCGAAGGGCATCTCGAGGTTGAGCGGCTCCGTGCCGCGCGTGATCAGCCCGTTGGGTGTGGTCGATTTTGTCTCCATGGCGGCGTGCTTTGTCTGTTCCGTCGCCACGATAAACATGCTGGGCTGTGATCGCCCAGCGAAAGATCGAAAGACACGATTTCGCCAGCGCGGCACGCGCTTGACTAGTCACCCGTCACTGGTCACTTATCACTGCTCCAAAGCGCGGTTAGCTCAGTGGTAGAGCACTACCTTGACACGGTAGGGGTCACAGGTTCGAACCCTGTACCGCGCACCATCGCTTCTGCCTGCGAAAGGTGCACTTGCCGGGGCGTTGTCCTCGAGCCCGCATGCAATCTCAGGATGCGGTCGAGCTCGGTGACGGTCTCGGGAAGCTGGAGAGAGCTGTGCGGGCCCGGGACGATGCGTTCAGATTTTGCGCCATCGAGGTGGGAACTCCAGTAGGGCACGACACCGTCCGTGCTGTTTGGCGAATCGCCCTTGCCGCGGTCCCCAATGATCGAGTGATACGGCACCGGCATACTTGTCCGGTTCAATACTTTGAGCCCCGGATTGCTCGGCGCCAGGCCGGTGATGCTGTTGGGAAGACGCCTGCTGGCACCCGTAAACTGCGTCAGATCGACGTTGCCAATTGTTTGGGTGACGGCGGCCGTTATCGCCAAAGGCAGGCTGATTAGACTCCTCGCAATTCTCCCCAGACCGCCCGCAGCCATCTTACTCCCGCGATGTGGCGTACAAACGAAGACCACCCGATCGACGCGGGGATTCGCGCGGTAAATCATGGAACGGTAGAGAACGCTGTCGGGCGCAGTCCGGTCGAGGACTTCCTTGGCTGGTCCGCCTACCTCTTCCTTCCACAATGCAGGGGTGACTGTGCTCACTTGCATGCGCGCCAGGAGTCCGCCCATGCTGTGGCCCACGAGCACGTATCCGCGGTGATTGGGATAGGTTTTGTCCACCTTCGCCATCTCTTCCCGCAGCAGGAGGCCCGAGTAAGCCGGCGGGTTGCCCGTCGGGTAATAGAAGACCCAGAATTGATAGCGGGCACGCATCTCCGGATCCGCCTGCAGCTCGTTGATCGTCTGCATCCAGGTGAACGGCGTGGAGACGAGTCCATGGATAAAAATCACAGGGATTCGATCCGGGTCGTACGGCTGGAGGAAATAAAGTCCGGTCCGGTGCATGAAGTTGCTGCTCCGCAGTGTCCCCATGAGGCCGATCCAGAAGACACTTCCCTGCGGACGATAATACGCCATCGGCGCGGAGTAATCAGCGGCCAGCGGCCTGCGTTTGCCCTCGACCGGCGCTTCCGGCTGCTTCGCCGGCTGCTGCAACGCGAGGGTCGCGTCCGAGCCTTGAAAGTTCAGCGTGGCGGTAACGGGCGCGGAAACTCCCAACCAAGCGGCGAATTGTTCCTTCGGAGCAATGGTGCGCACGCCGACGAGGGAACCTCCGATGCCCGGCTGGGCGATGACCTTGGTCAGCCGATTGACCTCCATTTCGCGCGGCAGCTTGAAATCGGTGAAGTAGCCCGGCGCCCAGACCGTCTTGCCGCCGGGTTGAAGCCGGAAGCGAAACGTCTTTCTCCCATTCAGCGTCAGGGAGCGGTTCCATAACCGTCCCCCTTCGGCCGACTTCAGCAGGATGGTGAGTTCGGCGGCGGCGGCATTGTAGGTGTCGCGTGCCGGCGACGCGGTCGTGTCCGGTCCGAGTTGCGAAGCCGCGAGCGCGGCTGCGTCGAGATAATGGGCAGCCCGGGTTTCGACCGGGAGATTCGGGGAACGAGCTTCCTTGAGACGCTCCGCGACCACGGGGTCTTGGGACTGGCCCGACGGACCCGGCGTGGCGCAACTGGTGACGAACGCGAGGCAGGTCGCGGCCGCGATCAGACGGAGTCGCATTGGGGCTTGGGAGTGATCAATTGGCATGAAGTTGCGACGCGCTTTGCATCGCGACGAGTCGCCGGAGCAAGTCGCATTCACGAGAGAATCCATCTGGTCGTAACAGTTGCCATTCTTACCCAGAGAGCGATAGCCGGAGGTAGTTGCCCCCGCCAGCCTATTTGCTGTTCGGAAGGAGATCGCGAATCACGCGCGAGAACTCAGGGTCAGCATCCGCGGCCCGCGCCTGAGGGTTGATGAGACTGCGTTGTTTGAAGTCGGCAAAGGAGAGCCCGGCGGTGGCGAGCAGCCCCCGTTCGTAGAGGAGCTCATCCCCTTTGCCATTGATCAGGATGCGCCAGTCCCACGGCGCCCGTTGGTCGCTCGGGTGCTGCGCCCGGATGCTCGTCGTGCAATTCGTCGTGACCGCATTGTACCAGCGCGGCTGTGTGTGCAGACGATTCAACGTTTCGACGTACTCGAGGAAGCGGGCGCGCGCCTGGGCGGGAGGAATGCGGAGCCGGTAAAGGTAAACATCCTCCCCTTGCCGGTAATTGGTGCGGAGGCGGATCACGTCGCGCTCGTCCGCGCAGATGTAGATCAGTTCGAATTGGCGGTAGAGCCCGGCCACGGCGGAGTAGGTTTCATTCATCTCCTTCCGCATCTCGATGGAAAAGCAAAGCGGCGGCGCGCCGGCAAACTGAAAGCTGGCAATGGGATGCGCCATGTAGGGCGATCCCCAGTAGGTCACGGGCAGATCGAGCCCGCTGATCTGCGAGAGCTTCACGTGCCGCGTCTCCCAGCGCGGCGTGTAATCAGTTTCCGTTCGGTATTCGAAATTGCGGACGTTGTGCAGCGTCACATCATCGCCTTCGATCTCGCCCCAGGCCGTTTCCGCCACATCCGGTTGCCAGGTGCGGTCGTTCCGCGGCTTCAGCGTGAACCACCAAAGCAGCACGATGAGGAACGCGGTCGCGACCGCACCGAGCTTCTGTCGGTTTGACCGCAGCCGCAGCGCCCCCACCAGCAACAGCAGCCCAAACAAAATGGCCGCCGCCGTTCGCAGAGCCGGGATAGGTAGATCGAAATAGAGCGCTCCTGTTGCCCACCCTGCACATCCCAGGGCAACCGCCCAGGCAAAGGTCCACGCGACGACTTTAAGGGCTCGCATAAGCGTTCGGCAGATTGCCGCCCGCGCGCGACACGCCGGCTGCGGCCGGCACCACGGCGCCCGTCACTTCAGCGGACCGGGGCTGACACGATCGTGGACCGTAAAACCGCGACCCATCAATTCCTGCTTCAGGCGCGGGGAGGCGTCTCCGGAGAGCGCGATCAATACGCCCTTGTTTCCTTTGGTTTCCGCCAGTTTTTGGACCTCGGCGGTAACCGAAGCGGCGCCTGCCGTCCAGGCGGCGTAATCCCATTGCAGCGCCAGCACCACCGTCCCATTTTGGGCGATGCAAACGGGGAAATCCCCCAGCATCTCGATGCGCGCCAGCGGCATTTCGTCCGCGTGAATCCGGCCCATCAACGCAGCTGTCTGGACGCAGAAGAGCGCGTCCGCTTCGTTCGAACTGTGGTTGGCAGCCAAACGCACAAACGCCGCGCGATTGGCCACGTTGGCGAGTGATTTGAGATTAAGAACCAAGGCGGTCGAATGCGTAGGCGAGAACGAATCGTTGCTCAGGAAGCGCTCCGTATCCTGCTCGCTCGCACCCATGGCGCGGAGGGCCGCGCGGTTGATCTCCCGGAGTTCAGCGGGAGATTTTTCGCTCAGCAGTTTATCCAATGTCCCACTGACATTGGTAACGGCGAGCGCAATGCCAACCGGACCACTGATCGGCATGGTCGCGGCGCGGAAGGTAAACCCACCGGCCCAGGAAGCCCAGGCGATGCCTTCCAGCTCCTTTTGTAGAACGGCGTTGCTGCTGTAGGGGTCGATCCCCATGCTGACAGCGATCTTGCGCTTCTTACCCGAGTAGCCGATGACCTGCTCCATCTTACTCCCGTCGGCCTCCGATCCAGATTCCTTCTTCCCGATGTTTTTGACGGTGTTGCCCGCCCGACTCATGAATTTCATGACGCCTTTCGGCACATTCGACACCGCCTGGACCGGGTCCTTGACGATGTTCTTGGCCGCATTCAGCGGACTTTTCGCCGCCGCGACCAGCGAGTCCTTGAATTGGTCCGTGCGGGAAACATCCTTGAGCTGCGCAATCGCATAGACCTCCTTTACGCGGCGGAGGACCATTTCGTTGCCTTCTGCTGGGAAGACGCCGAACTCCGAGTCCACGACGAACTGGTTCATGCCGGAGAACGTCGGCACGGGTTCGCGCACCGTGTGATATGGCCCCTTCAAAACCTCCGGCTTCAAAATTTCACTGGCCTGCAACTCCGGCAGCTCTTCGAAGGCGGGAGTCGCCAGATCAGCCGGAGACGGTGCCAGCTCCTGGGCCAGGCACGAGATTGTCGCACCACAACCGAATGTGACTGCGATGAGGAGATGGCCGGTCCGCGTGAACGCGGACCGCACCGGCGATGGCCGAGAGCTCAATGGGTGGGAATGGCGCGGAACCGGGACCTTATTCTGGCGCTGGCGCTTCTTCGTCTTCCTCTTCCGGCCAACTGTCTTCGGTCGCCGTCCAGGTCTTGTCCGGATTGTAGCTGTCGATGGCCTCGAAGGTCTTTAACGTATCCGGCCCCAGGTCCTTTTCGTAGACGACGCCATTACCTCCCACCATGAACGATTTCACTCCGGTGACGCGATATTGCGCCGGTGCGGCTACCAGACCGAACCCACCAATCATTGCTCCCTCCACTACGAAATCCATCGCCCCTCCCGGAGCATTCGCCCCCTGTTTTTTTAGCACCTTGAAGAAGTAGCCGTGAAAAGGCTGGGCCTGTTTCGAGTAGCCTTGCTCCAGCGCCTTCGCGACGTTTTCGCCGACGGGACCGCCCCAGGTTCCATCGGCGTTCTTCCAAGCCAGCCCGTCCTGTTTCCCAGCTGTGCTTACGACCCGCTGCGCATACTGGGCCACCTTCGAGTCGTCATGCTTGGATTGGGAATATTCTGCCTGCGCATCGACGAATCCGCGGCAGATGGCGATCGCGTCCAATTCGTTCGTCCCGATCCGGCGATTCAGGATCTCCTCGCGGCCGGTTTTCATATCGAAGGTCCATTTCCCCTTGTTCTTGACGATCGGAATCGGGAGTGGGAACTCGTCGTTGCCGACCGTGAGAATGGCGCGGTTTGGATTCTTGGCATCCATTCCGACCGAGTTCTTTTCCTTCGCCTTGGCGGCAAAGGCGATCGCGCGGTTCTTGTCCGCCACCGTGTCTTCCGAGGTCAGCACATCCTTGCTCTCGGACCCAAGGATTTCGCTCAGAGCCGCGAGATCAAATGACTCCGCTGCCTTGACCAGTTCGTCGGCCGCTTCCTCGGGGGTGTTGAATTCCTTTTGTTTTGTCGCGGCGGCTGGGGCCGGGCTTTTCGTCGCCGGCGCCGCCCCGCTCACGATCACGCACGACAGCATGATCGTGGACGCGATCCCGAAGATTCTCAGCCAAACCCCGTTATTCATTTTTGGTTTCATTGCTTTGGTTCCTCCTCGAAAAATTCAGTTATCTCCGGCGCCCTCCGCCGCCGCCTCCTCCTCGTCCCCCGCCGCCACCACCGCCGCCACGGCCGCCGCCACCACCACCACGGCTGCCCATGCTGCTGCCACCCCGACTGCTGCTGGCCCGGGCTGAGCCTCCATGCGATGCGCCGCCAAAGGCGCTGCCACCGCCACCACTCCGTCCGCCGCCGACGCTCTGATTCCCAACTCTTATTACCACCGCCGCCCGATGGACGGCTGGCTGACTTGGTACTCGGGCGCGAGCGCCGCCACCACTTGGGCGGCTTCCGGCACTCGCCCCACCGCCCGGGCGATTTCCAGCGCCGCCGACTCCACCAGCCCCTCCGGGCTTTCCAACTCCCCCGGCGCCTCCGGGACGACCAGCGCCGCCAGCTCCACCAACCCCTCCGACTCCGCCAGCGCCTCCCGGGCGGCCCGCTCCCCCCGACTCCACCAGCGCCCCCGGGACGGCCCGCTCCGCCGACACCACCACGCCTCCGGGACGGCCGGCTCCGCCAACACCGCCAACACCGCCAACACCGCCAACCCCACCTGCGCCGCCAGGACGCCCGGCACCGCCTACGCCGCCAGGGCCCCGCGCGCCGCCGCCATATTTATTCGCGGTTCCGCGATCGCCATAAGGCGCGTTGCCCCGGTGGGTCGGATTGTGCTGCCAGTTATTCCCTCCCTGGCCGCGGTTAATGTTCCCGGAGTTGATGTTGTTCCGGTTGAAATTGTTGTTGTTGTTGATGTTGATATCGCCGCCGCCCCAATTGCAATTTCCCCAGTTGTTGCCCGCCCAGATGCCGCCCGCGATGATGCCGGCGCCCAAAACGAGTCCCGCCCCCGGGATGTATCCTGGATAGGTGTAGGGGTAATACGGGTAGGAGGGCGCCCCGTAAACGACCATGGGGTCATACGACGGAACATAGACGACGTCCGGATTCGGCTGCTCGATCACGATGACCTCCTTGCCTCCCTCGACCGTCTGTGTTTGCACGGTTTGCTCCTGGCTGGTCTTCAGAGCTCCGTTGCCCTGCGCCTTGCCTCGCATGCGCTGGATCGCGGCGAACACGTCCTGCTGTTGGGCGAGAAAGGCATTCCCCAGCTCGGTCGTCCACTGGATGTTGCCGGCCATCCGCTGCAGCGCATCCGGAATGCCAGCCATCGATTGCACGCTCGGGTCCCACGGTTGCTTCGCGACCGCGTCGGCCAGCGCCTTGCCCTTGAGACTCTTGTTCTGCTGCAGCCACTGCTGCAGCTGGATCACCTCAAGCGGGTAGGTGGAGGCGGCAAGCGTTTGCGCGAGGAGCGTATCGGGATACAGAGCGATCGGCGCCACCAGAGAATCCAACTGGTCGTCGGGAATCTTCGGAGCGGCCAAGTCTGCGTCCGAGCCGGTTGTCGTGGTCGTCATGACCGGCGACTGCGCCTGCTGATTCTGGGCCGCGGGCTGCGCGGGTGGCGCCTGCGGGGTCTGGGCCAGCATCACGGATGGGTTTAACAAAATCAGCCCACCGCCACAGAGAAGGGCAACGATGCGATCGGATGAATTCCCGCGGAACCGGAGTTGAGAACGTCTTAACTTCATAGGTATTGCCTCGTGTTAGTGTCCGGAGTATCTGCGCCCACGCGGCCACCGCAATATAGGACCTTGGTCCCACTGCTTAATTTCCCAAGCCCAGGGTGCCATCGGTGACGGAAATCTCGGGTCAAACGCCCCACTCTCCCCAGCCGGGCGCGGCACCGGCCATTATTCGCAAAATCAGGGACAGCGGGCGGTGTTCGTGGTTGATTTGACCTCTCAAAACGAAACGTCGGCTATGCAATACGAAATCCGGCCCCGGCACCCCATCGGCAAAAACCTCTCCCGCATTTTTTGCGGACAGATCAAGCGCGCGTTGACCGTCGCGCGCGGCGGCACCGCGTCGCCCGACACCCGCGTGCACGCCTTGCGCAAACATCTGAAAAAAGCACGGGCCGTCCTCCGGCTCGCGCGTGGCCACACGGCCGGGTTTCGCCAGCAGGATCGGCGCTTGCGCGATGTCGGCCGGCTCACCGCGCAGATTCGCGACGCCGAAGTGCGGCTGCAGACGCTGCGCGAACTCAAGGAAGCGAGACATGGGCGGAATGGGTCGTTTGCAAAAATCGAGCGCCTGATGGCGGCGGAGCTGGAGCGATTCACGGTTGCCTTTGCCGGCTGGGAAACGCGGGCGATCCCGCTGCTGGAGAGCGCCCATGCCACGGTCGAGCAGTGGAAGATCGATCACTACGAGCCAGCCCAACTTCGCCGCGCCGTGCAGCGCACCTACAAACGCGGCCGGAAGGCGCTCGCGCTCGTCCACGCAGAGCCGACGGCCGCCAACGTCCACCAACTGCGCAAGCAGGTGAAATGGCTGGGGTATGAGGCGCGTATCATCCGGCCGCTCCATCCGGCGGCCCTCGATGTCACGGTCGAGAAGCTGGCGCACCTCGGCGAGCTGCTGGGGCGCGTGCATGACCTGAGTTTTCTCGCCACCCGTCTCTGCTATGAGCGGAGCGCGAGTCGCTGGAGATCGCAGGACGATGAACTGCTGCTGCTGATCGAGCACCGCCGGGCCACGTTGCAGTACGTGGGGATCGCGATCGCGGAGAGCGTTTTCGCCGAGAGCGCCTCGGCGTTCATCTCTCACCTCGGGTGCGAGTTCCCGGCCAAGCCGACCGCGGGTGAGCGTCCGCGCTCTCCGTCGGACGCGGGCCCTGACCGCGCGCATGCCGAAGTAACCGCGGGCTCACCGCGTTGTCGCATTGGCCTTTGGTCTGATACCCGCCCGCGGGATTTCCGGCGATTCTAGGGCAAACCATGAACGCAAATATGTCTTTCGATCTGACTGCGCACGGACTCACCGTCTCAGAAATCCATCACAACCTCCCACCAAGCTCTCTCTACGAACACGCGATTCGATTCGAAAAGGACGCGAGCATCGCGGAGAACGGCGCGCTCGTGGCCTACTCCGGCGTCAAGACCGGGCGCTCGCCGAAAGACAAACGCGTGGTCGAGCGGGCGGAGTCGAAAAGCGACATCTGGTGGGGCTCGGTCAACATCCCGTGCGACGAGCGCACCTTTCAGATCAATCGCCAGCGCGCCCTCGATTACCTGAACACCCGCGAGCGGCTCTATTGCTTCGACGGCTTCGCCGGCTGGGATCCGAACTACCGCATCAAGGTCCGCGTCATCTGCTCGCGCCCGTATCATGCGCTCTTCATGCACACGATGCTGATCCGACCGACGAAGGAGGAGCTGGCCAGCTTCGGCGCGCCCGATTTCGTCATCATCAACGGCGGCGCCTTTCCCGCGAACAAGCTCACGACCGGCATGGGCTCGACCACGAGCATCGACCTCAGCATCGAGGATAAGCAGCTCATCATCCTCGGCACCGAATACGCCGGGGAGATGAAGAAAGGCGTCTTCACAGTGGCGAATTACTTCGCGCCGAAACGCGGCTTGCTCTCGATGCATTGCTCCGCCACGGCGGACAAAAACACCGGCGCGTCCTCGCTCCTCTTCGGTCTCAGCGGCACCGGCAAGACCACGCTCTCCGCCGATCCGAAGCGTCATCTCATCGGCGACGACGAGCACTGCTGGAGCGACGACGGCATCTTCAATATCGAAGGCGGCTGCTACGCGAAGGCGATCAACCTCACGTCCGAGAGCGAGCCGGACATTTTCCAGGCGCTGCGCTTCGGCGCGGTGCTCGAAAACGTGGTGCTCGATGAGGACCGCGGCGTGGACTACACCGACACAAGCATCACGCTGAACACACGCGGCGCGTATCCGATCGAGTTCATTGCCAACGCGAAGATCCCGTGCATCGCCGGCCATCCGACCGACGTGATCTTTCTCACGTGCGATGCCTTCGGCGTGCTGCCGCCGGTCAGCGCGCTCTCTCCGGCGCACGCGATGTATCACTTCATCAGCGGCTACACGGCGAAGGTCGCCGGCACCGAGATGGGCGTGACCGAACCGCAGACCACGTTCTCGCCGTGCTTCGGCGGACCGTTCCTCGTCTGGCATCCGAGCAAATACGCCGAACTGCTCGCGGAGAAGATGACGAAGCACAACGCGCGCGTCTGGCTCGTGAACACCGGCTGGGGCGGCGGAGGGCCAGGCGTCGGCAAACGCATCAGCCTCAAAAACACGCGCGCGATCATCGACGCGATCCACGACGGCGCGCTCGCCAAGTCGAAGACGCGAGAAGGATCCGGTCTTCGGCTTCGATGTCGTCGCCGAGTGCCCGAACGTGCCCTCGGAAATCCTCATCCCGCGCAACGCCTGGGCCGACAAATCCGCCTACGACGCCACCGCGAAAAAGCTCGCCGGCCTCTTCAACAAGAACTTCGAGACCTACGCCCCCGGCGCCAGCGCCGAGGTGAAAGCCGCAGCGCCGAAGGCGTGACCGCTGCTTCGGCGTTGCCCGCGGGAGAGGGCAGCGGCGAGCGCACATTCTCCACAGCTATGAAACAGACCAGCGATCCCGGTAGCACCACGTTGGCGGCGGCAGTGGGGCCGCACGTCGCGGCGCATCCGGGCCAGTCGGGTCTGCATGCGCTCGCGGACGGGCGGGATGCCCTGGCCGCGCGGCTCGTCCTCGCGGATGCGGCGGAGTGCAGTCTCGATGTGCAGTATTTCATCTGGAGCAAGGACATGGTGGGCAGGGTTCTGCTCGAGCGCTTGTTCCGCGCGGCCGACCGCGGGGTGAAGGTGCGGATGCTGCTCGACGATTTCGGCACGGCTCCTTCCGACGCCGTGCTGCTCGCCATCGACAGTCATCCCAACATCGAGGTGCGGATGTTCAATCCCATCGCGATCCGTTCGCTCCGCATGCTCGGCATCGTCGCCGACTTCCGCCGCACCAACCGGCGGATGCACAACAAGTCATTCATCGCGGACGGGCAGGTCGCGATCGTCGGCGGCCGCAATATCGGAAACGAATATTTCGGGGCGAGTGACGCGTACAATCACGCCGATCTCGATCTGGCGGTCATCGGGCCGGTGGTCGGCGAAGTTTCCGACGCCTTCGAGCTTTACTGGACCCATCGGACCGCGGTGCCGATCTCCAGGCTTTCGCCACAGACGACGACGTCCGAAGAGTTCGCGGTGAAGCGTGCAGGACTCATCGAGCATTACACCACCGCGGTGCAGTCCGAGTATGCGGATACTGTGCGCGACAGCGAGTTCGCCCGGCAATTCCAGGACGGCGCGGTGACCTGGTTCTGGAGCCGGGCCATGATCGTAAACGATCATCCCGAAAAGGTGCTCACCTGTTCCACGAAGGACGAGACGCACCTCGCGCCCAAGCTGCGCGAACTCGTCGACAAGACGGAAGGTGAGCTGTTCCTCGTGACGCCTTACTTCGTTGCCGGGAAGAATGGCGTGGCCTTGCTGGCCGGTGCGCGCCAGCGCGGAGCGCGCGTGGTCGTGATCACCAATTCGCTGGCCTCCACGAACTCCGTGTCGGTTCATTCGGGTTACCGGCGTTACCGCAGGGCATTGCTCGAAGCAGGTGTCGAACTTTACGAAATCAAGCCGACCGCGAGCAGCCGGCGCCGGCGGTCGGGCGGCGGCTGGTTCAGGTCAATGGCCTCCGGTGGGTCGATGGGCGCTGGGTCGAGCCTGCACGCCAAGGCGTTCGCCTTCGACCGCGGGATCGGTTTCGTCGGCTCCTACAATCTCGATCCCCGCTCGAGCCGGCTGAACACCGAGATGGGCGTGGTCTTCGAATGCCCGCCCCTGGCCAAGCGACTCCCCGAGGAAAGCGAGAGCGATCTCGCCCACACCGCGTATCGCGTGGAACTCGATGGACGCCGCCTCGTGTGGGTGACGCACGAGGGCGACACAGGAAGTGCGTTACACGTCCGAGCCCGCGGCCAGCCTGCGGAAGCGCATCAAGGTGCAGGTGCTGAGCTGGCTGCCGATCGAGTGGATGCTTTAGAACGGGTGCTCGCGGGCCGCTACTCAAGCTTCACGCCGCATAGCTGGGCAGTGGCGGGCGCGCGAGTCGTGATCTTCCCAGCCGCATTTCCTGCAGCGGTGGCGAAACGCCCGCGGCGTGCAGTTCGCGCCCGAATTCGGTAGGTCAAGATGCCAGTGGGCACGGCGATGATGGCGAAGCCCGTAAGCATGACCACCGGGCCATCCGCATGAGACGCAGAATGCGCAAACGATTCCAATCCTAAATCTGAAACAATGGAACACGCGAACAATCATCAACACATTCATAAAGTTACTTCTGCGGGACTCTTAATTGCACTCGGCATTGTTTTTGGCGACATCGGAACTTCGCCGCTTTATGTCTTTTCAGCGATAGTCGGAAGTCGGGAAATTGAACCGATGCTGGTCCTGGGAGGACTTTCAGCTGTTTTCTGGACCCTTACCTTACAGACTACTCTAAAATACGTCTTGTTTGTGCTAAGTGCCGACAACAATGGTGAAGGCGGAGTTTTCTCCCTCTATACTTTGGTGCGGCAACATGCAGGCAAATGGATTCTCTTGCCGGCAATGCTGGGCGGAAGTTTTATCCTGGCCGAAGGAATTATTACGCCGCCGATTTCGGTTTCCGCTGCGGTGGAAGGTCTTGAGGATTTACTCGGCTGATTTGCCGACAATTCCAATTGTCATCGCGATTTTGGTGATGATTTTTGTCGCCCAGCAATTCGGAACACAAAAAATTGGAAAGTTATTCGGCCCGGTAATGATGATCTGGTTCACTTTCATTGCCGTGATGGGTTTAATGTCTTTCGCGCAGGATGTATCGGTCCTGAAAGCCCTGAATCCTTACTATGCCTATCAACTCCTTGCCGAATATCCCCAGGGGTTTTGGCTGCTCGGGGCAGTTTTCCTCTGCACAACCGGAGCGGAGGCTTTGTATTCCGATCTGGGACACGCCGGACGCTCAAATATCAGAATCAGCTGGATCTACGTCAAAACCTGTTTGTTATTGAATTACGCTGGGCAAACCGCCTGGCTTATCAGTAAACAGGGAACTCAACTGGAAGGCACCACGCCTTTTTACGGAATTGTCCCGCCGGCTATTCTGCCGGTGGCGATTGGGATTGCAACACTGGCGGCGATCATTGCCTCACAAGCCTTAATTTCCGGCAGTTTTACGCTTATTGGCGAGGCCATCCGGCTTTCTTTCTGGTCGCGGCAGCACATCGTCTATCCGACCAATTTCAAAGGTCAACTCTATGTTCCGCAGGTCAACTGGCTGCTGATGTTTGGCTGTATTTTCATCGTTTTATATTTCAAAGAATCAAAATATATGGAAGCCGCTTATGGGCTTTCCGTTTGTTTAACGATGATGATGACAACCTCGCTGTTGTTTATCTTTCTAAAGTCACGGCAGCTTCATCCCATTGCGGTGTATGGTTTAACCGGCTCGTTTACGGCAGTGGAGACGGCATTCTTGATAGCAAATTTGGAAAAATTCCTGCACGGCGGCTACGTTACATTCCTGGGGGGATTTTCCCTTTTTGGGATAATGTGGATTTGGCATAAGGGCAGAGCGCTGCGAAAAAAATTGACGGTGTGGGAAAAGACCGATGAGTTTTACGGAACTCTGAAAAAATTAAGCAACGACCGGACCATTCCGCAGTATGCCACGCACCTGGTGTATTTAACGGGATCCGATTCTTATAAAAAACTGGAGCGTGAAATAATTAAATCTATTTTGGAAAAGTCCCCGAAGCGTTCCGATATATTCTGGTTTGTGCACGTAAAAACGGACGACCATCCGTTCACGACCAAATATCACGTTGAAACAATCGCCAAGGAGGACGTTTATTTTATTACATTTACACTGGGATTCCGCATCGAGCCGCGAATCAGTTATTTCTTTGAAATGGTATTGGAGGAAATGGTGAAAAACAACGAAGTCGAGATGACAAGCCGGCATCCGGCGTTAAAACAGTACAATATTCGCGGCGATATTCGCTTTGTATTGTTCAGTTCATTTTTGAGTTATGAAAATGCCTTGCCCGCGAAGGAAAATTTCATCATGCGTAGCTACTACATTTTGCGGCGTTGGTTCAGTATCAGCGATGATGTTGCTTACGGATTAGATGCGGACAACGTTGTGGTTGAACATGTTCCTGTGGTTATGGCGAGACATGAAGAGGTTGAGTTGATTCGTGAAAACTAGCCGATTCTGAACGATGTCATTGAAAGGGGTGGGAACCTGGAATCATGTGGTCATGTTGCGCGTGCGCGGTCGGTTGAGGCGTAGGGGCAGTGATGAGGACCCTGTCGGATCGGGGAGAAACTGGCGGAGCTGGTTTATGGCTCTTCGCGCTCCATCGCCACCGCGAAAAAGCTCGCCGGCCTCTCCAAAAAGAACTTTGATATCTACGCCGCCGGCGACAGCGCCGAGGTGAAAGCCGCGGCGTCGAAAGCATGATTCACCGCAGATCAACCTCTTCCTTCTGAGTCCCCAGAGCCATGATCGAACACTCCCTCGACACATCCAGCGCGATTCTGCACATCCAGCCAAAGTCTTCGCTGGAACAGGCGGACTTCGAGCAACTCGCGAAGGCCGTTGATCCCTTCATCGCCGGAACAGGCGATCTCGCGGGCCTCATCGTCGAAACCCCGGGCTTTCCCGGCTGGTCATCGTTTGGCGCCATGGCCGCGCACCTGCGCTTTGTGAAAGATCATCACAAGCATATCCGAAAGATCGCGCTCGTGACCGACTCCGCGCTGGGAAACATCGCCGAGCACTTGGTGACGCATTTCGTTTCAGCGGAGATCAAGCACTTCCCAGCGTCAGCAGCCGATGCGGCAAGACAATGGATCTTGCAGAAACCGCAATCGACAATCCCAGGAAGCCCCTAATGAGCCTGCATTGTCACCGCCGCGACCAGACAGCAACACCGCACTACCAAATATGAGTTCGAACACCGAATCCACACTCTCCGCAGACGAAGCACTGCTGCGCCTCGAAGCCGGGAACGAACGCTTCCTCGCCGGCACCGCGAGATTTCCCACGGTGCAAAAGGAAATCCTCGCCGATCTCGCCAAGGGCCAGCAGCCCTACGCGACCATCCTGGCCTGTAGCGATTCGAGGGTGCCGCCGGAGTTGATTTTCGACGCCGGCTTGGGCGAGCTTTTCATCATCCGCGTCGCGGGAAACGTCATGTCGCCGGAAGTCGCGGGGAGCCTGCAATACGCGGGACGCCATCTGCACACGCCGCTCTTCGTCGTGCTCGGCCACACGGGTTGCGGCGCGGTCTCCGCGGCGATCGGCACGCGCCTGCACGGCAAGCAGCAGCTCTCGCGGATTCAGATTCTCGTTGATGGCATCCTGCCCGGACTCGCCGATCTCGATACGCAGCTCGACCCCAATACGATGCTCGCCCAGGCCGTCGAAGCCAACGTCCGCTGGAGCATGCGCCAGATTCTCGAGACGCCCGAGGGCCGCGAACGACAGGCCGACGGAAGCGTGAAGCTCGTCGGCGCGATCTACGAAATCGAAACAGGCCGCGTGCAATTTCTCGGATAGCCGGTTATCACCAAACGGCATGCCAACGAGTAGGACGAAGGTCCAATATTCAGCGCCAGCCGGCAGGCGCACGGTCATTTCCATGCGACCTCTCACCAAGCACAACTTTGCGGCCAAGCTGACCGGTTACAGGAAGCGACTCCACCTCCTGGCGTGGGGCATGGTCGCCGGGCTGATGGTTTCCAATTCGAATGCCGCCGACGATCCCCTCGCGACCACTCAAACGCTGGATGCTGACCTCAAGGAGCTGAACGATCCGACAATCCTGGGTCGGCGCGTTTCATTCGAGCACGAATGGAATCGCTTCGAGGATGGGAGCAACGTATTCGAGGACACGTTGAGCGGCCAATGGGCGTGGCGTCTCTCAGCGAACGCCGACTGGGCGGTGCGGCTGAAGTTGCGCCCGTGAAGTATCGCCTCGGCGGTGATTTGCCGGACATCGGCGGTTTGGGTGACGTCAAGATCGCCGCCGGTGCGGCCGCACGTCTGAGTAAGACCTTCCGGATCGGCGGCGGCGTGGACCTGGCGGCCCCGACCGGTCGGAGCGAGCTGAGCGATAACGCATGGCGAATTCAGGAGTTCGTTGCCTTCGGCTGGGACATCGCGCCATGGCTCACGTTCAGCCCTTCGTTCGAATACAACCAGTCACTCAGCACGGAATACGACGGCGACATCAATTTCCTCGAAATATTTGCCCCCTTCACTGTCACGCTGCCACACAAGTGGGCCATCGGCGCGGGCTACGAGAACAAGGCCGACTTCGAGAACGATGTCGATACGCACCGCGGGAAGATTTTCGTCGCCAAGGAACTGGAGCACGTCCCGCTCGTCTTCTCCCTTTCGGCTAAACGCGACTTCGATGGCGGACCGAAAGAGTTCCAGGTGAACTTTGTCGTCAGCTATTTCTTCCGGCCCAAGCCGGCGCCGCCGGTCAGTTCCCCGTACGTTAAATGAATGACGGCGTGCTGGTTCTCTCCGCGCCGCTTTCCGGTGTAGTCTGGCCTCTCGAGCGCATTCCCGATCCGGTCTTCGCGCAGAAGATGGTCGGCGACGGCCTCTCGATCGATCCGACCGATGCGTTGTTGGTCGCGCCGTGTGATGCGGAAGTGATGTCACTGCACGCGGCGGGGCACGCGATCACTCTGCGCACCGCGGAAGGCGCGGAGATCCTGCTGCACATCGGCATCGATACCGTGAAGCTGAAGGGCGAGGGCTTTCATCCGGCCGTCCAGGCCGGCGACCAGGTGCGCGCCGGCGCGGCCGCTGATCGCATTTGATCTCGATTTCCTGGCAACGCACGCGAAGAGCCTGCTCACGCAAATCGTCATCACAAACAGCGACCGCGCGACGGAATGGAACCGCGCCAGCGGTCAGGTGGTCGCGGGCCGGGATGCATTATTTAGCGTGGCGTTTGCCGCCGAAGAGCAAACCGCCGCGGTGGCGGCGGCGCAAACAATCATCTCGGATGCGATCGTCATTCCGAACCCGACCGGTCTGCATGCGCGCCCGGCGGCGGTGCTGGCGAATCTGGCGAAGAGCTTCCGTTCCACGATCAAGCTCCAACTCCTCGACCAGCAGGTAAATGCCCGCAGCATCACCGCGATCATGGCGCTGGATGTGCGCAGCGGGGCCGCGGTCCATCTGATTGCAAGCGGATCGGATGCGCGCGCCGCGATCGACAAGATTGCGCCCATCATCGCCGCAGGGTCTCGGCGACGAAGGCTGCCAACCCGCGCCCGCGCCGGCGACGACGACCGTCTCGCCGGAATCCGCGCCCGCGCCGCGGCGACGCTCGACCGACGCGAATCTGCTGCTCGGTGTGCCGTGTTCCCCCGGGCTCGCCGTCGGCCAGGTCTACCAGGTGCATCGCGACACGATCGAGGTGACAGAGGAAGGAGCGGGCCTCGAGACCGAGCGCCGGCAGCTTTCCGCCGCCATCGAAAAGGCCAAGGGACAACTCGCCGCGCTCCGCGCGCAGCTGCAGTTGACGGCGGATCCGGCGAAGGCCGCGATTTTCGCCGCCCACGAGGAGTTGATCGAAGATCCGGACCTGCTCGAGATCGTCGACTCCGCGATTGCGAAAGGGAAGAGCGCCGCGTTCGGCTGGAAAAAGGCGATCACGACCCACGCGGATCGCCTCGCGGCCTTGCGCAATCCACTGCTCGCGCAGCGCGCGAACGATCTCCGCGATGTCGGCCTGCGCGTGCTCACGATTCTCACCGGCCAGGAAATCAAAGCACCGGAATACCCGCCGAACACGATCCTGATCGCGGAGGATCTGGCGCCGTCCGACACGGCCGCGCTCGATCGCACCCGCGTGATGGGCTTTTGCACCACGCGGGGCGGCGCCACTTCGCACGGGGCCATCCTGGCGCGTTCGTTAGGCCTGCCCGCGCTCGCCGGCCTCGAACCCGCGGCGCTCGACATCCCGAACGGAACCGCCGTCGTGCTCGATGGCGCCCGCGGCACGCTCCGCCTTCATCCTTCGCCGGAGGAAATCACCCGCATCCGCGGCGCGCAGGAGCGCGCCGAGCAGCAGCGGCGCGAAGATCTCGCGCATGCCCAGGAACCCGCCATCACCGCGGATGGGAAGCGCCTCGAGGTGGTGGCGAACATCGGCGGCCTGAAGGATGCGATGCAGATCCTCGGCCTCGGCGGCGAAGGTGTGGGCCTGCTCCGCTCCGAGTTCCTCTTCATGGAACGCACCAGCGCACCGAGCGAGGAGGAGCAATTCGAAGCCTACAAGGCGATCGCGCAGGCGCTGGGCAACGACCGTCCGCTCATCATTCGCACCCTCGACGTGGGCGGCGACAAGCCGCTCGCCTACCTCCCGATTCCGAAGGAGGACAATCCATTCCTCGGCGAACGCGGCGTGCGCGTGGGGCTGGATCGCCCGGAAATCCTGCGCCTCCAACTTCGCGCCGTTTTGCGCGCCTCGGCCTTCGGGCGCGTGAGCGTGATGTTTCCCATGATCTCGTCACTGCAGGAGTTGCGCGACGTGAAGGCCATCCTGCAGGAAGAGGGCACGCGGCTCGGCATAGCGCCCATTCCCATCGGCATCATGGTGGAAGTGCCGGCCGTGGCCGTGATGGCGGCGCAATTTGCGCACGAAGTGGACTTCTTCTCGATCGGCACCAATGACCTCACGCAATACACGCTCGCGATGGATCGCGGCCATCCGAAGCTCGCGCCCCTCATCGATGGCCTCAGCCCCGCCGTCCTCCAGCTCATTGCGCAGACGGTCGAGGCCGGTCACGCCGCCGGTCGCTGGGTCGGCGTCTGTGGCGGCATCGCGAGCGACGTCCACGGCGTGCCGATTCTTATCGGCCTCGGCGTCGATGAATTAAGCATCAGCCTCCCGGCGATCCCGGCGATCAAAGGCCAGATTCGCGGGCTGCGGTTTGCGGATTGCCAGGCCCTCGCACGGAAAGCGCTCGCCGCCGATTCCGCCACCGCGCGTGCGCGCCCTCGTCGCCGGATTGCAAGAACCCTGATTCCCGCCATGTCTTCCTTCCAGAACGCCTTCTCGCTCCTCCAGAAAATCGGCAAGTGCATGATGCTGCCGGTGTCGGTGCTTCCCGTCGCCGGCATTCTTCTCGGGGTCGGCAGCGCGAATTTCACCTGGCTGCCCGAGATCGTCTCGCAGGTCATGGCCGCGTCCGGGAACGCCATCTTCGCCAACCTGCCGCTGCTCTTCGCCATCGGCGTCGCGATCGGGCTGACCGATAACGACGGCGTCTCCGCGCTCGCGGGCACGGTCGGGTTTGTCGTCTTCCTCGCTGCCATGGGCGTCTGCGCCAAGCTGCGCGGCATCGAGACGACCACGATCATGGGCATTCCCTCGATCGAGACCGGCGTCTTCGGCGGCATCCTCGTGGGCTTGATCGCGGCCTGGGCGTTCAACCGCTTCTATCGCATCCAACTCCCGAGCTACCTCGGTTTCTTCGCCGGCAAACGTTCCGTGCCGATCATCACCGCCTTCCTCGTCATCCTGGCGGGCGCGCTCCTTAGCTTCATCTGGCCGCCGATCGGCGCCGGCATCGAGGCCTTCTCGCATTGGGCGGTGCACGGGCGGCCGGCGCTCGCCTTCACCATCTACGGCGTCGTCGAGCGCGCGCTCATTCCCTTCGGCCTGCACCACGTCTGGAATGTGCCGTTTTTCTTCCAGGCGGGTGATTACACCGATCCCGTTACCGGCACGGTCGTGCACGGCGAGATCGCGCGCTTCATCTCCGGCGATCCCACCGCCGGCAACATGACCGGCGGTTATCTTTTCAAGATGTGGGGCCTGCCCGCGGCCGCTCTGGCGATGTGGCGGGCGGCGCGTCCGGAGCAGCGCGCCAAGGTCGGCGGCATCATGGTTTCCGCGGCGCTGACGGCGTTCCTCACCGGCATCACGGAGCCGATCGAGTTCGCCTTCCTCTTCGTCGCGCCGTTGCTCTATGTCATCCACGCGCTCCTCGCCGGCGTCGCTTATTTCCTCTGCGTCGTGCTCGGCATCAAGCACGGCTTCACCTTCTCGCACGGCCTCATCGATTACGTTGTCCTCTTCCCAAAATCCTCCCACGCGCTCTGGCTGCTCGTAATCGGGCCGATCTGGGCTGCGGTCTACTATGGCGTGTTTACGTTCGCCATCCGCCGCTTCAAACTGCTCACGCCCGGCCGCGAAGTGGAGGAGGAAGGCGCGATCCGCGCGCGCGACGTGTCCGGCGACCAATTCGCGCTCCAGCTCGTGCGCGCCTTCGGCGGGCGCTCGAACATCACCAGCCTCGATGCCTGCATCACCCGCCTCCGGGTCAAGCTCGCCGATATCAGCAAGGCGAATCCCGACAAACTCAAGGCGCTTGGCGCGGCCGGCGTGGTGGTGGTCGGCGACGGTCTGCAAGCCATCTTCGGCACGCGGAGCGAGAATTTGAAAACGGAGATCCAGGAATACCTCAAGACCGCCGGCCCCGAGGCCGACGAGATCGAGGAAGCCTCCCCGGTGCAGACCGCGCCGCCCGCTCCCGGCCTCGCGTCGCACCTGCGCGATCCCGACGCCGCCCGCAAAGCCGCCGGCTGGATCGCCGCCCTCGGCGGCAAGGCGAACATTGTCCGCGTCGACGCCTGTGCCGAGACCCGTCTCCGCCTTGTCCTGCGCGACGACCAGCAAATCCGCGAAGAGGCGCTTAAGGCCGGCGGCATCGCCGCGGTCGTCCGGCTTCCCGGATCGCACCTGCCATCTCCTCGCCGGCCTGAACGCCGACCAATACGCCGCCGAAATGCGGGGTCAGCTCGCCACGTAGCCGCCTCGACTGCCAATTCCGCGTGGCCAGTTTCCGGCTGGATGACGACATTCCGCAGGTCTTGAACCTCGGCGTTTGCCTGGACAACAGTGAGGAAACATGGCCGGTTTTCCCGGTCTTGATGTCTCGGAATCAACAGAAAGGAACTTATGCCATACGTCACGGTCGGTGAAGAAAACGGAGCCAACATCGATATCTATTACAAGGACTGGGGCGGCGGACAGCCGATCGTTTTCAGCCACGGCTGGCCGCTCTCGGCCGATGATTGGGACGCCCAGATGCTGTTCTTCCTCAAGCAGGGCTATCGCGTCGTCGCCCACGACCGGCGCGGCCACGGCCGTTCCACCCAGACCGATGGCGGCCATGACATGGATCATTACGCCGACGACCTGGCGGTGTTGACCGCACATCTCGATCTCAAGGAGGCGGTGCACGTCGGCCACTCGACCGGCGGCGGCGAAGTGGTGCACTACCTGGCGCGCCACGGCGAAAGCCGGGTGGCGAAAGCGGCGATCATCAGCGCCGTGCCGCCGCTGATGGTGAAGACGGCGGCCAATCCGGGCGGACTGCCGAAGGAGGTGTTTGACGGGCTGCAGGCGCAGCTCGCCGCCAGTCGAGCCGGATTCTATTACGATCTGCCGGCGGGACCGTTCTACGGTTACAACCGGCCCGGGGCGAAACCCTCAGAAGCCGTGATCTGGAATTGGTGGCGCCAGGGCATGATGGGAGGCGCCAAGGCGCACTACGACGGCATCGTGGCCTTCTCCCAGACCGATTTCACGGAAGATCTAAAGAAGATCACGGTGCCGGTTCTGGTGATGCATGGCGATGACGACCAGATCGTGCCTTATGCCGATTCCGCGCCGCTCTCGGCCAGGCTGCTGCAGCATGGCACGCTAAAAACCTACAAGGGCTTTCCGCATGGCATGCCCACGACGGAGGCGGCAACGATCAACGACGATCTGCTCGCGTTTATTAAGGCATAGTTCCCGAAGCCATCTCAGCCGCCGCCTTCTCGCATCGCTCGAGCAGCCGCGGCGCCTCCATCCGATCCGCCCAGGCCGCGAATGCCGGCGTCGCACCGCGCCAGCGCAGCGTCTCGACCTTTTTGAAGAGCGGCGCATCGGTGCGCAGCGTTGCGAGTTTCTTGAAGAGCAGTGCGAGCTCGCGCTGTTCGCCGAGAATGTCCGGCGGGAAGTTTTCGATCGGACCGTAGCGATTCAAAAGCTGGGCGGCGGTCTTGGCGCCGATTCCAGGGATGCCGGGGTAGCCGTCGGCCGCATCGCCCACGAGCGCGAGCAGGTCCGGAATGAGCGGCGGATCGACGCCGAACTTTTCGCGGATCCCAGCCGCATCGCGAATGATTTTGCGTCGGCCGTCGATCTGCACCACGCGCGTATCTCGCACGCATTGCGCCAGATCCTTGTCGGGCGTCCAGATCGCGACTTTCTGAACCTTTTTGTCCTTCGACGCGAGATGCGCGGCGGAAGCGAGCGCATCATCGGCTTCGAGCTCGATCATCGGCCAGACGACAACGCCCATCGCCGCGAGCGCCTCCTCGAGCGGATGGAATTGCGCGAGCAGCGCGGGCTCGATGCCGGCGCCGGTCTTGTAGTCCGCCCAAAGCCGATTGCGAAACGACTCGATCACGTGGTCGGTGGCGACGCCGAGGTAGGTGTCGCCGCTCTCGATCATCTGGAGCACGGTCTGCAGCACCCCGACGACGGCGCCGTAAGGGCGGTCCACTCCTTTGTTGAACCGGCGCAGCCCGTAGAAGTGACGGAAGAGCTCGTAGGTGCCGTCGATGAGGTGAACGACCATTTTGTGGTTAATGAAGATTTCTGGCTGCGCCCCAAAAGGACGGGACTTTACCATCTGGATGAGCGGCGATGCGACCCTTGATACCCCCTCCTGAACGGCGGCACATTTTTCGATGGACTCTACGCCTTTCTGCAGCGTCTCTGATTGGTCGCCGCGCGTCACGGACCTCTAATGTGATTCAGATCGTTCCGTTTGCTTCGCACCACGCGGATAACGTGGGCGCGCTCATCGTCGGCATCCAGCGGGATGAGTTCCAAATCCCGATCACGTTGGAGGATCAGCCCGACCTCCAGGATATCCCTGCTTTCTACCAGCAAGGGGCGGGCAACTTCTGGGTCGCGGTCTCGGAGGGCGAGGTCATCGGCACCGTGGCGCTGCTCGACCTCGGCAACCACCAGGGTGCGCTGCGCAAGATGTTCGTCCACGCAACCTATCGGGGACCCGGACACGGCGTTGCCGCACGCCTGCTCGACACCCTGCTCGAGTGGTCCCGCGCGCGGGGTGTGAAAGAGGTTTACCTCGGCACAACCGAGAAGTTCCTCGCCGCGCATCGCTTCTACGAGCGCAACGGCTTTCAGCAGATCGCCGCCAACGAACTGCCGCCGAGTTTCCCAAAAATGGCGGTGGACTCCAGGTTCTACCGTCGCGCGCTCTAACGCTGCCGCTCAGCGGCCAACGGTGGCCTGAAGGTGTGCGGGATACCGCTCACCCTCGACCGTGATCGCAGCCGCAGCGCGCTCAATCGCGGCGAGGTCATCAGTGGTTAACCGAACGTCGGCTGCTCCGAGGTTCTCCTCCAGGCGATGCAGCTTCGTGGTGCCGGGAATCGGAACGATCCAGGGCTTCAGCGCCAGCAGCCAGGCGAGTGCGATCTGCGCGGGCGTCGCTTTCTTTTCGGCGGCGATGCGCTTGAGCAGATCGACCAGCGCCTGGTTCCTCTCCAATGCCTCCGGCGTAAAACGCGGCAACGCGCTCCGGAAGTCGCCGGCCGCGAGTTTCGTGTCCCTGGTCATCGCGCCGGTCAGGAAGCCTCGGCCGAGCGGGCTGTAGGGAACGAAACCGATGCCGAGTTCTTCGCAGGCGTCGAGAATTCCATTGGTTTCCGGGTCGCGCGTCCAAAGCGAATACTCATTCTGCAGCGCGGTGACCGGCTGCACGGCATGAGCGCGGCGGACGGTCTGCGCACCGGGCTCCGAAAGGCCGAAATGCTTCACCTTGCCCTCGGCAATCAACTCCTTGACCGTGCCGGCCACTTCCTCGATCGGCACGTTCGGATCGACCCGGTGCTGGTAGAAGAGGTCGATCACCTCGATTCCGAGCCGCTGCAGCGACGCATCGCAGACCTCGCGAATGTGCGTGGGCCGGCTGTCGAGGCCGGCCTGTTGCTTGGTCTCGGGATCGATTTTGAAGCCGAACTTCGTGGCGATCACCACCCGGTCCCGCATCGGCTTCAGCGCTTCGCCGACCATCTCTTCGTTGGTGAATGGGCCATAGACCTCAGCGGTATCGAAGAAGGTAACGCCGCGTTCCACGGCGGCGCGGATCAGCGCGATTCCCTCGCCCTTACTGATCGAAGTGGCATAACCGAAGTTCAGTCCCATGCAGCCGAAGCCGATGGCTGAGACCTCCAGATTACTGTTTCCAAGCCGGCGCGTTTTCATTCTTTTTCTTCGGGTGTGATAACGCTGCCTAGTCAGATTTGAGCGACGCCAGATCGATGGAGAAACGATACTTCACGTCGGACTTCGCCATCCGCTCGTAGGCTTCGTTGATCTTCTGGATCGGGATGATCTCGACGTCGGCGGTGATGTTGTGCACGCCGCAGAAATCGAGCATCTCCTGCGTCTCCGCGATGCCGCCGATGGGCGACCCGGAAAAGCTGCGGCGGCCAAAGATGAGACCAAACACCGCGACCGGCAGCGGCTTCTCGGGCGCGCCGACCATGGTGAGATTGCCGTCGCGCATGAGCAAGTTGATGTAGGCGTTGATGTCGTGGTCGGCGGCGACGCAATCGAGGATGAAGTCGAAGCTGCCGGCGTGCTTCTTCATTTCGTCAGCGTTCTTCGAGACGACCACTTCGTCCGCGCCCAAGCGGAGCGCGTCCTCGGTCTTACCCGGCGATGTCGTGAAGACAACGGTGTGCGCCCCGAACGCGTGAGCGAACTTCACTCCCATGTGTCCCAACCCACCGAGGCCGACGATGCCGACTTTCTTCCCTTGACCCACTTTCCAATGGCGCATCGGCGAGTAGGTGGTGATGCCCGCGCAGAGGAGCGGCGCAACGGCCGCGAGATCGAGGTTCGACGGGATCCGGAGAACGAAGCGCTCGTTCACGACGATGCTGTCCGAGTAGCCGCCGTAGGTGACCGGCGCCGTCCCGTGTTTGTCCGTTGAGCCGTAGGTGAGGACCATGTTCGGGCAGAACTGCTCCAGGCCGGATCGGCAATCGGGGCAGGTTTGATCTGAATCAACGAGGCAGCCCACGCCCACCATGTCGCCCGCTTTGAACTTCGTTACGGCGGAGCCGACCCTGGCGACGCGGCCGACGATCTCGTGACCGGGCACGGCCGGGTACACCGCGGGCATCACATCGTGCCACTCGTCTCGAACGTAATGGAGATCGGAGTGGCAAATACCGCAGAAGAGGATCTCGATCTGGACGTCGCGATCGGTCGCGTCGCGCCGCGGAATGGTGGTGGAGGCCAGTCGCGAGGTTGCACTGGCAGCGGAATAAGCTTTGGCGTTGTACATGGTTGGAGGTCGGTCGTGCGCCTGAACCACTCAGGCGCGAAGGGAACATCCACCATCACGCGCAGACGTCTCCCGCAATCATGCGCCGCCTGTCGTGATCACGGCCGGGCCGGTAAGACGTGATAGGTGCGCCTTTGCTTTCTGCGCCGCAGGAGACACAGTTCTCGCCACCACAGCCAACTCCATGAAATCAATCCCACTCCTCCTCCTCACCCTCATTGCTCTCACCCTTCCGGTTTCCGCGGCGGCTCCGGCCAAGGTCGACAAGGGCACGATTCACGCGCGCACATTTAACTTCGTCAAAACAGATGGGAAACCGGCGCCCGGCTTTGTCGACAACCGCGAGGCTGTGCACGCCATGATCCAGAAGGCGATCACGAAGAATCTCGCGGCGCGCGGCGTTAAACAGGTGAAAGCAGGCGGCGATCTGACGGTCGCCTATCTGGTCATCGTGGGAGACAATGTTTCCACCACCGCGGTGGGCGATTACTTCGGCTACAGCAACGACCTGGGTGATCTGCATGACCGCGCGCAGAAGGCGTACTCCGGCTCGAAGAACCGGAACCATTTCCAGGCGGGCACGCTCGTGATCGACCTCGTGGACGGGAGAAACTTCAAGCTCATGAAGCGCGGCCACGCCACCCGGCCCAGCATTCGCGATCTGTCCGCCGGCGCCAAGGCCGCGGTCATCCAGGAAGTGGTCGACCAGATTCTGCGCGACGCGAAGATCGCGCCGTAATCAGCGGCGCGACCGCCACGACGCGGCATCGGCCGGGGCGACCGCCCCGGCCAGACATGCCGCGGAAAGAGGGCCGACTAACGAGGCTGGGCCGAGGGAACGAGGTAGATGGCTTTGGTATTGGCTTTGACAATGTAGGAATACGTCTGGCCGGCGCGCACATCCAATGTCGCCTGCCAGTTCCCGAGCAGGCGATTCGGGACCACGGTTACGACGTGGCGTCCTGGGGTCATATATTTGTTGAAGGTGCGCGCGTGCATAAGCGTACCGGCGATCTGATCGTCGATTTTGATTGTCATGGCCACGTTCTGGCCCAGGACCGGCGATCCGCTGATGACGAGGCGTCCGCCGTCGGCCAGACTCGTCGCGAAGATCGCACCGGTTTGTTGCGGGGCAGGTTTACTATCGGCGGCGCTGGCGATTGGGGTCGCTCCGGCGACGAGCCAGGCGCAAATGGCGAGGAGGAGAACGGTGGCAGAAGTGATTCGTTTCATAAGGATACGGGAGTTTAGGGTTGGATTACGGCGGCAGCTTGCCGCAGCGGCGAGTAGCCGCCAATAGGACCTAGGTCCCATTTCTCAGCCATCCGGGGAGCAGCAGGTTTGGGGAGCAATGAGCTGGCTGTTTGAGTTGCACAAGACCCAGCCAGTCGCGCATGCGATCGGCGCGCTCGCGTTCGTTTGCGTGTTGGGAATGGCGCTCGGGAGTTTGAAGTTCCGCGGCGTCGGCCTTGGCACGGCGGGCGTGTTGTTTGCCGGGATCATCGTCGGGCACTTCGGTGAAGCGGTGGATCATCACACGCTCGATTTCGTGAAAGAGCTGGGGCTCATCCTGTTTGTCTTCACGATCGGTCTGCAGCTCGGGCCCGGCTTCTTCGCGGCGCTTTCGGCAGCAGGGCGTGAAACTGAATTTGCTCGCCGCGGCGATCGTGATTCTCGGCGCGCTGGGCGCGCCACTCATCGGCTGGCTCGCGGGTTTTGATACGGCCGCCGTGCTGGGAATTTTTTCGGGCGCATCGACCAACACGCCCTCACTGGGCGCGGCCACGCAAACGCTCGGCACCCTGCCGGGCATCGCGCCCGATCGCCTCACGCTGCCCGCGCTCGCTTATGCCGTCACGTATCCCACCGCCATCGTCGGCATCATCGGCACGCTTCTCCTGCTCAAACAGATCTTCCGCATCGATCCCGCGCGCGAGGCGGCGGACTTCGCGGCGAAAAATCGCCGGCAGGTCGAGCCGCTCGAACGCCGCACGCTCGTCGTCACGAATCCGAACCTCGAAGGTGTGCGCCTCGACGCCATCCCCGGCCGGCTCGAAGCGCGGCGTCACCGTCTCCCGCGTCCGTCACGGCGAGGAAACGCACGCCGCCACCGACACGACCATCATCCATCGCGACGACCGCCTGGCCGTCGTCGGCACGCGCGCGGGGCTCGATCAATTCGAACGCGTCATCGGCCAGCGCAGCGACGAAGACCTCGTTCTTGCCGACAGCACGGTCACCTTCCGCCGCGTCGTCGTCACCGATCGCAACGTGCTCGGCAAAACCGTCGGCGAACTCAACCTCGACGACCGCTTCGGCGTCGCCGTCACACGCGTCACTCGCGCCGACCTTGAGATGTCCGCCGTGCCCGGCCTGCGGCTGCAGTTTGGCGACCAGGTGCAGATTGTCGGTGCGCCCGCCGATCTCGACAAAGCCGCCGCCGCCGTCGGCAACTCGCTCAAGGAACTCAACGAAACGCATTTCATTCCGTTCTTCATCGGCATCGTGCTCGGCATCGCGCTCGGCACCCTGCCCATCGCCTTTCCCGGGCTGCCGCAACCGATCAAGCTCGGCCTCGCCGGCGGCCCGCTCATCGTCGCGCTCATCCTCGGCCGCGTGGGCCGCATCGGCCGCCAGGTCTGGCACATGCCCGTGAACACGAACCTCGCCTTCCGCGAATTCGGCATCGCGCTCTTCTTCGCCGCCGTCGGACTCGGCGCGGGCGCGAAATTTTTCGCCACCGTCTTCAGCGCCACCGGCCTGCAATGGCTGCTGGCCGGCGTGTGCGTGACCGTGCTCCCGATCCTGCTCATCGGCATCTTCGCGCGCGTCGTCTTGAAGATGAACTTCATGGACCTCAGCGGCCTGCTCGCCGGCAGCATGACCGATCCACCGGCTCTCGCCTTCGCCTCGAACATCGCCGGGTCCGACGCCCCGACCGTCGGCTACGCGACGGTCTATCCGCTCACCACCCTTCTGCGCATTCTCTCCGCGCAGGTGCTGGCGATCGTCCTTTTCCGATAACGCAGGTCTGCCCGACGCGTGAATTCGCAACTCGCTCTCGTCCTCGGTCTGCTCGGCGGATGCATCGCGCTTTTCATCGTCAACAAGCCGCGCCTGGATGTCGTCGCGCTGCTTGCCATGGTCGCGCTCCCCCTCTGCGGTCTGGTCACGGTCCCGGAGGCGCTCGCCGGATTCAGTGATCCGAGTGTCGTGCTCATCGCCGCGCTCTTCATCGTCGGCGATGGACTCGTGCGCACAGGGCTCGCGGTGCAGATCGGCGATTTCCTGCTGCGCCACGCGGCGGGCAGCGAGGGGCGACTGCTCGCCTTGCTGATGCTCGCCGTCGCGGTGCTGGGAGCGGTCATGAGTTCGACCGGCGTCGTCGCGATTTTCATCCCCGTCGTGCTGCTCGTGGCCGAGCGGCAGAAGCTCGCGCCGGGGCGGCTAATGATGCCGCTGAGTTTTGCCGGATTGATCGGCGGGATGCTTACGCTCGTCGGCACGCCGCCGAATCTCGTGGCGAACAGCGCGCTCGAACACGCGGGCTTCGCCGGCTTCGGGTTCTTCGATTTCACGCCCTTCGGCGCCGTCATCCTCGCCGCGGGCATCGGCTACATGCTCATTGCGCGTCGCTGGCTGAATCGGGCGGCGGACCGGGAACCACCAGGTCGCACCCGCCCGCGGCTGATGGATTTTGTGCACGATTACAAGCTCACCGGCCACGAGCACCGCATTCGGGTGCGCGAAGATTCGCGCGTCGTCGGGCAGACCTTGCAGCAGCTCGGAGAGCGTCGGCGCAGCGGAGCGAATGTCGTCGCCATCGAGCGCTGGACTGGGCGGAATCGCAAGTTGCTCGAGCCGAGCGCCGACCTGGTCCTGCGCGCGCGCGACGTGCTGCTCGTCGATGCCGCGGCGCCCGATGATCCCGAGTTCCTGCAGGCGCTGGCCGAGTTGAAACTCGAGGCGCTGCCGCAACGCGGAGCCTATTTCACCGATCTATCGCGCGACCTTGGCATGGCCGAAGTGCTGTTGCCGCCGGATTCCGAACTCGTCGGGCAGAGCGTGCTCAAGGTCGGTTTTCACAGTAATTACCGGCTGACCATCATCGGCCTGCGCCGTGGGAGCAAGACGGTAACGACCGCCGTCTCCGGGGAAAAACTCCACTCCGGCGACACACTGCTGGTCATCGGTAAATGGAAACACATCCGCGCATTGCAAAAGCAGAAGCGCGACTTCCTCGTGCTCAGCCTGCCCGCGGAGATCGATCAGGTCGCGCCTGCGCGCAGCCGTGCGCCATATGCGCTCGGCATCCTCGCGTTCATGGTCACGCTCATGGTCACGGGCTGGGTGCCGAATGCGCTCGCCGCGCTCATCGCCTGCCTGCTGCTCGGCCTCACGCGCTGCATCAACGCTCGAGAGCGCCTACAAATCCATCCAGTGGCCGAGCCTGATCCTCATCGTGGGCATGATGCCTTTTTCCATCGCGCTGCAAAAAACCGGCGGCGTGGACCTTGCCGCGCAGGGCCTGCTTAACGTCTTCGGGCAGGCCGAGCCGCGCCTGCTCCTCGCTGCGCTCTTCGTTTTCACCGCGCTCGTCAGCCTTTTCGTCTCGAACACTGCCACGGCCGTGCTCATGACTCCCATCGCGCTCACCGTCGCCCACGCGCTTGGCGTCTCGCCGTATCCCTTCGTCATGACGGTGGCACTGGCTGCCTCCGCCGCCTTCATGACGCCGGTCTCATCGCCCGTGAACACCCTCGTCCTTGTCCCCGGCAAATACCGCTTCGGCGATTTCGTGCGCATCGGCGTGCCGTTCACGGTCATCGTCCTGCTCATCGTGGTGCTGCTTGTGCCGTGGCTGCTGCCGCTGCGGCCGTGAGGCAGGTGGTACTTCTCCAGCTGGTGAGGCTCGGCTGCGGCCAGGGGCGCAGTCGTAGGACCAAGGTCCGATAGCCTGTAGTCGTACGGAAGAGAAGGCTGGGGTGGTTAAAAGCCCATGCAAACACCCACCCTCGGCGAAGCGCGCTTCACCTCCACGAAAAGCCATGCAGTCAGCGATGACATCCGCATCCCGGAGCGAATCGAGGTCGGCGCGGAGCCGGGATTGCAGTTCGAGCTGGCGGGGCCGCGGGCGAAGCTTTTCTTCGACGCCAAGCAGACGCGCGCGGGGATCGTGACGTGCGGCGGGTTGTGTCCGGGGCTGAACAACGTCATCCGTTCGCTCTTCCTCGAACTGCACTACGGCTACGGCGTCAGGGAGGTGCTCGGCTTTCGCGGCGGCTACAGCGGGCTCGATCCGGCGTGCGGCGTGGAGCCGGTGAAGATCACGCCGCAGTTCGTGGATGGCATTCATCAAAAGGGCGGCACGATTCTCAGCTCGTCGCGCGGGCCGGTGGACAAAGGGCGCGCGGTGGAAAACCTGATCGCGCGCGGGGTGAACATCCTCTTTACCGTCGGCGGCGACGGCACGCAGCGCGGCGCGAACGATCTCTACCAGGAAGCGCGCAAGCGGGGCCACGCCCTCTCGGTCGTCGGCGTGCCGAAGACCATCGACAACGACGTTGGTTTCGTCTCGCGCACGTTCGGATTTTTCAGCGCCGTCGAGGAAGCGGCGCGCGTGCTCGATTGCGCGCACACCGAGGCGCGCAGCGTGCCGGGCGGGATCGGGCTCGTGAAACTGATGGGCCGCCACGCGGGTTTCATCACCGCCGGCGCCACGGTGGCGAGTCAGGATGTGAACTTCGCGCTCATCCCCGAGGTGCCGTTCAAGCTCGACGCCTTCCTCGCCGCGCTGAAGAAACGGATGAAGGTGAAGTCACACGCCGTGATCGCCGTCGCGGAAGGCGCGGGGCAGGATCTGCTCGCGGCGGATCCCAGCGCGCGAGATGCTTCCGGCAACGTGAAGCTCAAAGACATCGGACCCTTCCTGAAGGAGAAGATCGAGACGTTTTTCAAAGCCGAGGGCATCCCGGTCGTGATGCGTTATTTCGACCCGAGCTACCAGGTCCGCAGCCGCCCCGCGAACTGCGAGGATGCGCTGCTCTGCGACCTCTTCGCTCGCCATGCCGTTCACGCTGGGATGGCGGGCAAGACCGGCGTCGTCATCGGCTTCCTGCACGAGAGATTCATCCACGTCCCGATCGAACGCCTCGCCACGCACACCAAACGCCTCGACCCCACCGGTGGCTGGTGGCGTTCCGTTCTCGCCACGACCGGCCAGCCGGAACGGTTCGAGTAAATCCAGCCCTGCGCCGAAAGAAACACGACCATGCCAGCCACCATCCGACGCGAGACCAACAACATTTATGTGATGCACTTCAGCGGCATCGTGAAGCGCTCCGAATTCGGTGCGGGGCAAACCGCCGTCGCGCGCGAGATCGACGCGGGAGCGCAGCCGCGCCTTCTCGCCGTGCTCGAAAACTTCGAGGGCTGGGAGCGCGGCGCGGATTGGAACGATCTTGATTTTCAGCTCTCGCACGGCAACGAGATCGCGAAGATCGCCATCGTCGGCGAACCGCGCTGGGAGCCGCAGGCGCTCGCCTTTGCCGGCGCAGGCTTCCGCCGCGCGCCGGTGAAGTTTTTTCCGGCGGCGCGACTGGCCGAAGCGCGGGCCTGGATCGAGGCGTAACCCTGCGCCAGCCGCCGATTACTCATCGCCTCCGACCATCGAACACGCGAAAAACAGTCTGAAAACATAACCACAGAACCCAAAACAAGTATGAGCAACCTTATCGCCGTAGGATTCAACAACGCCGCCGATGCTTTCGAGATGCGCGCCGCGCTGGTCAAACTGCAGACCCAGTATCTGATCGAAATGGAGGACGCGGTCGTCGTGACCCGTGATGAGAAGGGCAAGGTGCAGTTGCATCAGGCCGTGAACCTGACCGCCGCTGGTGCGGCCGGCGGTGCGTTCTGGGGGATGCTGATCGGGATGTTGTTTCTGAACCCGTTGCTCGGCGCCGCCGTCGGCGCAGGTTCGGGCGCCCTCTCCGGCAAGCTCGCCGACCTTGGCATCAACGATCAGTTCATGAAAGATTTGGGCGCGACTCTCACCCCCGGGAGTTCCGCGCTCTTCGTGCTCGTGCGGAACTCAACCCCCGACAAGGTCCTCGAAGGACTCAAGCCATTTGCCGGCAAAGGCAGGGTGTTGCAAACCTCGTTGACCAAGGACAGAGAGGACGATCTGCGCAAATTCATGGAAGGCGGGCAGAGCCCTCAATCCTGAGGGACGACCGCCTGTGAGCCATCGGATCTTTCCAGACCAGCGAAGTCCTGACCACAGTGTGGCGCCGCTGCTACCGGTTGTCTTTCAGGACCGGAAAAACCATTCGGCTATAGTTCGCCACCGAGCCGGCGATCATTTGCATCGGGATGTGCAGGCGCACACCCCAATCGGATTCGCTGTGCTTCGCCTCGGGATAAGCGAGGTGGAACAGGTTGTGGCCGAACCTCCAGCCGCGGCTGATCAACGCCATCGCCATCCCCACCGTGGTCTCGTAGTTATCTTCCGGCCAGCCGCTATCGAGATAGAACGCGACGTCCGGCGGCTCCTCGGTCAGGACTCGCTCGAGCAGATCATCCTTGTGCGAAAAGGTGCTCGACATGCAGACCGCCGCCCCAAACGACTCCGGATGCTGCCAGACGCTGTAGAAGGAGACAACTCCGCCGAGCGATGAGCCCCAGACAGAACGATATCGGCGATCGCGCACCACCCGTAGCCTTGACTCGACGTTGGGAATGACTTCCTCGACCAGAGAACGCGCATAAAGCTCGTAGCCGGGCTTGGTGTATTCATCCATTCGCTCTTGCCCGGAGTAGAGGCCCACGAGAATCATGTCTTCGACAATCCCCATCGTGCGCAGCTGCAGGTGGGTGGAATCAACGCCCCAGTCTTGTCCGCTGAACGCCTCTTCCGGGAAGAATAGATTCTGCCCGTCCTGGAGGAGGGCGACCGGATACGTGGCGCAGGTGTTCTCATCGTAACCGGGGGGGAGAAAAACCTTGGCCCGGTGCGGGCGACCCATGATGGGTGAGTCGAAGATGAGCAACGGCGAGAACCGGCCATGGGGCGAGCTGAAGAAGAAGGGATAGGAGATACGCCGATCATCCTCCGTCATGATCAGCAGGTAGTTGTCACCTTGCGCCCAGTGCAGCTGTCCATCCTCATCCACGAGGCAGGGCTTGAAATAGACAAACGGATGACGCGCCTGCACTTCGAAGGTCCAGATGCCATCGGAACCGACCGAGACCGGGCTGACGTTCTTGTCCCAATCAAGCTCCGTGCGCAGGACGAGGTTGCCTGTTTCGATGGGATAGGCGACGCGGAGGGTTCGCGTCAGGAGCGTCTCCGTCTGGTAGAGGTTCCTTTGCGACGCCATCACTCCACCCTTTCTACGGCGGTGGCTGCGCGGCAAGCCAGCCGGCGCGATTCTCCCGAATCAGCGCCACGGTTTCCGCTACGGTATTGACGCAGCGCGGAATGGTGAAGTCGATCGGACTGGCGAGTTCGCTTCCTTCCTTCGACATCGTGCGACCGGCCCACTCGACGAGCTCGGCCCACATCTGGCCCACCAGAATGAGCGGCGTGTTGTAAAGATTGCGGACCTGCAGCAGTTGCCACGCGATCGACATCTCGAGGAGCGTGCCGATGCCGCCGGGCACCACGACAAAGGCGTCGGAGACAATCATGAAATGGTGGAGCCGGGAGAAGAAGGTGCGGTGCTCGTATGCCTTGCCGACAAACGGATTCACCTCCTGTTCGAAGGGCAAATGCACCCGAATGCCAACGGAGCGATGGAGCGCTTCAGGATCGACGGAGAGCGCGCCTTCATTGGCGGCCTGCATCAGGCCCGGGCCGCCGCCACTCATGATATCGCAGCCCATTTCCGTCAGCTCCGCCGCGAGTTGTTTGACCGCGTTGTAAACCTCCGAGCCGGGCTGGATTCGAGCGGAGCCGAAGATCGTGACCCGATAGTTCTGCCGGCTGGTGCGGCGCAATCGAGTCAGCTCGTTGACCACATCCCACAGGCCCGTGACCGCGCGTTCGAGGACGGCGACGGCGGCATCCTCATCGCTCAGCTTGACGACGTCGGGCTGTCCGAAACTGGCGCTCTGTTCGCTCATGTCATGGGTGATCTTGCTCAGGTTTCGCCGGCAGGACGATCACCGAATGCCCTTGCCATGGGAACGGACGTGAGGCGTCCGTCGCGTTTCAGGATCGCTTCGTAGGTGGCATGCTTGTAGAGGTCGCCCAGCGTGGGGTAGTTGAAGCAGGTGCGATTGAAGAGCTCGGCGCCCGAACCGGACATCATCGCGACGAGACCGATGTGCACCAGCTCGGTGGCTTGCTCGCCGACCACGTGCACGCCAAGCAAACGCATGTCGTCGCGGGCGAAGATTAGTTTCAACAAGCCGTTCTCGTCCCCAACGATTTGGCCGCGCGGGTTATCCATGTAACGGGCACGGCCGACGACGTAATCGATGCCCTTGGACTTCAACGAATCCTCGGTCTCGCCGGCCATGCTCGCTTCCGGAATGGTGTAGATCCCGGTCGGCAGAATCGGCGCGACCACATCCTTGTAATCAACCTCGCAAGCGACGCAGACGGCCATCCGCGCCTGCTCCATTCCAGTCGCCGCGAGTGCAGGCGGGCCGATGACATCGCCCGCGGCAAAGATATGCGGCACCTCGGAACGGCACTGAGCGTTCACGTTAATCAAGCCGCGCTTGCCGGGCGTGAGGCCGGCGGCAGCGAGATTGAGATCCTCGGTGTTACTCTTCCGCCCCGCGGCCACCAGCACATCGGTCACCGCGAGAGTCGCTCCGGATGATAACGTGAGCATCAAGTCGCCGGCTGCAGGCGCATCGCATTGCGTAACTTTTTCTTTCCAGACAAAACGCACGCCGCCGGCCGTCATCGCGCGCTCGATGTTTTCGGAAATTTCGCGATCGAGAAAACCGAGGAGCGAGTCGCGTCCGTCAATCAGGTGCACCTCGACGCCGAGCGCGGCGAAGGTGCAGGCATATTCCGCCCCGACGACGCCGGCGCCGACCACCGCCAGGGTCTTTGGCAGCACGCCGATCTCGAGAATTTCATCGGAGTCATGAACGCGCGGATGCTCGAAAGGAAACTCCGCCGGGCGCACTGGTGATGAGCCGGTGGCGATGAGGATTTTCTCACCGCGCAACAAGGTATCAGGCGCAATCCGCACCGTATGCGGATCAACAAAACTCGCGGCGCCGTGAAACGTTGCGACGTTGAGGGTGCGCATTTGCTCTTCCCGGCGCCAGCGATTCTGCGCAGCTACTTTCGTTTTATGACGCATGAAATCGGCAACGGTCGCTTCTCGTCGCAGCGAGAGATCCACGCCGAAGAGCTTGCGCGCGCGCACGCCGGAAAGTGCCAGCGCAGTTTCGCGCAAGGTCTTGCTCGGAAGCGTGCCGGTGTTGATGCCGGCGCCGCCGACCTCGCGCAGTTTTTCTACCAACGCGACCCGCTTGCCGAAAATCCCCGCGGTGTTGGCTCCGGAGATTCCGGCCGGCCCGCCGCCGATAACGATGAGATCGAAGGAGTGGTTGGGCATGGGTTTTGGATTTGCGGGAAGAGAGATCGTCAGGCGGCGGGCATGAGAAGCATTCGGATGACGGCAAAAACGAATACCGCCACGCCGAAAACCGCGGCGAAAAGTCGTACTCGTGGCTGTTCAAACTTCCCCGCCGTGCCGGCAAAAAAGAGGACGGTGGCGAAGAGCACGGTGTTGGCGAGATATTGACCGGAGCGATTGCCCGCGGCGCGCGCCTGAACGATTCGCTGCGCCGCCTCGGTCCTTGCGCTCGCTGCTTCCTCGGCGCCGCGAACCTTGTAAAGATTCGGCACGAACGGGTGTGGATCAGCGTTGCGATTCTCGAATGGTTTCTGCGCCACCCATGCGTCGTAGGCTGTCTTTACGTCGGGCGGAAAACGCTCGGCATAAAAGCTCGCGAGCTTTTCGTTGCCGGCGTGCTGCGCCGCGATGAGCTGCATGAACATCGAGGAGTGCACGATCAGCGCCTGGTTTCCCTGCACATCGATCAGCGCTGCGTTTCGCTCCAGGGCATTGAATTCGTTCATGAGCCGATTGCTTCGCCGAGTCCACGCGGCGGATTCATACGAGCACCACGCCGTGCACAAAGTGGTCAGCGCCATCAAGATCGCCACGACGGGCTCGATCCATTTTTTCCGGGGTGGCCTGGCGGGCGTCTCAGACATTGCCGACCTCCCACGCACCGATGACAGCGTGCGCGCGCAGTGCGACAGCAGTATCTTCGTCGCTCGGTTTGACGATGTCGATTTGGCCAAAGGACCGCTTTTCTGTGCTCATGTTATCGCAGGGTGTGGGAGGAGTTCCGCGCGCAGCAGAACAAAGGAGTGGGCTTGCAGGGGATACTCGCTCATGTGCTCGAAGGTGCGCGCCGCGGCGCCGGAGGCGGCTGTGTCGAACACGCAGATCCAGCGGACATCGCGCCGACGCGCGCCGAGGCGAAACGGAATCGCCTCGTGGTGGGCGTTGAAGAGAATGGCCAAAGAATCGCCGATGATGCGCTCGCCGTCATCGTCAGTTTCGGTGATCTGATCGCCCGGCAGCACCATGCAAATGCAGCAGACATGTCCGGCATTCCAATCTCCTTCGGACATCTCGGTCCCGTCCGGCTTGAGCCAGTAAAGGTCTTTTATCTCTGCTCCATGAATTGACCGGCCCTGGAAGAAGTGGCGCCGCCGGAAAACCGGCTCCGTCTTGCGCAGGTGCAGGAGTGTCGCGCGCCAAACTCGAGGAGTTCACGCTGGGCGGCGGAGAGATTCCAATCGAGCCAGGCGACCGGCGAATCCTGGCAGTAGGCATTGTTGTTCCCATGCTGCGTCTGGCCGAATTCGTCCCCGGCCAGGAGCATGGGAACGCCCTGCGAAAGAAGCAGAGTCGCGAGAAAGTTCCGCTGCTGCTGCCCGCGCAGGGCATTGATTGCAGGATCATCCGTCGGGCCTTCCTGGCCGCAGTTCCAGCTTTCGTTGTCGTTGGTTCCGTCGCGGTTCTCCTCCCCGTTCGGCTCGTTATGCTTCTGCTCATAGCTCACCAGGTCACGCAGGGTAAATCCGTCATGCGCGGTGATGAAGTTGACGCTGGCGCTCGGGCGCCGGCCGTCGTCCGCGAAGAGATCGCTGCTCCCGGCGAGCCTGGTCGCGAACTCCCCGACGGTGCCGCCGTGGCCCTTCCAGAAGCGCCGGACACAATCGCGGTATTTGCCGTTCCACTCACTCCAGAGAACGGGAAAGTTGCCCACCTGATAACCGCGCGGTCCGATATCCCACGGCTCGGCGATCAGCTTCACCTCGGAAAGCACGGGATCCTGTTGAATGATGTCGAAAAAGGAGCTGAGCCGATCGACTTCCCACAGCTCGCGGGCGAGTGCGCTGGCCAGGTCAAAGCGGAAGCCGTCCACCTGCATCTCCGTTACCCAATACCGGAGCGAATCCATGATCAGCTGCAGGGTGCGCGGGTGACCGACGTTCAACGAATTCCCACAGCCGGTGAAGTCGATGTAGCGGGCGCAGTCCGTTTCCAGCCGATAGTAGGAGCTGTTATCGATGCCGCGGAAGGAAAGGGTCGGACCGTCGTGGTTTCCTTCGCCGGTGTGGTTGTAGACGACGTCGAGAATGACTTCGATGCCCGCGCCATGCAGGTGGCGCACCATCTCACGAAATTCCTGGACCGCGCCTTGCGCCCCGGTCGCGGCATACCGCGGATCGGGCGCGAAGTAACCGAGTGTGTTGTAGCCCCAGTAGTTGGAACGGCCGCGCGCGACCAGAAAATGCTCGTCGATATGATAGTGCACCGGGAGTAACTCGATCGCGGTGACACCGAGTCTGCGGAAATGCTCGATCGCCGCGACCGACGCCAGCCCGGCATAGGTGCCGCGGAGCTTTTCCGGCACCCCGGGATGCTGTTGGGTGAAGCCCTTGACGTGCAGTTCGTAGATAACGGTCTCGTGCCACGGTGTGCGAGGCGCACCGTCAGGAGATTGATCTGCCGCGGTATTGACGACGCTCGCCAGCGGCGCGCCGGACGCGGTGTCCCGGTGCGGGTCGAGCACCGCGTCACTCCAAACCAGATCCCGCGCGATCTGCTTCGCGTAAGGATCGAGCAGGACTTTGCGCGGGTTGAAACGATGGCCGCGCAACGGTTCCTCCGGTCCGTAGACACGGTAGCCGTAGATTTGTCCCGGCCCCAGATCCGGGAGGAAACCGTGCCAGACATAATGGGTCCTCTCCGGCAGTGCGATGCGCTGGATCTCGGCCTGCGCGTCCGGCGAATCGAACAGGCACAGTTCCACCTGCGTCGCGTGCTCCGAGAAGAGCGCGAAGTTCACGCCGGAACCGTCGAAGCTCGCGCCGAGCGGCGACGACCGACCGGGCCACACGCGCGGGGTGGTTGCGATTGGGACTTCCGAATGGAATGTCGCGCGCAGTGAGTGGTGAAGTGGTTGCTGCGGTTACGGCGTCGGCGCCAGTGCCGTTTCTGGCAGGAATGGCTGGCCTTTGGCGAAGGCGGCGATGTTCGTGGCGGTCACGCGGGCGATTTCGGCGAGGGCTTCCTGCGTGAGGAAGGCCTGGTGCGCGGTGATGAGCACATTGGGAAAAGTGAGCAGCCGCGCGAGGTCGTCGTCGTGCAGGATCTGGCCGGAGAGATCCTCGAAGAAGACGCCTTCCTCTTCCTCATACACATCGAGCGCCACGCCGCCGAGACGGCCGGATTTGAGCGCTTCGATCAGCGCCTTGGTGTCGATGAGCGCGCCGCGGCTGACGTTGATCAGGATCGTGCCGGGCTTCACCAGTTCGAGCGTTTCGCGGCGGATGATGTGGTGCGTCTCCGGCGTGAGCGGCGTGTGCAGCGAAATGACTTCGCACTCGCGCGCGAGCGTGCGGGGGTCGGTGTATTCGACGCCGTGCTGCTGCGCCCACTCGACCGACTGGAAACGGATCGAAGGCGAGCACGCGCATCCCGAACCCACGCAGGATTTGCGCGGTGATGCGGCCGATTTTTCCCGTGCCGATAATGCCGGCGGTCTTGCCGTGAAGGTCGAAGCCGACGAGGCCGTTGAGCGCAAAGTTCAGATCATGCACGCGGTTGTTGGCGCGCGGGATTTTGCGATTGAGCGCGAGGAGCAGCGCGACGGCGTGTTCGGCGACCGCGTAGGGTGAGTAAGCCGGGACGCGCGTGACCGAGAAGCCGAGTTCCTTCGCGGCGGCGAGGTCGATGCTGTTGAAGCCGGCGCAGCGCAGCGCGACGTGCTTCACGCCGAGCTTCGCGAGTGCTTCGAGGCACGGGCGATCCAGGCGGTCATTCACGAACGTGCAGACGGCTTGCGCGCCCTGCGCCGCTGTGGCGGTTTCGGCGGAGAGGCGGCAGTCCATGAAACGCCACTCGATGTCGAGCCCGGCTGAGGCGCGCTGGAGTGCTTCGCGGTCGTAGGGTTTGGTGTCGAAGACGACGGCCTGGATCATGGCGGTGCGGGTTGTGGATTTTCTTCAGCCGATGATCTGTCGCAGGAGATCGACGGTGCGGTGGCTGTAGCCCACTCATTGGCATACCAACTGATGAGCTTGAAGAAGTTCGGGTTGAGTTCGAGGCCCTGCCCGCGTCGAAAATCGACGAGTGCCTGGTCTCTCCGCAGCGGGCTCATGGATTCACCAGTCCTGGCCGCACCTTCCAAACGCGCTCGCAGTAGTCGCGGATCGAGCGGTCGGAGGAGAACTTGCCCATGCGCGCGGTGTTGAGGATCGACTGGCGCGTCCAGGCTCGCGGATCGCGCCAGAGCGCGCTCACGCGTTCCTGCGCGTCGATGTAGGCCTGGTAATCGGCGAGGAGGAGGAAGGGATCGTGATCGAGCAGGTTCTCGACGATCGGGCGGAAGAGTTCGGCGTCGCCCTGGCCGAGCGCGCCGCTCGCGATGAAGTCGATCACTTCGCGCAGCTCGGCGTTTTGCTCGTAGTGATCGCGCGGGCGATAGCCGCGCGACTTTCACCTCCGCGACCTCGGCGGCGGTGAGGCCGAAGAGGAAGAAATTCTCCGCGCCGACTTCCTCGCGGATCTCGACATTCGCGCCGTCGAGCGTGCCGATGGTGAGCGCGCCGTTGAGCGAAAACTTCATGTTGCCCGTGCCGCTCGCTTCCTTGCCCGCGGTGGAGATTTGCTCGGACAAATCGGCGGCGGGATAGATGAAGTGCGCGTTCTTCACGTTGAAGTCGGGGAAGAAGACGACCTTCAGCCGGTCGCGCACGGCGGGGTCGTTGTTCACGAGGTCGCCGGTGGCGGTGATGAGCTTGATGATGCGCTTGGCCATGAAATAGCCGGGCGCGGCTTTGCCGCCGAAGATGAAGGTGCGCGCGGGCACGTCGGCCTGCGGATCGCGCTTGAGCCGCAGGTAGAGCGTGAGGATGTGGAGCACGTCGAGGTGCTGCCGCTTGTATTCGTGGATGCGCTTCACCAGCACGTCGAAGAGCGACTCCGGCGCGACCGTGATGCCGGTGCGCTCCGCGATGAGCGCGGCGAGCCGGCGCTTGTTCGCGAGCTTCACGTCGCGCCACTGCTGCTGGAACTCCGTCGTCGTCGGCGAGCGGTTCGAGCTGGCGGAGCTGGTCGAGGTCTTGCAGCCAGCCGTCGCCGATGCGCGCGGTGATGAGCTGCGTGAGGCCGGGATTGCTCAGGGCGACAAAGCGCCGCGGCGTGACGCCGTTGGTCACGTTGCAGAACTTGTCCGGCCAGAGCTCGGCGAAATCGCGCAGCACCGTCTGCTTCAGCAGCTCGGAGTGAAGCTCCGCGACGCCGTTGATCGTGTGGCTGCCGACGCTCGCGAGGTTCGCCATGCGCACGTAGCGCGGCCCGCTTTCATCGATGAGCGAGAGCCGCGCGAGCCGCGCGTCGTCGCCGGGAAAAGCGGCGCGCACTTCGTCGAGGAAGCGGCGGTTGATCTCGAAGACGATCTCGAGATGCCGCGGGAGCAGCGTGCCGAAGAGATCGACCGTCCATTTCTCCAGCGCCTCGGGCAGCAGCGTGTGATTCGTGTAGGCGAAGGTCGCGCGCGTCACCTCCCACGCTTCGTCCCAGCCGAGCGCGTGCTCATCGACGAGCAGTCGCATCAGCTCCGCGACCGCGACCGCCGGGTGCGTGTCGTTGAGCTGCACGGCCCACTTTTCGTGGAAGGTCGCGGGCGTGCCGCCGAGCAGCGCGTGGATGCGCAGCATGTCCTGCAGCGAGCAGCTCGAGAAAAAGAACTGCTGCTTGAGCCGCAGCTCCTTGCCGCGATGCGCCTCGTCATTCGGGTAGAGCACCTTCGTGATCGTCTCCGATTCCACCTTGTCCTCGACCGCGCGGTCGTAGTCGCCGTGGTTGAACGCCTCGAAGTCGAACGACTCGATGGCCTCGGCTTTCCAGAGCCGCAGCGTGTTGCAGGTGCCGACGCGGTAGCCGAGCGATCGGCGTGTCGTAGGCGACGCCCTTGCACCTCGGTCTGCTGGAATCCAGCGCACGCGAACGCGGCCCTGCTCGTCGGTCGAATGACTCGGTGCGCCCGCCGAACTTCACCTCGTAGGCGATCTCCGAGCCGCGCGATCTCCCATGGGTTGCCGTTGCGCAGCCATTTGTCGGTGATCTCGCACTGCCAGCCGTCGCGGATGGCCTGATCGAAGATGCCGAACTCGTAGCGGATGCCGTAGCCGACGGCGGGCACTTCGACCGACGCGAGCGAGTCCATGTAACACGCCGCGAGCCGACCCAGTCCGCCATTGCCGAGGCCGGGCTCCTCCTCCTGCGCGAGGATTTCGTCGAGATCGTGGCCGAGCCCGCGCATCGCTTCGCGCGCCGCTTCGGTGATGCCGAGGTTGAGCAGGTTGTTCGCGAGATGCGGCCCGAGCAGGAACTCCGCGGAGAGATAGGCCACGCGCCGCGCGTCCGCGCCGCCGTAGTCTTCCATGCTCTCGACCGAGCGGTCGAAAACGCGGTCGCGAACCGTGAGCGCGAGCGCAACATAGAGGTCGTGCTTCGTGGCCGCGCGCTCCGACCGTCCCATCCCGCAGACGCAGGTTGTCGCGGAAGGCCTGCTGGATTTCGTCAGCGCTCAGGCCGGTACGGATCGTGGATGCTGTTTTCATTTCGTGAGCGTTCGGACGGGCGCGCCGGCTATCATGGCGGCTCTCCCTACTGCGCAGCGCGATCGTGATCGGTCAAGATCGTGACGGAATTGGTCGCCGCATATCCGGCGAGGACGCAGCCGGCCAGGACAGGCGAGAGAAAGGAGAGGAGGGGGTTCATGGCGTCGATGGGAACATGGCTCACGCGATCGCCGCCTCCAATCGGACTTTGGTCCAATGGACAAAATCGCAAGCCGGGCGCAGGATGGAAAGACAAGCGCGCCAACCGATCCAGACCCCTATGAAGACAACCAGCTCATCCAATCTCCCGGACAACTCTCCGAAGCAACTGCACGACGCTCGGACTCGCGTCGCCGCCGCGGAGAGCGCGCTGGAGGCGGCCAAGGAGCAACGGCAATCCGCCAGGCAAAAGCGCGAGGCGGCGAAAGAGGCGGCGCGGCGCGCCAAGAAACGGCTCCGGCAGGCAAGGAAAGAGTGGAAAACGGCCCGGCAGGCCCTCGCCGACGCCGAGAGGCAGGTAACGCGAGCGATTCAGAGTGCGTCTTCGGCGCCGGCCAGGCTGACTCCCATTCGCCCCTCCAAACCGGCATCGCGCGCGCCGATTGCCGGTCAAAAAGAAAACGGCCCGACGTCGGGTGCGGGCGCGAACGAGGAAACCGGTCGCCGCCGCCATGCCCGCGGCTCCAACCCCGCCCGCCGCGCCGCCGAACGAACCCGCAGTTTCGGATGCTCCCGTTTCTGCTCCGCCGCAGGAAGCCGCGCCCACGGTGCAGTGAGCCTGGTTTCGGGAGTTCCGCTCCGTCAGCGACGGCGCCTTTGCTCAGGTGCCGATTGAATTTATCCGCTCGGCTGCCGCGGTGTTCTTCGCCCTTTCAGCCTCCGCCAGCAATCTGCGCAGACACCGCACGTCCATCGGCTTGACCAGGTAATGGTCAAACCCGGCCGCCGTACCTCGCTCCACATCTTCCGCGGCCCCCATCGCGGTTAACGCCACCGTCACGGTGTCTGGCTGACGCCGCTTCGCTTTTTTCACCACGTCCAGCCCGGTGCCATCCTCCAGGTCGATGTCGCAGAGCAAAACATCGAACCGGATGTCGTCCAGCAGCTGCACCGATTCGCTCACCCCGTGCGCGCTCAATACTTGGTGCCCGGAACGAGTTAGCAATTTGCTCAGCGCCACCCGCGTGTCGGCGTGATCCTCGACGAGCAGGATGTCCACCTATCTGAATCGGTGGCGCAGGGCGAATCGGCCGCGTTCGCTCCCTCCATCCCGGCCCGTTCCTGCCGGCGCAAGCATCCCGGCGGGACCGATAAACGCTTTCAAAATCGGCGTTTTTCTGCTAAACGAAGCCTGACCAAGGCATTGAAACCCGTTTCCTCCATAGGGCATCGGACGGCCGCAGCGCGCGTTTCTTTCCTCGGGGAAGCGCCTTCGCTGATGGCCGTCTGGAATCATGCCGCCGGCCCGGATCTGGCGCGTGCCACGCCCGGGAACCCAACCTGCGTGAGATGAGCTGGATCACGGCGCTGTGGTCGATGCTGATTGGCGCGTGCGTGGCGATGGCATTGCCGCATCTGCTGGTCGGGCTCTGGCGACGGCGCGGCGCGCATCTGTATTTTGTGCTCGCGGCCATGGCCGTGATTGGAATCGCGGTCGGAGAACTTGCGATGATGCGCGCCGCCACCGTGGAGCAATTCGCCCGGACGCAACAGTGGGCGCACCTGGCCGTTTTTTTGTTGGTGGTGGGGCTGGTCGGGTTTGTCTGGCTCCACTTCGGCACGGCGCGCCGCTGGCTCGGGTTCACAGTCATCGCCACGCGTTTTGTTGCGCTTCTGATCAACTTTGCGTTTCCACCGAGTTTAAACTTCCGCCAGATCACGGCCCTGCAGCAGGTGCCTTTCCTGGGCGAAAGCGTGTCGCTGCCAATCGGAGTATTTAATCCCTGGACGCATATGAGCGAGCTGAGCTCGCTGCTGTTGCTCGTTTTTGTGATCGATGCCTCGATCCGTTCGTGGCGGCAGGGCACGCGAGTCGAGCGCCGCCGCGCCGTCACTATCGGAGGCAGCGTCACAGTTTTCATCCTGATCGCGGCCGGATTAGCGTCGCTGACCACCCGCCAGATCATTCAGGTGCCGTATTTCATCAGTTTTCCTTTCGCGGCCATCCTCGCCGCGATGGCGTTCGAACTGGGCGCCGATCTCTTACGCGCCGGGCAAGTGGCGCGAGAACTGGCCGTGAGTGAGGCGTCGCTGCACCAGAGCGAGGAACGAAACGCCCTCGCCGCGGAGACGGCCCAGCTCGGGGTCTGGGAGCTGAATCCAGAGACGAACCAGGTCTGGATCTCGGACAAGGTCCGCGCGCTCTTCCACTTCGGGCCGGGCGACTGGGTGACGCACGCCAAGTTTCAGGAACGGGTGCATCCCGACGATCGAGCAACGCGGCAAGCGCTGATCCAGCAGGCGATTGAAACGAAGGGGGGCTATGAGGCGGAGTTCCGCGTCGTGCTGCCAGACGGGACGGTGCGCTGGATGGGCGGACGGACGCGTTGCATTATCGGGCCGGACGACCGTTGTCGGCTGCTTGGCATTTCGATGGATGTGACAAAGCGCAAGCAGGCGGAAGACCTGTTCCGGCTGGCGACGGAAGCGGCCCCGAGCGGCATCGTGATGGTGAATGACCAGGGCTGCATCCTGCTGGTGAACGCACATGTCGAAGAGCTCTTCGGCTATCGGCGCGATGAACTCATCGGGCAGGCGGTCGAAGTTCTGGTGCCCGACCGTTTCAAGGCCGGGCATCCGGAGCATCGGGGCAGTTTCTTCGCTGCGCCGGAGCCGCGCGTGATGGGAGCCGGGCGGGACCTGTTCGGCCGGCGCAAGGATGGAACCGAGTTTCCGCTCGAGATCGATTTGAGCCCGATCGAGACTCCGGAGGGCATCCTGGTTCTCGCCACCGTGGTGGACATTGCGACCCGCAAGGCCGGGGAAACGGAAGCGCGCCACCGCCGCGAGCAGGTCGAGCTTCTAAGCCGCGTCAGCCTGCTTGGCCAAATGACGGCCTCTCTCGCGCACGAACTCAACCAGCCGCTCACCGCCATCGTGAGCAACGCCAACGCGGGCATGCGTTACATCGACAAAGGGGATCTCGACGCAGGCCAGCTGCACGAGATCCTGGCGGACGTCGCCGACGATGGCCGCCGCGCCCACGAAATTGTTCAGGGCGTACGGAGCGCCATTAAGAAAGGCACCGCGATCCGCGGGCGGATCAATTTGAACGACGTGGTCGAGACCGTGACTCACATCCTGCAGCAGGATGCCGCGGCTCACTCCTGTGCTGTGCAAACGTCGCTGGAGGCGGGTTTGCCTCCCATCGACGGCGATCCGACGCAGATTCAGCAGGTGCTGATCAATCTCGTCCGCAACGCCTTTGACGCGATGCGCAACACCCCGCCGAGCCGCCGCACCGTGCATATTGCCACCGAAACCATCAGCGATGGCATTGTCTCCCTGGGAGTGCGAGACTTTGGCATGGGAATTCCGGATGTGGCGCGCGACCGGCTCTTCGAGCAATTCTACACCACCAAAGCAGAAGGCCTCGGGATGGGGCTCGCGATCGCGCAATCCATCATCGCAGCCCACGGCGGGAGGATTGCGGCCGAGAACGTGGAGGGAGGCGGCGCCCGCTTTGCCTTTCATCTGCCGGCCAGCGTGGAGGAGACGGAATGAGCGCGCGCCAGGGAATGGTGTTCGTGATCGATGACGACGCGTCGGTTCGCAAAGGCCTCCAGCGGTTGCTCAGGTCCGCCGATTACGAAAGCGAAGCCTTCGCCTCGGCCGAGGGTTTCCTGGAGCGTGCCACCCACCCGGGCCCATCCTGCCTGGTGGTGGATGTGCAAATGCCCGGGCTGAACGGGATCGATCTGCAGGACTCCCTGCTCCAGCGGCGACGGCAGGAGCAGCTTGTCTTTATCACCGGCCATGGCGACATCCCGATGTGTGCGCGGGTCATGAAGGCCGGTGCGGTCGATTTCCTGCCGAAGCCGTTCAAGCCGGGCGAGTTGTTGCGCTGCATCGAGCGCGCCCTCGCTCGTTCTGCGGAGCAACGGCGCCGAAGCGAGGCGAAGAACGATGTGCGGCGCCGGCTGGATACGTTGACGCCGCGCGAGTTCGAGGTGATGCAACTTGTGAGTGCCGGGAAGTTAAACAAGCAAGTGGGTGGCGAGCTGGGCATGGCGGAAAAGACGGTCAAAGTCCACCGCGGCCGCGTTATGCAGAAGCTGGGCATTACCTCCGTCGCGGAGCTAGTGCGTTTGATGGAGAAGGCTGAGGTGCCTCCCGTGCGTGTAATGCCGTAGGACCAAGGTCTCATCGCCAGCGCCGCTCGGGCGTGGTTATTCTGCCGCGTGCTCGAGCCTCTCTTATCAAACGTGGTGTGCTGGTCGATGACTCGTCGACCGCAAATCGCGACCCGCCTGCTCGAGTCCGATGGCTTTCAGGTGCACGCCTTTAGCGAGCCGGAAGCTTTTCTTGCCCCAAACCCCTGGATGACGAGCAGTTTCTCAGCGCCGTGCGCCGGGCATTTCACAGCGCCCACGAGGGCAGGAGCGGGTCGTGTCGTGGAGACTCCATGAAGCGGGGGGGAAAGAAATCGCACAGGTCCAATCATCCCGCCGGGCCCGTTTCAGATTACAGATTCGAATTCCTGACAGGAACTCCCGGTTGCTGGTCTCAGCGTCAAATCACGCGCGGGCGGCGCGCGGGGTGCTTTGAGGGAATTGTGCGGGAGGATTTGTTTGAGCAACAACACGTTGGGATATGGGTGTGGTTGGGTGGGAACCGAGCATTCCCGCAATGGGGAGTCCAGGGTGCGCGCTGACTTCCAAAAGGTAGCGGCCAGCGTTTGCCTGCTGGACGACGATTCGTCGGTCCTGAAGGCCACGCAACGGCTCCTCTGCTCCGCAGGTTGGGACGTGGAGACGTTCAGCGATCCGCATTCGTTCCTTGAATTTGCCGAGCAGCATCAGCCGCCGCTGGTGGTGATCGATATCTGGATGCCCGAGATGAGCGGCCTCGAGGTGCAAAAGCGGCTCCGGTGCGTGTCGCCCGCGACTCACGTGGTTGTTCTTACGAGCAAGGATGATCCTTCCATTGAGGCCGAGGCGATGAATGGGGGCGCAGCGGCGTTCTTCCTGAAACCGGCCGATGACGAGGAATTTCTGACGCGGCTGCGCGCCATCGCCGAGGAGACCTGACGACGGTCGTCCCATACCGTTCCTGAAGTCCCTTGCGCTGAGACTTGGGTGCCGCTAGCCGCCGTCCGCGCGGCGCAATCTCCCCGCGCTGTCAGTCGAGTATTGTCCGGGTTCCTCGCGGCGAAGAGCATAGGCCTAAGGTCTGATATCCGGAGCCGCGCGCCGGCGGCCATGCTCACCGCGCACACAAGAAGGACCACCACCATGAATCATTCACAGCACCCAAAGCTCGCCGCCGTTTTCATTCTCGCCGCGGCGTTCTTGCTCACCTCCACCGCCGGTCTGCACGCCGCCGACCGCACCCAGATGCGTCGCGAGGCCCGGGCCGCGCTCAACCGTCTCTATGCCGAGCACCCGGCCGCCCGCCAGCTCGGTGAATCGGCGGCAGGGATCCTTGTTTTCCCCGGCATCGTGAAAGCCGGACTGGTGATCGGCGGACAACAGGGTGATGGGACCCTTTTCCGGCAAGGCAACGCAGTGGCCTACTACAAATCGCTCGCCGCTTCCTATGGCTTGCAGGCCGGGGTCCAGAAATTCAGCTACGTCCTCTTTTTCATGAAGGCCGAAGATCTGGCCTACCTGCGGAAAAGCGAGGGCTGGGAGATCGGCACGGGACCCAGCATTGTCCTGGTGGACAAGGGAATGGCGAAGACGCTCAGCAGTACCACCCTCCGCAAAGGCGTCTATACCTTCATCTTCGGGCAGAAAGGGCTGATGGCGGGCGTGGGACTGCAAGGCACCAAGATCACGCCGATTCATCCCCGCTGATCCAATGGCTCTCCCTGCGCTGGCCGGCGGAAAGCGCATTCCCCCGGAGCAAGCCGCCACGGCCGGCCGCAGCGACAGCTTCATCCCGAGATACCTCGATCCGGCGAGCCGGCTGGGCGAAATTCTCTTTGGCCTGATCATGGTGCTGACGATCACCCTGACCGCGGGGTTGACGGTCGCGGACGGTCCGCAGGGCGTTCGCCAGCTCTTGTTCGCGGCCATCGGCTGCAACGTCGCGTGGGGAATCATCGACGCCGTCATGTACATCATGAACTGCATCACCGTCCGCAGCGGGAAGGCGCGGTTCCTCGAGGCCATGCAGCAAGCGCCCGATGTCGATGCGGCGCTGCGCCTGATCCGCGACGAAATCGAACCCGACCTGCAGGACCTCCTCAAGCCCGAGGACGCCGAGGCCATGAGTCGCTCGCTTGTGCAGCCTCTCCGCGAGGCAAAAATCGCAAGGAAAGCCATGATCCGGGATGACATCTACGGAGCTCTCGCTTGCTTCTGCCTTGTCTTTGTTACCTGTCTGCCCGCCGCGCTTCCGTTCCTGTTTCTCTCCCAGCCGCATATTGCGCTCCGGGTCTCGAATGGCCTCCTGATTGCGCTCCTCTTTTTGGTCGGTCAAAAATGGGCGCAATACGTCCGGGTCAATCGTGTCGTCGCCGGCGCGGCCATGGTGGCCCTCGGCCTGGTGCTCGTGGGGATTGCGATTCTCCTCGGAGGCTAGGATGAAGCAGCGGAGCGCCCTCCTGCTAATCGTGTTTGGCCTGGCCGTGGCGAACGCCTCCGGCGGGTCGGCGTCTGCTCCGGTCGCGCCGCCGGCCACAGAAACGACCGAAAGCGCGTGGGAAGGCTCCTTCTCCGTCTACGGTTATGTCGCGGAACATGCGCAGAATTACGTTAATCCCACCCTCACGGCGGACCGCGGCTGGCTGCACCTCGAGGCGCGCTACAACTATGAAGCCATCGAGACCGGCTCGGCCTGGATCGGCTATAACTTCAGCTTCGGAAAGAAGCTTGCCTTCGAGGTCACGCCGATGCTCGGTGGCGTTGTGGGCGAAATCAACGGCGTGGCCCCCGGCTACACCATCACGGTCACCTACGGGCCGTTGGAGTTATCCACCCAGGGGGAATACTTTTTCGATGCCGCGACGCGCGACGGAAACTTCTTTTATAATGCCTCCGAGTTTACCTGTGCCATCTCCCGCTGGTTCCGAGTCGGGCTCGCCCTCGACCGGACGAAAGTGCTCGACAGCAACCTCGACATCCGGCGCGGTCCGCTTATTGGCTTTACCTACAAGCAGTTCGATTTTTCCACTTACTGGCTCGACCCCGATTCCCACGGCTCGACGCTCGTCGTCGGCGCAACCGTGAACTTCTAGTCTCCCTTGCCTGTCACTTGATCAATCCAAACCACCCATGAAAACAAACGAAGTCATCGCCCGGGCGAGCAAGGTCGCGAAGAAGTTTCGGGTCGACAAAGGCCGGACCTTTCGCCTGAAGAACATCGATCCGGACGACACCCTCGGATTCACCAAGGAGGAACATAAGCCGATGGCAAAGCAGGCGCTGGCCACGGGCGTACAGGCCCTCGCTGAACTCCAGGACAAGCTGTATGCCCAGGACAAGTGGGCTGTTCTGCTGGTCTTTCAAGCGATGGACGCCGCCGGCAAGGATGGCGCCATCAAACACGTCATGTCCGGCGTAAACCCGCAAGGATGCCAGGTTTCCTCCTTCAAGTCGCCCTCGAGCGAAGAGCTGGACCACGATTACCTCTGGCGGTGCATGAAGGCACTGCCGAACCGCGGCACTATCGGCATTTTCAACCGCAGTTACTACGAGGAGGTATTGGTCGTTCGCGTCCATCCCGAGTTCCTGACGAAGCAAAAGCTGCCCACAAAGCTTGTGACCAAACGAATCTGGGACGAGCGCTACGAGGATATCCGGAACTTCGAAAAATACCTGACCAACAACGGGGTGATGGTGCGGAAATTCTTTCTCCATGTCTCCCGGAAGGAACAGCAGCGACGGTTTCTCGAACGCATCGACGATCCGCTGAAGAACTGGAAGTTCTCCTCCGCCGACGCGGCAGAGCGGGATTACTGGGACGACTACATGAACGCCTACGAGCGGATGATCCAGGAAACCGCGACGAGGCACGCGCCCTGGTATGTGATCCCGGCGGATAACAAATGGTTTACTCGCGTGGCCGTCGCGGCGGCGGTCATCGAAGCCCTGTCGGACCTGAAGCTGGAGTATCCGCAGGTCGACAAGGCGAAGCTGAACGACCTCGCGGCGGCGCGGAAAAAGCTGACCGGGAGGTAGGACAAGAGATCTGGCCTCCGACTCTCCCGGCGCGGATTATTTTCTTGCGGTCTGACCGGCTGCGGTAGTCCAATCAGAGCTGGGAGAATCAGCGGAGGTTCAAAAACTTATGAAGGCACTTTATTCGGTGGTTCTGGCTCTGGCCGTCTCGGCCTCCGCCCTCGCGCAAACTTCCACGGACACCACGGAGAAGAAGGCGCCGGCCGTGCAGACGAAGGAATCGCAGGCCGCGATAACGCCAACCTCGGCCGTGGAAAAACTGAAGCAGGGTAACGCTCGCTTCGTCGAGAAGAGCATGCGGAGTCGCGACTGGATGGCCGAGGTGCCAGCGACTGCGCACGGTCAGTATCCATTTGCGGCGATCCTCGCGTGCATGGACTCGCGCGCTCCGATTGAGATCATTTTCGATCAGGGAATTGGCGATGTCTTCGCGATCCGCATCGCGGGCAACATCGTCAACGAGGACGAGCTCGGCAGCATGGAGTACGCAACGAAGGTCGTCGGAACGAAGCTTCTCGTCGTCCTCGGGCATACGTCCTGCGGCGCAGTAAAGGGCGCCATCGACGAGGAGAAGCTGGGTAATCTCACTGGGCTCCTGGGCAGGATTCGGCCCGCCGTGTCCGCATCGGGCCCTGGCAGCTCGAAAGACGACGCCTACGTCACAAAAGTGGTCCTGGCCAACGTGGCCCAGGCGAGGAAGGAGATTCGCGAGAAGAGCCCGACGATAAAGGCGCAGCTCGATGCCGGTACGGTCCGCCTCGTCGGAGCGATCTACGATGTTGCCACCGGTAAAGTGACGTTTCTGCCCGACTGAGAGGCGGTCTTTTCTTTAAGACCGCCGGCCGGGAAGTGGCTTTCCTCAGGTCACCCGGGCGCCGGTTGGGGTGCCTTGCGCCGCAACCAGGCAGCCGCGGCAAACAAAACGATGAGGCCGACCAGCCCATTGACGATCACGGCGATCGGCGTCACCAGCGCCAGGGAGCCATCAGACGTTTTGACGTCAGGCCGAGGCCCGCTGTCGCCATGCTGCTGACGAGAAACGTGAAGAGAGAGAGAAGAGAGAGAGAGAGAGAGAGAGAGAGAGAGAGAGAGCTTCCCGAGAACTTGCAGCAGATTTAACATCGCCTCGACGTCCCAATGGGACCGGTCAGGTTGAAAGAGCATATCGGACCTTGGTCCTACGGAGGGCCGGGTCGGATGCACATAAGCCCAAGGTCCAATGTTGAGACGGCGTTCGCATGGGCAGAGTGTGTCCGAACCGCAGATCACCGCTTATGAATCGGAAAATATTCGGGGTAACTTCAACCTGCGCCTGGCTGCTCGCAGCCGGCCTTTCGGGTGCAGTGACCATTCCGGCCGGCACTGAACTGATTGCCTACAGCGTGGAACCGATCGGCACCCATGAAACAGTCGGGACGATTTTCAAGGCGGAGCTGGAAGCGCCTGTCATCGTGCATAAAAGAACCCTGCTGCCGGCCGGGACACCGCTCACCGGCGTAATCGAGAAGTCGCTCCGGCGGCCGCAATCCTCCGGGGCCGTCACCGTTAATCTGAAGAGCGTGACGATCCACGGACGCACGATTACGGTTCAAACCAAAGGCGGCTTCCAGTTGCCGCCCAGATTCAAGACCAAACGTGGCGTCAGCGTGACCCGCGAAACCAACTATCCCCATCACACGCGCATGGCCTTTCAACTCGCCCAGCCGTTGCATTTATGAGCCCAAACGCGCGCCCGCGTCGACCTTAGATCACCATGCGCACACTAACCAATGACTACCGGGACTCGCAGGTCCTGAATCTCGGTGCAGAAGGCAACCGCGGCCCGTACCTCGTCACTCAAACCGGCGTCTCGCCGGACGACCAGATTCCGCGGACACACATGTTCGTGCTTCGGCCCGACGGCCAGTGGGTGGATTTCAACGCCTACGCCTGCCAGGGAAGGCCGGAAGCCTTCGACGAAGTCGTCTTCCCAACAATGCCGGATGTAATGGCGGCGTTCGCCCGCCTCGCAGGCCGGGCGCGAGTGCTCAACCTGCCGATCGACGTGGCCGGTCTAAAAGCCTGGATCGAACGCCAGAAGGGCCTAACCCCGGTGCAAGCCATGCGTGGCTGGGCCTTGAAATACAAAGAGCGCCAGGGCGTGGGCTAGGCGGCCCGCAACCATCACGGCCATGAGCGCGACCCAGAGCACCGGGTGGAAGAAAGCCTTTCCGGCTCTCGACTGGCTGCCCCGCTACGAGGGTGGCTGGTTCCGCCTCGATCTGGCCGCAGGCGTGACCCTGGCGGCCTATCTCCTGCCGGCCGCGCTCGGTGATGCATCCCTGGCGGGGTTGCCGTCGGAAGCGGGGCTTTATGCGTGTTTGTTTGGCGGACTGGTGTTCTGGTTGTTTTGCAGTTCGCGGCAGACATCGATCACAGTCACGTCGGCGATCTCGCTCCTCATCGGCTCGTCGCTCGGCAGCATGGCAGGCGGGGACATGGCGCGCTACTCGGCGCTGGCGGCCTGCGCGGCGCTGCTCACGGCGGCGATCGCTTTCATCGCCTGGCTGGCGCGCGCGGGCTCGGCCGTCAGCTTCATTTCGGAAAGCGTGATGACCGGCTTCAAGGCCGGCGTCGCGCTGCACCTCGCCAGCACGCAACTGCCGAAGCTCTTCGGCGTGAAAGGCGGGCACGGCGATTTCTGGGAGCGCATGCACGTCTTTCTCCAGCACATCGGCGAGACCAACCCGACCTCAATCCTGCTCGGCGGCGCGGCGCTCGGGCTGCTCATTCTCGGGAAAAAACTGCTGCCGAACAAACCGATCGCGCTCTTCGTGGTCGTCGCCGGCATCGCGGTGGCGAGTTTCATCGATCTCGGCGCGCTCGGCGTGAAGTTGCTCGGCGAAGTGCCGCGGGGGCTGCCCATGCCGTCGCTGCCGGCCGTCGGGCTTCACGATGTGCGCGAACTGCTGCCGCTCGCGCTCGCCTGCTTTCTCCTCGGCGCGGTCGAGACCGCCGCGATCGGCCGCATGTTTGCCGAGAAGCACGGCTATCGGCTCGACAGCAACCAGGAAATCCTCGCGCTCGCCGGGGCGAATCTCGCGTCCGGCCTTGGCCAGGGATTCCCGATCAGCGGCGGCATGTCGCAATCGCTCGTCAACGAAAGCGGCGGTGCACGCACGCCGATCTCCGGCTTGATCGCCGCCGGGATCATCCTGCTCGTCGCCCTCTTCTTCACCGACTTGTTGCGCAATCTGCCGCAGCCCGTGCTCGCCGCCATCGTGCTCATGGCCGTCGCGAGTCTCGTGAAGGTGAAAGTGCTGAAGCGGCTCTGGCAGGTGCATCGCGGCGAATTTCTCGTCGCCGTCGCCGCGCTCCTCGGTGTCTTGTCCGCCGGGCTGCTCAAGGGCGTGCTCATTGGCGCCATCATCTCGCTCGTGCTGCTCATCCGCCGCGCGTCGTCGCCGCACGTCGCCTTCCTCGGCCGCATCCCCGGCGCCCGGCGCTACTCCGATCTCCAGCGTCATCCCGACAACGAGCCCACGCCCGGCCTCCTCGCCTTTCGCGTCGAGTCCAGCGTCCTCTATTTCAATGCCGAGCACATCTTCGACACCGTCATTGCCCGCCTCGACGCCGCGCGCGAGCCCATCCGCCTCGTCATCTGCGATCTCTCCACCTCGCCCCACGTCGACATGGCGGGCGCGGAAATGTTCCGGGCGCTGCACGCCGAACTGGCGAAAACGGGGCATCGCTTTCCGCTTCGTGGAAGCGCGCTCCAAAGTGCGCGACATGTTGCGGCTCGAAGGGGTGGAGGAAGACGCCGGGCGGATCGACCGCTTCACGACCCTCGCCGATGCGATCGACGGGCTGGGCGGAGATTCCTCCGCGCCTCCCGCTGCCCACTGAGGCGCGCCGCGGCGATCGCGATTCGGTTCCACGCCGCAAGTTTTATCCCGGCGGCTCGCGCCACGACAAACGCGCTCGCCAGCGTTCGCCGCACTTGGTAATCGCATCCTTGATGCACGGCCTTGGCAACGACATCAGCGTGAACGTGATCGCGTCGGTCATCGCCTCCGCCATTCTGCTCTCGCTCGGGTTTCTCTGGGGCAAATACAAGGAGCGCCGCCGCTTCGGCCGCCGGCTCGAGGAGTACCGATTTCTACCCCTACACGATCAACCGCGACAATTTCCCCGAGTTCAATCTCAACCACTTCCGGCTCGGGATGCATTATTTCCTCCGCAACAACGATCCGACCGCGGCGCGCCAGCTCATCTTCATCGGCGAGCAGAACAACGTCCGCACCCGGCTCGAGCCGGCCGAACAAAAGGTCTACGCGCGCCTCTTCGATAAATATGAGGGGAAAAAGATCGCCGATGACACGAGCGAGTATCTGGAGAACTTCGCGCAGATCGCGCGGCTGATCGGCAAATCATTTCCGAACCTCGGGATCGAGGTTCTGCTCCACGACCTCTCGAACCCGTCGCATTCGCTGGTCGTGCTCGAGAACAACGTGACCGGCCGCAACCTGCGCGACGGCACGACGAATCTCGTGATCGACCTGAAGAAGCGCCAGCTGGCGCACGAAGAGAAGCTAAACTACGAGCTGAACATCGGCGCGCGTCGCTTCAAGTGCACGACAATCCCGATCATCCGCAAAGAGTACGGCGTGGTCGGCGCCATCTGTATCAACGTGGATGCGAATTACCTCACCGGGGACGTGATGCCGGACGCGGAGAAGGTGCGGAACTTTTTCGAGACGTTCTGCCGCACCGACATGCACCTGGAGGAAAACATCCTCAGCCGCGACGAATACGCCAGGGCGCTGAAGGGCAAGCGCCACTGGAAGGATGGCGCCTAGTGGGGAGTGGCTCGGGAAGTGGTCAGTGATCAGCTGGCACTGGAATCGAATTCCACCTAAAGCAGTCCGCGGATCGTGTCCGTAACTGCTTTTGCGTCTAACAAGGAATTCTCCACTGCCGGCAGCGCCCAGTTGTCCTGATTCGCAAAGAACACTTTGTTGTCCATGGATCGAGCCGCCCTTTCGACCGTGCCCTGGGCGATGAGCCCCGGACGCGGAATGGGCATGGCATGTCCCCAACGGGTCAGGCGCACTTGTCGCACCGCCGACTCGGGAACGTCCAGCAGTGCAAGCATGCGGCGAATCTGCGGCACGAGCAGCTCCGTATAATGTCTCCACGGATCATCAAGGAGGAGAGTGAACCGTGCCGCGGCCCATGAAAGCGGCCAATACAGAGTCAGGACACTCCGCGGACCATGCTCGCGCGCGTAATCGCCGCGCACCATGTCCGTCACGATGGGGTTTTGCGACAGCTCATCGCCATTCATCGGGTAGTGCAGGCCATCACCCAGGAGGAAGCAGTCGTAGAAATCGCGCTGGATCGGCGACTGCAAAAGGACATTGGCGACCAAATAGGCGGCGGTCGTGATCTGATTAATCGCCTGCAACTTGTCCCAGTCCCAGTGCTCCAGGTCGTGGAGCACGTATTTGGCGACGTGCTTCGACCCCGCCATGATGACGAAGCGTGCGCTGACCGAGCGTAGGTTTTTCTCGGCGTCAAAATAGGTCACCTGCAGGCGCTGGCCTCGCGGGCGCACGTCGATCACCCGGCAGCGGCCACGCAGAAAGTGCGGCCGGCATTCCGGGCGGACGTGGTCCTCACGCTTCTTCAAGCGCTCCCAAAGTTCGTAAACGAAGCGTGCGTTTCCTCCCGGCAGGACCCACTGTCCGCCTTCTTCCGCCGCCACAAAATTCCACCCGCAGGCCGCGGAGATTTCTTCCATCGGCGCATCGAAGGAGGAGAAAAAGTAGGATTGCACACCGGCCGCCAGCAACGGCGTCATCGGCATGCCCATGCGTTGCTCCACGTCTTCGCGGAACGTGAGCAGATCCAGAGCGCGGACCCGCGCAGCCTCGACAGGATCTTTGGAAAGCGGGATCTCCGGGTATTCATTCTCCCAAATCTGGGTGACAACCTCGGCGTACCGGCGAAACGCTTCCTGCTCCTCCGGCGGAGTCCCGGCCCCGCTCCAGAAGTCGTCGCGAATGGTGCCGTTGAGCTCCATCGGGCTCGGCGGGTCACTCCGGCGAATCAGACGATGCAGCCCGAGCTCATGGTAGAAGCGCTCCAGGAATGAGCCCCGATCCGGGGTAATGAAATACGCGCCGCCCAGCGAGTACTCGATGTCGTGCCACACTTCGCCCTGGGAGTTGCCGCCAAAGCGATCGCGCAATTCGAAGAGGACGGTGTTGTGGTGCCGCAAAAAATAAGCTGAAGCCAATCCCGACAGGCCGCCGCCCACCACGGCGACATCAATTTCCTCCGCCGGCTCTGGCGGCAGGCCCCCGTTGAAGTAATTCGGGATGTAATGAAATGGGATACTCGTGTTCGAGTTCTCGAAATCGTCCCCCGAGAACCACTGGGCAAAGGGCATTCCATCGACCATCACCGAAGGAGGCGTTCCCGGGATCTCGAGGAATGGCGTGGTCGCGGAAATCTGCAGTGCGCCGGAAGGGGCGCACGGCCGCGGCGGCCGCAGAATTGGAACGGCGCCCAAGCCTCCGTTCCGCCCCAGCATCCCCAGCGAAAACGCGCCTAATCCGCGCAAAAACTCTCGTCGATTCGGCATCGCAAATCCCTGTCTTCCGCCTTCCCTCTCGCTTTCAGGAAACACATGCTCTGAAATTGCGTCTCCGCTTTCAATTCAGAAGATCGCGCCGGCGCGTCCCCGACTTTGGCACATCTTCAAGCCGCCACAACCGCACCCGCACCCAAACTCGAAACAAATACAAGAGGGGCAAACGATGGGACAAAGGTTCAGACTCGGAATGGTGGCAATGCTCGCGGGCACATTCGCCCTCCACTCCACGCACGCCGGTGACCGTAAATCCCGTGTCACGCGCGAGGCCGCCATCGCCACCGCCGACACCCCGCGCGTCGCTTCCGCCGCGGCCTTCCAAACTGATCTCGTGGGCGCCTCCGGCGCGCGCAGCTCCCAGCGCCCCCGCGCCGGCATCGGCGAGCAGGCCGGCGGCCGCGAGAGCGACACCGCTCCAAACGGCAAACACAAGCCGATCACCTTCTACCGCTTCAATTCCGCCCGGGGCGAAATCTTGCTCCAGCCCGTCTTTGGCGGCGTAAACGGCGCGCAACTCTCGCTCGACTTCTAGCGTCCGGGCGCGCCAATCTTTATCGCGGATCGCCCGAGTGCCGGGGATCCAGCGAGCATGCTACGATCCCCACCCGCTGGCGTATCGACTGACTTGGAAGCGAATTCCAGGCAGCCCGGACAGATTCACCGCGCCAGTGTCGGGTCGATTGTTTGCGCAAAAGCGAGGTGATTGCCATCCGGATCGGTGATCATCACCGTCCTGACCCTGGCACTTGAAGGACGCTCGCTCGTATCGATGCCGAGACGCTGCAGATGCGCGATGAGCTCCTCGATGTCGTCCACCGCCAGTGTGCACGACCCGGCTCCGGCGCGTTCCGGCACTTGATAGACCTGCAGCCACCCGCCGCGCATGAACTTCCACTCCGCCACCTCCGGCATCGGCGTCGAATCAGCCGGCCTGCCGAACAGCTTCTCGTACCAACCAGACGCAGAGGGCAGGTCTTTCACCGCCACGCTCGCAATGGCATTCTCAATGTTCATCAATGGGCAAGGTGTTCGCAGGTCTGGCGACCGCAAGTGCCCACGACCGTTTACGAAGCTCGTCACGCTCGGGCGTAACTTTTCTTCCCCACGCGCGCGGAAAAGACGAGGCTCGAAACGAGCTGCTCGTTTCCATAGCCTCGCCATATGCATCTCGAAAAGTCGTCGCTCGTTTGCCAACGTACGCGCGCCGTGATCGGCCAGGGCGTCGCGATCTGCGCGCTTCTCGGTCTCCTCGGTTGCGGACCGAAAAAGGGGTCCGCGGAAAACTCGGGCGCCGACGAATCGGGCAGCAAGACACCCGCCACCGTCCAGGAAGCCGCGCAGGTCCTCGATCTTTCTGCGATTCCGCTCATCGAGGGCGCGCAAGCGCCCGGCTCGCGCCAGGTCGCGAATCTTTCCTACCTCGCCAGCAGCGACGTGAAGGCCGCCTTCGAATTCCATCGCAAAGCGCTCCTCGCTCAAGGGTGGAAGGAATTGCCGAACAGCTCCGTCACCGAGCAGTCAGCCAACGCGAGCTTCGCGCGCAGCGGATTCGGCCTCTACCTTTCCGTGATGCCAAATGGTCCGGCCGGCAACGTCGCCGTCATGCTGCAAAATGGCGGCAACATCAAACCCGGCCGGCTTCCCGTTCCTCCCGACGCCAAGCCCGTTTATGTCGGCGATTCCACCGCCATGTATGCCACCGAGGCCGCCGCGCCCGCCACCGCGGACGCGATTCGCAAACTTTTCCTCGCCCAAGGCTGGGTTTCGTACGGCAGCGCGGGCGATTCCGCTGATTACAAACAGAACGCCATCCTTGTCACCGCCACCGTCTCGGTCGCACCGGCACAGGGCGGCAAGACCTCGATCCAATATTCGGGCCAACTGATTTCGGCCGACATCCCTGCGCCACCGGATGTGGAAGACCTGCGTTACGGGGATCAGCCGCCCGAACTAACCTTCGAAACCGCCGCCAGCCAGGATGCCGTCGTCGATTTCTATCGAAAAAATCTGGCCGCGGCCGGCTGGCAATCCACCCTCGATCACACCGTCGCGGTCGACGACAAGCCGACCATGATCTTTCGCAGCCCCGCCAAGGACATGCTGACGCTCTCGTTCTATGGCGGTCGTGCCGGCAAGCTGGGCACGTCCGTTCGCTTTCAAAACGCCGCTGAGATCGCCGAGCGTGATCGCAAGATCAAGGAACAAGCGCCTGCCCTGCGCGCTGCCGCCAAAGCGAAGGAAGAGGAACAAGCCGCGCGCCTCGCCGCCGCCCAGATCGTGCCCAAAGTTTCCGTCACGCTCCCCACGGACGCGACCGAGGTGAAACAAACCAAAGACTCGATCAAGTTCACGCTCCCCAAAGGCAAGGGTAAAGCCGCGGTCGAAAATCTGCGCGCCCAGTTTCGCGACGCCGGCTGGAAGGAAGATGTCGCTTCGGTCACCGGCATGAGCGGCGCGCTCCACCTCTCCAAGGAAGGGCAAAGCCTCACCATCACCTACAGCGACACCGGTTTCCTGCCCACGGAGATCAGCGTCTCCGCCATGCGCGCCGAATTGGAACGGCGCTAGCGACGCCCATGGTAGTTTTGTTCTCTTGAGGACGCACACCCATACCGGACCGGCCGGCTCAATACAGCGATGAAGCCAAAAGTACAGTTACGCGATGTCGAAGCGGGCGACCTGCCGCTCTTCTTCGAGCACCAGCGGGACCCCGTGGCCGTAGCGATGGTCGCTTTCGATTCGCGTGACCGGGCCGCCTTCGACCAGCACTGGGCGAAGATTCTGGCGGACGAGTCCTGTCTGAAAAAAACGATTATCGCAGACGGCAAGGTCGTCGGGAACATCGGTAGCTGGACGTCGGATGGAAAACGCGAGATCGGCTACTGGATCGACCGCGCCTTCTGGGGTCGCGGCGTTGGGACCCTGGCCCTCTCCGAATTTCTTCGCCTTGAGCAGACCCGTCCGCTTCACGCCGGGGTGGCAAAACACAACGCGGCCTCGCTCCGTATCCTGCAAAAATGCGGGTTCACCGTGCTCGGACCCCATGACGAAGGAGCCTATCCCGGTGATGCGACGCACGTTCTTTTGGTGCTGACGGGTTCAACTGCGGTCTAGACTCTGGCGCCTTGAGGGGAGCCCCCGCATGCAACTTCCATCAGCGTCACCGATTATTTCGCGTTTGGATCGGGCTCCATCAGGCCAAAGACATTGCCGGCGGGATCTTCCGCATAGGCCAGCCAGCCCATTCTCGGAATCGCCATCTTCGGCACGCAGATTTTTCCGCCGCCCTGTTCGATTTTTTTCGTTGTCTCGTCCAGGGACGCAACCGCGACTGTGTTGATGGTGCCCGGGCTTTGGCCTTCGCGCGGGCGCAAGAGCCCGCCGTTTATTCCCGCTTCCTTGTCGTCGCCCGTCGTCACCAACCAATACTCCATCGGGCCACCCTCGAATCTCTTGAACGTCCACCCGAAAACGTCCCGGTAAAACGGCTGCACTGCTTCCGGCTCATCCGTGTAGATCTCAAAATGAACGACGCGTCGCATAATCCCTCCCCGGAATTTTCGTTGCTCCTCCATTGATTGCGCCCCTCTCCGCGCCCTTTTTCCCGCCGCCGATTCCCCCGTCGCTCCTCAGTTCCCCATTTTGCACTCCGTAATCCGCGTTTCGAAATTCCCCCCGGGGCTCCGCCCTCTTCATCGCTGACCGCCCGACCGCCGGGGCTTCATCATCTGAGCCAGCGAGGTCGATGCTATACGTGAGTCACGTATAGCCACGGCACAGAAATGACGGCAGCAGGGGTTGCCGCCACGGTTGCGAGAGCACAGCGGCCAGAGTGGGCAAAGCCACCCACCTGGGCGATTAGCCGCTCGTCATGCAGCCCGATGTCTCAATGACCTCGATCGCACTCATCGCGGAAACACTAAGGTCGAATCGCCACCTCGCTCAACCGTGGTCTACTTCTTCGCTTCCGCGGGTAGCGCTGACAAATGCGAAGCCACCACCTGCCAGCGCCCGTTCGTCTGTATATACACGTCCGTATAACGAGACTCCTCGCGCTGCGGTTGCCCATCTTTCTGCGACTCCTCGATCACGCGACCGCGCAGAATCACCATGTTGCCATAGACGCGCGCCTGCACGTCCTCCGTAAAGAAACGTTTCGGCGCGGCATCAGCCGGGCGCGGCCGGCGGATCATCGTCATGAGCTGTGGCTTTGTTTGCATTTTCCCGTTCGGGAACGTGATCACGAAATCCTCGGCTACGATGCGATCCATCGCGTCCGCATCAAACTTCTCGTAGGCATCAAGCCAGGCGCGTTCGAGCTGCCGAACTTCCTGCTCGGCTGGCGAGCGACCGGGCGGCGCTTCCTGCGCGTTTGCGGGGACGGCGAGTGAGAGGGTGGAGAGCAGGAGAAGCCGAAGAGCGGTATTCACGCACCGAGTCTAACGCTCTAAGCGCCCGCGCGGCAAATACTGCTAGCCGTCGAGTTCCAGCGTTCTCTGGCAGAAATGTGTGCTATACGTGAGTCACGTATAGGCACGTGCCGACAGAATGGGATGTTGGCGGTGGCTCGGAGCAACCAGCACCTGTAGCCAGATTCTTTCCGGCTCTGAATCAAAACACTAAGCCCTAGCCAGCCGCCGCGCGTTCCAGCTCGGCGAGGTCCAGCTTTTCCATCTTCCAAACGCACGCGGTGACCCGCTTCACCATCGCGGGATCATCGCCGTTCAACCAATCCCACACCTTGCTCGGCACGATCTGCCACGGCATGCCGAATTTGTCCTTGAGCCAGCCGCACTGGATCTGCTCGCCCCCATCCGCGGCCAGCTTCTCCCAGAAGTAATCGATTTCCTCCTGCGAGTCGCAGTTCACCACCAGCGAGACCGCATTGGTAAAGGGAAAACCCGGCCCGCCATTCAAGGCCACGAACTGCTGGCCCTTCAGCTCAAACGCGATCGTCATCACCGTGCCCGCGGTGCCGGGCCCACCCTCCGGGTAACGCGTCGTCGTATGAATCTTCCCGTCTTTGAAGACCGAAAGTAAAACTGACAGCCTCTTCTGCCTGCCCATCGAACCAGAGAAACGGGGTGATCTTCTGCATGCCAGAAACATCGACTTACCTTCTGCTTATCGAACCGAAGAACACGTCACGCGTGGCAGCGTGACGGGTAGACCACAGAGCCGCTTGGAAAGCGGACGAGCGATTGGGCAATCACGAGTTCAAAGGGTGATCTTTTGCATGACGCAATCATGAACACCCCCGCCGCAAAACGCAATTCGCTGCGGTCAGCCGTCTCGCGCCGCCGCGTCGGTAGTCGATAGCCCACATTGGATGCGCTCGCGAAGGGGCTTGTCAGCGGCGCGGTCGACACTTCAGATTGACTCCGGTTTTGCACGTCGGATAAACCGGAGGTGTGACCGCCAACGCTGTGAAGAGATACTTCTGCGTCGCGATCTTCCTGCCTTGGCCGGCTGGCTCGTCGCACAGACAGAACAACCGGAGGGACACCCTTCTGTCTCCCCGGACAAACAGTGGGAGTACCGCGTGAGTAAGGAGAGCGCTGTGTTGGTGAAAGCCGGCTCCGAGGAGCCTTTGGTCGATCTCAGCGAGGAGATCGGCGGTCTTGCGGTCGAGACCGGCAAAGTTGTCTGGGCACCCGATTCTCGTCGCTTCGCCTTCAACACCAGAAAAGGCGGCAAGTACTACGGTTGCGAGCTCTACGAACTAAAAGGCACGACGTGGGAGCAGTTGCCGCAGCTGGAGGCCAACGCCGAACCGGTTGATCAATTGATCGAGCGGTCGCTCGCGAAAGAATTGAAGCGGCTCGGCGCGAAGAACCACGGCCGCGTGAACTCCGTCATGACCCAATGGCGCGTCCGCCGTTGGCTCGATGACGATACCTTCGAGGCCTACGCGAGTGAGGCCAACCGGGTGCTTGTCCGCGAGAGCGACGACGAACCGGAATATTTCGGCTGCGCGGTGTTGTTCAGGGCGAAATGTGACAACCGCGGAGGTTGGAAGGTGACCACGAGCCGTGTCTTGTCGGAGGCCGAAAACCAGAAGATCGTCGAAAGCGACGACCAATAGCCGTTGTTCGCGAGTTTGCGCCGCGCGGATCGCCGGCGATTACAGATGAAAGTGTCCGCCCTTGGTTGTGCAGGCCTTTACTCGACGCTGGTCCTCTACGCGACAAGCATCTCCAGCGACCAGATAGTCGCAACATACCGGTCGAAGTCATAAGGCGGAAGAAGATTGCACGGTCATCGCTGAATCCCGCACACTGGTCGAATGTCTCCACTGCTGATCAAGATTTGCAAAGATTTCGCAACGATCTGGACGACGATCGATCCGATCGGGAGTGTGGCGATTTTCGCCGGATTGACCGCATCGCTCACGGCGGCGGAACGGCGCCGCACCGCGCTGCGCGCAACGCTCTACGCCACCGTCATCCTGGTGGCAGCCGTGGTCGCGGGACAAATTATTCTCGACGCCATTGGGATTGGGATGCACTCGCTCAAAGTGGCCGGCGGACTCATCCTCTTCCTGTTCGCGGTTCAAATGCTTTTTGGAGGACTGGATTCTAAACCAGGGCCGCCCGACGCGGGACGCGACCTGGCGGTGTTTCCGATGGCCGTGCCTTCGATCGCGGGACCGGGCGCGATCATGGCGGCGATCGTGCTGACGGATGACGATGTTTATACGGTGCCGCAGCAAGCCCAGACCGGCGTCGTCCTGCTGGTCGTGCTGCTGCTGACCTACATTCTCCTGCGTTTTTCCGATTTCATCCTGCGGATTATCGGCCAGCAGGGCGCGGCCGTCCTCGTCCGGGTGATGGGAGTTATTCTCGCCTCGCTGGCGGTGGAAATCGTGCTGACAGCGCTGGCGGTGGGCGACTGGGGATCGGCGAAAGCGCTGGGTCGCTGACGCTACTTGCAATTCTGAGCCGGCAAAAAAATGGATAGTTGGCTCTACATCAACGTCCGGCTCGTGGAGTACCGCAGCTCGTAGAGAAGTCAGAGGACAGAGCGCGGCTTGACACTGCCGGGGACGGGAGGCGACAAGAGCGCTCGATGCAATCGCTCAAACGCCGTTTCTCCGCGGCTCCCGAAGGAACGGCGGTGCTGTTCTTCATCCAGATCTTTTCGACGCTCGGGTTCGCCGTCCTCTATTCGACCCTGGTCCTCTACGCGACGAAGCATCTCCAGCTCTCGGTGAAAGCGGCCACGGCGTTGATGGGCGTGTTTGGCGCTTTCAATTACGGCCTCCACCTCTTCGGCGGCTACCTGGGCGGGCGGTTCATGTCGAACCGGAATCTGTTTGTCGGAGGCATGGCGCTCCAGGTCATCGGTTGCGCTTGCATTGCCGGCGGCACGCTCGCGCTGTTCTACCTCGGCCTCGCCTTCTTCCTCACCGGCAGCGGTCTCAACGTCACCTGCATCAACATGATGCTGACGCAGCGTTTCACCCCGGAGGATCCGCGCCGCGAAGGAGCTTTCCTCTGGAACTACGCCGGCATGAACGTCGGATTCTTCGTCGGGTTCTACGCCGCCGGTTATTTCCAGAAGACCGAGAATTACTCGAGCCTCTTCATCTTCGCGACGATAGGCAACTTTGTCGCCATCGTCCTCGCCCTGATCTCCTGGAAGACGCTGCTCGACCGCAACACGCCGCTACTCGAGGTGAACGGCGAAGCAATTCCGGCTGCGCCTGCTCGCCGGCATCGGCATCGTCATCGGCCTTATTCCGGTCGTGTGGTTCAGTGCTCCAGCGGCCCGGCAACACCGGGATAGTCCTCAAGGGGATCTGCGGCGCCGTCGCGCTGGTGCTGATCTATCTCACCCTGCGCCACCCGGATCGCCGGGAAAAGCGGAACATGACGCGCGTTTCTGATCCTGACCCTCGGCTCGCTGATGTTCTGGTCGCTCTACCAAATGGCGCCGAGCGGCCTGACGCTGTTCGCGGTCCACAACGTCGATCTGATGATCGGCAGCGTGGAGATTCAGCCGCAATGGATTCAAAACATCAACACCGTCGTCATCTTCGTCGGCGGACCGTTGCTCGCGTCGTTCTTTCCCCGCCTGCGGGCGGCCGGATGGAGGATCGACATACCGAAACAGTTTGCGACGTCGCTTATTTTGATGGCGCTTGCGTTTCTCATTCTCCCGCTCGGGATCAAGCTGGCCGGCGGCGACGGCAGGAGTGCGTTCGTGTGGCTCTTCCTGTGCTACGTGCTCATGAGCATGGGTGAGCTGCTCATCATGCCGATCGGATACGCGATGATCGGCAAGCTCGCGCCGAAGCAGTATCAGGGGGTGATGATGGGCAGCTGGATGCTGGTGACCGGCCTCGCGTCGCTCTTCGCGGGCGACTTCTCGGGGATGATCCCCGAGCCGAGCGGCACCACGGCGGTCGCGACCAATCCCGAGTATGTGAAGCTCTTCGGCGCGCTCGGCGTGGGCGCTCTCGTGGTCGGCGTCGCGCTCGTCGTGCTGATTCCGTTCCTGCGCAAGCTCATCACCGACAAGGCCGAGATACCGCCGGAGGAAATGGCGAAGGCGACCGTCGTGCCGGTCGTCTGATCGACGCCGGGCTACTACAAACGTGATGCGGTGCGGGTCTTGGCCTTCGTGGAAGATCGCTTATCACTCCCGCTTTCTGCCATTCGGTTCAACTCCGCCAAGGTTTTGTCGCACCATTGGAGAAGCGCCCGGCTGACGTGCTGCCCGTAACGCACGGTCATCAACCAGTAGGGCGCGTTCGAATTATCGGAATACTCGCGCGTGATCTCTTTTTCGACCGCCCCATACTTCTGAAGCAGACCGCGCTGCAGCTCCCTGAATTGTTCGACGTGAGCGATGTTGGCCTTTGTCGTAATCTCCTCACCGAAGAACAACTTCAAGAGAAACTCGTCGCGTTGGATCTTGGGCGCGAACCCTTGGCGCAGCCAACGCCGCAACTCTTTGCGGCCTCTCTCGGTCAGAGAGTAAACGTGGCGATCGGGCTTGCCTGCTTCGCTCTCGACGGTTTTTGTGACAAACTTTTCGGCAATCAGATTCCTCAGCACTGGGTAAATCTGTCCGTAACTTTCCGTCCAAAAATTGCTGATACTCTTCTCGACCTCCTTCTTGATGTCGTAACCGGACATCGGCTCGATGCTGAGCATCCCCAGGATTGCATACTTGCTTTTGACCTCTCTCATAACGAATTGACCTTCTTATATCTGAATGATATATGCCTTCATGATATGGATATCTATCGTCGATCCTCAGTCAACTTCTATCTAGAAAAGGAAGGGTGAACATGGTTGGCATCTTCAAGTCGGTTCTCCTCATACACATTCTCTTTGGCGCCGTCGCTTTGTTCGTCGCGCCGGCCGCGATGCTGACGGCCAAGGGCGGCCTTTGGCACCGCCGCTGGGGCAAAATGTTCTTTTGGTCGATCACCGTCGTCGCGGTAACCGCGGTTGTGATGTCGCTTATCCGATCCGGTTTGTTTTTTCTTCTGGTCGCTCTTTTTAGTTTTTATCTCGCCCTCACCGGCTATCGAGTTTTGTATCGCAAAACGCCGCAACAACGCCCCGGCAAAGGGGACTGGATCGCGGTTTCGGCGATGCTCGTCGGCAGCGTGGCGTTGCTCGCATACGGTGCGTATTTGATGCTGACCTCGAGCTTAGGGATGGTCGCATCTGGTCTTCGGAGCTCTGGGTCTTCTCTTCGCCATCCGAGACATCCACGAGTTTCGTCATCACCCGGCGGATAAACAGGCGTGGTGGTACAGCCATATGGCGAGAATGCTCGCTGCTTACATCGCGGCGGTAACGGCGTTTTCCGTCGTGAATTTTCACTTCCTGCCACCGATCATGCGCTGGCTATGGGCGACGATCGTCGGAACAGCGGGCATCGTTATTTGGACAAGATACTATCGAAGAAAGTTTAGTGGGGGTCACCGCGCTGACAGGAATGTTACAGATTTCTAACCATCTGACCTTTGGCTGAAAATGGTTTGGAGACCCGCGGGGTTGGCCTGCTTCACGCGCCTGATCCATTGCGCGACCGACAACGTCGCGGAAATAACGTCGGCCACAACACGCTTTAGCGTGTGCTCCCCAGCGTTACGACAACGCGAGACGCGTTGTCATCTCATTCGGTCGAACGTCTTTTCTGAAAGCGCGAGATCGGTCGGATTGCCGAGTTTTTGACTCGACGTCCCCACGTCTCGGCTTTCAGCCGCGCTTCGCTTGTCAATGTCGCACTGCTGCCCGCCGGCTCCATTGATTCGCTGCCGCCCGGCCGCTCACCCCTTCAGGGCTTCGTCCATGTCGCACCGCTTCCCGCGGGCTCCATTCCCGCGTGAAATCATAGGGCGGCGGTCGATCACTTCATCCGGTCGAACGTCTTCTGAAGCAGCTGCGAGATCGATCGGGTTGCCCAGCTTCTCGCGGGTGGTGTCGATCCACTTCTTCTCCAGCGCGTTCTTGGTCGGCCGATCGTTTTCGTAGAAGACGCCGAAGACGCCGGGGAATGGGATCTGGGCCAGCTTATAGGCGGCGAGCTCGTCGGTGACGTCGTGACGGAGTTCGTCCTCGGGGCTGTTGTCCCATTTCTTTTCCTCGATCAACTGAGAAGCTGCCGCCTTTGCGCGGATTGGCCGGATCGAAGGCGCCGGGGAAAAACTCGACGCATTCGCTCAGGCACTCGATGACGGAGAAGCCCTGGTGATCCATGGCGCGCTCGATCATCTGGATCATGTGGTTGACCTGGGTGGCGTGGGTGCGCGCGACGAAGGTGGCGCCGGCGCAGATGAGTTGTTTCATCGGGTTGACCGGCTGGTCGATCGCGCCGGTCGGGTCGGTCTTCGATTTGAAACCAATCGGCGACGTGGGCGAGGTCTGCTTCTTCGTCAGGCCATAGACGAAATTGTCCATGATGAAGTAGGTCATGTTGATGTTCTTGCGCGCGCCGTGGTTGAGATGGTTGCCGCCGATGGAGAAGCCGTCGCCGTCGCCGCCGAAGAGGAAGACGTGCAGGTCGGGCCGGGCCAGGCTGATGCCGCGAGGCGAGCGGGACGGCGCGGCCGTGAATGAAATGCGCGCCGTAGCCGTTCACGAAATACGGGAAGCGCGAGGAACAACCGATCCCGGCGAGGGTGACGATCTTCTCGTGATCGAGCTGCCGTTTCTCGATGACTTTGTAATAGGAGGCGAGGACGGCGAAGTCGCCGCAGCCGGGGCACCAGGTCGGGTGGTCGGCGGTGATGGCTTTCTTGGTGACTTTCTCGCGGACGAACTCGAAGCACGGCCTCGGGCGGAGTTGCGGTGGCGGTCCCGCCATCGGTGGAACCATTTCCGCTTGATGGCATGGGGTTGATCTCGGTATCGCTCATAAAATTGCTTCCATTGAAGTCATGGTTGGTTCTCTTTCGAACCGGAAACCGCAACTTTTGCGCCTTCGGCGCGCTCGCCGGGCGGATGCTTGGAATGATCCTGGGTGCCGGCGGAAGCTTTCTCGGCTTCACTGCCGGGCTTGGTGGGCGTATTGTCGCCGGCACGATCGACGGCGTCCGGCACCTTGGCGGCGGCGCGCTCGGTGGCGGCTGCCGTGCTCGGATCTTTCGCCGGCGGCGCGGTCACCTTTTCATCAGAATCGTTTGCTGGGTCCATAAAATTTATCCGACCCCCTGCGGGACGACGTCTTTCAAGGTCTTCACGTTCTCGGCGGAGGTGTCGGTGTGAACAATGGCAGCGCCCTCGCGTGGGATATTCCGGGCGGCAAAGGAGCGGCCTTCGAAAACGCCTTCGAGGATCTCTTTCACCCGGAAGGTGAGACCGTCCGTCTTGGTGGTGCTTTCGATTTTCGGTTCGCAGAAGCGGGCGCGGAGGATGGTGGCGAGCTGGCCGAAACCGTAAAGGCCCTGGTCGTTCATTTCGACGACGACGATGCGCTTGAACTTCGCGAAGATTTTTTCGAGGCCGTTCGGCAATGGATGGAGGTGGCGCAGATGCAGCGCGCCAGCCTTCTCGCCATGTTCGCGCGCCAGTTTCACGGCGTCGTGGATCGGGCCGTAGGTGGAGCCCCAGCCGACGAGGAGACGTCGCCATCCTGATCGCCATAGACTTCCGGCACCGGGAGTTCTTCGGCGAGCTTGCGCAGTTTGTTGCGGCGCTTGGCGGTCATCGCCATGTGCATCTTCGGGCTGCCGGTCGGGTGGCCCATCTCGTCGTGCTCGAGGCCGGTGACGAGCGGATATTTGCCATCGAGCATGCGCGACGCCGGGCGGCACATGCTGCGTGATCTGGTCGACCGCGTAGGGCTTGAAGCCCGGCGGGCGCGGCGAAAGATCGGGCTTCGGGTCGATGCATCAAATCCTTCAGCTCCGGTTCGTCGAACGCCTCGATGCGCGTGGCGAGCGAGGTGTCGCTGAGGATGAAAACCGGGCGTGCTGTATTTGCGCGCGATGCGGGCCGCTTCGATCGCGATGTAGAAACAATCTTCGACCGTTTTGGCCGCGAGGACGACGCGCGGGCTGTCGCCGTGGCCGCCGAAGATGGCCTGGAAGAGATCGCTCTGCTCGACGTTGGTCGGCAGGCCGGTGCTCGGTCCGCCGCGCTGCACGTTGATAATGATGAGCGGCATCTCCGCCATCGAAGCCCAGCCGATCGCTTCGGTCTTGAGCGAGATGCCGGGACCGGCGCTGCCCGTGACGGCAAGATAGCCGGAGAACGAAAACCCGAGCGCGAGCGAGACGGCGCCGAGTTCGTCCTCGGCCTGGACGAAGATGCCGCCGTATTTCGGCAGCTCGCCGCGCAAGATTTCCATGACGGACGACCACGGCGTGATCGGATAACCGGCGCCGTAGCGCACGCCGCGCGGCGATCAGGCCGTAGGCGAGCGCCTGGTTGCCATCCATCGTGATCTGGCGCGCGCTCGCCTTCCTTGGGACGACGGCTCGAACTTGTACTGCTTCGTCGAGGACGTTGCCGACCGGGTAGCCGTAGCCGGCCTGGAAAGCCATCAACGCGGTGTTGACGATGCTCTCGTCTTTGCCCGTGAATTTTTCGCGGATCAGGGTCTTGAGCTTGTCGACGTCGAGATGGAAAATCTTCGCGATCAGACCAAGGATAAAAATGTTCTTCCCTTGTCCTTGGCCGTGCCGCCGAGGGCTTCGACGGTTAAGCCGGTGATCGGCACGCCGACGTAAACGAACCGTTTGTCATCGAGGTCCGGCTCGACGTTATCCGAATCGTAAAGGAGGACGCCGCCTTCTTTCAGGAAGCCGATGTGGTCCTGGTAGCTGTGTTGATAGAAGGCGACGAGGAAATCGGCTTCATCGCCCGCGGAAAGAACTTCGCCCGTGCCAATGCGAACCTGGAAGATGGATGGACCGCCCGAGATGGTGGCCGGGATGGTCATGTAGGTCATGACGTCCTGCGCGCTGCGCCCGGCGAGGCGGGCGAGGAAAGCGCCGGCGGATCTGAATGCCGTCCTGCGAATTGCCGGCGAGGCGGATGACGGCGTCCTGAATGTTCTCCGGACGCAAATCCGCGCGGTCGGAGGGCGGGGTGGCCGGGGTAGTGTTTGGTTGGACGACGTCGGCGCCCGCAGGGGTGGAGTTCACGTTGATTACGAACATTCACCCGCGCGGCCCGACTTTCCAGCGGAACATGCGGCAGCCCGCACTTTAGGGACAACCGATCGATCGGCCCTGTCCGTCGGGGCCGGCTAGTAGCGAATCTTGTCGGGGTTCTCGGCCCAGTGGTGGAAGAGCTGCAGCGCGGTCTCCCGGCCGACCTGAGCCATCGGGAGGGCGCGCGCCGAAGTCTCGAGCGGGATCTGCTGGTAGATGAACTCGTCGTCGAAGCCGGCCTCCGCCGCATCGGTGCGGGTGCAGCCGTAAAAAATGCGGTCGAGGCGGGCCCAATAGATCGCCGCGAGACACATCGGACACGGCTCGCAGCTGGTATAGAGATCGCAGCCGCGGAGCTCGAAGCGTTGCAGGGTGCGGCAGGCGTCGCGGATCGCGGTCACCTCCGCGTGCGCGGTCGGATCCATCGTCGAGGTCACCTGGTTCCAGCCGCGGCCTACGATTCGCCCGTCGCAGACCACGACCGCGCCAAACGGCCCGCCGCCGCTCTCCTGCATGCCGCGACGGCCCAGCTCCACCGCCTCGCGGATCCATTGCTCGTGCTCCATCACGCGCGGCTACAATTTGGCGAACGCCTGATCGAGCACTTCGAGCAGGAAATCGGCGTCGGCTTCGTGGATGCACATGGGCGGCGAGAACCGGATCGTCTGGCCCTGCAGCCCGCCTTTGCCCAGCAACAGGCCCATTTCCTTGCAGGTCTCGAGCACCTGCGCGCACTCGGCTTTCGCGGGCTCCTTGGTGCCGCGGTCTTTGACGAGCTCAATGCCGAGCATGAGGCCTTTGCCGCGCACGTCGCCAATGACGTTGTGCTTCTCCTTGAGGCGGTTCAGGCCGGTGGTGAGGCGGGCGCCGATCTTGAGCGCGTTCGCCTGCAAGCCCTCGCGGTCGATCACCTCCAGCACGGCCATGCCCTGGGCGGAGACGACGGGGTTGCCGCCGAAGGTGTTGAAGTGGACCCGCTGGGCGAGCGCGGCGGCGATCGTCGGCGTGGTGACGACCGCGCCGAGCGGCGCGCCGTTGCCGATGCCTTTCGCCATGCAAACGATGTCGGGAATCACGCCCTGCGTCTCGAAGCCCCAGTAGTGCGTGCCGGTCCGGCCGAAGCCGGATTGCACTTCATCGGCAATGCAGACGCCGCCCGCGGCGCGCACGTGTTCATAGGTGTGCTTGAGATAGCCATCGGGGAAAACAACGCAGCCGCCGACGCCCTGGATCGACTCGGCGATAAAGCCGGCGACCCGGCCCGGGGTCGCGTACTCGATGAGGTTCTTCACATCGGCCGCGTATTTCCGGCCGGCCTCGGCATCGTCGCGTCCCCATTCGCCGCGGTAAGGGTCCGGCGTCAGCGCGTGGTGGACGCCGAAGCTGTGCGGCACATTAAACTTCCAGGTGCTGTGCGCGGTGAGCCCCATTCCGGAGGCGTTGCCGCCGTGGTAGGCATTCCGGAGCGCGATCATGTCGTAATTGCCGGTGTAGGCGCGCGCCATCAGCATCGCGAGGTCGTTCGCCTCGGAACCGGAGTTCACGAAATAGCAGACCTTCAGCTCGCCCGGCATTTTCGCGGCCAGCTTCCCGGCGTAGGCGCCGACGTTCGGATTCAGGTAGATCGTGGTGGAATGCTGGAGCAGTTCATTCTGCTTCTGCGCCGCGGCGACGACGTGGGGATGGCAATGCCCCACGCTGATCGTCACAATCCCGCCGAGCGCATCCAAGATACCGCCGCCCGGATTCATCCCAGACATACTGCATTTTGCCCTCCACGAGCATGAGCGGCTTCTTGTAGTAGAGGAAAATTCCGGGGTTGAGGAATTCCCGGCGCAACCGCAAGACCTCGTCGGCGGAGGGCCCGGAGTAGGGCTGCGGCTGATGATCGAAGGGAGGAAGCTCGGGGGATTGCATGGGGATGGTAGGGTGGAGAGGCTACGCCCCTTTATCGCAGTGGCTCGGCAAATTCCAGCGCCGGGGAAATATTCCTGCCGCAAGAAAGCTGGACAAGCCGCGCCGTGACGGGAGGAATTGCCGACCCATGCCGCTCCCGCTTTCCTCGCGCCCGCGCCTTCGCGCACGCCTCCTGGGCGCGCTGTGGGGCGTGGTCCTGATGGCGGTGCTCGTTGCCGCCGCGGCGGTGCGCGAGAAGAAGCCGGGCACCGACGACTTCGGGCATTTCTACCGCGCGGCCCAGGCGATGACGAATGGCGAGGACATCTACGCCGCGGCGAGCGGACGTTACATTTATCCGCCGCTGCTCGCGTTCGCGTTTCAGCCACTCGCCTTTCTGCCGGAAAACGCAGCCGCGATGGTGTGGCTCAGCATCAGCGCGCTGGCTGCCGCGGCTGCTCTCCTCTTGGCTGCGCAGGAAGCGGCGCGCCGCTGGCTGCGCCTGGATTGCGACACGGCGATCTACCTGCCGGTCGGAATTGCGGCCGTCACCGCGCTCCTCAATGCGGACAAGCTGAACAAAGTGTTCGGGCTCGGGCAGAGCGATGCGCTCGTGCTGCTCGGGTTCGCGGCCGTGCTGCGTTGGATGGACCGGCGGCCGCTCGCCGCGGGCGCCGTCGTCGGCGCGGTCGCGAACATCAAGTACGTCAGCGCGATCTTCGTTCCCTACTTTGTCTGGAAGCGAAACTATCGCGCCGCGTTCGCGTCGGCCGTTTCGTTTGTCTTCTTCCTCCTGCTGCCGTCGGTGCAGGTGGGGTTGGCGCGCGGGCTTGATTACATCGGCACCGCTCTCGGCGGGCTCGGCGGCATGATCGGTCTCGCAGCCGGTGGCCAACGGGCGGACATCTTTGACGTCACCTGGTTTCGCTCGGTCTCCATCACTTCCGCCGTCTTCCGTCTGACGCGATCGCAGGGATGGCCGGACGCCGTCGCCGTCGCGCTCGTGCTGCTCGCCGTCGCCGCCGTCATGGCATCATTCATCGCGATCGGCCGCGGCGCGGGCTTTGCGATCTTCGCGCGCCATCGCGACGCTCCCGAGCACGGCATCGGAACGGGTGGCGCATCTCGAGTGGGCGCTGCTGACATTCCTCGCCGTGGCGTTCAGTCCGCAAACCACCTCGCGGCACATGCTGCTGCTCGCGCCCCGTCTACGCCCTGATCGTGGCGGTGTTCTCCGCCCAGGAGAAGCGCAGCGCGAAAGTGGCGCTGGCCGCCGCCATCACTCTGGCGGTGGCGAGCCTGTCGCTTCCGCCCGGTCGGATGGGATTTGAAAGGGAACTGAATTTCTGGCGGGCCATCGGCGGTGCGACCTGGTGTGCTCTGATTCTCATGCTGGTGCTGCTCCGCGCCGCCGGAAATGTCGCCGCGACGTCCCCCGTTCCCGTCTCGAAACATCATTAGGAGAATCCAAAGGCTGTCGTATCATCTCCGGTCCCTCGAGGCATCACGTCGTTGCCTCGCGCCTTCCGGCGGCAATTCACCCCTGACCACCTGCAATCTTATCCAATCATGAATCCCACCATTCTCGCCAGCGCCGCCAAGGTCATCCCCGAAGCCGATCTCCTCGTCAATGTCGTGCGACTCCGTGTGCGCCAACTCGTCCTCGGCCATCGCCCGCTCATTTCCGTTCCGCCGGGGATGGGGCTGGCGGATGTCGCGCTGAGCGAAATCGCGGCGAACAAACTCACGAGCGAAGCGATCGGGCCAACGGTCCCCGAAGTCCCGGCCGCCATCATCAGCTTTCCCGCGGTTACGCCGCGCAAGAAAGCGGCCTGACCGCGCCCGCGGTTCTCCCATGACGGCATCCCTCACGTCGGCCGCGAAGGAACAGACCCCGGCGCGCGTTTATTTTCGCGCTCACGCTGGCAAGCTCATGATCATCGAGCGCGGCGAGGGCCGGGAACGATCGGCCTCTGATTTCTTCGAGCTCGAAGACGTCGGCACGCATCCCAGCGGGTTGCTCGTGACTGGTAGATTCGCCGGATCACGGCGCGGCCACATGATGGCATCCACCGTGCGCGACGCGAGTGCGGCGGAGATCGCCTGGCGCGAGGCTCAGACCGCGGAACCCGCTTGCGCGGCTGGCTGACGCGACGTCATCCTCCGCCGCGTCAGGAGTCGCGGCCTACACGGCGCAGCCTCATTCCCAGCCAGTAGACGACGAGCGCGACGGCAAAGCCGACGAACCACGCGTAGCTGTAGACGGCCATGAGGAAGGGTCCCACCGTCGCCGCTTTGACCGCGCCGACGGTGCCAAGGAAACCGGGCACGCTCGGCGCAATCCCGAGCCCCAGCGCGAGGAGCGCGATCCAGTTCCACCCGCGGTGGTAGGAATACTGACCGGCCGTGCGATACAGATCCTTCGCGTTCAACTCCGTGCGGCGAATGATAAAATAGTCCGCGATCATGATCCCGCCGATCGGACCGAGCAGCGCGCTGTAGCCGATCAGCCAGGTGAAGATGTAGCCGGACGGATCGGCGACGAGTTTCCACGGCATCATCAGGATGCCCGACAATGCCGGTGATCAGCCCGCCGGTGCGGAAGGAGATTCGGCGCGGCGCGAGATTCGCGAAGTCATTCGCCGGACTAACGACGTTGGCCGCGATGTTGGTGGCGAGCGTGGCGAGGCAAAGCGCGAACATGGCCACGACCAGCACGATCGGATTCTGGAAATGCGTCAGGACGTCCACCGGATCCCAGATCGTCTTCGCCGTAAATGATGGTCGTTGCCGAGGTCACGGCGACGCCGATGAAGGAGTAGAGCGCCATCGTTAGCGGGAGTCCGAGGGCTTGTCCGATGATTTGATCGCGCTGCGAACGGGCATAACGCGAGAAGTCCGGAATGTTGAGCGAAAGCGTCGCCCAGAATCCGATCATGCCCGTCAGGCCCGGAACGAAGAACGACCAGAATTGGCCGGCTTTGGGTTGACCGGGAGCAAACGCTGAGGGCTGCGAGAGGATCGGTCCGAAGCCGCCCGCGTTCTGATACGCCCACGCGAGCAGACACAAGCCGAGCGCGATCAGCAGCGGCGCCTTGATGTTCAAGATGCAGCCGGATGGACTCGATCCCTTTGTAGACGACGAACATATTGATCCCCCAGAAAAAGAGGAAGCAGATGAACTCCGAAAGCGTGATTCCGAGGAACGTCGTGGCGCCCGGTGCGGCCAAAGAGGGCCAGAACACGCCGAGATCTTGTGAATCGCGGCACCACCGATCCACGTCTGAATGCCAAACCATCCGCAGGCGACAAAAGCGCGCATCAAGGCGGGCACGTTTGCGCCCTTCGTTCCAAACGAAGCGCGGCAGAAAACCGGAAACGGAATTCCGTAACGCGTGCCGGCGTGCGCGTTCAGGATCATCGGAATGACGACGATCAGATTGCCGAGAAAGATGGTGAGAACGGCCTGCGACCAATTCATCCCGCCGCCGATGAGCGACGAAGCGAGCATGTAAGTCGGGATGCAAGCCGACATCGAAATCCAAAGCGCGGCGAAACTGCCGATCCGCCAGGTGCGTTTCGCCGGCGGAACCGGCGCGAGGTCTTCGTTCGTGAGGCTCGCGTCTCCGCTCCCGGTATTCGGCGCGATGGACGTGGTCATCTGCGGTCACTCATGCTCATGATCGTAATCGCGCTCGAACCCTCCCCGCCTCATCAGACGATCATGGGCACGATCATGAGCACGATCCGTAGCACGAGTTAGAAATGCGTCGGCTCGCGCTGCAGGAACTCGCCCCGCCCGAACTCACCGGTGAACTTCCCATCACGCGCCGCGACTCTGCCGCGCACGGTGACGACGTGCGGCCGGCCTTCGACTTCGAACCCCTCGAAGGAGTTGTAGTCGAGGTTCATGTGGTGCGTTTTCGCGGAAATCGTGCCGCGATAATCGGGATCGTAAACGACGAGGTCCGCATCGCTCCCGAGCTGGATCGCGCCTTTGCGCGGGAAGAGACCAAAGATCTTGGCGGCGTTGGTGCTCGCCGTGGCGACGAACTGCTGCAGGTCGATCCGCCCGGTCTTCACCCCATGGGTGAAGTAGAGATCGACGCGATTTTCCAGGGACGGAATGCCATTCGGGATGCGCGTGAAATCGCCTTCCCCCATCCGCTTCTGCGCCTCGAAATCGAACGGCGCGTGATCGGTCGCGAGCGTGGCGATCAGTCCCTGGCGCAAGCCATTCCAGAGGAAGGGCTGGTTTTGCTTATCGCGCAGCGGCGGCGACATCACATTCTTCGCGCCTTCGAAATTCGGCTTCTCCGCATCGGTGCGATCGAGCAGCAGATATTGGATCAGCGTCTCGATCCAGACGTTGACGCCACGTTGCGCGCCGAGCAGCGCCTCGCGCACCGATTCTTCGCAGCTCGTGTGCACGGTGTAGACGTGCGCGCCCGTCATCTCGGCGAAGGTCATCAGGTGATGCACGCCCTCGGCTTCCACCACCGGCGGCCGGCTCCAGTAGTGATACTCCGGGCCGGTCTTGCCTTCCGCGAGCAGCTTCCTCTGCAGCTCGAGCACGAGATCCGCGTTCTCACAATGCGCGGTCGTAATGACGCCGAGCTTCTTGCCAGCTGGAGCGTCTTGTAGAGTTCCTCGTCGGTGACACCGAACGCGCCCTTGTAAGCGAGGAACACCTTGAAGCTGCTCAGCCCGCGCCGGACGATTTCCTGAAAGTCGCGCTCCGCTTCGTCATCGTAGCGCGTCACGCCCATGTGAAACGTGAAGTCGCAGGCGCTGTTTCCCTGCGCTTTTCCGAGCCAGAGCTCGAATGCCTCCAGCGGCTTCTCATTGCGCGCCGGGCAGATCATCTCGATGAACGTCGTCGTCCCGCCGATTAGCGCCGCGCGGCTGGCGGTCTCGTGCGTGTCCTTCGCCGCCGTGCCCATGAACGGCAGGTAGATGTGCACATGCGGATCGATGAAACCGGGGAAGACATACTTCCCGGTCGCGTCGATCACCTCATCGGCCTGAACGTCGGCAATGTTGCGATCGATCCGCGTGATCGTCTCATTTTCGCAATAGATGTCGGCGATGTACTGCTCGCTCGCCGTAACAATCTCCCCGCCTTTGATCAGGAGTGACATGTGACCAGTGACGAGTGACGAGCTACCTAGCTCGCACGACTGAGCTTGCGACGCAGACCGTTCAGCATACGGCGAAGCTCGTCGATCACCGCGAATGCGGGCGCTGCGGCGTCCGCGCGAGCGAAACCGAGCTCGACCGCGATAATCAGCTGCGTGTCCAGTTCCGCCACTGAACCTTCCGCGTGCGAAATAAACTGGATGAACTCGCCCGTGGTGTGTCGCGCTTGGCCCTCGGCGATGTTGGATGGAACAGAGACAGCCGCACGCCGGATCTGTGAAACCAGACCAAACTTCTCCTCGGTCGGGAAGCGACCGGTCAGCTCGTAAAGAAGCTTCGTCAGGGCGATGCCTTTCTGCCAAACGACCAGATCTTTGTAACTCTGCGCTTTTGATTCCATAACAGACGTTCTATCCGGACGCTCGTCACTCGTCACCCGTCACCTGTCACTCCAGATGCTTCCTTCGCCGTAGCTGAACCAGCGGCTTGTCACCACTTTCAACTGGGTGAAAAACTGCACACCCTCGCGTCCCTGCATGTGCAGGTCGCCGAAGAAAGAGTCGTCCCAGCCGTTGAACGGAAACCAGGCCATCGAGGCGGGGACGCCGATGTTGATGCCGACCATGCCCGCTTTGATGCGGTGTTTGAACTCGCGCGCGGCTTTGCCGGAGCGGGTGAAAATGGAAGCGCCGTTGCCGTAGGGCGAGCGATTCACCATCTCAATCGCGGAATCGAGATCCTCCATCCGCATCACGTTCAAGACCGGGCCGAAAATCTCCTCGTTCGCCACCGTCATTCCGCTGCGCACTTCATCCAAGATCGTCGCGCCGAGGAAAAATCCGCCGTCGCCCTTCGAAGCGCCGCGACCATCGGACACGACTTTCGCGCCTTCCTTCTCGCCGGCGTTGATCAGTTCCATCACGCGATCGCGATGCTGGCGCGTGATCACCGGGCCCATGTTCGGTTGCTCGTCGCGATCGGTCGGGCCGACTTTGATGGCGCGCGCCGCGGCCACGAGCGACGGCAGCACTTCCTTCGCCGCCGCGCCGATCACGACCGCGGTCGAGCTCGCCATGCAACGTTCGCCCGCGCAACCAAACGCTCCCTCGACCACTCCACGCGTGGAGTTTTCGACATCCGCATCCGGCATCAGGAAGACGAAGTTCTTCGCGCCGCCGTTCGCCTGCACGCGTTTGTTATGCCGCGTCCCGGTCTCGTAGATGTGCTTCGCGATCGGGGTGGAGCCGACGAAGGAAATCGCCCGCACTTTTGGATGCGTGAGCAGCGCATCGACGCACTCGCGCCCGCCGTGCACGATGTTGAACACGCCTTTCGGGATGCCCGCTTCCTCCAGCAGCTGGGCAATGCGCGATTGCGGTCAGCGGCACCTTCTCGCTCGGCTTGAGCACGAACGTGTTCCCGCAGACGAGCGCCACCGGATACATCCAGAGCGGCACCATCGCGGGGAAGTTGAAGGGCGTGATGCCAACACAAACGCCGAGCGGCTGCCGGATCGCCTCGCAATCGATCCCGCGCGCGATGTTCTCGATGGTTTCGCCCATCAGGAGCGACGGAATCCCGCACGCGAACTCCACCATCTCGATCCCGCGTCGCACGTCCCCGCGCGATTCCACCAGCGTCTTCCCGTGCTCGCGCGTATTGCAGCGCACCAACTCCTCGAAGTTCTCCTCCAGCAGCATCTTGAAGCGGAAGAATACCCGCGCGCGCTCGACCGGCGGTGTTTCCCACCACCCGGGGTAAGCAGCGGCCGCGGCCTCCACCGCCGCGTTCACATGCTCAGCGTTGCACGCCGGCGCTTCCGCAATGACTTCGCCCGTGGACGGATTGTGCACCGGATAGCCGGGGCCGCCGTCGATCTCCTGCCATTCGCCGCCGATGAAAACGGGACAGGGCGTCAGACTTTTTGCGCCGTTGCTGTGACGCGTGATGTGCTCTGTCGGTAAGGTGGCGGACATGAAGCTAATTTCGCGCAAGCGCGTCCGATTGCTTCACGAACTCGTCCCCGCTCCATTCGCTGTCGGCTTTCACCACCTTCTTTTCCTCCGCGGCGGCCTTTTGCGCGGCTTTGCGTTCGCCTTGCATCCGCACCAGTTCCGCATGCGTGGTGAAGTAATCGAGGCTCTTGCCTTTGAAATCCGCCAGCGTCTCGAACTTGTGCTTCTCCATGAAGGCGAGCAGCTCGTCGCACATCGGCTTCACCATGTTCGTAGCCGAACTTCATCACGCCGGTGCAAACCTGCACCGTGTCCGCGCCGAGCAGGATGAACTGCGCCGCATCGTCGCCCGTTTCCACGCCGCCGATGCCCGAGAGCGAGCGTCCCGGAAATTCCGAGCGAATCATGGTCGCGATTTCCATCACCATCCGCAGCGCGATCGGCCGCACCGCTTTCGACGAATACCCGCCGGGCGTGGTGTATCCCTCCACCGTCGGCTCCGGCCGCAGCGTCTCGAGGTTCACGCCCATCACGCTGCGGATCGTATTGATCGCGCGCGAGGCCGTTGCAGCCCGCGCGCAACGACGCGCGGCTCGGGTCCGTGATGCGCGTGACGTTCGGCGTCATCTTCGCCCAGACCGGCTTCTTCGCCGCGCCCATCACCCAGCCGCAGACCTCCTCGAGAATTTCCGGCACCTGGCCCATCGCCGCGCCCATCTTCCGCTCCGGCAATCCGTGCGGGCAGGAGAAATTGCACTCGAACGCATCCACGCCCGCGTCCTGGCAGCGCTCCACGATCTCGACCCACGCGTCCTTCGAGAACTCCTCCATGATCGACGCGATCAGGATGCCCTCGGGATGCGCGTCCTTGATCTTCTTGAACTCCTCGATCCAGATCGAAAACTTCCGGTCGCTGATCAGCTCGATGTTCTCCCAGCCGATCACTTCCTTGCCGTCGCCCGCGTAGAGCTTGGCGTAGCGCGGCGTGACGTTGACCACCTTCTCGGCCTCGAGGCTGACCGTCTTGGCGATGACCGCGCCCCAGCCTTCTTTGAACGCCTTGTTGATTACGTTCATGTTCGTCCCCGGCGGGCCCGGAGCCGATGACGAAGGGGTTGGGTAGTTTGAGACCGTCGACGGTGGTGGCGAGTGTTGGCATGGTTCTCTGGGGGTTTGAGGATTTGGAGCTTAGTCAGGCAGCGGTCGAAAAATCGACAACAAATTCGGTTTCAAGATGAACACGCAAAACCTGCAGCAGCTTGGAATAGCGCCGGGCGAGGCGATGAAACGCGCGCACGCCTTCATCGTCGCCTTTCGCGAGAGCGGCGGCGACATGGCGCAGCTCGCCGACGAGATCGGCGCGATTGTGGGCAATCCCGCCGCCTACCTCGCCGATCCACTCCGCGAAGCGCTTGCGCGCGCGCTCTACGAACCGGCTTTCAAGCAGCGCGAAAAGCTCGCTCCGTGGCGGCAATGGGGCACCGGCCTCGAAACGGAAGCGGTAAAGCAGATGGCAAACGCCTGTGCGTTGCCGATTTCGGTGGCCGGAGCGCTCATGCCGGATGCACACGTCGGCTACGGGCTGCCAATCGGCGGCGTGCTCGCGGTCGACAATGCGGTCATTCCCTACGCGGTCGGCGTCGACATCGCCTGCCGGATGAAACTGACCGTCTTCGATCGCAAGGCGAACACGATCGCCGGCGAGAAGGATCGCCTCGCCAGAATCATCGAGCGTGAAACGCGGTTCGGCGTCGGTTGCGCCTTCAAGCCGCGGCGCGAGCACGACGTGATGGACGAGGACTGGAGCGTCTCGCCCGTTACGCAGCGACTGCGCGACAAGGCGTGGTCGCAGCTCGGCACGAGCGGCAGCGGGAACCACTTCGTCGAGTTCGGCGCGTTTAGCGTGCACCGATCCTTCGCTGGAATTGCCAGCGGGAGACTACGTGGCGCTTCTCACCCATAGCGGTTCGCGCGGGACGGGCGCGCAGGTTTGCCAGCATTACAGCCGCCTCGCGATGGACCGTCACACGGAACTGCCGAAGGAGTTGAAGCATCTCGCCTGGCTTTCGCTCGACGAAGAAGCCGGCCAGGAATACTGGGCCGCGATGAACCTGATGGGCCACTACGCCGCGGCGAACCACGCGCTCATTCACAAACACATCGCGCGCGCCCTCGGCGCCACCGTCCTGCTCGACATCGAGAATCACCACAACTTTGCCTGGAAGGAGCGCCATCTCATCAACGGCGAGGAGCGCGAAGTGATCGTGCATCGTAAAGGCGCCACCCCGGCAGGGCCCGGCGTGCTCGGGATCATCCCCGGCTCGATGGCGTCGCCGGGTTTCGTCGTCCGCGGCAAAGGCCAGACGGAATCGTTGCACAGCGCTTCGCACGGGGCCGGCCGCGTCATGAGCCGGACGAAAGCGTTGCAATCCTTCACCTGGAGCGCAGTGAAGAAGCTGCTCGCGGAGCGCGACGTGACTTTGCTCTCCGCGGGCCTCGACGAAGTGCCGGGCGTCTACAAGGACATCGACACCGTCATGGCTGCGCAGACCGATCTGGTCGACGTGCTCGGCCGCTTCGATCCGAAGCTAGTGAAGATGTGCCCAGCCGGCGAACGCGCGGAGGATTGACTCACCTCCGCGCGCCGCGCCTAACGAGTGCTGAAATTACCGGAGCCCGCCGCCGGCGAGGAGCTGCTCGCCGGTGAGCCAGGCGGAGTCATCGGAGGCGAGGAAGACGGCGATGGAGGCGATGTCGCCGGGTTGGCCGATGCGGCCGAGCGGAGTCTGGGCGACGACTCCTTTCTCCATCTCAGAGCCGATGACCCCCGCGCTCTGCGCCCCTTCGGTTTCGATCATGCCGGGGTTCAACGCATTGACGCGAATCTTCTTCGGTCCGAGTTCGCGGGCGAGGACGCCGGTGATGGCGTCGACGGCGCCCTTCGTGCCGGTATAGATCGCGCTGGCAGGTGGGGTGATGCGGGTGACGACGGAGCCGATGTTGATGATGCTCGCGCCTTCTTTCATGTGCTTCGCCGCCGCCTGCGTGACGAGCAGCAGGCCGAGGACGTTGATGTTGAACATGCGATGGAACGATTCCTCGGTGATGGCTTCGAGCGGCGCGAATTCATAGACGCCGGAATTGTTCACGAGGATGTCGAGTTGGCCGTAGTTCTTGATCGCGGCGTCGATGATGCCCTGCGCCTCGGCTGGCTTCGAAACGTCGCCGCCTCACGGCGACGGCTTTCCCGCCGGTCTTGAAGATTTCGTCAACGGTCTTGTCGGCCCCGGCTTTGCTGGAGGCGTAGTTGACGACGACCGAGGCGCCTTGCGCGGCGAGTGATTTGGCGATGGCGGCGCCGATGCCTTTGGAGGCTCCGGTGACGACGGCAACTTTGCCGGCGAGTTTTTGTGAGTTAGTGGACATGGCTGTTTGCTTTCTGTTTGTTGGTTGGTGAAATGATCTGTTCGATTGTTAGGCGGACCGCTCAGCGGACGTCGGCCACGACTGCGGCGAGCCGCAGGGCGGCAAAGTCGGGGAAGAAGAGATGCGGGAAGGGAGTCGCCCAGGCCTGCGATTCCGCGGCGGCGATCGCATCGCGAATCGAGCTGCTGCGCTCGGGGGCGATTCGTTCGTAGCGGGAAATGAGGCGCTCTTTCAATTGGGCGACAGCGGAGCCGATCTGGCAGCGGAGGGTGGTGGGGTTTTTCATAAGATTGGCATTTATACTTGACTGGTCATCTACTTCGACGCGCGCAAAAGAGACTGGGAGTGTTCATTGGTTAACGGAGGCTACTAAGCCGTCGCGGGTTCGAGGCGATTCACGCTGAGCAGAGCGAACGCGCCATCTTTCAAGCCGCGCAGCGGTTCGAGACTATTCTCGATTCGCGCATGCGTGAGCGTTCCCTGAAAATAGGCAAATAGAATCCTGGCTTTCGCCTTGGCATCCGGCGCGTTGATCAAACCCGCGGCATCCGCATCGCGGATCGCCGATTCAAAATACTGCACGTAGGTGTTCAAGACTTCCTGGACCTTCTCGCGGATCGCCGGTTCGTGGGCGCAGACCTCGGAGCCGATGGTAAACAGGGGGCAGCCCAGCACCGAGCCACACTCGGTCTGCATCCCGGCCTGCCCTGCATTGACGTGATCGAAGAATTTCTCCAGCCGCTTGAGGGGCGGAACGGAGGGCGAGAAAATGCCGTCGAGTTTCTGTCGGTTCTGCGCCCACTGAGCTTCGAGCACCGCCACCTCCAGGTCAGCCTTGGAATTGAAGAAGTGGTAGAAGCTACCCTTCCGCACGTCAGCCTTGCGGCAGATATCGTCCACCGAAGTCGCGCCGTAACCGCTCTCCCAGATGAGATCGCCGGCCGCTTCCATCAACTTCTCTTTGGCGTCGCTGACTCTTGGCACGCTTGGAAGATGGAGGAACTAAACCGATCGGTCAACTATTTAATTCACGGTCATTTTTGCGCCGCGATCCAGGCGATCGCTTTGTCGGCCAGTTTATCGAAAGCGCGCACCGCCAGCTCGAGGTGCTCTTCCTTTGTATCCTCGATCTTGTTGTGGCTGATGCCGTGCAGGCTTTGCACGAACATCATGATCGTCGGCACGCCGGCGCGCGCGACTTCCGCCGCGTCGTGCAGCGGCCCGGAAGGGAGGCGATGCGGCGGCGCGCCGGTCTCCGTGATGGCTTCATCGGCGAAGGCGATGAGCTGCGTCGTGAAACGGGATCGGCTCGATCTGCCAGAGGCGTTCCCATGCGACCTCGACATTGCCTTCCTGCGCGAATTGCTCGCTCGCCGTGCGTGCCTCCCGCAGCATGGTCGCAAGCGCGGCGGCATCGAGGTGGCGCTGGTCGAGCGTGATCCGGCATTCCTCGACCACGCTGGTGACGATGCCGGGCTTGGTCGTGCAGGAGCCGATGGTGCAAACGCCATTGCCGCTCCGCTCCGCGATGCGGTAGATCTCCGGACTCATTTTGGCGGCGGCGAGGAAGGCATCACGGCGGCGATTCATCGGCGTGCTGCCGGAGTGCGCGGCCTGGCCGCGGAAGGTGATGGCGTGCCGCTCGACCCCGAACGTGCCGAGGACAGTGCCGAGCGGCAGGCCGAGATCGAGCAACACCGGGCCCTGCTCGATGTGCAATTCCAGATACGCCGCGGCGTTCGCCAGCTCTTTGCCGGATTCTTTCACGCGCTCGAAGTCGATCCCGTGTTCGCGCAGCGCGTCGGGGAGTTTGATGCCGGCTTTGTCGTTAAGACCGCGCGCTTCCTCCATGTCGAGATTGCCGGAGCAGGCGGACGAACCGAAGAGGCTCTTGCCGAAGCGCGCGCCTTCTTCATCCGCCCAATCGACCACCCGGACGGTGACCGGCGGCTTGCCGCCATGCTGCGCGGAAATGCGGCGCAGAATCTCGATCCCGGCCATCGTATTGAGGCAACCATCGAGCCAGCCGCCATTCGGGACCGAATCGATGTGGCCGCCGATCAGCAGCGCCTTCGCGGATTCGCCGCGCAGCGTGGCCCAGAAATTCCCCGCCTCATCGCGGTGCGTCTCGACTCCGGGATCGCTTCCGCTTTCTCGCGCAGCCATGCGCGCGCCTTCGCCCAGATCTCGGTAAACGCGACACGCTGCGCGCCGTTTGCGTCGCCGGTCAGGGCGCGCAGTTCCTTCAGTTCGGCAACGGTGCGTTTCGGGTCGAGCATGAACGTTAGCCGGGTTGCGCCGGGCTTTCCGTCACGGTTTCGCCGGCGCCGGAGGCGGACTCCAGTTCCCACAGGAGCCAGTCGTCGTTGGTCACATATTTCTTGAGCTTGTTGTCCCAGCGTTTCGGGATCTCCTGGGCCAGCTTCTCCAGGAACGGGAGGAGCGGATTTTGCGGCGGATGTTTCGCCTCCCGCGCGTCCGTCGGGATTGGCTGCCAGCCGAAGCGCTCCATGTAGGGCGCGAAGCCAAACCCGTCGAAAAAATTGCCGGCACCAATCAGCGGCATGTACCAGAGACTCGGAATGCCGCGCGGATTCGGTTTGATCGGCGCTTCGTTCGCCAGCCGCTCGAGCAACTCCGCGCCTTTCGGGTCGTCGCGCAGGTGCTCGCTCAGCTGGTCAAAGATCGGGAACGTGACCGGCGGGCTCACGAACAACACCGGCTTCGCCTGCTGGCGCGAGAGGATGATCTCGTGCGCGGTGCCAACGCTGTAGATGTTGGTCGGGCAATACGCGATCGTGAAGTCGCTCGTGTCGACCATGCGCAGGTCGATGTGGAGCGTCTCCCAAAAGTTTTCCGCGCACTTGGAACGCGTCTCATCGCCCTGCTGCCCCTGGTCGAAGGTCCACGTCTCGCGCACGTCGATCGTGTTGATGTCTTCGAGGCCGTATTGATGCAGCCCGCGCACCGCCGGCTTGAACCACGGATCGAACACGACCGAGCCAAACGAACGCAGGAAATCGCCGACGCGATTGCGCCAGCCGGTCGTCTTCTCCTCCACGCGGGAGGCGACGAAGTCCATCGGACCCGAAAGGTAGATGCGCGCGCCGCGGAGGTGATTCGTTTCGCTCATCGCTGCAACCTGCACGCCGGGGCCAGCCACTGCCGGCGACGCTACTTCTTCGGAGACGACGATGGCGAGGGTCGCGCCACGTCGCTGGCGACCTGTCCCTCGTCCTTGACCGTGATCTGGGAAGCGGCGGTCACCACGATTTGCGGCTTCTCATTGTGGGTCGAGATCTTGCCGGAGACCGAGATCGTCTTGCCTTCGTATTGCTTGACGTCGCCGACCGCGGCGGCATCGCGCGAGGGGATGAAGATGGTAAACGCGTCGCGGTCGCGGCTGCCGAGGTTGATGAAAACACTGCCGCCGCTGGCGGTGTTCACGCGTTCCGCCTTGTCGGTAACGATCGCTGTTTCACCGACGTGCTTGCCCGCTTCCGCGGCACTGTACTCGGGGTCCGCTGCGTAAGCGGCTGAGATCGCCGCGAGAAAAACCAAGATGAAGAGTTTTCTGGCTCGCATAGGTCGGCGAGAATGCGCGAAAAGACTTCGCGATGTCGAGGCAGAAGCTTTTGGGTGGCGTGGTGATGTTCGCCGCCTTCGCCGCGCTCGCACCCTTGCCCGCGCAGCAGCGCATCTCCGAGGATCGCGATCTGAAGGAGTACAGACCTGAGCGGTTGGGATTGCCTGAACCAGCTCGGCGGCTCCGCCAAAACAGAGGACGGCACGGAACGCAACCAGGGCAAGAACCGCGCGCCGGTTTCGGTCGCCGGAGTGAATGTGCCGAGCTTCGACACGGCGGGGTTTCTCCGCCATGTGGGTGCCTTCGACGCGCAGACGAAAGGCAAACGCCGCAAGGAAATCACCCCTCCGCAAAGGGAGCAGATGCAGGCGCTGGAGAAGCAGATCGTAACCCTGACGGCGTACCTCGTGATCACATACGCCGGCCCGCCGGAATCGACGAACTGCGGCAACATCGATTTTCACGACTGGCACCTCGAGTTATTCGAGAAGCCGCTCGATCACGCACCGCACGTCGGCGATCCGACGCCGATCATTGCCGAAGTCACGCCGCGCACCCAAAACACGCTGTTCAAAGAAGGAGTCCGATTGCAAAAACTGGCGGGCTTTTTTCGCCGACCCGATCTCGAGAGCGAACAGCTGCCGCAAAAGCCGCAGCGCGTCCGCATTACCGGTTACCTGCTCTGGGACGACGATCACAACGGCGCCGCGGACATCGGTCCCACGATCCAGCGGATCGCGAAAAACGGGTATCACCAGCCGTGGCGTGCCACGGCCTGGGAGATTCACCCGATCCTCAAGATTGAACCGGCCGAGGGCGCGACCCTCGTGCCCGACCCCGCCAGTGTCGTGCCGGCTGCACCCGCGCCGGCGGCATCGCCCACCGCGGCGACAGCTGCTCCGACGACCCCGACACCGCCGCCGGATGTGACACTCGTGGAGCCGGTCAAAATCAAGGTCCGCTATGGCGAAACCGTGCTGCCGCGCGGTCTGAAATTGCCGTTCGTCGCGCGCGACACGAGCACCGTGACGGTGAAATACATGGGGCAGAACGTGTATCTTCCGCTCCACTCGACTGACGTTCGTTAGGCGCGCCAGACTCCGCTCATGGATCAGTTCCTTGAAGCCGCCATCGCCGAAGCCCGCGCTGGATTAGCTGCAGGCGGCATCCCGATTGGCTCGGTGCTCGTGTGCGACGGCGAAATCATCGGCCGCGGCCACAACCAGCGGGTGCAGCAGGCGAGCGTCATCCATCACGCGGAGATGAACTGCCTCGAAAACGCGGGACGGCAGAAAGCATCCATCTACGCGCGCTGCACGATCTACTCCACGCTTTCCCCCTGTCCTATGTGCAGCGGTGCAATCGTGCTCTACAAGATCCCGCGCGTCGTGATCGGCGAGAACGTCACCTTCCAGGGCGCGGAGGATTACATGCGGGCCAACGGCATCGCGGTCGAGGTCTCGCAAAAGGAGGAATGCATCCAGCTGATGCGCGATTTCATCCGCGACCATCCCGAGCTCTGGAACGAAGACATCGGGTTGTAATTCCCGACAGAGGAAGGGCAGCGCGGTGTTACTCCGCAAACAAGCTGGTCAACTCCATCTTTACAGCGTCGACGAGGCCCTGATCGGTCAGCTTCAGCGCCGGAATCGGTGAAAGGCTGAGGAATGAGAGCGACATGAACGGTGCCGGCAAGGTGCAGCCAAGCCGTGCGGCCGCTTGCTTCAGCGCTTCGATTTTCTCCACCACCTCCGGCAGGGGACGATCGGAGACGAGCCCGGCAATGGGTAACGGCAGTGCGGCAAGCTCCTTTCCCTTGTCGATTGCGGTCTGCCCGCCGCCCATTTTCTGTAACGCCGCGATCGCTGCGATGATGTCGCTGTCGCTCACGCCCACCACGACCACGTTGTGCGCGTCGTGCGCGACCGTGGAACCGAGCGCCCCGCGTTGCAGTCCAAAGCCGCGGACGAACCCGACGCCGACGTTGCCGGTCGCGTTGTGGCGCTCGACCACGACGAGCTTGAGCACATCGCGCGCGGGGTCGGAGACGACTTGCGCCGCCTTCAACTTTCGCGGGCAGGGTGATCGGAATTCGTCACGATCTGTTCGGGCACAATCTCGATCACCTTGATGTTCCTCGCTCCTCCCGCCTTGACGGCGATGTCCTCCGCGCCGCGGAAGCGGATGTTCATGGTGTTGCGCGGCTGCTTCACCGCCGCGACTTGCGGCCCGCGATACTCGCCGTCCTCGGCGACTAGCTTCCCTTTTTTGTAAACGCGCCGGACGACGAACTTCTCCAGGTCGTCGAGCACGAGAAAGTCAGCCCAGTAGCGTGGCGCGATCGCGCCATGATTCCGCAGCCGGTAATGCCGCGCGGTGTTGATGCTGCCCATCTGGATCGCGGTCACCGGCGGCACGCCTAACGAGATCGCCTTGCGAATCGAATGATCGATGTGGCCTTCGCGCAGGAGATCGCCGGGCAGTTTGTCGTCGGTTGCGAAGGAACAATTGGAAGCATTCTGCGGCGTCACGAGCGCGATGATGTGCTCCAGGTTCCGCTCCGTGCTCCCTTCGCGCACCAGCAGAGTGCATGCCGAGGCGGAGCTTCTCACGTGCTTCCTCCAGCTCGGTGCTCTCGTGATCCGAGCGCACGCCCGCCAGCGCATAGGCGTTCAGGTTTTTCCCGCGCAAACCTGGGGCGTGTCCATCAATCGGTTTGCCCTTTCCTGCGCGGATTTTCTCCAGCTCGCTCGCGAAGCCGAGAAAGACGCCGGGGTAATTCATGAGTTCGGCCACGCCGGCGATCCGCTCGTCGTTGATCATGGCCGCGAGATCGGCCGCATGCATTCGCGCGCCGCTCGTCTCGAGGTGCGTGGCCGGAATGCACGACGGGAGCATGACAAAGAAATCGATCGGCACGCCTTTGCTCGCCTCAAGGACGTATTGGATGCCTTCCTTGCCGAGCACGTTCGTGAACTCGTGCGGATCGATCACCATCGCGCTCGTCCCATGCGGCACCACGGCGCGCGCGAACTCCGGCACGGTCACCATCGTGCTCTCGACGTGAAAATGGCCATCGATCAATCCCGGCGCGAGATAAGCGCCGCCGAGGTCGATCACTTCCCGCGCGTCATATTCGCCGATGCCAACAATGCGGCCATCATCCACCGCCACATCAGCCGGATAAATTTCGCCACTGAAGACGTTGACCAACTGCGCGTTCTTGAAGAGCAACTCGGCCGGCTCCTCGCCGCGCGCGACGCTCAGTTTGTGCTCAAGCTCTCTCATCGACCTGCCGCCCTTTCTAGTCTGTCCTCCGAGCGAGCGAAGCGGAGTATCTCTAACTTTCTCGGAAAGAAAACAAATCAACATGACAAAAACAAAGAGAAGTCGCCGTTCATCACGAAAGCACCTGTTCCGCCACGGCATGCCCGGGGGTCGCTTCGGGCGGTTGGGGCGCGCTCCTCCGGCCGGTGATCGCATTGAAGATTGCCTCGGGAGTTGCCGGCGATGCGAGCGGGATCTGACCACCTGCGCCACCGAACGCCGCGACCGCGTCACGAATCGCTTCCCGCACCGAGATGGCGAGCATCAAGGGCGGCTCGCCCACCGCTTTGCTCCCGTGGATCACGTTCGATTGCGTCGCATTCGGAAAGGAGCGTGACGTTGAACACATCCGGCGTGTCGCCGATCGCGGGAATCTTATAGGTGTCCGGCGAATGCGTCCGCAGCCGTCCTTCCGAATCCCAGACCAGTTCCTCGACCGTGAGCCAGCCGGCGCCCTGCACAAAGCCGCCTTCGATCTGCCCGCGCGTGATGCCGGCGTTCACCGGATCACCCGGCATCGTGCAGAATATCGACCCGGCGGATGTGATGCATGCCGGTGAAACCATCGACCTCGACCTCGCTGACCGCGGCGCCGACCGCGAAGTAGTGGAACGGCTTTCCGCGGCCGGCCTCGCGGTCGTAGTTGATGTCGGGGGTGCGATAGAATCCGGTCGCGCTCAGGCTGGTGCGCGCGAAATAGGCGCGCTGGAGTAACTCGGCGAACGGGATCTGCGTTTCAACGGCATCGACGTCGAAGAAGAAGTTCGCCAGGAAAACGATTTTTTCGGGTGCAACGATGCGGCCATTCTTCTCCGTCAACATCTCGACGGCGAAGGGCAGCAACCGCGCGCGCAGCGTTTCGCAGGCGTTCCTCACGGCGGCGCCGTTCAGATCGGTGCCGCACGATGCCGCGGTCGCGGAAGTGTTCGGCACCTTGTCGGTTCGCGTCGCCATTACCCGGACGCGGTCGGCGTGAGGCCCAGCTCGCGCGCCGCGATCAGCGCGATGTTCGTGTAAACACCCTGGCCCATCTCCGTCCCGCCGTGGTTCACCTGCGCGGTGCCGTCCTGGTAGAGCAACACGAGCGCGCCTGCCTGGTTCAGATGCGTCGTCGTGAAAGAGATGCCGAACTTCACCGGCGTAATGGCGAGCCCGCGTTTGCGATGCGGATGTTCCGCATTCCATCCGCGCAACTGCTCGCGGCGCGCGGCGAAATCGCTCGCCTCCATCAGCTCGCGCCAGACGCGCTGGATGCGATTGTCTTCGATCTCCTGCCCGTAGTGGGTCGTGTTCGTCTCGCCGGTGTCGCGGTAGAGATTCCGCTCGCCGCACCACTTCCGGGTCGCAGGTCGGTCACACGCGCGATCCGGTCGAGAATTTCCTCGATCACCAGCATGCCTTGCGGACCGCCAAAACCGCGAAACGCGGTGTTCGACGCGAGGTTGGTCTTCACCACGCAGCCGCTGAATTCGACATTGGGAATGTAGTAGGCGTTGTCGAGATGAAAGACGGCACGGTCCGTGACCGCACGTGAGAGGTCGAGCGACCAGCCGCCATTGGAATAGAGATCCACTTTCGCGGCGTGCAGCAGTCCCGTTTCATCGAATCCGACACGAAAGCGACCGAGAAACGGATGCCGCTTCCCGGTGATCATCATGTCCTGGTCGCGATTGTAGCGCACCCGCACCTTGCGTCCGGTCTTGGTCGCGGCGAGCGCCGCGAGCGCAGCCAGACCCGCGGCCTGCGTCTCCTTGCCGCCGAAGCCGCCGCCCATCCGCGGACATTCCACCACCACGCTGTGCATCGGCAGTTTCAGGACGTGCGCGACGATGTGCTGCACCTCCGACGGGTGTTGCGTCGAGGAGCTGATGAAGACGGTGCCGTCCTCACCCACTTCCGCCCAGCATGCGTTCGTTTCGAGATAGAAATGATCCTGCCCGCCGAACGAAAATTCGCCCTCGAAACTGAGTGGCACCGAACGCAGCGCGGCCGAGAAATCGCCGCGGCGGATATGATTCGGCTCGGTGTGGAAGCTCTGCGCTTCGATCGCTTCCTCGATCGTGAAAACTGGCGGGAGCGGCTCGTATTCGACCACCACCTTCTCCGCCGCCGCGCGGCAAATTTCCGGCGTCGCGCCAACCACGAGCGCGATCACCTGCCCGTGGTAAAAGGCCTCCGTGTCGGCCAGCAAAACTTCATCGTGCCGCACCGCGCCGACGTCATTCAAGCCGGGCACATCCTCCGCCAGCAGCACGGCGGCCACGCCCGGCATGGCTCGGGCCGCCGCGACGTCTCGCGACAGGATCTTCGCATGCGCATGCGGCGAACAGACCGGCCAGACCTCGAGCATGCCTTCCTGTTGCGCGCGATCATCGACGTAGATCGCCTCGCCCGTGACATGTTTGTGGCCGCTCTCATGCGCCGGTGCGCTCTCCTGTGCCGGCAGCCAGCGCCCGATTTTTTTCGGCGGCGCGGCTTCGTCAGCATCCGCGAAGAATTTGCGCAACAGACTCGTGATCATCTCCTGCCGATAACCCGCGCTGCCGCGCACGTCGGAAATGGGAGAAAACTCCGCCCGCAGCGCGGGCAGAATCTCCTCGCAGGTGGCGGACTGCCAGCGTTTCCCAATCAAGGCATGCTCTGTTTCCCGCGCACGCATCGGCATGGCCGCGACCCCACCGTAAGCCAGGCGAGCACGCACGATCGTGCCGCTTTCCGTCACGCGGACGGCAAAGGCGCCTGCGACCGTGCTGATGTCCATCTCCCGGCGTTTCGAAACCTTGTAGAATCGCCGGATGGAACGCACGTCAGGCGGGATGCGCGGGAGCAGAATCGACTTCAGGATTTCTCCCGGCTGCAGAGCCGTCTTCCGGTACGAAACAAAGAACTCCTCGAGCGGAAGCGTGCGCTCGCCGGCGGCGGAAGCGAGGAAGACCCGCGCCTCCAGTGCCAGCAGCACGGGCGCGGAATCGCCGATCGGCGAGGCGGTCACGAGATTGCCGCCGAGCGTCGCGCGGTTCCGAATCTGGCGGGAACCAAAGAGAAGCAGCATTTCGCGCAGCTCCGGGTATTCGTCGCCGAGCGTGTCATCGAGGCGCGTCAACGTCGTGGCAGCACCAATGTTCCACTCCGCGTCGGTCGAAGTGATGGCAGTCAGCTCCGGCACCGCCTCAATCGAAATCAGCGCGGGGAAACGTTGGTATTTCTTCGTGATCTCGAGGCCCAGTTCCGTCGCGCCCGCAATCAGCCGGGCGTCCGGGTTTTCCCCCATCATCTGGAAGAGCCGCGCGAGCGCAGTGGGCCGCAGAAACTTTTCGCCTTCGAACGTGTAACGCGCCGCGCCGAGCTTCGTTTTCGCGGTCTTCAGTTGGTCGGCGAATTCATCCGCGCCGTTCCGTTGCGCGAAAGCGTCCGCCGCCGCATCACGAATCGGCCGGTAACCGGTGCAACGACAGAGATTGCCGCAGAGTTGCTCATCGAGTTGCGCGGCGGTCTTGAGGTCCTTGCGGTAATAGCCCTCGAACATCGCCATGATGAAGCCCGGCGTGCAGTAGCCGCACTGCGACCCGAAGTTCTCGACCATCGACTGCTGGACGGGATGAAGCGCAGACCGCGGTAGCTTGCGACAGCCGACACCCTCCACTGTGATGATGTCCCGACCGGCCATGAGCGGGAGCGGGACGAGACAGCTGTTGATCGCGCGATAGCAACGCTTCCCGCGCGCATCGCGATCGACGATCGCGACCGAGCAGGCGCCGCAATCGCCCTCGGCGCAGCCTTCCTTCGAGCCCGTCAGCCCGGTGGCGCGCAGCCACTCGAGCAAGGTTAGATTGGGTGAGACTGAATCGACGCGGACCGGTTTCCCGTTCAACCGAAACTCGATCGCGTTAGCCATTACTTGCGCCGGCCTTGGAGAATCTTCAGGAACGAGCGCGAGCGGATTTCCTCGAGCGACAACCCGGTGGCGAGCGCTTCGTCCTCGTGAATCGCGCCACAGGCGATGCCGCGCAAAAAGAAGTTCAGCAATCCCTGGCCGGTGGCCGCATCGTCAAAAACGTCGCCGTGCAACGAAGCCAGCGCCGCCTTTTCCACGAAAGCCCTTAAGCGGTTGGAAGCGCTGGCCAGGCCGCCGAGGAAGAAGGAATAAACCGCCGCGTAGCGCGTGACGAACTGCGCCGGATGCAAATCCCAGCCCTGGTAAAAACCGTTCCGGAGCGAGTGCAGGTTGTCGTCAAACCCGAGCCGCCACGCACCATGGACTGCGGCGCGATTCTGCTCGCGCTGCTCCGCCGTCAGTGCACTCCCTTCGCTCGCGCGGTGCGGGCCCACTGGCAGGATATTGGTCGCACCGTCGGACAGATGCACGCCGGTGCCCGCGGTCGAGACCAGCATGACCTGTCGCGCAAAATCGCAGGTCGGGTGACGCATCGCCTGATAGGCCGCGGTGATGCCGCAGTTCGCCGTGTAATCATAAACGCCGAAGTGGATGCTCTGGCACCTGCCTTCCGCGGCATCGATCAACGAGCTGATCGCGATCTGGCCATGGGCGTTGATGATCGCCTGCGGCGTCTCGATCATGGGTTCGATCTTCAACGCCCCGCTCGCGAGGCCGTTGCGCTGCTCGAGCAGCTCGAAGAAACGCACCGCCGCGCTCATTTGTTCCGGGAGCTGAATCTTCGGAACCGTGATGATGAAGTTGTCCGGGAGTGTGCCGCCCGTTTCCGCGAGCAGATTCGTGACGAAAATGTCGAGCGTCCGGACACTGCGCACCCGCAGATCTTCGTTCAGCGGTTTAATCCGAATGCCGATGAAGGGCGGGAGCGATTTCTCCGCCAGCCCGCGCGCCACCTCGACTGCGCTCGAAGCCGCGTGTCCATCTTCCTCCCCGTCCGCGCGGTTGCCGTAGCCATCCTCGAAATCGAGCCGGAAATCCTCGATCGCTTCGCGTTGCAGCTTCTCCACGATCCGGTCGTAGACTTTCCCGGCGAGCTGCGCCTCGCCTTCCATTCCGAGCACCCGCGCGAGCGTGGTCGCGTCCGGCGCATATTCCTCGAGCGACCGGAGCGCCACCGTGCCGAGCCGCCGCGCCGAGTCGGCTTTGAAGAGATGCGCGCCGCCGTAAACCGTGTGCACCGCCTGCCGGCGATTCGATTCGCCGGGATAACGCCGCATGAAAACGTGATTCGCCTCGCTCAGCGCGGCGCTGATCGTTTCGACTTCGGGCAGGCTGGAGACTGATACGAGGGTTCAAGTGAGTGCCGGAGCTACGATTGCGTCGACCTAACGAATTGCCCAAATGGCCGGCGCGGGAAATTACCATTTCCGAAGATGACTTGTCCCCGCAAAAATGTCCGCGCCACGCGGCGCGCGCAGCTTCCGCCCGACATAGGGGCTTTGGCGATGGCGGTAGTGGAGCGATTCCACGGTCACGACGTCTTCGGTGTTCATCTCGACGAGCGTGAAATCGGCATCCTTCCCGATCGCAAGCCCGCCCTTCTGCGAAAGCGCAAAGCGCTCGGCCACCCCGCTGCTGGTCAGGCGCGCGATCTCCGGAGCGGGAATGCCATCGAGCAGAAGCGGTAGCAAATGCTGGCAACCCGAAATGCCGCCCCAGACCTTGAAAAAATTCGCGTCCTGTTTCATTTCCGGCGGCGACGGCGAATGGTCGGAGCCGACGGTGCTGACCTCGGCGAGGCGACGTAACAGTTCCCGCTGCTCGTCTTTGGAACGCAGAGGCGGCGCACACTTCGCGATCGCGCCGAGCCGTTCCATGTCGTCCTCCGTCAGAACGAGGTAATGCGGACAGGTCTCGCATGTCACGTCCGCCCCCGCTGTGCGTGCCTGGGCCACCAGCTCGACGCCCGCCGCGCAGCTGACGTGCACAATGTGCAGCCGGCAACTGGTCTCCGCTGCCAAGTCGATCGCGCGGTCGATCGCATCCACCTCCGCTCTAATCGGACGCGAGGCGAGGTAGTCACGCACCGTGGTCTGGCTCGCCGCGATCTTCCGCTGCGTCAGCTGGCTCGTGATCGCCTCCGATTCCGCGTGCACGGCCACGATCAATCCGAGTTCCGCGGCGCGCTCCATTCCGGCCCGCAGAGTGTCATCGTCGACCGAGGCAAAGTCCTCAATTCCGCTGTTCGACATGAACGCCTTCAGGCCGATCACGCCGCGATCGCGCAGCGTTTCCAGGTCGCCGAGATTGCCGGGCACCAACCCGCCCCAGAGCGCGAAATCGACCAGTGAAACCTGCGCGGCCGCGGCGTGCTTCGCGTCGAAGCTCGGGCCATCGATGGTCGGCGGATGCGCATTAAGCGGCATGTCGAACACGGTGGTCGTCCCGCCCGCCGCCGCCGCGCGTGAACCGGTCGCGAATCCTTCCCAATCGGTCCGGCCGGGCTCGTTGAAATGGACGTGGGCATCGATCACGCCGGGAAAAATGGCCAGGCCGGTCGCATCAATTTCGGAGGTGGCCGAGCCAGACAGGTTCGGGCCGAGCGCGACGATTTTTCCCGCGACGATTCCGATCTCTGGCTCGCCGCGCACGAGCAGATCGAAATCGCTCATTCGTTCGGCAAGACCGGAGCGCCCCAGACTCGCAGCCGGCTGACGCCGCCATCGGGGAAAATGTTCAGCCGGAGGTGGGTGCAGTTCTCGCTCGGCGCAAGTTCGCGCTCGAAAAAGTGCTGCGTGTGCGCCTGCAGCTTCGTCATCGGCAGTATCTCGCGCCAGCGAATCTCGCCACCAGTCAGCTCTTCGGGCGAAGCCCCGGGGGCGGTGCAAGTCTCGATCGAACAGGTGTCCGGGTAATTGCCTTTGAAGTGGTTGGTATCGACTTCGATTTTGCGGATCGCGCCCGGCAGCCCGAGCTTCAGGACAATCCAATCATGGCCGGGACCGCGACGGCGTTTCGTTTCCCAGCCGTCGCCCATGTTCTCGGAACGGCCGGGCATGACCAGATTGTTCATCGAACTGAAAAACATGTCGCTGCAGGCCAGCGGCACGCCGCCGTTTTCGATCGCCGCCAGATCGACCAACTCGCCCGGCTGCAGTTTGCTCCAATCCGGCACGACAATGCCGTAAACCCGGAGCCGGGCCACACCGCCATCCGGGAAGATATTGAGCCGCACATGGGTCCAGGTTTGGTCGTTCGTGATCGAGCAGAGGTTTTGCGATCCCGGATCCAACGGCGATTGCGCGAGGATCGGCGTCCAGGTCAGGTGCTCGACTGCCTCGACTTCGTACGGGAATTCAGTCGTCAGGCAAAGCGCATCGAGAGAGGCAAACGGCGGATGATTGCCGAGGAAATGATTCGTATCAATATCGACCTCCCGGATGATGCCGCGCAATCCCAGCTGCACGACACACCAATCGTGCCCCGGCGTCCGCCGGCGCCGGCTTTCCCATCCATCCATCCACTTGCCGCGATCGGTGTACCTGTCCGGAATGAAAATGCCACGGCCCGCCTTGAGCAGGTTTTCCTTTTCGGCAAAGAACTCGTCGTTCGCGAGCAGCGCGACGCCGCCGAGCCGTGCGGAGGCGAGATCGACCAGGCCGGCAGGCGTTGATGCCGTTTCCGGGTTGCTCATCAGCTTCCGCGGTAGGTGCTGTACAGACCACGGCGAGACGAGCAGCGGCACGTGGTACCTAGCGGTTGCATCCGCGATCGTGAAACGCACCGGCACCGTCTCGAGGAATTTCGCTTCCCCGAAATAAGCGCCGACGTGAAAGATCAGTTCGTACTCGCCCGCCGTCATTTCCTCGCCGGCGAGGAGCGGCGTATCGGTGCGGCCGTCGCTGTTCGTGGTCACTGTTTTTAGCAATGCGGAGCGATCGCGCGACCAGAGCTCGATCTTCATCCCGGCCGCCGGGCGGCCACGCGCGGTATCGAGGACGTGCGTGGAGAGGGTGCTCATGGGATGAGGTCGCGCAGGCGGAGGTCAGCGATCTTGTAGATTTCTTCGAGCGCGGTTTCGATCTCTTTTTCAGGCGAATGTCGCAACCGCCCGGGGAAGGCGGCGAGGATGGCGTCTTTCTTGTTCAAGCGCGCGCAGATGACGAAGGGGAAACCGAAGCGCTCGCGGTAAGCGCGATTGCAGCGCTCGAAAAGCGCCCTCGTCGGCCGGCGTGAGATCGCCGAGCCCGGCGCTCGCCTGCTCGGCGTTCGACGCGCTGGTCAGAACGGCGCGCGCCGACGAGGTCCGGATGCGCGCGGATCAGCGCCAGCTGCTCGTCCGGGCTCGCGTTTCGCACCGTCTCGCACATCGCGGCGTGCAACTGCTCGCGCGTCGCGAACGGGCGCCGGTCGCAACTGCGTTCCGCCACCCAGGGCGAATGCTCGAAGACGGGCCCGGCGAGGCGAGTGAACTCCTCGCGGTCCATCGCATTCAGCTCCGCAAGGTTTGGCATCGCTTTCACCGCCTTAGTTGATTTAGAACTGCGGCGCAATCTCCCGATGAGACTCATCAGCAATCGCTACGGCAAAGGGCGCGTCCGCGTCCTGAAGATTCTCCGCGACGGCGCGACGCACACGATCCAGGAGATCAACGTCAAGGCGATGCTGGAGGGCGATTTCGCCGCCTCCTACACCGCCGCCGACAACAGCAAAGTCGTGCCGACCGACACGATCAAGAACACAGTCAACGTGCTCGCCAGGGAACATCTCGGAGAAGAAATCGAGCGTTTCGGCGTGGCGCTGGGCGAGCATTTTCTGCGGCGCTACGAGCAGGTGGAAAGTGCGAGCGCGGAAATTGTCGCGAAGAACTGGCAGCGCCTGCAGATCGAGGGCCAGCCCCATCCCCATTCGTTCGCGGCCGGGAGCGACGCGAAAACGTGGGCGCAGGTTGTCTGCCGGCGCGGCTCCCAGGAGATCCAGTCCGGCGTGCGCGATCTCGTGATCCTGAAATCGACCCAATCCGGCTGGGCCGGTTACCCGAAATGTGAATACACCACGCTCCCGGAAACGACCGACCGCATCCTCGCGACCTCGTTCGAGGCGACCTGGACATGGTCGAGCACGCCGGCCAATTACAAACGCGCCAACGAGGCGATCCTCGCCGCCATGCTCGCGGTCTTTGCCAACAACTACAGCCCGTCCGCGCAACGCAGTGTTTACGAAATGGGCGAAGCCGCGTTGCAGGCGTGCCCTCAAATCTCGCGCGTCGATCTGGCGATGCCGAACAAACATTGCCTGCTCATCAACCTGAAGCCGTTCGGCCTCGAAAATCGGAACGAGGTCTTCGTCCCGACCGACGAACCGCACGGGCAGATCGAAGGCACTGTGGTGCGGGAATGACGGACGAGCTTCTCGAGGAGTTGCTCCGCGCCCGGAAAGCGCGCACGCCCTGCGTGCTCGCCACCGTCGCGGCCACCACTGGATCGGTCCCGCGCGAGGCCGGCTCGAAGATGCTGGTTTATGGCGACGGCACCAACTCGGGCACGATCGGCGGCGGGAAATTCGAGGCGCTGGTGGTGGAGGATTGCCTCGCTGCTCTGCGCGCTGGGAAACCGCAGTTGAAAACCTACCCGCTCCACGAGGCGAGCGAATGTTCGTTCGGCGCGATCTGCGGCGGCGAAGTGACGGTCCTGATCGAGCCGCAAAATCTCAACGCCAGCGTCACATTGATTGGTGGCGGCCATTGTTCGCGCGCGATCGCCAGGCTGGCGGGCGAATGCGGGATGCACGTCACGGTGGTGGAAGATCGGGCTGCAATGCTCGACGGCTTTAATCTGTCCGTGCTGACCATTAGCGATGTGCCGGCGCCGGCGTTCATCGCGAACCGGAGGTGGGCGGCCGGTGATTCCCTTCTCCTCGTGAGCCGGAACCACGAGCTCGACCAGGCGGCGCTGGCCGCGGCGATCGGGGTCGAGGGCGTTCCCTACATCGGCATGATGGGCAGCCGGCGGAAGGTGCGGCATGTCTTCGATGCGCTGCGGGCGACGGGTGTGACCGATGCGCAACTGAGTCGCGTCCATGCGCCGCTCGGGCTCGACATCGGCGCGGATTCGCCCGCGGAGATCGCGGTCAGCGTCATCGCCGAGTTGCTCAAGGTGCAACGCGGCCGGTCCGGCGAACACCTCTGCGCGCAGGTTTCCGCCTCATGAGGGGAGTGCTACCGTCCGCGAATCCAATGGCTGATCTTCCCCATCTGCTGCAGCGAGCGATTGCCGCTTCCGTCGAAACTTTTCAGACGCTGGGTGAGCTGGAGCCCGCGCTAGCCCGTGCGGTCGAAGCGATCACCAATTGTCTCGCCGGTGGCCGGAAACTGCTCGTCTGCGGTAACGGCGGGAGCGCGGCGGATGCGGCGCATTTCGCGACGGAATTTGTCGTCCGTTTCATCAAGGAACGGCGGGGTTATCCGGCGATTTGCCTGACGAGCGACGGCGGACTGATGAGCGCCGCGGGCAATGACTATGGCTTCGATGAAGTGTTCGCGCGCCAGGTGGCGGCGTTCGGACAGACGGGCGACGTGCTGGTTTGCCTGACCACGAGTGGTAACTCGCGCAACGTGCAGCGCGCGCTGGAGGAGGCAAAATCGCGCGGCGTGGTGACGATCGCCCTGCTCGGTCGCGATGGCGGCGCAACGAAAGGGATGGCGGAGATTGAGTTGCTCGTGCGCGGGGAAAACACAGCCCGCATCCAGGAAGCGCACATGCTGCTGTTGCATGTGATGTGCGAGGCGGTCGAAGCGCGGTTGTAGGCCGCGTCGTTAAAGCGGCGGGAGATGAATCGTTGCGATCATGCAACGGGCGCTGCCGCCGGCGAGCTCGATCGTGGGTAATGAGAGCGGCACGAGCTGCGCGTATCGCTCGATCGCCTCGCGCTGCGCGGTCCGGAGGGCCGCGGCCGCGCGGGCGGAAAGAACGAGCAGCTTGCCGGAAGCGTTGTGCAACTCGATCGCATTGCCGGCAAACTCCGCGATCTGCCGGCGGCTGAGGTCGATCACTTCCTTGCCATACGATTCGAGCAGATTCTGCACGCCGATGCGCTCGGCTTCGTCGGGGATGGTTTCGAGACCGACAAGCGCGAACTCGGAGCCGACGCACATCATCACGTTGGTGTGATAGATCGGCCGGCCCGGTTCGCTTTCGCTGTGAAACGTGACCGGCTCGTAGCCGAAATCGGCGCAGAACTGCTTCAGCACCGCCGGATGGGTCCGCTGCGAAAGCGAGGCATAGGCGATCTTGTTCACGTGATCGAGCACCAGACTGCCGGTGCCTTCGAGACACTCGCCACGGGTTTCACTCTCCGAATAATCGACCACCCCGGTGATGCGGTAATGCTTCCGCAGTTCATCGATCACATCAGGGCGACGCTCCCGGCGGCGCGCGGCCGAATACATCGGATAAAGCGCGACGCGCCCGTCGTGATGGGTGGAAAACCAATTGTTCGGGAAAACCGCGTCCGGCTTATCGGGAATCGCGGTGTCGTCGATCACGTGCACGGTGACATCGGCCTCGCGCAGGGTCGCGACTGCGGCGTCAAACTCACCCTGCGCCGCAGCCGAAATCGTCGGCAGTTCACCCGCCTCGACAGCTTGCTGGAAGGCGTTGTCGGCCGCGGTTTCCGGATTCGGATGGAACCGGTGCGGGCGGATCATCAGCACCGCCCCGGCGCTTTGCTGAATATCCATGGGCAGCCATTAAGCGGCGACCGGCTCGTCCTTCACTCCGGCGGCTGACGGCTGCCGTCGCGCGGCTCCCTCGATAACGCCAAATGGCGAAGCCGACAAAGAGCAAATCCGCGACCACAAAGGTGGCGACATAGGTTTCACCGCCGATGCCGAAACCGTAACTGTGCAGCCCCTTGCCGAGGACAAAATTGACGCCGTACCAGGCCATCAGGACCGCCAGGAAGCAGACGACGCTCGCCACCACGAGCCCGAACTGCGTCCACCAGCCGGCCAGCCGACCGTGCAAGGTGAGGATGTAGCAAAGCAACGCGATCAGCGCCCACGTCTCCTTCGGGTCCCAGCCCCAGAAGCGTCCCCAGCTGTAGTTGGCCCAGACGCCGCCGAGGATCGTGCCGGCGGCGAGCAGGAGGACCCCGAGCTGGATGACGCGGTAAAGCCAGAAATGCATCGGCTGATCCGCGCGCGCGGCGGCGGGGTTGCGCGCGTAACGCCAGAGCATGATGTGACCGAACCCCATCGCGAGCGCGAACGCAGCGTAGCTGAGGGTGATCGTGAGCACGTGGATGGTGAGCCAGAAATTATCGCGCAAGACCGGCACGAGCGGATCGATGCTGGAGGGCATCGCGATCGGCATCTGGTGCACGAGGAGCAACGAAACCAGCGAAACGGGCAATGCCGCGAGCAGGTAAATCGGCGCGCGATAACGCGCGAAGAAGAGCATCCCGAAGACGGTTACCGCGAACGACACCCAGATGATGGATTCGTACATGTTCGTGACCGGCGGGCGGCCGGCGATCAGACAGCGCATCGTGATGGCGGCGGCGTGAAAGAGCAGACCAGCGATGGCGATAACGACACCGATGTTCCGCAGCGGCCCCGACGTGCGCCGCACATACGCGATGGTCAGGAGGACGAACGCCAGACCGTAGGCCCACGCCGCCCGGTAGAATCCTTCGAGGTGATTGTAGCGGTACTCGAGCAGCAGCTGGGATTCCGACGGGTAAATGTCCTGGCTCAGGTTCCGGAGCGCAGCCCGCAACTGCCGCGCCCCAGTCGCGAACTGAAACGTGTCCGCGTGGACGTAAGCGTTGGCGAACGCCTGAAGTTGGGTTTGGACCGGGGCGAATTGCTCCGGCGAATAGTAATCGGCGAAGGCCGGCGGCACGACCCAGGGATCGGTCACCTTCACCGCCGCCGGCAGGATGAGAAACCCGCTACCATCCATGATCCGGGTCAGCAAAGTGAGCCGTTCGCTCACGTTCATCGCTTCCTGTTGCACCCGGGTGAGCTCCTTTTCCGCGCGCTTCAAGGCATGCGCTTCGCCGGCCAGCCGCTGCATCTCCGGCGACCCGGTGAGTTGCGCGAAAGAAAACCGCCGCTTGGTTTTGTCTAGCCCCAACTGCTCGATCAAGCTGCCGACCGAGACGAGCACCATCGGTTCGCTTTTCCAATCATGCGTCTCGAGCAAGGCGGAGAGGACGAAGTCGTTGGCCTGCCATTTCCGGCCGCCCGGCGCGGTGTAACTGGAGCGCCCGGTGATTTTGATCAGCGCTTCACGCGCGAAAGTATCGACCGGTTTGCGGCGGCCCCCGTCCTGGATCGCGAGCAGGCCCCATTGTTTGAAATCGAGAATGCTGGAATCGCCGGCGACGGTCTCCGGTTGGGCGAAGGCGGTCCCGTGGAAGGTCGCCTGGAGCAGGAGCACCATGAGCAGAACGGACGTTTTCAAGGGCAACAATCTACCGGAAGGATGCGCCGCGACAATTGAGGATTCGGCTCGAAGCTGCGACACAACCCTCCGCCGCGTCGGGCGCGCACTCCCGCGCCGCCCCCCGGCGAATGAACCCAGCGCTCGCCAACCCGACCTTCGCAAGGTCGAGCGCCGGATCGCGATTGCCACCCTGCGCAGGCGCCCTATCTTTCTCGCCTTATGCACTTCCACTACATGCCCTTCGGTTCTGTTTCGCTCCACGCTTTCGCCTCCGCCTGCGCCCTCGCGCTTATCGTTCCAGCTGCCTCGCAGGCGCAGGAGAAGATCGAATTCCCCGCTGCCAGCCAGCGGGCCGTCGTGAAACAGCGCGTCGCCCTCACCGATGTGGAGATCGATTATTCGCGGCCGAACAAAAACGACCGGCAGATTTTTGGCGGTCTCGTTCCCTACGGGAAGCTGTGGCGGACCGGCGCCAATTCACCCACGCGGATCAAGTTCTCCAATCCCGTGAAGGTCGGCGACAAAGAGCTCCCCGCCGGCGAATACGCGTTCTTTACCATTCCGAATGCGAATGAATGGACGCTGATTTTCTCGAAGGACGCGCAGATGCAGAGCGCCGCGGATTACAAAGAGCAGAACGACGCCGCGCGGATTACCGTGAAAACGAATGCGCTCGCGCCCGCTGTCGAGACCTTCACGATCGGTCTCGCGAATGTGAAGGGCGCGACCGCAACCCTGCAGCTCGATTGGGAGACGACGCGCGTGGCGGTGCCAGTGACGACCAGCGATATCGAGCGCGTCAGCCAGCAACTCACCGCCGCCGCCAGCGGCACGACACCGCTCGATCCGCGGGTCGCCTACCAGGCGGCCACTTTCTATTACGACAACAACAAAGACAGCGCGCAGGCGTTGAAATGGATCGACCAGGCGCTCGAGAAAAATCCGGACGCCTATTTCATGCACATGCGCCGCGCGCAGATCCAGGCCCGGCTTGGCAACAAGAAGGAAGCGACCGCCTCGGCCCAGAAAACGATCGAGATCCTGAAGAAGGAAAAAGCACCCGACGAAGCGGCGATCGCCAGCGCGCAGCAGATCATCGACGCCTCGAAGTGAGGATCGAGGCCCACGCCTCCGCCGCCCAATCCTCTTGCTCATGCTTTCGCCCACGCGCGCGCTGCGCGCGGCTGCTCTGATGGCCGCGCTCGTTCTTTCGTCGCCGCTCGCCCACGCGGCCGAAGCGCCCCCGTCGCTCAATGCCGCGGAGATCCGGCTCGCGCTCGAGAAACTGAATGTGCTCGGGCGCGTGCTCTATGTCGCCGCGCATCCAGATGACGAGAACACCGGGCTGATCTCGTATTTCGCGAACGGCGCGCTTTTCGAGACCGCGTATCTCTCGCTCACCCGCGGCGACGGCGGGCAAAATCTGATCGGGCCGGAGTTGAGCGAACAGCTCGGGGTCATCCGCACCCAGGAGTTGCTCGCCGCCCGGCGGATCGACCACGGCCAGCAGTTCTTCACCCGGGCGAACGATTTCGGCTTCTCGAAATCGGCGGAGGAAACGCTCCGCATCTGGGATCGCGAAAAGATCCTGGCAGATGTGGTCTGGACGATTCGCCGGTTCCGGCCGGATGTGATTCTCACCCGTTTCCCGCCCGATGACGACAAGACGCACGGGCATCACACCGCGTCGGCGTTGCTGGCGCGCGAAGCGTTCACGGCCGCGGCCGATCCGAAGCGTTTCCCGGAGCAGTTGAAGTTTGTGCCACCCTGGCAGGCGACGCGAGTGCTCTGGAACACGTCGCAATTTTTCTTCCGGGCGCGCAATGTCCCGTTCGATCCGACGGGCCTGATCGAAGTGCCGGGCGGCGGATATCAGCCGCTCCTCGGCAAGTCGTATCCGGAGATCTCGGCCGCGAGCCGGACCATGCACAAGAGCCAGGGCTTCGGCGTCAGCATCGAGCGCGGTGAGCGGCTGGAGTATTTCAAGCCCCTCGAGGGCCAGCCGGTCGAGGGCGGTAATCTCTTCAGCGGGATCGACACGACGTGGGCGCGCGTTTCGAAAGCGGCCGCGCTGAGCGAGAAAATCCGCGCCATTATTTCCGCTTACGACCTCAAGAATCCGGCCGCGTCCGCCCCCGCCCTGCTCGAGCTGCGCAAGTCATTGCTCGCGCTTGGCGATAATCCATGGGCGCAGGAGAAGCTCGCCGCGGTCGACGAATTGATCGGCGGATGCCTTGGCCTGCATCTCGAAGCCGTCACGGCCAAGGCAGCGGCCCGCCCGGGCGACACCATCGAATTACAGCTCGAAGCGATCAACCGCTCAGCCGTGCCGGTGAAATTCAAAAGCGTCCGCCTGCTCGCTGCCGGCGAAGCCACGGACGTCGATACTGCGCTGGCGCCCGACCAGCTCATGACGAAGAAACTGCCGCTGCCGATACCGGACACGATGCCGTTTACGCAGCCGTATTGGCTGCGCGAGCCGGGCACACACGGCACCTTCGCAGTCGCGGATCAGATGCTCATCGGTCGCCCCGAAAACCCGCCGCCACTGCCCGTCCAATTCACGCTGGAAATCGGCGGGGAGGAAATTGTTTACAATGTCGAGCCGCGCTTCCGCCGGGTCGACCGCGTCGAAGGCGAAGTGAGCGAGCCGCTCGTCATCGCTCCGCCGCTTTTCGTCGAGCTGCCGCGGCCGGTCTTTGTCTTTGGCACCACTGCGCCGAAGGCGGTTAGCGTGCGCGTGATCGCCTCCGCGGAGGCGGTGGCAGGCAGCATTGCGCTGGAAGCGCCGGCTGGCTGGAAAGTGGAGCCGGCCTCCGCCCCCATCGATCTGCGGGGCAGCGAGAGCGAGATGAGCTGCACCTTTCAGATCACACCGCCCGCCCAGGCCGGCGACGCCACCCTGCGCGCCATCTTCACACCGACTGGTGCGAAGCCCGGGCCGGCGTTTACCCGCAAACGCATCGCCTACCCGCACATCGAGCCGCAAACCCTGATCTCGCGCGCCGAAGCCCGGCTGGTCCGCGCCGGGATCGAGAATCGCGCCGCGCTCGTTGGATATTTGCCGGGCGCCGGCGACGCGATTCCGGAAAGCCTGCGCGAGATCGGCTCGGACGTGCAACTCCTCAGCGACGGCGAAGTCAAAGCGGAGAACCTCGCGAAATTCGACGCCATCGTCATCGGCGTCCGCGCTGCTAATGTGCATCCGGCGCGCGTGAGCGCCTGGACGCCGGAGCTGCTGGCCTACGCGCGCCGGGGCGGCGTCGTGGTCATGCAATATACGACCACGCCCGGGCCGACCCCGGACCAGCTGCCCTTCCCGCTCAAGGTTTCACGCGACCGCGTCACCGATGAAAATGCAGAGGTGCGTTTCCTCGCGCCCGGGCATCCCGTGCTGAATTTCCCGAACAAGATCACCGCCGCCGACTTCAGCGGCTGGGTGCAGGAGCGCGGCCTGTATTTCCCGAACGAATGGGATCGCGCCTGGGTTCCGATCCTCTCCGCGAACGACCCGGGCGAGCCCCCGGCGGACGGGGGCCTGCTGATCGCGCCGGTTGAGAAAGGCTGGTTCGTCTATACCGGCTACTCCTGGTTCCGTGAACTGCCGGCCGGCGTGCCCGGCGCCAATCGGCTTATTGCCAACATCATCTCGCTCGGGAAAGCACCGCGATGAACCGCGAACCACGCGTCCCTCTCTTTGGCACCTGGCGGAACGCCTACATTACGGTGGTGGTCGCGTTCGTCATCTACGTCGCCGCGTTCTACGCCTTCGAACATTACTTCTCGTGATCTGGGTCGATTGGGTGGTGCTCCTCGGCACACTGTTGGTCGATCGCCATCTACGGGCATTGGCGTGTGCGGCGCGATCACGACCTTGGGCACTATCTGCACGGCGACGAAACAATCCGCTGGCCGACGATCGCGCCTCTCGGTCATGGCAGCACAGGCCAGCGCGATCACGTTCCTCTCCACGCCTGGCCAGGGTTACGAGAGCGGGATGGGCTTCGTGCAGAACTACTTCGGGCTGCCGTTCGCGCTTCTGGTCGTGTGTGCGGTTTTCATCCCGATGTTTCACCGGCTCAAGGTTATCACCGCCTACGAATATCTGGGCCAGCGCTTCGACCAAAAGACGCGTCTGCTGGGCGCGTTCTTGTTTTTGCTCCACCGCGGTCTTTCCGCCGGCATCACGATTTATGCGCCGGCCATCATCGTTTCCGCGATTCTCGGCTGGAACCTGCAGCTTACGATCATCCTGACCGGCGCCTTCATCCTCATCTACACCGCGGCGGGCGGGACAAAGGCGGTCAGCATCACGAGCAAATGGCAGATGGCCGTCATTCTTGTCGGCATGGCAGTCGCCTTCGGCATGATCATTTATCGGCTCCCGGCCGGCGTCTCGTTGGGCGAAGCTTTTTCGCTCGCAGGGAAAATGGGAAAGCTGAACGCGGTCGATTTCTCCCTCGACCCGAGCCGCCGTTACACATTCTGGTCCGGCCTGCTCGGCGGATTTTTCCTCTCGCTTTCCTACTTCGGGACGGATCAATCGCAGGTGCAGCGTTATCTGGCCGGCGGATCGCTCGTCGGCAGCCGCTTCGGTCTGCTCTTCAACGCCGTCGTCAAAATCCCGATGCAGTTCTTCATCCTGCTCATCGGCGTGATGGTCTTCGTCTTCTATCAATTCGAGAAGCCGCCCGTTTTCTTCAATCAACCCGCCTATCGCGCGGCGCAGCAGAGCGACAGCACGGGGCGGCTCCCGCAGCTCGAGACGCGCTACGATGCGCTCTTTGCGGAAAAGCAAAGCGCGCTCGCGAACGTCTGAAGAGCGAGGAAGCGGCCATGCCGCGAGCGTGGTGCGGACGCAGAGTGAGATGCAGAAAGTGCGCGCTGAAGTGAAAGAGACGATGCAGCGCTCCAATCCAAAGCTGGAAACGAAGGACTCCGACTACGTCTTCATCACTTTTATCCTGAACTATCTGCCTCACGGCATCATCGGCTTGCTGATGGCGGTGATTTTCTGCGCGGCGACGTCTTCGACGGCGGCGGAGCTGAACGCGCTGGGCTCGACCACGCGAGGTCGACTTTTATCGGCCACTCATCCGGCCGCATGCGAAGCGACCGGCATTATCTGATCGCTGGCGAAGTTGCTCACCGCGGGGTGGGGCGTTGTGGCGATATCGTTCGCGCTCTTCGCCAATCTGGTCGAGAACCTGATCGAAGCGGTGAACATTCTCGGCTCCATCTTTTACGGCACGATCCTCGGCCTTTTCATCGTCGCATTCTTCATGCAGCTCGATCCGCGGCTCGGCGGTGTTTTGGCGGCGCGCTCCTCTCGCAAGGACTCATTCTGATCGCTTTTCTTCAGCACGAAAAAGATCGGCTATCTCTGGTACAATCCGATCGGCTGCCTCAGCGTTTGCGCCTTCGCGTTTGTGCTGCAGAAGACGATCTTCGCGAGCGCGCTAGCAGCTAGCGAATGTCGTCGCCGATCATTTGCTTCGGCCAGCAGCCGTGCGGAATTTTTCCGCGCCGGTTTCTTTTCGCAAAGATCCAAACCGCCCGCCGCCTGCAGCAGGAGATCGGGGGCGAAATCGTCTTTTTCTATCACGACAGCGATCACGACCCGCGCGAGACGGTCACGATCCTGCGCGACCGGCACACGCGGCGAGGAGCGGCGTTTGAATTTCGCGTTCGCCAACAAGCTGCAGAAGCAGTTTTCGCCGCTCTTCGCCAAGCGCGTCTCCCGCGAATGGCAGCAGGAAACCGCCCGCCAGCTGCCGCAGTATGTCGGGCCGGAGCTGGTGCGGACTTTTGAGCAGGTGAACGCCGGGAACGTGGCCGATTTCTGCCTGCAAATGTACGAGCGCATGGGTCTGCTCGAGGGTGTGCGCGTCGTCCGTTCCGGCGATCCGGACGTGCGGCGGCAGGCGGCCGACATTTCCGATTATTTCGTCGACGTGCCGTATGAAGGCGAGTTGGTGCGGGCGCGGCGCGAAGGCGACCGCCTGCTGCTGCACAAAGGCGGCGACGCTTACATCCGACCTCCCGCTGACGCCGCACGACAAGACGCAGATCAGCCCGACGCGCGACACGCGTCTGCGTTGGATGCAATCCGTCATCGGCTGCACGCATTACGTCACCGGCGCGGGCGAACTGCAGTATCTGAACACCGCCGACGCGCCCGGGGTGGAATTCGTCACGCGCGACGCCATTTCCGAATCCGACCGCGCCTATGTCCCTGACGCCTAAATCCCGCGCCCACATTCTCGCCATCGGCGCGCATCCCGACGACATCGAGTTCGGCTGCGGCGGCGTCCTGCTGGCCGAAGCGGCCCGCGGCAACAACATCCATCTCTACGTCTGCTCCCGCGGCGAATCGTCGTCCAACGGCACCCCCACGGAGCGCCAGACGGAAACACGCGCGGCGGCGGCGCTGCTCGGCGCCACCCTAAAGTTCCTCGATCTCGGCGGCGACTCGCATATCGCGGCTTCGGTCGAGAACACCCTCGCGATTGCGCGCTGCATCCGGACGGTCCGGCCGGAGATTCTGCTCGCGCCCACCACCGTGCCTGATCAACATCCGGACCACATCGCGGTCGGACGCCTTTGCAACGACGCCCTCCGCCTCGCCCGCTACGGCGGCATCGCGGAATTGCGGGCGCTCCCCGCCGCACGCGGTCAGCCACGCCTTTGCGTATGCGGTGACGCCATCCGGAGAGCCGTCGCGGCAGTGCGCATCGATCCATGTCGACATCAGCCACTACTTCAAACGCTGGGTGCAGGTAATGGAGTGTCACAAAACGCAATTGCGCACCCGCGATTACATCGAGCTGCAAACCGCGCGCGCCCGTCTCCTCGGGGTCCAGGCCGGAGTGGACTACGCGCAGGCGCTTTTCATGAGCGATCATCTGCTTGTGAAAACGCTCGCCGAACTTCCGCCGTCGATTCGCCTTTTCTGAGTGGTCGGCCGCGTCTCTGCCGTGGCGGCGTCGCCCTCCCGCCGGGTCGGGGACCGGGCCTGGATCGGTGTATCGCGCCGAACGTTTTGCCGATGTTGGAAAAAATATGCGCGTCAATCCGCCCAATCTGCGGACATTAACCGCCACCCGTGTTGAAGATCGGCATCGTTTGTTATCCACTTGTCGGCGGCAGCGGCATTCTCGCGACGGCGCTCGGCTCCGAACTGGCGCGCCGCGGGCATGAGGTGCATTTCTTCAGCTCCGCGAAGCCGGTCCGGCTCGATCTCGCGCAGCCGCGCATCTTCTTTCACGAAGTGGTGGTGAATGAATACAGCCTCTTCCGGTATCCCGATTACACCCTGCCGCTGGCGGTAAAGATGGCGAACGTGGCCCGCGCCGAACGGCTCGACATTTTTCATGTGCACTACGCCGTGCCGCATGCGACCGCGGCCTACCTCGCGGTGCAAATGCTGGCGCGCACGTCCACTCCCGCGCCGAAGATCGTGACGACGCTCCATGGGACCGACACGACCTTGCTCGGCCAGGATCCAAGCTATCGCGAAGCAATCGAGCATGCGCTCTCGGAATCCGACGCGATCACGACCGTCTCGGAGAGTCTGCGCGCCGACACTCTCGCCACCTTCAACCTGCAGCAGGTGGTGGATGTCATTCCGAACTTCTTCATTCCGCTGCCGATCACCCGCCGCCGCGCGCAGGTGCGGCGGGATCTCGGGATCGGCGACGATGAATTCCTCATCGTCCACACCTCGAATGTGCGTCCGCCGAAGCGAATCGATCTGCTGCTGGCGGCATTTGCCGCGATGCGCAGCCGTCCGGCGCGACTGCTCATTCTCGCCGGCGGTCCGTTCCAGCCCTACGAGAAACTGGTCGACGAGCTCGGTCTGCGGGGCCGCGTGCTCGTCAATGAAGACGTGATCCACGTCGAGGACTACCTCGAGGCGGCGGACGCCGGCCTTTACACCTCGGAGTCGGAGAGCTTCGGCCTCAGCATCCTCGAAACGCTCTTTCACGCGAAGCCGGTGGTGGCGTTTCGCGTCGGTGGAATCCCGGAGGTGGTGACGGATCACGAAACAGGTTTTCTCCATCCCTTTGGCGACGTCGCGGCCATGGCGGCGTCGCTCGATCGGCTGGCGACGACGCCGGCCCTTACCCAGCAGATGGGTACGCGCGGCAAACAGGTGGCGGAATTGAACTTCTCCGCCGCCCGCGTGGTGCCGCTCTACGAAGCGCTTTACGAGCGGCTTGTCGCCGCAGGCGACCGCATCCGGTAAGGCCTGGGCGTATACCGACGCGAAGACCGAGCCCGGATGTTTTCGGGCGATTGGCATGCCAAACTTGTTGACCGGCTGGGACTCATTTGTGAGAATTTTAAGAATTACTAGAACCTCGCGTCGATCAGACGCGGCGTAACCCCCAAGATAACGATGGACAAGATCGCAATCATGCTCGGCGCCACGGTACTCATCACGATCCTCATCTGCTGGCTCATCCCCGGGTCATTCTAGAAAATACCGCCCTTCTCAGCACCGCCAGCGGGCACATCGGCGATGTTTTGTTTCGTTGGTTCCGGCTGAAGAGGACGCAATCTTCCGCGCGTCCGTCTGGGCTTGCCAAGTGTAAACAATCGTTTAACTCACCAGCCCCCGGTTGGTGGAGAGCGAGCGGTTCGGCGAGCCCATCGCGAATGGAGTCGCGCATTCCGGGGATCGAGAGCAGGTAGAGCGTCTCCTGGACGCTGCGCCAGTCATCCTCCAAAACGAGGACGGCATTGGGCCGTCATTGCCATTTTTCGGCTCGGCTGTCTCGGCTCGATCCTGGTTTCCATCGTCGGCACGCTCCTTCTGTCCGTGCTCCTTCGCGGCAGCGGCGCTATCGATGCTGGTTGGTAGTTCAGCCGAGAGTTATCCTGGAGGACGGTCTGCCGGTTCGGCACCGCCGGGACGGTTCGCTTGTCTGCGCAGTTCCAGACCGAATACTGTTGAGATGCAGAATACTCCCTGATTGACTTGAACTTCGCTGACGTTCTTCAAAAAGGCAGAGGCTGACCAACAAATCCAAACTCCCAGTGTCTTTCCATTATGAGACACCATTCCCGCCACGCAATCTCTGGCAAAGCAGCCGTTCTTTTGGCCGCGAATAGAAAGTTCCGCCTCGGGCTTGGAGCGGTTCTGATTTTAACCTCACTCGACGGTCGAGCCGACACGGTGAACATGGGAACGACAAGTTGTAGATCGATTCCGTGGACAGCCAACGGCTGCGATCCGTTCTGGGGCTTTGGGACAGTGCCGGCTGCTGTGACCTTTGTATATTCTAATCCGGGGGGTGCTCCAGACGGCACTGAGTTCTACCAGGAACTAAATCAAAGCGGAGCACTGTTTTTACGGACTATTCACAATGGTGGTAGCGGGGGCGCGGTAGATTACATTCCCCTCAATGGGCCGTACGGAGCGGAGGCCATTGGGGGGTTCAACGTGCGTATCACCGGACCGGCAGGTTTCGATCGTACCTACGTTTGGACGGTTGGACAAGCGCCGTCGGTGTGTCAGCCACCGGGGGTGTACGGACCGCCGGCGGCGGAAACGTGCACGGTTACGATCCCGCTCGGGCACGGACCGCAGCCGAACCTTAATTTGACGACGCGCGACCGACTTGAGAGCGAGGGGTGCACACTCGGCATGGCCCGGTACAGCCTCCATTCGAAAGCGGCCAGCCTGAATGTCCAGGACACTCCGCTCAGCTATTCCCCGCCGCGGGGCCCGCCGATCGATTTTACCGTCACGTACAACCAAAGGGAAAATCAGCAACCCGCGACGTTTACCTTTTCTAATCTCGGACCCAAATGGAGCTTCAACTGGCTTTCATACGTGACGGATCATCCGACCGCGCAGTTGGGTAAGACAGCTGTCGCAGTAATGGGCGGCGGCTCGGAGATGTTTGCGTTCAATTTCTCCAACGGATCCTTCAATCCGGATTCGCAGAGCCATGCAGTTACTCATTCGCACCGATGCGAACCGCTATGAGCGGCACATGCCCGATGGCTCAAGGCAAATCTTTGCCAAGCCTGACGGTGCCGTGTCTTATCCGCGAAGGATCTTCATGACGGAATGGAGAGATCCGACGGGCAATGCGGTCACAATCCATTACGACACGCAGTTTCCGACACGAATCTCGGAAATTGAGGATGCTCTCGGCTACAGGACCTCCCTCGATTACAACGAGCCGGGCGATCCATATAAAATTTCCGAGGTAAAAGAACCGTTCGAGTTTGGCACTCGCTCGGTCAAGTTGACTTACAGTGAGGGAAAACTCACGACCATAGAGGACACAATCGGCATTCAGTCGATCTTCGGGTATGCGAGCGGATCGGACACAATCAATGCACTGACCACTCCGTACGGAACGACCACATTCACAAGCAACGAATCGGGAACTACTCGGTGGGTCGAAGTGACGGGGCCTAACGGCATTGAAAAGGAGCGCGTCGAATACAGGGACAATGCGCCAGGTCTTGGCGCGAGCGAAACGATCGTACCAAATACCGACGGGATCAACAACGCCAACCTGAACGTGGCGAACACGTTCTATTGGGATAAGAAAGCGATGGCCGAAGCGCCCGGCGATTACACCAAAGCCAAAATAACCCATTGGCTGCTAAATGCGGATGGCTCGCCCTCAGGGATCGTTTCGAGCGAAAAGCGCCCGCTCGAAAACCGCGTCTGGTACGTGTATGCCGATCAACCGGACCCGCAGCACGTCGGACCTGAGCGCGCGGCCCGCCAAGATCGCGCGCGTGCTGGCGATGCCACGACACAAGTTGACGGAAAACAAATACAACGACCTGGGTAACGTGACGGAGACGAAGGACCCGATGGGCCGGTCCACGAATTTTGAGTACGAAGAAAATGGGATCGACCTCAAAGCCGTTTATCAGCGCCGCCCCGGCGGCGCGAGCACGTATCCACCAGGCTATGCCGCGGACAAGATCGCCGGCTACACCTACGGTCCTCTCCATCCGCATCTGCGTTCGTCGGAGACCGACGCCTCCGGGCAAACGACTGAACTTACCTACACCGCCGAGCATCAGATCGACACCGTTAAGAACGCCAAGAACGAGATCACGAAATACATCTACGGAGCTGCTCCAGAGGTTCCGGCCGGTTATCTTGCTTCCGTCACGCGATCGTTCAACGCCATCCCGTCGGCGACGTCGTTCAAATACGACACGGCGAACCGAGTCTCGGAACAAAAGGAATCGGACGGCTATTTCCGTGCGTTCCTCTACGACGACCTCGATCGCCTCCGCGAAGTGACAATATCCCGACGGAACGAAGGAAATCTTCTCCTATGTGGATGCAGAGCGGGGCATGACCCTCGATCTGACCGCCAGCCGGGATCGGCGCGGCCTTTGGACGTATCGGCATTACAACGAAAACCGCCAGATGGACTCGATCACCGACCCGGCGAATCGGACTACGTTTTACAGTTGGTGCGATTGCGGCTCCCTCGATTCGATCACCGACGCGGAACAGCGCACTACGATGTTTTTCCGCGATCTCCAGGGACGGCTAAGGCGAAAACAGTATCCGGATCACACCGGAATCAATTATCTCTACGAGGACCAGACGCCCACAAATCCTGTCGGTGCCAACAGCCGGGTCGCGTCGATGACGGACGCGAAGGGCCAGCGGACCAATTACAGATATTTCAAGGACGACAACGTCGCGGAAGTTTCCTACACCGATACGAACGGCGCGCCGCTCTACCCGGTGACGCCGACGGTCTCGTATCTTTACGATGAGAATTACAACCGCCTCAAATCGATGGACGACGGGACCGGCCGCACCACGTACACGTATTATCCAATTCCAGCTCCGGTCCGGGCTTCGGCGCCGGCCGGCTGGAGACAATCAACGGGCCGCTGGCCCCGATTACTTTTTCTTACGATCAGCTCGGGCGCATCACGCGCCAGGCCGTCAATGGCGTGGGAGAGACGGTGACTTACGACGCGCTCGGCCGCTTGACGACGAGCGCGAACGATGTCCTGGGCAATTTCACCCGCGTCTATGACGGCGCGACAGCCCGGTTGGCCTCGCTCGCCACCGGAGCGAATGGGCAGGCCAGTTCGTTTCATTATTTCGGCGGGACCCAGGATCGGCGGCTCGAATACATGGAGAGCCACCGGTCGGGAAATCGAGACTCTCTCGCGCTTCGATTACACCTATGAGGCCGAGGGCGAGATTACGTCGTGGACCAAGCTCCTCGGCGCGACGCCATCGACCCTCTGGCTGGATTACGATAACGCGCAGCAACTGCGGAGTGCGCACAACGCGAATCCGTTAATCACCTCCACCTACGCCTTCGATTCGGGCTATGACCTCGCCGGGAATCGGCTGAGCGAACGGGTTTACAACCCGAGCCTCGATATGGGCGGCGGCACGCTGCGCGAATATACAGCGAACAGCGTCAATCAGCTCAAGAATCTGACCACGACGGTGAATGGCATCCCCGGCGCGCCGGTTTCGTTGCAGTATGATGCCAATGGCAACATGACCGACAACGCTGCGAACCAGACGTATGAATGGGACGCGGCTAACCGGCTGGTCGCGATCAATTACCTCGACACGGGAAACGCTCGGAGTTCGCCTATGACGGAGCGAACCGGCGGGTCGCGATCGTGGAGCGCGGGGCGGGCCAGACGGCGGTGGCGCAACCGGCTGGAGTCGCCTACAGCGATTATTCCTCCGCGCCGTTTACGGCTACGGCGGGCAATTACACAATCCGCTTCGAAGGTCTGAGCCCGGGGCCAAACGTTGGGGTTTTGATCGATGCTGTGACGTTGAACAATGTGCTCGTGGGCGCTGGGAGCTTCAAGACCCAAGCCCTGACGGACCTCGAATTGGAGCACTACAGCCCGACCTCGGCGAGCCGGACATTTGCGGGCAAGGCCGGGAGCGGCGTGACCGATAGTAGCGCGGTCGCGCCCCTCGGAACGCAGGTTGGTTTCGTGCAGGGCAATGACGGGGTGATCCAGCAGACGGTCACGCTCACAGCGGGCGCCTACACGCTCGCCTTCAGGGCGGCGCAGAGCGCTGAGAACAAATCGGCGGGGCAGGTGCGCGTGACAATCGAGAAAACGGGCCAGAGCACGACCGTGCAGCGATTCGTCTGGAACGGGCACGCGATAGCGGAGGAACGCGATAGCACAGGAACGACGGGTACTGAAGCGCTCCTATGCCGAGGGCGAGCAGCGCCGGAATGAGAAGACGCTGGCGATGGAGTCGTTCTACTACACGCGCGATCATCTCGGGAGCATCCGGGAATTGACCGACGCGAACGGCGACGTGCGAGCGCGCTACGATTACGATGTCTGGGGCAATGCGGTCGTGCTGGAGGGCGACATGAGCCTGGATTTCGGATACACCGGGCATTATTTCCATGCGGCCAGCGGGCTCAATCTGACGCTGTATCGGGCCTACAGCCCGGCGCTGGGGAGGTGGCTAAACAGGGATCCAATCGCGGAAAGGGGTGGGCTTAATCTCTATGCCTACACTCTGAATAATCCGATCAACGGCGTCGATCCGTTAGGTATGGATACGTACTGGCACGATGCCCAAGACACAGTCGCCGGGTTTATTCACGGCTTCATTCCGATTCTTCCGTACGACGCAACTAATGACGCGATGCGGTATGGCAACTACATCGGTACCGCAACCAGCCTTGCGCTTGTCGTTGAGGGGGTTGTTTCGGGAATTGCGCGGTGCGCCGCAAGGACAGGACTGACAACCGGGGCTGACGAAGCCGTCTTCTGGTCGGGCATTGGGAGGAATGGTGGAGAGGGAGCAGCGTCATGGGCCGCACACAATGGTGGAGCAACTCTGGAAGCAACTCGGGCGTCTCGGGGTCTAACGCTCCCAGCGTGGAATGCGAGCAATCCCGCAACTGTTGCAGCTTGGCGGCAAGCCTCAATCGACTTTGCTGCGGGTGCACGAGGCAACGTTCGCGTTCTCCAAGGGGATGCTTTGCGGGTCGATGCGATCTGGCGTTCTGAATTCGGAGCGCTGCAAGCAAATCCTAATGTCAATTCGATACGAGCGATAAACCCGAATTCAGGAGCGGAGGTCTTGCTATGGTCCAGATAAACAATCTCAGTTCTGCACAGCTTGTTGAAGCAGTTCGGCTTTGGACCGGCTGGGGGCAGAGCATAATGCCTAGCCGAAACGACAAGCGAGTGGTGGATCGCTTCGGCGAGGATGCTGCGGCGAAGTTACTTCCTGTAATGAAATCTTTAGAGGATGACTTCTACGCATCAGATGCGCAGCTTGTTGCCGTCAGTCCTCAGGAGATGGAAAAACTGGCCTGCGAGCACTTTAAGCGGAAGCACCCGACAGTGGCCGAAGAAATAGTGAATGCATTCGCGTGGTGCTATACGTTCGACTTCAAATAAGTCGGATGAGCAGGATGATATTTCAATCCGGCACCTGTGGATGTTTGCGACTCTCGGAGGCAGAAAGGGGTCAGATAACAGGAACTTTGGGTGTGAGTACATCTCTGATTCAACATGTTTCATCGCCGGATTAGCCGCGCTCATGGCGTGAACCCTGGCCGCGCTCAGAGTGCCACAGAACCCGCCGGCAACCGTGCGGTGTTCTTCAGATTATCGAGGGCGAGCATTTCGTTCCGCGTACGGGGGCAGAAGGGATGTCACTTCCTGCACACGTGCAGAATGGCGAACTGACGCGAATTAGCTGGCTGCGAGCAGCGGATTCACGGCAGCGTCGGCTCTCACCACGCGGGTTCGCCAGGAGACAGGCGTCGCGCAACCATCCGCGAACGAAGTTGCGGGCCTGTCTGACGCTTTCCACGTCGCAGAATACGTCAAACTCGAATGCCTAAAGTAGTCGGGAACTCCCTGCCGCTCTCAGCCGGGGAAGCGCCCCGGCTGCCGGAGGCCGGTCGTTTCCGGGAGGCCGAGGGCGAGGTTCATGCATTGCACGGCCTGGCTGGCCATGCCTTTCCCGAGGTTGTCGAGTGCGAGCAGGATCGCGGCGTGGCCGTCGTGTGTCGCGACGCTGATGTCCGCGAAGTTGCTGCCGGCTACGGCACTGACGCGCGGGCTTCCCTCGACGATGCGCACGAACGGCTCGGAATCGAATGTCTGGCGCACCCGATCATCCAGCGCGGCGCCGTCGAGTCCGGCGGGCAACGCAAATTGCACCGTCGCGAAAATGCCGCGGACGAACGGCCCGCTCTGCGGCACGAACGACAGGTCGCCGCGAATGTCGCAGGCCTCCATCGCCATCCGGACTTCGGCGTTGTGCTGATGCGTGAGGACTTTGTAGGCGCGGAAATCGGTGGCGCGGGTGGGATGATGCGTGCCGGGAGCCGCCTCGGTGCCGCTGCCGCTCGAACCGGTGACCGCGCTCGCGGCGATGAAGCCGAGGTCGAGGCCGCGCAAGGGCAGGAGCGCGAGCTGCAGGGCGGTGGCGAAACAACCGGCGCAGGCGATCCGGCGGGCGCCGGCAAGGCGGGCGCGGTTCCATTCCGGCAGCCCGTAAACGAAGCGGTTGTCGGCGCGGAAGTCGGCGGAGAGATCGAGCAGCAGGACGCGGTCGGCGATTCCCGCGGCCGTCCATTCGGCTTCGAGGCCAGGGAACGTCTTCGCCAGTTCGCCATGCGGCAGGGCGGAGAAAATGACGGGCTGGGCGCTGGCGGCGAGCGCGGCGGCGTCGAGCTCGCGGTCGAATGTTCCGCTGACGACATCGCGCAGGTTCGGATGCGCCTCCGCGAACGCCTTGCCCGGCGAAACTGCGGGAGGTGCCGCGCAGGCTCGCGACGTTGGGATGCTGCGCGAGCCAGCGGAGCAACTCGCCACCGCCGTAGCCGGACGCGCCGAAGATGAACGGCGTCAAACTGCATGGGACGCGGAAAGGTGCGGCCGAAGTTTGCCGAGCACGATGTCGCCGAGTTGCCTGGCGTTCGAGCGCGCATTCGCGGCCGGCAGGCCGAGCGCCTCGACAAAGCGCGTCCCGACGCGGTTGTCGGTCGCGGGCCCGGTGACGACATCCACTTCCAGGCCGAAGGCCTCGCGAAAATGCGCCACCGCGCCGGCCACGCCGACCGGATCGTTGGCGCAGAGGATGTGCACCTTTCCCCACTCCTGCAGCTCCGGATCGGTCAGGATTGTTTGCACGCCGTACTCGCCCATAATGCCGTCGCCGGTTTCCGCAATGATCACATCAACATCGCGCGCGGCGAGTTGGCTCAGGATGACGCGGGCGATGCGGCCGGACGAGGTTGCATCGGTGCAAGCGACCCCGGCATCGGTGAAATCGAGCACCGCTTCCGCGCCGTAGTCGCGCATCGAGAGCACATCGCGCAGCAGGCTGACGCCGGTGAGTTTCGCGCCGCCGACGCGCAGTCCTTCCTGCGAGAGACGCCGGACAAGCGCGCACGCGGCGTGGGTCTTTCCGGCATTCATGCAGGTCCCGGCGATGTAGATCACCGGCACGCGTTTCGCGTCCGGCTGGCCTTGGACCGCGGCGGAATCGATGAACGCCGGCTGGCCAACGCGGCTGCCGAATTCCGGGAAAAGCAGCACCTGCCCGAGCACTTCCACTTCGAACGGCGCTCCCACATCGGGGCTGCCGGAGACGGCGCTGCCGATCACGCCACCCATGTTGAGCAGGTGTAGGGCGTCGCCGACCGCCACTGACTTCGGCATCAAACCCTCGTAACCCTGCAACGCATTGCGATGGCCGAGCGCACCCGCGATCACATCGCCATCGTGCAGCACGCTCAGGCGGCCGTGCACGTCTTCAAGTTGATTATAGACGCTCTTCTCGCCCCGAATCCTGCCGACCACGACCGCCCCCGGGCGCACTTCGATCTGCTCCGTGAGCGTAACCTGCCGGCCGAGGCGCAGGTTTCGCGTCACGGACGCGATCTTGTCGAGGTGGGTGCGGATCATGGCTTCTCGTCCTCGCGCGCGCGCAGCGCGATCATTTGTGGCACGCCGAAAATTTTCGCGTAGGCCGCCGCTTCCGCGCCGTTCCAAAGCGAAGCCGCTTCGCCATAGCTGGCGATCTCGGGACGCATCAGGCTGTGGGGCGATCGCACCCCTTCCACGGTGAACGCGTTCGGCCGCAGGCAGCAGTCGCACGTCGCCGGAGACGACATTCTGACTCGAGGCGAGGAATGCCTCCAGATCACGTGCCAGCGGATCGAAGAACTGCCCTTCGTGCAGCAGGCTGCCATACAAATTCCCGAGGTGTTCCTTCCAGAACATCTGTTTGCCGGTGAGCACGAGCTTCTCGAGTTCGCGGTGCGCCGCGATCAGCAGATGGGCGGCGGGCGCTTCAAAACCGACCCGACCTTTGATGCCGAGGATGGTGTCGCCGAGATGAATACCGCGCCCGATTCCATATTGCCGCCCGATGCGATTCAGCTCCTCGATAATCGCAACCGCGCCCGTCGAATTTCCGTCCAGCGACGCCGGGACGCCTCTTTCGAATCCGATCGTGATCGTCCGCGGCGCGAGCTGCGGATCGATCGCGCCGCCGGGATAGGCCGCGTCCGGTAGATGCTGCCAGGCATCGTGCGTTTCCTTGCCACCGATGCTCGTGCCCCACATCCCTTCGTTGATGCTGTATTGCTCCACCTTCTCGGGAAACTCGAAGCCGCGGGTTGCGAGGAAGGCGCGTTCTTCCGCGCGGCTCGGCGCCAGATCGCGAATCGGCGCGAGAATCTCCATCTCCGGCGCGAGCGAGCGGAACGCCACATCGAAACGCACCTGGTCGTTGCCGGCGCCGGTCGAGCCGTGCGCAATGGCGGATGCGCCGATCTCCTTCGCGTAATCCACCACGCGCCGCGCCTGGCAGACGCGTTCGGCACTGACCGAGAGCGGATACAGGCCGCCGCGCAGCACGTTGCCGAAAATCAGGAAGCGCAGGTAGTCGCGGAACAACTCTGCGCGGGCGTCGATCGTTTGGTGCGACGTTGCGCCGAGGTCTCGCCGCCAGCTTCTCGATCCGCGCGAGCTCGGGCGCGTCGAAGCCGCCGGTGTTGACCGTGACGGTGTGTACTTCGTGGTCCTGCTCGCGCAGCCAGAGCACGCAGTACGAAGTGTCGAGTCCGCCGGAGAAGGCGAGCAGGGTGCGGAGACGTTTGCTCATGGCCAATCGAACAAGCGCGCGGTCGCATCGGCGAGAAACTGGCGGCGTTCGGCAATCCAGACGGAACTTTGGCGAAGTTCTTCAGACTAATTTCTCCCAGTCCTGATCGGAACCATTCGATGCGGTGACAGCGGGCGCGAAACTGCCGTCCTGCAACTGTCGCGCGACCGTGGCATAGGCATCGCGAAACGGCATTCCCTCCGCCGCCAGGCGGCAGGCTTCGTTGGCGGCGTGCAGCTCCTTCGTGCAGGCCGCCGTGCAGGCGGCTCCGTCCACCTCCAGACCGGGCAGCAGGTGCGCGATGACTTCAAACAGCTCCTGCGCTTTGGCCGTGATCTCAAGGAGCGGCGCCTTCAGCAGCTGATGATCGCGGTGATAGCTCGACGGCAATCCGCCCGCGAGATGCGACAGATGATTTGCAAGGCCGCGCAGTTCCCGACAACGTCCGCGCGCCAGTTCCAGCACGTCGGGATTCCGCTTTTGCGGCATCAGACTCGAGCCGGTCGTGAACGCATCGGGCAGGCGCACGAACCCAAATTCCTCCGTGCTCCAGATCAGCAGATCCCAGATCGCTTTCTCCAGCGTCCCGGCCGCCGAAACAATCCACGCCGCCAGCGCCTGCTCGTGACGTCCGCGCGAGTTCATGACGTCGATCGGGCTGCGTTGGACCCGCGCAAATCCGAGCAGCTCGGCGCTGCGTTCGCGATCGAGCGAGACCGGCGTGCCGAAGCCGGCGGCCGCACCGAGCGGCGAGCGATCCAGCCGCAACCAAAGCGCCGGGGCTTGTTCAAGTTCCTCGAGCAAACCCTCCGCAAACGCGCTGCTCCACATCTGCCAGCTCGACGGCATCGCGCGCCGCATGTGGGTATAGCCCGGCAGCGGCGCCGCCGCGTGCTTTGCGCCAAATTCAACAAAGGCCATCGCACAGCGATGCAGCGCCTGCGCAAGATCAAGCAGTCGCGCCCGCATCAACAGCCGCAACGCCGTTTGCACTTGATCGTTTCGCGAACGCGCCAGGTGGATGCGTCGTCCGGTAGTGCCGAGACGCGTCGTGAGCGCGGCTTCCAGCGCGGTATGTCCATCCTCCTGCTCCCGCGTGATCGTCAGCTCGCCGCGTTCCGCTTCGGCTTTTAGTTCGTGCAACGCGGCGACCAGCGCCTTCGCTTCCGCGAGCGGCAACAGGCCACGCTCGCCGAGCATGCGGGCGTGGGCGGCGCTCCCCTCGGCGTCGAATGGCAGGAGTTGCAGATCGGTGATCGGATCGTTCCCGACGGTGAAGGCATGCAGCCGTTCATCGAGCGGGAGATCTTTCGCCCAAAGCATCTCAGACATGAGCCACCTCTTTCGTCACGAGTGCGAAGTAGGCGCGGGCCAGCGCGGCATAGAACTCCGCCCCAGCCTCGAGTTCAGTGAAATGCAGATACTCGTTAGGCCGATGACTGCGCGCGGTGTCGCCCGGTCCCGCTTTCACCGCCGGAATGTCGCGCAGAAAGGCCCAGTCGGAAGTGGTCGCCGAGCCGACCGGTTTCGCTTTCCCGGCCGCCGCCAGCGCGGCTCGCACGATCGGTTCCCTTTCCTCGGTGGCGGCCGGCTCGTAACGCGCGGAATGCACCGTCACTTCGCTTTCCAATTCCTCGGCGATCCGCTTCGCCAGCTCGGCATGATCGAGATTTGGCGTGGTGCGGATGTCGACAAAGAATTCGCAGCGATCCGGCACCTGGTTGCGGGCAGTTCCGCCGGCAATCTCCGTAACCTGCGGTCGCGAGATGCCCAATTTTTCGTGTGGCTCAAACTGCATCGCCGCCAGGCGGCTGATATCGCGCGCCGCCTGGTGGATCGCGTTCTTCCCGAGGTGCGCATGCGCGACATGGGCTGCTTCACCATGCGCCGCACACCGCAGCAACAGCATTCCGCGTTGCGTGTTACAGATTTCGAGCGCCGTCGGTTCACCAATGACCGCCGCATCGATCGCGCCGAGCTTCGGCCGGGTTGTGCGCACGCCTTCGCCATCCGTTTCCTCCTCGCACCACGAACGCAAACGTCACCTTGCCTTCGAGCGGCGCACCGCGCAGGGTGCGCGCGGCCATGATCATGGCCGCCACGCAGCCTTTGGCGTCATTCGCCCCGAGGCCGATCAGCTTGTCGCCGGCAGTCACCGGTGTCTGCGCGTCACTCGCCCAGCCCGCACACGCCGGCACCGTATCGAGATGACTGATCATGAGCAGATGCGGCCGCCCCTCGCCGATGCTGAACCAGAGATTGTCGCCTTCCCGTTGCACGGCAAAGCCCTCGCTCTGCAAGATCGCGGCGAGCTGTTCCGCAAGCTGGTGTTCGCTCCCCGAGACGCTCGGGATCGAAACCAGAAACTTCAGCAACTCCGGGCCGTTCACGAACTCGCTTCCGTCCGTCGCTCCGCCACAATCATCGTTCCGCTGCCTTCATTCGTGAAGACCTCGGCCAGGATCGCATCCGGCAGCAATCCGGAAACCAGATGAACGCTCGGGATCCCGGCCGCCAGGGCCGCGCGCGTGGCGGTGATCTTTGGCCGCATGCCGCTTTGGATCGCGCCGCTTGTCTCGAGTGCATCCAGCTGCGCCAAATCCACCAGCGGCAACAGACTCCGCGCATCGTCTGGATTGGCCAGGAGGCCCGGAGTCTTCAGGACGAAGAACAGCTTCTCTGCTCCGAGCGCACCGGCTACCGCGGCGGCGACGGAGTCAGCGTTTGTGTTCAGGATCTGCTGCGCGGCATCCGCCGTAAATGGCGCGATCACCGGCACGTAGCTGCCGGCGATCAGGTGACGCAGCAGTCGTGGCTCGACGCTTTCAATATCGCCGACGCAGCCGAAATCGGTGGGTGCGCCATCGATCGTGATCGGCGCCCGGCGCCGGCTCCGGAGCAGGCCCGAGTCCTGTCCCGACAATCCCACCGCCGGCAGTCCCGCCGCCTGGAGGTCGGCAATGAAATCCATCTGCGTCGCCCGCAGCGCCATCTTCGCGGCTTCCAGCGTTTCCGGTGAGGTCACGCGCCGGCCGGCGACTTTGGTTGTCGTCAGGCCAAGCTTCTCCGCCAGCGCATCCACCGCCGGTCCGCCGCCGTGCACCACCACGAGCGGGATCGCGAAACTGGAGAGCAGTGCGAGCTGCCCGCAGACGCTCTTGCGCACGGTCGAGTCGGCCAGGATGTCGCCGCCAATCTTGACCACGAACGGCTTGTCGCGAAACGCGCGGACGTATTTCGCGGCATCCTTGAGCGGATCGAATGGAGAGGTGTGCGGCATCTCAGTGCAATAGCCACTCAAGCAGCGCCCGCTGCACATGAAAGCGGTTTTCCGCCTCATCAATGACGTGGCTCCAGGGCCCATCGAGGACTGCGTCGGCGACCTCGACGTTCCGGCGCACCGGCAGGCAATGGAGGAAAATCGCGTCGGTCGCGGCGCGCTGCATGTGATCGGGCGAGATCATCCACGAGCCGTGTTGTCGCACCGCATCGGGCGACAGCGCGGCACACGTGGCCGGGCCCCACGCCTTCGCGTAAACGGCGCGCGCTCCCGAAATCGCTGCCGCCTGATCGTTCGTGAAGCGAATGCTACCGCCGGTCTGCGCGGCGTACTGTTCCGCCTCCGCCAAAACACTCGGGTGTAGATCGAAACCCCGTGGGTGCGCGACCCGAATTTCGCACCCGCGCGCCGCCGCGGTGAGCAAAAAAGAATTCGGCACCGCCTTCGGCAGCGGCTTGATATGCGGCGCCCAGGTGAGCGCGACCGGCAGACCTTTCGCCGCTCCGAATTGTTCCTCGATTGTCAGCAAGTCGGCCAAGCCCTGGCACGGATGCTCGCGCGCGCTCTCCATGCTGACGACCGGCACGGTCGCATACTGCGCAAACGCGCGCAGGATGCGATCCTCGTTATCAATGTCGTCGTCCGCGCCGGCAGCGAAGGTGCGCACCGCCAGCGCATCGACAAAACGGCTCAGGACCGGCACGGCCTCCTGCAAATGCTCCGGACGATCGCCGTCCATGACGGCGCCGACGCGATCTTCGAGCTTCCAGGTGTCGTTCCCGGCATCGAGCACGATGGCGCCGCCACCGCCCCGCAGCATGACCGCTTCAAACGATGCGCGCGTGCGCAGCGAGGGATTGAAGAACAGCATGCCCAGCAGCTTGCCTTCGAGATGACGGCGATGCGGCTCGCGCTTCCACGCGCGCGCGGTGGAGAGCACCCGATCGACGATGTCGAGGCCGAGCGCGGCGATCGAGGTGGCGTGTTTCATCGTCTATTGCCGGGCAAAAACGCGAGCCTGGGCGACGAGCGCGTTGATCGCCTCATCGGTGATAGTGAGCGGCGGCATGAGCCGGAGGACATCCGGATCGGAGCTGCCGCCGACGAGAATACCGTTCTCCTGGAGGTGCTGCTTGAATTGCTTCGCGCGTCCCGGGACGACCAATCCCAGCAGCAATCCGGCGCCGCGGATTTCTGTCACACACGTCTTGCGCAGCGACTCGCGCAGCTTCGCTTCGGCCGCGACGGCACGCTCCTGCAGCCGCTCGTCGTGAATGACGTCGAGCGTCGCGAGCAGCGCCGCGCACGCGAGGGGCGACCCGCCAAAGGTGCTCCCAAGGTCGCCACTCTTCAGTTCGCCGGCCACGCCTTCGCTCATAAGTAACGCACCCATCGGCACACCCGACGCGATCCCTTTCGCGCTCGTCAGGAGATCAGGCGAGACCTCATGCTGCGCGGCCGCAAACGGGAAACCGAGCCGACCGACGCCGGTTTGGATCTCATCGAAAATCAGCAGGGCCCCCGCCTCGGATGTTAGACGACGCAGTTTGTGCAGAAACGTGCGGCCTGCAGCGCGGATGCCGGACATGCTTTGGATCGGCTCCAGGATCACGGCCGCCACTTCTGTGAAATCGAAGTGATCAAGGGCGGCTTCGTCGTTCCAGAGCAAACGCGCGCAGGGTGCGAGAAAACGCTCATACGGTTGCGAGATTTTCGGATCATCCGTGACTGAGAGCGGCAGCGTCCCGCGCCCATGCCAGCCACCCTCGAAGGCGGCGAAACCCGCTCGGCCGGTCACTTTGGCAGCAACCTTCAAGGCGTTCTCGTTCGCCTCGCTCCCGCTGTTGCAGAAGAAGACGGAGCGCAGGCCGAGGTCGCCGGACGAGTTCGCAAACCGGATCAACGCTTCGGCCGCCGCGTTCCGCACCGGCACTTCCGCGGCGGTGCTATAGAAAAGGAGTTCGCTCGCCTGCCGCGCAATGGCGGCGGCCACTTTCGGGTGCGAATGCCCCGTGCTGCAGACGCAGTGGCCGCCATAGAAGTCAAAGAACCGCCGTCCGCGATCATCGAACACGCAATCGCCCTCGCCCCGCACCAAGGGGAACGGAAACGGCGGGTAGGTCGGCAGGAGCGCGTTTATTGGTGAAACTCCTGCAGACTCTTGACAGACACGCCGGCTGACTGGAGGGCGCGAATACCGGTCACGCTGGCGTGCGCCGCGCGCATGGTGGTGATGATCGGGATCTTGATCGAGCGCGCGCCGCTGCGCATTTTCAATTCGTCTTCGCGCGGAATCTTGCCGCTGGGTGTGTTAATAATCAGCTGCACTTCGCGGTTGGTGATGCGGTCGAGGACGTGCGGCCGGCCTTCGCGCAGCTTGAACACGCGCTCCACCGGCACGCCGGCCGCTTCCAGGGTCGCCGCCGTTCCACTGGTCGCGATGATGCCAAAGCCGAGCCCGATGAAATCACGCGCCAGCGGCACCACGCGCGACTTGTCGGCGTCCTTCACGCTGATGAAGATATTTCCGGTTTTCGGCAGCGCGGGCGGCGCGGCCATCTGCGCCTTGGCGTAGGCGAGGCCCAGGTCCACGTCGATTCCCATTACTTCGCCGGTGGATTTCATCTCCGGCCCGAGCGCGGTGTCGCTGCCGAGATAACGCAGGAACGGAAAGACCGGCTCCTTCACCGAAAAGTGTTTCGGGATGATCTCGGCGGTGAACCCCAGATCGGTCAGCTTGTGACCGGCCATCACTTTCGCGGCGAGCTTGGCGAGCGGAACTCCGATCGCCTTGCTCACGAACGGCACCGTCCGCGAGGCGCGCGGATTCACCTCCAGCACGTAAACGTCGTCGCCTTTGACCGCGAACTGCACGTTCATGAGGCCGCGCACTTCCAACTCGCGCGCCATCGATTTCGTTGCCTGCGCGATGTCTGTCCAGCACCTGCTTGGAAAGCGAAAACGTCGGGATCGCGCAGGCGCTGTCGCCGCTGTGGATGCCGGCCAGTTGCACGTGTTCCATGATCGCACCGATGACCGCGATCTCGCCGTCGGCAATGCAATCGACGTCGACCTCGATCGCATCTTCCAGGAAGCGATCGACCAGCACCGGGCGATCCGAGCTGACCTCGATCGCATTCTGCATGTAGCGGCGCAGGTCTTCCTCGTTGTAGACCAGCTCCATCGCGCGGCCGCCGAGAACAAACGATGGCCGCACCAGCACCGGGTAGCCAATCTTGTTCGCTACCGCGACCGCTTCCTCGGCGCTCACGACCGAGCCACTCGGTGTCTGTCGCAAGCCAAGTTTGTCGAGCATGGCCGCGAACAGCTTCCGGTCTTCCGCCTTCTCGATGCTCTCCGGCTGCGTCCCGAGGATCGGAACGCCCGCCGCGCGCAAACCATCCGCGAGATTCAGCGGCGTCTGCCCGCCGAACTGCACGATCACGCCTTCCGGCTGCTCCTGATCGTAGATATTGAGCACATCCTCGAGCGTGAGCGGCTCGAAGTAGAGCTTGTCGCTCGTGTCGTAATCGGTCGAAACCGTTTCCGGATTCGAGTTCACCATGATGGTTTCGAATCCGAGTCTCCCGCAGCGCGAAGGCCGCGTGCACGCAGCAATAATCAAACTCGATCCCCTGCCCGATCCGGTTCGGACCGCCGCCCAGGATCATGATCTTGGGCCGGTCGCTCCGCCGCATCTCGTTCTCGGAGCCGTAGGTGGAATAGTAGTACGGCGTGTAGGCCTCAAATTCCGCCGCGCAGGTATCGACGAGTCGGTAGGTGGGGATAATGCCGAGTTCCTTGCGCAAGGCGCGGACCTCCTGCTCGGTCATCTGCCAGGCGACGGCGAGCTGGCGATCGGAGAAGCCGAGTTTCTTGGCGCGGCGAAGAGTGCGGCTGTCGTCGGCGCGGCGGGATGTTTGCAGCGCCTCCGCCTCGCGCACGATCTGCTCGATGTTGTGCAGGAACCACGGGTCGATCTTGGTCAGCCCGAAGACTTCATCGACGCTCATCCCATCCTGGAACGCCTGCGCAACGTAGAAGATCCGCTCTGCGTTCGGCACGTTCAGCCGCACGCGCAGCGTCTCGGCGTCGACGCGCTTTTCGTTGCCGTCGCCGCACAAGCCGAAGCGCTTCACCTCCAGAGAGCGGAGCGCCTTTTGGAGCGCTTCCTTAAAGGTGCGGCCGATCGCCATCGCTTCGCCGACGCTCTTCATTTGCGTCGTCAGGGTCGGATCGGCCTGCGGGAATTTCTCGAAGGTAAACCGCGGCACCTTGACCACGCAGTAGTCGATGGTTGGCTCGAAACTGGCCGGGGTCTCCCGGGTGATGTCGTTCCGGATTTCGTCGAGCGTGTAGCCGACCGCGAGCTTGGCCGCGATCTTGGCAATCGGAAAGCCGGTCGCCTTGGACGCCAGCGCGGAGGAACGCGAGACGCGCGGATTCATCTCGATCACGACCATCCGGCCGTTCTCCGGATTGACCGCAAACTGGATATTGGAACCGCCGGTCTCGACGCCGATCTCGCGGATGACCGCAAAGGAGGCGTCGCGCATGAGCTGAAACTCGCGATCGGAGAGCGTCTGCGTGGGCGCGACCGTGATCGAGTCGCCGGTGTGCACGCCCATCGGATCGAGATTCTCGATCGAGCAGACAACGACGCAGTTGTCCGCGCAATCGCGCATCACCTCCATCTCAAATTCTTTCCAGCCGACGAGCGATTCCTCGATCAGGACTTCGCTCACGGGCGAGAGCGCGAGCCCGCGGCTGACGATTTCCTCCAGCTCCTCGCGGTTGTAGGCGATGCCGCCGCCGGACCCGCCGAGCGTGAAGGCCGGGCGGATGATGACGGGAAAGGAGCCGATCTCATCCGCGATCCGCGCCGCGTCGCTGATGTCATGTGCAATGCCGGAGCGCGGCACATCGAGCCCGATCCGCAGCATCGCCTGCTTGAAGAGCTGCCGGTCTTCGCCCTTCGCGATGGCCTGGGCGTTCGCGCCGATCAACCGCACGTTGTGCCGGGCGAGGGCGCCGTTCCGGTTCAATTCCATCGCCACGTTCAGCGCCGTCTGACCGCCCATCGTAGGGAGAATGGCATCGGGCTTTTCGCGGTCGATAATCGCTTCCACCACTTCGGCGGTGATCGGCTCGATATACGTCCGGTCGGCAAACTCCGGATCGGTCATGATCGTGGCCGGGTTCGAATTCACCAGCACGACCTGGTAGCCCTCCTCGCGCAGAGCCTTGCACGCCTGCACGCCGGAATAATCAAATTCACACCCCTGCCCGATCACGATCGGACCGGAGCCGATGAGCAGGATTTTGTGGAGGTCGGTATGCCGCGGCATTGGCGCGCGAACATTAGGCGAAAACACGAGCGCGTCACGAGCCAATCAGTGGCGGTGAGGTGGAAGTCAGGCTGGAAGCCTGAACGCCGCTAGGCGGCCCGGCGCTGCCGGTCGAGATAGACTTTGCAGATGCCCTTCATCCTCGTGAGGATGTAATAGGTCGTCTGGCTGCGCACCCGGACCAGTTCCGCGCCGACGATGCGGGTGACAAAATCGCTCGGCAGATCGAGCACTTCCTGTGGGGTGACGCCATCGAGTCCCTTGCAAAGAATCGCCGTCATGGCGCGGGTCAACGTTTGCACCTCCGGTCCCAGCGTCATCCGGAAGTGCACTTTGCCCTCCTCATCGACCTGGAGATAAACCCCGACCGTATCGGCGCATTCTTCATCCTTGCGGATGTCTTCGAGCTTGAATTGCTCGCCCGCACGCGGCTCCTGTTTCTGCGCGCTGTCGGCATAGGAGACCAGGGTCTCGCGCCGTTCGACTTCGGGCAGCGCGTCGAAGAGGTGGATGATTTTTTCGAGCTTGGGTGGGTAAGAATTACGCTCGTCGGCTTCGCTCATCGCCATAAGGGTCCCGTCACGATATTCCCCAGTCACGCGAGATCAATGATCCGGCGACGACCATCAGCAGCCCTGCGACGATCAGCCACGCGGCTATGGGCATCAGCGGCGCCGCGCCCGCGATGTAGTGGAACTGGCTGAGGCCATATAGTGGACTTCCGCGCGAGAACGGCAGCAGCGCTATCACACCTCCCACGACCAGCAGAATTCCGAGGATCTTGGTCGGTAGGGCGATCCTAACTCGCCAGACGTCTAAGCGGATCTTTCGATCGGCGCGCCGACTTTGTTTCCCCATTCTGTCCATGAGCCGTCGTAATTGCGCACATTCGGCAACCCGAGCAGATAGGTGAGCACAAACCAGGTGTGACTCGAGCGTTCGCCGATCCGGCAATAAACAATCGTCTCCGTGCCGGACGTGAGCCCGCACCCATCCAGGTAAATCTTCGCCAGCTCCGGCGCGGACTTGAAGGTGTTGTCGTCGTTCGCGGCCGTCTTCCACGGAACGCTTTTCGCGCCGGGGATGTGGCCGCCGCGCAAGACGCCTTCCTGCGGATACTCGGGCATGTGCGTCATCTCGCCTTTGAATTCGCCCGGTGAGCGAACATCGATCAGCGGTTTGCCGCTTTTGCTCTGGGCGAGGGCCTCGTCCGCGAACGCGCGCATCTCCTGGTCGTGACGTTTCTTGGGCACCGGGTAATCCGTCCGCGGATACTTCGGGACGTCGCGGGTCAGGGCGCGGCCCTCCGCCTTCCACTTCTCCCGGCCACCGTTCAGGATTTTCACCTTTTCGTGACCAAAGAGCCGAAAAGCCCAAAGCGCGTAGCAGGCCCACCAGTTCGCCTTGTCGCCGTAGAAGATGCAGGTGGTCTCCGGGGTGATGCCGTGCCGGCGGCAGAGTTCCGCAAATTTATCCGGCGTGATGTAATCGCGAATCAGCGAGTCCTGGAGGTCGGCGCGCCAGTCAATGTGGACCGCGCCGGGAATGTGGCCGGTGTCGTAGAGCAGGATGTCCTCATTCGACTCGATGATGCGAATGCCCGCGTCTTCGAGGTGCCCGGCCAGCCACTCGGTTTCCACGAGGGCTTCGGGATGAGCGTAGGAGGTGGGCGGCGTTGCCATAAGCCGATGTTCAGGCCATGGCTCGTCCCTCGCAACTCCGCGCTACCGCCGGCGGCGCCCGTAGGAATAGCCGCCGTGCGTGCGGCCGCCGCCGATCGCGCGTTTGCCCGAGCCGGTGACCGATTCCGGTTCGAAAAGCGCGGTGTAAAGATACGGAAAACCTTCCAGCTTCAGACGTGGAATCTTGGCGCCGATGAACCGCTCGATTGCCTGCAGAGAACCAAGCTCTTCGCCGTTCATGAGGGTGAAAGCGTCGCCCACTTTCTGCGCGCGTCCGGTGCGCCCGATGCGGTGGACGTAGTCTTCACTGTGCTCGGGCACATCGTAGTTAATGACATGGCTGATGCCCGCGATATCGATCCCGCGGGCGGCGATATCGGTCGCCACCATGATCTCGTATTTGCCGCTCTTAAAACCCTCGAGCGCTTCCACCCGCTCGCGCTGGGTCCGGTTTGAATGCAGGACTGCGACCGAGTGTTTCCCTTGCTTCAATCGCACCGCGATCTTGTCGGCGCCGTGCTTGGTCCGGGAGAAAATCAGGGCACTGTCGAAATTCGTTCGTTCCAGGAGCGCCATCAGGAGGTCGAATTTCTGCTCGGCCGCAACCGGGTAGACGGCGTGGGTGACCGTTTCCGCCGGTGAGCGCTGCGCGCCGATCTCGATCGTCTCGGGGTTGCGCAAGACCCACGATGCCAGGCGCTCGATCTCCGGTGGAAGCGTGGCCGAAAAAAGCAGGGTCTGGCGATCGGTCGAAATCTGCTCGACGATGCGGCGCACGTCGGGGAGAAAACCCATGTCGAGCATGCGATCGACTTCATCGAGGACAAGCACGTTCACGTTGCGCAGGTTCATCGTGCCCTGCTCGAGAAGATCGAGCAGGCGCCCGGGCGTCGCGCAAACGACATCGGTGCCGGCGGCGGCTTCCTCGCGTTGCTTGCCGTAGCCGACCCCGCCATGCACGAGCGAGACGCGCAGATCCGTGAAGCGGCCGTAGTCGCGGAACGCCGTTTCCACCTGCGCGGCCAGCTCGCGCGTCGGCTCGAGGACGAGACAGCGAAACGCGCCGTGCTCGGCCAGATTCGTCAGGATCGGCAGCGCGAACGCAGCCGTCTTGCCGGTGCCGGTTTGCGCCGTGCCGATCAGGTCTTTGCCACTGAGAACGATCGGGAACGCGCGGAGCTGAATCGGCGTTGGGTCGGTGAAACCCATCGCCTGCGTCCCCTTTACGACCTCGTCCGAGAGGCCAAAATCTTTAAATGACACGCGTGGAAGGTAGTGCACGAGGGCCGGTGAAGCAATTGAGCCACTCGGCGGTTGAAATCGGGAGCGATTCTTTTCTTGGGGGCACCGATCGCCGTGAGCGTGACGTCCGCCCCGAAACCGCATTTACTGTTCTCGTTTTCTTTTCGCCTTTTTCGCTTTGCGCGCCACCACCATGAGGATTGCACCATTCTTTGCCTCGCTCCCGGGCGCAGCTGGCGGTCATCGGATCGCGCATGGCGCTTGCGTATGAGCAGTCAGCCGCTCCGCATCCTCGTCCTCGCGGACACCCATGACCACCTTCCGCCAAAGCTCGATGTCCTCGCCGCCGGCACGGATGAAATCTGGCACCTGGGCGATGTCTGCGAGCCCAGTCTGCTCGATCAACTGCGCAAGGCAGGCCCGCCGGTTACGGTCGTGGCCGGTAACTGCGACAGCGAGGTCAATTGGGCGCGGGTGGCCGATCTCGAACGCAACGGCGTCCGCTTCCGTCTGGTTCACATCCCGCCGGAGAGAGTGCCGGCGAACGTCGATGTGCTGCTGCACGGCCATACCCACGTGCCGCGCGATGAAGTGCTCGGCGGGATCCGTTTCCTCAATCCCGGTTGCGTCACCCGGCCGAACCGGGGCGCGCCGGCCAGCATCGCGTACCTTGGGATCTCGGCGGACGGCGAGCTGACGTGGGAGCTAACGCGTTTGCGTTAGCCGGGAACCAGAGGCGATGTGCCACTGGCGGACCGCGCGGAGCTGCGCCCCGCGCACGGAGAGAACCATTCCTGCGCTCGCGCGGCTGCAGGAAGGCAGCTCAGCCACGCGGAGATTGTCCGTGGGCGGTCGCGAGCAGCGGCTGCTCCGCCGGAGTGGTGATCACGCGTTGAACCTGCGTGGGCGTCGAGTTCTGGCCGGGCAGGATTACAGCGCCGGAAGCGAATACCCAAACCGTCAGCGCGGTGCAGAGAAGCACGACTGAGTAGACCGCATTTTCAAAGATGGAACGGCCCCTTTCTTCGGCATCAGCGTTGAGGAGAAGCGAGTAGGTGGATTTTGTTTTCATAACATTGCTTGGTTGTGCCTCTAGTTATTGCAAGACCCATGCCAACGTATGGTTAATTAACACAACTCGTTCATTTACAGCAATTTGGCTCGATATAATAATTTCTCACTCCCCCGAAAATGTATCAGCGTTGGGATGTGCCAGTTCCGAAAATGGGACGAATCTCCCTGGTCAATAAACAACAGCGGCGATGCCCGTTAGAGCATCGCCGCTGTTTGTTAGTCTAAATGCTTTGCTGAGCTACTCTGCAGCGGTTGGCTCGGTGGCCGCCGTCTTCTTCGAGGCAGATTTGCGCGCTGGTTTTTCAGCCGCGGCCGCCGGCGTTTTCGATACCTTGCCCTTTTTGCCCTTCCCCTCCGCAGCCGGCTCGTCCGTCACGATCGCCACGTCCACCCATTCGATGAACGCCATTGGCGCAGCGTCACTCTTCCGGGCACCGAGCTTCACGATCCGGGTGTAACCGCCCTTGCGGTCCACGGTTCGCGGCGCGATGTCATCAAACAACTTCTTAACGTGGCCGGCCTGGCGCAAAGTGGCGAGGGCGGTGCGCCGGGCGTGCAAGCGTGCCCTTCTTGCCCAGAGTCACCATTTTTTCCGCGAGCGGGCGGACAGCCTTGGCTTTCGCCAGGGTGGTTTTGATGCGCTGATGCTCAATCAGGCTGCAAACCTGATTCGCGAGCAACGCTTTCCGGTGCTCCGCCGTGCGGCCGAGCTTCACAGTCTTCTTCTGGTGTCTCATGGGTTAATCCTGAAGCAATTGCCTGACGAATAATTACGCTTCATCCGACGAGCCATTGGCTCCATCGACGGCGGCGGACGGCGTATCGACCAGACCCGGATCGAACTTCATCCCGAGACCGAGCTGGAGCTGCTGCAGCTTGTCCTTGATCTCGTTCAGGGATTTCTTGCCGAAATTGCGATACTTCAGCATCTCGGCCTCGCTCTTCTGCGCGAGCTGTCCGACGGTGGTGATGTTGGCGTTGTTGAGGCAATTCGCCGCGCGGACGCTGAGCTCGATTTCGTTCACGCTCATGTTCAGAAGCTTCTTCAGCTTCATATTTTCTTCGCTCACCCCGGCCGGCGTTTCGTCGAATTCGATTACGTCTTCGTTGAAATTCACGAACACGTCGAGGTGATGGCGCATGATGGCGGAGGCCTGGAGCAATGCTTCGTCGGGCGTAAGGCGGCCGTCGGTCCAGACTTCGAGGACGAGCTTGTCATAATCGGTCCGCTGACCGACGCGGGTGTTTTCCACCGCATACTTCACGCGGGTGACGGGCGAGAAAATGGAGTCGATCGGGATCAGGCCGAGGGGCTGATCGGCCCGCTTGTTCTCATCGCCGGTGGCGAAACCGCGGCCGACCCGCACTTCGAGTTCCGCGTCGAATTTCTGCTTCTTGTCGATCGTGCAGATGATCTGATCAGGGTTCAAAACCTCGAAGCCCTGCACCACCTGGATGTCGCCGGCGGTGACTTCGCCTTCCTTGCTGACCGTAAGCGAGAGCTTCCGCGGCTCGTGTTCCGCGGCCTTGAATTTGACCTTCTTCAGGTTGAGCACGATGTCGGTCACATCCTCAACCACCCCGGGAAGGGTGGCGAACTCATGCTGCGCCCCGGTGATCTTGACCGCGGTGATGGCAGCGCCCTCGAGCGACGAAAGCAGGACGCGGCGGAGCGAATTTCCGACGGTGTGACCGTAGCCGGCCTCGAAGGGCTCGGCGGTGAACCTCGCGTAGGTTTCAGTGGCCGAGCTCTCATCTTTCGAGAGCGTCTTCGGCATTTCAAAACGACCGTAACGAACTGGCATGTGCTTGTTTTCGATTTTCGATTCTCGATTCTCGATTGCCGACAGGGAGCGCCCGCCAATCGAAATCTGGAAATCTTAGTTCGAAGTTCCTCCTCAGCGCCGGGTTCCCCCTGGCGAGTACGGCTTCCGTCCAGCGACGGAACCCCAGGGACCAACGGCGCAACGTGTAAAGACTCGCTGCGGACGGGGAATGAACACCAGGTGGAGCAGTTTGCAAGCGCCGCCGCCGGCGAGATCCGCCGCCCGGCTCAATCGCCTTCCACCACCTCATTCGAGAGCTCGTTGCGATCGTCGGCCTGTCGGGGAAAATATTGCGCCAGCAAAGAACCCGCGCTTTCGACCGCTTCCACGAGCGCATCGGTAAACTCCTCGCGCTGAAAGTGGCTGCGCATCTTCAGGACCAGCTGGTCCCAGAACTCGGCTCCGCACTTCTGGTGCACGCCTTCGTCGCCGACCACGGCAAACTTCTGCGCGCGCGGCGCCACGAGAACGAGAATCGCATTTCGCTCCGCCGTCCTGTCCATCCCAAGCTCAATGAATTTCGCTTCGGCGAACCGCAGCGGATCGTCGGCCACTTCGCCCCGTTGAATGAAGACACGGATTTCGCCGGAGGTGGTTTTCTCCGCCGCCGCGATCGCGTCCACAATCCGCCCGTGGTTGAGGCGCGCCATGAAGTCTTTCGTACGCATAGTAGGGATCACCAACTCGAGCCGCCGCCGCCGCCGCCGAAGCTCCCGCCGCCGCCGCCAAACCCGCTGAAGCCGCCGCCGGAGGATGACCCGCCGCCCCAGCTTCCGCCACCACTACCCCAGCCGCCACCGATGAACGGTCCGCCCCGGCCTGAGTAGCCCCAGCCCCGCCGGCGACCTTTGCGTGAGCTGCGCGCGATCAGAAAGATAAGCAGCACGATAAAAATCAGCACGAGGCAGGAGATTCCGTTCGCCGGTTGCTTGTCGGAACCGGATTCCAGGACGGTCTTGCCGGTGCCATTGTACTCGCCCCGAATCGCTTTCAGTATCAAGTCGATGCCGGTGGCGAGCCCGCCTTCGTAATCGTTGGTGCGGAAGCGCGGCTTGATGTGCCGCTCGGTGATGTCGAACGCCGTTATATCGGGCAACACGCCTTCCAGACCGTAGCCGACCTGGATGAACATCTTGCGATCGTCGACAAAGACAAAGAGCACCGCGCCATTGCGTTTGTCGGCCTGACCGACGGCCCACGATTGCGCGACGCGTTGCGTGTAATCGGCAACGTCGGAATCCGTCTGCATCTTGCGAAAGACGGCGACCACAACCTGGTTGGAAGTCTCGCGTTCGAACTGCGCGAGCTGTTCGTTAAAGCGCCGCGCGGCGTCTTTGGAAACAACGCCCGCGTAGTCGTTGAAGTAGCCGGCGGGCTTCGGCGGCATCACTTCCGCGGCCGGTGCGAAGCACAGCGTCGAACACCAGCAGCATCAGCGCGAGCGGCGCGATGCGACCGGCGGGACGCCCGCCCGCAAAAAAGGCGAGACGGCCCTTTTCCGCTGCGTAAGAAGCGGGGGGAGGCACTGGAATCACGCCGCGGCTACGGCGTGGCTGTTGGTGCGGCCGGCACGGCGCTCGGCTCCAGAGCAGGGACGGACCGGACGGGCGGGGCGCGGCGGGGCGCTTCCGAACGTCCCGAAGTTCACCGCCGGTGCGGTCTCCGAGCCCGGTTGCGCGGTAAAGAACGGCCGCGCCTGGAAGCCGAACATCTTGTTCAACATGTTCGTCGGGAAACGGCCGAGCGCGGTGTTGTACTCCTGCACCGCGCCGTTGAAATTATTCCGCTCCACCGAGATGCGGTTTTCAGTTCCTTCGAGTTGCGCCTGCAGATTCTGGAAGGCTTCGGTCGCGCGGAGTTGAGGGTAGTTTTCCGTCACGATCAGAAGTCGCGAGAGGGCGTTGCTTAGTTGTCCTTGCGCCTGCTGGAATTTCTCCAGCTCGGCGGCATCGGTCGGCGCCTTGCTCGGATCCAATTGCACGCGGCCCACGCTGGCGCGCGCGTTGGTCACTTCAGTTAGCGTCGATTTTTCGAAGTTGGCGGCGCCTTGCACCGTATTGACGAGATTCGGGATCAGATCGGCGCGCCGTTGATAGACCGACTGCACGTCGGCCCATTTCTTGTTCACATTCTGCTCAAGCGTGACGAGCCGGTTATAACTGCCGCAGCCCGTGAATCCGAAAAGCAGGACGAAACCGAGGATCAGGCTGCCGCCGATCGCGTGAGTGTGTTCATGAGTGCTGAACCGTGCGGCCGCAGCCGGAGCAAGTCAACGCCACCGCGAGCGCGGCGCGGAAAACGCTGATAGCGAGAAGCGTATTCGCACGGTAATCTAGCGGAATTAGTCTGCCCTTCATGCAACGATCCGCGGCCATCTCCTACGCAGTCTTCGCTGCTCTGCTGGTGCTGGTGGCGGCCCTGCACCTCGGCACGCCTTTCCTGGCCGCGCTCTTAAGTTATCTCGCGCTCACAAAGCTCGCCTTCTTTGGCCGGAAATGGATCGCAGTCGTGCTCTTCATCGATCCTGATCGCGGTCGCGTTCAGCACCTTCGTTTTCTTCCTCAAGCGCGCCTTTGTGGTGTTGCCGGAAATCGTCGAGACCGCGGTTCCTATCGTCGTGAAATTCGCGGAGCAACACGGCATCGAGCTGCCATTTACCGATACCGAAAGCCTGCGCGCGGTGGCGCTCGACAGTGTGCGCGAAGCGCTCGCCCACGTCGGCAAATATGTGCGGATCGCGACCAAGGAGTCGATCTTCCTGGTGATCGGCGTGGTGGTGGCAGTGAGCATCTTCCTGAATCCGGATTTCGAGGTCAAGCGGAGGCAGGGATCGCGCGTTCCCAATCTCTACAGCTTCTACACCGCCCGCATCAAAGAGCGGTTCGCGTCGCTCTACCAAAGCTTCGAGACCGTGATGGGCGCGCAGATCATCATCTCTGCGATCAACGCCACGCTGACCGCGATCTTCGTCTACGGCGTGGGGCTGCGTTACGGCAGCCTCGTCGTGATCCTTACCTTCGTTTGCGGATTGCTGCCGATCATCGGCAATCTGATCAGCAACACGATCATCATCGGCGATGGCGTTTACGATGTCGCCGAAGCTGGCCGGCTGGGCCTTCGTGTTCCTCGTCGGCATCCACAAGCTCGAATATTTCCTGAACAGCCGCATCATCGGCGGCCGGCTCGACCATCCGATGTGGCTCACGCTGCTTGCGCTGATCATTGGCGAACGCCTGATGGGCATGTCCGGGATCATCCTCGCGCCGGTCATCCTGAGCTTCATCAAAGTCGAAATGAAGAAGATCTCGGTGCCCGAGGCTGCACCGGCGCGCGCCCCGCGGCCGATGGCTCCGCGGCGCGAAGTTTGTGGAGGTTTGACGAACGGCGTTACGCCTGCGGCGGTGCGGCTCTCAGCCGTGTCCCCCGGCTCCTGCAGCGGGCGGTCTGCAGGCAATTCCGGTTGTGCGTTCCGCCGCTGCGTCGCTGCGGCTGCGGCTGGCGGCGCGGACGCGGTGGGGAGATAGCGGCGGCGCAGTTCCTCCGAATTCGGGAGCTCGTCGAGATTTCTCAGTCCGAAGTGTTCGAGGAAGAACTGTGTCGTCTCGTAAAGGAGCGGCCGTCCCGGCACCTCCGCGCGCCCGCTGATTTTCACCAGCCCGCGCTCCATCAGGTTCTGCAAAACGCCATCCACCGCCACCCCGCGGACGGCCTCGACATCGGCCCGCGTGATCGGTTGCCGGTAAGCGATGATCGCAAGCGTTTCTAGCGCGGGCGGCGTCAGTCGCTGCGGCTTGGCGGCGGGGAAGAGCTGCCGCACCCAGCGCGCGTAGGCCGGATCGCTCGCCAGCTGCCAGCCTTCCGCCTTTTCGACCAGCTGGAAGGCGCGTTGCTGCTCGATATATTCGATCTTGAACTGCTCCAGCGCGGCGGCCACTTCCGCTTCGCTCGTCTTCGCGAATTCGTTCGGCGTCAGTTCATCCTCCGCGCCCGCCGCCTTGATCGCCGACGCCAGCTCTTTCGCCGTCAGCGGCTTCTGCGCGCTGAAGAGCAGCGCTTCCAGAATTCTCGCCAGAGTCATCATCCCGGGCGTTAGTTCACTCCAATCGCGCTCTGGATGGCGTCCGCAATCCGGTTCGCCTGCTGATCAATCTGCGCCAGTTCGCGCCCTTCGATGAGGAGCCGAATCTTGGGCTCGGTCCCGGAATAGCGCAGCAACACGCGGCCCTTTCCCATTCAGCTCCTGTTCGGCGTCGCTCACCAGTTTCAGCACCGCCGGCATCGACTCCAGCGGCGGCTTTTCCTTCACCCGCAGGTTCCGCTGCGCCTGCGGATATTTCGTCAGGCAACGCTTCAATTCGCTCAGCGGCTTCCCGGTTGAACGCATGATCCGCAGGATCTGCAACGCGCAGACGATCCCGTCGCCGGTCGTGCTGAAGTCGCGAAAGATCATGTGCCCGCTCTGCTCGCCGCCGACGTTCAGGTCGCGCTTCACCATCTCCTCGAGCACGTAACGATCGCCCACTTTCGTCCGGAGCACTTTCCCGCCGGCGGCCGCGAGCGCTTCGTCGAGACCGAAGTTGCTCATGACCGTGGCCACGAGCGTGTTCTCGCGCAGTCGCCCGCCGCGCAGGAAATCAATCGCCGCGATCGCGAGAATCTCGTCGCCGTCGACGACCTCGCCGTTTTCATCGCAGAGCAGCACGCGATCGGCGTCGCCATCGTGGGTGATGCCGACTTCCGCGCCGCGTCTCGCGCACGATGCGCTGGATCTCTTCCGGATGCGTGCTGCCGCAGTCGGCGTTGATGTTGCGTGCCGTTCGGCGCGTTGTGAAAGACCCTCAAGTCGGCGCCGAGCTCGCGCAGAATGCAGGGCGTCGATTTGTAGGCAGCGCCGTTCGCCACATCCACCGCGATGCGCATTTTCTCGAGCGACATGCCGCGCGGGAAACTCGCCTTCGCGAACTCGACATAACGCCCGAGCGCGTCATCGATGCGGGTGGCGCGGCCGATTTTCCCCGCCGTCGGACGCACGGAATCGATCTCGCCGCTGAAGACGAGGTGCTCGATCTGCTGCTCGATCTGCGTCGTCGAGCTTGTAGCCGTCGTGCCGGAAGAACTTGATGCCGTTGTCTTCGTAGGAGTTGTGCGAAGCGGAGAGCACGATGCCGGCATCGGCGCGCAGCGAACGCGTGATGTAGGCCACCCCCGGCGTCGGCAGCGGGCCGATCACCAGCACATCGACGCCGAGCGAAGTGATGCCGGCGACGAGCGCGTTCTCCAGCATGTAACCGGAGAGCCGGGTGTCTTTGCCGAGCACAATCTTCGGCCGCGCGCCCGCCGGCAGCGTGCGCGGATTCAACTGGGTGAAGACGTGCGCCGCGGCGCGGCCGAGCTTCAGCGCCGTCTCGGCCGTGACCGGCTCGACGTTGGCCACGCCGCGCACGCCATCGGTGCCAAAGAGTTTGTTGGGCTGCGCCACGCCCGATTAGAACCGCCGCAGGACGTTTCGTAAACCGGAAATCTGCGCGCTATCGCAACGGCGTCGCCGATTCTGCGGCGGGAATGCCGCCCCAAATTTCGTAGTCGCGGCGATAGTTCGTGGGTGACGAACCGCGTCCGTGCCGCGACGATCGCGCCCTTTCCGATGTGCACGCCTTTCAGCACGACGACGTTGACGCCCAGTCCAGACGTCGGCGCCGAGAATGATCTCGCGCTTCGAGCACCCGCCGTCTGCTCGCGCACCGGCAGGTCGCGCCGGGCCACGTCGTGATCGTGGTCGATGAATTTGCAGCCGGACGCGATCAGGCAATCGGCACCGATCTCGACCCGGCGGCGCACATTGAACTCGCAGCCCGCGCCGACGAAGACGCTGGTCGCGAATGACGGTCGCGGCGCCTAGATGCCGTCGATGAAGGATCGGCTCGAGCCACTCCTGCCAACGAACCTGATGCGGCCGGTGCATGCACCCGCGGGAGCGTCGGCGCCGATCTGCATCCCCGACCGCCGCCACGCGGTACGCACTGCGCGCGAGGCGGCAGCGTGGCTCGCGGCGAACTGGCGCGGGCAGTTGCGCTCATCGGGCCGCGTTGTGGCTGGAGCCACCGCTCGCATCAAGGAGCCTGGATGCGTTGCCGATCGGTATCGGCGAAGAAGACGCACTCGTTTTCGAGTCCGAGGAGCGTGGCCCATTTGAGCGGGAACTTTGTGATATCCAGGCTGCGCAAGATCACCGCCGCCCAATCGCGATATTCGCCCTTCAGGATATCGCCCAGCGCATTCTGGCTGCCGCTGATCGGCGTGAGATAGAGGCCGTTCACGGGCGCACCGAAAATTCCGTAGTCGTGGAATTCCGTGAAGGCCTTGACGGTGTCCGGCAGCCAAAGCGAACGCCGGTCAGCATACCAGGAAATCGCCCACGGCATGTCCGACGCGATGATTTCCTCCGGTCGCATCCAGTCGTTCAGGACCGAGATATACGGCGGCACGTAGGGCGGCCAGCGCACCCCGCTTTTCGGGCCCGCAAACGGCGGGAAGCTGAACACCATCGGCCAGGCACAGATCACGAAGAGCAGCGTCAAAAACGCAATCCGCGCCACCCGCATCTCGATCTCCAGCCGGTTCCATTGCACGAGCAGATAGGCGAGGCCGTAGCAGGTCATGATCGGGACAAACAAGAGGTGGAGCTGGTTCGCAATCATCCCCTGTTCCTCGCGCATGCCGTAGAGCGCCATGCCGAAGACCGCGCCTCCCCACATCGTCAGGATCAACCAGCGCAGCGCGGCCGTTTCACGGCGCTTGAAGATGTGCAGAAGCGACGACGAAAAAGACCAGCGCGACCGCGCTCCAGCCGAGATGCTCATAGAGCCGGGCGAACTGCGAGACGAGATTCTTTGTGACCTTGTCGCGAAAATGCCTCGGGGTGATATCCTGCAGATCCAAATCCACGCGACGCATGTGGCCCGCTTCCGAGCGCTTGATGTCGTCCAGCGCCGAATACATCGCCATGCCGGCGGGATTACCGCAGACGACGTAATTCCGCACCAGCCACGGCGTGTAGAGGAGCAGGAACATGCCGAGCACGATGGCGGCCGCCCAGCCGCGCGGTTTGAAGAAGAAAATGGAAAAGACGAGCGCGCCCACAAACATCCAGATGGTGAGGGCGTGGCTGAAGGGCGAGGAGCCCGAAGCCAATGCCGGCGAGGCCCAGCCAAATCCCGACTGGTCCGCCCTCGAACTGCGCCTCCACCGCCCGCACCAGGACGTAGATCGTGCCGCTAAACAGGAAGAGCATCAGCATCTGCGGCAGACCAGAAAGCGAGTACTCCCAGAACATATCGCACAACACCACCAGCGCCGTCGCGAGGATGGCCAGGCGTTGGTCGAACAACCGACTCGCGGTCAGGTAGAGGAAAACCAGCGAGGCGATGAAGAAACAGATGGCCGAGACCGCGATGGCTTTGTCGCCGGTGTAAACCACCTCCCCCGGCGTCATTTTCCAGAAGCGCTTGAATGGCCGGAGCGCGACTGCGTTCACCAGCGGCGGGAGCGGCGCGTTGTAGGTGTCGTACCAGATCCGCTCCGCGACGTTTTTCTTGGCCTGCTGTAGTTGCCCGACCGCGCGGGGCCGCACGAAATCCGTCCGCCACCCTTCGCCGTTGGCGATGTTGCGCCCAATCTGCGCCTGATCCATTGCCTGCGAAGTCGCGAGCCCGCGAAACTCGTGGCCCATGTAATAAAACGCCAGGCCGACCAAAAGCGCCACGCCGAGAGCACGCTGGACCCAAATCGCGTACCCCCCGGTCTCGACCGCATGGACACAGCGTTGGATGAAATCAGCGGCGCCGGGCATGGGAAATCAGAAGTCGGGAATCAACGGTCGGAAGCAAGGCGCGGAGTCTCTCTCTCCGGAGGGGCGGTGTCCAGTTCCGCTTTCGCGGCCTGGTTCTTCTCCGCGTTCATCTCATTGATCTTCCGATGCAAAGTGCGCCGGCTGATTCCCAGCTTCTTCGCCGCCGCTGTGATGTTGCCGTTCGTGCTCGCCAGCGCCTGGGCGATCAAACGCCGCTCGGTTTCATGCAGATCGAGCGGGCTCGCCTTTTCGCTGAACGACCGCGCCGGCATCCCAGTCGCGACCGGTCCCACCGCCTGCCGGATCTGCAGCGGGAGCTCGCGCACCGTGACCTTGGGCCCGCTTGCCATCACCACGCCGTGCTCGATCGCGGTCCGCAGTTCGCGCACATTTCCCGGCCAATCGTAGGCGAGGAGCAGATTCATCGCGTCCGTCGTCAGTTCGAGCGTCGGCTTCTCGTTCAGCTTCGAAAAATGGCGAAGGAAGCCGTGCACGAGGAGCGGAATGTCTTCCTTCCGGTCGCGCAACGGCGGCATCGTGATGTGAACGACGTTGAGCCGGAAATAGAGGTCGTCGCGGAACTTGCCTTCCTTCACCAGCTTCGCGAGATCCTTGTTCGTCGCCGCGATCAGACGGACGTCGGCGCGGAGCAGTTGATTGCCGCCCACGCGCTCGAAGGCGCGTTCTTCGCTGATCACGCGGAGCAATTTTACCTGCGTGCTCTGGTCGATCTCGCCGATTTCATCCAGGAAAATAGTCCCGCCGTTCGCCTGCTCGAAGCGCCCGATGCGTCTCTCGTGCGCACCGGTAAAGGCGCCCCGCTCGTGCCCGAAGAGCTCGCTCTCGAGCAGCGTCGGCGAGAGCGCTGCGCAATGCACCGTCACGAACTTCGCCTTGTGCCGCCGGCTCAGATTGTGAATCGCGTGCGCGGCCAGTTCCTTGCCGGTCCCGCTCTCGCCGTCGAGCAGGACATTGGCCGACGAGGGCGCCACCTGCCGGATTGTGTCCAGCACCTCCCGGAGGACGGCCGATTCGCCGATGATGCTTTCCAGGCCGAACCGCTCGTCCACCTGCTGCCGGAGCGTCCGGTTCTCCTGCTCGATCCGCCGGCTGCGGAGCGCCCGCGCCACCAGCATCTCCACCTTGTCCAGGTTGAGCGGTTTCGTGACGAAGTCGTAGGCCCCGCGCTTCATCGCCTCGACCGCGGTATCCACCGAACCATAGGCCGTCATCATGATGCAGACCGGCGGCCGCGGCAGCTTCAGGGCGCGCTCGATCAAAGTCATGCCGTCGTCGCCGCCGAGCCGCAGATCGGTCAAGAGCACGTCGATTTGTTCGCGTTCCAGCACGTCGATCGCGCCGCGGATGTCCTCCGCGATGTAGGTGTCGTACTCATCGTCAAAAAGCCGGCGCAACCCTTCGCGGGTGTGCTTCTCGTCATCGACAATCAGAATGGTCGGCTGCATGCGGGAAACGCCGACGGTGCGCGTGGCGATCGAGCAATTCTGGCGCAATCGCCCGATCTCTCAATGGCGGAATGCGAACGGACCCGGCGCGGCGGCCGCGCTTTTGCTCTTGGTATGCTAGTGTTCGTAATCCTGGAGGATGAAGCAACTGCGGTCTCAAGGCAGGAACACAGAGAATAATAAAGCCGCGTATTCGTCTGATCTCCTGTGATTTTCATGCGCCAAATTCTCCGTTCCCGCCCGTTTTTGCAGCTCGCTGCCCTGGGAGCTTTCATGCTCGCCGTTCTTCTGGTGGCGCGGCAATTTCCTGTCCTCGAATGGATTGAGTCGTTCCGCGTTTGGGCGGCAGGGTTCGGCGTGGCCGGCATCTTCATGTACGGCGCGGTGTTTGGGCTCACGACCATCTTCATGCTGCCCTGCCTGCCCTTGACGATCCTCGCCGGCTTCACCTTCGGCATGGTCGGCGGCATGGTCGCGGTTTATACCGGCATCGCGATGAGCGCCGCTTTCGGGTTCTTGTTTGCGCGTTACGTGGCGCGGGGCGCGGTCGCTAAGCAGATCGAGGGGCACCCGCGATTCCAGGCCATCGACGGCGCGATCGCAAAGGAGGGCTGGAAAGTGGTGGGCCTGCTCCGGATGTGCCCGGTGCCGCTGGGGCTCACGAATTACCTCTACGGCCTGACGGCGATTCCGTTCTGGCGCTACATGACCGCGTCGCTCATCGGCCTCCTCCCGCCCAACCTGCTGCTCGTCTATCTCGGCGCTTTCGGGAAACGCACGCTCGCCGGCCCGCGCGATCCGCTCGAATACGTGCTCGGCGGGCTCGCGCTGGTCGCGCTGACGGGAGTCGTCATCGTGCTGCGGCGGATTGCGCAGCGTGCGACCGCGCCCGTGGCCGACCAGCAGGCGTAGTTATTTTCTCGCCGCAGAAGACGGCTACGGGACGGAATGGCCGGATTGCCCTCGCACAATGACGGTGTCGCCGCTGTTCACAAGCCCATCGAGATTCACATCCGAGCGGAAGTTCGTCGTGTCCGCGGCCTGGCCGGTGCGGCCGCGGGTCTGAAGCGCGTCGGCCGCGTTGACACCGCCATCCCCATTGCTGTCCCCCAGGAGGAAGCTCGCGTGGAGCGGCGTGTCGGCCATGACCTGCGCGAACTCGTCGGTCACATTGCTCAAGGTCACGGCGAGCGTTTGGGCGTTGCCCACCCCAGTCAGGTTCACCGTCATGGTGTTGCCGGAAAGAGTCGGGCTTCCCGCGATGCTGCCCACCCCGCTGGTCACGCTCGCGCTCCCACTGACGACGTTATTCGCGAAGCTCACGACCACCGTGTGATCCCCGCCCGCGCCACCGCTCCGCGATTCCACTCCCGCCGTCCCGCTGAGCGGAAGATTGATATCCAAGGTGCCCGCCCCCGCATGGGTCTTGCGCGAAACCGCACTGGTTAGTTGCAGCGGATTACAGGGGGCGGGGCCCTGGATCGCAACGGTGATCGGCGCGCCGGTCTTGAAGAAGCCAATCGTCGCGTTCACTGCCTGCGGCGGCCGGTTGGAATCAAACCGGAAGTTATACATCGTCCCCCACCGAATCGCGTTCGCGTTTGCGTTCAGCAGGATCGTCTCCGAGCTCCAGCTCACCGCGCTGGCCGTTTGATTCGTGGTCCAGGCCGCGTTGCTATACCCCGCGCTTCCCAGGGTTCCGTCGTTGGCAATTCCGGGATGATTCAGCGGAGCATGGAACCCCAGGTTGCTCACGGTGATTCCGCAGCCGAGGGGCACGCTGAAGGATTGAATGGAGCGATCGAGATTCTGGTTGCTGAGCGCGTACTCATAATGCCAAACGCCGGCGGATGGGTTCGTCACTTTGTAGCCGATGAGCGCACGGCCATCGACTCCCGGCACCGGCTCGATGGTGTTAATGGTCGCTCCGGTCCAGGCATTAATGGCCGGGGCTTTTCGCACCGTGGGGCCAACGGGCGAAAAGGTGAAACTCGTCGTGCCGCTGACAGTAAACTGACGATAGGAGGCATTGTTGTACATGTTGCACTCCCCCGGGTGAGACTGGCACCAGGCGTACTCATGGGGGGTCACGTATTGCGCTTCGGCATAATAGGTCGCGCCCGGATTCAGCGTCGTGTTCAAATCGCTCACCGGAACCAAGGCCCGATGCGTCGGCATTGAGTCGACATCGTTGTGGCCGGTATGATCTCGTGCCGCCGAGGTATACGCACCGGTGAAGGGATTGACCCAGGCGCGTGAACCCAAGCCACTTTGGCTCGCGTTTAAGCCGGCGCCGTAAGGATCGGAGCAGCCCACGCCAAGACGACTGCCTCCCACGCCGTTACAGCCGAAGCCGCAGAGGTTTCCGCTGGCGGCTACGAATGCATGTTTCAGCCAGGATTGGCCAAGCTGTTCGAAGCGATCATTATTCCCGGCTCCGCCGCTCATGCGATAGAAATTTTGCGGAATGACAGGATGATCCGTGTTCGGCATCGCAAACCAATTCAGGTCCACCGTTCCGTTGTTGCAGGAGGTCGTTCCCACCGCGAGACCGACCAGAGATCCATTGCTGCCAAATTGCGCCATCGAAGGCAGATCGCCCACGATGACGTCGGGCCCCGGCGCGAAAGTCGGGGCCACTCCGTCGGGTTGTGGCGGCAGGATTACCGATTGGGCGGCGCCGTTGACGACGGTGGTGACTTCAATCGGATACATCGTGGTCGCGATCGAAATTCCCCCCATGATCAAACCAGCCTCCGCCGGGCGCCCCAGCTGGCGCGCAAACTCGTTTGAAAGCAGAAGCCTTCCACCTTTGATGCTGAGCAAGTGAGCTGCGGCATCGTACTCATAAAGACTCCCTTCAATGTTGAAAAAGACGAAACCCGTTTTCCCGTCGCGCACCACCAGATCAAAGGCCGCCTCCGCTGGGAGCTTCTCGATCACGAGTTGGTTGAAGGAGGCCTGCAACGCTCCGGGAAGGCTGGCGGCGCTTGCTGGGACGAGCCCCATCGAGCCCAGTTCCGGACCGCGGAGGGCGTGGTCAAAGACAAGGATCGTGAAAAAAGAATTGGATCCCACTTGGAAATGCAAAGTGTCCGGTTTCGATTCCTTCGCCGGGGCGGCAGTTCCATTCAGCCGGGTCAAATCGAGATCCATCGCAACGTTGCCGTTGGCCACGATCATCTTTTCCAGAGTTCCGGTTTGCTCCTCCGGGCTTTGTCCCGGCGATTGGGGTGCGGAATCTCCGGAGCTACTGCTCAACAGCAAAAGCAGCGGGAGCGTGAGATAACTCAGTGCTTTCTTCATGATCGACCTCCTCTAGTGGCGGGCGTGGCATCACGGCTGCCGGCTGTCACCGTGCCTCGACTCGAACCGTCATATTATATGCGGGCGTTCGTCCGCTTATCCAGCGCATTTTCCCAACCGCGACCTGACCGGCGCGGTTCCGCGTTCGGAGCGCGTTGACCGCCTGGACCGCCGTCACCCGTTATGGCATCCCGCGGTCGTAGACTTCCACGGGAGCGTTTTCTTGCCGCGCGTTTTTGAGTCCGGCTACGGGACGGAATGGCCGGATTGCCCTCGCACGATCAAGGTGTCGCCGCTGTTCACAAGGCCGTCGACGTTTACGTCGGAGCGGACATTCATTAGGTCCGCGGCTTGACCGGCACGGCCGCGGGTCTGAAGCGCATCGGCCGCGTTGACGCCGCCATCCCCATTGCTGTCCCCCAGGAGGAAGCTCGCGTTGAGCGGCGTGTCGGCCATGACCTGCGCGAACTCGTCGGTCACATTGCTCAAGGTCACGGCGAGCGTTTGGGCGTTGCCCACCCCAGTCAGGTTCACCGTCATGGTGTTGCCGGAAAGAGTCGGGCTTCCCGCGATGCTGCCCACCCCGCTGGTCACGCTCGCGCTCCCACTGACGACGTTGTTCGCGAAGCTCACCACCACCGTGTGATCCCCGCCCGCGCCACCGCTCCGCGATTCCACTCCCGCCGTCCCGCTGAGCGGAAGATTGATATCCAAGGTGCCCGCTCCCGCATGGGTCTTGCGCGAAACCGCACTGGTTAGTTGCAGCGGATTACAGGGGGCGCGGGCCCTGGATCGCAACGGTGATCGGCGCGCCGGTCTTGAAAAAGCCAATCGTCGCGTTCACCGCCTGCGGCGGCCGGTTGGAATCAAACCGGAAGTTATACATCGTCCCCCACCGAATCGCGTTCGCGTTCGCGTTCAGCAGGATCGTTTCCGAGCTCCAGCTCACCGCGCTGGCCGTTTGATTCGAGGTCCAGGCCGCGTTGCTGTACCCCAGGTCTCCCACGGTGCCATCGTTTGGAAATCCGGGATGGTTGGGCGGAGCATGGAACCCCAGATTGCTGACCGTGATTCCGCAGCCCAGGGGCACGCGGAAGGACTGAATCGCGCGATCCAGGTTTTGGTTATAGACCGCGTACTCATAATGCCAGACGCCGGCCGACGGGTTGGTCACCTTCCAGGCGATGAAGGCGCGGCCATCGATCCCGGGCGCCGGCTCGATGGGCTGGATGGTCGCTCCCGTCCAGGCATGGATGGCCGGGAGTCATTTGAACCGTCGCGCCAACCGCCGCAAAGGTGAAACTAGTCGTGCCGGTGACATCAAAGCGACGATAGGAGGCATTGTTATACATGTTGCACTGCCCCGGGTGAGACTGGCACCAGGCGTACTCATCTGCCGTGGCGTATTGAGCTTCAGCGTAGTAGGTCGCTCCCGGATTCAGCGTCGTATTGAGGTCACTCGCCTCCACCAGAATTCGGTGCGATGTGCCGGTGTGACTGTGGCCGCTGTGTTCGATTGAAGTCGCCGGGAAAGCACCGGTAAAGGGATTCACCCAGGCGCGTGAACCAAGGAAACCCTGGCTTGCATTCAGGCTCGCGAAGTAAGGGTCGGAGCATCCCGCGCCCAGGTGGTATTGATCCTTGGCCGGGATACAACCAAAGCCGCAGGCGTCTTCCTGCACGGCTTCGATTCCATGCTTCAGCCAGGATTGCCCAATTTGTTCAAAGCGGTCGTTGTGGCTCGGTCCGCCGCTCATTCGATAGAGATTCTGCGGGGCGACCGGGTGGGTTGTGTTTCCATACCCCAACCAATTCAGCTCGTGGTCCCCGTTGTTACAAGAGGTCGTGGCCAGGGCCAATCCAACCTGCGTGCCACTGCTTCCGAATTGTTGCAGTTCGGGTAGATCTCCCACGATGACATCAGGTCCTGGCACAAGTGCGGGAACAAGAATCTCGCGTTCAAATTGGGGCGCGGGATTTCCAAAGCTGCTGCTCAAAAGCAGCCACAGCGGGAGCGCGAAGTTACGCAGGATTCGCTTCATGATTCACTCCAGTCGTCGCCAGCCCTGCGTCCAAAGGGAGAGATCTATTCGGCAACAGTCTGCGAGGGGACGGCGTCGCCAGCGTGCGCCCGGACAATGACGGTATCGCCGCTGTTTACAAGGCCGTCGAGATTCACATCCGAGCGGAAGTTCGTCGTGTCCGCGGCTTGGCCGGTGCGGCCGCGGGTCTGAAGCGCATCGGCCGCGTTGACGCCGCCATCCCCATTGCTGTCCCCCAGGAGGAAGCTCGCGTGGAGCGGCGTGTCGGCCATGACCTGCGCGAATTCGTCGGTCACATTGCTCAAGGTCACGGCGAGCGTTTGGGCGTTGCCCACCCCAGTCAGGTTCACCGTCATGGTGTTGCCGGAAAGAGTCGGGCTTCCCGCGATGCTGCCCACCCCGCTGGTCACGCTCGCGCTCCCACTGACGACGTTATTCGCGAAGCTCACGACCACCGTGTGATCCCCGCCCGCGCCACCGCTCCGCGATTCCACTCCCGCCGTCCCGCTGAGCGGAAGATTGATTTCCAAGGTGCCCGCTCCCGCATGGGTCTTGCGCGAAACCGCACTGGTTAGTTGCAGCGGATTGCAGGGATTCGGCGCCGGGCCCTGGATCGCAACGGTGATCGGCGCACCGGTCTTGAAGAAGCCAATCGTCGCGTTCACTGCCTGCGGCGGCCGGTTGGAATCAAACCGAAAGTTATACATTGTCCCCCACCGAATCGCGTTCGCGTTCGCGTTCAGCAGGATCGTCTCCGAGCTCCAACTCACCGCGCTGGCCGTTTGATTCGAAGTCCAGGCCGCGTTGCTGTACCCCAGGTCTCCCACAGTGCCATCGTTTGGAAATCCGGGATGGTTGGGCGGCGCATGGAACCCCAGATTGCTGACCGTGATTCCGCAGCCCAGGGGCACACGGAAGGACTGAATCGCGCGATCCAGATTCCGATTCTGAATGGCGTATTCATAATGCCAAACGCCGGCCGACGGGTTGGTCACCTTCCAGGCAAGGAAGGCGCGGCCATCGATCCCGGGCGCCGGCTCGATGGGCTGGATGGTCGCTCCTGTCCAAGCCTCGAGGGCCGGAGTCATGCGGACGGTGGATCCAATCGCCGAAAAGGCGAAACTCGTCGTGCCCGCGACATTGTAGCGACGGTAGGACACATTGTTGTGCATGTTGCACTCCCCGGGGTGTGTCTGGCACCAGGCGTACTCGTGCGGCGTGACGAATTGCGCCTCGGCGTAATAGGTCGCTCCCGGATTGAGCATCGTATCGAGGTCACTCGCCTCCACCAGAATCCGGTGCGATGTGCCGGTGTGAGTGTGGCCGGTGTGACTGTTGGTATTCGATGGAAAGACTCCGGTAAAAGGATTCACCCAGGCGCGCGAGCCCAGGTTACTCGGACCCGCATTAATGCCCGGGCTATCAGCATTGGAGCATCCGGCCCCGAGATGAGTGCCGCCGCCAGGACTGGGAGTGCAGCCCAGGCTGCAAGCGTTGTTTTGCAAAGCAAAGAATCCATGGGTCAGCCAGGCCTGGCCCACTTGTTCAAAGCGCTCGTCGTTGGTCCCCCCGCCGCTCATGCGATAGAGATTCTGTGCCATGATCGGATGGTCGGTATTTGGCATCAGGAAAAAATTCAGTTCCACGTCTCCGCCGTTGCAGGCATCCGTTCCCATCGCGAGACCGACCTGGGTGCCGCTACTGCCAAATTGCTGCAACGAGAAAAGATCACCCACGATGACATCAGGTCCTGGCGTCAATGTCGGAACAAGGTCCGGGCGTTGAAATTGTGGCGCCGACCGGCCCGAGCTACTGCTCAGAAGGAAAAGCAGCGGGAGCGCGAAAGACGTCAACATCCTGCTCATGATTTCAAACCCTGAGTTTACCGCAAATGTGGGCTTTAGGGAACCGTTCTGTTTCGCGCCGCGATAACATTACGTGAAGACCCCGTTCGAACGCTGCCCGCCCGTCTGGCCAAAGTTGCTCGGGGCCGCGGTGGCGGGTGGTTTCGCGACGCTCTTCGTGGCGCGGAATTTCTTCCCGAACGAAAAGAAGATCAGCCATCGCATTCATGCCGACTACAGCGTGGGTGACGATGCCTTCGTTCGGACGGTTGGGCAAATGCTGGGCCCGCCGTTGCTGGCGGGCAACAAAGTCACCGCGCTCCAGAATGGCGACGAAATTTTTCCCGCCATGCTGGAAGGCATCCGCTCCGCGCGAACGTCGATCACCTTTGAGAATTTCCTCCTTAAAGAAGGCAGGGTTTCCGACGAGTTCGCCGCCGCCCTCGTCGAGCGCGCGAACGCCGGCGTACAGGTGCATTTCCTCCAGGACGCGCTCGGCTGCGATGATGTCCGGAACCGCGCCATGAATCTGCTCCGCCGCTCCAAAGTGGAGCTGGAGGTCTTTCGGTTCTCTCAACCTCACGATGAACTACCGGACGCATCGCAAGATTCTCGTGATCGACGGCCGCGTCGGCTTCATCGGCGGCGTCGGCATTGCCGATGACTGGCAGGGCGATGGCCGAATGAGAGGTTACTGGCGTGATTCGCATTACCGGGTCGAGGGCCCCGCCGTCGGGCAGATCCAGCAGGCTTTCATGGATAACTGGATCGAGACGCGCGGCCATCTCCTGCATGGCGACGACTACTTCCCGAAGCTGGAGAAAGCCGGCGAGGACACATGCCAGATCTTCAAGAGCTCGGCCGGCGAAGGCTCCGACAGCGCGCGCCTCATGCTCCTCATTTCGATCGCGGCGGCGCGGCAGCATATCCGGATTGCGAACGCGTATTTCATTCCCGATCAGCTCTGTCGCGATACCCTGATCGAGGCGTGCCGGCGCGGGGTGAAAGTGGAGGTCATCGTCCCCGGCTCCGATATCGATGCGCAACTGGTGCGATCCGTCGGCAAGGCGCGCTGGCCGGCGCTGCTGGAGGCGGGCGTGCGTTTCTACGAATACCAGCCCGGCCGTTTTCACTGCAAATATCTGCTCGTGGATGATTGCTGGGCGTCGGTTGGTTCCGCGAATCTCGACAATCGCTCAATGTCGTTGAACGAGGAGGCGAACCTAAATGTGCTCGATCACAAGTTTGTCGCGATGCACACCAAGGTCTTCGAGGACGACAAGCAGCAATCGCGCGAAGTAACCCTGGCCGATTGGCGGCGCCGACCGTGGAACGAAAAGGTCCGCGGCCGGCTCGGCGCGGTCCTGCGTTCGCAGATGTGAGGAGCGGCGCGCGGTGACGACAAGGGAACGTCCTGCTCCGGTCCTCCGGGTCGCAACCTACAACGTGCGCGGCTGCGTCGGGATGGATCGCCAGCGCTCGGAAAGCCGGATCGCGGAAGTTATCGCCAGCATGTCGGCGGACGTCGTCGGTCTGCAGGAACTGGACGCGAAGCGGAAGCGCTCGTCGGGTGTGGACCAGGCGGCATTGATCGCGGAACAGCTCGGCTGGAAACATTTTTTTCATCCCGCGATCCGGCATGGCGAGGAGCAATATGGCGACGCGATCGTAAGCCGTTACCCGTTGATGCTGAAGCGGACGATTGAACTCCCCGGCTGCGGCACCTGGTATTGCCGCGAGCAGCGGGTGGCGCTCTGGGCCGAGGCCGAGACCGATCTCGGGCCGGTGCAGATCATTAACAGCCACTTCGGGCTCGGCCGGAGCGAACGCATTCAGCAGGCGCAGATGCTCACGGGCGACGAGTTGCTCGGCTCCGTCGCGGCCGATGCGCCGCTGGTGTTGCTCGGGGATTTGAACAGCGTGCGCAGTTCACCCGCGTATCGCATTCTGGCCTCGTTCCTGCGCGACGTGCGCACGCTCGTGCGGCCGCGGGGAGCGTTTCGCACCTTTCCCACCCGTTTTCCTTCCCTCGCCGTCGATCACATCTTCGTGAACACCGCCTTGCACGCGAGCGCCCTGCAAGTCCATCGCACGCCGCTGGCGCGCGTCGCTTCCGATCACTTCCCGCTCGTCGCGGAGCTGGTGCCGGCGACAACCGGCGCGGGACCGATGTAGCCCTCTCCCAAGCGGCGGAGGGTTGCTCCCGCCTCGGAACAACGCTTGTTGGTGGCCGGAATCAGCCCCCGCCCGGTCGGGCGATCGGGCCTGCATTGGGACGAAATTGCTCGTGCTGGAGAATGCGGCGCGCGAATTCCAGCTGGTCGGCGGCTTCGACCGTGGGGGGGAACTTCGCGCCGGAGCGACTCCAACGCTGGAGCCATTCCGAGGCGAGGACGCGCTCATGATGGCGTGAAGAAGTGCGATGGGCCGCCGGCGTCACGGCGATCGTTGTTTCCTCCTTGGCGCCCATGCCGCGCCCGCGCGCCACGAAAAAACCAGCCGCCAGCAGGGCCACCCGCACCGAGGTCGAGCAGCTGTAGGTGAACAGCTCGGCGGCGCGACCGTCGCACGCGGCGAACAACCGGCGAAACGTCTCCAGCGTCCACGCCTCCGCGGTCGTTTTCCGCGAAAACATGTCGTAGAAAATCAGATCCGGCGGCGCGGGCGCGTGGCGCAGCATTTCGACGAAATCGCCCCGCAACAAGAGCCACTCCAGCCCGGCGAATTGTTTCGATTGCCAGCGGCCGTCGCGCACGATCGCCGGGGGACCGGCGTGCCGCAGATACGGGAAGTCGTTGTTGTGCAGGAGCGCGAGCTTCAGCGAATCGAGATCGTTCTCGAAGCTGATAATCCGCAGCGGCCGGACCGCGCCGGCCGTCGCCTCGCGTTCGTAGCAATGGATCGCCGCCATCGCGTTTGCCGCCGCGCCGAGGCCCACATCCCAGATCACGAGCGGCTCGGCCTTAGGTCTCGCGCACACGCTCCGCCAATTGCGATTGCTCCACGTAGAGCTGCCGCGCCTCCTCCATCGGTGGCGTGCGCATGTGCATGATCTCGCCCGAGGAAATCTGCCGGATGCTGCCAAAGCCCTCCCGCGCGATGTGCACTTCGTAATCGCCCAGCTGCGTCGGTCGCCGCTTCTTCGGCTTCGATTGCGTGATCGGATTATCGAGATCCGGCGCGTGCAGAAACTCGCGCTTCTCGCGATACAGCTCCCGGAATCGATCGGCGAGAATGCTGCCGCGGATGTCGCGCATCAGCTGGTGATAGAAGTAGAAGTTGTGCTGGCCGAGCAACTGCCAGCCGAGTGTCTCCGCCGCCTTCGTGAGGTGATGCAGATAGGCGCGGGAATAGCGGGCGCAGGTCGGGCAGGCGCATTCCGGGTCGAGCTTCTCTTCGCTCGATTTGTAAATGCCGCGCCGCATCTGCAGGTAACCGCGCGAGGTGAAGACGCCGCCGCGCTGCGCGACCTGCGTCGGGATGATGCAATCGAACATGTCCACGCCGCGATGCACCGCCTCCAGAATGTCGAGCGGCGTGCCGACGCCCATCAGGTAACGCGGCTTGCCGGCGGGCAGCAGCTCGGCCGTAAACTCCGTGACTTCTTCGCGCTCGCTCTTGCTCTCTCCCACCGCCAGCCCGCCGATCGCGTAACCATCGAACGGCAGCTCGAGCAGCCGCTGCGCGCTTTCCCGCCGCAGCTCCGCCGAGAGCGCCCCCTGCACGATCGCGAACATGGCCTGCGGCGAATCTCCCCGCGCGGCCAGGCTGCGCTCCGCCCAGCGCTGCGTGATCTCCATCGCCTCGCGCACCGCCGCTTCCTCCGCGGTCGACGCCACGCAATGATCGAGCGCCATCATGATGTCGCTCCCGATCGCCTTCTGCGTCTCGATGCTGAGCTCGGGACTGAGCAGAATCGTGCGCCCGTCGAGGTAGCTTTGGAAAACCGCGCCTGCTTCGCTCATCGACCGGGAATGCGGCAGGGAAAAAATTTGGTAGCCGCCGGAGTCCGTCAGGACCGAGCGCGGCCAGCTCATGAAGTTGTGGATGCCGCCGACGTTCCGGAAAACCTCCGCGCCCGGCCGAAGCAACAGGTGGTAGGTATTCGCCAGCAGGATCTGCGAGCCGGCATCTTCGAGCGTCTGCGTTAGCTGCGCCTTGACCGTCGCCTTCGTCCCGACCGGCATGAAGACCGGCGTCTGCACTTCATTGTGCAGGGTGCGGAAGGTCGCCGCCCGCGCGCGCGAACCAGTCGCCTGGGCATCGAGGCGGAAATTCAAACGCGGGCCGCTCACGCCGGTCGAACGGGGGGATCGCATTTAGTCGATCGTCACGGGCACCGCTGCTTCGGCTGTTTCCGCGTCCGCCGCCAAAAACGGCGCGAACATTTCCAGCGATCGCACCGGAATCAGCGCCGAGACGTGCGTGCCGTCGTGCTCGTATTTCACGTCGTGCACGGTGCCGTCGCGGTGCAGCTTTGCCAGCAGATCGCCCCGCGCTGCGGGCAGCCGCAGCTCCACCGTCATGGTGCCGCGGGCAACGAACTCCGCGATCCGCTCGACCAGTTCGTTCATCCCCTGGCCCGTGTGCACGGAGACAAAAACGGCGTCGGGAAAATGGCGGCGCAAGGCCGGGAGCGCATCGGGGTCCTCGACCTTGTCGATCTTGTTGAAGACGATGAGCATCTGCTTCGTGTCCGCGCCGAGATCGGCGAGCACCCGCATGGTGGTGTTGTAGAACTCCATCACTTCCGGCTGCGAGGCATCGAGCACGTGGATGAGGAAATCGGAGAGCGCGGCTTCTTCGAGCGTGGCGTTGAACGCTTCCACAAGCTGGTGCGGCAGGTTGCGGACGAAGCCGACGGTGTCGGTCAGGAGCAGCGGCTGCTTGTTCGGCAGCGCGATCTTGCGCGTCGTGGTGTCGAGCGTGGCGAAGAGCTTGTCTTCGACGAAGACATCCGCGCCGGTCAGCCGCCGGAGGAGCGAGGATTTGCCGACGTTGGTGTAGCCGACGATGGCGGCGTTCGGCACCGGGGCGCGCTTGCGATCCTTGCGCTGCGTGGCGCGGGCGCTGCGCACCTCCTCCAGTTCGCGCTTCAGGCGGTCGATCTGGAGCCGGATTTTGCGTTTGTCCTGCTCGAGCTGGCTTTCGCCTTCGCCTTTCGCGCCGATCCCGCCGCCCTGCTGGCCGAGGTGACTCCAGGCGCGCGTCAGCCGCGGCATCGAGTACTGCATCCGGGCCAGGTCGACCTGGATGCGCGCTTCCCGCGTTTGGGCGCGGGCGCCGAAAATATCGAGGATGATCTCGTGCCGATCCGCCACCGTCATCCCGGACAGCTGCTCCCAGTTGCGCTGCTGCGAGGGCGACAATTCGTTATCGAAGATGAGCACGTCGCATTCGTGCTCCTTCGCGAAATCGACGATCTCCTGCGCCTTGCCCGAGCCGATCAGGTAGCGCGCGTGATTCTCGCGATGCGAGATGAGCTTCCGCTCGATGACCGGGATGCCGAGCGTGTCGACCAGCTCCTCGAATTCATCGAGCAGGCTTTGCGCGTCGGCTTTCTTCGCGGGATCGGTGTAGGCGCCGATGAGGAGCGCCCGCTCCGTCATCTTTTCCTTCTGTTTGATCTCAAACATCCGGGGCCAACATAGCATCGGCTGTCTGCTTTCCCATGCCGGGCCGCGACCTTACGCGGGCCGGATATGTTCACCGGCACATGAGGGCGTGCACGCATATACGGACTCCGCGGGGCTACGCAGAATCAGCTCCATCGGCGAAGCCCTCGGGATCGAGGGCGCCGAACAGAGCGGCCCCGACATGGCCACGGTCGAGCCCGATATCGGCGCGAAAATCAGCGGCACCGAAGTGCAGGTGAAGTGGGGCTGGGGCGGCCAGCACGAATTCCTCGATCTGTGCGAAATCCAGGTCGACCGCGGCGGCGGCGCGGGCTTCGTCCTCCTGGCGATGGACACCACCCCGAACTACACCGACACCACCGCCTTCCCGGCCACGCCGGTGAAATGGACCTACCGCGCCATCTAATGCGTCGGCGACCACCGCGTCGGCCAATGGAGCAAGCCGGTCAGCGTGACCGTGGGCGGGTAAACGCCATCACGCTTTGTAGCCACGTCCCTGTGGGACGTGCTCCCCAAGCGTGGCAAACCAGAGCGGCCGGGCGTGCCAACGTCCGGCCGCTTTACCCGCTCAACGGAACTCATCTGCCGCGAGTCCCGCCCCCTCGATGATGCTCTTCAGCGTCCCGATGGGAATCGGCTTGTTGCCATGAACCGCAACAATGACCTGTCGGCCATTCGCATGGCGCCACGTGAATGCCTAACGAGATGTATATGAGAGTCCGCATTTAAAGACGAACATTTTTCGTCTATCACGACTCGGGGGGCGGCAAAGTGAAAGCGGGGGTCAACTCCATAATCTCGCTACGGGTCACGCCACTCGAAACGGCAGAGGTGGTCCAAGCTCCGCACGCATCTTTCTGATCCAGTCTGCTCATGTATCAGCGTCCTCCTCGTCGGAGCGAGAGCGAAATTATGAAGCTGACTCCTCACTCCCCAGAGATGGTCCCGAGATCGGTGAGATCGTAAGTCTCTGCGCGCGCCCGGGCGGCGATGAGGGCCAGGAGGCTGAGTCTTATATTCATGATGCTGGGGGTGGCGGGTGTGGCCAAGATGCGCGGGCCGGCCGCAGCTACGGCAAAGCCATCCCGGAGTTATTCCGGATCACCTGCGTGTCCGCGGCGTTGATGGCGCCGTCGTGGTTCACATCGGTGCGGAAGTTGTCGGCGTCGGCGTCGGCGCCGGAGCGATTGCGGGTCTGCAGCGCGTCGACGGCGTTAACGACGCCATCGCCGCTGACGTCACCGACGAGGACCGCGAAGGGCACGACGAGGCTGGTGCTCGTTTGCCCGTCGCTGACTCCGGTGAGGGAAAGGGCGAGCCGCTGCGCGTTGCCGACGTTCGCGAGTGTGACGGTGATGGTGTTAGCCGAAACGCTCACGTTTGAGACGCTGCCGCTTCCGCTAGTGACGGCGGCCTGGCCGACGCTGACAACGCCCGGGAAGGTGATCACGATCTGGAAATTGCCCGCGCGCGATTCAACGGCGGTGGCGCCGGTGAGCGGCAGCTCCAGGTCCATCATCCCGGAGGAGGCATGGGACATGCGGGCAACGGCGCGAATCGGCCGGAGGAGAACGGCGCGATGCTGGTTGGTAGGAGCCTTGGTCGCATCGACTGCGATCTCGCCGGCATCGTTGATCGCATTCGCGGAAAGCAGCCGGTAACCGGCCAGCGAGCCATCCACCAGCGCCTCGAGGTTCTGCATCTGGCCATCCCGATAGATGAAGGGCAACCTGGTAAACGCCGCCGCCGGGCAGGAGGAGGTAGGTCCAGCCGACGACCTCGTCGTGGTTATTAATACCGAGGCCTACGCTGCGGTCGCTGACTGGGTCGCTCGGCCCGAGGCTCCCGAGATCGTGCATCGTAGTGCCATCGTAAAAGAAGGCGTGGTTGCGGCTATCGCTGCTGTTAATGCCGGCGGTGCCCGCGACGTGCCCGGCGGCATTGATGAAATTCCCGACACTGTTCAGGCCTCCTAGGGTGCCGAGGTGCTGGAGGTTGCCGGCGGCGTCCATGATGAAGGCATCGCGCCGGCCCGTGGTGTAGGGGGTGAGGCCGGTGATCGTGCCCGAGTCGTTAATGCTCCTCGCCTCGGAGCCGATCGCCAGGCCAAGATCACGGATGCCGTTGACGGGATCCCAAATGAAGGGGCGAGTGAGGCTGGAACTCAAGCTGGGGCTGGCGTAGCCGACCACCTGGGTGGCGGAGTTAATCCCGAACGCAAAGCCGTAGGGGCCGTAGGCGGGGAGCGTTCCGACATCGATCACCGTCCCATTGCTCCAGAGCGCGGCGTGCCGGATGGCGCCGCCATTTTCAAACTGCGACTCGCCCGCGACCTGACCGAGGCTGTTGATCGCGAAGGCCGCCGTAATGGTGCCGCCGGGCAGTGGTGGAAGCAATTCCATCGCGCCGTTGGTGTAACGGAAGCCGCTGAGATCGCTAAAGCCAGCGACTTGGGAGCTATTGTTGATGGCGTAGGGCTTCGAGAGCTGCCCGCCGGGAGTGCCAAGATCGGTGAGGTGATAAATCTGCGCGTGCGTTTCGGCCGCAGCGAAGAGGGCGAGGGGAAGAAGAAGGGCTTTCGTGTTCATAAATAAGCGAGGGGTTTACGTTTCGACGGTAGAGAACCGGGAAAGCTGAAGTACGGCTGGAGCTCGCGCTCCGAACCCGCCTGGCGACAGTGCGCCCTATCCGTTTGCGGTTTGCTGGGAGAGCCTTCATATTTCAGTTCGCGCGGTTACCAAGGTTCGCGCTTCGGAGAGCAACCGCCCGTGCGCAAATAGTAACGCCTTAGTTACCTTTCAGGCCTCAGCGGGTCGGCGACAGCATGTGTCACATTCGGCCCGCGTCACGGGATGACATTATACTCGGCGGCAGTCGTGTTTTGGCCTACATATCGGCACGCGACAGGGAGGTTACTCGCAGCGCGCGTGAGCGACGGCTTCCCTCGGCCGCGATGCACAAGCAGACTCTGAGGTGCCTTCCGCGGCCGCGCCCTCGTTTGACGGCGTACGCGGGTGCGTAGCATAATGTCGCGGCATGTCGCTCCCGAGAGACAAGGCGTGGTTCCGAGCGAAGCGATATGGCTACGGCTGGGGGCTCCCCCTGCGCTGGCAGCGCTGGCTCGTCTTCGCCATCTACGCCTTGCGGGCTATACTTCTTCGGGTTGGAATTCTCGCAATGCCCGTGACCCTCACAGCTACCTAGCCGCTACACCTTGTGCGCCTAGCGGTAGTCCCCCGTCGCTGTCGACCATAGTGAGGGTGCCGTTTGAGTTCACCTTAAAGGTAACCAGCGATTGCAAACCGGCGGCATGCACGTAGAGAAAACGGCCATTGTTACTCAAAGCCATGTCAATCGGCGCACTGGTCATGCCGGTATTGGCGGCGACGGATTCGAGTAAGGTAAGCGTGCCGTTGTCGTCGTTAACCTGGTAGCTGGTGACGGTGCCACTGGCGGTGTTTGAGACATATGTGTAGTCTCCGCGGCGGGTAATAACGACCCAGCAACTGGCGGTCTGACCATTTGCCACAGAGCCGCTGACGACCCCGAGAAGGCCGCTCTCGACTGCGCTATAAGACGAGGCGGCGGATGCGTTCATCACGCCCCCCATCGCTTCGGAAACAACCAGCGTGCCGCCGTCTTCAAAAGCGAAGCCAAACGGGGTCATGCCGATGGAGGGATTATCGATTGGCTGGCTGGGCAGTCCATTCTCATCAACCGTGTAGGTATCGAGGCGGTTGCCCATTTTCTCGGTGACCACAAGCAGGGACGCCATCGGGGCTGAAACTGACCTGGGCAGGATCGGCGGCCGCGCCACCGAGCAGAGGACGAGTGGAATTTGCAAGGGGCGTAAGCCTCCCGTTACCAGCGACGGTGAAACCGGTGATATTCGGCGTTCCGCCTTCATTCAGCACATAGAGTAAGCCGTCATGGTAGGTAAGACTGATGGGACGGATCCCTCCGGAGTTAACAAGAGCCACCCTCTCGAGGTCGTTGTTCCGTATTTTTAAAACGGAGATTTGATTGCTACCGGCATTGACGGCAAAAAGGAAGCGATTGCCCGGGCTCATGATCAATGCACCTTGCGAAGCCAATGGATCGGTCGCGGGGTCCATGCCCTGCGGGACAGGATCGCCGGCTCCGCCGGTCGGAAACATTCCTACAGGAGTCAGGCTGCCATTAGCATTGCGGCGGAACGCTGCCACCTGATTAGTGGTCTGGTTTGTCAAAACATAGACGGCCCCGGCGCGTAAGTGACGGTTTGAATGGTTCGGCCCGCCTGCGCCGGCGGCGGTCGTGTTAAACCCAGTCAGCAGTAAAACGCCGACAAATATTGCAATGCTCTTTGTTGCCCTGCACATATTTCCCTCCTGTTGGTTGTTGTGTCTTTTGATCGCACGCCAAGCCGTGCCTGCGGTTATTTCCTATTGAACCATCGCAAGTGTGAACGTCGCTGCGCGCGTTTTTTTTACACCTCGGCATGGCTAAACGCTTTTGCTAGTGCGATCTCATTTTGGCGGAGGAGTTTACCCGGCTCTGTCTTTTCCTTACCTGGAGCGGAGTCTGCCGAGAATGGACGGATTATAGGGTGATCGTGCGCGCGGATCATTCCATCCATCCGTAGCCGCTGGAGGAAACGAAGACTTTATGTCGCACTTTCGTGGCCTCGCCCTTTGCATCAATTATTGTCATGACACGCGACCCGACGAGAATCCCGGCGTTCGCTGAGATGTTCGACGACGTGAATGCAGTCGTGGACACTCCGCAGGGGAGTCAGAACAAATTCAAATACGACGAGGAAAGCGGGCTGTTCATGCTCGGTGGCGCGATGCCCGCCGGTGCGACATTCCCGTTTGAATTCGGTTTCATTCCTTCCACGCGGGGCGGCGACGGCGACCCGCTCGATCTGCTGATTCTCATGGACGCGCCAACCTTCGTCGGCTGCCTCGTGCGGTCGCGGCTGATCGGCGTAATTTTAGCCAAGCAAACGCAGGAAGGTAAGACGGAGCGGAACGACCGACTCATCGCCGTGGCGGTGCAGTCCCGCCGCCATGAGCATATTCGAGAACTGCATGACGTGCCGAAACAACTGCTCGCCGAGATCGAGCACTTCTTCGTTTCCTACAACGAGATCAAAGGGAAGAAGTTCAAGCCGCTTGGCCGTTACGGCTCGGCCCGCGCGCTCGCGCTCGTCCGCAAAGGTGTGAAGGACGCCGCTGCTGCCGCCGAGACGTGAGTGAGCGAACTTTACGAAAGGCGCCCGTCAATCGCGAAGGCTGGTGGACGCGCGAGCACGCGCTGGTCGTCGTGCTCGTGGTGGCGACTGCACTCTTGCTGATGCTCTGCGTGCAACTCGTGCAGCCCTTTTTCAGCCCAATTGCGTGGGCACTCGCACTGGCGGTTGTGGCGCATCCGCTGCACGCCTGGATCGCGCGGCGCCTCGACAAGCCCGGCCTTGCCGCGGGCCTCGCCGTCGTTGTGATTGCGCTGATCATCGTCGCGCCGGTGGTGTTTGTCGGAAGCAGCATCGTCCGGGAGGCGGCGGCCGGTGTGCAGGCGGTTCAAACCGGAATGGAGGACGGCAAATGGCGTGAGCAACTGGCGAGCAATCCGCATTTCGGCGGCGCGCTCGCCGCGCTGGAACAGAAGAGTAAGCCTGAGCGGCCAGATTCAAGGCATGGCCACGGAGGTCGGAAAGCATGCGTCTCAATTTCTCGCTGGCTCGGCGTGGGCATTCGTTGAACTGCTCCTCACGCTCTTCGTGCTCTTCTACCTCTTCCGCGACCGCCGCGAAGCTTTAGGCACGCTGCGCTCTCTCGTGCCGCTGTCGAAGGTAGAGACCGACAGGGTTCTGGCCCGCATGTCGGACACGATCCACGCGACTGTTTTCGGCACCCTCGTTGTAGCCGCGGTGCAAGGCGCGCTCGGCGGTCTGATGTTTTGGTGGCTTGGTCTGCCCGCGCCGATTCTCTGGGGCGCCGTGATGGCACTGCTCGCGGTCGTTCCCGTGCTCGGCGCGTTCGTCATTTGGGTGCCCGCGGCCATCTTCCTGGCCGCGAGCGGGCAGTGGGGAAAAGCGGCAATCCTGGCCGCATGGGGCGGAGTCGTCATCGCGATGGTGGACAATCTGCTCTACCCGATCCTGGTCGGAAATAGGCTGCGCCTGCATACCGTCCCGGTATTTTTCTCCATCGTCGGCGGCCTCGCCATCTTTGGCGCATCTGGGCTCATCATCGGCCCTGTGATCCTCGCGCTGACCGACGCGATTCTGGAAATCTGGCGACGCCGGACAGCCGATGGACGACCGGCGGAAGCGGCACCTGTGAGCACTGCGGGAAAGTAACAGGTGACTGTTTTGGGCAGGGCCTTCGCCGCCTCGATCCATTCGCCCACTTGTTTTCCGTCGGCACTTTGCCCCGTGAGTTTCTTCGCATCGTTCACCTCTTTCAGCTTCGCCGCGTTGGTGATTGCCGACTGGCCGACGGCGACTTGCAGCTCGTCGGCGATCTCCGTCGTGCGCTAAGCGCCGCCCCAGCAATAGCAGGACCTCAAGGTTGTGCGGAGTCAGAGTCGCTACGGCTGTGCTTCGCCGCCAGCAGCGTTCAGTGAACTCCCGGCGCGGCTCCGCACGGCCAGCGCATCACCGCTGTTGACGACTCCGTCAGCGTTGATGTCCGACCGGAAGTTGTTGGCATCGGTCGACTGGCCGGCGCGGCTTCGCGTCTGCAAGACGTCACCGGCGTTGACAAAGCCGTCGCCGTTCGTGTCGCCGGCGAGCAAGCTCACGGGAATGGTGGCGCTGGTGCTGCCGCTGCCGTTATTCACGCCGCTCAGGAAGACCTGCAACGTCTGCGCGTTGGCGACGCCTGTCAGCGGGATCGTGACGACACTGCCGCTAACGGTAACCGTGCCGAGCTGCGCGCTACCGGAGGTGACCTGTGCCTGCGGAGTGCTGGCGCTGACGTTGCTATTGAAGGTGACGACGAGCTCGTAATCGCCATTCGCGCCGCCGCTGCGGGACTCGACGGCCGGTGTGCCGCTGAACGAAAGCACGAGGTCGAAGTTGCCGGCCGCGCCGTGGGCCTTCCGCGAGACGGCGGAGGTAACAACTGCCGGGGCGGCCACGCCGTAACGGGCGCCGGTGTCGAGCACGGGCTCGCAACGGGCGCAGGATTCGCCGCCGAAAACGATCATCTCGCTGCCGGTGAAGACGGCGCTATGGCTATCGCGGGCGCTCGGCGCTTCCACCGTGGTCATCGGACGCCACGTGTTCGCGGTCGGGTTGTAACGGGCGCCGGTGTTGTTGCCGTTCTGGCAATTGGCACCGTTGCAACCGCCCCACACGATCATTTCCGCGCCGGTCCAGTTGAGGGTGTGGCCACTGCGTCCGGTGGGCGCGTTGGTCAGGCTCGTGGCGGTCCAGCTGTTCGTGGCTGGGTCGTAAAGTCCGCCCGTGTTCAAATACTGGTCGAGGAGGCTGTTGTAGTTCCCCCAAATGATCATGCGGCTACCGGTCCAGATGGCGTTCGCGTGATTGCGCGCGGTCGGCGCGTTCGCCAACGTCATCGGCGTCCAGCTATCGGTCGCGGGATTGTAGCGCGCGCCGTCGTTGTGCGGCCCTACGTTTCCGTCTTCGCCGCCCCAGACGATCATCTCACTCCCCGTCCAGACCCCGGCGTGAGCCCAACGTCCGCTCGGAGCACCGGCGATGTTGAGCGATTGCCAGGTATCGGTGCGCGGATTGTAGCGGCCGCCATTGTTCAGGCCGTTTCGGTCGGAGTGCCACCCGGGCCGCAAGTCTGCGCATCGCAACCGCCCCAGACGATCATTTCATCGCCACTCCAGACAGCGCTGAAATAATAGCGCGCCTGGGCGGCGTTGACCGTGCTGGTCGGCTGCCAGGAGTTGCTGGCGGGATTGTAGCGACCGCCGTTGTTTAGGCGGGTGAAGCAGAACGGGTCCTGGCAACCGCCCCAGACGATCATCTCGCTGCCACTCCAGACGCCGAGCGGCGCGTAACGTTGTTGCGGGACGTTGGCCATGCTCGTTGGCAGCCAGGTGTCGGTGGCGGGATAATAACGCGCGCCGGTATTGGTGGGCGTGCTGTGGTGCGTGTAGCTGCCCCAGACGATCATTTCCGCACCAGTCCAGACAGCGGGATGCTCATCGCGCGCGCCGCCGTTCTGCGGGTTGGTGGCGGGGACCCAGCTGTCACTCTGCGGGTTGTAACGGGCGCCGGTGTTGACGTCACTGGCGTTTACGGGCTCCTGACCGCCCCAGATGATCATTTCGCTACCGGTCCAGACGGCGCTGCCCGCGACGGAGGATTGCGGCCCGCCGGAGGGGCTCATCGGCTGCCAGGTGTTCAATTGCGGATGGTAACGGCCGCCATTGCGGAGGCGGTTGCCATCGTAGCCGCCCCAGACGAGCATCTCGGTGCCGGTCCAGACTGCCATGGCAGCGGCGCGAGGTGAAGGCGCGCCGGTATTGCTGATCGCGATCCAGTTATTCGCGGCCGGATCGTAGAGCGCGCCGGTGTTAAAGAAGGTCAGGCCGCCGAATTCCGGCGTACCCGCCCAGATGAGCATGAGGGAACCGGTCCAGACCGCGTTGTGCGCGAAACGCGCCGGAGCGACGGCGGAGGTGGCGACGGCCTGCCAGCTGTTCGTTTGCGGATTGAATCGCCCGCCGGTGTTGAGGACCGTACCCGTCGTGCCGTTATAGCCACCGAACACGATCATCTCGGTGCCGCTCCAGACGGCGGTGTGATACATGCGCGCGGCCGGGGCGTTGCTCGTGCTCATCGCGGTCCAACTGTTCGTCGACGGGTCGTAGATGCCGCCGGTGTTTGTGGTCGTGTTGTCGGTGTCGCCGTTGCGGCCGCCGAAGACAATCATCTTGCTGCCGGTCCAGACGGCGGTGTGACGGCTGCGCGCGGCGGGCGCGTTCGTTAGGCTGGTGGCGGTCCAGGTGTTGGTGGTGGGATTGTAACGCGCACCGGTGTTCGTCGACCCGGTGTCGCCGCCGTAGCCGCCCCAGATAATCATTTCCGTGCCGGTCCAGACGGCAGTGTGGCGTTCGCGCCAGCCGGGGGCGTTTTTCGTCGAGCTCAGCGACCACGAGTCGGTCGCTGGGCTGTAGCGTCCGGCGACGATCGAGAGATAATTGGTGAAATTTGAGATACCGTAGAAGCCGCCCCAGACAATCATTTCGCTGCCGGTCCAGACGGCGGTGTGATTTTCGCGCGCTGAGAGCGGCGACGGGGTCGGGAGCCAGGTGTCGTCGGCAGCTGGCGCCGTAACGGCAATTTGCGGGAGGTCGAAACCCGGCATTGCGGCGGTGTCCGGCGCGGTCGCGGGGAAGTCGTTTTGTACGCTCTGCCACCACTGGTCGACGGATTGCTTCGGCCAGGTGACGCTCGCGAGCGTGACCTGCTCGTCGCTGCGCGAGACGACGGAGACGACGTAGAGCTCGTTCGCGCTTTCCTTGAGTTCGCTTGCCTGGCCGACCGGGAGCTGGCCCGCGGTGATAGCGGTGGTGCTGCGCTGCTTTTCCGCATCATTCACTGCGTCCGGTGCGTCATTCGCGCCTCTGCGAAACGCAAACGCGAGCTGCTCGAGCAGGCCCTGCCACTGCCCATCAGACATTTTCGCGGTATGTTCACCACCGCTCGGCGCGAGCTGATTCTTCGTCGGCGCGGCGCTCGCGCCTTTCACAAACTGCTGCTCAACATAATTGCCGGAGAGCGACTTCAAGTCGCCCCCCTTCGCCAATTCCGCCGCGACGCGGGCGCGCAGATAGCCGTGAAAGCGGTCGTCATTCCCATACCACGTCGCGAGCTGCCGCTCGACAAGGAGCGGGCGCGCCAGGCATTCGGCGATCGCGACCGATCATTATCGAGCGCGCGCCAAAGCTCGCGCAGAAACTCCGCCTGCCGCGAATTCGCTGCCATCCGCGCCACCTCCGCCTGCAACTGCGCGGCTGTGATCGGCCGCTGCCACACGGTCGCGAGCGCGGTCGATTTGCGAAGCGCCTCTTCGACCTTCTCGCGAATTGCCTCATCCTGAATCGCGTCGCGAAAAGCGGTGCGCTGAGCGCCGGGAAGATTTTCCGTGCGGTGACGCCAGTAGACTTCTTCAATCCGCCGCTGGTAATCGACCCGCTGCTCCATCGTCAATCCGCCGCTCTGCCACTTGGCTAAGGCAGATGTGTTCCCGCCGTCCAGAAAGACCAGCGACAGGAGCGCGCCCAGGAGGAGGCGGAAGCGGTGATTCAAAGCGTGCGCGGGGTTCGCACAAAGGGAACGAAGTGTCTGCAGGGAAGCGGCAGGGTTGTCCATGCCCTCCGTTTTACAGCGCTGTATATTAACGCACAAACTGGAAATAGTAACAACGTTGTTACCTCGCCTCAGGGGCTCAGCTCGAGAAGAGCGGGAAGCGCCGTGAGGCTGCGGCACGGCTCAGCTACAGCCAAGCGTGCGACTTCGGTTTTCGGGGAAGCCTCGATGAATGGGAGCGGCTGATGGAGGCGGTGAAAGACGGCGTCCCCGCTTTCCGATCTACATCTGCCGTGCCTTTCCACATCCTCGCCGTGATCAACAGTGCGCTTTTGCCAGCGGTCGGTAATCTTGGACAAGAGTGCGTCAAAAAAAAGCGCGCAGCGACGTTCACACTTGCGATCTCCAATAGGAAAAAACCGCAGGCGCGGCTTGGGGTCGAAGAGCGGGCGAGTTGAAGATAATCGAGGGATCGAAGCAGTTCAAAGTAGTGCGATTCAGGTTAGCCAGTTTCACCAAGGTGGGATTGCGCAGTAACAAGAGAACCAACATGAATACCACAAAGCATCGATCGTTGTACAGGATAGACATATGAAGAAGGAGAGCTGGGCTTTGTGGGCGGCGCGCATCGGCCTGGTCTGCTTGGTGGGGATGCTCCCCCTTTTCGCTTCGGCACAGACCCGACCCGACATCGTTTGGATGGCCGGTGGGCATGTTGGCCTCGTCCGTTCTGTCGCCTATTCGCCAGATGGCCAGTTGCTGGCCTCGGGAAGTTGGACGGAAAAGACCATCAAACTTTGGCGGGTCTCGGACGGCATGTTGGTGCGGACTTTAACGGGGCACACCGGCTACATAAACTCCGTCGTCTTTTCGCCGGACGGTCAGACCGTGGCCTCGGGCAGTGAGTATCCGGAGTATGCGATCAAGTTGTGGCGAGTTTCGGACGGAGCCTTGGTCCGCACATTGTCGGGCCACTTCGGCGATGTCAATTCGGTCGCTTTTTCGCCGGACGGCCAGATGCTGGCTTCAGGAAGCGACGACGGAACTGTCGGAATTTGGAACGTCGAGCAAGGCCTGCTGCTCCGAACATTGGAGGGTCATCCGCATTGGTGGGTCACTTCTGTCGCGTTCTCGCCGGATGGGGAGATAATTGCTTCGGGTAGCACCGACCATACGATCAAGCTGTGGCAGGTGGCGGATGGAATGTTGATCCGGACTTTGACGGGCCACGCCGACCGCGTCTTTTCCGTGGCCTTTTCGCCGAACGGCCAGATGCTCGCCTCCGGGAGCGACGACTCTACGGTCAAATGGTGGCGGTTGTCGGACGGCGCGCTGACCCGCACATCAACGGGCCATGCCGATCGCGTTTGTTCGGTGGCCTTTTCGCCCGATGGGCAAACCTTGGGCTCGGGCAGCCTGGACTTTACGTCCAAATTGTGGCGAACCTCGGACGGCACTCTGCTCCGCACCTTGAATGGTCACACAAGATCCGTGCTTTCCGTCGCCTTTTCGCCGGATAATCAGACCCTGGCTTCGAGCGATTGGATCGGGGCCATTAAGACGTGGCAGGTTTCGGACGGCGCGCTGCTGCAAACCTTCACTGGTCACACAAGCTGGGTAAATTCGGTAGCCTTCTCCCCGGACGCCGACATCATGGCTTCGGGAAGCGACGATAATACGATCGTCTTGCGCCGAGTCTCGGATGGCGCTTACCTACGCTCACTGGTTGGGCATACGAGCTACGTCTCTTCAGTCTCGTTTTCGCCAGACGGCCAAGTGGTGGCGTCGAGCGGCGGGTATCCCGAGAACGTTGTTCGGTTGTGGCAGGTCTCCGACGGCGCGCTGCTTTCCATCTTGACTGGCCATACTGACTGGGTGGAATCCGTCGCCTTTTCTCCTGATGGGCAAACTATAGTTTCTGGCAGCCATGACGGCACAGTGAAGTTGTGGTCCGTATCTGGCGGCGGATCCGCATCTGGCCGGGTGCCCTCATCGGGCGGGGTCCTGCTGCGAACCTTGCAGGGGCACACTAGCCTCGTCCGCTCCGTCGCATTTTCAGCTGATGGGCAAATCGTGGCTTCCGCTAGCCACGACCGGTCCATCAAGTTATGGCGCGTATCGGATGGTGCCCTGCTTCGTTCGCTCACGGGCCATACGTTAGGAGTGCGTTCCATAGCTTTCTCACCGGACGCGCAGACGCTGGCTTCTGGCGGCGACGATGATACTTGCAGACTCTGGAGAGTTTCCGATGGCTCCATGATTCGCACGCTGGTAGGACACGGTCAGGACGTGCTTACCGTCGCATTCTCGCCGGACGGATTGACGCTCGCTTCTGGAGGCGATGACCTGTACGCTCAAGCTTTGGCAGGTTTCGGATGGTGCACTGCTCCGGAACTGTAATCAGGAGACCGGCGCCTCAGTGCGCAGTGTAAGGTTCGCGCAGACTGGCCCTGTTTTTTGCTACGGAAGGGATGATGCAACCGTCGCGCTCGCAATCAATCCATTTGCAAAGTTTTCGCCGAAAAAGACAAAACATTAAGGTAATTATAGGGCAAGGAGCCCGCCTGCCGCGAAAGAGACGCGAATGAAGAGAGTACGCGCATGACGCAGCGTCGTGTCATTCGCAGAGAGAGAATCGCCCGGCGAAGCCGGATTTTCGAGGTGATTCAGAAGCCCGGCCACCTCAGCCTCTCCCATTTCCTCGGGGTGGCGTTTGCCATGATAGAGAATAAATCCCCGGATTCAACCCCAATACGCTTCCTCGGTGCGCAGACTGTTATGCCGTGCGCAAAATCGTGGCGGAGGCTCGAGAAATTTGGGTTGGCAGGCTCGTCCCCGACCGACAGACTCTCTGGCATGCCTTCGTTTTATTCGCATTCCCCGCAGGGACGCAACCGAAATAGGCGAACACCCGTTTCGTATAATATCTGTTGACCAAAAAGGCTGGCGACATTGGGATTGACAGCGACGGTAAATAAAGCCTTTTCGGCCAACCAGTCGTTGCAGCGAAACCTCAAACACGTCGGAGATAAAAGCAGACGCCGTTCTTCGGTTACGCTGAACTTTTCTCATTAGGTCTTGTGCATGCCGTGGCTTCGGATTCTCGCCTGTCTTGCAGCTGCGCTTGTGTTCGCCGGTTGCGTTACGTCGCCGAGCGTGCCCGATGTTCACTTCAGCGGAGTTACACGACAAGACGTTCGCGAGATTGAGCTTTTGGTGGCGCGGCGCGCAGACATTTTGAAACCCGTGCTTAGAGTGAATCTGATGACCACAATTCCCCCACATATGCCGGAGGACGGAAAGATAGTGGTCGTCTATCTGGGCAAGATGGGCGCGTCCGGGGACACCTCGGACACATTCACCGTTGCGAAGCGCCGTGGTAAATGGAGGATTACATCGCCGATCCACCGTGACCGTATTGTCGTCACCAGCGATTAGTATGGCGGCGGACCTAACCATGCGATGGAGCGAACGGCGAACCGCTGTGCGTTCACATTTCAGATGACTTCCACACTTTTACTCCGAGCGACGCGCGCGCGTCCGCCGTCGCTCATCTTGGTCTCGTTAGATCAACAAGGACGCCATGGAAGCATTCGTAATCATATTGGGAGCTTCCATCATTGCCATCCTGCTGTTCGTCTCCGCGTTTCACTCGCGATTAAGTAAGATGGCACTGGGGCGACACGTCGGACGGTCCGAGAATGACTCGATGCTCGCTGTTGATTGGCTGCGTTATTTTCGCCTGCGTCGCCGTATTGGCTGCGGCACAGACTCCGTTCGCGACGGATATTCCTATCCTAGCAGGTCTATTTTGCCTACTCGTCGCGTCTGGTCTGCTAGACACATATCTGCATAAGAAGAGACGAGACAAATGATCTAACCATGCGATGGAGCGAACGGCGGACCGCTGTGCGATTAACTTTTGAGATGACTTCCACACTCCCACTACGAGCGGCCCGCGCCCTCGTCCGCCGTCGCTCATTTTGTTCTCGTTAGGCGTATGGCACTTTTCGATGTCTTCCTGCCCCTGCTCGAAAGCCGCCTACCGGCCGTTAAATTCGCTGGGCCGTCTGGTGAGCCGCCGCAGATCACAAACTCCGGCATTCATCCCGAAGTCGGGGACATCATGTTTTACGATGACGGCGACGAGATTACCGTTCTGGTTGGGCACTTCACGCACAGTCACTTTTCCAATTACGACCAAGTGCCTATTTCAGAGAAGGAGCAGATGATTGCTGAACAGGCGGTTAGTTTTCTGGAGGAGTTGTTCGCCGATCGCATTATCATGTGGGGTTCTCATCGCTCGGCCGGTGGCTGGCGCTCGATAAACCACGCAGAAGACTCACCAAAAAAACAGGGAGAATATGTGTGGTCTGGCCCACGACAACGCCTAACCATGCGCTGCAGCGAACGGCTCCGGGCTGTCACAGCCTGTGCTGCCAGCCACGCCGACCCGCCCACCACTGACCCTTTGACCGCACCTTCCGCCCCTCAGCCCACCCCCGCCGCCTTCGCCCGCACAGGCTGCGCCAGCCCTCCGCCGTCGCTGAGCTTGGGGTCGTTAGACCGCTCAACGAAATGAGTCAGAGCGCAGGCATCGCTTCCTCTCCGACGGGAGCCTGGGTCTGGCTGTTCCCGCTCGCATACGGCCTTCACATCGCCGAGGAGTATGCGTTTCACTTCCCGGCGTACGTCGCGAACGTCTCGGGGCGGCACATCTCGAATTCCCAGTTCCTTTTTCTCAACGCCGTTTTCTGGCTCCTCACGGTCGCCGCCATCGTCGTCGTTCTAGCCCGTCCTTCCCAGGCCTGGCTCGTCATTACCCTCGCAGCCGTTCTCGGCATCAACGCAGCGGTCCACCTTCTCGGCAGCATCGTCACCGCTACCTACTCACCGGGCACCGTCACGGCCGCCCTCCTCTACGTTCCTCTCGTCGTCTACGCACTTCGGCGGGTCGTTCCGCACGTGAGCCGTGGCCTTGCCATGCGGGCCGTGGCCCTCGGCGCGGCCATTCACGCAGGCGTCTTTCTCCTGGCGGCCAACCCATCGCTCATCCCATCGCTGTGAGCGGTCTAACCAGGCGATGCAGCGAACCGCGAGCAAGGCTGCGACTGACATTGTGCGTGGGGAATCATTAAGGGGTCAGCTCCAGAATTTCGCTCTCGTCGCGGGGCCGGGAGCGCTGCTAGGCATGGTGGATGGCTCGCAAAGCGCATGTCGAATTTGAGGAAGCCCTCTATCATGTGCTGGAGCGGGGCGATCGGCGGGAGGCGATCTTGCGGGATGAGGAGGATCGGCGACGGTTTCTGGAAGCGCTCGCGGAGGTGTGCGGGCGGACGGGCTGGCGGGTGCATGCCTTTGTCCTGATGACCAACCATCATGACTCGCTCGCGCCCGCTCGCTCGACCTTCGGCCTTGCCGCCCATGTCGCGGCTCCCCAGCTCGCTCCATTCATCTGATGGTGGAGACGCCGCAGGCGAATCTGGTGGCTGGGATGCGCTGGTTTCAGACGACCTACACGGCGCGGTTCAATCGGCGGCATCGGCTGAGCGGGCACCTCTTCCAAGGGCGCTACAAGGCGGTGGTGGTGGATCCGGCGGCGCGCGGTTACAGCGTGATCTTGAGCGATTACATTCATCTCAACCCGGTGCGGGCGGGGATGATCAGCCTGCGGGAGCGGCTCTTTGATTACGCGTGGAGCAGTTATCCCTCTTACGTGGCGAACAAGGAGCGGCCGCGGTGGCTGGAGGTGGAGCGGGTGCTGGGTGAGCTGGGCCTGGAGGATAATGCGGGAGGTCGGCGCCGCTACGCGGAGCGGATGCGGGCGCGCGCGGTGGAGGAACTGGCTGACCCGGGGGCTGGCGGAGCTGCGGCGAGGTTGGTGCCTGGGCGGGGCGAGTTTTCGTGAACGGATGTTGCGCCTGCTGGAGGCGGCGGCGGAGAGATTACCCCTGAAGCACTCTTCGCCGCGAGATGCGGTCGTGCAGCATGATCACGGCGTGGACGGAGCGCAGCAGCTCCTGGAGGAGGGATTGCGCCGGCTCGGCCTCAGAGCGGAAGAGCTGGCCGCGCTGAAGAAGAGCGATGAACGGAAGGCGGCGCTGGCGGCCTACATCCGGACGCGCACGGCGGTGTCGAATCAATGGATCGCGCAGACGTTATGTCTGGGATATGTGAGCCGGGTGAACCAGTGCGCGCGCAAAGCGCCGACGGAATTGCTGGAGCGACTATCGGCGGTGCCAGGGGGGAGAGCGAGATTATGAAGCTGACCCCTCCTGCCCTCCTGCTGATCCTGGCGACATGCATCGGCGTGTCCGCTGGGCAGGGTGCGGATCACCGGAGCGCGCCATGGGCAGACATTCCGGCCTTCATCCAACGTCTCGACTCCCTCCGTCGAGCTGGCGATATCCCGGGATTGTCGGTGGCGGTGGTGAAGAATCAGGCGGTCGTTCTCGCCTTGGGCTTGGGCTACGCGGATGTCGAACAGCGCATTCCTGCGACGGCCGAGACCCCCTACAACATCGCTTCGGTCACAAAGCCGCTCTCTGCGGTCGTGGCGCTGCGGCTCGTCGAGGAGGGGGTGCTGGATCTCGATCGACCGATGGCAGACTACACGGAATGGGCGGAGTTCTGCGCCGAGTTCAGTCGACAGCCATCCATCTTTGCCAAAGGGCTCCGCTGCCAGCCTCCCGTTCACACGCTTCGACACCTGCTCTCTCACACGGCGACCGCAACGCCTGGCAACCATTTCTCATATAACCCCGTGCTTTACTCCTGGGCGTCACGCCCAATCGCGGCAGCTGCGGGCACTCCGTTTTCGACCCTCGTTGAACGGTACATATTCGCCCCAGCTGGCATGGGGCGATCCGCCCGGACGTATCGGGAGCAGCCGGTGCGTGAGGATCTGGCCAAGGCCCTGGCTCCACCTCACCGAGTCGGGACATCGGGGAAAATCGAACGTGCCCCAGCGCCACCGCCCCAGGGAGATGGTGCGGCGGGCGGCGTGATCACGACGGTGCTCGATCTTGCGAAGTTCGATGTCGCGCTCGATCAAGGGGTGCTGATATCAGCGGCCTCGCGGGCTGCGATGATGACCCCGACGCGATCGAGCGACGGTGAGACGCTTCCGTACGGGCTTGGTTGGTTCGTCCAGGAATACCAGGGGCATACGCTGGTGTGGCACTCGGGATGGTGGGACGATGCCTACTCCGCCCTCTATTTGAAAATCCCAACGCTGGACCTCACCTTTATCGTCCTGGCGAACAGTGAAGGTGTCTGGTGGGACAACCCGCTTGACCGAGCAGAAGTCCAGCGTTCCAAATTCGCGCAGGCGTTCCTTCGGGCATTCGTAAAATGATTTTCGCATCCTGGAAGGTCAAAATGGGTATAAGGGGTCAGCTCCAGAATTTCGCTCTGGTCGAGAGGCGGGGGCGCTGCTAGGAATGGTGGATGGCGCAAAAAAGCGCTTGTCGAATTTGAGGGAGGGCGCGCCGGTTGAGCGAGCGAGATTATGAAGCTGACCCCTTTTGCCCTCTCGCTGTTTCTGATCATCACTGCCAGCGCTGCTCTTGGCGAGACTCCGCGGGAGAAAGACCAGTCGGCAGTCCATGAGCAGAGCGAAAAGGCAATCAAGCAGCTTCTAGATCGCTTCATTGACGCGTGGAACCGGCACGATCCCAAGGCGTTCTCGATGGTGTTCGCTGAGGATGCGGACTTCACCAATGTGGGCGGCAAGAGCGCGCATGGGCGAGCGGAAGTCGAAAAGTTTCACGCGCCGAAGTTCGCAACGAACCTGAAGGACACCCATCAGAAAATCACGGAAACGAAAATAAGGTTCATCACTCCGGACGTGGCGGCCGTGGATGCGCGCTGGGAAATGACTGGAGCTCGGCGGATGGACGGCCAGGAGGTCCCGCTGAGAAAAGGTCTGCTGAATTTTATTATGACGCGCTCGGAAAACCACTGGTTCATCAAAGTCATGCACAACATGAATCTGCCCGAGCAGCCAAACATCTAACCAATCGATGAAGCTGACTCCGAAGGGATTCGCGAGCAGGCTGGCGGGAAGCTGACTGTCCCGGCTTCAAAGTGCGGACGCTCCGCCCCAGCGCGGACAAAGTGGGCAAGTGAGCGGAGTGACGGCAGCGCTGCCCTGCCGGAGTCCCGGCCGAAACCGCGCCGCGGCGACGATGTTACTGAACTAGGGAGGAAGTTTCGCCGCCGCGCGTCCGCGGTCAGCGAAACCCCTGGGAGGAAACCGGCGCTTTTGCCATGCTCTCCATCTTCCGGCTGACGGCGAGCAGGCCCAGCAAGGCAAACCCGCGCAGGATTCCAAGCCGACAATTCTATTCGATCCCTCCGCGATTAGCGAAGTCCTCGGGAAGAATCCGGCGCTTTCCATGCTCTCCATCTTCTGGCTGACGGCGAGCAGACCAGCAAGGCGAACCCGAGCAGGGCCAAGGTGCTCCCCTATCGGGGGACGGAGGCCCACGGCGGCGACGGCGGCGACATTTTCGAACGCAGCGCTATGTAAATTGGCTTCTCGTTAGCGCAGGTAGATGTTTTCATGGCGTCGAATGAAAAGGGTGGAAACGAAGGCGGCTGCCGAAAGGCACAAATCCTATAAGAAACCGGTTCTGAGCAGCGAGGCCTTCGCGCGGGCGCGCCGCGAAGCGAAATTGCGTCTCGTCGGTTCCGGCGGTTTGCGCTCGCTTTTTGGGCAAGCCGCCAAAAAGGTGGCGTCGCTCCCCCGGCGGCGATTCAAAGAGAATTGGCTCTATCTGCAGACGATGCTGCGACTGATCGGCGCCTACGAGCGTGGTCAATACAAGCAGGTCTCGAATGATGAGTTGCTGTGGGTCGTAGCTGCTCTCAACTATCTGGTCGACCCATACGATTTGATTCCGGATCTCACTCCGGTGCTCGGTTTCGTCGACGACGCGATCGTGGTCGAATTTGTGGTGGATAAGACCCGGCAGGCGCTGGACGACTTCATGGTGTGGGAAACCATCGGCGTGAGCAATCCTGGGTAGCTCGCTGATTGGGCAATCGACATGTTCAGAACCGTTCTCGGCGTGGTCGGCAGTTTCCTGGCGATGCTGGTCTTTTTCTTCGCGGTTTTTACCGCGCTCTACCTGATGCTGGGGGCGGAGCGGGTCTTTGAACCGGGCACCTTCAAGATCTCGGCGCTCTGGATCGCCCTCGCCCTCGGCGGCAGTCTCGTGGCGGGAATCCTGGCGGGTTATCTCTGTCTCACGATCACGGGAAGTTTCCGCGCCTGCCAGGTCCTCGCGGTGATCGTCTTCGTGGCCGCGATTGTGATGTGTTTCCCCTCGATGACGGCGGATCAAACGCCTCGCCCGCGCGCCGGTGATTTGCCCGCGATGGAGGCGATGCAGCAGGGACAGGCGCCGGTTTGGATGCATCTGTTTTCCGCCGTGCTCGAGGGAGCTGGCGTGCTCAGCGGAGCGCGAATGAAGCGAAAATCCGCCGCCAGCTGAAGCAAATCGCCGGTTTTTGAAACCGACGTTGCCGCCCCGCTCCCACCTCAGCGGGTTGCGGGAAGAGCAGTCCGAACGTAGCGTGCGCGTCCGCCCGCCGAACTGACGCCATGCTGACCATTCGCGATCTCCGCAAGACCATGGGCGGGCGGACTCTCTTTGAGAACGCCACCATGACCGTGAACTACGGCGAGCGCGTGGCGCTGGTCGGGCCGAACGGCGCCGGCAAGTCGACGCTCTTCAACGTCATCCTGAAGAAGGACACGCCGGACTCCGGGCGATCTGGAGCGCGACGAGTGGACGATGGTCGGTTACCTGCCGCAGGAGAGCGAAGCCGGTCGGCGAAGAGACGGTGATGGATGTGGCGACCGGGCGGGCGGGCGAAGTCGCGGCGCTCGAGAAGCAGCTGCACGCGCTCGAGAAAGCGGGCGCGGTCGAGTGGCCCGGAATACCTCGAAGCGCACGCGAAACACGAGGCGCTGACCGATCCGCAGGTCGATGCCAAGGCGAAGAAGATGTTGCGCGGGCTCGGCTATCGCGAGGCGGATTTCGACCGGCAAGGCGAAGGAGATGAGCGGCGGCTGGGTGATGCGCGCGCATCTCGCGCGGTTGCTCGTGATGGAGCCGGATCTGCTCCTGCTCGACGAGCCGACGAACCACCTCGACCTGCTCTCGCTGCTCTGGCTGCAGGATTACCTGAAGAATTACTCGGGCGCGCTGCTCCTGATCTCGCACGATCGCGCAGTTCATGGATGAAGTCGTGGAGAGCGTCTACGAAATCAGCGAGCAGAAGCTGATCGGCTACACCGGCAATTACACGGAATTCCTGCGGCAGCGGGAGGCGAACTACGAGCAGCAGCTCGCCGCCTACAACAACCAGCAGAAGGAGATCGCGCGGCTGCGCGAGTTTTACGATCGCTTCCGGCAGGTCGCGTCGAAGGCGTCGCAGGCGATGAGCAAGCTGAAGCAGATCGAGCGGATGGAGCTGGTCGAGAAGCCGCTGCCGCCGAAGAAGCCGTTCCGGTTCAAGATCCCGCAGCCGCCGCGCGGCGGGCAGCGCGCCATTTCGCTCTGGAGGACATTCACAGGCCTACGGCGCGCATCAAGGTTTACGCGGGGCTGGACCTCACGATCGAACGGGGCGAACGCACGGTGCTGGTCGGGCCGAACGGCGCGGGCAAATCGACCTTGCTGAAGATCCTCGCCGGCGTGCATCCCGTTCCAGAAAGGCGAACGCGATCTCGGGCACAACGCGAAGATCGGTTACTTCTAGCCAGCATCGCGCCGACACGCTCGATCCCGAACAAGACCGTGCTGCAGGAAGTCATGGACGCCGCGCCGACTCTGCCGAGAACGAAGCCCGCGGCATTCTCGGTTCGTTCCTGTTCCGCAAGGACGAGATCTACAAGAAGACCGGCATCCTGAGCGGCGGCGAAAAGAGCCGACTGAACCTGATCAAGTTCCTGGTCGATCCGCCGAACCTGCTCCTCATGGATGAGCCGACGACGCACCTCGACATTCACGCGGTCGAGTCGCTGATCCTCGCGCTCGAGCGCCTATGAAGGCACGCTCGTCTTCATTTCGCACGACGTGCATTTCATCCGCAAGCTCGCCACCAAGGTGCTGCACGTGAATGCCGGCCAGGTGGCGCCGTATCCGGGCGGCTACGATTATTTCCTCGAGAAAAGCGGCACGCTGGAGGACGAACGTGCCGCGCTGACCGCGGTGTAGACCGTCGTTTCCGCACGTGGCGGGGGTGCGCCGCGCCCCACCGGACCGGGAGGCTGCCGCCACCAAGTCAGCGATCCCATCGATCCATTGCACATGCCTGCCAAGCCCACTCCAAAGAAGATCTTCAAGACGTCGCCCGAGAAGGTGGAAGTCCGTGAATCGGGCGTGCACGGCAAAGGGGTTTACGCGGTCGCGTCCATCCGGAAAGGCGAGCGCGTCATCGAGTACACAGGCGCGCATCTGCCGTGGGATGACGCGAAGGACCTGCCGCCGCGCGATGAGGAGGACCCGTATCACACCTTCCTCTTTTCACTCGATAACGGCGACGTGATCGACGCCGGACAGGGCGGCAATGACTCGCGCTGGATCAATCATTCATGCGATCCGAACTGCGAAACGACCGAAGAGGACAACCGCGTTTTCGTCTACGCGCTGCGCGGCATTCGCCGCCGGCGAAGAGCTCTTCTACGATTACCGGATCGTGCCGGCCGAGCGCCGCACGAAAAAGCTCGAGCGGGAATTCGCCTGCGTTTGCGGCAGCGCGAAGTGTCGCGGCACGATGCTGGACCCGCCCGCGCCGTGAAAGCGTCGGGTTCGCGCCCGCTAGGGCAGCGCGGCGGCGATGCGGTCGAGAAAGAGCGACGGCAGAACGCCCAAAAGCACGACCGCGGCCGCCAGCACCGTGACGGTGGCGCGTTGTAGCCAGTCGGTTTCCATGGGGCGCGGGATTACGTCGGATTGATCCACGAAGATCCGCTTCAGGATGATGAGGTAGTAATAAAGAGAGACAAGGCTGCCGAAGAGCGCGAGCGCGACCAGCCAGAGCAGCCCGTGATTTTCGCCGGCGCGAAGCGCAGCGCTGAAGAGGTAGAACTTGCCGAAGAAACCTGCCAGCGGGGGCAGTCCCGCCAGCGAGAGCAGGAAGATCGCCATGCAGCCGGCGAGGAGTGGCGAGCGCGTCCGCAGTCCGGCGAAATGCGCGAGGTCATCGCCGCCGGTTTCGCGCCGCACCAGGGCGACGACCCCAAAGGCGCCGAGCAGTGTGATCGCGTAGATGCTGGTGTAGAACAAGGTGGCGCTGAAGCCTTCCCGTCCGCCGGCGACCAACCCGAGCAGCGTGTAACCGGCATGCGCGACGGCGGAGTAGGCGAGCAGGCGGCGGACGTTGGTCTGGGCGAGGGCAACAAAGTTTCCGACCAGAATGGAGAATGCCGCCAGACCGGCCAGCAACGGCATCCAGCCTGCGAGCATCGCGTGCCAGGCCGCGCTGCCGTGCATCGGCGCGAGACTGACGAGGATGATTTTCCCGAGCACGACGAACGCTGCGACCTTCGAACCCGACGCGACGAACGCGGCGCTCGGAATGGGGGCGCCCTGGTAGGTATCTGCGACCCAGAGGTGGAACGGCGCGGCTGCGATCTTGAACGCGAAACCGACCAGCGTCATCACGATCCCCGCGCCGAGCAGCGGAGCCGCCGGCGCGCTGGCGAGCCGCTCACCGATCCCCGCCAGCGTCGTCGTTCCCGCCATTCCATAAATCAGGCTCAAGCCGAAAAGGGTGAACGCGCTCGCCGTGCTGCCGAAAAGGAAATACTTGAGGCCGGCTTCGGCGGAGCGGCGGTCGTTCTTATCGAACGCGGTCAGGATGTAGAGGGAGAGACCGGTGAGCTCGAGTCCAATGAAGATCGTCAGGAGTTCTTCACTCCCGACGAGCAGGAGCAAACCGATCGTGCCAAGCAGAATCATGGCGAGGTATTCCGCATGATGGCGGCGCATCCCGCGGTCGCCTTCGGCGAGGAGGATCGTGAAAAATGCCAGCGTGAGGCAGACGACCTTGAAGAGCGAATTGAGGGGCGAGACCACCAGCATGCCACCGCCGAAGGTCGCGTGCTGCGGTAGGAGAAGAACTGCCACCGCGGAGAGTGCGAGACCGAGCGCAGCCACGATCCCCGGCAGCACCGCGGCCCGCGCGGTCGCGAGGCCAATCGTCAAAATGGCCAGGGCGGCGACCACCAGCACTGCTTCCGGCGACGCAAGCTTGAGGAGTTCGAGGTAACTCATGGTTGCAGGAAGCGCATCGCTTCCACCGCCGGCATGATGCGGTCGAGCAGCACCTTCGGGTAAAGGCCGACGGCAAGGGTGGCGAACATCAGCAGGCCGGCGCCGAGCTTTTCCGGCATCGTGATCGGCGGGAGTGCTTCACTCGGTGCGGCGGCGATGTCGGCGCGCGGTTCGGTCCGTTCGCCGAAAAACGTCTGCACCAGCGCGCGCAACGTAAACGCAGCCACAAGCACCATCCCGATGCCCGTGATCCAGACCGCGAGCGGATAGGCGCGCCAGGCGCCGATCAGGATCGTGATCTCCGCCGCGAAACCGCTGAAGCCTGGAATGCCCATGGATGCGGCGGAAGCGATCACGAAGGCGAACGCGGCAAAGGGCAGCCGGCGGCTCAAGCGCATGGTCGCGAGCGCATTGAGATCGCGCGTATGGGTGCGCGGGTAGATCATGCGCCCGGCAATGGCGAAGAGGAGGGCGCCGATGACACCATGCGAGAACATCTGCAGGACCGCACCGCCGACCCCGAGCGCATTCGCGGTGGCCAGCCCGAGCAGAACAAACCCCATGTGGCTGACACTCGAGTAGCCGATGACAAACTTGAGATCCCGCTGCCGCAGCGCCACCGCGGCGGCATAAACAATGCCGATGACGGCCAGGACCGCGATGACATTGCGCCACATCGCGAAGCCTTGCGGGAATAAGTTGAGCGCCACCCGCAACGCACCGTAGGCGCCGAGTTTCATCACGATCCCGGCGAGGAGCATGGAGCCGGCGGTCGGCGCGGCGACATGGCCGGTGGGCGCCCAGGTATGCAGCGGCCAGATGCCGGCGAGGACGGCGAAGCCCAGGAAAAGAACTGGGAACGCCCAGGCCTGCAGCGCGGGCGCGAACGAAAATTGCGCGAGCTGCTGGAGATCGAGCGAACCCCCGCTCACGTAGGCGGCGAGAATCCCGATGAAGACGAGCGCGCCGCCGAGGAACGAATACAGCGTCAGCTTCATCGCGCCGTATTCCTTGTTGGTGGAACCCCAGATCGCGATCAGGAAGTACTTCGGCACGATCACGAGCTCGTAGAAGACAAAGAGGAGAAAGAGATCGGCGCTGAGGAAGACGCCATACGATCCGGCGACGACGAGCAGCAGCCAGAAAAAGAACTCGTTAGGCCGCTGCTCAATGTCCCAGGAAAAAAGGACCGCGGCGATCGCGGTCAGGCCGGTGACAAGCGCCATCGTCAGGCTGATACCGTCCACGGCGAGATGGTAGTTCATCCCGAGAGCCGGTACCCAGGGGAGGCGGACGATGGTCTGCAGCCCCGCCGTCGCGGGGGTTTGGAGGAATGCGAGCAGCGTGACCACGAAACCCGCAACCGTCGTGATGAGCGCGATCGGGCGGGCGCACACGCGTGGCGCGAGCAGCGCCGCCAGCGCCCCCGCGAAGGTGAGGTAAATTGTCCAGGCGATCATCGGGATCTTCCAGAAGTTCGCGGAGCTGGACGAATGTGGGCACGATCGCGCCTGGCCGGGAGTCGAAGCATGAAATCAGCCGGCAAATGGTCCCGGCTGCGAGCGACAGCCTGCTCGAGCGGCACGATGTCTTTACACGGCGCCATGGCGATCAACCAACCATCCGCGCCAGTTGCACAACGGTGTTGTTAAATAGGTTGAAGACGAACTGCGGCGCGAGGCCAACTGCGAGCATGAGCAGGCTCGCCGGGATCACCACCGCCATCTCGCTCCGGCGCAGGTCCGGAAACGCCGCGCAGCTCTCGACCAGCGGACCGCTGAAGAGCGCCTGCATGGCGCGGAGCAAGGCGATCGCGGTGATCAACAGACCGAGCACGCCGACGGCCGTGGCGCCGGCGGCGAGGGCGAAACTCCCTTTGAAGATCAGGAACTCGCCGACAAAGCCGTTCAGCCCTGGCAGACCGAGAAACGAGAACATGGCGACGCTCATCCAGCCGCAGAGAAGCGGAGTGCGCTGCATCAGCCCGCCGAAATCGCCGAACTGGCGGCTGCCGCGACGCTGCTCCAGCAGCCCGGCATAGTAGAACAAAGCGGCCGCGGTGATGCCGTGGTTGAAGATTTGCATGAAGACGCCGCTCAACGCGGCCTGCGCTTCAACGAGTGGCGGCGCGGCCGCCGCGCCGAGCGCAAAGATGCCGAGCATGCAGTAGCTCGAGGTGCGTGATCGAGAGATAGGCGATCATCCGCTTGAGGTCCGATTGCGCCCAGGCCGCGAGCGCGGAGAAAACGATCGAGGCGACGGCGAGTCCGAGCAGCCACGGCGCGATCGCCCGGAGTTCGTTCGGGAAAAGCGGCAGGAGCAGCCGGAGGAACCCGTAAACGCCCATCTTCGAGAGCACGCCGCTGAGCACCATCGTGGCGCCGACAGGTGCGTTTTCGTAGGCGTCGGGCAGCCAGGTGTGAAACGGAAATAACGCCACCTTCACCGCCAGCCCGAGAAAGATTCCGGCGAAGGCCAGCCACGCCATGTTTCCCGTCAGCAACCCTGTCTTGCCCATCTCGGCGAGGGCGGCGAAATCGAACGTGCCGCGCGTGAAGTAAATGCCGAGAAAGGAAAGCAGCATCGCGACGCTGCCGAGGAAGGTATAAACGAAAAACTTCACCGCCGCGCGGTCGCGACGCTCGCCGCCCCAGAGTTTGATGAGCAGGAACGACGGGAATCAGGCTCATCTCAAAAAAGAGGAACCAGAGGATGAAGTTCTGGGCGGTGAAGGTGCCGTAGAGCGCCGCCTGCATTACGAGCATCAGGGCGCAAAAGCCGCGTCCGACCGGCTGGGCGAGGAGGGCGAAGGGAATTACGAGCGAGGTCAGGACCACGAGCAGGAGGCTCAAGCCGTCGATCCCCACGAGATATTCAGCCCCGATCGATGGAATCCAGGCCGAGCGTTCCACCAGCTGCAGACTGCCGGAACCGCTGTCGAAATTTCGACACAACGTCAGCGGCCAGGATTGCCGCAGAGCACGTTGAAGCCCAGCGCGATTCCACGCGCCTGATGCGGCCGCGAGATGCCGACAAACAGCGCCCCGAGCAGCGGGAGGAGAATAAGGATCGTGATCATCCCAGCCACGCGTAGAGAAGAAGCAGCGCGAGCATGCCGAGCGCGACTGCGCCGAGATAGGTTTGCACCTGGCCGGAATGCAGCGCGGACGCCACCCGTCCGATGCCGCGCGCCCCGACGCGCACCTTCGTCGACGCCGGCATTTATACCGCGCTCGTCGATGCCCTTGGTGAGCAGACCAACCAGCTGCCCGACACCGCCGATGTCCGCGCACGAGGCCGTCCCAGACGTGGCGGTCCATCCAATCAGAAAGCCGCGCGCCCATCCGGCTGAACGCGATTACCGTGCCGGCGTAGAGTTCATCGAGCCACATCCTGTTCTCGAGAAAACGGAACAACGCCGGCTGCGAGGTCGCGAGCGGGTCGCGCTCCCCGGCATTCCGGAACATCACAAATCCAAGACCAACGCCGGCCGCGACCAGGACGAGCGAGACAAACAACATCGGCTGCACCAGCTGGCCGAGCTCGAAATGGGCGGAGCGTCCCGCTGAGGTAATCGTGCAACCACGGCCAGGCCGGGGTGAGGACGAGGCTGAGTCCGACGGTGCAAAGCGCGAGCACGATCAGCGGCAACGTCATCACACGCGGGCTCTCGTGCGCGTGCGCGGCGGCTTCGCGCCGGCGGCCGAAGAAGACATAGATCATCTGCCGTGTCATGTAGAGCGCGGTCAGGACCACGCCCGCCATCATCAGGTAGTGCGGCAGCCGCGAGGCGGGCCAATGACCGGTCGCGTGCAGGATTTCTTCTTTCGTCCAGGCACCGGCGAAGAGAAGCGGTACGCCGCTGAGAGCCATCATGCCGATTGCGTAGGTCAGGAACGTCGCCGGCATCACCCCGCGCAAACCGCCCATCCGGCGGATGTCCTGTTCGTGATGGCTGCCGTGAATGACCGAGCCGGCACCGAGGAAGAGCAACGCCTTGAAGAAGCCGTGCGCGAGCAGGTGCATGATCCCGGCCGCCACGCCGCCCACACCCAAGGACACCATCATCAGCCCGAGTTGCGAGACGGTGGAGTAGGCGAGGATCCGCTTGATGTCGTACTGCGCGACCGCAATCAGCGCTGCCATCAACGCGGTGATCACTCCGATCCAGACCACGACGGTGAGCGATTGCGTGACGCCGTGGATTTCGCCGACGGCAAACAGTGGATACACGCGCGCGACCAGGAAGACACCGGCGGCGACCATGGTGGCGGCGTGGATCAGCGCGCTCACCGGCGTCGGGCCTTCCATCGCGTCCGGCAGCCAGACGTGCAGCGGGAACTGACCCGATTTGCCGGCCGCGCCGCAGAAGATCAGGAGCGCGATGGAGGTGGCGCTGGCACCGATCAGCGCCAGCCCCGCGCCTTCGAGACAGCCGCGGCCGCCATCGTAAAACAACAACGTGCCGCTGTCGCGGTAGAGCCAAAGGATGCCGAGAAAAAATCCGATGTCGCCAATCCGGGTGGTGATGAATGCCTTCTTCGCCGCGGCGGCCGCGCTCGGGCGTTCAATCCAGAAGCCGATGAGCAGATACGACGCGAGCCCCACCAGTTCCCAACAGACGAAAAGGAGCAGCAGGCTGTTGGCGACAACCACGCCCAGCATCGCGGCGGTGAAGAACGAAAGGTAGCCGAAGAAACGCGTGAAATTCCGGTCCTCGGCCATGTAGCCGATACTGAAAACGAAGATCCACAACGCGACGAAGGTGATCATCACCACCATCGCCGCGGTCAGCGGATCGAGGAGCCAGCCAAGGCGCACCGCTTGCTCGCCAAAAGTGAACCAGGTGAAGTTGTGGACGGCGCGGTAGCCGGGCGCGGCGAGCGTCTCGACGAAGGCAAAGACCGCGAGCAGCAGCGCCACCGCCTGACCGGCGACCGCCACCAACGCCGCGGCTCTCCTCTGCGTCCGCGGCAGACTCAGGATCAAGAGTGCGGCCAAAAGAGGCGTGGCCGGGATCAGCCAGAGGAAAGTGACAATCCAGGGCGTCATCCTTTGAGCTGGTCGAACTGATCCACGTCAGTGGTGCGGTAGTGGCGATAAACCGCGATCACGAGCGCGAGACCGACCGCGGCTTCGGCGGCCGCGATCGCGATCGAAAAGATCGCCACCATCACCCCAATGGGCGGCTGAGGTTGCGGACCGAAGCGCCAGAACGCCACGAAGTTCAGGTTCGCCGCCGCCAGCATCAGCTCGATCCCGATCAGCATGAAGATCGCGTGGCGGCGGCTCAACGCCGCGAGCAATCCGACGCAGAAGAGCGCGGCGGAAATCACGAGGAAGAGTTGGAGCGTTGGCGTCATCGGGCAGCGCGCATCATCGCTTCTCTTCCATCACGAGCACGAGCGCCCCGAGCAGCGCAGCGGTCAGGAGCAGGCCGATGCATTGCAACGGCCAGACGTAGTCGGTCATCAGGATCTCGCCGATCCGACGGATCGTGAGCGGTTCGACACTCGTGGCCGCGACCGAAAGCGCAGGCGTGCGAACAATGGCCCAGAGCAGCCCGCCAAAAACCGCCAGGGCCACGATGGCGCCGCTCCAGCGGAACGGCGGATGGGGGTCGGAATCGCGCCGGGTGAGCAGGATGGTGAAGACCACCAGCACCGCCACGGCCCCGACGTAAACAAACACCTGCACAAGCCCGACGAATTCCGCCCCTAACAAAAAGAAAAACGCCGCCACCCCGAAGAATACGATGACAAGACAAAGCGCCGCATGGATCAGCTTGCGGAGGACGGCGGCGGCGAGCGCGCCGGCGAGGGTGATGATCGCGATCACCGTGAAGGCGGCGATGTTCATTCCGCAAAGCGGTAGATGCGGGGCGCGAATCGTTTGCGCGTCTCCATCAGCCGGGAGAGTCCAAAGTAAACGACGGCGACGACGGCGAGCGACCAGAGCCAGCCGGCCAGATGCCGCGCCTGATAATGCCAGACGGCGGCTGCGATGACGCAGGCGAACGCCATCGGCAGCATGAACTTCCAGGCGAAGTTCATGACATGATCGACGCGCATGCGCGGCAGTGTGCCGCGGAGCCAGACGAAAACAAAGAGCAGCACCCCGAGCTTCCCGAAGAACCAGGCCCACGACGGGATGAACTGCAGGAATGCAAACGGCGCGTGCCAGCCACCCAGGAAGAGGGTGATCGCCAGCCCGCTGACCGCGAACATCCCGAAATACTCCGCGAGGAAGAAGATGGCGTATTTGAACCCGGAGTATTCCGTCATGTGGCCGGCCACGATCTCGGATTCGCCTTCCGGCACATCGAAAGGCGTGCGGTTCGACTCCACCAGGCCCGCGACAAAGAAGAGGAGAAACGACGCAAAGCCCCACGGTGTGACGACGAACCAATGCGGAATCACGCCCAGGGAATAGCCGCTTTGCGCCTCCACGATGGCGTCGGGGGAAAGCGAGCCCACGACCATCACAACCGGCAGGACGGAGATGATCAGCGGCAACTCGTAGCTGACCATCTGCGCAATCGCGCGCATCGCTCCGAGCATGGAAAACTTGTTGTTGCTGCCCCAGCCCGCCATGAAAACGGCGAGCTCGGTTCCGGAGCTGACGGCGAAGAAAAACAGAATGCCGCCGTCGATCGAAAAGGGCGTCATGTTGCGACCGTAGGGAATCACCCCGAGGGCGAGGATCGTCGGCGCCGCCACCATGATGGGGGCGAGAAAGTGCACCAGCTTGTCGGCGCGCGCGGGGACGATGTCTTCCTTGATCAGCAGTTTGATCCCGTCCGCGACCGGCTGGAGGAGACCGAATGGTCCGACGCGATTCGGCCCGAGGCGATTCTGGATGCGAGCGAGAATCTTGCGTTCCATCACCGACATAAGGGCGAAGAGCGTGAGGAAAACGCCCAGCACCGCCGCGATGCTGATGAGCGCATCCGCGATCTGCGTCAGCCATTCAGGGGCGTTCGAAAGGAGCGAGAGGAGCAGTGCCTTGGCTTGGACGAAGATCTGATCAAGAAAGGCACCGGGCACGCGCCAAGAAAAGCGGCCGCTGCACCGCGACGCAAGAAAATCTCAGTCTTCAAGCTCCGCGAGATCGGCGAGACCTGTGGCCGGCCAAATGCGCGCTTGTTCCTGATGGGGCTTCCCGGCGGAGGATGAAAACGGAAACGCCATCCTCCGCGCGCTGGATATTGAGATCCCCGTGTAACTCGGCCGATTCCACGGCCGGGAGAAATTTTCCGCGCAATTTGGCGGCGGATGTGAATGAATGTGCGGCCTGATGACGCCGAATCCGTATTTCTTCCTCATCATCTTCGTCGGCGTGGCGCTGCTCTTTCCGCTCGGGCCCCTGGCGCTGGCGTGGTGCTGGCGGCATTTCTTTCAACCGCCCAAGCCGGGGGTGCGGAAGAACGCGACTTATGAGTGCGGCATCGAGTCGCTCGGCGAAGCGCAGGTCCAGTTCCATTCGCAGTATTATCTCTACTGCATCATTTTCCTGATCTTTGACGTCGAGGCGGTCTTTCTGGTCCCGTTTGCGGTCGCGTTTACCGGGCTGCCGGTGGGCGCGTTCATCGCGATTCTCGTGTTCCTGTTGCTGCTGATCGAAGGACTGGTTTGGGCCTGGGGCAAAGGGTGTCTACAGTGGGGAAGGTAAATGAAGGGCGCGACAGCAATGGATGAAGGGCTGCGGAGCGAGCTGAAGAAGCAGGGCATCTTCGTGACCTCGATGCAGGACCTTTATAACTGGGGCCGGCAGAATTCGATCTGGCCGCTGCAGTTCGGCCTCGCCTGTTGCGCGATCGAAATGATCGCCGCCGCGGCGTCGAAATACGACCTGGCGCGCTTCGGCGGCGAGGTTTTCCGGCCGTCGCCGCGGCAGGCGGATCTGATCATCGTCGCCGGCACGGTGACCAAGAAAATGGCGCCGCAAGTGGTCCGACTTTACAACCAGATGCCCGATCCGAAATACGTGATCGCGATGGGGGCGTGCGCGATCTCCGGCGGACCGTTCAAGCAGGGCTACAACGTCTTGAAAGGGATCGACCGCTACATTCCGGTGGACGTTTACATTCCCGGATGTCCGCCGCGCCCGGAGGCGTTGCTCCATGCATTCATGGAATTGCAGCGCAAGATCGAGGACCAGAAACTGACCGGCGCCGGCAAGGCCGATCACCTCGAGCGGACGCAGGTGAGCGAGTTTCCCGTGCCGGCGTTTGGCGCGCACGATCTCGAGCCGCCGAGCAATCCCGACATCTTCCGTCCGCCGGAAATTGCAGCGACGTAGACAGCGATGGAGTCGCTCGAAGAAATCAAGGCGCGCGTCGAAGCGGCGGTCCCGGGCGCGCGCCTGGAAATCATCGCCAACGGCAGCCCCGCCAATCAGCCTTCGCTGCTGCTCGATCGCGAGCACGCGACCGCCGTCGTCGCAGTTCCTGCGCGATGATCCGGCGCTGCGCCTCGACCTTTGCTCAAACGTCACCGGCGTTGACTGGCTCGATCGCACGGTGACGAAAAAGGTGAAGGTGAAAACGATCGTCGAGGGCGAGGAGAGAGAGATTGAAGAGACGCAGGAGGAGACGATTCCCGGATATCTGGAGGCGGTCTATCACCTCTACTCGATCGAGCTGAAACACGGCCCGGTCGTCGTTCGCCTCCGCACCGCAGATCGGGCCAACGCCGTGCATCTGCCGTCGCTGACGCCGATATACCGGAGCGCGGAATTGCAGGAACGCGAGATTTACGATCTCTACGGCATCCGCTTCGACGGCCATCCGGATCTCCGCCGCATCCTGATGTGGGATGAATTCGTCGATTACCCGATGCGCAAGGATTATCGCCCGCCGGACGACTTCGAATACGAGCCGACACCGCACGACGAAGTGCTGGAACGAGCGAAGCAGCATTACCGCGCGCGTCCTGCCACTCGACGGCGCCGAGCAGCTGACCGCGCAGCCATGAGCACGACGCTCGACCCGCTGCCCGCCGCGCCGCCGCGGACGATGACTTCGCGGCTCGACGGCGAGCTGCTCGAGGTCTCGCTGGGTCCGCAGCATCCGTCCACCCACGGTGTTTTCCGGATGAACGTCGCGCTCGATGGCGAGGTCGTGATGAAACTCAAGCCGGTCTTCGGTTACCTGCACCGCAACCACGAGCAGATCGGCGAACGACCAGCTATCTCGGCACGATGCCCTACACGGATCGGCTCGATTACTTCTGCTCGATGACCAATAACTGGGGCTACGCGCTCGCGGTCGAAAAGCTGGCCGGGATCGAGGTCCCCGAGCGGGCGGAGTATCTGCGCGTCATCCTGGCGGAACTGACGCGCCTGCAGAATCACGCTTCGCTCCTCGGCTTCCTCCTCAGCGACATGGGCGCCTGGGGCACGCCGCTGATGTATGCGTTCCGCGAACGCGAGAAGATCCTCGACCTCTTCGAGTCGCTCGCCGGTTCGCGCATGATGTGTGATTACATGCGCTTCGGTGGTTGCCGGCTGGATGCGGGGCCGGATTGGATCGCGCGGGCGCGGAAGGTGGTGGATGACTTCCCGCGTTTCCTCGACGAATTCGAGAAGCTGATCCTGCAAAACGAGATCGTGATCAATCGCACCCAGGAGATCGGCAAACTCAGCGCCGCGCTCGCGATCAACGCCGGTATCACCGGCCCGATGCTGCGCGCGTCGGGCGTCAACTACGACATCCGCAAAGTGGATGGCTACGGATTTTACCCGCGCTTCAAGTTCCGCGTGCCGCTCGGCGATCACGGCGATAGCTACGATCGCCTCATGATGCGCGCGCTCGAAATGCGCGAGAGCATCAGCATTCTGAAGCAGGCGTTCGCACAGCTCCCCGAGGGTCCGGTGATGAATCCGAAGGTAAAGATCCGCGCGTTCAAGCCGGCCGCGGGGGAGGCGTATGGCCGCATCGAAGGGCCGAAGGGCGAGCTCGGTTTCTACCTGATCAGTGACGGCACGGGGACTCCGTATCGTTACCGCGTCCGGCCGCCCAGCTTTATCAATCTCACGGTCCTGGAAGACATGTGCCTCGGCCATACCGTGGCCGACGTGATGGTGATTCTCGGGAGCGTGGATATCGTCATGGGCGAGGTCGATCGGTAAGGCGGCTGCGGTGACCAACTAGACCCGCGGAACGTTGGTCGAAACTCTTTACGATGAGCCAGAAGTCCCTTGCGCCGACACCCTTGAGATCAGCGAATTATCCTTCGCCTGCCGCCGCTTCGCTGTTCGACGGTCTGGTTTCGCAAGTGGCGTTAGAGGAACCAGCGCGCTTGGAACCACCTGCCTCATGGGTGGAACACATTCCGTTTGCCTTTTGGATAATGGAGGCGCTGCAACCGGAACGCTTCGTGGAACTCGGCACACACAGCGGCAACTCGTATCTCGCTTTTTGCCAGGCAGGCGCAGCTTTGGAGCAAGAGGTTCAATGTTTTGCCGTCGATACCTGGAAAGGCGACCCGCAGGCGGGATTCTATGGTGAAGAGGTCTTCGAGCGGCTCCTTGCGTATCACGATAGACATTATGGTCATTTCTCGAGGTTGATTCGCTCGACGTTTGATGAAGCGCGCCGTTCGTTCGCGACCGGTGCGATCGATCTCCTGCACATCGACGGTCTTCATACTTACGAGGCGGTTCGCCACGATTTCGATCATTGGTTCGCGACGCTCTCGTCACGCGCCGTGGTGCTGTTCCACGACACCAGTGTGCGGGAGAGAGATTTCGGCGTTTATCGTCTCTGGGACGAGCTGAGCGCGCAATATCCAAGCTTCGAGTTCCACCACGGAAATGGGCTCGGCGTGCTCGGAGTCGGCGCCAATCTACCGCCGCTGATTCGGCGACTGCTGGAGCTGGAAGCGAAAGGGGCCGCCGCGGGCGAGGTGCGTCGAGTGTATTGGCAACTGGGGAGCCGACTTTCGCGGTTTCTACAGCAGAGAGAGCGTTTCGAGGAACAGGCCACTCGCATGAAGGCGCAGGAAGCCGCTCTGGTGGAGCGCGGTCGAGAGCTGGAGAAGCACGCAGAGGAACTCCGGCGCAAGACAGATCACATTACGGACCTGGAAGCCACTCTGGTGGAGCGCGGTCGAGAGCTGGAGAAGCACGCAGAGGAACTCCAGCGCAAGACAGATCACATTACGGACCTGGAAGCCACTCTGGTGGAGCGCGGTCGAGAGCTGGAGAAGCACGCAGAGGAACTCCGGCGAAAGAAAGATCACATACGGACCTGGAAGCCACTCTGACGCAGCGGAATGGGGATCTGGAGAGACAGGCCGAAGAATTGCGTCGGAGCCAGGCGTCCGGAGAAGAACTTGCGTCCGCGCGTGCGGACGAGCAGCGGCGTCGCGAGGACGCGGAGAAGTCGGCGGCGGAGCTGCGCGAAAAATTGGACCGCGTCGACCGCGAGATTTTCGACCTTCGAAAACGCTTCGACAAACAGGGGTTGGATTACGAGCTGCGAATAGGCTCCTTGGAGGTCGCGCTCGCCGCACGGACAACCGAGATTGAACGACTCGGCGAGCACAGCCGCGAATTGGTCGAGAGAGCGCGGCAGGAAATTGCGTCACGCGACGCGCGGATAGCGGCGGTCAGGGCGGAACGGGAGGCGGTTAGGGCCGCGATGGAGGAGACGATCGTTTCGGTGCACTCCTGGCAGGCCAGTTGGTGGAGACGAGCCTCTCGGCGTTGGCGGCCATCGCGTTCGACGGCGGCGCACGTGGGTTTTTTCCGACGATTGGGGCGCTCACTGCGCAAGCGGCTTGGCCAAGAAGCGCCGGCTCCGCTACGCGCGAAACCGACGGGTACTGCGCGCGGAGCCGACGGAGCTAGACCATTCTGAAATAGGAGTTGCACCTCAGGTAGTGGCAGAGCCCGCCCTAGCACCGAGGCTATTCAGCGGAAGCTACTACCTAAAACGACACCCAGAGGTGAAAGACGCCGGGGTTACGCCGTGGGAACACTTTCGAACGGTCGGTTGGCGTAAGGGTTATGACCCGCACCCGCTTTTCGACGTGAAATGGTATCTGGACCGCTATTTCAAGGCGGCCACCGGCGAAATGGATCCGCTCACTCACTATCTGGGAGTGGGCTTTAAGAACGGTTACAATCCTCATCCCGATTTCGACGGCGCGTGGTATCGCAGCCATTACGAAGACATCGGCCGTGCCCAGCTCGAGCCGCTGCATCATTTTGTCTTTCGGCGGTTAAGTGAAGGGCGGCGCCTAATCCTGAGGGGAGGGCCACATCGCTAGCCTCCATCCTGACGAACGGTTGGTTGGCAGATGACGAGTGGCAGTTACCGGAATGGATTCGGTTTCTCCCGGACAATTGTGCCCGACTGGATCCCACCAAAGAGAGCGTGCTGATCGTGAGCCATGACGCCTCGCGCACTGGCGCGCCTACCATTGCGCTTAACCTGGCAGCTCATTTCGCGAAGGATTACAACGTGATCAGCTTGATGCTGCGAGGCGGTCCCCTGGTGGATGCTTTCCGGCAGGAGAGCGCCTTTGTAGTCAATCCGGAGGGACAGCTGCTGGATGATTTTGCGCTTAATTTATGGGCTGGCGGTCCTCACTCAGAGGACGTCCCTGAAGTTCGCAGTCGTCAACTCGGTCGAATCCTATCCGGTGCCCGGCCCGCTGGCACGCCACGACATTCCGATCGTCAGCCTGGTCCACGAATTCATGGCCTACACGCGTCCACTGGACAAGATGCGTCAGGTGATCTTGCACACCGGCTTGACCGTTTTCCCCGCGAAGCTGGTGCAGGACGACGCGCTGGCGCACCTTCCGGAGCTGTCGGCCTCGAGAACACGGGTGGTGCCGCAGGGTCTCTGTTCCATTCCCGGTCCCGAGAAGTCGCCTTCGGCCCTCGAGCAGGAAGAGCGAAACATCCGGGCAGCATTACGGCCTCCGGGATGGGAGAAGGCTTTGCTCGTGATCGGGATGGGTTCGATCCAGATGCGCAAAGGGGTGGACCTGTTCTTTTCCTGCGCCCGCAAGGTGCTCTCGCGTAATGATGCGCGGACGGTGCGTTTTGTCTGGGTGGGCGAAGGATTCGACCCTGACCACGATTCTCACTACTCAGTCTATCTGGCCGATCAGCTGCGGAAGATGGAACCATATAGGGAAGCTTTTTCCGTGGTTCCTGCGGTGTCTCAGCCTCAGCTGGTCTACGCACAGGCTGACGTTTTTCTGCTTAGTTCGCGCCTTGATCCGTTCCCCCTGGTCGCGCAGGAAGCGATGGCTGCCAGCCTGCCGGTAGTCTGTTTCGAGGGCGGCACGGGCACGGTGGAGATCTTGCAGGAAGATCCGGTGGTTCGGCATTGCGTGGCGCCCTATCTCGACGTCGAAGCGGCTGCGCAGCTCGTGCAACGGATGCTTGAGGATCCAGGCTGGCGGGCGGAAGTGGGTGAGCGTAACCGCGCACTAGTTGAGCGTTTTTTCGATCTCCAGAAATACATCGAGGCGATCGAACAAATGGCGGGCGAAGTGTGCCTGGCCAAACGACAGGAGATTGCCGACCGCGAAGTAATTGAGCGAAGCGATATTCTGGAACCGGACTTCGTTGGCTCCGCCATGCGCCGAGTCAGGCCGGAGGATCTCGCGCGGTGGTACGTTCGCGTTTGGGCGAGCAGGGTAGGTCCGCGCAAGCCGTTTCCCGGTTTTCATCCTGGCATTTATGATGAGCTCCAAGGCGGGCTCGGGCGTGATCCGCTCGCGCATTACATCTTGGCGGAACGTCCCAAGGGACCGTGGCAGCTGCGCGTGATCGAGCCGGGGGGGGCGAATTACGCGCCGGTCAAACGCGGTCGAGCCGCCTTGCACATACACGCCTTCTATCCGGAATTGGTGGAGGACCTTTGCCAGCGCCTCAACACCAACACAACGTTCGTCGATTTATTTATCACGCTGCCAGAGCACGTTGACGCGGAAGAGGCGCGTCGCCACTGGGCGGCATATCGTCGCGGTCGAATTGAGGTGACGGTGGTGCCGAATCGCGGCCGCGACATCGGTGCATTACTCACCGGACTGACCGACAGCGCACTGTGGAATTACGAATTTATCGGCCATGTTCACACGAAGCGCTCGGTGTGGATGAAGAACCCGACGATGGTGGAGTATTGGCGCATTTTTATGCTTGAGAATGCTCTTGGGGGCGAACATTCCATGATGGACACGATCCTTGCCGCCTTGGACAGTTCGCCGGAACTGGGACTCGTGTTTCCCGACGACCCATACGTTATCGGCTGGGGTGCAAATCGCCCCTTGGCCGAATCGCTCGCGACGCGCCTGCACATTTCTCTACCGCTGCCGAAGGCCATCAATTTTCCGATTGGCAGCTTCTTCTGGGGTCGCTCAGCCGCGCTGAACAAACTCCGGGAGCTACGGTTGCAATGGGAGGACTATCCGGCCGAGCCGGCGCCGCCCGATGGCAGCGTTTTGCACGCTGTGGAACGCCTACTTCCTTTTATCGTGGCCGAGGCTGGCTACAAATTAGCCGTCACGCACGTGCCGGGCGTCACCCGCTGAAGGGGCGCAAATCAATTGCGCCCGGCGCCGTCGGGAATGGCTCTGACCTCCAGGCTTCGCAAAATATAACGCCCTTTTGCCCAGCCAGGATCAAAGCGCAGATCAAACTCCTCGCCTCCGTGCGGCAGTTCGAAGAAAAGGTCGTTCCAGCCTCGACCCGTGTCTTCGCGCAAACGCCTGTCGTGGTGATATCCAGCATCGGGACCGCGCGATGACCAAAAAATCTCTGCTCCGTTGCTGACCGGCGAATGCAGTTGTGCGCGTACAGGCCAAGCGCGTGCCGGGTGGAATGCGGACTTTCGGTAGCCGCAGTTGCGCATCCGTTCCAGTCGCCTCGACGAGCAAACCTTCGTCGGTCTGCTCCACTGCTGCCTGCACCATTGGTTGGATGTCTGGCTGCCCGCCAATGTGGTAGGCGTAAATCAAGGGGCTCTTTTCAAACGCTGCTCGTAGGCGGTCCGTGCTCGTATTCTGGTTCTCAGCATAAAATTCCGCCCGAAACTGGTAGGTGGCCATCCAGCGGCGGAAGGCTTCATCGAGCTTTACGCGGTCTGTGATTTGCAAGATGTGCAACTCGCCGCCTTGCAGTTTCTGCACTCCTTCCTTAGGCGTTAGTTGGCCGAACCACGCGGTGAGCAACTGTGATTCCAGATCAGCAGTGGGAACCGTTTTCATCGCGAGAATCGCCTCTGGATTGGGCAGAGGCTCAAAGACGATGAATTCGCTCTTCATTAGATCCTTTCGTCGCACCAGAATCCCTCGAGACCAATCGAGCGGACAAAAGGCGGCCAGATCGGGGACCGTCGCATCTTCCAATTTCTGCGCCCGGTGCCAGGATTCCATTGCCCCAATTATCCAGCTCATCTCGGGCTTATAGATGGGAATGAACTCTGCCTCGGGATGGACGTGCTTGAGAAGAGTTTGTGCCGCATCGATGCAATACTCATGACCGCCCGTAGACAAGTTGAGGCGAAAGAGGTGCTGGAGCCGTTCGGACGGCTGCCGCGCCCAGAGCAAAACGGCGAGAAGGATGGGCGCGGCGAATAAGCCCGCACTGAGCGCGCCCTTCCAGACCGGCCCGAGTTTTCGCTGCGCCGCTTCCCACATCGGGGGTAGGATGATCACGAGAAAACAAAGTTGAAAGGGGTACAGATATCGAGCAAGCGGTCCCGCCATTACGATCCACCACAGCATACCAACGCTTAAAGCGAGTAGGGCAGCGACCCACCGCAGATTTCGTAGCTCGAATCGAAACAGGAAAAGCAACCGCCCAAGGATGACCAAGCTCCAGAGAACTCCGAGCGCGAGGATCGTGAACCAGAGGTAACCCATCCCCCATTGCATCTCGCTGAGGTACACCTTTGCCCCCCATCCTGACAGCAATTCCAACAGCAGTTGCTGTCCTTTGGTCGCGAAGTTCCAGTTTTCTTTCGAAAGGTAGGGAGAACGAAAACTTATCATATCCGCCGCCAGAAACAGGAGGGGCAGCGTGATCCCTGTAATCCCCAGGTAACGTCGAATGCGACCATTACTCTCTCGCCAGGCGGCAGCCAGAGGCCAGTGCCGGATCACTACTTCCACAAGCCAATGCGCAAAAATGAGTGGCATCAAGAGCAAGCCCACCGGCTTAACGAAAACGGTCCAGGCTGCGAGAAATCCCCCCAGCAGGCTCATCAAGAGCCGATGCTGCCGCACACTAGCCAGCAAGAGCGCCAAGGCCAACGCGGCCAGCGCAGCCACTACGCAATCCTGAAAACCCCAGGCGTAAGAGCGCGCGATCCCCTCTTTATATTCCATCTGATAAAACATCGGCATCGACATAAGCGATCCGAGGGTGGCAGCCGCCAGCCAGCGGCCGGAAAGCCCGCGCACCAGGGGGATCAGAAGGAGCGCAGCCGCCGCTCCCCACATCCACACCGGCATCATGATATTGTAAAAAAAGAACTTCCTGAAATCGTGGCGCGCGTCCGCAAACCCGAACGGCATGTTGATCACGGCGGAGCCGGGGGGGCGGGCATGCGGCGGCAGGGAAAAGACGCGTTCCGGATGCCCCGCCTCGACCTCGTTCCAGACGGCGAAAGCTTTCACGTAATATTCAAAGGCATCAAAGACTGGCGGCACCTTCGCCGTGTATGCTTTGCGATAAACGCCGGCCGAGATGATGGCGATAACGACCAGAAGCAGGAACCACGGCAGCCACCTCTGCAGGACGCTGCGATGTTTCGGGCCTGACGATTCTACCGCATTAGGAATCATGCGAACTTGCGACCCGGGACCAGCTACTTGCGCCGGAGTGTGATCGTGAAGAAGGACGCCCCTATCCTTGGGAAAAGCCGACTCCAGAACAGATCGACTGCAAAAAAGATTCGGTAGAGCACGTGCGGTATTCCCAGACGATGCGAAATCCCACCGGTCGCGAAATAGGCTAGCGCGGTAAACGGGCGAAACGGTTCGCGCTCGAATACATAATCCTCCTCGATGCGCTGGCGCCAGCTCGGCCGTGTAAAAATTAACCAGGGTAGAGCTTCGTTCGCCGACGAGAGCGGTCCGCGCACTTCAGCTAACTCAGGGGTTTCAATCTCGAAATCCACCGGCTCATGATGCAGATGCCGATAGATCAGAGTAGAAACCCAGGAAAAGTAAGGCTCAGTGGCGATCAAAAGGCCGCCAGGTTTCAGCTTTTCTGCAGCGCCGTGCAGGAAATCAATCGGGCGTCGCAAATGATGCAGCACGTTGGTCAGCGTGATGACGTCCAGGCTGCCATCCGCGATGCGGCCCAGATGCTGGATCTCATGGCAATCAAAAACGTAGTCAAGATAATCGAGCTCGAGCACATCACTTGTTTCGACAGTTGGATAAAACCGCGTCAACGGCGAAACGCCGCTGCCGATCTCCAGGACGCGCAGTCGGCTGACTTCGCCCAAACCACGAAACTGCTCCCGATACAGTTGCTCATACCAGTAGAGCAGATTCCGGTTGTTCGTCAGGCGCTCTCGATTCCGTAACGTTAGTTCCCGATCGCGGGCGTAATCCTCAGAAACCGCGGCGTGATTCGTCATTTTCAGATGAACTTTATGCGCGCCGCGGCGAAAGTGAGCATGCGCAGGAGAATGGCGCCATCGCGCCAACGGTTGATATTCGTCTCCCCATAGGTGCGCTCGCGATAATGCACCGGGATTTCGACGATTTTGAGTCCAAGGCGGGCCGCACCGAAAATCAGGTCGAAATCGCCAAACGGATCAAACTCTCCAAAAAAGCTGCGATGTGCGGCCAATTGCTCGTAGTTCGCGCGCGAGATGACCTTGGTGCCGCAGAGGGTGTCCTTGAAGCGCTGCCCCAGCACAAACGAGAAAGCCAGTGCAAACGCTTTGTTCCCGAGGAGATTGAAGAAGCGCATCGCGCGTTTCTCCATCGGATAAACCAGTCGGCTCCCGTTGATGTATTCGCCCTTGCCCTCGACGATCGCTCGATAAAAATTTGGCAGTTCCTCCGGCGGCGCCGTGAGGTCGGCGTCGAGGATCATCAGAATATCGCGCGTGGCGAGCGAAAAGCCCTTTCGCACCGCATCCCCTTTTCCTTTCCCACTCTGGCGAGCGGTAACGATGTGCAGCGGCCCGCGGTAATTCCCCACTTCCTGCTGGATGCGCTGCCACGTGTCATCAGTCGAATTACCTTCGACGAAGATCAATTCATCGTTCGGCCCCATCGCGGGGCAGCGCCGGAGAATGTCTGCGATGTTACCCGATTCGTTCCGTGCGGGCACGACGACGGAGACCGAGGGCTTTTCCGTGGCCGGGGCAAGCGGAAGCGGCCGGGCGAGTAGAATGTTCACCGCGCAAAAATTGCGGAAGCCGGGCAGCGGCGCCACATACCGGTTGAGGAAATGGGCCAATAACGGGATCGGGAGCGGGCAAAGAATTTTTGCGTCGCGGCGGACGCTCTCAAAGTCTGTGAGGGTAAGCAGATTATCGATGTCTTCGTGCGCGACCCAGTTCTCCTCGAGTGTGCTCGCGCGCATTTTCCAGCGCGTGGCCAGCCAGATGAGCGGCTTCCAAAGCGCACTGTAATAGACCACCACAAGCCGGGTGCGATCTGAAATTCCGGCGCGTATTCCCGCGAGCAGCTCTTGGATGTCGGGCACCCTCTGGATCGTGCCGTTTAAAAGCACGTAATCCGCTTCACTCAGCGGGGGCCCTTCCGACGTTCTCGGAGATGCCTGGTAGTTGCTAAAGCAACGCTCGAGCTCGGCGTTGGCTCGGCCGATCTCTAAAACCCGATCGCCTGGCCGGATAGAAAGCGACAAGTAATGCGCGAGGAGTCCGTAAAAATCTCGCCGTATTTTGCCGCGACTTTGGGATTTGCCGGCGGATTCGTTTGCCATGCGATGCATCGTCTTTTACGTCATCTGCGACCAAGCGCCAATCCTTGACAGCATCGACGTCGTCATGGGCGAAGTCGATCGCTGACGCGCTTTGCACTGCGCCGCACGCTGTAGGTCGGAAAAGTTCCGCAGCCTTTCGACATCGGAACCTGCCCCGCGTCATCGCAGGCGAAGCCCTTCGCCTCCTGGGCAGCTGCGAGGGCTGCAAAAGATTCACTCGCGTAAACCTGACCGGGCGGCGTGATCGGTTCGATGCGCGCGGCGTGGCTGACGTGTGTGCCGAAAAGGTGCGCGTCCGGGTGACGGGGTCGAGACTGACGTAAACCGGACCGGCGTGCAACCCGATGCGTAGGTTGAGTTCTGCGGGCAGGTGGTGCTCCGCCCATTTGTCTGCACCATCATGTCGCACAAATCGAGGGCGAAGCCTGCCGCGGACTCGGTCTTGGAAAAGACGAGGTAGAGACCGTGGCCCCACGTGTTTTTCGCGACGATGCTTTTCCGCGCCTTTGCAATCATCTCGCCGACGGCGTATCTGCACCAAACATGATCGGCACCGGGATTCTCAAGGGCATGGCGGTGACGGCGCGGAATTTCGTCGGCAGCTATTTCGAGGAGGACCGGATGACGACGGTGCAATATCCGGAGGAGCGCGCGCCGCTCCCGGAGAACTACCGCAACTTCCCGTTCCTCATTTTTGACGGGGAGGACGAACACGCCGGGCTGCGCTGTGTCGCCTGCCAGATCTGCGAAAAGGAATGTCCGCCGCAGTGCATCTACATCATCAAGAGCAAGGACAAGAAGCCGGACTACATCGGCAAGCCGCAGTTGTATCCCACGACGTTCGACATCGACATCTCGGTTTGCATGAGCTGCCAGATTTGCGTCGAGGTTTGCCCGTTCGACGCGATCAAGATGGACAAGGTTTACGAGCTCAGCCGGCGCGAACGCTTTGATGCGTTGCTCATGCGGAAGACGGACCTGGCGAAGTCGAACGACTACTACCACCAGATCCATCCGATGGAGGCAGCGGAAGTTGATGCCAGCCTCGCGGCGGCCGCGGCCAAGAAAAAGCCAGCGGCGCCCGCCCCCGCACCCGCCGCGCCGCCTCCGCCGGTGACGCCGTAACCCGCTGGGTTAGATTTCGCCCAGATTGCGGCGGAGCAGTTTCTCCAGGGCCGCGGGCCGCATCACGGTGATGATGTTGCCGGTGACGCGGAGGAGTTTTTGCTCACGGAATTTTGCCAGCGTGCGCGAGAGCGTTTCGCTGGTGGTGCCCATCTCGGCGGCGAGCACGCGCTTGGTGCCGTCGAGTTGGATTGTTTGCGGCGTTCCTGGAGCGGTGCGCGGCAGCGTTTCACAAGCCAGTTCGCGAGCCGCGTTTCGATGTCTTTCAGCATCAGGTCATCGACGAGCCCGATGACGACGCGCAGGTGCTGGCCATCGAACCGAGCATGCGCAGGGCGAGCTCGGGGCGATTGCGCAGGAGATCGACGAACTCGGCCTTCGGAATGAGCAGGACGATGCTATCCGCGACGGCGCGCGCGTCCGCCGGATAACCCCCGGCCGACGCGAGCGCGGCTTCGGCGAATGATTCCACCGGACGGAAGACATGGATGACCTGCTCTTTCCCCGCGGCGCTGACGCGATGGACGTTGATCGCGCCTTTTTGCATGACATAGAAGCCGGCGGCAGAATCGCCGGCGCGGAAAAGGTAATCGCCTTTTTCGAGATGCTTCGGCATGGCCATGGCGGCGATCATCTCGATGTCGGCGGCCGGGAGGCCGACGAAAAGCTGGCAGCTGCGCAGCGTGTTCTCGGTGATGGCCTGCCTGAATCGCGACTGCTCCAGCACGCCGCGAGGCTACCGAACGCGCTAAGGTTCGTCGCGCGAAAAGTGCACGGCCCAGCCGCCGTCCGGCTGGCGCTCGACGCGCGACAGGAAGCCTTCGCCCTGCAGCAGTTCGATCAACGGCGAAGGCAGAAAGGGAGCAATGATCGTGATGCCCTGATCCGGCCCGAGCGCGGAGACGCGTTTGCGGATTTCCGGCAGCGGTTCGATCCCGCTGGCGAGGAGTTGTCGGACATCGAGGCGTTTGAATTTGGCGGCCATGGTCAATCCTCCCAGCGCGCGAGCCGGCGAGTGGTGACGAAAAGGAGAGCGCCGATCCAGACGGGACAAAGCAGGCTGAACCACAGCCCGGCATGCGCGAGCCACCAGGCGGCGAGCGGCGTTTTGTTGGCGGCTTCGGCCGGGATCTGTTCCATCGCGAAGAGCGCCTGGATCCGGAAGGCATCGAGCGGGTTCAACATGACGAGGCCAACCCAGAGATCGGGCACCTTTTGCAGCAGTGGCCAGTTGCGCGCCGAAGAGCGCGACCAGATCGAAGCCGACGAGGAGAAAGAGCCAGGCGGCGACGGCGAGAATGAGCCCCTGCACCCGTTCGCGCGCGAGAAAACCGGCGGCGAGGCCGAGCGCCACGAAAACGGCGGTGAGTTCGAGGGTGAAAAGATAGAGCCTGAGGAGCTGGAAGGATCGTGCCGGTGAGATCAGGGCGGGGAGAAAGAGCAGGATGAGCGCGGTGGCGAAGATGAGCGAGAGCGCCAGGAATTTGCCGATGACAAAGGCGCTGCGCGGCACCGGCTGGGCAAAGAGCAGCGGCCACTCATGGCTTTCGGCGCGCGCGCTGTTCACGCCGAGGAGCAGCGCGAAAAGCGAGACGAAGTAGAGCGCGAGCTGCAGGAGAAAGAGCGCGGCCGTGCTGCTTTCTTCGGCGAAGGCGATGGCCGCGATGCCGCCGGCGAGCGCAGAGCGCGCAGAAGACCTGGAAGTAGCGGCTCGTGAGCGAGCCGCGAACTTCGCGCAGCAGCACCGCGCGGAGCGGGGCGGGATCAAACGACAGTGGCAAGGCGGTGTTCATCGAGCAACTGCGGGTGCGTGAGCATGCGGAAGCGGTGCGTCTGCGAGCGGTGTTTGGTGATCGTCGAAATTGTGCGGCAGATCGTTGGGATCGATCTCGCGTTCGATCCGGCCCGTCGCGGCAGAGCAGGCAGCGATCCGCGATGCCGTTCCACTCCGCGATCAAATGCGTGGTGACGAGAATCGCGCACCCGTTGCGCCGCTTCGTCGCGCAGGATTTCCTGCAGGCGCGTGCGCCAGCCGGGATCGAGACTCAAGCCCGGCTCATCGAGGAGCAGAACGGGCGCGTCCGGCAGAAGGAGCAGCGCGAGGCCGAGCCGCTGGCGCATGCCGCCGGAAAGCGCGCCGGTGCGCTCGTGCGCCGAATCGGCGAGGCCGACCTGGTCGAGCAGCGCTCCGCAGCGCGAGGTGTCGACGCCGCGCAATCGCGCGTAGAATTTCAGGACGTCGAGGCAGCTGAGCCGCGGATGAAACTGCGGGTTCTGCGGGAAGTAGGAGAGCGAGCGCTGCGCCGCGATGACGCGGCCGTGGCGATGTCGTGGCCGCAGATCGACGCGCTGCCGGCATCCGCGCGCGCAAGACCGGCAAGGATTTTCATCGTGGTGCTCTTGCCGGCGCCATTGGAGCCGACGAGCAAAGTCAGCTCACCCGGCTGCGATGCGCGAGCGACAGGCCGCGGAGCACCGACTTTCCGGCCGTAGACTTTCTGCAGGTTGTCCGGCGACGATCATTGTGCGGTGCCCGCCTGCGCGGTCGGGCGTAAGGCGTCTGCGCCGCGCGTTGCGCCCGCGATACTCCAGAAGCGGCTCGTGAGCGGCGAGGGATCTTCGATCGAACTCAGGCCCGGCAGGGCCGCGCGTTGCTGCGCGAAGCGCAGGAGCTTGAGCGCGGGGCTGTCGGAGAGAAATGCGACCGCCGGGAAATCGCGCCGCAAGCACGCCGAACAAATCGAGCTCGCGATGCGGCAGATCGTTCATGCCGTCGTGATCGAGGTCGAACTCGGTCATGCCGTCCCATCGATTCCCGACGCCGTCGACCGCCCACTTGTTGCCGGTCCCTTCCGCGACGCCGGTCTCGACCGGGTGCAGATTGCGCGCGAAGACGTTTTCGGTGAAATGGTTGTCGTCCGAGTTCGAGCCGAACTGCAGCCCGATGTAATTTTGCGTGACGCGATTGCCGGCGACGCGGTTGCCGTTGCACTGATTGAACGAAAGTCCGACGGCGTTTTGCGTGATCTCGTTCTGTTCGAGGCGGCTGTGGTCGGTCGATTGGAAGATGAGGCCGTAGGCGCGAAGGCCGCGGTTGTTGACGAAGCGGTTGTTTCGCACCGTCGAGGCCGTTCGAGAACATGATGGCGGCGCCGGCCGCGTTTTCGGTGAAGGTGTTGTTCACGAAAACGTTGTCGTTCGAATACATGTAGTGCAGCCCGTAGCGGACGTGGTGGATGAGGTTGTCTTCCACGCGGCGAGTTGTTCGTGAACGAGAAATAGATGCCGTCGCGCGCGTCGCTGATTTCGTTGCCGGCGATCAGGTTCCCTTCGCAGTTCCACTGGTGAATGCCGTTGCCGCGGCGGTTGGCGACGAGCGTCGGTGTCGCAGTTCTCCGCGCTCTGCCCGATGCCTTTCTCGACCGGCTCATTCGAGACCGGCAGCGTCGTCCTGCCGGCGATGCGATTGCCGATGATGCGCGCGTTCTTGACCTTCTTCAGATAAATGCCGTGGAGCGAGTCGGCGATGTCGTTGTCCTCGATCACGGCGTTGTTGCCGGTGACGAAAACGGCCGCGTCGTCATCGAAAAGATTGAGGCCGGAGCCGGTGATGCGGAGTCCGCTGCAGCGTCACGTCGTCGGCCGCGATGTGGACGGTCTTGCCGCTGCCGTTGCCGCGGATTTCGGCGTGCGCCGCTGCCGACGAGCGTGAGCGGTTTGTTGATGACGATCGGGCCGGCGTGGACGCCGGCTTCGACGCGTGATGGTGTCGTTAGGCGCGGCGGCATCGATGCGCTCCTGCGAGCGTGGACGGCGCGGCGCAGTCGCAGGCACGGAGCACGATGCACGAGCAGGAGCGCGAGAACGCTTTTCATACGGGCTGTTCCTTTCGCGAGACCCAGCCGGCGATCACGATCAGCAGGACGGAAAACGTGAGCAGATAGGCGCCGAGCATCGGGTAAGCTGGATTCGCGGAAATTCGCGATCTGTTTCACGCCGATGAGCAGCGGCGTGAACGGCTTGATCTTCATCGGCGCCTTCGGATCGAGATTGTGCCCGTACTCGTAGAGCCGGTACCAGAACGAGCCGATCGAGAAGACGCCGAAGTAGCAGTAGATGCGCGAAGAGATCGACCAGGTTTGCCATCTGGCCGAAAACGACGGCGCGCAGGATGAGGAGGATGATCAAGCCGAAGACGAACGGCATCCAGCTTCATCTCGTGGAAGTCCGCCTGCTCGATCGCCTTCATCCCGATGTAGTGGTTGAGATTGTTGATCTCGACGAGGTGCTGGCCGTTCAGGCCGCCGCCCTCGATTTTGTAGCAGTAGATGTAGAGATCGAGGCCGTCCGGAATATTGCGGCGCGACGAGGTGCATCTTCCAGAGCGGGAAGAAGAGCGCCGCGCCAATGCTGACGCGGCCGCCGCGAGCAGGAGCAGGCGCGACCAGAGATTGAGCGGCTCGCGCGAGGAAGCGGAACTCGCTGCCGGAGCAGATCGGCGATCTTGATGGGCCATCGAGTTTTGCGTCGCGTCGGGCGGCTGGAAGGGATGGAACCTCCAGCCGTCGCGACAACGTATCGTTAGGGCGTCGGCGTGGCGGACGCGGGATTAGTCGGCGGCGTTGCGACCGGATTGGCAGGAAGTTCCGCTCGCGGCGGGCCGGCGGAGCGCCGCCGGAAGCGCTTGTATAAACGGCGCCTGCGAGCGGCTGGCCCGCGTTTCGCGACGACGAGGTAACCCTGCATTTCCTGGTGGAGCGCGGAGCAGAAGTTCGTGCAGTAGAACGGGAACACGCCCGGCTTCGTCAGCTTGATCTTGAAGGTCTTCGTTTCGCCCGGATCCATCACCATGTTGATGTTGTGCTCGATTCACGCCGAACCCGTGAATCATGTCGCCGGTTTGCTCGACGTTCGTGACGTGGACGGTCAGCTCGTCGCCGACCTGCGCATCGATCCGGTCCGGCACGAAGCGGCTGCGCACCGCGATCACCTTCGCGTTGACCTGATTGCCGTTGCGCGTGACGCCGGTCTGCTCCTTCTCCCAAACGGCGTGCGGGTCCTTGTTCTCCGCCTTCGGATAAACCTCAATCGGCTGAACCTCGCTCACCTTCAGGATCTGGGCGAAGTGCGGCTCGGGCTCCGTGTAGGCCTCGGCGATCATCTTCATCTTCTCGCCCGAGATATCGATCAGCTGGCTCGACTCGGGCTGGGACGGACCGACGTTGACATGGCGGCCTTTCGAGAGCTTGTTCATCGCGACGAGCCACTTGCCGTAGGGCTTCGCCGTGTCGCTGCCCGCGACCACCAAGTGGCCGGTGCTGAAATGCGTCGGCACCTTGTCGAGCACGACTTTGTTCATGTCCTTGCTTCTCGTCATCGGTCCACGGCGGCAGCTTCCATTTCGTGATGTTCGAATCGATGAACATCGAGGTGTAGGCGTTGCCCTTGCCGTCATACTGCGTGTGCAATGGCCGAGGCCGACCGGCACTTCGCCTTCCACGACGGCTTCGTATTTGATGATCGGCACGCCGCGGAATCGCCGTCAAACGTCTTGTTCGTGATCGCCGCCTGCAGCTTCTCGAAGTTGACGACCGTGGTCGACGGCTGGAGTTTGCCGCCGTAGACGATCCACTTGCCGCTCGGATCGGCATCGATGCCGTGCGGCGATTTGCCGATCGGCAGGAAATACATGATGCCCGGCACTTTCGCCGGATCGAGCACCGGCACGCCGTCCATCATCTGCGCTTTGCCTTCCGCGACAGCTTGCGCGGCGGCCTTCCAATTCACGATCGCGCTGTAGATCGCGATCCTTCTGCGACGCGTTCGTTTCCAGAACCTCGTGAGCCATTTCCGTGTTGTAGGAAGTCCAGAATGCCCAGCCGCTGCTCGGCCCTTTGCCGGTGGAGGCGAGATCCCAATCGAAGGGCGGCGTCAGAATCTGGAACGCCACGCTCATTTCGCCGGTTTGCGGATCGACCTTTAGCGCGCTCACCATCCCGTTGAATTCCTTCGCGTAGTCTTTCAGATCCGCGACGCGGCCTTTCGGCAGCGGCACCGAGAAACGCGACGCGACCAGCAGATATTCGGTGTTCTCGGTCACAAACGACGAGCCGTGGTTGCCGCTCGAGTTCGGGATCGGCCCGAGGATCTGACGCGTCTTGAAGTCGCGCAGATCGATCCGCGCGACGCGGTTGTTCGCGTTATCGTTCACGAAGAGCCAGCGGCCGTCGTATTGCGACGCCGTCTGCGAGAGCGCGGGGTGATGCACGTCGCCCCAGGTGTAGTCGCCCATCATCTTCTTTGATTCCTCGTCAAAGCCGTAGCCGGTCGCCGGATAGGGCGCGAAGACCGGGATCGTCACGATGTGACGCATCGACGGAATGCCCGCGACAAAGACCTGCCCGGAATGTCCGCCGGAATAGAAGAGGTAATACTCGTCCTTCTCGCCCGGAGCGACGTAGGAGGCTTCGGCGTTGGCCGCGCGCTCGTTTTTGGCTGTGCTCGATTTCTGATCGCAACCGGTGAACGTCGCGAAGCACGGCCGCCAGCGGCGAGACCGCGATCGATGTTGTGGATTTCGTTTCATAGGAGATGGTTGGGTTCGCTGCGGTTTACTTGACGATCATGACGCCCTTCATGCCTTGCGTGGCTGGCCCGGGAACGAGCAGACGATAATCGTAATTCCCGGGCACAAACGGCGCGGTGAAAGTGACGCTGTCGGTTTCGTTCGGCCCGAGCAGCTTCGTGTGCCGCGATCACATCTTTGGCCATGCCGGCGGCACGTAGTCGTGCGCGGCATCCATGGACGCATCCTCGACAAACTTGTCCAGTTCACGCCCTTGTTCGAGGGCGACGAAGTTGTGACCCATCGATGCTTTCGGGCGCCGTGCCGATGTTCTTCAGGGTGACGGTGACCTTCTGGCCCGTGATCGACCTCAAATTGCTGTGATGTTGTACTTCATCTTGTCGTCCGCGGTGATCTCGACAATTTTCGGCGGCACTTCTGGTGCTTTCGAGCAGCCGGTGAGCGAGAAGAGCAGGGCGCTGCTGCAGCCGAGCGCGAAGATGGCTAGTGATTGGCTCAATGTTTTTCTCATGGGCAAGATTAGACTTTGGGGTGGAGGGGCGCCTTGATTCAGGTCAAGAGAGCCGCGGATTTCCGATTGGACGTCCGGTAACGACGGACTTGAGTGAAGCATGACCTTAAGGCCGGCAGGACGAACCAGCTATCGATGTATTTGCGGCCGCCTGGCGGCGTTAGGTTGCGCGCTGCTGCTTGCCTGCTGCGGCAAAGGGACCACGCCCGCGGAGAACGCGCGAGAGTTTACGGTGCGCGGGATGGTGCGCGGCCTCTCGCCCGACGGCCGCACCCTCGAGGTGGAGCACGAAGCCGTGCCGAATTACATGCCCTCCATGACGATGCCGTTCAGCCTCAGGAACCCGACGGATGCGAAAGAGGTGAAGGTGGGCGACGCAATTTCGTTTCGCCTGCGGGTGACCGAGACAGAAGCGTTCATCGACCGAATCGAGAAAATCCACGCGCGCGAGCTGGAGCTTCCCGTTCGAGCAGAAACAAAGCCAGCCGCAGAGACCTCGCTGCGCCTGCGAGCAGGCGACATGATGCCGCCATTTCAATTCACGAACGAACAGGGCGAGAAGCTCACGGCGGAGACGTTTCGCGGCCGACCGTACGTGCTCACCTTCATCTTCACGCGCTGCCCGATCCCAAATTTCTGTCCGCTGATGAACCGAAACTTCGGCGAGCTGCAAAGCGCGATCAAAGGCGGTTCCGGAGCACTCGCGACGACGCGCTTGCTCAGCATCTCGTTCGACCCGGATTTCGACACGCCCGAGGTGCTGAAACAAACGTCCACCCACGAAGGCGCTGACCCGGCGGTCTGGAATTTTGCGACCGGAGAGAAGCCGGAGATCGAGCGACTGACCCAAGGCTTTTCCGTGCTGGTGCAACCGGAAGGCGGCACCATTTCGCACGGACTCGCCACCGCGCTGGTCGACGGCGAGGGGCGGATCGTGGAGATCTGGCGCGGGAACGGTTGGAAGCCGGCCGAAGTGGCGGAAAAGATCGCGAGTCTCTGAGCTACTCGATGTGGCCGCGCGAGTTCATTCCTTCTGTCTTCGCCGTTCCTCCTCGCTGGTTGTGCCACCGACCACTCCGGACTACCAACCGGAACCGAGATTGCCGCCACAGCCGCGCATGAGCGCGAGCAGGAGGAGCGTGCCGACGACGGAAACCAGGATCGAGCCGATACAGCCGAGCCGGTTGTAGAAGAAGACAAACACAGGAAGAATCGCGCGCCAGACGCGGCGTGGTTCCCCGGTTTAGGCTGTGAGCGCCGACTCCTTGAGCCGCTCCTGCAGATCGGCCGTCCGGAGCGCCCTGATCATCTCGCCAAGATCGCCTTCGATGACGCGGTCGAGATTGTAGAGGGTGAGCCCGATGCGGTGGTCGGTGATCCGGTTCTGCGGGAAATTGTAGGTGCGCACCTTCTCTTCCCGACCCCCGGAGCCGATCTGGTTCTTGCGGTGCGCGGAGTATTTCGCCTCCTCTTCGCGCTGTTTGTCCTCGAGCAGGCGCGCCCGCATAATGCTGAGTGCCTTTTCCTTGTTCTTCTGTTGGCTGCGGCCGTCCTGGCAACGCACGATCCGGCCGGTCGGGATGTGCATGACCTGCACGGCCGAGTCGGTCGTGTTAACGCCCTGTCCACCCGGCCCACCGGCGCGGCAAACCTCGATGCGCAGATCTTCGGGTTTCAGATCAAGATCGACATCCTCCGCTTCCGGCAGCACGGCTACAGTGGCGGTGGAGGTGTGAATGCGGCCCTGGGCTTCAGTCGCCGGCACCCGCTGCACGCGGTGCACGCCGGATTCGAACTTCAGCTGCTGAAACACCTTCTCGCCCGAGACCTTGAAGATCGCTTCGCGCAAGCCGCCCAACTCTGACGGACTCGATTCCAGGTCCTCGATCTTGAGCCCCGCGGTCTCGGCGTAGCGGTGATACATCCGGTAAAGATCGGCGGCAAAAATCGCCGCTTCGCTGCCGCCCGTGCCGGCGCGAATCTCGATGATCGCGTCCCGATTTTCGTTTTCGTCGGCCGGGAGCAACGCAATTTGAAAATCGCGCTCCAGGACGGCCAGGCGTTTCTCCAGTTCCGGAATTTCGTCTTTCGCCATCTGCGCCATCTCCGCATCGTCGGCCGAGGACAGCTCGCGATTATCTTCAAGCTGCCGGCGCGTCGCGGCGTGCTCATCCCAGAGGGCGAGCATCTGCTTGACCGCGGCGTGTTCACGCATGATCTCGCTCGCACGTTTCCGGTTCTCGAAGAAGGCGGGCTCACCCAGCTCGCGTTCGAGCTCGGCGAAACGTTCGCGCTTCCGCTCAATTAGACTTTCGAATTCCATTTCTTTGGCGCTGAATTATCGGCCGCAGGCGAGTCGGGTACAAACGAAACGGCCCCGAACCAGCGGGGCCGCCTCCACTCACTCCCGACAGCTACTTTTTGGTGACGCGGGTCGCCTTTGTGCTGCCGTAGCGGCGGGCGAATTTCTCGACTCGGCCGGCGGTATCGACAAACTTCTGTTCACCGGTAAAAAACGGATGGCAGGCGGCGCAGATGCCGATCTTGATATCGCGCCGCGTGGAACGAGTGTGGTAAACAGCACCGCACGCGCAGGAGATTTCGGTCTCGTTATAGTCAGGATGAATGTCCGCTTTCATGGTTCAGGAGCGAACGACCAACTTACCGCGAGCGGTCCTCTGCGCAAGGGGTGAAAACACCCACCGGTCGGGCTGCTTATGACCGGCGGGACTGACGTTTTGCTCCAGGCTTGGGAGAAAACCCTGGCGCAGCGCTCGGACGATGCCGCGGTGCTTGATACCCGCGGCGCGGTGCGGCGGACCTTTGCGCAAATCGAAGCGGAAGCCGGTCAGTTTGCAGCAGGGCTCTTGCCCGAAGTCGCCCCCGGCGGCGTGGTCGCCATCCCGCTGGGGAATCACCCCGCATGGCCGGCGTTGCTTCTGGCGTGTCGGCGACGACGCCTGGTGGTGCTCCCCCTTGAACGCGGCCTGGCGGCGCAGGAGCAGGAAACGGCGTTACGCATCTGTCACGTGGAAGCCGTGGTGCACGAGGCTCCCTCTGGCGAGACCATGCTCTCTCGACGGGCGGTCGAGCGGGCGGAATGGGGCGAGCAGGCGCCGGCGTTGCTGAAGCTCACGTCCGGCACGACGGCGGCGCCGCGCGCGATTCAGTTCCGCAGCGCCCAGCTGCTGGCAGACTGCGAGCAAATTTGCGACACGATGGGTATCACCGAGGCGGATCTGAATTTCGCCGTCATCCCGATCTCTCATTCCTACGGCTTCAGCAATCTGCTCACGCCGCTGATGGCGCGAGGCGTGCCGCTGGTCCTGAGTCGGGATAGGATACCGCGCGCCGTGCTTGACGATCTCGCGCGCACGGAGGCAACCGTATTCCCCGGCATGCCGGTGTTTTTCCAGGCGTTCTGCGAAATGGAACCATTGCCGTCGCTGCCGCGTCTGCGGCTCTGCATCTCGGCGGGCGCGCCGTTGCCGCTGCCGGTCGCGCAGAAGTTTCGCGAGCGTTTCGGCCGCGCGATTCACTCCTTCTACGGCTCGTCGGAATGCGGTGGCATTTGCTACGACCGCGCTGCTCCGCTGAGGGAGCAGGGGTTCGTCGGTGCAGCGATGAAAGGCGTCCGCCTCGAATTGCTCGAGCCGGAAGCCGCCCTGAGCCGCATCCGGGTGCACTCGGCCGCCGCGGGCGACGGTTATTTCCCGGAGGGACAGCCGGAGAAGCTCGGGCGCGGGCAATTCGTGCCGGACGATCTGCTCGCGCCTACGGCCGGCGGCTTCCGCATTGCCGGCCGGACCTCCGATGTGATCAACGTCGCCGGGAAAAAGGTGAATCCCGCCGAAGTCGAAGCCACCCTGCTCGAGTTTGCCGGCGTGCGGGAGGCGGTGGTCTTCGGCCGCGCCTCCGCGTTGCGGAACGAAGAAGTCGCGGCCTGCGTCGTCGCGGAGCCGGGCCTGGCCGAGGGCGCACTGCTGGATTTTTGTCGGGAACGGCTGAGCGGCTGGCAGGTGCCAAAGCGGATCTTCTTCCTTGATACGCTGCCGCTCAACGAGCGCGGGAAGATCAGCCGCCGCGCCCTCGCCGAGCGGTTCGCATCGTAAACTGAACGAGAAGAGACGCTCAGATTCGCCGGGGTTTTCCGATTAAAGGGAAAACGAAAGGCAATTACATGCGTATTCTGCTTACTACATTGACCGCAATCGTCGTGTTGAGCGCGTTCAGCAGCTGCTCGACCACTGTAAAAACGGACGAGCGGCCACGGCGTTACCGCCGGCGTTCACACTCGCTAGGAGTGGCGGGCGCCGCGGTTCAATCCCGCGAGCCCGACTTGCATGACCTGACTCGGCAGCCCACCGGCGGGCGGCGCGAAAAAATCTCCTTTTCATAAGGGAGTCAGCGCGGCTATGGAAGGTGGACGAAGCGTGAAGCTCGACGGCGGCCGCATCGTCGCGGTAAGCTTCATTGTGAACGAAACCACGCCTACGCCGGCAGCGGACGCAGCCACAACCCGGACGAGTCCTGGTCCTGGCCCCGGATGGACAGCTGGCGGCCGCCATTCGGGCTGCTCTCTTCGATGCCGCTCCTGGGGTGGAGGTCGATATCGCGCACAGCCTGGAAGAGGCGCAGCACGTGGTGGTGCATCAGCACCCCGATCTCTTCGTGCTGGATGTCGATGCGACTTACGATCTCGGCCAGGAATTCCTCTACGATCTGCGCACCAGTCATCCGAACGCGCGCGCGATCGTTCTGACGGGAGTGCATCTCGCGGCTCATCGGGAACGCGCGGCCGGGCTCGGCGCGATTCACTTCCTGGAGAAGCCGTTTCCCCACGACGATTTCGTGACCCTCGTCAGCGCGCTCCTGCAACCGGCGGACACCGGCGGCGGCGAGAAGTTCCAGGGCAACACTGAGCGATCTGCACATTGCCGATATCATTCAGCTGAAGTGCATGAGCGGCACCACGTCGGTGCTGGAGTTCACCGGACCGCACGGCGGAAAAGCGCGCGTCTACTTCGAAAACGGCCAGGTGGTGCACGCGACCGCGCCCGGCAGGGAAGGGATCGAGGCTTTCAACGAGATCGTGAGTTGGAAAGGCGGCACGATCTCCGAGGTATCGGAGCCAGGCCAGAACCTGCGCACAATCGATCTCGACTGGCAGATCCTCCTGATGGAAGCAGTGCGGAAGATCGATGAGACCAGCGCCGCCCGCGGGAACGCGGCCGCCGCTCCTCCCGCCAGCGCGGCGAGGGGCAAGGTGCTCGTGGTCGACGACAGCGTCATGCTCCTGAATTTCGTCAAAGAGGTCCTGACGGAGGCGAATTACAACGTTTCCAGCGCGGCCACGGCACAGGAAGGCCTGCGCCGCGGCGGCGGCGGAACGGCCGGATCTGATCCTGCTCGATTTTGTCCTGCCCGACATGATGGGCCACGAGTTCCTGCACCGCCTGCGCGACCATGACGAAACGGCGAGCTTGCGCGTCGTCTACATGTCGGGCTTCGGCACCGATCTACCCTCGGACCCGGAGCAAAGCTCAAACGTGATCGGATCGCTGAACAAGCCCTTCACCTCTGAGGTCCTGCTGAGCACCGTCGCCACCTACATGCCTAACGAGCCTTCTGAACAACCAGGCGCCGCAGCCGCCCCGTGGACGGGGGAGAGCGCCTGGGCCCCGCCAGATAATCTCGATTTCACCCCGGCCCCGTCGCCGCCGCAGACGCCCGCTCCATCGGATTTGCAGTCGATCGAAGCGGGCGCAGGCGGAGAAAACGAACCGTGGTGGAGCGCGCCGCCCGCCCCCGCGGCCTGGCCGGAGCCGCCCCAGAGCGAAGCGCCGGCCGAGCCGGTCCCGGCGGCCCCCGAGGCGCTTCCCGCCGGAAGCGACAGCACCTATTTTTCGGGCGACACCAGCTTCTTTTCGCTGAACTGGGCGTTGCACACGATCGCGGCGCAAAAGCTGACCGGCACATTCCGCGCTTTCTGGAGTCAGGCGCCCGTCGAGCTCCTGGCCCGCGACGGCCAGATCCTCCTCGTGACGACGCGCGATCCGGCGTTGTATTGCCCGGAGGCACCCATCACTCTCGTCAACATCGCCGAAGAGCGCGCCCAGGCCGCACGGCAGCAACAACGCGACACCGGGCGGCCACTCTTCCTCACACTCGCGCAGGAGGAGCTGATCCTCCGCGAACCCGCCCTCCAGCTCGTGCAACACCATGGGCAGAAGCTGTTCGCCCAGCTCTGGACCGCGTCACGCGTGCGCATCTTGTTTGAGCAGGCGGCCGACCTGCCAGACTACGCGAACGATATTCCGCCCGAGGGGGATGTGGATCACTGGGCCCTCAGCACGCTCCGCTTCATTCAATACCAGGAACTCGGCAGCCAGGCCGATTACGATCCTGCGTCCGTCCCGGCCTACACCCGCGACGGCTTTGAACGGGTGCAGCGTTTGCGCCTGACGGTGGCGGAAGCCCAGTTCGCCTCGCAGTTCAATGGCGCCCGCTCGATCGCACAGATCGCCAAAAATCTTCGTCTCGATTTGAAGTTCGCGCGGCTGACGTTGTTCCGCTTCCTCGCGCTTGAAATCGTGGAGTGCTGGCCGCCGAACGCCGTCAGCGCGAAGCCGGAGAAGCGCGGTGTCTTCGGGCGGATGTTTCGCGAGTAGGAACGCGCGCCAGATGCACGATACGCCGGAAGCTGGTAGCTTCCCCGGTTGCGCCGCCCCAGCCCCGCGGTTTGCAGCCTAGCCGCACCATGCCCTCGAAAGCGCAATCATCCGCTCCCGACGAGCCGCCCTCGAATATCCTGGCCATGCCGGCCGCCGAGGAACCGCCGCCACCAACTCCCCATTTTGCGGCGCCGGAGAATTTCATCAATCGCGAGCTCAGCTGGCTCGAGTTCAATCGCCGCGTCCTCGAGGAAGCGCAGGATCCCACCCAGCCGCTGATCGAGCGCGTGAAGTTCCTCACCATCGTAAGTTCGAACCTCGATGAGTTTTTTGAGATTCGCGTCGCCGGCATCAAGCAGCAGATCGAAAGCGAGACGAGCGACGTGGGGCCGGACGGACTGACGCCGACCGAGACGTTCAATGCCATCCAGCGCATCGCCCATGAGATGGTCGCGGCGCAGTATGCCCTCTGGCGGGATGAGCTGCTCCCCCAGCTCGGGAAGAACGGCATTCGCGTTCACAACGTCGCGGAACTGAATGTGAAACGCGCCGCCTGGGCGCGGCGTTACTTTCAGCAGGAAGTCTTTCCCATGCTGACCCCACTGGCGGTGGATGCGAGCCATCCGTTCCCGCAGCTCTTGAACAAGAGCCACAACCTCCTCGTCCGGGCGCGCACCGAGAAGGGGGGCGAACCGTTGCTCGCGATCGTACAGGTGCCGCGCATGATCCCGCGCCTCATCCAGATGCCGCGGTCCAAGGACGAGAGAGCCGTGGGATTACATCTACCTCGCCTCGCTCATCAAACATCACATCGGCGAGCTGTTTCCCGGCCTCATCCTCGATGGCGTCCACGCCTTCCGCGTGACGCGGAACAGCGACCTCTACATCGACGAAGAGGAAGCCGACAACCTCCTGCGTAGCATCGAGCAGGAGCTGCGGCGCTCCAGCCGGGGCGATGCCGTCCGCCTGGAAGTGGAGGCCGATTGCCCGCGCGATTTTCGCGATCTGCTCCTTGAATTCTTCGATCTCGCCGAGGCCGATCTCTACAAACTCGACGGCCCGTTGACGATGACGCATCTGATGTCGCTCGTCACGAACGACGCCTTCGCGAAACTGAAAGACCGGGTCTTCCAGCCGGTGCGCGATCCACTCCTGCCGCCACACGCCAACATGTTTGACGTGATGCGGAAACAGGACGTGCTCCTGCATCACCCCTACGAAAGCTTCGATCCCATCGTCGAGCTGATCGAGACCGCGGCGGCCGACCCGCAGGTGCTGGCCCTCAAGATCACGCTCTACCGGACGAGTGGCGATTCGCCCATCGTCCATGCGTTGATCGGCGCCGCGAATGCCGGCAAGCAGGTGACCGCGCTGGTGGAGTTGCGCGCCCGATTCGACGAAGCGGCCAATATTCAGTGGGCGCGGCAACTGGAGGAGGCCGGGGCGCATGTCGTCTATGGCGTGGTCGGCCTGAAGACGCATTGCAAGGCGCTCCTCATCGTCCGGCGCGATACCGATCGTCTGCGCCATTACGTCCATCTCGGCACCGGCAATTACCACCCGCGGACCGCGCGCACTTACACCGATTTCAGTCTGCTGACGACGAACCCGAAGCTGACCGAAGAAGTGGCGATGGTCTTCAACACGCTCACCGGCCTGGCGGGCTACCCCGGCATGGAGAAGCTGCTCGTCGCCCCGTTCGATCTCAGCCGCCGCCTCATCGGCATGATCGAGCGCGAGCGCGACAACGCCCGCGCTGGCCGGCCGGCCCACATGATCGTGAAGCTGAACTCGCTCGTCGATCAGGAGGTCATCGAGAAACTCTACGAAGCCTCCTGCGCCGGCGTGCAGATCGACCTGATCGTGCGCGGTATCTGCTGCCTGCGGCCGAAAGTTCCCGGCCTGAGCGAAAACATCCGCGTCATCAGCATTGTCGGGCGGTTCCTCGAGCACAGCCGCATCTATTGTTTTGAGAACGACGGCAACCCGGTGGTGTATCTGGCCAGCGCCGACTGGATGCCGCGCAATTTCATACGCCGGGTCGAGATCGCCTTCCCGCTCGTGGATTCCACCTTGCGCGACGAGATCATCGCGGAGGTGCTGCCGGCCTTGTTGAACGATAACGTCAAGGCGCGCGAGTTGCAGGCGGACGGCACCTACGTGCGGCTGCAACCGCGCGAGGGTGATCCGCGGACCCAGGCGCAGCTCTACTTCCGCGAGCGCTCGCGCAAGGAGGCGCGGGTGGCGGCCGAATTGCAAAACTCACCGGCCATGAAACTTTCGCCGATCACCACCCCCCGTCCCGCAAATTTATGAACCGAAGAATCCTCGTCGTGGATGTCGGCGGCACCACCGTCAAGCTGATGATCTCAGCAAAGGAGAAGCGGAAATTCGAGTCCGGCCCGGCGATGACCCCGAAGCGGCTGGTCAGCGGGATCAATGAAATTGCAGCCGATTGGAAATACGACGCCATCGCGCTTGGCCTTCCCGCCCCGATTTCGCGGGGCCGGATCATCAAGGAACCGAAGAACCTGGTGCCGGGCTGGATGAAATTCGATTTTCGCAAGGGCCTCGGGAAACCGCTGCGCATCATCAACGACGCGGCGATGCAGGCGCTCGGCAGCTATCACGGCCGGCGTATGTTGTTTCTCGGCCTCGGCACCGGCCTTGGTTCCACGCTCGTCTGGGAAAGGAATGTGCTCCCGCTCGAACTCGGTGATTTGCCCTACGATGCCGGAGTCACAATCGAGGATCGGGTCGGCAAACGCGGCTTGGAGAAGTTTGGCCGCAAAATCTGGCAGCGCGATGTCCTGAACGCAGTGCAGCAGTTGAAGATCGCATTTATCGCCGATTACGTGGTCCTCGGGGGCGGAAACGCGAAGCTCTTCAAGACGCTGCCGGAAGGCATCCAAGCCGGCCGCAACCGCAACGCCTACCGCGGCGGGATCCGGCTGTGGGAGACGGATGCCCGCACCCGCCGCAATAGGTGGAACGTCATCTCGTAGCGGCGCGCTCGCGGATCGCCTGGCCGGCGTGGCTGGCCATCCTGCTCCTCGCGTCTGTCACGCAGGCCGCCCGGCCCTATGAAGATCCCGGGGCCGCCGAAGATCCAGCGGAGTACGAGCAGAATCTGGTCGTTCCCGTCGGAACATTCAAAGCCAACCACGGCTCCTCCATCACGGAACTGCCGGATAAGACGATGCTCTGCGCCTGGTACGCCGGTGCCTACGAATGCTCGCCGGATTCTCACATCTACTCGAGCCGCTATGATCCGGTGCGGAAAACCTGGAGCGCACCGGCCGTGCTGGCGGGAGATCGGGAACGGGCGGACTGGCGGATTCTGACGACGAAGGTGGTCGGCAACGTCGCCCTTCATGTGGATGACGAGGGGATCGTCTGGGCCTTTTATGCGGCGATTCCCCTGGGCGGCTGGACGGCGGCACGGGTCGATTACCGGACGTCGAAGGATGGCGGCCTCACCTGGGCGCGGCCGAAGACGTTGATCCGCATGTTCTCAAACATGCCGCGCAGTGCGCCGGTCCGGATTGGCCCTGGAAAATTCGCCGTGCCGCTTTATCACAACATCGGCCGGAAACACGGCTACACCTGCACGCTCACGGTGGCGCAGGGCGAGATCCTCGGCCGCACGTATGCTGCGATTCCCGGCGAGAAACATACCCAGCCGGCCGTGGTCCGCTTTTCGGAGAACGAACTCTTTGCCTATCTGCGCGATCCAACCCGGCAGAGCATGATGTTCTCGCGTTTCGATGTCGCCCAAGGCACGTGGTCGGCGGCGGAGCGACTGCAGCTACCTAATCCGAATGCCGCCAGCGATGCGGTGCGGACGCCCGACGGCAAAGTCTTGCTCGTTTACAACAACGACCCCAAGCATCGCGTGCCGCTGAGCCTCGCATATTCGCTTAACGGCCGTGACTTCAAAAAGATCTGGGACTTCGAGACGACGCGTGGGGCGGCGTTTTCGTATCCGGCGCTGACCCGCGCCAGTGACGGGAGCTATCACCTGACCTATTCCCACGATCGTCGGAGCACGATCAAGCATGTGCGGTTTTCGCAACAATGGCTCGACGAAAAAATCGCGGCCGCGGCGGGTCAGCCCTAGCGACGTGGCGGGGGCGCAACCGGCTGCTGTTGCGTGAGGCAGTGAAAAGCACCCAGGCCCCAGATGAGTTCCTGGCAATCGATCGGGGTGACGCGGCGATCCGGGAAAGCCTTTTGAATGGTGGCGGTCGCCGACGCGTCGTTCGGATCGTTGAAAGTCGGGACCAGCACGATGTGGTTCGCGATGTAGAAGTTTGCGTAGCTCGCCGGCAGTCGCAGATCTTCCCGGATCATTTTGCGCGGCATCGGCAGCCGCGTCACTTCCAACGACTCGCCGCCGATTCTGATCTCCTCCAGCCGCGCGAGGTTTTCCTGCAGCGGCTCGTAGTTTGAATCGCCTTGTTCCTGCTCCACGACTGCCAATACCGTTCGCTCACTCACAAAGCGCGCGAGGTTGTCGATGTGACCGTCGGTGTCGTCACCCTCCGTGCCCCGCGCCAGCCAGAAGATCTCGCGCACGCCGAGAAAATCGCGCATTCGCTGTTCGATCTGCTCCCGGGTGAGATCGGGATTGCGATTCGGGTTTAACAAACACGATTCGGTTGTGAGCAACGCCCCGGTGCCGTTCACATCGATTGAGCCGCCCTCCAGAATCATGCCACCGTCATAGACCGGCAGGCCCAGCGCCTCCGCCACGCGCGTAGGCACGACGTCGTCGAGATCGAACGGCGGATACTTTCCGCCCCAGGCGTTGTGACCCCAGTCGATGATGGCGACGCGTGGTTCCTGCGCGCGGGTCAGAAAGATAGGCCCGTGGTCGCGGCACCACGGCTCATTCGTCGGGATCGTGTAGTAGGTGAGGCGCTCCTGCGGCAGGTCATCGAGCACGGCCCGCGCCTCCGCCTCGTGCGCGCCGTTGCTGACGTTGATGCAGACTGGTTCCGACGTGAGCAGCGCCGCCACCATCTCGTGAAACGTCGGCAGCACGCGATCGTAGGCATCGGGAAAACTGATGCCCTCGCGCCGTGGCCACGAGAGCCAGGTGGCGGCGTGGGGTTCCCATTCCGCGGGCATGCGGTAGCCAAGCGCGGCGGGTGTCTTTTCGGAAGAAAGCATGGCAAAGCGATAGCACGCGACAGCCGAAGTTGAAGTGGTTAAGGAGTCGGCTTCCGTGGTCGAGCGCGAAATCGGAGGCGTGGAAGTACCGGCCACGGTGAACTTCCTCGAAATGTTTCGCCGACCTTCGAAATCCGTCGCCCATGCTCTGCGGAGCGGAAAAAGAGCCCGGGCCACGCTTCTCAGAAAGACAACCCGGCAAACTTCCGTTACATAAACCAAACGTAATTCCTATCCGAGGGCCATGGACCTCTCGACGGACATTTTTGTGAATCTCGAAAAAGAAACCCAATGAAGACGATTACGATCCATCTCCTCGTCGTGCTCCTGCTGGCCAGCGGATCTTCCTCTTTCGCCAAGGTGATGAGGAAAACCTATTTCGGTTCCTACGGCGACCGGGCCTGCACCGTGCAAATGAACTGGCATAACTGGGAGGGGCTGGGCGCGATCGATGGAGTGATTCGAGTTTCCGATGGAACGACGATTCCGTTCTCGGGAACCAATTCCCAGTCCGGCGTTCTGGAGTTCAGGGCGAACCAAAACTCCTATCGCCTCGTGCGCCGGGAGGTCGGCAAGAAGACCTCCTGGGTGAGCGCTCGACTGTCCTTTAGCGAAACCGCTGCCGCACCAACGCCAACACCCACCCCACGCCAACGCCCAGCCCGACGGCCGAGGTTCCGCCTCCCGGGTCCGCGAATGCGGCGCCGCAAATGGTGGACGAATCCTACACCGGTAGCTGGCGGGGCAAAGAGTTCACCGCAAAAGTTCGATGGGCGCCAGGCGACGAACCCGGAATCGTCCGGCGAGGTCGCGGGACGCTCACCCTGGCCGGAGGCCAGCAGTTTTCCATTGAAGGATGGCAGCCGAGCGTGGACTCCGCGGAGTTCACCATCAGCCCGGACGAAACCGGTGAAACCTACAAGACCACGAAAGGCAACCACAGTGGAAATCCTTCATGGGAGAGCAACTCCCTGATTCTGAAGGAGGCGAAATGAAGCAAATGCGGAAGCGCGACTAATCAGCCAGCGCGCCGTTGTTGCGCGGCGAGGAGCGGCGGAAATTCGATCAGCGCGGGTGAAGTGGTGCTCTCGATGAAGCGGTGCGCGGCCGACTGCAACGCGCGCCAGCGCTCCCACTCCAGATCAGGCGCGTGCACGATGTGGCGAAGCAGGCTGCGCCATTCCATCAGGGCCCGTTCGATGTCGCCGGAGCGGAGCGATTCATTCGTGAGGCGATAACGCGCGCCGGAGTTCATCACCAATTCGCGGATTACTTCCGACGCGCCCGAGCCGTATTGCGCCGGCGTGCCCATCTCGAGATAACCCGGATAATCGGCGCGCTCGTAAATGCGCTGGCAAAGAATGCCGAGCCGTCCGCCCATGACCGCATCTTCGCCGGCAAAGCGGGGCCCGCCGCGAATGTTCGCGAGATCGAAGACGAGATCGTCGATCGGATAGGTTTCGTCTTCGAGCGCGGCGGCGATCGCGAGTCCTTCGCCGGCCTGGAAAAACGAGAAAACGATCCCGCGGCGTGTCGGCGTTCCGTCGGGTTCGACCAAACCGAGACGCCGCCACGCGTAGGCTGGAGAGGAAGTGATCGGCACGGTGGAGTCGTATTCGAGTTGGTCGCACGCGCGGCAGACGATCGGCACCGCCTCGCGCTCCGGGGGCTGGTGCAGGGCGCGGCCCAGCGAATCGACCACGCCGGTCGTTTCCGCCGCCGAGAAGTCGAAGCGGGCGGAGATCGTATTCCTGCGCGTCACAAATTCCGCCACCTTACCGCCGGTGCTTTCGCAAATGAGCGGCGTCACGGCGGCGGCGAAGTCAGAGTCGCGCGAGCTTCCAGCTTGCGCGGTTGACGAATCTGCAAGTTGGAAGCTTGCACCGCCTTTCTTCCGCAACCATTTCACGGGCTCGATCACACCACCAGGGGTGATGGTCGCGAGCGGGACTTCGCGGCCGTAAATTCCCTTCGCCGCGCAACTTGCAGAGGTTGCCGAACCCGCGGCCGTCGAGCATCCGCGGGAGCGTGAGGGCCGGCACCCAGCGTTCGTTCTCGCGCACAAGCAGTTCGCCCAACGAGACGGTGCGTCGCCTCCGCCCGCGGCTCCCATTCGCCGGCGGAATTGAGCATCTCCGTGATGGGACGGCGGACGAAGCGCGCCCGCTCCGCATCAACCCAGAGGCCGCACGGGCGTGGTCCCGTGCCGAGGGAATGCTCCACCCCGAGCGGAATCTTCTGCGTGCTGAAGAGCGACCGGCTGAGTTCCACGGCCGCCGCGAACGGTTGTTCGTCCCGCGCCGCGGCCCCGCGCATCACGCTCAAGAGGCTGGGCCAATCGACCTGCGTGGCACGCTTCAGCTGGCGCGGGCGCGCGTCGCCGAGCCGCGGCACATCCGGCGCCACAAGGACGTAGCCGGTTTCATCGAGACCGCGGCGTCCCGCCCGTCCGAACATCTGGAGCAGCTCGTCGGGTTGGACGTGGCGCTCGAAATTTCCGGCGAGATAACTCGTCCCGGTGATGAGCACGGAGCGCATCGAGAAATTGATGCCCGCGGCGAGTCCCATCGTGGCGACCACCACGTTGAGCTGGCCGGCTTTCGCGAGCGGCTCGATCAAGCCGGCGCGCAACGCGTAGCTGAGCCCGCTGTGGTGATACGCGACGCGGCTGCGCAGGAGCTTGGCCAGCTTCTTGCCGGCGAGCGCTTCCTGGGCGGCGGAGAGCGGGAGCGGATCGCGGATCGTCAGCGCAGAGGCGAACGCCTGCGCCATTTCTTCGCTCGTGTTCCGGCGCGGGGCGAAGACGAGCACTGGGGCGAGGTCGGCGCGCAGGGCCCGGCCAAGCATCCGCGGCCAGAAAGCATCGCGACTGCACGAAAGCGGAGTCGGAGAGATTGCGCAGATCGACCTCTTCCAGCGGCACCGGCCGTTCCTGATGCGAGATGAGAACAGCATCGCGCCCGATGCGTTGCAGCCACGCGACGATGTCCTGCGGATTCCCGACGCTGCCGCTGAGCAGGAGCAGTTGGGTTTGCGGCGGCGCGAGCGCGAGCGCCAGTTCGTAATGCACGCCGCGCACCGGGTCGGCGATCATCTGGTATTCGTCGACCACGAGCAGCTGCGGACCCTGCCGCCGGAGAAAACGGGCGCGCTGCGTCTCGAGCGTGGCGACGATGACTTTCGCGTCCAGGTTTAGGGCGAGATCGCCGGTCGCGATGCCGACATTCCAGCCGCGGGCGCGCCATTCCGCCAGCTTGTCGTTCGCCAGCGCCCGCGTCGGGACGGTGAAGATCGCCTGGCCTTTGAGGCTCGGGTAGAGCAGCTCGAAAATGTAGGTTTTGCCGGAGCCGGTGGGCGCCTGCACGATGACATCCTGCCCAGCCTGCAAGGCGCGCACCGCCTCTTGCTGCCAAAGATCGGGGACCACCAGGTTGACCTCGAGCCCCTTCAACATCGAGGAAGATGCGGTTCGCCTCCGCCGCCAGCAACCCCGGCTCCCAGTCTCTCCCGAAAAGGAAGACCAACACCCGGGATAGTTTCGATTAGGAGCGGAAGCATGGTGATGATGAGCAAGAGCAGAAACAGGAGAGTGTTACACACCGATCGTGCTGGTGTTTATTCGCTTGCTTCGTGGAATCAATTGCGGTGAGCATGGGGGGCGTCGTGGATAATGCAAAGGTGCCAACCGGCGTCCCCGGTCTCGATGAAATTCTCGGCGGTGGTTTGCCGCCGCGGCGGCTTTACCTCATCCAGGGTGCGCCGGGTTGCGGCAAGACAACGCTGGCGCTGCAGTTCCTCCTCACCGGCGCCAAGGCCGGCGAAAAGGTTCTGTACATCAGCTTATCGGAGACGCGCGAGGAGGTGGAGGAAGTCGCGCTCTCGCACGGCTGGTCCTTGCAGAACGTCGAGATCGTCGAGCTGTCGGCGATTGACCACCAGCTTGCGGCCCAGGCCCAGAATACCCTTTTCCACGCCGCGGAAGTGGAACTGACCGAAACAACCCGGCTGCTGCTCGACGAAGTGGAGCGCGTGAAGCCAACCCGGGTGGCGTTCGACTCGCTCTCCGAGCTGCGCCTGCTTTCGCAAACCGCGCTGCGCTATCGCCGGCAGATTCTCGCGTTCAAGCAGTACTTCGCGGGCCGCAATTGCACCACGTTGCTGCTGGACGATAGCACGCACGACGCGGCGGACGCGCATGTGCTTAGCCTCGCCCACGGTGTGATCGCACTCGAGCAGCTGGCGCCCGAATACGGCGGGGAACGACGACGCCTGAACGTGCGCAAAGTCCGCGGAAGCAAATACCGCGGCGGCAATCACGATTTTGTGATCGAAAAGGGCGGGCTGACCATCTTCCCACGGCTCGTGGCGGCGGAGCATCACCGGCACTTTTGCTACGAGAACGTCCCCTGCGGCGTGGCGGGGATCGACAAGATGCTCTGCGGCGGGCTCGCGCGCGGCACGAGCACGCTCTTCGCCGGTCCACCCGGCACGGGCAAATCGACGCTGGCGTTGAAGTTCGCGCTCGCCGCGGCCATGCGCGGGGAAAAAGTGGCGATGTTTACCTTCGACGAAAGTCTCGGGATTCTCACGGCGCGGGCCGCCGGCTTGAACTTCGGGCTCGACCAATTGATCGCGGACGGCACCGTCGCCGTTGCGCAGATCGACCCGTCGGAGCTCTCCCCGGGAGAACTCGCGGCCCGGGTGCAGAAAGCGGTCGAGCACGACAACGTGCGGGTGGTGTTCCTCGACAGCCTGAACGGCTACCTGCAATCAATGGGTGACGAACGCTACCTCAGCCTGCAATTGCACGAACTCCTCACCTATCTGAACCAGCAGGGGATCGTGACGATGATGGTGGTGACGCCGCACGGACTGCTGGGCCACATGCAGGCCCCAATCGATGTGACGTATCTCGCCGATACGGTCATCACCTTCCGGTTTTTCGAGGCCCTCGGGGCGGTGCACAAGGCGATCGCCGTCATCAAGAAACGGACGGGCGATCATGAGCGGACGATTCGCGAATTGCACATTGAGCCGGGCGGAATCGGGGTCGGGCCGCCGTTGACGGAATTCCGCGGAGTGCTCACCGGCACGCCGGTTTTGCCGGAAAAAAAGCCGCGGCGGGCGACGCGTCGCAAAAATGAAAAGTGATGGCGGAGCGCCGTTGGGTGCGGTCCTGATCGTCGCGCCGACCGGGCGCGATGCCGCGCTCGCGCGGGGGACGTTATCCGAAGCGGGGGTCGTGGGAGAAATCGTTCCGGACCTGGGCACGATGGTTGCGCAGCTCGATGCCGCGACGGGGGCCGCGCTGATCGCGGAAGAGGCGCTCACGCCCGTGCATACCGGCCAGCTGCTGGAGTGGCTCCGCGCCCAACCGCGTTGGAGCGACTTGCCGCTCCTCATCCTCTCAAGCGCGGCTGCGAACGAAAACGACATTGCGCAGATTGTGAATTTTTTCAGCACGGCCGGGAACGTGACGCTAATCGAGCGACCGGTGCGGCCGCTGATGTTGGTGAGTGCGGTCCAGGCGGCGCTGCGCGCCCGGCAGCGGCAGAACGAGGTGCGGCGACTGATCGAGCAACGCGAGATGCTCCTGTCGAGCATCAGCGATGCCTTCTCCGCGCTGGATCGCGACTGGCGCTATATCTACGTGAACCAGAGAATCGCCCAGCTGGCCGGCATCCCACGGGACCAATTGCTCGGTCGCAAGATCTGGGAGGTGTTTCCGGAGGCAGTCGGAACCGAGTTCTACGAATGCTGCCACCGGGTCATGACGGGGAAGGAGCCGGAGCAGCTCGATTTCTACTACGAACCGTTTCATCGTTGGCTGGAGACGCGGATCTATCCGTCCGAAGAAGGAATTGTCATCTTCCGCGCTGATATCACGGAGCGGAAGCGGCAGGAGGAACGGGCGCGCGCCGACGCAATTTTGCTCGAAAAGGCCAAACGCGAGGCGGAGGAAGCCAACCGCGCCAAGGATCAATTTCTCGCCATGCTCTCGCACGAACTGCGCACCCCGCTCACGCCGGTCTTGATGACGATCGCGTCCCTCCGGCGTGAGCCCGACCTGTCGGATGACTTGCGGCGCGACCTGGAGATGCTGCAGCGGAACGTGGAACTGGAAGCGCTGCTGATCGATGACCTGCTCGATCTGACCCGGATCGCGCATGGCAAACTCGCATTGCATAGCGACGCGGTTGATCTCCACGCTTCCCTCGAGCACGCGTTGACAATTGCGCGGACGGACATCGAGGGAAAACGGCTGCAGGTGCGGCGGCAATTGAACGCGGAAGAGCACTATTGCTGGGCGGACGCGGCGCGCTTGCAGCAGCTGTTTTGGAATCTGGTCAAGAACGCGGTCAAGTTTACGCCGGCGGGCGGCTGGATCGAGGTGCGGACCCGCAACGACGAAGCCCGCCAGATCGTGGTGGAGGTCGCCGATAGCGGGATTGGTATTCAACCGACATTGCTGCCGCGAATCTTCGACGCCTTCGAGCAGGGCGGTCGCCTGATGACGAACGAGTTCGGTGGCCTTGGACTCGGGCTCGCGATTTCCAAAAAAGTGGTGGATCTGCACGGCGGGTCGATCGCGGCCACCAGCGCCGGCCCGGGACAGGGAGCGACGATTACCGTCACGCTCAAGGCGATGGCAACGTCGTTGCTCGAGAGCCCGGCCGTTTACCTGCCGCTCGAGGCGACGCCGGGGGATGCGCGCATCCTGCTCGTGGAAGATCATGGCGATACCGCGCGGGTGTTACAGCGTATCCTGGAACATGCCGGCTATCAGGTGGCGCACGCCACCAACCTCGCGCACGCCCGGGAACTCGCGGCCGAGGCCGTGTTCGACCTGGTAATCAGCGACGTCGGATTACCCGATGGCAGCGGGCTGGACTTGATGCGCTTTCTGCAGACACATCATGGCTTGGCTGGCATCGCCCTCAGTGGATTCGGCACGGTGGACGATCTGGCCGCGAGCGCGGCCGCCGGCTTCGAGGAGCACCTCACGAAACCAGTGGATTGGCCGCAACTGCGCGGGGCCATCGACCGGCTGCTGGCGAAACGGCACCAACGAAAGATAGCGCCGCCGCGGCGAACCCGTAGCGCCCGGCCGCTGCTGGGCAAATAGTCGGCGATTTTTTGCAGCGCGTGAGTATTTTGACGCTCCCACGCATCCTGGCGCGGCCAAACCTCAGCTTAGCGACTGCTCGACATGAGAAAATTCTTCGGCTTCGGCTCCACCCCTCCGCCACCTCCACCACCGCCTTCGAAGGCGCCCCTCGCGAGCAAGCCGACACCGGCTCAGGCAACAGAGCCGTCACTCGTGGGTCGCTGGAAAGATGCAGATGGGAGCGGTGATGGAAGTGAAAGCACGGAGTTCCACGCCAACGGGACCGTGACCGAGCGGCTCAGCGGCGGGGAAACGATCCGCGGCCGGTATTCCCTGGGCGGGCAGAAGTTGACGATCAATCTCGAGGGTGTGGCGGCGCCGTTGTCGTTCGCGGTCGCAATCAAGGAAGAGACGCTGGAGATGACGGACACGAACGGGCAGAAGGCATCCTACCGGCGGCTGTAACCGTTCCACGCCATGGCACTTCATCGATTTCTGCGTTCGTGCATCGCGGGCGCGCTGCTCACGATCGTGGCCTCGGCCAGTTTCAGCGCTTCCCCGAGCCCCACTCCTCCTGGCGCCACCCATCCGAAGCCGCCGGAGATGGTCCTCCGTGACTTCTACAAGTGGTACGTGTCGGCCGTGATCGCGAACAAGAATCCGTTCGAGACGGAGCGCGCGACGTTGCGGCGTTACGTCACGGCGCGGTTGATTGCGGAAATCGATGGGATGCGCAAAGGCCCGGATGGGCTCGACGGCGACTACTTTCTCGACGCGCAGGACTTTGATGCCGAATGGGGAAAGAACATCATGTTCGGAAAGCCGGCGATCAATCGTGGACAGGCGATAGTCGACGTGGAACTGCGCGGCACCGAAATGGGCGGTAAGAAGCTGCACATCACCCTCCGCGGAGAGAATGGCTGGTGGAAGGTGGACAAGGTCGAAGGCGTGCGGTGAAGAGCTGGCTCGGGCAGGCACGATCGCATTTCTGACCTTGGCGGGCGCAGAAGGGCGAAGCGGCGGGGAGCGGTGAATTGCAGATTGACACCGGCGCGGCAAAACACGTAGTCAACTTCGGCATGAAGCGCTTCCTACCTGGTCTCCCCCTGTTGTTCGCGGTCAGCACCGTGCTTGCTCAAGACTCGACCCGCGGCGACGACGCCGCCGGCGCCGCCGGCGCGCTGATTGGCGGTACCTGCGGATGTATCGGCGGGTTGATCGGTCTCGCGATCTGGGTCTTCCTCATCGTCTTTGTCTATCGCGATGCTAAAGCCCGCGGCATGGACAATGCCGTCCTGCTGACCATTGTGACCGCGTTCACCGGCCTCCTCGGGTTGATCATCTACCTGATGATGCGTCCGAAAGGCACTCTGGTCGCCTGCCCGTCCTGCGGGAAGAAGCGGCTGGAGGGCCTCGCCAAATGCCCGAGCTGCGGCAACCCATAAGGACTCGCCGATTCTGGTTTTCGCTGGCCGCCGCGGTAGCATTAGCTGCCGCGGCGGTTTTCGATTGGAGACGACCTCCGTCCCAGCAAGCGTCGGTTTTTCTCTTCGATCGCGTCGTCGTCGCGCCCTATCGGAGCGTCGTCCGGCCCGTGACCAAGCGTTTTGTGGTCTGCCGCTTCTACCCGACCTGCTCCACCTACGGACAGCAAGCGATGCAGGTGCACGGTTTCCCGAAAGGCCTTTGGCTGACGACGAAGCGCATCTTGCGCTGCGCTCCCTGGACGCGGCGCGGCACATATGACCCTGTTCCGCCGCCGAAACGCTGAGGCCGCCTAATGAAAGAGGGCGCGGGCATTCACATCGCGGTGGTGAATCGCGAGAGCCTGGAAGCAGCGGTGGCGTTGCTGCAGGCGCAACTGGCCGAGCACGAGATGCACCCGCCCGCGGCAGCGTTGCGCGAGGTGGTACAGACTGTGATCGCCGACGCCCGCCTCGGCTTCGTGCTCCTGGCCACGCACGCGGGACAGCCGATCGGGATCGCCTACGCGGCGGCGCATTTGAGCGCGGAGCATGGCGGAACCGTAGGTTGGGTGGAGGAACTCTACGTCATCCCGGAGTGGCGCGGCCGCGGCGCTGGCTCGGCGTTGCTCGCCGAAGTCACCACCCGCGCGAAGGAGCAGCGGTGGTGCGCTCTGGAATTGGAAGTGGTGGCGGGGCATGAACGCGCGGTCCCGCTTTATCAGCGGCACGGCTTCACCCGCGCGGAGCGAGCCCGCTTTACGCGCCTGCTGGCGTGCAATCGCTCTTGACCGGCCGAGGCGCGGACACATAGCGTCGCCTCAGATATGGACCCCACCACACCGCAGCCCACCCGGCCCGTTCCGCAGCCCAAGAACTGGTGGTCGCGAAACTGGCTTTGGGTCGTGCCAACCGGCTGTCTCACGATGGCGGCTTTGGTCGTCACATTCGTTCTGGTCATTATGCTGGTCGTTTTTGGCGCCATGAAATCGAGCGACGTTTACAAGCACTCCGTCGCGACCGCGAAGAAGGACCCGGCCGTCGTGGAAGCGCTCGGCACACCGATCAAGGAAGGGATGTTCATGAGCGGCCATACAAACGTCGACGGCGCCTCGGGTCAGGCCGAACTCGCGATCCCGATCTCAGGTCCGAAAGGCAACGGCAAGATTTACGTCGCCGCCACGAAATCCGCCGGGCGCTGGAATTACAGCACCCTCGAGGTGGAAATATCCAGCACAGGGCGACGGATCGACCTTCTGGAGGGCGCACCAAAAGGGGACCTGGAAAAAGACGCCGCCGAGGGCGACCAGAACTAGCCTGGCGCTCCTCCTGCCTTCAGAGCGCGCCAGCGTCACCGGGACGCGCCTCCAATCCAGGCGGAGGGAGCGTAATTTTGTTGAATCCAAAGCGGTCGTGCCCTGCATCTCACTCAGGAAGACACGTCCTATGCACACGATTCCTATTCGCCCATTTGCCGCATTGAAACTGGCCACCCTCACTGTGCTGGCGTTGGTGTTGCTCCTCCTCAACGGCTGCCACTGGGTCGGCGAGCGCGGGAACGGCAAGATTGTAACCGACAGCCGGCAAATCCCTGCTTTCAACAACATCGAGGCCGACGGCGCCTTCGAGGTGACCTGGAGCACCGGAGCACCAGCGTTCAGCGTCACGACCGACGAAAACCTGCTCCGCTACATCCGAACCGATGTTGATAACGACAAGCTCCAGATTGAGTGGACCCGGCCATTGAAAGGCACGCGCGGCATCAAAATCAGGGTCACTAGTCCCACGCTCCGGCGCGTGACTCTGAACGGCGCCGTGCGTTTCGCGGGTGCGAACCTGGCAGGCCCGGCATTTTACCTGGAAGCCAACGGCGCCACCCGCGTCACGCTGGAAGGCAATGTCAATGCGATGTCGGCCGAGATGAACGGCGCGAGCCGGCTTAGTGCCGATTCGCTCGTGACGCGGGCGACCGAGCTCTCGATCAGCGGCGCGGGCCGCGGCGAGGTGAACGCCACGGAAGTCCTGAAGGTCAACATCTCGGGCGCGGGGAAGGTGACTTATTCCGGTAATCCGAAGACCGTCGACAAAAGCATCAGCGGCGCCGGGAGTGTGCGGAAGCGCGACTAACGCCCGTCAGTTCCCGTTGTCAGTTGCTTTCTGCGGCCGCGCTTTTAGCCGCGCGCGGAGCTCTTTCAGGCGCTTCTCCGTGAACGTGACTTCCGCGTTGTTCGCTTCCAGCGGCGCGAGCGAGCCGCCTTCTGATTCCACCCCGGCGGCGGCCGCTTTCGGGCGTGCCTTCAGCCATTTCTCCTGCTCCGCGACCAGAGCGGCGCGGTCCTTGGCCGGGAGCTTCTCGTAGAGCCGCACGTAGGCGACGAATAACTGCGCATCGGTCATATCGGCAATCTGCCGGCTGAGCAGGTTCATCTCCATCTGGCTGTTGGCGTCTTTCAGCTGGTCCAACGCCGACTGAATCGAGGGCGCGAGCGCGGGCAGCCAATCGTCCGGGATGATCTTCGATTTGGTCTGGGCCGCGCACGGCTGGATGAGCACCAAGATGACGGCCAGGACGATGGGGAAAGCAGGGGATCTCATGTTTTGCACGCAGCGATGATTTTCGATCTTAAAGCGGTGGGAGCGAGTTTTGGCGACCAGATTCGACGCCGTTCGGTCGAGCGTGGCTGACCTGGGGCACCTTACCCACCGCCACTCGTCAGGCTTTCGGCTCCGTCGGCAAATCGGGACGCGGACCTTCTTCCAGCATGCGGATGCGCTGGTCGAGATACGGCAGGCGGATCGTGAGCGTGATTCCTTTGCCTTCCTGGCTCTCGATCGCGAGTTCGCCGCCATGCTCGCGGACGATGCGGCGCACGATCAGGAGTCCGAGCCCGGAGCCGGAGGTCTTGGTCGTGAAATAGGGCTCGAAGACCCGGCTCAAACTCTCCGCCGACATCCCGCCGCCCGTGTCCGTGAAACTCACCAGCACGTGCTTGTCTTCGATGTCGGTGCGGATCCGCAGAATGCCGCGCCGTTTCATCGCTTCGAAGCTGTTTTTGATCACGTTGTAAAACGCCTGCTTCATCTGGTCGCGGTCGAGTTCCAGGAGTGGCAGATCGGAACGCAGCTCCTGCTCGACCACGATGTCGCGGTCCTCGATCTCGGGCGCAAAAAAGCGGACCGCTTCCTCGACGATATTGTTCAGGTTTTCCGGATGCAGTTGCGGCTTGGAAGGCCGAATCGCCTTAAGAAACTGCGTCACGATCGAATCGAGTCGGCTGATTTCCGAGCGGGCGATGTCGATCGACTCCTGCAGCTCTTCGCGCGCGGCTGATTCCAGCTTCCGCACATTCCGCTCCATCAGCTGCAGGTGGATGTGGAGCGAGTTGAGCGGATTACCGATCTCGTGCGCAACCCCCGCCGCCAGCAACGTGAGCGCATTGAAACGCTCGGACTCGATCGTTTTCTCCGCCGAGCGGCGGCTTTCCGTAATGTCCCGCAGGATCATGGCGTGCCCGACCGGTTCGGCGGCGCCTTTGGCGCGCTTCCGGGTTTCGCGCCGCTCGATCAGCAGCGGGACGATGTAGAAGTTGATGAACTTGTTCGCCGGATAGAAAATCTCCATGTCGCGGCTGATCGCGCCGGTGGAACTGGAGAGCGCCTCCCAATCGAGCCCACGCACTCGTTCATCGAGGCGCTTGCCGATCGAGCTTTCGGCCTCGAACCCGAAGAGCTCGCAGGCGGCATTGTTCACGTAGGTGATGCGGCCGTGTGCGTCGGTCACGATGACGCCTTCCTGGATGGAATTGAAGACGGTCTCGATGAGCCCCTTCTCCTGCGCGAGGCGCAGGAGATAGTTCTGTACCTCCCCCGGATCAACCCGCCCGAGGCGCTCGATCAGTTTATCAAGGAACCCGGCTTTCATCGGTCGTAAGATTTGCGTCGGATGTCGCTCGCGCCACGGTCGAAATTGGCAGTGGCCGGGACGAACCGTCCAGCGTCAAAATCGTCCTCGAATCTCTCCGGCTCGACTTTGCTATACACCCAAGCGACAGCTTTGGGATGGCCCGGGACAGCATCCAGGGCTACAACGGGACCGCCGACACCTGCACGTCGGGATTCTTTTCCTCGAAGTAGCGCGCCGTCCAGTCGCTCGGCAACAGCACCACCCACGCTCCGCGGCTGTCTTGCGCCAGGGCGGAGCCGGTCGGGAGCAGAAGCTTCGGCCGCGCCGGCGCTGCGCCCTCGCCCGAACCATTCGCGCCATCGACTCTGGCCGCGACCCAGCGCGCGATGCTCCAGGAAGCCGGCTCGAGCCGGGTCGGGGCGCCGTATTCGGTCTCGAGCCGGTATTGCAGAACGTCGAACTGGAGCGGGCCGACCGCGCCGAGCAACGGCACCCGTACCGGCGAATCGGCCAGCTCGTATGATTGCGCCACGCCTTCCTTCAGCAGCTGCGAGAGGCCTTCGCGGAAGCGCTTGAAGTTCGACGTCGTGACGTTGTGCAGAAACGCGAATGTCTCCGGCGCGAACCGCGGCATCTCATCAAAGGCGACGCCCGCGTCCTCCGCCAGCGTGTCGCCGATGTGGAAATCGTAGTTGCCGACAATGCCGACGACATCGCCCGCATACGCTTCATCCACCGTTTCGCGTTCGCGGGCGAAGAGGCGCTTCGAATTCGCGAGCCGCAGGCGCTTGCCGGTGCGGGCGTTCAGCACCGTCATGTCGCGCTGAAAGACGCCGGAGACGATCCGCACAAAGGCCGCGTGATCGCGGTGCTTCGGATCCATGTTCGCCTGGATCTTGAAGATGAACCCGGAGAAGCCGGCCGCGTCGGGCGCGATGTTCTGCGCGCCACTGCGCCGCGGCATCGGCGGCGGCGCGAGGGCGAGAAAACGGTCGAGCAGGAAGTCGCACGCCGAAGTTGTTCATCGCGCTGCCGAAGAAAACCGGCGTCACCTTTCCGGCGCGCACGTCATCGAGGTCGAAGGCGGTGCCGGCCCCCTCCAGCAGCCCGATCTCATCGCGGAAATGCGCGTAAACATCGGGCGCCATCGCGTCGCGCACGAGTGCATCGATCAACGCCCGCGATCTTCGACCGGCGCGCGATAGGCGCCATGCGCCGTGCGTTCGAAAAGATGCACCTCGCTGGTCTGCGCGGTCGATAGACGCCGCGGAAATCCGGGCCGCTCCCGAGCGGCCAGTTCAGCGGGAGCGCGTGAATGCCGAGCACTCGCTCCAGCTCGTCGAGCAACTCGAGCGGCGGCCGCGCCGGCCGGTCGAGCTTGTTCATGAAGGTGAAGATCGGCACGCCCCGGCGGCGGCAGACCTCGAAGAGCTTGAGCGTCTGCGCCTCGATGCCTTTGCCGGCATCGATCACCATGACGGCGGCATCGACCGCCGTCAGCACGCGATAGGTGTCTTCGGAGAAATCCTTGTGGCCCGGCGTATCGAGCAGGTTCACGACGCATCCGCCGTACTCGAATTGCAGCACCGTCGATGAAACCGAAATGCCGCGCTGCTTTTCCAGCTCCATCCAGTCGCTGGTGGTGGCGCGCTGGTTCTTCCGCGCGGTCACGCTGCCGGCCAGCTGCACGGCGCCGCCATAGAGGAGGAATTTCTCCGTCAGCGTCGTCTTGCCCGCATCCGGATGCGAGATGATGGCAAACGTCCGCCGCCGGGCGATCTCACGCGCGGTCGCGCTCGTGACTTCGGACGCCGGCCCGTCCTGGTCGGCAACAAAGGGGGCGCTCATCGGTGCGGGACTTTAGTGGCGACATGATCGTTGCGAAAATTGATTCGAGAAACGGAGTCGCCTCCGCCCGCGAGACCGTCAGGACGGGTCGGGAACGCGGAGCCGACGGCTGATCTCGCACTCGAACTCCGGGAAGTAACGGCCGATCACGGGCAGCTCGAATGCGGCCAGGATGCTCGTGTTTGGTTCCCGCTCGAGGAGAAATCGAAAGCTGGCTTCGATCAACTGCGCTCCCGAAATTCCCGGGCCGGCGAGTCGCTCGCGATCCGCGGCCCGGAGCGTGACGCGATGAACCGTCTCGACCGCCACGCGGACGCGGACTTCGTAGTCATCCTCGGATAGTTGACGCACGTGGATCATGGTTTGCGCGGGCTCTTAAACTTTTCCTGCAAATCATTCGTTTGCGCCATATACTTCAGCAACGCTGACTAGCAGTTGGCTGACGCCCTCACTGTCCGATCCGGCCGCGGGATCACGGGACAGAATCTCACCGGGACGCCGGCCGCTTCGAATGTCCGGACTCGCGGTCCGTTCGGCACGTCTCCGGAAACAGCGCGTCCCCGGCGGCGCGCGGAATCACACTGAACACACGAGGAGGCCAAAAATAATGCAAACAGAGAAATTGATCCACGCGTTGATCCGGCTGAACGAAGTGGAGAACACCGTCGCCGGCACACGCAGCACCCCCGAGGATCTCACGCGCGAGCGCCAGATGGCACGACTCCGCCGCGCGATTCCCGAGCCTTATCTGGAGCATTACCGGCAACGGCGCTTGCGCGGCAAGCGAACCATCGTTCCGGTCGTGGGCGGCATTTGCCGGAGCTGTTTTCTGCAGCTTCCGTCCGGATCGCTGCAGCAGCTCCGGAGTGAAAAAGAACTTCTCGTTTGTCCGAATTGCAGCGCATTTATCTACGAGGAGACGATGCCGGTGAAAGGGGCCCGGAAGAGCAAGGCCGCCGGAAGGACGGCTGCTTCGGCACTCGGATCGTAGAGCCACGCGCCTCAGAATCCCGGTTTCGCGCCTGGATTGAACCATGAAGCACCGCACCTACCTGATCTTCGGCCCGCCCGGCAGCGGCAAAGCCACCCTCGCGCAGACGCTCGGGAGCGTGCCGCGCTTTTATCATATCGCCAGCGCCGAAGTGTTCCGTTCACTCGAAACGCGGACGCCGATCGGTCAGGCATTTCTCGAGCATGCCAGCCGCGGCGCGTATGTCCCCGACGAGATTATCATTCAGCTGTGGCTCGCGCGGATCGAGGCCGAGGCGAACGCCCACGCGTTCAAGCCGGACATTGACGGCCTGGTCCTGGACGCCATCCCGCAGAACGTGAATCAGGCCCGGCTCCTGGAGGAGCATCTCGACGTGAAGATGGTCTTCTTCCTCGACGTGCCTGATCGGGCCAGCCTCGTGGCCCGCGTGCGTGATCGCGCGCTGCACGAGAGCCGCTTTGGGGAGGCGAACGAAGCGGCCATCCAACAGCGTCTCGCCGTTTTCGACGCCGCGTGCCAGCCGCTGCTCGAATTTTATCCCCCCGAGTTGATCAGGCGAATCGACGCCACAGATACGGCGGCCGTCGTGATGGTGAAGATTCTCCGCGAACTGGTCGCATCAGACGAGAGCACCGGCTATGCGCAACTCCGCCACGCCGGCGAAATTCACTGACTGTCGTCGGGCGCGGCCCCTCTGCGAAACAAGAAGGGCGGGATCGATGATCCCGCCCGTCGTGTTCGCGAAAATGGTTTCGTTAGTGGACCGGCTGGCGCTCGGCCCGATCGCCCTGCGGAGCTCCTTCGCCGCCCTCGGGGGCTGCGACACCTTCCGCTTCGGCGCGCTCTTTCAGGGCGGCGCGGCGGCTCAGCTTGACGCGGCCTTTGTCGTCAATGCCGATGCATTTCACCCAGATCATCTCGCCCATCTTCGCGACGTCTTCGGTTTTCTTGACGCGGAAATCCGCCAGCTCTGAAATGTGCACGAGGCCGTCCTTGCCGGGGAACACTTCCACGAAAGCGCCGAACTCCTTGGTCGAGACGACCTTGCCGTGATAGGTCTGGCCGATCTCGATCTCGCGCGACATGCCGCCAATGATCTCCTTCGCCCGCGCCATGCTCTCGGGGCTGGTGGCGTAGATGTGGACGGAGCCGTCGTCTTCAATGTTAATCTCGGCGCCGGTTTCCGCGACAATGCCCTTGATGGTCTTGCCACCGGGCCCGATGAGGGCGCCGATCTTCTCGGGGTTGATCTTAAGCGTCTCGATGCGCGGCGCGTACTTGCTCAGGTCCGCGCGCGGTTGGTCGATCGCCTGCGCCATGATGGCGAGAATCTTGGTGCGCGCCTCGCGGGTGCGCATCGTAGCTTCCGCCATGATTTTGTGGCTCACGCCCGGCAGCTTCAGGTCGAGCTGGAATCCGGTGATGCCCTGCGCGGTGCCGCAAACTTTGTAATCCATGTCGCCGAAGTGATCTTCGGAACCAATGATGTCGGTCAGGAGCTCGTACCGCTTGAGCTGGCCGCTCTCGTCCTTCTCGGTCACAAGGCCGACGGAAATGCCAGCCACCGGTGTCTTGATCGGAACACCCGCATCCATCAGCGCGAGCATGCCGCCGCAAACGCTCGCCATCGAGCTGGAGCCGTTGGACTCCATGATCTCGCTCGTAATGCGGACCGCGTAACGGAAGTTGTCGGTGCCGGGGACCACCGGCTCGAGCGAACGCTCCGCCAGCGCGCCGTGGCCAATCTCACGCCGACTCGCGCCGCCGGTGCGGCCCGTTTCGCCCACACTGAACGGCGGGAATGTGTAATGCAGAAGGAAACTCTTTGAGGTTTCGCCGCCACCGTAGGCGTCGATATTCTGCGCTTCCTCGATCGGCGCCAGGGTGACGAGCGCAAGCGCCTGGGTTTCGCCGCGCTGGAAAATGGCGGAGCCGTGCGCGCGGGGCAGCACGCCGACTTCGCATTCGATCGGGCGCAGGTCCTGGTAACCGCGGCCGTCCATGCGCTTCTGTTTGTCGAGCACGCTGATCCGGAAGGCCTTCTTCTGCACGTAATCAAACGCCTGGGAGATGGCGAACTTGTCCGCCTCCGGGAATTTCTCGAGCACGGCCGTCTTCACTTCCTCCTTGAGCGCGTTGACCGCTTTGGTGCGTTCCACCTTTTTTTCCTGGTAGAGCGCGCCCTCGATCCGATCGCCCGCGACCTGGTAGGCGACTTCGAGGATGTCGTGGTTCACCGTCATCAACGGCATCTCGCGTTTTGGCTTGCCGACCAATTGCGCGAGCTCGCGCTGGGCGCGGATCATTTCCTTGGCGTGGATGTGAGCGAAGTCCAGCGCCTTGACGAAATCTTCCTCCGGCACTTCAAGCGCGGAGCCTTCGATCATGATCACGTCGTTCTCGGTGCCGACGTAAACGAGGTCGAGATCGCTCGCCATCCGCTCGTCATGGGTCGGGTTGGCGATGAACTCGCCATTCACGCGTCCCACCCGCACGGCGCCGACCGGACCGGCGAACGGAATATCCGAAACGCAGAGCGCCGCCGAGGCGCCATTGATCGCGAGCATGTCGGGATCGTTCTGGCCATCGGCGCTGAGCAGGATCGAGATGATTTGGGTGTCGTACAGATAACCGGCCGGAAACAACGGCCGCAGCGGGCGATCCGTCATGCGCGACGTCAGCGTCTCTTTCTCGGAGGGCCGGCCTTCGCGTTTGAAATAGCCGCCCGGAAATTTACCGACCGCCGCCGCCTTCTCGCGATAATCAACCGTGAGCGGAAACCAATCCTGCCCTTCCTTGATTTGGGTCGCGGAGACCGCGCTTGTAAAAACGATTGTATCGCCGCATGAAACCACCACTGCGCCGTCGGCGAGTTTCGCGATTTTGCCCGTCTCGATGGAGATCTGATGGGACCCGATTTGGGCCGTGACCTTGTTTTGCATAGCTGCTGCTTTCTGGGATGGGCGAATCCCAGGCCGGTCACCCTGATTGTAGGTTTCAACTCCGCCGCGGAATGCGAGCTGGACGCTTGCGCTGCCTACGGAGCTGAAACCTCAAATCAGAGGTGGAACGGCGGCCTGAGCGCCGGGTTTACTGTTCTGTTTGCGGAATGGCGCCCGGCGCGACGGAGAGGAACGGAGGGCCGCGAATCGAGCTGCGCTATTTACGCAGGTTGAGCTTCTCGAGCAGGCTTTTATACCTGTCGGAGTTCGACTTGCTCAAATAATCGAGCAAGCTCCGGCGCATCGCCACCATCTTGAGGAGGCCGCGGCGCGACGAATGATCCTTGGCGTGGCTCTTGAGGTGTTCGGTTAACTGCGCGATCCGGCGTGTCAGGAGCGCGACTTGCACGTCCGCGCTGCCCGTATCCTTTTCGTGCAGTTGAAACTGCCCCATGTCCATCGTGTCACTGCTTTCTGCCATAACGAAGGGCCCAGTTTAGGCGAAGAATGCCGTTTGGCAAGGCCGCTCTGGCGCGCCGTTGCCCCACCCGCAGCCCGGTCAATTCGCGCCGGGCTAGAGATAGCTCAGCCACGGATCCCGGCGGCGCTGTTTCAAATCGGCGAACCAGCGGCAGGGCAGATAGAGCGCGAGCACGACCCCGAGCCAGATCAGATACACCGCGCCGAGTCCGTAGCCGTAGTCGGGCGGATAAGCTTGCGCCGCCTCCGCGCCCCAGAAGGGCGGCATGATGAAGAGCCAATCCGCGCGTCCGTAACGCAGATAGGAGAACAGGACCGCCACCCCGTGAATCAGCGGGATGTGGAGTAGATAAAAGAAGAGGGGCACCCGGCCGAAGACAATTATCGGTCGCGCCCACCGGCCGAGATCGCGGTCGAGAGCGGCCAGCGCGATGAGAGACGGACCGAGCGTCATCAGCAGATAGAGGAGCGAAGGCGGGTATTTAGAACAATTCAGGAAGGAAAAGAGCGTGAAGAGCGCGGTGGGTTGCGCCGACCAAGGCCGCGGGTCGCCGTAAAGATTCGAGAGTCGCAACAGGACGAACCCCGCGGTCAATCCGACACCGAGCCAGAGGACAATGCGCCGCCGCTCCGCGCGTTCGCGTTTCAACACCGCGCCAAACGCGTAGCCGGCCGCCATCACGCCCAACCACGGCACCAGCGGATAGGCGAAAAAGAACACGTGCCCGGGCGCGAGTTGCACTCCGCCTCCGGTGTGGAGCATCATCCAGAGCCACGCGAAGGAACCGAACGCCTCCGGCTGGACGCCGTCGCTGAGATTGTGCGCGGCGATCATCACCACGCCGAAAGTGGCGATCGCCCATCGCGGCAGATACACCAGCAGGCCGAGGACGATCATGGCCCAGCCGAGCGCCCAGATGACCTGGCCGCCGAAGATGGCGTAGTCGAAACGAAACATCCAGCCGACGTAGACCACCGTCAGCTCGAGAAAAATCAGCCACACCCCGCGTGTGATCAGAAATCGCGACACCTCGCCCGTCGTCTTTCCCCGGCCTAACGACAGGAAGGCCGCGGTTCCGCCAAAAAAGCAGAAGACCGGCGCGCAGAAGTGGGTCACCCATCGCGTCAGGAAGAGCGCCGCGGAAGTTTTGGTCAGATCAGTCGCTGTATACTGCAGTATGTCGTGGTGCAGGAAATCGCGGGTGTGATCCAGCGCCATCAGGAGCATGATCACGCCGCGCCAGAGATCGATCGCCTCGAGGCGTGGGCGCACCCCTGCCGAAGGGCTGGGAATGGCGGGTTCGCTGACGCCGATCTGGTGCATCGTCCGGGGGGCAGACCAGTCGCTATTTGCAGCAGGCGCTCGCCCCGGCGTCAATGCTGGACGCAGCCCTGGCGGCCCGTGCATTGCATGTCAGCGCGACCGCCCGAAGGTTTCCCCATGAACCCCTCCGTCACTCGCAAGGCTTTCCTGTGCAAGCATCCTCTCAGTCGCCGCGGCGACGTTTGCGGTCCCGCGGTTTCTCGCGCAAACAACGCCCGCTTCGCCTCCCGGCGTTTCCCCGGGCATTCCCGATCGCGGGCCGCAGATCGAGAGCGCCCTCGTGAAGGATTTTGTCATCGCCGGGCACGGCAATCTCCCCAAAGTGCAGGAGTTGCTGGCCGCACAGCCAGCGCTGATCAACGCGACCTGGGATTGGGGCGGCGGAGATTTCGAGACCGCGCTCGGCGGCGCGTCGCACATGGGACGGCCGGATATCGCCGAATTCCTCCTCGCGCACAATGCGCGCCTTGATCTTTTCGCGGCCGCCATGCTCGGCAAACTGGAAATCGTGCAGGCGGCCGTGGCGGCGTTTCCCGGGATCGTGCAGGTGCCCGGCCCGCACAAAATTCCGCTCCTCGCGCATGCCGAGAAAGGCGGCGCCACGGCCGTAGTCGACTTCCTTAAATCGCTCGGGCCGGCAAAATCGTAACGCTATTCGCCGCTGATCGAGAGCGAGAAATGATGCGACGCGATCTTCATCCGCTTCATGAGATAGAAGCGATGGGCATCAAATCGTTGTACGCCGGAATCGAGCGTTAGCGCCTGGCATTCCTCCCGCCGCGCTTCCTCCACGATCCAGTCGAAAAGCTGACCACCGAATCCGCTCGAGCGCCCGATTTCTGTCGTCACCAGATCGTCCACGTAAAGCGTCCGCCCGGAGAAGAGCATTTCCATGATGCGATACCCGGCGACCGCTTTCACGTCCCCCTCGCTCTCCAGATAAGCCAGCCGATAGCCTTCCCGCATCTGGCGTTGCACCTGGCGCACAAACGCGTGTTCGTCGTCGCAGTGCGTCCGCAGCTCCCGCATCACCGCGTGCACGCGTCTGATCTCCGGCGCGCTCGTCGCGCGCCCAATACGGGTTACTCCGTTACCCCGCGCCGCCAGTTTTTTCATAGCTTACCTGTTCCCGTTTGCCGTCGTACCAAAGTTCCAGCCCGTCCCGCCGGCGCAGTCCCTCCTCGCCGCGGAACAGCAATGAGAACCATTGCCGGAGCACGTGCCAGCCGGAATGCATCCGCACTTTTCTCGCCGACGTCGTGACCGGCTCCCGCAGGATCGTAAACCGCCCGAGCGTCTTCAGCGCCCTCGACAGGTACATTTCTTCCCCGGCGAAATATTGTTCATCGAATCCGCCCACGGCTTCGAAGTTCTCGCGCCTCATGAACATGAACGCGCCCGCCCCGAGATTTGACCCGAAATAAAGCGCGGCAAAGAGGCGCAGGAAAATCCGCGCCCACAATGGCACCCGCGCATCGAGGACGATCCGCGCGCTCCCGCCGGAACAGCCGCCGGCCAGCGCCTCCAGCCCGGCGGTCACATGGACATGGCGTGATGAGCGTGTCGGCATCGACAAAAAAGAAGGTGTCGCCGGTGGCGGCAGCCGCGCCGGCATTGCGTACCGCCGCGATCTGGCGGCGATGCACGTGAACCACCCGCGCGCCGGCCGCGCGCGCGAGCTCCGCGGTCGCGTCGTCGGAATCATCATCCACTACGATGACCTCGTACGGCTCCCCGGCTGCCTCGGCCGCGACGCGAATTGCTCTCAGCGCGCCCGGCAGTTCAAAGGCCTCGTTGTAGGCCGGGACAATAAACGACAGCATCACGATGAGGGCTGGTCGGTCGCCGCGGCCGCCGTCGCCACTCGATCCGCTGCGAGATAATCCTCCCGCGGCGGGCTGAAGGTATCGATCACGAGCGCCTGCTCGAGCGTTTCCGCGCCATGCGGCACGTTGCTCGGCAGATGCAGCGACTCGCCCGGGCCAACCTCGCGTGACTGCCCATCCACCGTAAAGCGCACCCGGCCGCTCACGACATGCGCGACTTGTTCCTGCGGATGCTGGTGCACCGGCAAAACGCTCCCGGTGTCGAGGATGGCGCGCATCTGATACATAGCCGCGCCACTCGTGATCGTTTGCCGCCGGATTCCAGGCACGATTTGCACCCATGGGTTTTCTGCGTTCATGCTCACGCGGGAAGCATCGCGGATGTTTCCCTGTCTCGCCAGCCACAGACGCGAATCGCCCGCGCAATACTCACCCCAGCACCGGGCTGTTCGGCTCCCGATGTCCTAGAGATTGAAGGCCAGCTTGTGCGTCGGCTGGTAAAGCTGAATGTCGTCCGCGCCCGGCACGATCATCATGATAATGCGACCGTACACCTGTTCTTCGATTGGGCCTCGGAACTGCGCGCCTTTCGCCCGCAACTCATTCACCGTCGCATCGATGTCATCGCACATGATCGCGATCGAGTGCTGCCGCGGGTGCTCATAAGTCTTGCCTTCCCAGACGCTGTGCGTCGGGTGCACGCCCATCTCGCTCGGTCCCGATTTGAAGATCAGCCAGTCGTTATCCCAATCTTCGGCCACATACTTCCAGCCGAGCACGTCCCGCAGAAACGCCCGCGTCGCCTTCGCGTCGTCGGAGTAAATCAAGGTGTGAATTGAAGTGATCATTGCGTCGCAATTTAGACCAAGTCCGCAGATCAGATGCAAGATTCACAGACTGACCCCTCTTCTCCTCCTCTCGGGCTGACCCCTCTCCTCCTCCTCTACCAAGTTCAACTTGGAAACGAGGATTGAAATGCTCGCTCCCATTTTGTGAGCGTGAGATTGCGCGATTCCAGATGGACTCCGTGTTCGCCGTTACGCTGGATCGCCGCCGCACGCATCCGGAGCGGCAGGTTGTGGCAGCGTCGCGTACACCCAGCGTTCGCAGATGATCTCCGCGAGCTCTGTCTGCGAAAGATCCTTCAGGGTGTCGAAGTCACTGGCGTCGTGCAGCCATTCCAACAGCTTCTCTTTCGGTGTGTCCTTATACTGCGCATAAAACGAATCGTAGACCTCGAGCGGATTTGTAATTGGTCCGGGCGCTGGTTTAAGGCGACCAAAGAATGTTCGCGGGTGTCGCTTGTAAACGCCTCGACTTCGTCTGGCGTCAGCGGGAACTGTAACGACGGTAGTCCGGCCGTCCTCAGTCCGGCAGATTCCACACACCTCGGTTCCGTTCTTCCAGACGTGCGCATCAAGCAATTCGACCACCAATGGCGGCTTACCGGGCTCATCGACGTTGTACTTCTTCCCGATCGTGAGGCGCGGCAGCGGCTGTTCTGAAGCGAGCTCCGCAATCTCCCCGTCGAAGGTCATCGGCACGAATACGTGCTGCCTCAACGACTCGGTGAGATTATGAATCTCGATGTGGCGGTCTCGAGCGAGCCGAGCCTCGCGGATGGAGGCATAATTCGCCTCGAACCGAAAGTCCGGAATCTTGAAACCCTCGACGAGAGCCCAATGTCGCACCGGCGCATTCAGCGAGTATTCGTATGGATTGTTGGTGATGATCAAGTATGCCGGTGGTGCCGGCTCGCCGTTGATCGTGAGTTTCTCCTCGCGGGTGCGTAGGCTCTGCACCACCTCCTGGAGTTGTGCTGGGCGATTCTCGGCGTCGAACAAATCTGGAGCGTTGAGCTCAATAAAAATGACCCGCGCGTGCGCTGCAGGTTTTGTGAGCGCCGGATGCAGTTGATTCCCGACATCGGCTGTCGCTTTCCCGGCGCGGCGCAATTTCGCCTCGACCGAAAACTTGTTGCCGGTCGGAACATAGGTCGCCACCAATTCGCAGTGTCGACGACTTACATCCGTTTCATCTTCGAAGCGCAGAGAGAATCCTGCGTGGATGAGTGCGGCGGCAACGCGCGTTTCGTGGACAGTGGGCAGGAACTCTTCAGTGCGCTTCAGGCGCCTGATCAGTGATTCCTGGACCGATCGGTCCGACGTGTTGTGGGCGATTAGATACAAATTGTAAGCGAGGCCCAGAAACGCCGAGCTGGCGCCAGTTGAAGCCGTCTGACTGATCTTGCCCGCAGTAACGCCCGTCTGCTTCAGAAGCGCCCACGTCGATTCTGCCCAATCGAAAAGTGGGTGCCGGAGTTCCGGCGACTTTTTCATCTCTTCTTCTGCCCACTGTCCGCCGAGCACCCGCGGATCGCGGATATATGACAGGAGAAAATCATGGAATGTCCTCCATTTACCTGGCGGGGAGCAGAAGACATCATTTCCCACTAGGACCGTTCTCCTGTCGCCGACGAGCGCTGATTGTATTAGGCGGCCGTAGCCCTGCTGCTGTTGCCGCTGCGCTTCTGGGCCTCTAGTTCGGCAAAAGCGTGCTTAACTTCATTAGGGATTGGCTGCATTTAAGCGATTGCAACGTGGCAGATCTGAACTTCTGCCACTGCCGTAAGGAGACGGCAAATTGCTACTAATCTTCTTCTTGTCGGACACGCTTCCCACTTCGTCGCAAGAACGTGACGGTGGCACTTTACGGCTCTTGTCGTCTAATCACGAATGGCTGAACCCAGAAATCCGCGCTTCGAGCAAGTGGTCCGCGATAGCTTCGCGGCCCAGCAACTCATGACTACGATCGGCGCGCGGCTCACCGGAGTGGCCGCTGGGGAGATCGAGATCCGGTGCCGTTCCGGCGCGACCTGACGCAGCAGCACGGTTTCCTGCATGCCGGAGTGGTGACTTCCGCGCTGGATAGCGCATGTGGCTACGCCGCGTTGAGCCTGATGGAAGAGGGCGTCGGAGTGCTCTCGGTGGAGTTCAAGACGAACATGCTGGCTCCCGCGCGCGGCGAGGAGCTGATCGCGCGCGGTCGTGTCTTGCGAGCGGGAAGGATCATCGCGGTCTGTCAGGGAGAGGCGGCGATGCTGGCGGACGGCGGCGAGACGTCAGTGGCGGTCATGATTGCCACGATCATGACCATTCGTGATCGTCCGGATGTAGTAAGCTAGATATCGCGATTGACCTAAATCGGCGCTTTAGGGGCGCTCAAGCTTTTGCTGGGATCTCCTAGCCGCGGTCTTCGGCCTTTACGTCCATCGCCATCAGAGTCTCGAGCAGTTCAGTGAGGGCACGCTGGTGTTTTCGCAAGGCCTGTTCGCCATCGCAACTGAAAACGATGTAGGCGATAGCTTTCGGCATCTGAACGTAAGCTACCCGTTCGATCCGCGGATACTTCTCGCTCGGTGAATACTGATTGATGAAGTAGGGCTGCCCGCCTTTGGTCTTTCCGGTCGCGACCCGCTTCACCTCGTAATCCCCGCGCTCCTTCTTCATCTCCTCGATCGCCGTTTTGGCAAAGGCTTCCGCATCTTCGTGCGATGTGTTGGCGATCTTCGCGTACATCATGGGCTCGGCGTTCTGCCACGTCTGCCCTTTCCGGAAAAGCACACACGGGAGGCCGTTGCTCTCGCCGGCGGTGTTGTCGATCACCCAGCCGGCCGGGGCCGCAATGTTAAACGCGCCTTTCGGCCCATAGACGATCGCGAACGGAACCTGATCGGCAAAGGCATCGAGAAGGAGACTCAGCAGAATCAAACCAGGTGCGAGAAGTCTGTTCATATGGGAGAGGCGAACCCCAGCTTATGAAGTCTGACGCGAGCGGTCGAGCGTTTCCCGCGTCGCCCGTTTTCGATCGAATGCCCTCGGGGTAGCGGTATAGTGCGAATCTACGAAACCGATACCGGGAACTTTACAGGAGGGAGGTGCGCCGTTTCAGACGACGCATTGGACTGTCGTATTGCAGGCCGGGACAGGCCATGTCAGATGAATCGGCGCAGAAAGCGCTCTCCACTTTTAGCGAAGCCTATTGGCCGCCGCTTTACACCTTTGTTCGGCGGCGCGGTTATTCGCCGGCCGACGCGCAGGACATCGTGCAGGGATTCTTCGAACATCTCTTCGCACAGAATGCGCTGAGCCGGGCCGATCAGGAGAAGGGGCGTCTGCGCACATTCCTGCTCGTCGTCGCTGCAAAATTACATGAGGGATCAGCACGGCCGGGCCCAGGCGCTGAAGCGCGGCGGCGGCCAACAGGTGATCTCGCTGGATCAAAGAACGGCGGAAGCCGAGGCGGCGCTTTCAGGCGAGCATTCACCTGGACGATGCGCGCTTCTTACGATCTCACCTGGGCCTCGAGCATCGTGAAGCGGGCGTGGGAGCAAATGCAGAAAAATCTCGACCGCCGAGGGAAAGGCTCAGTGGTTGCGCGAACTGCAAGCCGTTTGTCGATGGCGCGGGCGCGGCGCCGCCGAACCAGCAGGACGTCGCGGCCCGCCTCGGGGTTCCGGTGGCAACGCTGCGCACCTGGCTTTCGCGGCTGCGTCATCGTTATCGCGAAATCTTGCGCGCCGAAGTTGCCAGCACCGTTTCCGATCTCGGCGAGTGTCGATCAGGAGTTGCATTATCTGCATCAACTGCTGCCGCCTGAATCTCGTTCGTTAGGCCAACAACGTATGCCCGACGAAAAGCGCGACGCTGAACCGCCGTGAAGACGCCGGCGAACGGCGTTCGGGATTTGTCCGGCGTGCGGCAGCCGCGCTGACGCAAACTCGGCCCGAACGGCGAGTGCCTGCGCTGCGTGATGAACTGGGCGTTTGTGCCCGATGACGGCGATGTCGCCACTCTCGCTGCGCTACGGCCACTTCGAAGTGGAACTGGATGACGATGGGCTTCCGATCACTCTCGGCGCCGGTGCAATGGCGATGACTTATCGCGCGCGCGATACGGTCCTGAACTCGATCGTCGCGCTGAAAGTGATCGGCCGGCAACCTGGCCGATAATCCTGTCGCGCGTGCGCGTTTTCTGCGCGAAGCGCGCGCCGCGGCGCAGATCCAGCATCCGAACGTCGCGCGCGTCATTCATTACGGCGAGCAGGATGGCGAATGCTTCTACGCGATGGAGCTGGTGGAAGGCGAAACGCTCGAAGCGCGCGTGCGGCGCAGCGGCCCGCTCTCGGTCTCGCAGGCGCTCGAGGTGATCGAACAGGCGACGCGCGCGCTCGCCGCCGCGGAAGTTCATGGCGTGGTGCATCGCGACCTCAAGCCGTCGAACATCATGATCGAGTCCGATCCGAGCGGCGCGGCCTTCGTCAAGATCATCGACTACGGCGTGGCGAAAGTTCTCGCCGCGGAAGTGAATCCGATGGAGCAGACGCAGGCTGGCTTCATCGGCACGCCGGCCTTTGCCAGCCCGGAGCAATTTGGCGGCGCCCGATCAAACGCCGATCGACACGCGGTCCGACATCTACTCGTTAGGCGTGACGCTCTGGTATCTGCTCACCGGCCAGGCGCCGTTTGAGGGCCAGTCGCTCGATGAAATCCGCGCCAGTCGCGACAAGTTGCCGGTCGAACAGCTGAAGGCGGCGCGTGTTCCTCGCGCCCGTCGTCGATTTGCTGAAGCGGATGCTGGCGCGTCGATCCGGCGAAGCGCCCGCAATCCGCGCGCGAGCTTGCTCGAGGAAATCCATCGCGTCTATCTGCGGTTCGAGCCGCGGGCGAGATTGCGGCGCAAGCGATTCGTGATTGCCGCCGCAGCTGCCGCGCTCGTCATCGCGCTTACTGCAATCGGCTTCGTCCTCTATAAACGCGCACATGCTCCGGCGCCGGAGGAGCGTTCGATTGCGGTCCTTCCATTCGAAAATCTGAGCAGCGATAAGGACAACGCGTTTTTCGCCGAAGGCATTCAGGACGAAATTCTGACGAAGCTCTCCAAGATCGGCGCGCTCAAGGTCATCTCGCGCACATCGACGGCCGGCTATCGGCCCAGGCCGCAGAACTTGCGGGAAATCGCACAGCAGCTCGGCGTCGCCCATATTCTCGAGGGCACGGTGCAAAGAGTGGGCAACGCCGTGCACGTCAACGTGCAGCTCATCCGCGCGGCGACGGATGAGCATCTTTGGGCTGAGAGTTATACCCGGACGCTGGACGACGTTTTCGCTGTTCAGGTTGAAGTCGCGAAAACGATTGCGAGCCAATTGCAGGCGGAGCTTTCGCCTAACGAGCAGTCGGCCATCGAACGGCGGACGACGAGAAACCTGAGCGCTTTCGATGCCTACAGCCGCGCCCGGACGCTGATGACAACATCGCTTTATAGCCTGGCCGAGGAAAAGAACATGTTGCAGGCGGTTACGCTACTTGAATGACGCGGTCGCGCAGGACCCATCGTTCTTCGAGGCCTACTGCGAGTTGGCTGCGGCCCACGACCGGCTTTATGCGGACGCGACGGGAGCGAATCGCACCCCGGAACGACTTGCCCAGGCCGAGTCCGCTTTGCAGAATGCCGCCCGCCTGCGACCGGACGCGCCCGAGACGCACCTCGCGCGCGCCTTCCACCTTTACTACGGCCTGCGTGACTACAACGGAGCGCTCGCGGAATTGGAGAAAGCTCGTTCCGGCCTAACGAATGATCCGCGGCTCTACGCGTTGTACCGGCTTCATCCTGCGCCGGCAAGGCAAGGCCGAGGAGGCGTGCGCGAGCTGGAGCGCGCCGTCGCGCATCGATCCGAGGAACACCATAGATCCTCGAGCAGCTGATCTATAGCTACGGCACGCTTTTCCGTTATGCCGACCAGGCGGCGACGATGGATCGCGTTTTAGCCATCACCCCGGACGAATGCGCTCATGCGCCTGGCCAGGGCAGATGTTTTCCGAAGTTGGAAAGCGGATACAAAACCGCTGCACGAGCGTCTCGAACGCATTCGCGCGGAACACCCGGATTTAGTCGGCGACTTCGCGAACGTCTGGTTCGATTGTGCCTTGCTCGAGCGCGACTGGGCTAGCGCGCAACAGGCTCTGGCCGCTCTCGGCGATCAACCGTGGATCCAGGATAGCGCGGTCTTTCTTGGTCGTCGTTTCGCTGAAGGTATGCTCGCTCGGACGATGGGGGATGCCGCCAAAGCGACCGAAGCTTTCACGGCCGCACGCCTCGAACAGGAGGAAATCGTGGCCAAGAGCCCGGACCACGGGCCTGCCATTTGCGTTCTCGGATTAATCGATGCGGCACTCGGAAAGAAGGAGCTGGCTCTGGAGGAAGGCCGGCGCGCGATCGAGCTGATGCCCGAGGAGAAGGACGCGCTGAACGGACAGAAGATGCGGATGTATTTCTGCATCATCGCCGCGTGGGTGGGTGAGAAAGACGTCGCTCTGCAGATGTTGGCGGCCGATGGCTCAAAGCCGGGCTGGGCGTTCATGGCAAACTACGGCGATCTGAAGCTGCATCCTTTCTGGGATCCGCTCCGCGGCGATCCACGCTTCGAGCAAATCGTCGCCGCGAAGGCGCCGAAAGATTGAGCAGCGGCGGCGCTCCTCCTGCCCGTCAATAAGCGCTGCCTCACGGCGGGCCTTCCGCTTCTTTCTGTCAGCAGGGCCAAAGAAAGAAATCTGAAATTCTCTGAAATGCGGCGTTCGAGATTTCTTAAATACCAATGAAACCAATCGATCACGAACATGAACGCCTCCAAAAATCACCGAATCACAAAAGCCAAACAGAAACTGGCCGCTGGCATCCTCATCCAGGCCCGGCGGGATCTGCGCCGCTTCCGCAATACCAAGCGGGCCGCTCGAACGCGAACTTTATCTCGATGCCTACACCTGGGTCATCGGCGACAATTACCGCTGGCCGTTTTCATTCCGCAACGTCTGCAAATTACTCGACCTCGCGCCGGACGAATTGCGCCGGGATTTACTCCACGAAATCTCGTTAGGCGCGTGTCATTACTGGAGTCGGCGCTTCGGATACGGTCTCCGGCAGTTTCACATTTCTCTTCGCCAGGTTTCTTGCCGCCAGCGCAAAACCCAGATGCCCCAGTCGAGGACGTTAATCCACAGCCCGCTCTAACATGAGAACGAACACTTACCATCAAAAGTCGGGTCGTGTGCGGCAACCGATCTTTCGGCGCCGCGCCCGCAAGCACGACGCTCTGCTCATCAGCAGCCTCGCCTTATTCAACTTTCGACCACCGATTATCCTTGAGTTTCCAGGCGAGCGCCGCCGCACCTGGGCTGAGGTGCGCGTGACTGCGTGGTAAATCGCGGACGCGAAGGCGCAACTCGGCGGCGGGGTCTTCTTTTACTCGCTCCTCGGCAATGGCCAGTCGCGGACCGGCGCGCGCGTGATCCACTTGCCTGGCGGAGGTGAGAGTGATGTCCGGCGACAAGGCGCGCGCAACGAGCCGGAGATTTCAGCTTGCGCCTGCGGCGAATTCGAGGCGTCCTTAGAGGAGGAACGGATTTGAGTTATGGCCACGCCTTCTCCAGGGGACCTTCGGAATTTTGCCATCGTGGGTCACGCGTCGTCCGGCAAGACGATGCTGAGCGAAGCGATGCTCGCGTGCGCGGGTGTGATCGGGCGCATGGGCGGTGTCGCGCAGGGCACAACGGTTTCGGATTATCACGTCACCGAGCGGCAGCACCAGATTTCCACCCAGACTTCGCTGCTGCATTGCACCTGGATGGGCAGGAAGCTGAACATCCTCGATACGCCAGGTTCTCTCGACTTCATCAGCGAGGCGCTCGCGGCGGTGCGGGTGGCGGATTTCGCTCTCGTGGTGGTGCACGCGCAACACGGCATCGGCGTCGGCACGGAGCGGGTCTGGCATTGCGCGACGGACTGCGGCATCCCGAAGGTGATCGTGGTCAACGCCGTGGACAAACAGAACGCGCACTTCGACGAAGTGCTGGCCGACGCGCGCGCGCACTACGGGCCCAAGGTTTTTCCGCTGAATGTGCCGATCAATCCCGGGCCGAACTTCAACCAGGTGCTCGACGTGTTGCGCAACGAAGTGGTCACGTATGAAACCGACGGGCGCGGGAAGTTTCGCGAAGAGCCGGCGACGGGCGAATGGAAAGAGCGCGTCACCCAACTGCATCGTGAATTGATCGAACTGATCGCAGAATCGGACGACGCGTTATTGAACAAGTTTTTCGAGCAGGGCTCGCTGTCGGAGGAGGAATTTCGCGCCGGCGATTCACGCCGCGGTGCAGAAGCAGGCGGTCATCCCGCTCTTCTGCACGTCGGCCGCGTCGAATGTCGGCGTCGCGCGCCTGCTCGATTTCATCGCGAAATACGGTTCCTCGCCGCTCGATCACGAGACGGTCGCGGCGCAGGACGCGCGCAGCGGCGCCGAGCTGGAAGTGAAAGTCGGCGGCACCGAACCGGTGCTGCAAGTGTTCAAGACGATGAACGAAGAACACTTCGGCGAGCTTTCGTTCTTCCGGATTTATTCCGGGGATATCACGACCGGCGGCGATGCGTTCAACGCCAACCGCAACGTTACGGAACGCATCGGGCAGATTTTTCTCCTCAATGGCCATACGCGCGAGCCGGTGTCGCGTCTCGGCGCGGGCGACATTGGCGCGACGGTGAAACTCAAGAACACGCACACCGGCGACACGCTTTGCGCCTCGAATCATCCCCTGAAAGCTTCCCGCGCCGGAATATCCGCGCCCGAACATTCACGCCGCGCTGCAACCCAAGGCAAAGGGTGAAGAGGACAAACTGGCCGCGGGTCTCGCGACGTTGCACAACGAAGATCCGGCCTTTGTTTTCCGGGTCGATCCTGAGTTGCACCAGACGATCATTTCCGCGCAGGGGGAACTGCATCTCGAGGTAATCGCGGAGCGTCTGCGGCGGCGGTTCCGCCTTCATTTCGACCTCGTCGAGCCGCGGGTGCCGTATCGCGAAACGATTCATGGCCGCGCCGAGCACAGGTATCGGCACAAGAAGCAAACCGGCGGCGCCGGGCAATTCGCCGAAGTCGAGCTCAAGCTCGCGCCCGGGCCGCGCAATTCCGGCATCGCGTTCAGCGAATCACTTTCTGGCCAGTGCGTGGACCGTGTCTTCGTGCCGTCGGTCCAGCGCGGCATCGAGCTCGCGTGCACGGAAGGAATTCTCGCCGGCTGCCGCGTCGTGGACGTGGCGGCGAATTTTTGCGACGGCCAGATGCACCCGGTGGACTCGAAGGACATCGCTTTCCAGGTCGCGGGCTATTGGGCGTTTAAGGAAGCGTTCTTGAAAGCGCGGCCCTGTTTGCTCGAACCGATCAATATGATCGAGGTGCGCATTCCCGAGGATTGCATGGGCAAAGTCGTGGGCGATCTTTCCAGCCGGCGCGGAAGAATCCTCGGCACGGATTCCGAGGGACAATTTCAAATCGTCCGCGCCGACGTTCCCGCGATGGAGCTTTACCGCTACGCGAGTGTCCTGCGCTCGCTCACCGGCGGACGCGGCGTGCACTCCGAGCAATTCAGTCGCTACGAAGAAATGCCGCGCGAGATCGAGCAGCGCGTGATCGAGGAAGCGAAAAAAGCGCGGCAGCAGGAAACAGCAGCCCGGCGCGTTGAGCTTCACTCGCAAAGACGCAAGGCCTCGACTCGCCGCCGCAATTTTTCCCGAGTAAAACTTCGCGGCAGGCTGTGAATCTTGGCAACTAACGCGACAAACTGGTATCGACCTAACCCGCCGCTTTAGGAGCGCTCATGCTCTTGCTGTAGAACCCGGAGCGGTCGAAGCAGCAAACGCGTCGCTTCCCGGCCGCGAGCATCGAGCAGGCATTTTTGATCCGGCGCGCGCGCGTCTCTTCCTGCTTGGCGGAGCTGATCCAGTGGATCCAATCCCGGCGCGCATTGGGCGTGATGTCCGACCACACGTCGCGCGTTTTCGGGGCGGCGGCCGCGAGAGCCTTCTTCAGGTCGGGCGGCACCTCGGGTTCCGTTTCCTTTCCCGCCGGCGCGATCTCGAGCGTGACGATGTCGCCTGCGTCTGCGCCCGCAGACTTTGCTAGCTTCCGGTCCACTTTGAGCCAGTGGCTTTTCTGGCCGTCGGGCTCGAGCGCGGCTTGAAAAGGAACGCCATTGATGCGTGCCTTCGATCGGCGTCATGCCCCGCGAGGGGAGCTTCGCACTGGCCTTCTTTGGCAGGGTGAGAAAGGTCCAGGACTCACCCTTCTCGCTCTCCGCCGGCCGGAGGAGTTTCGCTTTGAAACGGATCGAGGTCTTGCTCATTTGGCTAATGTCACTTTGTGCGCTCCCGGAGCAAAAAGCTTCTTTCCGGTTTCCTGGCTTCCAGATTCAATCCCTAGTCCTCCGGCTTGCCGTGAGCAACGGCTCGGAGGGCAGCGTTTTCGGCCCGTCTTCGGTGCAGACGGCGAAGCTGCTTTCCGGATATAACGCCACGCCAGCGTATTCGCCCTTCGCGTTCAGGACGTAGAAGTTGACGTTGAAATTCGGCTCGCCGCGGCTGTTGAGCAGTCGCTTCTCGATCGTGTTCGCCTTGATCCGTTTGCAGGCGTCGATCCCGGCATCTTTTGGATGCCATGCCGCGGCGCATGTTTTCGACGATCAGGAACGAACGAAAGCCCGAAGAGATTCGCCTCGCCCGCGCCCGGTGGAGCCGGCGGCGCCGATCTCGCCGTCCACGTAAAGGCCCGGCGCCGAGGATCGGCGAATCACCCACGCGGCCCGGGATTTTCCACGCCAGGCCGCTCGTCGTGGTCACGCCGCAAATCTCGCCCTTCGCGTTGATGCCGTTGCAATTGATCGTGCCGTAGATGTGCTGCCGGTCGATCAAGCCTTCCGCCACCATCTCCATCATGGCGTTGTGGCCAGCCTCGGCGCGCTTCTCGGGATCGAGATAATGCTGCGGATCGGTCCGGCGCTTCCATTCCAGCCAAAGCTTGCGCGACTCGTCGGTGTTGAGGTCGTCCTCGATCTTGAAGCCCATGTTGCGCGCGAAATTCTGCGCGCCGTGGCCGACGATCAGATGGTGATCGGTCGTGCTCCATCACCGCCCGCGCCACGTTCGAGGGCGTCCGCACTCCCTCGATGACAGGCCACGCCGCCGGCGCGCTTCTTCGGCCCGTGCATGCAACAGGAATCGAGCTGCACCACGCCATCGGCGTTCGGCAAGCCGCCGTAGCCGACACTCGTGTCGAGCGGGTCGAGTTCGACGATGTTGACGCCGGCGATCAACGCCTCGAGCACGTCGGCGCCCTGCGTCATCATGCGTGAACGCCTTCTGCACACAGGTCACTGTCGCCGCCGTTCTTGAACTTGTTGCCGTTGGCCGAGGCGATCACGACGGGCTTGCGAGATTTCGGCGTCATAACGTTGGGAGTTTGCGCGAGCAGAGTGCGCGCGCCGGCTCCGGCGAGCGTGGCGCCGACGGTGGTGCGGACAAATTGGCGGCGGTTCATGTCAGTGAATCTTTAGTTGTTCCTTTAACCACGCCAGCCGTTCCCGGGTCGCTTCCTCGTTCAGCTCGTGATCCGAATGGTAGGTGCGCACCGTCTTCGGATCCGGCGCCGCGGCGGCGAGAGCGGCGGCGCGCTCGGTTCGAGACGTGCTCGTCGTTATCGGCGAACTGGAGCAGGATCGGCGTCTTTCAATTTCGGCAGGTAGCGAATCGGATCGAGCGGCGCCATTTCCGCGATGAATTTCTGCCGCGCCGTCCTCGGGCGGTTTCGGTCCGTATAGAAACCAGTCGCTGAACGATTGGGTCCCCGCCATGAAGACAAAGAAACGGATCCGCGGATCGGCTGCGGCCGCGAGCACGCCATACATCGCGCCGAAATCGTGGCCGACATACGCGACCCGCTCGCGGTCCACTTGTGGCAGGGTGAACAACACCTCGAGCGCGCGGCGCAGATCTTTCACCTGCCCGACGGAACGCGCGTAATCCTCCTCGCGTTTCCTTTCGCGGAAATATTCCGGGCGCGACCAGGGCGTGTCGATGAGGAGCGAAATCGCGCCGCCTTTCGCCAGTTCGACGGCATCGGGAATGAACTGGGTGCGATTCGAAGTCGGCCGCGGTGGCCCGTACCAATGGACGAACAAGATCGCCGGCCGCGCGCGCCGCCGCGGGCTCCTTCGGTTCGACCACGGTCGCCGCGTTCCGGCTGCCGTCGCGCCAGCGTGTAGGTGATGTCACGCAGCGCCACGCCATCCTGCTCGCGCGTGCTGGTTTCCTGGAGGTCGAGCGGCCGCTTTTGCGAATCGTCGAAATTGGGTTCTTCCGCCCCCACCGCCGCGGAAGCGACGAGCAACAATGACAGCAGAAGATCCGGACGCATCATGCCCAATTATTCGCAAACATCGCACGTGATGCGAGCCGCTTCCGTTTCCAGCCTGCACAGCGGTTAACCGGCATTGGGCACCGCAGCGATACCCCTCACAGCAGTTGATACGGATCGACGTCCACGGACGCGAGCACGTCTTCGGGCAGCGGCAATTTGTCGAGCGTCTCGCCGCATGAGCCGGCTCAGACGCATGATTGCTTCGCCGCGGAGCAGGATGTGAAACCGAAATTGCCCCTGCAATTTCTCGAGCGGCGCCGGCGTGGGCGCGCCGACGATGAACTCCTCCGGCAGCGCCTCCCGCAAACGGCGCGCGATGGTTTCGGCGGAGAACTGCGCGCGCGCTTCGTGGGCGGATCGGATCGTCAGCAGCACGGCGTGGTTGAAGGGCGGGAAGTCGCAGCGCTCGCGGAACTCGAGCTCCTGCTCGAAGTAGCCGGCGAAATCGTGATGCCGCGCGAACTGGATCGACGGGCTGAAGGGCGTGAAGGTTTGCACGAAAACTTCGCCCGGCGTTTCTCCGCGGCCGGCGCGACCGGCGACCTGCGTGAGGAGTTGAAACGTCCGCTCGCCCGCGCGGAAATCCGGCAGGTGGAGCGCGAGATCGGCGTTGATGATTCCGACCAGCGTGACGTTCGGGAAGTGCAGGCCTTTCGCGATCATTTGCGTGCCGACGAGGATGTCGATCTTGCCGGCGCGGAACGCGCGCAGCGTTTCGCGGAACGCGTCCTTCCGCGTCATCGAGTCGGCGTCCATCCGCCGCACGACCGCTTTCGGAAAGAGCTGCGTCACGTTCGCCTCCACCTTCTCCGTCCCGAAGCCGGAGTAGATGAGCGCGTCTTCCTTGCACGCCGGGCATTTCTTCGGCACCGCCGCGGTATGCCCGCAGAGATGACAGCTCAGGCGCGCCGCGGTGCGATGAAAGGTGAGCGCGACGCTGCAGTTCGGACATTCGCGCGCTTCGCCGCACGCGCTGCAAAGCAGCGAAGTGGAGAAGCCGCGGCGATTGAGGAACAGGATCGTCTGCTCGCGCTTCTCGAGCCGGGCTGCGATCGCGCTGTAGAGTTTCTCGCCCAGGATGGTGAGCGCCTTCGCCTTCCGCTTCTCCTGCCGCAGATCGACGATGCGGATGAGCGGCATCTGGTTGTCGTCCACCCGCAGGGTGAGCTTCAGCAGGCGATACTTCCCGCGGGTGGCGTTGTGATAGCTCTCGAGCGACGGCGTCGCCGTGCCGAGCAAGCACGACGCAGCTCTCCAGCTTGGCGCGCACGACCGCGACATCGCGCGCGTGATAACGCGGCGCTTCCTCCTGCTTGTAGGAGTTCTCGTGTTCTTCATCGACGACGATCAGTCCGAGGTTCTCGAGCGGCGCGAAGATCGCGCTGCGCGCGCCGATCACGATCCGCGCGCGGCCGGATTGAATCTTGTGCCATTCGTCGTGGCGCTCGCCTTCGGATAAACGGCTGTGCAAGACCGCCACCATGTCGGCTCGCTTCGGCGAAGCGGCTCTTGAAACGCTCGACCGTTTGCGGCGTGAGCGAGATCTCCGGCACGAGCACGATCGCGGTCTTGCCGCGCATCGAGCGTGGAGCGAATCGCCTGCAGATAAATTTCCGTTTTCCCGCTGCCGGTCACGCCGTGGAGCAGGAGCGGCTGCGCGCCGTCCGGGAGATTTCAGCGCTTCCTCGACGGCGGCCAGCGCGGTCGCCTGCTCGGCGTTCAACGTCAGGTTGGTGGTGGCAATAAACTGCTCATCCGAGTGCGGATCGCGCAGCACCGCCTCCTCCTGCGAGTTCGACCAACCCGCGTTTCTGCAGTGCGCGCAGTGTCTGGTTATCGAGCGAGGTTTGCCGCAGCAGATCCGCGGCAGAAATTGGCGCGGTCAGCTGCGCCGACTGCTTCCAGCAGCTCCGCCTGCCGCGGCGCGCGCCGGCGCAGTTTCTCGAGTTCATCGGGCTCGACCGCGCGGGCGCGCGCGCACGAAAAGCTGCTTCTTCCAGCCGACTTCCGCCCGCCGGATCACCTGCGGCAGCAGGCTGCGCATGACGGTTTCAATCGAGCAGCAATAGTAGGCCGCCATCCAGCGCGCCAGCTCCAGCAGCTTCGCGTTCAAAGCCGGTCCATCGCCGACGAGCGCTTCGATCGGACGCACGCCTGTCGCGTCGGTCTGGTCGAGCAACGCCACGACCGTAGCCAGGGCCGAGCGCTCGCGAAACGGCACGCGCACGCGCCAGCCGACACCGATCCGCGCCGGCGAGACTCTCGGGGATCGAGTAATCCAGCTCGCGCTGAATGGCGCGATCGATAATGACGCGGACGAAATTCGGGATCACGGGTTAATGGGAACAGACATCGAACATCCAACCCTGAACAATTGAACATCGCACGGGGAACCGCGCCGCCCCTCTTCCTTCGATGTTAAAGACGGGATGATCGACGTTCGACGTTTTCCTCCACCGCGCGACCGGAAGCGTGCGTAGATTGCCGGAGCCGGACGATGCGTTTTCTCCTCAAAATCTTCATTTGCGCGCTGCTCGCCGTCTCGGCCGGGCATCGCCTATCTCGCGCTACGCTCGGGCGATGTCGTCTATACCGCGCATGAGTGGATCAGCCCGGCGCGTTTCCAGCAACACGATGCGCTGATTCGCGATGTGGCGGCGGAAAACCGGATCGACCCGATGCTGGTGAAGGCGGTCGTCTGGCGGGAAAGCAGGTTTGATTCACACAAGTACGGCAGCGCGGGCGAGCGCGGCCTCATGCAGGTGACGGAAGGCGCCGCGAGGGAATGGGCGCAGGGCAGCCGCGTGCAGGACTTCCGGCCGGACGAGTTGTTCGATCCGCAGGTGAACGTGCGGGCGGGCACGTGGTACCTGGCGCGGGCGTTGCAGCGCTGGAGTCATCAAGCCGATCCGGTGCCGTTTGCGCTGGCGGAATACAACGCCGGCGCGAGCCGGGCGCAGCGCTGGGCAGGCGGCGACAGCGCGCAGGTGGTGCCACCGGACACGTTCCGCAACAACATCGACTTCCCCGGGACGCGGAGATACATCGAGACAATTCTGGACCGCTACGAATTCTACAAGCGCCGCGGCCGGATGTAGCGGCGGCCGCGGCGCTAGGGACCAATTCGCACCCGCAGGAACATGCTCGTGCCCGTCATCGGCACGGATGCTTTCACGGTCTGCACATCTTCGTTGATCGCGAGAATCGTCTCCGGCGGCGTAACCACGGTCCACGTCTGGAGGTTGTCCGATTTCTCGACGGCGGACGGCGGCGCGCCTGGTCCGGTGAGCCGGCGGTAGGTCATGGCGAGCGAACTGCCTTCCCTCGCCGCCGTCGGCGCGCCCGGGCCTTCCGGCGGAGGGCGATTCAAGGAGAGCGCGTATTCGATTCGATTGCTGATGCCGTTGCCGTTCACGTCGCCCGTTGGATCCACGACGCGGTAAATCCAGCCGAGCTTCGACGCGATCCGCGAGGCGTAGAATCCGCTCGGCACCGGCGTGGGCCCGGTGATCAGACTGAAATGCGGCGGGGCAAAGCTGTCCTGTTCATAGAAACCGCGAGCATCGAAGATCGCCCCGAAAAATTCGCCGTTCCCTGCCGCGTCTGTGAAGATACGGCCCGTCCACGGCATAGCTGATGCCTGCCAGCTTCCAGACGCCGCTCTCGCGGAGGAAGACCGCGCCGCCGGAATCACCGACCGAGAGATGCGCCTCGTTGGGCCCGCCACCCTGGTCGAACGTGGCGTAGACGTATTGATTGAGCGTGCCGCCGGAAACGATTCGCGTGACGACGTTCTGGCCCCAGCGCTGCACGCCATCGCCCGCGCCCCAAAGCCAGCCGCGCAGCTCTCCCTGCAGGGAGACCTCGGCGCCGCGCTGCGTGCCGCGGCCGATCACGACGAGCGGTTGGCCGGGCTCGTCACCGCTGGAATAAAGGGGCGCAAACGACGGCAACGTGCCCTGGACCTGCCAGATCGAGAGGTCGCTGTAGGGGTCGTTCGTTCGCTGCAGGAGATTGTAGCTGGTGCCGTGGTAGACAAACGCCGTGCCCGCATCGCTGACGTGCTTCGCGGTCATGAAAAACTGCGGCGCGATCGCGGTGCCAAGGAACGCACCGAAGCTGCCCTGGTATTGCCAGCCACTGCCTGCGAGATCGCCGGTCGGTGCCGTGGTGTTCGTCGCCGGGTTGCCGTCTTGGAAAAGAATGACCGCCCGCACGTTGCCGAGCAACAAAACGGCCGTTGCCGCGAGGGCGAAAAAGGTGACGTGGCGGAGTCTCATCAATCTCACGAGCCGGCGTGGAAAACGGAGCGCCAACGTAGCACAAAATCGACGCGCGCCGAATCCCGGTTCATCATCTGGCGTGGACAAAGCCGCCCTCGCCGACACGCTCGACAAAATCGCCACTCTCCTCGAACTCAAGGCGGAGAATCCGTTCAAGATCCGCGCTTATGCGAATGCCGCTCGCTCGCTCGAAACGTGGGGTGGCACCGTGGCCGATCTGGCCAATGAGGAGACGCTCGGGAAGATTCCTGGCATTGGCAAAGGGATCGGGCTGGTGATCCGCGAGCTCGTCGCCACCGGCAAATCGGCGTATTTCGAAGAGCTGCGCGCACAATTTCCGCCGGGCATTCTCGAGCTGTTTGGTTTGCCGGGGCTCGGCGCGAAGAAGATCAAGGCGCTGCACGAGCAGCTGCAGGTCGGTTCGATCGAGCAACTGCGTGCAGCCTGCGAAAGCGACCGTGTGGCCCAGTTGCCCGGCTTTGGCAAGACGACGCAGGAAAAGCTGGGCCGGGCGATCGCCGATCGCGTGAAACACGCCGGGCAATTTCACCTCGGCATGATCGCGGCGGAAGCGGAGATGCTGCGCGAAGATCTGCGCGCGCTGCCGGACGCTCTGCAGGTTTCGGTCGCCGGGAGTTATCGGCGGCGGAAAGAGATAGTGCGCGACCTGGATTTCATTGTCGCGACGAAGGATCCGGCGGCCGTGACCCGGGCGCTGGTCGAGCATCCGCTCACACAGGAGGTGCTGGTGCATGGCGCCACCAAGACCAGTGTGCGGCTGCGTTCCGGCATTCAATGCGACCTGCGCGTGGTGGCACCGGCCGAGTATCCGTTCGCGCTCAATTACTTCACCGGGAGCAAGGAACACAATGTGGTAATGCGGAACCGCGCGCTGCAACGCGGCTGGACGTTGAACGAATACCGCCTTGCCCCGGCCCCAGACGATCCCGCGGCGAAGAAGAAGCGGAAACCGGCGACGGAGATTCCGGTGATTCGCGACGAGACGGAACTCTACCGGGCGCTCGGCCTCACTTACGTGCCGCCGGAGCTGCGCGAGAACTGCGGCGAATTCGAAGCGGCGGCGGCGGACGCCTTGCCGCGCCTGATCGAAAAGGAAAACCTGCGGGGCACGTTCCATTGCCACACCACCGCCAGTGACGGTCGCAGCTCGCTGGAAGAAATGGCGGACGCAGCCGAGGAGCTGGGGTTGCAATATCTCGGAATCGCGGATCACAGCCGCAGCTCCATTATCGCGAATGGGCTGGATATCGAACGGCTGCGCGCTCAGGGCGCAGCGATCCGGAAACTGAACGCGAAGCGGGAGCATTTTCGTGTTTTTGCCGGCGTCGAGTGCGACATTCTCAGAGACGGCTCGCTCGATTTTCCGGACGAGGTGCTGGCGGAGTTGGACTACGTCGTCGCGTCGGTCCATTCGGCGTTCACTCTCTCCGAAACGGAGATGACGGACCGGATCATCCGCGCGATGGGCAATCCCTACGTGACGATGCTGGCGCATCCGACCGGGCGCCTGCTACTGCGGCGCGAGCCTTACGCGGTCAACATTCCCGCGATCCTCGATGCGGCCGCGGCGACGGGGACCTGGATCGAAATCAACGCCGCGCCCAAGCGCCTCGACCTCGACTGGCGCTGGTGGCCGCTCGCGAAAGAGAAAGGCGTGAGATGCGTCATCAATCCCGACGCGCACGCGGTCGACCGGTTGCAGGAGTTATGGTTCGGCATCGGCACGGCGCGCAAAGGGTGGCTCACGAAAGCTGATGTGGTGAACTGTTTGCCGCTCGGCAAAGATCGAAGCAGGAGCTGGCGCGAAAGCGCTCGTTGTAGCCACGTCGCGGTGCAACGTGCCAGAGCGACTTTCGCAGTGAGCACAACTCCCGCATGGCCGGCCCACAGGGCCATGGCTACTACAAGCTCTCCCGCTGCGGCATGAACATCGTCAGACACTTGCAGGCGCCGCCGGCCTTCAGGAATTCGCTCATCGGCAGCGGGTGGCAGGTGTAGCCGCGCTCCTGGAGCTGGGCGACGAGATTGGGCGCGCCGGCGGGCATCACGATGTCGCGGCCCAGAACGACGGAGTTGCAGCAGAAGACCATCGCTTCTTCTTCGGGGACATCGATCAAGTTGGTGAGATGGTCGCGAATTGTACGCTGCCCGTATTCATCGAAGGCCGCCGGGAACCACATCGCGCCGCCATCCGGCAACGGGCAGAAGCAGGTGTCGATGTGGTAGAACCGCGGATCGACCAGCTCGACCGAAATGACGAGGCAGCCAAGTAGATCGGCGAGGGCGCGATGCGAATTGATGTCGGTGCGGAATTTGTAGCCGCAGAAGAGCGTATCGCCGCCGAAGAGCGCGTCGCCCTCCCCTTCGAAATAAAGGTTCTGCGGCAGCCAGACAATTTCGTAGCCGCGCTCCTCCATCCACTGCGCGAAAAGCGGCGCTTCGCCGGAGCGCTCCTGGTGGCGGAAATTACTCGGGATGAAACGGCGGCCGACCGCCAGCCCCGCGTTCGCGGTGAACACCATGTCCGGCAGCTTCGGCGCGGGCGTGATGAGGTGAACCTTAGCCCCCAAGCTGCAGAGCTTCTCGTAGAGCCCGCGCCACTGCGCTTGCACCATCGGCGTGTCGGCGCCGCGGGCCCGGCTCATCCAGGGGTTGATCTCGTATTCGATGCCGTAGTGGTCCGGCGGACAAAGGAGCAGCTCGCGCATACCGAAGGCTCGTTAGGCGGCCGCGCGGCCGTCGTTGTCCGCGGGCGCTTTTTCGATCGCATCCGTCAGCTCGCGCAGGAACGGCTCCAGGTCGGTGACCAGGCCAACCGCCTGAAACGTCTGATGGCTCGTCAGACGAGTCACGGCGCGGGGATCGATATCGACGCAGACGATTTTGACGGTAGCGGGCAGCATATTGACCACGGCGATGGAATGCAGCATCGAGCCCATCATCAAAACCAGCGCCACATCTCGAAGCTTGTCGCGCATGATGCGCTGCGCCTCGACCGTGTCCGTCGTCACCCCCGGAATCGGGCCATCATCCCGAATCGAACCGGAAAGCACGATCTCCACGCCGTGGCGCACACACGCGTGCATGATGCCGCGGGTGAGGAGCTTCTGCTCCACCGCCGCCGCCAATCCCCCGGCGGCGCGAATCTTGTTGATCCCGTGCATGTGATTCTCGCGGCCGGCATCGGCGAGTCCGCCACGCTCGAGATTTACGCCCAGCGACGTGCCGTAGATTGCGCTCTCGACATCGTAAACCGCGAGCCCGTTCCCGGTGAAAAGCCGTTGCACATAGCCCAGTGTGATCAGTTTCTCGAGGTGGACGCCGGCGCCGGTGTGCACGACTGACGGACCGGCCACGACCAGAATTTTTCCCTGCTCGGCCCGGATGCTTTGAAATTCGGCCGCGAGGGCCCGAATGATCACGCCCTTGGGCGTCTCGGCGGAGACGGTCGGCGTTGAATTGGAACACGCTCGCGTGCGAGGTGTCGCGCTGCACCGCCTGCACGCGGATGCCTTGCTGGCCCACGACCACCTCGTCGCCCAGTTGATGTCGTAGAACTTGACGCTGCGCGCGGTGCCGGCGGTGCGGTCCACCGCGACCGCGCTGTCCATCATCGGTGCATCGACCGCGACCTCCCGGCCGCCGAGCTGGATGAATGTTTGATGATTGGTCGTGACGTAGAAGTTGTCCGGGAAGACTCCATCCGCGGGGGCCGGCGCCAGTTGCACCTCTTTCCGCTCCATCACCTCGGCGCCGTGTTGTCGGAGCCGGAGCAGGATCTCTTCGAGGGTCTCACCGGCATTGGCCGAGACGTCGATCCGCGCGTAACTCTGGTCAACGCGGTTCCGGCCGATCTTGATTTCGCCGATCTTGAAATTGCCGCCACGGGTCAGGATTTCATCAAGGACCTTCGGCAAAATCAGGGAATCGATGATGTGACCACGCAGCTCGATGGTTTCCGAAGGCATCTGCCCAGCCTAGCCCAACGGCCGGAGGCCGCCAACTGGCGCGCTATGAGCTCTGCGCGAAGAAGCCGGTCAGCGGACTGGTCGCGCTGGCGGTGGCGCGCGCTTCGGCCAATCCGATCTCGCGCGCTTCGCGGCCCGCTTCGACTGCTTTCCGGAACGCCTGCGCCATGCGGCTCGGATCCGACGCGATCGCGATCGCGGTGTTCACGAGGACCGCATCCGCCCCCATCTCCAGCGCTTCCGCTGCCTGGCTCGGAGCGCCCAGCCCGGCGTCCACCACCACCGGCACCGTCGCCTGCTCGATGATGATTGCGATCTGCGCCCGCGTTTCGATTCCGCGATTGCTTCCGATCGGCGAACCCAAGCGGCATCACGGTCGCGGTGCCGACATCCTGCAGCCGTTTCGCCAGGACCGGATCGGCGTTGATGTAGGGCAGCACGACGAAGCCTTCCTTCACGAGAATCTCCGCCGCGGCCAGCGTCTCGACCCCGTCCGGCAGCAGATAGCGCGGGTCGGGATGGATTTCGAGCTTCACCCAGTTGGGGAGCCCGGCCGTGACCGCCAGTCGCGCCAGGCGCACCGCTTCCGCGGCGTTGCGCGCGCCGCTCGTGTTCGGCAGCAGCAGGTAACGTTTTGGATCAATGAAATCGAGGATGTTGGCGAACGGGTCGTGCTTCCCGGAAAGATCGGCGCGCCGCAGCGCCACCGTCACAATCTCCGTCCCGCTCGCCTCGAGCGCGTCGCGCATCAACTCGTTGGACGCGAATTTCCCGGTGCCCACCAGCAGCCGCGAGGTGAATTCGCGGTCGGCAATCTGGAGCTTGGAAGGCTTGTCGGACATCCCGGCAGAATACCAGCGAATGCGCTGTACGCACGCGGTCGACGCGCTAAGATGAACGCGTGACCGAGTTCGAGCTGCATCACCAGGAATGCATCGCCGGGATGGCGCAACTGCCGCCGGCTTCGGTCGATCTGATCGTCACTTCGCCGCCCTACAATCTCGGCATCGCCTACGGCAAATATTCCGATACGCAGGAACGGAGCCGTTACCTGGAGTGGTTCGAGCGCTGGGCGGCCGCCGCGCGACGTGTTCTGACAACGAGCGGATCGTTGTTCCTGAACATCGGCGCTTCACCGGCAAATCCGATGTTGCCGCATGAGCTCGTCTTGCAGTTGCGGGAATTGTTCGTGCTGCAAAACACGATCCACTGGATCAAAGCGATCACGCTCGAAGATGACGACGGCGTGCCGGTCTCGCGGGGCCATTTCAAGCCCATCAACTCGCCGCGCTACCTGAACGACTGCCACGAATATGTCTTCCACCTGACGCCGGAAGGCCGCACCCCGATCGACCGGCTCGCACTCGGGGTGCCATATCAGGACAAGAGTAACATCGCGCGCTGGCAGCACACGAGCGGACGCGACAGGCGCTGTCGCGGCAACACCTGGTTCGTGCCCTACAAAACGATCAAGAGTCGGGACAAGCAGCGCCCGCATCCGGCCACGTTCCCGGTGCAGTTGGCGGTGAATTGCATCAGGCTACACGGCATCACAGGCGGGCAGACAATGCTGGATCCATTTCTCGGGATCGGAAACTCGGCGCTGGCCGCGCAGGAATGCGGAGTGCCGAAGTTCATCGGCTTCGAGATCGACGAGACCTATCTCGCGGAAGCGCGAAGGAGGCTGGAAGTCACGCTTCCAGCCCGACTTCCTCAAAGTTCGCCAGCGGCTTGACGAGGTTTCCCGGCAGCGGACGCACCCGCTCGAAAATGCGGTCCGTCAGCGGCTTCGCCACCGGATAACCGCCGGCGAACATCTCCAGCCGCGCATCGAGATTATCGATGTAATTCAGCGCCATTGCTTCCGGCGTTTTCGCACAGACGGGCGAGCCAAACTGCGGCTCGCCGTGATGCGCGCGCGATCAGGTGCAGAAGGTGAAGCCGCACATCGTCGGAGGCGGGCGTGAGCTGGCTCCAGCCGGCGGCGGCCTCCATCGCCAGCACTTTGCGCCAGAGGGAGTTCACCAGCTCGAGCCCGATCGTGATGTGACCCATTAACTCGCCGCGCTCATCGTAGCCCATCGTGAAGCCGGTTTCCGGCAGGTGATTCTCCCAGAGCTTCCCGGAATCGTGAAAGAGAATGCCGGCGATCAGCAGGTCGAGATTGAGCTGCGGATAAAGCGGCGCGACCTGGATCGCCACCCGCATCATCTGCGCGGTATGCTCCACCAGACCGCCGCGCCGCGCATGATGATAAGAGCGCGCGCCGGCGGTCCGGCGGAAGCGCTCGCCCCAGTCGCTCAGGAACGTCTCCGACAAAATACGCAGCCGCGGATCACCGATCGCGGCCACTCGTTCGATCATATAGGCCCAGTCGGCCGCTTGTTTCGCGCGGAGCTCCGGCGGGCCTTGCAAGAGCTCCGCGATCTCCTGGGGGTTGAGCGCGCGTTGCCGCCAGCTTTTAGTCTCGAGGCCAAATTGCGGGCTCAGCTGAAACTCACCGGTCAGCTCAATGAAATCGGCCGGCTGGAGCGAGTCACATGCCTTGTAGTCGGGATGATCGTTCCAGACGCGGAGGGTCATCCGATCCGCCGGCGTCGGCCAGCGTGAGCTTGCAATACGGCTTGCCCTCGCGCGTCGTCTCGCCGCCCGCAGCCTCCACCTGCACGTGGACACGCGCGGGCGCCGAACCGCCTTGCGCGCGCCGCCGCACTTCGCTCAGGGTCAACAGGTCCATTCCGACGGGCGTCAGGCCGACGCGTTACGGTTTCGCCACTCCAATCACCCCGCAGGCGACACGCCCGCCTGCATCGCCGGTCGGTTGGGTTTTTAAATCGTCTTCTTTCTCGTGCACAATCACAGCGTAACCAACGATGGAATTGTCGCCGCTCAGTTTCAGCATCTTGTCCGTATTCTCGAGGTGCGCCTTGCCGCTGGCATCCGCCTCCAGATTCCCGAGATCGCCGACATGCCGCTCGGCGGCATCGGGCGCGGCATGCTGATGGCTGGTGGGATTGTAGTGAGCGCCCGCGGAGGTCGCATCCTTCGCCGAGCAATCGCCAAACTCATGAATGTGGAAGCCGTGCTTGCCGGGCGTCAGCCCTGTGATATCCGCCACCACTTTCACACCGTCGCCGCTCTGCGTGAAAGTGACCGTTCCCGCGACGTTGCTGCCCGAAGCGGAACTGAGGACCGCGATCGCTTTCGTCGGCTCCGCGCCCTGCGCCACTGCGTTCCATCCGAAAAATGCGAACGCGCCCACGCCCGCCACCGTTGCCAGAAGTGTTCGTTTCATCCCCGAAGCTTCACCGCGGGGGGGTGATTGCAAACGCGGGTGCGCGGCGCTGACCAAGAGGCCAGAACAAGCGCCGTGGCCACAGCTACGGCGGAAAGCGAGCCTCAGCCGCGCAAGCGGCCGCCTGCCCTCAATGGTCCGGCCGTCTCGAGGTTCTTGATCACGGTGCTGAGGTAAACGGATTCCGGATAGAACGAACGATATTTCGTGATTTCCGCCCGGTTCATCACCTTGAACCCATAGCGCTCGAACATCTTCTCACCGCGGCGGCTTTCGAAGGTCACTATTTGCCCATAGACCCGGTTTTCGCCGGAGCGATGCAGATAACTGAAATAGGCGCTGAGCAGCGCGCGGGTGGTCGACATCTTGCGCGCGGCGGGCAGGAGATTGATGTGAAAATGGGGCGTGCGCCGCGGTGCAGCCGGGACCTCGCGCCAGCCGTTCATCAGGATCCAGAGGATGAAGCGCCGCGAACGCTCGTGGTAGCGCCCGTAACGCAGCAGCGCGCGCAGGAAGAGGCACAGGTTTTGGTAAAACGAGTAGAGCTGGTTCCGCAACGGTTTGCGCGAGCCGAGGAGATATCCATACAACTCGCCCTCCCGTTCGATCACGAACGACGATTCCGGTTCGTGGTCGGTGTAATAGGTGGTGAGAAAATCGGCGAACAGTTCGCGATCCTCGTAAACCGGATCGATCGGTTCGCCGAGAAATCCGGTCTGGCAACAAAGCCGCCGCACGGCCTCGCGATCCGATGGCCGGTAGCTCCGGATAGTGAAGTCGTGGTCGGGTTTCATCGCGGACGGGCCCTTCTGTAGCCTGCACAGACCTCCCGGTAAACGGAAAAAAGCCGCCCGAAGACACTCGGCCAGGCATGATGCTCCGCCACCGCGACCGCCGCCGTTGCTCCCAACGACACAAGGTCCAAGGCGCTGCATCGCTCGATCGCTGCGGCGAGTTCGGTGGCCGTATTCGATGTCGCCCAGCAGGATTGATCATGCCGGATGATTCGGTCCATCGCGCTGCCGCGAATTCCAATGACGGGCGTGCCGCACGCCTGGCTCTCGAGCGCGACGAGCCCAAACGTTTCCTGCGTTCCCGGATGGACGAGCAGGTCGGCCGCGCGATAAAGCTGCGCGAGTTCCCGCGAGTCGGCGCAGTACGACAACCAAGTAATCGCGCCGGTCTCCGCCTGCGCTGCGCGTAACGCATCACGCTGTTGGCCATCGCCCACCACCAGGAGGTGAAACGCTCCCGGCCGGCGCCTGACGAGGAGCGAAAATGCCGCGAGCAGCGTGGTTGTATTCTTCTCGGCGGCCAGCCGGCCCACGCACAACAACAGAATGCGGCCGGACGGAATATTGTGAGCCCGGCGCGTGATTTCCGCGTCGTCGCGCCCGGGATTGAAGACTCCCGTATTCACCCCCAGGTCAACCTCGCGAATCCCGTGCACACCCCACGTCCGCAGCACTTCCGCGACGGCAGGCGATGGCACCAGCGTGGCCTCGAAACGATTGTAAAGGTTGCGCACGTAGCGTTGCGCGCCGCGCATTACGGCGTCGAGCGCCCCGCCCCCGAACCTCGCGGCCGCCGGTCGCAAGTACGCGGCGGCGAAATCCGAGTGGTAAAAGGCCACTGCGGGAATGCGTTGCTCTGCGCTGATCGCCGCCACCTTCCAGCCAAGTTGATATGGATCGGCCGATTCAATGATGTCCGGCCGTTCGCGTTCGATGATCTCGCCGACCGCGCGCAGATTCAGCAGCGCCCGATATTGCGTTCGGCGCGAAACGATGGGTGCCGCAATGGTGTACGCGCGGGTGCGGTCCACGGTGGTGACTTCGTTGCGCGGTCCCGGCACGATCAGCACGTGCTCGTCCTCGCGCGCCTGCTGCTGCACGTAATCGATCTTCTCGTGCAGGTAGCGTTTCACTCCACCGCTGCGCGGCGAGTAAAACTGCGTGACGTCGCAGATTTTCAGTGTTCCAGCGCGCTCAAATAGCGCTCCGCCTCCATCGCGGCCGCGCAACCGGAACCGGCCGCGGTGATCGCCTGCTTGTAAACGCGATCCGCAACGTCGCCGGCGATGAAAACGCCCGGATGTTTGCTTTCGACGAGATGTCTCGCAATCAGATACCCCTCCGGATCCGTCTCGAGCTTCCCCTGGAAGGCCTTTGTGTTGGGGTCGTGCCCGATCGCCACAAAGACGCATGCCACCGGGAGCAGGCGCTCCTCATGCGTTTTCGCGTCGCGCAATTTCACGGCCGACATCTCGCCCTTTTCGTCCGGCAGATATTGCGTGACCACCGTGTTCCAGATCGGCTCGATCTGCTCGCAGGCCAGGACGCGATCGGCCATGATTTTCGACGCGCGCAGTTTGTCGCGCCGGTGGATGAGGTAAACCTTCGAGGCGAAGCGGGTCAGGAAAAGCGCCTCTTCCGCCGCGGAATCACCGCCGCCGACCACGCAGACGGGCACGTTGCGGTAAAACGCGCCGTCACAGGTCGCACAACTCGTCAGGCCGTGGCCAATGAGTTTCTCTTCATTCTCGAGGCCGAGCCAGCGCGCCGAGGCTCCACTCGCCACGATCAGTGACTGCGTCTCGACCCATTCGTCGTCGATCTTCAAGCGGAGGTTGTTGCCATTTGGCTCGAAATCGGACGCCTCGGCATAGGAGAAACGCGCGCCAAATTTCTCCGCCTGGGCGTGCATGTTTATGATCAGCTGCGGCCCGTCGATCCCTTCGGGAAAGCCGGGAAAATTCTCGACCAGCGTGGTGGTGGAAAGCTGTCCGCCGGGATGGCTGCCTTCGAGCACGAGGGGGCTGAGGTTGGCGCGGGCGGCGTAGATCGCGGCGGTCAGCCCGGCACAGCCGCTGCCAACGATGATCACCTTCTCCATCCGCGGACGGTAGCATGTGCCACCAGTGAACGACAACGCGGCCTGCATCGCGGGCGCCGCGCACCGTGTGTAGGATACGGGCATGCCCGAGCTCGCAGAGGTCGAATACTATCGTCGCCAATGGGACGCCGGGCTCACGCGTCGCATCACGGCGGTGCAACTGCATCCGGACAAACGCATCTTCCGCGGGAGTGATCGCGCGCGCTCAAGCGGGCGCTGATCGGGAGCCAGTTGCTCCGTTCCGCCGCCCGCGGGAAACAGATGCTCTTTGTATTTTCCGGTGGCGGCTGGCTCGGCTTGCATCTCGGGATGAGCGGCACCCTTCGGGCCGAGCCGGCGCGCTTTCGCCCCGGTAAACACGACCATCTCGTTCTGCAACAGGCGAAGTGCGCGCTCGTCTTCCGCGATCCGCGGCAGTTTGGACGGGTGCGATTTCACACGGGTAAGACAGAGCCGAGTTGGTGGAGCGCGAGTGCGCCAGAGATCACCTCGGGCGAGTTTAGCCCCGCCTACATGACTGAGTTCCTGCGCCGGCACCGCCGCGCCCCCATCAAGGCCGTCCTCCTCCTGCAGACCGGTTTTCCCGGCGTCGGGAATTGGATGGCCGACGAGATCCTCTGGCGCGCGGGAATTTCGCCGGCGACCCGCAGTGGCGACCTGAACGCGCGCCAGCAATCAGCCTTGCACCGCGCGACGCGTTTCGTCGCACGCGAAGCGCTGCGCATCATCGGCCCGGCTTTCGCCGATCCGCCCCGCTCGTGGCTGATTCATCAGCGCTGGAAGCCCGGTGGCATTTGTCCGCGCCACCGCACGCCGCTGGCGCGTGCCGCGATCGGTGGACGCACCACGGCATGGTGTCCGAAGTGCCAGCCGGCTAGGCGCTGATGTGCACGGCTATTTTGTGAAAGCCGGTCGGGCCTGACTTAAACGGGCGATTTTCATCCCAAGTCTGCAGCTGCCCATCTTGATTCGTCGCGCGCGCCACCAACACGTAATCGCGAGGTCCCTCAGGCCGCCAGGCGTGACTCCAGAGTGCCCAGGTCAAGCGCGTCCCGGGATAGTCGATTTTCGCGTCGGACCAGCTCGCCCCATCGTCGGCGCTCACTTCCACGCGCGAAATACCGCGATCTCCGCCGAACGCCATACCTTTGACCACGACCGGTGCGCCCGCCAGCTGGCCTAATGAAACCCACTCCCCGGGATAGGGCTGATCGATCCGGGAGCGGGTCGGCACCACAAAGTTCGGTCCCCAGCCTTGCGTCTCATAAAATCCAATGGCGTCTGCACCTGCCAATTCGATGCGGGTGATCCACTTGACGTGCTTCTCGCCGAAGTAGCCGGGCACCACCACCCGCGCCGGAAAGCCATGCCGCGGCGGCAACGGCACCCCGTTCATCTCGTAGGCGACCAGCGTGGCGGGATCGAGTGCCTTCTCGAGCGGAATGGTATCGGTGTAATTGTCCACGCCGTGCAGCCGGACCTTGCGCGCGGCCGGCAGCGGCCCAACCGCCTCGAGCAAGGTGCGCAGCGGCACGCCTTTCCAGAGCGCATTACTGATTAATCCCGCTTCGATGCCGTTGCTGATACACATCAGCGTCGTCTCCTGCGTGACCGCTTCCAACCCCTTCAGCTGATCAATCCGATAACGCTGCTGGTTTCGCGCCAGGCCGCCAACCTCCAGCCGCCAGAGTGATTCGTTCACCACTGGATCGATCACGTTCTTCGTGACGCAGTAGAACTGTTCATTAGGCGTGATTGCCTGCACCGCCGGCCCGCCATATTGCAAGCCGTCGTAGCCGAAGGTCGCGACGCGGTAGAGCTTGCGCAGAAGCGCAGCGCCGCCACCAGCGACGAGCAGGGTCAGCCCACCAATGATCAAGGCGCGACGCCCAATCGGCGGCGAATATTCCTCTGTTTTGGGAACGCCCCGGGGCCGTCCGAAAATCCCGGCGAAGCTGAGAACCAGCATGCGTTCGAACGCGAGGAACGAAATCAGCAGGCCGAGCAGTGTGGCGACGGTAGCAGTCCTCAGCGGCAAACCGCCGTAATGCGTGCCGAGCACCGGCCAGAGCGCTGCCGCCACCGCCGCCAGCGGCAGGAAGACAAAAACGATGCTCGAAAACAGGCGCCTGCGAGGCGAGACGATGCCGTAGAAAACTCCGCCGAGCACGCCGACGATGAGTTGCCCGGCGATCACGGAGCCAACCCCGAGTTGCTTCATCCGATTGTAGCCGCCGACGCGTCCCATCAAGGCGAGGAATTGATCCACGTTGAAGAAAACCGAGAGCCGATCGCCCATCAGCGTGAGCGGTGTCGCAAGACCGAAGATCTGCGCGAGCAGCAGCATGACGGTTGTCATTACGGTACCGGCGAGAAACCCCGCGCACGCACCCACGGCGGCGCGTTTCCAAACGGAGTCCCGCCTGCTCATGGCATTATGAAAGCCAATCGGAGCCTTTATTCCCAACCTTTTCGCCCCGAGATTACGGGCGGAATGCACGTTCGATCAGCCTTCTGTCTCGCGCTCGCCTGCCTCCTGCTCGGGAGCGCCACTGCGCGGGAGACGCCGCCGCGCGGAACAAGCGACCCTTACACGGGCGATCTCGCGATCTTCGAGAAACCAGACCGCGACGCGACGCTGCAGACGGCCCGGGTGATGGACTTGCTCGGCATCAAAGCCGGTTCCCATGTGGCGGACATCGGCGCTGGTTCAGGCTGGTTTACCGTGCGAGCGGCGCGGCGCGTGGGTGCGGACGGCATCGTTCACGCGGTGGAGATTAATCCGGCCTACGTGCGGCACATCAAACGCCGCGCGAAAAAGGAGAAGCTGGCCAACATTCGCACCATCCTGGGCAAGCCGGATGATCCACTCCTGGCGAAAGCCAGTGTCAACGCCGTCCTCTTGCTGAAGACGTATCATGAAGTCGAGAAACCGGTCGCGCTTCTGCGAAACCTGCGCGCGGCGATGCGTCCGGGCGCGCTGCTTGGTATCATCGATCGCAATGGCATTGGCACTGATCACGGGTTGAATGCCGAGGTCGTCATCAAGGAGGCGGCGGAAGCCGGCTTCGTGCTCGACGCGCAGCACGATTTCGTGAAGTCCGAAGATATCGATTACTTCCTGATCTTCCGCGGGGCGGAGTAAGGTCAGCGCTCCAGCGCGACCCGAAAGAGCGTCGCCATGATGCGCGTGCCGGCCACGAATGTGCCCCGCAACGTGCCTGACACTTTTGATTCGCCGCCGGTCCGGCAGCGATGAGCCACCGGCACTTCGAGAATGCGCAATCCGGCCCGCGCGGCGCGCATCTGCATCTCAAGATTCCAGCCGTAGGTCTGCTCTTTCATCCCGAGCTGCACGAGCGCGCCGCGGTGAATCGCGCGAAACGGACACATGTCCGTGTAGCGCACACCATAAAGCGGACGGATCAGCCAGCCGGCGAGGTAACCGGCAAAGACTTGCGGCGCGTTCATGCTGCCGGGCTCCCGTTCGCCGCGGGTGCGGGAACCGATCACGAAATCGTGCGTGCCCTCCACGATTGGCCTAACAAGTCCCTCCATCAGCTCCGGGCAATCGCTGCCGTCGCCGTCGAGAAAGACGATGATTTCGCAACCTGGCGACACCGCCGCCACCCCGGCCGCGCACGCGCGCCCGTAACCGCGCGGCGCCTCGACCACGCGCGCTCCCGCCGCCCGCGCGAACTCGGCCGTGCGATCGGTGCTGCCGTTATCCACCACAATCACTTCCCGCGGCAAGCCGGTCGCGAGACAGCTGCGCACGACATCAGCGATCGGCTCTTCTTCATTGAGCGCGGGAATGACGACGGAAACGCTGACGCTCGGCATAAACTAGCGCAGCACCAAAGAGCCAACGCCGAAGTAGACGGTAAGCGCGAAAATATCCGTCAACGCCAGGGTGACCGGACCGGCCGCGATCTTCGGATCGAGTTTCAGGACATGCAGGGCGGAGGGCACACCAAGGCCAAGCAGGCACGCTACGACCAAGGACAGCGCGATACTGCCGCCGATCGCAAGAGCAGACATTCCGGCACCACGCCACAAATAAACGACGGCACCCACGAGCGTGCCGCAGCTCAACCCCAGGAGCACCGCGGTGACCGCTTCGCGGCGCAAGGTTTCCAAAAACCAGCGCTTCGTGACGGTGGTGGTACGCAGCGCCTGAATCGTGACGGTCATCGATTGAATGCTGACGCTTTCGTTGAGCCCGAGCACGAGGGTCAGAAAAAACGCGATCACGATGCTGGTGGCGAGCGTGGCCTCGAAGGCGCCGGCGAGCAGCGCGCAAATCGTCCCGCTGCCGATGTTGGCGAGGAGCCAGGGAAAGCGGTAACGAAAGACGCGGAGCGGCGAGGCCCCGCGAATTTCTGAAATGCGGAACCCGAGCGCTTCGAAAAAATCATCGGCCGGCGGATGGGCGGCCCGTTCCTCTGATTCGCGGTCGCCTGCTTCCAGCATCTCCTGCCGGAACAGGCTTACATCCACGACCCCCACGACGCGGCGCTCAGTGTCGATCACCGGAAAGGCGAGAAATTTGTAGAGCACAAAGAACTCGCACGCCTCGAGCACGGTGGCGGTCGCGGGCAAGGCCACAACCCGCCGGATCATGATCTCGTCCAGCAGCGTTTCGGGCGCGGAGGTGAGCAAGCGCCGGGTCGGCAAAACACCCGCAAGCCGCTCCTCGTCGTCGACCGCATAGAAATAGATCACGCGCTCACCGACGCCCTCGCGGCGGATTTGATCGAGCGCTTCCTGCACCCTCATGCTGGCGTGCAGCAGCGGCAGATCCTTGCGCGCGTGCGCGGCGATCGGTTCGTCGAAATCCGGAATGCCAGCCGGATCGATCATCAGCCTTGCGCGACGCGGTGGACGATGCCTTTCCTGCGCAGGATGTCGGCGGCCTCGCTGAAGTAGTCCTTCACATCGGCCTGGCGGCGGATCCAATCCAGATAACGCCCGATGCCGGTCGCGAGATCGACCTGCGGCTGGTAGCCGGCGGCGCGGATGCGGTCCGTGCCGCTGGCGAGATGGCGCATTTCGCCGGGGCGAAATTCGCCGTTCACTTCCGGCGCGATTTGAATGTCGAGAGCGTCGGAAATTTGCTCGGCGACTCTCGCGAATGGTGACGCCCCTGCCCGCTGCCGACATTCACCGGGAGGCCGTCGAGCTTGTCGGTCGTCGCCGCGAGAAGATTCGCCCGCGCGATGTCTTCGACGAAGGAGAAATCGCGCGTCTGTTCGCCGTCTTCGTAGAGCACGGGCGGAAGGTCGTTGAGGAGGCGCGTGCAGAAGATCGCGATCACGCCGGTGTAGGGATTGAAGATCGATTGCCGCGGGCCGTAGGTGCAGGAGTAGCGCAACGCGACTGTCGGAACACCCATTTGTTTGCCCCAGAGAAGCACGAGCTTTTCCTGATCCACTTTCGTCAGGCCGTAAACCGTTTCCCCGCCCACCGGCGCGCTGCTCCGGCGTCGGCACACTCGTGGTGGATTGGTCGCAGATCGGACAATGCACGCTCCAGTCGCCGCGGCGCAGTTGCTCAACCGGGCGGACGGCGGGAAAGACGAGCCCGTGTTCTGGGCACTCGGCCGCGCCTTCGCTGTAAACCGCCTGTGAGGATGCGACGACGATCTTGCTGCATCGGCAGCTTATTCTCGCGAATGATCTCGAGCATGAGCGCGGTGCCGAACGAATTAACGTCCACGTATTTCGCGATCTCCGGCATGTAGCCGCCGTAGGCCGCTTCGTGAAAAACGACGTCGATATCCTGCAGCGCGGAGGTCACAGTCGCGCGATCACGGATGTCGCCCTGGACGAACTCGGCGTGCTGGATTCACCCACGGCGGGCTTGCCGAGCTTGTGGGTGTTCGGCTCGAGGTTATCGAGGATGCGGACGCGTCCAGCCTTCCCGCACGAGCAGATCAACGAGGTGCGAGCCGATCAAGCCCGCGCCGCCGGTCACGAGCGCGCGTTTGCCATGGTTGTTACGTCGTCATTCAGAATCGTGGCATAGATCGGCCAGATCCGCCCGCGGCCTTCGTGTGCCACGACGGCCTCGAGGAAGCGGCGCGTGGCCGGCGCTTCGTAGCCAGGCGTTTCTCCCGCTCGTTCGCCGAGCAGTTCATCACACAGGCGCCGCAGCGTGGGGCGATCGTCGACATCATACCACGTCGGCAGCAGTTCCAACTCCACGCCAATTTCTCGCACGCGCTCGATGGTCTGCTCGGCCACGCGTTCCGTGCTCCAGTCGATCTCTTCGAAAACACGGCGGTGCAGTTTCCTTCAGCCCGATCAGGTAGTAGCCGCCGTCATCGGACGGACCGAGCACGATGCGATCACCTGGTTGCGCCAGCAGTTCGACCGCCCGTGCGTAGGCGTGTTGCTGGCACGGTGGGGCTGTCGGAATCGATCAGGCAGAGGGAGTCAAACCCGACACGGAGCAAATCTGAGGTGGCGAACGTCAACCGCTCGCCAAAGCCATCGCCGCGTTGCGGCAAGAGCGCGAATTCCGGGGGCAGAATCGCGGCATAGGCCGCTCTCCTCGACCGAGCGGGGTGTAAACGCCAATGCCTTGCGCACCGCCCTCGGCTGGCGGTGAGAGCGATCGCCACCGTCGTATCGCGCAGAAAACAGATATTGAGCGCGGCTGCTTCCTCCGGCGGTCAGCGGTGGGGTCAGGCGTGTCTTCACCCGACCGGGACGCGGCGCCTTCGTCATAACTCCCAGCGCGCAAAGGCCAGGCGCAACCTGGGCAAAACCACCATTGGGATCCAGCACGTGATGCACGGAAGTCATTATCCGCGGCCGGCAGGCTGCCGCTCCGCTGGTGTCACTTCTGGCAGAGCGCGTATTGATACCGCCCATCCTGCCACGTTTTCAATTGCTGCCACGGCTGGCTGGCGAGGAGATTTGAAAAGGCGCGGCTTGACAGCACGGTTGCCTTTCCGGGTTCGCGGCAGCCGTTGTTTGTGCGGGTAATACGCGCGAGTACCCACATTGTTCGCAATGGCAATGAAGCCCACAGCGCATGGCGTGGCTCGGCGATCAGGCAATGGCCTCCGGGGCGAAGTATGCGGTACATCTCGGCGACCGCCTGATGCTGCTGTGGCAGAACCGTGAATAGCCGAGCCGCGAGCACGACATCGAAGCTCTCGTCCGGGTGCGAAAGGTCGAGAACATTGTCCCTGGCAAACCGGCAGTTTTGGACCTGCAACCGGCGCGCCTTTCTTTGTGCCCGGTCAAGTTGACGCATTGAACGATCGACCCCGGTGACGGAGATCTTTGGGTATCGCACCGCCAGTTGGCATGAGTAAAACCCGGGCCCGCATCCGAGTTCTATCAACTGTGTGGCCGCGGCCGGTTGGCTGTTTCCCCAAAGGGCCCGGATGATCCGTGTAGTGTCGTTGCGAAAACACCTCTCGCGGAAGAAAATATAGACCCGTGGGAAGCGCTCGAAGAGGCTGTCATCAGTGCATGGGCTCGGCTCCGCGGGTGGTATAGTCCCGGGGCGCACGTCTTCGCGTTTGGAAGAGAAGAGGGCGACAGAATCGGCGTTCAGCGTGGGGTTCTTCACAACGTTCTGAGATTAGATTCTTGGAACCGAAACACTTTCTTAATCTTAATCCCGCCAATAACCCATCCCAAGCCGTCCACCGTGCCTATGAGGACGGCGGCTCTAATGGCTGTGGATAACAGCCCCACGCCAGTCGGTAAGCCGACTCCAGGCACGATTCGACGAAATCTATTGGGCATTATTCGAAGTTGTTGGCTTCTTGTTGCAAGATGATTTAACACGCCTTCATGCGTCTTCCGGTCGTCGTCGCTGGGGTCTTCGTAATGGCATTCGCGCCGGCGCAGCTTGCGTTAGTAAACGCGGATGAACCCAGCCTCGCGCGCATTCAGCAGATTCTTGTCGGCAAAAAGCTCGTCGATCTGACGCATGCATTCGAGCCCGGCGTGCCGCGTTGGCCCGGCTTCCCGGATGAGAAACGGGAGACGGTCTACTGGTATGAAAAAGGCCGTGGCTCGATGGGCGAAGGCTTTTTCGCGAACTCTTCACCCTCGTGGGCCAATGGGGCACGCATGTTGATCCGCCGGCACATTTTGTGAAAGGGCTGCGGACGGTTGACCAAATCGAGCTGAAGGAAATGATCCTGCCGCTGGTGGTGATCGATGTGCATGCAGGAGGCGGCGAAGAATCCGGATTACACCCTGACCCTGGAGCGGGTGAAGAAATGGGAAGCGGACCATGGGCCGATTCCGGCGGGTGCGTTCGTCGCGATGCGGACCGATTGGTCGAAGCGCTGGCCGGATGCCGCGACGATGGAGAACAAAGACAAGCAGGGCGTGTCGCATTATCCCGGCTGGAGCAAAGAAGCGCTGAAGTATCTGTACGAGGAGCGCAAAATAACCGCCAGCGGCCACGAGACGACGGATACAGATCCCGGCGTCGCGACGTCGAAGGAGGATTACTCGCTCGAGATGCTACATCCTGAGCACCAACCACTATCAGATCGAGCTCCTCACGAATCTCGACCAGGTGCCGGAGTCAGGCGCGATCGTGATCGTCAGCTTCCCGAAGCCGAAAGGCGGCTCAGGATTTCCCGCGCGGGTGTTCGCGATTGCGCCGAATTAACACGCCGCCTTTTGCATCGACAAACTGCGAAGGGTGTGGAGGATGCAAACCAACGCTGTTTGGCGCACCAAACCTCCCTATGAACTTCCAAAAAAACCTCGGCATGCTGCTCCTGGCGATTTACCTGATCCTCGTCGGTCTTGTCGCCCTCGCGGGCGTCATGCTTCCAGGCGTTCTGCTGGGCGTCATCGCTATCGCCGCGGGAGTACTGATCCTGATCGGCAAATAGTCAGCGGCTATCGGCGCGGCGCACCCGGTGCTGCCGCGTGCTTTATCGGGGCGTGCGGCGAGTATTTCCAGTTCCGAGGCTTGCCTTCGGCGAGCCACTCCAGAGTTGTCTCGAGCCGGCGCTCACGGGTCTCTTCGCGCTTCGCCTCCGTCAGCCATTCGACATATTCCCTCCGATGGCTCGGGCTGAGCGCACCCCAGGTTTTTTGCGCCCGGCTGTTTCGCTTTAGCGCATCCGTCAGATACGCCGGCGCTTCCACGGGCGCGGCTTTTTTTCGGGGCTTCGGGGGCGGTTTCGGCTGCTCGACTCGCGCATCGTTCAGCTCGGCGGCTTTTCGGACGTAGCCAATGAGAACTTTCTCTGGCGGCAAATCTGAGATCGACGTGATGCGGCCAAATTGACCCATCCCTTCAGCATCTTCGCCTTTGCCGCCGAGCGCGAGCGCGGCCTCGCGCCAGAAGCCAAACGAGCAATGCTGCTTGAAGGCCGCCATCCCGCACATGATGCCTTTGTAGTCGAAATGTGGCATGCTCCACTTCAGCGTTTCCTCCACCTCCGGGCAGCCTGTGTGCACGATCTTTCGGAGGTGCTTTAGGATCGGCCGCGCGAACGGAGCCGCCTTCGCAATATAAGCGTCGATGCGTTGATCTTTACGGCCCATACTTGTGTCAGGAACGCACGTAGCGGTTGACACGTTGCGCAGATTAGCGAGCCAGCCGCCGCTCTGTCCAGAAGTGCTTCGCCGCCGGCGCGCTACTTCTTCGCACCCTTCGGCGAGGGATTCGCCGGACGCACCTCTTCCTCAGGAGCGAACCGGAATTCCTTGAGGGCAATAGGTTGGTCTAAGGCGATCTCGCGATGGATCTCCTCCAGTTGATGGTCCGTGTATTTCGCGTGGATCTTCCGCACAAGGTGATCAGCCTTGCCGATCCAAACATCGTAGGTGTCGCCATTCCAGTCGCCGCGCACGTGATGGCAATCAACCCCTTCGACGGCTTCTTCCCCGACGAGCTTGGGCGACGAGAGCTCGTGCAGGCGCTGCGCTGCGCCGTAGCTCGCTTCCAGGAGCGTCGGCACATGATACGCGTAGGTCCCGAACATCCCGGAGCCCGCGAGTCGCACTTTCTCCTGGGTTTTGACGGGCTTGTCGCTCGCCCAGGTACGGACTGCGGAGCCATCGGTCCAAATCACTTCCCGTCGCGGCAGACCACCGCGCGGGCTATGCGATTCTGCATCGACGCGGAAGCTGAATGGCCGCGCAAACCAGATGCGAAAATCGACCACCAAGCGTTCACTTCCATCAGCGTCCTGATACTTCGCGACACTCTTGTCGGAATACGATTGCGCGGCCGAATAGGCGGCCGCCATCTGCTGCAGGATGGCCCCAGCCGTGGGGGCGCTGTCCTGCGCGCGGGATCCGATTGCGCCCGCAAAGCAAACAGCTGCGACTGCGCCGAGCCGGAGGAGGGTATGGCTTCTCATAAGTCACCGTCACCTTGCGACGGCTCACCCCGCTGTCGACCTAAAAGAGCGAGGTAGCCGTCGGCGAGGGCGCGCTACTGGAGGTAGTAAACTTCAACCAACGCCACACCGGTTGTCATCGATTTCCCGCGCACGACCGCGGTGTAGCCGCCGCGCCGCAGTGTTGCCACGAGCGCAGCCTCGCGGTCATCGCCTGGCGCGAGGCCGACTGCAGTTAACTCCGTCGCCTGCCCGTCTCGCCAGTTGTCGTTGGCCGCGATGACGTTTCCGTTTGGATCGAAAAGCAGGAGCTCGGGGTCCTGCAGGGCGCCGGCGACGCCACTTTGGGAGAGCGACGGCCCCATGCCGCGCACCGCCACCCGCGCGCTGCCGGCGCCGTTCACGCCGCCTCCTTCGCCCACGATCACTCCGCCAATCATCACATGATCATTTCCCTCGATGATGAGACCGCGACTGCTCAAGTTTCCGAAGTGTGCGTTCGCGTCGGTATTCAGGTCGTAGAGTTCGATCAGGCCCACGCCAGGCGTGTTCGTGCGGCTGCGCACGATCGCGGTGTAACGTCCCGGTGGCAACGTCTGGACGATGGCCGATTCCCGCGCATCCGTGGGTGGAATGCCGGTCGCCTGAATGGCCGCGGCGTCTGAATCCTGCCAGTTGTCGTTGAAGGTGCTGGCGCCACTTTCCGGGACCAATTCCAGGGTTGGGTCCACGAGCGCATCCGTGATGCCGAACTGGGAGAGAGAAGGCCCGATGGCGCGCGCGATCACGCGCTTCGATTCCGAGCCGGTGATAATGAACCCGCCGATCAGCACGCTGTCACCGTTCGCCACCAGCGCGCGCGTCGCGATGTTCACCGGCACGGAGGTGTGGACAACGGAAGTGGGATTATTCGGGTCGGTGCCGTTCTCAAATTCCGAGAGATTATCTTCGCCATCGTGGTCGGCGTCGCCGGCTTCGCCCCCGAGCGAGGGATCGTTGATCTGGCCTAACGAAAGCCGCGCCGCCTGCCAGCTCCGGAAATCCAGGGCGGGCGAGATCCCCACCCGCGCGACGAATGGGTCTGGATCGCCGGTCCGCGTATCCACCCAGACAGGCACCGCCGGCACGTCGGGCGTGGTCGCTTCCGCGATCCCGAGGTAATCGCCGAGCATGTAACCGCTGCCGGTCAGGGGCGCGAGGGATGCATCCGTCGAGCTCGACGTGAGCCGGATGTTTGGCTGCCAGGTCGTGCCGCCGTCGAATGATTGTGCGAGATAGAGGTCCACCAGCGTGGTGGAACCCGGATTGTCGCGATGATCGTAGAAGATCGCGGTTAGTGTCTGTCCATTGGGAGACGCCGCGATTGAGGGAATGAGAACACCGGAACCCGACGGGTTGTCGCTGATGGCCACGGGCGCACTCCAGCTCAGGCCGGCATCGGGCGACTTCGTGAAAAGAATTCTCGGCTGCCCGGCAACAAGTCCTTGGTAGACAACGTAGAGATTGCCGACCCGATCTGCGGTCGCCGCCGGCAAGAAGCCGCCATTGCGAATCACCGTTTCGGCGTAGTAGTTCACGTTTGTGACGAGGCGCGGCGCACCAAAGGTCGCGCCGCCGTCATCCGAGACGACCGCCTCGATCGTGTCATCCGCGAACGACACCGTATCGTTGAAGTTCCAATAGACGACCGTTAGGCGTCCGTTCGCGAGGAAGACCGGAATCGAACCTTGCGTGTCCTGGCGGGTCGGCGCGATCTGCTCGATCGGGCTCCAGGTCGTGCCCTGGTCGTCGCTGAAGGAGGAGACGATGGGCGCGCCATTCGGGTTCGCGTCGCTGAAGAGAGAAAACGTCACCACGATGCGGCCTGGGGCCGGCGTGCCCGGGAACGTATTCACAGCCATCCAATTTTTGTCGGGGAAGGCAACCATACTCGGCGACTGATAAACGACGACCGGCGGTTCAAAGCTCTGGCCGCCATTGGTGGAACGGCTGACCACGACGGCGCCCGTGCTGAACTGGGGATTCGTGGCGACAAGTGTGTTCAAGTAGGCGATACCGGCGAAATCGATGGCCACCACGGGATCAGTCGCGCGCGGGTAGGGCCCGCCACTCGAAGTCGTTAAGCCGGGAATGAGCGAGCGTGTCCAGTTGAGGCCGCCATCGTGGCTGACCGAGTATCCGCAAGCAGCCGCGCCGCCATCCGTCCGGCGCCCTTCTTGAAATGTAGCTACGAGGAAATCGGGGTTGTTGACGGAGCGGGCAATAAACGGCTCTGCCTGGGCGCGCAGATTGGCCGGCAGTGTCGGCGGATCGTCGCCCAGCCGGAGATTGGCGCCCACCCGCGGATCCAATGTGACGGACGGAGCAGAAGGTTGAGCCGTGTTCGCCCGCGCGGATGATTCGATGCGCCGGGCGCGGGCGGTCGGTGATTCAACGAGGTCGCCATCAAGGTCCAGGCGCAGAAGCGCGCCGGACGAGAGACGATCGAGTGGGGTCTGGCGGAGCGCTGCCGGTAACCGGCTGCGGTTTAGCGAACGCAGCGACGAAGGTGCCCCGCGCTCGGATTGTGCGCCAACCGGGCTACAGCTGAGCACGACGGCGACGGCGACAAACACAATTCTAGCGAAGTTCATGGGGACGCGTTGCAGCATACGCGTAACGGCAACTCATGGCACATGATGTTACGCTATCGGTCCGGTTGCAGCACTGCGTCGGCACAAGTCAGGCGTGGTAAGCCGTTGACCCGGCCGCAGCGTGGCGGTAATCCCAAGACTGCGTGGACTTACTCGAGCAGCTGCGGACGAATGTGGTATGCGGCGACGGCGCTTTCGGCACGCTGCTGCTCGATCGGGGCGTGGCGCTGGAGGCGTGCTTCGAGGAGTTGTGCCTCAGCCAGCCGGATCGGATTCGCGGAGTTCACGAAGAGTACATCGCGGCCGGCGCGCGGCTGATTGAGACAAACACCTTTGGCGGGAATGCGGTCCGGCTGGAGCGGTTCGGCTTTGAAGGGCAGGTGGTGGAGATCAATCGCGCCGCGGCCCGGCTGGCGTGCCAAGCAGCCACCGGCAAAGAGGTTTGCGTGGCAGGAAGCATCGGCCCACTCGGTATCAGCCTCGACGAGGCGACCGAACGCGGCATCGACCGCGCGCAGTGTTTTCGGGACCAGGTAACTGGATTGCTCGAGGGCGGCGCGGAGTGGCTCTTTTTCGAGACGTTCATGGATTACGACGAGATGGCGCTGGCATTCCGCGCCGCGCGGGAGGTCGGAGCCGCGCCGGCGGTTTGCTCATTTGCGTGTGCGCCCGAGGGGCGCCTGGCCACCGGTATGCCGCTGGTCGAGGCGTTCGGAAAATTGCGCGAAGCAGGCGCAGAGATCGTCGGCGTCAATTGCATGAACGGCCCGCACAGCATGGTGCAGCTGTTGGAGCGCGTGCCGGTGGATTACCTACTGGCCGCGTATCCGAATGCCGGCTACCCGAAGTACACGAACGGGCGGTTCACATACCACACCGCACCGGATTATTTCGCCACCGCCGCCCGGGAGATGGTAGCCCAGGGGGCACGTCTGATCGGCGGCTGCTGCGGAACAAACCCAACCCACATCCGCGCCATCGCGTCCGCCATCGCTGGCCTGCAGCCCGTGCGCAGCAAGACAGTCCGCGTGATCGCGGAGGCGTTGCCGGTGCGGAGCAGGGTGGCGGAAGCTGCGGCGGAGGAGAGCCTGCTCGAGCGGATTGCGCAGGGGAAACGCGTCATCATCTGCGAACTCGACCCGCCGAAGACGCTGGTGCTGGAGAAGTTCTTCGCCGGTGCGCAGGCGCTGGTGAAAGCCGGCTGCGACGCGATCACGCTGGCCGACAACTCTCTTGCCATTTTGCGTGTCAGCAATCTCGCCGTTGCCGCGATGTTGAAGGAACGTTTCGGCATTACGCCGCTGCTGCACCTAAGCTGTCGCGATCGCAATATCCTTGGCTTGCAAAGCGAGTTGCTCGGCATGGCTGCGCTCGGCATGCGGCACGTGCTGCCGCTGACCGGCGACCCCGCACGCGTCGGCGATCATCCGGGGGCGGCATCTGTCTACGATGTGAACTCCGTGGAACTGATCGGCATTATCAAACGTTTGAATGAAGGCTTCACTCACGCCGGCAAGTCAATCAAGTCGATGACCGGCTTTGTGATCGGTTGCACGTTTAACCCGAACGCGCGCAATCTTGATTCGCAGGTGAATCGGCTGGAGCGAAAGGTGGCCGCCGGCGCGCAGTACGCCATGACGCAACCGGTCTTCGATGTCCGTCTGATCGAGGAAACGAAGCGCCGCACGGCGCACCTGGGTATTCCGGTCTTCATCGGCGTGTGGCCGTTGCTTAGCGGGCGCCAAACGGAATTCCTGCACAACGAGGTGCCTGGCATCGTGGTCCCGGACGCGGTGCGGGCGCAGATGGCCGGGGCCGACGGAGCCGAAGGTCGCGCGCGCGGTGTGAAGCTGGCGAAAGAGATTGCGGCCGCGGCGCTGGAACACTACAACGGCCTTTACCTGATCACGCCCTTCCTCCAATACGAGACGACCGTGGAGCTTTCGGAGTTTGCGCGCAGCCAGTGAAGTGACGAAGGTCCCGCGATGGTCGCCGTTCGCCGCGCACTGATAGCTCAACTCACGGGTCTCGTGATCTTTACGGTCACTGTAGCGGTGCTTTCGCGATTTTTGCCGGTCGCGGAATGGCTTGCTGCCGTTCAGCAACGGGTGATGCACTGGGGCGCGTGGAGTGCCATCTGTTATCCCCTGCTCTATGCCGGCTGTAATGTGCTGTTGCTACCGGGTGGGATACTGAGTCTCGGCGGCGGTTTTTTCTTCGGCCTGTGGTGGGGGTTTCTGATTATCTTGGTGGGCAATGTGGGCGGCGCGGCGATCTCATTTTTTATCAGCCGCTGGGTGGGACGACGCTGGCTCAAGCGGCGTTTGATGCGAAACGCAACGCTGGAGGCATTGGAACCTGCGGTGCGAGCGAGACGGATGGAAGATCATCTTGCTGAGCCAATTACATCCATTATTTCCGACTAGTTTACTCAATTATCTCTACGGATTAACGACGATCCGCTTCCGCACCTGCATGCTATGGGTCGCGATCGGACAGGCGCCGGGTCTCTTCCTCTACGCCTATCTTGGCACTCTTGGGCAACTTGGGCTTAATCTCCTGCGCGGCAAGACGCACCCGCATCTTATTGAGTATCTGGTCTGGGGAGGCGGATTGATTACAGCGGTCGTTGTTTTGATGCTGATCGGCCGCATTGCGCTACGACTGCTAAAGGAAGCCGAAGAGGCAGCACGTCGGGAGGCTGCTGTTCCAAGGTCCGGTGAATTGGAAGATCTGCCAGTGATGCAAAGGCAACGGGTAATTGCGCGAAAGTGGTAGCTCTATGGAGAGAGTTGTAAGCGATATGGAGTTGATCGCGCTGGCAAAGGAAGCCCGGATGCGGGCCTACGCTCCCTATTCGTCATTTCGAGTGGGCGCAGCAGTGCTCGCGGAGAACGGAGACGTATTCCTCGGGTGCAACGTCGAGAACATTTCGTACGGGCTGACAATGTGCGCTGAACGGGTAGCCGTGGGTGCAGCCATACAGGCCGGGATCACTGCGTTCCAGGCGGTCGCGGTGGTTTCAGACTCCGGAGAACCGGTGATGCCCTGTGGAGCCTGTCGTCAGGTGCTGGCGGAATTCAGTCCCGGTATGCGGATTTTGAGTGCCACTCTTTCCGGCGACAGCGCATGGGTTCAGTTAAGCGAGCTTCTTCCGAGGGCCCGACAAGGTATTCTCGGATAGTTCCACGTGGAACATGGTCACAGCTTCGGACGAATACGATGTGGTCGTGGTCGGTAGCGGGCACGCTGGCATCGAGGCAGCCCTGGCTGCCGCCCGACTCGGCTGCTCCACCGTGTTGCTCACTCAAAACCTGGACACAATCGGACAGATGTCCTGTAACCCTGCGGTTGGTGGTTTGGCTAAAGGCCATATTGTGCGCGAGGTGGATGCACTCGGTGGATTCATGGGAAGGAATACCGACGCGACGGGTATTCAATTCAGGATGCTTAACCGAACGAAAGGCGCGAGCGTCCAAGCACCGCGCGCTCAGTGCGACAAAAAGGCCTATCAATTTAGAGCTAAAGCCGAACTCGAACACACACGAGGGCTTCGCATCAAACAGGCGACCGTCCAGCGCGTGCTTACCGCTAACGGCACAGTAGTGGGCGTCGAGACTGATATCGGTCTGCGACTCCATTGCCGCTCGGTAGTGATCACCGCGGGTACTTTCCTTCGCGGACTCCTGCACGTGGGTGAAAACAGTAAAGCGGGCGGCCGCATGGCGGATGCCTCGTCTGGGTTGAGCGAAGATCTAAGGAGGCTCGGGTTTCAGGTCGGTCGATTCAAGACAGGGACACCCTGCCGTGTTAGCGGCCGATCAATCGATTTTGCGCAGTGCGATCCACAGGCGGGGGATGAGCCTCCTCCACGGTTCAGCTACCTACCCCTCGAGTCCGCCGGAAAGAACGATATTTTCACTCTTAATGCAGCGGAGTTCCATGTGGAACAAGTTTGCTGCTGGATAACTCACACAACGCCAGCAACGCACGAGCTGATCCGTGCCAACCTCCACCGATCGCCCCTTTACTCGGGTCGAATTGAAGGCACAGGACCGCGTTATTGCCCTTCAATCGAAGACAAAGTGGTGAAGTTCGCCGACAAGGCGGCTCATCAGCTCTTCCTGGAACCTGAGGGCCTCCACACCGATGAATTCTATGTGAACGGCGTCTCCACCAGCCTGCCGTACGATGTTCAGTTGGCATTTCTCCGGACAATTCCCGGGCTTGAGAGGGCCGAAATTCTGCGCCCGGGCTACGCGGTCGAGTACGACTATTTCCCGCCTACGCAGCTGAGGCATACGCTTGAAACGAAGCTGGTCAGCGGGCTGTACTTCGCCGGCCAAGTGAACGGGACATCAGGATACGAAGAGGCTGCAGCGCAAGGTCTTGTCGCAGGAGCTAACGCGGCGCTACGCGTGCTGGAGCGTGACCCCTTCACGATCCCCAGAAGCGAGGCTTACCTGGGGGTGTTGATCGACGACTTGGTGACCAAAGGCACCGAGGAACCCTATCGGATGTTTACAAGCCGAGCCGAGGACAGATTAACCCTGCGTCAGGACACGGCCGACCAGCGATTAACACCACGAGGACGCGAAACTGGTCTCGTCGATGACGAGCGGTGGCGGTTTTTCGAGGCCAAAATGAAGGCGCTGGATACCGTGCGGCAACTGGCGGCAGATGCGCGCGTCGGCGGGAAACCCCTTGCATCATTGATGCGGCAAACCGGGTTCACCATCGAGGCGCTTCCTCCGGAGATCCGATCGGTCGCGAACGCGACGGTTTGGGAACTTGTTGAGACCGACCTGAAGTACGAAGGGTATGTGCGTAGGCAGGCATCCCAGAATAGGCAGATTTCCGCGCGCGATCTGCAGCGTATTCCGGACGGCTTTGACTTCTCTCGCGTCCCCGGCCTGCGGCCGGAGGCTCGGCAGAAACTTCAAAACGTCCGCCCAACGAGCGTAGGTCAGGCGTCACGGATCAGTGGCGTGACACCAGCCGATCTAATGATCATTTCTATCTGGCTTAACAAGAGACACTTGGGCCACGAGAAAACATCCATCGAGTCGCGGATTTAACGGAAAATGTGGATCCTTTTTCTCTCCATCTTTGTCTATCGCGTACCTGCTCGGCTCGATCCCGTTTGGCTATATCGTCGGCAGGCTGAAGGGCATCGACGTCCGGCAGCATGGCAGCGGCAACATAGGGGCCACTAACGTGCTTCGCGTCGTCGGCAAAGGATGGGGTCTGGCGGTATTCGCGGCCGACGCCTTGAAAGGTTTCTGGGCAGTCCGAATCGCGCTCTGGCTCGTTGCCCGTTCGCCCGACGCGATCCACTACACAGAGTTTTTCGCGATCTTCGCCGCCGCAGTCTGCGTCGCCGGCCATTCCTATCCCGTCTGGTTGCGATTTAGAGGCGGCAAAGGCGTTGCCACAGCCGCCGGAGCGATCTTCGGGATCATGCCGATCGCTGGGATCGCGATCTTCGTCGTCTGGCTGGTGACGTTCCTGACCACCCGCTATGTGGCGCTGGCCTCGATCGCCGGCGCACTCGCCTTGCCGGTGGTCGTGGCGATCCTGATGCGCCTTAACCTGACGCAGGGCATGGTCCTGCTTTATTTTTCCGTTCTTATGAGCGCGCTCGTGGTGTGGCGCCATCGTTCCAACATCGCACGGCTCCGCGATGGCACGGAGCACCGGTTTGCACGGCCATGAGCTTCAAGCCGGACAGTCGTCTTGGGCGCGGGCGGCTGGGGAATGGCGCTGGCGGCGCTGTGGGCGAAGGGCGGCAAAGACATCACGCTGTGGGGCCATGACCCTGAGCGCACGGAGCATCTGCGCACGAGCCGGGAGAGTCTGCATTTGCCCGGCGTGAAGCTTCCCGACGGGATTCGCGTTACCAGCGAACTGGCCGAATGCGCCGATGCGGAACTGATAGTGTTTGTCACTCCGTCTACGGCGCTGCGGCGACGGCCGAGAAGGTTCGTCCACATCATCGCTGACGACGCGGTTCTGCTGAGCTGCACAAAAGGAATTGAACACGGGAGTGGTCTGCGCATGACACAGATCCTGGCGGAAGTCTGCCCGGCCCACACGGTTGCGGTGCTTTCCGGGCCGAATCTGGCGGTGGAAGTATCGCGCAATCTCCCGACCGCGACCGTGCTCGGTTGTGAGCGTCCCGACCGCGCCGCGGAGTTACAGCAGCATCTCGGAAGCTCGCTGTTCCGAATCTACTCGAGCGACGAAACGACCGGGATTGAGCTGGGTGGCGCGCTTAAGAATATCTTCGCGATTGCCGCCGGAGTGAGTGACGGGTTCGGCCTGGGGGATAACTCCAAAGCGGCGCTCGTAACACGTGCGCTGGCGGAACTGGTCCGACTCGGGACAAAAATGGGCGGCAACCCGCGCACCTTCTACGGGCTCAGTGGGGCGGGTGATTTGATCGCGACCTGCTTCAGTCAGCACAGCCGCAATCGCCGCGTCGGCGAGGAGATCGGTCGCGGCCGTTCGTTAGGGGAAATCACGGCTGCCATGCAGACCGTGGCGGAGGGAATTCCCACCACGCGCAGCGCCTACGAATGCGCGCGGCGGCTCAAGGTCGAGACGCCGATTATCGATCAGGTTTACGCGGTTCTTTATGAAGGCAAGTCTCCGGCGCAAGGCCTGCAGGAGTTGCTTGGACGTGACCAGAAGGCTGAGTGCGTGTAGTCACCGGCAGAGCGACATTGTTTTGGGCGACTATAATTGCTTCACTGCGGGCGGGAACGCCGCGCCGCGGCTAGGCCTTTTACGTGGTTGAACCGGCGCGATCGGCAAGGCCGTTTCGACTCCGGCGCACCCGGTCCATCTGGATGCCGGCTTTTCGATCAACGGCTGGCTCGCCGTCCTCCTCACCTTCCTGCTGGCTCGCGTCTTCGCGGAAGGCACACTCATGCGCGAAGACCTCAAAGGGACCGTGTAATATGGCGATCACCATCAAGCTTGACGACCTGTTTCACGATCGGCGGATGACGCTGACCGAGCTCGCGGATCGGGTCGGAATGACGCTGGCCAGCCTCTCGATCCTCAAGACCGGCAAGGCGCGCGCGATCCGCTTTTCGACGCTCAATGCGATCTGCGGAGCGCTCTCGTGCCAGCGTGGCGGATTCTCCGGTTTGAGCCGGACGCAGAACGCGAGCCCGCGTCCGACAAGGAGAATTTCAAATGAAATACACCGTCACACTTACGTCAGGATAAAACGATGAGACCGCGTGAGGCGGAGCCTTTTACACACCGCACGTCTCCGGGAGACGGCGTTTTCTAAGAACTGATAATTTTCCTGTTTTATGGCTGCGAATACTCTGCCTTCGGGCATCGGCGATTTGTTTCTGCTTGGCGACCGAATCGATTGTTGACGGATTCGGTCGCGATATCAACACGACCTGAGAAAGGTCGAGTTGCGATCATGATGCATGGTGCGCTGGATTTTTCGACTTATCGTCATCTCGGTCGTTGGCAAATTTTTGAATCGGTATCTCGGAACTCGTTATCCGGAACCACGGCCGCGGGCTTAGTTCCGGGCGCTGGTAGTCGACATCAAGTCGGCGTCCACGCGCGCCGACGATGATCGTCGTCGCGGTCTCAACGCAAAGCGGGCGTTTGACGGCATCGGCACTAACAAGAACTGCCGGACGTTTTCACGTCCTTCCGTTGCGGGGAAAACGGAAGGGTCAGGGGGAAAACGGAAGGGGTCAGAGCTGATACTATCGACATTGCATTGCAAGGCGCGGCGGGTTTCGCCTTCTTCACCGCGGACTTCTTGGCGCTGCTCTTTGAAGGCCCGGCCGCTCCTTTACCCGCGTTTCCACCAACAATCTCCTTCTTGTGCCCGGCGAATTCCAGGATGGCCGCCCAGCCGCCGTGACCTGGGTTTCCGATGCACGCCCCATCCGTGTGGATGGTGATCTTTTTCAACGTCACTCGCAGAGTTGCGCCAGGGCTTCGGGATAAAGCTCGCGTTCCGCGATCTGGATCCGCGCGTGCAGCGATTCCGGCGTGTCGCCAGGCAAAATCGGCACTTCCCGTTGCCCGATGATTTCTCCGCTGTCGATCCCAGCATCTACATAATGAACCGTGCAGCCGGTTACCTTTTCCCCCGCCTCGAGCGCCTGCTTCCATGCTTCCAGTCCCGGGAACTTCGGCAGCAGCGAGGGATGGATGTTCACGATCCGATGCGGGAATGCGGTTAGCATAGGTTCCTTCAGAATCCGCATGAAACCGGCGAGCACGACCAGCTCGACCGCCGCATCACGCAGCATCTGAACCAGTTCTTCCTCGGCCTCGCTCGCCAGTTTCGTGCGGAAGGGTCCTGGCGGCAGGTAGGCGTGCGGCACCCCGAATTCCCGCGCGATATGCAGAATGCCGGCCTCGGCCACATCGGAAATCACCACGAGGGCCTCGGCACAAAGGCTGCCGTCGCGGATGCGCTCGAGGATTGCGCGGCAGTTGCTGCCTTTCCCCGAGCCGAGAATGCCAAGGCCAGTCGCAGCCATGCTACGTTGCGCGAAGGCGCTCGATCAACCCGCTGGTCGAGTAGCCAGGCTGGAATGGAATGATTTTGATTTCGGCCCCGATCCTTGCAATGCCGCCCGCTCTTCGGGGTCGAGCGTTTCCGGTTCATAATCGCCACCTTTGACGTAGACCGCCGGTTGGACGCGCTCGAGAAAGGCCGTCGCGCGCTCTTCCGGAAACACAGCGGCGTAATCGACCGATTCCAGGGCCGCCAGCACTTCGGCCCGCGCCTGTTCATCGTTCAGCGGCCGGCCTACGCCTTTCAGCGCGCGGACCGAGGCGTCGCCGTTCACGCCGACGGCGAGGGCATCGCCGAGGGCACGCGCAGCCTGGAGGTAACGAACATGCCCAAGATGCAACAGGTCGAAACAGCCGTTGGTGACAACGAGCCGCTTCCCGGCCCGGCGCATTTCGGCCGAGACCTGCGCCAGTTCGTCGATCGACAGGACACGCCCGCTCATGTCTTTCTCGGTCCGGCGAGCATTTGCAACACCCGTGGCATGAGCTCAAACACGGCCGGCTCGTTGCCGATCAACTCCCCATCGACGTTGAAATGAATCCCGGGCACGGACTTCACGGTCACTTTCGCCGCCCGCCGAAAGATCACGCCTTCACTCGTGAGATGGCGGCCGACTGCGATTTGGGCCGCCACCAAGGCGAGATCGGAGGCCGGGTTTTCGGGGATGATGATGACGTCGAGCAATCCGTCATCGATCGCTGCATCGGGCGCGATCAACGTCCCGCCGGCGACAAAACGTCCGTTCGCGATCACGATGTTGTAGAGCTTGAGCGATAGAATCGTGGTGTCGTCGAGTGTGATCTCGGCGTTGTAGGCCCGGAGTTCGGGCAGCGCCTCCGCGGCGCACCGCAGGTAAGCGAGTGGGCCCCAGTTTTGCTTGATCTCCGGAGTCATTTTGTCATCGACCGTGCCGCTGAAGCCGCCCGCGGAAACGTTGATGAAATAGCGCACGCGATCGGACGTGACGCGAACCAGATCAGTCGGACGCACATGACCTTCGCGGAGCATGTCGACGCAATCGCCGAGGTCGGTCGGGAGATCGAGCATCTTCGCGAAGTCATTGCCCGTGCCGAGTGGAATCAGGCCGACCTGCAAACGATCGGCGTACGGCACAATCCCGTTGATTACCTCATTCAGAGTGCCGTCTCCGCCCGCCGCGATTACCAGGTTAAAGCCTCCCTCGGCGGCCGCGCGCGCCAGCCTGATAGCGTCGCCCGGATGTTGCGTAAACTTGATGCTGGCCTCGCCGAAACGCTGCAGCTCGAGGTGAATTGTCTCGCGGTCACCGACGCTGCCGGCGCCGGGATTGCAGATGATGCAGGTCTTCACGGTTGGCTCAAGCGGAGGGGAACTTCGCAGCGCTTCGTGGAACGGCAATCGGAATGCAATTCAACCGGCCACCGTCGTGAAATCCAGCTGGCCGTAACGTGCAGACGCGGGTAAGGTCGGCCGCCGCAAAGAGCGGAAGACATGAGCTTTGACTTGAAAGAAAATCCCGCGGATTCCGAACCGATTGAGCCCGGAACAGAGGCAATCAGCGGCGAATATCGCGTTACAGCCGAACCAATTGTCCAGGCAAGATCGCGCCCTGCGGCCGCCGGGCTGGCCGGCGAGTTGCCCGATTCGTATCGAACCCAAACGCTCACGCTCCTCCCAAGCGAACCGCGGACGGTCTTTGCCTACTGGGACATCGATTGGGAGCGGGCCTTCGCCGGTGAGCCGCCGCGGGACCGGCAGGTGCACCTGCGCGTGCGAACAGCCGAAGGCGCTAACGAAACCTCGATCGCGGTCGAACCGATGGCCGGGTATTGCTATTTTCACGTCGCCGACGGCGACGTGACCTACGTGGGCGAGATCGGCTACTTCGAGCCGGCGGGCGTTTGGAACATCGTGGCCAGCTCCGACGCGGTCACCACTCCATCAGACACTGTGACGCATGCGATCCCGGAGTTCGCGACGATCCCGTTTCACGTCAATTTTCAGCGACTGGTCGATCACCTGCGCATCGCGGTCCATGACGAAGAATCCCTCACCGCGCTCCTGGCCCGTTTACAACGGCGCGCCGACTCTGCGGAAGAGAGAGCGAAGTTCACGGCGGACGAGCAGGATATCGCGGCCGCGGTCGGCCAGGCAACTGGGGAACAGCCCCACAAGGTTCCAGGCGACGGCTCCGTTTCCCGCGACTTGTGGGCGACGCAAATGGGCGAAGGGATCCCCGGCTTCAGTTCGACCAGCCCGATGCGTGGCTTCGGCGGCAGCAGCCGCGCCAACTAGCCGCCACCGAGGTAGGCGCTCTTGACCCGCTCGTTGACGCGGAGCGCGGCGGACTTGTCGTGCAGAATGATGCGCCCGGTCTCGAGCACGTAGCCGTAGTGTGCCACCTCGAGCGCGAGGTTGGCATTCTGTTCCACGAGCAGGATCGTGATGCCTAACGACTTATTGATCTCCACGATCTTCTGAAAAATCGTTTTGACCAGGATCGGGGCGATGCCGAGCGATGGTTCATCGAGCATCAGGCAGCGCGGCTTGCTCATCAGGGCCCGGCCGATCGCGAGCATCTGCTGCTCGCCGCCGGACAACGTGCCGGCGACCTGCTTGATCCGCTCCTTCAGCCGCGGGAACATGCCGAAGATAAAATCGAAATCCTCCTTGAATTTGGCGCGGTCTTTCCGGAGGTAACCGCCCATCAGGAGATTCTCGTGCACGGTCAGGTTCGCGAAAATCATCCGGCCTTCCGGCACATGGGAAATGCCGCGCGCCACGATCTTGTGCGGCGCCTCGTTCGCGATCTCCTCGCCCTCGTATTTGATGCTGCCGCCCTCTGCTTTGAGCAAGCCGGAGATCGCCCGCAGCGTGGTCGATTTGCCGGCGCCATTCGCCCCGATCAACGTCACGATTGCGCCTGTCTCGACGCGCAGGGAGATGCCGTGGAGAGCGTTGATCGAGCCGTAGGAAACGGCGAGGTCGTTTAACTCGAGCATGCGTCAGGTGGTTCCGTTCGGAGTCGCTTCCTGGCCCAGGTAGGCCTCGATCACTTTGGGATTCGCGCGCACTTCCGCGGGCGTGCCCTCGGCAATCTTGACGCCGTAGTCCAGCACCGCGACGCGCTCGCAGATGCCCATCACGACCTTCATGTCGTGCTCCACGAGCAGCACGGCGATTTGGAATTTCTCCTTCACAAACTGGATCAGTTCCATCAACTCTTCTTTCTCGCGCGGGTTCATCCCGGCCGCGGGTTCATCGAGCAGGAGGAGTTTCGGCTGGGTGGCGAGCGCGCGCACAATCTCGAGCCGGCGCTGATCGCCATAGGAGAGGCTCTTGCACGGCGTCTTGTGGTTATCCTCGAGCTTGAAGATCTCGAGGATCTCAAAGACGCTGCTCGTTGATCTCCGCTTCCTCCTTCCGAAACGGCGCGCCCCGCCAAAGGGCGTGCGCAATGCCGTGGCTGCAGATGCATGGTGAAGGCGGAACGGACGTTGTCGTAAACCGTCAACGATTCAAAGAGCCGGATGTTCTGGAAGGTGCGCGCGATCCCGCGCGCCGCGATCGCGGAGGCTTTCCGGCCGACAATGGAATGGCCGCCAGCTGAATGGTGCCGGATGGTCGGTTCGTAGATGCCGGTGATGATGTTGAACACCGTCGTCTTGCCCGCGCCGTTCGGCCCGATCAGGCCGACGAGATCGGTCGGGCCAATGTCCAGCGTCAGCTTCGACAGCGCCGTCAGGCCGCCGAACTGCATCGTGCACTCGCGCAGTTCAAGCAGCGTTGGCATTGGGCGGGGCGGTCTTCTTGCGGATCCAGCGGGCCGGCCAGGAGAGACCGCCGAAGAGACCCTGCGGGCGGGTCAGCATCAGCACGATCAAGAGGAGCGAGTAGATCACCATCCGGTATTCCTGCACGCCGCGCAGCCATTCCGGCAGGAGGGTCAGGAGGACGGCCGCGAAGATGACGCCAGCGGTGTTGCCCATGCCGCCGACGATCACCATCACGATGATCTCGATCGACTTCATGAAATTGAAACCCTCGGGCGACAAATAGCCGACAAAGTGCGCATACAGCCCGCCGGCCAGCCCGGCGAAGAACGCCGCCAGGACAAACGCGACCACCTTGTATTTCACCGTGTTGATCCCGATCGCTTCCGCGGCGATCTCGTCATCCCGCACGGTCAGAAAGCCGCGGCCATAGGCGGAATGCACCAGGTTCGCGACGACGTAGATGGTCACGGCCGCGATCGAGTAGGTCCAGAAAAAGGTCGTGTACGTTCCGCCCACCGAGAACCCGCGCGAACCGCCCATCGTTTCGATGTTCTGCGAGATCACGCGGATGATTTCGCCGAAGCCGAGCGTCGCGATCGCCAGATAATCGCCACGCAAACGCAGCGTCGGCACGCCCACGATCAGTCCCGCGAGCGCCGCGGCGAGTCCGCCGACGAGCAGCGCGACGACGAAGAGCGCAGTCGTGGTGAAGGTGTTGACGCTGCCCAGCATTTCAAACCAGCGCGCGCCGCCAAAGGTCGTGACCGCCGCGGAAGCATAGGCGCCCACGGCCATGAACCCGGCGTGGCCTAACGAGAACTGGCCGGTGTAGCCGTTCACGAGGTTCAGACTCGTGGCGAGAATGATGTTGATACCGATCGTGATGATCACGATCAGGAAATAGGAATCGAAGGAAACGAAGTTCGAGACGAGCAACGCCACGGCCGCGGCCGCCAGGAGCAGGAACTTCGAGTGGCGGGCCATCATACCTTTTCCACCTGGCCTTTCCCGAGCAATCCGGAGGGTTTGAAAAGCAGGATGACGATGAGCAGCACGAAGGCAACGGCGTCGCGATAGCTCGGCGGAATGTGAATGCGATCGCCATAACCAACGATCATCGTTTCGGCCACGCCGAGGATGAGGCCGCCGAGCGCCGCGCCCGGGATATTGCCGATCCCGCCCAGGACCGCCGCGACAAAGGCCTTGATTCCCGGCAGCAAGCCCATCAGCGGATTAATAACCGGATAGTTGAGCGAGGCGAGAATGCCGGCGGCCGCGGCCAGCGCCGAACCGAGGCCGAACGTGAACGAGATGATCACGTTGTTGTTGATGCCCATCAGCGAAGTGGCGGTGGGATTATTGGAGAGGGCGCGCATCGCCATGCCCATCTTGGTTTTCAGAACGATGAAGCTCAGGCTGACCAGCAACATCAATGTGACCGCCAGCACGATCAGCTGGTTACTCGTGACGGTGACAACCCCCGCGGGAATCCGGACATCCGGGATGATCGGCGGGAAAGGTTTCGGGTCGGCGCCAAAGAATACCTGGCCGGAATATTCCAGGAACAACGACACCCCGATCGCGGTGATAAGGACCGTGAGACGCGGGCGGTTCCGAAGCGGCCGATAGGCCAGACGTTCAATCAGCAACCCGGCCGCGGCGCAAATGGTCATGGCCCCGATCAGCACCAGCAAACCGAGCGTGATGGACGATTGCATGCCCATGGTGCCCATGAGCCAGCGCCCGAGATAGAAGCCGCTGAACGCCCCCACCATGTAGATGTCGCCGTGCGCGAAATTGATGAAGCGCAGAACGCCGTAAACCATCGTGTAGCCCAGCGCGATCAGCGCGTAAATCGAGCCGAGCGAGAGGCCGTTGATCAGCTGTTGGAGGAATTGATTCACACGCGGGTCAGGAACGACGAGTGGACATTTATACAGTCGGATGCCTCACGTCCATGCCGCAATGTGGGCAGCAGTGCTTTGCGTCACGGCTTCGCGAATGAAACGTCGGCAGGCGTGCTCTCGGCGGTGACGAGGCGGACGATTTCATAACGCCACGAACCATCCGGACGTGCGCCCCATTTCGGGTATTTGATCTGCCCGTTGGAGGCGAGGGGTCCGAAGGCCGTCCCGGCTTCGCTCTCCCAAGTACCGAAAAGCATCGGCTCACCTTTTTGGTTGAGGTGAAACCAATTCAGCCGCTTGCCATCCTTGCGCAAGATCTCGACGCGATGTGCCCCGGCCGCGCGAGCGCTCAGTTCGGGATCGCGGACGGCGAGGCGATGCAAAGTGCGGTAAATGTTCGCCTCCCACCAGGCACGCTCATCCTCGTATTGCTCGGGCGTAAGCGCGGTCTCCTCGCCATCGCGCCAGCGCCAGCCGCGGCCCTCGCTGATCCCGCGGCGCCGGTCGATAACCGCGTTCTTCGCCTCCAGCCGGACCCGCGGCGCGGTGAAATCATTCCAGATCTTGTTGGTGAAGGAATCTGCGATCGTCAGGTCATCGTGAATCGCTTCCACGTGCGCGAACTTCACTTTCGCCCAAGCAGCCCGGCCCCCCATCGCGTCGAGCAATTTTTCGGCGCGAACAGGACCTTCGTCGCCCTGAGCCCGCAGCGATGAGGTCGCGGCGGCCGCGCTGCAAACCAGTCCGGCCAGGGCCGCGGCGGTGACTCGATGGGAGCGCCTCACGTCCGCGATCTGCGACGCTTACGGTGCGATCGTTTCGGCGAAGTGGAAAGCGCCGTCTCGAATCGCCAGCACGACCGCCGGCTTCGTCGCATTCCGGTCGGGGTCGATGCTGATCTTCCCGGTCACGCCTTGAAAATCAACCGTCGCAGCCAGGGCGTCGCGGACCTTGGCAGGTTCCGTCGTGCCGGCGCGGGTCATGGCATCGAGCAAGACCTTGGCTGCGTCGTATCCGAGCGCGGCCATGCCATCGGGATCCTTCTTGAAGCGTTCCCTGTAGTTGCGCACGAAATCCTGAATCACGGGATTCTTGTCTTCCACCGAGAAGTGGTTCGAGAAAAATGTATTCTCCAGTGCCGCCCCGCCGATCTGCGTCAGCGTGGGTGAATCCCAGCCGTCCCCGCCGAGCAACGGCACCGTGATGCCTAGTTCGCGGGCCTGCCGCGCGACCAGGCCGACTTCGTTGTAATAGCCGGGCACAAAGAGCACTTCCGGGTTCGCGCCTTTGATGGAGGTTAGCTGGGCTTTGAAATCCTGGTCGCCGGAGCTGTAGCTCTGCTCGCTCACAATCGTGCCGCCGTTCTTCGTCAGGTAATCCTTATAGAACTGGGCGAGGCCGACGCTGTAATCCTGCCGCACGTCGGTTAAGATGGCGACGCGGGTCTTCTTCAGGGAATTGAGCGTGAACTTCGCCATCACCGTGCCTTGAAACGGATCGATGAAGCAGACACGAAAAATGTAATCACCGACTTTGGTCACGTTTGGGTTGGTGGAACCGGGCGAGACCATCGGGATCTTCGATTGCTGCGCGATTGGTCCCGCTTCAAGGGAACGCGACGAAGCGATTTCACCGATCAACGCCACCACCCGATCGCGCGAAATCAGTTTCCGCACCGCGGTGGCGGCTTCACCCGGCTTCGACTGGTCGTCCTTGCGTGATCAACTTGACCTTCTTGCCCAGCACGCCGCCGCTGGCGTTGACGGCGTCGATCACCATGACCGCGCCATTGTGCGAGGCGGTGCCGAAGCTCGCGGTCGCGCCGGTGAGGGAGGCGAATTCGCCGATCTTGATCGTGTCTCCGGTATCACGCCCCGGGCCGCAACTACCGAGTGCCAAAGCGCCGCCGCGAAGGTGCTGAAGAATAAGAATGAGGCGGCGGTTCCGAGGCGGATTTGGTGGGTTTGATCATGGCGAATGCGGTGCGCTCCGAATACCGGCTGCGAGAGGCTGAATCAAGCGTTTTCGCCTGCGAGCGACCGTGCTATCCTCGCCGCGTGTTGTTTCTGAAACCGCCGTTTACGTTGCTCGAAAATCTGGGTGGCTGCCCTTTGGCTCGCGCTGGCGGCGCGGCGCTGGCGGCTCCGCCGCGTCAGCCGGGTGGCAGCCAGGCGGTCTCATATGCGACCAGATACTCGAACAGCGGGCGTGTCCGCATTCGAGGCGCTGCCGCTTGAGCGTTCGCGGCAGAATCACCTGCTGATCCGGGCGTTCATCAACGGCAAGCCGGCGCTGATGGGCGTTGATTCAGGCGCCCCTGTTAGTGCGATTGCGATTAATCGCGTGGCCTACTTCGGCCTCACGCCGGCGCGCGGGACGGAAAATATTCCGACGAGCTTGCGAATCAACGGCAGCTTCAATCGGGTGATGATGGCGAAAGGGTTGCGGCTCGGCTCGCTCCAGCTCATCGACGAGCCGCTGGTGGCGATCGATCTCGGCGGATCCAGCAAAGCGGCGAAGATGATGAACGAACAGGCGATCGACGGCAATCATCGGTGCCGACATCCTGTTCCCGACGCATGCCGTGCTCGACTGCCGCGCCCAGATGTTGATCTTGAAGCTCGACCCGTCGATCCGGGGCGGTGCCCCGGGCATGGATTATCGCGGCTTCAGCAGAGTGCCGATCCATGTCACGTCAGGCGACAATCTTTACGTCGACGGCAAGGTAAACGGCAAACGCGCCAAGTTGCTCGTCGACACGGGTGCGTTTGCGACGCTCCTCCATCAGCCGTTCGTGCGCCGGATGAAGATCCCGCTGCGCAACACGGAGTTTACTTCCGCCGGCGTGAACCTGAAGCAGCGCGGCGTGCAGCTCGCGACGATCTCGCGGTTTTCGGTCGGGCCCGTCAACATGCGGGGCAAGGAAGTCGGCGTGATCGACCTGGAAGGGTTGATCCGGGAAGGCCTGCTCGAAGGGAAACCGCCGGTCGCCGGTTTGCTCGGCTCGGAGATGTTGCAGCGCCACAACGGCATCATCGACTTCGGCACCAAGACGCTTTACCTCAAGCGGTAGGCGGCTGGCGCCCGTAAACTCCCGCCTTCGGCTGCGCGCCCATGGCTTCCATTCACCAGGCATTTGTTCTCGGCGCCGGCCTGGGCACGCGATTGCGTCCACTCACGGAGGAGCTGCCGAAGCCGCTGGTGCCGATCTTCCAGAAGCCGCTGATTACCTTTGCGTTCGATCACTTGCTGGCGGCCGGTTGCGAGAAGTTCTGCGTCAACACCCACCATCAGCCGCAGCGCTTCGAGGAGGCGTTTCCGGAGGGAAGCTATCGCGGGAAACCGCTCCGGTTTCGGCACGAGCCGGTGCTGCTCGAGACGGCGGGCGGCATCGCCAACGTCGCCGATTTGTTAGGCGACGAACCGTTTCTGGTCTACAACGCCGACATTCTATCCGATCTCGCCGCTCTTGCCGCTGCTGGAGGAGCATGCCCGCGCCGGAAACATGGTGACGCTCGCGCTGCGTTCGGGCGCGGGTCCGCGGCACATCTCGTTCGATCGCGCCCAGCGCCGCATCACCGATATCCGGAACATGCTCGGGACCGGCCAGCCGGAGGAATTTGTTTTCACCGGGATCTATGCGGTGGAGCCGGAATTCCTGCGCTGGATCGAGCACGGGGTGAAACGTTCCGTGATCCCCGCGTTCCTGGAGATGATCCGGCACGGTGCCAGGCTCGGCGGCGCGGTCATCGATGAAGGTCAATGGTGGGACGTCGGGACGCGCGGAGCTTACCTGCAACTCCATCGCGATCTGCCGGCGCTGCCTTTTCCGCGCTACGGAGCGGCTGATGACACATGGCGCGCGTGCGTTCACCCCAGCGCGAGAATCGGAGCCGGCGCGCAACTGCGGGGTTGCAGTGTCGTCGGTGCTGGCGCCGAGGTGGGGGCCGACGCAATCCTGACTGACACAATTGTGTGGCCGCGCACACAAATCGCTTCCCGAAGTCAGTTAACCAACTGTATTGTCCGCGCCGATCGCACCGCTGCAGGCATTCACCGTGACACCGACATTTAGCTCCGGCCGCGAAGACCGATCTGCTGCTCCAGCAGACCCGGTTGCATTTTCCGCGGCTCGAAGAGGAGCAGGTGGAGATTACCCCGATCGAGAAAGGTGGATCGGACCGGCGGTTTTATCGAGTGCGTTCCAGCCCGGATCACACGCTCATCCTGGTGAAGTACAACCTGGAGCGCGCGGAAAACTGCCTCTATGTGCGGGTGGCGGAGTTCCTCTCCGAGCATGGAATTCGAGCTCCCAAAATTCATTTCCACGACCCGGAGGAGGGACTGATCTGGATCGAAGACCTTGGGGAAAAGGACCTCTGGAGCTTTCGGAACGAGAGCTGGTCCGTTCGGCGCGCGCATTACGAATCGGCGCTCGAAGAGATCGCCAGGCTGCACTCTCTGCCGTACACCGCAGCGGATGGAATCCGGCGGGATTTGCCGGTCGCATTCGATTCCGCACTCTATCGCTGGGAGCAGCAGTATTTCTTTGAGAACTGCCTTGGCCGCCTCTTCCAACTCGATGCACCGCTGCTGGGCGAGCTTGCTGCATTGCCCGCGCTCCCGGAAATCGCGGAGCGACTGGCGAGTCTGCCGCGTGTCTTGGTGCACCGCGATTTCCAATCGCAAAACATCGTCATGCGCGACGGGTTGGCTTTCCTGATCGACTTTCAGGGGATGCGGCCCGGGCTCTCTAAGTACGATCTGGCGTCGTTGCTCTACGATCCTTATGTGGACTTGAGCCAGGGCGAACGGGAGGAGCTTTTCGAGATTTACCGGCTGCACCGGGAAGCGCACGGCACCCCGCTGCGCAGCGATGACGAGGAGATCTTCCGTCTCTGCGCGATGCAACGCCTTATGCAGGCGCTCGGTGCGTATGGCTACCTCGGACTTGTCAAAGGCAACCGCGCCTTCCTCGCGCACATTCCCGCAGCGCTGGTTTCTCTGCGATCGATCGTCCGCGGCCTTGACGGACTCGGCGCGCTCTCGCGCACGCTCGAGCAGCTGCCGGCTCCGGCGCTGTAGGCCACGTCGACGTCCCGCGACGGGGTGTCCTCCGCTCCTGTGCCGTCCGGCCGCGGTGCGCAGGAACGATTGAATGATCCGCCGCCTGCCAGCGTCAGACCTCGCGACAACAGGAGTTCCCATGAAACGAATGACAATCACTTTGGCAGCAATTCTTCTCGGTAGCGGCGCCTTTGCGACGCAGGCCTCTGCGCAATGGCCATCGGTCGGCCGCACCGAAGTCGTGGCCGAGCATGGTCGCGGAGATCGGGATGGGCGTGTCCGCCATGAGTTGGACCGCTTGAATCGCGATGTTAGGCGCGTGCGCGAGGAAATTCGCCGTCACGGAACCAACCGAAGAATCCAGCGCAATTTCGAGTACGTGGCGCGGATAACAGCTTCGCTCAACGAGCGATACCGCCGCGGCCGCCTCAGCGGCTGGGATATTCGGCACCGGGCCGAAGAAATTCGCACCCGGCTGTCCCGGATCGAGTGGGAATTGCGCCGGCGCGGTGGACCGAGTCGGGGTTGGTAATCGCTGACCCTGAGGCGCGGCCAAGGGGTTGGCCGCGCCTACCCGCTGACGAACGGATTCGTGCGGCGTTCGATTCCGATGGTGGTCGGTGGGCCGTGCCCCGGCAGCACCACTGCATCATCGCCAAGCGGGAAAAGCTTCGTCGAAATCCCGCGGAAGAGCAGTTCAGCATCGCCTCCCGGCAGATCCCAGCGACCGACGCCGCCGGCAAAGAGCACATCGCCGCCAATCAAGAGCTTTCCTTCCCGTGAGTGGAAACAGAGGCTGCCGGGTGAATGACCGGGCACCTCCAGGACTTCGAAGTCGAGACCGAGAAAAGTGCGCCGTGGCGCCGCCTCGATCAGGAAATCCGGCTCGACCGGCTCAATTTCCAGCTGGAACCCGTAGTTTCGGAAGAACTCCGGGTCGGCGATCATCGGCACCGTATCGGGGTGGCAGCCAATCTGACAATCGAACTGCCGTTTGATCTTCGCGACATCCGGGATGTGATCGAAATGCCCATGGGTCAGGAGCAGCAGTTGCGGGGCGATGTCGCGTGATACCAGCCACTCACAAGCTCCGTCGGGAGCGTCAAAGAGAATTGGTCCTTCGGGCGCCTTGATGACGTAGCAGTTGGTTTCGAAGATTCCGCCACAAAATGTCTCGTATTCCATCGTATTTGTTCCCCTCCGGCTCCAATTGTGCACATAATCGAACAAATCGAGACGACCGCCACCAACTCCTCGCACGGATACCCCTTCAGCGGGAACGAAAGCGGCACCAAATTACCGGATGCTGCCTGACGCGCGCTTTTTACGCGCAGTATTTGAATCTTCGCGCTGATCAGTTGTCTCATACTGTTGCACACCCATGACACCCCTCGCTGCCTTGCGCGCCACGCGAACTCTGCGAGTTTACCGAACCCGTTTTTCCAGAATGAAGCTACTTGCCCGTCCATCGGTGGCCTTTTCCGCCGCCTTTTTTTCTCTCGCGCTGGCGATCCAGCCGCTGCACGCGAAGTCCGATCTGGAGCAAGTCGCCGTCTCCGTCGGCCGGCTGCTGGAGGAAGGCCACTACACCCACCAGCCGCTGAACGACGAAGTCTCCAAGAAATTCCTTCGCACCTATCTCGAGCTGCTCGATTTCAGCCACCTCTTCTTCACGCAGCAGGATGTCGACATGCTCACCAAGAAGTATGGCGCGTCGATCGATGACGATGTTCTCTTGGGCAATCTGAAGCCAGCCTACGAAATCTACGAGCTCTACCAGCGGCGCGTGGATCAGCGCGTGGCCAAGGTGAAGGAGCTGCTGAAGCAGCCGGCGGATTTCAAGAGCGAGGCGACGATCGAGTTGAGCCGGCAGAAATCGCCGTGGCCGAAGGACCAAGCCGAAGCAGACGACATCTGGCGCGGACGGATCGCCAGCGAACTGCTCCAGGAAAGCCTGAGCGAACATCCGATCGAGCCCGGTCCGCAGCTGGTCGCGCGCCGCTACGATCGCCTCATGCGCAACGTCCATGAAGAGGATCAACCCGAGCAGGTGAAGTTATTCCTCGCCGCCCTCGCGCAGACTTACGACCCGCATTCCGAATATCTCAGCAAGGCTGATCTGAAGAATTTCAGCATCAACATGGGCCTGTCGCTCGTCGGCATCGGGGCCATGCTGCGCAGCGAAGACGGCTATGCGAAGATCGAGACCCTCGTCCCCGGCGGCCCTGCGCAAAAACACGGCGGCATCAAGGTTGGCGACCGCATCACCGCGGTCGCGCAAGGAAACGCCGAGTTTAACGACGTCCGCGACATGCGCCTCGACAAGGTGGTCGAGCAGATCCGGGGCAAAAAAGGCACGAAAGTGCGGTTGCTCATCATTCCGGCCGACGCGGCGGACCCTTCGAAGCGCAAGACGATCGAGATCGTGCGCGACGAGATCAAGCTGAAGGACCAGGAGGCACGCGCGGACATTGTGATCAAGAAAGGCGCGAACGGCGAACCGGTGAAGCTCGGCTGGATCACGCTGCCCTCGTTTTACGCCGACATGGAACGCCACCAGAAGAGCACCACGAAGGATGTGCTCGCGCTCCTGAAGCGCCTGAAAAAGGAGAACGTCTCCGGCATCGTGGTCGATCTGCGGCGCAATGGCGGCGGCTCGCTCGAGGAAGCGATTGCGCTCACCGGGCTCTTTTTGAAGTCCGGCCCCGTCGTGCAGACGAAGGGCTCGAACGGCAACATCGTCGTTTCGAGCGATCCTGATTCGGGCGTCGCCTACGGCGGACCGCTCGTGGTGTTGACCAGCCGCCAAAGCGCCTCCGCGAGCGAGATTTTCGCCGCCGCTCTCCAGGACTACGGCCGCGCGCTCATCGTCGGTGACAAAAACACGTTCGGCAAAGGGACCGTGCAAACGATTCTGGAGATCGGCCGCTTCACCTCCCTCCTCGGCAGCGCTTCGCAGGAGGACGGTGCGCTGAAGCTTACGATCCAGAAATTCTATCGCGTCGCCGGCGGCTCGACGCAGCTGAACGGCGTCGTCTCGGACATCGTGATCCCCTCGCTCACCGATCTGCCGGAGTTTGGCGAAGGCTCCTTGAAGAATGCGCTGCCCTATGACGAGGTGCCGAAAGCGCGCTACGTGAAATGGGCCGAATCGCCGCAGATTTTCAGTGAAGAATTGAAGCGCCGCTCAGCCGAGCGGGTGAAGGAGAGCCCGGAGTTCCACTATGTGATGGAAGACATGGAACGACTGCGCCACCGAATTGATGAAAACCGCATCTCCTTGAACGAAGATGTGCGCAAGGGCGAGATGGCCGAGGACAAGGTGCGCAAGGAACAGCGCACCAAGGACCGCCTCGCCCGCGCCGCGAGCGACACCCAGGTCTACCGGCTCACGCTCGATACGGTCGACAAACCGAACCTCCAGCTCATCACCTATCCCGGAAAAATCGCGGCTGCCGACCCCAAGATCACGCCCGAAGCAGCCGGCGACGATGATCCCGAAGACCTCGACGGCTCCGACACCTCGAAGGAACCATTGCTCGATCCCGTGCGGGACGAGGCGTTGAACATCCTGGCGGACGTGGTCGACTTGAGCGCCGGTCCAAAGACGGCCAGCGCCGCCACCACCGCGCCGCCGGTCCCGTAAGCGGCTTCTTGCTTGCGGCGAGAGCGACGGCGCACGTCTAGCTGAAGACGCCAGGTTTCTGGCCGCCCCTCGGGAGTGTCTCCACGCCGCGGCGGAAGGTGGTCCGCCGCGGCGTGGATCTTGAAAGCGTAAGCGCCGTCGGGGATTACGGTGCGATCCGATCGCAGAGCGTGTCGGCGTGATAGGACACGTGATTGCGCAGCTTGAACCAGCCGGAGTCTGTCTTCGCCATCCCCGCGACGCTATTCACCTCATTCTTGGCGAAGTCATTCCAGGAATTGTAGCGGGCGATGGCCATGAAGGTCCACGCCGCGCCTTCCATGTGCTGCAGGATGACATTGCCCGAGGAGGTGTCGGTCGCGCGATCGGGGGGCTCGTTGAGGAATTTGTCGAGCGCCTCTCGCTGGCCGGCGGCGGGGCGGTAGACCGAGACCACATAGGCGGAGGCGTTGCTCTTGGCGGCTTCATCGAGGCCCATCTCCTTCGCGAAGACGGCCCAGGAAGGACCGCTCACATAGGTGTCGGTATGCCAATCGCCCTGTCCTGTCTGAGCCGCCGGAGGCGCGGGGCGCGACGCTTCGACCGTCGCCTTGGTGCCCAGATGCTCAATCGCGCAGTAATCCCAATCGTCGCCGTCCTGATGGCGCAACACGATGTAATGGCCGGGCATCGGCGCATCGGGCGCCTGCTTCTTAAGTGTTTCCGCCTGATCGGCGGCTTTTCCGACGGCCGCGCGGGAGAAGTGGACGTGATAGAGATCGGTGCGCGCCGGAGCCGTGACCGCCGCCGCGGCGGCTGGACTACTGGCTGCGCCGGCGGTGGTTTTGGTGGTGGTGCCGGGAGAGGGACTTTGGGCCCAAGAAACGGACGCAAGGCCCATGGTGGCGAGGAGAACAGGTAGTGTTTTTTTCAAGACGATACTTTCTGGGTTGAGGTGAAAGGCTCGTCCGGAAAACCCCGGCACCCTGTCTGGGCGAACCCGCGAAGCACTTGGCTCGCATTTGGATTGTTGGCCGGAGGCTACTGGGCGGCGTCTTCAAGCGTCAACCGCAATCCATCATCCCGCCGATTCGCATTCCCGGCGCCGGCTGGCACACGCCGCGCTTTCCAAGCGCGCCGCTGTTGCTTTAGATAGCGGGGTGCCTTTTGCCTACCGACTCATCGCCGCTTGGCTCGTGCTGGCGTTGCTGGGTTCGGCGGTCAGCGCGCAGCAGCCCGCGGATGGCCAGACCGACCTGGCGCAGCTCTACAATCAAGGGATGGCGGAGTTCCAAAGCGGAAACTTCGCGAAGGCCGCGGCCGATCTGGAGACACTCCTGGCGAAATCAGGATTTTCGCCACAATTGGAGCCGGTCTTTTATACGGTTGGCTCGGCCTGGTTCAACGCGGGCGATTACGGCAAGGCGATCATCGCGTTCAAGAACTACCAGGCGAAATTCCCGAGCGGGTCGCGCGCGCTCGATGTGGCGTTCGGTCTCGCGCAAAGCCAGCTCGCGAACAAGAACTACGGCGAAGCCGCGGCGCTTTTCGCCGCGCTCGAAAGCGATCCGCGCTTCCGTGATCAGGCGCTGTTCCTGCAGGCCACGGCGCAGAAGGAGGGCGGGAAGCCCGACCAGGCGATCGCGACTCTCGAGAAGCTGGCCGGGGGCGAATTGAGAACCGGCGCAGCCATCCGGGGCGCGATGTCGTTGGCGCAGCTCTACGTGCAAGGCAAAGCCCCGGAGAAAGCCGTCGCGATGGTGGCGAAGCTCAATCGCCACATCGCGCGGGTCGATAATATCGTCGAACTGAGCGCGATGACGGTGCGCCTGGGCGACGATCTCTACCAGCAGCAGCGCTATGCCGAGGCGCTCGAATGCTACCGCGCCGCCTATCCGAAGGAGCAGATCGTCCGGATGCAGAACGAGCGGATCGCCGCGATGCAGAAGCGGATCGACGATAACCTCGGCGCCGCGCGGGCCGATCCTTCGCAGATGAGCCAGCTCGGCGCGATCACCAGTCAGCTAAAGGCCGACATCGCCCGCTCGCAGCAACTGCTGGAGGAGTTCGACAAACTGCCGAATGTCACGCCCGCGATTTACGTGCGGCTGGCGCGGTGCTTTTACGAGACCGACCGCAAGTGGGAAGCCGTCGTCGTTTACCAGGAATTGCTCGATCGCTACGCCGATTCACCGGAACATGAGCCGGCACTCTTTGGCCTTATTGTGGCGCTGGCAGAAGTGAACCAGGGAAAGCGGGCGATGGCTCGCTGCGAAGAATACCTGCGCGACTTCAAGGAGGGGCCCAACGCGGAGACGGTCGGCTATTTGTTGGGCGCCGGGGCGCTGCAGGCGAACGATCCGGTTGCGGCGGAAGGGTACTTCACCCGGATGCTCGAGACCCAGCCGAAAACAAGCTACCGCGAGCAGATTCGCTATCTGCTTGGCAATGCGAAGCTGATGGCCGGCAAGTACGACGAAGCCAAAGCCGAATACGAGGGCTACCTGAAGGATTTTCCGAAGGGTGCGAGCGTGGAAGACGTGGAATACCGGCTCGCGCTCACTTCGCTTTTCGGCGGCAAATACGAGGAGGCGATGAAGGGCTTGAACGCCTACGTCGCGAAACATAAAGACGGGGCGTTTGTTGCCGACGCCAGGTATCGACTGGCCGTCTGCAAGTATGCGGCCGCGCTTTATGACGAGGTCATCGCCGAATGTAAATCCTGGCAGACGCAGTTCCCGAAACATGAACAAACCGGCGAGGTCCTCGCGCTGCTCGCGGATGCGTATGCGGCCAGCGAGCGCGACGACGAGGCGGTCACGGCGTACATCGATTCCTACAAGGCGGCCACGACCGATGAGGTGCTGAGTTATTCGCTCTTTGCCGCGAGCAAGCTGCTGCAGAAACGGGATCGCTGGGACAAGGTGTCGGATCTTTTCGCCGAGTTTATCCAGGCGAAGCCGGACCATCCGAGCGTGCTGACGGCGCTGTATTGGATTGGCAAGGCAAAGGCGCGGGAAGGGCAGCTGGACGAGGCGAAACGAATCACCGCCGACACCATCAAGAAGTACATTGGCGATCCGCAACGCGAGGCGGTCGAGATGTTGATTTCGCAACTGGCGCAGCTTTGCGCAAAAAAGAAGCGCGCGGTCCCGCCGCCTGAAACTGCGCCGGCGCCGGAACCGTCCGCCGGGCTCGAAGCCAGCGCGGCAGCCACCCCCGCGCCGGCGCCACCCCCGCCGCCCGAGATCGATCCCGGCATTGAGCTGGAGGCATTGCTGGGCGAGCGCGGCGCCGATGACAGTCCGACGGCGAAGGCACGGATCATCTACGCCAAAGCGGAGGTTGCCCGGCTGCGGCGCCAACCGACGGAGGAGGAGCAGCAGATCGGCGCGATCGCCGAGGGCTTCAAACCGGAAGAACTGAGCCCGATGCTGCTCGGACGCGTCGGCGATTACCTCTTCGCGCAGAGAAAACCGGATGAAGCCGCCAAGTTTTACCAGCGGTTGAACGATGAGTTTCCGAAGAGCGAGCACGTCGATTTTGCCTACAACGGCCTCGGCGAAATCGCACTCGCCCGGAACCAACTGGAGAAAGCGCTGCGTTATTTCACCGATGGCACGGACAAGATCGCCGCGGCGCAAAAGCTGAAGGAGATCACGGTTGGCAAAGGCAAGACGTTGCTCGCGCTCGGCCGGCTCGACGAGGCAAGGAAGGTATTTGAGCAAGTGGCCTCGGTGCGCGAATGGCGCGGCGAAGCGACCGCCTTCAGCGTCTACTCGCTGGGCGAGATTGAGGCGCGGCAGGGTCGTTGGGCGGAAGCGAACGTGCTTTTTCAGCGCGTCTATGTCGGCTATCGCAAATTCCTGCCGTGGGTGGCGAAGGCCTACATCCGGAGCGGCGAGAGTTTTGAAAAGCTCGGTAAAACGCAGGAGGCCGCGAATACCTATCGCGAAATGCTGCGGAACGAGAAACTGGCAAATTTCGCGGAAGCGGAAGAAGCGCGGAAGAAACTCGCGGCGATGGGCCAACAAGGATGAAACCGCGACTCAAGATTCGGGGTTCAGGGTTAAGACTCCTGCTCCTGGTCGTGCTCCTGTTCGATCAGTCTGCACACGGGCAGACGATCGTCCTCAAAACCGGCCAGCAGGTGGAGACCCGCGGCATCGCCCGCCGCGGCGACAAGATCATGGGCAGGATCGAGGTCGGTGGCACCGCCGGCGAAGTCGGTTATGACGCCAGCGCGATCGCGCGGATCCAATTTCCAGAGCCGCGGGGAATCCGGGCCGCGCAGGAGTTTTTGTCGCAAGGCCAGCCGGAGAAAGCGCTCGCCGAGGTGACGCCGATCATTAACTACTACGCCCCTTTCAAGGATATCCCGGGTGCGTGGTGGTCGGCCGCGGCGGTGATCAAGGTTTCCGCCCTCGCCGCCTTGCAGCGTGATGCCGAGGCGGAGCCGCTCGCGCGGGAGATCCAGAAGAGCGCGGCCGATCCGGAGACCGCCCGGGCCGCAAACCTGCGCATCGCCGCCGCCTTTGTGCAAAAAATGGAATGGGAAAAGGCGGCGCAGATTTGCGACGACGCCATCAAGCAAAGCACCCGCCCGGACGTGCTCGCCGACGCCTGGGTGACGAAAGGCAATCTGCTCCTCGCACAAAAGGAATGGGACTCCGCGCTCCTCGCCTACCTGCGCGTGCCGGTGTTCTATCCGGAGGAAAAACTATTCATGCCTCCGGCCCTCCTCGGCAGCGCGCGCGCTTATCGACGGCTTGATGACTTGGAACGCGCGCGGAAATCTCTTAGTGATCTGATTGCGACGTTTCCAAAGTCCGCGGAAGCGGCGCTCGCGCAGAAGGAACTGCAAAAACTGCCGAATAACATTTCATCTCCTGCCCCCCGCTAACATGAAACCAAAATTCGCTTACCTCTCCGCGCTCGCGTTCGTCGCCGGCTCGCTCTTTGTTTCCGTCGCCCTGGCGCAATCACCTCCGCCGGCGACCTCGCCCGGCGCCGAGACGATTCACTCCAAGACGCTCTGGGAGCAGATCAAGGAAGGCGGCTGGGTGATGGTGCCAATCGGCCTCTGCTCGATCGCGACGCTCTATTTGATCGGCGACGGTGTGATCCGCACGGCCGCGCGAAGCGTCGCGCCGCCGGCGCACGAGGAAGCGGTGAAATCGCTCTTCCGGCAGGGCGATTACGTCGGCGCCTACAACTTCTGCAAGGAAAACCCCTCGCCGCTCACGAATGTGCTCCGGGTCGGGATCAGGCTGCTCGGCGACGGCAAACAGATCGCAGAGGAATCGATGATGGGCGAGCTCGCGAAGGAGAATTCGAAGATGCAGACTTAGATCAGCTATCTCTCGGTCATCGGCGTTTGTACGCCGATGATTGGTCTGCTCGGCACGGTCACGGGCATGATCAAGGCGTTCGCGAAGCTCGGGTCGAGCGGGATCGGCGATCCGTCCGGATTGTCGGCGGCGATCGGCGAAGTGCTCGTCGCCACCGCATCCGGGCTCGTTCATCGCGATCCCGGCCTTCGGCGCGTTTTACTTCCTGCGCAATCGCGCATGGCGGCCGATGCATCACGTCCAGGACGTCGTCAACGGCGCTGTTCCGCAAGATGCCGTATGAATCGCTCGCCGGCGTCCACATCGGCGATGAGGAGCTCTACGCCGCGATTCCGAACTGGCTCGTCGCCCCGGAAGGCGGAGCGGCATGACCTGCCAGATCCAGCGCCACCGGCCCGCATCGCCCCGGCGGGAGCAACCGCTCCTAGCTCGACAGGCTCTCAACTTTCGACCAAATGGCCGGCGGCGGAGGAGGCAGCGAGCAGGGCGAGCCTGAATTCCAGATCGCGCCGATGATCGACGTTTGCTCGTCATTCTCGATTTTCTTCATGACGATCACCTCCGCGCAGGTGCTGAAGGTCGACAAGAGCATCGAGCTGCCGATCGCCAAAAACGCGCAGAAGAAAGATAACTCGCGCGCGGAGGCGACCGTCAACGTGCGCTGGGAACGGCGGAAAAGAAGGCGGAGTTCGTTTTTGACGACCGCGTCTACAAGAGCGCTATCGGAGATCTGGACCGCTGAAGAATGCGCGCATTACCGGCGAGAAAAACATTACCGCGGGGGCGAACCCGACCTTTCGCGCCGTGATTCGCGGCGATCGCGCGGTGCCGGCGTTCTACGTTTCGCAGGCGATGAATGCCTGCGCCGAAGCGGGCATCAGCGACATCTCATTTTCGGCGGTGAACAAGGATTAGCCATGCGCCTCGAACTTAATCCGCAACGAGGGCAATCTCGGCTTCCAGATCGCGCCGATGATCGATGTCGTCTTCGTGATCATGCTCTTCTTCATGGTCATGGCCGGCGCGGTGAAAATCGAGAACGAGCTCAACACCCAGCTGCCCGGCACGGCCGAAACTTCCGCCTCGATGGACTTCGTCGATGAGCAGATCATCACGATTTCCGACCTCGGCGAGGTGTCGTTGAACGACGAGCCGTTCGATTCGCCGCAAAGCAAGGAGCTGCCGCAACTGCGCGGCACATTGATGCGCCTGAAACAGAACGCCGACGCGGCCAAGACGCCAGCCGTGGTGACGATCATCAGTGACGAGCAGGCGAAATATAGCCGCACGATCGACGTGCTCGACGCGCTCGCCGTCGCGAAGATCGATAACGTGACATTTACGATCAGCGAAGAAGAGTAGCCGCGCTCCTGGCTGATAGACCGCCCAAACAGTCTGGGATGTTGGCCGGACCGGCCTCGCCTGCTTCGCAGGCTGCGTTACGGCGCGTCGCTCAATCTAACAAGAAATTGTTGGCGACCCTCTTAGCGCCACCAAGCTGGCGGCCCCGGGGCGAAAATGCGTTCGTTCAGGGGCGGATAACGCCGCACCTGGCGGTGCAGGCCCGGCCGCCGATTCAGGCCATAGACATCGTCGGGCGATGAACGCCGTGGGGTCGTGCCAAAAACGGTCACCGGCGTGCCCACGTCGATCGAGTTGAAAATGGCGATCGCGTTCGCCTCCGGCAGGCGGACACAGCCGTGTGATGCCGGGTAGCCGGGCAGCACGCCCGCGTGCATCCCTTCCGCGCCATTAAAGCGCATGAAATAACGCATCGGCGCGGGAACGAAACGGCCGCCGGGCGGCACGCGCATGTCGGCATCGGCATCGGCCAGCACCGTGTTGCCGCGCATGTCCACGATCTTGCCGTAGAGGGTTGAGAAATGGTTCCGCTCCTTTTCCATGATCCGGAACGCGCCGCGCTTTGTTTCGTAGCCGGCCCGCCCGCTGGAAATAGGCGTCGCCAAGACCACCTGGCCACTCTCGATGAGATAGGCGAGCTGGTCTCGCAGATCGATCTCGATGGTAACCCGATCGCGTTGCTGCGCGCGCGCCGTGCCCAAGAGCCAGGACCCTAGCAAAAGAAGCAGAACCCATCCGCGCATCCCGGGAACGCAAACCCCGCGACCGCGCCGCAGTTGCGCTCCAGCTAGACGGCGATCGGCGCCTTGATGGCCGGATGGGGGTCGTAGTCGACGAGGCGGAAGTCTTCGAACCGGAAGTCGCGGATGTTCTTGACCGTCCGGATTCAGTTCCATGCGTGGAAGCGGGCGGCACTCGCGGCTGAGTTGCTCGCGTGTTTGCTCGAGGTGGTTTTGGTACAAATGCAGGTCACCGAAGGTGTGGATGAATTCCCCCGGCCGTAGATCGCAGACCTGCGCCACCATCATCGTGAGGAGCGCGTAGCTCGCGATGTTGAACGGGACGCCGAGGAAGAGATCGGCACTGCGCTGGTAGAGCTGGCAGCTCAGTTCGCCCTCCTGCACGTAGAACTGGAAGAGCACATGGCAAGGCGGCAGCGCCATGCCGGCGATCTCCGCCGGGTTCCAGGCGCTCACGATCAGGCGGCGGCTGTCGGGATTCTGTCGTATTTGGGCAACGACGTCGTCGATCTGATTGATGTGCTGGCCGCTGGCGCCGCGCCAGTCAGTCCATTGCGCGCCATACACGCGGCCAAGATCGCCATTTGCGTCCGCCCATTCGTCCCAGATGGTGACGCCGTTCGCGCGCAGGTAGCCAATGTTGGTCTCGCCGCGCAGGAACCAGAGCAATTCATGGATGATCGAGCGGAGATGAAGTTTTTTGGTGGTCAGGAGCGGGAAGGTCTCCCGCAGGTCGAACCGCGCCTGGGCGCCGAAGAGCGAAATCGTGCCGGTGCCGGTGCGATCGCGCCGCGCTTTCCCCTGTTCGAGGACGAGGCGGAGCAGATCGTGGTATTGACGCATGAGGTAATGCTAAGGAATGCTCATGAGCGCGCGATTTGTCACCCGGAACTCGCCTGGTGGCTCGCACGCGCCGGCACACTGATCTAGCTCATGGACGCCGCCGCGAGCAATCGAATCCTGATCATCGAGGACGAACCCGATGTGGTCGACATGCTCACGCGGGCGTTGCAAAAGGCGGGAGGGTTTACGGTTACGGCCGCGGCTGACGGCGCGAGTGGTCTGCGGCAGGCGCGCGCGGAATCGCCGGCGCTCATCATTCTCGACCTGATGCTGCCGAAGATGCCGGGACTCGAAGTCTGCAAGGTGCTGAAAAGCGACCCCGCGACCAAGCACATCCCGATCATCATGCTGACCGCGAAAGCCGAGGAGATCGATCGCATCGTGGGGCTGGAAGTAGGCGCCGATGACTACGTGACCAAGCCGTTCAGCCCGCGCGAGATCGTGCTGCGGATCAAGGCGATCATGCGCCGCGGTAAAGGCGACGTGGTCGAGGAGGCGCTCACTGTCGGGCCGATCACGGTGGATCCGGCGCGGCATCGCGTGACCGTGGCGGGGAAAGCCGTCCGCCTGACGACGGTGGAATTCAAGCTGCTCAGCATGCTGATGCTGCGCCGCGGCCGGGTGCAGGCGCGCGACCGGTTACTGAACGAGGTCTGGGGTTACGAAAGCCTGATCGATACCCGCACCGTGGATACCCACGTGCGCCGGCTGCGCAAGAAGCTGGGCAAAGCGGCGGACGCGATCGAGACGGTGCGCGGCTTCGGTTACCGGCTGCGGGACGGACAATGATCGGCTGGCTGGCGCTCGCGGCGGCGGGCATTATTCTCGTGTTCGTGGGGGTGGCGATCTGGCGTCGCTGGATTGAGCCCTGGCGCGAGCTCGAGGAGCTGGTCACCGCGATCACGGGCAACAAACCGCCGCGCAAGTTTCTGATGACGCCGAACCCGAGAGCCAACGCACTCGGCCTCGCCCTCGAGCAAATGGCGGAGCGGCAGCGTGACCTGGAATGGCGGGCCGGCGAAAGGAGCCGCAGCGTCGATGCGATTCTGAGCGCGTTGCCCGATGGCCTCGCGGTGGTGGACGAGCAACGGCGGTTGCAACTGACGAACGCGGAATTCCGCCGGTTGTTCCGCTTGAGCGAGAACACAACCGGGATGTCGTTGCTCGAAGCGACGCGTGATGCGGCGGCCGAGCGGGCGCTCGCCCGTGCCTTGGCGGACGGCGCCGTGCACCGGGATGCGATGAAGCTGGCGCGCGGCCTCGACGCGCCGTTGCAGCTGGAGGTGAGCGCGGTGCCATTCCGCGCCGAGGACGGTCGGAAGGGTGGCGCGGTGGTGTTGTTCCGGGACGTAACGCAGATCCAGCAGGTGGAGGCGATGCGGCGGGATTTCGTGGCCAACGTTTCGCACGAGCTCCGCACCCCGCTCTCCATCTTTCGCGGTTACCTGGAAACGCTCCTTGATGATCCGCATCAGACGCCGGAGGAATTGGTCCGCATCCTTGAAGTGATGGAGCGGCACGCAGAGCGGTTGACACTCCTGGTCGAGGACGTGCTAAGTCTGGCTCAGCTCGAATCGCCAGCGCCGCGGCTCGATTTCACCGAGCTCTACTTGCCGGATTTTCTCGGCGGGATTTTGCGCGACTGGGAGAAGCGGTTCGCGACCAAGCTGCTCCAGGCAACCCTCGACGCGCCGGAAGGGTTGCCCGTTATCATGGCAGACGAAAACCGGCTGCAGGAGGTGATCTACAACCTGCTCGATAATGCGGTGAAATACTCGCAGCCCGAGGGGAACGTCTGGCTGCGCGCGCGCCGCGCCGGCGACTGCATTCACCTCAGCGTCACCGATGAAGGCGTCGGCATTCCGGCGGCGGATTTGCCGCGCGTCTTCGAGCGATTTTATCGCGCGGACAAGGCGCGCAGCCGGCAGGTCGGTGGTACCGGCCTTGGCCTTTCGATCGTGAAGCATATCGCGCAACTGCACGGCGGCAGCGTGGAAGCGCAGAGCGAGGTCGGCCACGGATCGACCATTGGCGTCATCCTGCCGATTGCGCGCGCCGCCGACGCGCCCACCGCCGGCGAGCGACTGCACGTCACACAAACGTAACACTTAACGCGTTGCCGCTGGTGAGGGGTTCCGGTGATGTTGCCCGCGGATGCCGATCCTCGCCGAATCACCGCCCCTCGTCCCGCAACGAACCGGTTCGGTCCGTTCCCGCGCCGGCACCGAGCAGTTGATCAAGCTCTTCTTCGGCGGCAACGCGCTCGTCGCGCTGATCGTGCTGGCCTTGATCACGCTCTTCCTCTTCCGCGAGGGCTTCGGGTTCTTCGGCCAAAATCTTGAAAATCTGCGTCTCTACCGCCAGGCGGGGCTCGAATACGTCGACATCATGCGTGTGGAGACGGAAGGGCATTCCGCCCTCTCCCGCGCGCTCAGCCAGGTGCGCCTGCGGCAATTCCGCGCCGCGGTGAAGGGCGGTGCCACGCCAGAGGAGGCGAACGCGTCGCTGGCCGCGTTTGATCAATTTGCGAGCACGTTTAGCGACAGCGCGACGGAGCTGAACGGCATCGTCTCCGATGCCGGGGAACAGGCGTCCGCGCTGAAGGAACAACCCGCCAATCGCGCGGCCGGACTGCCGCTTGTGACCGCGGCCACGCCCCTTTTCGAGACCGCCAGCCAGGCGACGGGCGCCACCATCTCGCAGCTGATCGAGACTGCGCCCGCCATGCCGGATGCGGGCGCGCAGAAAGCGCTCAAGCATTGGAAAAAGGACGCCCGCGCCTATGCGGCAAACCTGCCGGCCGCGACCGAACGGCTCCGCGCGTGGTCGCCCGACCAGCCGGTGCCGTGGTATCGCTCGATCACCTCATTCCTGTTCGGTCGCGACTGGATCACGGCGAGTTTTTGGCAGGATTGGTACGGCATCCGGCCGCTGCTCGTCGGCTCGATCATGGTCTCGATCGTGGCGCTCACCCTGGCGGTGCCGCTCGGTGTTTCTGCCGCGATTTACGTCAGCGAGATCGCGTCCAAACAGGAGAAGCGGCTGATCAAGCCCTACATCGAATTCATCTCCGCGATTCCATCCGTGGTGCTTGGATTCTTCGGCATCGCAGTGGTCGGTCAGGCGGTGCGCGCCATGTCGCAACTCCCGATGTTTAGCTGGGTGCCGTTCTTTCCCATCAGCGAACGGCTCAATGTTTTCACGGCGGGCTGTCTGCTCGCGCTCATGGCGGTGCCGACGATTTTCACGCTCGCAGAAGATGCGCTGCGGAATGTGCCCCGCGGCTTCAAGGAAGCCTCGTATGCGCTCGGCGCGAATCGCCTGCAGACGATCGGACGCGTGCTCGTGCCGGCGTCCCTTTCCGGCATTGTCTCCGCCATTCTGCTCGGCCTTGGCCGCGTCATTGGTGAGACAATGGTGGTGCTGCTTTGCGCCGGGAATCGGATCGAGATTCCCGATTTCACGGAAGGGCTGGGGGCGTTTTTCCAGCCGGTCCACACCATGACCGGCATCATCGCGCAGGAGATGGGCGAGGTGGTGCGGAACAGCATTCATTACCGCGCGCTCTTCATGGTGGGTCTGGTGCTCTTCACGATCACCCTCGTGATCAACTACCTCGCGCAGAAACTGGTGATGCGTTACCGGATGAGCATTGGCTGAGATGGGCAAATCAAACCTCACCACGCGCCGCTCCCATGCCCGGCGCGGCCGCTTCCTCGAAGGCGCCCTCTTCTGGCTCTTTCGCCTCGCGACCTACTTCGTGCTCGCCTGCGCGACCTACATCTTCCTCGACATCGCCATCAAAGGCAGCCGCACCGTTTTCACGAGCAAGCCGCCGTTCGTGAACGTCGCGTTTCTGACCGAGCCGCCGCAGACACTCTTCGTTTTCGATTTTGAAGGCCAAAAGATGACGCTGAGCGACCGCCAATTCCGCCAGTGGCAGGCGGAGCATCCCGAGGCCGCGGTCGAGCCGCAGACGGTGGCCTATTCGGCCGGTGGCATCTGGCCGGCGATCGTCGGGACCGCGCTGCTCGTGATCGGCTCGATGATCCTCGCCCTCGTGATCGGCATCAGCAGCGCGATCTACCTCAGCGAATACAGCCGCAATGGTCGTTTCATTCGCATGGTGCGGATCGCGATTCTGAATCTCGCCGGCGTGCCCTCGATTGTATTTGGCCTCTTCGGCTTCGGGCTCTTCGTGATCTTCTTCGGCTGGAACGTCTCGCTGCTCGCCGGCTGGTTCACACTCGGGCTCATGATCCTGCCCGCCATCATCACCGCCAGCGAGGAATCGCTCCGCGCCGTGCCCCAGGGCCTGCGCGAAGGCTCGCTTGCGCTCGGCGCCACCAAATGGCAGACGATTCGCAAGAATGTTCTCCCCTACGCGCTGCCCGGCATCCTGACCTCGTCCATCCTTGGAATCGCACGCGTCGCGGGCGAGACGGCGCCGATCATGTTCACCGCCGCCTACGCGATGCGCGACGAGATGCCGTGGCAGGTCAGCCGCATATCCGATTTCGTGTTCCAGGGCGTGATGGCCCTGCCGTATCACATCTACGTGGTCAGCTCGAAGATCCCGCAGAACGAATACACCGAGCGCGTGCAATATGGTGCCGCCTTTGTCTTTCTTGCCGTCGTGATGCTGATCACCCTCACCTCGATTATCCTGCGAGAACGCAGCCGGAGTCGCCTATCATGGTAAGTCTGATGGAAATGCCGCCCACCATGTCAACTCCCATCCACCGCGCCACGCCGACGCCCGAACCGGCGGCGGCCGAGAGCGTGATCGAGATCGAGCAGCTCGATTTCGCCTACGGCGCCAACCAGGTGCTGCACGATGTGAGCCTCAGCATTCCGGGCCGCGCGGTCACGGCGTTCATCGGCCCGTCCGGCTGCGGCAAGACCACGCTCCTGCGCTGCCTGAACCGGATGAACGACCTGATCGATGGCGCGCGCATTTCGCGCGGCTCGATTCGGATCGAGGGCGTCGACATCAACACGCCCCGGGCTCGACGTGGTCGATCTGCGGCGGCGGGTCGGGATGGTCTTCCAAAAGTCGAATCCGTTCCCGAAATCGATTTACGACAACATCGCCTACGGCCTGCGGATCGCGGGGATCACGAAGCGCGCCTGCATCGATGAAGCGGTCGAGAAAAGCCTGCGCTCCGCCGCGCTCTGGGACGAAGTGAAGGACCGTCTCCACGTCAGCGGCTACGGCTTGTCCGGCGGCCAGCAACAGCGCCTTTGCATCGCGCGCGCCCTCGCGGTCGAGCCCGAGATTGTGCTGATGGATGAGCCGTGCTCCGCGCTCGATCCGATCGCCACCGCCAAGGTGGAGGAATTGATCCACCAGCTGAAGAAGATTACACGATCGTGATCGTGACGCATAACATGCAGCAGGCCGGCCGCGTGTCGGATCACACCGCCTTCTTTTATCTCGGCCGGCTGATCGAGTTCGACGACACCCGCAAGATTTTCACCAACCCGTCGGAGCGGCAGACGGAAGATTACATCACCGGCCGCTTCGGTTGATTTCTCTACGCTGAACGATTCAACCACCACGCTCCTCCATGAGCCCTCACAACCCACATCCTCGGAACGTTCGACGAAGCGCTCACGCTCGTTGCGCAACAATGTGCTCATGATGTCGAGCCTGACCGAGCGCAGCCTCGACCGCGCGATCACGGGGTTGCTCCAGCGCGACGACGACCTGTGCGCGACCGCGATCGCCGACGATGAAGAGATCGATCAACTCGAGAAACAGGTCGACAAGGATGGCGTCGATCTGCTGTTGCGCTTTCAGCCGGTCGCGTCCGATCTGCGCCGGGTGGTTTCGGCGATGAAGTTAAGCAGCAACCTCGAGCGCATGGGCGACCAGGCGGTCAACATCGCGCGCAAAGCGCGCAAGCTGAATCGTCATCCGGCGCTGCCGGAAATGGAGTTTGTGGTGCCGATGTACGCGCATGCCATGGCGATGTTTAAAGACAGCGTCGATGCCTACCTGCGCGAGGATGTCGAGCTCGCGCTCCAACTGAAGCCGCGCGACAAGACCCTCGATGAGATGAACGCCAGCGCCAGCCGGCGCCTGATTCAGCGCATGGCGGAAGATCCCGATCAGCTTCGCGGCTATCTAAATTTGATGTTTATCGCGCGCCATCTGGAGCGAGTCGGCGATCACGCCACGAATATCGCGGAAGATGCGGTTTACGCCGCCGCTGCGGAAGATATTCGCCATCAGCCGGCCGCGCTGGAGCCCGGGTAGGTTGGAGCAACGGTCCAGGAGAAAACTGGCGCCTTAAACCCCGGTGACCTTGGTTCGTTGCGCCACGTGACGGACAAATTTGACCAAAACGACCCTCTGCAGCGAATAAATAAAAAAATTACGGATCAACCAAAAATTCTTCTGGACGGTCTGGTATTTGTCCCCCTAGTCTCTACGACACTTCAAGAATCTTGCCCACGAGAAAACAACCCCTATGAAAAAGAAATCCGCTCCCCATTCCGCCTTTTTTATCTTCCGAATTACCGCTGCTATATGTCTTCTGCTCGCCGGTGTCGTTCTTGCGCTGGTTGGTTTCGGAGCGTTCCCATCAAAGGTCTCTGCCGAAGCGAAGAGTTCTTCCGCGCCCGCGCCGGCCCCGGAAGTTGCGAGGTTCTCGCCCGCGGATGAGAGCGGTCGTTTTGTTTATTTGATCGAGTTCGCCGAACCCGGCGTTCTCTACCGGGGCGGCCGGGCGATGGACGCCCAATTCGATCCGAAGGCGCCCGAAGCGCAGGCGGGACTTGCCGCGGTGGTGGCGGAACAAAACAGGCATATCCAGGCGATGAATTCCGCCGTGGGCCGCCCGCTCAATGTCACGCATCATTTCGCCGTCACCCATAGCGGCATCGCGACGCGTCTCACCCCGGCGGAAGCCGACGGCGTCCGGAACGTGGCGGGCGTGAAATCGGTGGAGCGCGAGCGGGTTTACGAACCCGACACCTACCGCAGCCCGACCTTCATTGGTGCCGACCGGATTTGGAATGGCAGCGCGGTTCCCAGCGGAATCGGGTCGCGCGGCCAGGGCATCGTTGTGGCCGGCCTCGACACCGGTATCGACGCCACCCATCCGTCGTTTAAGAACGACGCGAGCTGCGGTCATGGTGTGGGGGGCGCACCGCCCAAATTGCTCAGCACTCTGGATTGCTCCACCACGGACCTCATAGGCCTTTGCGCCGGCCCCGACCCGGCCGACGCCGACGGACATGGCAGCCACACCGGGAGCACCTCGAGTGGCAATCGGTTGGATGCGACGGCAGTCCCGCCGCCTACCATCCCGCCGCCGTTCACCGAGATCTCGGGCGTGGCGCCGTGCGCGAACTTTCGCTCCTACAGAGTTTGCCCGACCACCTGCCCCGGTGCTGACATCCAGGCCGGCATGAACAGTGTCCTGCTGCATGGCGACGTAAAGGTGATGAACTTCTCGATCTCGGGCGGCACCGACCCGTGGAACGACAACGACCGCCGCAAACTCGACCTGGTGGCCGCAAACATCGTGGTCGCGGCTTCGGCCGGCAACACCAGTGCCACCATTATCGACCCGGTTGGCCGGGTGGCGCATAAGGGCCCTTGGGTGATGACGGTGGCCGCTTCGGAGCGCGATGGTGACTTCGCCGCGCGGGTATCCGCAGCTGGCCCGGGCACTCCTCCGCCCGCTACCCAGGACATTATCCTGACCAGGGGAAGCGCTTCGCCAGTCGGGGACGTGCTAACTAACTTCCCGATCAAGCATTTCCCCGGCCAAGGTGAGGCCGAAGGTTGCACTCCGGGTGAAGACACCGCGCCCCCTGATTTGATTCCATTCCCGCCGGGATACTTCAACGGCGCCATTGCCCTCATTCGGCGTCAAAACTGCCCCTTCACGAAAAAGATCACGAACGCATTTAACGCCGGGGCGGTCGCGGTCCTGATCCGCAACCACCTACCCGCCGCGATATCGATGGATACCACCGGCCAGCCAAATATCCCCGCCTACAGCATGGAACTGGATTCCGGCCTTGCATTGAACGCTTTCGTCGATGCCAACGCACCCAACGCCACGGTCAATTTTAATCCTTTGCAGCCCTCCCAAGGCGACATTCTGGCTGGTTTCAGTCTCCGTGGCCCCACCGCGTTCCCGACGGTTAACCTGCAGAAACCCGATATCACCGGCCCAGGCGTGGATATCTACGCTGCTGTTATCGGAGGCTATGGCTTTATCAGCGGCACTTCGATGTCGAGCCCCCATGCCGCGGGTTCGGCCGCGCTCATCCGTGCGGTGCAGCCCACCTGGACGGCTCCGGAAGTGAAATCGGCGCTCATGATGACGGCCTTCGAGAGAGGAACAAAAGAGAACGGCGTGACGCCGTGGGATGCGGATGATGTCGGCAGCGGCCGGATAGATCTGACCAGGGCGGCGCGCGCTGGTCTCGTGATGCACGAGACTTTTGCCAACTTCCTCGCCGCCAATCCGGACACCGGTGGCGACGTGAAGACGCTCAACGTCCCCGCGGTCCGCAACATGGATTGCACCCCGAGCTGCACCTGGACACGCACGGTCCGCAATACCCGAAGCGCCCCGTCGAGTTGGAAGGCGTTCACCGTTTCCGACAACCCGGGCCTGCAGATCACCGTGTCGCCGGCCGACTTCAGCTTCACGGGTAACCCGTCACAAACACAGCAGCTGACCATCACTGCGACGCCGACCACGAATCTGACGTCGGCAGTGGCGTTTGGAAAAGTCGTACTGACCGATGGCGGTGACAGCCCGAACGAGCACATCACCGTGGCGATCAAGGGCCTAGGGGCGGGACCAACACCAACTCCAACTGTCACACCAACTCCGACGGTGACACCGACCGTTACGCCAACGCCGACAGTTACGCCGACGCCGACAGTTACGCCGACGCCAACCCCAACCCCAACCCTGCCCCCAGGTCTCGCGATCGACGACGTGTCAGTTCAGGAAGGTGACAAAGGCACCAGCGATGCAGTCTTTACCGTCACGCTCTCACCCGCCCCTGCCAAAGGGGAGTCAGTAACGGTGCAATACGCCACATCTGACTTCACTGCGACGGAGCCGATCGACTACACCGCGACCAGTGGAACGCTTACCTTCGCGACGGGAGAAACAAGCAAGACCGTCACCGTTTCGGTCAACGGCGACACCTTCTTCGAAGCCGACGAGGCATTCTACGTTAACCTTTCGGACCCAGTCGGTGCAAAAATCACCGACGGCCGGGGGACGGGCACGATCACGAATGATGACCTGCCTCCGACCCAACCCACGAACCTCTCTACTCGCATGCGCGTGAGCACCGGGGACCGTGTTGGCATCGGCGGCTTTATTGTCACCGGTACGCTTCCCAAGCGCGTCATCGTCCGCGCGATCGGGCCGACCTTGGCTGGGTCCAAGATAACTGACCCCCTCGCCGACCCCGTGCTTGAACTCCATGGGTCCTCGGGCTTCGTCACCATCGTGAACAACAACTGGAGGGATAACCAAGAGGCAGAAATCGAGGCTACTGGACTGGCCCCAACCAACGATCTCGAATCAGCGATCGTTGCCACGCTCCCGGCTGGCGCCTATACGGCAATCCTCAAGGGCAATAACAACACCTCCGGGATCGCCTTGGTTGAAATTTACGACCTCAATCCGGATGGAGCAGAGCCGACGCCAACGCCGACACCATCGGCCACGCCGACGCCAAGTGCGACGCCGACGGCTACGGCTACGGCTACGGCTACGGCCACGCCAACGGCTACGGCTACGGCCACGGCTACGGCTACGGCCACGCCAACTCCGACACCGCCGGATTGTCCGGCGGAGACCTTCGATGGAGTGACCGCGCCGGCGCTGCCGGCGGGCTGGACGGCGATTAACCAGCAGGGCAATACGATCCTGTGGGTGACCTCGACCGATACTCCTGATAGCGCGCCCAACTGCGCATTCTTGGCGGATCAGAGTTCGATCAGCGACAAGGTATTGGTGACACCGGCCTTCGTGGTGAACTCGGCGTCGGCCCAGATAACCTTCCGCAACAACTACAACATGGAGTTTGATGGGGACGGAGCCTGGGATGGGAACGTGCTGGAAGTGTCCATCAATGGGGGCGACTTCAACGACATCCTCGATCCAACCGTGGGGGGCAGTTTTGTCACCGGCGGCTACAACGTGACGTTGATCGAGATCGCCAACAACCCGATTGGAGGCCGCATGGCTTGGGGTGGCAATTCGGGTGGTTACATCACCACGACGGCCAATCTGGGACCCAACGTGGTCGGGCAGACGATCAGGCTGCGCTTCCGGATGGGAACCGATGAGGCGGTGGGCGCTCCCGGATGGAGAATCGACAATGTCGCCCTCACCGGCGCCTCCTGCGCCGGCGCGGAGCCGCGGCCAAATGGGATCAACGGAAACACTGAGCCATCGTTGTCGAAACTGGGGAACATCAGCACCCGCGCCGACGTTGGCATTAATGACAATGTGGTGATCGCCGGCTTTATCTTCGGCAACGCTGCTGGCGAGACGGGAGTCGTCATCCGGGGCATGGGTCCGAGCCTTGCCGCATTTGGCGTTCCAACTCCGCTGGCGGATCCGACGCTCGAACTGCGCGACGCCGAGGGAGCGCTGATCCGGACCAACGACGACTGGCAGGATGATCCGCAGGCAGGCGAAGTCGCTGCCGCTGGCCTGGCTCCTGGCAATGCCAAAGAGGCGGCCATGTCGGTGGTGCTCTTGCCCGGAACGTACACCGCCATCCTCGCGGGAGCGGACCAGGGTACCGGCATCGGTCTGATCGAAGTGTACGATCGCCAGACATCGGAGCCGCCTGTGCCGACCCCGACGCCGACGCCAACCCCGACGCCATCGGCCACCCCGACGCCAAGTGCGACGCCGACTCCGAGCGCGACTCCAACGCCAAGTGCGACGCCGACGCCTACGGCTACGGCTACGGCTACGGCCACGCCCACGCCGACGCCGCCGGCCGATTGCCCGCCGGAGACCTTCGATGGCGTGACCGCGCCGGCGCTGCCCGCGGGCTGGACGGCGATAAACCAGCAGGGCAATACGATCCTGTGGGTGACCTCGACCGATACTCCTGATAGCGCGCCCAACGCGGCATTCCTGGCGGACCAGAGCTCCATCAGCGACAAGGTGTTGGTGACACCGGCCTACGTGGTTAACTCCGCGTCGGCCCAGGTGACCTTCCGCCACAACTACAACATGGAGTTTGATGGGGACGGAGCCTGGGATGGGAACGTGCTGGAAGTGTCCATCAATGGGGGCGACTTCAACGACATCCTCGATCCAACCGTGGGGGGCAGTTTTGTCACCGGCGGCTACAATGTGACGCTGATCGAAATCGCCAACAACCCGATTGGAGGCCGCATGGCCTGGGGTGGCAATTCCGGTGGCTACATCACCACGACGGCCAATCTGGGACCCAACGTGGTCGGGCAGACGATCAGGCTGCGCTTCCGGATGGGGACTGACGAGGCAATTGGCGCTCCCGGATGGAGAATCGACAATGTCGCCCTCACCGGCGCCTCCTGCGCCCCGTAACGCGCGCTTCCCTTAAAGCTTGCTCTGCACTCTGTGCCTGCCCCTCTCCTTGGGGGGCAGGCGAGTGCTGCCGCGGTCCTTCCCTTGGTGGCATAGAAATCCGGGTTGCCGGAAGACGTTCCGTCGAGCGCCGAAACGACAAGCCGGCAAACGGCCTTTCGCGGCCGGGAAGGATGCGGAAAACGGGGATCGCCACGGACCGGGCGAAGGCGAGGGCGAGACCCGACGCCGTAGCGTTGTAGCCCGGGCACGCCATCCCCTGCGAGGGATACTCATATCGCCGCGCTCAGCCGGAGCCGGTGGGTGGTGGCGCTATTCGGGCGCGTCTCGCCGTATCCGGTAATTGAGCTGCCGCGCGAGGAGCCAGCGAACGCCGAACATGTCGACGGTGGCGCGGACGGCGCGGTTGCCGAGACCGTATTTGCTGAGGCCGAACTGCCGGGGCCGGTGATTGACCGGCACCTCGACCAGCCGATAGCCGGCGCCCTTGATCAGCGCCGGGATGAAGCGGTGCATGCCCTTGAACGGCACCAGCGCGCTGACGCATTCGCGTCGCATCGCCTTCAGTGTGCAGCCGGTATCGCGCACGCCGTCCTTCGTGAAACGGCTCCGCACGAAATTCGCGACGCGGCTCGTGATCCGTTTCACGAGCGTGTCCTTTCGTTTGGCGCGGTAACCGACGGCGAGATCGGCACCGCGTTCGAGTTCGGCAAGCAGTTTCGGGATATCGGCGGGATCGTTCTGCAGGTCGCCATCGATCAATACCGCCGCGTCGCCGTTCGCCGCGTGCAGCCCGGCATACATGGCGGCACTTTGGCCCGCGTTTTTCGCAAACCGTAAGACGCGCACCCGCGGTCCGGCGGCGATCCGGGCCACGGTGTTGTCGCTCGAGCCGTCGTCGACAAAGATCAGTTCGTAGTCGAGGCCGGCCAGCGCGCTGGTCAGCTCCGTTTGCAGGATCGGCACATTCTCTTCCTCGTTGAAGAGCGGCACCACCACCGAGACAGCCGGACTACTCATAGCGGCAGCGTCCGGTAATTGCGGCAGACGAAGACCCGCAACGTGCGCACGAGCTGCCCGAACCGGCGCACCTCGATCGTGGCAAACAGATCGGACGACTGAAACGCCGCGCGGATATTGCGCGGCACTTCCGTCTTCTTGCTCGCCTGGATGTAGATCGCGCTGCGGCCGGCGAAGAGATTCACCCCGCCTTCTTCGGTGTAAACGTCGCCTTCGTCCGGCGCAGGAGTCGCCGGCTGATTGGCCGGCAGCGGCACCAGCTCATCGTAGCGCGGCCAGAACGAGAACTGGTTCTGGATGTCCTGCGATTCCACGATGTAGACGGGCGGATGGCCCGGCCCTTCCACGCGTTTGTCCCGGAAGTAGAACGAAAGCTCGGAGGCGCGGTCGCGTTCATCGGCGATGACGAAGACGCGCTCGCCCAGTTGCGTTTCCACCTCCGCGCGCACTTGCTCAACCGCGTCGGCGGACGATTTCCAGCCGCGGATGCGATCGGCCGGGTCGCGGCGCGGGAATTCATACCCGGCGGTGCGGAGCAAATCGGTATTCAACGCGACGACGCTCATGAGCAGACCGAGCACCATCGCAATGCCAGTCCATTTCACCAGCGCTCGGCCGGGACTCGAGGCGTTCGCGCCAGTAGGAAGCGGCGAGGATCCCGAGGCTAAGAAAGGCGAGGCCGTCCCAGTTTGGATTGGCCGCGCGATTGATCGAAAGAATGAAATAGAGGGCAAAGACCGGCACGCCAAACCAGAGCAGAAACGAGCCCTTGAATTGCTGCCGGGCGCGGCGCCACGAGCGCAGCACGGCCCAGGCGAGCGCGAGAAAAAGCAGCGGCGAGTAAACCGCGAAATGCACCACGAGGAAAAGGAGCAACTCCCCGATGTGAAAGCCGGGCGCGCTGTCCAGACTGCCCCGCGAACGGAGATGCGACACCGTCGCCCAGGCGTGTTGAGCGTTCCACAGGATTGGCGGAAGCGTGCAGACCGCGAAAGCCGCGAGCATCACGTAAAAGCCCGGCTGCCGGAACTCGCGCCGGAACCGCGGCACCAGTGCGAGCACCAGCACGATCGAGAGCAGCTCCAGCGCGTTGGTGTATTTGCAGAGAAAGCCGAGCCCGATCAGGAAACCAGTGAGCGGCCAATGCCAGGAGAACTCCGGGCTGCGTTCCAGCGCGAGCCAGCAGGTGAACATGGCGGCCGTCCAGAAGAAAATGGAGAGCGGGTCGATCGTCATGACGAAGGCGCCGATGTTGAAAATCGGCGTGACGTTTAACCCGATCACGACCCAGAAACCGGTGACGTCGCTGAAGAGGCGGCGCGTTAGATAGTAGAGCAGCAGGCTGGTGCCGGCGCCGAGGATCGGGCTCCAGAAACGGACCCCGAACTCGTTGTCGCCAAACAGCGACGCGCTCGACCAGATGGCGAACGCCACGCCCGGGCCTTTGCTGAAGTAGGCGGGCGCGAGGCGCTCCGACCAAAGCCAGTAATGCGCCTCGTCGAAGGAGAGATCGGTCGTCCCGACCAGGGTCAACCGGATGCCGGTGAGGAGGGCCAGGAAAATCCAGACCGCGCGCGTCGTGCTCATGGGTGGCGCAAGTTTTCAACTTGCGAAACGGGCGTGGCCGAGGCGGCCACAGGCGCCGGCTCGACCACTAGCCGCGGATGCCGTGCGAACACGTTCGGCATCACGCGCGAACCAATCCGCCGCCAGAGAAATTCGAGCAACGCCAGCATGAGCAGCGCTTCCCCCGCGGCGAGCAGGGCAGTGGCGAGCACATCGCTCGGCCAATGCGCGCCGAGATAAACCCGCGAGTAGGCCACCGCAGCCGCGAAGACAAAGTAGAGCCAGCCCCAGCGTCGGAAGAACAACATGCAAAAAATCGCCACGATCACGTTATCGGCCACGTGTCCGGAGGGGAAGGACGAGCCGGAGTTGCGGCGGTCGCGTTCGCCGGAAAAACGAATCGTCGGCTGCTGGAACAAGGTGAGAAATTTCGGTGACGCCTTCTGCAACTGCACCATCCGGACAGTTTGGGCCTGCTTCGGACGCGGCCGCATGATCGACGACTTCAGGCCGCGCACCACCAGCACGTCGGAAATCAGGAGCGTCACCGCGAGACAGAAAACAAAAGCGCGACCCTTGAATCCGCGGAAGATTAGCAGATACAGCCCGAGCACCACGAGGAGCGGCATCCAGATTTGGACGTCGCTCACGGCGGCCATGAACAAGTCGAGCGCCGGGCTCGTCCATTGTTGGTTGATCAAATGAAAAACAGCCTGATCCATCGCGCCGCCGTCGCCCTGCGTCGGGGCGGCCACGATACGAAGCAAGTCGCAGCGAAACAAGCGCTTAACCGCCGCGAGCTACTCGTCCTCCTGCTCCTGATGGTGCTCGTGATCGAAAGCATCGCCGCCGCTACTGCCCTCGCCGCGCCCTCCGCGACCGATATCCTCACCTCCGCGCGCGAGCAGGTTGCGCGGCAACAGGTGGAGCTGGACGGTCAGCTGCGCGAGGGCGATACGATCATACCGTTTCGTCTCACGCAGAGCGGGCCGGTAATTCGTTACACCTTCACAAATCCGACGGAGGCGCTGCAGTTACGGCTTGGCGATGCCGGTCCGTTGCTCGAGGCCATGACCGGCGACGGCGTCGACAAGATCGCCGGCGCGGAGTTCAACCAGCGGGTGCGCAATACCGCCATTACCTACGAAGACCTGGCGCTGCGTTTCGTTTACTGGAGCAACGCGAAAGTCGTGGGCGAGGATTACATCAACACCCGGCGGGTCTGGAAACTGGAACTGCTGCCGCCCGACCGCGCATCGCAGTACTCACGCGTCTTTGTCTGGTGCGAGCAGGAGAGCGGGGCGTTGATGCGGATGGAGGGCTTCGATTGGAACGGCAAGCTCGTGAAGCGCTTCGAAGTCGTTTCCGTCCAGAAGGTCGAGGGACGTTATCTCTTGAAACAGATGCGGATCGAGCAGATCCGCCCCGATACCGGCCGGGTGCAGGCACGCACCTATCTCGACATCAAGAAGTAGCCGCGGCGCAAAGCCGCGGCCAGGCGGCTCAGTGCCAGAGCCAGTAGAAGACGAGGCCGGAGCCGACGGCGTAGAGCGCGGCGTCGAGAAGGTATTTCGCGCTCGATGACCAGGGGCGCATCGCCCAGATCGATTCCGTGACCGTCCCGAAGCCGTAGGCGATGAAGCAGACGGCCCCCACCAGCTTGGACGCACCGCGGGCATGCGCGGAATCCAGAGGGTAGATTCGCGCCGCCAAATAGGCCGCGACCACCGTGATGGCCAGGCTCCAAAGAAACCATAGCCCGAGATACTTGCCCATGTTCGGCGCGCCGCTCGGTCCAAGCGTGACGTGCCCCACCGGGCCTTCCTGGTATTTCTTCACCATGGCCTCGCTGGCCATGTCCTTCATCGCGGTGCAATGCGGCACGACATAACGCCCGGGTGCCGGATTGCCGGCGCGGATGGCGTCGCGCACGGCGTCCTCGTTGGCAAAGCCGTTGTAATCCGACGCGTGCCACTTGAGGACCATATGGACGAGGGAACTGATCGCGAACACGACCACGGCGCTGAGCAGGATGGGCAACCAGAGGGAGAGCAGGGTATTCATTGGGGGTAGGGGTCGATTGGATGGCGCCGCGCCGGAGCGACAAACCGACGGTCCGCGGGGCTGGGGTGCATCTGAGTTTTCTCACAATCATCCTGCCGAGAAAAGCCGGAAGTCATGGATCGAAGATCCGATTGACCTGAAACCGTTCCTCGGCCCGCGGGGGTTAACTGCATGATCTGATTTTTTTGGGGAATAATTCGCGTTTTTGCGGCGCGAAAACTTCATCGACTCGCCGCCGCGGAGCTGCTTAACATGCGCCCCGTGTGACGACTAGCCTCGCCGGATTCCGGCAACCGTCCCTCCGCTGGCAGCAGATCCCCTTATGAACCAATACGTCGCCGATTTGATGGCCGAGGTGAAAGCGAAGAACCCGGTCGAGCCTGAGTTTCATCAGGCCGTGCAGGAAGTGGCCGAGTCACTCACGCTGGTGTTGGAGCAGCATCCGGAGTTTCGCGACGCGAAGGTTCTCGAGCGCATGATCGAGCCGGAGCGCGTGATCATGTTTCGTGTTCCCTGGCGCGACGATGCCGGCGTGTTGCACGTGAACCGCGGGTTCCGCGTGCAGATGAACAGCGCAATCGGGCCCTACAAAGGCGGCCTCCGGTTTCACCCGACGGTGAACCTTGGGATCCTGAAGTTCCTCGCCTTCGAGCAGGTGTTTAAGAACGCGCTCACGACTTTGCCGATGGGCGGCGCGAAGGGCGGCTGCGATTTCGATCCGAAGGGGCGGACCGACTCCGAAGTGATGCGCTTTTGCCAGGCGTTTATGTGCGAACTCTTCCGGCACATCGGTCACGATACCGACGTGCCCGCGGGGGACATCGGCGTCGGCTCCCGCGAGATTGGTTTCCTCTTTGGGATGTACAAGAAGCTGACGAACGAATTCACCGGCGTCATGACCGGCAAAGGCCTGACGTGGGGCGGCTCGGTCATTCGCCCGGAAGCGACCGGCTACGGCGCGGTTTACTTCGCGTCCGAGATGCTAAAGACGCGCAAGGAGGAGCTGAAAGGCAAGACCTGCCTCGTCTCCGGCAGCGGGAACGTCGCGCAATACACGGTCGAGAAGCTGATCACGATGGGCGCCAAAGCCGTCACACTCTCGGATTCCGCCGGCTACATTTACGACGAGGAGGGGATCACGACGGAGAAGCTGGCGTTCGTGATGGACCTCAAGAATGTCCGGCGCGGCCGCATCTCGGAATACGCGGATAAATTCAAAGGTGCCGTCTACACCGCGATCGACGCGGCAGCGGATCAAAACCCGCTCTGGGATCACAAGGCGCAATGCGCTTTTCCGAGTGCGACTCAGAACGAAATCAGCGAAAAGGACGCGGCGAAACTGCTGCGCAATGGCGTCTACGTGGTCTCCGAAGGCGCCAACATGCCGAGCACGAGCGGCGCCGTGAATCAGTTCCTCGAGGCGAAGATTCTCTTCGGTCCGGGCAAGGCCGCGAACGCCGGCGGGGTGGCGACTTCCGGGCTCGAGATGGCGCAAAACAGCATGCGCATCTCCTGGACGCGCGAAGAGGTAGACAACCGCCTCTACAACATCATGAAGACGATTCACGCGGTCTGTGAGCGCACCGCCGAAAAGTACGGCACCCCCGGCAACTACGTGAACGGCGCGAACATCGCGGGCTTCCTCAAAGTGGCGAACGCGATGCTTGACCAGGGATTGGTCTGATCATCGGCGGAGAACCGGCGCGCCGCTTTCGCCCCCTTCGCGTTCGACAAACTTCTTCCCGGCGAATTTTGTCCAACGGTCGCCTATCCCCTCGTCGGGTAACTCTCGAGGGCCCGCAGGTATTGCGCGCGCTCGAAGCCGGCCGGATCGGGGCGATTCTTCTGGCTCATGCTGCCCTTGAGCTGCTCGATCGATTCGTATTCGTGCTCCTCCATCCACTCCCGCATCTCGCGCTCGATCACCTGCAGGTGGTCGATCCCGCGCCGCAGCAGGACGGAGCAGAGCATCGTCACGTCTGCGCCGGCCATCAGCATCTTCAGGGCGTCCGTCGCGCGGTGAATGCCGCTGGTGGCCGCGAGGTTGGCGCCGATACGACCATGGAGCATCGCAATCCAGCGCATTGGCAGGCGCATCGCCATCGGCGTGCTCAATAGCACATTGGGCGAAATCTCCAGGGTCTCGAGTTCGATGTCGGGCTGGTAAAAGCGGTTGAAGAGCACGAGCGCGTCGGCGCCATGGCGATCGGCCCGCCGCGCGAAGTGCGCGAAGTTTGTGAAGTAGGGACTCAGCTTCACCGCCACGGGAATCTTGAGCTGCGCTTTGACTGACGCGATGATCGTGAGGTAGTTCGATTCGATATCTTCCGGCGCCTCGTCGGGATTGCCCGGGGCGGCGTAGAGGTTCAACTCGAGCGCATCCGCCCCGGCCTGCTCGATCTGCTGCGCATATTTCATCCAGCCGCCGAAGGTGGTGCCATTGAGGCTGCCGATGATCGGAATCTCGACGGCGGCCTTGGCTTCCGCGATGTGCTCGAGGTAGGCGTCCGGACCGACCTTGAACTCTGTTTTCTCGGGGAAATGGCTCAGTGCCTCGGCGTAGCTTTCCCGCCCTTGATCGAGGTAATACTGGAGATCGTGGTGGTCCCGTCGCACCTGCTCTTCGAAGAGCGAATGGAACACCACCGCCGGGGCCCCGGCGTCCTCCATCTTTTTGACGTTGTCGATTTTTTCCGAGAGCGGCGAGGCGGACGGGACAAGCGGCGTGCGCAGTTTGAAGCCGAGGTAACTGGTGGTCAGGTTCATGGGTTGGGAGTGGGTGGGTTTTCCTGGAGGCGGCCGGTGGTTAGTGGCGGGGGTTGGTTGCACAAGGTTCTCCGTTTCGCGCGAACGGTTTCGGTCCGGAACCGATCCGCCGCTCTGGTTGCCATGAACGTAGGGCGTTTGGCGGACGCCCGATGTACCGCGTTTGCGTTTTCCTGTGCAGATATTGCGTTCGTCGAGTGCGACAGAGGCATCCCAAGATTTGAGCAGCCTCCGACAAGGAACGGAAAGCGCAGCACAAGTCTCGCGCGACGTTATCTCCGGAAAGGAGGAAGCATCACGACCACACGGATGTACGACGAAGGTCCAATAGCCAGCATCCGCCGTTGGTCAAAAGTTACTGGAATGAGGACGAATCTGTTTTCTCGCGCTGTCGCCATTTTTTCTGCCGTGCTCCTCCTGTTGGGTGAGCCCACCGTCTTTGGTCAAGAGGCGCAATCTGAAACGACTGCCGAATCGCAAACAGCGGAGACGGAGAAAATCCCCAACGATCAATTGGATTCGTTAGTCGCGCCGATCGCGCTTTATCCCGATCCGCTTTTGGCGCAGACGCTGGCGGCCAGCACTTATCCGATCGAGATAATGCAACTAGGGCAGTGGCTGGATAAAAACAAGAATCTGAAGGACCAGGCGCTGGCCGACGCAGTGGCGAAGCAGCCCTGGGATCCGAGCGTGCAGGCGATGGCGGCTTTCCCTGAAGTCGCCGGGCGCATGGCCGGGAACATCCAGTGGACATCGGACATGGGGAACGCCTTTCTCTCTCAGCAAGGGGACGTGATGGACGCCGTGCAGCGCATGCGCGCGAAAGCCGAGAGCAAAGGAGCGTTAAAGACGGGCGAGCAACAGAAAGTAGAAAAGAAAACCGTCGGCGGCGAGGAGGTGATCGTAGTTGAGCAAGCCGATCCCAGCACGGTCTATGTTCCTTCCTATGACCCGGCGGTCGTTTATGGGGAGCCTGCCTATCCGTATCCGACTTACACCTATCCGGGCTACGTGGCCGGTGGGGCGCTCGCGTTCGGTGGGGCGTTGGCGCTAGGCGCGGCGTGGGGCAATAACTGGGGTTGGGGCTGTGGCTGGGACAACGGCAACATCGACGTCAACGTGAACAACAACTACGTCAACAATTACAATAAGAAAAACAACATCAAGGCAGGTGAGGCGGGTAAATGGCGGCATAGCCCGGAACATCGCGGTAACGCGCCCTATGGTGATCGAGGAACCGCCGATAAGTTCGGCGGTCGTGCCGCGGGCGGAGCTGGCGGACCTGGTGGGCCTGGTGGAGTAGGTGGTGCCGGCGGCGTCGGAAAACCTGGTGGTCCGGGTGGGGTAGGTGGTGCCGGCGGGGTCGGAGAACCTGGCGGTCCGGGTGGAGTAGGTGGTGCCGGTGGGGTCGGAAAACCTGGTGGTCCGGGTGGAGTAGGTGGTGCCGGTGACGTTGGAAAACCTGGCGGTCCCGGTGGTGCAGGAAAGGCCGGTGGCGCTGGTGGTGCCGGAAAACCAGGAGGGGCAGGTGATGCAAAGAAGGCCGCTAAACCGAGTGGTGGTGGCGCCAATCAGATAGGTAGCAAGAACGTGGGAAGTAAGCCTAGCTCTGGCTCGAAGGGTGGCGGAGCCATTAGTGGTGGCAGCGGACCTCAGGCTAAAGCGAGCAGCAACAGAGGAGGCCAAAGCATGGGCGGCGGCAAAGGAGGAGGGGGCGCCAAAGCAGGAGGGGGCGCTAAAGGAGGAGGTGGAGCCAAAGGAGGAGGTGGCGGCGGACGCGGAGGCGGCGGAGGCGGACGCAAGCGGTAAACGAAAAGAGGAGAATCCCAATGAAATCACAATCTCATCGTTCAACTCTGACCAAGGTTTTCCTGATCATGCTTGCCGTCACCATCGGTGGCGTGCTGCAAGCGGCGACCGAGGCGAAGAAGGACACGGCCGCATCGCAGCCCGCGGGAAAGCAGTTCAACACGCCGAAGGAGGCGGCGGATTCTTTGATTCAGGCCGCGGGATCATTTGATGTCGCGGTGTTGAAGGAAATCCTGGGACCAGGGAGCGACGACGTCGTCAGCTCGGAAGATGCAGTCGGGGATAAGAACCAAGCCATGGCCTTCGTTGCCAAGGCGAAGGAAAAAACGGAGGTGGGAACCGACCCCAAGGATGCGAATCGCGCCATTCTGACGGTCGGAAACGATCAGTTTCCGCTGCCGATTCCCATCGTCAAAAACAAAGGTAAGTGGTCATTCGATGCCAAGGCTGGCCGCGAAGAAATCCTTAACCGTCGTATTGGCGCGAATGAACTGGATGCGATAGCGATCTGTCGTGGATATGTAGAAGCGCAACACGAATACGCGCAAAAGAAGCACGACGGCGCCAAGGTGAATCAGTTCGCTCAGCGCATCATCAGCAGCGCCGGAAAACATGATGGTCTCGCGTGGCAGAATGCGGATGGGACGTGGGGTGGTCCGGTCGGTGAAGGTATCGCGCGCGCAATCGAGCGAGGGTACAGCGAAAAGAGCGAGCCATTTCGCGGCTACTATTTCAAGGTGCTGAAAGGGCAGGGCCCGTCGGCGCGGATGGGCCAGATGGATTTTGTTGTCGATGGCGCGATGATCACTGGCTTCGCTCTCGCGGCGGCGCCTGCACAGTATCGGGTTACCGGAGTGAAAACCTTCATCGTCGGTCCCGACGGTGTCGTTTACGAGAAGGATCTGGGCCCCGATACCTTGAAGCAATTCCAAGCCATGGATCGGTATGATCCGGATAAGAGCTGGACGTCGACTGATGACGACTGGCCGGCCGAGGACGAAGGCGACGGCCAGTAGGTTGGCAGTTCAAATAGTAGCGCCAGCCGCTGCTCATCTTCATCGCGCAACTGGCGCTCAACGCATTTTGGACGCCATTGTTCTTTGGCTTGCACCGGCCCGGCGTGGCCTTTTTGCCGAGATCGTGCTGCTCTGGCGGGCAATTGCCGCGACGCTGGCGGCATTTCGGGCCGTGAGCCGCCTCGCGGCCTGGGCTGCTCGTGCCTTACCTTGCGTGGGTGAGTTTCGCGGCGGCGTTGTACTTCCCGTTGTGGCGACTGAACCATTGAACGCAAAGGTGCCGCCTGCGCTCCCTTTCTTTCCCCAAATTCCTTACCCGGTTTTCAGGTCGTCCCGCGGTTGAGGCCGAAGATGTCGGAGAAGACAGCGAAGAACATGCCGGTGGACAGCCCGCACATGAGGATGCCGGTGAGCGCTTCGACGCCGCCGACGAGCCGCCATTCCTCCGGCAGCACTAGGTCGCCGTAGCCGGTGGTGGTGTAGGTCACGGCGCTAAAATACGCCGCCGTCGTGAAGTCAGGCATCGCACCACGCCACGCATACATAGACGCCCAGACGAGAATCTGCAGCAGGTGCAGAAACACCACCCACGACGCGATGCCGATCAGCGTCTTGGCGGGCGACCAAATATTCTGCGTGCGGCGCGCCAGTCGCGCGTGCATCCATCCGAAGACCGTGGTGAGGCCCATCGCGTGGATCGCGACGCAGATTGCCATCAGGGAAAAGGCGATGAGGAGTTTTGTGATCATTGGCGCTTTGAAGCCGAGGTTCGGTTTGCGGCTAGTCGCTCAATACTTCTCCGGCACGAACTTCCGCCCCTTCAGCGAGGCGTCGTCGTCGTAGGCGCCCTTCATCGAGCGGTCGGGGAGCTTGATCTTCTCGCGCTTTAGTTTCTTGTACGGGATGAGACCGAGGATGTGGTGGAGGCAATTGAGGCGCGCGCGCTTCTTGTCGTCGGAACGCAGGATGTGCCAGGGCGCGTGCTTCGTGTCGGTGGCGTCGAGCATCAAGTCGCGGGCACGCGAATACTCGAACCACTTCGTGCGCGACGGCAGGTCCATCGGGCTGAGTTTCCACTGGCGGAGCGGATCCGTCATGCGCGCCTCGAAGCGGCGCTTCTGCTCCTTGTCGCTGGAATCCAGCCAGATTTTGATGAGCTGGATGCCGCCGTCCACGATGTATTTCTCCAACTCGGGACACAGCTTGAGAAAGCGGGCGTGCTGCTCCTTCGTGCAAAAGCCCATTACGTATTCGACGCCGAGCGCGGTTATACCAACTGCGGTCGAAGATCACGACCTCGCCCGCCGCCGGGAAGTGCGTCATGTAACGCTGCATATACATCTGCGATTTTTTGCGATCCGACGGCGCCGGCAACGCGACGGTGCGAAACACGCGGGGGCTGACCCGCTCGGTCAGGGCGCGAATGGTGCCGCCTTTTCCCGCGGCGTCACGGCCCTCGAAGAGGATGATCACGCGCAGGCCCTTGTGTTTGACCCACTCCTGGAGATGGCACAGCTCAGCCTGGAGCTTGCGCAGCTCCTTCATGTATTGCTTGTTGTCTAGTTTTTCGGGTTCTGCGTTTTGGGTTTTGTCTTTTTTGCTCATGGTTTTTGTGGGTTGGATCCTGGAAACATGATGGTGTTCGCGATGGGCGGGATTGGAAAGCATCACTTCATGCGCACTTCGAAGAGGTGGCATTTCCACGGCCCCAGCTCGACGTAGAACCCCGAATCGCGCATCTCGTCGCCGCTTCGTTCGTAAGTGTCGCCGGAGAAGGGATCGCTGAGGCGCCACGGCCGGCCTCTCAGTTCATCCCACGGCACATGGATACGGCCCTGGGCCGTTTCGTGCCCGAAATTGATGATGACAAGGTAGCGCTCATCACCCTTCACCCAGCACCAAGTGAGGAGTTGCTGGCAGCTATGGTTATCGGGCCAGCCGCTCCGCTCGCAGCGACACCAGTCGCCATTCCGAAAGACATCACGATTGGTCTCCTTCAGCAGGCGCCCGTAAAAGGTCGCGAGGTCCTGATCGACCGGTTCCGGCGGACGGCGGGCGAGGAAGACCGGCAATCTTACTTTGAAACCCTCGAATTGTCCCTCGTGCAATAGCCTGGCCCCGGGGAGAGTGAGGATGGCGATGGCGGCGGCGCGCTCCTTTCCATCTGGAAAAGCGGACGTGGCTCTGGGTTCATCGTGGTTCTCGATGAACCGCACCATCTTCTCCTGATAAGTCACATCGGCGAGCAAATGCTGACGCACACTCTCGGCGTCGGCGTGTTCCATCCGGTCGTAGAGCTTCTTGTCGTAGCAGAAATCAAAGCCTTGCTGCTGCAGCTCCCACTCGAGATCCCAATAGGCTTCGGCGATGAATCTCAATTCCGGCCACTTCGCCTTGATCGCCGGGATGATCGTCCGCCAGTAGTCTTCGGCCGGCTTCGCTTCGGCGCGGGCTCCCCAGGTTCGCTCGAAGATGTTGTTCAGCACCAGCATGGCCATGTCGCAGCGGATGCCGTCGCACTGTCCGGCGATGTCCGCGATGGTCTCGATCACCACCTGCCGCAGCCCCGGCTGGAAGGCGTTGAGTTGAAGCACATCGGGCCACGCCGGGAAATAGGGATCGCGGCCGCAAGCAAATACCTTTCCACCCGACTCGATGAACGACGCCGGGTCGTTGCGGGCATCGTCAGCGTTTCCTTGAATGAAGTATTCCGGATGATCGCCGACCCATGGATGGTCTGGCGCGACGTGGTTGGGGACGAAATCGAGGATAAGGCGCAGCCCGCGTTCGCGGAGCATGCTTCGGGCGGCGGCAAGTCCCTGCGGCCCGCCAAGGTGCTCATCGACGGCGTAGCGACGCACGCAGTAGGGCGAGCCGACATTGTCCTCTGCCACAAAGTCGGGGAGCGCTCTCCGGAAATCCTCGAGGAGCCCCGGGTTGCACATCGAGATCGCGATTCCCGCGGGGCTGCGCTCCCACACGCCCATGAACCACACGGCATCAAAGCCACCGGCGGCGATGCGATTCCACTCCTCCGGCGGCACCGTGGCGAGGTTCAGCGCTCTTCCGTGTTTCCGGCTGAGATCACCCAGCCAGACCCAGGTGTTGATCTCATAGATAACGGGATATCTCGGCCAGGTGGTCATCGATTCTATGTGACGAAAGCGGCCTGTTTGTGGTCGCCGAGAGTCGGATCGAGCAGGTAACTGCTGCCAGTGCGGCCTAACGCTTTCATTAGGCGAACGGAGGTTCAATGGTATGAGCGCCCAGAGGCATGAATTCGATCCGGTAATTCGCGCTCGGATTACGCGGCGAAGGGCCGGCCGCGAGCATCACGCGCTCGGCGGTGATCCCTTGTGCACGCAACCACTCTGCGGCGTAGCTGCGCCAGTCAGCCGGCTCCTCATCGAGATCGGCGGGATGCACGCCGTAGGAAAAGGCGAGACCCTGGCAGGCTGCGGGATCGGCGCTCGGCGCGAGGATCCAGACCGGCGGTTTGGACCGCGAGATGGACCGCGCCGTCGCGCCCCCGCGCGTCGGCACTACCACCAATTCAATCGGCAGTGTTTCCAGGGCATGCTCCACGAGAGAAGCCATGCGGTCGCCAATCGATGAGCCGGGCTGCCGCGCCACCAGCTGACGCCCAACCGCAAGCGTGCCGCGAGGTCGGTGCGTTTCGGTGAACGCCGCGATCTTGGCCAGCATCCTCACGGCTTCCTCGGGGAATTTGCCCATCGCGGATTCGCCGGAGAGCATGACGCAATCGGTCCCGTCGAGGATGGCGTTGGCCACGTCGGTCGCCTCCGCGCGGGTGGGCAGGCGGCTCGTGACCATCGACTCGAGCATTTGCGTCGCGGTGATGACAGGTTTGCCGGCGAGGTTCGCTTTCGCGATGAGCTGCTTCTGGGTGTGCGCGATTTCCTCGATCGGGACTTCGACGCCGAGATCGCCGCGCGCGACCATGATGCCGTCGGCGGCGGCGAGGATTTCCTCGTAGTGCTCGAGCGCGTCGGCGCGTTCGATCTTCGCGATGATGAACGGCACCCGCCCGAACTTCACCGCCGCCGAACGCACGGCCTCGATGTCCGCGGCGCCCTCGACAAACGACTGGCTCACCGCGTCCACGCCGGCGCCGAGGGCGAACTCCAGGCACGCGCGATCGCGCTCCGTGAACGCGCTGATGCCGAGATCGATGCCGGGCAGGTTGAGACCTTTGCGTGAGCGCAGCTCGCCCCCGACGGCGACGGTGCATTCCACGTCGTTGCCCGCGACGCGCTCGACGACGAGTTGCACGAGGCCGTCGTTGAGAAAGAGCCGGTTTCCCGGCTTCACGACGCGCGGCAGCGGCTCGAAGCTCATCGAGACCCGCTGCGCGTCGCCCACGATCTCTTCATTCGTGAGCGTGAAACGGTCGCCCTGCACGAGCTGGATCGGCTCCGGCTCGATTTTCCCCAACCGCATCTTGGGCCCCGGCAGATCGGCCATGATCGCCACGCGCCGGCCCGTCACACGCGCGGCCTCACGAATCCGCCGGACGAGTTCCGCGTGATGCGAAAAATCGCCGTGCGAGAAATTCAGCCGCGCGACATTCAGCCCCGCGCGGATCAGCCGCTGGAGCATCTCGGGCGATTCCGACGCGGGGCCGATCGTGGCGACGATCTTGGTTTTTTGAGTGGGGAAGGCGGTGCTCATGACGCGAACCATCCTCGCGGATACAAGCTTCCGCACCTATGGGACTTTCGGCTTATGGAAAACCAGCCGACGAGCGCTGACGCAGGAACATAGGCCCAAGGTCCGATTGGCGCGGGATCGCGCGGATGCAATTCATGTCGATAACTGCACATGCCAACCGCGTTGACGTCTCGCGGTCGAGGCGCCGCATGCATGGTTATCTATTCTCAGCCCTTTTGAATCCAAACACGAAGAAGAGCATCTGGGCCATCGCGGCGGGCATCCTCGCGATTATCATCGTCACCACCGTCTTCGACATCATGCTCCACGCAGTCCGTGTCTTCCCGCCCATGGACCAACCGCTCACCAATGCGCTGGCTTTGCTTGCGACCACTTATCGCGTCATCATCGGCGTCGGCGGCGCCTGGCTCACCGCATCTCTTGCGCCGGATCGGCCCATGCGTCACGCGTTGATCCTCGGCTGCGTGGGGAGTTGCCTGGCACTTGCCGGGGTGATCGCAACCTGGAATATGGGACTCGGCCCCAGATGGTATCCGATCGCGCTTTTCGTGCTGGCGATTCCTCAATGCTGGGCAGGGGCGAAGACTTGGGAAAGGAGAGCGGCGAAAGGGTGAAGCTGCTCGGAGATTGCGTTGAGCCACTCATCCCTTAAGCCGGGCAGTTTATTCCTTGCCTCCCCGGCCCGGGAGTAGGACCAAGGTCCGATAGGCGCGGAGCCGACAGATGGGGATTATTGCCTCCACGGCACATGCCGAAATCCAACGATTCAGGTCCAAATCCCGACTTTCCCTCCACCTCCGTCTCGCGCAGAATGACCGGACTCACGCCATCCAGATGAAAACACTCCGATCACCCATCCCCCACCCCGGGAGCCGCCGCGGCGCAATGCTCTTGTTCACGCTGCTCGGCGGGTCCCTGCTGCCGTCATCCGCGCACGCCTCTCTCTTTCACGGCGAAACGCTCGATGCGATCGCCAACGGCATCTCGTGGGTCGTGCTCGTGATCGCGCCGATTATCGGCATCGCCGTTTTCTGGCTGCTGCATGTCATGCCGGAAAAGATTGCCGAAAAGAAAAAGCATCCACAGACCACGCGATCCATTGCCTGTGCCTGCTCTCGCTTTGTCTTTGGTGGGCTGCTCTGGCCAATTGCATGGCTCTGGGCCTACACCAAGCCGGTCCTGCACAAGATGGCCTACGGCACCGATGTGGATGAATCGCTCGGCCACCATGGCGAGCGAAGGTGAAGGAAGAGCAGAACGAAATCGAAAAACTCCGCGCTCGCGTGGCGGAACTGGAAACGAGACTCAGCTCAAAAGGAGGGAAGGCGTAATGGAACTCATTCTCCTTATCATCTACTCGGTCATCGTCTGGCTGATCTTCTTCAAGAACAAGTGGCTGCCTTGGAACATCACCAGCCAGGTCATCGTCGTCACGATCCCGGTCGTCGCGCTGGCGATCATCATCCTCTTCATGAACATCGTCGCGCCGTCGGCGGGCGAAGTGCGGGCGCAGAATTACGTCATCCCGATTGTGCCGCGGGTGACCGGCAGGTGACCGAGGTGCCGATCGAGCCGAACCGGCCGATCAAGAAGGGCGATGTGCTCTTCAAGATCGACCCGGTTCCCTTCGAGGCGGCAGCGAAAGCCGCCGAGGCCACGCTGCAAGGAGGAGAGGATCAACTCAATAACGCCGCGGCCAAGAAGGCCGCACTGACTCCGCGGATCGACCTGGCGAAGAAGCGCGTCGAGCAATTCACGGCACTCGCCGCGACCGGGGCCGGGAGGCGGGCCGACCTCGAGCAGGCGCAAAGCGATCTCGGAAATCTGGAAAGCGAATTCCTCGCCGCCGACGCCACGGAATCGCAGGCCAGAGCGCAGATTGCCAAGGCCGAAGCCGACCTCTTGAGTGCGAAATACGACCTCGACGGCACGACGCATCTCGCGCCGGCCAACGGCCGGGTGACGAATCTCGCGCTGCGTCCCGGCGTGCGCGCCACGCAGTTTGCCACCATGCCGGTGATGAGCTTCATCGAGGAGGACGATCCATGGGTCCTCGCTTTTTTCCACCAGAACGAACTGCGCTACGTGGAGCCGGGCAATGAGGCGGAAATCTTTATGGAGATGTATCCGGGTCGCATCATCAAATGCAAGGTGGACTCCATCCTTTGGGCGACGGCGCAAGGCCAGATGCCGATCAGCGGCAACCTGCGCAGTCACCCTTCCGGGCGCCCTGCCGGAAGCGCGCATCGCGGTTCGCCTGCTCCTCGACGGCAAAGACAAGGACGTCTTCCTCGCCGCCGGCGCACGCGGCCATGGCGCGATCTACACCGAGAAGGGAAAGATCCTTCACATCATCCGCAAGGTTTTCGTTCGCGTCTCAGCCAAGATCGATTGGTTCGTCTTCAAGCTTCACTAAGCGCTGCGCATGAAAATTCGAACTCTTCTCGGCACCGCTGCGTGCCTCATGCTCGCCGGTTGCGCGCTCAAGAATCCGCCCACCGGCGCGGACATTCTGACCGACGCGGGGCCGAGCGCAAATCCCCGGCCAATGGAGTGGCCGCCATCGCCGCGGACCAGTCGTGCCGAACTGGATTCGCACGTTCGGCGATCCGGAGCTGACCCGGCTTGTCGAGGACGCCGTCATGCGTAATCCCGACCTGAAAGCCGCCGCCGCGCGCGTGGAAGCTTCGCGCGCACGCGGTGCGCGTGGCCGCGTCGTCGCTCTATCCGCGGATCGGCGCGAAAATCCTCGGCAACCGGCAGGGACAGGAGCTTGAGTGGCGACCTCGGTCGCAGCATCGATCCGCCGGGCCTTGGCGGCATCCCCGGGAGTCGGCGACGAGGGCGGCAGCGCGAGCGACACGAAGCGTGGAATCATCGACGCAGCGCTGGGTCTATGGCCTCGGCATCGGCGCGGCGTGGGAGGCTGATGTGTGGGGCCGCGTGCGTTCGAAGAAGGCGGCCGCCCAGGCCGAAAGCGATGCGCTCGCCTACGACTACGAATTTGCCCGGCAGTCGCTCGCCGCCGCGGTGGCGCGCGCCTATTTCTCCACCATCGAAGCCGCGCAACAGGCCGCCAATGCGCAGGAGACATTGAGCTATTACGACGAAGCTCTCAAAGCTCGCCGACGTGCGCAAGGAGCAGGGTTTCGCGAGCGACTTCGACCTCGCGCAGATCAAGGCGCGCACCGCCTCCGCGCAGGATGCGCTCTACATCGCGCAGGCTGCGCGGGCGCAGGCCATCCGCGCGATCGAAGTCGTCACCAGCCACTATCCCGCCGGCCGGCTCGCGACGCGCCGCTCCTTTCCCGGCCAACCGCGGAGCCGTGCCCGCCGGTCTGCCCTCGCAAATGCTCGAACGCCGGCCCGATGTGCATCGCGGCCGAACACCGTTTCGCCGCCGCGTTTCATCGCGTGGACGAAGCGAAGCGCCGCGCGCCTGCCGCGTTTTGCGCATCAGCGGCCGCGGGCGGGCTGGGAACGGCGGAACTTGACGGCGTCGGCACGCTCAATGCCTTTACCTGGAGTCTCGCCGCCGGAATTACGCAGCCGATTTTCTTCGGTGGTGAACTCAAGGCCGCAGCAGGACATCCGCACCGCCGAACAAAAAGCCGCCGCCGCCAGCTACACCGGCACCGCGCTGCGCGCCTTCGAGGACGTGGAAGACGCGCTGGCCAACGATTACTACCTGCGGCAAACGCGAAGGCGCGCTGAGCGAGGTGGTCGAGAACACGCTGCGACTCGGTGAAGTTGGGCGGCGAGCAACTCGAGCAAGGGCCAGATCGACACCTTCACCATCTCTGCGCCTCGCCGGCGAAAACCTCGCCGCGAAGATCCAACTGACACAGGTCCGCGCCTCACGTCTGCGCGAGCGCGTGAACCTGCACCTCGCGCTCGGCGGCGATTTCAAGGGCACCGGCGACCCTTGGAAGTAATCGGGTTGCGCCCGCGCGCCCGGCGCCTTCAGTGCGAGGGTCGGGCCGGTGCAAGGGAGGTGTGTCCGCTCGGATCCCGTGGCCGGTTATTCGCTCGCGCAGATCATTCGCCGGTGTGGGTGGCCCCAGACATCGGGGTCAAGAAAGAACCGCTTTCACACCCCCAGTTTAGGCGCGCCGGTCATCTGACTCGGATGCCTTGGCTCTGTCTGTGCGGAAATTGCTGGGTCGCGCGAGCGCAACGGCCGTGACCGGGAAGCGCAATCACCGCCCAGTTTGCTCGCAAGTTTCGTCGAGCGGCCGGGCGCGTTGCGTTCCATATTCACCAAGGAAGGTGGAATGAGAACGCGCGAGCAAGACGACGCGGGGGAGGATGCGGCGGCACTTACCGAGTCCATGCCGGTGCAACTCCCCGTCGGCGACGTAACCCTCTCCGGCGATCTCGAGATTCCGGAAAACGCGACCGGCCTGGTGTTGTTCGCGCATGGCAGCGGGAGCAGCCGTTTGAGCCCGCGGAATCAGGCGGTGGCCGCGGCGCTGCGGGGCGCGGGCCTCGGCACGTTGCTCTTCGATTTGCTCACCACGCATGAAGAAGCGGAGGACGCGCTGACCGGGCATTTGCGGTTCGACATTCGCCTCCTCGCGCAACGACTCGCGGCCGCGACTCTCGCCGTCTCCCAAAACCCGCGCTCGCGCTGATCTGCCGATCGGCTATTTCGGCGCGAGCACCGGCGCCGCCGCCGCCTTGATCGCCGCCGCGGCACTGACTGAAACCGTGCATGCCGTCGTCTCCCGCGGGGGACGCCCGGACCTCGCCGGCGAGGCATTGCCGATGGTGAAAGCCTCGACGCTTCTGATCGTGGGCGAACGCGACGAAGAGGTCCTGCGGTTGAACGAAGACGCGCATGAGCAGTTGCAATGCGAAAAGGCGATCGCGATCGTCCCGCGCGCCGGACACCTTTTCCAGGAGCCGGGCGCGCTCGCGGAAGTGGCACGGCTGGCCGCGCGCTGGTTCAGCATCCATTTGCGGAGGAGGAAATGAAGATGCCATTTCGCGACCGGGCCGATGCGGGCGAACAGCTGGCCGCGTTGCTGCGCGAGTACGCCCACCGCCCGGACGTCCTCGTCCTCGGCCTGCCGCGTGGCGGCGTGCCCGTCGCGGCGGTCGTCGCACGGGAATTACATGCGCCGCTGGACGTTTTCGTGGTGCGCAAGCTCGGGGTGCCCGAATATCCGGAGCTGGCGATGGGCGCGATCGCCAGCGGCGGGGCCACGGCCATGAATGCAGACGTCATCAGTTCGCTCGGTATTTCGCGGCGAGCTTTCGAGGAAGTCGTGCGGCGCGAACAGGAGGAGCTGGAGCGCCGCAAGCGGGCGTATCGAGACGATCTTCCGCCGCCCGCCGTCGCCGGCAGGACGGTCATTCTGGTCGACGACGGAATCGCCACGGGCTCGACCATGACGGCCGCCATCAGCGCGCTGCGGGAGTTACGTGCGGGTGAAATCGTCGTCGCTACGCCGGTAATCGCGCCCTCCACCTGTCGCGACATCGAGCTCGTCGCCGATAAACTGGTCGCGGTGCTCGTGCCGGAAGACTTCTATGGCGTCGGCGGTTTCTACAGCGATTTCTCGCAAACCACCGACGCCGAAGTGCGGGAGCTTTTCGCCGAAGGCGATCACCGCGAGTCGCCGGCCGCCAGCTAGCCTGCCGGCTTACTGCCTCAAGAGTCGAGTCCGGCTGCCACGTCGGGCAATCCCAGTCCCGCATGAGCCGGGGCGCTGGCTCGCCGACGTGCGATAGTGAGCGATGCAGAAGAAGCTGTTTTCAGAGCTCGGGCTGGCGCCGGAATTGCAAAAGGCGATCGCGCGGATGGGCTTTGAGGAAGCTTCGCCAATCCAATCGGCGGCGATTCCGGTGCTCCTGGAAGGCGCGGACGTGGTCGGGCAATCGCAGACCGGCTCGGGCAAGACGGCGGCGTTCGGCATTCCCGGCGATCCAGTTCGTCGATGCGGGTGTGCGCGCGCCGCAGGTGATGATTCTTTGCCCGACGCGCGAGCTGGCGGTGCAGGTGGCGGAGGAGATCGCGAAGCTGGCGTTCTTCAAGCGCGGCGTGCGCGAGCTGCCGATCTACGGCGGGCAATCGTACGAGCGGCAATTCCGCGGGCTTGAGCGCGGGCGCGCAGATCATCATCGGCACGCCGGGCCGGGTGATGGATCACCTCGAGCGCAAGAGCCTGCAAGCTCGACCAGATCAAGATGGTGATCCTGGATGAAGCGGATCGGATGCTCGACATGGGCTTTGTCGATGACATCAAGACGATCCTGCGGGAGGTGCCGGACGAGCGGCAGACCGTCTTTTTCTCGGCCACGATTCCGCGGCCGATCCAGGAGTTGATCAAGACCTTCACGCGCAACCCGGTGAACGTGCGGGTGGAAGCGGAGGCGATGACGGTGCCCGCGATCGAGCAGATCTACTACGAAGTGGACCGGCGCTCCAAGCTCGAGGTGCTCTGCCGGCTGCATCGACCTCGAGGATGTGAAGCTGGCGATCATTTTCTGCGCGACCAAGATGATGGTGGACGAACTGACGGAGCACCTGACCGCGCGCGGCTACAGCGCGGACAAGCTGCACGGCGACATGACGCAGGCGATGCGGGAGCGGGTGATGGCGAAGTTCCGCAAGCGCGCGATAGAGATTCTGGTCGCGACCGATGTGGCGGCGCGCGGGCTCGATGTGGACGACATCGAGGTGGTGTTCAATTACGACCTGCCGCACGACGGCGAAGATTACGTCCATCGGATCGGCCGCACGGGACGCGCGGGGCGAAGGCGGCAAGGCGGTGACCTTCGTCGCCGGGCGCGAGATTTACCGGCTGGAAAACATCCAGCGTTTCACGAAGAGCCGCATCCGGCGGGCGAAAGATCCCGACCGCCGAAGAGGTGGAAGGGAAACGCGCGACGGCCTTCGCCGAGGCGCTGCGCGCGACGCTGGAGAAAGGCGAATACAAGCGGCACGACGAGTTGCTCGATCGCGCTCCTCGAGCAGAATTATTCGCCCACCGACATTGCGTCGGCCCTCATCCACTTGCTGGGCGAAGAGAAGACGCGTGGCGGGCAGGCGATCGGGGAAGATCGCGCGCGCGGAGCTGGCGGCGCATTTGCCCGATCCGCGGCGCGCGGAACGGCGGGAACGCAGCCGCGATGACGGTGAAGCGCCGCGACCGGCGCGAACCCGAATCGCACGACCGGAGCGTCCGAACCATCCGGCCCGCGCGAGGAGGCGGGAACGGTCTCGCACGAGCCGGGAATGGTGCGCCTGGCGTTCAATGTCGGGCCGCGCCCACGGCGTGGAGCCGGGCGACTTCGTGGGAGTGATCGCTGGGGTGACGGCGATCCCGAAAGGCGAAATCGGCGCGATCCATCTGCAGGCGACCAAGTCACTCGTGGATGTGGCGGCAACGCGCGTCGATCTGGTACTTGAAGAAGTTGAACGGGATTCAGTTCAAAGGGCGGAAGCTGGCGGTGCGGCTGGCTGCGCCGGGCGCGAAACGAGCGTAGCGACGAGCGCGAAGGCTCTCTAGCAGGCGTCGCGAAACTCCGTGGGCGATTGGCCGAAGGTGCGCTTGAAGGTGCGGTTGAACTGCGTCAGCGATTGGAAGCCCACGTCGTAGGCAATCTCGCTGATCCGCAGATTCGGATTGAGCAGACGGCCTTTGGCATCCTCGAGCCGCACGCGCGAGACGTATTCGGTAAACTTTAGTCCGGTCGACTTGCGGAAGACTTTGCAGAAGTGAAACACGCTGGCGCCAGCCGCTTTGGCGACCGCCGAGAGGGAGAGCGTTTCCGCTTTGTTGGCCGCGATGAAATGACGGGCCCGGGTGACGAGCAACGGCTCGGCGTTCTCCTGTTCGACGACGATCTGATTGCTGAACGCAGAGAGCTGTTTGGCGAAGAAGTTCAGCAGCTGGACGGTCGCTTCGTAACGGTTGGGCGACATCGTGGGTGTCTGTTTCCAGAGGTGGGCCGCTTTGGTCGCTGCGGTGGAGCCGGATGGAAAGACGCGGCCGATCGACTTGCGGAAGATGTTCGCCTTCGGGGTGCCGCTAAAGACCTGGCCGGTGGCGAGAAAGCCGATCACCCGCTCGCCGAGCCGCACCGGCACCGTCGTTTCCGTAAGGCCAAACGGGCACTGCACCGAGCGCGGCTTCTCCCCGGGATTCGCGTTGCAGCGTGTCTGCGTCTGCAAACAGAGCCCGCACCCCTTGTTGTCGGCGAGAAATGCGCAGAACCCGTTTTCGTTTTTCTTGCCGTGAAACGGGAGGCTGAAGGACTCAACCGGCCGCAACGTCAGGGGCAGACCGGTGGCCTCGGTGAAGGTGCGCTCGTACTGGCGATAGACTTTGGAACGCGTGAGGGCTTCGAGCAATTTTCGATCGCGAGTGGGATCGTCCTTCGTGGGAACCATCGTCGTTTGCATGTCTGAAGGATGCGTCCCGACAGCGCCGCCAACAATGAGGGCGATCCCGCGACCGCACCGGGGGAACGGCCCTACACGCGGTAAGGGAATCCCTTACCGCCTCCGAGGTATCATTTTTCCTAACAAGCCGCGGAAGAGGAAGCGAGCGCGCGGCTCGGCCGCGGCGCCTGATCCCCCACGCCCTCCCGCACCAGCAACACGGGGCACGGGGCGTAGCGCGAGACGCGCTCGACCGTGTGACCCAGCCCCAGCCCGGCAAGCGCGGCCGAATCATGGACCGCGAGCACGATCAAATCGACCTGTTCCTCCTTCGCGACTTTCAGGATTTCATAAAATGGTGTGCCGGTGCGGACAAGCAGTTGCGCAGCTTGCATCCCTGCGCCGCCGCAGCTCGTCCGGAATGCAGCCAGCTTCTCCGTCGCCGCGTCGACCGCGCTGGGGCGATCACTTTCCTTCTGGGCGGAGGGGGTGAGGACGTGGAGCAGAATGACGCCCGTCGCATCACCATTCAATTCCACGGCATGCCGCACGGCGTCGTTCGCGGCGGCGGTGAAATCGATCGGCACCAGGATATGCCTCGGGGTGCCGCGATCGGATGCGCTTGGGTTCCTCTGTCTGGCTTTGGCCACGCTGCAAGAATAGGGGAAGCGCGTCCAGAGTCCGTGCAAGGCTTGTGGAATCCTGCACATTTCTTGCGCCGCGGATCCGCGCATTTCTTCAGCGGCGTGACTTCCCCCACCCAGTCGGTATTTTTTGCCTTAGTCGCCCCGAGGAGGTAGCAAGAGCGGGGCTCGCTGACGGGCGACCGAACCGATGAAGCAAACCTCCGATGGTCAGGCGAAAAAGTCCGCGGCGCGCCGTTTGCCGCGCCGCGCCGTTCGGCAGGCGAAGCCGCGGCCGACGCTCGACCAACTGCTGCAGCAATCTCAGGTTTTCGATATCGCGCAGGACGCGATTTTCCTCTGGCGCGAACCGGGTGGGATTGAGTTTTGGAACAAAGGCGCCACCGACCTCTACGGCTATCGCGAAGCCGAGGTGCTCGGCCGCCCGCCCGCGGATTTCCTGAAGACCGGGCCGCCGGTTTCCTGGCGGGAGATTCGCAAACAGCTACGTGACAGCGGCGCGTGGAATGGCCAGTTCCGCCACCGGACGCAGGATGGCCGCACTGTTCTGGTGTCGTCCCGGCTCAAGACCCTGCCAAGCGAAGACGGCACGCTGCTCGTCCTGGAAAGCAACCGCGATGTCACGGAGATGGAGCGTCGACTGCGGGAGCAGGCGGTCGCCGCCCGGTTCAGCCTCGATGCTCTGCAAGCCACCAGCATTCAGACGATCTGCGATGACGCGACCCACATTCTCGCGCGCGAAATGGGGGCCGATTTCAGCAGCCTGTTCGAGCTCGAACCGGATGGCAAAAGCATGCGGCTCCGCTCGGGAGTGGGCTGGCGGCCGGACTCCGTCGGCGTCATTCAGCTTGATGTCGGCGAGCAAACGCCGATCGGCCGCGCGCTGCAGTTAAACCAGCCGATCATCATTGAAGATGTGCGGACCGATCGCCACCTGCGTCTGCCGCGCTTCATGAGCGAGCACAAGGTGGCGAGCAGCATGGCGGTGGTCATCCAGGGCCGCGTCCGCGCCTTCGGCGTGCTCAGCGTGGATACGACCGCGCCTCGCGCCTTCACCGCGGAGGACGTGCATTTCCTGGAGGCGATCGGAAACATCCTCGCGACCGCGATCTCGCGGATCCAATTCGAGCACGAGCTGCGCGATACCGGCGGACGGTTGCGCGCGATCGTCGAGACTGCGGTCGACGGCATCATCACAATCGACGAGCACGGCATCGTGGAGATGATCAACCCCGCCGCCGAACGCATCTTCGGCTACCGCGCGGACGAGGTGGTCGGGCGCAATGTCTCGATGCTGATGCCGGAACCGTATCGCACTGAGCATGACGGTTACCTCGATCGCTACCGCCGCACCGGGGAACGGCGCATCATCGGCATCGGCCGGGAAGTGCGCGGGCGTCGTAAGGACGGCAGCGATTTTCCGATGGATCTGGCGGTGAGCGCGACCGATCTCGACCGCCGGCGCATCTTCACCGGGCTCGTGCGCGACATTACCGCACGCAAAAAGCTCGAGCAGGAAATCCTCGATATCGGCGACCGCGAACAACGCCGGATCGGCAGCGATCTGCACGACGATCTTTGCCAGCGACTCGCCGGGATTCGTTTCTCGTGCGACGCCCTGCGCAAAACGCTCGGCAAAACGCAATCGAATGGCGTGGTGGAGCGGCTCGAGCGAATCGGCGCGGATGTCGGGGAAGCGATCGATCGCACCCGCATGCTCGCGCGCGGGATGGCGCCGGTGGCTCTGGAAAGCAACGGCCTCGCCTCGGCCCTGCAGGAGTTAACCGCCAGCGTGGCCAAGATTTTTCGGGTCCGGTGTGTCTTCCGCGGAGGCAAAGCCATCGCGGTGCACGATGCGATTTCGGCGACGCACCTCTACCGGATCGCGCAGGAAGGGATCAATAACGCGCTCAAGCATGCCCAACCGTCGGAGATCGCCGTTTCGCTCGCCCGCGCAGGGAAGCAGGCGCAACTCACCGTCGAGGATGATGGCCGTGGGTTCGCCGTGCCGGAAGCGCGGCGGACCTCGCAAGGAATGGGGTTGCGCACGATCGCCTATCGCGCTGGCCTGATCGAAGCCAATGTGGTGGTGAATTCGGAGCCCGGCCAGGGCACACGCATCGTCTGCACATTTCCTTCCGACCTGTGACCAAGCCCCGCCGTTCCACCGCTCCTCCCGCCCGGAAAACGCGCGTCCTCATCATCGACGATCACGTGATGGTGCGGGAAGGCGTGGCAGAGATCATCAAACACGAGCCGGACCTCGATGTTTGCGGCACGGCCACGACCGCGAACGAAGGCCTCGAGGCGCTTCCGCGTTTACGGCCCGATCTCGTGATCGTCGACATCACGTTGCCGGGAAAGAACGGGATCGAGTTCATCAAGGACGCGCGCGCGGCCCACCCGGACCTCCGGATCCTCGTCATGTCGATGCACGATGAATCGTTGTATGCCGATCGCGTCCTACGCGCGGGCGGGCGCGGCTACATTCGCAAGCAGGAGGGAGGCGATAAATTAATCGCCGCGATCCGGCGTGTGCTGCGGGGCGAGATTGCGGTCAGTGAAAAGATGACCGGCCGTTTGCTCGAGACATTCTCCGGGCGGAAAGTGATGGACTCGCCGCTGGAAGGATTAAGCGACCGCGAGCTCGAGGTGTTTCAACTCATCGGCCAGGGCAAAACGATGAAAGAGATCGGCGACCAGCTACACCTCAGCCCGAAGACGGTGGAAGTGCATCGCTCGCATATTCGCGAGAAGTTGAAGATCACGAGTGCGGCGGAGCTCATCTCCTACGCCGCCCGCTGGGGTGAGACGCAGGGAGTGAGCTGAATACCGCCTCCGTTAACCGTTGCGCTGCAGCAGCATCCCTTGCTGCCTCCTGCGGGGCTCGGCATGGTGGGGGATGCGGATTCTCTTTCTCTTCGCGCTGGGCGCGGCCTGCCTGAGCACAGATGCGGCCGAGCTGGCGGCGCAGGAGGCGCCGTTCATCTCGAATGCGCGGCCTTTGGTCTTCGAAGGGCGCCGCAGTGGCGAAGGTTATTTCTCGCCCGATGCGAAGAAGCTGATTTTCCAAAGCGAACGCGAGCCGGGGAATCCCTTCTATCAAATGTACGTGCTCGATCTGGAGTCGGGCGACACGACGCGCGTTTCGCCCGGCGCGGGCAAAACGACCTGCGGATTTTTCCAGCCGGGAACGGATCGGGTGCTCTTTGCCTCCACCCATGCCGACCCCGAAGCCCAAGCCAAACAGAAAGCCGAGCTGGAGTTTCGTGCCAGCGGCAAACAGCGGCGTTATTCCTGGGATTACGACGCCGACTTCGAGATTTACGCAGCAAGGATTGACGGCCGCGAGGCCGTGAATCTGACGCACACACCCGGCTACGACGCTGAAGGCGCTTACTCACCGGATGGCAAGCAGATCGTTTTCTGTTCGCTCCGCGCGGCGTTTCCGATCGAGAAGCTCCCGCCGGACCAGCGGCAGCGTTACGAGCAGGACGCGGCCTATTTCGGCGACCTCTACCTTATGAAGGCGGACGGCTCGAACGTCCGTCGCCTGACAGACGAACCGGGTTACGACGGCGGACCGTTTTTCTCGCCTGATGGGACGCGCATTGTCTGGCGGCATTTCGAGGAGAACGGAATGGTCGCCGATGTTTGGACGATGAAGACCGACGGCACCGACAAGCGGCGCATCACCGACTTCAAGGCGATGTCGTGGGCGCCGTTTTACCATCCGAGCGGCAGGTATTTCATCTTCACCTCGAACAAGCTTGGGTTCGAAAACTTCGAGTTGTTCATGGTCGACTCGGAGGGCGAGCACGAGCCGGTGCGGGTTACGTTTACCGACGGCTTCGATGGCTTGCCGACGTTCTCGCCCGATGGGAAGAAGCTTTGCTGGACGACCAATCGCGCCGGCGGGCAATCGCAGCTCTTTCTCGCCGATTGGAATGATGACGCGGCGCGGGCGGCGATCGCCACGACGCCGAAACGCGCGGCCGCGGCACCCGCGCCGGTGGCCTTCTCGATCCGAGATCAGCCGGCAGGATTTGAACGGACAGGTGCAATGGCTGGCGGACGAGAAGCGGGGAGGCCGCATGACCGGCAGCCCGGGCGCGCAAGCCACAGCGAAATGGCTGGCTGATTACTTCCGCAAGCTCGGCCTGAAGAGCTTCCGCGATGATTACGCGCTGCCGTTCGAGTTCAACGCCGGCGAACGCGTGCTCGCGGAGAAGACTCGCTTCGAGATCAAAGCCGGCCCGCAAACCCTGCCGCAGAAGCTCGACCAGGATTTCCGTCCGCTCGCCTTCAGCGAAAACGGCGAGGCCTCCGGCGAGGTCGTGTTTGCCGGCTACGGGCTGGTGGCGCCGGGAGAAGGCGGCGCGGGCTACGATTCGTACGCGGGGCTGGACGTAAAGGACAAGATCGTGCTGCTCCTGCGTTATGTGCCGGAGAGCGTGGATCAGGCTCGACGCGCGCAGCTCAATCGCTACGCCAGCCTGCGCTACAAGACGATGCTGGCCCGCGAACGTGGCGCGAAAGGTGTGTTGGTCGTGACCGGCCCGAACTCGCCCAACGCGGGAGAAGTTCTCCCTCTCACGAACGACGGAACGAACGCCGGCAGCGCGATCATCGCCGCCTCGATCAGCGGTTCGGCCGCGGACAAGTTGCTCGCGCCGGCCGGCAAATCATTGGGGGAACTGCAAACCGCGCTCGACACCGAAAATCCGCACACCTCCGGCGGCATGGCCTTGCCGAACGTGACCGTGCAGCTCGCCTGCGGTATTGAGCATCTGAAAAAAACCGACAACGACGTGATCGCATATCTCCCGCCGGCGAGCGGAGTGGACGAATACGTGCTGATCGGTGCGCATTACGATCATCTCGGCCTGGGTGGCACCAGCTCGCTGCAACGCGCGGGCGAGGAAAACAAGGTTCATCCCGGCGCGGACGACAACGCTTCCGGGGTCGCGTGGGTCATGGAAGTGGCCGCCGCGATTGCGCAGGAACGCGCCGCTCATCCGGAGAAGATGCGGCGCGGCGTCATCTTTGCCTGCTGGTCCGGCGAGGAGATCGGACTGATCGGTTCCGCCGCGTTTTGCGAGCAGCCGCCGGTGCCACTGGCGAAGATTGTCGCGAACGTGAATGGCGACATGGTCGGGCGTTTGCGCGACAACAAGCTCACGTTGCAAGGCGTCGGCTCCTCGACCGCGTGGAAGCGGCTGATCGAAAAGGCGAACGTGGCCGCCGGTTTCAACCTCGTCCTCCAGGACGACCCGTATCTGCCCACCGACGTCACCAGTTTCTACACGAAGAACATGCCGGTGTTGAACTTCTTTACCGGCGCGCACGAGGATTACCACCGCCCGACCGACACGGCGGAGAAGCTGAACTACGAGGGGCTGGAACGAATCGCGCGTTTCACCAAACAGATCGTGCTCGATCTCGCCCGCGCCCCGGAGCGGCCCGATTACGCGAAGGTCGAGCGCAGCACGACCGGCATGGGATCACGCGACAGCCTCCGCGCCTACCTCGGCACGATCCCGGATTACACGACCGACGTGAAAGGCGTGAAGCTGAGCGGCGTGCGCGGCGGCAGTCCGGCGGAGGAAGCCGGCCTCAAAGGCGGCGATGTCATTGTGGAGTTCGCCGGGCAAAAAATCGTCAACATCTACGATTACACTTACGCGCTCGATGCGGTGAAGATCGGCCAGCCGGTCACGATCATTGTCGAGCGTGAGGGGCAGCGCATGACGTTGACGGCTACCCCCGCCGCGCGGAAGTGAGCCGGAGGCGCTCCGACCGCAGCTGCAGGATTCCTCTGGAGGTGTGGCCGCCTGGGAGTGTTGGATAACCACCTCGCGTATGGACGTTGCGATTGCACAGCAGCTGGTCATCTCTCTCGCACTCGGGATGCTGGTCGGGCTGCAACGCGAACGGGCTGAGAACGCGATCGGCGGAATCCGCACCTTCCCGCTCGTCACCCTGCTCGGGACGGTGTGCGGGCAGCTCGCGCTGGTGCATGGTGGCTGGATTTTGGCCGCGGGATTCGTCGGCATTTCGGCGCTCCTGTTCCTCGCCAACCTGCCGCTTTTGCGCGACAGCGAGGCCCGCGGTCTGACGACGGAGATGTCCGTCCTTCTCCTCTACGCGCTCGGGGCGTTTCTCGTTTCCGGGCCGCTCTTGCTTGTGGTGGCGCTGGGCGGAGTCGTCGCGCTGCTGCTGCATTGGAAGGCGCCGCTCCATCGTTTTGCCGGACAGATCGGCGACAGCGATATGCGCGCGATCATGCTGTTTGTTCTGATCTCGATGGTGATCCTGCCGGTGGTCCCGAATCAGGATTACGGCCCCTACGGAGTCTTCAATCCGTTCGAGATCTGGCTGATGGTGGTGTTGATCGTCGGCATCAGCCTGGCCGGTTACGTCGCGCACAAGATGTTCGGCGCGCGCGAGGGGGTCGTGCTGGCGGGGTTGCTCGGCGGCGTGATCTCAAGCACGGCCACCACCGTCAGCGCTGCTCGCTCCGTGGGCGCGGCGGTGGGCGGGGTCGCGTTGGCCAGTTTGTTGATCATGCTCGCTTCGACGATGGCGGTGGCGCGTGTGCTGATTGAGATCGGCGTGGTGGCGTCGCGCAGTTTTCCGGCTCTGGCGCTGCCGCTCGGAGCCATGCTCCTGACGATGGTGTTAATCGCGGCGGTGGTCTATGCCTGTACACGGCGGGAAACCACGAAACTGCCGGCGCCGGAGAATCCCGCGCAGCTCAAGACCGCGCTCGTTTTTGCGGTTGTCTACGCCGTGATCAAACTCTCCGTCGCCGCGAGCAAGGATTACTTCGGCGATCGGGGACTTTACCTCGTCGGGTTTGTCTCCGGGCTCACCGATGTCGATGCGATCACCCTTTCCACCGCGCGGCTGGTCGACACCCAGCAGCTCGATGCGGCGATCGGCTGGCGGACGATCCTGATTGCCATGATCTCGAATCTGTTCTTCAAGGCCGGCGCCGTGGCTCTGTTGGGCGGAGCGCGACTCTTTGTGCGCGTGGGTCTGCTTCTCGGGGCCTGCGCCGCGGCCGGGGGTCTGATTTTCGTGTTCTGGCCTTAGCCGCGCGCGAACCGGACAACGGGCGGTGCGGCCTATTCGCAGCCGAGGTGGCGGGCGAGGAACTGGCGGATCGTCTCCAGAATCCGCAGGTCCACCTGCGCCTGCGTCTCCTGGTCGAGCGCCAGCTGTTTTTTTGTCACGAGGAGCGAATGATCGCCGCCCGTCACCACCTCCAACTCGCTCGGCGCCTGCATTTCCGCCCGGACGCGGGTCAGTAAATCCAGCGGGCAGAGCGCATCGCGCGTCCCCTGCACGAAGAGGATAGGGGTCGTCAGTTCGCGCAGCACCTTGTCGCGCAACTTCGTCGGATCGCCCCCGCCGCAAAGCGGATATCCGAGGCAGACGAGCGCGTCGACCTTCTCCACCAGCGACACATGACAGCCCACGCGAGACCCCATGCTTTTCCCCGCCAGAATGACCGGCCCGCCATGAGTTGACCCGCACCTCCGCCAACGCCGCGCGATGCGCTCGAATCAGCTCGGGCAGAGGATCCGGCCGTCGGCGCCCGGCCAGCATATAATCATAATCAAGCGTCCGGACCGTTCCCGCCGCGCCCAGCAATTCCGCCCAATGCCGCATCCAGGGATGCGAAGAAGGCGCGCCCGCCCCCGGCGCCAGAAGAATGAGCGGTGGCATGCGCCATTGATAAATGAAGACGAGGAGAAGGAGAAGCGAGGGATTGATCCGGCCAACTGCGGCGCCCCGTCCACCTCGGTGGCCAACACCTTTTGCGCAGGCACTAGCCGAAGTCGCCATCCTCGGCCACCTTCCGTGAAGTGGCAGCGCCGGGGTGGCGAAATTGGCAGACGCGCCAGACTTAGGATCTGGTGGAGCAATCCTTAGGGGTTCGAGTCCCCTCCCCGGTAGTGCCTCTAAGCATTGTATTCATCAGGGTTTAGAGACGACGTTTTAAGAATCCCCCTTCGGCCGGTCCGGTGATCAATTCACCCGTCACTTGAAACCGCCAATCGTGACACCGGCAATCCCAAATGCCATGAGTCTCCTGCGTCTGGCTTTGGGCTTCATCTGCGGCGTCGTCGCCACCGGGCCGATGAGCGTGGCGATGGTCCTGCCGCACCGCCGCCTGCCCGCTCGAGAACGTTACCCGCTCCCGCCGCGCGAGATCACGACCAAGGCTGTCACGCAGATTGTGAGACCCGGTGATGTGCCGGCGTCCACATTCTCCGCGCTTACCTGGCTCGCGCACTTCGCCTACGGCGGTGCCGCTGGTGCCCTCTACGCCGGGACCGAGCGGCAGCTGCCGGGCGGAGCCACCGTGCGCGGATCATTCTTCGGACTGCTCGCCTGGACCGTCAGTTACCTCGGCCTGCTCCCCGGTCTGCGCGTCCTTGCTCCCGCCACGGAACATCCCGTTCGCCGCAGTGTGCTGATGGGCGCCGCACACCTCATCTGGGGATGGTGCCTTGCGACCGTTTTCCACGTCCTCTTCAGCGACCTGTGGCGCGAAAGCACCGCCTTCCGCGCCTCACCGCGCCCGCATCGGGACACGCAGCCCTCGAAGTGAGACAGTGTTTGTGTCCCATGAAAAACCGTCGCTCCCAACTCCTGACCATCGGCGTGACCGCTATCGCCGCATCTGCCATTACGGCTTTCGTCCGCAATTTCATCAGCGGGGAAAAGAAGATCAAAAGCCGGGTCAGTAGGTGTTACGGGATTTCAGATCCGCAATTTGAGCGGGCGCTCGGGCAACTTCTGGGGCCGCCGATCCTCGATGACAATCTCGTCGTGCCGCTGCGCAATGGCGTAAAGATTTTTCCTGCGATGCTCGCGGCCATCGAGAGCGCCGAGCGGACCATTACCTTCGAGACGTTCATCTACTGGGCGGGTGGCATTGCGCAGAAGTTTGCCGATGCCCTCTCGGCCAAGGCGCGGAGCGGCGTGAAGGTTCATGTGCTGATGGACGGCGTGGGCTGCAACTGCGTGAACGGCGAGTCGCTTCGCCAGATGGCCGATGCAGGCGTGGAGCTGGAGATTTACCACATCGCGAATTTTGCCCGCGCAAATCACCGCACGCACCGAAAGCTGCTCGTGATCGACGGCCGGATCGGCTTCACCGGCGGTGTGGGGATCGCCGATGAGTGGAATGGAAACGCCGCGTCACCGGGCGAATGGCGTGATTCGCACTATCGGGTGGAAGGGCCGGTCGTCGCACAGATGCAGGCCGCCTTCCTCGATAACTGGATGAAGACCCGGGCCGTCGTGCTGCATGGCGATGATTACTTTCCCGAGCTGAAGACCTGCCGGGTCGCATCGTTGTCAGATGTTCAAGAGTTCACCGATGGAGGGCAGCGAAAGTGCGCGGCTGATGTATTTGCTTTCGATCACGGCCGCGGAGCGCAGCCTCAAAGTCGGGAACGCCTACTTCGTGCCGGATGATCTCACGACGGAAACGCTCATCGAGGCCGTGGACCGCGGGGTCGCCGTGGAAGTGCTCGTGCCGGGCCAGCACATTGATTCCGGGGAGGTGCGCAGCGCTTCACGCCATCGTTGGGGACGCCTGCTCGAACACGGCGTGCGCATCTTTGAGTTTGAGGCGACGATGTATCACTGCAAGACGATGATCATCGACGACCTCTGGACTTCGGTTGGCTCCGCAAACTTTGACAACCGTTCTTTCCGTCTCAATGACGAGGCCAATCTAAACGTCATCGACCGCGAAGTCGCTGCGGCGGAAACCCGCGTCTTCGATGAAGACTTGGAGCGGGCGCGCGAAATCACCCACGAAGAGTGGCGTCAACGGCCAGCCTGGCAGAAGACGACGGACGCCGCGGCGGCGCTGTTCAGGTCGCAGATGTAACCGACCGCTTCGAGCGCACCATTATGTCCAACTCCAAGCTGCTCGATGTCGTGATCGTAGGCGGCGGGCCTGCGGGACTCAGCGGCGCGCTCATTCTCGGGCGCTGTCTGCGCGGCGTGCTAGTGTGCGATGCGGGCGAACCGCGGAATGCCCCGGCCCGCATCTTCAACGGATACCTCTCGCGCGATGGTTCGACGCCGGGAGAGTTTCTGCAAATCTGCCGGGAACAACTAGTCCGCTACGAAACTGTCGAGCTGCGCAAAGCCAAGGTCATCGCCGCGCAGCTTAATGAAGGGAGCTTCACCGTTACGTCGGAGAAAGGTGAGGTGATTGCAGCGCGAATGTTGCTGCTCGCCACCGGCGTCGTGAATGAGTTGCCCGTGATCGGACGATACCGCCGGTCGTGGCGCCGAGCGCCGCACCACTCAACGCGGCCATGATGGGGCCGGCAGCGATGGTGATTGCCTTGGAATCGCAGCCCTTTCGGCGGATGATCGTATTAATTTTTGGGCAACCGTGGCAGTAACGGGGACGGTCGCCGCGTCGCGCGCGCCCTGGTTAGGGCCGGAGTTTCCGCCCGCGCCATCCGCTGACTCTGGCGGGCGGCTGCAGTCGAGCAGCGGGACGAGCTGCCGCCGAAGAAATAACCCACCGCCTTACACGCTCCCAGCCGCGAGGGGCGAGGGCGAAGCAGGTGTCTGCGGCGCGCGTTTAGCGATCTCCTCCATGACTTCATTGCCGTATTCCTGGAGCAGACGTTTTTCGCGCTCGGTGAGCTGGCGCGGCTTCATGTCCATCAGGCAGAGCGAGCCGATGGGCTGGCCATTGGGTGCGAGCAGCGGGACGCCGGCATAAAAGCGAATGCCGTGCTCTTTGAGCAGCGGGTTATTCGCAAACCGCCGGTCGCGCGCGAGGTCTTCGATCGACCATCACCTGGTTCTTCGCGACAACGTGCCCGCAGACGGAAACATTGCGCGGCGGTCTGCCGTGCCTTGGCGAGATCCGCAGGCAGGCCGGTCTGCGATTTGAAAAACTGCCGGTCGCGATCAATGAGCGAGATAAGGGCGATGGGAACCTCGAAGACGCGGGCGAGTTTCGCGGTGATGCGGTCGAAGACGGGCTCGGCTTCCGGTGTCGAGCAGGTTCAGCTCGGCGAGCGCGGCGAGGCGTTCTTCCTCGTCCGCGGGGATGGGCGCAGGCGTCATTTCCCCGATCAGCGGTGGGGCGAGTTTCGCCATTTGCACGAGCGCTTCCGCCAGCGTGGTCACCACCTCATCGGCCCCCGAATCGCGCAGGCGCCTGGTCGGCTTCCGTCACGTCTTCGGTCGCGCCCCAGAGGCCGATGACGATTTTCTGGCTTCGGCAAAAGCGCGCGCAGTTTCAGGCAGAGATAACGCGCGTGGATCACGGTGGAAGGGGCCACCACCGAAATGCAGATGACATCCACGTCCGCTTTCTCGACCAGGTCGAGCAACTCCCCGGTGACCAATTTGGCCGGGGCATTTTGCGCGCCGAAGCCTTGTTGGCGCGCCACCTGAACGAGCATCGCGCCGGCGAGTTCATCGCGATCGGCGCGCGCGGGCAGGCAGAAAACGCGGCAGTCGGTTGCGAGCGCCGGCGGCGGCGGGGCCTTTTCGTCGGCCGCGGCGTCGCGCTTTCTCCACGGCAGCCTTCGACGGCACCGCCGGGCGGGTGCCAAGGTCTTCGATGATGTCGCGCAGGCTTTGCTCGACTTCGATGAGCTGCTCGGGCTCCAGCAGCTCAGCGCGAACATCCCTCTCCGCCGAAGTGATCACCGGGATGAAGACCGAGTCGTAGAGCGCGGTCAGCGAGTTCGCTTTCAAATAGGACTCGACCAGTTCCAGTTCGTCGCGTTCGCCCGGCGTGAGCAGACGGTGGTAGCAATCCTCCGCGGGCGTGAGCGCTTCCTCATCGCTCAGCAGGACGCTGAGAAAAGCGAGGCGCGGAACATGCCGCCCCATGACCACGAGGCAGACGGTGAGCGGCGTCGCGAGCACCAGGCCGACCGCCCCCCAGAGCCACGTCCAAAAGACGGCGGCCACGATGAGCGCGATGGGCGAAACGCCGGTGCTCGAGCCGTAGAGCCAGCGGCTCCATGACGTTGTTGCTCAGGAGTTCCAGCACCGACAAAGAGGCCGATCGTGAGCAGCGGCAGCCACCCAGCCAGGCGAAGACGGCGAGTGAAAGCGCGATCGGGAAGGCGGCGGCGATCCACGGGCCAATATACGGAATGAAGCGCAGCACGACGGCGAAGGCACCCCAGAGCACGGCATTCGGCACGCCGATGAAATAGAGCCCGATCGCCACGGGGATGCCGTAGGTGACATTCACCACGAGTTGCATGAGCAGATAGCGCGAGACGCGCTGCCCGGCGTCGTCCATGGCGCGGGTGGTCGCGCTAATCCGGCCCTGGCCGATGAGACGGATCAGTCGGCTGCGCAAATCCTCCCGCTGCAGCAGCATGAAGATGATCAGCAGCAGCACGAGCGCCGCGGTGCCGAGGGGGCTCGAGGAGGGGCGCGACCATGGACTGCACCAGCTCGAGCGGATTGGCGCTGGCTGCTCTCGACGACCTTGACCGGGACGGCGGGCGAGGGTGCAATGGGTGGCGAAGGGACGGCCGTCTCCGGCTTGCCGGCATCCTGCGTAACGGTTGGCGCGCCCGCTCCGGTCCCGCCTGGCAGCTCTTTCTTTAACTCCTCAACCGTCTCCGAGAGCTTCGTGAAAGCGCCGCCTTTCGGGACCTTAAAGGCGCGCATCTTCGTCACGATGTTGCCCTTGTATTCCGGTAGCTTGGTCGCCAGATCGACCACCTGCTGCGTCAGCATCCAGCCCGTGACGCCTAGCGCCGTGAAGATCAGCACCGCCGTCAGCAGCACGGCCGCGATGCGACCAATCCAGCGCTCAAGGCGCGTGACCAGCGGTGCAAGGAGAAAGGTCAGCAGTGCCGCGAGCGCCAGCGGCATGAGGATATCGCGCGCGAAATAAAGGGTGGCGATGACGAAGGCCGTGAGGGCAACTGTCCAGATGCCCGCCAGTGCATCGGCGGCGGAGGATTTGGTTTTGAGGACGGCCATGGAAAAGGAGATTGGCGCACGCAACGCCCGAGTCGTGGGGTGCCGGTGGCACTCAATAGTCGTGCCCCGCTGCCCCGCTGGCCCGGAAAGTTTGGACTGAGCGGCTCGCAAGGCAACTGGCATCTGCGGGCACCTGTGGAAGAATGTTTGCCCCATGGCGTCGCCACTACCGTGCCGTCGAAATACTGGCCGAGGTATTCGGACGCTCTCAGGAGGAGATCATCAACGAGTGGCGGCTACAGGTCGGCAAACTTCTCCGCGAACTGCATCTCGTTCAGCAGACGATCACTGATCACATCCCGGATGCGGTCGGGAATTACGCGGGACCTCGCGCTGAGCCGCGACGGGACTCTTTCAGCCGAGCACACCCGCGGGCACTCCGCCGGCGCACGGGGCGCAGCGCTTTCACGATGAGCTCGATGTGGGTGAGGTGGTGGCCGCGACGGGGAAATACCTCGACACGCTGCTGCCGATTTCCGGTGGGCGGCTGCTTTTCCCGGCGGAATTCGCAGGACGTGGAGACATGAGCCGGGGGCGCGCTACTGCTGCGGGCGGTGAGTTCGATCTATTATCGCCGGACCGGAACGCGGCGGATGTGCGCATTTTCCTTTCCGTCCTGGCAGCCGAGGTCTCCAAGGACGGCACCGCGGTCAGCTCGTCGGCACGGAGTTCGTGCGCAGTTCCCGCTCGGCGAAGTTTTTAAAGCGTTGCAAATCTTCCGCCAGAGCCTCCGCGGGCGAAGCTCCAAAGAGATTTGCCAGTGCCACGCCTACCGCACCCGCTGGCGGGGCGAATTCCAGCGCCACCTTCACCCGCGTCGTTCCGCCTCCGGCCGGCTCAAACCAAACCGAACCCGCATTGCTCGCCATCGCGCCGGGCAACGACTGCCAGGCTATCATGCGGCTTTCCTCTTCGTTGATGATCTCCGCATCCCATTCAAACGTCTGCCCCGCTGGTCCCGCCACCTTCCAATGCGAGCGATTGCCGCCGCGCGACTCGACCGACTTCACTTGCCGCATCACTTGTGGGAGCCCCTCGAGATTGCGCCAAAACTGGAACAACGTCGCCGCCGGGCAGTCGATTTCTACGGCCGCTTCGATGCGCTCACCCCGATTGCCCGGCACTCCAGAGCGCGCGTGGCGGCGATCCAGCTCCAGCCTCTCATAGAGCGGACATTGCCCCGTGAATGCGCGGCGGACGAGCGCGCCTCCTGCGAGCAGTAGAATCCAGCGGGCCAGCCCCCCACGCGCCAGCGCCGCGGCGGTGAGCCCGGCTCCGAGGAGACCGCTCGCGACGCGCTCTCCGTCGGAGACATTCACGCGCAGGTCGTGGCTGAGCCGCTCCACGTCGGGGGTCTTGGCAAAAGGCTGGTAAGTAAGTGGCATAAGATGGTGACTGTTTTCGCAAACCGAGCCCCCGTTGCGCGCCTCGTTTTTCAAGAAATGGTCACTGTCCGCCCAACGATGAGCACGCTCTCTTGCGCCGTCGACCACGCGCACATCTGGCATGTCAGCGTGACCCAAACCGCGAGGGGGAAGGCATGGGCTCTCATCTTGTTGGCCGGGAAGAGTGGTGGCTCTCCCCCTGGCCAGCAAGGCGGAATCCATGTCCGGGAGGGCTCGAGCCGCCTTGAAATCGCCGGCCCGCCATGAACTATGACGCTGACGACTTCGTATGAGCTTCTTCCAGGCCTTTATTTACCTGCTTGCGGCCGTCATCTCGGTGCCGCTCGCGAAGCGGCTCGGGCTCGGCTCAGTGCTCGGATACCTGCTGGCCGGGATTGCGATCGGGCCGTTCGGGCTGCGGTTGGTCGGGACGGATGGCGGGGACCTGATGCACTTCGCGGAGTTCGGCGTCGTCATGATGCTGTTCGTGATCGGGCTCGAGTTGCGACCAGCGATGTTCTGGCAAATGCGGGGACGGATGATCGGGCTCGGGGCGGCCCAAGTGTTGGCAACCACTGCCGCCGTGGCGGCGATCGCGCTTGCTCTTGGTTTTGCGTGGCAGGTGGCGCTCAGCGCCGGGTTGATCCTGGCGCTGTCCTCGACCGCGATCGTGTTGCAGCTCCTGAACGAGAAGAACCAGATGAAGACGAGCGGGGGCCAATCGGTCTTCGCCGTGCTGCTCTTCCAGGATATCGCGGTGATCCCGATGCTCGCCCTCCTGCCGTTGCTGGCGACATTTTCCCCGGTGCGCGGCGCGCACGACGCCATGCCGAGCGCGGTGGCGGATCTGCCCGGCTGGCAACACGCGTTGCTGGTGCTCGCGGCGGTGACGCTGGTGGTGGTGGGCGGCCGCTTCCTGCTGCGGCCGATCTTTCGTTACATCGCGGAGACCCGCCTCCGAGAGATGTTCACCGCCACGGCGTTGCTGCTGGTGGTGGGGATCGCGCTGCTCATGCAACGCGTCGGATTATCGCCGGCCCTGGGCGCGTTTCTCGCGGGCGTGGTGCTGGCGGAAAGCGAATACCGACACCAGCTCGAGACAGATATCGAGCCGTTCAAAGGACTCTTGCTTGGGCTCTTCTTCATCTCGGTCGGCGCGGGGGTTAACTTCGGCTTGATTGCCGGCCAGCCGGTCACCGTTGCCGCCATGGTAACCGCGGTGCTGGTGCTGAAGTTCGCGGTCCTGCTGGCGGTGAGCCGGTTCTCGCGCCTGGAACCGACGCAACGATATCTGTTCGCGTTCGCGCTCGCGCAGGGCGGCGAGTTTGCCTTCGTTCTCTGCTCGTTTGCCACCCAAAACGGCGTCCTCACGCCGGAAATGGCAAACCTTCTCGTCGCCACCGTGGCGCTGACCATGGCGGCCGCGCCGTTGCTCTTCACGATCAACGAGCACGTGGTGCAACCGCGCTTCCGCAGCGTGCTGCCGGAGCGCGAACCGGACGAGATCGACGAACACGACAACCCGGTCATCCTCGCCGGCGTCGGGCGCTTCGGGCACATCGTGGCGCGTCTGCTGCGGGCGAACGGCTTTGGCACCACGGTGCTGGATCACGATGCGGAGCAGGTGGAAACGCTCGGCCGCTACGGCATCAAATCATTTTACGGCGACGCGACGCGCCTCGATCTGCTGCGGACCGCCGGCGCGGAGAAGGCGCGGCTCTTCGTGGTCGCGATCGATGACGAAGAGAAGGCGCTCGTCCTCGTCGAGCTGGTGCAGAAGCACTTTCCGCAGTTGCGGATTCTCGCGCGCGCGACCAGCCGGCAGCATGCCTATGAGCTGCTCCGGCGGGGCGTGGAGGATGTGTATCGCGAGACGCTCGGGAGCGCGATCGATCTGAGCGTGGGCGCATTGCGAGCCCTCGGGCTGACCGAAGAACACGCCTGCCGCGCGGCCCAAATTTTCCGGGAACACGACGAAGCCTCCGTGCGCGAGATGGCGAAGCTCGAAACCGACGACGACGACGCCTACGTCTCGCTGGCGCGGCTGCACATCGCCAACCTCGAGAAAGCGCTCGCCTCCGATCGCGAGATCCTGGCCAACCGCGAAGGAAAGCCTCCGCCCGGTTAATGCGCCGTCGCGGGAGCGCTTCCGCCGCCGATACTGGTGCCGAAATATTTGTTTTCCAGCTCGTCGAAGAAGCCCTGCTCGCGCAACGCGAGGATGGCGCGCGTGATCTCTTTCCGGTACGGGCTGCCCTGCGGCACACCGATGCCGTAGCTCTGTTTCTCGAACACCTCCCCGACGACGCCGAGCCGCTGGTCCGGATTATTCTTCGCGTAATAGAGGAGCATGGGCGCGTCGTAAACCACCGCCTTCACCTTCCCTTCGTTGAGGGCGTTGCAGGCCGCGTCGACATCCGGGAACCCACGCACGGGCAGGCCCTGCCGCTCCAGAAACGTCTGCGCGGTGCTGCCGGTGACGGTGCCGACCGGCCACTTCCGCGACTTCAGGTCGGCGAGGTTTGCCACTTCGCTGGTCAGCGTGTCGACGGTCATCGCACTGGTGATCGTGGCCGTGATGTAGGTAAACAAGGCCGCGCCCGCCAGCATCCAGACGATGGCAGTGAGCCGACCCGCGACCCCGAGCGGCGCCTTATTTTCGCAGCCGCCGGTGATGATCGTGCAGAGCGACCACCAGATCGCCTCCCACAAACCGGCGAAGTAACCTTCCGGGAACGACTCCGGGTTCCGCTTTCGTTCCACGAACCAGATGATGTGCGAATTGAGGAGCAGCACAAAAAGGAGACCGCCGAGGAGCCAGAGGATGTCGCCCTTGAAGAGCTGCGCCACGATGCGTGCGAACGAACTGCTCTCCTGACCCCGCGTGAGAATCTGCAGCCCTGATTCCTTGAACGGATGGCTGAAGTCGACGGTGCGCTCGCGCTCGGACGTGATGCTGACCGCGGCAACCGCGGCATCGGCCCGGCCGGCGCGTACTTCGTCGAGCATCTGTTGCACGTTCTCGACCAGTTTGTAGCCGCTCTCCGGCGCAAAAGGCAGCCGGCTTTCGCGCACGATCCGTTCCCAGAGTTCGATGCTGTAGCCGGTGAGCCGGCCGTTCTGTTCGATGACGAAAGGCGTGACCTTGCGGGTGACAACGGTGAGAGCCTTGCCGGGAACTGGCGCCGGCGTGGGATCCTGGGCGAACGCCGGGAGCGCGGGCATGGTGGCAATCAGGAACAGGAGAATCAGACGGAGACGTGTGCGCATGAGGAGGTGCAAGGCGACGGACTTGCTGGTGCCCGCCGCGATGGAAGCGCCTGTGTAGCGTCCCGGCGTGGGCAAAGCAAGCTGCGCGCTGTCTTGTCCTGCCGCCGTCGCTCTCTGTATGTTCAGCGACATGGACCCCGGCAAAGCTGTTGAAACGGAGCCCGCGCAGAAGTGGCTGCCACCGATCCGGCGTCGAAAACCGACCCTGCATCCGCACTTGGTGACGGTGCCCCCGGGCGAACCGGTGCACCTGGGCACGGTGCCCACGACAGCCCGGCTTGAGATCAAACGCGAGGCGGCGGAAAAGCGACTGGACCGGTTGCGGCCCCGGCTCGCTGAACTCCAGCAGGCGCTCTACGCCGAGCACCGGCGCAGTTTGCTCATCGTGGTGCAGGCAATGGATACCGGCGGCAAAGATGGCGCGGTCAAACAGATCTGCCATGGCCTTGATCCGAATGGCGTGGAACTGACGAATTTTAAATACCCGTCGTCCGACGAATGGGATCACGATTTCCTCTGGCGGGTGCATCACGCCGCGCCCCGCAAAGGATCGATCGGCATTTGGAACCGGTCGCACTACGAAGACGTGCTCGTGCCGCGGGTGCACAAGCAGATCAACAAGCGGGTCTGGCGCGAGCGTTGCGAGGATATCAATGCCTTCGAGCGGCTCCTCACGCGCAACGGGGTGACGCTGCTGAAGTTTTTCCTGCACATTTCGAAAGCGGAGCAGAAGCGGCGACTCGAAGCACGGGTGCGGGACGCGACGAAGCTGTGGAAGTTTAACCTTGGCGATCTGAAGGAGCGGGCGCTTTGGCCGGAATACCAGCGCGCCTATGAAGGAGTGATGAACGAGTGCACCACCGTCGACGCGCCGTGGCACATCGTCCCGGCCGATCGGAAGTGGGCCCGGAATCTGGTCCTGATCGAGATGATCATCGCCACGCTCGAGCAGATGAATCCGCAATACCCGGCGACGGAGATCGATCCGGCGACGGTCGTGATTGTGTAACCGACCCTCAGTCCGCCTGCGGCGCCGGCTTGTAGCCGCTGGCCAGAATGGCGTCGTGGATGTCGGGAGCATGGGCCCGCCGGGCATCGAAACTGATCAAGACCACCTCCGCTTTCGGATTGGCGCGGACCTCTTTCACGCCGCGGAGCTTCATGAGCGGGCCGCGCAACGACGCCACGCACTCATCGCAATCGTTCCCGGCCGTGGCGATCTGGATCGTCTCGATGATTTCGTGGTCGGCAGTGTCGTGCAGGTTATGCGGGTCGGATGGGTCCATCGTAACTACTCTACGTGCGCGACGGCTCCGGCGGACGTTTGCGCAGGACTGGCTCGAGCGTCCGCCAGACGTTCTCGGCCAGGATTCGCTGGCCGGCCGCATTCGGATGGATGCGATCGGCCTGGTTCAATGTCGGATCGCCCCCCACGCCCGCGAGCAGATACGGGATCAAGACCGCCCCGTTTTTCTCCGCCAGTTCGCCATACATCTCGCCGAAGGCCCGCACGTACCCATCCGTGCCGACGAGCGGCAACTGCATGCCCGCGATCACGAGCGCGACCTTTGGATGGCGCGCGCGGGTGCGATCGATGATGGCCTGTAAATTCGCGCGCATTTCGTCGATCGGCACGCCCCGGAAGGCGTCGTTGATGCCGAGCGCGATCACCAGCACGTCGAGCTGCTGGCGCAGGTGTTGGGGAAGGCGCCGCAACCCGCCCGCCGTCGTGTCGCCGCTGACCCCGGCGTTTACGACCTCAAAATCGTAGCCACCAGCGCGGAGTTTCTCGCTAATTAACGCCGGGTAGGCGCTGCTGCGCGGCAGGCCATAGCCGTCTGTCAGGCTGTCGCCGAGCATGACGATGCGGCGCCCACCCGCAGCATCGCGCCGGCGGCGGGGGCAGGCTGGATCGCAGCGAGTGAAACGATCACGATGAGGGCAACGGAAGCAAACATCCTGTGGAGTACGTAGAGAACGTAAAAGTACCGACCTTTGTCCAACCCCGTCCGCGCAGTTCGCCGTTGCCCGCCCACCCGGGCCACCTTATGTAATTCGGACCTCGCCGACAGAACGGTGGTGGCATTCGCAACTGGAATCGGAGAACTCATTTATGGCTAACTACGGAATCAACGGCTTCGGCCGCATCGGGCGCAACGTCCTGCGCGCCATGTCCCAGCAGGACGTGGAACGCGTCAAGGGCATCAACGATCTCACGGACACGACCACGCTCGCGCATCTGCTGAAGTGGGATTCGGTGCACGGGAAATTCGACGGCGAAATTGGGCACGACGAGGAGAACATCATCGTCCGCGGCCACAAGATCCGCATCATGAAGGAGCGCGATCCCGCGAACCTGCCTTGGAAGGATCTCGGCGTGGACGTGGTGATGGAGTCGACCGGCTTCTTCACCAGCCGCGATAAAGCGGATTTGCACATCAGCAAAGGCGGCGCGAAGCGGGTGCTGATCAGCGCGCCGGCGAAGAACCCGGACGCGACCATCTGCCTCGGAATTAACGACGAGGTCTATGACCCGGCGAAGCACACGATCGTCTCGAACGCGAGTTGCACGACGAACTGTCTCGCGCCTCTGGCCAAGGTCCTGCACGATAACTTCGGGATCGTGAACGGCTTCATGAGCACGATCCACAGCTATACGAACGACCAGAGGATTCTGGACTTGCCGCACGAAGATCTGCGCCGGGCCCGCGCCGCCGCGCTCAGCATCATCCCATCGAGCACCGGCGCGGCGAAGGCGATCGGCGAAGTGCTGCCCGACCTGAAAGGGAAGCTCAATGGCGGGGCATTTCGCGTGCCGACGCCGGACGGATCGGTCACGGATTTCACCGCGATCCTGGCCAAGGATGCGACCGTCGAGTCGATCAACGCCGCGTTCCAAGAAAGCCGCGGGCGACCCGAGTTACAAAGGGGTGCTTGAGTACAGTGACGAGCCGCTCGTCTCACAAGACATCGTCGGCAATCCGCACTCGTGCGTCTTCGACAGCAAGCTGACCATGACCCATGGCGGGAAATTCGTGAAGGTGGTCGGCTGGTACGACAACGAGTGGGGCTACAGCAATCGTTGCGTGCAGATGCTGGAGATGCTCGGGAAGTAGTCAGGGTTTACAGGATTCAAGATTCCTGTTACGACCAATGAAGAAACTGACGCTTCGCGATCTCGACGTCCGCGGCAAACGCGTGCTGGTGCGCGTGGATTTCAACGTGCCGACCGAGGAACGCGACGGTGCAATCGCGATTACCGATGACACCCGCATGCGAGAGTCGCTCCCGACGATCAATTATCTGCGCGAGCACGGCGCGAAGACCATCCTGATGGCGCACTTCGGCCGGCCGAAAGGAAAGCCCGTGCCGAAGTATTCGCTCCGGCCGGTCGCCGATCATTTGCACACCCTCATCAATCATCCGGTGGCGTTCAGCGTGGAGACGATCGGCCAGGTGCCCGAGAGGATCATCGCGCCGATGCACGAAGGCGACGTGGCGCTGCTGGAGAACGTGCGGTTCCAGGCCGAGGAGGAAGCGAACGATCCCGGCTTTCGCGAAAGCGCTCGCGCAGCTGGGCGATATTTACGTCAACGACGCCTTCGGGGCCGCGCATCGGGCGCACGCCAGCACCGCCGGAATCACGAAGTTCATCGGCCAGTCGGCGATGGGTTTCCTGATGGAAAAGGAACTGAAGTATCTCGGAGGCGAACTCGACCGTCCGGCCAAGCCGTTCGTGGTCATCATGGGCGGCTCGAAGGTGTCGGACAAAATCGGCGTCATCAAAACGCTGATGGAGAAAGCCGACACAATCCTGATCGGCGGCGCGATGGCGAATACGTTCTGGCAGGCGCAGGGCATCCCCGTCGGGGCGAGCCGGGTCGAAGCGGACAAGCTCGACCTTGCGCGCGAGTTGCTCGACCACGCCAAGACGAAGGGCGTGCAATTCCTGCTCCCGGTCGACGCAGTGGAGGCGGAGGAATTCAAAGCCGGCGCGCGCAAACGAAACACCGGCCGCGTGGATCGCGCGCATGGCATCACGGACGGCTGGCAGGCGGTGGATATTGGCCACGCCACGATCGCGCTTTACGAAGATGAGATCGCGAAGGCGAAAACGATCCTCTGGAACGGGCCGGTGGGCGTGTTTGAGATCCCGGATTTCGCGGATGGCACCTTCGCGATCGCCGAAGCGCTGGCGAAATCCGGCGCCACGACCATCATTGGCGGCGGCGACTCCGTGACGGCGGTGAAACAAGCCGGACTGGCCGACAAAATGACGTTCATCTCCACCGGCGGCGGCGCGTCGCTCGAACTCCTCGAAGGGAAAGAACTGCCCGGGGTCGCCGCGTTGACCGATAAGGACTAGACGGGATTTCGTCCGCGCTTCTTCCAGTCCGGTGAAATCCTGTTAATCCTCTCGCACAACTCATGAGAAAGAAGATCGTCGCCGCCAACTGGAAAATGAACATGACGCAGGCGGAGTCGGCCACGTTCGTCGACACATTCCTGCGTGAACTCGAGGACTCCTCCGACGTGGAGATCGTGATCATTCCGCCGTTCACCTCGCTGGCGAAAGTGAGCGAGGCGCTGGGCGGCTCGGAACAGGTGAAGCTGGGCGCGCAGAACATGTCCTGGGAGAAGGGCGGCGCGTTTACGGGCGAGATCAGCGCCGCGCTATTGCGTGATCTGTTCGTACGCTACGTGGTCCTCGGCCATAGCGAGCGCCGGCAGCTGTTCGGCGAGACGGACGAAATCGTGAATCGCAAGGTGCGGGCCGCGCACGATGCTTCGCTGCGAGCAATTGTCTGCATCGGCGAGACGCTGGCGCAGCGGGAAGCCGGCGAGGTCGAGAAGGTGCTCGGTTCGCAATTACGCGGCAGCCTCGCGGAGGTGAGCGCGAAAGAACTGGACGAAACCGTGGTGGCCTACGAGCCGGTCTGGGCGATCGGCACCGGCCGGACGGCCACGGCCGAGCAGGCGCAGGAAGCGCATGCGTTCATCCGCCACACGCTCGAGGAAATCGCAGATGCCGGTACCGCGGCGCGCATGCGCATCCAATACGGCGGCAGTGTGAAGCCGGATAACGCCCATCTCCTGATGTCGCAGCCGGACATCGACGGCGCGCTGGTTGGCGGCGCCAGTCTCGATCCGCGCAGCTTTGCGCAGATCGTAAGGGGCGCAGAGACCGACGGGGCGTGAGGAATCGCGCCCCCCGGTTCTGTTGAAGCGACGGCGCTGGTCGCCGTAGGATGCTACTTTTTAGCCAGGTCATCGCGCATTAGCTGTTTTCCAGCCCCGCATGTTGCCAGGCGTGAGACGGCGCCAGCGAATGGGCCGCGCCGGAGGCGTTAATCCACCTGGTAGATTTCGATGGAGGCGGCGCCGGTCGGCTGACTGCCGACCCCACTGAGGATCGCGGTATACGCGCCCGCGGGCAAAGTCGCGATCACGGCCGACTCCTGCGCCACGGTGGGCTGCAGCCCTTGCATTTGAATCTCCGCCGCCGCCGGGTTGGTCTGCCAATTGTCGTTCGAGGTCACGACGGTACCCTGGTCGTTGCGCAGCTCGAGCATCGGATCCGGCAACGCATTCGGCACTCCAAATTGCGTGAGGGATGGCCCAATGCCGCGCACCACCAGCCGGCGCGTGCCATCGCCGCCGAGAATGAAGCCACCGATCATGACTTCATTGCCCGTGCCGACGGTCCCGCGGCTGGAAAGATTCAGGATGGTGGAGCCCGGGCTGCCGTCGAGGTCATAAACTTCGACGGTGCCGACGCCGGCCAGCTGGTCAGCATTGCGCATTACGGCAGTGTAGCTGGTGTTGCCGGCTGCGGAGGGGACGGTGGCGACGAGGGCCGCTTCGTTATCCGACGTTGGCGCCAAACCCAGATCGGTCAGCAACTGCTTCTTCGGGCCCGCCATCCAGTTATCGTTCGAGGTGATGACGCCCCCGGAGCCGTGCAACTCAACGGTCGGGTTGCCGATCGGATTCGGGATGCCGAAGTTCGCGAGCGACGGCCCGAGCGCGCGCACCGCCAGCATTTTCGAGCTGCCGCCGCGGATGATGAAGCCAGGGATGAGAACGTCGTTTACGCCGGCGAAATTGGCGCGGGTCGAGATATTGCGCAGGCGGGCCAGCGGGGGGATGACGTTAACAATGAACTGTTGCGAGGCGGTCACGCCATCGAGGTCGGTCGCGGTCACGGTGATGATCGTCGCGCCAATCGAGAGGGCGTTCACAATCAGATCAGTTCCGCTCGCGGTCACGGTGGCGATCGCGGTGTCGTTGCTGGTGGCGGAAAAGGTCAGCGGCGAAATCCGGGCGAAGCTGGGAATGGAGACGAGATGCTGGACCCGGACAATTGACCCAGGGCCGGGCGTGTAGTCGCGCAGCGGCAACTCGGTAAACGTCGTGGCCGTTCCCAGGAACGGGCGCGGGAGGGCCGCGATCGCGTCGGCGACGGTCATGCCCGAGGCGACGCGACCGAAGACCGTAAAGCCGCCGTTTTGGACGATCCAGATTTGCCGAGTTATCAGCCAGATTGATGAACCACTGACTGGTCGCGCTGTTTGGATCTGAGCCGAGTTTTGCCATCGCAATCGTGCCGCGGAGGTTGGAGATGAATGGCTCATTCATCACCGTAGGGAAGGTCACCACCTGGGTGGCCAGGATGCTTCCGCTGCCGTTCGGATTTTGGGTGCCAATGTATCCACCCGTCTGGATCACAAACCCCGGGCACCGAGCGATGAAAGAAAAGAGAAGCCGGCGTGCGGCGAGACCGGGTCGGGCGTAAAGTAGCGCCCGCTATCGATGTAGTTCAGGAAGTTGGCGACCGTGAGCGGCGCCTGCCCGCCATCGAGCGTGAAATTCATCACGCCGAGCGACGTCGTCACCTGCACCGCCGCGGAAGCATCGGGGTCGGTAAAGAAGGAATTGAGGTCGAAGACGCGGACGGCGCCGCGGTATTGATGATAATCCCCAATGAAGGTCGTGACAGCCGGCCCGACATTCGGTTTCGGCGTCAGCGCGCGCGCCGCATCCGCGCAGGCGAACAGGGTCACGGCAGACAGGAGGAAGGAGAGAAGGCGCTTCATTCGGCAGCCTCTTTACACCAATTTCGGAAATATCGCCAGTCCGCCTGGTCCTGCCGAGAATCGCATCCGAAGACCGCAGCGTGTGAGTCCATCTGCGGCATTCTGATTGACCGCGCCCGCCGCATCCGGAACATCTACAGTTCCGGCACACTCGACCCGCGCCTGGTGCTGGCCGATGTGAAGACGCTGCTCCTGGAAGAGACACAAAACATTCGTGGACGTTGAGCCGCTCTACGTCGTCGCGCTCCTCCTGGCGACGGCGATCGGCTTTTCGCTCGCGTTGCTCGGGAGCGGCGGGTCGATCATCACCCTGCCGGTGCTCGTTTACGTCGCGCGGGTGCCGCGCGCCCCAAGGCGGTCGGGATGTCGCTGGCGATCGTGGGCGGCACTACTCTCGTCGCGAGCCTGCTCAATGCTCGCGCCCGGCTCGTGCACCTCAAAGCGGCCGTGTTTTTCAGTGGCGCCGGGATGATCGGCGCCTTCGGCGGCGCGCAACTGACGCACCTGGTCTCGCCTCCGGTTTTGCTGCTGCTCTTCGCGGCCCTCATGATCGTGGTTGCGGCGATGATGTTTCGCGGTCGGACGGAGGCGCCGGCCGGGCAGAAGGCGGAATGCCATTGGCTGAGCTGCGCGCTGACCGGCTTCGCGGTCGGCGGGATCACCGGATTTCTCGGCGTCGGCGGTGGTTTCGTCATCGTGCCGGCGCTGGTGCATTTCGGAGGGCTGCCGCTCCGGAAAGCAATGGCGACTTCGCTGGTCGTCATCACCGTCGTCTCGCTCGCCGGACTGATCGGGACAGCTGCAACGCACTTCCCTTGACTGGCGGACGCCCGGGCTCTTCCTCCTCTTCGCGCTGACCGGGATGCTGGCCGGCCGCGGACTTGCCGCCCGCACGAAACCGGAACACCTGCGCCGCTGGTTTGCGTGGTTTGTGCTCGCCGTCGCGGCGTTTGTGGTGGCGGAGAACTGGCAGACGCTCGTCGGCCGCTGAGCCGGCGTCGCGCAGGCGGCCTAAATTGTCGTGCCTGTTTCGGCGGCTGTGCCCTTGGTGGTGATGATCAGCTTGTCGTCCACCACGCTGATCGACTTCACGTTCTCCCAAAACTCGTTCGAGTCGCGGTCCCGGCGTTGCGATTTGTCGAAGCCTTCGTTGAAGCCCTCATTGAGCGCGCCCGCCATGAAGTCGAACAGGTTGAGATCGAGCTGGCGTCCGTTCGCCTCCAGCGATTTCACCGCGAGCGCGAACCTGTCCTCATCGTAGTTCAGCCCAAACCGGACGGTTCCGTTGAACCAGCGCCGCCCCGCCCGTGGCAAGGGCACGTCATGGAGCGGCACGCTCAGGTCGAGCGTCATGGTGGAATCCTCGATCGCAACGCGGACTTTGCCCCGCCAGTCGCGAAACTTGGGATGGCGCGCAATCAACGTGTTAAGATCGGCGGCGGTGAGTTCGACCGTCGCGGGCTGTTTGGCCGCCGCGGCGCTCTGCAATTGCTCGAACTTCTGGCTCGCGGCGGCGAATTGCGCCTCGCTCGGTGGCTCCATTTGCACCGCGATCGGGGCATCGGCGGTGAAGGTCTTGAGCGTCTTTACGTAGGCGAACCAGGTGACGCAGAGCACGAGCGCGAGACCGGCGACCGCGATCGCAAAGAGCGACAGGCAGCCGCCCGCGCAACACCCGCAGCCGCCCCCGCTGCTCCTCGGTGGCGGTGGCAACGGAGCAGGCGAGGACATAGGACTGTTCATCGTCGGGATAACTAATGCGCGCGGCGGTGGCGGGAAAGCTCGTTTTCGCGTCAGCGCTGGGGCACGGCGCGCCGGAGCTCGGCCTCGGCGGTCGCTGGGCTCTGCGTGCGCGCCGGTTCCACGCGGCGGAAAATCATCGAGACACCGGCGAGGACGAGGGCGCCGCCCACCAGCGACCAGAGCGAAAACGTTTCGCCGCCGAGCAACCAGCCGAACGCGACCGCGCCCGGCGGCGTGATAAGCGAGATCGTTTGCAGATTATTAACCGGAATGCGCGGCAGCAGCCAGTAGAGGAGAAGGAACGTCAGCGCGGAGCCGATCACCGCCAAATAAAGGAGGCAGAACCAGGCCATCGGCGTCCAATGGAACCGGAGCGGATTCCCTTCCAGGATCAGGCCCAGCGACAACAGCGGCAGCACCCCGAAGATCATCTGCCACGCTGCGATCATCGCCGGTGCGAGCTGCAGGGCGCGGCGCTTCATGAGCACATTTGAGAAGGCCGCGCCCGCGCCGCCGACCACAATCCCGAGCCCGCCCCAGAACGCCATCATTCCGCCATGGTCGAGCAGCCTTCCGCAAATCAAGGCCACGCCGGCGATCGAGATCACGGCGCCCGCCACCCGCTGCCAGCGCAACGGCTCGCTCGGCAACATGACGTGGGCGAACGCCATTCCGAAAATCACGATCATCGCCTGCAGGACGGCGGCGAGGCCGGAGGAGACATGTTGCTCGCCCCAGAAAAGCAGGCCGTAATTCCCGGCGAACATGATCGCGCCGGTGCAGGCGAGCAGCCACCAATCGGAGCGGTTCTTCGGCAGCAGCCGCACCCGCCCGATCGAGACGGCGAGGAGCACCGCCACCGCGATCAAAAACCGGATGGCCGCGAACGAAATCGGGGGCAGATCCTGCAAGCCGACCTTGATCGCGAGCCAGGTGGAACTCCAGACCACGCAGAGCGTCGCAAACGCGACGATCACCCGCAGTTTTTCTCCACTCCGCATCCGATAGCAGGACATCGGGCGGCGGCGGATGCAACCGCTTCGTCGGGCGCCAGTCCATCGAGGACGACGCCCCTGGTCGGTGGGCGTTGAGATTGGTTGAATCCAAATCTCTCCCGCGAGGCATCATACTGGTATGCTTCACGACTTCAGGTTTGCATTTCGGCAGCTCGGCAAGGCACGAGCGTTCACGGCGGCGGCAGTCATTGTGCTCGCCCTCGGGATTGGCGCGAATACCGCCATCTTCAGCCTCATGAACACGCTGCTCTTCCAGCCGCCTCATTACGCGAAGGCGAACGAGGTCGTGCAGCTCTTTTCGCAGGATAAGAAAAACCCGAAGACGTTTCGCGGTTTTTCCTACCCGACCTATCTCGATATCCGCGAGCAGAACACCGTCTTCTCCGGGGTGATGGCGCACAACCTCGCCATGGTCGGCCTGGGTGACAAAGGCAACACCCGCCGCGCGTTCACCGCCGTGGTGAGCTCCAATTATTTCTCGGTCATGGGAGTGATGCCGAGCCAGGGCCGCGCCTTCCGGGCGGAAGAGGAAACACCCGGCCGCAACGCTGCGGTCGCGATCGTGAGTTACAACTATTGGAAGAGGGAAGGGCTCAATCCGGCGATGCTCGGCTCGACCATTACGATCGACAGCCGCCCCTTCACCGTGATCGGGATAATGCCGGAAGGATTTACCGGGACCGCACAGATTTTCGCGCCGGAACTCTGGCTGCCGCTCGGGGTTTACGATCAGGTCGCGAACGATTTCGAAACCGGGAACAAGGGCAAGCTCGATGATCGTGGTGGCAGGCAGCTCATGCTCGTCGGGCGGCTGAAGCCGGGATGACGGCCGCTGCGGCGGCGCCGGCCTTGAAGGCGTTGGCTGCGAATCTCGAGCAGGCTTATCCAGTCGAGCAGAAGGATCAGACGTTCATGGTCGCAGCGCTTTCGCGTTTTTCGCCTGAGCACGAGTCCCGACCAGTGGCAGCAACATCAAACGACTGGCGCCGCTGCTTTTCGGGATGTCCGGCATCGTTTTGCTCGTCGCTTGCCTGAACCTGGCCAACATGCTGCTCGCGCGCGGCGCCGCGCGGCGAAAGGAAATCGCCATTCGGCTCGCCCTCGGCGGCAGCCGCTGGCGGATCGTGCGGCAATTACTCATCGAAGGATTCGTGCTCGCGCTCGCCGGCGGAGTCTTCGGATTGCTCCTCGGTCTTTGGTCGTCCGATCTGCTCGTGGCTTCGTTAGGCAAGAAATTACCGATCGATATCGTTTGGCAGGGCGGCCTGAGCGCTGCCGGTGCTCGCGGCCACCTTCGCCTTTTGCCTGCTCGGAACGCTTGCCTTCGCGCTCGGGCCGGCGTTGAAGTTGTCGAAGTCCGCGGTCATTGGCGATTTGAAGGAACACGCGGGCGAAGACACCCATCGTCCGGCGCTGGAAATTCTTGCCGCGCAATCCGCTGGTCGTGGTGCAGATCGCGTTCTCGCTCGCGTTGCTCACGGCGGCCGCGCTTTTCATTCGCGGCGCGGGCAAGGCGGCAGCCGTCGATACTGGTTTGCAGACGAGCTCGAATTACCTCCTGGAAGTCGACGCGAGTCTCGCGACCTACGATCAGGCGCGCTCGCGGGATTTGTATCGGACGCTCGAAGAACGTCTCGCGTCCTTGCCGGGCGTGGAAAGCGCCAGCATTTCCTCCACGGTGCCGTTCGGCATGATCGAGCTCAGTAAATCAGTCCGAAGCGGCGGAGACGAATCCGGCCCCGGATGCGAAACCCGCCACTGCCGCGGAGGGTCTCGCGTTCGATGCGAACTCGAACAGCGTCGGCGCGGACTATTTCAAGACCGTGGGCTTGCCGTTGCTGCGCGGCCGCACTTTCACCATGGCCGAAGCGATGCATCAAACCTCGCCGGCAGTGGCCATCATCGACGAAGTGCTGGCGAAAAAGCTATGGCCCGAGGGCGACGCGCTGGGCCAGCGGATTCAATTTGCGGAGAAGGATGGAGCGCACGGCCAAGAGCTGGCGATGAGAGACCAGAACGCGCAGATCGAAGTCATCGGCATCGCGCCTTACACGCGCGGCAGTTTGTTTGAGAAAGATCCAAGCGGCACGCTCTATCTTCCTTTTGCGGGCGGTTTCCAGAGCAACGTTTTCTTTCATGTCAGGTTCGCGCCCAACGCCGGTCGCGATACCGCTGCGACCGCGGATCTCATTCGCCGCACCGTGCGCGAAGTGGATGCCGCCGTTCCCATCTTGAGCTTGAAAACCTTCGCCCAACATCTCGATGGCAATATCGAGCTCTGGATCGTGCGCGCGGGCGCGGCGTTGTTCAGCGTACGTTTGGCGGCCTGGCCCTGGTGCTCGCGACGGTCGGCGTGTATGGCGTGAAGGCCTACTCGGTCGCGCGGCGCACCCGGGAAATTGGCATTCGCATGGCGCTCGGCGCGCAGCGCGGGACGGTGCAATGGATGATCCTGCGTGAAGGCACAGTGATGCTGGCGAGTGGAGTGGTCCTCGGCCTCTTGCTGGCGGCGGGGACCGGTAAACTCATCAGCGGAATGCTCTACAATGTCGGCGCGCTCGATCCGCTCGCATTCACAATCGCGCCTGTAGTCCTCGCGGCGGCGGCGCTCCTCGCGACCTGGCTGCCGGCGCGGCGCGCAACGCGCATCAGCCCAATGGCCGCGCTCCGCACGGAATAGGCGCCGCTCCTTGCGGGATGCGAGCGCTCGACCGACCGCCGCACTCCGGAGTCGTTAGACCAGACGCAGGGCCCTGATCGTCTCCGGATCGATTGCGCCAGTTACCGGCAGTCCGCGGTCGCGCTGGTAGCGCCGAAGCGCATCCTGCGTCAAACGGCCGAGGATTCCATCGATCGAGCCCCGATAGTAGCCCAGTCTTTGCAACTCGCTCTGGACATTGGCGATCGCTTCGTCCGGCGCCAGTCCATCGTAGCCGTAGACAGGGCCATCATATTCGTAGTTGGAATAGTAGGAATCGTAGCCCCAGGCCGGATACCACCAGCCGTCGTACCAGCCCCAGTAGCCGCCGCCGACGACGATGATCGCGTTGCACCGGTTATGCCACCAGTTGCGGCCATGGTGCCCCTGATGATGTCCATTATGATGATGCCGGGCCTCGGCGAAGTTCGACGCCCGGCCGTTCCAGTTGCGGAGTCTTTGCTGGGTTTGGGAGTTGAACCTGTTGCTGTTCCGCGGATGATTCCGGGCCCAGGCGCCCGCATGGCCTCTGCCATCCCCAGTCGTCACCGCACCTTGGCTGCGATTTCCTGTGGCGATTTGGGAGCGATGGACGCCGCGTGTGCCGACATGTCGCCCGCTGATGCCGCCGCGATATCCGCCGGACCGGCCCGATGAGAAACTCCTCGCGCCCCCGTAGCTGTGACTTCCGCTGGAGATATGCCCGCCGCCACCGGACATATGTCCTCCGCCTCCCCGGCCTCCTCCCCCTCCGCTGCCGCGCGCCAGCGCCGCCGGTCCGGTCCCAGAAATTACCGCCGCCGATATTACGGCCGCCGCAATGAATCTCGATTTCATGTAAGTCTCTCCTCTTTTGGTTTAACGATCAACGAAGTTGCCTACCTTCGCCCCCAGCCGATTGCACTTTTTGAGGCGAATCTTGGCCCGGCCCGCGCAGAAGTCCGCGCGCGGCCGCCCGTACTTCCGGGTCTGACATTCGATAGATGTTTCGATCGAGCAGGTAGTGGATGAAGCCTGTGGCAAAGCCGAAAGCCACGAGCGCGGGGACCCACGAGGAGGTCCGCAATGCGGTCGCGAGGGCCCCAAAAATCCGGTCTCCGTAGTAAACGCCGTCCTGGCGGTTTGCTTCCACTTCAAAAAACGGCAGGAGCAGCACCGATAACACCATCAGGAAAAGCGCGACGGCCCATGGCCGGATGTTCAATCGGTGCAGCGCCCCGCGCACCGCACCGCGCTCGGGCGATGGCTCCGCTATGGGCAACTGCGAGGCCAGGCCGGTCGCGCTAATCCAATGCTGGGAAGTCCAGACGACGAGAAAGAGAAACAAGCTGCGCGGCTGCAGTGCGATGCCCACCATCACGCTAATGCCGACAATGTATAGAATGCGCGGCAACGATCGTCGTGCGCTGCGGAACTCTGCTCCCAGCATCACGGCCGTGACGAGCAGGAGCACAGCGGTTGCGCCCAGACGAATTGCGTCCTGGGCCGAGACGATCCAGATCGGAAAGAACCAGCGGTCGATCCAATGTTCATGATAGGCAACCGATCCCGCGAGGATGTCGGCGAGAAAGACGAGCAAGCCGCCGACGCTCAACGCGAAAAAGCGATCGAGGCGTCTCGTCGGCCGGGAGGCGCTGCGTCCCGCGCGAGCACGGTAGAGAGAGAGCACGCCGAAATGTTGCGCGGCGAAGTGGTAGGTCACCCACGCATAATCCACCATCGCCATCCCCACCAAGCGCTCCGCCCGTGTCCAGGGCAGCGCGAGATCGCCGGGGAGGAACACGGCGAAACAGGCGGCCGTCACCAGGAGCGGGAGCACAATGAATCGCACTGGTTGACTCCGCAGGAGCGGCCGGTAAGCCTCCGTGCAGTAGGCCAGGTATGTGCTGCAGAAGCGGTGACCAAGCCAAAACAAGGCGGTCAGGCCGAAGTAGAGAAGGTCCAGCGGACTCGATTCCGGGTCATCATAGCCATGCGCCAGCCAGAGGACGAGCGGAGCAAGCCAGAGCGCACTGTGCATCCAGAATCCGTCCCAGGCCGGCCCGCGCAGCCAGGGCGACGGGTAACGCAATGGCCCTGCCGGCGCGACCGGGAGAACGCGTGCCACAGGTAGCGAAGCGAGGTCAGCCATTGGTTTTTCGGTTCCGCTGCTTCTTATACCGGAGCGCAGCGGTCGCGCCCATCAGACCAAAGTCCCACAGCGTCGGATCGTTCAATCGAAACTGCGAGAATCATGCAGGGGTGCGACCAAAGTCCTATGTGAAATTCGCGGCTTCGCGTATTCGATCAACCGAATCTGCTCCTGCAAAAGGAACAATCCTGTTTGAATGCAGCCTTCGCCCGGCCCGTCAACAACACACACCACATGAAGCTCCACCTTCTCACCACGGCCGCGTTCGACATGGCCGCAGGTGTCCTTCTCTTGGGCTGGGCGCCGTGGGTGACGGAGCTCTTGCTCGATGAGCCGCTGGAGGGCGTCGGCATTGTTGCCGCCCGTCTGGTTGGACTCGGTCTGTTCGTGTCCGCTCTGGCGGCGGGTCGCAGGGCGCGGGGCGGCTCCCTCTCTGAACACCAATGTTTGGGCAAGACCGCCGTCGCCTACAACGTCGCCGCCGCGTGCCTTCTGGTTCTGACGTGGGCGGGTTCGGCGGCTTCCCTCGGCGTTGTTTTGTGGCCGGGTGTGTTTCTCCACGCCGTGCTGGCTCTGCGGTGCCTCGCGAACCGCGCGCCGGTCGAAAACTAGGCCTCGGATCGAAAGAACGGCGGCCGTTTTGGTCTCGTCGCAATTCTTCTGCCGTAGGTCGAATGCGTACCTGCGGATCAAGGTGCGACCAGGCTGTGCGCTCACTCCGAAAAAATAGCATGGAGGCGCGGCTTTCTGCACTCATCCAGGCCATCGAACAGGGCATCAGATGCCGGGGCTTTTATGTTCTGATGGATGAGCGCCTCGCACTCATCGCGGACGCGCAGCCGCTCGCCCTTGATGAGATCACCTCATTCGCAGCCCGCCACGGATGGGCCGCCCACCTCGCCCGCGACCGGATCTTCTTCACGCGACAACAACCCGCGGCGAACGCACCAAACGGAGACCACGGCCAGAACGCAAACAACATCGGTGCCCTTCCGCGATAGCTGCCCCTAAACGCATCACCCAACGGTTTGAACCAAAGTGGTCGCGCATTCCAAATCGCCCGTCAGCGATGGCGCGATGCGGGAGGAGCGCAACTCTTGAAAAACTAGCCGGTTGCGGCCGATTTTTCTTGCCACCACCGCGTCGTCCCCCGCGAATAGCCGGCAAAAATACCGTCACCCGCATGAAGAGATCCAGTCGCCTCATCACCGCACTTTTGTTTCTTGCCGTCGCCTCCGCCGGCGCCATGCCGCAGCCGCCCGCGCACACAAAAGGTTCGCCCACCGGCAAATCGACCGGCGTGCTGAAGCCCGGGGAATACTGGTGGAACCCGCGCGTTTCGCCGGCCGGCCCGGTCGTGGTGCTGGTGAGCATTCCTTTGCAAACCGCCAGCGTTTATCGCAACGGCATCCTCGTCGGGCGTTCGTCCGTCAGCACCGGAGCGAAGGGACACAGCACCCCGACCGGCGTTTTCACGATCCTTGAAAAGCAGACCACGCATCGCTCCAAGAAATACAACAACGCCCCGATGCCGAACATGCAGCGGCTCACCTGGAGCGGCATCGCCATGCATTCGGGGAATCTGCCGGGCTATCCCGCCAGCCACGGATGCATCCGGCTGCCCTACGATTTCTCGCAACTGCTCTTCTCCATCACGCCGCGGGGCGGCACGGTCGTCATCGGCGATGAAACCAGCCCGCAGCCTCACCTCGCCGCCAATCCGGGTGTCATGCTCGCGCCGAAGGATTTCACGCCGGAGATGGTGCGTCCGCTTGAGACCGGCGAATACCAATGGGCTCCGGAACGCAGCACCGAGGGACCGGTCACCGTGCTGGTGAGCGGGGCCGACCGTGCGCTCTATGTTTACCGCAATGGCGAGCCGATCGGGCGCGCTGCGCTCGAGGTCCGAGGCCCGCTCGGCGATCATGTTTTCACCATGCTGGAAGGCGTGAGCGGCTCCGCCAGCGCCTGGGCGCCGGGCCGGGAAGGCCGCCGCTGGATGAACGTCAGCGACAAGGATGTCACGTCGCGCGACCTCGAATCGCGGATCGCGGTCTCGCCCGAGTTTGCCTCGAAGATCTATGACGTCCTCAGCCCCGGCGCGACGATCATCGTGACCGACCAGCCGGCCGTGCGCAAAGCGAACCGCGACTTTACCATCCTCGCGAACTGATCCCTCAGGCTGGCGTCGCGTCGCGCCGGCCGTTCCAGTTAGATCGATCTGCGCAAAAGTATGAACTAGCGCGAAGCGAGCGGTGACCGAGACGTGACTGTTTGCCCACCGGGGCCGACCTACCGCGCAGGCGCTGAGGTCGACGTGGCGGCGGCGTCTTCTGCCGGAGGTAGCAGGTAAAGCGTGGTGGCAAACATGAAGTAAACCATCAGCACGAGCACTCCCACAAACCAGGCTGAACGCCCCGAGTTGGTCACGAGCGCAGCCGTGAGCGTGGCGAAAAACACCATCGCGACCGCACCCGGCCAGAAATTCAAATCCATCGGTGCCGGGCCAATGAAGTAACTGAGCAGGACCAGGACCGGCGCGACAAACAAGGCGATCTGGGCGGCGCTGCCCAACGAAACGCTGACGCTCAGATCAAGGTGGTTCTTGCGCGCGGCGGAGAACGAGGCCGCCATTTCCGCCGCCGCCCCCACGAGCGCAACCACGATGAACCCCACGAAAGCGGGAGTCATCCCGAAGGAGATGGCGGCCTCCTGCACGGAACCGACAAACACTTCGCTCACCAACGCGACCAGGATCGTGACGCCGGCGAGAGTCGCGAGCGCCAGCCGGATGGGCCAGGCCGCTTCCGTTTCCTCGGCGCCGCCGGCGAATATCTCGCGGTGCGTCTTGAGGGAGAAGAGGAGGCCGAGCCCATAAGCGATCAGAAGCAACACGGCGAGCGCGATACTGAGGTCCTGGGTGAACCGCGCGTTCTGTGTCCCCGCCCGCGCACCAATCGTGGAGGGAATCAGGAGCGCCACCGTCGCCAGAAAAAGGAGGCCGGCTTGAAATCGCGCCCCGGCGCGATTGAATTCCTGGGTGTGGTAGCGCAGTCCGCCCAGCAGGAACGAACCGCCGAGCATGAAAAGGGTGTTGGTGACGATGGCGCCGGCGATCGACGCTTTCACGAGCGTGTATTGGCCCGCCTGCAAGGCGGTGATCGCGATCACCAACTCGGTGAGATTTCCGAGCGTGGAATTGAGCAAGCCGCCAATCGAATCGCCCGTCTTCGCCGCCACCGACTCGGTGGCGTGACTAAGCAGGGCGGCCAGCGGAATAATCGCCAGCACCGCGAGTACGAAATGAAGCGTGTAAGCTTCCGGTCGCAGCTTCTCGACGATGAACACCACCGGAACAAAAGCCAGCAACCAAAGCAGCGGGTTGCGGCGGATTTCATGGAGGAGCAGTTTCATCCCGGGCCTTGATGTAGAGTGTCCCCATCGGATCGCGGATCCGGAATACGACCAAGGTCCGATAGGCTGCAGGCGGTGGATCCAACTAAACAAAACGAGATATCTTATGGCTTTTGAAAAATTCGACTTCGAGCACGTCACCGAAGAACGCCGCAAATCGATGGCGAAAACTATCCGCACGATCAGCCTGGAAGAGCTGAGGAAGCTCGGGGAGGGACTTTTTAAGTTTGCGGATGATCCGTGGCGGGAGGCGTTCTTCCGCTTCCTGGGCGAGCACCCGGGCTCCACGTTTCACCACGCCGTGGCCAGCGACGGCGTGAATGTTGTTTACTGCCGGGACAAGGATAAGGGGATCTGGTTCCTGCCGGGCCGCGGCATGGGACCGTTGCAGGCGCGAGGCCGCAAGCTGGTCAGCGACTTGATCGCCGCCTTCCTAAGGCTGACGCGCGTCTGCGCTGGCGAGCGCTCGTAATGCCGTGGACTTAACCGAGATTACCAACCTTAACCCGCTCGGGCGCACGCACGTCGATTCCGAAAACCGGGGTGGCTTTGCGACGACGCTCACGCCGCTGACCGGGCGCGATACCGAAGTCAGCTTGCTCGCGGATCGCTGGGAACAGGCGCAGGACGGCATGGGACAGGTGATGCTGATCATCGGCGAAGCAGGCCTCGGCAAATCGCGTCTCGTGCGGACCGTCGAGCAACTCGTGCTGGACGAAGCGGGCGGTGCGGGTGCCGGGCGCCCGGTCGGCAGTCATCGAGTGGCGTTGCTCGCAGCGTTTTCAAAACACGGAATTGCATCCAGCCGCCGAGCATCTCGCACGGCTCCTCGATTTCGATCACGAGGAATCAACGGCGGCGCGCTTCGACCGGCTGGCGCGGCACCTGGAAGATTGCGGCCTCGACCGCCCGGAAGTGGTCGCGCTTTTCGCCAAACTCCTCTTCCTCCCGCCGGACCAGCGTTATCCCGCGACGGGACTCACACCGATGCGCGAACGCGAGGAAACATTCCGCGCCGTGCATGAGTGGTTGCGCGCCTGCTCGCGCCGGCAGCCGATTCTGTTTGTCGTCGAAGACCTGCATTGGATCGACGCGTCGAGTCTCGAATTCCTCGGGCAATTCATCGCCGAAGGACTGCACGATCGGATTCTCACCGTGCTCACCTTCCGGCCGGAATTTCGCACGCCGTGGCCCGCGGTGGCCCACCAGACCAGCCTCGCGCTCAATCGCCTGACACGGCGGCAGGTCGCCGAGTTGATGCGCAAGAGCGCGGGCGGCGTCCTGCCCGATTTGCTGGTCGCGCAAATCTACGAGCGCACCGGCGGCGTGCCGTTGCTCGTCGAGGAATTCACGCGGATGGCGCGCGAATCGGCGATCTTCGAGCAGGAGCGCGCGCAGGAAATCCCGGCCACACTCCAGCAATTGGTCATGGCGCGGCTGGATCGCATGTCGAGCAACCGCGAGGTGGCGCAATTCGCGGCCATACTCGGGCGCGAATTTCAATACGAGATGCTCGCCGCCGTGGTAAGCGTGGATGAGCCGACGCTGCAGGCCGAACTGGCCAAGCTCGCGGACGCGGAGATCCTCTTTAGCAAAGGCTCGCCGCCGCGCTGCGCCTATCTGTTCAAGCATGCGCTGCTCGAGGAAGCGCTGCAAAACGCGCTCGAAGAGACGCAGCGGCGGCAGTTTCACCGGCAGGTCGCCGAGGTGATGGAAGCGAGCTTTCCGCTATCCGCCGAGAACCAGCCCGAACTGCTCGCGCTGCATTTTACCGAGGCAGGGCTGGTGGAGAAGGCTGTCGGTTACTGGCTCCGGGCGGGGCAGCGGTCGCACGAACGGTTCGCCAATATCGAGGCGATCAGCCACCTCAATCGCGGTTTGGAAATGCTGCTTACGCTCGACGAATCCGCCGCGCGCGATGCCCGGGAACTGGAGCTCCTCGGCCCGCTCGGCACCGCTTACATTGCGGCGCGCGGTTACGCTGCTCCGGAAGTCGGCCCGATCTTTCACCGCGCCCGCGCGCTCGCCGAGCGGGGCGGAGAAACGACTCAGACCTTCACGATGATGCGCGGCCACTTTGCCTACCATATCGTCCGCGGCAATTTCCGGCTGTGCACCGATCTGGCGGCGCAGGCGATGCAGTTTGCCGGGCAGGTCGGCGATCCCGGCATCCTCATGGAAGCGCTCTTCCTCGAAGGACTCACGAAGCTCTATCGCGGCGACTTCGCGGGCGCGCATGAGAGCTGCGCGCGGGCCCTCGCCAACTACGATGACCGCGCGCGCACCGCGTTCTGGGCGGCCCGGACCGGCGAGAATTCCGGTGTCACGCATCGTTGTTATCTCGCGCTCGCCTGCTGGCACCTCGGCGCCATCGATCGCGCGTTCGCGCTGAACAGCGAGGCTCGTGAACTGGCGCGCAGTCTGCAGCATCCGTTCAGCCTCGAATACGCGCTGCATCACACCGGCTGGCTGTATCAGCACTGCCGGCTTGGCGCGCAGACGCAAGCCGCGGGCGAAGAGGAAATGCGCGTCGCCACCGAGCAGGGTTTTCTTTTCTGGCACGCCTCGGGGTCGCTCTACGCCGGCGCTGGCCTCCTCCTCCGCGAGCAGACGGAAGAAGGTCTGAGCCTGTTCCAAAAGGGTCTCGACGCTTATCGCGCCTCCGGCGCCATCCTCGGTCTGCCCTTTTACCTCAGCATCCTCGGCAAGGCCTTTGCGAAAATGGGCCGCTTCGACGAGGCCCGCCTCGCTTTCAATGAGGCGTTCCTCTTCGTGGAGGAAAACGACGAGCGATTCCAGGAGGCCGAGTTGCACCGACTCCGCGGTGAATTGCACCTCGCCGAAGCCAGCGACGAAACCGCTGCCGAGGCCTGCTTCCGCCGTGCGATCGACATCGCCCGGAATCAGCACAGCCGCGCTTGGGAACTGCGCGCCACGGTGAGCCTCGCCCGGCTCTGCCACCAACAGGGCCGGGGGCACGAAGCCTTCACCCCGCTCACCACCGCGCTCGGCGTTTTTACGGAAGGACTCCAGACGCCCGACCTCCGCGAGGCCGCGGCCTTGCTCAAGGAACTCGGCAACGAACGCATGCGCGACGAGATTGCCGCCGGCATCAAATACGTTCGCGGTTGCATCCCGCCACCCATCTCGGACACCGACAGCAAGGTCGCCGTCGATTGGCGTTACATTCCGTCCACCACGCTTGGCGGCGACACTGTCGGCTACCACTGGGTGGATGAGGATCACCTCGCTCTTTATCTCATCGATGTCACTGGCCACGGCCTCGACTCCGCGCTGCTTGCCGTCACCATCACCAATGTCATCCGCGCTGGGTCCCTCGCGGGCGCCGATTTGCGCCAGCCCGGATCAGGTTCTAACCGCGCTCAACCAGGCGTTCCAAGGTGCGCAGCACGGCAGCAAATACTACACCATCTGGTATGGCGTCTATCACACCGCGAGCCGGGCGCTTACCTACGCCAGCGGCGGTCACCCCGCGGCCGTCGTCATCGCACCCGGTGCATCGTCACCTCTGACCTTTCCCGCCACCGGTCCAGTCATGGGCATCGCGCTTGGAATGCAGTTTTCCGCCGTGACTTCGCCCATCCCGCCCGGCGCACGGCTCTTCATCTTTAGCGATGGGATCTTTGAAATCCGCCGCGACAAGCTCCCCGTCTGGAATCTGACGGATTGCATCGCCCATCTCGCCGCCCTCACTCAGCGCGAGGAAAATGTCATGGATGCTCTCCTCGCCCACGTCCGCGAACTCCGCGGTTCGGCGCAGCTAGACGACGACTTCTCGATCATCGAAGCCCGCCTTCACTAGCTCAGCGCAACTTTCACCGAAAGGTCCTGAAGCCGCCTGCCAGAGAGGGAGAGTGAGCTGCATTTTCCTGATCACTTTGCCGCCGGTGGTTTGAGAACTGCCCCAGGGACGCCCAGCCACTCCGCCGCGACGGCCCGGTCGCGAAACACGCCCACCTCAATGGCGGACTCCAGCATGAGTTCCTGATACATCCGGGCAATGGTGATGCTGATCAGGCGCACCGCGTAAAATGCCGATTTTACCTTTGCCCCACGGTAGCCTTTTTTTCGTCGCCGGACGATTTCGAAGACGTGATTCAGATTGATGTTGATGCGATCGAGGCCGGAAAGATCCGTGAATCGGTGAAAGGGTTTTCCGAGGATCCGCTCCGTCGACTCCATGAACTCCACGATCTGATCCGCGAGGACGTCGTCGAGGACACCATGTGGATGCCACGTGACCAACCGGCAGTCCGGATGGTAGCGCGTGCCGGGCATGCTCATGACGGCGGATGCTTGGGTCGGCGGTTTTACCTTCATGTTTTGGACCGGCTTTGCAGCGACAGGTGGTCAGGCGTCTTATCTCGGGAGATAACCGAGGTTATCACGACAATACCCCCTCGCCACGTTCCACCGGCAGCGTGAAGTGAAATGTTGCCCCTCGTTCCGCGTTATTTTCCGCCCAGAGCCGGCCGCCGTGCGCCTCGATGATCGTCCGGCAAATCGGAAGGCCGAGTCCCATGCCCTGCGCCTTGGTGGTATAGAATGGCTCGAAGATGCGCTCCAGCATTTCAGGCGCGATGCCGGCGCCGCGGTCGGTGACCGAAACGCGGATTATCCCGGAGCCGTCGCGCGCGGTTTCGATGACGAGGCGGCGTTCGTCCGGCACGTTCGCCTGCATCGCATCGCAGCCGTTGATGACGAGATTGAGCAGCACTTGCTGGAACTGGACCTGATCGATGCGAACCGGCGGCAAATCGGGCGAAAGTTGCGTGTCCACCGATACGTTGCGCGCCACGAGATCGCCGCGGAGGAGCAGGAGAGCCTGATGGACATCGGCGTTGAGATCGCGTGACTCCATTTGCGTCTCGCCTTTTTTCAACATGGCGCGCATCCGGCTGATGATCTGGCTGGCGCGGCGATCGTCCGAGGCGATGTCCTTAAGGATGTCGCGCACTTCGCCCACTTCGGTCGGATCGGCGTTGAGGAAGCGCAGCGCGGCTTGGGCGTTACTGAGGATCGCGGCGAGCGGTTGGTTCAGTTCGTGAGCCAGCGAGGAAGCCAGTTGCCCGAGCGTCGTCACCCGGCTGGCGTGAGCGAGTTCCTGGCGGAGCTGCTGCGCCTCGGCCTCGGCCTGCTTGCGGAGGGTGATGTCCCTCTGGGTGATCACCGCGCCTCCCGCTTCGCTCCGCAAGGGAAGGATCATGACATCAAACCAGAAGGTTCCGTCAGAGGTGACGGCAGGATACTCCTTTTGAAACTGCCACTCCCGGCCCGAGAGAACGGATTCGATGCCCGCCAGCACCTCGGCGCAGGAATGATCTCCAGCGCGTGCGCCGTGACGGCATGCTACCAGATAATCTACGCCGACTTCCGCACCTGGCGTCGGAACACCCCCCAACGGCGCGGACGTCCGCCAGGCATCGTTGGTGGCAATGACGCGACCCGATCGATCCAGGATGATGACGAGACTGGTCAGCGAATTGATGACCCCGCGATTCAACGCTTCGCTTTCGCGAATCGCGCGCTGCGCGCGACTTTGCTCCTCAATGACCACCGCCAGTAACATGAGCGGGGTGGCCGTGAACAAGAGGAACATCTGCAACGCGAGTGCATTTTCAGCGGGGGCTTGCGCGAGGAACGGACCACGCCCGTGCATCGTTCCCCAAATCGCCTGGAACGTAATGGCCAGCATCGAGGCACTCATTCCGCCAAGTCCGAAACGCAGCGCCGCCCAGATGAGCAGAGGGATCGGCGCATAAAGCAGCGCCGGCGAGGTCTCCGGCCCGGCCGGCGTTCTGGCGAAGGCGAAGATATCCGACTATCACAATGCCCGCGCCGAGAAGCCCCGCCTCAAGCAGCCTCCCTGATGCGACCTTTACCCACCGGGCGGACAAATGAGAGATACCCAAAAGGATGGCTGGCAACAGCACGATCGCCGTGACGGCGTTGGAGATGCCCAGGTTGCGCCACTCGACCCAGTAATCCGTTCCGAAATGATTCGAGATGGTGAAGGCGGCCCCCCAGAACGCCGTGCCGAAAGGAACGATGACGGCCGCGATCAGGACAAAGACGATGGCATCACGAAGCGTGAGACGGGCCCACGGCGACTTGATGAAGATGCGAATTCCGGCCGCCAGCAATACATTCTGCACGGCGTCAAAAGCCTCGCAGTGCAATGAGTATAGCGGCGGCCAATGTGCCTGCTGGGTCGCCAGAAAATGAGCGCCGGCGGCGGCGAGGGTGTAGGCCCACCAGTGCCGGGTCGGGACGAGCAGCAGCACCGAAACAAGAACCGCGTGGGGAGGGAAAAAGAGAGAAACCTTGCTGTTCGGAAAACAAAGCGCCCAGGCGATCTGCGTCGCAAGATAATAGCAGGCGGCGCTGACCAGCACCCACAGCGTAGTGCGAGGAAAGGAGAAAGCTCGTTCCGTCCCGTTCATGACGATGTGGTTTTCACGGTCAATTCCAGAGACCAGTCTGACAAGGATCCAACCACCTGGCCCCTTTGCGAACTGTAAATTTCAGCGGCGCGAATGCGCCGGTTCGCCGGCTGGGTCCGGTCATTGAGGAGCCCCCGTGGCGGCGCCGCTCCGCTCGCGAGCACGGCGGCGAACTCTGGAGCGCGAAACCAACGGCAAGGATGGAGCCCGCACGCGGGTGACGTTCTCCGGTTCCCGCCGCCGGATCAAGCGATCCCATCATCCGCGCATGGCGACTGATGAGCCTCGTCGGCGCGGACGGTCGCAGCGTCCGGATTGGCGTCTGCTTCCACGCCCGTGCCAGGAAGATCGAATTGAGTGATCCTGCGGAGCCGAGCGCCGTGTCTGGCCGCGGCGAGAAATCAGTTCTCTTTTTTCGTCGGGAAGATCGTCTTCCAGTCGTCCTTCATGCTCACGACAGTCCAGCCGTTCTTCTTCGCCTCTCCCATGAGCGCGTCACTGAATGTACCGATGTGCGACTCGGCTCCGTAGGCAAACTCGCGCGTGGCGTCATCGTGATGGACGAGCGCCATCAAGCGCGCACCGCTGCCCGCCTGGGTCCATTCCAGCATTTGCTGGTCGCCGTCGGAGTTGCCGAAGGCGGCGATGGGGCGGCGGCCGATGTGTGCGTTGATGCCGACCGGCTTGCCGGCCTTGTCGTCGATGAAATTGATCTCCGGCAGTTTCATCGAGCACCGGTTTGCCGTCTTTCATCTCGTACTTGCGTTTTGCCGCTGCTGCCGACGACTTGCTCCGGCGGGATGCCGTACACTTTCTCCGTCCACGGACGCATGAACTCGATGCCGCCGCCGGAGACGATGAAGGTCTTGAAGCCATTGGCCCGCAGGTAGGCGAGCAGTTCGATCATCGGCTGATAGACGCATCTCGGTGAGCGGCCGCTTGAATTTCGGATGCTTGCGCGGTCGCGATCCAGTCCTGGACGATCTTGCTCGAATTCTGTCCGTCGTCATGCCGGCGTGCGTGACCATGACGATTTTCGCGATGGCCGGTTCGCCGCCGGCGAGCGCGGCTTTCACGTCGCCTTTGAGCAACGAGGCAAATGGTTCCTGTCGTCTTTCCACTCCGGATGCTGCGGCGCGAGCACCTTCACGCGGTCGAGCGCGAAGAGGAGTTGGAAATACATCGGCTGCTCGGCCCAGAGCGTGCCGTCATTATCGAAGGTCGCGATGCGCTCGTTAGGCGGGACGAAATCGGACGAGCCTTCCTTGGTTACCTTTTCGACGAAGGCGATGATCGCTTTCTTTGGGGCGGTCGTCGTTCCACGACGGGAGCGGGTCCTGGGCGTGGGTGGTGGTGTGGCCAGCGACGATCATCGCCAGCGAGAGCAAACGTGCCACGGACTGGTTTCATGGATTAGTTTCTTGGTCTTCGGTTCGCTGGCGAAGTCGCGGGCCGCCTCGTGCGGAGAGCGGCCCGCGCGTTTCACAGCGATTACTGGCCGGGGCCTTTGCTGGCGGCTTCGGCCTGTTGCATGCGCTTCGCCATCTCCGCTTTCACGGCGTCGAGGTTGAAGCTCGCGCCCTTCTGCATCGGCGGATACTCGAGGAAGGTCTGGAGCGCCTTGCCCACCACCTGCTGGACGAAGACGAAGCGCCAGAACTCGTACTTGAACCAATCGAAGTAGCCTTGGCCGCCTTCCTTGGTGCCGTTGTTCGGCCAGCCCATGCGCTCGAACGGATCGAGGCGCAGGTTGGTGATGACGGCACGTCCACATGGGTCTTTGCGCCGAGCCAGCCCTGGGGCTGGTCGATGAAGCGAAACTTGTAGTCGTCGATGCGCACCGCGCCGACGGTGCTTTCGCCGAGGTAGAAGATCTCGTGACGCGTGGACTCGCCTTTGCCGGTGATCAGGTCCAACTGGTTGTAGCCATCGAGATGGTTCTTGTAGGTCCGGTCGCCGAGCTTCACGCCCTTGAGCAGGTCGTCGGTGATGGTGGTATTGCCGGCGGCGGCGAGGAAGGTGGGGAACCAGTCCAGGCCGGACATGAGGCCATTCTGCACGGTGTCCGCCGGGATCTTGCCGGGCCAGCGGGCGATGCACGGAACGCGGAAGCCGCCTTCCATGATCGTGCCTTTGCATTGCGCGAACGGCGTCGTGCCGCCGTCGGGCCAGGTGAAGACTTCGGTGCCGTTGTCGGTGGTGAAGACGACGATGGTGTTCTCGTCTTCGCCGATGTCCTTGAGCTTCTTCAGCACGAGGCCGATGTCGTCGTCGAGCTGGGCCATGCCGGCTTCCTGAATCGACCAGCCGTTCTTCGAGTTGCGCGTCGCCTTCCACTTCTCGGAGAGATGCGTGACGATGTGCATGCGCGTCGGGTTGAGCCAGCAGAAGAACGGCTTGCCGTCGTCCTTGGCCTTGTCGATGAACTTCAGGGCGAAGTCGCGGATTTCGTCGTCCACGGTCTCCATCCGCTTGGGATAGAGCGTGCCGGCGTCCTCGATCTTCTGCTTGCCGATCTTGCCCCAGCGCGGCATCTCGGTCGGGTCGTCCACGGTCGGTGGCCCAGCGAGTGGACCATGTTGCGCGGGCCGACCTTGTCGAGCAGGTCCTGCGGGTAGTTCGGATGCGCGGGGTCTTCCATCGCATCGAGGTGATACAGGTAGCCGAAGAATTCATCGAAGCCGTGGACGGTCGGGCAGGAACTCATTGCGGTCGCCGAGGTGGTTCTTGCCGAACTGGCCGGTGGCATAGCCCAGCGCCTTGAGCGCGGTGGCGATGGTGCAGGCTTCCGCGGGCAGACCGGTCTGCGCACCCGCCTGGCCGACGGTGGTCATGCCGGTGCGGATGGGCAACTGGCCGGTGATGAAGTTGGCGCGCCCCGCCGTGCAACTCGCTTCGGCGTAGTAGTCGGTGAAGAGCATGCCTTCCTTGGCCAGTCTTGTCGAGGTTCGGCGTCCGCCCCGCCATCATGCCGCGATGGTAGGCGCCGATATTCCACATGCCGATGTCATCGCCCATGATGAAGAGGATGTTCGGTTTCTTGGTCTGCGCGTGGGCCACTGACGCGAGCGCCAGCGCCGACATCAGGACAAGCGTGTGTCTGAGTAGTTTCATTGTTTGGTTCTATTTGGTTTCTTCGGGTTGGGGGTGATGCGCTGGCCTGGAGACTGGACACAGCGAAAGCCGACCGGCGAGAGGCCGGTGTCGTCGATCAAGCAGAGAAAAGCTGGAAATTCATGGCGCGTATGCGCCTCGCGTCGTGAATTGGCGAACAGCAGCGATCACATCGGTGGCGGAGTCAGCTGCAGCCGTGAATCAGGCTCCAATCAACACCCAAGCCCGCTCGACGCCGCGGGGGAGCGGGTGATCGCCGAGCGGAGCTTGGTATTGTTGTCCTGTTTGTTCGGGGGAGAGATCGCTTAGCGCCAACCGCGGCCGTAGAAACCGCCGTAGAAGCTCGGACCCCAGGCGGAACCCCAAGGATCCATCGCGGCCTGGTTCATTTGCGCCGCCATCAGGTTGTCATTGCTCATCTGTTTGGCGATGCGGATCTGCTGGTAGGCCTGGTATTCCGTGGGCGTTCCGACGAGCGCCTGGTTGTTCGGCACGTCGGGCTGGACGTAGAACTGTTTCCCTTTCCAGGTGATCAAGGAGATCTGCCCGGCCGGGAGCGATTGCAGGAGCGTCAGCTTCTGGGGTGTATCTGCGGCGACGCGTTTGAAGCCGGCAGCGACGAGCATGTCGGTGGTGCTCTGGGAGGCGGTGGTCGCGCAGCCAATCGCGAGGACGAGCAGCAGCGCGGCCCCGATGGTTTGGAGGGATATTCGGAGATGTTTCATGGGATGGTTCTGTTGTTTATGTGTTTGGGTACAGCGCAAATATGCCGGGCGGGGTCGAAGCCGGATGTACGACCTTGGGCGTATATGAAAGCCGGGATGCCCGGACGCTGCCCAAGGCGCCGGACGCCGGCTCGACGGCTGCAGTTCGAAGCTCACCTTCAACGTTCCCTCGGCCGGGACATGGTTTGCATCCTCTGTGCTCCGGGCGCGGGTGTGTTAGGCTCTGCCCGGCACCGAGATGAAGACGCTGGGAATCGTAGGTGGGATCGGACCGGAATCGACGATCGAGTATTACCGGTTCATCCTCGAGGGGTATCGGGCGCGGGTACCGGATGGAAGCGCGCCGCACCTCATCATCGACAGCATCGATGTGAACCGGGCGATCGCGATGTTGGATCGAAACGACCTGGCAGCGCTGACGGATTACCTGGCGGGCTCGATCGAGCGGCTGGTGCGGGCGGGCGCGGAGGTGGCATTGCTGGCTGCGAATACGCCGCACATTGTCTTCGATGAGGTGCAGGCGCGGTCGGCCATTCCATTGCTGAGCCTGGTGGAGGCGGCGTGCGAGCGGGCGCGGGCGCTGGGATGGAAACGGCTGGGGCTGCTCGGCACCGGCTTCACGATGCGCGGGCGGTTTTACCCGGAGGTGTTTGCGCGCGCGGGGTTGGAACTGGTGGTGCCGGGCGAGGAGGAGCGGGTGCTCATTCACGAGAAATACATCGGCGAGCTGCTCCAGAACCGGTTCCTGGCAGAGACGCGCCTGGCGCTCCTCCGGATCATCGAGCGGCTGCGACGGGAGGAGGCGATCGAGGCGGTGCTGCTGGCGGGAACGGAATTGCCGCTCCTGCTCCGCGGGGCTGAACCGGAGGGAATCACCTTTCTCGATACGACGATGATCCACGTGGCGGCGGCGGTGGAGGCGATTCTGGCGTAATAAAGAGCCGCTCATGCGCCCGCTTAAATCCGTGGTCCATGCGCCGCCCTGGGAAGGGGGCGGCGTCAAATCGCTCTACACCGCCTGCGAAGCGCTCGACCGGCTCGGGTGCAGCCGCATCGCGCCCTTCCACGAGCCCCAACTGGCGACGTGGTTCCAGCATACTTGTGCGCTGTATGAGGGTTCCTATGCGCCGGACCTCGTGGTCTATCCCGAGATCCATCAGCCGCAGAACGTGGATGCCTTCCAGATTTGTTTTGCCCTGGGAAAGTATGGTGACGTTTCTCCGCAGGCCGACCTCACGGTCTGTCGCTCCCACGCCCTGACCAACTGGGTCGCCGCCCAGCACCCGGGGATGCCGACGTCGCTAATCCGCCCCGGCATCAATCGTTCCGTGTTTGAGTATGACGGCCGGCCGAAGCAGGACTTGATCTGCTACATGACCCGGCCGCACAAACATCCCGAAACTGCGGCGTTGCTGCGCGAGCGGTATGGCGACAAAGTGGTTGAGGTTATCGGCCGTCCCGAGGCGGAGGTCGCAGAAATGTTGAAGAGCGCGAAAGTCTTCGTTTGTCGCGGCAACGACAAAGAAGGATCGCCGCGCCCGCCGAAGGAAGCACTCGTGGCGGGATGCGTGGTGGTCGGGTTGAAGAGCGACCTGAACGCCGATTTCCATACCGATTTCGGCCTGCGCTGCGACTCCGTGGAAGAGCTGATCGAGCGCTGCGGCGAGGCGTTGGCCATGCCTGTGCCGACCGAATGCGAGCGCGCCGTGGTGCGTGACTCCGAGGAAGAAAAGCGGGACTGGCGCTCGCTCGTCCAAACCTTGGAGATCCACCCTCGCGAGAAGGAAGGGCGGAGGAGATAACCGGGCGCGGTCGGGGCGCGGAACCGAAGTCCCTTCTCCAGCGGAGTATCTGCCGGCGAGGGTTAACGTTATGAAACTGAGACTTCTGCTCACGCTCCTGCGGCTGCGTTATGGCGTCGACGGCACCGGCCAGGTGTGGTTGAAATTCACTCATGGCGAAACAAGCCGGGGCGAAAAAGCGCGCCAGGAAAGTGCCCTTTACACTCGGCGTGGTGGGGCATTTTGGGTTGGCGGTGCGTGACCCGCGGAAGAGCGCGCAGTGGTGGGGAACCGCCCTCGGGCTGGAGAAGCAATTCGAATTCGCCGGGGGCATCGCGGTCGGCAACGACAACGTCACGATCGCGCTGCACAAAGGGAAGCCCGCGCCGCAGACCTTCGAACACATGTCGTTTCATCTGCCGAACATGACCGCGCTGCGCAAAGCCCTTGCGCATCTGCAGAGCATCGGCGCGGCGCTCGAAGATCCGGGAGACGAGATCGGACCGGAAGCGCCCGGTTCCCGGAACATGGGGCTCTGGTTCCGTGATCCCGATGGTTACCGTTGGGAGCTGAGCGTCCAGGCACGCTAGTCAGGTCGCTCCCGAGCGCGAACGGCGGACAGGAGATGAGATCGCCGCTGCGAAAACACCGGCAGCGGTAAGGCCCATCGAAGCGCGTAGTGCGAATCCAATATATGGCCACACGCAAAACCATGAGCAGCAAAAAATCCGGCGCGAAGAAAACGACCAGCCGAAAAACCACCGCCGCAAAGAAGCGCACCACGGCAAGGAAGACGAGCAAGCGGACAGTGCTCGAGCCACGCAAAGGCGATCGCCGCTATTTGCGGCGGAATAAGAAAGGTGAATTCAAGACCGAGGTGAATGTGGGTCGCTCGCTGGCCGCCGATCGGCGGCGCCAATCAAAAACCAAAGTGCCCAAAGGCCAGGGCGATCGCGGAGAGACCGGCAAAAGATAACCCAACGGAAGCGATCCGGGGTTCGGCCGCGAGGGATGAAGGGCGGCCGATCCGCCAGCAAGATCGGCGGGCCTTGCGCGCGGCAGAAATTCCCGACCTCCAGCCGTTCCTGTGAGTGCAGGGCGCGGACAAGTATCCGGACTGACGGGATTATAGTCGCGGGCCTGTGGCCCTTGTGTGTGTGCCGCACGTCCCGTCGGGCACTGGCGGCTACAGGCGTGACGCGGAGAATTGAAGGGGACGTCGCGAAGGGCGGCATTTTAGGCGCTTGACCAACGGAAGCGCGGCGCACTTTACTCGGGTGCGGCCGCGACGGCCGCCCAACCGCGATCGCGGTCCCCAACCTCCCATCCCACCCCAAAGAATGAACAAATACATCGCAGAATTCATCGGCACCTTTTTTCTGGTGCTTACCGTCGGTTGTACCGTGATTCCTGCCGCAACCGGTGTGATCGCGCCGCTCGCGATTGGCGCGGTCCTTATGGTCATGGTCTATGCCGCGGGCCACGTCTCCGGCGGCCATTTGAACCCCGCGGTCACACTCGCCGTCTTCATCCGCGGCCGGTGCGAGGCGAAGGACGTCGTGCCCTATTGGATCGCCCAGTTCGCCGCGGGCGCGGCGGCGGCGTTTGTGGCTATGTTCCTCGTCGGCAAGAGCGGCTCGCCGATGGAGCTCACGAATCTCCCGCAAATCTTCGCGGCCGAGTTTCTCTTCACCTTCGCGCTCGCCTATGTGGTTTTGAATTCCGCCACCGCCAAAGGCAACGCGAACAACTCCTTCTATGGTCTCGCCATCGGCATGACCGTGATGGTGGGCGCGTTCTCCGTCGGCTCGATCTCGGGCGGCGCTTTCAACCCCGCGGTCGCGCTCGGCCTCGGGCTCATGCACCTCGTGAATCTCCCGCAGATCTGGATGCACATCGTCGCCGATCTCGCGGGCGGATTGGTCGCGGCGCTGGCCTTCAAGGTCATCAACCCCGACGACAAATAGCGTCCGCTGACGGCGGGGTCGACCTCAGCGCAGAGGCTGTGTGAGTTCGGCCGGGAGCAACGGCGTGGCGCCGTAGTGCGAGGCGACATAGGCGCCGAGGCGGCAGGCGTCTTCGAGCACCTTGCGCGGTTCCGTACCGCGCGTGAGGCCGACCATCAGGCCAGCCATGAAGGCATCGCCCGCGCCGACCGTGTCTCGCACTTCCACTTGCGGAGCCGGCGCGGTTGTGAGCCGGCCGCGATCCCAGAGTGCGGCGCCGTCTTCGGCGCGCGTTACGCAAATGCGGGAAACGTTCGTTGCTCCAGCGAGCGTTTCGCACGCGCGCGCGATTCCTTCGTCAGTCCGCGGGGTTTCGGGCGAACCTTCGCCGGTGCGGACCCAGGCGGCGAGCCGGCCGACTTCGCCGTCGTTCAGCTTCAGGACATCGGCGCGCTTCGCGAGCTCCATTACGAGCGCCGGATCAGCGAAGGGCGGGCGCAGGTTCACGTCGAAGAACTTGAGCGGGCCTTTAACGTTCAGGAGACGATCGAGTTGCTCGAGATTGTAGGGCGAGCGGCCGGCGAGCGAGCCGTAGATGAAGGCGCGCGCGGCGTCAACGGCGGCGAGGGCTTCTGGCGGAACGCGGATCTCATCCCAGGCGGCGGGCTGCACGAGCTCGTAGGTGGCGTTGCCGTTTTTATCGAGCGTGACGAGCACCGTCCCGGTCGGCAAACCGATGCGGGCGCGGGTGACGAAGTCCACATTGACGCCTTTGTCTTGTGCCACCGCAAGAATTTCGTCGCCTAACGAGTCCCGCCCGACGCAAGAAATCAACGCCGAGGAGACGCCGATCTGCGCCAGATGCGCGGTGACGTTGAAGGGCGCGCCGCCGGCGTGTTTCCCGGAAGGGAGACAATCCCAGAGGATTTCGCCGAAGGCATAGAAGTCAGCAGGCATCAGTTCGCGTCGGGCGCGGGCGTTGCATCCGTTTCGTAGATGAAGATCAGATCCTGATCCATTCCTTTCGGGTCGATCGAGCGCTCGAAAGCGAGCAGGTCTTCCGTGCCGATCATGCAATGCTCGATTCCCGGTTCGAAGTGAAACCCGGCGCCGGGCTGGAGCACCTCGACGGTGAGCGACTGTTCGTCAGGCTTGCGCCAGAGGATGAGCCCGGCCCCCTCGCGCACCTCGAGGCGCTCGTTTTTTAGCGCGTGCATCTCGAGCGCAAGGTAGCCGCCTTTTCGCACCACCAGATATTTCTCCACGCGAGGATGTTCGTGCAGCGTGATCACGACGCCGCCCCAGCCGGTGCGAATAACGTTGCCTTCGGTCTGCTCGATGCGCTCAAGCAAGCGCCCGAACTGCCCGGTCTCGCCGATGCCGTCCGGAAATTCCCGGGCCCACAGCCGGCAGGCCTCGCGGCAATAACGATTGAACGACGTGCCCGAATCGATCGGCGAGAGCGCGCTCAGCTCAAGCGCGATCGGGGCAAAGCGTGGTTCGGCTGCGAACTCGGTGTGATCGAGATCAAAGCGCGCTTTCATCTAATGGCCGCCGGAAGTTGACACACTGACCGCGCCTTCAGAATTGCTCAGGCGCGGCCACAGGAATCCGTAGAGCGCCACGAAGGCGAAGCAGAGCATCGGCACGATGAAGCCGCGGGAGAGATCGTAATGGTCCGCGACCGCGCCCATCACCTTGGGCAGAATCGCGCCGCCCATGATCGCCATGACGATGAATGAGGACGCTTTCTTGGCGCGCTGACCGAGACCGAAGATGCCGAGCGCGAAGATCGTCGGGAACATGATCGACATGAAGAAGTAGGTCAGGAAAACGCACACGACCGAGATCCAGCCGAGCTTGAGGAAAACCAGCACGCAAGCCAGCACATTCGGCACGCCGTAGAGCCCGAGCACCTGGTGGGCGGCGAACTTCTTCAGGATCCGCGCTGCCTGTGAATCGCCCGATGAGGAAGAAGAGGAAACCGAGCGACGCGAGATTCGAGGCCGCCTTGTCGCTGAAGCCGAGTGTCGCCATTGGCGTGCGTTTCGAACCAGCCCGAAGCCAGCCTGAAGCAACCGGTATTCGAGAAGCCGGCAAGGACGCCTGCCACGAAGCGGGTAGCGCCGGTGGCACCTGCGACGTCATGTAGTTGATGAAGAAGCTGAAGATGCCCGCCTGCGCCGCGACGTAGAGAGAACTGCGCCAGCACCGCCATCGCAGAAATGCGGATGGCTCCAGATGGAATGGGACAGCGCCGTGGCCGAATCGTCGAGGTGATACTCGTCCTTCATCTTGATGTCAGGCATGGGCGCGAAAAAGAAAACGATGGCGAGCACACGACCACGAGCTCGCCGATCGCGACGTATGGGATATAGAGCGTCTCGGCTCCCCGTGCTCTCGCCGGCCGCGTTTTTCGAATAAAAGAAGATGCCACCGACGATCGGCCCGAAGAGGAAGCCAAGGCCGTTGGAGGATTGCGCGAGATTGATCCGAGTGGCCGCGTACTGCGGAGGGCCGAGCACGGTGGTGTAAGGATTGGCGATCGTTTCGAGAAACGTCAGCCCGGCCGCGATGAGGCAGACACCGCTAGGAAAGCCGCAAACGCGGTGGCGACACGTCCCTGCTGGACCATGCGCTGATCTGCGTGGCCGGGATGAACCAGAAGCCGCCCACCGCGGTAATGAGCAGGCCGACGATGATGCCGCCCTTGTAGCCGAGCTTCGTCGCGAGCCATCCGGCCGGCATCGCCATCAGGAAATAGCCGAGATAATGCGCGAACTGCACCCAGGCCGACTGCGAGAGCGTGAGGTGGAGCTCTTCCTGAAAGTGCTTGTCCATGACGTCGATCATTCCGTTGCAAAATCCCCAGAGCGCAAAGAGGAGGAGCAGGAGGACGAAGGTGAAGAGAACGTTGCGTCCGTCGGCGGTTACGAACATAGGGCGCCGCGCGGTGTGCGGATCCATCCGGGCGGCAGGTGCGGCGGAGTCGGGGGCAGCAGGTGTAGCCATGACTTCTCCTTGTTAAAACGTGACGCCCATCTGGGCGCCGATCACCACAGCATCGGGAATATCACCCGTGCCGCCCGGATCGAGCACATATTGCAGGTCGGGTTGAAAGTAACTCCAGGGCGTCACCTGGAAGCGGTAGGCGATCTCCAGCACCTTTTCGGATTTGGCGAGACCCTGCCCCGGCACTTGCACGCGGCGCGCATAATCGCGGCTCAGATCGCCGTAGATGAAGTGCAGCATCGTCCGGTCATTGCCCAGGCCGGGAAAGAGCCCCTTGTAGTGTAGTCCGGCGTTGATCTGGAAAGGGACGATCGAGACTTCCGTCTGCGGATAATATCCCGCCGCGAGGAACACATACAGCCCCTCGTCGCTGCCCGGCGCCTTCTGATAGACCATCTGATCGCCATGCACATAAAAGCCGTAGGAGTGATCCTCAAACCCGCCGTCAAAGCGTGGGTAGAAATCCCATTGCGAGAAGGTCGCGCCGATGTGGTAGTGGCCGGGCAGTCCTTTCCAGACCGTCGCCGTGCTCCCTTTGCCGTCGCTCCGGCTTGACGAAACCGCCTGCTTGCAGAACTGCGGAGCCCAGCCGAATTGCACGATCGCGGTATAACCATCCGTGTCTTCGATGCCCCAGTTCAGGCCGTTGTCATCATTTTCAAACATGTCGTCCGAGGTCTGATAGACGCCAACCTTCAGGTTGAACTCCGGGGTCGGATCGTAGAAGAGCGCGGCAGCCCAGACGGCAAATGGATAGGCCGAGAAGCGTGTGTCGAAGAGTACATTCCGAATGTCGCCATTGATGCCGTTGTTGAGCGAATAGCCGTAGAATGGCGATGCGTTGAAGTCGTCCGACGCCCCGAAGCGGCCGAGCTTCAGCGTGACCTTATTGTCCGCGAGTTTCTGCTGCAGATACACCTGATAGAGAAACGGCCGCTGCCCGCCGACGCATTGCTGGACCGAGTAAATGCTGCCGACGTAGAGCGTCGTAAGATCGTCGCCGTTTCGGTTGATCCCGCTGACGACGAACAGCCCCCCGCGCCAGCCGACGAGCTTTTCGAGGTCAAATTTCACGCCCGCGAAGGCGTCGTCCACATAAGTCGCGTGCCCGGGGTCAGTCCCGCCGCTGACGTTGCCGTTAAGGATGCTGTTGTAGAACCCAAACACCTCCACGCCCGAGTCGAAGAGCCGCTGGCGCAATCCACCCCAGTCACCGGTCAGGTGATCGGTGGCGCTAAACCTGCGGAGCGCCTGAACCTGCGCTTCCATCTCCGACTGGAGGAGGGAGCGGTTGGTCCGAGAAATGGGGACCGCATCTTGCGCGAAGCCGACGGCGACGGATGCGAGGAGGAACGCAAGTGCGCACCAGTTAACGTTTGGCCTCGGGGAGCGCGCGCGTCTGGGTCCTGCCATCCTCACTGCCGATTCCCGCGAAATGCAGCTGTCACATTGTCGAGGATGAACATCAATCCCGGCGGTTGACAAGCTTTGCGGTCTCGCCCCGCGTTGGGTGTCCGTGCGGCAAACCGGGCCGCAAATCCCTGCCCTCAAAAAAGGCTTGCCTGTGCCACAGTGTTATACTTAACTACATCACTAAATGAGACGTGGCGGAACGCAGAATGGATAATGAATGGAACGACAGTCAGCCGATTTACCGTCAACTCCGGGATCGCGTCGTCGCCATGATCCTCGATGGCGTCCTCAAGGAAGGCGATCCCCTGCCCTCGGTGCGCAATGTCGCGGCCGACGAACGGGTCAATCCGCTCACCGTCCTGAAGGCCTATCAGCAACTGGTCGGCGAGCAGCTGGTCGAGACGAAGAGAGGGCTCGGCATGTTCGTCAGGGCTGGCGCGCGGGATCTGTTGCGGCAGGGCGAACGTCAGAAATTTCTCGCCGAACAATGGCCCCGGATCTCCGCCACCATTCAGCGACTCGGCCTGACCCCGGAAGAATTGCTGGAGGCGGGCGCAACCCGGCCGTCGAAATCGAAGCCTGCAAAGGAGGAACGCTGACGCCATGGCAACCATAGAAGCACGCGGCCTCCGCAAGGCCTACGGCACGACGACCGCGCTCGACGGCGTGGATTTGCGGGTCGAAGAGGGCCGCATCCTGGGCCTTATCGGTCCAAACGGCGCCGGCAAGACGACCGCGCTCGATGCGATTCTCGGCCTCGTCTCTTACGAGGGAGAACTGAAGGTGCTGGGGCGCAACCCGTGGACGGAGCGCGATCAGCTGATGCGCGATGTCTGCTTCATTGCCGATGTCGCGGTGCTGCCGCGCTGGATGCGGGTTTCGCAGGCGCTCGACTACGTCGCCGGGGTCCATCCGCGTTTCGATCGGGCGAAAGCCGAGGGCTTCCTCGCGAAGACCACCATCAAGCGGACCAGCAAGGTCCGGCAATTATCGAAGGGCATGGTGGCCCAGCTCCATCTCGCCCTGGTCATGGCAATTGACGCGAAATTGCTGGTGCTGGATGAGCCGACCCTGGGTCTCGACATCCTGTATCGCAAGCAGTTCTACGATTCGCTGCTGAACGACTATTTCGATCGCACCCGCACCATCGTCGTGACCACCCATCAGGTGGACGAGATCCAGGACGTCCTCACCGATCTCATGTTCATCGATCGCGGTCGCATCGTCCTGGAGTGCAGCATGGAGGAATTCGATTCGCGCTATCTCGAGGTGTTGGTAAGCCCGGAGCAGCTCGCCGCGGCGCGCGCTTTGCGACCAATCCACGAGCGTCCGGTGTTCGGCCGCAGCGTCCTCTTGTTTGACCAGGCCGATCGGCAGCAACTCGCCGCGCTCGGCGAGGTGCGCCGGCCCGGCATCGCCGACCTGTTCGTGGCGGTGATGGGCAGCAAGGGCGCTGAGGCCCGGCCGTTCTCGCCTCACGCGCGCCAGGAAGGAGCGGCGCAATGAATATGAACACAGAGTCGGCGGCCAGCTCCGGGGTCGGCGACCCCGGCTCCAAGAGCGCGGCGACTCGGCCGCTCTACTGGTCGGTGCGCCGCGAGCTTTGGGAGAACCGTTCGATTTACATCGCGCCGCTGGCCGCCGGCGCTCTCGCTCTGTTCGGCTTCATCATCAGCGCGATCGGCTTGCCCGAGCGCCGGCGGGCGGTCCTGCTGCTCGACCCAACGCAGCAGCGGGTCCGAATCGAGATGCCCTACGACATGGTGGCGATGATGCTCATTTTCACCGCCTTCATCGTCGGCGTGTTTTACTGCCTCGACGCGTTGCACGGCGAACGCCGCGACCGCAGCATTCTCTTCTGGAAGTCCCTGCCGGTCTCGGATCTCACGACCGTGCTCTCGAAGGTGAGCATCCCGCTCGTGGTTTTGCCGCTGGTCACCTTTGTCGTCGTCGTGGCCACGCAGTTGTTGATGCTGCTTTGGACCTCCGTTCTCCTGCTGATGAACGGGCTCCCGCTCACGACCTCGACCCAGCTGCCGCTGTTCCAATCGTCACTCGTGCTGCTCTACGGTCTCGTCGTGCTGTCACTTTGGCAGGCGCCAATCTTCGGGTGGTTGCTGCTCGTCTCCGGCTGGGCGCGACGTGCCACATTCCTCTGGGCCGTTTTGCCGCTTCTGGCGGTCGCGGCCGTGGAAAGGATTGCATTCCAAAGCACCCATTTTCTGGCGTTCCTCAAGTATCGCTTGTTCGACGGGGTGTCGATGGCGTTCGCCTTTAACCCGCGCGGCAGCCACCCAACGGTGGATCTGCACCAACTCACGCCGGGGAGATTCCTCGGCAGCCCTGGACTGTGGCTCGGGCTCGTGGCCGGCGCGGCATTGATCGCCGCCGCTGTGCGCCTGCGCCGAGGGCGCGGACCACTCTGATATTCACGAGAGAGAACATGCAAACGCTCCTCGCCAAGTTCATTCATCTCCCACCCATCATCCTGGCCGCGCTCGTCTCCGCCTCTGTTTCCGCGCAGACGCCGCTCATCCAGCAGGGGCGCGCGGCGGTCAATCGTGGCGAGAGTACGGCCGCCATTGAGATCCTCGAGAAAGCCGTCGCGCAAGATCCGCAGAGTGCCGAGGCGCACTTCGCGCTCGGGCTCGCCTACGGCAGCAAAGGGCAGCAGAGCGGGTTGCTGGCGGCCGCGAAATACGGCCCGAAAGCGAAGGCCGAGTTCGAAAGCGCCATCGCGCTCAATCCCAAACACGTCGAGGCGCGTTTCGGGTTGGTGCAGTTCTACGCCGTTGCCCCTGGTTTCATGGGCGGCTCTCTGGAGAAAGCGGTCGAGCAGGCGAGGGAGCTCAAGGCGATCGATCCGCTGGCCGGCCACCGCGCCTCCGCCTTCATCTACACCCAGCAAAAGAAGCCGGATCTGGCGAGAAAAGAATATCTCGAGGCCATTCGCGAACAGCCGACTTCGGCGAAAGCGCTCACCTACTTTGGCCAGCATCTCGCGAACGTGGAGAAGAACTACGCGGCGGCATTCCCGCAGTTCGAAGCGGCGCTCAAGCTCGACCCCGATCACATGCCGGCCGTATATCATCTCGGCCGCGTCGCCGCCCTCGGGAATATGAGCCTCTCCCGCGGCGAAGAGGCGCTCAAGCGATACCTCGCCTATACGCCGAAAGAGAACGAGCCGCCGCTGGCGAGCGCGCATTACTACCTCGGCGTTGTCTACGAAAAGCAGGGCAAAAAGCCGGAGGCAAGACAGAGCTACCAGGCCGCGCTCAAACTCAATCCCTCCCACAAACAGGCCAGCGAAGCGCTCAAGCGCGTCTCGTAAGGATCAGCAAGCAACACCCCGGAGAAACCAAAATGGAGGTCGACCTCGGCATTTGGCTGCTCGTGAGGGGATTGCGCCCCCCGATAGGCCTACCCGCGGCGGCGAACTGAGCATTGCCCACTCAACCCCGATGAAAATCGAGCGCATCATTAAAGGCACGCTCAAGTGGACAATCCGCGCCATTCTCGTCGTCCTGATTTTGCTCAGCGCGTGTCTCTTCATCGCCTACTGGAGATCGAGCAACGAGTGTGACCGCAGCGCCGACGACCCTGGTCCACCCGATGAAAGCAATTCGCTATTGCGAATACGGTGTCGTGACGTTTGACGACGTTGAGAAGCCGGTGCCGAACGACGACCAGGTCCTGATCAAAGTTCGGGCGGCTTCGCTTAACTGGCTTGATGCCGCCGTGGTCCGCGACATGTGGCTGGTTCGCCTGGTGGCCGGCTTGCGCAAACCAGGAAACACGCGCCTCGGCCGTGACCTCGCCGGCGAGGTGGAAGCGGTTGGCAAGAATGTCACGCAATTCAAACCCGGCGACGAAGTGTTCGGCTCTGCTTCCGGTGCGCTGGCCGACTATGTGTGTAATTCAGGGCGGGCATTGGTCATCAAGCCAGCGAACGTCAGCTTTGAGCAAGCGGCTTCGGCCCCGCACGCCGGACAAACTGCGCTGCAGGGCCTGCGCGCGGGCAAGGTTCAGGCCGGACAGAAAGTCCTGATCAACGGTGCGACCGGAGGCGTCGGAACATTCGCGGTGCAAATCGCCAAATCTCTGGGCGCAGAAGTCACGGCCGTTTGCAGCACACGGAATATCGAACTCGTCCGGTCCATCGGTGCCGATCACGTCATCGATTACACCAAGGAGGATTTCACCAGGAGCCAGCAACTTTACGACGTAATCTTCGATAACGTTGGCAACCGTTCCGTGGCCGAACGCCGGCGTGTGCTAAAGCCCGAAGGTATCTGCGTGTTGGTCGGACTAGGAGGAACCAGCGCAAGTCCAGGTCAGACTCTGAAGCGCATCCTTGGCACGTTCCTCGCGTCTGGGTTCGGATCGTCCGGTGATCAAAAGTTTGTCAGGTATACGACCAAGCTGAACAAGGAGGACGTCGCCCTGCTGGGCGAACTCCTGGAAGCGGGCAAAGTCAGGCCGGTCATCGAGCGGACTTACAAATTACGCGAGGCCCCCGAGGCGCTCCGCGTTTTCGATCAAGGCCACGCCCGCGGCAAGATAGTCATCACAATGGAATGACCACCACGCCCGATCTCAACTCACTCAGGAAGCAATCCAGGATCGCGGCTCTCTTATATTTTGTAAGCTGCATGCCCGCCCCGTTCGCCCTTCTCTATGTCCCCAGCGTACTCATCGTGCGAGGAGACGCCGCGGCTACGGCCAACAATGTCCGGGCTTCCGAGGCTCTGCTCCGGGTCGGCATGGCGGTCGAACTGTTCTCCGCGACCTTCGTAATTTTTGCCGTGCTGGCGTTCTACCGCCTGTTCAAGGCGGTCAGCCACAAACATGCCATGGCTATGATGATCCTTTTTCTGATCTCCATCCCCATTTCGTATCTCAACGTCTTGAATGATCTCGCGGCGCTGACCTTGGCCCGCAGTCCTTCCTTTCTTTCCGCTGCCTTTGATAAGGCTCAGCTCGATGCTCTCGTCCTGTTCTTCCTCCGTTTACACAACCAGGGAGTTATCCTGGCCCAAATCTTCTGGGGCCTTTGGCTCTTTCCCTTCGGCATAGCCGTGATGCGATCCGGTTTTATTCCCCGCTTCGTCGGCATCGCTGCCATGATTGCGGGCTGCGGCTACGTGATCAGCTCCTCGGTCTCTCTTTTTCTGCCCGCATCCGCGCAGGGCATTGGCCAGCTCGCGATGATTCTCGGCGTTGGAGAGCTGGCGTTCTTCTGGCTCTTGATTTGGGGCGCGAAAGAGCCGCCGCCTGATCCCATCGCAATTCAATCCCTATGAAACTAAAACGCATCATTAGAGGCACCATCAAGTGGATCGTCCGAGCCCTTGTCCTCGTCATTAGTTTGCTTAGCGCCTGGCTCTTCATCGCCTACTGGAGATCGAGTAACGACTGCGAAAGCCTGATGGCAACGCCGGGGGAGAAGATGAAGGCGATTGTTTACTGCGACTACGGCCCGCCCGAGGTGCTGAAACTGGTCGACATCGCAAAGCCGGTTCCAAACGACAATCAGGTTCTGATTAAGGTTCGCGCGGCATCGGTTAATCCTTACGATTGGCACTTCCTGCGAGGCGAACCCTACGTCATGCGCATGACGGCTGGTCTGAGGAAACCGAAAAGCTCGCGGATCGGCGTGGACTTCTCCGGAGTGATCGAAGCCGTCGGCAAGAACACCACGCAATTTAAGCCGGGCGACGAAGTCTTTGGCGGCAAGACCGGCGCGTTCGCCGAATACATCGTCACGACCGAGAAATACCTGATCCCGAAGCCCTCAAACCTGAGCTTCAATCAAGCCGCCGCAGTCCAAATCGCTGGAATGACTGCGTTGCAGGGTTTGCGCGACTCCGGAAAGCTGCAGCCTGGCCAGAAGGTCTTGATTAACGGGGCATCAGGGGGAGTCGGAACCTTCGCGGTTCAGATCGGCAAATCATTGGGCGCGCACGTTACCGGCGTTTGCAGCACACGGAATGTCGAGATGGTCCGTTCACTCGGCGCAGATCACGTGATCGATTACACGAAGGAGGACTTCACCAAGGGTGCGGAGCGTTATGATGTAATGCTCGACCTGGTGGGAAACCACGGCTTGTTAGCCTGCCGCCGCGTCCTCACCCCGGACGGGCGTTACGTCATGATCGGAGGTAAGAAAGGGAAGTGGCTGGCGCCCATGGACACCGTTCTGCGAGCCCTCCTGCTCTCACCTTTCGTCAAGCAGGAGATGGGATTCATGATTTCGAAAGCCAATCGCGACGACCAGCTTCATCTGCGCGATCTCATGCAGTCGGGTAAGCTGACCCCGGTGATCGACCGGACTTTCAAATTGAGTGAGGTCCCGGAAGCGGTCGCCTATGTGGAAACAGGCCGCGCCCGGGGAAAAGTCGTGATCGTGGTGGAGTAGCAACCAGGCGCGCGGCGAAGTCGCGTCACTTGCCCAGCCAACGCTGCCGCATCTTCTGCAGGAACCCCGCCGGTCCCGGCGATGCGTCCATCTGGATCGGCCCCGTCCGGTGCAGCTTGCGCGTGATCTTGACCGTCTGCGGGCGCGAACGCGGCGGTTCATATTCCGCCACCGTCTTCCAGTCGAGCATGCCTTCGGTCCAGAAATGATCGCTCGGGCCGGATCTCACCGCCCCGGACTTTCGCCACGAAGAGCGGTTCCGGATGTTCGCCGATCGTCTCGCCGTCCCGGGCCACGAAGATCATCGCGCTCATTTTGCGTAACAATCGCGCCCGCCCGCGATCGATCAAGCGGCCAGGCACCGCCAGGGGGACCGTTAGTGGCCGGGTCCCATGACGACAAGACGCGCGATGTGCATCCGACAGCCACTGCGGCACGTAGAGTCTGCCAATGAGAAACGTCCTTGCTCTCCTGCTGGCCATCTGCGCGACCGGGGCGCTGGCCGCGACGGACCCACCGCCGGTTGAATTTCTGGCCGGGTGCGAGGGCAAGTGGAACGGCTCGCTACGTTACCGCGATTACGGTGCGCCGGAGACGTTCGTGACATTGCCGACAACTCTCTCGGCGACGCTCGTGAGCCCGGACGAAATCGCGGTTCACTACGTTTACGATGAAGGCCGCGGCCGGATGGTGCATGGCTACGAACGAATCAAGATCGATCGGGCCGCGAAGCAGGTGCGATGGTCGGGTGCCGACCCAGCGGAGACATTCACCGGCGAGATCGTTTCGATCACAGAAACGAGCGGTGGCGCGGAGATCGTGGCGACGCGAGAAACGACTGATGACGGCAAGAAGAAGTTCATGCGCTACCGATTCAGCTTTAGTGCGGAGGTGTTGCTGATGGCGAAAGACGATGGCGCCGACGCTGGTTCGCTCAGTTTCCGGAACGAATACCGCTTCTCGCGCTAGCCGAGCGGCCCTGGCACCAAGGGAATCACAGTGCATCTCCGGCGGGTTTCAGCTATACACTCGGGTCGTGAGGATTTCTGAAGCGGAACGCGCGCAGTTCTGGCCGGAACTGCCCTACGAGGCGTGGCAGCCGACGGCGGAGACGCTCCACCTCTGGACGCAGGTGGTGGGCAAGGTGCGGCTGAAGCTTTCGCCCTGGGTGAACCATTCGTGGCACGTGACGCTTTATCTGACGGCGCGTGGCCTAACGACGTCGCCGATCCCGCACGGGCTGCAGACGTTTGAGATCGTGTTCGATTTCCTCGATCACGAACTGCGGATCGTGACCAGCGGCGGCGCGGCGCGCTCGCTCAAACTGCAGCCGCAATCGGTGGCGGAGTTTTACGGGCGCGTCATGGAAGCGCTTCGCGAGCTCGGGTTGGCGGTCACGATCGACACGATGCCGAACGAACTGGCGGAGCCGACACGCTTCGAGCTGGATGAAACGCATCGGTCCTACGATCCCGACGCTGCGAATCGCTTCTGGCGCGTGCTCGTGCAATCGGACCGCGTTTTCCAGGAGTTCCGCGCACGGTTCTGCGGGAAGTGCAGCCCGGTGCATTTTTTCTGGGGAAGCTTCGACCTCGCGGTGACGCGTTTCTCGGGCCGGTCGGCGCCGCCCCATCCCGGCGGGGTTCCGCATCTGCCGGACGTGGTGGCGCGGGAAGCGTATGCGCGGGAGGTCAGCAGCCTTGGTTTCTGGCCGGGAAACGCGGCGATGCCGACGCCCATCTATTACTCGTATGCCTATCCGGAGCCGGCGGGATTTGCGGACGCGAAGGTCGAACCGGTGGCGGCTTCTTATTCCACGCAGTTGCATGAGTTCACGCTGCCCTACGAGGCCGTCCGCAGCGCGGATTCTCCGGACGAGGTCTTGCTGAGTTTCGCGCAGGGCACTTATGACGCCGCGTCGATCCTGGCGGGGTGGGACCGCGAGATGTTTGAAGAGCGGAGCTTGAATCCGCCGTCTTTGTAGCGCCTCTGAAACGGGGAGGCTGCCTGCAGAAAAGCTACGAGTTCCGTCTGCTGGAGTGGACAATGTGCAGGCCGACGAGGCGTGCCACCAGCACCATCAGGTAGACCTGTCCGGTGATTCCCTCCAGCGCGGCGAGGGTGCGGGCGATTGACGTGCGGGGCACGATATCGCCGTAACCGACCGTGGTCAGCGTCATGAAGCTGAAGTAACGCAGCTCGAGCACCTGATCGACGTAGTTGCCCGGGGTGACCGCGGCGGAGTTGCCATCCGCGCCGGCAAACGAGCCGGGCTGCAATGCCTCGATGAGCGCATAGGCAAAAGTCCAGGCGTAGCCGATGAGGAGGTAAACACAGACCGCAGCGAAAATGCGATCCACGGTGACGCGACCGCCGCGCAGGACGTAGGCGAGAATGCTGATCGAGAAGAACGCAATCAGCACGACCACGCAGGCATGCGAAAGAATGGCGGCCCACTGGCTTTGCGTGAAGCGAAGGAGGGCGGTCGCCAGGATCGAAACAGCGGACGACCCGACGGCGATGGCGAAGAGGCGGCGGTGCTCGAAGAGCGCGTAGGAACCGGCGGCCAGGACCATGGTGGCGAAGACATTCAAGAGCAGGACGCCGTGCGGAAACATTGCGGCGATCGGCGTAATGACAAAAAGGACGAGAATCGAGATCAGCAGGGCGAGGTGCCGCCAGGATTCGCGTGACTCCATGTGATTCCACGTTCGGCGGCTCCGCCCCTGCCGTCGAGACTGAGGTTCCGAACGGCGGAGTTGGCGGCGGTCCGGACGGAGTCTGGTGAAGCAAGGATGTAGCGACCGCGCTTCCGTGTGAAGTTGCCTGATGATGAGAAGTCGGGTCCTGGCGGTGTGGCTCGCGATTCGCGCCGGCGCTGGCGGCGGCGCCGGCCGGAATTGAGGTGCCGCTCGCCCGCAGCGGGCAGCTTCTCGTCGTGACGGCGCCAGATTGGGATGCGGACCATGGAACACTGGCGCTCTTCGAACGCACTCCAAGTGGCGACTGGCGGCGCGCCGCGCCCGATGTGCCGGTGATGCTCGGCCGCAATGGGCTCGCCTGGGGCGTGGGGTTGCACGCCGAGCGAGCGACAAAACGCGAAGGCGACGGCCGTTCCCCGGCCGGGCTCTTCGAGCTGGCGCGGATCCATGGCCGTGAGGCGCGCGCGCCTTCGCTGCATTTCCCCTACGGCCAGCTCAGCGCGGTGATGGAGGGTATCGATGATCCGAGCTCGCGTTTCTACAACCGCCTCGTCGATCCTTTGCAGGTGCGCGGCCGCGACTGGACGCGCTCGGAGCAGGTGCGCCGGTCGAACCCGATGTTTCGCTGGCTCGTGGAGGTAAAGCACAACTGGGAGCAAAAGCCGGAGCTCGGCTCGTGCATTTATCTCCATATCTGGAAAGCGCCCGGGGTCGCGACCAGCGGTTGCACGGCGATGGAGGAATCGGCCCTCACCCAGGTGGTGCGCTGGCTGGACGCGCGCAAACGGCCGTTGCTGGTGCAGTTGCCGCGGAGTGAGTCCCGGCGGGTCAAGCTCCCCTAAATCGCTTCGGAATGTTCCTGGGAGCTAGCTCCGCGCAGGAGATTCTGCGCCCCACCACCGCCCCACCCAACTGCCCCAGCCGTAGACACCGAGCGTCTGCAATTCGCCGGCGGCGGCGAGTGCGTCCACTTGCGGGCGCGTGATGGCATCTTTGCCGCCGCCCTGCAGGCCGAAGTAGTCGTCGATCACCACGTGGCAGCCGGACAACAGGAGGTCGCGGTAAAGTTGTAGATCGCGCTGCGCGTCGCCGTCGGCGTCGATCAGCAGCAGGCCCACGCTGCGCGCGGGAAGCTGCTCGTGCACGGCGGTCATGATCTTCGGATCCCAGGAGTAGCCATCGATCACCGTTACAAGGTCGGCGACGCGCTGCTTCGCGAGGTTCTTCTTCAGGTCGCGCAGGATATCTTTGCTCGGCAACCGGTGATGCTGGTGTTTCCCGCCCGGCTCGATGCTCACGAGCTTCCGGTTTTGTGCGGAGGCGCGCATGCCCAAGGCGGCCGCCATGGTGGAGCCGCCGAGATAAGGGCCGATCTCGAGCACGTTACCCGGGGAGGTCGCGGCGAAGTGGTAGATCAACGTCAGGACATCGAGATGCAGCATCGAATACCGGTGCCGCATCTGCTGCAGCTCATTGTTGATGGGCTTCTGGCGGTACTCGATGAGCGCCTCCATCAGCGCGATGACGTCGCGGAGCGGCTCGTTCATGCGAGCGACGCTACGCAGGCCGGCGCAAGCGCGCAAAGCTGCCGGAGGCGGGCGCGTCAGCGACGGGCTCCTGCGCTGGGCGTGAAGCTGAAAACGACGATGAGGTGGTGTTTCGGTTTCCAGCGGTCCACCTCCACCCTATACCGGCCGACCTTTGCCCGGTGCGTGCCGGGTCCGCGCTGCAGCAACTGGAAGAGTTGCTCGCTTTCGGGCGGTTCGCGATTTCGGGGGAATGCGGCGCCGCGCTTCATGGCGCGTTGGCCTTGCTGTCCCCGCCGGCGCAGCTGCGGTGCCGCGGAATCACGAGCACCGGGCAGCGCGCGTGGCGCACCACATGCTCGGCCGTGCTTCCGATCAGGACGTGGGTGAACCCGGTCAGTCCATGCGTGGACGTCACGATCATGTCGACGCCGAATTCCGTGGCATAGCCACAGATGTGATGCGCGGGGCGGCCGACGTCGATCGTCGTTTCATACGGCACGCCCGCGAAGTCCATTTCGCTGACGAACTTCTGCATTTGCTCCCGGGCCGTTCGTTCGAGGAGGGCGGCGGATGGCAGCCGGTCGTAGGCTCCGTAGCGCTCGGTCGGGATCACCGGCGGGACTTGAATGGTGTGGAGCAAGACAAGACGCGCCCCGTGCACTTTCGCGAGCGCGACCGAGTAATGGAGGCCGTGCCGCGCGCAGGAGGAGAAGTCAATTGGAACCAGGATTTTCCGGAGACGGACGCGGGTGCCGCGCGCTGACTTCTCGACAATGTCATGCTCCTTCTCCCGCACCACGAGCACCGGGCAGGGCGAGTGTTGCACGACACGCTCCGTGGTGCTGCCAAGCATGAGGTGTTTCAACCCGGTATGCCCGTGGGTGGCGATCACGAGCAGGTCCGCCTCAATTTCGCGGGCCACGGTGCAGATCGCATCGAAGGCGCGGCCGATTTTCACATGCGCGGTCACTTCCTGGTCGGGTGGCACATATTTCGCCGCCAGGTCGCGGAGCGCGGCCGCGTTCACCTGCTCCATCTCTTCGGTGGCGGTGATCGGTTCCACCATGAGCAATGGCGGAACCGCATACGAGTAGTCGAGATCGTGCACGTGGACGAGGTGGAGCGTGCCGGGAAACTCCCGCAGCAACGCTGCCGCGTAGTCGAGCGCCTTGAGTGATTCCTCGGAGAAATCGGTGGGGACCAGGACGGTGCCGACAGGGGCGCGCGCCGCCGCGCTTTTCTCCGGCGATGGTTGGGGCGAACTGGGATTCACTTTCGTGATGGGAGCTTCTGCCGTTTTCATACTGATATGTGCGGCCGCACGCCGGTGGCGGCTCTCCATTGCTTGCGAAATTCCGGGCAAGCTTTGGCTTCTTCTTGGCCCGCCCGGCATCCCCCCGGCAGGAAGGTGGCCGCAGTTAGGGCGCTGCAGCCGCCGGATGCGCCGCGTAGGCCGCGAGCAGGCGGGCGCGGGCGGACTGCAGGCGGCGGTTCATGACTTCGCTCATGCGCTTGAAGAGCTCAAAGCCGAGCGTCGGATCGTTTTCGCAATATTCGCGCAGGACGGTGCCGTAAAAGAAAATTGCCGTCGTCGCCTCGAGCGCGCGGGCGCTGAAGTGCCAGACATGAGGCGGAAAGAGCCACGACCAGCCGAGCAAGTCGCCGTCGCCGATGGTGTCGATCACGATTGGTTCGCCGTCCACGCCGGAAGAGTCGATGGCCACTTTGCCATGCTCGATCAGATAAAAGCGGTTGGCGGTTTCACCTTGGTGAAAGATCACCTGCTGGGGCTCGAAACGGGTCTGCAGCGCGCAATCCGCGAGGAGCCGGACGTGGTGCTCGTTGAGCCCGAGGGTGAAGGGATGGGCGGCGACGGCGGCTTCGAGTTGCTGGCGGTTCATGGCGGATTTCCTCGGAAAGTGTTCGGCGGTGCGCCGCTGCTCAACGTGGCCTTCCTGCGCGCGTTTCGCAAAACCGAAAAACGCTGCGGGGTGCTCCTCATCCCTTGCGCAATACTTTGCGTTGTTTGCTGAGGCGAATGGGTTTGTTCACTCTCCGGCACGTCGCCATTGAAGACAATAAATGGTGAGTTTTCAGCAAGGGAGGCGGAGCCGGCCCGCGCCCGTTTGTTCATGTTTGTCCCAAGACAAAACCGCGCCGGACGCGCGGTGGGTTCTGAAGAAACAACATAAACACGAAACTCAAATGGACATCCTGATCGTCTTCTGCACCGCCAGTTTCATCGCCACCTACGCGATCATCGTTTACCGCGCCCTCCCGCAGGAATAAGCGCGCCTCGCTTGAACGGCCTCACCGGTGTGCGTACTGGTGAGGCATGCCCGCGGATGGAGACAGACAGCTGATCGAGCAGCTGTCGCGCAGCGCGCTCTACCGGGACTACGAACGCGCCTTTGGCGCCAGCACCGGCCTGCCGCTGACGCTGCGGCCGGTGGAGCATTGGCAGATGGCGCTGCACGGGAAGGAAAACGAGAACCCTTTCTGCGCCCTGATGGCGCGCACGAACGGCAGCTGCGCCGCCTGCCTCGAAGTCCAGGACCAGCTGACGCGCGCCGCCGGCGATCAAGCACGGACCGCCACCTGCTTCGCGGGCTTGCACGATGCCGCCGTACCCGTGCGCGTGGGTGAACGGCTGATCGGTTTCCTCCAGACCGGCCAGGTGTTACTGGAGGAGCCGGGGAAGCACAGTTTCGATCGCACTGCGAAACTGCTGGTGCGCTGGGGTCTCGATGTGGACCTGAAGCGGGTGGAAGAGGCTTACTTCCACAGCAAGGTTATCTCGAGAAAGCAGTATGCCGCGGTGCTGCGGTTGTTGACGATTTTCGGCCAGCACCTCTCGCTGCTGAGCAACCAGTTGAGCACGCAGTCGCACCAGGCGGAGCCGAAAAACGTGATGCACGCGCGCGAGTTCATCGCGCAAAACCAGGACCGCGCCATCACCCTGCAGGAGGTGGCGAAGGCGGTGAACACCAGCACGTTTTACTTCTGCAAGGTCTTCAAGAAGGCGACTGGACTGACGTTTACCGATTACCTGTCGCGAGTGCGGATCGAAAAGGCGAAGAACTTCCTGCTGAATCCGAATCTGCGCGTCAGCGAAGTCGCGTATGAAGTGGGGTTTCAGTCGCTCACCCATTTCAATCGTGTCTTCCGCAAGCTGACCGGCGAGTCGCCTTCCCAGTACCGCGAGTCGCTCACGGGTCACGCCCCGGCAGTGAGCCGGGTGCGGCGAAAGGCCGGCGTTGCTTAGACGCGGTGCGCGGCATCACCTGCCGCCGGCACTACTCGAGCTCCGCGATCAATACGTCACGGTCGCGGGCGAGATCGCGGCGGTCGCGATCGAGAAGGAAGAGGACGAGCGCAAGGTTGATCACGTCTGGATTACGGTGCGCGCCGGCGCGATTGGTCGGATGCAGATTTCGCTTAGCACCTGTTCCCGGCAAAGTCGCGCCGCGGGGTTCGATCCGCGTGTGCGGGTGGGGAGCATCAGGGCGGAGTGGAGCGAATTGCCTCCACCCGGCGTGCGCGCCACAGCGCCGCTCGATTACCGGGTGTTGGAATCAGCGCATCCGATCGAGTATGCCGCCTACGAACGCGCGGCGCTTGAAGAGCTGCTCGTCGCGCGGGCGAGCAGCGCGATTTATGTGGAAGGGTGGGGCGAATTGTATGTGCGCGCGCATATCGGGATCCACCAGGTGCATAGCCGGCGCGCGAGCTTTGCCGTCCCCCGCGATCACATCGGCCGGGACGGCGCGGTCCAGTTTTTTTACCGCGAACCGAACGTGCGCGAGCTGTTGCTCCTGAAGTTCGCCGGGCAACCTTAGCTGCTCCGCGCTGTGGGTCGCCGCCACCTTGATCCTGCTCAAGGCGCGGGCCGAATTGCGATTGCGCGGGCGGGGCGTCGCGGCGCACAGTTGCCTTGCCACCGCATGGAACCGCACGTCTTCACCCTCGGCATCGAAGAGGAGTTTCAGATCGTCGATCCCGAAACGCGCGAGCTGCGCGCGCACATTCAGCACATCCTCGATGGCGGCACGCTCATGTTGCGGGAACACGTCAAGGCGGAGATGCACCAGTCAATGGTGGAACTCGGCACTGAGATTTGCAGCTGCGTGGGACACGCGCGCGAGCAGGTCGTGCAATTGCGCACGGATCTTGCATTGCAGGCGGCGGAAGCGGGACTCAAGATCGCGTCCGCCGGCACGCATCCGTTTTCCCATTGGCACGATCAGTTGATCACGCCCGACGAACGCTACGCCACGATCGTGGAAGACATGCAGCAGATCGCACGCGCGAACCTGATCTTCGGCCTGCATGTGCATGTCGGAATTCCCGATCGCCAGGAAGGCATCGATCTCATGAACCAGGCGCGCTATTTCCTCCCGCACCTTTACGCGCTCTCGACCAACTCCCCGTTCTGGCTGGGCGAAAACACCGGGCTCAAAGCCTACCGGCAGATGATCTTCGAGCGCTTCCCGCGCACGGGCATTCCGGATTCGTTCGAAAGCCTCTCGGAGTACGACGATTACCTTGCGCTCCTCGTCGCGACCGGCTGCATCGATAACGCGAAAAAGATCTGGTGGGACATCCGGCTGCACCCGTTTTACAACACGATCGAGTTCCGCATTTGCGATGCGCAGAGCCGCGTGGACGACACGATCGCGCTCGCCGCGATGATGCAGGCGGTGGTTTGCAAATTACGGAAACTGCTCCGCCAGAACACAACCTTCCGGTTGTACAAGCGGCGCCTCCTGGATGAAAATCGCTGGCGCGCCTCCCGCTATGGGATCGACGGCGAGCTGATCGATTTCGGGCGCCGTTGCGCCGTCGAGACGCGGAGTTTGATCCATGAGATTCTCGAGTTTATCGAGCCGGAGGTGGAGGAGCTCGGCAGCGAGCGCGAGATGAAGCACGTGGAGCGGATTCTCGAGGAAGGGACGGGCGCCGACCGACAGCTCGCCGTTTGGGAACGGACGCACGATTTGAAAGCGGTGGTTGATCACATCGTGACCGAGACTTATGAGGGGCTCCCGCTTTCGCACCCTGTGTCGTAGGGCGCACGGGCGGCTCTTCCGCGTTACGTGAAACCGGGGCGGATCGCGGTTTGCTGGGAGGAACCATTCCGGGTCTTCTTTCCGCTGGGGCTGCTCTTCGGCTCGATCGGGGTTCTGCTCTGGCCGCTATTCTTTTTCGGCGCGTCCAGCACCTGGCCGAGCACCGCCCACGCGCGGCTCATGGTCGAAGGAATGATGGCCTGCTTTGTCTTCGGCTTTCTCGGCACGGCGGGCCCGCGTCTCATGTCGGTGCCGCACTTTTCGCGCGGCGAAGTGTTGTGGCTGGAGGCGCTCTTGAGTGGGGCGGCGACCGCGCATCTGTGGGGCTGGCACGCGGCTGCCGACACCTCCTTTCTTCTCGCGCTGCTGCTCTTTGCGGCTTCGCTGGCGCGGCGATTCCGCCAGCGGGAGGATTCGCCGCCACCGAATTTCGCGCTCGTTGGGCTCGGCCTGCTCAACGGCATTGTGGGCGCCGCCCTGATCACTTTTTGCGAATGGACGGGCTCGGCCCCGACGCTCTACCGACTCGGCAACTCTTTCCTGAACATCGGTTTCGTCCTCCTGCCGATTCTGGGCGTGGCGCCATTTTTTCTCCGAAAGTTGCTCGATCTGCCGACGGACGTCGCGGGCCAGACAAGTCGTGGTGCAAAGTTGGCGCTGGCCTTGGCGACCGGGCTGGTGATCGATGCCTCGTTTGTGCTCGAACTCTTGAGCGCGAATCCGCTTCCCGGTTGGGCCAGGGCGGCGACGGCATTTGGTTACATCGCGCTCACGCTGCCGATGCGCGGCAGCAACCTCCTCGCCGGCACGCTGCGCATGAGTCTCGCCGCGCTCCCTGCGGGCCTCGCGCTTGTCGCGCTCCTCCCGGCGTATCGCATCCCGGCGCTGCATGTTTTGTTCATCGGCGGCTTCAGCGTGGCCGTCTTCGCGGTCGCGACGCGCGTTGTGCTCGGCCACAGCGGCCGGCTCGGTTTGCTCGTGCGTCGGCGCTGGGTTTTCGTCACTGCGCTTGGGCTGGTGTTGCTCGGGATGACCTCGCGCTACGTGGCGGACTTTGTCGCAACGCGGAATTCGCACCTCGCCTGGGCGGGGGTCTGCTGGTTAGTCGGCGCGGCCATTTGGGGCGCGCTAGTGTTGCCGTCCGTGCTCGTGGTCGAGGACGAATGAGCTATGAGATGGCGCTCGCGATCAGATACGCGGCCGCCGCCGCCACGCTGCCGATCAGGGCCGTCTGCAGTGCGCTCTTGATCTTCGAGACGCCGGTGAAGCGTCCTTTCACGAAACCGAACACGAGGAGCGCGAGCAAGGTGACCGCAGCTGAGAGCGGGAGCGCCACCCGTGCCTGCTCTTCGAACATGTAGGGGAGCAACGGAATCGCACCGCCCGCGATGTAGGCGCCCGCAATCGTGAGCGCGCTCTGCAACGCGCGGTGCGGCACCGGTTTCTCCAGGCCGAGCTCAAATTTCATCATGAAATCAACCCACGCCTCCGGCCGGCGGCTGAGCGCCTCGACCACCGGCGCCGCTTCTTCATTCGTCAGTCCGTAGGCGGTGAAAACGTCGGTCACTTCGCGTTTCTCGATCTCGGGTTTCTCGACGACTTCGAGACGTTCGCGCGTCAGCTCGCTCGCGTAATGTTCCGCATCGCTCCGCGCGGCGAGAAAACCGCCAAGTCCCATCGCAATCGAGCCGGCGGCGATCTCCGCCAGGCCAGCGGTGATTACGATACGCGAAGAGGCGATCGCGCCCGTGAGCCCCGCCGCGAGCGCGAACGGCACGGTTAATCCATCCGACATGCCGATCACCACGTCGCGCACTGACTCGCCGGCCGTGAAATGTTGCTCCACATGATGCGTCTGGGTCATGCGGTCACGCTACGCCGGATCGGGCTGATCAGGCGAGCCCGCCGCAACCGGTTGGGTGAGAGCCGGCCGAGGGCTTGCAGGCTGGTGCGGGCCAGCGGGAGCGCTTCCGCATCCGCTTCTGAATTGATGTCGATGTTGAGGGCAAACGGAAACGTCTTTCCATCGCGTTTCCAACCAGCCGACCCACCAGGCGATCTGCTGCGAGCCCTGGTGAGCGCCTTACTGCACCTTCAGGAAAACAGAGGCCGTTTTCCCTTCCGTGACCACCGCCATCAGGTAATTGCCGGGGGCGAGTTTCTTCCCGTCCATCGTCTTGTCGAGAGAGCCCTTGGTGCCGCTCTGGATAATGATCACCGCCGGTGACGCCCCTTCCTTCGGCCCGCCTTTTTCGTCCGCGGCCACGACGTTGATGATGATCATCTCGCCACCTTTCGTGCCGATCTCAAGCGCGGCATCCGACGCGACCGGCTTCGCGACCGTCGCGTGGACCGCCTCGGCCGCTTTGCCGCTCATCTGCGCTGCCTGGCCACCGACCGAAACCGGGAAAGGCAGGGGAGTGTAGTCCTCCGCTTGAGCCGCGACGGGGAGGATCAGAAGTAGCGCCGCGAGAACACGTCCTGGGAGAATTGTCATGTCGGCAGTCTGTGCTGCCGACGTCGCTGCTGTCAACGCCCGCGCGTTGCGAGGGGCCACCTTCAACAGACGCACGCCCAGGGACTTGGGCGCCTCGCATGAACGGCGAGGCTGCGAGCGTCTCGGAGGCTTCCGGGCGTGGGAATTGGATTGCCCAAGGGCAGCGACGCCCGATATTCTGGACAGTAAAACAAGCCTGGAGGAAAATATGAGTGAAACGCACGTTCCGATGATCAGTTCTGGCACCGCCGGTCCGCTTGGTGTTCTGCACCTGCCGCGTCTCTGGCTCAAAGTCTCGCTCGAAGCCGCCGGTAAACTCGCGCCCGGTTATCCCGGGATCGGCCGCGGCTACGATGCCATGACCTGCGCCGCCCTCGGCCTCGATGAACAGGCGGTGCTGGATTACATCAAACAAAACAAACCGACCTACCCGCAATTCGAAGCGTGGGTGAAGCAGACCGGTAGATCCGTCACCTCCGAGGCGATCGAGAAACACAACGCTGCGGTCCGCGGCTACATTCACGACGACGACACCTGCCGCGGCATCCTCAGCGCCAACAAGCTCCCCGACGACGCCTCCGCGCCGCGCGACGCCGTCAACCTGAACAATCTCGACGACTGGTATGAATTCCACCAGGCCGTCCTGCGGTAGTCTGTTTTCGAGCGCGATATTTCAACTCGAAACCCGGCGGCAGTGATGGTCCGCCAGGAGGGCGCTGGCTCGAGGAGCGGCTGCCGAGCCGCCTGCCACGCCCAGACTCAGCCGCAGTTGACGATTTACATTCACACCTCGCAGGACTACAACCGGCGCATGAAGACTCTTAAACTTATCTCGGCCGCGGCCTTCGCCGTTGCGATCATGGCTGGTTCCAGTTTCGGCGGCGATGATCCGCACGCGAAGTGTTGCGCCGATGCCAAGAAGGCAGGCAAAGAGTGCACCCACGAGTGCTGCGTCCAGGCGAACAAGGACGGCAAGGTGTGCGCAAAATGCGCACCGCAGAAAGACGACAAGAAACCCTCGTAAGCCCCGAGCCTGGCAGAGCGAAAAACGAAAACAGCCGGGTCCCGCAAGGGACCCGGCTGTTGATTGCGTTTGGCTAGCGAGTGGTCGCTGCGTCTAGCCCCGAATTTCTTCGGAGTTAGTAGTCCATTCCGCCCATGCCACCCATGCCGCCCATGCCGCCACCAGGCATGCCGCCGCCGCCCGCCTTCTCCTTCTCAGGAGACTCGGTGATGATGGCTTCCGTGGTGAGCAACAGACCGGAGATGGACGCGGCGTTTTGCAACGCGCTGCGGGTCACCTTGGTCGGATCGACGACGCCGGCCTTAACCAGGTCTTCGTACTTGTCGGTCGCGACATTGTAACCTTCGTTGCCTTTGCGCTTCTTCACTTCCTGCACGATGAGCGCGCCTTCCTGGCCCGCGTTATCGGCCAAAGTGCGGAGCGGAGCTTCGACTGCGCGGCGAATGATCGCGGCGCCGACGGCTTCGTCGCCTTCGAGCTTCAGGCCATCGAGCACTTTTTGCGCGCGAATCAGAGCCACACCGCCCCCGGGGACGATGCCTTCTTCAACCGCGGCCCGAGTCGCGTGCAAAGCGTCTTCCACACGCGCTTTCTTCTCTTTCATCTCGGTCTCGGTGGCTGCGCCGACATTGATGACAGCGACACCGCCGGCCAACTTGGCGAGGCGCTCCTGGAGCTTCTCGCGGTCGTAATCCGAGGTCGTCTCCTCGATCTGACGACGGATCTGCCCAACGCGGCCCTGGATGTCGGCCTGCTTGCCTTCGCCTTCCACGATCGTGGTGTTCTCCTTGTCAATCGTGACACGCTTGGTGCGCCCTAAGTCTTCCAGCTTTACGTTCTCGAGCTTGATGCCGAGGTCTTCGGTGATGCACTGGCCTCCGGTCAGGACCGCCAGATCTTCCAGCATCGCCTTGCGACGATCGCCGAAGCCCGGGGCCTTCACAGCCGCGACTTGCAACGTGCCACGGAGCTTGTTCACGACCAGAGTCGCGAGCGCTTCGCCTTCCACGTCTTCCGCGATGATCAGGAGCGGCCGGCCGGCTTTCGCTACTTTCTCGAGCAGCGGCAGCATGTCCTTCAGGCTCGAGATCTTCTTCTCGTGGATGAGGATGTACGGGTTATCGAGCACAACTTCCATCGCTTCTGCATTCGTCACGAAATACGGAGAGAGGTAGCCCTTGTCGAACTGCATGCCTTCGACGACGTCGAGGCTGGTTTCGATCGACTTGGCCTCTTCCACGGTGATGGTTCCGTCCTTGCCGACCTTGTCCATGGCGTCGGCAATGATCTCGCCAATCGTCTTGTCCCAGTTTGCGGAAACGGTGGCGACCTGGGCGATCTCGTTGCGGTCACTGACCTTCTTCGAGATGTTCGCCAGCTCGGCCACGATGGCTTCCACAGCCTTGCTGATGCCGCGCTGCAGTGAGGTTGGGTTCGCGCCCGCCGTCACGTTGCGGAGACCTTCCTTGTAGATGGACTCGGCCAGGACCGTCGCCGTGGTGGTGCCGTCGCCAGCGATATCGGAAGTTTTGGAAGCGACTTCCCGCACCAGCTGGGCGCCCATGTTTTCATAAGGATCCTCGAGCTCGATTTCCTTCGCCACGGTCACACCGTCCTTGGTGATCGTCGGGCTGCCGAATTTCTTGTCGAGGATAACGTTGCGGCCGCTCGGTCCGAGGGTCGCTTTTACGGCGCGCGAGAGTTTCTCGACGCCGCGGAGAAGCGCGTGCCGCGCGTTCTCATCAAATTGAAGTTGTTTAGCTGCCATAATATTAGTTGTTAGTTTTGTGGTGAGAGTTGAGAGACGGGATTAACCAATAATGCCGAGGATATCGTCCTCGCGCATGATCAAGTAGGACTCGCCGTCCACTTTGATTTCGGTGCCGCCGTATTTGGAGATCAGCACTTTGTCGCCGCTTTTGACGGTGAACTCGACCTTTTTGCCGTTGTCATCGAGTTTGCCAGTTCCGAGGGCGACAACTTTGCCTTCCTGCGGTTTTTCTTTGGCGGTGTCGGGAATGATGATCCCGCCTTTTTTCACTTCCTTCTCTTCGATCGGCTGCACAAGCACGCGATCTCCGAGTGGTCTTACGTTAATGGCCATGTGTATTAATTACTCCTTCTTGTCTTTTGTTGGTTAATGCCGCCGTCGATCAGGGGTTTCCGAACGACGCCGGCAAATTGGGTTGAAATGGGTTACTTCTTGTCTTCGTCGACGACTTCGAACTCTGCGTCGACCACGTCGCCTTGATCCTTGCGCGGGCCGCCTTCCTGCGGTTCGGCCTGCGGCCCCGGACGTCCATCGGTTTCTGCGCCGGGCATGGAGCCGGCTTGGGCCGAGGCCTGCTTGTAGAGGTCGGCGCTGACTTCCTGGAACTTGTTCTGCAGGTCGTCGTAGGTTTTCTTCATCGCCTCGGTGTCGTTGCGCTCGATCGCGTCGCGCACCGCTTTGATGGCGTCTTCGATTTGCTGCTTCTTGTCGCCAGAAACCTTGTCGCCGAGATCCTTGAGCTGCTTCTCGCACTGATAGGCCAGAGTGTCGGCGTTGTTTTTGATCTCGATGGCTTCCTTCGCCTTCTTGTCTTCTTCGGCGTGCGCTTCCGCGTCGCGCTGCATCTTTTCCACTTCCTCCTTGCTTAAGCCCGAGCTGCCGGTGATGGAAATTTTCTGCTCCTTGCCGGTGCCGAGGTCTTTCGCGGAGACGTGCAGAATGCCGTTCGCATCGATGTCAAAGGTGACTTCGATCTGCGGTGTGCCACGGGGGGCCGGCGGGATGCCGTCGAGGTGGAAGGTGCCGAGATTTTTGTTATCGCGGGAGAGCGGACGCTCGCCTTGCAGAACCTTGATCTCCACGCCCGGCTGGTTGTCGCTGTAGGTCGAGAAGATCTGCGACTTGCGGGTCGGGATGGTGGTGTTGCGTGGAATCATCGGCGTCGCCACACCGCCGGCGGTCTCGATCGCGAGCGTGAGCGGGGTAACGTCGAGGAGGAGGACATCTTTGACGTCGCCCTTAAGCACACCGCCCTGGATAGCCGCACCAATCGCCACGACTTCGTCGGGGTTTACGCCCTTGTGCGGCTCTTTGCCAATCAAGGTGCGCGCCGTCTCGATAACCTTTGGCATGCGCGTCATGCCGCCAACGAGCACCAACTCGTTCACTTCGCTGGTAGAAAGCTTGGCGTCGGCCAGGCAATCCTTCACGGGCTTCACGGTGCGCTCAAAAAGCGGATCGGTCAGCTGCTCCAGCTTCGAACGAGTGAGCTTCTTCTGGATGTGTTTCGGTCCGCTCGCGTCGGCCGTGATGAACGGCAGGTTGATCTCATATTCCTGTGAGCTGGAAAGCGCGATCTTCGCCTTCTCCGCTTCTTCCTTGATGCGCTGGATCGCGTCGGCCTGCTTGGAGAGATCGACCGCGGAGTCCTTCTTAAACTCCGCGACGATCCAGTCGATGATCATGTTATCCCAATCATCGCCGCCGAGGTGCGTGTCGCCGTTGGTGGCCTTCACTTCGAAGACGCCGTCGCCGATTTCGAGCACTGAAATGTCGAATGTGCCGCCGCCCAAATCATAGACGGCAATCTTCTCGTCCTTCTTTTTGTCGAGCCCGTAGGCGAGCGAGGCCGCAGTCGGCTCATTGATGATGCGGAGAACTTCGAGACCCGCGATCTTCCCTGCATCCTTCGTCGCGTTGCGCTGCGAGTCGTTGAAATATGCCGGCACCGTGATGACGGCCTGCGTGATCTTTTCGCCGAGTTTCGCTTCCGCGTCGGCTTTGAGCTTGGCGAGGATCATGGCCGAAATTTCCGGCGGACTGAAGGTCTTCTTCTCGCCGTTCACTTCCACCTGCACGTGGGCGTCGCCATTCGCCGCCTTCACGATTTTGTAAGGCACGCGATGCTCTTCCTCGCGCACTTCGTCGAACTTGCGGCCCATGAACCGCTTGACCGAGAAGACCGTGTTCGCGGGATTCGTCACCGCCTGGCGCTTGGCGGCCTGACCGACGAGCCGCTCGCCATTCTTCGAGAAAGCCACGATCGAGGGGGTTGTCCGCGCGCCCTCGCTATTTTCCAAAACGACGGCATCGCCGCCCTCCATGACCGCCATACAGGAGTTCGTCGTGCCTAAATCAATACCCAAAACTTTAGCCATAAAATTGTAGTTCCTTTCGAGACCGAGAGGTTGTCGATCTCCTCCTTAGCAATCCATATACCGATTGAATTTGGTTCACATAAACATCTGGTAATGAAAAGATTACAATAATCATGGCGTATTCACCTGCTGGAAGAACGAGACACTATGGCCCATTATCAGGCGGCCACAGAGCCTGTGTGTCCCATCACGAACTCCGCGTGACGCCGCGAGATGCTGATCCCTGGCCATGATCGCCGGTCAAGGCATGCACCACAGTGCTAGAGTGTTGCAGAGTGGGCTGCCAACGTGCAGGATGCCGGCAATGAAATACACCGTAGTCATCTTGATTGCTGCCGTTACCCTGCTGAACTCCGCCAGTGCGCGTGCCGATGAGGCAAGTCACCGCCAGGCCACCGAGACTCTGCTCGGGACCATGCAGATGGAATCGCTCCTCAACCAATCCGTCGATCAGATGCTCCAGATGCAGGTGCAGCAAAATCCCGCGATCGCACCTTACCAGCAGGAGATGAAGGCGTTTTTCGGAAAGTACATGAGCTGGGCGACGCTGAAGGACGACATGGTGAAGATTTACATGGCCGAATTCACCGAGCCGGAAGTGAAGGAACTGGCTGCGTTTTACCAGACTCCGCTGGGTAAGAAGACCATCCAGCGCATGCCAGCTCTGATGGCGAAGGGTGCCGAAATGGGACAGCGTCGGGTACAGGAGCATCTGCCGGAACTGCAGGCGACGATTGCCGCGAAAACAGCGCCGAGCCCGTCACCGAAGAAGTAGCGCGCGCACCAGAGGTGTTCGCCAGTTGGGCCGAGCGCGTTGCTCCGCCACAAAAGGACCGCGAAGTCGGGGGCGACCTCAGTTCACGTCGTCTACGTGGAGAACTTTTGCCCGGTCTTAGTGATGCAAGGAGTGAGCGTAAACGTAAGCGCCCACCTTGCGGCCTTGGGCAATACCTTCCTCCTTATCGAACGACCAGTGGATCCCAAGATAGATTCGGCTCTGGCCGTTCTCTTCCTCCGCTTGCGAGAAGGAAGTGAACGTCCGCGGCATGTAGGGGCGAATGTCGCCGTTGCGATCGCGCGTCACACCGTTGAACTCATCGGACACGAAAGTGAAGGTGACCCGGTCCGTGTGATAGAAGCGGCGCAGCACTTCGAAAAGCGCAGCGCCAAATGTGGCATGTCCCGAAGGATAGGCGGGAAAGGGCGGCGTGAAGTTTGGACCGGTCAGATTGCTCGCCGGGGCGCCGAGCGGCATGAAGGTCGGATCGCCGACTGTATTGGGATTGCCGTCCCCCAGGCCTGTGGGTCCGGTGTCGACATCCGACTCCCGGATTCCCCCGATCGGCCGCCAGAAATCCCAATAGTATTTTGAGTCCCAAGCGGCCATGCCGGCGTCGGCCATCGCGACGTTGGCCAAGGCGAGGAGCCGCGCCAAGGCCAGTCCGCTCAAGTTCGTTTGGTCGGCGACGGTGACGGCGATCTGATTATACAAACGCGGCGGCGCGCAGAGGCTTGGCGTTCCATCATAGGCCCAGAAAATGCCGATGAAGGTCTGTTCGGGCGTGCGTTCCGTCGGCGTGGTGATGCCATCACCCCCGAGACGCTTCACTTCGTCATAGGCCGTGGCGTAGGCGTTGCTGTTGAGTTCGGGCGGTCTCGGAGTACGAAACTGGTCGGTGGAGCGCAGGACAAATGGTCGGCAGTAGTGCCAGTGCGCCCCGAGCGCGAGTGGAATCTGACTGATCGGATCCTGGCGCCAACGCCCCGGTTGCAGGCTGGGGAAGTAATCGACGCCAACACGCGGCTCAGGAGTCTGTGAGCCATCATCGGTTCTGTCCGCCAGGATCTCGGCCGCCACGTATCGCCCAAGCGTGATTCCGTTGGCTTTTTCTACCGGATTCGTGATCAAAGCCAGGTCTTCCACAAGACGCATGTCGAAACTGGCAGCCTGCGATGGGAACATCGCCACGAGCGTGTCATGCGCGCCCTGCGCAATGGCGGCGTCCGCCGAAACCGGACCTGCAGGGAGCTTCTGACGGCCAATGAAAAGGTCCTTGCTACCCACCGCCCCGCTGAGCGCGTCGTGGATTGCGATATGGACAATCGCCATCGCGCGGGCGGCGCGACAGGGCCCCAGTTGCTCCCCAAAGACCCGAGTCTCTCCTGGCTCCACCGGCGTGTGATCGAGGCCGGAGGCGTTGACCGCGATCACATTCCAGCGATGGATCGCCTCGAGACCAGTTGCCGGCGGAACATGGCGGTCAATCGCAATTCCCGGATCGAATCGCGGTCCGTAAGCGTCACGAAAACCGGGGTCTTCTGCAATCGCGATGCGAGAAAGGCAGACGGTGAAAACGAAGAGGAAGGGGAGGGAATGTTTCATGGTGAGAGTTATCAGGTGGTTCTTGATGGCAAGAAGCCATCCCAAAGGCAAATACTAAATTATGGTGATTACAATGAGCCTCATTGGTCGCGACGGAAACGGTTGCCGCAGGGAGGTCGAATTCCGACGTGAACGGTTCCCCGCGACAGCCGCCAGGGGTCTTCAAGGCGTAGTTAGGCGCAGCTGGGGCTTGGCGCGTTGCTGTCGAGGTGGCCAACGTTCAGGGCTCGTTAGGCGCGCCGTGAGCCGCCGGTCAGGGCAAGCGCTTGCCGTTCTTCATCACGGCGTCGATTTCGGACGCGTGCGCGATGTCATCGAGCGGATTGGCATTTAAGATCACGAGGTCCGCGTACTTCCCGGGCTCGATGGCGCCGATCTTCTTTCCGGTGTCGCCACCAAAGGCGCGGGCGGCGTTCGCAGTCGTGCAGATGAGGATCTGAATCGGCGTCAAACCGGCGGCTCGCATGAGCTGAAACTCACGAAAAATCGATGGCCCGTGAATCGTACCGATGTTCCCTGCGTCGGTACCCGTGGCGATGGTCACCCCACCGTCGTGCAGCGTCTTGAGGTTCTTGAGCGCAATGTCGTACGTCTGCTGGATGCGTGCGAGGACGGGCGCTGGTTTTTCCATCGCCTCGGCAATTCGCGCCGGGATTTTTTCTTTCGGCAACTTCGTCACGTCGAGCGTGGCAATGACTTCGGGGTTGCCCCACGCTTTCTCTTCCGCCGTGAGCTCGAGCTTGTTTGCGAAGGTGCGGCCATAGCGCTCGAAGACCACCAGCGTCGGCGTCAGAATTGTGCCTCGTTCCCGCAGCAACCCGACGAATGCGTCATCGACCAACCGGTCGTTGACGCTGTGCACCAGGAGGTCGGCGCCTTCCTCGACTGCGGCGCGCGCGGCTTCCAACTCGGTGGCGTGCACGGCGACGCGGAGTTTGCGGGCGTGACTTTCCTCGATCACCGCATGCACGACCGGCCGGAATTTCTCGACCGGACTGTCGGGACTCACAACGTACCAGATTTTGATGTAATCGGGATCGTGCGCCGCCAGTTTCCGCACGAACTCGCGCGCTTGCTCCGGCGTTTCAACTTTTACGATCGGCGGATCGCCCAGATCAAGCTGCGGCCTCGCTACGCTCGAGATGAGCGGACCGGCCACGGCCACGCGTGGTGCTTTCGCGCTCGCGCTCGCGAGTTTGCGCACCTCGAAATTCCAGAGCGGTCCGCCGACGTCGATGACACTTGTAATTCCGCTCCGCAGGTAGCGCGCAAAGGTATCGTCGAGGTGCGACTTGATCCACGCGACCTCGTCCCGGTACGGACGGACGCTGTTCAGATCGACCACGTCGGGCCGCGTGAAGAGGCCGGCCGACTGGAAGAAATGCACATGCGTATCAATGTAGCCGGGGAGGATGAATTTTCCCTGGCAGTCGATCACCTGAGAGCCGGCCGGTAGTTCGCTTTCCTCGCGATGGCCGACGGATTCAATCGTGTCGCCATTCAGCACGATGACGGCGTTCTCGATGATCTTGCCGTCGCCGGGATTAATCATCGTACCGCCGACGAGCGAGACCTTTGCTGTCGCGGCGTTCGCGGTGAGGACGGCGATCGTGAGGGTGGCAACGGCAAGGCTGAGCTTCACGAATGAATTCTGGCCGAGTAGCGTCGCCCTGACAAAGCAAGATCGCCCGCCATGACGCATCTTCGTATCTTCGAATCTGTGCTCTACGCCGAGGATCTTTCGGCGGCGGAGCAGTTCTATCGCGAGGGCCTCGGCCTGGAGGTGATCACGCGCAGCGAACTGCTGGTGTCCTTTCGCTGCGCCGGGAGCGTGTTGCTCATTTTCAATCCACGGCTGAGTTCGCCGCCCGGCCGCGATGTTCCATCGCACGGGCGAGAGGGAGCGGGTCATCTGGCGTTCGTGGCCAGCGAGGCGGAACTGGAACAATGGAGGATTCGGCTCGAGGCCGCCGGCATCTCGATCGAAATGGAGGTGCCCTGGGAGCAGGGTGGCCGCTCCATCTACGTGCGCGATCCGGCGGGAAACAGCATCGAGTTCGCGCCGCTGACTTTGTGGGGCGGTGGCTGGTGAATCGGCCGGTCGCGCACTTCGAGTTACCGCGTGCTTCCCGCCATCACGTCGGATTCTTTTAGCGGAATGGCGAACGGATCGAGCGGCATCGCTTCGTCATGATCGAGAAACTCCCCGCAGGTGGCGAAGAAGTCGCGCTCGGTTTGGAGGCGGCGAATCGAGTGCAGGAAGGCGCCCGTCGGTTCGACGCCGAGGCCGATGAAGTTCATGTATTTCTTCATGTTATTGACCTGCGCCGACTCTCGAATGCCGCCGATGCTGACCGCATCCCAGAGTGCCCGGACGTAAGCGAGGACGTCGCGGCCGGTCGGGCGAAAGATGGGCGCGCCCCGGCGTTGCTCGCGGATTTGGCGGAAGAGCCACGGGTTGCGAATCACGCCGCGGCCGATCATCAATCCGCGCGCGCCGGTGAGCGCGAGCACTTCTGCGGCTTTGGCCGCGGAGTAGATATTGCCGTTGGCGAGGACCGGGCAGGGCAGGGCATCAACGGCCCGCGCGATAAAGTCGTAGCGCGGAGCGCTGCGATACATCTCCTTCACGGTGCGCGCGTGGACGGTGACCAGGTCCAACGAGTGGCGGGCGAAGATCGGCAGCAGCTCTTCGTCGAAAATATCAGCGTCGTCGAAACCGATCCGCGTTTTCACTGTCAACGGAATCGCGATCGCTTCGCGCAACGCGCCTAGAATCTGATCAATCCGCTCCGGGTCGCGCAGGAGCCCGCCGCCCGCGCATTTCCGATACACGATCGGAACCGGGCAGCCGAGATTCAGGTCGATCCCGGCGATCGGATGCTGTTGCAGTTCACGTGCGGTCCGCACCAGCGCGGTCACGTCGTTTCCGATCATTTGCGCGATCACCGGGCGCCCGGTTGGGTTCTGCGTAATCGAGGCGAGAATCTGCGGGTCGAGGCGCGAGTCGGGCAGGACGCGGAAGTACTCGGTGAAATAGACGTCCGCATTCCCGTAGCGGCTGATCAGCCGCATGAACGGCAGATCGGTCACGTCCTGCATCGGCGCGAGCGCGAGGATCGGCTCGGGGTTGGCGAGCAGATCGTGCAATTCGGTCTTCATCCCGCGGCGCCCCAACGACTGCGACTGTCCTTACGGCGTTGCGGCGGCGGCGTATTTCGGATCCTTCACCTGCTTGCGAATGGCCTCGAAAACTTTCCGGATCGCCACCTTGCTGCCGCTGTTTGCGATTATCGGCGGGATCGCGCCGCCGCTGTCGGTGTAAATGGTGTAGGTGGCGCGGGTGGCTCCACTGCCCTGTGGCTCGAGCAACCAGCCGCCTTCGCAAACATTGACCCGAAGCACTCCGGGAGCGGGCGCGGGCCCGAGATCATTCGCCGGCGTCCAGCGGATGCGATAGATCATGCCTTCCGGGCCGAGCCACTTTACCCTCTCCGAGCGCAGGGTGTAGTCGCGGTCGCTCACCAGCGGAAGGTCCAGGCGCTGGTAACCGAGAACGCTGTTTTTGTCGCGCTTCAGGACCCGGGACTCGGCGGTATAAGGCATGAAGCTGGCGAAGGATTCGGCATCGTCGAGGACCGCAAACACCATCGCCGGCGGGGCATCGATCACTCCCGCGCCGCGGAATTCCTTGAGCGTCGCGCCGTTCCGGATTCGGCTGTGGATGGCGACGCCGTTGGTTTTCGCTTCCGCCGTCCAGTCACTCGCCGCTCCCGTGCGGTTGGGCGCGGGCTGGTCGGCGGCGGTGAGCGAGAAGGCGACGAGGGCGCCGAGCGCGATCAAGCACGCCCGGCTGGCGATGAATGATCTGGAGCGTTTCACGAGTGCAAAAGTGATTCGGGCGGGCGGCTGGCGGCGGCCCCGTGTCGCGCGCCAGGGTGGAATGACAGTGAACGCCGGGGAAGGCTTGCCGCAAGCGCGCACTTCGGGCGAGTGTCTGAAAACGCCCATGGAGCCTCACTTGGAAATCGGGCAGACCGAGACGCCGGCGGTGCTCGTCGATCGCGAGCGCTTGCTGCGGAATATCGAATGGGCGCAGCAGCTCGCCGCCCGCCATGGGCTGGCGCTGCGGCCGCACGTGAAGACGCACAAGTGCGTGGAAATCGCGCAGCTGCAGCTCGCGCACGGTGCGGTCGGAGTGACGGCATCCAAAGTCGACGAAGCGCTGGTGTTCATCGAAGCGAACGTGCCTTCGATCACGGTCGCATATCCGCTGGTGGAGGCGCCCAAGCTGGAGCGCCTCCTCCGCGGCGCCACGAGGCGCGGCACGGACGTGCGGGTCGTGGTCGACAGCGCACTTGGCGTCGAATTGCTGCGCGAGACCGCGGGGCGCTGTGACGGCGCCGTGGGAGTTTTCGTCGAAATCGACGTCGGGCTGCACCGCTGCGGTCTCCGGGAAAACGATCCGCAGCTGCTGCCGCTTGTGCGTTCCATCCTCGACCGGCGCGGTCTGCGTTTCGCGGGGCTGCTCTCACACGCCGGCCATGCCTACGGCGCGAGCAACGCGGGAGAGGTGGCGCAGATCGCCGCTGCGGAATGCGCAATCATGCAGCGCGTGCGTCAGCGGATCGAGCAGGCCGGGATCGACGTGCCGGAAGTCTCTGTTGGCTCGACTCCGACCGTGCTCGCGAGCGAGAACTACGAAGGGATCACGGAGATTCGTCCGGGCAATTACGTGTTCATGGATCGGACGCCGGTGCGGCTGGGACTCGTCGGTCTCGAACGCGTTGCGCTCACGGTGCTGGCGACGGTTGTGAGCCGGAACGAGTCGTGTCTGATCATCGATGCCGGATCGAAGGTGCTGAGCTCGGACCGCGGCGCGCATGGCGCCGATGCGGTGGCCGGATGTGGCCTGGCCTTCCCAATCGGTCCGGAGAATGACCGGGCCGACGGGCTCAATGTAGTGAAGCTTTCGGAGGAACACGGCTTCATCGAGCACGGCGGCCGCGATCTGCCGATTGGGACCAAGCTCCGCCTCGTGCCGAACCACGCCTGTCCGGTCGTGAATCTCGCCGACGAGTTGGTAATTGTTTCCGGCGACCGGGAAGTGGCCCGGTGGCGCGTCGCCGCCCGCGGGAAGGTGCGTTAATCGAACGACGCGACGTCAGGCCTCCGCGAAACTGAAACGGAGCGCGTTGTGCAGGCGCTTCGGCAGCGCCGGCAGCTTGCGCCTTTCGATCAGGAACGTGATCACGCCGGCGAGTTCCCGAAAGATGTAATTCTTGTTCACCGCGCCCTGCAGGTAATGCTCGCCGCTGCTCCCACCGGTGCCGACGCGGGTGCCGATCATGCGTCGCACCATTTGCAGATGCCGGTAACGGAAATTGCCGAGCTGCTCGTCGATCTCGATCAGCGCATTGATGAGGGCGAACGGAAGACGGAAGAGCGGCTCATCGCGGTAGAGCATGATGAAAAGCGCGCAACGCAGAGCGGCCGGCGACCATTCGCCCGCTCCGCGGGTGAAGAACAGTTCGTCGAACTTCTGCAGCATGTCGGGCTTGTCGTCGCGCTCGGAAAGGCTCGCCTCGAAGAGCCCGCGATAATGGCTCCAGAACGGTGTTTGCCCCTCGCGGACGGGCGTGGCCGCGACGTGCTGCCATTCGCTCCAGAACGGCTCATCGAAAAACGGGGCGCGGCCGAGCCAGCGCTCCACCATTTGCAGGAGGCTTGGTTGTTTCTCGAACTCGCTGATCTCCGCAAAGTCCTTCTCGTTAAAGCCGCCCAGCTCGGTGTGCTTGTAATACTCCGGCCGGAAACGGCTCTCCATTTGCAGGCCGAGCCCGGCCTCGATCTGGCGAAATTGTTTGCTCTGGAAACCCGAAGCGCCGTGCAGGTATTCGCGGAACTCGAGAAAATCGAGCGGCGTCATGGTCTCGAGCACATCGACCTGGTGGTTGAGGAGCTTCCAGATTTCGACGATTCGCTTGAGCCGATGGACCACGACGTTCATGTCGGGGCCGTCATCGTCGGCGGCTGGTTTGCTCAGGACTTCTTTGCAGGCCTGCAGTTCGTGTCGGATCTGCTTGAACCAAAGCTCGTACGATTGATGGATGATGATGAAAAGCATCTCATCGTGGGCGAGCTGATTGCCTTTCGTCAGGCTGACGGGGCGCTGGAGCTGGAGCAGCTCGTCGATGGCGAGGTAATCGCCGTAGTACTCCGGTTTCCGCTCGCCGCTAAAAGGACACTCCATTGCGGCAGTCTCGCGCAGCGACGTCGGCGGCGTCAATCGGCGTGCCCGCGGATTTGCGTTGGCTAGGAACCGGCGGGGAGTGGCGGAGGCGTGGCCACGTTTTTCTTCTTCCGCCGGAAGGAACCGCCCGCGCTGAATTGCACCCAGGCCCACTGCAGCCATCTGATGAGTGCGGCCGCCAGCCATAGAGCCCATGCCAGCATGAGGAATCGGTACCACCAGATCGAGATGGAGAGGAAGCCGGGCCGCGGCAGGAGGCCTTCCGCGCGGGCCTGATACCAGCGGAGCAGGGTTCGATCGGAGCCGTTCCCGACGATGAACATTTCCGGGCTGCCGAGGAGACCCTCCCAGACAACCGCGAGGAAAATAGCGAGCGAGATCGCGGTCAATGCGATGAGCAGAAACTGGAGGAGGTTAAACACCCACGCGGAGAGGCCGGAGGCAGCGTCGCGGCCGCGCCACGCCAGGAGGAACAGCCAGACGACCACCACGAGCGCGGCGGGCAGCGGCACCTGGGTGAGGCCGATCGCGAGCAGCATCCATTCGAGCGCACGCAGCGGAGAGAGCGGGGCGCGGCCGAGCGCCCAGGCCGCGAGAAAAGCGCAGATCAGGATTCCCCAAAAGCGCACCGCGGGCCCGCGCACCGGACCGAAGGTCCACAACGTCCAGCGATTTTCCGGGACGTGCACGATGGTGTGAATGTTCGCGCTCTCGACCGGCAGGCGCACGGCTTCACCTGTGAAACTGAACCCCAGCAACGTGTCGGTCTTCCACGCCACGCTGACGCGTTGTTCGCCCGGCTGGAGGGGCACGATCAGTTTTGTGCCGTCTTTGCGCACCGGGATCGTTTTCTCGTTGCGGGTCAGCGAGGTGACCTCAGCCGCGGCCGGCAGATCGACGAGGAAATCCTCGCCAACGCTGCAACGCAGGGAGAGATCAAGCTTCGAGACGCGCTGGCGTTTCCCGACCGAGATGTCGTGCGTCGCATTGCTCACCGTGACAGTGGCGCCCTGGATGGCCTCGGGGCGGTTGATGGCGAGATCGGCAGTCTCGCCCGGCCACGGATGCCAGACCGGCACGAGTTCGGCGCTGGCCTGTTCGAACACCGGCGCAAGCCCGGCGATGGTGACGTTCCAGATCGGTGACGCGATCAGGTGCCAGGTCTCGACCCAAGCATCGTCCGCCCGCGTCGCGAGCTTGATTTGATCGGACGGCGAAAGCTCGCTTTGCCAGGAAAACGTCTGCTCGTGCGCGCCGAGTCGCGCTTCGATGAAGCCATCTTTGACGACGGCGTTGGCGGACAACACGTTTTCGCCCGGCAAGAGAGGAATGCGCAGGGAGACGGCTTTACCCAGGGGTGAAAGGCGGGTGACCGTGTTGTGGGTCTGCCAAACGAGTCCGAGTTCCAGGCTGCGATCGACGGAGGCGACGGTCTGCAGTTCCTGCCGCTCATAGCTGGCTTCGCCGCCGCCCGATTTCTGTTTCAGCGCGAAGAAAATCTGCTGCTCGGGCACGCCGTCGGGGCGGAGACCGCTCACGGTCCAACCCGCGGCGTCGATCGTGACATGGCGCGGTTTCAATTGAAACGTCCACTCCCAATCGGTGACATCGGGCAGTTGGCCTTCCACGCGGACACGATGGACACCTGCCGGGAGCGCCACCCAGAGGTATCCGTCGTCGCGGCGCAAGACGGCTTCGGGTTTGCCGTCGATCAGCACAGTAATCGGCGACCACGCGGGCAGACGCCCCGGCAAGGGGACTGCGGTCTGAATCGCGGCGTGAACCTCCGCTTCCATCGTCAGGCGCCGGCCGTTGACGGTCAGCGCGACCGCCGGAATGTCGGCGGCGTTTGGGTAAGCGTCGGACGGCTGCAGGAGGCGATCGCGGAGCGTGTCGAGCGTTTCGCGATCAGGCAGCTGCGCGTGAGTTGAGGCGGGGCCAAGGCAAATGCCTAACAAGAGAAGCGCGGCGCCTTTGCGGGAGAACCGCGCGAGTGTGGCGCGCAGGTTTCTGGCGTTGAGCAACAGCGCGGCAAGGGCAAGCAGGAGAACCACGCGGAAGATCGCGAGGATTCGTTCCAGCGTGACCGAGATCAGAATCGGATGGACCTGTTGCGAGGCGAGGACAGGACCATTCCAACCGAAGCTGACCGCGCGCCAGGTCCACTCCGGCACGCCGGGCCCGGTCTGAATGCGCGCCTTTTCGTCGTAGAGCAGATTGGCGTTCTGCTGCGGCGGTGCGGCCCGCGGTGCTGCTGCTCTTTGACATCGCCCGCCGCGCGTAGTTCGTCACCTTGTCCTCGGCGTGTTGCGGCTCGCTCTCTTCCATTTCCTCCGGAGCCGCGGGCGCGGGCGCGGAAGGCAACGATCTTCCACGGCGCGAGAGCAAAGCTCCCTGCCCCGAAGTGTTCGAGCTGGGGATAAAGCGTTTGCTGCACCTGCCGCGCCACGAATGGAACCAGAATGAGAATGAGCGCCGCGATCATGATCCATTTCCACGCGACGATCAGACGCCGGCCAAAGCTCTCCGGCACGACGCGCAACAGCGCGAGCGGCATTAACAAGATCAACCACACGTATCGCGGCGCGCCCGGTTCGTGAAACGAAAGCGCGAAAGCCAGAAACGCCAGGATCGCCGCGCCGAATCCCCAGAGACGGAAAACCGCCAGGGAAAAAATCAGGAGCAAGAATAGATCGAGCAACGTCCACGCCGTCAGCCAATCGCCGCTCACCCAGTCCGCGCCGAAGAGGGCGAAGAGGCGCCAACCCGGCGGAAGGCTCAGAGTCACCCGCACTGCGTCGGCGTCGGAGCGCCATCCGGTCGCCGGGAGGCCGGCCGCGCGCGCCATCCGGCCGGTGGCTTCGAAGTTGATCGCGCGCTGGCGGACCTCCACGCCGGGGGCGCCGTTCTGTGGATTGCGCGTGATCAGCTGCCCTTCGCCGTTGCTCCGGACCGATCCTAGATCCTGGCCGGGCGCCGCATCGAGCCGCCAGATCTGCTGCATGTTTCCATTAATGCGATCGCGAAAGGTAAATCCGGCGCCGTTCTCATCGAGCCAGAGTTCGCGTGCGATCTTGAGTCCCTCCGGTTTTTGCAGCCCCATCCCGCGCATCCGTTCTTCGATGCGGAACTCGGTGGAGGTGTCCCAGCGATAGACGGGGAGCTCTCGCCATTGTTCCGGGAAAGTGGTTTGCGAGACATCGATCGAGGTCGCGCCGACGATCTCGACCATGCGAAAGTCGGGACGCGCCCGGAAGGCGATCAATTCCTCCACGACCGCTGGTTTCGAGTCGGCTGCGTAACGGATTTCCTTCACGTCATCCAGGCGAAACGCATCCGCGCGCAACGTCCATTTTCCCGCCCGCACCTGTGCCTTCAGGCGACCGGCGTCATCCACCGCGACCGGGATCGGACTTTCCACAGAGGCCAGTTTCCACCCCTCCGGGAGAATGACGCCGATGTCTTCCTCCCGGCTTTTTCCGGAGACGATGAGCTCAACCTCGGTCCGCAACCAAAGCGGGATGCCGTCTTCGAGCACCGAGTAGATTTTGACGCTGAGGAAATCCCTGGTCGCCTCCTCGGGCGAACCGTTGCGCTTCAGCCAGAGGAACCCGGCCGCATCCCATGAGGGCGCCTCGACCGGCTTGCCGTCGACGGTGAGCGACAGAATCCCTACCGCCTGCGGCAGTGGCAATCCCTGCGGCAACTCCTGCCAATGATAGCCGCCCTCAATCCGAAACGTGCCGGTGGCGACCTGGACCGAGGGCTTCCCGTCATGCTCGACCACGGCGACCGGCGCACCATTTGCCTTCACCTCGACCGGCCAGACTTCGCTGCTGCCCGGCAACGGGATCCACGAGTCGTTGAAGGTTGTCACCCCAAAATCGAAACGTCCTCCCTGTGCGTCGATCTGCAGGCCCAGGCGCGACGGCCAGAAGCAAACGTGTTTCGAGCCATCTTGGTACGGCGTCGGGCAATGTTGATGGCCGCGGCCCCACGTCGCCCATGTCTCCCAGCTCTTCAGCGGAGCTGGAACGTCGCCCGGTTGCAGCGCGCGCGGTGGCGAGTCCTGCCCGCACACCGTTATGGTCGAAGACAGCAGCCAGACCGCGAGCAAGGAGAGGCGGAGAGCAGTTTTCATAAGGTGAAGCGCCGGCATTTTCCCGGTTTGCCGGGGTCAGGTTAACGACTCGTGGAGACTGGAGAGGCTCATCGACCGCGAGATTACCGCCGCGCAGGTCGAACTCGCGCCCGGAACGGATGGGGCACTCCACGGCGCGCAGTGTGGTGCAGCGACCTCCCCGGAGTCAATGCCTCGCCGCTGTCGATTTGCGCCGGTCCGGGGCGGCGGCGGCACCAGCCTTGATGGGCCGTCTATCGTCGCACGATCAATGCCTCCACTGGAACGCCAAGCCATCTGGCCGCCTCAGGGCGATCGGTAAACAGGGCGACGTCGAGCGGCGAGAAATCCGTCAACATGGCGTGCAGCTTCGCGTAGTGGGTGGTGGCCGCGCTGGTGACAAAGAAAGCGGCTTTGATCGGCGCACGCTTCCTGGCGGCGAGACGCCGGTGCAAGGCGACGTGGAAGACAAACTTGAAGTTCAGATCGACGGCATCGAGCGCCGACAAATCGATGAAGCGGTTGAAGGGTTTGGCTTTCTCTTCGGCGGCGTCGGTAAACGCGACGATCTCGTTGATCAGGGCTTCGTCCAGAATACCGCGCGGTCCCCAGAGCATAAGCGACAAGTCCTTGCGGAAGAGAACGTCGGCCGGAAGCTTCATATCACCTGCTTCATCCCCGCCAGACTACCACATCCAGCAAGCGGCCGGGAGTGTGAAATGGCGGCTCGGCTCGCGCACCGCGGTTTGGCGGTAACGATGCAGAAAACGGGAAGTCGTGGTATCTTCCCGCGCTGCTGGAGGCGGTTCAATGTGAGGTCGAGCTTATCTTTATCCATCTGCCTGGCCTTGCTCCTGGCCTTCGCCACGAGCCAGGCCGCGCCGCGGAAGCCGCTCCCAAAAGAGCCTCTCGAAACAGTCGACGACGCGCCGATGTACATCTTCCGGACCGGACTCGAGCCCGCCCGGATTTCGCCCCACGGCGGCTACACCAGTTACCAGGTCAACGTCGCCGCCAACGGCCAGAACATCACGGGCGACGCCGCGAACGAGCCCTCGCTCTGCGTCGATCCGACCAATCACAACCGAATGGCGATCGGCTGGCGGCAGTTTGATAGCGTGTTTAATAACTTCCGGCAGGCGGGCTGGGGTTACACGAGCAACGGCGGCACCGCGTGGACTTTTCCCGGCGTGCTCGAGAACAATGTCTTCCGGAGCGATCCCGTCCTGGCTTCCGACAGCAGCGGCAACTTTTTCTACCTCAGTTTGCTCACAAATTTTTACGACGACCTCTGGAGTTCGCTCAATCGCGGCGCCTCCTGGGTCCACTTCGCCTTCGCCACCGGCGGCGACAAGCAGTGGTATACGATCGACAACACCAACAGCAGCGGGCACGGATTCCATTACCAATCCTGGAGCACCGCCGGCAATAACTACGACGGCCGGCAATTCAGCCGCTCCACCGACGACGGCCTCACCTGGGCCGACCCGGTCCACATCCCCAACTCGCCGGTCTGGGGCACGCTCGATGTCGATTCCAACGGTAATCTTTTCCTCTCCGGAGTTAATTTCGACACCAACCAGATCTGGTGCATTCGTTCGATCGACGCGAAAAACGCCGCCGTTATTCCGACCTTCGACCAGGCGACGGCGGTCAATCTCGGGGGTAACGTCGCGTCCGGGGAGTTGATCAATCCGGTGGGCATCGTCGGGCAAATCTATCTCGCGGTGGACCGGTCCGGCACGGGCATGAACAACAACATCTACCTGCTCGCCAGCCTCACTCCGACCGGCGCCACGACCGGCAGCGACGTTATGTTCATCCGCAGCACTGATGGCGGGCAAAGCTTCAGCGCGCCGCGCCGGGTTAATGACGACCCGATCAACCAGGATAAATGGCACTGGTTTGGCGCGCTTTCCGTGGCGCCGAATGGCCGCCTCGATGCCGTCTGGCTGGATACGCGACACGCCGCCAACAATACCGATTCGCAGCTCTTCTATTCCTACAGCCTCGATGCCGGCAACACCTGGTCGGTCAACATCCCGGCCAGCGACCCTTTCAATCCTTTCCTCGGTTATCCGAACCAGGACAAGATCGGGGACTACATCTCCAGCGTGTCGGACAACGCCGGGGTCGATGTCGCCTACTCCGCCACCTTCAATGGCGAACAGGACATCTACTACGTTCGCCTCGCGCCTCCCGCATCCCAATTGCTCAACATCTCCAGCCGCGCCGTCGTGATGACCGGTGAACGCGTCGCGATCGCCGGGTTTATCATCAGTGGACCTGATCCCAAGCGCGTTTTGATTCGGGGCATCGGACCGTCGCTCACGGGAGCCGGAGTCGCCGGTGCCCTGGCCAATCCGACGTTGGAGCTTCATCAAGGCGAGTCCCTTCTGGCGACGAACGACAATTGGAAAATCCGCTCCGACAGCACCAGCCAGCAGGCTGAGATCGAGGCCACCACCATTCCTCCGACCAACGACCTGGAATCGGCCATCGCCATCACTCTCAACCCCGGCACCTACACCGCCATTCTCGCCGGCAATAATGAAACCACCGGCGTGGGCTTGATTGAAGTCTACGATCTCACTCCGAATGCCAGCGCCCGCCTCGCCAACATCAGCACTCGCGCCTTCGTCCAGACCGGAGACGGCGTTCTCATCGGCGGCTTTATCGTCGGCGGCAATGGCAGCGGCGGTGCCAGAGTTGCGGTGCGGGCGATCGGACCCTCATCCGGCGTTCCAGGCGCCCTCGCCGATCCCACCCTCGAGCTCTACGATAGCAACGGCGTCATCTTCGCTGCGAATGACAATTGGAAAATCAGTGATCAGGCCGGCCAATCACAGGAAGCCGAAATGCGCGCGACCAACCTTGCTCCCAGCAACGACTTTGAATCGCTTGTCGTAGCCACGCTTCCGCCCGGAGGCCAGACCGCAATTGTTCGGGGCAAGAACAACGCCACCGGCGTCGCCTTGGTGGAGGTATTCCAACTGCCTTGACCGGACAATCTGCATCGTCTCGGCGAAGAACTCGAGTCGGGAGAAGTCGTGTGCCTGCGCTCGTAAGATTGCTCGAGAGGTCGAGGCCGGCCGTGTTGCCCTCGATGGTGTTTCTGTGGGCGCCGCGGAAGCAGTTCGATCCCCGAATGGGCGTTCGGCCGACTAGTCGACGAAGCGGAAGGGTTTGGCTTTCTGCAGGAGATTCGCAAACCCGACGGAACTGGCAGACGGGAGGTCACTCGCGATAATCGAGGCGATAGGTTTTGCCCGGAACGGCGGCGAAGTGATGACGTGGTCGCTTCCATTCGGCGTGAACGCGGTGACGGCGAACCGGCCGCCACGGCCGCGCGGGTCGCGTGCCGCAGGAGAGACTCCTGCGGGTGGCGCGGCCGTCGCCATCGGCGTCGTCGAACACGCGCCGAGGGCTGTTGCACCCGCGCCGGCCGCGCCAGGAGGAAAATGTTGCGGCGGCTGGTCCCAAACAACAACGGCGCACTCGCAAGAGTGCGCTGTTGTGCTGTGTGCTAGGAGGAAATTTTCCCCGGCGACGATCAGGCTTTAACCGACAGGCGATTCGCACTTCGGCGGAGCAGATGAACTCCGAGCAGCACCAAACCGAGCAGGGCCAGCGTCGATCCCCCTTCGGGGACAGTGGTGCCTTCCCCTCTGTAGAGGGACCAATGGGATAGTCCAAATTGGGTCCCGCCCAGGAAATTCTGCGGGATTGTGACTTCTCCGGTCAGACCTCCCACGTACCAGACGACCGTTCCCGCGTTTCCGGCATCATACTTCCCAATCAGGTACAGTCCAACCACCGATACCGAGATCAATGGTATTGCTGGGGTCCGTATCATCCTTGATAGCCCCTGCTAAAATGGCCGCTGGATAAGAGCCGCCGGCGGGGTCATTGATGGTGCGAGTGTATGACTTCAGAGCCGATTGATGGTCGGTCCGGTGCCCAAAGCCAACGTAAGCAGATTGTTGATATAATCGACCTCATCCGCCGGATTGCTTGGGATTCCGTCATTGACCTGGCCGAGCCTGAGAGTGTCGGGCATGGGAACCGCATGGGCCTGAGGAATCAGTGCGACGAATGCGGCGCAGGCAATGGCCATGACCGCGATGTGTATATTTCGAGTGTTTTCATATTCAATAGTGGGGGATGTGGCTGGGAAATTAGCAGATTTTCTGCCAACGTTTCTCCCAGCCCGGCTGATGTATTATGTAAAATTAGGATGCTAAGCATGTTACAGTATACGAAATATTATTTTTGCCTTCAGGTACGACGGTTGCAAGAAACAGAAATTCGTAAACTTTCCCGACATTTTCTCCATTCATGCTCTTGAGGGAGCAGCCCTCTCCAGACGTTCCACGCGCCGCTCAAAGGCAGGCTAACGCTCTCGGAAATCAAAGGGTAGATTTTAGGTGAAACCCTCCCGGATTGTCGGATTGTTTTACAAATTCTCATCTACGCAAAAGTCGTTCGTGCCGGGACTTTATCAAAAATAAGATTCTTTAAACATCTGGATTCCAGTGTGATGTACGGCCTACGAGCCCGAAGAATTAACCACGGGATCCAGAGGGTGGCATGGGCTTTGCTATCTCTCCAATCAATCCCCACATAAAATATGAAAACAAATAAACTCACCCTCCTTGCCATGGCGATTGCCGCTTTCGTGGCGCTCGGCACAAGCACAGCATTCGCTGTTACCATCGGCAATGGATTTGTCCAAGTCACCGACAGCGGAGGTGGCACCGGAGTCAACGTCCTCTACAACCCCAATGAAACAGGCAACAGTGTCAATGCCACCATCAATACGGGTCCAGGGTATATGGCTACTTTTACGTCGCCTTCTACAATTACGACAAGTGGCGGCCAAGCCTCCCTACAACCGGTGGTCGGACAGACGCTACGAGACCTGAGCTTCTCGTTGACGGGTGGCAACACGTTCACGACCTTGATCCTCAATCCGGACGTGGTGAATGGGCAGGACGGCGGGATAATCACCTTCTTTCTGACATACCAGATGCCGATGGGGACCTTCAACACGGCAATGTTCTCGCTCAATGCGAACGGACAGAATTTCTTCACGGTCGAGGCTATCAACGGAGCTGTTTTGACTACGGTTCGCTGGACATCAACGGTCGACATTGCTGACGCCAACCAGTATCGCATCGACGGTATTAATGACCCGAGCCAAACCGTTCCCGAAGGTGGCGCGACCTTGATGCTCCTCGGGGCGTCACTCGGCGCCCTTGCGATTGGTCGCCGGATTCTGCTGAAGCGTCCCTCGGTAGTTTAGCCCCAGAACATCCCAAAATGGATGCACGGCGAGGGAGACCTCGCCGTGCATTTTTTATTGGCACGGTGCGAAGCAGCTTGCCGTGCTCCGTTTGAGATACTATGATATCTCATATGAAAACCGCGGCCAAGTCGCCATTGAAGAAGAAGCCGGAGCCCAAAGCGACAAACGGGGCAAAGAATGGCAACCGCACAGCAGACCAGTTGGTAAAGGTGGTGCAGGATGGGCTCCCGTTTGACGAACTGGAAAGTCTGCGGGCCGAACTCGCGCTTCCGCTCGATCAGTTGGGCGAAAAGCTCGGCATTCCGCGGGCGACTTTGCATCGCCGGAAGGCGGCGGGTCGTCTCGCGCCAGATGAATCCGACCGCGTGATTCGTTTCGCCCGTCTCCTGCGCCAGGCGGAAGAGGTCTTCGGCTCGGTCGATCGCGCCCGGCAATGGCTCTCGTTCCCGCAATATGGCCTCGGCGGGGTGGTCCCGCTCGATTATGCGCGCACGGAGGTAGGCGCGCGCGAGGTCGAGACGCTCCTTGGTCGGATCGAATACGGCGTTTACAGCTGATGCCGATTGGCTGGCGGATCGAACGCGCGCATCGCGCCGCGTCGGCCTTTTCCGGGGAAGGCCCGCGGATTTACGGTGGGCGCTGGAACTCGCGTGGATTCCGCGTCGCTTACCTGGGAGAACATCAGTCCCTCTCCGCCCTGGAAGTGTTCGTCAACAACCAGCCGCTCTCCACCGCCGCCGATTACGTAATCGTGAGCGCCGAATGGGACGCCGCCCTCATGGAGACAGTCCCGCTCCGCGAACTGCCTCCAGATTGGCGCAGGTCGCCACCGGGCGCGAAAACCGCAGCCGTCGGCGATCGCTGGCTGCGGGAAGCGCGCAGTGCCGTCCTCGCGGTGCCGAGCGCGATCATTCCCGCGGAAAAGAATTTCCTCCTCAATCCCGCGCATCCCGATTTTCGCCGCATCCGCTTGGGCAACCCGGTCCCGTTCGAATTCGACCCGCGGATGTTGCCGCGGTAGGCACAAAGACTTTCGCAGCTCCGCACGATTAGTTTTCGTGAGCGACACTCAAATGCTGAGCACCAGCGAACTCAGCACCTACCTAAACGATCACCTCGCCGGCTCAACGGCCGCGCTCGAACTGATCGAACATCTCGGGAAAAATTATCCAGATTCGACGCTCGAACTCTTCTTTGCCGACCTCCACGCCGAGATCTCCGCCGACCAGGATGTGTTGCGCGATCTGCTGCACACGTTTGAGGTGAAGGAGAGCGCCGTCCGGAAAGCGGGCGCCTGGATCGCGGAGAAGTTGGGACGCGCCAAATTCGACCTCGATGAGTTTCAGGCCGGCGGCGTTGGCTTGCTCGAGGCGCTGGAAGGACTTGTGCTCGGCATCACGGGGAAAGGGCTTCTCTGGCGCGCGCTCTCCGTCGCGTCTGAAAATATGCCGCAGCTGCGCGGTCCCGACTACGCGGAGCTGGAGCGACGCGCCGTCGCGCAGCGCAAGCGGGTGGAGGAAAAGCGGCTGTCAGCGGCGCGACGAGCCTTCGTGGGGCAGCCAGGCTCACGCTAGACCGGTGCTCGTCCGAGCGGGTGACGGGCTCGTTTACGTTAGCCGAAGATTGGTCGACTATCAGCGATGTTTATGATCATGAGCGGGCGTCTTGTCGGCGCCGCGTTGCTTCTCGGCGCCACCACAATTCACGCGCAGGTCAGCCCGTCGCCGTCGCCGACCCCGACGCCCGCGGTGTTGTCCGCGGAAACGGTCGCGGCGTTACAGAAACTGCGGGAGGCCGCCCTCGCGAGCGATTACGCCTACCGGCAGACCGCGCACCTCTGCAATAACATCGGTCCGCGGCTGAGCGGTTCAGCCCAGGCGGCGAAAGCGGTCGAATACGTCGCCAACGAGATGAAGGCGCTGGGGCTCGAAGTGCGGCTGGAGAAGGTGATGGTCCCGCATTGGGTGCGGGGTGAGGAAAAGGCGGAGCTGGTGCAATTCCCCGGCCAGGCGGCGGAGACGACGCAGAAACTCGTGCTGACCGCGCTCGGGGGCAGTGTCGCGACGCCGCCGGAGGGGCTCACCGCGGAAGTGGTGGTGGTGCGGAATTTCGAGGAACTGCAGGCGCTCGGGCGCGAAAAAGTGGCGGGAAAAATCGTGGTATTCAATCATCTATACGATAAGGCAATGGCGGCCCAAGGCAGGGGCGGCGAAGCGTACGGGCAGGCGGTGGTTTACCGCGGTGACGCTCCCAGCGCCGCCGCCCGCCTCGGCGCGGTGGCCTCGTTGATCCGTTCGGTCGGCAGCGCGGATTTCCGCCTGCCGCACACGGGGCAAACGAGCTACGCCGACGACGCGCCGAAGATCCCCGCCGGCGCTTTGGCCGCCGAGGATGCCGAGTTGCTGGCGAATCTCGCGCCGCAGGGCCCGCTGCGCATGCGGCTCGTCCTGACGCCGCAACAGTTTCCGGATGTGGAAAGCCACAATGTCGTCGCCGACCTGAAGGGCAGCGAGCATCCCGAGCAGGTGGTGATTGTCTCCGGCCATCTCGATTCGTGGGATCTCGGGACGGGCGCGATCGACGACGCCGCGGGCGTGGCCGTTTCGATGGAAGTCGCGAATCTCATCAAGAAACTGAAGCTGCAGCCGAAGCGCACGATTCGAGTCATCGCGTGGATGAACGAGGAAAACGGACTCCGCGGAGGGCGCACTTACGCCCAGGAGCACAAGGAGGAGATGGGGAATCACTTCGCCGCGATCGAGACGGACGGCGGGGCGGGCCATCCGCTCGGCATGTTGTTCCGGGCGAAACCGGAAGCCCGCGCTCTGCTCGAGCCGATCGCAAGAGTGCTGCAACCCATCGGGGCGGGGCTGTTGCAGGCGGTTGATCATACCGGGGCCGACATCTCCCCGATGGAAGAGTTCGGCGTCCCGACGTTTCACCCGATCCAGGACAGCCGGACGTACTTTCATTACCACCACACCGCGGCCGACACGCTCGATAAAGTCGTGCCGCGCGAGCTGGCGGAAAACGCCGCGGTCGCGGCGGTGATGGCTTTCGGCCTCGCGAATCTGGAGCAGCCGCTGCCGCGGTAGACGGGCTGGTAAACTTGGACGTCTAGCGGCGCCGCGCGTCGTCCCGCGCGCAAGATCCTGAACCGGAGTTGATTGCGATTCGAAATGGTCCAAAGTGAAAATGTCCCGGCAAGAACGAAGTCCAACTGCCAAGACACCCTCCGCCCGCCTCGCGCACGATTCCCCTATGAGCGGGTCTGTAATTCGCGGGAGTCGCTTTCCTATGGCACCCATCACTTATCTCAATCGTTACCACGTCCTCGTAGGCGACAACGGCGTGCCGATTGAACTCGACGGCAGCGCCCCCGGCTCCACCATTTACAAGGCCGAGGAAATTCACACCGGCAATACCGTTGCCCTGCGAGTGGTTGATCTGACGGGACTCGAAGCCGGCGCCCGAGAACACCTGCTTCAGGCCGCCACCGCTGCGAAGCAGTTGCGTCGCATCAACATCCCGACTCTCTACAATTTTGCCGTCCAGGGCGATCAACTGATCTGCGCTTCTCAGATCCTTGAAGGGACGGCCGCCGACGCCTGGGTCACCGCCCACGGACCGATGCCGACCGGCCCGGCGTTGCGTATTGCATTGCAGGTGGCAAGCCTGCTCGAGTCCGCCACATTCCACGGTCTCTTCCATCCAGCGCTCAATCCTTCCAACATTCTGCTCGTCCCGGGCCAGGCTCCCGACGGCGAGTGGCCGTTGATTAAAGTGTTGAACTTCCTCGATGTCGCCCCGCTGGCCACCGACGAAACGGCGCGCCGCTTCGCCAGCCCCGAGCAATTGCTCGGGGCCCGAGTCGATTTCCAGTCTGAGATATACTCGCTCGGCTGCACCCTCTGCTACCTCGTCACCGGAGACGTCCCCGGGCCGGGCACCGCCTTTAGCCCAGAGGCTCTGCCGAAGCCGCTCGCCGAATTAATCGGACACATGGTGGCCACCGACCCGGCGGAGCGGTCGCAAGATCCAGTCGCGCTACAGGAAGAAATCCGCGCCTGCCTCGAGCAGGTGGAACGGCGCGAGGCGATAAGCCGCCGGTTTGGTCCCGTCGCGGTAGCGCCAGTGGATCCGGTGGTTCACACTGCGCGCCGGCCAGGGCTCGTCCTAAAGCCGCTGGCGCTGGCCGCCGGGTTTCTCCTTCTGGCCGGCATTGCTGCCTTCGGGCTCGCGCAGGCCCGTCGTTCGTCGAATTCGGCTGGCGGCAAGGACGGGAAGCCGCTCGGCGTAGCGGTGGGAATTCCGGAGAACGCCGCCGTCGCAGCCGCGGACGCGAATCCAGAACCGCCGTCCACGTCGTCCACAATCGCGGCCGCGCCGGACACGCCGGCTGCCGAGCCGCCGACGCTGGTGAGTAAGACAACCGAATCTGCACCCACCGTAGAGCCAGCCCAGGAACCCCCTGCGCCGGTAGCGAAAACCGAGCAGGCTCTGTCGGCAGTCGCATCAAACCCGCCGCCGGCGCTGCCGCCGCCAGCCGAACCGCCGCCGCCTACCATCGCATCGCCTGGTTCGGCCGCGATTGACCACCCCGCGCCGTCGATGGCGGAAGCCGACCAACCAGCGCAGCCTGTCGTGGCGGCGAACGCCGTCCCGCCCCCCACCGCCGAGCCCCAACCGCCGGCTGAAGCCCCGGCCACCGCTTCCCGCACGGTCACGTCCGATCAATTGTCGACTGCTGATGACGCCTCCCAGGCCGCGACCGTGCGAAAACCCGCCACGAGCGAATCCCAGCGGGTGGCGAAAGCCGCGAAGAAACGACCCACTCGCATTGCCAACCGCGAAGTTCGCCGGGCGGAGCCGGTGGACGATTTCGGGCCCGGTGCGCCGCCGCTGCCGCGGGGCTCAAGGCGCGCCCGGTTTGTCGGGGTCGCACCTGACGGCTCGTTGATGTTCGAGCTGCCGTCACAAGAGCGCGTGTATGATGCGCCGGTTGGTGGCGTTCGAGACCACTCGCGCCGGCGCCGTTCCCGCCAGGTGATCGACGATCTCCCGGTTTTGCGCGCTGAGCCGGTCTCCGAGGAAGAGCGCGACTAAAAGCGACTACGCCAGCTGAGCGCCCGCCAGCGGCGTGAAATGGACGTGCCCGGCGCCGCGCAACCGTGTACATGTCGTACAACGCACGACCTTCCCTGCGAACTCCAATGAACTTCATCGCCATGCTCAAACGGCCGAGCGCATTTGTGCCAATTCTCATGTCCTGGGCCGCCTTCGCCGTCGTCCTGGCGCGGCTCATCACTCACGGCGTGGCGCCGCAGGCGGACGAAGGAACGGCCGCGCATCTTTGGCAGCTTCTCATGGCGACGCAGCTTCCGATCATCGCCTTCTTCGCGATCCGCTGGGGCCGTCAGAACCCATGGACGGCTCTGCCGGTCCTTGCCTTGCAAGCAGTCACGGCGGTCGCCGCGCTCGCGCCAGTTTATTTTCTGGGGTGGTAGCGAACTCGATCCCTTGGGGGCAGCGCCACGTCGCGGCGGAAAGATGATTCGCAACTCCCAGCCGGGCGACCATTTCGCAATCGCGACGATCTATCATCGCGCCATCCATGAGATCGCTGCACTCGCCTATACGCCAGAGCAATGCCACGCCTGGGCCGGCGAGAAGCCCGATCCGCAGAGATGGAAGGCGCGCTGCGAACTGAAGCGGCCCTTCGTCTTCATCGCGCACGGCGAGATCGCCGGCTTCCTCGAGCTGGACACCGACGGTCACATCGACTGCGCCTATATCAATCCCGACTACCAGCGCCAGGGCATCATGTCCCGGTTGGTTCGCCATGCCATTTCGATCTGCTTCTCATTCGGACTAAAACGCGTCTACACAGAAGCCTCGCACTGCGCCCGGCCGATGTTTGAGAAGCTCGGCTTTGGGGTCGTCCTGGAGAATCGAGTCACGATCCGCGGGGTCGAATTACAGAACTACAAAATGGAGCTGCGGAACGAAACATGAAACGGAGAGACTTTATCGTGGGGACAGGACTGTTGGTGGACGGCGCGTGCGTGCGCAGCAGTAAATCGAAAACTTCCAGGAAGACGGCTTTGTGGCGCTGTGGCGCGTGATCCTTGAGCTTCGCCGATCTTGAGAAGGCAGGACGCTGGCGTTGCCGAAGGTGTGGCGCAGTGAATGAAGAATCTGACAGAGGAAGGTAGATCAGGCCTTCAGCGGCCACAGAAGCGGCAGCAGCAGGAGCACGGCGATCGTGAGGACAATCGTGAGGCCGAGGCCGACTTTCACGAAGTCGATGAAGCGGTATTTGCCCGGGCCATAAACAAGGATGCACGACGGTTCGAAGGGCGTGATGAACGAGACGGAGGCCGCCAGCATGATCCCGATGGCAAAGGTGCGCTCGTTCGCGCCGAGCTGGTGCGCGGCGTTGATCGCCACCGGCAGCACCACGAGCGCGGCGGCGGCGTTCGACATTGGCTGCGTAAGGAGCACGGTGAGCAGGAAAAAGCCGCCCAGAATGGCGAGGATGCCGAACGGCGCGAACCAGGCCACGACCAGCCCGGCGAGGTAGGAGGCGGCCCCGGTTTTCTCCATCGCGGTGCCGAACGCAGTCATCCCGCCGATCAGCACCAGCAGACGCCAATCGACGAATTCGTAGGCGCGTTCCACGCTGATGCAGCGCATCAGAATCGTGAGCACGGCGGCGGCGAGAAATGCAACCGAGAGTGGCACAATGCCCAATGCTCCCAGCCCCACGGCCGCGCCGAAGGCGGCAACCGTCAGCATTCCTTTGCGCGGGTGATAGAGCGGCTCACTCACTTCGCCCAGGAGCGACAGCCCGGGCTTGGTCCGCAGCGCCTCGACCCGGTCCACCGGCCCCTGCACCAGCAGCAAATCGCCGAAGCGCAGGATGGTGTCGCCGACTTGCTCCCGCAGCGACTGGCCGTGGCGGTAAATGGCGAGCGCAGTGAGCCCGTAAAACTTGCGGAAATTTGCCTGCCGCAGGGTGCGCCCGTGCAGTTCGCTCTGCGGCGTCAACATCACTTCGGCGATTCGCATGTCGGCGCCTTCCAGGTCGAGATCGCCGAGCGCAAACTCCGGCTTGATCTCGATCCCCTCGATCTTCTTCACCTTCATGAGAGTGTCGGCATGCCCCTCCACCAGGAGCGTGTCGTTCTCCGCGATGTTGACGTTGCGGCCGGGAAGCAACTCCAAGCCGCCGCGGATGATTTTCAGGATCTGGAACTCGAGGACGTTGAGATCGGAATCGTAGCTGTGTTGTCCGATCAACGGCGAATTCGGCAGCACGATGATCTCGCTCACGTAATCACGCATCGCGTAGTTGGCGGTCAGGCTCCCTTCCCCGCGGTCCGGCAGCAGCCGCCGGCCGATCAGCATCATGTAGGCGATGCCGACCACCACCAGGACCAGCCCAAGCGGTGTGATCTCGAACAGGCCAAGCTCCCGCATGCCGGCCTTTTTGATGTAACCGCTGACCGCCACATTGGTGGACGTGCCGATCAGGGTGCAGGTCCCGCCGAGGATCGACGCGAAGGCCAGCGGCATGAGCAGCCGCGACGGGCTTAGCTTGGCACGCCGCGCCAACCCGACCGTCGGCGGCAGGAACATCGCGGTCACGGTCGTGTTGTTCATGAAAGCCGAGACGCCCGCCGTGCTCGACATCAGGAAAAGGAGGAGGCTGTTCTGGCTCGCGCCGGCTTGCTTCAAGATCCGGGCGCCGAGCAGGTCGAGCACACCGGTTTCCTGGAGCGCGCCGCTGATCACAAAGATCGAACCGAGGATGATAATGATGTCGGCGCTGAAACCCTCAAACGCTTCCTGTGGCACGAGGATGCCGCTGACCACGAGCGCGATCAGGAGCATGAACGTAATCAGGTCGACGGAGATCCGCTCGGTCGCGAAAAGCGCGATCGCGATCACGAGCAGCGCGAGGACGAAGGCGATCGAGAGCGTCATGGCAACCGCGCGAGTTTAACGAACAGGGTGATATGGGCCGCGAGAGAAATCGGCGAGCGTGCGCAGCATCCATGGGTAAAACGGCGCGCGCCCGCCCGCTGCGCGTCTGCCGCCGATTGCGATGCACTCCGCCCTGCGTATGAATAAAGGCAATGATCCTATGGCGGGCCAAGCGCGAGCCGGTGCGAGTCACGCGCGAGATTCAAATCGTGAATAAACACGGTTTCCACGCCCGCCCCGCGGCCGAGTTCGTGCGCAAGGCGAATAGCTTTCGCTCCGAAATCTGGCTCACGCGTGAGGGCGAACGCTTCTCCGCCACAAGCCTGATGGATCTTCTCAAGGGGCAGTTCGAGTGCGGTTCCACCGCCACCCTCGAAGCCTTCGGCACGGATGCGCCGGCCGCGGTCGATGCGCTCTGCGAGGTGCTGATCAAGCTGCGTGATCAGGAAGCCGCTGAGTAACGGATTTGATTTGCCTCGCGTCCACGTTGGTGCGCTGCCACGATTTTAGAGATCACGCTCCGCACGATGCGATCCAACGAGGTGGAACCGGCTTTTGCCAGTCCGCGTGTGGCCGGCGGGTCCATCGTCGCTTTGGCGGCCCGAAAACGTTGGCCGCGAGACGCCAAGCTGTTTCTGATCGCGGCGAGCGCGTTGGCGGCGTTTGATTCCGTGCGCGCCGGGCCTCCCGCTTCGCCTGCGCCGGTCGTGCAGAAGGAGGCTAATCCATTCAGCCTCGCGGGCGGGCGGGTGGTCTTCGATCTGGAAGAGCGCATCCGCCTGGAGAGCCGCGACAACAACCGCGACTTCAATTCGGCGCTGAACGACGACAACGACGATACCTGGCTGCTGAATCGTTTTCGCCTGGGGCTGACCCTCAAACCGGTGGCGTGGTTGAAGTTCTACACGCAGACCCAGGATTCGCGGGAGGCATTTAGCGAGCGGGCAAACATTCCCGGCGTGCGCGGGGCCGAAGGGGACGACATCTTCGATCTGCGCCAACTTTTTCTGCAGATCGGTGATCCGAAAGCATTCCCGCTCCTGCTCACGGTCGGGCGTCAGGCGCTGAACTACGGCGACAACCGACTCGTGGCTGATTCGCGCTGGGGAAACTTCGGCCGGACGTTTGATGCGGTGCGGCTCCGGTTCGAACAGCCGCGCTCCTGGCTGGAGTCGTTTTATGCGCGGCCGGTGCAGATCAGGCGGCACGAGTTCGATGATGGCGATGCCGCGGACCATCTCGCCGGGGTTTACTTCTCGACCGAGCTCGTGCCGCGGCAGACGACCGATCTCTACCTCTTCTACCGCGACAAGGAAGATATCCAGCCTGATCTCGACCCGACGAATCGGACCGACCCGCAGGGCACCTGGAACGGCCCTGCCGCTCGTTTTGTCACAATAGGCGCGCGGGTGAAGTCGACGGCGAACGCGCTGCATGGGTGGGATTACACGGCGGAAGCGGCTTACCAGACGGGCGATCTTTACGAAAACACTCGTGCGTCGCGGCGATTCGATCTCTCCACCTTCGCGACGCATGTCTCCGGCGGCTATACGTTCGCGGATGCCCCGTGGAAACCGCGTCTCGGGGCCGAGTACAACTTTGCCTCCGGCGATCACAACCCCATCGATGGCAACTCGGAGTCTTTCCAGAACCTCTTTCCGTCGAACCACGATAAGTATGGATTCATGGATGAATTCGCGTGGCGGAACCTGCACGACGCCCGCGTGCAGCTCAGCGCGAATCCAGTCAAGAAACTCGAGTTGCAGGTCGACTATCATGCGTTCTGGCTGGCCGACACGCACGACTTCTGGTATCGCTCGAATGGCTACTCGATCCTGCGCACTACAACGCCCGATGGGCGCGATGTCCGCACGATTGGCGCGCGGAATTTCGCCGGACAAGAAATCGATCTCACCGCCACGTATGAACTGCGCAAAGGGGTGAAAGTGCAGGCCGGCTACAGCCATTTCTTCGCCGGATCGTACCTGGAGGACACCGGCGCGCACGATGACGCCGATTTTGGCTATCTGATGGCCACCTTTTCGTTCTGATTACCCGCCACCATCCTCATGAAAAAATATCTGCTTCTGCTTGCCGCCGTCTGCATCGCCGCGCCCTTCGGGGAGCTGCGCGCCCAAAATAAGACAGTCATTCGCTTCGGTCATTTTCCGAACGTCACGCATGCCCAGGGAGTGATCGCGCACGCGCTGACGCGGCGGGGCAAAGGATGGTTTGAGGAGCGGCTCGGGCCCAACGTCGAGATTCAGTGGTTCACCTACAACGCCGGGCCCTCTGCGATGGAGGCGATCTTCGCCGGCTCGCTCGACCTCACCTACGTCGGACCGAATCCGGCGCTGAATGCGCACTTTAAATCCAACGGCGAAGAGATTCGCGTGATCGGCGGCGGCGCGAATGGCGGGGCGGCGCTGGTCGTAGGAGAGAAGGCGAACATCAGCAAGCCAGCTGATCTGCGCGGGAAGAAAATCGCGACGCCGCAATTCGGCAACACCCAGGACATCTCCTGCCGCGCGTGGCTGAAGAAACAGGGCTTCAACGTCACCATGACCGGCGGGGACGTGACCGTGCTGCCGACCGCGAATCCGGATCAGCTTGGTCTGCTGCAATCCGGCGGCGTGCAGGCGGTCTGGACCGTGGAACCATGGGTGACGCGCCTCGAGCGTGAGGCGAAGGCCAAAGTCCTCGTCGAAGAAACCGATGTCATCACGACCTGGCTTGTCTCGAGCGTGAAGTTCCTGAAAACCCAGCGCGAACTGGCGAAGAAGATCGCGGCCGCCAACGCCGAGCTGACACAGTGGATTCAGGCGAACGAAGCGGAAGCACAGGCGCTGCTTATCGCCGAACTAAAAGAAGAGACGCGCTCCGATTTCGCACCCGAGGTGGTGGCACTGGCGTGGAAGCGGATCAGGTTCACGCCCGAAGTTGCGCAGGAACTCGTCAACAAGGCGGTGGACGATGCGAAGCAAACCGGCTTCGCCAAAGGGTCGGCCGACATCGCGCAGTTGATCGAGAAACCATAGTGATCCGCCGCCGCCAGCAATACACGAGCGTCGCGGACGAGCTGCAGGTCATCGCGCCGGCCAAGCTCGTCGTCGAGGACGTGTCGAAGAGCTTCGATTCTTCCGCGGGCCGGGTGCAGGCGCTCGATCACATCAGCCTTTCCGTCGGCGAAGGCGAGTTTCTCTGCCTCGTCGGCGCGAGTGGCTGCGGAAAATCGACCCTGCTCAACATCATTGCCGGCCTCGAAAAACCAAACAGCGGTGAAGTGCTGGCGGACGGCAAACCGGTCACCGGACCGGGGCGCGACCGCATGGTCATGTTCCAGGAATCAGCGCTCTTCCCATGGCTCGATGTGCTCGGCAATGTGCTCTTCGGGCTGAAGCTCAAGCCGGGCCTGACAAACAAGGACCGTTGTGACGTGGCGCGTTATTATCTGGAACTGGTTGGCCTCACGCGCTTCGAGCACGCCAACATTCACGAACTTTCCGGCGGAATGAAACAGCGCGTCGCCCTCGCGCGCGCCCTCGCGCCCAATCCGCGCGTCCTCCTGATGGACGAGCCGTTTGCCGCCCTCGATGCGCTGACCCGCGAGCAGCTTTACGGCGACATCCAGCGCATCTGGCGCGACCGCCACAAGACGATTGTGTTCGTGACCCACAACGTGCGCGAGGCCGTTTGTCTCGGCGATCGTGTGCTCCTCTTCTCGCCTCATCCCGGCCGCATCTATGAGGAGTATTCCGTCGATCTGCCGCGCCCGCGCGACATCAACACTGTCGAACTGACTGAGCGCGCCAGCGTCATCGTCAACGCGCTTAAGAGCATCACGAAAGGCCCCGGTGAAGGCAAAGGTAACTAGAGCTCTCGCGGCGACGGTGTTTTTCGTTGTGCTACTCCTGCTCTGGGAGTGGGTCTACCGTGCGCGCTTCTGGTCGCCGGTGCTGTTGCCCTCGCCGCGGCAGGTCGGCGCCTATCTCGTCACGGCCGCGGGCGACGGCACGCTCTGGAGCGCCACCATTATCACCATGAAGCGGCTGATGGTCGGCTACCTCATCGGCCTCCTCGGCGGGCTCCCGCTCGGCCTGCTCACGGCCCGCTGGAACATCATGCGTGACACCGTGGGCACGCTCGCGCTCGGACTGCAGACCCTCCCGAGCGTGACCTGGGTGCCACTCGCGCTGCTTTGGTTTGGGCAAACGGAGGCCGCCATGCTCTTCGTGGTCGTGATGGGGACGCTTTGGTCGGTGGTGATCGCGGCCGACACCGGTGTGCGCAATGTGCCGCCCATCTACCGTCGCGCCGCGCTCACGATGGGTTCGAAAGGCTTGCACATGTGGCTCACGGTCATTCTGCCGGCATCGCTCCCCTTCCTCGTCAGCGGCATGAAACAGGGCTGGGCCTTCGCCTGGCGCTCGCTCATGGCGGCGGAGATTTTCGTCACCATCCTGACCGGCTTCGGGCTCGGCCAGCTCCTGCATTTCGGCCGCGAATTGAGCGCGATGGATCAGGTGCTCGGAATCATGCTGGTGATCGTCGTCATCGGTCTGCTGGTCGATAAAATTTTCTTCTCGCCGATCGAGCGCTTCCTGCATCGTCGCTGGGGGACCAGCCAATGACCTGCGCGTAACGGGAATCGGTGACGATGACGCACGACAGCAGGGCCAGCCGCGGCTCCCGGAGGCTGTAATGTCCGTCGCACCGACAACTTATCTTCGGAACGCCGCCGAGGGGAAAAATGTTACAATTCGATCCTTGATGGGGGTGACGTCTGCACCGCATCTTGTAGACCGCTCGAACGGCCTCCCCAGCATCTTGTATTCTGCTTGTTTCCGGCTTTTGGCCGCTTGTGAACAGGATGTTGGCCGGGCTGTTCACCTTTTTCCGTCAGGTTGTTCACACCTTTTAACCCTTTAACCACCTTCTTTCGTCGCCATGATTCAGTTGAAACCCGGTCTTCACCCTTCCTCGCTCAAGTCGCCCGCCAAGCGCGGCACTTCGCTCGAAGAATCGCGTCCCGAAGAAGAAGAGCCGGTGGGCTGCGGTTCGAGCGCGTTTTTAGCGACCCGAAGTGCGCGCCGTTCGACCAGATCGAGTGGGAAAAGCGGACGGCGGAGATCACGGACGACTGCGGCAAGGTGATCTTCAAGCAGGAGGACATCGAGGTGCCGAAGGCTGGAGCGCGCTCGCCACGAAGATCGCGGTCTCGAAGTATTTCTACGGCGACATCGCGAACGGGACCGATCCGCTACAAAGGCGGGCGCGAGACGCTCGGTGCGGCAGCTGGTGCATCGCGTGACGCGGACGATCACCGACTGGGGCATCGCGGACGGCTATTTCGCCGAACGCGGAGACGGCGGAGATGTTTTACGACGAGCTGACGTGGCTTTGCGTGAACCAGCACGGCGCGTTCAACTCGCCGGTCTGGTTCAACGTCGGGCTGCTATCACCAGTACGGGACCGGCCGGGACGCGGGGCGCGGGAATTATTTCTACAATCGCGAGACCGGCGCAGGCCGAGCGGGCGCCGACGCCAGTACGAGTATCCGCAGGGGAGCGCCTGCTTCATCCAGAGCGTGGAGGACACGATGGAGGACATCATGCGCCTCGCGATGAGCGAGGCGATGCTCTTCAAATACGGGAGCGGGACGGGCAGCGATCTTTCGACGCTGCGCTCGACGCGCGAGAAGCTCAGCGGCGGCGGCAAGCCAAGCGGCCCGCTTTCGTTCCTGAAGGTCTACGATCAGGTCGCGAACGTGGTGAAGAGCGGCGGCAAAACGCGCCGCGCGGCGAAGATGAACACGCTCAAGGACTGGCATCCGGACATCGAGGAGTTCATCGACGCGAAGCAGAAGGAGGAGAAGAAGGCGTGGGCGCTTGATCGAGCAGGGCTACGACGGCAGCTACAACGGCGATGCCTACGGCTCGGTCATGTATCAGAACGAAAACCTCGAGCGTGCGCGTGAGCGACGAGTTCATGAACGCGGCGGTCGAGGGTCGCGAATGGTGGACGAAGCGCGTGACGCGACGGGCAGCCCTGCGAGAAGAAGGACGCGCGCGACGTTGCTGCGGAAGATCGCGGAAGGCACCCACGTCTGCGGCGATCCCGGGATGCAGTTCGATACCACGATCCACAAGTGGCACACCTGCAAGGGGACCGGCCGGCAGAATTCCACCAATCCGTGCTCGGAATATCTCTTCCTCGATAACACGGCGTGCAATCTCGCGTCGCTCAACCTGATGAAGTTCAAGAGGCCGGATGGCGTCTTCGACGTGGAGCGGTTCAAGGCGGCCGTGCCGGCTCTTCATCACCGCGCAGGAAATCATCGTCGATAACGCCAGCTACCCGATCAAGGAGATCGCGGAAAACTCGCACATCTTCCGCACGCTCGGGCTCGGCTACGCGAATCTCGGCGTCGCTCATCATGAGCTACGGCTACGGCTACGACAGCGACGGAAGGCCGCGCGATCTGCGGCGCGATCACCGCGATCATGACCGGCGACGCCTACGAGCAGAGCGCGCGGATGGCGCGGGCGATGGGGCCGTTCCCCGGGTATCGCGATGCGCGCTGCAGCGGCGTGGCGAAGCCGGTCGCGAAGGACAACGTGGCGCCGATGCAGGAAGTGATCGAGCTGCATCGCGCGCGCGTCGCGCGACATCCAGGCGAACGACGAGTTCGGTTACCTGAAGGAGGAAGCGGCGCAGGTGCTGGGAGAGCGCGCTCGACGCTCGGCAAGAGGCACGGCTACCGCAACGCGCAGGTCACCGTCCTCGCGCCGACCGGCACGATCGGCTTCCTGATGGATTGCGACACGACCGGCATCGAGCCGGACATCGCGCTGGTGAAATACAAGCTGCTCGCCGGCGGCGGCATGCTGAAGATCGTCAACCAGACGGTGAAGCCGGCGCTGGAGAAGCTGGGCTACAACTCCGAGGAGATCGAGCGCATCATCGCGCACATCGACACGTTCGACACGATCGAGGACGTGACCGATAGCGACGGCTCGAAGATTTCCGTCCGGCCTGAAGCCGGAGCACATCGCGATCTTCGATTGCGCGTTCAAGCCGCACCGCGGCGAGCGGTCGCTCGGCTACATGGCGCACATGCGGATGATGGCCGCGGCGCAGCCGTTCCTGAGCGGCGCGATCTCCAAGACGGTGAACATGCCGGAGACGGCCACGGTGGACGAGATCATGAACACCTACATCGAAGGCTGGCGGCTCGGCCTGAAGGCGATCGCCATTTACCGCGACGGCTCGAAGCGTTCCGCGCCGCTGAACACGAAGAAGACGAAGGACATGGGCGGCGCCGCCGAAGCGACGCGGGTCGCTCGACGTGCATGGTCGAGCGGCCGGAATTGCAGAGCGCGCATCCTCGAACTCGAGGAGGAACTCGAACTCGCTGCCGGCCGAGTGCAAGCCGGTCCGCCATCGCATGCCGGACACGCGCATGTCGTTGACGCACAAGTTCGAGATCGCCGGCCACGAAGGTTACATCACCGTCGGCCTCTTCGAGGATGGCCAGCCGGGCGAGCTGTTCATCCAGATGTCGAAGGAAGGCAGCACGATCGGCGGCCTCATGGACACCGTCGCGCACGCTCACCTCCATCGCGCTGCAATACGGCGTGCCGCTCGAGAGCCTGGTGAAGAAGTTCGCCTATCAGCGGTTCGAGCCGAGCGGCTTCACGAAGAATCCCGACATCCGCAACGCCACCAGCATCACCGATTACGTCTTCCGCTGGCTCGGCTGCCAGTTCATCAAGGGCTACAAGGAAGCGACCTCCCCGAACCGCGGCCAGGCGGAGCTGCCGATGAAGGAGACTCGCCGACATGGAGAAGAAGGCGGTCAACCGCCCGGTCTCCGACCTGCCGCGCACCGCGGAGAAGGAAGTGCTCGACGTGATCACCAATCACGTGCTCGAACGAAGGCGCGCCCGCACCTGAACGGCAACGGCCACACCCACGCCGAGCGCGTGAAGGAAGCGCTCGGCAACATGTTCATGGACATCACCTGCTCGCATTGCGGCAGCGAAAAAGTGATCCGCGCCGGCGCCTGCGGTGTCTGCACCGAGTGCGGCACGAGCCAGGGATGCAGCTGAGCGCCCTTCAATTCAGCCGCTGGTTCGACGCGGCGCATTCCTGCGCGTAGGGTGCGCCGATGAAGGTCGAAATTTTTACCCTGTGTGACGCGGCGACGGTCGATGCCGGTGGCAAACTGAACGTGCTCGGCTCGTTCGATCGGCTGCATGCGAACGAAACGCCGGTTACGCATCCGCTTTGCGCGCTCGCGATCAAGATGCGCTTCGAGCGCCTGGAGGAAGGTCAGAAGCGGATCCGCATTTCATTCATCGATTCCGACGGCAAGGCGGTGATGCCCACGCTCGACGCCGCGACGCAGGTGGCGTTTCCGCCGGGCGAACACTCCGTGACCGCGTGCCTCGTGTTGCAGTTGCAGCAGATGAAGCTGCCGAACTTCGGCGAATACTCGATCGATCTTGGCGTGGACGGGCGTCAGGAGGCATCGATTCCGTTGTTCGTGAGGCCGGCGGGGCAGCCGCAGCCTCCGGCCCCGGGCGCGTAGCGCGATCGTGGCGATGTCGGCTACGGTTTCGGAGGGACTCCACCTTTCTTCGAGGCGATCCAGGTGTTGATGTTCCGCTCCAGAATATCGAGCGGAACGGCGCCGGAGAGCAGGACCGCATCGTGGAACTCGCGCAGATCGAAGTTTCCGCCGAGTTCCTGTTGGCGCGCGCGCGCGTAGCTCCTTGATCTTGAGCTCGCCGATTTTGTAGGCGAGCGCCTGGCCGGGCATGGAGATATAGCGATCGATTTCGTTGACGATGTCGTTCTCCGCCTTCGGTGCGTTCTCCATGAAGTAGTCGATCGCCTTCTGGCGGTCCCATTTCATGGCGTGCATTCCGGTGTCGACCACCAGCCGCACGGCGCGCCACATTTCGTAGGTGAGCTGCCCGAATTTCGCATACGGATCGTCGTAGAGGCCCATGTCCTCGCCCAGCGACTCCGAATACAGCCCCCAGCCTTCGACAAACGCCGTGTAACCGCCGAAGCGCCGGAACTTCGGGATATCGCCGAGCTCCTGCGCGAGCGCGATCTGGAGGTGGTGACCCGGCACCGCTTCATGGAGCGACAACGCCATCATTTCCCATTTCGGCCGCGTCTCGGGTTTGTAGAGATTCACATAATAATGGCCGGCGCGGGAGCCATCGGCGGCGGGCTGACTGTAATAAGCGGTCGTGGTGTCGGGCGCGATTTTGTCGGGAATTGGGATCACGCCATACGGCATGCGCGGCAGGGTCTTCAACACCTTCACCAGGTTCGGATCAATCCGTTTCGCCATCGCGCGATAGGCCTCCAGCAGCTCCTCAGGCGTCTTGTAGAAAAATTGCGGGTCGGTCCGCAGCTTGGTGAAAAACTCCTGCCGGGTGCCGGTGAAGCCGACCTTTTTCATGATCGCTTCTCATCTCGCTGCGGATGCGCGCCACTTCGCTGAGACCTTTTTCGTGGATCTGCCGCGGCGTCATGTCGGTGGTCGTGAAACGCTTGCGCGAGGAAAGTGTAGAGCTCCGCGCCCTCCGGCATTTGCCACACCCCGACCTGTGGAAAGCTCGCCGGCAGATATTCGTCGACAAAGTATCTCTTCAGCTTCTCAAACGACGGAATGACGGCCTGATCGATCGCCTCGCGCGCCTCTTTCGCGAGGCGGTCGCGATCGACCGTGCTGAGTTCATTCGGGAATTTCGTGAGCGGCTTGAAAAACGGGCTCTCTTCCGGATCGGGCACGATCTGCTTGTCGATTTGCGCCGGCACGCGCTCGAGCACCACGCGCGGCCAAAGCACCTTCGCTTTCACGCCTTCGCGCATGAGCGCAATCGTCTGGTCCATCAACGGCGGGAATGCCCGCAGCCGCGCGATCCAGTCTTCGTAGTCCTTGACCGTCTGAAATCGGAGCCGCTCGCCCAGTTCGTCGGCCGTCTGGACACCGCCGCGCTGATTGATCGGCAGCAGGTGCATGCGGAACTTGAAACCCGCGATGTCGGTCTCGAGCGTCTTTGCGGAAGAGGTCGTAATTGAGCTGATCGGCCGGCGAGAGATTCGCGCGGTCGATTTTCAGCAGCGCCTCGAGCGTCGCGCGCGCATGCGCCTCGTTTTTTGCGTTCGCCTCGAGGCTGGCGTCTTCCCAGCGGTCGTTCCAACGCCGGTCCCCGAGCGACGACGCCCAAGTGGGGTTCTGTTCCATCGTGTAATCCCACTCCTGCGTCGAACAACGCGTGCAGCGCCTTGGTCGCATCCGCCGGGGCGGGCGCGGCGCAGAGCACAGGGGAAAGCGCGAGAGCAGTGGCGACGATGGCGAAGAGATGTTTCATAGCGATGGAAGGCCAAACATTGGCCGGGACCGGGAGTCGTCCAACCTAACGGGCGACCGGCCGTCGGCCACCAAATTCCGGTTGTCAGCGAGGAGAGATTCCACGACGTATCTGCGCGGTTCTCGGGAAGGTTCCCGGCCCTGAGTAGCTCCCGACGGGCTGTTCAGGAGAGCTCTAAACGGATGACATTATGAACGAAGTCGAAATTCAACGGCAGAAAGAAATGCAACAGGCTGAGGAGCTGCTCTTCAGCGGACATCAGGAGCTAGGCTTCGCAAAGGGGCTGTTTCTGGGCAGATTTGTGGCGGATTGGGCGATGCCGTACCCGCGGCTCTCACCCGCGCAGCAGCGCGATCTCGATGCCGCAAGCGCGGAAGTGGTCGCTTTCCTCGACCAGGAACTTGATCCGCGTGAGATCGACACGACGGAGGACATTCCACGGCGGGTGATCGACGGACTCGGCAAGGCGGGCGTGCTCGGCATGACGGCACCGAAAGAGGTGGGCGGCCGTGGGTTTTCCCAGATGCAATACTGCCAGATTCTCGAGGAAATCGGCAAACGCGATGCGTCGACGTCCGTTTTCACGAATGCGCACCACTCGATCGGCATTCGCGCCCTTCTGTTGTTCGGCACCAAGGAGCAGCAGGCGAAATGGCTCCCGCGCCTGATGGACGGCAAAGAGCTGGCCGCGTTTGCGTTGACCGAACAGGAGGCCGGCTCCGATGCGGCGAACGTGCAGATGACCGCGACGCCAAGTGAAGACGGCTCGCATTACATCCTCAATGGCGAGAAGCGTTACATCACGAACGCGTCGATTGCGCAGGTCCTGACGGTGATGGCGCGGACGCCGGTTCCCGGAAAGCCGGGCAAGGATGCGATCACGGCGTTCCTCGTCACGCCTGACATGGAAGGATTCGAGATGATCGAGCCCCGCATGCCGAAGCTCGGCATTCGCGGGACCGCCACCGGCGCGCTTTGCCTGCCGGAACATGCGCGTGCCGAAGGAGAACATCCTTGGCCCGCTCGGCAAAGGTTTGCGCGTGGCGCTGACGGTGCTCGATTTCGGGCGGACGACATTCGGCGCCTGCTGCACCGGCGCGGCCAAGACGTGTCTGAAGTTGGCGGTCGATCACGCGAATACGCGTCGGCAGTTCAAGAAGACGCTCGGCGACTTCGAGCTGGTGCAGAAGAAAATCGCGCGAATGGCGGCGGATGTTTACGCGATGGAAGCGATGACGCGCGTGACAGCATCGCTGATCGATCGCGGACTCGAGGATTACATGATGGAGACCGCGATGCTGAAGGTCTTCACGACCGACCGCCTCTGGGAAGCCGTCAAGGACGCCTTCCAGATCAACGGCGGCGCGGCTTACTTCAACGACTCGCCGCTCGAGCGCATCCTGCGCGACGCGCGCATCAATCAGATCGGTGAGGGGAGCAACGAAGTGCTCACCTCTTTCATCGCCCTGGTCGGAATGCGCGGGCCGGGCATGGAATTCAAGGAACTCTACGACACGATGATGAACCCAATGCGTCCCGACCGGATGAAAGCGGTCGGCGCCGGCATGGCGCGCCTGACCGCCGCGGTGACGGTGCCGCGCGTGCCGGTGCGGAGCGCCGCGCTTGCGCTCACGCGCCCTGGAGCTCGGTCGCCTGGTCTGGAAGTTCAACTTCGCCGTCAACAAGTCGCTCATTGCCTACCGCGAACCGATCCTCGACATGCAGCTGGTACAGGAACGGATCGCCAATTCCGCAATGGAGATGTTCGCGTCGGCCTGTGTCATCAGCCGGCTCGATTCGGAGATGGAAAGCGGAGGCGCAAATGGTTCAGCGCAGCCGGCCAATCAGCAGGCCGGACAGCTCTTCCTGAAGCAATCGTTCCGGCGCATCCGGCGTTTCCTGATGGAACTGCACGACAACGACGACCGCGACCTGCTCGCGACGGCGAAAGCCGCGCTCGGAAAACCGCCGGTATCCGGGCGGAACGGCAGCTGAACGGCCGGTTTCCAGATTAGCCGGGCCACCACGCTGATTGTAGGGCGACGTCCCAATTAGGTGGAAAAGTCACCGCCTGAGGCGAAGGCATCGCAAAGTCGCGAAGTCGCGCCCCAAGTGTGACGACCCCGGACCAGGACCGCCCCTTGTAAGCAGGGGTATTCGAAAAATTCGCCCGCAGCCGTGGCTGCGGCACGGAAAATGGTCTTTCGAAGGGAGGCGATTCTCGCGATGAAGCTCCTACCTCCCACATTAACCATCCTGATACCGTGCTTGAACGAGGAGTTGGGTATCGCCTCTGTGGTCAGCGAGTACTCGAGAGCTTTTCCCGCCGCGGAAATCCTCGTCGTCGATAACGGCTCCGAAGACGCCACCGCCGCGACTCGCGCGAATAGCCGGCGCGACGGTCATCACCGAACGTCGCCGGGGCAAGGCGACTGCGGTCGCAACGGCTCTGGCGAGCATCGACACCGATTTGGTGCTGATGGTGGATGGCGACGGCAGCTACCCCGCTGATGGCGCCAGGCTCCTGCTTGAGGAATATCTGCGCGAGCCGGTCGACATGGTCACCGGCATCCGGAGCGCGCAGAAGGCGAACGAGGTGTTTCGGCCGATGCACCAGTGGGGCATGTCTGTTTTCGCGGGCGTGCTGAATTTCGTCTTCGGTTTCAAGCCACTCGATCTTTTCTCCGGGCTGCGCCTGTTTTCCCGCCGCTTCTACAAACACGTGCCTGTTCTTTCGCGCGGCTTCGAGTTGGAAATCGAACTAACGATCCAGGCGGTCGACAAGAGCTTCGCGATGACCGAAATCCCGGTCCCGTTCCGCAGTCGCGCCGAGGGCTCGGAATCCAAGCTCAAAACCGTTCGCGACGGCACTCGTATCTTGCGTCTCCTGCTCGTGCTCTGCCGTGATTATCGTCCGCTGGGCTTTTTCGGCGGGATCGCCGCACTGATGGCGGTCTTCGGTCTGGCTGCAGGATCATTACCGGTCATCGAGTATCTTGGCACCGGATTGGTGAATCGCCTCCCGCTCGCGGTGCTCTCTGCCAGCGTGGTGACGTTGTCGATCATTATCTCGCTTGTCGGTCTGCTCCTGGAAGCGAACCTCCGTTATCATCGCGAGGCCTACCATATCCAGTTGCGGAAGTTCGGTGCGCCTGCCGTCCGCGAGCCTGCGTTACATTATCATACTGCGGCGGGCTGAGTTTGCCTTCCATGGCAACGATCCACATCCTCACACAGTATGTGTGGCCGGACGCGGCGCCGACCGGCCTATACGCGGAACAACTTGCTGAGCGTCTCCATCGGGATGGATTTGATGTCCGGTTAGTCGGCGGACGAGGTGGATATCGGGCTTTGCACCGGCCGAAGCCCCAGGCAGAAATCGTTTACCTTGCTCATCGACAAGGCCGACGAGGAAATCTTCAGCAGACATTTGTCGAATACGCCGCGGTGACACGCGCTTTCAGGGGTTACATCGACCGCTCCGTCCGAACTCACGATGTGGTAATCGTGAGCAGTGCGCCGCCCAACACGATCGGCTTGGCGAAAGCGATTCATCGGCGGGGGGCGCGCGCGGTATATTGGTTGCAAGACTATTATCCGGAACTTATCCGCGGGTTTGCACGAGTATCCGGCGCCGCTGCGTCGTCGCTTCCGGTGTTTCTGGGATCGCCAACTGGCGAAGTGGGATCAGGTGGTGAAGATCGGCGCCAACCTCGGCGGCCCGAATCACAACGCAGTCGTCATCCGAAATTGGCCGACGATGGACTTTGCTGAGGCTCAGGTTCAACCTGAACCACGCACTGCAATGTATTCGGGCAATTTAGGTTACGGCCACGATATTGGTCTCCTGGTGCAAGCATGCGAAGACCTGCGAACGCGCGGCTATCGTATCACCATGCGGTGCGATGGTCGCGGGGTGAGCCACCTTCCCGCATGGCTCAAGCCGGTTCCTTTGCACGATGATCCAGCGAAATTGCGGGATGACCTCTTGCGCCACGAAGTCCACCTAATCGCGGCCGATCCGCGCATGACCGAGGCCGTCTTTCCGTCGAAAATTTGGAACAGCCTCGCCGCCGGGCGGGAGCTCGTCTGCACGGGATTCGAAGGGGCGATGGCGGAAGAATTGAAAGCCGCGCGCACGGCGGCTTTTGCGCAACCGCTCAATCAGTGGCACGAGCTGGTCCTGAACTGTCCCGAGCACGTCGCATCGCCTCACTTTTTTGCCGCTATATCCGAGCAGCCCTCCTCCCCGGAACTGCGATCAGCACAAGCTAGTTGATCGAGCGAAAATTGGAGATTATGAACCCAGATGTCTACAAGGCCGGGATGGTCTGCCTGCAGCGATTGAGCGACGCACTCAAGACGTAAACGGGTTGACATATTATGGCTTCGATAGCTGACCCGCAAGCCGTCGGAACCGTCTCACGCTGGAAACAGAGAGCGGAAGACGGAGCGACCAGAAGAGACGCTCAGGCAGCGTCTGCCCATAATAGAACGTTCTTTCGGTATAGAGATCTGCCTCCCGATTGGCTTCGATGCTTAGGGGATGGAGAAGCGGGAACGGCATACTCTGCACGAGCGTACGATTCATTGTCCCGTTGGCTTTAGTGTGAGTGCTCTCCTCGGAGTAGCCAATATTGGCGACGAGATTGGTCGCGGGAATGATGGAGAGGTTGTCGCGAATCCAGTTGGAAAAAGTCCATGGAATGGCCCAGCTGTTTAGACCGTCCCGGTCACCCCGGTGGGAATCATCGAAAAGCTTCTTCCAATAAAAAGCGGCCTTACCGTCGCCGAGGTAACGTTTCAGCCATTCCCCCTGGCACAGCTCCGGCCAGCGCGACATCGTGAGGTCGTGATGGCGCCAGGCGCGACGCCAGGTGGCCCAGCCCCAGATGTGAGCGTGGCGGGAGAAATAGTAACTAAAAGATGTGCGACGATGTCCCTGCTGGTAGTTCGATCCGCAGATTTGCGAGATACGCGAGTCGTCGCGGTAGCGTCGCAAGAGTTCCTCGGCGAAGGGAAAGAAGCTGGGATCCGGAAGGCAATCATCCTCCAGCACGATCGCTTCCTCCACCTGTTCGAAGGCCCAATCGAGGCCGGTTGAGACATTCACTTTGCAGCCCAGGTTTGCTGGCGCGAAACGCGAAATCACCTCGCAGGGCCAATCCACTTCCTCCACGATCGCTTGCGTCTGTGCGCAGAGCGCCGCTTCGTCCGGACGCGCGGGGCGGGGACCGTCCCCGACGACAAGCAGCTTGCGGGGACGGGCCTGACGAATCGCTTCGAAAACACGGAGCGTCGTCGCGGGACGATTGAAGACGAGAAAAACGATCGGCGTTTCCACAGCGATTCTTCGGATCAGATCAGGAGCACATTGGCCGACCGATAGAAAATGCTGGTGGATTTCGTCACATTCACAATCGGGCCCAGTCCGGTAAATTCGATTTGCGAAAAGCCGTGTGCGCGTAGCAACTCGAACCCGGGTTTATACTCGGGTCGATTGCTATCATCCCAAATAATAACGCCGTCCGCCTTCAGGGCTGCAACCGCGCTCTCGGCACAGCGGACGCGATCGCCCCCGTCGATCACGACGATATCGAAGGCACCGGGGAAACCTGCGGCCACGGTTGGATAGTCGACTTCATCCACGCGGAAGAGCTCGACGTGCGCCGGGACGCGCCGGGCGATTTCCGCGTGCCAGCCGGCATTGGCTTCGGATGCGCAAACGCGTCGAACGCGTTGCGCCCACCAAAGGGTCGAATAGCCGCTGCCAAATTCGAATACGGCCAGATCAGATTTGACGCGGCCCTGCAGGAAAAAGAGGGCCGGATAGGAAATCCACGGAATGGGTTCCCCTGCCGCATCCACCGATTCGCTTTGCCGCACACTCCGGAACCAGCCGCATTCTTTCAGGGCTCCATGAGTGCGCAAGGAAAGAGCCGCAGCGGAAGTAAAGCGACGCCTCGACCAGTCGAGAATGGACCAGAGCTTCTGATTCATTTCCAAAAACGCGGGTATAGCAAAGCCCGTATGAGCATGATGGCCGTGGGGTGGAGCGGAGGGTAGAAAAGGCAGTAGCCATAGACTGCAAAGGCGTAGGCGATGAGCGAAGCCACGGCGGCGCCCAAAGCCCCATAACGGGGGATCAGGACGAAATTGAGCGCAATATTAAGGAGACAGCTCGTGAAGACAGTTGCCAGGTGAGTCTTGTTCCAATTCATGGCGACGAGAAAAGCCGTCCGCGCCACACCCATGAAGGTGAAAATCCCTGCGAGAGCAAGCACCGCCAGCATAGGGCCGCCCGCGACGTAATCCGGTCCAAAAAGGAAGGGTACCAGCCACCCCGAGAGCAGGAGTAACGGTAGCGCGACCGCGTAGCCGAGAAAAGCCATGAGGCGGTAAAGATGATCGAGTCGTTCATAGAAAAGCGGCTCGGATGTTTGCCGAGCCGCCACGATGTCCGGCAAGAGCGAGGGCATCACGATCATCGGGACAATATAAGCAGCTTCAGCAATCAGGACGACGACGGAATAAACGCCCAGCTCTGTGTTCGTCTGCATGTTGCCCAGCATCACCTGATCAACTCGCATGTAGATTACGATGGCGATGTTCGAAAAGATGAGTGGCCAACTGTCACGCAACAAGGCGCGAGCGGTTTTGCCTGTAAAATGCAGATTCATGCGGGAAGGACGGCGCCAGAGAAAGACGAGACCGAGACCAAGACCGGCGAGAGCGAGTTCCGCGGCGTTGGCGACGGCGAAGGCTAGAACCGAGGCATCCGACAGGATAAGAAAGACCCGGAGCAGGGTGGTGAGAAGGAAAGCAGCGCTCCGCGCCCACGCTACGTATTTTGATTCAACCAGCGCTTCAAACCACCAAGCCAGCGCATCGCAAACCTGAAAGACCAGACCCGTGGAGAGGATGATCACTAGAAGCCGCATCGCCGTGTCGCCAGGACGCAGCCAACCAATCGTAAGCAGCGCTACCGCACCAGCCAGAAGCGTCGCACACAGCCGAAGGACGAACGCGGTTCCCAGAATGGCAGCCGAATCCTCGGGCGTCCGGACAAGATTGCGGACGACGATCGATGAGAGGCCCAAGTCGGTAAACGACCAGAGGAGCGCGGTAAATGCGATGGCGTAGTTAAGGAGTCCGAACTGGGCCGGACCGAGATGGCGCGCCATCCAAATGAGAACGAGCAGGCCGAGCCCGGAACGCAACACGCGATCGCTGAAGAGCCAGCCCATGTTGCCCCAAGCGCGGTTGCTGGCCAACGACTGCGCGCAAGAGATTCGCAAAGCGGAAACGAAGCCCATCGCGTCAGGGTTCCAACAGGTAGATGGCAGGACCAGAGAAAAGGCTCGGCCACACTCCCGCCAAGACCGTCGGTCGACCCATATGCTTTTCTCGGAGCACCGTGAACGAACGATTCCGGCAGAATTCCGCGAAGTCGCGCAGCCCAAGCTGATGAATCTGCCCGGTTTCGAACCACCGATAGCCGAACAACTGGGGCCGCGGCATTCGTCCGCTGCTGAGAAGATCAAGGCGATTGAGGAGATGCCCAAAATTTGGAAATGAAACAATGAGCTGCCGCCCAATGCGCGCCATCTCCTGCAGGAGAATTTCCGGGTACATGACCATGTGCAGCGTCACGTTACAGACTGCGAAATCGAACGCGGCATCCGGATAATCGGCGTAGGTCTCGCGACGATCGATTTCCCCTTGGCGAGCGAGAAGGCCATGCTGTCGGCAGTGTGCCACTCCGCTGGGCGAGCACTCGATTCCCTCAACTGACGCCCGTCGGGTTTCGACCAAATGGCGCATCAACGAGCCGTTCCCGCAGGCGAGATCAATCACGCGCGCTCGGGGAGCGATCCACTCAGCGATGACGTCGTATTCGGGGCGGAAGAAAAATCCCGCTTGCGAATAATCGTATTCTCGGTTGTCGTTTCGCATCCGGTCTTGCGCTCTGTGTAAAGCTGGAACAATGCTAGCGGGCTCGCGATTGACCCGGCAAGCACGCTCCGATGTCCGACTGGAAACACGCCCTGATCAAAATACCCGGTTTGCGCCGTCTACTTTTCTTCGGGTTTCGGGCGAAGACTGTCGTCGGCTACCAGGCCGCCCCCCTGGCAAACTCCGTGGCTTGGTTATTTACATCACGCGAAATCACGAATTTCACCTATAATCTGAGCGCGACGAATCGGCGATATCTGGCGTCATTGCTGAGCATTGTCACTGGAACGAGTTCTGGGCAGGTCCTTGAATTCATCGAAGAAATTCAGAACGATACTGCGCTGAAGGAACATGTTGCGGCGGCTATCGCCAGGAGTCCGCATCGAAATCAAGCCGACCGTGAAGTGGCATTTGGGAGGAGGATTGGTTGGTACGCCTGCGTTCGGGCGACACGGCCCAAAGTTGTCGTCGAAACCGGCGTGGACAAGGGTTTGGGAGCATGTGTCCTTACGTCAGCGCTCATGCGCAACAACGCAGAGGGGCACCCCGGCTACTATTACGGCACCGACATCAATCCCGAGGCTGGCTACATGTTGAGCGGCAGATATGCAACTTTTGGGGAGATACTATATGGGGATTCTTTATCGCTGCTGCGTAACCTGACGAAGGAAGTAGATTTGTTCATAAACGATAGCGATCACTCGGCGGAGTATGAGGAACGGGAGTATGCAGCAATAGAAAGTAAGCTTGCGCCGCAGGCAATCGTCCTTGGCGACAATGCGCATGTGACGGAGAAGTTGTTGGATTTTGCGATCGCCTCCGGACGAAAATTCCTTTTCTTCCAGGAGAAACCGGAGAAACACTGGTATCCTGGAGGTGGCATTGGGATCGCCTATCGGGAATCGGCCGGTCGGCCATTAGGCCGAGGAGCAAGGGCGGGTTATACCTGACGTTGCGGAATAAGGTATCCCAAGCCGGCGTGACGTAGAGGTACGCCTCACCCAGGAGATAAGACGACTCGCCGACCGAGAGGAGAAGAGAATGCCCCACGCCTTCTCCCTTAAGCTGAGGTGCTTGAAAGTCATTTGCACTGAAGGATCGAGGCGCTCCAAGTCCTGCATTGTCGCGGTCAGAGCTTGCGTGTAGGGGCCGTAGATCATCTCGGCCGCGTCCGCTCGGATATAAAAGCGATCGGCGAGATGGAACTGCTGCGGTCCCAATATGGTCAGCGCGTGGAAATGATAGAAGATCAACGGCAAACCGTTTATCAACACCTGCTCAAGCGGCTTCGTGATTTCATATTGATCCACGTTCCAAGGGGCGACTCCTGCGCCGTGGTGCTGAAGCACGTGGACGTTTTGGAAACGCTCGGGCCAATCGTTGAGATACATCTGGTCGCCGCATTTCCCCGTTTTGATATTGAGGTGGCAGGATTCGATGCAACGCTCGCGCCACCAACGCACGGCTGTCTTGCCAGCCTCGTCATTACGAAAGCTAACCAGACCGACATTGTATTTTCCGTTGATTTCCATGTCCCTGAGCTCAGGGGTGTAGCGATGCTCATGGATCAAAACGGAGTCGCGCCCGAGTTCGTGGAAGATCGGCTCTGGCGATGAATAGAAAAAAAGGTCGGCGTCGAGATATGTGAGCAAATACATTTCCGGATGCCGTTCGAGCAGCCAAAGGATGATTGCGGGAGTCGTAGTCCAGAGGTATTCGACATGGCTCCGGTCGCTTTTCGCGCCGGTCAGCTGCGGATCATCCCGCTCAATGTCGGCCAGCATCAGAGGGCAGACGTGCGGCAGGGAAAGCTTGTCCAGAATGATGCGTGAATCTTCATCCATGCAGACGATGAAAATCTGCCAGTCTCCTTCGGAATGCGCGGTCAGCGAACGGATGAGGGCGAGCCCGCGCGGGAGATAGTTGCGGTCAAAGTAGGTGCAATAGTAACGCTTCATTTCGAAGGCGAGGCGCGCAACGCGCCGCATACCGTTTCCACTTCCGCCTCGCTCAGCTCGGGATAGATGGGCAGACTGACGATTTGAGAATAGAGCTTTTCGGTCACCGGCAGGGCCGTGCCGCCTCGGATGCGGCCGGTATACGCGGGTTGCTGGTGAATCGCCTGGGGATAGTGCAGCGCGGTGCCGACGCCAGCGTTCCGCAAAAACTCGCGAAACTTCTCCCGCTCCGGAGTTTCAACGACAAACAAATGCATGGCGTGGGTTGTCTCCGGGATTTCGGCGGGCGGCACGATCACGGTGCCCTTCATGGCGTCGCGGTAGGCGGCAGCGATTTCGCGGCGACGCCCGTTATCAGCGGCGAGCGACGGCAGTTTTACGCGCAAGATGGCTGCCTGTAGTTCGTCGAGGCGGGAGTTCAATCCGGGTTCGGCACTGATGTAGCGCTCTTTCCAGCCGTACTCACGCAGCATGCGCACGGACTCCGCGACCGCCTCGGAGTTCGTCGCGACGGCTCCTCCATCGCCGAGCGCGCCGAGATTTTTGGTCGGGTAAAAACTGAATGCGGCCGCATCGCCGAAGGTGCCGACGGTACGGCCGCGGTAGGCCGCGCCGTGCGCTTGCGCGCAATCCTCAACAATCCGCAATCCGTGCCGCTTCCCGAGCGCGATGATCTCATCGAGCGCAGCCGGTTGACCGTAGATATGGACGACGACCACAGCGGTGGTCCGGGGCGAAAGGAGCGGCTCGATGCAGGCCGGATCGAGACAGCGTGTGTTTGCTTCAATATCGGCGAAGACGGGTACGGCACCGACTTGTTCGATGGCCGCCACGGTTGCGACCGCGGAATGGGAAACGGTGATCACTTCGTCGCCGGGCTGCACTCCGGTTGCGCGCAGAGCGAGGGCGAGCGCGTCGGTCCCGTTGGCAACGCCAATGCAAAACTGAGCGCCGAGGAAGTCTGCAAACTCCCGCTCGAAGGAAGCGACTTCTGCTCCGAGAATGAATTGGCCGCCAGCCAGGAAACGCGCGATGGCCTGCTCGATTCCCGGGCGGTGCGAAGCGAGTTGAGCAGCGGGATTCGCGGGGGCGATGAACCCAGGGGGCGCATCAGACATACTCGTCGTAATGTTGGCGGTAGTAGTTCAGGGTTTTTTTCAGACCCTCGGCCAGCGAGATGGTGGGGAGCCAGCCGAGCTGCGAGCGAATGCGGCGGTAATCGGCGTAGTAGTCTCCGATGTCGATGATTTTTCGGTCGGCTGGGAAAGGGACGATCTCGTAAGCGCCGCCGCCGTGGACTTTGATCATCAGCTCCGCGGTGTCGTTGAGCGAAATGGGGTCGTCTGCGCCCAAGTTATAGATTTTGCCGGAGCTGTCGGGCGAGCTTGCGGCCAGGAGGAAGGCGTCTACGACATCGTCGACGTAATTGAAGTCCCGAATCTGTTTTCCGTCGCCGAAGACCATGAGCGGTTCGTCGCGCAGGATGTTGCGGATCCAAACGCCGAGAAACGTCTGACGCGCGTCCTTGATTCTCATGCGCGGGCCGTAGGTGTTTGTGAGACGCAAGGCGCAGGCGCGGATGCCGTAGACGCGATCGTAAAGGAGATGGTACCACTCGCCGGCCATCTTGTTGATGCCATTGACGTCGATCGGTTGGATGGGATGGCGTTCGTCGACCGGCAGATATTGAGGGGCGCCGTACATCTGCCGGGTGCTGGCGAAGACGACGGAGATCGCAGGATTATTTTTGCGACATGCCTCTAGGATCGAGAGCTGCGACCGGCAATTGATGTCCAGGTCCGTGTACGGGTTGTTCATCGAATCGACGTGGCTGGTCTGACCCGCGAGGTTGAAGAGAAAATCCTGGCCCTGCACGAGATACTTCAGCGCGTGCTCATCGCGGATATCTGAGATGTTGACGCGTAGTTGTTCCTTAAAGGGCTCGATGTTTTGGAGATTGCCGCCGTATTCTGGGATCAAGCTGTCCACCAAGGTCACCTCAGCGCCCAGGCTCAGGAGCCGCTCAGCCAGATTGGATCCGATGAAGCCCAGGCCACCGGTGATGAGTGTCTTTTTGCCGCGAAAAGCGGCGTCGTGTGTGTTCATGGGCTGCGTTTTCCCTGCTGTGCTGGCGATGGAGATGCAATCTCGATATGTGATTTAAAATTTAGATGAAGAGGGCTGCACGCCCGCTCCGGGTCCACGTCCGAGGTTGAAAGGGTCATGCTCGAAGTCGTTAAATGGCACGGTATCCATTCCGAGTCGCGCCATGGCTGCGCGGTCGATGAATCGGATTTCGCCGGCTCCTTTCAAGACCGCGATGGCCTCCGGGGTCAGCGCGCTGATCGCCAGGATCAGTGGACGGTTATCCAAATACGGGTCGTTGCGTATCAAATCGGATGAATACCAGCCGTCGTATGGATCGAATGCGACGATATCCGCTGGCATGGCACGCATCATCGCGGCCGTGCGCGCATAGGGACGGATGAAGGACTCCGCCTCAACGCAGCGCAAGGGTAGCTGGAGCAGGAGCGACCCTGCGAGGCCGGCTCCGACGAACATTTTCGCCGGGCCATCGCCGACGGTCTCGGAAAGCCGGTCCCATCCCGCGATGGCAATCAGGACCAGGCAACTGAGGGCACCATGGACATACCGATAGCCCCAGCCATGCATCTGATCCAGGTAAAAGAAGTAGTAGAAGCCGAAGGTAAGCAGAAAACTGAGGGCAGCGTCCTGCAGGATGGAGGGAAGCCGGAAAAAGCGACGATAGCCGAGGATCGCCAGGAGCGGCGTCGCCAGGGAAGCCCATCCAATCACGAGCAGAAGGTTCATCGGCTGGGTGATGGCCATGCGTGGGTTCAGCATTTTGAACATGTATCCCATCCCTCCGGCGGAATGGCTTTGGAACATCTGCTGCCAAGAATACCAGCCGGCGCAGCCGGTGACGTAGATGGTGGCGAAAATGATGGTCGGTTGCCATCTCCGCTGCAGAACGAGACGGAAGAGGAAGGGCGTGGCGAAAAGAGCGTGCACCACCGGCTGGTGCAGCCCGATGGCAAGCACCCCCACGATCGGAGCCAAATAGAATTTTCGTTCCCTGGGGCGGGTGTAGAGCCAGAGCCAGACAGTGTTCAGGGCGAGGTGGGCAGGCATGGCGTAAGAAGTCATCGCCATGATCAGGAATTGGGATGAAGTGGCCAGAAGCGCTGCGGCCAGGAGCGCATTCATTCGTTTCTCGGGCCAGATGTTCCTCGCGGTGCCGAAGAGGGCCAGGATGGAGACCGCGGCGAGAAGCGGGTTCAGCAGCGCCTGCAGCTGGACGCTTTGCAGCACGGCGCGCGTGGCTGCGTAGATAGGAAGATATTGCGCGTTCCAGGCGTTGGTCTCGGGGTGATAGTTAGCGAATACGGGCTTTAGATTCCGGAGGAGAGGAAGCCATTGCTCGGGGACTTTCGCCTGAATGTCGCCCCGCAGGAATATCTTCGCCTGGAAGTCGGCCATATTTTCGTCCGCGGTCAGGCCGTAGTTGTGACAAACGACGTGGGTTCCGAGGGCAGTGATCGCCAGGACGCCGACGAAAAGTGTGGGCAGAAACCAGCGCGCGTGCAGGACACGATCGATCGCGGTGGTGCTGCCATCCAGCCGTGTCCGAAACAGAATCAGCGCGGTGGCGACACTGAAGAGGGCCAGGAGTCCAAGCCCCAGAGGCTCATTTCGCGCAAACAGGACGTAGAAGACATTATACCCAAGCCGCGGATCGGGAATGCCGGCCGGCACCCCTTGGAGCCAGAGGGCGAAGGCCACGCCAGCGAGCGAAAATGCCCCCAACGCCAGCAGGATGAGGCGTGGTGCGGTCGGCATCGCGGAAGACGTGAGGGTGCTCGCTGTATGAGCAGGTGGGACTAGGGGGCTGGGGGCGAAGGATTCGGATTCACCGGCGCGCTCGAGCGGGCAGTTCAGCTGAGGGGAGTTCGGCATTGCCTCCTGCCAAGCAGGAGATGAGCCATCGTCGCCAACGGCTAGCACGGGAATTGCAACGAAACAGGGATGGAACTCGCTCTCGGCAAAACAATTTCGACTTCGACCTCATCGGACTGCAACCCCGCCGTCCCGCGGGTTTCTGCGAAAGATCATGGCGTCGGACACTTCAACCGCAGGTGGGGTGTGATGCTGCTGATGGCGCTGGTCCTTGCTGTTGGTATTCTGCTGCGGATCTATCCCTCGGCCGGTTTCGCCGACCTTGGCCACGACGAGAAGGGCTATATGGTCTTCCTGCGCCAGTTGGCCGTTGCCGGAGCGGTGAACTACGATGCGGTGGTGCAGGTGTTCGTGGAAAACCAGTACGCCCGGCCCGAAGCGGTGGTCCCAGCCACGCGCATCGGTTTTTTGCTACCCGCGTATTTTGCTCGTCAGGTGTTCCATTGTGGTACCTTCCAGGCGCTCCAATTCACCTCCAGCATAGCGAGCATCCTTTCGCTCGGGCTGGTCGCTCTGTTCGCGTATCGCGCCGGCGGAAGGGCCATCATGCTCGGGGTGACCACGCTCTTCGCGACGGCTCCGTTGCAGATCGCCCTCTCGCACCGCGCCCTGATCGATGGCTACTTTGCTTTTTGGGCGATCGCCGCCGTCTGGCTTGCCTGGGAAAATCTTCAACGCCCGAAACATTGGGGCTGGCTCTCGGCCTACGCGGCGACGCTGGCGATGCTCGTTCTGACAAAGGAAAACGCCGCCTTCGTCGTCTTCGCGATTTTTGGCGCACTCGTGCTGAGTCGGTGGCTCGGTTATGGCAAACCCACGGTCCATCTCTTCGCCGCCACGGTCGTCGGCCCCGTGGTGGCCGTGCTGTTTCTAGCCTGGATGGTTGGCGGCCTCCTCGAGTGGGTGCGCTTTTACCAAATGTTTGTCGAAAAATCGCGAACCAACCCCTATTCCATCGAGGCGCAGGACGGGCCCTGGTATCGTTATTTAATCGACTTTTCCCTGATGTCCCCCGTGGTTGTGGCGCTGGCTCTCGGCCAGATTTTTCAACTGCGCAAAGCGAATCGCCCTGAGGCGTTTCTCGCTGTATTTCTCGTCCTCAGTTTTTTGGTAATGGCGAATGTCCAGTACGGGATGAGCCTCCGCTATGCTGCGTATTGGGATATTGCGCTCTGCTGGCTGGCATGTTCTCAGGTGTTGGTGCTCAGCCGGCGTTTCCCGCGGGTGCGGCCGCCCATTATCGCGGCCGGGTTGTTCATGATCCTCGCGATGGTCGGGCTGGTTCAATACGATCGCTTTTTTATCGAGGGTGCGATCTATGATCCCACGACCGCGGAGATGGTTCGCGCCAGCGGGTTGGTGAAATAACCGCGTCAGGGCGGACGCTGCTGCAACTCCTGCCGAAACGCGCCGAACTCAGGTTCCGCCGGATTGAGTGCGATCGCCTGCTCGATTTCGCTGAGGGCCGTGGCGAGGTCACCGGCGCCAGCGGCGGCCTTTGCCAGCAAGTAATGGGTCTTGGCGTCGCCGGGATCGGTTGCGAGGGCGCTCCGGAAACACTGTGCCGCCAGCTCCCAACGCCCGGCCTGGAGCTGAATGACTCCGAGATTACTCAAGGCGCCTCGATGGGCGTGATCGAGCGCCAGGGTTGCGGCGTAGTGTCGCTCCGCCTCGCTGGGACGACCCTGCGCCAGCCGCAGATTACCGAGGGCGAAGTTGGTCTCTGCATTTTCCGGGACGTAATCATGGGCCAACATCAGCTTCCTCTCGGCCCGCGCGAGCTCGTTCATCTCCAGCGCCTGGATCCCGGAGTTGTAGGCATCGAGCGCCCAAGGCCCCGGATCGCGCTGCGGCAATGAAACGAAAAGGGTCGCCAGGGCGAGCGCGCCGAGATAGGCAAGCAACGGTTTAAGTTTCCGATCACGGCAGCTTTCGAACACCAGCCACAGGCCATAGGCAGCGAAGATCATCAGTCCCGGGGCCGCGGCCAAGCGGTAGCGGTCCGTCACGAACACTGTGAGGAGCGAGCACATGTGCAGCAGGATCGCGGCTGCGATCCAGCGAGAGGCCGCGATCGACGCTACGGCCACACTCATTCCCGCGAGACCGAGGGCGGCGACAAGTCCGAAGCCTGGACCGGGGAAGATAATCCCGTGCTCGCGTAGGTTGGTGATGATGCCAACATCGTCATATGGAAATGCGTTCCAAAAGTTACGCAGCTTTAGCGCCATCAGTCTGAGCCAGGCACCAGGGTTTTGAGCGATGTAATGACGCGCCTTGGCCGACCAGTAGGCGGAGACCTCCGAGCGTTTGAGCGGCCTGCCGGCGGCAGCCTCGGCCCCGGCAATGGAGTCTTGCAACAACGCCGACTGCCCCGCGCGCAGCCCGGGCGGGAACCGCGGATAGCCGTTTGCGTATGGATTATTGCCGATCCAGAAGTTGATCCCGCTGTGGGCGGAAAGGAATACAGGGTCGTGAGCGACGAAGCGGTTATGAATCCATGCCGGGGCGGTGCCGATTCCGATCCCGATGAGCAGTGCCGCCAGGGCGATCCCCGAGGTTGAAAGCGCTCGCGGGTTCCACTTCCATAGTACGGCGGCCACGAGCAGGGGTACGAGGAAAAGCACGTTTGCCACCGCCATGGCCATTACGCCGATGAGCAGTCCTCCAAGCAGCCACTGATATGGGCGAGGCAACGTCTCGCACCGGATGACTTGGTAAACGACGAGCCAGTAGACAAAAACCAGCCACGCGGTCGGCATCAAAATCGCGGCGTAGGCCTGTGCCGGTTGAAGAATGGCCCAGCCTGCAGCCGCCGTGGCTCCAATCCAGGCACCGCCCGTCTCATTTCTGCGAAAGAGCGTTATGGAACACTGGAAGAGCAGGGTGGCCGTGCCAGCCTCCAGGCACGCCTGGATGAAACCGGGGACGAATGGGCTGTACCCGAACAGCCAGTAAATCGCGGCAAGACCGTACGCATATAAGGGCAGGGCGTAAAATGCGAGGTGGTCCGTCCACTCTCCGCCTAGGATCCGAAGCGCCCAGTCATTGTAGAAATGCATGTCGCCTCGCGCCGGCAGCAGAAACGGCGAACTCGTGAGTCGCAGGAGGACGATCAGTCGCAGCAGGACGACGCCCACGAAAACCGCGACGCCCGGCGGCAACGTCGCAAGGCTGAGAGGTTTTCGTGGCCGCTCCCGGTTCACGAGCAGCGTGGGAAGCAAGCCGTCTGCCGTGGGCGGGTGTATGCCCACGGGATTCTAGAAATTCTAAAATACGGGGGTAGTGGCATCAACTCTGCTCATTAGGAGGGGACATCTGCGATGGGTATCGCGGACGCAATCAAACAAACCAGAGATAAATAGAAAGCAAACAGCATGTTAAACAAACTCAATAACCGCCGCGGGGGTTTCACCCTCGTGGAAATCATGATCGTAGTGGCGATCATCGCCCTGCTTGCGGCGATTGCGGTGCCCGGATTCCTCCGTGCCCGTAAGCGCTCGCAGGCCAGCCAAATCATCAACGATCTGCGCCTGATCGACGCCGCCGTCGACCAGTATGCGATCGAAAACAACAAAGCGACCGGGAACGCCGTTCCGATCGCGGCCTGGACCAATATCTGAAAGCCAACACGTCCCTGTACAACACCGGTTCCCATCCGACCTACGGGACCTACGGCGGTCAGACAGTGGATACCATCCCGAAAGTGCCTGCGAACGCATACGCCGATCTGTCGGACGTAGCTCCCTCGAGCTTCTGGGCTCCGTACCTACTAAGAATCACACACGATTCACTCTCCTGTCATCTCCTCCGCGGGGTGGCAGGGAATGAGTTGTGAAGGAGACGTAACGTCGGCTGCTCGCAGCTCATTACAAAAAGAAACAGCAATACATATGTTAAACAAACTCAATAAGCGCCGCGGGGGCTTCACCCTCGTGGAAATCATGATCGTAGTCGCGATCATCGCCCTCCTCGCGGCGATTGCAGTGCCCGGATTCCTCCGTGCCCGCAAGCGCTCGCAGGCCAGCAAAGTCCTGAACGATCTGCGCCTGATCGACGCGGCCGTCGACCAGTATGCGATCGAAAACAACAAAGCGACCGGGAACGCCGTTCCGATCGCGGCCTGGACGCAATATCTGAAAGCCAACACGTCCCTGTACAACACCGGTTCCCATCCGACCTACGGGACCTACGGCGGTCAGACAGTGGATACCATCCCGAAAGTGCCTGCGAACGCATACGCCGATCTGTCGGACGTAGCTCCCTCGAGCTTCTGGGCTCCGTACTACTAAGAATCACACACGATTCACTCTCCTGTCATCTCCTCCGCGGGGTGGCAGGGAATGAGTTGTGAAGGAGACGTAACGTCGGCTGCTCGCAGCTCATTACAAAAAGAAACAGCAATACATATGTTAAACAAACTCAATAAGCGCCGCGGGGGTTTCACCCTCGTGGAAATCATGATCGTAGTCGCGATTATCGCCTTGCTCGCGGCGATTGCCGTGCCCGGATTCCTCCGTGCCCGCAAGCGCTCGCAGGCCAGCAAAGTCCTGAACGATCTGCGCCTGATCGACGCGGCCGTCGACCAGTATGCGATCGAAAACAACAAAGCGACCGGGAACGCCGTTCCGATCGCGGCCTGGACGCAATATCTGAAAGCCAACACGTCCCTGTACAACACTGGTTCCCATCCGACCTACGGGACCTACGGCGGTCAGACAGTGGATACCATTCCAAAAGTGCCTACGGCGGCATACGACGATCTGTCGGACGTAGCTCCCTCGAGCTTCTGGGCTCCGTACTACTAAGAATCACACACGATTCACTCTCCTGTCATCCCCTCCGCGGGGTGGCAGGGAATGAGTTGTACGGCGACCGGACAGTGGATGTGATCCCGAAAGTGCCTGCGGCGGCGTTCACCGATTTGTCGGACGTAGCCCGCTCGAGCTTCTGGGCTCCGTACTACTGGGAATCACACACGATTCACTCTCCTGTCATCTCCTCCCCGAGGTGGCAGGGAATGAGTTGTGAGAAGGAGACGTAACGTCGGCTGCTCGCAGCTCATTACAAAAAGGAACAGCAATACATATGTTAAACAAACTCAATAAACGCCGCGGGGGCTTCACCCTCGTGGAAATCATGATCGTAGTCGCGATTATCGCGTTGCTCGCGGCGATTGCCGTGCCCGGATTCCTCCGTGCCCGCAAGCGCTCGCAGGCCAGCAGGGTCCTGAACGATCTGCGCCTCATTTCGGCCTCGGTCGATCAGTATGCGATCGAATACCAGAAGAGGGGCAACGAAGTTGTCCCGGTGGCGGCCTGGACAACGTATCTGAAGGCCAATACATACCTGTACAACACCGGTGCTCATCCCGCCTTCGGCCCTTACAGCGACCAGGTTGTCGACCAACCACCGCCTGTGCCGTTGCTGGCCTGGCAGGAGCTCTCGGACGTGGCGCCGCCCGAGTTCTGGGTCCCGTTCCCGACACCGTAAGAAGCGCGATTCATATTCCTGCCATCTCCGCCCCCGCGGGGGTGGCCGGGAATGAGTCGCGAAACCGTCGACAAAGTCTCCCAAAATGTTCGTCGTCAAACTCGCCAACACAACCGCTGGCACATGAGCCCTGCGATTCGCCCCCGGAAACCTTGGAGGAAAGGCTTTCTCTGGGTTTTCCTTCGCGCCTGCTGACTCTGGCGCGTGCCACATGGCTTCGGTTGCTGCTCCTGGTGGCAGGCGCGATCGCCGTTCATCTGCCGGCTCTCTCAGGACAACTAATCTGGGACGACAATTATCTGGTTGGGGAAAACCCATTCTTCCGCAGCCCGATTCTGTCGCTGGAAGTTTTCCGCCACTATTTGTTTCTGGACTCTTTCTCCGGCCATTACCGGCCGGTGCAGAACCTGTCCTACATGCTCGATTACCTGCTGTGGAATGGTGATCCCTGGGGCTACCACTTATCCAATACGGTGTGGCACGCCTCAGCTGGCGTGCTGCTTTTTTTCCTTCTACGGCGATTAACGGCGGCGTGGGGAAGCACAGAGCGCCAGAAACTCTACCTTGAAACGGGGTCTTACCTCGTGGCTCTGGTCTGGACTCTCCACCCCGTGCATAGCGCGGCGGTCGATTACATCTCCGGGCGGGCTGATAGCCTCGCCTTCGCCTTCTCCGCCGGGGCCTGGCTCGATCTATCTGCGCGCGGCGGAAAGCCGCCGACCGCTCCGCCGGACTCTCGGCTACGGATGTGCGGCGTTTTTCATCTTGCTTGGCCTTTGCTCGCGCGAAATTGCGTTTGTCTGGGTGGTTACATTTCTGGGGCACCTGATATTTTTTCGGCGCGACGTCTCGCTGCGTCATCGCATCGTTTGTGTCGGGATGTGCGTGCTGATCCTGGGAACGTATGCTGGGCTCCGCAGGCTTCCCGAGTCGCGCCCGAAGCAGGCGTTTGCCAGCGAATGGGATGCAACGCGCTCGCGCGGGCCTCATGCTGCGGGCCTTGGGTGACTACACGCGCTTGACGGTGTTCCCCACCAATCTGCACATGGAGCGCAGCGTGACGGCGGCCCGGATGTTTCGCGCCGCCAGCTGGCAGGATCGGTTCGCCTTCAGCTGGCTCAGCGTCCTTGGGCTGATCGCGGCCGCGGCGCTGTTCGCGGGCATGCTGGAAGCGGGGACCAGGTCGTCCACTCCGGATCTTCGGCGCCCTTTGGTTCACCTTCGGCTTCCTGCCGATATCAAATTTGGTGCAGTTGAATGCGACCGCCGCCGAGCACTGGCTTTATTTCCCACTGGTCGGACTGCTGATGGTCTTTTTCGGCTGGATGATTGAGCTACCGCCACGTTTTCAACAGACCGCGACCGCACTCGCGCTCTGTGTCGCGGGCGCCTTCGGAGTCCGGAGCACGATCCGGAGCGGCGATTGGCTCAGCCCACAGATTTTCTATGAACGGACGATCGCGGCGGCGGGTTGGAGCCCGCGCGTGGGAATGAATCTCGGCATCATCTACGGTAAACAGGGCCGGCTTGATGAAGCGCGCCTGCTGCTGGAGCGTACCTTGGCAGCCTGGCCGGATTACCCGCTGGCGCGGAGTCATCTCGCGATCATCCTCGCGCAACAGGGAGCGACGCAGCGGGCTGACGCGTTGCTCGCGGCCACCGCAGAGAAGGCGTCACAACAGCGCTATGAGTATCCGCGCACCTGGCTGGCTTCACTCCAGCTCGCGAAAGCAGAGAATCGGAAGGGCAATAACGACGAGGCTTTGCGCGTGCTCGCTGCGGCCCGCGAACTCGAGCCGATGATGTGGCCGCTCGCTGAGCTGCAGTGCGAAATCATCCGGCAAACGCAGGGACCGGAAGCTGCGCTGCCGATTGTGGAGGAGTTTACAAAAGCCTACTGGTGGCAGTACCCGGCCTTTCTCGCGCTGGGAAAACTGAAGGCGCAGCAGGGCGACGTCCCGAGTGCCATTGCCGCACTCACCCACGCCAGCCGTCTTGACGTTCACGAGACCGATGCCTTGAACCTCATTGCCCGCATTCAACTGCGTGCGAAGAACCTGCCAGCTGCGCTCGGTGCGCAACGGCGTGCCGTCGCGCGGCAGCCCTATGAACCCAGCCAGTACATCCTTTTCTCCGAAGTGCTGCTGGAAATGGGCCGCACGGAGCAGGCGCAGGAGGCCCGCGAGAAAGCGCGACAACTCGAAGAGCAGGGCCTGGCTGCCGCGCAGGCGTGACGCGCGATCGCCGGACTCTTCTTCTTCGACCTTCCATTGCCGTAGCTAGCAGCAATTGCCAATCGCCCGCTCCGGCGCTCTTGTCCGCTTGGTATGACGCGGCATATCTATTCCGACCGCGACGCAGACCTCAAGTTTCTGCACGGCAAGACCTGCGCGGTGATCGGCTATGGCGCACAAGGGCATGCGCATGCGCTAAATTTGCGAGATAGCGGAATGCGGGTGCTCGTTGGGACTGCCCAAAGGAAGCAAATCGCGCGCAACGGCTCGCAAAGCGGGGCTGGAGGTGGTCGGCACGGCGGAAGCGACGGAGCGGGGCGACATCTTGTTTCTGGCGCTGCCGGACACCGAGATGCCGGCGATTTACGCCCGCGAGATCGCACCGCATCTGCGCAAAGGGCAGACGCTGCTGTTTGCCCACGGCTTCGCGATTTTCTACCGCACAATCATTCCCCCGCGCGACGTCGACGTTGTGATGGTGGCGCCCAAGGGGCTGGGGCCAATGGTGCGACGGGAGTTTGTGGCGGGCCGCGGAGCGCCCGGACTGATTGCGGTTCATCAAAACCCCACCCGGCGCGCGAAGAAGACGGCGCTGGCATGGGCCAAAGGAATCGGCTGCACTCGCGCCGGCGTGATCGAGACGACATTCGCCGCGGAAACGGAAACGGATCTTTTCGGCGAACAAGCGGTGCTTTGCGGTGGCGTGAGTGCGCTCGTGCGCGCTGGTTTTGAGACCCTCGTCAATGCCGGTTATGCGCCGGAGTTGGCCTACTTTGAATGTCTCCACGAGTTGAAGTTCATCGTCGACCTGATGCACGAACAAGGGATCAGCGGAATGCGCGCGCGGATTTCGGCGACCGCCAAGTGGGGCGACTTGACCGTCGGCCCCAAAATAATAGATGACGCGGTGCAAAAGAAGATGGCGGCCGCGCTGCGCGACGTTCGGAGCGGGAAATTTGCGCGGGAATGGATCCGCGAGACCGACAGTGGCCGCAAAAAATACCGCAAGCTGCTTGCCGATGCGGAGCGCCATCCGATCGAGAAAGTCGGCCGGCGGTTGCGCGGGTTGATGTCGTGGAACGATTGACGCCCGCCGTTACTGTTCCCAAAGGAAGTGTTCGAGCCGCACCCGGTTCAGGCGCGCCTTCGCCTCTTCACTACGCGCGCCGCCCGCGAAGGCCAGCTTCTCATAAACAGCCGCCGCTTGCTGCCACTTTGATGCTTCCTCGAGCAGACGCGCGGCATTGAAGCCGGCTTTGTAGAACCAGAAATACTCGCGCTGTTTACCCGGCCGGATCTCATCCTCAACCACGCGATAGAACGTCGCCAGAGCCTCGGCTCGTTCCTCCAGCTTCTCGAGACTTACGCCTTTTTTGAAGAGGGCCTGGTTGCGCCAGTGGGCCGGGACGTCTTTTTCCTCCGCCAGCTGATCGTAGAGCGCGATGGCGCGCCGGAGATTCTCCGGATCAGTGGTGCCGAGTTCGTAGAGCACGTCAGCTTTCCCGCACCGCGCCTCCAATTTCTCCGCCGCCGGCGCTTCGCTGGCCGTCACTTCGTCGTAGAGAGTGACTGCATCCTGCGGCTTGCCCAGCTTGCGTTCGATCGCTGCCTGCTCGTTGCGCGCGGCCCACTTCAGTTCGCCGTTGCGCTTCACCACCTCGTCGAACAACACGAGGGCCCGGTCGAGCGATTCCGCGCCCATGCTTTGGGACGCCGATTGCGCCGCGAAAAAGAGCGCCTTCTCCGCGACCGGGGAGGTTGCGTTTTGTTGCGCAAGAATTTCGAATTGTGTCTGCGCACTCGCGAAATCCTGCCGCCGATAGTACGTCTCCGCGAGTTTGAGGCGCACGTCCTGGAGCAGGGGCGACGCGCTGTATTTCTGCAGGAACTCATTCGCGCGCGCGATTACCTTGGGCTCATTAGTCGGGCCACCTGCCTCTTCGAGCCAAATCATCAGGTAATCGGCGCGTTCGGAGGCGGCCGCGCTCGGCTGAGTCTCCAGCGCGCGCGCCAGATCCTGCCGCGCTTCGTCGATCCGGGGCGGGGCCGCATGAAACGCCATCTCGGCCAGCGCCACCCAGGCTTCCGCCGCCCGCGGATGCTTCGGAGACTCGCGCAGAAAATCACCTAGCGACTTGCCTGCCTCCGCGCTGCCGCGGGCTGCCTCGACCAAACCCCGTTCCAGCAGCAGGTCCCCGCGTGTTTGGGCATCGCCGCCAGCATCCGCGAGTTCCTGGGTTGCTGCGTCGAAATGAGAGGCGTCGCCCGCCTGGAGCCAGGCGACGCTCGCGTTGTAAAGTGCTTCCTTTGAGACCGCGCCGCGCTCGCGGGCCAGCTCGCGAAAGCTTTGGGCAGCCGCATCAAATCTTTCCGCCGAGTACTTCACCCTGCCAGCGAGCAAATCGATCCGCTGCCGCCATACAGGAGCCGGGGAAAGGCCGCGCGCTGCGCCGAGGACGGCGAGAGCCGCATCGAATTCGCGCTCCTCCAGCAGCAGCTGCGCATACTCAAGAAACGCCGGCGCGAGCTCGGACAACAAGGGATGACTGGCGTGCAATCTCTCGAATGCTTGCCGCGCAAGATCGCGGCGCCCGAGTCGGAGATGGGCGCGCGCGAGATACCACTGCGCCAGGGCCTGGCGCGGCTGGTCGACTTCGTTGCTCCAGCGACCCAGTTCGTGGCGGGATTGATTCCGCTGCGCCGCGTAGAGCTGGTCGAGCTTGGCAAAGATCGCCGGCAATTGCGGATCCGCGGGATGTCGCTCGATGAAATCCTCGAGAAAACTGTCGCCTTTTTCCGGGGTGTGCGATTGCAGGTGCGCCTCCGCCAGGGCGAAGAGCGTCGCGACGAGCACGCTGTGCGGCGCGCCTTCGGGGGTCCGCAAGATCGACGCATAGAGCGTGCTCGCACGATCGCGGCTGCGCTTCGCCTCCACCCGTCCCGGAGCAGGCGACGCTCTTTTCGGGCCGCAATGCTTTGCGGCTGCACCGCGTCGAGGAGGCGGGCTGCTCCCGCCATGTCCTGCTTTTCGATGAGCAATTCGACGGCCCGTAACCGCGCGCGTGTCGTCCAAGCCGGATCACGCTCGAGCGCGGCGATAGACGGCAACCGCTTCGTCGATCCGCCCGAGCGCGCGGAGCGATTCGGCCTGCCCGAAGAGCGCCTCGTTATGAAGCGGCGAGGCCGTTTCCGCGGCGCTCTGTTGATAAAGCGAGAGCGCTTCTGCCCAGCGGCCAAGGGCTGCAAGCGCCTGAGCCCGCTGGAACGTCATCCCGCTCAGCCCGCGAACTTCCGGATCGCTCAGCAGCGTCAGCGCTTCCGCGCCGGCGTCGGATGCAATCAACGCTTCCGCCAGTTTCGCGGTGGCGGCGCGGCGTTCCTCTTCGGATGGTTGCTGAGCGAGCAAGGCGCGCAGCCGGACAACCGCGACTTCCGGAACGCCATCGGCCAGCGGCTGCGCCGCTTCCGCAAGTCGGTTCGACGGTTGCGCGCTGGCCGCAGAATCGAGCCCCAGCAAGAGCACGAGCAGGAGCAGGAGCACGACGAACGGGCGGCCGCTTCGTTGAACATTGGACGTTGTCTTCATCTCGCCAACAGCGGCTGCAGATACCGGCCGGTATAGCTTTCCGTGAGCGTCGCGATTTTCTCCGGGGTCCCCGCGCCGACGATTTTCCCGCCGGCCGCGCCGCCTTCCGGGCCCATGTCGATGATCCAATCCGCGCACTTGATCATCTCGAGGTTGTGCTCGATCACGACCAGCGTGTTTCCCGCATCGCGCAGTTTCATCAGCACCTGGAGCAGCTTCTCGATGTCGGCAAAATGCAGGCCGGTCGTCGGCTCGTCGAGGATGTAGATGGTGCGGCCGGTCGCGCGCTTCGCGAGCTCGGTGGCGAGTTTGACGCGTTGCGCTTCGCCGCCGGAGAGGGTGGTGGCGGCCTGGCCGAGCTGCAAATAGCCCAGCCCCACATCGAGCAACGCGACGAGCTTGATCGGAAACTGAGGGGACATTGCGAAAGAACCGCGCCGCTTCGTCGACCGTGAGCCGCAGCACGTCGGCGATGTTTTTGCCTTTGTAGGTGATCTCGAGCGTCTCGCGATTGTAACGCTGTCCGCGGCAAACTTCGCACTCCACATAAACATCGGGGAGAAAGTGCATCTCGATCTTGATCAGCCCGCCGCCTTCGCAATTTTCGCAGCGGCCGCCTTTCACATTGAAGCTGAACCGTCCCGCATCGTAGCCGCGCACGCGCGCGGCGGGCAGTTGACTGAACAACTCGCGAATTGGCGTAAACGCGCCGGTGTAGGTGATCGGGTTCGAGCGCGGCGTGCGGCCGATGGCGCTTTGATCGATCACGATCGCCTTGTCGAGCTGATCGAGACCGTGCAATCCCGCGTGCGCGCCGGGCTTGTCCTTGGAGTTGTAGAAATGGCGAAAGAGCGCGCGCCGGAGGGTGTCATCGACGAGGGTTGATTTTCCGCTGCCGGAAACGCCCGTGACGCAGGTGAGGCAGCCGAGCGGGAACGAGGCGGTCACGTTCTGGAGATTGTTCTCGCTCGCGCTTGCGTCAAGGTCAGCCAGCCCTCCGAGCTCGCGATCGGCGGAGCGCGGCGCGACCCGGCGTTTCGGCACCTCGATCCGGGCGCGACCGGAGAGATAATCGGCCGTTGGCGAATTCTTCGCGCGCAAGATCTGCGCGAGCGTTCCTTGCGCTACGAGCTCTCCTCCGCGCGGGCCGGCGCCCGGGCCGAGATCGAGGATGTGGTCGGCCGCGCGGATCGTTTCTTCGTCGTGCTCGACGACGATCACCGAGTTCCCAAGATCGCGCAGGCGGAAGAGCGTTTGCAGGAGGCGCGCATTGTCCCGTTGGTGGAGGCCGATACTTGGTTCATCGAGCACGTAAAGCACGCCCGCCAGGCCGGAGCCGATCTGCGTCGCGAGGCGGATGCGTTGCGCTTCGCCGCCGGAGAGCGTGCCGCTTTCCCGGTTGAGCGTGAGATAGCCGAGCCCGACCTCGAGCAGGAATCGGAGGCGCGATTCGATTTCGCGCCGCACGTCGGTCACGATGGTTTGCTGTTGTGGGGTGAGAGCGAGGCGGCTGATGAACTGCGCGGCCTGCTCGATCGTGAGTTCGGAGAATTCGTGGATGTTAAGTTCGTTCTCGGGCCGCCCCCGCCCTCCTGACGCTGGGGGTTGCCATTGTCAGCCCGAATCGTGACCGCGAGAATTTCCGGTTTCAGCCGCGCCCCTTTGCAGACCTGGCACGGCACGCGGGTCATGAACGAACGGATGCGGTTGCGGGTGAATTCGCTTTCCGTCTCGACATAGAGCCGCTGCAGCTGCGGCACGAGACCTTCGAACGGACGCGCGGCTTTCTCGGACTTGCCGTTCGCGCCGAAGCTCATCCGCACCGGTTGATCGCCCGTGCCGTAATAGAGCGCCTGCTTGAATGGCTCCGGCAAATCGGAAAATGGCAGGAATTCATCGACGCCGAAGTGCTTCACGAGCGCGCCTTGCAAGGTCTTGTAATAGGCCTGCATCCGCTTGGTCCCGCGCCGCCAGGGCACGATCGCGCCTTCGGCGAGCGACTTGGCCTGGTCGGTGACCATCAGCTCCGGGTCGGGCACTTCCTGCGTGCCAAGTCCGTGACAGGCGGGGCACGCGCCGAATGGCTGTTGAAGGAGAAATGCTTGGGCGTCAGTTCGCCGAGCGAGAAGTTCGTGTCGGCATTCCCGTAGTCGGTCGAGTAGCGGACCGCTTCCCACTCGTCCCGTTCCACGTCGGACGTTTGCTTCAGGACAACGACTTTGTTTCCGCCCCACTTCAGCGCCGTCTCGACCGAATCGGCCAGCCGCGTCCGAATCCCTTCCCGCACCACCAGCCGGTCGACCACCGCTTCGATCGTGTGCCGGCTTGTCTTTTTCAACCGGATCGGCTCCGGTTGCGCCAAGCTCCATAATCTCGCCATCCACCCGCACCCGGACAAAGCCTTCCCGCTTCACCTTCTCGAGCACGTCGCGGAACTCGCCGGTCTCGTTTTGCACCAGCGGCGCCAGGAGGATGATGCGGCGATTCAGGTTCGTAGGCGAGGATCTGATCGACGATCTGCTGCGGCGTCTGGCGGTGGATCGGCTGCCCGGTGACCGGGTCGTGCGGCTGCCCGACGGCCGAAAAGAGCACGCGCAGGTAATCGTAAATCTCTGTCGTGGTGGCGATTGTTGACCGCGGATTCGCGCCGGCGCTGCGCTGCTCGATTGCGATCGCGGGAGAGAGTCCCTCGATGAAATCGACGTCCGGCTTCTCCATCTGGTCGAGAAACTGCCGCGCATAGGCGGAAAGGCTTTCCACGTAACGGCGCTGGCCCTCGGCGTAGAGGGTATCGAAGGCAAGGGACGACTTACCGGAGCCGCTCAGGCCGGTGATAACGACCAGTTTCTCCCGCGGAATCTCGACGTGGAGATTCTTTAGATTGTGCTGGCGCGCACCACTGATCTTGATAGTTTCGGCAGGCATCGGAACGACAGCAGTCGGAACCTATCAGTCAAGCACAGGTCCTGCTTTTCTCCAGTGGAATGCCCCCAATCATGAGCGACGCGCCGCATACGATCTCCCAGGAAGAACTGGTGGTCCTGCAGAAGAAATTCAGTGAGATTAAACACTCCATTAACAACGCCCTCGCGGTCATGATGGCGTTGTCGGAGATGTCGCAGCGTCGTCCCGATTACGCGGAAAAGCTGGCCAGCACGGTGCTGACGAAGGCTCCGCAGATCGTTTCCAGCCTGCAGGAATTCACCCAGGCGTTGAACGAGAAAGCCGGCCCGAAGCCGGAAGGCATTCCGACCGGCGCGTAACTGGCGGGCTCGTCAGGGAGTTCCGGCGGGCGAAGCGGCCGGCGGAGGCGCAGCCGGTGATCCTTCCAAAGCGGGCGCGTCGGTCGCGGGCGTTGTCGGGCGAACTGCTCCCACCGCGAGATCCGCGGGCATGGGCGAACTGGTGTTGACCACCGCTGGCGCCATTGCGTCGCTTGGTTGAGCCGCGGCCGCTTCCGGGGCGACGGCAGGCAACGGCGCGGGAGCGCCCGGGCTCGCGACCGGCATCGCGGCTGAAGGCGAGTCTTTCATCAGTTCCCGCCGCAGTTCGCTACTGGCGCCGGAGCGATGGGCGTAGAGGATCGACATGACGAAAGTCAGAAGAAAGAAAATCCCCGCCAGCCAGCCGGTAAATTTCGTCAGGACGTTGGTGGTTTGCGCGCCGAAAATGTTCTCCGTGACGCCGCCACCGAACGCCGCGCCGAGACCCTCGCTTTTGGGACGTTGCATCAGGATCACGAGGATCATGAGCAGCGCGACGAGAATGTAGATCACGAGGATGACGTTGAGCAGGATGGCCATGGGGAGGGGGAATATGGCCAGACTGGGCGATTTGTAAACCGACTGCGTCCATGTGTGCTCATGCTCGCGGTGGTGACCGTGTCGATAGCTTCCCGGAGGGAACAGGACGATTTTATGAGCACGATCAAGGGCATGAGCATCGGTCAGGACAGACCTTGACCAATCCTCACTCCGACCGCAGTTAGCGAGCGGATGAAGGTGGCAGGAGCACACTTCCGGACGATCTGGCTGAAGCGGGGTGATCCCGGCGTCGTACAACTGATCGACCAGCGATTTCTGCCGCACCAGTTTGTCATCGAAGAAGTGGCGACGGTGGAGCAAATGGCGACGGCGATTCGTGAGATGCATGTGCGCGGGGCGGGATTGATCGGTGCCGCGGCCGGCTATGGGATGTATCTCGCAGCGCTTTCAGGAGTGGATCTATTAGAAGCGGCTCGAGGCAACTCAAGGCGACGCGACCGACGGCGGTGAACCTCGCCTGGGCCGTCGATCGGCAGTTGCAGAGCATTTCGGAGGCGAGAGGACAAGGTGGGGAGCGCCCGCGCCACCGCGCAGCAGATCGCCGATGAAGATGCTGAACATTGCCGGCAGATCGGCGTCCATGGGCTGCCATTGCTCCGCAGCATCGCGCAACGAAAACCGGGCCAACGCGTCAACGTGCTCACCCATTGCAACGCGGGCTGGCTGGCTTTTGTCGATCACGGTTCCGCGACGGCGCCGATCTACGCCGCCCACGATAGTGGGCTGCCGGTGCATGTCTGGGTCGACGAGACGCGGCCGCGCGGCCAGGGCTCGAAGCTGACGGCGTGGGAATTGAACGAGCATGGCGTGCCGCACACGGTGATCGCGGATAACGCCGGCGGGCACCTGATGCAGCGTGGTGAAGTCGATCTCGTGATCGTCGGCACCGACCGCACGACCTATACCGGCGATGTGGCGAACAAGATCGGCACGTATCTTAAAGCGCTCGCGGCCTTTGATAATGGTGTGCCGTTCTATGTCGCCCTGCCCTCCTCTTCGTTCGATTGGAAGATGCGCGACGGACTGGCGGAAATCCCGATCGAGCAGCGCGGGGCGGAGGAAGTGAAGCACGCCGACGGCTGGGCTGAGGGTCGGCAGGTGGAAGTGCGCGTGGCGCCGGAGAATAGTCCGGCGGCGAACTATGGTTTCGATGTCACCCCGCGCCGGCTCGTTACCGGCCTGATCACCGAGCGGGGTATTTGCGCCGCGAACGAGCAGAGCATCCTCGCGTTGTTTCCCGAGCACGCCCCGTAGGCGAAACCGGCGTCAGCAGGCCGGCACTTAGAGCGGTCGCGCCCGCGCCTTCTGTGCGTTCCAGATCGCGTCGAGCTCTGCGAGATTTTGGTCGCCAAGCTGCTGGCCCTGCGCGCGCAACTCGTCTTCGAGGGCATTGAAGCGCCGGACGAACTTGTCGGTCGCGGATTGCAGCAGCGTCTCCGCATCCAGCTTCTGCTTTCGCGCCAGGTTGACGACCGCGAACAGCAAATCACCAATCTCCTCCGCGATCTCCTTCTCCTCATGACTGGCGATCGCCTCCTTCGTTTCCGCCAGCTCCTCGTCGACTTTCCCGATGACGTCGGCGTGATGCGTCCAATCGAAGTTTACATGCGCGGCCTTCTTTTGGATCTTCTGCGCGCGCATCAGGGCGGGAAGCGCCGCGGCCACGCCGTCCAAATAATGAAGTTGGTGATCGCGTTTCTCATCGCGCTTGACCGAATCCCACAGCTTCACCACCGCGCCAGCATCGTCCGCCGTGTGTTCGCCAAAGACGTGCGGGTGCCGCCGGATCAACTTCGCGGTCAGCTCCTCGATGATCTGCTCGATGGCAAAGTCGCTCCGCTCACTCGCAATTTGCGTGTGCATCAAGACCAGCAGGAGCACGTCACCGAGTTCCTCGCGCAGATTGGCGTCGTCGCGGTCGCGGACGGCATGCGCGACTTCATACGCCTCCTCGAGCAGCTTCGGCACGAGCGATTCGTTCGTTTGCTCACGGTCCCACGGGCAGCCATCCGGGGCGCGCAGATGCGCCACGACTTCCACCAGTTTGTCGAAAGCGGTCATGCGATCAGCGGTTGACTAAAGCCGCCAGAGGGAGCGGTGCGCCCCGAACTCCGAGATTTCGCCGGTGGTTTTTTTCCCGACGTAAACCGTGATCCCGATAACGACGACAAACGTGGCCCCAAAGATAAACGCCACCAGCCACGAGGGAATGTGACCGAGGCTAAGGGAGCGATAGAACGACGCAAACGTATCGACCGGTTCAGTGGCGTGCAGAAAAATCTTCGTCACCCACGCCACCATGATGAGGATGAAAATGAAAATGTAATTGCGCTTCAGGCGCCGCCCGACGGCCTCCAGTTTGCCGATCTTGAAGCGCGGCAAAATCAGATCCTCGCAGACGAGTTTTTTCCATTCACCCTGCAGCATCTGGCGATTCTCCATCACCATCGGCACCAAAAAATGGGCCTCCAGCATGCGGACGCGGGCGCGGAAGGCATCGTAAAAGCGGTAACGCCGGGCTTCGATCCAGAGCATCACCCAGACGATCGCGAGATTGAAAAAGAAGACGATGTGCGGGACCTCGCGATTGGAAAACGCGATCGTGATAATCGCGGTGCTGCTCGTAATCGCCCAGTTCGTGGTGATATCGAGCCGCTGCCGCCAGACCATGATGCGGCCCAGTTCGCCCCGGTAGAAATGCGACATCGCATTGACGTATCCCGGGTCATAAATGCTGCGTTGGAGCGAGACCGTGCGTTCGGTGTTGCTTTCCGGCGGAGTGTTTTCGGTTGCCACAGCTAAGTCGTTAACTGGATAACTGGCTTTGCCGGGATAATCCACCACTTCCTCGGCAAGATATGGCTGTCGTCCTCGCTGATGTTCTTAACGAACAGAACGTGACGCTCGCATTGCGAGCCGCCACGCGGGAGGACGCGGTCCGCGAGATCGTCGCCACGATGGCGGGCGCCGCAAAGGTGCGGCAGCCGCACAAGTTTGTGGAAGACGTGTTCGCCCGGGAGAAATCGCACAGCACCCTGGTGGGCCACGGGGTGGCTTTTCCGCATACACGCACCGAACTGGTGGATGAGATTGTACTCGGCATCGGCCGGAGCGCCGCGGGGGTGCCGTGGGGCGGGCAGGGCGAACCGGCGCATCTGATTTTCGTGATCGCCGTGCCGCGGCGGATGGTCACCAGCTATCTGGTCTGCGTGGGCGCCCTGGCGCGAATCACAAAAAGCGAAGAGAACCGCGCCGCGTTGATGAAGGCCGAGAACGCGGCCGAGCTGATCGAATTGCTGCGGGCAGAGTCGTTGCTGCTCGCGTGACCAACGGCGGTTATTTCGACTTGTTCAACAGCTGCGCGCGGGCCCGGTCGAGCGCACGACGCTCGCTGGCCGTGAGGCTGTTGAGCCCGTGCTTCGAAATCTTTTCGAGCAGAGGATCGATCGAGTCGTGCACGTTCTCCGGCTCGATCACGCGCCGCGGACTCGAGCGCGGCACGACCTGGAACTTCGGCTTCGGTTCGAAGCGCGCGCGCAGATTCGTCCACCACTCCAACTCGGGTCCGGCGCCGCGCATCCGCAGGAAGAGAAACGCCGCCGCGATGCTGAGCCAGAGCGCCGCGAGATCGGACCAGGCGTGCGCGGCAAAGAGCTGCAGGGTGAAAATGGCGCCGAAGGCGATGGCGATCCATTTCACCATAATCCGCAGTAGCATCTGCACATTCGGGTAGATGGTGGCGAAGGCCACAAAGACGCCGAAATGCAACGCGGCCGACCCGCCCATTCTCGTCGGTTCCCACAAGCCCCACAGCGTCATGAGCACCGCCGGTGCGAGGAGCAAAATCAGGTAGAGCGTGATAAAGGCGCGCCGGCCAATGAACCGTTCCACTTCGCGGCCGAACATGAAGAGCATGTACATCTCGATCGCGAACCAGAGCAGACCCGAGGGCGGGTGGATGAAGGCGTAGGTCGCCAGTTGCCACACTTCGCCGCGCCCGAGGACCGCGGCGCTGTCGAAGACGAGGTGCGTCAGAATGGCCGTGCCGCCAAACGCGCTCAGGAAGCAGACGAGGACGGCCGCGATGGAATGGACCGCCACCAGCAGCGTCGTGACATGGACCGGATAGCTGCCGACCCACGTGATCGGCTGGTCGTCATCGGAAGTGGTGACTCCGAACATTGTTGAAGCAATAAACGGCGCGCGATTCACGTGCGCAAGCCCTGTTGCGGCGGCGCGGCATACGATCCATCGAGGGGCCTCACTGCAGCCGGGAGTTGCCGATGGAAATTTCGCTTGGAGAACGTGCCCATGCGGCCAAAACTAGCCTTCCCCCGCAGCGAGCCTGCGCAAGCTCTTGAACCTATGGAAAACCTCGCCCCTGCCATTCACCCGCCGAGCGGAGTCGGAGAATCGAAGCCAGCGCATCAGGCGGTGCTCGGCTGGGTGGAGGAGGTGGCGCGGCGGACGCAGCCCGAGAACATCTTCTGGTGCGACGGCTCGGAGGGAGAAAAGACCTACCTGTTGCAGGAAGCCGAGCGGCAAGGCGTGGTCCTGAAGCTGAACCAGGAGAAGGTCCCGGGCTCCTACTTGCACCGCTCCAACCCGAACGACGTAGCGCGGGTCGAGCAGTTCACCCTCATCTGCACGCCGACGCAGGAAGAAGCCGGCCCGACGAACAACTGGGCGGCCCCGACGGAAACCTACGAGAAGCTGAACGGAATGCTGGAAGGCGCGATGCGCGGGCGAACGATGTTTGTCATTCCCTACATCATGGGGCCACCGGATTCACCGCTCGCCAAGGTGGGCTTTGAGATCACTGATTCGATCTACGTCGTGCTCAGCATGCGAATCATGACGCGGATGGGCCGCGTCGCCGTGGATCGGCTCGAAAAGAGCAAGAACGGCGAGTGGAACCGCGGCGTGCACTCCTTGCTCGACGTGAGTCCGGAGCGCCGGCTCATCTGCCATTTCCCGCAGGATAACGCGATCATCTCTGTCGGTTCCGGCTACGGCGGCAACGTGCTCCTTTCCAAAAAATGCCTCGCGCTCCGCATCGGCTCCTATCTCGCGCGGCAGCAGGGGTGGCTCGCCGAGCACATGCTCATCCTCGGCGTCGAATCGCCGACGGGTGAGAAACACTACGTCGCGGCCGCGTTCCCGAGCGCCTGTGGCAAGACCAACTTCGCCATGCTCATTCCGCCCGCGCATTTCAAGGGCTGGAAAGTCACCACCATCGGCGACGACATCGCATGGATGCAGATCGGCGATGATGGCCGGCTCTATGCGGTCAACCCGGAGAACGGCTACTTCGGCGTCGTGCCCGGCACGAGCTACAAATCGAACGCCAATGCCATGAAATCGATCGAGCGCGACACGCTCTACACGAACGTGGCGCTGACCGACGACGGCGACGTCTGGTGGGAAGGCAAGGACGGCCCGCCGCCCGCGCACGCGATCGATTGGCGCGGCAATGATTGGACGCCCGACTCAAAGGAAAAGGCGGCGCATCCGAACAGCCGTTTCGCCACGCCAATGCGCAATAACCCGGTGCTCGATCCCAACGTCGAAAAAGGCGCGGGCGTGCCGATCAGCGCGATTATTTTCGGCGGCCGCCGCAGCGACACCATGCCGCTCGTGTTCCAGGCGCGCGATTGGGAGCACGGCGTTTACATCGGCGCGACCATGGCTTCGGAAACGACCGCGGCGGCGACGGGCGCTGTTGGCCAGGTGCGGCGCGACCCGATGGCGATGCTGCCCTTCTGCGGCTACAGCATGGCGCAGTACTTCAAGCATTGGCTGAAGACCGGCCCGCGGCTGCAAAACCCGCCGCGCATTTTCCACGTGAACTGGTTCCGCGAAGAGCGCGGATGGGAAGTTCCTCTGGCCCGGCTTCGGCGACAACATGCGCGTGCTCAAGTGGATGATCGACCGCGTCGAGGGCCGCAGGGAAGCGGCGGAGACGCCGATCGGTTATGTGCCGCGGAAGGAAGACCTCGATCTCGACGGCTTGCAAAACGTCTCCGCCGAGGTGCTCGACGAGCTGCTTTCGGTGAAACCGGACGAGTGGAAAAAGGAACTGGCCGGCCAGGAGCAATTCTTCCAGACGCTCGGGTCCGATGTGCCCGCGGAGTTGAAGGCGCAGCACGACAAAGTCGCGGCGCGTTTCGCCTCGTAGCGCAGGCCATCCTGCCGGTGGGCCACCGGGCGTTGCGCCAGTTTCATGGCGCTCTGGTTGCGCAGCAGAGCGGCGTCCCGGATAGTCTGCGGTGGTTCCGACAAAGACTGACGACGGCTGTGTCACAGCGCCGGCTGACCGCGGTTGCGTCGAGATTCGCGGCGCCCGCCAGAACAACCTGAAGGGGATCGATCTCGACCTCCCGCTCGGGCAATTGACGGTCATCACCGGGCCGAGCGGAAGCGGCAAATCCAGCCTCGCCTTCGAAACCATCTACGCCGAAGGCCAGCGGCGTTACGTCGAGACTTTCAGCCCCTACATGCGGCAATTCCTCGACCGGATGGACAAGCCACGCGTGGATGAGATCCGCGGAATTCCGCCCGCAATCGCGATCGAGCAGGCCAACCCGGTGAAATCATCGCGCTCGACCGTCGGCACGATGACGGAGATCAACGATTACCTGAAGCTCCTCTGGCCGCGCATCGCGCAGGCGTTTTGCCCGAGCTGCGGGCGGGAGATTCGGCCGGAGACCGCTCCGTCCATCGCGCAGGAAGTATTGCGTGAGCTGACCGGCAGGACGGTGCTCATCACCTTCTGGGTCGGCGTGCCGGCGAAGACGGAGGCGCGAGATTTTTTCCAATTCCTGCAGCAGCAGGGCTACCTCCGCGTCTGGTTGACCGGCGAGATCGTTCGCTGCGATACCGGTAAACCGCCGGCGCGTCTCGGCGCCCGGGTCCAGGTCATCCAGGACCGGATCACGCTCGCGGAAGAGAATCGCGCCCGCCTGACGGAAGCGATCGAAACAGCGCTCCGTTTCGGCAAGGACCGCATCAACTTCGTCGATCTCGAGACGAAGAAGGAATCGCCGTTTTCGATCGGCTGGCATTGCGCGCACTGCGACGTCGATATCCGGCCGCCCACGCCGGGGTTGTTCAGTTTCAACAGCCCGTTGGGCGCTTGTCCGGAGTGCCGTGGCTTCGGCCGTACCATCGGCATCGATCTGGAACGCGCGATTCCCGATCGTTCCGTTTCGATCGCGGGCGGCGCCGTGCGTGTTTTTCGCGGCGAAGAGATGGGCGAATCGCAAAAGGACCTGCTCCGGGCGTGCGCGCGCGAGGAGATCGACGTGCGGGTGCCGTTCGAGGAGTTGCCGAAAGCGGATCAGGATTTCGTGATCAACGGCGAGAAACGAAGCGGCGAATACACCGACGACGACTACGAGAGCGACCGTTGGTATGGCGTCCGCGGATTCTTCAAGTGGCTGGAAAGCAAGACCTACAAAATGCATGTGCGCGTGCTGCTGAGCCGCTACCGCGCCTACACAACCTGCCCCAGCTGTCTCGGCGGGCGTTTCCAACCGGATGCTCTCAACTACAAGGTTCTCCACTTAAGCTCTCCCGGAGCTGGCCGCGCGGCCGGTGGGTCGCACGCGCGCCTTGCTCGCAGAGCTGGCTCTCCCGCCTGGCGATTCCACCGCCGCGATGCTGCGGCGCGAAGTCGTGACGCGGCTTACTTATTTGTGCGAAGTCGGCCTCGGTTATCTGACGCTCGATCGCTCCACGCGCACCCTCAGCGGCGGCGAGGTGCAACGCGTCAATCTGACGACCTGCCTCGGCGCGTCGCTCGTGAATACGCTGTTCGTGATGGACGAACCGAGCGTTGGGCTGCATCCGCGCGACATCGGGCGACTCATCCGCATCATTCATAACCTGCGCGACAAGGGCAACACGCTCCTCGTCGTCGAACACGAGGAGGCGATCATTCGCTCCGCCGATCATCTCATCGACATCGGTCCGGGCCGCGGTGAAAAGGGCGGCGAGTTGGTCTTCAGCGGCTGGGCGCGATGATCTGATCGCTCACCGGCAGTCGCTCACTGGGGATTATCTGGCGGGGCGGAAACGAATTCCGGTCCCGAAATCGCGTCGCAAGTTTTCCTCGGTCATCAAGATCACCGGCGCGCGCGAACACAACCTGAAGAACGTCAGCGTCGACATCCCGCTCGGCGTTTTTACCTGCGTGACCGGCGTCTCCGGGTCGGGCAAATCGACCCTGATCCACGAGGTTCTGTACCGGAATCTCCTCCGTGCCAAGGGACAGCCGGGCGAGCACGAACCCGGCGCGTGTAAGTCCGTGAGCGGCGCGCACCGGATCGGCGATCGTCGTGATGGTCGATCAGTCGCAGCTCGCGCGCACCCCGCGTTCCACCCCGATCCTCTACCTCGGCCTTTACGATCGCGTCCGCGAGCTGTTCGCCGCTTTGCCGGAAGCGCAGGCGCAGGGACTGACCGCGAGCGCGTTTTCCTTCAACTCCGGGAGCGGCCGTTGCGAGCGGTGTTCCGGCACCGGCTTCGAGAAAATCGAGATGCAATTCCTAAGCGATCTGTTCGTGCGCTGCGCCGAATGCGAAGGCAAACGCTTCCAGCCGCACGTCCTCCGGGTGCAACTCTCCGGCCGTTCCATTCACGACGTGCTCGACCTGACGGTGAGTGAAGCGATTCGGTTCTTCGCGCAGATCGGTGAAGCGGAACGGATCGGCAACCGCCTCGCAGTCCTCGCGGAGGTGGGGCTTGGCTATGTGCGCCTGGGACAGCCGTTGAACACCTTGAGCGGCGGGGAATCGCAACGGCTCAAGCTGGTGTCACACCTCGGAGAGCACGGCGTGAGCGAGAACGGCGAAGCGGGCCGCGGCAAGCTTTTCATCTTCGACGAGCCGACCACCGGATTGCATTTCGATGATGTGGCGCTGCTCGTGAAAGTCTTCCAGCGCCTGGTGGAGAGCGGAAACAGCATTGTCGTCATCGAGCACAATCTGGAGGTGATGAAGTGCGCCGACTGGATCATCGATCTCGGCCCGGAAGCAGGTGACGAGGGCGGACAATTGGTGGCGGCGGGCACGCCGGAAGCCGTCGCGAAAGTGGATCCGAGTCACACCGGAAGGTATCTTGCGCGGCGTTCTTCGCCCGGGGAGCACGGGTAGCCTGCCCGTGGTTCGCCGAAATCTGGCGCGAATTTCGCGTGACCTCATGGAAGAGGAAGACGATCGCCTCGCGCTCCGTGCCGCCGAGGAACCGTCGGGTTACCAACCCGCCGGCACGGGATGGCATCCCGTGCTCCCTGGAAACGGTTCCGCCAACCACGCCATCCGGATCCACGGCGCACGCGAGCACAATCTTAAGAACATCTCGCTGCAGATTCCGCGCGACCAGCTGGTGATCGTGACCGGTTTAAGCGGCTCCGGAAAATCGACGCTCGCGTTCGACATTCTGTTCGCGGAAGGGCAACGCCGCTTCCTCGACAGCATGTCGCCCTACGCGCGGCAGTTCGTCGAGCAGCTCGAGAAACCGGATGTCGATCTGGTCGAGGGCGTCCCGCCGAGCGTTGCGATCGAGCAACGCGTCACCCGGGGCGGCGGCAAGTCCACCGTCGCGACGGTCACCGAGGTTTATCATTTCCTGCGCCTGCTCTTCGCCAAGACGGGCACGCAGTTTTGCCCCGATTGCGACCTGCCGGTCGAGAAACAGAGCCTGGCTGCAATCGTGAAGCAGGTCGAAAGCGCGGCGAAACGCGGCGTGCTCAAGGTGCTCGCGCCGCTCGTGAAGGCGCGCAAAGGCTTCCACACCGATGTGGCGCGCTGGGCCGAGCGGCAGGGATTCGACACGCTGCTGGTCGACGGCGAGTTGATCGCGGTCGCGCAGTTCCGAAAGCTCGAGCGGTTCAAGGAACACACCATCGACGTGGTCGTGGGCGTGATCGACGCGAGGCGGATCCTGAAAGCGCGCAATCTCGTCCAGCGCGCCCTCGACATCGGCCGCGGCACCGCGCATCTGCTGGACGCAAAGCATCGCCTCACCGTCATGAGCACCGAGATGAGTTGCCCGGGCTGCGGGCGCGCCTTCGAGGAACTCGATCCGCGGCTCTTTTCCTTCAATTCACCGCACGGCGCGTGCGAAGAGTGCGGCGGATTCGGCGAGATTTGGGATCGGGCGAAGCAGACGGGTGCGGAGGAGACCGGCGAGTCGGCGCTCGAGAATGAACTCGCGGCCGATCGCGCGTTTGAGGATGTGGAGGAAGCGCGCGAGTGCCCGGCCTGCCACGGCTCGCGCTTGAATGCGATCGCCCGCCACGTGCGGCTGCAGGGGAAGACGATCGACAATTTCACGGCGCTTTCGGCCGCGGCCGCGTGGCAGCTGATGGAAAAACTGCGCTTCCGCGGCAATCAGAAAACGATTGCGGCCGATCTCGTGCCGGAAATTCAGCAGCGACTCGAGTTCATGGAGAACGTCGGGCTCGGCTACCTCGCGCTCGGCCGTTCGGCCAAGACATTAAGCGGCGGTGAATCGCAGCGCATTCGCCTGGCGGCGCAACTTGGGTCGAACTTACGTGGCGTCCTCTACGTCCTCGACGAGCCGACGATCGGACTGCATCCGCGTGATAACGTCCGTCTTCTCGAAACGCTGGCCGAACTGCGCGCGAAAGGAAACTCGCTCGTCATCGTCGAGCACGACGAGGAGACGATGCGGCGGGCGGATCACATCATCGATCTCGGGCCCGGCGCCGGCCTGCACGGCGGCGAAGTCGTGGTGCAGGGAACGCTCCGCGAAATCCAGGCGCATGCGGCCTCGGAAACTGGCCGCTGCCTGCGTTCGCCGCTCTGCCATCCGACGCGGCAGAGCCGGCGTTCGTTGGACGAAGTGGAGCACTGGATCGAGATTCGCGGCGCGCACGCGCATAACCTCAAGAACGTTGAGTGCGCGGTTTCCGGTGAATCGGCTCTCCGTTATCACCGGCATCTCCGGTTCCGGCAAATCGACCCTGATGCGCTCGGTGCTGTTGCCCGCCGTGCGGGAGCAACTGGCCAAAGGAAGGAGCGCGACCCGTGAACTTTTCTCGACCGTGACGGGTGCAGAGTTTTTCGAGACCGTCTACGAAGTCGATCAATCGCCGATCGGCAAGACCTCGCGCTCGACACCGGCGACTTACATCAAGGTCTTCAACGAAATCCGCGATCTTTTCGCGCAGTTGCCGGTCTCCCGGATGCGCGGTTACACCAGCGCCCGGTTTTCGTTTAACACCGAAGGCGGACGATGCGAAACGTGCAAAGGCCAGGGGGTGATCAAGCTCGAGATGAGCTTCCTCCCGAGCAGCTATCATCCGTGCGAAGATTGCGGCGGGCGGCGCTACGATCCCGCCACGCTCGAGGTGCTCTACAACGAGAAGAGCATCGGCGACGTCATGGAGATGACGATCGAGCAGGCGGCGGGTTTCTTTGCCACCAACCAGAAGATCGCGCGTCCGCTCGGCCTGCTGGTGGATACCGGTCTTGGCTACCTGAAGCTCGGGCAGCCGAGTCCCACTCTGAGTGGCGGCGAAGCGCAGCGGCTTAAGCTGGTGACCGAACTGACGCGCGGAATCGGACGCGCCCAGAACGAGCGCCTCCGCAAAATGCGCCAGCCGAAGTCGACGCTTTATTTGTTGGAAGAGCCGACCATCGGGTTGCACATGGCCGATGTGGAGCTGCTCCTGAAGGTGCTGCACCGACTTGTCGATGAGGGCAACACGGTCATCGTGATCGAGCACAACCTGAGCGTGATCGCGGAGGCCGATTACATCATCGATATCGGGCCCGAAGCGGGCGCGGAAGGCGGCGAGATTGTGGCGGCCGGGACGCCCGAGGAAGTGGCGAAGAACCGGATCAGCCGCACCGCGCCCTTCCTGCGGGAGACGCTGAAGGCCGGACGATCGTCGCTCGTGTGATTGTGGGCACATCCGGAGCGAATCCCGCGCGTCGCCCAGCGATGTGGCTGCAACCCGCGGCGACATTGCCCGCTCGACGTGCGCGCGGGTTCATGGAATAACCCCACCCTTGTGGAAGCAACCGAATATTACCTGCACAATCTTGATCCGTTCATCTTCCACGTAACCGAAACGTTCGGTCCGCGCTGGTACGGCATGGCCTACGTGATGGCGTTCGTCTGCGGCTATGCGCTGCTGCTCTGGCTCTCGAAACGCGGCTATGCCGATCTGCCGCCGCGGCAGGTGGGCGACTTCATCACCTGGGCGGCGCTCTTCGGCGTGATGCTGGGCGGCCGGCTCGGCTACGTCCTTTTTTACAAGCCGCAGATGCTGCAGGACCCGCTCTCGATCGTGCGCATCTGGGAGGGTGGAATGTCGAGCCACGGCGGCATCATAGGCCTCGTGCTCTTCACCCTTTATTACTCGCGCCGGCACAAACTCTCGTGGACGAATCTCGGCGATAATCTCTGCGTGGTGGCACCGATCGGCCTGTTCTTTGGCCGGTGCGCGAACTTCATCAATGGCGAACTCTATGGCCGACCGACGACGGTCGCGTGGGCGGTGCAGTTTCCGAAAGCGCTGCTCGATTCGGAAAATCGCGCGCAAGCCGATCTCGTGGTGGAACTCGCCCACAAGGCGAAGCCCGGGGCCGGTTCGCTGGATTCAGTTGAGGCCGTAATCCACGCCGCCCAGACCGATCCGACGCTGGCCGATGTCTTGCGCACCGTCATCACTCCGCGGCACCCGTCGCAGATTTACGAAGCGCTCGTTGAGGGCGTGTTGCTCTTCACGATTCTCTGGGTTGTACGCACGCGCTTGCGCCAGCCGAATGGCGTCATCACCGGCCTCTTCCTCGGCCTCTATGCGATCGGCCGGATCTTTGTGGAGAATTTCCGGGAGCCGGATGCGCCGATGATCGGGATGTTTACGCGCGGGCAGTTCTTTTCGTTTTTCCTCGTGGCGCTCGGGTTTGCCTTCATCGTCGCCGCCCGGATGCGACCGGTCTATCCACTGAAGCTGGGCCGGCGGTAAGCGCAGCGCGCGCTCTTCCCGGCTTCCCGTTCCGTTGCGGATTCGCTATCTGTCACGGAGTGGCGCCGATCCTCTCTCTGATCCTCGCGGCCAGCGGTCTGCTCTTCGCGTTCGAGCAATGCCACGATCGCGGGCAAGCTGATCCTGAGCGTGCTGCTGGTCGGTTCGATCTTCAGCTGGTCGGTCATGATCACAAAGATGCGCGTCGTGCAGTTCGCGAAAAAGCAGACCGCACGGTTTCGGGCAGTTTCCGCAAGGATCGCCAGCCGCTGCGTCTCTTCGAGAGCAACGCGCGCTTCGCCGGCTCGCCGCTCTTCAATGTCTACCGCGCCGGCTGCGAAGAGATGACGTTCCATTTGCTGGGCTCGCCGGAGGTGGACGAGACGTTTCGGGCCCGCCTTGAGAGCGCCGACAAGATCACGCCCGCGCAAATGGGCGCGGTCAACGCCGCGATGGAACGCGCCGTCGGCGAGACGGCGCTCGGACTGGAGTCGCAAATGATTTTGCTCGCGACGGCGGTGAGCGGCGCGCCGTTTCTCGGCCTGCTTGGCACCGTCTGGGGCGTGATGGATACCTTCACTGACGTCGCGGTCGCAGGTTCGCCGAATCTCGCCACCATGGCGCCCGGCGTTTCCGGCGCCCTCATCACAACCGTGATGTCGCTCTGCGTCGCGATTCCCGCGATGTTCGGCTACAACTTTCTCGTCACCAGCATCCGCAGTATGATCGTGCAGATGGACAATTTTGCGGCCGAACTCGCCTCCGAGTTCGAGCACAAATATGTGGATCACCGGAAGAGAGTGAATTTGTTAATGCGCCGCTACTCCCAACGCCAGACGCTCTCAACGTTGTCCGAGATCAACATCACGCCGCTGCTCGACCTCGCGTTTGTTCTGCTCATCATTTTCATCATCACCACGCCGCTGATCGAGAACAGCGTCGGTCTCGACGATTCCTTCCAGCAGCGCGGCGAACGCCGCGGTCGATCCGTCGAAGGTGCAGACGGTCTCGATCGATCGGGCGGGAGCGATCAAGTTTAGCGATGAAGTCGGTGGACGCGGAAACGCTCACGCGCGCGCCTCGCCGCCTTGAAGCAGGCGAATGCCGAAATCGCCGTCGTGATCCGTCCCGACCGCGAGTTGCCGGTGCAGAAATTGATCACGCTGATGGATGTCGGTGCAGCGCGCGCAGATCACGCAGGATCGGCATCGCGACGAAATCCGAGACGCCGTAGCGCATGACGCAGGACGGCACGCTTCTGGCGCAACGTCGTGCTCGATCGGCGTGGCGCACGTGGCGGTGTTGTTCGGTCTCGCGCGCTGGAGCGCCGGAACGAAAACGAATCCGGCGGCGGCAGAATCATGTGGATTGAAGGAGGCGCGGGGAGCGTGGCCCCCACTCCGGTGGTGACGAGGCGTCGCCGCCCCCGGAGCCGAAAATCACGTCAACTCCCGCCGTCTCATGACCCCGCCCGAACAACCGCTGGCCAGCGACATTCAGCTGCCGAGCACCGACTCCAACGCGACGTCCGACCCCCACGCCGACGCCGACGCCCACCCGCTACTCCCACGCCCAAGCCCAACGCCGACACCCAAACCGAAGGCGACCGCAACACCGAAACCGAAGCCCAAAACGTCGCCCACTCCGCGCAAGAAGCACCGCCGAACCGAAGCCCACAACCGACCGCGCGACCCGCCGCCGAAGTGACCGCCGGTTGAAGCGAAAACCGGCAGCTCCGCGGAAGCGAGCGAATCACCAGCCGCGACCGGCAGTGGCGGAGGAAGCGGCCGTTCCGGCAGCGGACCGGGCCGCGCGTCGGCCAATTCAGCTCCTACGCCACGCATGCTGCACGACCGTTTTTAGGCCAATGGGAGCAGCCGATGTCGGTCGTTCCCGCCGGCGCGCGCATGTCGACGCTCGTGAAACTGCGGATCGAGAAAGACGGACGCGTCTCGAGTTTCACGATCATTCGTTCCTCCGGCAACGTCGTGGTGGATGAGTCGGTCGCGGCGGTTGCGAAGCGGGTCACGCGCGTTGATCCTCTGCCGGCTGGACTCGGGAACGGCTTCTACGAAGTGAACATCAATTTCGAATTGAAAGCCGAACAATGAACCGCCGCATGCCCGCTTTGCCCCCTGCGCTGGTTGTGGCGGTCATGCTGCTCAGCGGCTGCTTCGGTGGCGCCGCCGGCAAAGGCACCGCCACGACCGTCGACAGCGCCTACAGCCGGCAGTTACACAACCGTTTCCACTCCGCCTGGCAGCAGCCGGAGAGTGTCGCCGCGACGCGCGGCCGCGTCACGGTCATCGCCGACGTCACGATTGATCTGCAGGGAAGGGTGCAGCGTTTCAAAATCGTGCAGCCGTCCGGCTATCCGGAAGTGGATGAGTCCGTGCGCGCCGCAGGCCGGAGCGTGCAGCAAGTCGAGCCACCGCCGCTCCCGACCGGCAACGACCGTCTCAAGCTGCGCATCAATTTCGATCTCGAAGTGAAGCACTGAGCGCAATCAGGCCCCGCCACGTCGGGAGATGCGCTCTACAAGAGCGCGAGCGATTTGCCTTCGCGGCCCTGCACCTGGTCGAGCGTGCATTGGCGAGGCGCTTTGTCTTTGCGCCAGCGCACAATCTTCGTGCCGTGCCGAAATCGACCGCCGGTGAAATGATCGTAGGTAACCTCGACGACTATGGTCGGATCGACCGGCTCCCATTCACCGCTGCGTTCTGTGCTCCAGCGGCTCGGCCCGCCGGGAGCGTTGCCAGTGAATCCCGGCGCTTTCTTCAGCGCTTCGAATTTCTTCGTGAGCTCCTTTTTCTCGCTCGCCTTGAACGCGGAGGTGAAGCCGACGTGGTGCAGCAGTCCGGCGTCGTCATACAATCCGAGCAGCAACGAGCCGAGCAGTTTGCTGTTCGTCCCGTAGCGGAATCCGCCGACGACGCAATCGACCGTGCGGATCTGCTTCACCTTCACCATCGCGGTGCGTTCGCCGGAGGCGTAAGCGGCGTCGATTTGCTTCGCGACCACGCCGTCGAGATCGCCGCCGACGTCGATCGAACCACTTCGTCGCTTGCGCGAGATCGGTCGTCGCCGGTGAGACTCGAATCGAACTTGCGCGGCGCAGATGTTTGCGGGCGAAACGCTCCAGCTTCTCGCGCCGCTCGCGCAAGCGGAACGGACAGGAGCGACTTCCCGGCTTCGTCGCCGAGCAGATCGAACACCACCAGGAGGGCCGGATGCGCCGCCGCCAGTTTCTGCACCCGGCTGGCGGCGGGATGCAGTCGCAATTGCAATTCGTCGAAGGAAAGCGCGCCCTGCACTGGAATGACGAGCTCGCCGTCGAGCACAAACCGCTTCGCGCCCACTTTCCCGAGGGCTTCGACCACATCCGGGAAGTAACGGGCGAGCGGCTGGCCGGCTTTTGATTGCAGGTAAATCTCCGTGCCATCGCGAAATGCGACGCAGCGGAAGCCATCCCACTTCGGCTCGTACTGCCATTCGTCACCGACCGGAATGTTGTCGACCGAGCGCGCCTCCATCGGTGGAAGCGGTGGCTTCAGGTCGGGAGCGCTCATTTCGTATATTTTCGCGGCTCCAGCTTGGGCGGCCGTTTCCCTTTTCGCACGGCGCCGTGCACTGGCACGTAGGCCAGTTCGCACCCATCGACCGCACAACGCAGGAGCAATCCGCCGCGGCTCATGTCGCCGCGGCCGACAAATTCCGCCGGGAAAACCAGCCGTTCGCCAAATTCGCGCAACAAGACGTCCACGTATTTGCCGGTGGCGATACTCCCGAGCAGCACCACCTGAGTGCCTCGCGGCAGCGCTCTCGAGAGTCTCCGCACATCGCGCTCCAGCGGCCGCCGGTAGCGCGGATCATCCGCATCGATGTCGACCTCGGCAAACCCCCGCAGATCAGCGAGCGCGATCGGTCGATGTGCCGGCAAGAGCCCGCGATTCGGCGTAATCACGAGAACGCTCTCACGCGGAGCGAAGGCGGTCGCGTAGGCGAGCTTCCCGCGAAAATAAAGCCCGCTCAAGAAGGCAAAGACCTCCCCGAGCGAAGGGAGATCCTCGCTACGGAGCCGGCGCGCGAGGTCAAATTGCGCTCGCTCGTTCACCATCATCTGGGCGCGTTTGCCACCGGCGTAAGCCGGCGAGAGTAGAAACACGCGGCTTCCCGGCCCGGAATTCGTCGCCTCCGTCATCTAGCTGTGATCGTAATCCAATCGGTGATTGGCCCACAACAGGGCACCCGCAGCTCACTGGCTGCTTGTTTTTCGCCTATTGCTGTCACAATCTCCGCCTGATGCGGCCGCAGTTCCCGTGAAAATCCTGGTTATCGGCAGTGGCGGGCGTGAACACGCCTTCGCATGGAAACTCCGGCAATCGCCCCGCGTCAGCGAAATCTTTTGCGCGCCCGGGAACGCCGGGACGGCCGCTCTCGGCGAGAACCTCCCGATTACCGCCAGCGACCTGCCCGGGCTGGCGCGTTTCGCCAGCGAAAACCGCATCGACCTGACGGTGGTCGGCCCTGACGACACGCTCGCGGCCGGCGTGGTGGATTTGTTCGAAAGCGAAGGGCTGCGCATTTTCGGGCCGACGATGGCAGCGGCACGGCTGGAGTCATCCAAGATTTTCGCGAAGGAGATGATGCGGAACGCGCACATCCCGACGGCGCTGGCCGGCACTTTCAGCCAGAGCGGCGATGCGTTGCGCTTCTGCGAGCGACTGCAGTTCCCGATCGTGATCAAAGCCGACGGACTCGCGCTCGGAAAAGGCGTCATTATTGCGCGGACCTGCGATGAAGCGGCGGCGGCGATCCAGGAAATGATGAACGCCGGCCGCTTCGGCGAGGCCGGGCGGCGCATCGTGGTGGAGGAATTTCTCCGCGGCTCGGAGTGTTCGGTCCATGCCCTCGTGAGCGGCGAACACTTTCGCCTGCTGGCGACGGCGCGCGATCACAAACGCGCGCACGACGGCGACACCGGTCCGAATACCGGGGGAATGGGCGCTGTCAGCCCGGCGGATAACTGGACCGTGCCCGTGGAGTTGGCGTTTACGAGCACGGTGATGCGAGCCGCTGATGCGGGCATTGCAGCAACAGGGACTCGTCTTTCGCGGACTGCTTTTCCCCGGGCTCATGATCACGGCCGACGGTCCGAAGGTGCTGGAATTCAACTGCCGCTTTGGCGATCCCGAGACGCAGGCGATCCTGCCGCGGTTGCGCTCGGATCTGCTCGATCTGCTGGAGGCAACGATCGACGGCACCCTCGAGGACATCACGATCGAATGGGATGAGCGGGTCGCAGTCACGGTGGTGATGGCGTCCGGCGGATACCCGGGAAAGTACGAGACAGGCCATCCGATCACCGGTCTCGAGGAATGTGCCGGGCTGACCGACGTGCAGATTTTCCACGCCGGGACGCGCCGCGTACGGGGGCAAGTCGTCACGGCCGGAGGACGCGTGCTCGCCATCACTGCCCTCGGCGAGACGGCGGATGCGCGCCCGCGCCCGCGCCTACGACGCCGTCTCGCGGATCAACTTCGCGGGCGCGCATTTTCGGCGCGATATTGCCCTTCCGCTGGTTGGCGCTAACGTCGCACGCCATTGATGTCGCGGTTCGTTTCACTGCTCCTGCCCGGAATCCTGTTCCTCGCGCCCGCGGTCGCGGTTCTCCGCCTCGTCGCCGGCGCCACCGTCGCCCGCCGCGCCCGCCGGCAGCCCCGCTGCATCGCCGTCGCCCACGGCGGCCGCGTCGCCGAACGTGACGGAAATCATCAACGCGATGGCGCCGGCCGATTTGCAGCAGGCGATCCAGCTGTTGAAGAGCAACTACATCAATCCGGAAGCGCTGAGCGAAGTCGAACTCAATCGCGCCATGCTTTCGGGGGTGTTGATGCGGGTCGGGCGCGGCGCCCTCCTGCTGCCGGAACGCCCGGCCGATGGAGCGGCCGCAAACAGCCCGTTCTTTGCGGAAGTGATCGATGAGCACATCGGGTATCTGCGGATGGGCGCGCTGACGGCGCCCAATCTCCAGGCGCTCGACGCCAATCTGCAGAAGTTTGTCGGGAAAAAAGTGGACGCCATCGTGCTCGACCTGCGCGCCAGCCTCGCGACCAACGACTTCGCGATCGCGGGGGAAGTGGCAAACCGTTTCTGCGCGAAGGGCAAGGTCCTTTTCAGTCTGCGTAAAGCCGGTGGGCGGCAGGAGCGCACTTTCGCCTCCGATCGCGATCCGACTTACCAAGGCTTGATCATCGTGCTCGCCGACGGCGAGACGTCCGGTCCGGCGGAAGCGATCGCGGGCGTGCTGCGACTTTACAACAAGGCCCTTGTCATCGGCCAACCGACCGCCGGCCGCGCGGTCGAGTATTCCGACCTCCCGCTCAGCAACGGCCGCATGCTGCGCGTGGCGGTGGCGGAAGCGCTTCTCCCGGAAGGGCGCCCGCTCTTTCCCGGCGGCGTCAAGCCTGATATCGCCGTCGAAATGCCGGTCGCGGACAAGCGTTTAATATTCGAACAAAGCGTGGAGAAGGGGATGAGCTGGTTCGTGTTTGAAAGCGAGCGCCCGCACTTGAACGAAGCGGCCTTGCTCGCGGGGCGAAATCCTGAAATCGAGGCAATGGAGGCGGGGCGGCGGAACCGGAACACGGACAAGTCTCAGCCGCGCGACCCCGTCGTGCAGCGCGCGGTCGACGTGGTGACGTCGCTCTCGATCTACCAGCAGCGATGAGGAGATGGCGGCGGCGGCATTTGGCGCGATCAGGTGTGGTAAATTGCGCGTGGGTTGAGTAAAATCTGACCCGCCGTGAATCCGCTCGAAGAACGCATCGGTCACAAATTCCGCAATTCGCTCCTGCTGGCGGAAGCGCTGACCCATCCGAGCCTGGGCCACGAGACGCAGCGGCATCATTTCGATAATCAGCGGCTCGAGTTTCTCGGCGATGCCGTGCTGCAGCTCGTCATGACCGAGTATCTCTACAAGGTATTTCCGCGCGAAGCCGAAGGGAAGCTGACGAAGCTCCGGTCCCGCCTCGTCTCGCGCGAAGCGTTGCGCGGGCATGCGCACCGTCTCGATCTCGGCCAGTTCCTCATGATGGGCCGTGGCGAGGAGGCGAGTGGCGGACGTTTGCGGACTTCGACCCTGGCGGACGCGTTCGAAGCGCTGCTCGGTGCGATCTATCTCGACACAAATCTGGAAACGGCGCGGACGTTTATTCTCACCCTCGCGGCCGACGACCTCGCGCAGCTGGAGGGGGAGCCGATTGACGTCAATCCGAAGGGCAATCTGCAGGAACTCTTGCAGGCAATCTCGCCGCGAAGCCCGGTCTACGAGTTGCTCGCCGAGAGCGGGCCGGAGCACGAGAAGACATTTGTGGTGCGCGTCGTCTGGGAAGGAATGGCACTCGGCGAGGGGACCGGGCGCAGCAAAAAGCAGGCGGAGACGGCGGCGGCGCTTGAAGCGATGCACCAGCGGCGCTGGGAACAAAAGGCGACGCTCGAGTGCGTGCAGGCGAATCAGGCGGCCAGTTCGGCCGCGGCGCCGGGTTCGATGGCGCTGTAGCCAGGTTACTGTGGAACTGTGCGGGAGTTATTCCGCCCCGGAGCTCGCTCTCGCACGTCCCGCAGGGAGGTGGCTTCACGCCGGCGCGGTGATTGAGCGCGTGAATGGTCCCGCCGCCTCGTGCTGGCCAACTGAGATGCTGCTCGATGGCGGCCGTGACGAACCGTTTCGCGCGGCGCACCGCTTCCTCCAGCTCCAGACCCGAGGCCAGCCCGGCGGCGATCGCAGCCGAGTAAGTGCAGCCAGTCCCGTGAGTCTGCACACCGCGCGAAAACGGCGCGGAAAACTCCGACACGCCCCCAGCGGTGAAGAGCAGATCGATGGCTTCGTCACCGCCAAGATGGCCGCCTTTCAGCAGGACCGGGACGCGATAGCGATCCAGTAGCCGTTGGCCAGCCGCTCGCATGGCGGCCAGATCGGCAATGGGTGCGCCGAGCAAGGTCGCAGCCTCGTCCAGATTGGGCGTGACGACCGCGGCGAGCGGGAAGAGCTGCTCTTCGTAGGTCGCGACCGCTTCCGGTTGCAGGAGCAAGGCGCCGCTCGTTGCGACCATCACCGGATCAACGACCACGGGAACACGCCGGTCCCGTAATGCCGCCGCGACTCGGGCGACGATTTCTGCCGAATAAAGCATGCCGGTCTTGATCGCCGCCACCGGGAATTGGTCGAGCAAGAGCTCCACCTGTTCGATGACCATCCCGGCCTCGACCGGCATCGATGCGCCGCACCTTGCCCGGTGTCTCCGCGACTACGCATGTGATTGCAGTCAGTCCATAGACCCCGCATGCGCTGAAGGTCTTCAGGTCGGCCTGCGCGCCAGCCCCGGCGCTGCTGTCCGAGCCGGCGATCGTGAGCGCGACTGGAAGGTCCACGGTCACCGCCGTGTCATCGACACGCTGCCTCCGCCGGCGCTAGGCGGCGCCGTCGCTGCCGATCGCTTCGACCGGGCAACCTTCCATCGCCTCTTTGCAGAGGGCTTCCTCCTCGGGCGTGGTCGGCTGCTTGTAGACGAAGGAATGGCCGCCGTCGTCGTTGCGCTTGAAATTCGCGGGGGCGGTTTCGCGGCAGAGATCGCAGTCGATGCATTGATCATCGACGTAGAAGGCTCCCTCTACGTTCTCCGAATATTTGTTTGCCGCGTCTGCCATAGTTCTCCCGGAAAATTGAAGTGCAAGGTTAGGGCGAATCGCCTCTGGCGCAATCGCTTTTTGCGGGGCGGATACGGCGGGACCACGGGCTGGCGGGGGCTCGGCCTTTCCAGCGATTCTCTCGCTGCGTCCCGCCGGGCGCGCGTATCTGTATTGATGGCAACGACGCAGAGTCCGCCCCGCCAGCGCCCCCGGCCGATGCGCCCGTGGTATTCGCACCTTGCCCGGGAATGGACCATCGAAAGCCGCCGGCCCATCTCTCCCCGCCGCCGCGCATCCGGAGCCGCAGCTCTGGACGGATCGCCATCTGACCGCAGCGTGGCTTGGACATTCGACGGTGCTGATCAACTTCTTCGGTCTCAACGTCCTGACCGATCCGGTCTTGTTCCCGCGCATCGGCATTCGCCTGCCGGGCATGACGATCGGCCCGAAACGCCTGACCGCGCCCGCCTTGGAGATTCGCGAGTTGCCGAGCATCGATCTGGTCCTGCTCTCGCATGCGCACTTCGATCACTTCGACATGCGCACGCTCCGCCGCCTCCCAGGCACGGCCGATCTCGTGACCGCCCCGAAGACGTCCGATATTCTGCGCTGGACGCGGTTTCGCTCGAAAACGGAATTGCGCTGGGGCGAATCCGTGGAAATCCGGCGCGCCGCGGGTGCGCTTCGTGTGCGTGCCTTTCCAGTGCGGCATTGGGGCGCCCGACTTCGCCACGACACGGAGCGCGGGTACAATGGCTACGTCTTGGAGCGCAATGGCCGCCGGATCATCTTCGGCGGCGACACGGCTATGACGGATACGTTCGCGGAGTTGCGGGAGCGCCGCGGATACGATCTCGCGCTGATGTCGATCGGCGCCTACGATCCGTGGATCGCGTCGCATGCCACGCCGGAGCAGGCGATTGCGATGGCGGACGCCGCGGGCGCCGAACATATCATGCCGATTCATCACCAGACGTTCTGCCTCAGCGCCGAGCCCTTCCGCGAACCAATCGAGCGGTTTGAAGCGGCTTTGCACCGTGAACCGGAGCGGCTGGCACTGCGCGCGATCGGCGAGACTTTCCAGCTCGGCAGCTAGTTGGTGCGCTCTGGCCGGATGAAAAAACGAGCCGAACCGGGCCGACTCCGTCGCTGGTCGGACGCGCTCCTGTTGGTCGCGACCGTGCTCTTGTTCCTCTGCTCGTTCCTCGTCTGGCTGAGCGCGCCGACGGCAGAATTGTGGATCGTCGCGATCATCCTCTCGGAGTGGGGACACTTCGCGGCGATCGGGTTGCTGGTCGGCGCTGCGCTTGCGTGGCGGTTAGGCAATCGCGTGACGGCGCTGGTGGCGCTGCTCGCGGCGTTCAATCTGCTTTCGCCGCTCGTGCGGGCGGTCGCGATCGCGCGGACGCTGCCGGAGAAGTGCACGGCGTCTTTTGGAAATGCCGTGAGCGCGGCGGGGTCGCGCGCTAATCCGATCAGCCTCCGCGATCTGTTCTTCGGAGTTCCCACTTCTGGTGTGCGGGTCACCGAAATCGTCTACGCCCAGAACGGTGCGAAGCCCCTGAAGCTCGACCTCTACCAGGCGACCGACGCCACCGGACCGCAGCCGCTCATCGTCATGGTGCACGGCGGTTCGTGGAACGGCGGCAACAAGGCCGAGTTGCCGGCCCTCAACCGCTACCTCGCACGCCGCCATTACGCCGTCGCCGCGATCAACTACCGCCACGCGCCGAAGCAGCCGTTCCCGGCCGCGGTCGAGGACGTCTTCCGCGCGATCGATTTCCTCCGCCGCCATGCGGTCGAGGGGCGGATCGACATGTCGCGCATTGTCCTGATCGGCCGTTCCGCCGGCGCCCAAATCGCGCTCTCCGTCGCCTATGCCGGGAAGGAACCCTCGATCCGCGGCGTGGTCAGCTTCTACGGCCCGACCGATCTCGTGTTTGGCTACGAAAACCCCAGCGCCCGCTGGGTGCTCGACTCAAAGAAGGTGCTCGAGGACTATCTCAGCGGTCCGCTCGCCGCACAGCGCGACGCATATGTCGCCGCCTCACCGGTCAATTTCGTGAACGCCAGCACACCTCCGACATTGCTCATCCACGGGAGCCTCGACCCACTCGTCTCGCCGCGGCACAGCGAGCTGCTGGCGGCGCGTTTACGCGAGGTGGGGCGTCCCAATCTCTTCGTGCGTCTGCCGTGGGCCACCCACGGCTGCGATGCCAACCTGAGCGGCCCCAGCGGCCAGCTCAGTCTCTATGCCCTCGATCGGTTTCTTGGAGAAATTCTGGACCAGACCCGAAAGTAGTACAATACCGACATCCGGATCGAGATGCTTCGAGTGCACGTAACCGACGGCAGTGCGTCTGTAGCTCGAACATGCCCAGATGGTAACGGAGGACATTTTGTCGGAATTTCACGATTTTCTCATTGCGTAGAACTCGCTACTATAGTGTAAGTAATTGGCGGAATTAAACTTATGATAAAATAGGCAAGTTAGGCATGCCGCCTGAACCCAAAATCGGGACAGGTTAGTTGGTTGCTGTAAATGGCAATCGCACCTTGCGATCGTCGCTCGCCGTTTCCTCCACGCGCCAGCTCTCCAGGATGACGCGCGCTTGGGGAGCGTTCGGTCGCGCCTTCGGTCATGGTAATGCGTCCTTGGCCCGACTCGACCTCTCTTTGCGCTCTCGATCGGATTCTGGGGAGTCTGTCGCAGCTTCCCGCTTGCCCGCCCCGCCCGCGGATGTCATCTTCCGCTCCGCCAAAACCGCCGAAGTAGCTCAGTTGGTAGAGCAGCTGATTCGTAATCAGCAGGTCACGGGTTCGAGTCCCGTCTTCGGCTCCACTTCCTCCGCTGCGCATGCCCGCCTCACGAATGACGGAAGCGGAGCCAAGGGCCGGCGCAGTTTCGGTCATCGTCCCGACGCTGAACGAGGCGGAGAACGTCGAGCCGCTTGTGCGGCAGGTTTTCGCCGCCCTTCCGCACTGCGCCGAGATCATCATCGTTGACGACGGGTCAACTGACGGCACCCGCGAACGGGTCCAAGCGCTTGCCGGCAGCGGGAGGGTGCGGTTGCTGGCCCGCGATCACCCGACGCTTGGTTTATCCGGTGCGGTCATCGCGGGAGCTCGCGCGGCCCGCGGAGAAATCGTCATCGTAATGGACGCCGACCTGAGCCATCCGCCGGATCAGATCCCGCGCCTCGTCCAGCCGCTCCTCGACGGCGTCGCCGACATGGTCATCGGTAGCCGTTATGTCAAAGGCGGCACCACTCCAGGCTGGCCGTTTTATCGCAAGACCATGTCGCGTGTCGCGGCCGGTTTGGCCTATCCACTCACTGGCGTGCACGATTCGATGTGCGGTTTTTTTGCCATCCGCCGGGCGCATTTGCTCGCGCTCGCACCCTCCGCCACCGGCTTCAAGATCGCGTTCGAAGCCATTGTGCGCGGCGGTCGCGAGTTGCGCGTCCTCGAAGTCCCAATCGCCTTCCGCGATCGCGTCCGGGGCGCATCGAAGATGAATCTGCGGGTCGCGTTGATCTTCTCGCTGCGCTGGTTGGCGGCGGCAGCGCGGGTGGCTACGCGGAAGCGGTCGCGCGTTTCTGCTCCCAGAGCTCGAGCGCGAGGGCAATAAACAACAGGAGCGCGGCGAAGAAATAATTGCCGTAGGTCTGCGCCAGTTTCTGCATCGGGATCGCCAACGTGAGCAGGAACGCCGCCGCCGCCGCACAGATCAAGAGCCGCCGGTTCGGCGCGATCAGCATTCGCTGCACAATCACGGTGTACGGATAGAGCAGGCAGGCGAAGAGATATCCGAAGGAGAGCGGCGTGAACATCAGCAGGAGGAGAATGAAGCAGCGCGAACTCGATCGCATCTGTCGCCGGCGTGCGACGGTCGCGCCGCGGCAGTACGAGGAGGTAGGAAAGCCCGAGCAACAGGCCGATGCCGACGATCACGCCTGTGACCGCCTGAAAACTGAGCTCCGCAAAATTGGCGTAGATCGGGGTGTGACGCTTGAACTGCTCGTCCGCATCCACGTGCCGCAGCATCCGATTGGCGACTCCGAAGATGGATTGGTTTCTCCAGGAATTGCTCCGTCCCGGACGCTGCGCCACGCCTTTTTCGTCGTATTTAAAAAGCATCCCCTCCGACCAGCGTTTGACGTCCGTGCGGGCTTGCGTGAAACCACGAAACGGCGTCGGCAAGAGCACGAGCAGAAATGCCAGCAGCAGCACGAGCGACGCCGCCGCCACCCAGTAGCGGCGATAAAGCAGGTAGATAATGACGACGAACGGGAACGCCTTGATCGACGCCGCGAACGCAAACAGCGCCCCGCCCAGGACTTCACGCTTGCATTGCAAAGCCGCCAGGCCGCCCAGCATCAACGCCAGCAGCAGCAGACTCGGTTGCCCAAGGTGAAAATTGCTCCAGGCGAAGACCGAAATGACCATGCTCGGGACCAGATAAAGCAGCAGGTGTTGTCGCTGCCAGGAGCCGGTCGCGAGACGCACGGCGAGCAGAATGGCGGCCGTCCAGGCGACGGCGTTGACCAGCACCAGCGCGGTGATGAGGCCGGTCTGCCCGAGCAGACTGACCGGTGCGAGCAAGAGCGCGGCGGTCGGAGGGTACATGAACGGAAACTTCCGCATCTCCGCCGGATAGATTGGCTCGCCATGGAGCACACGCTGGCCGGTCTGGTGCCAGAGTTCGTAATCCTTGATGCTTTCGCCGAGCAGCGCGTTGGCGATCGGAATGGCGCCAAAGACCAGGAGCACCCCGGCGAAAACGCAGAGCATCGTGCGCCAGGCTTCGGGGCTGTTCAGCCGGGCCAGCCAGGTGGCAAGAAGCTTCATGAGAGGGCAAAGGCCGGCGGGCGCTGCGTATGCCAGTCCGTACTCTGCTCGTAGGCGTACGCGATTTGCAGCAACCGCGCTTCATCGAAGGCCGCGCCGGATAATTGCAGACCGACCGGCAGGCGAACACCCTCCGCCTCGGCGAAGCCGCAAGGCAGGCTGATCGCGCAGATGCCGGCGAGATTGGCGGCGATCGTGAAAATGTCCGCCAGATACATCTGCAGCGGATCCGCCTCCCGTTCGCCGAGCTTGAACGCCGGGACCGGCGAGGTCGGCGAGAGCAGCGCGTCCACTTCTGCAAAAGCGCGCGTGCGAAATCGCGCCGGATCAGCTCCCGCACCTTCTGCGCGCGCAGGTAATAGGCATCGTAATAGCCGGAGCTGAGCACATAAGTGCCGAGGATGATGCGGCGTTTCACTTCCGCGCCGAAGCCCTCCTCGCGCGTCCGTCCGTAATGATCGAGCAGCCCCTGCGGCATTCGCGGCGCGATGGCCGTAGCGCACGCCGTCGAAGCGCGCCAGGTTGGCCGACGCCTCGGCGGTCGCGAGGACGTAATACGCCGCCACGACTGTTCCGTGTGCGGCAGCGAGACCTCCACGATCTCCGCGCCTAACGAAACTGAATTGCTGCAACGGCTGCGTCCACGGCGGCTCTGACCTGCGGATCGATGCCGGCGGCGGTGAATTCCTTGCGCCACGCCGAGCCGCACGCCCCTCAGATCGCGTCCCAGTTGTGCGGTGTAGTCCGGCACCGGCACATCGAGGCAGGTCGAATCCTGCGGGTCGGCGCCGGCGATCGCGTTAAGGAGCAGCGCCGCATCGCGCACCGTCCTTCGTGAGCGGCCCGATCTGATCGAGCGAGGAGGCGAACGCCACCAGTCCGAAGCGCGAGACGCGGCCGTAGGTTGGCTTCAGTCCCACAATCCGCAGAGCGCGGCCGGTTGGCGGACCGAGCCGCCGGTGTCGGTGCCGAGCGCGCGCAAACGCCTCATCTGCTGCCACCGCCGCCGCCGAGCCGCCGCTCGAACCGCCCGGCACGCGCGAGAGATCCCACGGATTCCGCGTCGGCTGGACGCCGAATTCTCCGTCGACGAGCCCATCGCGAACTCATCGATGTTGGTCTTCCCAAAAGGAATCGCGCCCGCCGCCCGCAGACTTCCGCGATCACCGTGGCATCGTAGGCGCGCGAGTAATTGCGCAGAATCTGCGACGCGCAGGTGCACGGCTGGCCGGCGACGTTGATGACATCTTTGATCGCGATCGGCACGCCGCCGAGCGGCAGAGTTCGACATCGGCCGCCTCGGCTGGCTGTGAGCGCCGCGTCGAAATCACGCGAGAGATACGCGCCGATCTGCGGATCCACTTCCGCGATGCGCGCCTGCAGCGCTTCGAGCGCTTCCCGCGGCGACACTTCGCGCGGCTCGCAGCAAGTTGCTGCAGCTCGGCGATCGTGAGCGCCGGCAGATCGCGCGGCGTCATTCCACGACTTTCGGGACGATGAAAAGCCCGTTCGCCTGCCGCGGCGCATTGCTGCAGCGCTTCTTCCGCGCGTGAACCAGTCGCGCGGCGTCGTCTTCGCGGAACACATTGAAGATCGGCGCTCGCGTGCGCCGCCGCCTCGACGCCGCGTCACGTCCACTTCCTGTAGCTTGTCGCGACGTAGCTCGAGAACATGCGAGAGTTGCGCCTGGAACAGCTGCGTCTCTTCGTCCGGTCAGATTCAGCCGCGCGAGCTGCGCGACGTAAGCCACATCGAGGTCCACGGCCATGCCAGAAACGTCGCGGGGCGGATCAGGCTCCCCATGTCCTACAAACGGCAGATGACTGACGAGCCAGATCACGGCCGCGGCCAGCACGAGACCAGAACCAGAAAAATGATCCGGCCTTCGCGGCGTTCCTTGCGCAACGAGCCCGCCGGGCGCGCTCGGCCGGCCCCCATCCAGGTAGCGTCTGTCCTGCAAACGCATCGAGACGTCCAGGCGGCTGCGCCTTCCGCTCGCGCGCGCCAGCAATTCCTCGCGCTGCCGTCGGGTTCTCTCCTCCGCCACGCGCGGCGCTTCCGCGATCATCCGCTCCAGCTTCTGCATCTCCTCGCGCAGCTGCGATTCGCGCCGCGCGAGCTCCTGCTGTTTCGCCGTTGAGCGGCGTGCGCGGATTTCGGAGAGCGGCGGCGCATGCCGTTTATTGGGCCTGGCGACGCCACCCAGAGGAACAAGATCAGCGCGAGAAAGCCGAAAATGATGAGCGGCAGCGTGAGCGCGAAGCCGATCTGCAGCCATTGGAGGAAGCTGTTCGCGCCGCCGAGCCGCCGACTCCGGCGCCGCTTCCGGCAACGCGAGGTCGCCCGTCGTCATCGCCGGTCGTCGCGCTGAGGCGACTGCGCTGCTGGCTGAATTCCGCGCGCGCATCATCCACGGTGCTGAGCGCGCGGCTCAGTTCCTTGTGCAGCTCCGCCGGATTCCAGCTCTTGGGATCGATCGATTCCAGCAGCAGGAGATGTTGCTCGAAGCTCTCGCGGGTCGCGCGGATCTGCTCGAGCTTCTTCTGCGAATCGTAGGCTTCGCGTTCCAGAATCACGAGTGAACGGGTGAGCTTGTCACGCCATCTCAGCCCGGCCGCGCTCCAGTTCTTCCTGGCGCCGGCTGAGCTCTTCGAGTTCGCGTTTTTGTTTCTCGATCTGCTCCTGCTGGCGCTTGAGCGAGATGAGCTGCTCCTGCGCCTTCTGCACCTGCGAATCGAGATGCTCGGTCGAGTTTGCCTCATCTTCGTTTAGCTCCAGCATCTGCTCGATCGGTCGGATTCGTTCTGCCATGACAATGATTTTTTCCGCCGCCGCGACCGGACGCGTGGGTCGGGCTGCTTGTGCAGCCATATAAGACTTCCGCACCGCGAATTCCAGATTTTTCCCGCGGAAACTTTCGTGAAACGCACTCGCGCGGGCCGGGGCGAACCAACTATCCTGCCGAGGAAATGTCCGATTCTGGTGCGCGCCCTTTCTCAAAGCTCACTGCGGCACGGTCTTGCATCGATGCGCCGCAGGCGGAAGCGAGTGTCTACTCGCAATGCATCTCGGTGGCCGGCTGGCTGCATGTTCCGGAGCGTGATCCGGCTGGGTGCCGCGTGCGCGTTTGGATCCGCGGCGAGCTCGTGGGCGAGAGCAATGTTCTGTCGTTGCGTCCGGATGTTTGCGCCGCTTTGGGTTTGCCGGCTGGGATACCAACGGGCTTCCGCCTCATCGGCAGCGTGGGCGACCCGGGGGAGGATCGCGCGGCCGAGTTGGTGGTCACGGCATCATGGAGGGGCGACCGCGCCGAATACAAGATTGCGCGGATCCCGCTGCAACTCGCACCGGCCCGGCTGGAGGAGCGCCCGTATGGCGACGTCGTGCATCCGGGGCAACGAAACGTCCTCCATCGCGAAAACATCTACGGCTCGGGACCGCCGGTGGAACAGCCAGGTGCCGAGATGCTGCTCCTGATTCAACAATATCTAGATCCCGGCGCTTCGGTGCTCGATGTCGGTTGCGGCGCTGGCGCCTACGGCCCGGCCCTGAGGGCTGATGGCCACGCGTGGCTCGGGCTCGAGGTGAATCCCGGCTGCTGGGAGATGCTCGAGCGGCGGCAATTACCCTATCGCAGGGTGGACGCGGCTGCCGGCAGTCTCCCCTCCGCGGATGGCGAGTTCGACAACGCCATCTGCATCGAAGTGCTCGAACACATCGCGGACTTTGATCGCTTTCTCGGGGAAATCGTTCGCGTGGTGAAAAGCCGCGCCCTTTTCTCGGTGCCGAACATGGAAGTGCTGCCGTATTTCAGTCCGTGGCAGGTTGTGCCGTGGCATCTTCTGGAGGCCGATCACAAGAACTTCTTCACTCGCTGCGGCCTGGAGACTCTGCTGCGCAACCACTTCACCCGCGTGGAGGTATTCAGCTATGCCGACCATCCGCTACGCACGCCGGATGGGATCGCGCTGCACGGGCACCTCTTCGCGATCGCGGAGAAATAACCGCCCGCTACTCCGCTTCGGCTTCGCGGAGCAGTTCTTCGAATCGATCGCAGAGCTCTTCGTAGGCGCCGCCGGTCAGGAACTTCAGCTCGGAATAATGCGAGTCGATGTTCGGCCGCTGGAATGGTTTCGGGCCGTGGAAGTGGATGACCCTGGCGGTGGAGTAGTCGCCCCAGTACGGTTTCCAGTTTAGGTCTGGCGGAAGCCTGTCCCACATCGGGGTTCCCTCAGGGGTGCGATAAAATCGATCGTAGGCGCCCTGGTCCCAGCTCCAGGATGGCAACGTATCAATGTTCTCGCGCAAGTAATGGCGGAACTCGTCGTCCCGCTCCCGCATCGCCGGCAAATGCATCCACATCACGCCGCTGTTCATGTTGTTCGGCGAATTTCGATCTGACTCGCACGCAACCGCGAAGTATCTGCACTTGTTAGGCTCCAGTGCGTCCACGACCTCCGCTTGGAAAATGACATCGCAGTCGGTGTAGAGCACCCGATCGTCGAGGCCTAGTTGCGTCTGCAGGAGCGGCAACTCCACCCGCAGAAGGACTCCCCGCGTCGCACGGAGCAGGTCGGAATTGCTCCGGCGCAAGCCGAGCTGCGCCAGGTCGTGGAGCAGAAACGTGCGCCACGGGATGATCCTCACGTCGCGTCGCCGCAGCCAGGCGGTGAATTCATTCTCCCCGCCATCGTAGAGGCAATTCGGCTGCAGCGAAGTGTGCTGAAGCGCGGTGTGAATCGCGACCTTCGCCATATCCGCGTACTGCCGCCACGCCGGACAACCTTCGTTGATGCCGATGAACCACTGCATCGCGGCTAGGCGAGCGGCAGGTCACTGGTCGCGGCGAAAAAGGTCACCGCGCCCCCGTGTTGATGCTGCACGTCGTTATGAATGATCGTGATCGTGCGGTAACCGCTCGTGGTGACGAGCTGCAGGAGCGAACCGAGTGTCGGCCAGAAGGCGGTGTTGGACATCCCGCTGAGCGGTTCGTCCGGTCCGCCTTCGGTGTGAATCTTGCCCCTCAGGCCGTGGCGGATTTCCTTGGCCTGCAGCTCATGGGCGTAATGCGTCCAGACAAAAAGCTGCGGGGCCAGGCGCGGCAATTGTGCGAGCAGCTTCCACGGTTCCGGCAGATGGTAAAGCAGGCCGCTGCAGAAGACCGCGTCGAAGTGTCCGAACTGCTCCAGGTCGGCCTCTTCCAGGTTCGCCTGCACGAGCTCGACATTTCCCGCGCCGAAGAGGTGCCGGATAAGCTCGGCTTTGCGCAAGTTGGCCGCGCGGCCTTCGATCGCCACCACATGCTCCACCCCCGGTCGCGCCGCGAGCTGGACCGTGTGCGCGCCTTCGAGCGAACCGAGCTCGAGAATTCGCCGCGCTTGGGGCGCAAATTGCCAGAACTGCGCCAGCCGCGCGTCGCCCAGTGCGCTGATGTCCCCTCCATAATCAGCTCCGTCGATGCGGAACTGAAACACCCACGGCGCCAAGGCCGCGAATTCCGCCGCGAGGGTTTGGTCGGTTTCGCTCATCGGCCCGGCATCATCTCAAGCAGCACGCCTTTGAAGTATTCGGTTTCCGGCAGCGTCGGCAACACCGGATGATCCACGGCCTGCTCGAACCGTCGCAAGCCGGCGCGCCGACCGGCGCGCATCGACGAGGGCGTCCGAAATCATGCGCGTAAACGCTTCCTCGTTGACGTGATGCGAGCAGGAGAATGTCGCGAGCAATCCCTCCTTCGAGAGCAACTTGAAGGCGCGGACATGCAGCTCGCGATATCCCCGGATCGCACCATGCAGACCGCCCTTCGTCTTTGTGAATGATGGCGGATCGAGAATGATGAGGTCGTATTGCGCCTCCGCCTTCTCCGCCGCGCGCAGGAAGTCGAACACGTCCTGCTCAATCCAGTTGACCATCAGTCCGTTCTGCTCGGCATTCTGTCGCGCCGCCGCCAGACTCTCCGCGCTCGCTTCCACCGCGCTCACGCTCGCGGCGCCCGCTCGCGCGCAGGCGAGGGCAAACGCTCCCTGACTCGTGAAACAATCGAGCACCCGTTTTCCCGTCGCCTGATGCGCGACCGCGCTGTAATGCGGCACCTGGTCGAGATAGAAGCCGGTCTTCTGCGCGTTTAACAGATCGACGTGGAATTTCAGGCCAACGATCAGCACATCTACGCTCCCATTACCCGCCGGCCAGCATCCCGGTGCGAAATTCCATCCCTTCTGCCCGTCGCACCGGCGCGTCATTCCGCTCCACAATCGACACCGAGGGGATGCCGAGAACGTTTTGCATGGCCTGGACAATCAAATCCTTCCGCATGATCCATCCCGAGGGTGAGCGTCTGCAGGACCAGATGTTCGGCATAGCGATCGATGATCACTCCGGGTAGCCCGTCACTTTCGCTCCAGACGAGCCGGCAGAGTCGCGATTCGAGGCCGCGCCGGATCCGATATTCCGCGGCCTGCTCGATGCGACGCTCGAAGAAATTCAGGTCAAGATCCTGGCGGCGTCGCGAGAAGCGCCGCGCCACGATCTGCGATTTGCTGTTGTAAATCGCGCTCCCGAGGAGGTGATCCTTGCCGTCCTTGAGCGAGATGACGTCCCCATCGGAGGGGTCGCCGAACACTTTCAGGACCTCGCCGGAGAAAACCCAATCGTGGCCATGCAGGAGGCGGGCGCGCGGTTTGATGATGAGGCCGGCCATGAGCGGGAAAGGGAGAACGTCGAACGTGAGACGCCGAACGTTGAACGTCGAACAAAAACCTTCTGAATTCGATGTTGGACGTTGGCCGTTCGCCGTTCGACGTTTTCGGCCATGCCGCCGCCTCTCACCACCCTCGATCTTCCCATCCCCAAGCTTCGCAGCGGCAAAGTGCGCGAGGTTTTTGATCTCGGCGAGACGCTTCTCTTCGTCGTGACCGACCGCATCTCCGCCTTCGATTGCATCCTGCCCGATCCGATTCCGGACAAAGGCGCGGTCCTGAACCAGATTTCGGCCTTCTGGTTTCAGCGCTTCACTTTTGTGCCGAACCACATGGTGGCGGCGCAGTTCGAACTACCGTCAGATTTGGAGCCGTTTCGCGAGCAGCTCGCCCGCCGCTCCATGATTGTGCGCAAGACCGAGCCGCTGCCGGTTGAGTGCGTCGTGCGCGGTTATCTCGCGGGGTCCGGGTGGAAGGAATATCAGGAGCGCGGCACGATTTGCGGCCACAAACTCCCGCCGGGCTTGGAGCTCGCGTCCGAACTGCCGGAGCCAATTTTCACCCCCTCGACCAAGAGCGAGCAAGGCCACGACGAGAACATCGACTGGGCGGAATGCTGCCGCTTGCTTGGCGAACAAATCGCAGGCCAGGTCCGCGATCTTAGTCTGCGCGTCTACGCGGCCGGCCGGAAACACGCGGCCGAGCGCGGCATCATCGTGGCCGACACGAAATTTGAATTCGGGCGGCTCGGCGACGAGTTGCTCCTGATTGACGAATGTCTCACGCCCGATTCCTCCCGTTTCTGGCCCGTCGATCGCTACCGCACGGGCCAAAGTCCGCCGAGTTTCGACAAGCAGTTCGTGCGCGACTACCTCGAGACGCTCGATTGGAACAAGACTCCGCCCGCCCCACATTTGCCGCCGGAGGTGATCGAGAAATCGTCCGCGAAGTATCGAGAAGCGTTCACGCGCCTGACCGGCGCGGAGCTCGCGACGACGTGATCTGTAGGGAAGCGGCTGGCTTACCCAGTTTCAGAGCTAACTTTTCGGAATTAACTCGCCGACGAGCGAGCGTTCTTCTTCCAGCTCCGCGACCGACGCATCGATCTTCGCGCGGCTGAATTCATTCAGCTCGACACCCTGCACAATCTCCCATTTGCCGCCGGTCGCGCGCACCGGGAACGAGCAGATCAGTCCCTCTGCCACCCCGTAGCTGCCATCCGAGCAAACCGCCACGCTGTGCCAGTCACTCGCGGGTGTGTCGGTCGTCAGGCTCCGCACCGTGTCGATGATCGCGTTCGCGGCGGAGGCGGCGGAGGAAAGTCCGCGCGCTTTGATGATGGCCGCGCCGCGCTGTTGCACCGCGGGGATGAACGTATTCCTTCAGCCAGCTCTCGTCGCTGATTACTTCCGTCGCTGCTTTGCCGTTGATTCTCGCGTTGTAGAAATCCGGATACTGCGTGGCGGAATGGTTGCCCCAGATGGTCATGTTCGTGACCTTCGGTCACATCGACGCCGGCTTTCTGCGCGAGCTGGGCCTTGGCGCGGTTTTCGTCGAGGCGCGTCATTGCGAACCAGCGATCGCGCGGGATCGACTTCGCGTTGTTCATCGCGATCAGGCAATTGGTGTTGCACGGATTTCCGATCACGAGGACGCGCACATCCTGGGCGGCGTTCTTCTCGATCGCCTGTCCCTGGCCGATGAAGATCTTGCCGTTGATGCCGAGCAAATCGCCGCGTTCCATCCCGGCTTTGCGCGGGACGCTGCCGACGAGCAGCGCCCAGTTCACATCGCGGAAGCCTTCGTTCAGATCGGCCGTCGCGACGACTGCCTTTGAGCAGCGGAAACGCGCAGTCGTCCAGCTCCATCACGACGCCCTTGAGCGCGTCGAGCGCGGGCGGGATTTCGATCAGATTCAGCTGCACCGGCTGCTCGGGGCCGAAGATCGCGCCGGACGCGACACGGAAGAGAAGGGAGTAACCGATTTGCCCGGCGGCGCCGGTGATCGCGACTTTGATCGGAGAGTTCATGCTACTTCTTGCCATGGATTAACCCGGAGGAAACCCGGATTTTTCGATGTCGGCCCTGGACTCCGGTCTACATCGGAAGACGGCCTGTCCGCTTTCCAGCAGCGCGCGCACCAGCTTCATCCGGCGCCTGACCGTGCGGCTGTGGCGGAGGCGCGCCACTGTCATCTGCAAGCGCCGGCTCCAATTCGACTCCGCCGCCGTCCCGGGCACGTTGAAGCGATCCTTGCGCGCGAGCAGGTCCGTGATCATTACCACCGCCATCCAGGCGTTGCTCGCGAATAAGGCCTCGAGCGCCGGCAGATAGAACTCGCGATCGTAATCGGGTGGATTACCGAGCGACTGGATTCCGGCAAACTGCGCGATCTTTTCCAGAGCCGCCCGGGCCTGCGTGGGGTCGGCGCTTTCGTGCGCCAGGGCGTCGTCCCAGACCGCGCGGAGCGGCTGGTGATCGTGCGTGGCGTAGGTCGCGACAGAGAGACGCTCATATTCGTCGCCGCGAACGACGCGTTGGTCCGGGGTCGTTTCCCACTGCGGGATTTTGAACCCGGCGATACCTAATGACTGCAAACTGGGTCGCACATAGGGCGGCACGGTTCCCAGATCCTCCCCCGCCAGCCGCGTGCTCGCGGCTGCTTCCAATACCATCCGGAGGTATGCCTCGCCTTCGCGCCGATTGGCCTCGCAGCTTTCCCAGTTCGTATCATCGCGCGGCGCAAAGTGCGGGCGCCCGGCCGCCCGTGCGTTGCCGCATCTCCTCGATCGAGAGCGGCAGAAATTCCGGATTCCGCTCCGGCCGCCACGGAAAGGCATAGATGCGGTAAAACCCGAGCACGTGATCGATGCGGAAGACGTGAAAGATGCGCCGCACCCCGCGCACCCGCTGCCGCCACCAATCGAAATTGTCCGTCCGCATCGCCTCCCAGCGATAGAGCGGGATGCCCCAGTTCTGTCCCCACTTCTGCGTGAACTCGTCGTCCTTGAAATACGGTTCCGGTGGCGCGCCTCCCGACCAATCGAGAACAAATTGATCGCGCCGCGCAAACACGTCCGCGCTGTAGTAGCTGACGCCAAACGGAATGTCGCCCATCAGCGCCACGCCCCGCTCGTCGGCGTAGGCCTTGGCTCGCGGCCCATTGGTCATAGGCGATCCATTGCACATAGCGGAAAAACGCCGCGCGCTCGCGCAAAGCGCTGCCGCGCCTCCGGCTCCTGCTCCTCCAGCCAGGCGCGAGCGCTGGCCAAGGATCGGTGTTCGGGCGGCCACTGATCCCAGGCCTCGCTCCCGCTGTTCTCCTCCATCAACGTGCGGAAACCTGCGTAATCGTCGAGCCACGACTTCTCCGTTTCGCAAAAGGCACGAAACGACTCTGGGCGGTTCGTGCGCTTGCGAACTGCGCGAACGCCTTCTCCAGCAGCCTGCGTTTCAAACGCCGCACCTCCCGGTATTTCACCGCGCCCGGAGCGCAACTTCCCGAGAGCGAAACCGGCGAGCACTTCATCGAAATCCCGCTCTGCGTCAGATCCGCGGGCGAATCCGGCGCCAGGTGCAGCGTCGTCGGCTCGATCGCCATCGCGCTGATCGCGTTGTAGGGGCTGTTGTCGCCGCCCGTCTCGTTGATCGGCAACAGCTGCACGAGCTTGAATCCGATGCTCCGCCGCCCAGTCGATGAATTGCCGCAGCGCCGCGAGGTCGCCGATCCCGAGATCGGTCTCGCTGCGCAACGCGAAGAGCGGCGTCAGCACGCCGGCGATCTTCTGGTCAGGCGAAAGTTCCATCTCCCTCAATGACAGAATCAGCGCCGGCTGATCTGCCAGTCCTCGAGCAGCTGTGTCGGGATTTCCTTTAAGAAACGCGACGGTCGCTGGAACATGTCACCGTAGCCGGCATTCAAACGCATCTGCGGGTAAGTGAGATAGAGTTCATCGCGCGCGCGGGTGATCGCGACGTAAAAGAGGCGCCGCTCCTCTTCGATCGCTTCCCGTGTTTCGAGCGAGCGCGTGCTTGGAAACATGCCGTCCGTCAGCCAGATGACGAAAACGGTGTGATACTCCAGACCCTTCGCCTGGTGCACTGACGACAGATTGACCGACTCCGTGTCGGCCGCCTGATTGGGCGCCGCCTCGGCATCGACGTTGCTGATCAACGCCAGCTGCGACAGGAATTCGTCCACGCTCTTTGAATTGTCGCGCAAAGGCGGCCAGCTGGTTGAGGTCTTCCTTCCGCAGCTCGTAGTTGGTGAAGTTCGCTTTCGCGTAGTCGTCGTAAATCGCTTCCACGATCGACGTGATCATTTCCGAGGGCGGGTTCGGCACCCCGGCGGGCGCGATCTCATCCAGGGTATAAGCGAGTTGCTCCCAGGACTTCCTCGATTTCGCGCCGACCTGCATCGCCCGCAGCCGCTCGCCCCAGTTCGTGATCTCTGCATTCGTTTCCAGCGCCGCCTCCCACGCGCGCCAAAGGTTATCCGCGCTCTTGTTTCCGATGCCCGGCAGGAGCTTGATCATCCGCTTGAACGCCACCTCATCGCGCGGATTGGCGACGAAGCGGATGAAGGCCGCCACGTCCTTGATGTGCGCCTGCTCGAAGAACCGCACGCCGCTCGTGATCTGATACGGAATGCCGCGCCGCGACAGCTCGAGTTGCAGCTCGATCGCGTGATAGTGCGCGCGATAGAGGACCGCGATCTCATCCAGCTCGATCCCTTCATCGCGCAGCTCGAGAATGCGTTGCGCGACGAACTGCGCCTGCTCGCTGCCGTCGTTCAAGCGCCACCACCGCCGGCTTCAACTCCTTCGTCTCGCGGGTCGCGGCGAGCTCCTTTTTGAACTGCTCCACGTTGGACGCGATCGCCGCGTTCGCGACCTACAGAATCTCCGGCACGCTCCGGTAATTCAGCTCGATCTTGAACACCTGCGCGTCCGGATAGCGGTCCGGAAAGGCGAGGATGTTTTTGAAATTCGCGCCGCGCCACGAATAGATCGACTGCGCGTCGTCGCCCACCACCATCACGTTCCGATGCTCGGCCGCGAGCGTGTCGATGAAGTCGGCCTGGATCTTGTTCGTGTCCTGATATTCGTCCACGAGGATGAACTGGAATTTACGCCGGTAGAAATCGGCCACCTCCTCGTGCTCCTTCAGCATCCGGAGCGTCTTCTCGAGCAGATCGTCGAAATCCATCGAGTTCGTCGCCTTCTTCTTTCGCTCGTAGCGCGCCTGCACGTCCTTGATCTGCTCGAGCAAGCGGCAGGAAATACGGGAACTTCTCCGCCAGCATCTCCTCGATCGTGCGCTCGGTGTTGACCGTGAAACTGAAGATCTCCGCCAGCACGTCGCCTTTCGGAAACCGGATCTCCTTCGGATTAATCCCGGCCGCCGCCACCACCGTGTCGATCAAGTCCTTCTGGTCTTCGCGATCGAGGATCGTGAACCCGCTCGAATAACCGAGCGCGCTCCCATGCCGCCGCAGCATCCGGTTGCCGATGGAGTGAAAGGTCCCGCCCCAGAGCCCGCTCGAATCCACGGGCAGCAGATTCGCCACGCGATCGAGCATCTGTCGCGCGGCTTTGTTCGTGAACGTGAGGAGCAGGATGTTCCGCGGATCGACGCCATTCTCGAGCAGGTACGCGACGCGGTAGGTCAAGGTTCGCGTTTTCCCGCTTCCCGCGCCCGCGATTACGAGGAGCGGTCCCGGCGGCGCCGTCACGGCCGCGAGCTGCTGCGGATTCAGTTCCCCCGCGTAATCGATGTTGATCCCGACCGCGGAAGGCGCGCGCTGCAGGATGTACTGGCGGGACATGGAGCGACACCGTCCGGCTTCGCTGATCCGTCTTCAATTAAAAAGCGGCGGCGGCCGGGCTAGCGCAACGTCACATGGGCCGACACAGAGCGCCCGTGATCGTCGAGCGCGGTGAGTTGATATGTGCCCGGGGTTGGCTTCCATGGCAGGGCATTCTTCACGTCGCACGCGCCGAGGAATGATTTGTCCGCAAACCAATAAACGCGGCGCACATCGCCTTCGGTTTCGGCGCAGAGCGGCACGAAACTGTTGGTGAGCGCAATCTCCCTGCCGGGCGAGATGAGTCGGGGTTTTCGACCGCTGCGCGCCAGCGCCTCGTTGGCCGTGCCGGGCAGAAATGGCGGTGGTGAACGCCGCGGCACGCCGGCGAGTTGGAACAGTCCCAGCAGGTCCGACGGCCAGAACTCATAGACCTCGCGGCGCAGTGCGCGCGTGCCGTCATCGCTCGGCACGCGCAATCCGCTGGCGACATCCACGAGCACCTCGCGATGCACCTCGCAGTCGGTGATCGGCGACACACCGGGGATGAACCAGCCTTCCGTGCGGTGCGCGCAGTGGGAGGTCGGCAGCTGCCCCGAGACCGAGCAGAACTGAACGCGCTTGAGATTTAGGTCCTGCGGCGGTGGTCGCCGGCGCGACGGCGGATGTTGCGCGCGCAGGCTATCGATGATCTGGAAGAGCAACGGCGCCGCACAGGTACGGCCGATAAAGGCGGCGTTCGGCCGCCCATCGAAATTGCCGACCCACACCGCCAGCACATAACGGTCGAAGACCGCCACCGACCACGCATCGCGAAAGCCGTGCGAGGTGCCGGTTTTCCACGAAACCGTCCCGCCGTCGCTTGGGCTGGCGATTCCCGGACGCGCGCTGCGGCTGAGCATGTCGAGGGTAAGAAACGCCGCTTCCGGGCTGAGCACGCGCCGGCTGACGGATGGCGCGTTCGTCTGCACGCGGCGCAGCGGCCGGAGCATGCCTTCGTTAGGCAGGACGGCGTAGAGCCGGACGAGATCCTCCATCGTGACCTCGGCGCCGCCGAGCGGAAGCGAGAGCCCGTAGGCCGATTCCGGCCGCGCCAATCGCACTCCGGAGTCGCTGAGGAAGTCAAACAGGCTGGGATGCGAGAACTCCGCCGCGAGCGCGACGGCCGGCACGTTGCGGCTGCGGGCGAGCGCATCGGCCGCGCGGATCGGCCCGAGAAAATCGCGATCAAAATTCTCCGGATTGTAGCCGCCGAAGTTTCGCGGTGCGTCTTTCACGATGCGAATGCGGATGAATCAGTCCCTGATCCAGCGCCAGCGCATAGACGAACGGCTTCAGGGTCGAGCCCGGCGAGCGCCGGCTCTGGGTTCCATCGACCTGGCCTTGGATGTCACCGTTCGCGAAATCAGCGGAGCCGACCTGCGCCAGCACTTCCATCGTCCACGAATCGATCAACAGCGCCGCTGCATTCTCGATCCCGCGCGCAGCGGTTTTCGGCGAGGTAATGGGCGATGCGCGTTTCCAGGATGCGTTGCCGCGGGAGGTCGAGCGTCGTCATGACGTCGTCGTGCGCGCGGCGCTGATCCGCCAGCACCTGCCGCACAAAATGCGGAGCGACCAACGGCGGCGCCGGTTCCGCCACCAAACGAAACGCCGGCGTTCTGCGTGACGGGCGTTGCGGGATTACGCTCAGCGCCGCCGCTTCCCGCCGATTCAGATCTGCCGCTGGCTTTGCCAAGCAGCAACTCACTCGCCGCCTCTGCGCCTTCGATATTGCGGCCGTAAGGCGCGAGGTTCAGATACGCTTCCAGGATTTCGCGCTTCGAGTAGTGACGCTCCAGCTCGACGGCGCGGAGGATTTGCGCCAGCTTTCCGCGGACGGTTTTGGTGTGCAGTTGAAAGCGCAGCCGCGCCAGCTGCATCGTTATCGTTGAAGCACCCGCGCCGCCACGCCCGCGACGAGCGAACCTGGCGGCACAACGAAAGAGCGCCACTGGATTCACGCCCGGGTGGCGCCAGAAATGGCGATCCTCGAAACGCAACGTCGCCGCGATGAGCTCCGGCGAAATCTGCTCCAGCGGCGTCCAGAGTCGATACTTGTCATCCGACGTGAGCGTTACCCGCAGGACGCGGCCCTCGCGATCGCGCACGCGTTGCGAGAAATCGATCCCGTCCAGGAGCGGCGGTTTCGGCAACGACCACCAAACGCCGCCGAGCGTCAGCAGCACGGCGGCCGCCGTGATCGCGAACACCACGCTTCATGGCACCACCGTGATTTTTCCGCCGAGCCCGCGTGCCTTGGTATTGCGGTCGTACATCGATTCCGCAAACACCGGCGGCACGATGAAGTCACCGCGGTTGCAGGCCTTGATCTGGTATCGGAACTCGACCGTGGTTGGCGGAATCGTAGCAAAGAAGACGGTCCGATCCTCCCGGACCTCGACGTAATCAGCGCCCGCCACCCCGGCCCCGGGCTGCAGCGACGTGCTCACGACTTCAAACCCGCCCGGCAGCAGATCGAGAATCGCGACATTCGTGATCGGCTCCGGTCGCAAGCTGCGCACGCGGACCCGCACATTTACCGCCTCGCCGAGTGCGCGTCTGTGTTGCCGGTCTGCCGTGTTCGTCGAGCAGCTCGCGATAAATTTCCAGGCCTTGCGTCAGCGATTCGTCAGGTCGCTTCTGATCGAAGCCAGCTTCCACGACCTGAAAGAAAGCGCCCGGCCCGGCCGGCATTCCGGCGGCTTGAAAACGGACGCCGCCGGCGTCGCCGGAGAACGGTGTCCGCTGGAAGAGCTTCTTCGAGCTCACCAGCCGCGTCTCCCGCTTGCTCTTGTCCAGCTCCGAGATGCGTGAGCTCGCGGTGCCTGCGCCTCCACTGCGTGCGAGTAGGCTTTCAGCGCCAGCACCGCATACGCCGCCGACAACGTGCTGAAGTTTCCTTCGCCGATCGGCTTCAGGATATGCGCTAGCTCCGCGGCGGAAATCTTCTGCAACCGCTGCGGGAACTCACGGGCGAGAACGGCGAAATATTGCGCATCACTGCCGAGCGGCTGGTGGAAATCATTCCACTCTCCGCGGCGCTGTTCCCCGATCCGATACCGCGCGATCAGCTTCTCCGCTTCCTCGTCTTTCCGCAGCATTTTCAGCGCGCCCGGCGATGTAGACACCGGTCATCTCGCTCTGCCATTCGTCCTTCCGGTTCTTGTCCAGATAATCGCGCAGGTTCAGGACGTAGTTCGTCGTCACCACGCCTTCGCGGGTCAGCAGGTAGATGGCGTAGGCAATCGTCCGCGCCTCGTCTGCATCGGAGGCGTCTGTGGTCGCGACACTGCGCAAGTAACGCAAACCGCTGGCGAACATTTCCGCCGGCGGTGCGAAACCGGACGCCCTGGCTTCGATCAGGAAATGCATCACATAGACGGAAACGAAACTGATCCGCTCGCCCTTCTCCGGCGCCCAGTAGCCGAACGCGCCCTGATCATTTTGCCGCCGCCGCAGGACTGAAAACGTGTGTTCGATCTGCGCGCCCATTTCCGCCCGGCTGAGGCCAAAATCGACTTCATCGGCCAGCATGAGGCGCGCGAAGGCGCCGCTCGTGATCTGTTCGCTGCAGCCGTGCGGGAATGCTTTCAGGTAGGCATCGAGCCCGTGCGCGAGGCCGAGCGGCACGGCCGAAACCGTCGCCGTCGTGGCGCGGAACTCCGGATGCATCGTGCGCGTCAGCGGCAGATCGAGCTGTTTCGTGAAGTTCCCGCTCCGGACCTCTGTCATGAACGGCGTCGGTGGTCGCACACTCACGGTGGAACGCAGTTGGCTGGCGGCGCCGCCGATCGCTGGCCGTGAACGTGATCTCGCCCGAGCCCAGCTTCTCCTTCACCCGCAAGCGCACGCTGGTGGTTTGCTCGCGCCCTTCCGCGATCGCGAGCTTTAGCGGTGCGCTTGTTAGACACGCCAAGTGCTCGGAGACGTCGACAGTCAGCTGCACTTCCGCGTTCGCGCCGGACCCTTCCACGTTGTTTGCCACGGTGACCCCGACCTCGAATTCATCCCCGGGCGCGGCGAGCGTCGGCACGCCGGGCGTGATGACAAACGGCCCGCGAATGAGCGACTCGCGTTCGGCGGCGCCGACCGCATCGTCGGAAACCGCCACAGCCATCACCGTGAGAGTGCCGCTGAAATAATCCGGCACCTCGTAAGCGACTTCGCGCGCCTCCGGCCCGGCATCGACGATGCCCGACCAGAACACGACCGGCTTTTCGGTCACGCGCTTGAAGGGATTCAACTGCTTCACATCGCCATCTCCGCCGAACGCAGAGAGGGAGCGCAGGATCGAAAACTCGGGGATGATCAAATCGACGATTTGCGAGGTCTCCACCCCGAGCGCGCACTTGCGGAAAAAATGTGCCAGTGGATCCGGCAGCTGATAATCGGACACCTGAAGAATGCCTTCATCGACCGCGAAGACGACGATCTTGCTCGCCCGTTCGGTGCGATAGCGAATGCTGCAACGGCTCACCCGGCTTGGCGATGCGCGGCGTTTCGAGATCGATCTTCAGTCGCCGCTTCTCCGTATTCGCGGTGAATGGCACCACGCCGTAGCTCAGCGGGCTCGCGAAGATCTCCTGCGAATCGAGCGCGCGGATGAAGGCCACGTTGAGGTAGCCGCTGCCTTCGAAACCTTCCGGCACGCGAATGCGTTGCACGCTGCTGGTGGCGTCCGTTTTGAACCAGACCTGCGCGTAGACTTTTTCGCGCTCGATCGTGATCAACCCGCTCCCCGCATACGGCGCCGTGATGCTGACGGCGATCTCTTCGCCGGTGTTGTAACTGGCGCGGTCGAGCTTCACCTGCAATTCGGCGTTCTTCTCCAGCGAACGCTCCGCCGTGCCGCGTCCCACCACCGCGAAGCGAAGTCTGTTCAGCCGGCGGTTCTCGGTCGTGCGCAGATCGAGGATGTAATCGCCGGGCTCGTCAGTCGGGAGCTCATAGCGCAATCCATCCGCGCCGAGCGTAATCTGCTCCGTCTTCACGACGCGCTCCTGGAGCACGGATTCGTAGGCGTAGTTGCCGTTCTCCTGCAGCGCGAGGATCGGAAATGTATTCCTGCGCGATGACTTCCGCGGTGATGTTCGCCAGCGCGATGCGATTGAGCTGCGGATCGACCGCGACCAATTCGATCGCGCGCGGCGTGTTGGCGTTGATGTAACTCAGATCGCCGTCCGTTTTGTAGCCGACCACGTAGGGCAACGCAGAGACGAGCGCCGACGCCTGGCCGGTGACGCTGCGCCCGCCGTCCGCCTCGAAACCTTCCGCGTAGAACCGCATCGCGTAGGTCGCGTCCGCGAAACGCTCGAGCTGCAGATCCACTTCCGCCGTGCCTTCCGCGCTCGTTTGTCTGCTCGCCGAGATCGACCGATTGCGCGCGGCGCTCTTTCTTCTCGTCGAGCAGCGGGTCGTAGAACTGGTGCTCGGGAAATTCCGCGAAACGGAAACGCGCCGGCGCGAGCTCAAGATGGCTCTTGATCTGGCGATCGCTGGCGGGCGTGCCGTAGAGATTAGCGAGCGTGACCGTGGCCTGCATCTCCTTCCGGCGCAACCCAGCCGCGGCGCAATTCTTTCGAGAGCCGCGCTTCGATTTTCATCCGGTCGGGCTGGAATTCCTTCACGTGCACCGAGGTGGAGCCGAGCAGCGTCCCGCGTTTTCCATCGTCCATCAGAAAGACGTTGATCGTGTAGTCGCCGGTGGGCGATTCGTAGGTGGTCTGGTGGCTCAGCTCCGCGAAGCCGGTGCTGGGAGCGAGAGTTTGGTGGTTTGCGTTTGCGACCGCGCGCATCGACGATCTCCGCCTCGATCGGCACGCCGGCGAGCGCCGCCTGCCAGTTGCGTTGCTTCACGACGATGCCGATGTGCATTTCGTCGCCGGGCCGATAAACGCCGCGCTCGGTGAAGACGAACGCGTCCAGCTCCTCCGGTCGCGCGTTCTCCAGGCCGCCGATGTCGAAGCGCGAGAAGTTCAGCACGCGATCATCGCGCGCATACGGGATGAAGCTGAGGTCATCGCCGAGCCGCGCGACGAAGGCGACGGGCTTTTTCTCGCGTTCGTTTTTTGCCTCGGCGACCGGGGCGAAGCTGGCGCGGCCTTCGCCCGAGGTTTGCGCGGTTTGCAACGCAATGCCGTTCCGGCCGAGCAACTCGACGCACGACTCCGGCGACCGGCTGGCCCATTCTTGATCGAGACAACGAAGACGTCGCTGCTGCGATCGGCGTTCTTCTTCACGAGCAACCCGAGATCCGTCACGAGCACGAAACGGCTTACCGAGGCGTCCGTCAATGGAGCGCTTCTGTCTCCGGATCCCAGCCGCGGCCCTTCAGGAAGAACAAGCCGCGCTCGCTGCCGCCGTCGGCCGGCTTCGTGAGATGACGTCGCGAAGTCGAAGGCAGAGTAGTTCGTCTGCCAAGCGATTGGGCATGGCTGATCGGCTGCTCCTCGCGGGCGATCGCGCGAGATGTTCGATTCGTCGAAGGAACCGTGTTCGAGAACTCCGGCGCCTGGAACCCGCCTTCGGTCTGGCTGACGAGATGGTTGATCTGGTCGGCCCGCACGCGGTCGATCTCGAATTTGATCAAGGGCACGCCGCGTGAGCGGATCGAGAGTTTGCGTTCGCCGCTGAGCGCGAGGACGCCGCCTTCGCCCTGGATCGCGATCTCGCGCGGCAGCTCGGGGACGGGGACGACTTGGCGTGTAATCCTCCGTCAGCTCGTAGCCGCTCGCCGCGCTTTCACACCGTGGGCCACGCGGACATAAATTCGCCCTCGGCTTCGACCCGGAAACGGAAATGATGAACGCGCGCCTGCTTCCGGTCCGAAGGCAGCGCGGTGAAGGCGACCGGTTTCGCCTCGGCGAGGAGTTCCTCGGTTATTTCCGCCGCGCTTTCCCAACGCACGATTTGCTCGTGCGTTTCTTCTTCCCCTTCCTCGGGCTCGTTCGTCGGCTGCCGATTCCACTTCCGAGGCATCTTCCGCGCTCTTTTTCATCCTGACGGTTTCTTCGGCAGAAGCACAACCGTGACCGCTTTGGCCAATTCCGCGGTAGCTGATCTCACCGCGCGTTTCGATGTGCAGCATCTGCTCGGGGTCGCCTTCCTTGTTCCGCACGATGTCCGCCTGGTCGGATTTGATCATGAATGCCGTGTCGCGGCCCGGAATTAGCGCCTTGTCTTCAACCGGCCCGCTGGTCGTCGCCCCGCCTTGGGCCGTGCGGATTCCTTCGCTCAAGGTGACGCGCAGCCAGTCTTCCTTCGACGGCAGGGAAATGGGTGCGGTGCGAATCCAGGCTTCGCGATTGTGCAGCCCGTAAATGATCGAATAGTGCGGCGGGTGGTCGTTCCCGGCGAAGACCTGTGAGCCGCCGATTACCGCCAGGGTGACGTGCTTCTCCAGTTCACCTGTCGCGATGCTGTGCGTCAGTTGCACCTTCGCGATGATGCGTTGCACGTCCGGCTCTTTCGCGTCCTCGGCCAGCTCACAGCTCGCGAATCACGGCGGAGAACGCAGGCGTCTTGAACTCGTGCTCGTAGCGATCGACGAGCACATGTCGCGGAAAGAACGACTTCTCAAAGGTGACGCGGAAGGTGCGGTCCGCCGGCCAGTCTTCCGTCGGCTGGAAGGCAAGCTCGCGATCGTTCATCCAGCGCCAGTTACCCGGCAACGCCGGGGAGAGCTGCACTCGGCGCAGCGCGGGCTGGCGCAGATCTTCCAGGCGTGCGGCTGATTCGCTGAAAGTGATCCGGAGCAGGGGGAACGTGAGCGTCTTCTCGAGCGGCGTGACGGGCACCGGCACCAACGTGGCAATCACCCGGTGCGGCTTTGGTTGCCGCTGATACCAGCGCCACGTCCAGCCGGACGCCGCCGTCAGAACTGCCAGGGCGATCGATGAGCGCAACGGTTGACCGGGGATGCTGGCGGCAGGCGCTCGTCGTGGTCGACCAGCCACGTCGCAGCCAACCCGGCGGTCGCCAGGAGATTTCGCCCAGCAGCGCCTGCAGCGCGCGAGCAAAGGTGTGGAGAACGGTGCGAATGAGGCGGAGCAGTTGGCGCATGTGATTCCTTGAAGGGAAATACGGAGGCGCCGTCCGAATCTTTCACGGACTTGCAAAAATCTTCCGCTGCGCGCGAAAGCGGGGCATCCTGTGGCGGATGAAATCCTCCGGTCTGCTCGCGACCCGGCGCAGCCTGGTGGAACGCCTGGGCAACTGGGACGATCGCAAGCGCTGGCAGGAGTTCTTCGACCTCTATTGGAAACTGATCTACTCGGCCGCGCGGAAGTCCGGCCTCACCGAGAGCGAAGCGCAGGAGGTGGTGCAGGAGACGATCATCACGGTCGCGAAACGCGTCGATCAGCTGCGCTACGATCCGGAGCTCGGTTCCTTCAAAGGCTGGCTGCTCAATATCACGCGCTGGCGTATTGCCGATCAGTTCCGGAAACGCAAGCCGCACGAAAAGCAGGCGGTGCATTCCAACGACGATCGCGCCACCGCAACGATCGATCGGGTGGCTGATGCCAACGGCGTCGATCTCGACGAGCTCTGGGAGCGCGAGTGGCAGCAGAATCTCCTCGCCGCCGCCATCACGCGCGTGAAGAAGAAAGTGAGCGCGAAGCAGTTTCAGATGTTCGATTGCTACGTGCGGAAGGAATGGCCGCCCCAGCGCGTCGCGGCCGAGCTAAAGGTGAACGTGGCCCAGGTCTATCTGGCGCGACATCGCGTCGCCGCGTTGCTCAAAAAAGAAATCAGCGCCCTCCAGAAGCAGGGTTAACGATGCGATGTAGACCGGGTCTCCCAAACCCGGCACGGGGGTGACCTGGCCACGCCGCTGTTTGGGACGAAGGCTGGCATGAGCGATCTTCCCGACGGGCTCAGCTCCTGATATTGCTCCCAGAGCCAACGCGAAGATGACCGTGCGCACTGAGCAAACGATCCCGATCATTCCCGATCACGAAGTGCTGCGCGTGATCGGGCGCGGCGCCTATGGCGAGATCTGGCTGGCGCGGACCCTGACCGGCGCGCTCCGGGCGGTGAAGGTGGTGCATCGGAATGCTTTCGATAGCGATCGCGCCTTCGAGCGCGAGTTCCAGGGGATGTGCAGCTTCGAGCCGATCTCTCGCGCGCATGAGGGGTTTGTCGACATCCTTCATGTCGGCCAGACGAGCGCGTATCTCTATTACATCATGGAGCTGGCCGACGATCACGTGGCCGGCCGGGAGATCGATGTGCTCGATTACGCGCCGCGCACCTTGAAGAGCGAGATCGATCGGCATCGGCGTCTTTCCGCGGATGAATGTGTGCGGCTCGGGGTTTGTTTGACCGACGCTTTGATGACGCTGCACGCGCATGGCCTGACGCATCGCGATGTCAAGCCGGCGAACATCATCTTCGTCGAAGGAAAGCCGAAGCTGGCCGACATCGGCCTCGTGGCGGTGAGCGGGCAGCGTTCGTTCGTCGGCACCGAAGGCTACGTGCCGCCGGAAGGCCCGGGCACGCCACCGGCGGATATCTACAGCCTCGGCAAGGTGCTTTACGAGATCAGCATGGGGAAGGACCGGCTCGATTTTCCCGAGCTGGACACGCGGCTCGGCGAGCAACCGGACAAGGAACGGCTGTTGCAGCTGAACGATGTGTTGCTGAAGGCGTGCGCGAACGAACCCGCGCGGCGCTATCGCACCGCGAAGGAGATGCACGACGATCTGGCGTCGCTCGGTGGCGGGCGCGCCCGTGGGCGCGGCTGGCGTTGGCCTCTTCTGTTCGCGACGATCTTGTTGCTGGCGGCCCTGCTCTGGTTCATCGCGAAACCGCGGAGTCGGGTTGCCCCGCCCACGATTGATCCGGTGGCAAGGCTCACGATTACAACCGAACCCCCGGGCGCGATGGTGTTGCTGGGCGACCAGATGAAGAAAAGCCCGGCCACGTTTACCGACCTCGAGCCGCGCAAGTATCGGGCTGCGCGTGATGTTGCCGGGCTACGATCCGGTCGAGACGAAGGTCTCGCTGGAAGGTCAGGGAACGCTCGACTTGCCGGTCGTGAAATTACAGCGCAGTCAGGGCGCAGTCGAAGTGCAAACGGAGCCGGCCGGGCGCGCCGTGCGGATCCTGAGCGAAGCGGGCGAACTCGTGCGCGAAGGCGCGGCTCCGCTGGCCCTCGCGGCGCTGGCCACCGGCAAATACGAGGTGACCGCGAGCGAGGGCGAATGGCAGCTGCGCGAACAGGTCGAAGTGCGGCGGGCGGAAACCGCGCGAGTCTTGCTGGCATTTGTGACAGTGCCCGTCGAGATCAGCAGCGAACCCGGGGGCGCGCAGGTCTCCGCCGATGGCAAACCGCTGGGGCGCGCCCCGCTGCGCGTGGAGTTGCCGGTGGGCGAGCACGAGGTGACGGCGAAACTCGACGGCTGGCCGGAGCAACATCGCTCGATCACGATCGAACGCGGACGCGAGGCGGCGGCGCAATTCGTCTTCCGGAACGGGAGCGTGAAAATCACCAGCGCTCCCGGGGGCGCGCAGGTCTTCCAGAATGAGCAACAGCTCGGCCAGACACCGTTGCTGATCGAAGAAGTGCCGCCCGGCGATGTGCGCTACGAACTGCGCCTGAAAGGCCACAAGACGGTCCCCGTCACCGGGCAGGTGGAGCCGGAACAGCAGACTTTCCTGGCCGCGCGCCTGGAGAAGGAATTGCGGCCGGATCCGAGCGCGCCATGGACCAACTCGTTAGGTTTAAAGCTCGTGCCGGTCGACGGCGTGCGGATGGCGGTACACGAGACGCGGGTGCAGGACTTCGAAGCCTTTTGCAGCGCCACCGGACGGCAGCGCGAGCTGCCCGGGTTCACCCAAACGCCCGCCCATCCGGTGGTGAAGGTGAACTGGTTCGATGCGGTCGCGTTTTGCAAATGGCTCACGGAGAAGGAACGCGCGGAAGGTCTGCTCGATGAGACGCAAAGCTATCGATTGCCGACCGATCTGGAGTGGAGCGCAGCTGCGGGTTTGTCGCGTGAAAACGGCGCCACGCCGGAACTGCGTGACGGCAAAGTGCGGAACGTCTTTCCGTGGGGCACGCGAGTGGCCGCCTCCGCCCGGCGCGGGAAACTACGCCGTCATCGCTCTCCAGCCCGCGGCGGCGGTGAACCGGAGCGGCGATCAATTCGCGCAAACGGCGCCCGTGGCGAGTTTCAGTCCCAACGCGCTCGGCCTCTACGATCTCGGCGGGAACGCCTGGGAGTGGTGCGAGGAGAGCTACAAAGGGACGCGCGGTGCGACGAGTCGCGACTGGGGAATCTTGCGCGGCGGCTCGTGGGCAAACAGCAGTCGCGTCGAGCTGCAATCTTCCTATCGCAACGTGGTGGATCGGAGCGATCGCGATGTGATCTACGGTTTCCGTTGCGTGCTGGCGGCCGATAACCGGTAGAATAGCGAATGCGCGTCCTCGCCATCGATGCCTCTCTGCGCAAGAGCGGCGTTGCGATCGTGGAAGCCACCGGTGGCAAACAGCGCGCGCTTTATTTCGGCGTGATCCAGAACAATGGCACCGCATTGCGGCCCTCGGCCTGTCTGGTCGCGATCCGCGAGCAGCTCGCTGATTTGATTCGGGAACATCAGCCAGATTGCTGCGCGCTCGAGGCCGTGATTTACGTGCAGAGCCACAAGACCGCGATCGCGCTTGGCGCGGCGCGCGGGCGCGGCGATTCTGGCGGCGGCGGAGCAGCGGGCTGCCGATCTTCGAATACGCGCCGACACGCATCAAGCAGGCGACAGTTGGTCGCGGCGGCGCGGACAAAAGTCGCAGGTCGCGTTCATGGTTCGCGCGCTGCTGGGATTAACGGAGACCCCCGGGCCGGACGCCGCGGATGCGCTCGCGATCGGCGCTCACGCATTTGCGGGCGCAGGAAGCGGCGCGGCTCGGCATTCGCACCGGAGAGCAGATATGAACGCGGCGGCTTGCAGCCGCACTGGCTCGGTCGCATCAGCTATGGCGACGCGCTCGCGCTGCAGGAAGATATCGTCGCGCGGAAGCGGGCTGACAGCTGCACAGCCGACGAGTTGCTCTTGCTCGAGCACGAGCCGGTCTACACGATCGGCCGCACGCCGGATCAATCGAGCCTGCGCGGCGCCTCGCATCTGCCGCATCCCGCTCTTTCCGATCAATCGCGGCGGGCAGGCGACGTATCATGGCCCGGGGCAGCTTCGTCGGTTATCCGATCATTGATCTGCGGCGTCATGAGCAGGATCTGCATCGCTATCTGCGCTGGATCGAAGACGTGTTGATCGAATTGCTCGGGGGCTACGGCATCAACGCGCAAACGCGTTCCGGTCTGACCGGCGTTTGGGTGGAGGACCGCAAGATTGCGTCGATTGGCGTCGGCGTGCGGCAATGGATCACGATGCACGGCTTCGCGCTGAATGTCGGTGGCGATCTCGCGCCGTTTTCGCACATCGTGCCGTGCGGCATCGCCAACGTCACGATGACCTCGATAGAAAAGGAATCCGGGCAGCCGTCCACCGTGGAAGCGGTGGCGATGCGAGCCGGTGAGGTTTTCGCGCGCCGAATGCCGGAGTTGGCGCTCCAGCGTAGCTTCACGATGTAGGCCGGGTCTCCCGACTCGGCGGAGGATGATGGCCGCCGGCGATGAGGGCATGCGCGCCCTTGCCGAGATTCCGTCGCGCTGCTTGGTTGCTCTGCGCATGTCCATTCCACTCGAAGACACCGCCGCCGACATCATCGGCAAAGCGCAGCGCGGGCTCGCGATTTCCGACAGTCAACTCGCGGAGCGAGCGGGGCTGGCGGCGGAGAAAATCGCAAAGCTGCGCGACGGAGAGTTTGAGGAGGCGGCGATCCGCGCCGTCGCACCGGTGTTGGCGCTCGATGCCGGAGTCGCTCCTGAAGCTGGCGGAAGGCCGCTGGGAACCGGAGCAGGTCGAGGAAATCGAAGGATTGGCGCAGTTCAACACGATCTTCGGCGACATGACGGTGAATGCCTATTTGGTCTGGGACCCCCGAGCGCGGGAGGCGGTGGCGTTCGATACCGGCGCCGACTGCACCGCGATGCTGGCGCGCGATTGCGCGGGAACAACTGGACGTGAATTTGATCCTGCTCACGCACGCGCATCCGGATCACATCGCGGATCTCAAACGGTTAAGCGTCGACACGGGCGCGCCGTTCTTTATCTCCAGCCTCGAAGACGGTGCCGGACGCGCGTTCGATCGGCGAAGGGGAGGAGTTCAAGGTTGGCCGCCTGACGATCCGTGCGCTCCTCACCTCCGGTCACTCGCGCGGCGGAATGACTTTCTTCGTGCAGGGACTCGCGCGGCCGGTGGCGATCGTCGGGGATTCGCTGTTCGCCGCCTCGATGGGCGGCGGCGCTATCTCCTACGCCGACGCGTTGCGGAATAATCGCGAGAAAATCCTTACGCTGCCGGAGGAGACGATCGTCTGCCCGGGGCACGGTCCGCTGACCACCGTCGGCAAAGAGAAGCGTGAGAATCCGTTCTTTGCCGGTAGCTTGTGATTCTATGAATATCGGATTTGTCGGCATCGGGCGGATGGGCGCGAAACATGGCGCGGCGGCTGCAGGATCGCGGCTTTCATGTCACCACTTTGTTCGACACGAATCGCGCGGCGGTCACTGAATTGGCGGCCGAAATCGGTGCGACAGCGTGTCCGACGCTCGGCGATGTCACCGCCGGTGCGGATGTGGTTTTCACCGTCGTCTCCGATGACGCGGCGATGCGCGGGATCTTCAGCGGCGACGACAACCTGCTCGCGAACGCGCGCGGCAAGCTCTTCATCAACTGCGCGACCGTTTCCCCGCAGGTGCACGTCGAGGTGGAGCAACTCGCCCATCGCGTTGGCGCGGAAACACTCGAGGCTTGCATGGCGTCGAGCATCACGCAGGCGCGCGAGGGCTCGCTTTACCTGATGTGCGGCGGCAGCGAGGAAGCCTTCCGCCGCGCGGAGCCCATCCTGAAAGAGCTGAGCAGCTCGCTGCGCTTTGTCGGCCAGACCGGCGAGGCCGCGAAGGTGAAGGCGCTCGTCAACATGGTGATGAATATCAACACCGCGGGGCTCGCGGAAGGGCTGGGGCTCGGCCACGCGCTCGGGCTTGATCTGACGATGTTGCGCGAAGTTTTCGGACAAACCGGCGCCGCTTCGCGCGTCCTGCAGACCGACGGGGAAGACATGGAGAAGCGCGATCACGCCTGCTTCTTCTCCGCCGCGCACGCGGCCAAGGACAGTGGCATCGCACTCGCACTCGCCGAGGCCGCGGGGCTCGATCTGCCGCTCGCGCGCGCCACCAGGCAGCAGTACGAACGCATGATCACCGAAGGGCTGGGCGAGCTCGATAAATCAGGCATCGCGGAGCTGACGTTCAAGGGCCGGCACTGAACTAATGCTCCTGCGCGTGCTGTAATCGATCACTTCCCGGAATAGATCGCGATCAAACCGCGGTGCGGCGATCTAGCGTCCGGAAATTCGCGTGATCACGCGCTCTGTTCCGGCATAAATGTTCATCGCTTCGCCGCGGAGGAAACCGATCAGGGTCTGGTTGCTTTCGTGTGCGAACGCAACGGCCAGCGACGTCGGCGCGGAGATCGCGGCGACGATTGGAATCCCGGCGGCGAGCGCCTTTTGCATCATCTCGAAGGAGATGCGCCCGCTGAGCAACAGAATCCGGTCGTGCAGCGGCAGACGATTGTGCAGCAGCGCCTGGCCGATCAGTTTATCGAGCGCGTTGTGCCGTCCCACATCTTCGCGCAGGTCCTGCAGCTGGCCGGCCAGATCGAACATCGCGCAGGCATGCAGTCCGCCGGTTTGCTGAAAGGTCTCCTGTTTCTCCCGCAAAGCGGCGGGCAGGCGAAGGAGTGTTTCCGCGCGCACGGTTACGGAGGAGACGATGGGCGGGAACGATTGCCGCACGGCCTCGATTGTGGCTTTGCTGCAAACGCCGCAACTCGACGAGCTGAAGACGTTGCGCGTGAGTTTGGCGGGATCGAACGCGGCGGGATCTTTCAGCGTCACGTTCACGATTTGCCCTTCCTCCGCGCCGCATTGCGTGATCTCGAAGATGTCGCTCGCGGAGCGCACCAGGTTTTCGGTAACGAGGAAGCCCGCGGCGAGTTCGCGGTCGTGTCCCGGCGTGCGCATGACAACGGCGACGCTGTGGCCTTCGATGCGGATTTCGAGCGGGTCTTCGGTGGCGACCTGGTCGCGCCGGGATTCGGTCGCGGCCCGCGCATCGTAATGGATTAGCTCGACGGGTTGGGAGGCAAAAGTGACGTCATTTTGCTTTGTCGGTGGGCGTTGCCGCCGCGAGTCGCTCGATCCGCACGACCGCGTTGTAATCCGGCACGCCGCCGAGCTTATCGACCACGCCGCGCTGGATGATGACGTTTCCCTCCGGCCAATGCACCTGGAGGTTGCCGGGCGCGATCGGCGCGAGAAACACGCTGCCTTCGTAGCGGCCGACGTCATTCACGAGCGCAATCCAATCGCCGGCGCGCAAATGCAGCCGGCCGGCATCTTCTTCGTTCATCAAAACGGCGTCGCGGGGCGCGCCGTTGAGCGGATCGATCTCGGCGTAGATGAGGGTGTTGAATTGCTTCCCGCGTCGCGTGCTGACATGAAAGCTGCCCGTCGGACGGTCGAGCTTCGGTAATTCGACCGCCCGGAAATGTCCTTTGCCGTCCGCGGTCGGGAACCTGCCGCCCGCACACAAATGGCGGCCGCCGTATTGGAACGCATCGCCCGTTTCACGCAGGTGCCGGACCTCTTCGTAAGAGGGCACGACCTCGGCAATCTCGTCGCGGATCTGCCGCCCGGTCTCGCAGCCGAGGAGAGGCGCGCGCTCCGGATCGACCGTCGCCGCGAGCTCGCGCAGGATTTTCCATTCCGCCCTGGCTTCGCCGAGCTGTCGCGGAATTTGCGGTGAGAACATGACGCGCCGTTCCGTGCTCGTCTCCGTGCCGCCGCCCTCCTGCTCGTAGCGTGTTTGCGCCGGGAGCAGGAGCACTTCTTCGCGCGCGGGGATAAACATCTGGTCCGTCAGAATGATGTCCTGGTGCACCCGTAGCGGCACGTTCGCGAGCGCGCCGCGGACGTAATCCGGGTCGGGCAAGGTGCGGAGAAAATTACCGCCCAGGCAGTAGAGGAGATCGAGCTCGCCCCGCTGGGCTGATTCCACCATCTCGGGTGCGGTCAGGCCGACCCAATCCGGCACCGCAAACCCGTAGCGTTTCGAGAACGCCGCTGCGTTCCCGGCGTTGACGGGCTGATATCCGGGAAACGCCGTCGCATAGGCGCCCATCTCTGCGCCGCCTTGCACACTCGAGTGACCGCGGATCGGCATCACGCCATTTTGGTCCCGACCGATGTAGCCGCGAGCGAGCGCGAGGTTGAGGATCATCTGCACCGAATCGGCGCCGAAGGCGTGCTGCGTGATGCCCATGCTCCAGACGAGCACGGCGTTTGTCGCATCGCGGATCAGTTCCGCAAACTGCTGCATGCTGGCGCGAGGGAGGCCGGACTGTTGCTCAAGCGCCGCCCACTCGAGCGCGGCCACCTTCGCGCCAAGTCCCGCAAAGCCGGTGGTGTGCAGGTCGACGAAGCTGTGATCGATCCAATCGTTCTCGATCAGAACCTTGAGGACTCCGGAAAGGAACGCGATGTCGCCGCCCTGACTCACCGGGAACCAGTAGTCGGCGATCTCCGTGCCGAAGAGCGCACTTCCGATACTCGAGGGCACCCAGTATTTCTTCATCCCCGGTTCAAGATAGGGATTCACCAGGACTACTTTGGTGCCGAGTTTTTTTGCGCCCTCGAGATACTTGGTTGCGACCGGCTGGTCGTTGGCCGGGTTCGAGCCGAAGAAGATGACCAGATCGGTGCCATACCAATCGCTGTAGCTGCAGGTGGTGGCGGCGACGCCGATCGAGGACTTCATCGTCGCGCCGGAGGGCGAATGGCAGATGCGCGCGGCGTTATCGATGTTGTTGGTGCCGAGGAAACGCGCCACTTTTTGCGCGACGTAGTAAACCTCGTTCGTGATCCCGCGCGAAGTGAGATAAAACGCAATCCGACGCGGATCGGCGCCGCGGATGCGGTGCGCGATTCGCTCGTAGGCTTCGCTCCAGGTGATGCGGCGGAAGCCGGGCGCGTCTTTCTCGCGCAGCATTGGGTAGGGCAGGCGGCCGAGTTCGCGAAGCTCCGCGTTGGTCATCTCGTCTAGCTGGGCGCCGCGATGCTTGCGAGTGGCGCTACATCGAGCGCCGGCATGGTATTCAGGCGCAGAAGATTCAGGCGTGTCATGCAGAGATGCACGCCGTCGATCGTCCAGTCGTGGAAACCGGCGACACCGAGGGCGCAGCCATCGCAGACGCCGCGGCTCAGGACCTTCCAGGCATACGGCAGGTTGTCGCGGTTCTTCCAGACCACGCCCGCCATGTCGCGGAAGTGCTGCGGCTTCCATCGGCCGAGACCAAACGGGATTTTCGTCGCCCAGTCGCGCTCGTGTTCGATGTGGTGGTCAGCCATGCGTCAATGCCACCAAATCTTCCGGCGTGTTCAGGTTCTGGAAGAGCGGCCCCTCCGTCGGCGCGATCTCCTTTGCCTCGACCAATCCCTCCGCCAGCAGGCGCGCGGCAAATATCTGCAATGAGTAATTGCGCGAAGCGAGACAGCTCTCGGCGAAAGCCAGCGCGGCCGTGGGGTAGATCGCGGCGACGGGCTCGAACCGTCCCCCGCGTCGCGGGACGATCCCGCGAGCGCCGGCGCAGAGCGCGATCAGCGAGTGCAGTTGCGCGGCCGTCATATTCGGGAGATCCACGGCCAGCGTGAGCAGGAGCGGCGCGGAGCAATGGCGCAATGCGCTTACGATCCCGGCAAGCGGACCGGCGTCGGGCTGGGCGTCCGGAATGATGATGCACGGTCTCGCGCTGCCACTCCGCATGCGCCGGTCCGGCGAGGAAGAGTTGTTGGGGCGCGAGTTCCTGCAGGAGCCGCAGTTGTCGTTTCCAAAGCGGCTCGCCATCGATCTCGACGAACGCTTTGTCCTGGCGCATGCGAGCCGAGCGCCCGCCCGCGAGGAGAACGGCGCTAAAGGGCGAGTTCACGTTGGGCGACGACCAACTCTGCCGGGCCGATCGCGAGCCACCCATCCGTCAGGATCCGGGCCCGCAGGCCGCCGTTTCCCTCGAGCCATCCTTGGTGCCGGGCGCGAAGGCGGTGTCCAGCCAATAGCAGGGCCGGCAATGATCGGTTCCGAGGAAGCGCACGCCTTGCAGTTCGAACTCGGAGCCGACCAATGAATTCAAGTCGACGCCGGAGACAATGACGTTTCGCCGCAGCACGCCGGGCGATTTATCCACGTCTGGAAATCTCATCTGCAAGGAATCGAAAGCTTCCCGCGAAAAGAAGGTGATCTGGCCGTGGTAGTCGTTCTTGTGGTCGTAAAACCGATCGCCCCGGATTCCGTGGCCCGCCACGCATTCGATCTTGTCGACTTCCTGGAGGGGAAAATCGTCCGGGGGCCGGCCCGCGTGGCCGAAGTAGTTGTGACCGGGCGAGATGAAAATCTGCTGGATGATCACGACCGAACAGTAATTCGTGCGAAGGCGGCTCGCCAAGCTTCGGCGCGCGTGGCGGCGAGAGCCCGCCTTGCACTCGGAGCGGCGGGCGCTGACCTTGCCGTGCGCATGAACATCGTCTGGCGGGTCTTCAGTTATTTGCGGCGCTACCCCGTTCTCGGGTCGGCTACCCTCGCGTGCGCCATCCTGGGCACCCTCATGATCGTGGTCTTTCCGGCGGTCACGAAACTTGTCATCGACGAGGTGCTTAATCAAGAATCGGCCCGAGCGACTCACGCCGCTCGTCCTGATCGCGGCGGTGGCCTTATTGCTGCAGCACGGCCTGAATTCGATCCGGATCATCCTCAACAACACCTTCGAGCAGAAGGTAATCTTCGATCTCCGCAGCGATCTCTATTCGCACATCCAGATGCTGCCGCTGCGCTGGTTCGATAACCGGGCGACGGGCGATTTGATGACGCGCATCCTCGAGGATGTGAATTCGGTCGAGCGGATGCTGATCGACGGCGTGGAGCAGGGGGTGGTCGCGATTCTCCAGGTCGTGATCGTGCTCGGGATGATGTTTTACGTCAGCGCTTCGCTGACGCTGGTGGGCCTCGCGCCGGCGCCGTTCCTGGCCGGCGGGGCGTTGTGGTACACGCTCACCGCGCACCGGCGCTACCGGCTGCAGCGCCGCGCTTCGTCGGCGATGAATTCCCTGCTGCACGACAACCTCGCGGGCATCCGGCAGATCAAGAGTTTCGTCCGCGAGGGCGAGGAGCATAAGCGCTTCAATTCCGTGAGCGATCAGCTGCGCCACGCCACGCTCGTCGTGATGCGGGTCTGGGCGCATTTATCACCCGTCGATGTACCTGATCGGCTCGCTCGGCATTGTGCTCGTGGTCTGGGTCGGCGCGCGGGCGGTGCTGGGCGGGGCGATGCAAGTCGGCGATCTGATCGCGTTCCTCATGCTGACGGGATTTCTCTACGAACCGATCAACACGTCTGCATCAGCTGAATCAGCTCGTGCAGGCGGGACGCGCCGCGGGTGAGCGCGTCTTTGAGATCATCGACACGCCGATTGAACCCGGATGGGACGCGACGGCGCCGGCGAACACTGAAATCAGAGGCGATGTCCGGTTCGAGGACGTGAGCTTCAGCTACGGCGAAGGCACTTCCGCGCTGCAGCATATCACCCTGCACGCGCAGCCGGGCGAGACGGTGGCGCTGGTCGGGACGACCGGCGCCGGCAAGTCGACGCTCGTGAATCTGCTGAGCCGGTTCTACGAATACGACTCGGGCGAGATCCTGATCGATGGCCAACCGCTGCGCGCCTACGGCACTCGCCGGCTGCGTGAGATCGTGGGGCTGGTCGCGCAGGAGAGTTTCCTCTTCAACGGCACCGTGCGCGAGAACCTGCGGATCGGACGTCCGGAGGCGACGGACGAGGAACTGTTGCGCGCGGCCGAGGCCGCGAACGCGCGCGTTTTCATCGATCGCATGCCGAAAGGCCTCGACAGCATCGTGGGCGAACGCGGCGTGAAGCTAAGCGTGGGCGAGAAGCAGCGGCTCTCGATCGCGCGCGCCTTGCTGAAGGATCCGCCGATCCTGATTCTCGACGAAGCGACGGCAAGTGTGGACACGACAACGGAGCGGCTGATTCAGGAAGCGCTCGAGCATCTCATGTTGCACCGGACGTGCTTCGTCATCGCGCACCGGCTCTCCACGATCCTGCGCGCGGATCAGATTCTGGTGCTGGAACGCGGCCGCATCATCGAACGCGGAACGCACGCCGAGTTGCTCGAGCTGGGCGGCAAGTATGCGCGGCTCTGGGAGCAGAGCTTCCTCGAGACTGGCAGCGAGCCGGACGTGGAGAAGCTCGTCGCGAAAGTGTGAGCGCGGCGCGCGTCAGGGCCTGGATGCGGCGGTGGCGCTCGAGCAGGTCGTTGTATTTTGCTTCCAATTCGCGGTAGCGCACCTCCGCTTCCGCGAGGGAGCGCCGCTCTTCGCGCAGCGCCTGTTCCAATTCGCGGATGCGGTCTTCGACAGCGATCGCCATCCCCGCGGCGGCGGGGCCGCTGGCCGTTTCGCTTTCTGTCTGGATGCTCTCATCGACCGGCAGGGCGGCGAGCAGCGGAGCCAGATCACTGATTTGCTGCCGAGTCGTCTCGCAGGAGTTGATGACAAACGTTTCCTCGTCGATCTCGCCGAGCCGAAGGAACTCACGGATCGCACCCAGCGTGGTGGGACCGTAAAGACTTTCGCTCGTCACCTCGACGATCCAATCCATGCCGAGCTCCGGCAGCATCGGTGCTTTCATCCAGTGCTGCTGGTCGGTCGAGATGCTGTCGTAGGGCGCGATCTGCGCCGAGCCAGCCCATTGTGCGAGCTGCGCAAAACTGAGCGGGCCAAAGATGCTGCCGTCTTCGTGTTTCCGCAGGAACCACTGATGACTGGCGGGATCCTCGATCATTCGTTGGGCGACGGCGACGGCGTGGAGGGAGAGCCGCTCGCGGAAGGCGGGATCATGATGGTTTGGCCGATCTGAAGCGCGCGGTCATTCTCGATGCGGTTAAACTTCTGCAGCTCGGAGACACCCACTTTGTGCGTCTTGGCAATCGAAGTGAGCGTCTCGCCCTTCGCGACGACGTGGGCGTTTCCCTCGACCGGGGCGGGCGCAGGTGACATGGCGGCGGAAGATGGGGCGGCCGGCGGTGCCGAGCGCGCGCCTTCGCCGACCATGACGCCTGGACGCATCGAGTTGATCTGTTGCTCCAGCTTCAGAATCTGCTGCGAAAGCGCATCGATCTTCATGTTTTGCTCATCGATTTTCTTCGTGAGCGTTTCGAGCTGCTCGCTGGCGCGATCACCGCCCGAGGCAGGGCTTTGAGCGCGGAGTTCACTCCCCGCGGCCAAAGCCAAGACGAGCGCGGCAGCGGGAATCACGAGAGCCTTCATGAGGCGCAGCTTGGCATCGGCCGCAGGCGCTGGCAAGCTCCCGCGCCCGGCGCCTGGCTCGGAGTCCGAAGCGGCGCCTCGCTTGCGTTCCCTTGCAATCCTCCATAGCTTTTTCGCATGCCAGAGCGCATCCAAAAGCCGCCGATGCCATGGGGGCCGAAGCAGGGCGGCGATGACGGCGGTCCGAAAGCGCCGGACATTTCGCGGCCCGACACGCAGGACCTGCTGAAGAAGATGCGGCGGGTCGATCCGAATCAAGCCAAGCGCTACCGGCAGCGGACGGGCGAATGATGGACGCGCCCTTCGCGGCGTCGGGTGTCGGAAGGGGCGAACCGGCGAGCGATTTCGCCGAGGTTTTGCGGCGGCGCGGATTATGGGCGAGCGCGCCGCTGGGTGCCGCGGGACCGAACGCTCCCATCGCGCAAACACAAGCGACCACGATCCTTGCCTTCAAATTCCACGGCGGGGTGCTGGTGGCGGGCGATCGTCGCGCCACAGCGGGCAACACGGTCGTTTTTGATCGTGCGGACAAGGTGCTGGAGATCGATCGCCACTCGATCATGGCCATCGCCGGCGTGCCGGCGACCGCCTGGGAGATGGCGCGGGTGCTCGAGCATTCGTTTCAATTTTTTCGCCGGACGCAGCTGCAGGAGATGAGCGTGGATGGCAAAGTGCGGGCGCTTTCCAAGCTGCTGCGCGACAACTTTGGCTTCGTCATGCAGGGCGCCGGCGTGGTCGTGCCGATCTTCGCGACTTACGATGCCCACGGCCCGGAGTCCGGGGCGCGGCTCTACTTTTACGATGCGATGGGGGCGAACTTCGAGGTCACCGAATACGCCGCCACGGGGTCGGGTTCTCCCGCGGTGCGCGCGATCCTGCACTACGAGAATCAGTGGGGAAGGAAGCCTCTGGCGAAACGCAGTGAAAGCGATGCCGTCACGATCGCTTTGCGCGCGCTTGATACGGCCGCGGAGGCCGACACCGCCACGGGAGGTGTCGATCGAAACGCGAAGATTTTCCCGGTCATCAAGATTGTGTCACGGGATGGGATCACCACCCTGGCAGACAAGCAGATCTCCGCCGCCTTCAAGAGTAGCGTGGCCTGACGAAGAGGAGGGATGATCGAGGAGCCATACCGCTGGGTGGAAGCGATCGCGAACCGGCGCGAATACGTGGAGATGCAGCTCGCCTCCGGCCGTCCAATCGCGGCCTTGAGCGGACGGGAGGGAATTGTGTTCGTGACGCTTAGTCGCACGCGGCAGAAGGTTTTTGAGATTTACGATCGGATCGCCATGGGCGCGATCGGGCATCCCGGCGACATCGAGCGGCTGCGCCTGGCCGCGATCGAGCTGGCGAGCACGGAAGGCTTCGCGCGTTCCGCCGCGGACGTTTCGCTGCGGCGGCTCGCTTATTATTCTCTCAGCCCGGTGTTGAAGGCGGCTTTCGAGCAAATTTACGGTGCCCCGTATTTGGCGCGGATGCTGTTCGCGGAGATCGGGGCGACCGCGGAGCTGGATCTGTTTTTGCGGATTGAATACGACGGTTCAATTGGCGCCAACGGGATGGACTCGGCAGGCGAGGCACGTCAGCCCTTCGCCGTCCTCAGCGGGACGAAGGCTTCGGCGGAGTTGATGGAGTCTTTCCTGCGGCAAGCCCATCGCGCCGACGCGTCGCTGGAGGAGGCGCTCGCGACGGCTCGCGACGCGGCGCTCGTTGGCAGCATGGCGCTGGGCGCAGATGGGGTGCGGGAGTTGCCGACGTCGGAAGCGCTCACAACGGAGCGCGCGAAACAGCTGCAAGCCAGTGGCCTTGAAGCGGCGGTCCTGGAGCGAAACAGCCGGAGCGCGGTGCGTTACCGGCCGGTCTCGGAGGAAGAATTGCGTCCGTTGCTGGAAACTTCGCCCGACTAGGATGTCGCAGCGTCCGAACCTCCGCGGCAGCCTGCGGCGCGCGCTCGCGTGGGCCGGCGTTGTGTTGATGGTGGCGAGCGCGGTCTCGTTGCTGATATTCCCGGCGGGCGACCGATCGCTACGCTCCCGCGGCGATCCGCCGCGTCCTGCCGGCAAGGTCGGTTGCGTCGTCATCGATGCCGGGCATGGCGGACAGGACTCGGGCGCGATTCGAGCTGGCGTGCAGGAGAAGGATCTGACGCTCGATGTCGCGCTGCGGGTGGCGCGGCTGGTGCGGGCGCAGGGGCTGCGATCGGTCCTGACGCGTGAAACCGACGAAGCGGTCTCGCTCGGACAGCGTGCGGCGATGGCCAATCGCGAGCGCAATTGCGTGTTTGTGAGTATTCACTTCGACGAAGGCGGCCGCGCGGCCGCGACCGGCGTGCAGACGTTTTACGCGGCACGTCCGGCACCGCCTTCGGGGATGGTCGCCGCGTGGTTTCCATTCCTGCGGCCGGTCTCGGCGGTGCCGGCCAACCTCGAGAGTCACAGCCTGGCGGAGCTCGTGCAGGAGTCGTTGGTCGCGCGGACGCGCGCGTTCAACCGCGGCGTGCGCGCGGAGCAGTTCTACGTTGTCGCGAATGTCCGCCATCCGGCGATCCTGGTGGAAGGCGGCTTCCTGTCGAACAGCGACGACATCGCCAGGCTCGCGACGGAGAGCTATCGCGAAGAGCTGGCGATGGCGATCAGCCAGGGGATTTTGCGTTACTGTGAGCTTTCCGACGGGGAAAAGACGGCCGCGGGGGAGGGCGAGCCGCGAATCTGAATAGGCGAGGAAGAGCGGCGTCCAAACGGAGCACCTGATGAAGCGAATCGCGATTTTGCTGGCGGCGTTCGGGGTGATGACCCTGGGGCAGGCGCGCGCTGATGGGCTGACGTCCTCGGCGCAGCAGGTGCTGAAGGATGGAGGCTTTTACTATGGCGACGTGACGGGGCAGAAAGACGCGGATACGACCGCGGCCATTCGTCGTTATCAGATCCGGAATGGTCTCAAGATCACCGGTGAATTGAATGCTGAGACGCTAAAGTCGCTCGGGCTGAATGATGGGGGGCCCGCGCCAGCACCCGCCCCCCCCGCCGCGCCGCGACCGCTGACTCCGGCACCGCCGCAGCCAGCGCCCAGGGCATCGGCGCCCGACGATGGTTCCGATCTGACGGACGATGATTTTCGGGACGACGCACCTGTGCCTGATGATCGTGCCTACCCTCGGGGGCCGCTGGGTCCGGGCTATGGTTCCAATTTTCCGGGACTCGCGCCACGCCCTGGCAGCGTCTTCGCCGGAACACCGTATGAGAGGGCGCCGGCGGCAGTGCAGCGGCGCGTGATCGCGGGCGTGCAGGTCTTGCTGTTGCGCCAGGGTCTGTATCAGAGCGGCATCGACGGAATGTATGGACCGGGGACGGAGCTCGCCTTGCGGGCTTATCAAGCCCGGATTGGCTTCGCGCCCACCGGACGGCTCGATCTCGAAACGCTCGGTTCGCTTGGTTTGCTCCCCGGCCGGGAACGACGGGGTTTCGGGTGGCCACGGGCGCTGGCCGGAGAACGAATCTACATTCCGCGCTGAACCAGCGCGTCCGGAGGCGGTGCCGCCGCCACTAGGGGTTGCCGTTCTCGAACTGGACCGACTGAAGTTCGGCGAAGACTGTGCCGATGAAAATGTGTGCTTCGATGCGGAGCACGAGGCGATCGGGGTCGTCGGAGAGCCAAACGGTCGCCTTGCTTAATTTCTTGTGCGGAAGCAACTCGCGTTCTTTGCCGATCCTGTGGATCTGGACGTCGAGCTTGAGGGCGTCGTAGCTGCCGGTGGGGACGGTGATCCGTTCGCGGCCCAGCGAATTGATCGTGCAAAGATAGGCGGAGGTCGACGGGTAAACGACGGTCCGCCGGACGGTGCCCTCTGTGAGGGGAAGGCTGCGGAGCAGCAGGAAGGCAGAGTTGATACCGTGGACGTTCGGGAAATCGAATGTGCGGGTTTTGGTTTTGACGGCTGAACCTTTGCGCTCTTCCCGCTGGCTGGTGACGCCCTGGGGCGTAAACGTCAGGAGGGTCGTCAGCTGCTGGTTCCGCATCGTCTCCTGCTCCCTGACCTCGAGCGGCCGGAGTGTTTTCGCTTCGCACGTGGCCCGGTGCGTGATCTGATAATTCCAGAGGTGTTTCACGAACCCAATGGTTCCGCCGGTCGCGTCGAACTCCAGCCGCTCACCGGCCTGGCGGAAGTGGACGTTGCCGATCGCGGCAGTGATGGAATTCCAGCCGAAGCCGTATTGCGCGCGGACCGACCGCGGGGCCGGAAACGAACCGGGCTCGGCTGGGGTCACGGTGCTTTCCCAATCCTGCCCCGCGACACGGGCCACGCTGGCGGCGAGGAGCCAGACGATCAAGAGAAGACCGGGAGGAGAGTACTTCGAGAGCGGCATGGGCTTCGTTAGGCGGCGTGCGGCGAAGACGGGCCTGCAGATGAGAATCGCACCGGGGCGCGAACGCGGCCGCGGCTCCTCCAAAAAGAAACACACGCGGGATCGCCGCGTGTGTTCCTGTTCGAAATGTAAATTGGTTACGGCTTCGGCGTGGGCTTGGCCGGGCTGCTCGCCGGCGCCGAGACTTCCTTGCTCGTCGAGGCGGGCGCGTTCTTGTTCAGCGCCGTGACGATGTCATTCGTGAACTCGACCGCCTCGCGCGAGTAGAGCAGGAGCGGCACGCCATTCAGGCTCATGCCCGACTTGTCGAAAACGAGGTCGAGATTGTTCGCTTTCACGCGCTCCATCACGACGTCGGTGATTTCCTTCACGATGCCTTCGCGCATGCGGAGCGCCTGCTCCTGGAGCTGGCGTTCGCGGGTCTGGCGGAACTCGTTGATCTCGCGCTCCATGTTCTTGATGCTCGTGATCTTGTCGTCCCGCTCCTTCGCCTTCGCGGTCTTGGCGTCCGCGCTCAAGGCGGGGGCTTCGAGCTGCTGGTTCAGCTTGTTGATTTCATCGAGCGCTTTCTTGTAGGACTCGGCGCGCTCGTCGTATTCCTTTTTCGCGGCGTTCTTCGCTTCGTTGATCTTCGCCTCCGCGTCCTTGGTCTTGTTGTATTCCTTGAAGGCGCGGTTCATGTCGACCGTGCCGACTTTCAGGGTGCCCTGCGCGAAGGTCGCGAGCGGGAAGGCGAAGCGCGGCGATGAGGGCGAGGGAGAGGAGTTTTTTCATAAACGGATGTAAAACAGGTAATTGGGAGAGGTTTTAGACTCACGAGTCTGTCATTCGTTCAAAATTGATAACCGACGTTGAAGTTGAACTTCCCGCCGCCGCCGTTGTTCCCGCCTGTCTGGACCGGAATACCGTAGTCGAGCGCGGAGTGGGCCGACCGGCAAGTCCAAGCCGCAAGCCGATGACCAACATCGGACGCGAGCCGTCCGTGCTGAGATCGCACGGCTTGCGGTTCGACGAAGCCGGCATCGTAGAAGACGGCGGCGCGGACCTTCTCGATGATCGGGCATGGTCAATTCGATCGTTGCACGCGCGAGCAGGGTTTGGCCGCCGATCGGCTCGCCGTTTGCGTCTTTCGGACCGACGTCGCGGTAGGTCGAAGCCGCGGAGATCATTCGAGCCGCCGAGGAAGAGACGATCGTAAATTCGTCACGCCGTCGGTCCGTCGCTCCCACGTCTTCCACGACTCGGCAACCTGGCCGTTGAGCAGCAGGATCAGGTCCTACGGGAGGTGGAAATATTGCGCAGGCCTCGAGGTCGACGCCGAAGATCTGCGTGTTCGCCGCCGAGGAACCCGCCGGCGATGATAAGGCGTGACGGCGAAACGCGCGTGCCTTTGCGAGTCAGGAACGGGATTGTCGCGCGTATCGTAGACGAAGCTGCGTCGTGATCTGGCTCTTCGCTCGAGCGCCTTCCTCGGTTCCTGGATCGTCTGGGAGGCCGTCGGGGAGACATCGAAGATCTCGATTTCTTCCAGGCGATACTCGCAGACTGATCGCACATGAAGCGGCCGACCGGCTTTCGCGCGACGATCGAAAAGCCGTAGTTCCGCTGGTCGTAAACTGAGCTGAGGAAGTCTGCCTCGCGGAAGTAACGCTTCGCCGCCGAGCGAGAGACGACGATCGAGGAAATACGGTTCCGTCAGCGCCGACGACGAAATCTTTGCGCTCGTGAGCCGTATCTGGAGGCGCGCCCGGAATTTCTGACCGGCGCCGGTGAAGTTCGGCCAGTTCAGAAGATCGAAGTTGCCCTGCGTCACTTCCACGAAGCCGACGATGCTGTCGATCGTGCTGAAGCCGGCGCCGAAGTTGAGCGAGCCGGTGCGCTTCTCTTCCACCTGCACGATCAGATCCTTGCGGCCGGGCACGCCGGTCTCTTCCGGATAGGCTTCGACCGTGAGAAGTAGCCGAGGTTATCGAGGCGCTTCTTGCGTCGTCTCGACCCGGGTGGTGCTGTAGATGTCGCCCGGCGCGATCAACACTTCGCGGCGAATCACCTTGTCCTTCGTGCGGGTGTTGCCGACGATGTTGATGCGCTGCACGAACGAGCGCGCCGCCTTCCTCGATCGTGTAGTTGACGTCGATGCGGTTCCGGCCCGCTCGGGACGCCCTGCGGCACGATCACGAGATCGACGTAGCCGCCCGCGCCGTAGGCATCGGCGATCTTCTTCGCGTCTTCGCGAATCGCCTTCGGCGAATAAACGGTCGCCTTCCTTCATCTTGATCAGCAGCGCGGATCTTCTCCTCGCTGGTGTTTTTGTAACCCTTCGCGGTGATCCGGCCGACGGTGTATTTCTGTCCCTTCGACGACGGCGATGACGAGGATCATCTGGCCGTCGCCGCGTTCGCGCCGCAGCGTCCCTGACCTCGACGTCGATGTAGCCGTGGTCCTGGTAATATTCGCGGACGGCATCGAGGTCCTGCTGCAGCTGCGTTTCATCGAGGCGGCCTGACTTGTCGAGGAAGGAAATGCAGCGTCTTCGCCCTTCGTCTTCATCTGCTTGCGCAGCACGCGATCGCTGAAGTGCGTGTTGCCTTCGAACTCGCATCGCGGCTGACGCGCCCTTGCCGCCTTCGTTGATCGTGTAAACCACGCGCGAAGTGCCGCGGGCTTCGTCGCGCGTCGATGCGGAACTGGACGTCGACGTCGTTGAATCCCTTGGCCCGGTAGGCGTCGATGATCTCCTGTCGCGCCTTGCCGAGGGCCGTCTTCGTCGAGCGGCGCGTTGACCTTCAGCTTGATCTTCTTGCGCAGCGACTTGGCCGAGATGCCGGTCGCGCCGTCGATCTCGATTTCGTTCACCACCGCGCGCGTCTGGATCGCGACGATCACTTTCACGCCGTCGCCCTGCGGCTGGCCGAAGATCCGGACGTTCTGCACCTGGCCCGGTGGCGTAGAGATGCCCGGATGTCCTGTTCGACGAGCGATTCGGAATAATGTCTGTCCCACCTTGGTCCGCATCTGGGCGAGGATCCGCTCGCGGCTGATCGTCTGCGGTCCGGTGTATTGAATCTCGATCGCGCTGGATCTTGACACCCTCGCCCTGCGGCGCCGAGCCGGACTCGGCGCTGATGCAGCGCAAACGCGAACACGCAGAGCGCGAAGGGCGCACCACGCGGCGGAGTGAGACCGACAAGATTTTTCATAAAAAATAGAATCCCCGGCTGTGTCAGCGCACCGGCGCAGTGCAGGCGGTATTAGTTGGTAAGGAGCAGGGTATCGTCAAGGCAGGAATTTCACCGCCGCGGGCCAGGGCGACGGACGGAGAAGAACGCACTGGCTGCCGCTAATTCAAGAGCTCGTACCAATTATTCCGGCGCCGCGGCTCGTAGCCGGCCTCGCGAATCAGGCGCTCGATCTCCGCCGCATTCAGCCGAAACGTCGTGCCGGCGCTGCTCACCACGTTTTCCTCCATCATGACGGACCCGAAGTCGTTCGCGCCGAACTTCAGCGCCACCTGGCCGATGTCCGGCCCCTGCGTCACCCACGAGCTTTGCACGTTTGGAATGTTATCGAGAAAAATGCGCGAGAGCGCCTGCATCCGCAGATACTCGGCCACCCCGGTGCGTTGCTTGATCTTCAGGACCGTGTTCTCCGGCTGAAAGGTCCAGCAGATGAACGCCGTGAACCCGCCGCTCGCATCCTGCTGATCGCGCAGGCGCTGCAGGTGTTCGATCCGGTCCTCGACCGTCTCGACGTGGCCGAACATCATCGTCGCGCTCGAATTCAAGTCCGACCTCGTGCGCGATCTGCATCACCTCGAGCCACTGCATCGGAATTGCACTTCAGCGGCGAGATCCGCTGCGCGGACGCGGTCGACCAGGATCTCGCCGCCGCCGCCGGGGATCGAGCCGAGCCCGGCCGCTTTGAACTGCGCAGATGACCTCGCGCAGCGGCATCCCGAAGACCTCGCGCAAAGTGCTGGAACTCCGGCGGGCTGAATCCGTGGATGTTGATGTGCGGATATTTCTCGCGGATGTGCCGGAGCAGATCGAGATACCAATCGAACTGCAGCTTCGGGTGATGCCCGCCCTGCATCAGGATCTGCACCCCGCCGGCCGCGGTCAGTTCATCCAGCTTCTGATCGAGCTGCTCGAAGCTGAGCACGTAGTGATCGGCGTCTTTCTCCGTCCGGTAGAACGCGCAGAACTTGCAGTAAACGTTGCAGACGTTGGTGTAGTTGATGTTGCGATCGATGATGTAGGTCACGATCTCCGCGCCGCGATCGCCGTAGCTGGCGCGTTTGGCGAGATCGCGCCGCGCGTTGGCGAGCGCGCCCAGCTCTTCCAGTGGCCGGCGGTAAAGCTCCAGCGCCTCCTCCCGGGAAATGCGTTCGCCGGCGAGAATTTTCTCGTCGAGAGCTGAATCAACGACCGCTACCATCGTGCAATAATCTAGATGCGCCGCCGCGGACGCGCATGTCCGCAGTTTGTCGTCCCCTCGGGCCGGAGCGAATCAGCGGCCCGCGCGACCGACCCGGGCCAGCCGCATTCGTTTACGCCTTGTGATGCCAGGTCAACGCAACCGCTTTGAATGAACTGACGACATCGTCCGGTCCCTTCTCCATGAAGAAGCACTCGTAAAAGCCCGGGCCCAGCTCCCACATGTCGCCTTTGTAGTATTCGTCCCGGAAGAACTGCCACACGCCGCTCACAATGATGAGCGAGCTGATCCGATCGTTCCAAAAATCGCCGAGATAGAGGAAGCTCAGATTGGTTCGGGCATACGCGCCGCGGAATCCGGCGTGGTCATAGACAATGACCTCCGGCATCGGTGGCGATTCGGTCAACGTGGGGGCGGCGCCGATCTCCGCGGCGCAGGCGTGGTACCCAGGGTTTCCACGTTCCATTTCGTATCGATGACACAGCCATTGTCTGGCGACAGTTCGGTTTTGGGGACTTGTCTCATATGCGGTTCTAGTGCGGCGATTTCATCAGAGCGCTTCTGCTCTGTCGAGCCTTTCGCGTGGCCGGTCGGGCTGGGGATAATGATGGAATTCTGCGGCGAGTGAATTGCCCGCCCGCCGGTCGCGTCGACGTAAGGTAAGGGTCCTCAGGCAGTTGTTGGTCGTCCGCGACTCAGATCCGGTGCTCGCGATTCGTTGAGCGCAAATGGATCGTCTTGTTTTGCAGATCGTGCGCGGCCCGAATGAATCGGACCGTCTTGCTTTTGGCGCGCATCAACACCGAGTAGGTAATCGTCTGCGCCCCTTTGGTCTTGACCCCGGGCAAAAGCGCGCTGTCGCTGATCCCGGTGGCGCAGAAGATAATGTGCTGCCCGTTCGCCAGATCGTCAGCATAGAACACGCGGTCGAGGTCGTCCTTATAGCCGGTGGCGATCAGTTCGTCGCGTTCCTTGTCGTCCCGCGGCCACATCCGGCATTGCATGTCGCCGCCGAGGCATTTGATCGCGGCCGCGGCCAGAACCGCTTCCGGCGAACCGCCAATGCCGAAGTAAAGATCGATCCCGCTGTCCGCAATCCCCGGCCCGATCGCCGCCGCGATGTCGCCGTCGCTGATCATGCGCAGCGACGCACCCACCCGGCGGATTTCCGCCACGATTTCCTTGTGTCGCGGGCGGTCGAGCAACATCACGACCACGTCCTGCACGCGCTTGTTCAATGCCTTGGCCACGCTGATGAGGATCTCCTCGACCGGGCTCTCCAGCTTCACGGTTTCGATCCCCGCGATCTGCATCGCGTTCACCACCGCCGGTCCGTAGGCGAGCTTCATCATGTAGAAGGAAGGGATGTCGCGCAGCGCCACCTTCACTCCTTCCTCCGGAGTGGCCGCCGCGATACAGGTGATCGAATTCGGCGCCCCTTTCGAGATGTTCGTCGTGCCGTCGATCGGATCGAGCGCGATATCAAACGCCGGCGAACCCGGGATCCATGTCCCGAGGTGTTCGCCCTTGAAAATACCCGGCGCGTCATCTTTGATCCCTTCGCCGATCACGACTTCGCCGCAGATGTTCATCAGGTCGAACATCCCGCGGATCGCATCGCACGCCGCTTCGTCGGCCAGCTCTTTCTCGCCGCGCCCGAGCCACTGCAGTGAATTCAGAGCCGCCGCTTCGGTCGCCCGGACGAAATCGAATTCAATGATGCGTTCGATGTCCTGGTAACTCTGCCGCGGCAATCTCATGGCTCGCTAGGTTCGCCAAGCTCGCCGGGGATGACAAGAAGGATCAAAATGACGCCGCCGCCGCCCGCGCCCGCGTCGCCGCGTTTATCAGGCGGCGTGTTGCTGTCCCGCGAACTTCCGCTCGTGGTCGAGCAGCCATTTCTTGCGCCAGAGTCCGCCACCGTAGCCGCACAAGGTGCCGTCGGCGCGAATCACGCGATGACACGGGATCACTAGACACAGCATGTTCGTGCCATTGGCGCGACCGACCGCGCGCTGCGCGCCCGGAACCTTGAGATGCTCCGCCATCCAGCCGTAGGAGCGCGTTTCCGCCGGCGGAATCGTGCGCAGTAGCTCCCAGGTGCGCTGCTGAAAATCGGATCCGACCGGCGCCAGCGTGGTCTGAAACTCCAGGCTTCGGCCGGCAAAGTAGTCGTCCAGCTCACGGCGGATCTGCGTGAGAAAGCGGTGTTCGCCCGGAACAATGGAGGTCCGCAGGCGTTCCCGTAGCAAACGCAGTTCGCGTTCGGTCGCGCGCCGATCGGCAAATTCCAGCAGGCGCAGTCCCGCATCGTCCGCGACCGCGATCATGACGCCGAGAGGCGTCTCGATGCGTTCTGCCAATAGGCACGCGCGCTCTTTCGCCACCGTCGGCGTTTCGCCGAAAATTCGGACGAACGCCTCCCGGAATCCGCTGGCCGATTCGAACCCGCTCTCTGTTTGCGCTTCGTCGACACGGGCGCCATTGCGCACTTCGCGCAGGGCGAGACCCATGCGCCGCGCCCGGTGATAGGCTTGAAACGTCATGCCGTAATGCCGCAGGAATTGGCGCCGCGCCGTCGACGGATCGATCTCCAGCGCGCGCAGTTCCTTGTCGGTGATGCGGCCGCCCGGCGCCCGCTCCACTTCCGCTCGCAGCCGCTTGATCAGGGTGGGAGCCTGGCCGGCCGGATCCATCGGCTGGCAGCGCAGGCAAGGCCGGTAGCCGCCGAGCAAGGCATCCGCCGAGGTGGCGAAAAATTCCACATTTTGGGGTGCGGGCTTTTTCGCGGCGCAGGTTGGCCGGCAGAAAATTCCGGTGGTGCGAATGCCGGCCACGAAGATGCCTTCGAAGCTGGGATCGCGGTCATGCAACGCGCGATACATGGTGTCGGGTGGTGGGAGTAATTCCATCTCGCTGATAGCCTAAACGCAACCCTTCGGGCCGCGCAGCAACGATATTCAGGCACCGAATTCCGGACCGTGCGCCCGCAATTTTCCGATGGGCGCGATCGGGCAAACGCGGCATGATCTGCGGTTGTGAGCAGCAGCGCAGGTGAGACCGATTACGTTCTCGGGACGCACGACGAGGAAGTCGCGCGCCTTGGCTTGCAGCATCGCGTCTGGCGCCATGTGGTGACGGCGTGCTGGCAGCGGGTGGGGCTCACGCACGGCTGGCGCGTGATCGACATCGGGGCCGGTCCGGGCTACGCGACCGCGGATTTGGCGGAGATCGTGGGACCAGCCGGCGCGGTCCTGGCGGTGGAGCGCTCGGCGCGCTTTCTCGAGGTGGCCCGCGCGCGGTGCCGAAGCCGCGGCGTCGCCAATGTCGAGTTCCGCGAAGCCGATCTGATGGAGATGTCGCTGGGCGAACTGAACTACGATGCGGCCTGGTGTCGCTGGGTCGCGAATTTTGTTTCGTCGCCGCCGAGGTTGGTCGCGAACATCGCCGGCGCGCTCCGCCCGGGCGGGGTCGTCGTGTTTCACGAGTACCAGCGATTACGCGACCTTCCGTTTCATGCCGGTGCGGCCGGCGTTGGAGAGCTTCTGCACGGAGGTCATGGCCAGCTGGAACATGGCCGGCGGTAATCCAAACGTCGCGCGCGAGTTGCCGCAGTTGCTGGGCGAGGCCGGCTTTCGGGTGCTCGAAATCCGGCCGCGCGTGCGCACGGTTTCACCGCGCGATTACACCTGGCAATGGCCGAAGAGTTTCGTCGAAATCAATGTCGCCCGGCTGCGCGAGCTCGGCCGCGTCAGCGACACGTGGGCGGCTGACGTGTTGCGCGAGTTTGCCGCCGCCGACGCGGATCCGGACTCGTGGTTCACCACGCCGATGTTTCTCGAAATCGTGGCGCAGAAGCGATGAGAGTTGCCGTTACCGCCGCTGCGCTGGCGCTGCTTTCTTCGGCGCACGCGGAATCGATTCTCCTCCGCCCGGCCGCAGTTTTTGACGGGCAGGAAATGCATGCCGGTTGGGCGGTGCTCGTGACCGGTGACAAGATCGCGGCGGCGGGTCCGGACGTCGAAGCGCCGGCGGATGCACGCGCGATCGAGATGCCGGGTCAGACGCTGATGCCGGGCATGATCGAGGGCCACGCGCACCTGTTCCTGCACCCATACAACGAGACGAGCTGGAACGATCAGGTGACGAATGAATCGCAGGCGCTCCGGACCGCCCGCGCCACCGTGCACGCGCGCCAAGCGCTCGAGGCTGGCTTCACCACCGTGCGTGATCTCGGCACGGAAGGCGCCGGTTACGCCGATGTCGGCCTGAAGCAGGCGATTGAGTCAGGCATCATCCCGGGACCGCGGCTGATCATCGCCACGCGCGCGATCGTTGCAACCGGCAGCTATGGCCCGAAGGCCTCGACTGACATCGACCTGCCGCAAGGCGCGCAGGAGGCGAGCGGAATCGACGAGGTCACACGGATCACGCGGGCGCAGATCGGCAAGGGCGCTGACGTGGTGAAAGTGTATGCCGACTACCGCTGGGGCAAAGACGAGCCGGCACGCCCGACTTTTTCGTCGGAGGAACTGACCGCGATTGTGCAGATCGCGCGTGCCGCTGGCCGGCCAACCATCGCGCACGCCACCACACCTGAAGGGATGCGGCGCGCCATCAATGCGGGCGTGGAAACGATTGAGCACGGCGACGAAGGCACCACGGAAGTGTTTCGCCTCATGAAGCAACAAGGCGTCGCGCTCTGTCCCACGGTGGCAGCGGGCGATGCGATCTCGCGCTACGGCGGCTGGAAAAAAGGAACCGATCCCGAACCGCCGCGCCTCGAGGCCAAACGCGCCAGCATGAAAGCCGCGCGGGAGGCCGGTGTGACCTTTGTGATGGGCGGAGACGCGGGCGTATTCGCGCATGGCGAAAACGCGCTGGAGATGGAACTGCTCGTGAACGAATACGGCTTCACGCCGCTTGAAGTTTTGCGCCAGGCCACGAGCGGCAACGCCAACGCCTTTCATCTCGCGGATCGCGGCCGTATTCGCGCGGGTCTGCTCGCGGATCTGGTGGTGGTGGCTGGTGATCCGACGCGCGACATCAACGCCGTCCGGCAGGTGCGCCTCGTGATGAAAGGCGGCACCATTATTCGTAATCCCCACCAATAGCAGGCGCTTCATTCTGGATGCTTGCTCCCAGCCTGGCCACTTGATATAAGGCGCGGTGGTGGCAGCGGCTCTCCCCGGGAGACGCCCGGGAGGGGACCTGCGAAAGGCCGGACATGGAGGGGAACGCTTACCTTGATTTTGATCTTCGGTTTACGAAGAGCGAGAACGGGTATCGCGCCGAAACCCTGCAGTCGCCTGGTGGCAGTGGGCAGCACGGTTTTCGGCTGCCGTTCCAGGAACACGAGCTGGAAAACTATCTGCTCAAGATCGGCCAGCGTCGCACCGGGATGCGCAAAGCCGATTCACCGGAGAACCGCGCCGCCCGTGAATTCGGGGGCAAGCTCTTCGAAACGGTTTTCCAGAAGGACCTGCAAACGGCGTTCCGCAAAAGCTTCGACGCCGCCAGAGCTGGCGGTCACGGGCTGCGCATTCGTCTGCACCTCGGGGAAACCCCGGAGCTGGCGGATTTGCCGTGGGAATACCTCTGGCAGGCGCAACGTCGCGAGTTTCTCGCCCTTTCCGCGGAGACGCCGATCGTCCGCTATTTCGAGCTGCCGGAAACGGTCAAGCCGCTCGCGGTCACCCCGCCGCTCCGCGTCCTGGTGATGCTCTCCAATCCTTCCGATGTCGAGTGTCTCGACGTGGAGAAGGAATGGCAGAAACTCAAGGAAGCGGTGAAGCATCTGGAGGAGCGGAAACTCCTGATCGTGGAGCGTCTCGAAAGGGCGACGCTCAGCCACTTGCAAAACCAGCTGCGCAAGGAGCAGTACCACATCTTCCATTTTGTCGGCCATGGAAGCTTCGATCCTTTCACCCAGGAGAGCGTGCTCGCGCTCGAAGATGAGAATGGAAGGAAGCGGCTCGTCAGCGGGCCTGATCTCGGCATCTATCTGCGGGACGAACCGGCCTTGCGTCTCGTGCTGCTCAATGCCTGTGAAGGTGCACGCGCGTCGCGGACCGACCCATTCTCCGGCGCCGCCCAGAGTCTGGTCCTGAAAGGCATTCCGGCCGTGATCGCGATGCAGTTTGAGGTCAGCGATGAAGCGGCGATCGCGATCGCGAGCGGCTTCTACGCCGCCCTCGCGGATGATTACCCGGTGGACGCGGCCCTCGCGGAGGCGCGCAAGGCGGTCTTTGCCGCCGGTTGCACGGTCGAGTGGGGAACGCCGGTGCTCTACCTGCGCGCGCCCGATGGGCGCATTTTCGACATCGACAAGACGGCGATGCCGAAGATCGAGGAACCTCCGAACACGGTCGTCCCTCCGCGGTTTCAACCGCCGCCCCTGCCGGCGGAACCGATCGTACCCCAACCTGCGGCCCCAACTCAGTTTATACCGCAAACAGCGCTGCACGGTCCGCGGCGCTGGGTCTGGCTGCTCACCGGGATGCTTGTGACGTTCCTTGCGGTTGCGGGGCTGGGCGTTTGGAGCAATCAGCAAAAACAAAAACGCGCGAACATGGCGTCCGTCGAACCTGTTCCTGCGGAAACGCCGGCACTCGTCGACGAGCCGGCGCCCTCGAAATTTCAACCGGAGCCAATGAACGTGCCGGCGAAGAACCCGGCCTCGAACAAGGTCCTCAATTCGTTCAATTCCGCCGACGCCACTCCGTCGAACACCTTCCGGACTCTCCCCTTGGTGACCAAGAACATGGTCGACGACGGGCTTGGTTCTGCAAATCAACCGGCGACGAAGAACGCGGCGAAGTCGGACGACGAGGAGTATGCCGACATCAAGCGCCAGATGGAGGACCTCGCGGGCATGCAGCAAAAGAGCAGCAAGGTGCTGGATGAGATGGACGAGCAGGCGCGAGCCGCGATCCGCAACATCAAGACGGATGGCGATGCCCAACCCGCCGGATCTGACTTTAACCCGGGTGGAACCTGGTGGGTCCTGACGATTACGCCTGGAGTGACGAGCCGCTTCTATTTTGACGCCGGAGGAGCATTCACCGCCACCCCGGCAGGCGGCAACCAGACAACTGGCTTCTGGAGTTACCTCCCGGATAGTTCCACGCTCAGCTTCGTTTTTGAAAACGGGAGCTGGGCCTCAATCCCCCTGACAAAGCGAGGCAGAGGATTCGCCGGCCAGTATGTCGAGGCAGGTGTCATGCGGGACGTCTACCTGGAGAAGGAAGGCGCAGCCCGCGCCCCGTCCAAGAAATATAACCGCATCGCCGGGCTCAGCGAGCACTGCGCGCTGCCATTGCGTGGGGGTGACCGTAAATGACATACGCCAGCCAGGTCGCTTCGCCGGCCTTGCGCGCCACTTCGCGCGCGGCGATCGCCGCTTCCGCCAGCCGATCGCCCGCGAGCAACCGCTCGTAGAAGTGCTCGGTAAACGTCCGCGCCGGCTGATCGCCCACCGACCAGAGCGCCCCGACGAAGACGCCGGCTTTCCCGGTCAGGAACGCCCGCGCAAATCCGCCGATGCCGCTGAGCTTGTAACCGGCGCGGCCGGCCTGGCACGCATTCAACACCACGATCGGCCGGTTGCCTTCCGCGTCATCGAGCCGGGCGAATTGTTCGACCGTGGTCGCGCTGAGATAAGCCGGGAGATAGCTGCCGTTCTCGACCCGGCCTTCCAGCATCAACTGCGCATTCGCGATGTTCTCGTGCTCCGCGACTCCATGCCCGGCGAAGTGGAGGAGATCGAATGCTCCGCCGTCACGAAGCAGAGTGCGCACGGGGTTGACCTGCGGATCGACGGCGGTCGCGCCGAATTTTTCCTGGAGGAATTTCGCTTCCTCCAGCGCCTCGGGCAGCCGGTAGTCGGGATGCGGGTAATCGGGGATGATGTAGCGGCATCTTTCCGGACGCAGGGCCAGCTTCTGCGGCGGCCAGCCGAAATTGTGAAGCCACCGCACGAGTCCCTTCTGGGCGAGGAACATCGATCTTTGCGCCGAGCCGTTTTCCCGGCTCTTTCATGTGGACCAGTTCCCACGGAATGAATGGCTCCTCTGAAAAGACCATGATGCTTTGGATGCGGTCGCGGTGTTGCCAGAGCTCGGCCTGCAACCCGGCCGGGAAGAGTTGGTCCCACAAGTCTCCCCCAAACGCGCGCAGATCTTCGTTAAAGGCGGCGGCATCCTCCCCGCTGCTCACCCACCGCTCCTCGATCTCCTTGTAGAGCCCATTCACATAGGAATTGCGGTCGCCCGGAAGCGGCGCTGAATCGTAGATGCTGTTCAGGTTCAGCGTCGGCGAATCGAAAATGAACTGGTAGGAAACCTCGTCCCCTTTCCGCCGCTCGAAGATGCGGAGCTGGTGCAGCGGCTCTGCCAACGCCGGGGCTTCGGTCGTGACGGCGGGGGCGTCGATCCGGCGCGCCGGGTGGCTGCGCCGGGCCACGATCCGCGGACGCAGAATCAGATTTACCAGCGGGACCTGGCCCTGGCGGATTACAATCCAGATTTCGCCTTCGCCTTCATGGGTTGGCTGCACGTCGAAATAGAGCTGCGCCGGCTGGCCCGCCGCGGGCAGATCCAAATCAGCGCGCGTGTCGCCGGCGGCGTCGAAGTTCACCTTTGGGAGCAGCTGCACGATCAGCTTCCGGCTCGTATCCACCTCGGCCTTGCTCTCCGCCGCTGCTTGCGAGACGAGCTTGCCGATGACCTCCCGGGAGATTGTCACTTCGACGGTGGCAATCTTTTTGAGTTCGACTTCGTCCTCCATTTCCGCGCGGAAATGGCAGGTCACTTTTTGGACCGGCGGCGGAGCGGGGGCGGCAGCGGGAGGCATGGCCATCGGCATCGGCGGAGCCGCGCCGGCGTAGGTGGGCAGTCCACGGCGTCGCACAATCCGCTGGGTGGTGTTCGACGGGGCGATGGTGTGTTGCGCGAGCGCGACCAACTCGGTGACCGTCAATGGCTTTGCACTTTCCGGGACAACTCCCACGACGCGGTCGTGGTCGAGCGCCACCAAGCGCGCACCGGTCGGGTGGCCGCTCGATGGCACGACCGCCGGCAGGGCGTGCACCGGCGCGGCGGGCGAGGCTTGAAATTCATGCAGGTTCAACGCCTCGAGCAGCGAAGGCATGCGTCCTCCCATGCTCGCCGCAGCCTTGGCCTCTGCCATGAGTTCCTCGGCGGGATAGGCATAGCGCAGCGTCTCGCCGGCGTGCAATCGCTCGAGCACGACATAGCTCGGCGCGGCGCTCCGAATTGCCGCTGCCGCTTCATCCACCGGCTCATTCGCGCCGAGCACGAGCACGTCGGTATCCACGCGGGCGGGAACCTCCAGCCGGCTGGCCCCGCCCGGCGGCAGGAAGCTTCGGCGGCGCGCCGGCGTGGCGGTGGGCGGAGCCTGCAATTGCAACCAGCGGGTTAACGCATTCGCGGTCTGCGGCTGGAGGAAATAATTCGTGTGATAGGCGACGCCGTTGACGCCGAAGTCGAGCTGATCCTTGATGAAGGTTCCCGCCGCCGAATCGATCATCGTCATCGAGGCAGTGTTGACGACCAGGTCGTTGGCTTCGCCCATCAGCCGGTCTACCAGGCCGTTCGTTAGGGCCATGATCAACTGGCGCGGAATCTCGCCCTCCTGCAGCGCGAGTCGCGGCGTAAACCGGGAGACAACCGCGTAGGACTGGCTTGCCGCCGGCGCGGTCTGGCCGGGTTGCGTTTCGTTCAGGCGGCGCACGAAATCTCCGTCCGGCTCCATCGCGGCGAGTCCCGGAATGCCGCCGCGCGTGACTGCCTCCGTGGCCAGATATTTCGCGAACGCGCCGACTCCCTGAACGATCTCGCGCGTGAGCAACGCGCCGAAGGTGACCTGCGGGAAGAGCGCGACCGCGCGGCAGGCCGCCGCGGCCAGGTTCGTGTAAAGATCGATCAGCGTGTGCCAGTTGTCGGGCTTCGCCAGCAGCGTCCCGCCGTTGACCACCGCGACAAAAATCGTGCGCAGGATTTCGGCGTTCGGCTTTGCCTGCGGGAGCAAATATTCGAGCAGACTGCGCAGGACGAGACCGCCGCGGCTGTAACTGATGGCGTCGATTCGCGGCGGATGCGGCAGCGCCTTGAGCTGGAGCCGCTGCAGCAGGTCTTTGGCGTTCGCGAGGGGATCTTCGCTCAGCGTTGGATGATCGAATCCGATGACCGCGTCGTAATTCGCTCGGGCCGCCTCGAGAAACACCCGGCCCCAGGGCGTGACGCCGAGCGCGCCGAAACTGCCGGCCGTGCTGCTGAATGTGCCGTGGACAAACAGGAGCAGCCGCGCCGGCCGATCGGCTGGCAGTTTGAGCGCGGAGAGATTTTCGATCAGGCGCCAGCTTTGCGGCTCATCGCCCTCCATCACGACCAACCCGCGTCGCACCTTGCGCTCGAAGAGCTGGAGCGCTGCCCCCACCGCCGCCTTGGCCGCAAACTTCAGGACAACCGCGCGCGCCCGCGCCATCACGAAATCCTTTATCAGCCCGCGTTGCTGCGGCGCGCCAGCGGCTCCGGGACCGCTCTGAAATTCGAGCGTGAAACCGCGCGGTTCTGCCGCTGGGCGCCAGGCCGCGACGTCCACGGGAGGCTTTGGGCGCGCTCGCTTCGGCGTGAGAAGGGAAATGCCAGGAGTAAAGGCCGTCCTGCTCGAGCAGCACGACCGCTTCTTCGTCTGCGTCGACGTCAAGCTCGAGCGTGGCGCTCGCCGAGCGCGGGGCCGTGCCACGGGTTCCGGTTCCAGCAGCGGGCTGCGGTTGCAGATCCACCTCATCGACGATCGTCATCTCCTGCGCCGCGAAGGCCGCCAGCAGATCGGCCCGTCCGCGCGCTCGAATCTGAAGAAGCGGGCCCGGCAGCGGCGTCGGTCCGAACAACCGGCCGGATCGCCGGCGCCGCCCGCCCGGAGCGGCGTCCGCGGTGGGATCCACCGCGATCGCTTCGTTCGTGGTAACACGAACGCCACTGGGACGGGAGCTGGTCGGCATGGCTACTGAACCCTGCGCTATTCGATAGCCCTGCTCTCCCGAAGGTCAATCGCGTTGGCGAAGAAGCCGTCCCCCGATCAGGCGCGCTCCACCTTCATCGTGAAGCAGCCACGGGTCACACTGCGCACCTGCAGGAAGGCGACGTCGGGATTGTCGAGCATCTCCTCGATGACTGCTTCCGGATCGTCCTCGGCCACTTCCGCGGCGATGATCTTCATCACGCGACATTGTAACCGCGAACGACGCGTCCCTTCCGGAAGGCGGCGGGATATTCGTCCACCTCGGAATACTTTTCGCACGGCTCCTGGTGGACGAAGATCGGTCCGCTTTCCGCGTAGGGTCGATCGGCGCGAATGGATTGGTAGGGAAACAGAATCATCGCTTCGCCGGGCGCGGCCCAGCGTAAGCAATGACGACACGGAAACGCGTTCGGCGAGTCGGCGACGACGACCTGGTGATCCGGTTGACCGGTGGCCGCAACCCGTCGCGCCTCCTGCGCGACCTCGGTGGACAACGGAACGATGCGAAATGCTTTCTTCATGCGCGCAGGATAGGCACCCACACTCCGCGCCGCATCGACGAAGATCAGGCAGCGAATTCCCGGACACGGGAACCAATCCCGCGCCGCATGTTGCACAGCGACGTGGAACAACCTCCTCTGCGTAAATCTGCGGAATCTGTGGACGAAAACCTGAGCGGCCGCCGCGGCCGTGCGCGATCAGCCGATCGTCCAGCAAGGCCTCGCCGGACACAGAGCAACTCTTCTGCAACTCCCCGGCGTTTTGCTGGTTCAATCACCAAATCAACCGGGAGGAATCGATGATCTGGAAGAAAACTGGTCTCATGGCACTGGCGGTCTGCGCCGTTGGATTCGCGGCCGTCCCCCGCGCGAGCGCCGGCACGGAAGTGGTGGAACCGGAGTATGCGCCCGCCCCGCGCTACAATTACACTCCGCCGCGGCGGGTTTACTACGTCCCGCCGCCGCCCGTGCGGATCGTGGTCTTCCCACGCTACGCCTATTACGGGCCGCGGTTCGGCGCCTACGGCTACGGCTACCGGCGCTTCCACGGGCATCGCGGCTACCACGGGCGCGGCCATCACGGGCGCTGATCCGACCCGCCCGACATGACACCGGTACGCGGTGCAGCGCGCGCCGCCTGCTGCCGCCGGTGAGTGCTTCGCAGGGGATTTCGCAGAACGGAGCGCACGGGAGCACGCGACGCGCGATGCGCGGCCGCAATTCTTCCGCGCCAGATCGCATTCCCACACCCGCACCACCCGCCAGCCCTGGCGTTTGAGCGCTCGCGTGACCAACTGATCCCGTAGCTTGTTTTGCCCCAGCTTCGCAGCCCACCATTCCACTCGGTTCTTCGGCAACGGCGAGTATCGGGCTGCGGGCAGCCATGCCACGGACGCGGAAGGGACTGTTTCGTGCGCTCGCTACTTGCTAGGTTTTCCTGTGGTGGGCAGGCAGTTTGTCTTCACCACGCTCACCCGCGCGGACTAAACTAATCTTCGTGAACGCGAACTTCATCACTATTGGAAGCAAAGGCGTTTCCATCCCGACTGGTCTCTGTGAAATCCGACCGCCGTTGGTAATTGGAGTGAATCATCTGAGATGGGCAAATCCGGGTAAGGTTCTCGCGGCAGGTGAGGCTCACGGGTGGGTTTCAAGGAACGGTGAACCGTTCGAGATTTACCCTTTGGAGCGCGCAGTTAACGAAGGCCGAGTGCAACGGTTTTCTGGAGCGGCTTGGACGGTGAATGGGAAGCGATACACTGGAGAAGTGTTCTTGCCGGCAGAGTGGCGTCGTGGCGACTCGATGCCGATGTATGTCGGGGCACTTGCAAAGGGATGGTTGCACGGGCGTGTCGAAAGCAAGTTGATTCGTGGTGGACGAAATGAGGATGTCGTCGGGACTGTCGAGATCCCCGGCGGCGAGCGTTCAAGAGCCACAATCAGGGCACCGCGTCAGAATTGGACGCACGACGAGCTGCTCGTTGCGCTCAATCTTTATCACAAGCTCACGTTCGGGCAGCTCCACGCGAGGCAGCCGGCCATCATCGCGCTGGCAGAGAAGTTGGGCCGCCCCGCGAACAGCGTGGCGATGAAATTGTCGAACTTTGCCTCTCTTGATCCGGCCTTGAAACTGCGGGGAATTAAGGGACTGGTCGGCGCGAGCACGCTCGATCGGACGATTTGGAACGAGTTTCACGCCGACCTGAATGAGACCGTGCCGGCGAGCGAGCAAGCGTTGCGCAACCTATTCGGCGCGGACGAATCAAGCGAGCTCGAGGTACTGCCCAAGGAAGGCGTGCGACTGCGGAAATGCCCGCCGAGCGGTCCGACGGAAGCGATGGGAAACACGAAGCTGCGTCGCGGACAGGAGTACTTTTCGCGATGCGGTCATCAACAACTGCGGGGGCGTCTGTGCGCTCACCGGGCTCGCCGTGCGGGAGTTGCTCGTTGCGTCGCACATTCTGCCTTGGCGCAGTCACCCCGAGCACCGGCTCAACGTCCGCAACGGGCTCAGCCTCTCGCGACTGCACGACGCAGCCTTCGACCGCTACCTAATCGCTTTTGATGACGCTTTTCGGCTGCTAATTTCGCCTCGACTAAAGGCCGAGCTGTCGCAGCGAATGGTGACGGAAAACTTTGGCGCCTACGCTGGAGAGTCGCTCTGCTTTCCGAACGATGCCGCGCTACCCGAGGGCGCGTTTCTCGCCACCCATCGCGCTGCGTTTCTCGGAACGCCTAGAGGCCAAAATGGTCGGCATTCCGGTCGAAGACATTCAAAGCAAACAAGCGTGTGCACCGGAAGCGCGGTCAGTTGGTAGACGAGGAATGGACGCTCGCGCTGAGCTCCGCGCATCAGCTGGGCGCGGGGACTGGAGCCGGTCGCGGACGGCGTGCGCCCGGTTACGACTGGGCGGCGTGCTCCAAGGCGGTGAGAGCGGAGCAAACGGGAGAGATTTCCAGGACGATGACGTACTCGGAGCGCTCCGCGGTGCGGCGGCGCCAGGCATAGCACTTCCGCGCGGCGGCGCACCCGGCGAGGTAGTAGGTCTCAATGGCTCCCTGCCAGACTCCGGCGAACTGCGCTGAGACTTCCGAAGTGAGGTGGGTGGCTTCGCAGCCGTGCACGGTTTCGATGACTCCGCGCAAATCTTTCCGCCAGTCCTCCACCGGGACGGCAGGAAAGACGACAACGTGAGCGGGTCCGGAGACGAAGTTGGTGAGGACAGGGACCATGCGCTATATCAAAGCAGGATCGGGGCCGCACTGGCCGCGGCGCTGTAGCCGCCTCGCTGCGTCGAGGGCCGGGTTCGTCCACAGATTTCGCAGATTAACGCAGATTTTTAGAGGAGAGACATGCGGGCGCCTGCTGTTCTTCAAATCTGTGAAATCTGCGTAATCTGTGGAAAGAAAAAACCGCCGCCGGATTGCTCCGGCGGCGGCTTCTGGATGGTCGCCGAGGCGAGCGGGGAATTAGTAGCGGTAGTGCTCCGGCTTGTACGGGCCTTCGACCGGCACGCCGAGATAGTCGGCCTGCTTCTTGCGTGAGCTTGGTGAGCTTCACGCCGATCTTCTCGAGGTGCAGGCGGGCGACTTCTTCGTCGAGCTTCTTCGGCAGGATGTAGACGCCGGGCTTGTAGTTGTCCTTGTTCTTCCAGAGGTCGAGCTGCGCGAGCGACCTGGTTGGTGAAGCGAGTTCGACATCACGAACGACGGGTGGCCGGTGGCGCAACCGAGGTTCACGAGGCGGCCTTCCGCGAGCAGGAAGATCTCGTGGCCGTCCGGGAAGGTGTACTTGTCCACCTGCGGCTTGATGTTCAGTCCGCTTCACGCCCGGCGTAGTTGTTCAGCTTGTCGACCTGAATCTCGTTGTCGAAGTGGCCGATGTTACAAACGACCGCCTGGTCCTTCATCTTCGACATGTGCTCGAAGGTGATGATGTCGACGTTGCCGGTGGTGGTGACGTAGATGTCGCCGCGGCCGAGGGTGTCTTCGATCGTGGTGACTTCGTAGCCTTCCATCGCGGCCTGCAGCGCGTTGATCGGATCGATCTCGGTGACGATGACGCGAGCGCCCTGGCCGCGGAGCGACTGCGCGCAGCCTTTGCCGACGTCGCCGTAGCCGCAGACGACCGCGACTTTGCCGGAGATCATCACGTCGAGCGCGCGGTTGATGCCGTCGACGAGCGAGTGGCGGCAGCCGTAGAGGTTGTCGAACTTCGACTTCGTGACGGAGTCGTTCACGTTGATCGCAGGAACGAGCAGCTTGCCGGCTTCCAGCATCTGTAGAGGCGATGCACGCCGGTGGTGGTCTCTTCGGAGACGCCGCGCCATTCCTTCACCAGCTCGTGCCAGCGATGAACGGGTTCTCGCGCGTGGATCTTCTTGAGCAGGTCCTTGATGACCTTCTCTTCGTGGCTGCCGCTCGCGGTGTTCACCCAGTCGCTGCCTTCTTCGAGTTCGTAGCCTTTGTGGATGAAGAAGCGTCACGTCGCCGCCGTCATCGACGACGAGCTGCGGGCCTTTGCCGTCGGGGAACGACGATCGCCTGATCAGGTGCACTCCCAGTATTCCTCGAGCGTCTCGCCTTTCCAGGCGAAGACCGGCACGCCGGCCTTCGGCGATCGCGGCGGCGGCGTGGTCCTGCGTGGAGAAGATGTTGCAGCTAGCCCAGCGCACGTCGGCGCCGAGATCGACCAGCGTCTCGATCAGCACCGCGGTCTGGATCGTCATGTGCAGCGAGCCGGTGACGCGCACGCCCTTGAGCGGCTTGCTCGGCGGCGTATTTCTCGCGGATCGACATCAGGCCGGGCATTTCCTTCTCGGCGATGGCGATTTCCTTGCGGCCCCAATCGGCCAGGGTGATGTCGCGCGACTTTGTAGTCGTGTCGTCTTGGTTCGGTCGTAGTTGTAGTGCTCATATTTGTATGGTTCTGATTGGAGTTACTTCGCGCGGCTTTCTTCAGCGCGTCGGCTTTGTCGGTGCGTTCCCAGGTGATGTCCGGATCGTCTCTTGCCGAAGTGGCCGTAGTTGGTGGTCTTGCGAGTAAATCGGGCGGAGCAGATCGAGCTGCTTGACGATGTCGGCCGGCTTGAAGCTGAAGACTTGCTTCACCGCCTGCTCGATCTGCTTCTTCGTCCACCGTGCCGGTGCCGAAGGTATCGATGTGCACGCTGACCGGCTGCGGATGCCCGATGGCGTAGGCGAACTGCACTTCGCAGCGCGTCGCGAGCCCAGCCGCGACGACGTTCTTCGCGACCCAGCGGCCCATGTAAGCGGCGCTGCGATCGACCTTGCTCGGATCCTTGCCGGAGAACGCGCCGCCGCCGTGCCGGCCCATGCCGCCGTAGCTGTCGACGATGATCTTGCGGCCGGTCAGGCCGGTGTCGCCCTGCGGACCGCCGACCACGAAACGGCCGGTCGGGATTGATGAGAAATTCCGTCTCGTCGTTCAGCATGCTCTGCGGGAAGCACTTTGCGGATCACTTCCTCGATGCAGAAATCCTTGATCTCGCTGTGCTTCACGTCCGCCGCGTGCTGCGTGGAGATGACGACGTTGGAAATGCCGATCGGCTTGTTGTCCTCGTAGATGACCGAGACCTGCGACTTCGCGTCGGGCCGCAGCCACTGCACTTGCCGCTCTTGCGAATGCGCGTGAGCTCGCGGCCGAGGCGGTGCGCGAACATGATCGGCGCCGGCATCAGTTCCGGCGTCTCGTCGCAGGCGAAGCCGAACATCAAACCCTGGTCGCCCGCGCCCTGCTCGGCGTGGCCTTTGCCTTCCGCTTCCGCTTGCATCCACGCCCTGCGCGATGTCCGGCGATCTGGCCGGTGATGATGTTCTGAACGAAAATCTGGTCGGCGTGGAAGACGTCGTCGTCGTTCACGTAACCGATCTCGCGCACGGCATCGCGCACGATCTGTCGATCGTAGACTCTCGAGTGCTTCGGCGTTCGGTCGTGATTTCGCCGCCGACGATGACGATGTTGCTCTTGGCGTAGGTTTCGCAGGCGACGCGGCTGTTCTTGTCCTGCGCCAGGCAGGCATCGAGCACGGCATCCGAGATGGTGTCGCAAACTTTATCCGGGTGGCCTTCGCCGACGGATTCGGAGGAAAAAATGAAACGACGGGGCATGGTTGTAAAGGATTCGGGTTTCGAGGTTCAGGATTCAGGAAACGAGGCGCAGCGGGTCTGAACCCTGAAACCTGACCCGGCATCACCTGATCATATTGACCAATCATGATGCGTAGATGTATCGTCGGATCACTCCTTCATGGCGTCAACGTTAAATTTCCTCCGTATGCTGGCCGACCCGACGCGGCTTCGTCTGCTCCTGTTGCTCGAGCAGGAGGAGCTCTCCGTCGCGGAGCTGCAGGAGATCCTCGGGATGGGCCAATCGCGCATTTCCAGCCATCTGGCGCAGTTGAAACGGGCCGGCGTGGTGAACGACCGCCGCGCCGGGAAAAACGTCTATTACGGCCTGACGGAACCCGACGGCAAGGACGCGGCTCGCGCCAAAGTGAGCGAGCTGACGCGGACGCTCGCGCGGGAGATGCCGGAGACGGCGCGGGATCGCACGGCGCTCAAGGTCACGCTGCGGAAACGGCAGGACAAAGCCCGCGAATATTTCGACGAGCTGGCGGGGAAATTCGGCCGCAGTTATGTGCCCGGGGCGCTCGTGGCAGGCGCTCGCGCACACGCTGATCGCGCTTGCTGCCGGCGCATGAACGTCGCCGATCTCGGCGCGGGCGAGGGAACGCTCTCGCAGCTGCTCGCCAAGACGCGCGAAGAAGGTGATCGCGGTCGATAATTCGCCGAAGATGGTCGAGTTCGGCGCCGAAGCTGGCGAAGGAGCACGGCTTCACGAATCTCGAATACCGCCTCGGCGACATCGAAGATCCGCCCATCCCGAAAGGGACGATCGACCTCGCGATTCTAAGCCAGGCGCTGCATCACGCGATCCACCCGGAGCGGGCGATCGCCGGGGCGCACCGGATTTTGCGCAAGGGCGGCCGGCTCGTCATCCTCGATCTCCTCAGCCACCAGTTCGACCGGGCGCGCGACCTCTACGCCGACCACTGGCTCGGCTTCAGCGAAGTGCAGTTGCACCAGTGGCTGGAAGCGGCCGGGTTCAAGAACATCGAGGTCACGGTGGTCTCCCGCGAAAAGGAGAGCCCGCATTTCCAGACGGTCTTCGCGACCGGCGTGAAGTAAACGTGCACACCGTCAGGGCCGGCACGAAGGTTGCGGAGCGAGTTCGGAAGACGGCGCTCGCTCTCGTGAGCTGTGCTTCAGGTGGTCCACGGATCGCATTTGATCGTGCTACGTTGTCGCGGTGCAAGGAGGAGACGACCAACCCAGGTCCGCGGAAGGCGGGTTTTTTGGTGAACTGCGGCGGCGCAAGGTGGGCCGCGCGGCAGGTGGTTATGCGGTTGTCGGCTGGCTGCTGATTCAGGTCGCGGCCACCGTTTTTCCCGCGCTCGAACTGCCCGCGTGGGCGCTGCGGCTCGTGATCCTCGGCGTTCTCGGCGGTTTTCCGATCGCGCTCGTCGTGTCGTGGGCCTTCGATCTCGGTCCGCATGGATTCGATCGCACGGCGGACCGGGTGGCGCCGGGGCGTGCCCCGGTGGCGCTGGGCGCGCGAGGCCGGAATGTGTATGTGCTGGCGGCGATCGGGGTGGCGCTTGCAACGGTGACTGGATTTCTGGTCGTCCCGCGCGTGATGCACCGATGGATGGAGAAATCGATCGCGGTGCTGCCGTTCGATAACTTCAGCGACGACAAGGAGAACGAGCATTTCGCCGACGGGATCCAGGATGACGTGCTCACGACATTGGCGAAAATCAGCGACTTGAAAGTGATCTCGCGGACCTCGGTGATGGCCTACCGGGGGAAGGCGCACAATATGCGGGAGATCGGTCGCGCGCTCGGGGTGAGCGCGCTCCTGGAGGGGAGCGTGCGGCGGGAAGGCAACCGGGTGAGAGTGAACGTGCAGCTGATCAACGCCGCGACCGATGAAAACATCTGGGCGGAGGTGTACGAGCGCGACCTGACGGATGTCTTCACCATCCAGAGCGCGCTGGCGCAGGAAATAGCGTCGCAGCTACGGGCCAAACTTTCGCCCGGCGAAAAGGCGCGGATGGACCTGCGCCCGACGCAGAACGGCGATGCCTATCTGCTTTATCTCCGGGCCCAGGCGATCGCGAGCGGCCCCGATACCGAGAAGCGCAAACAAGCGGAGCCGCTTTTCCAGGAGGCCCTCGCGCTCGATCCGCAGTTTGCGCTTGCCCACGCGCAGTTCTCCCGCCTGCAAAGCTGGCTTTACCAATCGATCGATCCAGCGCCGGCGCGGCTGGAGAAAGCGCGCGTCGCGGCGCATGAAGCGCTCCGGCTGCAGCCGGATCTGCCGGAGGCGCACCTCGCGCAGGGGTTTATTCATTACTATGGCGAGCGTGATTACGGGGCGGCGCTCGGGCAATTCGAGATCGCGGGCCGGGATCTCCCAAATGAGGCGGCGATCCCGCGGGCGATCGCCGCGATCGAGCGCCGGCAGGGACGGTGGAAGGAGTCGACCGAGCATTACCTTCGCGCGGTGTCCCTGAATCCGAACGATGCCGTGCTGATCGAAAACCTCGGCTTGAACTACATGGCGACGCGCGATTACCCGGCGGCGGCGAAAACCTTCGACCGCGCGTTGCGCCTCGCACCGGACGCATTTGAGATCCAGGCGGAGCGGGCCTGGGTGGACGTTTACGCGCAGGGCGATTTCACCCGTTTCCACGGGTTGCTGGCGGAGAGTCCGGGAGGCGTCGATCCGAATCCGGTGACGGCGCTGGCGCGGTTCAATGTCCTTTTCTTTGAGCGAAAGTTTGCGGAGGGGCTGGCGGCGCTGGCGCGGAGCCCGTTTGAAAACATGCGCGGCGAGACGAGCGCGCCGCTGCCGAAATCATTCCTCGCGGCGCAGATTTACCGCGCGATGGGGGACGAGGAAAAGGCTCACGCCGCCTACGAGGAGGCGCGAGTCGTGGCGGAAAACGCGCTCGCCGCCAGTCCCGGCGACGCTGCCCGGCACATTCTGGTGGGCTTGATCGAGGCCGGACTGGGCCGCAAGGAGGAGGCTTTGCGCGCGGGCCGGCAGGCGATGGAGCTGCTGCCGGAAACGAAGGATGCGTTCGATGGTCCGCTGCTGACGATCAGCCTGGCGCGCATTCATACCTTTGTGGGCGAGCACGCGGAGGCGCTGGCGTTGCTGGAGCGCTCCGTCGAGACGCCGGCCGGGATCACGCACGCGGAGCTGCGGCTGGACCCGACTTGGGATGTGCTGCGGCAGAATCCGCGATTCCAGAAGCTGGTGGGACCGGAAGCGCGCCGCTGAGGGGAGGTGTCGCGCGCGGCGCAACGTTCCGAGATCGCGCTTGTCTAACCGGGGATGCGCAGATTGAGATACTCCCGATGAACATTGAGGTGAAGGTCGTCTCCCGTGAAAAAGAGAGCCCGCACTTCCAGACCGCCTTCGCGACTGGGATGAAGTAGGCGCGGCCGATTCGTTTTTCGATTTGGCCGGCGGGAACGGACTTGCCTTTGCGAGGCGGTCGAGAAAGCTGTCTCCGTGAGCGGCTTTTTCGAGGAGCTAAAACGGCGAAAAGTTTACCGCGTGGCGGTGGCGTATGTCATTGCGGCCGGTGGCATTATTCAATTGGCCTCCGCGGTATTCCCGGCCTGGGAACTGCCGAACTGGACGCTCCGCTTCACGGTCGTCCTCCTCCTCCTCGGTTTCCCCGTCGCCCTGATTTTGGCGTGGGCATTCGACGTCACTCCGCAGGGCATTCGGACGACGCCGAAACTTGAGTCCGCGCTTCCGTCACATCGCCGGCGCAATATTCTGATCCTCGCGCTCGCGGGCATTTTCATTTCGGGCGCGGCCGGTTTCTTTTTGCTGCCGCGCGCTTCGGCCGGGAAGATGGAAAAATCGATCGCCGTCCTGCCGTTCGAGAATCTCAGCGACGACAAGGAAAACGCCTATTTTGCCGACGGCATCCAGGACGACATCCTGACCAACCTCTCGAAGATCGGTGACCTGAAGGTGGTCTCGCGCACTTCCGTGATGGGCTATCGCGGCCGGCCCTCGAGCGTGCGGGAAATCGGGAAGGCGCTGGGCGTGGCCGCGATTCTGGAAGGCACGGTGCGCCGCTCGGGCAACAAAGTGCGCATCAACGTGCAGCTCATCAACGCGGCCAACGATGCGCACGTCTGGGCGCAGGAATACGATCGCGATTTGACCGATGTCTTTGCCATCCAGACGGATTTGGCGCAGAAGATTGCGAGCGAATTGCAGGCGCAGCTTTCGCCGCGGGAGAAGGAGCAGCTCACGCGCAAGCCGACGGAAAATGGCGAGGCCTATCTCGCTTATGTGCAGGCCAACGAGCTGCACCGCCAACTGGACAGTCCGGAAAAGCTGCGGCAGGCGGCCCAGCTTTACGAACGCGCTTTGCAACTGGATCCACAGTTCGCGCGCGCGGCGGCTAATTTTTCCACCCTCGAAAGTTGGCGCTATCATACCTTTGATCCGACGGAGACGCGCCGGGAATCGGCCCGCCGCCTCGCGGAACGAGCCCTCGCCCTGCAGCCGGATTCGCCCGAGGCGCGCTCCGCGCGTGCCTATTTTCTCTACTACGGAGAACGCGATTTCAACGGCGCCCTGGCGGAGTTTGCGCTCGCGCAGCGCGGTCTGCCGAATGACGCCGAAGTTTACCTTCTAGTCGGCGCGATTCAACGGCGTCAGGGCCGCTGGGCGGAGTCGACCGCAAACATGGAGAAGGCGGCGGGTCTGAATCCGAAGGACACCTGGACGCTCCAGAATCTCGCCTTCAACTACCAGATGATGCGTGATTTTGCCTCGGCGAATCGAACGATCGACCGCGCGCTCGAGATCAACCCGAAATCGCCCTCCCTGTGGGAAATCAAGTCGAAGCTCGCGATCGAAGAACGGGGTGATCTCAGCGTGGCGCGGGAGTCGGTCGCGGGGCTTAAGCGGGCGATCGCTTCGGGCGGGCTGAAGATGGACGAAAGCCATGGACTGCCGCCCAAGCTTGTCATCGGGCAGATCAATTTTCTCTTGATGGAGCGAAAATATGCCGAGGCGTTGGCGGTGCGGCAACAGGAGGAAAACAAGGCGATCGATTGGAAAGCGCAGGAACCGGTCCATCGCCTGCAACTGCGACTGCTCGAAGGCGTTGCTCATCTGAACCTGGGCCAAATCGAGGAGGCGCGGGCCGCATTTCTGGAGGCCAGAGAGGCGGGCGAAGCTGGCGTGCGCGAAGCGCCCCAAGAGCACACCCGTCACTCGAATCTGGCCCTGGTGCTGGCCTGCCTGGGCGAGAAGGACGCCGCGATCGCGGAAGCGAAGCGAGCGACGGAGTTGCTCCCCGAGTCGGTCGACGCTTTCGAGGGACCGAGGACGACCACCGAGTTGGCTCGGGTCTATGCGATTCTGGGCGAGAAGGAGAAGGCGATTGAGCTGCTCGATGGCTTGCTCAGCCGACCAAGTGGTTTGACGGTGAATTGGCTGAAGGTTGATCCTTCGATGGAGCCAATTCGGAGCTCGCCGGAATTTCAGGCGCTCCTGGCGAAATATGAACCAGGTCGCTAGGGTTGCGGCGGCCCTCTGGCTCCTCGGGACAGGCAGCGCGTGGGCGGAGTGGAAGATCCTTGCCGCGGAGCCGCAGAGCACTGGGCGCGCCGGGGTGGTTCAACTGACGACGAGTGCGGAGGAAAGTGGCACCGGGACGAAAGCGACGCTGCACCTGGCGATTTTTCCGATGAAAACGGCGACCCTGCGCGTGATCGACAATGGCGCCAATCCTGACGCGAGCGTGGCGGACACGATGAAGCGCGAGCAAGCCATCGCGGGCGTCAACGGCGGTTATTTCGACCCCGACTACGGCGTCGTCGGACTTCTGATCAGCGACGGCCGGGTAGTCGCGCCGCAGCAGAAGGCGCGCTTGTTGAGCGGGGTAGTGAGTGTGTCGCAGGGTCGCGTGCAGGTGCAGCGCGCCGCGGAGTTTTCGCTCAAGAGCAAACCCAGTGCGGCGCGGCAATGCGGTCCGTTCCTGGTCGAGCGGGGCCAGGCGGTGCCGGGGTTAAATGATGGGCGCAGGGCAAGGCGCACGTTTGTTTTGGTGGCGGGAGAACGCGCCGCGATCGGTTACTGCTCGTCCGTCACGCTGGCCCAGCTGGGAAATCTGCTCGCGACGCCGGGAGCGACGGGCGATTTGAAAACCGCACGCGCGTTGAATCTCGACGGCGGCTCCTCGAGCGGCTTCTGGTGCAACGGCAGCGACGGTGTGTTCTCGGTTCGCGAGGGGAAGACGGTGCGCGATTTTCTCGCGATCGTGCCCCGATAGGGCGCGCTTGACGTCCGCCGCCGCGCTGCAAGGCTGCGGGTCCATGCGCAGCTTTGGGCGTTTCGAATCGGGCGGTGAATTCTTTTACGGCGAAGTGCAAGGCGAGGAGGTGCAACGCCTAACGAGCGCGCCCTGGCTCGGTGGCACGCCCGCGGAAACACGAGTGCCGCTCGGCCAGCTGCGGATCGAGGTGCCGGTGGAGCCGACGAAGTTGATCGCCGTCGGCTTAAATTACGCCGATCACATCGCGGAAATGAAACGGACGCCGCTCGGCACCCCGCTGATCTGGTTCAAGGCGCCCAGTTCATTGCTGCCCCACGAGGGCACGATCGAGATCGCGTTTCCGGAGCATCAGACGCACTTCGAGGTGGAGCTCGCGATCGTCATCGGGCGCGCGGCGAAAAACGTGAGCCCGGAGACGGCGCTCGAGCATGTCTTCGGCTACACGATTGGCGAAGACATCAGCGACCGCGATCTGCAGACGGCGGAGAAGCAGTTCGGGCGCGCCAAATCCTTCGATACCTACACGCCGGTCGGGCCATTTGTTTACAGCGGGGTCGATGTCGCCGACCTCGAGATCACGCTTCGGCAGAACGGCGAGGTCAGGCAACAGGCGCGGACGAGCCAGATGATCTATCCCGTGGCGGAGATTGTCTCCTTCGCCAGCCGGGGAATGACGCTGCGTCCCGGCGATTTGATTCTAACGGGAACACCGTCGGGCGTGGGGCCGATTCGCGAGGGCGATGAACTGGAGGCGCGGATCGGCGATTGGCCATCGCTGCGGAACCGGGTGGCGCGGGGAAAAATCACCGCTTTCGCACAATGATGGCCCGGGTCTACATCCCAGCAGGATAGGTGATGCGAAGTAGTTACGGGATGGGCGAAACGCAAAATGAAATGCAGATTTGCGAAAAGTTTTGCTCGACTCCCGGCTGCCGCTTTGGGGATAACTGCTCCCCCACTCACGACAATAACCGGGCCGGTACGTAAACCACTGCCTCAACTTATGAAAAAACTCCTAACCGCCACTGTGTGCTCCGCCGCGTTCGCGCTGACTTCATTTGCTCAAACCACACCCCCGCCTCCGGCCGGAGCCTCTCCCGCGACCACGGACCCGACCTCTGCGGCGAGCGCGCCCGCCGGTGCCGCCACGGCTGCGCCCGGCCTGGCGCCGGCGGCACCTGCGATCCAACCGGCCGCGCCCGGAATGACTCCGGCCGCACCGGGAGTGGCCCCCGCGGCCGGCATGACGCCCGCGACCGGTATGACCCCTGCGACTGCCGCGACCGCAGCTGCGCCCGCGGCAACAGCGGCGGCGCCGATAACCGCCCAGAGCCTTGCCTCGGCCCCGGGCGCGCACCAAATAGAACCAACCGGAAACGCCCTGATCGATAACTTCAGAAAAGGCGGCCCTATCATGTGGCCCATTCTGTTCGTTTCGATCACCGCGATCGCGGTCGTCCTGGAGCGCGTCTTCTGGTGGCTCTTCCGCTGGATGCGCCGCGACCCGAAGCGGATCGAGAAGGTCTTCACCGCGATCGAAAATGGCGACGTCGCCGAAGCCTCCCGTCTGGCGCGCGGTTCCCGCGACCCGGTTTTGCGCATGATCTGGAACGGGTTAAACCACCAGCACGCGTCGTTGCAGGGCGCTCTCCAAGTGGCCGCTGGGATTGAAATCAAGCGCGCCGGCCGGTTCCTCGTGGTCATGGACACGTTGGTCACTCTCGCTCCGCTGCTCGGTCTCTTGGGAACGATCACCGGCCTGATGAAATCGTTCAGTTTCCTCGGCAACGAAGAGTTGGCCGTGCAGGCGGTCACCGGCGGTATCGCGGAAGCGCTTATCGCGACGGCGGCCGGTCTCGGGATCGCGATTTTCGCGTTGATTCCCTTTAACTTTTTTACTTCCCGCGTGTCTAACTTGGAGTTCGAACTGCAGACCGCAGCGACGAACCTGGAAGTCATGCTGGAAGGACAAAAGAAGGCCGGTGAGATGGATATCACGGCGATGACGAAGTAGCGGCAACCAACCGGACGCCCCTCATGGAAGTCTCATCCCCCATCCCCAAGAAGCACGCGCGGATCGAGATCATCCCTTTGATCGACATCATGTTCTTCCTGCTCGCCAGCTTCATGATGGTGAGCCTGAGCCAGACCACCATGAAGGGGATGAAGGTCGCTCTGCCGGTCGGCAGCTCGGGCCAGACCCAATCGAAGAAGGATTACGTCAGCTTTTCCGTCGATCGGGACGGCTACATCTATTTCGACAAGGAGCGGATCGAATATTTCGATGTGCCGGTGAAGCTCCGCGGCCTTTTTCAGGCCAATCCGGAGGCGAAGATTTTCATTCGAGGCGATCGTGACGCCCTGCACGGGAACGTGACGCGGCTTCTGGATCAGATTCGATCGACCGGGTTTACAAAGATTGCATTCGAAATCAAGAGCCAGTCGACGGCCGGAGTGCCGGCTCCTGGTAAACAGTAACCCCCATGCCCGCCGGTCCATTGCTCTACAGAGCCGCCCCAAAGTGGCAGGTCTTGGCCGCCTTTGGCGCCGCGTTTGCGTTGCACGCCCTCGCCGTCGGCATCGCCGCCCTTCGCCCGGAAGAGCCCATTGTCGACGTCATGCCCGATCTCGAGAATATCGCGGAAGTGACCTTCGAACAGGCCCCGCCCGCGCCGCCCGAGCCAACTCCGCCGCCGGAAGAAGAAGAGCCTGAGCCGCTCGACGCACCTCCGGAGCCACTCGACAAGCCGGAGTTCGTCGAGGAAAAACCAACGCCCCCGCCCAAACCGAAGACGGACAAGCCCAAGGCCGTGGCGCCAATTGCGCGACCGCAGGCTCCGGCCAGCGTGGCTGGGCCAATGTCGATGTCTTCGGCGAAGGCCGTCGCGATCAGCGCGCCGCGTCCCGAGTATCCCTATGAGGCTCGCCGCGCGCGTGCCACCGGCAGCGGTGTCTGCGTCATGACGGTCGATCCTTCCTCCGGAGTCAGTAACGAGCGCGGAGATGGCGCAAAGCACCGGCAATCCGATTCTGGACAATGCGGCTACGAGCGCGTTCCGCCGCTGGCGCTTCAAACCGGGCACCGTCTCAAAGGTGAGAACGCCCATCACATTTACGATGACGGGGGCGCAGTTCTAACCCGACGGGAGACACAATATGAGAGTGCGTTCCCCGATTCCGAAGAAGCACGCGCGAATTGAGATCATTCCGCTGATCGACATCATGTTCTTCCTGCTCGCCAGCTTCATGATGGTGAGCTTGAGCCAGACCCACATGAAGGGCATCCGGGTCAATCTGCCGGCCCCAAACTCGGCGCCACCGCAGCAGGACCCGAACCAGAAAGATTACGTCTCGATTCGGGTGACGGAGGGCAACCTGATCTACTTCGATAACGCCCCGATGCTCGACGAGCAGATTCTCCCGCGGCTTTACGAACTCTATCAGGACGAACCACGATGTGAAGGTTTCCCTCAGCGCCGAGCAGAATGCGCTGCACGGAGATGTGATTACGCTGCTCGATCGTGTCCGGTCGGCCGGCATCACGAAGATCGGTTACCAGATCAAGACGGCCGCGCCGACTGGTTCCGAGGGAACAACCCCTCCGCCGTAACGGGCGGCATCTCCGCGGTCAGGAACCGCTTACGCTCGCGAGATAATCGCGGAGCTGCGCAATCGCCCGCGCGCGGTGGCTGATCGTGTTTTTCTCCGCCTCACCGAGTTCCGCGAACGTCCGCTCGAACCCTTCGGCGACGAAAACCGGATCGTAACCGAAGCCGCCTTCGCCTCGCGGGGCCCATGCAATCCGCCCTTCGACGGCACCAGTGAAGACCCGGATTACGTCCCCGCGCTCCGCCAACGCGATGACACACACGAACCTCGCGGCCCGGCCCGGGCCCTCCGCGCCGATTGCATTCAGCGCCGCAAGAAGCCTGGCGCGTGTTCGCCGCATCGCTCGCATTCTCACCGGCGTAGCGCGCAGAGCGGACTCCGGGCTCGCCTCCGAGCGTCGCCACTTCCAGCCCGGAATCGTCAGCAACCACCAGCCCCGGCAGGGCGCGCGAAGCCGCCAACGCTTTCAGGATCGCGTTCTCTTCGAAGGTGCTTCCCGTTTCCTCCACGAGCGGCAGTTCGGCAGCCACGGCCGTCAGATCGCAGATCGCATAACCGCCTCCTAACATGGTCGCGAACTCGCGGGTCTTGTGGGCATTGCGCGTGGCCAGGATCAAACGGGGCGGAGAGGACATTTGGGAAATGGGATTTATTCGAGCGACTGGCGCGACAATCCTGCGAATCCTGTTCGCTCGCGAAAGCTTTCGGAGTTAATCCTGTCTACCTCTTCCGATGAGCGAACGCCGTAAACCTTATCCATTCGACCAAATCGAGCCGAAATGGCAGGCGATCGTGGGACGAGCGCGACGCCTTTCACGCGCCGAATCCCGGCGAGGCGGGCTTCGATCCGTCGCAGCCGAAATACTACGTGCTCGATATGTTCCCGTACCCGAGCGGCGCCGGGTCTGCACGTCGGCCATCCCGAAGGCTACACCGCCACCGACATCATCGCGCGCTACAAGCGCATGCGCGGTTTCAACGTCCTGCACCCGATGGGCTGGGACGCGTTCGGCTTGCCGGCGGAGCAATATGCCATCCGCACCGGGCAGCATCCGGCGATCACGACGCGCGAAAACGTCGCGAAGTTCAAGACGCAGCTGAAGCGGATCGGCTTTTCCTACGATTGGAGCCGCGAGGTCAGCACGACCGACCCGCGTTACTTCCGCTGGACGCAGTGGATCTTTCTCCAGCTCTACAATCGCTGGTTCAATCCCGGAGACGCAGCGGGCGGAGCCGATCTCCACCTATCGCGGGCGCCGATCCCGATGCGTGCGCCTCGCCTATGTGGCCGAGGTGCCGGTGAACTGGTGCCCGGAGCTCGGCACCGTGCTGGCCAATGAAGAGGTGATCGACGGCAAGAGCGAAGTGGGCGGCTTCCCGGTGGTGCGCCGGCCGATGCGCCAGTGGATGCTGCGGATCACCGCTTTTGCCGAACGGTTGATCGACGAACTCGAGGGGCTCGACTGGCCGGAAGGGATCAAGCTGCTGCAGCGGAACTGGATCGGCCGAAGCGAAGGCGCGGAGATCGAATTTGCGATCGGCGGATCACAGCCGAGGCGAAGATCGCCGTCTTCACCACGCGTCCGGACACGCTCTACGGCGCCACCTACATGGTGCTCGCGCCGGAGCACCCGCTGGTGGACCGAATCGTCGACGCGACGAGCAGCGGCCTGCAGTTCGCGAATACCGCGAGAGGCCGCGCGCAAGAGCGACCTGGAGCGGACCGAGCTGGCGAAAGAGAAGACCGGCGTCTTCACCGGCGCATTCGCGATCAACCCGGTCAACGGCGAGCGCATCCCGATCTGGATCGCCGATTACGTGCTGCATGGGCTACGGCACCGGCGCGATCATGGCCGTGCCGGCGCACGACGAGCGGGACTTGGAATTCGCGCCGCAAATTTGATCTCCCGATTCGCGATGGTTGTTGCACGCCTGCCGGGAGACGCCGTGACACGAGCCGCTCGGCTATCACGGGCGACGGCACCGCCATCAATTCGCCCGCTGATCGACGGCCTTGCCGACGCCGGAGGCGAAGCGCGAAGATCACCGACTGGCTGGAGGAGCAGGGCATCGGCCGCAAGACGGTCAACTACAAGCTGCGCGACTGGCTCTTCTCCCGCCAGCGCTACTGGGGCGAGCCGTTCCCGATCGTCTGGCGCGATGGCCAACATGAGCGCATTGCCGGAATCCGAACTGCCGCTTGAGCCGCCCGACGCTCGACGACTTCAAGCCGACCGGCACCGGCGAGCCGCCGCTGGCAAGGCGAAGGATTGGCTGCGCTATTCCGACACGGCTACGCGCGAGACGAACACGATGCCGCAATGGGCGGGCTCGTGCTGGTATTACCTGCGCTTCTGCGATCCGCAGAACGACGAGCGTTTCGTCGGCGAGGAGGCGGAGCGATACTGGATGGGCGGCGCGCAACCCGGCGGGGTCGATCTCTACGTCGGCGGCACCGAGCACGCCGTGCTGCATCTGCTTTACGCGCGCTTCTGGCACAAGGTGCTGTTCGATCTCGGCCACGTCTCCACGCCGGAGCCGTTCCAGCGGCTGGTGAATCAGGGCATGATCCTCGGCGAAGACGGCCAGAAAATGTCGAAGCGCTGGGGCAACGTGATCGATCCGCTCGACGTCATCGCCGAGTACGGCGCGGACGCGTTCCGCTGCTACGAGATGTTCATGGGCCCGCTCGAGCAGATGAAGCCGTGGAGCATGAAGGGTGTGGAAGGCGTCTCGCGTTTCCTCGCGCGCGTCTGGCGGCTGGTGATGGAGGAGAATCAGGCCGGCGAATGGGTTCTGTCGCGCCGCCGTCGCAGGACGTCGAGCCGACCAAGCCGCAACGCAAGGTCATGCACGCCACGATCAAGAAGGTCACGAAGACATCGAGGCGCTCTCGTTCAACACCGCGATCTCGCAGATGATGATTTTCGTGAACGCCTTCACCAGATGCACCCGCCGTCCCGTCTGCCGCGCTGCGCACGCTGCTCCTGCTGCTGAATCCGTTCGCGCCGCACCTCACGTCCGAGCTGTGGGAGACGCTCGGCGCCAGGTTCGGCGCGGTCGGCGACATCACCGCCGGGCCTTGGCCCGCGTTACGATCCGGCCTGCCTCGTCGAGGACGAAGTCGAGATTGTCGTCCAGGTGAACGGCAAGGTGCGCGACCGGATCGTGGTGGCGCTCGACGCGCCCGACGCCGAGCTCGAGCAGATGGCACTCGCGAATCGAACGCGTCGCAGGAATTCACTGGCCGGCAAGACAGATGCGCAAGGTCGTCATCGTCCGAACAAGCTTGTCAACATCGTCGCTACGTAAGCACATCACCCGACACCGATGTGAAAGAATTCAAGGAGTTCGCGATCAAGGGAAACGCCATCGATCTGGCGGTCGGGGTGATCATCGGCGCCGCCTTCGGCGCCATCATCAGTTCGCTCGTGAAGGACATCCTGATGCCGCCCATCAGCCTGGTGACCGGCGGGCTCGATTTCTCCAACAAGTTCATCGTCCTGAAAGCCGGGGCGAATGGCGCGACCAATTTCGCGACCTCGGCCGAGGCGCTCGCGGCGAAAGCGATTACCTGGAATTACGGCAACTTCGTCACCCTCGTGATCAATTTCCTCATCGTCGCGCTCTGCATCTTCCTACTCGTCAAGGCGGTCAACAGAATGAAACGCCCGGCGCCGGGGGCCGCGCCGGTCTCCAAGGATTGCCCGTTCTGCGCGATGACGATTCCAGTCAAAGCCACGCGCTGCCCGCATTGCACCTCGGAGATGACCGGGAACGCTCGCGCCTAGACGGCCGCCGGTTCCTGACGCCGCCAGGCGCAGAATCCGGCGTTGGGTGCAAAGCCAGATGCGGCTCTCTGCGTCGGCCTTCCATGGGACACTCGCCGCCCAGGGCGAGAATGCGGGCATGATCCAGCGGCTCCCTTGCTGGACGAACGCCGGCAACTTCAACCGGAGCCCCGCGCCATCGGAGAGGGTGCCGGCGGGATGATGATGCCCGATCACCTGGACGCAATGAGGCGCTTCGAGTTCGCAATGGCCGTGGTGGAAGAGGAATCCCTCAGTCTCCCAGGCCTCCTGCATTGAAACGGCGTCGGCCAGCTGCCGGTCATGGTTTCCGGCCAGGACGATAAGCTCACAGCGACTGGCTCAGCCGAGCCAGCAGCTCCGCTCGCCGCGACTCTGGCCGCGGCGTCATGCACCAGGTCGCCGAGCACCACCAGCTGCCGCGGCTGGTAGTCATCGAGCAACCCGATCAACTGTCGTTCGATGGCTTCCATGCCCCAGAGCGGCATCAGCCGGCCAGCCGCACGTTGGCTGATTTCGTACCCAAAATGTAGGTCCGCGACCGCCATCCACCCCTGCCGCTGGTGGAATAGGGCGAGGCGTCCATCCAACCAGACATCGTCGGCCACGGCTGTTCTGGTGCTGGAAAACGAGGGCATCGGGCGAGGGGCAGCGGGAAATTATCGCTTGCCAGAGCGCGCGGCAACGGGTATCGGGTCGGCTGCTCAAATGGCCAATCTATTGAGACTTGCGCTGGCCGGGGGGCTCTCTGTCCTGCTCGTCAGCTGCGCGACGGGGCCGGCGCCGAGCACCGCGTCAAAAACCCGCCGGATACCAAACGTCCGCACCACCGCCTACACTCACAACGAAGGGAGCGGTTCGCGCAACGCCATCGGTGGTCGACTCGCCAGCGGCAGGGTCAAGAGTGCAGCATCCGATTGGTCGCGTTTTCCGCTCGGGACCAAGTTCCGGATCGTCGGCACGCTCGACGAATACATTATCGATGATTATGGCGGCGCGCTTGTCGGCACGAATACGATCGACCTTTACAAGCCAACTATGCTGGAGATGCGCCGCTGGGGCGTGCGCCATGTCGATATCGAGGTGCTGGAATGGGGTTCCGATGAGGAAAGTCTGAAAGTGCTCCGTCCGCGGAAAAGCACCCGCCTCGTCCGGCGGATGATCGCCAGCCTCGAGGCCAAGAGAGTCTAGCGGCTCGCGCGGTTTCTTTTGACAGGCTGCGCGGCGCGTCCGCACCTTCGGCGCGTGAAAATTCTGGTCGTCGGCGGGGCGGGTTACATCGGGAGCATTTGCGCTGAGCTGTTGCTCGATGAGGGGCATGACGGTCGCGGTTTTCGACAATCTGACCGAAGGCCATCGGCGGGCGGTCGACCAGCGCGCGAAGCTGTTCGAAGGCGATCTGGCCGAGCGTGAGCAGATCGAGGGTGTGCTCGCAGAGCTTCAAGCCGGACGCCGTCATGCATTTCGCTGCCAGCGCCCTCGTCGGCGAGTCGATGACGAATCCGTCGAAGTATTTTCGCAACAACGTCGCGCAACGGCTTGAATCTGCTCGACGCGATGGTGGCCACGGACGTGAAGCGGCTCGTTTTTTCTTCCACCTGCGCCACGTTCGGCCCGCCGGAGCGCGTTCCGATCGACGAGACGCTCCCGCAACGCCCGATCAATCCCTACGGCGAATCGAAGCTCGCCTTCGAGCGAATCCTCCGCTGGTACGGCGAAATCCACGGGCTTGCCTTCGTGGCGCTGCGTTACTTCAACGCCGCCGGCGCCTCGGAGAAGTTCGGCGAGGATCACCGGTGTCGAGACGCATCTGATCCCCAACGTCCTGCAGGTCGCGCTCGGCCAAAGGACGCACGTGGAAATCTACGGCACTGACTACGAGACGCCGGACGGCACCTGCATTCGTGATTACATCCACATCATCGATCTGGCCACGGCGCACATCCTGGCGCTGCAGGCGCCGCAAGAGTGAATTCTACAACATCGGCACCGGCGGGGGGTCGAGCGTGCGCGAGGTGATCGATGCCTGCCGCGCAGTCACCGGACACGAGATTCCGGTCGTCGAAAAGCCGCGCCGCCCCGGTGATCCGCCGCGCTTGATCGCCGCCTCCGGGAAGATCAAACGCGAGCTCGGTTGGGAGCCGCGTTTCCAGCAGCTGCACGCGATCGTCGAGAGTGCCTGGAAATGGCACCTGAAGTTCCCGAGCGGATACGGCGACTAGAGTCCCCGCGACTGACCGTCCGAGTGGACGATCCGATCAGACCGCGGCAAACGAAAAACGCCCGCGGAAACACGTTCCGCGGGCGTTTTGTTGAATTAACTGGCGATCGTAACGCGCGACTACTTGCGAGTCGTCGTCGTGGTCGTCGTTTCCGTGACCTTACGGATTTCCGCGAGCGGCTTCTGCACCGTGATCTTTGAGATCACCATGCGATCGCCTTCCTTCACGTAGCTATAACGCACCGGGAGGTCGGGGCGCAGGAGCGCCATGTCCACGACCGCTCCGGTCGAATCGACCACAGTCGTGTTCTTGGAGTAGTAATAACGCACCGGCTCCGCGCTGCTCTCCGTCCGCATCTGGATGTATTCCGTGCCGGGCGTGTAGGTCGTGATAGTGCCCGTGCCATCCAGCGTGCTGGTGCTGGTCGTGGTGGCGCTCACGCCGCCCGCCGTGGTGGTGGTTTCTTTCGTGGTCGTCTGGGCGAGGGCGGTGCTCAATGCGAGAGCGCTCACGGCTCCGACCGCCAATAATTTGCTGAATCTGTTCTGTTTCATGTTTGTCCTTTGGTTTGGTTGAACGGATGCTCTCCGCTGTGCTGATATCCGACTGTTGCGCCGGACTTTATTCAACCGACACCCCCTTTTCGTGGCGCGCCCGGCGTGCGGCTGCCTCGCCTGTCAATTTCGGCAAACCGTTCTCTTGCCGCCTGATGCAACCGCTGCCCGGCTTCCGTGATTTCCTGCCGGCCGACTGCGCCGTGCGCAATTACATCTTCGCCCGGTGGCGGGAGGTCTCGCGCCGCTACGGTTTGGTCGAATGGGACGGGCCTGTGCTCGAGCCGACGGAGCTTTATCAAAAAAAGAGCGGCCCGGAGATCGTGAAGCAGCTTTTCAATTTCACCGACAAAGGCGAGCGCGAGGTCGCGTTGCGGCCGGAGTTGACCCCAACACTGGCGCGCGTAGTCGCGGCGCACGAACGCGAGTTCAAGAAGCCGCTGAAGTGGTTCTCGATCCCGCAATGCTTCCGCTACGAGAAGCAGCAGCGCGGCCGCCTGCGCGAGCATTATCAATATCAACTGCGACATCATCGGCGAGAGTTCGCTTGAGGCGGACGTCGAACTGATCTCCGTCTGCATCGATGTGCTCCGCGCGTTTGGTTTCACGGCGGACGATGTTGTGATCCGGATCAGCGACCGCGCAATTCTGGATCGATTTCCTGCGCGCGCAGGATGTCGCCGGAAGAGCGCTGGCAGGAAATGCTGGAGATCATCGACAAGAGCGAACGCGAGCCGCGCGAGAAAACGACGGAGCGACTCGGCGATTTGGCCGAGCCGGTCTTTGCAATCCTTGATGGCGATGGAACGAGCGAGAAACTCGATCGGCTGATGGGTGGTCTCGCGCAGCGCGGGCTCGCTCCATTCGCGAAAGTCGACCTGCGCATCGTCCGCGGGCTCGCCTATTACACCGGCGTGGTTTTCGAGGCGTTTGACCGCCGCGGCAAGCTCCGGGCGATCGCCGGCGGCGGCCGTTACGACAACCTGGTGGCGCAACTGAGCGACGGCGCGGTCGTCTCTCCCCGCGCTCGGCTTCGCCATGGGCGATGTCGTCCTGGGTGAGCTCATTCGCGGGCATGCCGCCGCGCGGGCGCGGATGGAGCAGACGATCGCGCGCGAGCAGCGGCTCGACTTCTATGTCGTGATCGCGAAGGAAGAGCGTCGCGGCGATGCTCTCGCGCAGATCCAGGCACTCCGCGATCGGTGTTACCGCGTCGATTACCCGCTCTCGCCGGCCAAGGTCGGCAAACAATTCCAAACCGCCGAACAGCTCGGCGCCGCGCGTCGCGATTCTGTTCGGCGACGAATGGCCGCAGGTGAAAGTGAAGAATCTCGCCACCCGTGAGGAAGAGCTCGTGCCGCACGAAGAGCTGCTTGCGCATCTCGCGCGTTAACTCAGCTTGTCAGCCCCGCCGATGAGCTCCTATCGCACCCATCATTGCAACGAACTGCGCGCCTCCGACATCGGCGCGACGGCGAAGCTCGCCGGCTGGGTGCATGTGCGGCGTGATCACGGCGGCGTCGTCTTCATCGATCTGCGCGATCGCGAAGGGCTGACGCAGGTCGTCTTTCGGCCGGAGGAAAATGCCGAAGCTGACCGAGGCTGGCGCACACCCTTCGGCATGAAGACGTGATCCAGGTCGAAGGGCAAAGTCGCGCCGCGCCTCCCGGGAACGGAAAACCCGAAGCTCGCCCACCGGCGACATCGAGGTGCTCCCGATGAGCTGCGCATCCTGAACCGCGCCGACGTGCTGCCGTTCCCGCTCGATTCCGATCCGAGCAACGAAGATCTGCGGCTCAGCTACCGCTATTTCGATCTGCGCCGGCCGCATCTCGCGCGCAATCTGCGGATGCGCCATCGCGTCACGAAAGCGACGCGCGATTACCTCGACGAGCAGGGCTTCGTCGAAATCGAGACGCCGATTCTTTCGAAGAGCACGCCGGAAGGGGCGCGCGATTTTCTCGTCCCGAGCCGCCTCACGCCCGGGAAGTTCTACGCGCTTGCCGCAGGCGCCGCAGCAATACAAGCAGCTGCTGATGGTGGGCGGGATCGAGAAGTATTTCCAGATCGCGAAATGCTTTCGCGACGAAGATCTGCGCGCCGATCGGCAGCCGGAATTCACCCAGATCGACATCGAAGCTTCGTTCGTTGAGCCGGAGGATATTTTCCGGCTCGTCGAAGGGATGCTCGCGGCGATCTTCCGCGCCGCGCGCGGCGTCGAGATTCCGACGCCGTTCCCGCGCATGACCTGGCACGAGGCGATGGATCAATTCGGCAGCGACAAGCCCGATCGGCGTTTCGCGATGCCGCTGATCGACCTCGCCGACATGTTTGCGGCGAGCAGCTTCAAGATGTTCCGCGGCGCGCTCGACGCCGGCGGCGCGGTCAAGGCGATCAACGCGAAGGGCTTTGCGCTCGTCACCACCGGCCAGATGGAAGAGCTGACGACGATGGCGAAGCTGTACGGCGCCAAGGGGCTCGCGTTCATCAAGGTGGAGAACGGCAAATGGCAGTCGCCGCTCGTGAAGTTTTTTAGCGAAGAAGAGAAGGCCGCGCTGACCGCGAAGCTGCAGATCGCGGAAGGCGATCTCGTGCTCTTCGCCGCCGACAAATGGGAGGTCGTTTGCGAAGTGCTCGGCCGCCTTCGTCTCGCGAATCGCCGAATTCCAGAAGCTCACCGAGGGCTCCGACGCGCTCGATTTTCTCTGGGTGACGGAGTTCCCGCTGATGGCTTTCGATGCCGCGGAAAACAAATGGAACGCGGTGCATCATCCGTTTACGCGCCCGAAAGCCGAAGACATCCCGCTGATCGAAGCCGGCGAGTTCGGCAAGGCGCGCGCAGAAGCCTACGACGTCGTGCTGAACGGCGTCGAAATCGGCGGCGGCAGCATCCGGATTCACGAGCCGGATCTGCAGGCGAAGATGTTCGCCGCCCTCGGCGTGAGCGAAGAAGATCAGCAAACCATGTTCGGCCATATTCTGCGCGCGTTCCGTCTCGGCGCTCCGCCGCATGGCGGCATCGCGTTGGGACTCGACCGGCTGGTGATGCTGGTCTGCGGCGAGCAAAGCATCCGCGAAGTGATGGCCTTTCCGAAGAACAACCGCGGCGATCGATCTGATGTCGCAGTCGCCGGGCGAAGTGGATGCGCGGCAGTTGCGCGAGTTGCGGCTCAGTTTCGCGAGCGAGAAACCGCCGACTTAAAGGGATACCTTCGGCGGAGGGACGACGCGGACGTGTTCCACGGCCATGGCCATTTGGCTGCGCGGGGTGCGGAAGAGGACGCTGATCGAAAGGGTCACGATGCAGCCGACGCAGACGAACCACGGCCAGGCGATTTTCGGCCACCAGTCCGGCATGAAATAGCCGAAGACCCAATGCACGGGGACGATTTTGCCGGTGAAAAGCGCGAAGATATCGACTGCCGGGATCGAGACTTTGCAGAGGATCAGCACCGAGGTGATGCCGGCAATCATCGCCACCACGTTGGGCCCGTCGGCCCCGCGGCTGCGCGTCAGCATGCCGAGGAGAAACACGCCCAACAAGGCGCCGTAGGTGTAACCGAGAATGCCGATCGCGATCGGGATGATGGTCAGCTTCGCGTCTTTCAGGACGGCGTTGGCGGCGGCGGTCGCGACGAGGATCATGAGCACACCGAAGACAGAAGTGGCGATGCGGGCGGCGCGGATGGATTGCCGGTCGGTCGCGCCGGGGTTGATGTAGGGAAGGTAAAAATCTTTCGTGAAGCTGGTCGCGAGAGCGTTCAGGGCCGCCGAGGTGGAGCCCATCATGGTGGCGAAGACGCCGGCGATGATCAGCCCGCGAAACACCACCGGCATTTCGTGCACGATGTAGTGGCCGAAAATTTCGTTGTCGGCGGCCGGCAGACTCAGCCCCGGCACGACCGCGTAGTGCACCCAGAGCAGAATGCCGACGCTAAGGAACGCGAGCACGATCGGCAAATCCATCAGCCCGCTCAGCACGAGCGAGAGCTGCGATTTGCGATGGTCCGGCGCGGTCAACATCCGCTGCACCATGTCCTGATCGGTGCCGTGGGTGGCCATCGTGAGGAGGGTCGAGCCGATAAATGCCGCAAAGATGCGTGTAGGGCTCCTCGAACATCGCCTTGAGCGCGGCGCCAAACGGCAGCTCCGAGTCCCAACCGGTCTGAAGAAACTGGATCTTGTCGAGGCCCCCGAGGTTTTCCTGCACCGTGGCGAGTCCGCCCGGGATGCTCCGCATGAGCAGGAAGATGGCGAGGATGACGGAGCTGAACATCAGCATCGCCTGGATCAGATCGGTCCAGACGACCGCTTTGATGCCACCGACGGCGGTGTAGATGGTCGTGACCACGGTGACGAAAATAATCCCCCAGAAATAAGTGTTCAGATTGACCGGGAGCGTCGGAAACAGGTAGCGCCAGATCACCACCATGATGGCGCCGCCGAGATAAAGCCGGACGCCGATGCCGAGCACGCGGGTGAAGAGGAAAATCCCGCTCGCCATGTTCTTGGTCTTGGTTCCGAACCGCACGGTCAGGAACTCGTAGATGCTTTGGACGCGGTAAGCGTAGTACGGCTTGATGAAGGTGGAGGCGATGATGAACGCGCGCGAGGATCGTGCCGATGACGAGTTGCCCGTAGAAATAGCCGCGCGTCTTGAAACCTTCCGCCGGAGTGCCGAGGAACGTCGCCGCGCTCGTCTCCGCGGCGACGATCGAGGCGAGCACCGCCCACCACGGAATCGACCGGCTGCCGAGCGAGAAATCCTGCAGGTTCTTGTTGCGGCGGCCGGCCCAGAGCCCGAGCGCAACGATGCCGAAGAAGTAGGCGAGGAGCACCGCGGAATCGATCAACAGGCGGGAATTGAAAACGGATGGGTCCATGACGCGATTTTTCCGGTCGGGTGCGCTACTTAGCCACGGTTGGAGAGGGATGACACCCGGATTTTCGCAGCCGTGTTAATCTTTACGCGATGCAGCTCGTGAAGATCAGCGCGCCGGATTTCGATCTGACCCGGACGCTTGATTCCGGGCAGACATTCCATTGGGAAACGCACGGAGCCGGTTACGTCGGCACGATCGGGGAGCTGCCGGTCTACGCCGAACAGCGGGGCGAGCGGCTGCTCGTGTCGCGCGGCGCGGCGGCGGCGGCCCGCCGGTATTTTGCGCTCGATCATCCGCTCGCCGAAATCTGTCGCTCCTTCCCCGACGATCCGGCGATGGGCGCGGCCCGGGATTACTGCCGCGGCTTGCGCATCATGCGACAGCCTACCTGGGAATGCCTCGCGAGCTTCATCACCTCGTCGATGAAGCAGGTGGCGCACATCCGTCAGATGTCGCGCGCGCTGCGGGAACGTTTCGGGACGTCCGCAGTCGATGGATGGCACGCAGATTCATGCTTTTCCCACGGCGGAGCGGCTCTCCCGCTGCCGCGAGGCGGAGCTGCGGGCGTGTGCGCTGGGTTATCGGGCGAAGAACCTCCTGGCCACCGCGCAGCTCGTCGCCTCCGGCGAGGCGACGCTGGAGCGCTGGCGCGAATTGCCGGATGACGAACTGCGGGCGCAGCTCTGCAGGTTGCCCGGCGTTGGCGCGAAGGTGGCGAATTGCGTGATGCTCTTCGCCTACGAGCGGTTGCGGGCATTCCCGATCGATGTCTGGATCGAGCGGGTGCTAAAGGACAAATACTTTCCGCGCGCGGGCCGGCTGACGGCCAAACGTTTGCGCGATTTCTGCGATGGCTACTTCGGAGAGCATGGGGGCTACGCGCAGCAGTATTTGTTTCATCACGCCCGCAAGACGACGCCGCGCCGGCGCAAGCGCCTCGCCAGAGAACGCAGCTTGCTATAGAATCCAGCGGCTGCGCCGGTGAGGCGAGCAAGGGAATGCAAACAAAACGAGACCGTCGGCGGCTGTGGATTGCGATTATCGCATCGCTTTTCGTTCATCTCGTGGTGGCGTTCTCGCTCGCGGCCTTCAACCAGATCGCCGGTCCGCCCCTCCCGCTCGAGGACAAGCCAATCGAACTGACGATGATGGATCTCTCCGAGCCCCCGCCGGCCACGAAGGCGAACCCGGGCTATATCGAAACCGATCCGTCGCGCGAAACGAAGGAGGAGCCGACGGAGAAAACGTTTGAGTCGAACGCGAACTCGCGGGCGGCCAGCGCCCAACCAGCGACCGGCGAGGCCCCGCTCCCCAGCCAGGAGGGCATGGATCGTTCGGCGCTCGATTTGCAGACACAGCGGTCAAGCCTGGCCAGCCAGGGCGCGCCGGTGCCGCCGCCGCCGCAGCCCACTCCACCGGCGCCGACCACGCCGCCGCCTGAGCTGACGGCCACGCCGCCTCCCACGGAAACTCCCGCGTCGAAGCCTTCCGAACCGCCGAAGTCCACCCCGCTGCCCGAGCCGGTGGCGACGCCGGAATCCGACCAGCTGGCGATGTTAACCTCCACGCCGCCTCCGGCCTTCCATGACGCGCAGGAACTGGCCGAGACCACCCCGCCCGAAGTGCAACCGTCCTCGCCGCCGGTCACCCCTCGGCCGCTGCCGCCAAGCGCGGCGTCCGCCTATCAGCCGGAGAAAATCGAGACGCGCATCAAGGGCCGGATCACGGATCGCGGACGGTCCGCCGTGAATGCGGTCGGGACGCCGCTCGGCCGTTATCAAAAGACGATCTCCGATGCGATCGGCTCGCGCTGGTATTACTACATGAAATCCAAGATCGATCTCGTCAGCGTCGGGACGGCGGTCATTTCCGCGGAGGTCGATGAATCGGGCCGCGTGACAAACTTGCGGGTCGTGTCCAACAGTGCGAACGAGTCCTTCGCCAACATCTGCCTGCAATCGTTTCAGGAGGCGAAGATCGCGCCGATTCCTCCCGAATTGATCCCAACGCTTCCTGACGGCAGATTGCAGCTCGAATTTACTTTCACCACCTACGCGAACCAATGATGCCTGACCTGATGCTGGCGCAATTCCCCGAGACCGCGGACAGCGTCTGGAAATTTTTCTCCACCGGCGGCCTCTTCATGTGGCCGCTGCTCGCCTGCTCGGTCGTGGCGGTGACGACCATGATCATGCGCGGGATGGCTTTGCGGCGGAAGAATGTGCTGCCGCTCGTGATCGAGAGTGAGATCGAACGGCTGGCCCCCGGGGGGAGCGCGGAACGGCTGGCGCGCATCGTCCATCACGACGAGTCGGCGTTGGGTCGAATAGTGCGGGCGGCATTGAATCACCTGCGCGCGCCGCGGAACGAGACGGTGGAGATGGTGGAAACGAAGGCGCGCCACGAGGTCATCAATCTCGAGAAAGGTCTGATCGTGCTGGAAATCATCACGGGCATCGCGCCGCTTCTGGGATTGATCGGCGCTGTCTCCGGTCTCGTGCGGGTCTTCTCCGCGCTCGGTCTCAGCACCGGCGCCTCCAACACGCAGGCGATCGCGCTTGGCATCGCGGAAGCGCTGAACGCCACCGTCTTCGGCCTTTCGATCGCGGTGCCGACGCTGATTGGCTTCAGCTATTTCTCGAAAAAGGTCGAGGTGATGTCGGCGGAAATCGAAACGCTGGTCGTGGAATTGATCAGCAAATGTTACTACGGCCGCGTCACCCGCGACGACGCGGCCCCGGTCGGCCGCGCCAGTGCGGCCGCGCGTGCCCCTGTCGCGTAAGGCATCCCGTCTCGCATGAAGATCGGAGTGCGGAAACGGCGGGCACCGTCCATCATCATCGTCTCGCTGGTGGATATCCTCACCATTCTGCTGATCTTTTTTGTGGTTTCGACCACGTTCAAAAAGGATCAGCCCGAAGTTCAGATCAATCTGCCCGATTCACAGACCGCCACGAAGGCACCGGCGGAGCTGGACCACGCGATCGTGAGCGTGGATGCGAACGATGAGGTGCGGCTCGATGGACGTCCGTTGCCAGTGGAGGAATTGCAGACGGCGGTCCAGGAACTCGTCGCCGTGCGCAAGACCAGCCTCGCGCTGCAGGCCGACAAGAAGGCGTCGTTCGGGACGATCATCAAGGTCATGGATGCGCTCAAACTGGCGGGGGTGAAGAACCTGCCGGCGTTTACCCAGGGGGAGAAGTGACACGGGAGATTGTGAAATATGGCGACCCGGTGTTGCGGGCCAAGGGCCGGCGCATTGTGGAGGTGGACGAAGAAATCCGCGCTCCTCGCGTCCGACATGCTGGAGACGATGCATGCCGCCAACGGAGTCGGGCTCGCGGCGCAACAGGTCGGCGAGACGTTGCAACTGACCGTTCTCGACATCTCCGCTATCGAAGACCGGCCGAGCACGCTGAAGGTGAACGGCGACCGAAGTTGATCCACCCACGGTCATGCCGCTGATCTTGCTGAACCCGGAGCTCACTCTGCAACCGGAGTTCGAGTCGGGGCCGGAAGGCTGCCTCAGTTTCCCCGAGATCAACGGGGACATTGATCGCGCGGTGACCGTGATCGCGACAGCGGAGACCTTGGAGGGCAAGACGGTGGAGTTGGAAGCGACCGGGCTGCTGGCGCGGGCGCTGCAGCACGAAGTGGATCATCTGAATGGCATCCTCTTCATCGATCGGATGAGTTCGGCCACGAAGGCAAGTCTCGCCAGCCGGTTGAAGCGGCTGCAGAAGGAAACGCAGCGCGCCGCCAGATAGCGCTTGTAGCCACGTCGCTGCGTGGACGTGCCACGATCGCCGCAAATCGAGAGGGATCGAACGTCGCCTCGACACAGCGAGGCGGCTACCGCCTAGATCGCTTTGTAGGTGACGGTGATCGTCCGGTACAAATTCGGATGCCGCTCGGCGGAGAAATAGAAGAGCTCCAGCATCGTCTCGCCCGCGATCCACTGGTAGCCGACGAGCGTCTGGATGACATCAGAGTCCGTATCGCGGCTGCGTGAGACCAGCTTTCCGGTGCCGAATTTCCCGTCGAAATACCGCCGGATTTCACCCATGCGATCGTTGTAATTCTCGATCGTCCACTTGTCGTACTCGTAATGCAGTTCCACCTGCACGAGGAACCCTTCCTTGAACTCAAACAAGGTGCGCTTCAATCCCGGTTGCACCAGACCCTCCACGGTCCAGACGTCGCGTTTCTCTTTTTGTTCCCGGGTCACGATCTTCGCTTTCGCTGCCACCAGGACCTGCTCGACCTTGCCCGCGGAATCATTCCACCGGAACCCGAAAGGCGGCGGGATGTCTTCGACCGCGTGGGCAGCCGTCGCGCAGAAGACGATGCCGGGCAGGAGAGCAAACGGGAGTCGCATCGCGGTTATTCCAGGACGGAATCAAAAACGATGTAGCGCTTCACGAGCGGCTTCAAGACGGACCTGACGGCGGCGGTATGCCGCGGATCAGACGCGAAACGGGCGAGCGCGCCGCGATCGCGAAAGGTGAGGATGACGGCAAGATCAAAGCTCTGCTCGATCCGCGGTCGCCGCACCGGCAGCGGCAGACCGACCTCCACCCGCACCACTCCCGGCAGGGAGCGGAAACTTTTCGAGGCCTGCGAAAGAGCAGCGCGATCAGCGGTGCTTTGGGGGTTCTTCAGCCAGAAAACAACGACGTGAGTGACCTGACCCGGCGCTGCATGCGAGGTGGCTGGCGTGAGCACGAGGAGAACTGCCGCCACCGCGGCCACGGCGCCCCAGCCCGTGCTCCAAGGTCGCGGTTTTCGCCGTGGAAACGGATCGGCGCGGAGAGATGGTGGGTGCATTCTTGAAGGGTCCGGCGAACCGCGCGCGGCCATTTCCCGCAGGCGAAGTTGGGCGACGGTGGAGGAGCGGTCAAACGCGCCAGGAAGCGGTTTGGTTAGACTTTTTGGGCACTGGTCAGTTCAATATTTTCGTCAAGATTTTTTTGGGCGTGATCGCGAAATAAACTTCCGAAATTTCCTTGTCGGTCGTTTCACCCGTTTCTAATCTCAAGCCGCTGGCAGGGAGGGAACAGAGCGGGTGTGAATAAAGTGTGAACAGCTTGGCAGCGATTGAAGAATCTAGAATGACCATAAGCCTCTCCCTGACAAGCCAAGCTTCACCAGCCGAACACTTTTTTCAGCCCCCGGCCTTCCGCGGCGCCGGCTGAAGATCACGTTACTCCCTCGTGGGTCGGCACCTTTTGCGCTCGGTTTATCTTGCCCGGAGGAACTCGGATGGATTGCGCATTTTTCCGGCCCTCCAGCTTTTTACGTCATTTTCGCTCTGGAATCGTCGCCCGGCGCTTTCGTTAACCCTGTTAACAACTCTGTAATGGACGACCCCTGTACTCAGTTATGGCAGAAGCTGGCGACCGCGCTCAAACCGCAGGTCAGCCCCGATACTTACAAACGCTGGTTCTCTGCCGTCCGGCTCGTCAACGCCACCGAGGAAGTGCTCACTTTTCTGGTCCCGAACAACATCTACCAGTTCTGGATCGAGAGTAACCACATGACCGCCCTGCAGAGTGCGATCGTGACCGCGTTGGGCGCGCCGCGCACCGTGAAATTCGCCCTGCCATCGGACGCCGCGGCAGCGGCCTCGGCGGCCTCGGAGGCGGAGGCGTTCGAACTCGCGGAGCAGGAAGTCGAGGCGGCGCGCGAGACACGTCACAGCGGCAGCGCGCTTGGCCTAAATCCGCGCAACACTTTCGATTCGTTCGTGGTCGGGCCGAACAACGAGATCGCCCACGCCGCCAGTCTCGCCGTCGCGCAAACACCCGCGCGCACCTACAATCCGCTCTTCATTTACGGCGGCGTCGGGCTCGGCAAAACGCATCTGATGCAGGCGATCGGCCAGTACGTCTGGTCGAAAAAGAAGAACGCGAAGGTGATGTATCTCTCGAGCGAACTCTTCATCAACGAGTTCATCGATGCGATCCAGCACAGCACGCTGGTCAAATTCCGGAAGCGGTACCGCCAGGCGGATCTCCTCTTGATCGATGACATCCAGTTCCTCGGCGGCAAGGAGCGTTCGCAGGAGGAATTCTTCCACACCTTCAATACGCTCTTCGACGGCCATAAGCAGATCGTCCTCTCGAGCGACCGGCCGGCGTCGGAGATTGCGAACCTCGAGCATCGCCTCGTCTCGCGCTTCGAATGGGGACTCACGGCTGAGCTGCAGCCGCCGGATGTCGAAACGCGCACCGCCATTCTCCGCAAGAAAGCGCGTTCGCTTCAGATCAAGCTGCGCGACGAGATCTTCGATTTTCTCGCCAATCGCATCCGCACCAACGTGCGCCGCCTCGAAGGGCGCGCTCATGCGCGTGGCCTCATTCGCCTCGCTCAGCGGCAAGGAACTGACGAAGGAAGTGGTCGAGCATCTGCTCAAGGACATCCTGCAACGAGGAGGCGCGGCACGCGGTCACGATCGAGCAGATCCAGCGCCGCGTGGCCGAGCACTTCGATGTCCGCATCGCCGACATGACGAGCAAGCGCCGGCCGGCCAACATCGCGTTCCCGCGACAGATCGCGATGTATCTGGCGCGTGAGCTGACGAAGGCATCGCTAAACGAAATCGGCGATGCGTTCGGCGGGCGCGACCACGGCACGGTGCTGCATGCGTGCAAGCTCGTGAAGAAACGCATGGTCGAGCAGGACAACATCCGCCAGACGGTTTCGTTTATCGACAGCTCGCTGCAGCGCTGAGCCCGGCTCGCGAAATCGTTGCTCGCCGCGCGGTGCACGCGCGCTCGTGCCGGGCACAGATTGCGGTTGCCGAATAAAAACGTAGACCTTACATCTTAGCTCGCCCGCTCCCATGAAATTCAGCGTCACGAAAGAGAAATTGCTCGAAGGGTTGCAGCAGGTGCAGAACGTCGTCAGCACGCGCACGACGTTGCCGATTCTCTCGAACGTCCTGCTGCAGGCGAACGGCGGCGAAGTGCATCTCACCACCACTGATCTCGATGTCGGCGTGCGCGGCAGTGTTCGAGGCGAAGATCGATCGGGAAGGCGCCACCACCTTGCCGGCGCGCCGACTGTTTACGATCATCCGCGAGCTGCCCTCGAGCGAAATTCAGATCGAGGTCGATGGCAAAAACGCGGCCTCGATTCGCAGCGGGCAAAGCTTCTTCAAGATTCTCGGCCTGCCGGAAGAGGAGTTTCCGCCGCTGCCGAAGTTCGAGGGCGCGAAGGTGGTCACGATCCGGCAGAAGGACCTGCGGGACGGCCTGCGCAAAACGTCCTACGCGATCTCGACCGACGAGACGCGCTACGTGCTCAACGGCGTCCTTTTCAGTCTGAAAGAGAACAAGCTCACGCTCGTCGCGACCGATGGACGACGTCTGGCGATGGTGGACATCGAGCTGGAATTTCCGCGCAGTCACGAAGCCGACATCATCGTGCCGACCAAGGCGGTCACGGAATTGCAGCGCCTCCTGACCGACGATGGGCGACGTGAAAGTGAGCTTCGGCAGCGGCCAGATCGCGTTTGATCTGAACAACACGCTGCTGGTGTCGAAATTGATCGAGGGCAATTACCCCAACTACCGGCAGGTGATTCCGACGGAAACGAAGGAGCGCGTCACGCTCGAGCGCGAGACCTTCCTCAATTCGCTGCGCCGCGTCTCGCTGCTGGCGAGCGACAAGTCGAACTCGATCAAGCTGAATTTCACGAAGAACAACATCGACATTACCGCGAACACGCCGGAAGTCGGTGAAGCCAAGGAATCGCTGCCGGTGGTTTACAAAGGGCGCGAGTTTTCGATCGCGTTCAATCCGGAATTTTTCATGGCGCCGCTCCGCGCTCTGTCGGAGGACGAGGTTTTCCTCGATTTGATCGATGAGATGAGTCCCGGCGTCCTGAAAATTCAGACGCCGTTCCTTTACGTCCTGATGCCGATGCGCATCAGTTCGTAAGCCGCGCCGAGAACCTCCGCGAGCGAGAGATCGTCCAATGCGCCGGTGGGCGCCTGGAGCACACGCGCATTTCCGTTTTGCGGAGCCCAGATCCGCGGTTCCGTCGGTCCGAAGAGCAGAAGTGAGGGCGCGCCGACCGCGGCCGCAATGTGTGAAATACCGCTGTCATGCCCGAGGAACAAGTCACAGCGGGCGAGCACCGCGGCGACGGTCGGTAGCGGCTGCGCGACGACGTAACTGACCGGCAGCTCCGCCCAATGTTGCCGCAGCTGAGCGAGCTGGGCTGTGTCGGCTTCGCCAGCGATGACGACCAATCGCAGATCACGATTCTCGCGCCCGAGCTGTTGACCGAGCGCATTCCAATTGGCGATCGACCAGTTCTTGGTCGTGCTGCCGCTGCCGGGATGAACTGCGACCAGACGTTTCGACGTCGGCAGGAATTTGTCCGCCGCCGCACGGTCTTCTTCATTGGGGAATAACTCCGCGGCAATCGAACTGAGCGACAGGCCGAGCGCCTCGAGGGGACGCGCGAGCTGCTGGGCGGCGTGTTCGTGGGTGGCGATTTTCGCCGGTCCGGCCAGAAGCTGCAGTTGTCCGCAGCGGCGAACATTCGCCTCAAAGACGCCGTCCGGGTCAAACAGGTAGCTGACGATAAGATCGAAGCTGCCGAAATAGGCGGTCAACGCGGCGGGCAGCTCCGCGTTCTTCGCGAAGAAGCTCGCGAGCCGGCCATACTCGATCGAGCGCACCGCGTGGGCGTAGAAGCGATTTTCCGCCAGGGCGATGATGTGTTTGTAGCCGAGGATCTCGAGCCGCGCGGACGGCCATGCGTCCCGCAGGAGTTTGATTGCGGGGAGCGTCACAACGAAGTCGCCGATTGCGCCACCGCGGATGACGAGGATGCGATTCATCCTGCTGCGCGACCGCTCCGCCTGCGGTTAGTAGCGTGTGAACGCGAAAACCAGCAGCACGGCGCCGTAGATCACCACGATGCGCATTGAGCGAAACCCAGCGGGCGATGCTGCGTACGGACCACCCGATCTTGTCGCGCAGGAGGTACGGCATCGTCACCCAGAAGAGCCCTTTCACGATCAGGACGTAGGCCAGGACCGTGACCAGCAACCGGCTCGGTTCGTAGCGCAGAAAGGCGGACTCGAGCAATGGCTCCGCCGCGAGCAGGAACAATATCCCGAGCGCCCGCACCGCGAGGAACTCATTTACGAAGCGCAAAACGAGAATGAACCCGATCGGCAACCCGATCAGGAGCGGCCGGCGGAAGCTGGAGAACTCGCCCATTTCCATCGTGGAAAGCAACCAGAGGCTCCAGAGAAATGCCGACCGTCAGCAGCACGAAACCGAGCGCGCGCGAGCGCGGAAATTTTTGCATCCAACTTGCGGAGGCCTGCGGCATGATCAGCCCGGGCAATCCAACGAGCAGCAGAAAGAGGCCCGCGAAGATCGCGGCGGTTTGCAGGGAGAGGTGATAAATCATGCGGGCGGAGCGGCAGGTTTACACGAGCGGCGTGCCATACAAGCTGAATCCGTTCGCCTGCTCGACCTTGATGTTCATCAACTCGCCGGCGCGGTTTCGCGCATCCTCGAAGACGACGATCTTGTTTGTGCGGGTGCGGCCCATCAGTCGCGCCGCGTTGTTGCGGCTCGGGCCTTCGCAAAGAATCTCCACGTCGTGGCCGACGAGGCGAGCGTTGGCGCGATGGGCGGAGGCGTCGACGACCCGCAGCAGGTCCTGATTGCGCTCTTCCTTGACGCGCTCGGGAAGGTGATTCGGCGCGGCGGCGGCCGGCGTTTCGGCGCGCGGCGAGTAGCGGAAGATGAACGCGTTATCGAATTGAATCTGCTCCACGAGCGCACGGGTGGCGGCGTAATCGCTCTCCTCTTCGCCCGGAAAACCCACGATCACATCCGTCGTGATCGCAATGTCGCTCCGCGCCTGCCGGAGGCGCTCGACGAGCGCGAGATATTTCCCGGCGGTGTAGGGCCGATGCATCGCCTTCAGAATCCGGTCGGAGCCGGACTGGAGCGGGAGATGAACGTGCTCCGCGAGCTTCGGCAGTTCCGCAAACGCCTGGACGAGATCGTCGCGGAAACCGATCGGATGCGGCGAGGTGAAGCGCAGGCGCTCCAGTCCGTCGACGGCGTGCACCGCTTCGAGCAGCTGCACAAACGGACTCTTGCCACCGACCTGGGGAAATTCATGCCGTCCGTAGAGGTTCACGATCTGCCCGAGCAGCGTCACTTCCTTGATGCCGCGCGCGACCAAACCCCGCACCTCGCGCACGATTTCGCCGATCGAACGGCTCCGTTCCGCGCCTCTCGTCCGCGGCACGATGCAAAAGGTGCAATGCATATTGCACCCTTGCATGATCGAGACGAATGCCGTCGCCTGGCGCGGCGCAACCTGCTGTTCGCGAATCGCCGCCTGCGAGCCGGCTTCCTCCGCCGTGTCGGCAATGGAGTAACGCGGATCATCCATTCGGCGGTGGCGCTTTTTCGCGGCGATCTCTTCCACGTAATCGGCCACGCAGTGGAACTTCTGGGTGCCCACCACGAGATCGAGATGCGGCAGGCCTTTGAACAACGAATCGCCGCGCGCCTGCGCCATGCAGCCAAGGAAGCCAAAGACCACTTCCGGCCGGCGCTTCGCGATCGCGCCCATCATCCCCATTTTCCCGAGTGCCTTCTGGTCCGCCATGTCGCGGACGCTGCAGGTGTTGAGCAGCACCACGTCCGCGTCTGACTCGTGCGCCACTGCCTCATAGCCGCGTTCGATCAGGGAATGCGCGACCTGCTCGGAGTCCCGCTCGTTCATCTGGCAGCCGTAGGTTTTGATGTAGAACTTCGGCATCGTCGGGACGCAATAGTGGCACAGGGGCGCGCAGCGCGCGAGCGGGGCGAGTTTTCTAACCGGGGGGAGGTCGTGCGGCGACGAAAATCCGGACTCTCTCGCGCCGCCAATATCCGCTTCCCATCGCGCGCCCCTTCTCCTTAAGTGCACAACATGAGAGACGGAGCGCCCGCCATCGGCATCATCGGGGGAAGCGGTTTATATCAGATGGAGGGGGTGGAGAACCCGACCGAACAGCGGGTCGAGACGCCGTTCGGTGAGCCGTCGGATGCGTTCATCGGCGGGACGATGCACGGGCGGCAGATTTATTTCCTGCCCCGGCACGGGCGCGGCCATCGCATCCTGCCGCACGAGCTGAATCATCGCGCCAACATCTACGCGCTGCGTTCGCTCAACGTTCGCTGGATCATCTGCGTCACCGCGGTGGGCAGTTTGCAGGAGAAATATGCATCCGCGTCACGTGCTCTTGCCGTCGATCAATTCTACGACCGCACCAGCCAGCGCGCGGCGCACACATTTTTCGGGGAGGGGATCGCGGCGCACATCGGATTTGCGGATCCGATTAGCCCGCAATTGCGCGCGCTCCTGCAGGAAGCGGCGGATGAAGCAGGCATCCGGGTGCATAACGGCGGAACCTACGTGAACATGGATGGCCCGGCCTTTTCCACCCGCGCGGAATCAGAGCTGAACCGCCGGCACGGCTTCGACGTGATTGGCATGACCAATCTGCCGGAGGCCAAGCTGGCGCGCGAAGCGGAGATCGCACTCGCGACCATGGCGATGATCACCGACTACGATTGCTGGAAGGTGGAGGAGGAAGCCGTCTCGGCGCAGGCGGTGCTCGGCCATCTCCTGGCAAACGCGGAGACGGCGAAGAAGGTCCTCGCGAACGTCCTCCCGCGGATTCCGACGGAGCCGAATTGGCCTGAGCATTCCGCGTTGGACACCGCGCTCATTACCGATCGAAAGCTCTGGCCGGCGGCAACGGTGCGGAAGCTTGGCCCGATTCTGAGCCGCTTCGTCTAGCAGCGCGCTCTACAGGCCGGAGTTGCGAATTCTGCTGCGCGGCCGACAATCGAAAATACGCAATTACCCCGTGGTGTAACGGTAACACAGCGCCCTTTGGAGGCGTTATTCATGGTTCGAATCCATGCGGGGTAGCCACTGCTTTTCGCGTCTAACGGCGCAGATTCCAGGCACATGCGACGGAATGACGAAGATGGTCGATCGCGCACCAACGCGAACGAATTGGCACCACAACGCAATTTATCTGTCAACAAGTGGCAACAAATTGCGCCGGCAAAGTCAGAAATCTCGGTGCAGAGGGCGGCTGATTTGTAATCAGCAGGTCGTCGGTTCGAGCCCGTCAGCCGGCTTCTCAACACGAGGCACTTAGAGCGATTTTTAAAATTTGGCGAACCCGTGTCGCCTTTTCCAGGGCCTACGCACAAATCCTGCCGTCCGGATCTGAAGCGCGGAGGATTCATTCCATGTCGCTGTTTATATCATCGCGCGGTCGGCTGTTAACATTCTTGGGAATTTCTACCCATTTGATCCCACGGGCGCTGACGTTCTCCTGATGCCCGCGGGCCGCGTTCCCGAATCGAGCAAATCGAAGCCGGTAATTATTTCATCGCCCTTTCCTTCGATTCACGAGCCGGCTGAAACCAGTTCCAGTCCGATCTAGTCGTCTCTCCTCCGGCCAGATTGGACGCGCCGAGCGACGCGTAAATTTGCCCCTCCTCCGGGCGGCAAGACGGCGCCGGAGAGGTGCGAGAAGGTGTCCGAGGGGTGGCCAACCCCAATTTGAGTTTCCATTTCGCGAGCATGGCCTTTGCGGCAGACAAGTAAGGCATACCCGTCCTCCTCAGCACGATTCGTGCAGAGTCGCGCACGATTGCCTACATCCTCGGCTTTTTGATTTTGATCGGTGGACACTCGCGTGGGACGGCGAAACTGGTCCATCGGCGCTAACCCTCGGCGTTCCGGCGCCATCCAGCGGCGTAACGCTACCGGGAACCGGAAAGCGAAAGATCAATATGCAGGAGCCCTGCCGAAGACGTTTCCTCGCCTGACAACGCGAGCGCGAGTGCTTTACTCCTGCCGGACCGCAAGGCGCACAAGCGACCGGTCGAGCTAAATGCCAGTGCTATTATGCTCTCCGAACTCGACTCCCCCAGATCGCGAATTTAAACTCAAGGCCGGCGCCTTGGTAATTCGCGGTTCACACAAGTTTTGAAAGGCTGACAACATTCATGCCGACAAATGACAAAACGTTGCCCGACCTTCTGGCGAAACTGTTCAAGGCGCACCCATGGCATGGTGTAGTGCCCGGCGCGGACGCGCCCGCGGTGGTGAACGCCTACATCGAGATCGTTCCCACCGACGCGGTGAAGTATGAACTCGATAAACCCTCGGGACACCTCCGGGTTGATCGGCCGCAGCGTTTCTCCAGCATGTGCCCGACGCCATACGGCTTTATCCCGCAAACCTTTTGCGGAGCTGGAGTGGCACGGCTCTGCGAAAGTGCCAGCGGTCGGGTGGGTATCCGCGGGGATGGTGATCCGCTTGACATTTGTGTGGGGACTGGGCGTCCGGCCACTCATGGCGACTTCATCGTCCGCGCGGTGCCGATCGGCGGCTTACGCATGATCGACGGCGACGAAGCGGACGACAAAATCATCGCCGTGCTCGAGTCCGACGTCAGCTACGGACATATCCAGGACATCACAGAGGCTCCTCCCGGCCTGATCGATCGCTTGAGACACTATTTCTTGAGCTACAAACAATTGCCGGGAGAACAGTCGCGCCGGGTCGAGATCGTCGAAGTTTACGACCGGCAACGAGCGGCAGAAGTGATCCTCCAGAGTATGGAAGACTACCGTGCAACTTACGGCGCGCCCGAAATGCGAGTGGCAGAGCTGCAGCGAGTATTAACCGCAGAGCGGTAAGCCTCCTACGCTTCTTGTGGCACACAGTAGACCCACCAGGCTTGATCCGCCGGTCGACGTCCAACGCGATCATGTTCTGGGAACTCCTGAGGCGGAACTGACCCTGGTCGAGTATGGCAACTACGCGCGCGGTTCCTGTCACGCTGCGCATGAAGTTGTCGCCGATCTGAGGGATCGCTTCGGCGATCGGATGCGCTACGTCTTTCGCCATCGACCGGCGGGCGAAAACGAATGCGCGAAGCGCGCGGCGGAGCTGGCCGAGTTCGCTTCTGAAACCACGGGCGACTGCTCGTCCGATCGATTGCCCCTTGATCGTGATTCGGTCGTGTCCACAAAGTAGAGACGAAACGTCTCGCGTCTCCCATCGGGCAGACGCAGTGGGAAATGGGAGGAAGATTGATGTTGGTATCACTCCGATTGCCTGATTTGCTCAACGGGCAATGAAACTCTTGTTGATCGTAACGTTGTTAGCGGTTGGCCAACCGCAGAGTTCAGAGAGTCAAACCCGCCCAGCCGAGACGAAGCGCGAATCAACACCGCGGGCGGTGGCGCCCGCCGAGATGTACAACACGCTGGTAATGCGCGTCTACTTTCGGGACCGCGCCGAGCGCGACCGGCTGGCCCAGGAACTCAACGCCGAAGAAGTGCCCACAACAGGAGGCTATCTCACCATAATTCGCGATCGCGACCTCTACTATGGCCTGACGGCGCGCGGCCTCCGCGTGGAGATAGACGAGAACAGCAGTCGCAACCTCAGCGACCCTCAAATCATGCTCGACACCTTCTACGGCGGTTACAAGTCGGTGGAAGAAATGTACGCCTTCCTCGACCAGAAGGTGGCACAGTTCCCTGACCTGGTCGAGAAGGTCGACATCGGGGACTCCTGGTGTAAGTCCCATCCAGGCGCGTGCGTCCTACCCAATCCCTCGAACGGCTACGACCTGTTCGTGCTACACATCACGAACCGCAGCATACCAGGCCCCAAACCGGTCTTCTGGGCGGACGGCGATATCCACGCCCGCGAGATCGCTACGCCTGAAGTCGTCATGCGCATGATTGACTACCTGCTCAATAACTATGATACCAATGCCGACGTTCACTGGCTTGTGGACCATCACGACATCTGGCTTATGCCCGAAGTCAACCCCGACGGCCACCACGTCGTCGAGGCGGGCGGCGGCGGCAACAGCCCGTACATGTACCGCAAGAACGGCAACAACGTCGGTGGCGGCGGGTGCTCGTGGCCTCCCACAGCATCTAACCACTCCGGCGTAGACGCCAACCGCAACTTCCCCTTCCACTGGGGCTGCTGCAACGGTTCGAGCGGTCTTGTGTGCGAGCAGACCTATCGAGGGACGTCGGCGGGATCGGAGCCGGAAAATATGGCTATCGTCAACAAGCTTCGTACCTCGTGCCCGACCAGCGCGGCCCCGGCGACACCGACCCGGCGCCTATCACTGCCACAGGCGTTTACCAGAACATCCACACAGTGAGGCCAGTCAACCTCTTTCCGTGGGGCTGGAGCGCCACGCAGATGCCCAACTACGCTGAGACGCGCAACATCGCCGCGCACATGTCCGCGCCGAACGCGGGCGGTAACGGTTACCCCTATGGCTCGATCGTCGACCAGTTGTATCCGGTGGATGGAGGCTCGATTGACTGGGCGTACAGGTGAGCTGGGCATGGCGGCCTTCTCCACCGAGTTGAGCGGCCAGAACTTCCTCCCCTCCTACTCGTGCATCGATAATCCAGGTTGCGGCTCGGCGCAGGGCATCTGGCCTGAGAATCGAGGGATGCTTCTTTACCTGGCGAAGATAGCGCGTACGCCTTATCTGACTTCGCACGGACCCGATGCCAACACCGTTGTCACCAACCCGACATCGGTGCCGCAAGGCGTGCCATCACAGCTAACCGCCAGCATCAACTTCGCCTGGTCAAGCAACGCCTTCACCCAAAACGTAGGCGCAGCAGAATATTACATTGACACGCCTCCCTGGGCTGGCGGGACGGCCATCCCAATGAACGGCACGTTCAATTCGCCTACCGTGGCTGTCAACGCAACGATAAACACTGCCAGCCTGTCGGTAGGTCGCCACGTTATCTTCGTGCGCGGACGCGGCGTGAACAACTTCCAGGGCTTCCAGACCTGGGGGCCGATCAGCGCGGCGTTCTTGGATGTGATTGGCGGTCCAACACCCACAAGCGTTGTTTCGCGCAAGCTGCACAACGGCGTGCCATTCGATATCAGCCTGCCGCTGTCCGGCAGTTCCGGCGTCGAATGCCGCAGTGGCGGCGCGACTAACGACTACCAGGTTATCTTTACCTTCGCCAACTCCGTAACTTTCAGTAGCGCAGCGCTCACCGCCGGTGCCGGCTCAGTGAGCACCTCAAGCGGCAACGGGACGGCTACTATTACCGTCAACCTCACCGGAATAACCAATGCCCAGAGGACTACGGTAACGTTGTCCGCGGTAAATGACGGCACCAGCACCGGCAACGTTGGCGTGTCCATCGGTATGTTGGTCGGTGATACCAATGGCGATGGTATCGTGAATGCCGGCGACACGCTGCAAACACGTAACCACTCGGGAGAAGCCACGGCCGCCAGCAACTTCCGCTCCGACGGGAATACCGATGGCTTCGTCAATAGCGGGGATACGATCGCGGTGCGCGGGCGTGCGGGGACGTTTCTGCCCTGACGCGACGCACCGCTAACGAACTTCGCCCTCGAACACGGGTGTTGCGCGTTGGTAGATGTCAAAGAACGCCAACTCAGAGATGGCCGAGGGGGTGCCAGCCGGGGTGTCGGTTTGCTGGCTAGTTGTCCGGTCTAGATGTTCAGAAGGACCCCAAGGAATTCGGGACGATTGAGGCCGCCGAAGCACAGACGGCTCATCGAAAGATCACTCCGCCCTTAGCGCGATCATCGGATCGACGCGGCTGGCGCGGCGGGCGGGGATCCAGCAGGCGAGGAAGGCGATCGCGAGGAGCAGGAAAGCGATGAAGATGAAGGTGATCGGGTCGGTGGCGCTGACGCCGTAGAGGAAGCTCTTCAGGAAGCGGGCTCCAGTGAAGGCGAGCGCGAGGCCGACGATCGAGCCGATCGCGGCCAGCCACATGCCCTGGCGAAGGATGAGTTTTTGCACGTCGGAAAGCTGCGCGCCGAGGGCCATGCGCAGGCCGATCTCGCGGGTGCGTCCGGCGACGACGTGCGACATGACGCCGTAGATGCCGACGGCGGCGAGCAGGAGCGCGAGGACGCCGAAGCTGCCGAGGACGATCGCCGTCATGCGCGCGGGAAAGAGGGAGGTGCCCATGTGTTCGGTGAGCGTTTTCTGGCTGTAGATCGGCAGGGCGGGATCGAGCTGTTGCACGGCGGTGTGCAATGCGTTCAATGCGGCGCGCGGATCGCCGGTAACCCGCGCAACGAGGGTGGCGCCGCCTTCGAAGTCGCGGAAGAAGGGCAGGAAGACGGCCGGTTTCGGATCTTCGCCGAGGCTGTTGTATTTGCCCTCGGGCACGACGCCGACGATTTCCCAGAGCGGGTCTTTCGGGCCGCGGAAGTTGAAGCGTTTCCCGATCGCGTCCTGGCCGGGATAGAAGCGGCGCGCGAAGGTTTCGTTCACGACCGCGGGGCGGCTTTCCACCTTGTTCTCGTCGAGCCGGAAATCGCGGCCGCGGAGCGGAATGCCCATGACATCGAAGTAGCCGGGACTGGAGTTGATTGGCACCGCCATTGGCAAATTGCTCGCGCTGGTGAACTCCGCGCCTTCGACGTAGACGGTGGCGGAATTGTAATTCAGCCCGAGCGGGAGGTTATCGACGAACGCAACGTTTTCGATCTGCGGCAGTGTGCGCGCGCGTTCCAGGACCTGCTGGTAGAAGGCGCGGCCGCGGGGCTCGTCATACCCCTGCAGGACCACATCGAAGGAAAGCGCGATGCGGTTCTCGGGGTTGAAGCCGGGCCGGACTTTCTGCGCCGCCTGCAAGCCGCGCACGATCAAGGCGGCGCTGATGAGCAACACGAGCGAGAGGGAGACCTGCGCGACGACGAGGCCATTCCGCAGACGCGAGCGGCGGAATCCGGCCATCGAGGTTTCGTCCTTGAGCGCCGGAACGAGTTGGGGCCGTGACGACTGGAGCGCCGGGATGAGACTGAAGAGGATTCCGGTGGCGATGGAAAGGGCGAGGGTGAAGGTCAGGACGCGCCAGTCGATGCGCAGATCGAAGAGGAGCGCGATCTCGGTGGGCAGCCGGAGATTGCGCACGGCATTGTTGATAAACGCGGCGAGCCCGACGCCCGCAGCGCCGCCGGCGAGCGAGATGATGAGGCTCTCGGTGAGCAATTGTCGGATGATGCGGCTGCGGCTCGCGCCGACGGCGAGCCGCACGGCGAGTTCCTTGCGGCGCTCGGTGGCGCGGGCGAGGAGGAGGTTGGCGAGATTGACGCAGGCGAGCAGGAGCACGAGGGCGCCGACGGCGGTCAAAATCCCGGCGAAGCCGAAGACGCCGTTGCGGATCTCCGGCAGGAACAAGCCGGGCTTGCCAAGCGTGAGGCCGCGGCCGGCGTTCTCGGGATAATCTTTGCCGAGCTGCGCGGTGATTGTCTCCAGCTCGGCGCGCGCCTGCGCTTCGCTCATGCCGGGCTTGAGCCGGCCGACGACGAAGAGGTTGTCGCTCGTGCGACGCTCGAGCCATTTCGCGCCGGGCTCGATCTCGCCCGCCATCATCAGCGGGATGAACATCTCGGGTGCGTAGGCCACTTCGGTGCCGATGAAGCCTTTCGGCGCGATGCCGACGACGGTGAAGGCGTGACCATTGAACTGCACCGTCTGGCCGACGATCGCGGGGTCAGAGCCGAAACGGCGTTCCCAGCAGCCGTGGCTCAGGATTGCTACGGGATGCGAGCCGGGGGTGGCGTCTTCTTCCGGCAGGAACCCCCGCCCGAGGGCGGGTTTCACGCCGAGGACGTCGAAGTAGTTGCCCGAGACGAGATAGCCCCAGATGCGCTCGTTGCGTCCGCCATGGCTGAGCGCGCTGACGACCACGCGATACGCGCAGAGGCCGGAGAGAACGGTATTGCGGTCGCGGTAATCCTTGTAGTTGAGGTAGGACTGGAGGGTGACGTCCTTGCCGTTGTGGAGCGTGCCGTAGAGTTCGACAAGCCGCGACGAATCATGCACCGCGAGCGGGCGCAGTAGGACGGTGTCCAGGAGGCTGAAGATGGAAGTGTTCGCGCCGATGCCGAGCGCCATCGAGATGATGGCGAGCGCAGCGAATCCCGGTTTGCGGAGGAGCTGGCGAACGCCGAACCGGATGTCCTGGAGGAGTCGTTCCATGCTTGGTGCAGGACGAGACGGTTGCGCGGAGGGCTCGGCGACGCGCCGGCTCCGCTTCGCGCCTGCGCAGATGAGATGCAGCCGCGGGGAGGTTTGGATTCAGAAAACTGGCGGAATGAATCAGGAAAGAGAGATTGATCGGCAGTTGGGTCGATCCGATCCTCACCGTGGTGAGGCTGTGGCGGGCGCCCCGATCTTGGCTGGTTCAGGTCGGCTCGACCATGAGCGGATGGCTGGCGATAAATTTGAAGATGACGAAGCACACTCCGGCCCGGTGGCCAGAGCGCTCGAGGAGCCGAAACTTATTAGCAGGTCCGAACAGCCTACGCGGCCCGGATTGGCTTGCGCGAGATCGCCCGTCGAGCAGGATCGATAGCTCGGCTTAGTTCACCTCGCCGAATATCGGCTCAACTCCGCACGGCAGGCTTCGCTGAAAGTCTTCATAATGTCGGGCGAGACTTTGCAGAGAGTTTCGTAAAGTTGAGACGAGTCGGTAACGTTGGGCGAGTTGTACAAATCGACGACGTGACGAGAGCATTCTTCGGCGGCATCGACCACCGGTTGCGATGAGACGAAGCGAATGCGTCCCAACAAGGCGAAGAGGCTGGCAAGCGTGTCAGGGCGGTCGAGCGAATGATCCAAGGCGTCGGCACTGAGACGCGCGACTTCGGTGACGAATTCGCTGTAGAGCAGCTCGCGCTTGTAGACTTCGCGCTTGGCGCGTTCGCGCACGGTTTGATTGCGCTGCGTGATCCAAGTGGTGACGATTGCCGCCGAGGCGCCAGTTGCTGAGCCAAGCACCCCCGCCAAGGCTGTGATGAGGTTTGCGTCCATGATGCCAATTAGAGGGCTGGTTCCGCCCCTAACGGTGGCGCGGATTGGGTTGGTGCGGGTGCAGGAATTTTGGTTCGGCGTTCTTGGAACCACATGATGACGACGTAGAACACGGGCGTAAGGAAGAGACCGAAGCCGGTCACTCCGAGCATTCCGAAGAAGACAGCCGTGCCGAGAGCCTGGCGCATTTCGGCCCCGGCGCCGCTGCTGATGACCAGCGGAAGAACGCCGAAAATGAAGGCGAAGGAAGTCATCAGGATCGGGCGCAAGCGGAGCCGGCAGGCCTCGACCGCGGCAGTGAACCGATCTTTCCCGTCGCGGTCCTGAATCTGTTTGGCGAACTCGACGATGAGGATGGCGTTCTTGCAGGCGAGCCCGACCAACACCACGAAGCCGATCTGGGTGAAGATGTTGTTTTCCATCGAGCGCAGCCAGACGCCGCCGATCGCGCTCAAGCAGGCACATCGGGACAATGAGAATGATCGCGAGCGGCAGCGACCAGCTTTCGTAAAGCGCCGCCAGGAGCAGGAAGACAAACAGAACGCAGAGCGGGAAGATGTAGACAGCGCTGTTGCCAGCCAATTTTTGCTGGAGCGACAGTTCAGTCCACTCGGTGGTGAAGCTCGTCGGCAGGGTTTCCTTCGCGAGTCGTTCAACCGCGGCCAACGCGTCACCCGTGCTGGCACCCGGCGCCGGCTGGCCGCTCAGGTCCGCCGCCGCAAACATGTTGTATCGGGTAATTTTGTCGGCGCCGCTCACCTCCCGCACCGTCGAAACGGATCCAAGCGGCACGATCCCCCCGGCCTTGTTGCGCGTCTTGAGCAGACGGATGTCTTCGGGCTTGAGGCGAAATTCTGAGTCGGCTTGAGCAGTGACGCGATAGGTGCGCCCGAACAGGGTTAGGTCGTTCACATAAGCAGAACCGAGATAGGTCTGAAGCGTCCCGAAGATATTGCTCAGCGGGACGTCCATGCTCTTCGCCTTCACCCGGTCCACGTCGAGCCAGAGCTGCGGCACGTTCGCGCGGAAGGTCGTGAGGTTGTTCGTCAGGCCCGGTGTTTGATTGGCCTTCATCATCAAGGCGAAAGCCTGCGTCTGCAGCTCTTCGAGCCCGGCGTTGCCGCGGTCCTGAATGAAAAGGCGGTAACCGCCTGCATTGCCGATACCAGCCACCGCCGGTGGCGGAAAGACGCCGACGAATGCCTCGGGAATCTCGGCGCGAACGCGCGCGTTCAGCGTCGCGATGATTGCCGGCATGCTTGTCTCGGCCGTGTGACGCTCTGAGAAGTCCTTGAACGGGAGAAACACGGCGGCGGTGTTGGGCTGGTTGCCGCCGAAGAGGTTGAAGCCGGCGATTTCGATGGTGTCGAGAATGCCGGGAGTTTCGCGCGCGATCTTTGCGATCTTGTCGACCACGGCTTGCGTGCGATCGAGTGACGCAGCGTCGGGCAGTTGCGCGAAGGCGACTGCGTAGCCCCGATCCTGCGTGGGCAGGAAGCCGCCGGGCACGACCTTGAAACCGAGCGCGGTCAGGCCCAAGTAGTCCGACGTAAATGAGCAGGACGATGGCAGCGAGCCGGGTCAGCCGCCCGACGGTGTTGCCATAGGCGTTCGAGCTCCAGGCGAAGACTTTATTGAAACCCCGGAAGAACCAACCGAGGAGGCGATCGATCATTCGTTGGAACCGATCCTTCTTCGCTCCCTGCGGCCGAAGGAGGAGCGTGGCGAGGGCCGGGGAAAGAGTGAGCGAGTTCAAGGCGGAGATGGCCGTTGAGATCGCAATGGTGAGCGCAAATTGACGGAAAAACTGGCCTGAGATCCCGCTCATGAATGCCGTGGGGATGAAGACCGCACCCAGCACGAGCGCGATGGCGACCAGGGCGCCACTGACTTCATCCATCGCCTTGCGCGCCGCATCGCGGGGACTCAAGCCGTTCTCGATGTGATGCTCGATGGCTTCAACCACTACGATGGCGTCGTCGACTACGATGCCGATCGCGAGGACGATGCCGAAGAGCGAGATGTTGTTGATCGAAAATCCGAAGGCCTGCATCGCGGCGAAGGTGCCAATCAACGAAACCGGAATGGCGATCAGCGGGATGAGCGCCGCGCGCCAGCTTTGGAGAAAGACGAGGACGACGAGAACGACGAGAGCGATCGCTTCGAAGAGCGTCTTCTGCACTTCATGAATCGACTCGCGCACCGAGGTCGTCGGGTCGTACTGGATTTTGTAATCGAGCCCGGCTGGAAAGCGCTGCTTGAGTTCAGCCATCTTCGCGCGCACCGCGTCGGAGGTCGCAAGCGCGTTCGAACCGGGACGCTGGAAGATGCCGATCGCCGTGGCCGGCTTGCCGCCGAGTTGGCTGTTGACGGTGTAGTCGCGCGCCGCCAGCTCCACCCGAGCGACATCGCGCACGCGAGTGACCTGGCCGTCCGCGCCGGTCTTGATGACGATTTCGCCAAACTCCTTCTCATCGGCGAGTCGGCCCTGGGTGCTGACCGTGTATTGAAAGGCGGTCGCGCCCTTCGGGACAGGTTGTGCGCCAATGATGCCGGCGGCGACCTGCACATTCTGCTCCTGGATCGCCTGGACAACATCCTGCGCGGTCAGTCCGCGCGCGGAAATCTTGTGCGGATCAAGCCAGAGGCGCATCGAATATTCTCGCGCCCCGAAGACATTGATATCGCCGACGCCGTCGATCCGAGCGAGCTCATCGCGAACCTGGAGGAGCGCGTAATTGCTGGTGAAGATCGAATCGAGCGATCCATCGGGCGAAACCAGGTGCACGACCATGGTGATATCGGGCGATTGCTTTTTCGTCGTCACGCCGATGCGCTGCACCTCGGCCGGCAGCGTGGGAACGGCGATGGCCACACGATTTTGCACGAGCACCTGCGCCGTATCGAGATTGGTGCCGAGCTTGAAAGTGATGTTCAGCGCCATGTTGCCGTCGCTCGTGCTCTGCGAAGACATGTAGAGCATGTTCTCGACGCCGTTGACCTGCTGCTCGATCGGCGTGGCAACCGTTTCCGCGACCACCTTGGCATTGCCGCCCGGGTAGTTGGCCGTGACCTGAATGGTAGGCGGCGCGATCTCCGGATATTGCGCGATCGGCAGAGTGCAAGAGCGCAATCGCTCCAACCAGCGTGATCACGATGCTGATCACCCCGGCGAAGATGGGTCGATCGATGAAGAAATGCGGAAAGTTCATCGCGCTTTCGCTCGCAGATGGGTCACTATCATTTCGGCTTTTCGGATGGCGCGGCGGTGGCCGGCTGTGCTGACGACTCCTCTGGGATGGGCTTAACAAGCATGCCCGGTTGGATTAATTGCAGACGCGTGGAGACAACCTTCTCGCCATCTTTCAGGCCGCTCTTCACGATGCGTTTGCCATCGAACATCGTCCCGGTCTCGATATTGCGGCGCTCGAGTGTGCTGTCAGAGTTGACCACAAAGACGTACTTCACGCCTTGCTGTGAGCTGATCACTTTATCGGGGATAAGAGCGGCCCGATACGGGGTCGCCCCGGCCACCCGCACGCGCACGAAGAAGCCCGGGGTAACGAGATTCGGGTTCCAGTTTTTTAGCACTGCGCGTGCGCGGACCGTGCCCGTCCCGGGATCGAGGCGGTTGTCAACGAAGTCAATGTAGCCTTCGTGTGGAAAACCGGTCTCGTTGCCGAGCTCGACGAAGGCCGGGATTTTTGCCGTGCGCGCACTCACCCGTTTGCCCTCGTCGCTCAGCTTTACGTACTTTAGAATCGCATTTTCGTCCGCGTCGACCTTTGCGTAAATCGGATCGACCGAGACGACGGTGGTAAGCACACTCTCCGCGCCCGGTCCCGGCTGAACCAGATTACCGAGCGTAATGCGCGCGTCGCTCACGCGACCATCGATGGGCGATTTGATCTGAGTGAACTCCAGATTCAGCGCGCCGGAGTTTTTCGCTGCCTCGGCCGCTGCCGAAGCGGCGGAGGCACCCTGATAAGTGGCAGCCTTCTGGTCGAACTCACTGGCCGAGATCGTATTCTTGGCCCGTAGATCCTTCGCCCGATCCAACTCGATCTGCGCCAATTTGAGTTGCGCCTGCGTGCGCTCGAACTCGGCCGCGGCCCGGTCAAAATCCGCCTGGTAAGGACGCGGGTCGATCACATAAAGCAGATCGCCCTTTTTGATGATCGCCCCCGCTTCGAAATGGATCTCGGTAATATAGCCGGACACACGCGGGCGAATATCGACCGATTCAACGGCCTCCAACCGTCCCGTGAATTCATCCCATTCGTTTACCTCGTTCTCGACCACAGTAACGATATTGACCGGGAGCGGCCCCTGCTGCGGCGCGGAGCTCTTCTTGCATCCAGCTGCCGTTACGAGGGCCGACAAGATCCCAATGCCAAGAAGAAGGTTTTTCATCGCTTCGTGTTCTCAACTGGCTGTTTGAAATTCTGGAGATGGGCCGTTGGCCCATTGCTCCGCGGTATTTGGCAACAAAACGCCAACAGCGCACGGTTAGCTAGGCAATAGCGCGCCCTTTGGAGGCGTTATTCATGGTTCAATCCATGCGGGGTAGCATTTCCGCGAAGGCGATGGAGCCTCGGGATTCCTTCAGCGTAAATGAGGCGATCGGCGCGGCACTGGTTATTTCGCGCCCCCCTGGAGCCGTTTGGCCATCTCGCTTGACTCCTCTGTGGCCTGGCGGGCCTGCCGATCAAGGTCGTCGCGGCGGGAGGCGACCACCAGCACTTTGGGCAGGACGTCCGCGGTCGGAATGGAACTGTCCATTAGCAGCCGGCCGATTTCGCGGTTGGCCTCCAGCACTTGGGCAAGGAGATCGTAGCTGCGCACCTTCTTTTCGAGGTAAGGAGTCAGCTGCGCGTTCTTGTTCCAGCCGATCGATTCCCGCAATTTGGCTTCGCCGAGGCGAAACTTCTCGATCGCCTGTCTTAACATCGCTTCCACCTTTGCGACCGCGTCGGCTCGCTCGGTGCGGAACTTGTCGATCCCCATCTCATCCACCTCCCGCACCATCCCCTGGAAGAGCGGGGTGGCATCGCGCGCGAGTTTGTCTGCGTCGCTCACCGCCTGGTTTGCCTCATTGAGCAGTCGCGTAAACTCGGGGTGGGGCCGCGCGCGCATCTGCCGGACCACTTTCCATGTCATTGCCGCGCCGGCCAGCAGCGCGAGGACGGCGCAGACGATCAGGAAATTCCGCAGCGCTCGGCCGGTCGAGCGCGCCTGAGGTTGCGCTGGTCCAGGATCCATGGAGTAGCACTGGTTGTAGGCGAAAAGATGGGGCGGCGGCAACACCAATGTCCTGAACCAACCTGATGTGCGGGCACGGTTCTCATTCGCGAATCCTCTCGACCGCGCGCGAATAATTTCCTTTCATGCGAACGGCTCGCCCGGGCAAAAGAACGGGAGGAGCAACGGCGCTCGCGAAAGGATCCTCATGACCATATACGTCCTGGCGTTTCTGATCGGTGTGGTGGCTGGGCTGCGGGCGTTCACGCCCATCGCCGCTGTCAGCTGGGCTGCTGCCCTCGGATGGCTGACGCTGCAGGGCACCTGGCTCGCTTTTCTGGGAGCAACGGTCACGCCCTATATCCTGAGCGCGCTCGCAATCTTCGAGCTGATTTCCGACAAGCTGCCGAAGACCCCCAGTCGTAAAGTGCCAATGCAATTTGGCGCTCGCATCGCGACCGGCGCTTTATCCGGCGCCGCTCTCGGGGCCACGGCTCAAGCTCTCGTTGCCGGTCTGGCGCTCGGTGTGATCGGCGCGGTGGTGGGGACTTTCGTCGCCTCCGAGGCGCGGCGCTCTCTGGCCCAGGCAATCGGCGGCAAGGACCTTCCGATCGCGTTGCTCGAAGATGCGGTGGCGATCGGCAGCGCCATCTGCATTGTCACGCGTTTCGCCTGAGATGAATTTCGACGCAATCGTAATCGGGACCGGGCAGGCCGGACCGTTCCTCGCGGGGCGTTTGGCGGCGAGCGGGATGAAGGTCGCGATCGTCGAGCGGGCGCGATTCGGCGGGACGTGTGTGAACACCGGCTGTACGCCGACCAAGACGATGGTGGCGAGCGCCTACGTGGCGCAGATGGTGCGCCGGGCGGCGGAGTTCGGCGTCACGATCGAGGGCGGGGTGAGCGTCAACATGCGGCGGGTGAAGGCGCGCCGGGACGCCATCGTGCAGGAGTCGCGTGCCAGCGTGGAAAGCTGGCTGCGGTCGATGGAGAACTGCACGGTCTTCGACGGCACGGCGCGTTTTTTGTCGCCGCGCGAAGTAAGCGTCGGGGACGGATCGCCTTACGGCGGAACGGATTTTCATCAACGTCGGCGGACGCGCCGCGGTGCCACCCTTCAGCGGACTGGAGGAGGTGAAGTATTTCACCAACAGCTCCCTCATGGACGTCGATTTCGTGCCTGGGCACCTCGTGATCGTCGGTGGCAGCTACATCGGCCTGGAGTTCGGCCAAATCTTCCGCCGCTTCGGTAGCGAGGTCACGATCATCGAGATGGGACCGCGACTGATCCGGCGCGAAGATGAAGATGTCTCCGCGGCGATGGAAGCGATCCTGACGCGCGAGGGGATCAACCTGCGCCTAAATGCCGAGTGCATCAGTTTTGCCAAAAGCGGCGAGGAGGTGATCGCGCAGGTCGATTGCGCCAAAGGTGATCGTGAAGTCAGAGGAACACACGTACTGCTCGCGGTCGGCCGGGTCGCGAACACGGATGATCTCGGTCTCGAAAATGCCGGTCTGACCGCCGACGGGCGGGGCTACATCGCGGTCGACGACCAACTCCGGACGAGCGTCCCGGGAATTTGGGCCCTGGGTGATTGCAACGGGAAAGGCGGCTTCACGCACACCTCCTTTAACGACGCCGAAATCGTGGCCGCCAACCTGCTCGATGGTGATCCGCGCCGCGTCAGTGATCGCATCCCGGCCTATGCCCTCTACACCGATCCACCTCTCGGGCGCGTCGGTCTGACGGAGACCGAAGTGCGGAAGAGTGGGCGCCCGGCGCTCATCGGCACGCGACCGATGACCAAGATCAAACGGGCGGTGGAGAAGGGCGAAACCCAGGGCTTCATGAAAATCCTCGTCGACGCCGAAACGCGCCAGATTTTGGGCGCCGCGATCCTGGGGACCGGCGGCGACGAAGTAATCCACTCGATCCTCGACGTCATGTACGCCAAGGCACCCTACACCGTCATCCAGCGGGCAGTGCACATTCACCCGACCGTTTCCGAGCTCATCCCGACGATGCTCGGGGAACTGCGCCCACTGGTCGGGTAGCCGACTGCCAGCGCGCGTCAGTCGGGGCCGCGACTTCTGGTTGCGTCGCAACGCAACGGCGTTCAAGAAGTCTTATGCCAACGAACACCATCCGATTGCACCGCGTGATGCGGGCCGCGCCTGAGAAAGTCTACCGTGCGTTCCTTGATTCCGACGCGATGGCGAAGTGGCTGCCCCCGAATGGATTTACCGGCAAGGTCCACGAGATCGACGCGAAAGTGGGCGGCAGCTACCGGATGTCGTTCACCAATTTCACGACCGGCCAGAGCCACTCTTTCGGCGGTACCTACGTTGAACTCCTCCCGCACGAACGCATTCGCTACACGGACAAATTCGACGATCCGAATCTGCCCGGGCGAAATGCAGGTGTCGGTGACGTTCAAGAAGGTTTCGTGCGGAACGGAGTTGGCCATCGTCCAGGAGGGGGTGCCCGACATTATTCCGGCCGAGATGTGCTACCTCGGCTGGCAGGAGTCGCTGGTCTTATTGGCGAAGCTCGTCGAAGCCGAGATTCCCGGTTAACAGCGGAATCGGCTCTCAGCCCGGCGCGGTTTTAGCTCTGCAGGAGACGATGCCTTGTCGTCCCGCCTTGTTTGCCGCCTGCATCTGCATCGCTTTGTGTGGCAGCGCGGCGCACGCCGGGATTGACGCGCTGCCGCAGGTGGAATTTTCGCAGCTGAGCCAGCGCGATTCGACCCCGCTGGGCGCACAGGCGCTGGGGCTGCACGCCGACGAATGGAAGCACGGCGAGACTGAGCATTTCATTTATCACTATCAGAAAAGCTTCGTCGCGACCGCGGTCTCGGTGGAGGCGGAATTCCATTTTCGTGTCATCGTGCAAGAGCTGGGTCAGGAGGCGAGCGCGGTCCGCGAGAAGGCGCACATCTACATCTTCGAGCGGCCGGAGGATTGGCGCGCGTTTCAGGCGGCAGGTCAGCTGGAGCCGTGGACCGGCGGGATTCAAGCGGGCGGCAGTCTGTTCATCGTGCGCAATCCGGCTTACCGCTTCACTGACAACAGCCTCGGCCACGAAATTGTCCATCTCCTCCTGCGGCGGGTTCATGGGGTGACGATTCCGCTCTGGTTGAACGAAGGCTTCGCGCAGTATGTCTCGAAGGGCGCGCATGCCAGCTATCTGCGGGCGCGGGGTTATCGCGCCAAGCCGACCTCCAGCGGGATCGAAACGGAAAAGCTGCTGCCGCTCGCCGCGCTCACCACGATGCCCTACCCGTCAGCCGATTTGGTGGAGACGTTTTACGATGAATCCGAGCGCCTCGTGCGTTTTCTCGTCGCCGCGGATCGGCGGAAGTTTCTCGATTTCCTGCAACTCTCCGCCCGTGGCGAGAGATTCGACGCCGCGATCGGGCGCGCCTACGGAGTAATGTTCCGCGACACCGCGCAGCTCGAAGAGCAGTTCCGCGTCTACGCTGCGAAGGACGCGGGTAGCCCCGTCGCGGAGCGGTAAAACAGCAAAAGTGTCACGAATTGTGACACACATGTCGTCAATACAGACGCAAAGGCGGGGCTTGTGAGCCGGTTCTCCCTCGTGCAGGCCATCGGCATGGCCATTGCTAAAAGAACGGCATGTTCACACTTTCTGCTTTTACCATCGCGGTTGGCTCCGTTTTCGCCAGCGTCCTCTGGGCCTGTAAGGACGAGACGACCGGCGAAGCTTAGGCATTCGCCGTCGCGTCGGAGATTTCACCGGCGCGACGCAGGACGCTTCTTTACCAAGGGGGGCGTGCGGGTAGGTTGTGCGCCCGCATGGCAATCACCGAAGACCAGGTCAGGGAGTCGCTCAAAGCCGTCAGGTATCCCGGGTTCAGCCGCGATATTGTGTCGTTCGGGCTGGTCAAAGAAATCGAGATCGACGACGGCGCGGTCACGGTGCAACTCGACGGTCGCGACGAACGACGCCTGCGGTTCCGCGCGCCATCAAAGCCGACGCGGAGGCCGCGCTGCAACAGCTGGCGGGCGTCACGCAGGCGAAGGTTCTGATCGATATCCATGCGCCGCCGGCTGGTGCCGGTGCGGCCGGGATCGGGGCGACGAGGATCGAAGGCATCAGGCACGTCATCGCGGTCGCCAGCGGCAAAGGCGGCGTCGGCAAATCGACCGTGGCCGCCAATCTCGCGGTCGCCCTCGAGCAAACTGGCGCGCGGGTGGGGCTGTGCGATTGCGACATTTACGGGCCGAGCATCGCGCTCATGTTCGGCACGCGCGACCGGCCGACGGCCACGGAAGAGAACAAGATCATCCCGATCGAGCAATACGATCTGAAGCTGATGTCGATGGGCTTCCTGCTCGACGACACCGCGCCGGCCATTCTGCGCGGCCCGATGGTGACGCGCTACACGCAGCAGTTTCTCCGGCAGGTGGAGTGGGGCGAACTCGATTATCTCGATTCTCGATCTCCCGCCCGGCACCGGGGACATTCAGCTGACGATCGTGCAGACGGTCGCGCTCGCCGGTGCGATCATCGTCACGCACGCCGCAGGAGGTGGCGCTGATCGATGCGCGGAAGGCGGCGACGATGTTCGAGAAAGTGAACGTGCCCGTCCTCGGCTTCATCGAGAACATGAGCTACTTCATCTCGCCTGGCGACGGCAAGCGCTACGACATCTTCGGGAGTGGCGGCGGCGAGCGCGAGGCGAAGCGGCTGCGCGTGCCGCTGCTCGGCGCAAATCCCGATCGACATCGCGACGCGCGAGTCCGGCGACCGCGGCATGCCGATCACGGCGGAGGCCGGCAACTCCCCCGTGACGGCGGAGTTTAAAAAGGTAGCGAGCAGGTTGCGTGAGACGTTGCCGTAGCGAGGCATGTTCAGCATCGTTATTCGGAGAAAGCCACGGCGCTCGAAATTGAATAGGCACGCGCGCTGCTTAGTCCAATCTGCAACGGGCCGGTGGATTTGATTGACCGACGGAGAGTTTATATGGAAAACACAAAGCGAATGGCCTCTTCGCAAGTGGAGCAGTCGCCGTTCGTGAAGAACTCGGTTCTCTACAAGGAGTTCCTCGCGGAGCGCGAGGAGATTTTGAAACACAAGTGGATCGAGAGCGAAAAAGCCGGGACGATATCGGCTTTGAAAAGGCGCTCCTCGATTGGATCGTGAAACATCGATCCAAGCTGGCGCGAAAACGCCAGAAGGAGGCGCGGAGCCAGGCGGAAGCCAGCCAAGCCTGACGTCCCGGTTGCTCCTTTAAGGCATCCCGCGAGGTCTGCGAAGGAATGCCCATGAACACGCACAACTTCCTCATCTCCGGCGGCTTCCACGCACGGCCTCCTTGTCCTGGATGCCGCCGCGATTCGGCGGGCCCTGCGCCGCATCGCGCACGAAATCATCGAGCGCAATCCGGAGCTCGCCGCGCTGGTGCTGGCCGGCATTCCGTCGCGCGGGTCGAGATCGCGCAGCGGATCGCCGCGCTGATCGAGGCAGTTCGAAAAAACTCGCGTCGAAACCGGCGTCATCGACGTCTCGATGCATCGCGACGATGTCGGCAAACGCGCCGGGCTGCCGATCGTCCGCGCGTCGCGTCTGCCGCTGCCGCTCGAGGCACGCACCGTCATCATCGTCGACGACGTCTTCTACACCGGCCGCACGACCGCGCGGCGATGGATGCGATCGGCACCTTCGGCCGGCCGGCGCGGATTCAGCTCGCGGCCTTGATCGACCGCGGCCATCGCGAACTGCCGATCCGCGCCGACTATGTCGGCAAGAATCTCCCACCGCCGCGGGGGAGCGCGTGCGGCTGCGGCTCGAGAATGTGGACGACGAGCCCGACGCCGTCTGGCTGGTCAAGGAGGACGCCGCATGAGCCGACTGTGCGCTGGCAGCGCAAAGATCTCGTCGGGATTCGCGAGCTCTCGCGCGGAGGAGATCACATTCGTCCTCGAGACCGCGGACGCCTTCAAAGAAGTCGGCACGCGCGAGGTCAAGAAGGTGCCGGCGCTTGCGCGGCAAGACACTGGTCAATTTCTTCGTCGAGCCGAGCACGCGCACGCGGACGTCATTCGAGCTCGCCGCCACGCGTCTGAGCGCGGACGTCATCAATATCTCCGCCGCGACTTCCAGCCTGACCAAAGGCGAGACGCTCAAGGACACGGCGCAAAATTCTGGAAGCGAATCACGCCGATCATCATCGTGCTCCGGCACAGCTCGGCGGGCGCGGCGCAGTTCCTCGCCGAGCGGCTGCGCTGCCAGCGTGATCAACGCCGGCGACGGCGCGCACGAACATCCGACCCAGGCGTTGCTCGATCTCTACACGATCCGCGCAGAGACGCGGCAGCGATCGCCGGCCTGCACGTCGCGATTATCGGCGACATTCTTTTCAGTCGCGTCGCGCGTTCGAACATTTTCGCCCTGCTCAAGCTCGGGCGCGCGCGTCACGCTCGTCGGCCCGAGCACGCTGGTGCCGCGCGAGTTCGAGCAACTGGGCGTCACGGTTTCGCACAACATTGATGAAGTGCTGCCGACGGTCGACGTGGTCAACCTGCTGCGCATCCAGCACGAGCGGCAGCGGAAGGAATATTTCCCGGGCCTCGGCGAATACATCCGCTTTTTTGGCCTGACCAAAGCACGCGCCGAAGCTGCTCAAGCCCGATTGCCTGATCATGCATCCGGGCCCGATCAATCGCGGGGTCGAGATCGACAGCGATCTCGCGGACGGCGTGCAGAGCGTGATCCTCGATCAGGTCACCAACGGCCTCGCCGTGCGCATGGCGGTTCTCTACCTCTGCGGCGGCATCGCGACGCCATGAAGATAATCATTCGCAACGGCCGCATCATCGATCCGGCCAACAATCGCGACGAAGTCGCCGACCTGTTCATTCGTCGACGGCGTGATCGAAGCCCGGAAGACTCGCGGCGACGACGCGGAGGTGATCGATGCCCGGGATTGATCGTCGCGCCCGGTCTGATCGATCATCCACGTGCACCTCCGCGAGCCGGGCTTCGGCTGGAAGGAGACGATCGAATCCGGCGCGCGCGCGGCCGCGGCAGGCGGATTCACCACCGTCGTCTGCATGCCGAACACTTCACCGGCCGCCGACAGTCCGAGCACGATCGCGTGGATCAAGGATCGCGCCGCCGAAGCGGCCTGCGTGAACGTGCTGCCGGCGGGCGCGATCTCGAAGGGACTCGCCGGCGAAGAACTGGCGCCGATCGGCTCGCTCGCGCAGGCCGGCGTGGTCGCGATCACCGATGACGGCCATTGCATTCAGAACAACGAACTCATGCGCCGCGCGGTCGAGTACGCGCGCATGGTCGGCGTGCCGGTGCTCGACCATTGCCAGGATTACAACCTGGTCGGCAACGGCGTGGTGCATGAAGGCTACTGGAGCACGCTGCTCGGCTTGCCCGGCTGGCCGGCGGCGGGCGAGGAGGTGATCGTGGCGCGCAACATCCTGCTCGCGGAACTGTGCGATCATCACATCCATTGCCAGCACATCAGCGCGGCCGGCAGCGTGCGGCTCCTGCGCGAAGCGCGCGCGCGCGGCGTGAAGATCAGCGGCGAAGTTTGCCCGCATCACATCGCGTTGACGGACGAGGCGGTGCAGAACTTCGACACGAACTGCAAGATGAATCCGCCGCTGCGCACGCAAGCGCGACATCGAGGCGCTGCTGGAAGGGATCGCGGACGGCACGATCGACGATTCTGGCGAGCGATCACGCGCCGCACGCGAAGTTCGAAAAGGAAGTGGAGTTCGACCACGCGCCTTTCGGGATCGTTGGGCTGGAAACGGAGCTCGGGTTGTTCCTCGACATGCTCGTCCACAAGACGCAAGACGATCGACTTGCCGCGGTTGATCGAGATGTTCACCATCGAATCCGGCGCGATTGTTGAAGCTCGAGCGCCGGCACGCTTTCGCCCGGGCGCCGGCCGACATCACGCTGATCGATCCGGACCTGGAATGGACGGTGGAGGCCGCGACGTTTCAGTCGCTCTCGCGCAACACGCCGTTCGACGGCTGGGAGCTGCACGGCCGCGCCGTGCGGACGATCGTCGGCGGCAAGACCGTCTGGAGGCTGTAGCTGCCCGATAAATGTAGGACGCCGGCGATTCAGTTCGCGCAGGGCACGCCGCCGGATCACTGACGTGTAGCCGCCAGAGATGTAGCGCTCGAGTTGATCGAGCGTGGCGTTTTGCACCGAAATGACGTGCTTCACCAGGTCGCCGATCGAGATCACGCCGCGGATCGCGCCTTCTTGCACGACCGGTAGATGGCGAATGCGCTTCTCGGTCATGAAGCGCAGGCAATCATCCACCGGCTCGCTCGGATCCACGGTCGTGAGCTCGCGTCGACATGATTTCGCGCACCGTGTGTCTCGCGGGAGCGTTTGCCGCGCAGCATCACTTTGCGGGTGTAATCGCGCTCCGAGATGATGCCGACCAGCTGATCATTCTCAATCACAAGCAATGCGCCGACATTCTTCTCGGCCATAAGCGCGATCGCGTCGTAAACGGTGGCGCCGGCGGAGACAGAAGAATCTCGCGGCTTTTCTGATGCAGGATGGAGTCGATCGTGCCGGTGACGTTCATGGGCAAGAGCCGCGCTGCGCGGGAAGTGACGGCAGCGTAATCAGCCCGTTCCGCCGGCGCAAGACTTTCTCCGGCGCGGCGCCGCCGCTGAGTCTAGGCCGCGTCCTTACCTTCGGACGGGGAGGGCAAAGTCGAACTCGCATTGCTGAGCGCTCACCACCGGAGCGGGCGCGGCCAGCGAGAGCCGCAGGGCGCGAAACATGCGGATGCCGCGCTCGAGGCGATCGGGACGGACGGAATAGGGAACAGGCAGCAGAGTGCGGCGGCGATAACGAGTCGAATATCTTTTCATGCGCACGACCTTGCCGGCAGGGGTAGAGACATCGGGCTGTCCAACCAATGAACTTTTTTGAAGATTTTTTCCGGGCGGCCGCGAGCGTTCGCCGGTGAGCTAGATGGCAAAGGCAAAAACTTCCCTCAAGCCTTCCGCCGGCGGTTTCTCCCGGCCGCCGCTGGAGCGAATGATGCGGCTGCACGCGCAGCTGAAGGCCGGGCGACTTCCCCAATTGCCGCAAAATCGCCGATGAACTGGAGGTCTCCGCCAAGACCGATCCAGCGCGACATCGATTTCATGCGCTACCGGCTTGGGCTGCCGATCGAGTACGATCCGCTGCGCTTCGGCTTCTATTACACCGAGGAAGTCACGAGCTTTCCGAACATCGAAGTCTCGGAAGGCGAGATCGCCGCGCTCTTCGTCGCGCAAAAAGCGCTCGCGCAATATCAAGGGCACGCCGTTCGAGCGCCCGCTGCGTTCCGCCTTTCGCAAAATCGCCGACGGCCTCGAAGATCGCGTTTCGTTTTCCTGGAGCGACCTGGAGGACGGCGATTTCGTTCCACAGCGCCGGCGCGAGTGTCGCTGATCTGGAGCTGTTTGAAACTGTCAGCAAGGCTGTCCTGCGGTCTCGTGGAACTGGAGTTCGAATACCGCAAACTCAACAGCAACGGCTACGAGCTGCGCCGGGTGCGGCCGTTCCACATCGCCTGCCTGGAAAATCAGTGGTACGTCTTCGCCGAAGATCTCGACGCGAAAAGACTGCGCACGTTTGCGCTCCCGCGCATGCGGAACGTGCGGTTCCACAAACACGCATTTCCGCCGTCCGCCGAATTTCTCGATCAGCAAAGTGCTCAGCGGAAGCTTCGGCGTCTTCGAAGGCGGGAAAAAACACCGCATCCGGCTGAAGTTCGATGCCTTCGCGGCCCGGCTGGTGAGCGAGCGGACATGGCACGAATCGCAACGCTTTCGCGAGGCCACGGACGGCTCCGCGATCCTCGAGCTGGAGCTGGGCGGACTGGAAGAGATCGAGCGCTGGATCCTGAGCTGGGGAAGCCACGTGCGCGTCCTGGAGCCGCCCAGGCTGGCGGAAGGTGTACGCAGGGAGGCAGAGGCAATCATCGCCTTCCGATAACGGATCGAATCCGGGCGTGGCCGCTCGCAGCGCTTTCCTCAGCCGCGCGTCCGCAGCTTACTGCACGCCGCGCGAATTTCTCCTCGATCATGTCGTGGAGTTTCGCGGCGATCGCGGGATGATCGAGCCGCTCGACGACTTCGTTGAGGAAACCGGCTGACGAGGAGGTGCTGCGCGACGTTTTTCGGGATGCCGCGGGCGAGCAGATAAAACAGCTCGTCCTCATCGATCTGGCCGGAGGTGGCGCCGTGGCTGCACTTCACGTTGTCGGCCATGATCTCGAGGCCGGGCATGGAGTTCGCTTCCGCGTCATCGCTCAGGAGGAGATTGCGCACCGTCTGGTAGGCGTCGGTGAAATGCGCGTGGGGTTCGACGCGGATCAGGCCGCCGAAGGTGTTCCGCGAGCGATCGCTGAGAGAGTTTTTGTAAAGGAGATCGCTCGTGGTGTGCGGCGAGGCGTGATCCTGCAGAGTGCGCGCGTCGAATTCCTGGGCGCCGTCACCGACGGAGACCGAAAGCAGATCGCTGCGCCCGCCTTCGCCGGTGATCCGGCTCAGGCTTTCGAAACGCGAATAGGCGCCGCCGAGATGCAGGTTGAGGCTCTTGCGCGGAGGCGTCGCGCTCGGCGGTCGTCGTGTTCATCTGCAGCGCGAGGACGTTTTCGGTTCCAGTTCTGCGCGCAGACGTAAGTGATCTTGGCGCCCGCGGCCGACGACGAGATCGTTCACGCCGCAAGCGAAGCCGGGCGCGGTCGGCGAGGCGGAGCGGAAATGCTCGATCACCGTCACCTTGGAGAGCTCATCAGCGATGAGCAGCGTGTGCGGGAAGACCGAAGCGTTGTCGGCGGCGAGCCAATGGAAGATCTCGATCGGCAGCTCGACTTCCACGCCGCGCGGCACATAGACGAACGTGCCGGAGCGGACGAAGGCCTCGTGCAGCGCGGCGAATTTCGCCGAGCCGAGCGCCGCCGGCTGCGCCATGAAATACTTCCGGAAAAGCTCTTCGTGCTCGACCAGGCCGCGCTCGAGCGGCTGCAGGATCACGCCGAGGGCGCGGAGTTTTTCGGGGAGCGGATCGCGGCGCAGCAGGTGGTCGTCGGCGAAGATCAACCGGCCGGCGACTTCCTCCAGACAAACGGAGCGCTCGAGGATGTCGCGCCGGTGCTGCGTCATGCACCGTCTCGTTGATGGCAAACGGCGTGAGATCGAGGGCGTTGACGTTGGAGAAACGCCAGGCCTGATCCTTGCGCGTCGGCATCGGCATCGCGGCAAAGCGCGCCCAGGCCTCCTCCTGCCGGGCGCGGAACCACGCTGGCAGATCGGCGTTCCGGCCTTCGGGGATGCCAGAAAGAATCGCCGCCGCGGTGGTTGTCCTGCGGCGCTGCGATCTCCATCACATCATCAAGAACAGCGGTACTCGTTGCTCATTGTCGATTCAGAAGCTAACGGCGGCACGCCGCGGCGGCTAGCCGACAGACCCTTCCATCTCAAGCTCGATCAGGCGCTTGAGCTCGACGCTGTATTCCATCGGGAACTGGCGCACGAGATCGTTGACGAATCCGTTCACGCTCAGGCTCATCGCCTGCGCTTCGGTAAGGCCGCGCTGCTGCATGTAGAAGATCTGCTCGGCGCTGACCTGGCTGACGCTGGCTTCGTGCTGCACGGCGTTGCCGGTGCCGCGGACGGTGATCGCCGGGTAGGTGTCGGTGCGGCTGTTGGCGTTGATCAGCAGCGCGTCGCACTCGGTGTTGTTCTTGCAGTTCTTCAGGTGCTTCGGCACGTGGACGAGTCCGCGATAGGTCGCGCGGCCTTTGCCGATGCTGATCGATCTTCGAGATGATGTTGCTCGTCGTCTCGTCGGCGGCGTGAACCATCTTCGCGCCGGTGTCCTGATGCTGGCCGTTGCTGGCGAGCGCGATGCGAAAGGACTTCGCCGCGCGCTTTGCGGCCCTTCAGGACTACGCCCGGATACTTCATCGTCAGGCGCGAGCCGATGTTGCAGTCGATCCACTTCACCTCGGCTTCTTCGTGCGCGAGGCCGCGCTTGGTCACGAGGTTGAAGACGTTGTTCGACCAGTTCTGGACGGTGATGTACTGGATCTTCGCGCCTTTCATGCGCGACCAGCTCCACGACCGCGCTGTGCAGCGTGGCGGTCTCGAATTTCGGCGCCGTGCAGCCTTCCATGTAGGTCAGCTCCGCGCCTTCATCGACGATGATGAGCGTGCGCTCGAACTGCCCGAAATTCTCGGCGTTGATCCGGAAGTAGGCCTGCAGCGGGTGCTTCACCTTCACGCCCGGCGGCACGTAGATGAACGAACCGCCGCTGAAGACGGCCGAGTTCAGCGCGCTGAACTTGTTGTCGCCGGTCGGGATGACTTTGCCGAACCACTTCCGGAAAATCTCCGGGTGATTCTTCAAGCCCTTCCGTCGAGCCGACGAAGATGACGCCCTGCTCGCCGACGGCTTTCTTGATGTTGGAATAAACCGCCTCGCTGTCGAATTGCGCCTCGACGCCGGCGAGGAACTTCCGCTCCTGCTCCGGAATGCCGAGCCGCTCGAAGGTGCGCTTCACATCATCCGGCACATCCTCCCAGCTGCGTTTCGGCCTGCGTGCCGCTGCTCAGATAGTAGCGGATGTTGTCGAAGACGATCGCCTCGAGATCCTTGCTCGCCCAATGCGTCGGCATCGGCTTGCTCAGGAAAGTCTTCGAGCGCCTTGATGCCGAAACTCGCGCACCCAATCCGGCTCCTCCTTCACGTCCGACGATGTAATCGATCGTCTTCTCGGTCAGCCCGACGCCGGCATCGTGGAGTGTGCGTCTCCGGGATAGGAGAAATCGCCGGCCGTGTTCTGCTCGAGGCCGAGGGGTGATGCTTCAGTCGTCGTGTCGGTAACCATAATGTTCTCCTGTTAAACGCCGGCCGGCTCCGCGATTTCGTCGCGCACCCAGTCGTACCCCTTCTCTTCCAATTCGAGCGCCAGATTCTTGCCGCCGCTGCGGACGATCCGGCCCTGCACCATCACGTGCACGATGATCGGGCACAATGTAATCGAGCAGGCGCTGGTAGTGCGTGATCAGGAGCACGCCGAGATTCGGTCCGCGGAGCGAGTTCACGCCGTTGGCGACAATCTTCAGCGCGTCGATGTCGAGGCCGCTGTCCGTCTCATCGAGCACGGCATATTTCGGCTCGCAGCATCGCGAGCTGCAGGATCTCGTTGCGCTTCTTTTCGCCGCCGGAAAAGCCTTCGTTCACCGAGCGCGAGGTGAACGACGCGGTCCATCTCGAGCAGGTCCATCTTCTCGTAAAGCTCGCGCGTAGTAATCGGTCGCCTCGAGCTCTTCGCCTTCCGGCAGCCGCGCCTGCACCGCGGCGCGGAGGAAATTCGCGATCGTCACGCCCGGGATTTCGCTCGGATACTGGAACGCGAGGAAGAGGCCCTTGCGCGCGCGCTCGTCGGGCTCCAGTGCGAGAATGTTCTCGCCATCCATCAGGACCGCGCCGCTCGTGACGGTGTAATCCGGATGTCCGGCGATGACCTTCGCCAGCGTGCTTTTGCCCGAGCCGTTCGGCCCCATGATCGCGTGCACTTCGCCCTTCGGCACGGTCGAGGCTGAGGCCGCGGAGGATCTCCTGACCCGCCGACCGTGGCGTGTAAATCCTGAATCTCTAGTTGCTTCATCTTGCGGACCCGAAATATAGCCCGCTTTCGCCGCTTGGCGAACGCGAACCCCGAACGCCGGCGGGCGCGACCTGGGTGTTCGAACGCGGGGCGGGGATCGACGTGCGTCGTTTTCTGCGGTGGCATTAGCGGCACGCCTTGCAGGCTGCTATCTGTGTAGCCGCGTGAGGGAGTTCATTGTCATTTTGGTCGCCTGCCTGAGCGGGGCGGTGTTTGCCCAGCCGGAGGCGAGCCCGTTGCCCGGACAGATGGAGGAGACGATCGTGCCAACTTACGAGACGCAGAAGCTGGCGCGCACCTACGTTCTCGATATCCCGGCGCCGCGCGGGCAGATCGTGGACCGCAACGGCGTGCCGCTGGCGCAGAACAAGCTGACCTATAACCTGGCGTTCAGCTTCCCGACGCCGCTGGAATTCAACGACCAGCAGGCGCTCTCGTTCGCGCACGACCAGATCCGGAATGCGGAAAGGCTGCTCGGCCGGCAGATCAAGATCGCGGATGACCTGATCCTGCGCCATTACCGGAACCGGGGCATTCTGCCATTCGAGATCGCGCAGAACCTCGGCGACGAGCAGGAGGAGAAGCTGCGGAAGAAGATGCCGGAGGGGATGATGCTGCGGCCCATCTACACGCGCGTCTATCCGAACGGGCGGATGGCGGGCCATGTGATCGGTTACAGTGGGAAGACCGGCCGCAATCCCGACGGCCTGATCGAGAACCATGAGGTGCTGTGGCCGGAAACGGAAGGCCGCGAAGGCCTCGAGCTGACGTTCAACTCGATGCTGACCGGCCAGCACGGCGAATACAGAATGACGTTCGACAAGGACGGCAGAAAGACGTCCGAACGCATCACGAAGCCGCCGGTGCCGGGCTACACAGTCGTGACGACGCTCGATGTGCGGCTGCAGGAGCTGTCGGAGAAAGCGCTCGAAGCGAAAGCGAAGCGCGGCGCGATCGTGATCATGGAGCCGAGCACCGGCGACATTCTCGCGCTGGCGAGCTGGCCGGTCTTCAACCCGAACGTCTTCATTCCGAACATCACGCCGGAAAAGTTCAAGGAGCTGCAGGATGATCCGAATATCCCGCTGCTGCCGCGGGCGTTCCGTTCTTCGTATCCGCCGGGGTCGGTCTTCAAGATCCCGGTGGGGATCGCGGCGCTGGAGACCGGGCTGGTGCGGCCGGACGATGAGTTCGACTGCGTGTCCGCGCTGCAGATCGGCAACACGACAATGCGCAACTGGAAGAAAGACGACCGTGGGCCGCTCAACTTCGTGCAGGCGCTGACGGAATCGTGCGACACGTGGTTTTACCAGGCGGGGATCAAGATTGGGGCGGAGCCGATCATTAGCACGGCGCTCAAGATGGGCTTCGGCGCGAAGTGCGGGATTCCCTTGCGCGGCGAAGTGGAAGGGCGCGTGCCGACGGACGAATACATGAAGGCGACGCACGGACGGAAGTTACTGAACGGCGACATCGCGAATCTCTCGATCGGGCAGGGGGACACGGAGGTGACGCCGCTGCAGATGGCGCAGGCGATGGCGATGATCGCGAACGGCGGGACGTTTTATCAGGCGCGGCTCGTGCAGCAGGTGCAGACGGTCGACAACGAAATCGTCACCGCCTATCAGGTGCGCGAGAAGCGGTCGCTCGGAATTTCGGCGTTGACGATGTCGCAAATGAACCAGGCGCTCGTGAATGTGGTGAACGCGCCTGCCGGCACGGCGCACCAGGCCGGGATGGAGAAGGTGGAGGTGGCGGGCAAGACCGGCACGGCGCAATGGGGACCGAAGAAGAGGGAGCGGACGGCGGCGTGGTTCAGCGGGTTCGTGCCGGCGCGCCAGGCGCAGTTTGCCTTCGCGGCGGTCTATGAGGGCGATGTGGGCGCGGATGTGCACGGCGGCAGCCATGCCGCGCCGATGATCGGCCGGATTTTCAAGGAAGTCTACAAGGCGGCGGAGAACGCCGGACGAAAAGCCAAATCGACTCCCACCCCGGCGGAGGAGGATGAGGAGGAAGACGCCGGCGACTGACCTGCGCGGCTGCGTAGGCTGCGCCGGCTACGCGGCCGCCGTTTCGACCGGCGCTTCCATTGTGCCTTTGAACTTCGGTTCCTCGCGTTCGACGCCGAAGTTGTCTGCGTAGAGCTCCGCGATCCGCTCGAGCTCATCGGTCGTGAGGCGGGGCGTCTCGGGCGCTTTCGCAAACTCGATCAGCTGCGCCTCTTCGTAGATGTTCGGCAGCGTGGAGGCGACGCGTTCGTCGGCCAGCAGCCACTGCAAGCGCCGCCTGCCCGAGGGTGCGCTCGCGGGTTTCCAGGAAGCGCAGGCGTATCGATCTTCTTGATCCCGTTCAGCAGCCAGCTGCGCGGGCGATGATTCCGGTGATCGCCGGCTGGAAACACGGTGTCCTCGGTGTATTTCCCTTCGAGCATGCCGGACGAGTGGGTGACACGGATGAGGAACATCGTGTCCTTGCCGGCGTCGGTCGCCGCTTCCTGCATCGCGCGGCCGGGATGTTGCTCGAGGATATTGTAGATGTGCTGCACGCTGGTGGTGTCGCGGTCGCGGATGCAATTGATGCCTTCGTAGAGCCAGCCGATGGCCGGCCCGAGCGCGATGCCGTAGTAACGAATTTTTCCGCTCTGCTTCAGTTTTTCGAGCGCGGTCCAGAGCGCGTCGTCGGCGATCTGCTCCATCTGGATGTTGTGCAGCTGGAGCAGATCGATGCGGTCGGTCTTCAGCCGCTTCAACGCCGCATCCGTCGCGCGGGTGATGGCCTCCGGTGAAAAATCCTGCGGGATCTCGCGCTGGCCGCGGCCGCGCGGCCTCGCCATGCGTCACGAAATCGTAGCCGACCTTGGTCGCGATCACGATCTCGTCGCGCTGGTTGGGGAAAGCTTTCGCGAGCAACTCTTCGCTCAGGCCGTTGCCGTAGGTGTCGGCAGCATCGAAAAGCGTGATGCCGAGATCGAACGCCTTGTGCATGAGCGCGATGGCCTCGCCTTCCGTGAAATTGTCCCCACCAGCCGGTGGAGACGGTCCAGAGGCCGAATCCGACTTCGCTGACTTTGAGATCGGTGTTTTTGTAGGTGCGGAAGCGCATTGGTGAAGCAGGAGCGGTCAACGGCCGGACGTGTCGCATTCAAGACGAAGCCGCAATTCGCCGATTGAATCGTTGGACGTTGCGCCCCGTTGAACGTTTCCTCCGCGGCCATGGTTTCGAACGACACGTCTGCTCTGCTCATCGTCGGCCACGGGTCGACCGTGAATCCCGACTCCAGCACGCCGACTCTTGCGCACGCGGCCGAGATCCGGCGGCGGCAGGTTTTCGCGGAGGTGCAGTGCTGCTTTTGGAAGGAGGAGCCGAGCTTGCGCGATGCGCTGTTCCTCTTTCCCGACCGCGGGATCAGGGAAGTTTACGTGGTGCCGAATTTCATCAGCGAGGGCTATTTCACGCAGACGGTGATTCCCCGCGAGCTCGAACTGAGCGGGCGCGTGACGGAGCGGATCGAAGGGCAGATCTGGAAATACTGCGAGCCGGTGGGCAATCACCCGCTTATGACCGAGCTGCTGCTGGACCGGGCGCGCGCGGTGGCGCCCGGCGTGCCGGAGAACGAAACCAGCCTGCTCATTGTCGGGCATGGCACGAACTTGAACGAGAACAGCGCGATCGCAGCGAAGCGGGAAGGGGAAGCGATCCGCGCCCTGCACCGCTACGCGACAGTGCTGAACACCTACATGGAAGAGCCGCCGTTGATCGCAGACTGGGCGGAGCTGACCGACACGCCGAATGTGGTGGTCGTACCATTCTTCATCGCAGACGGGCTGCACAGTTATGAAGACATTCCGGTCTTGCTCGGGATCGAGGCGGCGCCCGCTGGTTCCGCCTCGGAGCGGCAGCGGGCCGGTGAGGTTTTTCGCCGCAACCCGCATCAGCTCCACGGGCGGGCGCTCTATTATGCGAGCTCGATCGGAACCGACCCGCGGTTTGCGGACATCATCATCGATCAGGCGCGCGCGTTTGATCGCGATCCGCGCTCGCTCATCTCAAATATTGCGCGAGGGTTAGTCGCTTGAAGAATCCCGCGACCATCAAAATGCTGCAGGAGCTGGGGGCGTTTATCCTCGCCGGTGCGAAGGGCCCTGACGCGGTCAAGACGATGACAGAGATGATCTGCGCGGTGCGCGGCTGGCGTTGGGTGGGAGTTTACAAGCACAGCCGAGGCGAGCTGGAGTTTATCGCCGGCAGCGATCATGAGCCACCGTGCTACCGGAAATTCCCGGCGACGCAGGGATTGTGCGGGGCGGCCGTGGAATCGCGCGAGACGATCGTGGTGAACGATGTCCGGAAGGATACGCGTTACCTGCCGACGTTCCACAGCACGCTGTCGGAGATCGTGGTTCCAATCATCAGCCAATCGGACCACGTGGTTGGGGTGATTACCGCCGAAAGCGAAAAACTGAAGGCGTTCGCGAAGGATGATCGCGAAGTGCTCGAGCGCGTCGCCTCGCTGATGGGTCACGCATTTAAGTGAGCGCGTTGGCGCCGGCGGCGCCCCGGCAGGATGTGATCGGGGAATGGATTGCAGCGGCGCCGTTTCGGGTTGGCCAGATTTCCGGCGACCGAAAGCCGACGGGCGTTTTTTTGCTGCGGCATCGCGACGAGGCAGAGCGGGGCGGGCTCACACCGTTCGGTGAGGCGGAAAGCGCAGCGGAAATCGCACGCTACGACGACGCGGGGAAGTATCGGCCGCTGAAAACGGCCCCGAATCTGCGGCACGGCTGGCAACTGGAGCTCGGGAGTGCGGCCGAGGTGCGACTGGCGCTGGATCTGTTCTATCCCGGCAGGATAGCGGCCTATCTCGCGGCGTCTCGGCAACGGCTCCTGGCCACGCCACTGCGGAGCACCCTGGAGCGTCAGACGGGAATGTACCGCGTGGCGGCAAATATCACGGATGGAGAGGCGGATGAGCTGGTGGCGTCGATGTGTCGGTCGGACGGCGGTTGCCTGCGGACGATCTGCTGGACGCGGGATGCGGCGGGAGCGCCGGCGTCGGCTCTACTGCCCATGGTGAAGTTCGATCCCGCCTTCGACCAGTCCGGGCGTGGTGAGGCGGCGCTTCCGCTGTTGTGCCAGGAAGCGTGCGCGCTGCTCATCGGCGCCGCGCGGAATGTGGTGAAGCGCTCGGTCGCGGAGTAGGGCCATGATTCTCCGGGCGCGCCTGGTCGCGACAATGGACGGCCCCGTGATCGAGGACGGCGCGGTCGAGGTAAAAGGGAACAGGGTCACAGCCGTCGGACGATGGAGCGAATTGCGCGGTTCGAATCCCGATCGTGCCCTCGACCTCGGAGACTGCGCGCTCCTGCCAGGCTTGATCAATGCCCATTGCCATCTCGACTACACCTGCCTGCGCGGGGCGATTCCGCGGCCGCATTCCTTTACGGCGTGGATCGGCGCGATCAACGAATGCAAGGCATCGCTTTCGTCGGGCGATTACGTCCGCTCGATCGAGGCCGGTTTGGACGAGGCGGCAGAGTTTGGCACGACCTCGCTCGCCAACTTCACCGCGATTCCAGAGCTAGCAGCGCGAACGGCGCCTGCGCCGCTCCGGACCTGGTGGTTCGCGGAAATGATCGACGTGCGCGCCCCTGTTTCCCCCGCCGCCGAATATGAGACACTGCGCCGCGTGTGCCGGCCCGCTCACGCACCTCGGGCTGGCCCCGCACGCGCCGTTTACGGCTTCGGCGCAGCTGTATCGCGACGCGGTGGCCGTCGCAGCGAAGCGCGATCTCCTGCTCTCTACTCATCTCGCCGAGTCCCGGGATGAGATGCAAATGTTCCGTGACCGCGGCGGCCCGCTTTTTGACCTGATGCAACAGCTCGGCCGGCCAGTCGACGATTGCGGCCGGCAAACGCCGCTCACACTAATGCTGCAGCGCGGGCTGCTGGACGAGCGGTGGATCGTCGCGCACGTGAACGAGCTCGCAGCTGGCGATTACGAGCTCCTCGCGAGCGCACCAAGATTTCATATCGTGCACTGCCCGCGGAGCCACGCCTACTTCGGCCACACTCCCTTCGCTTTCGAGAAACTCCGCGCGCTCGGCTTCAAGATCTCTCTAGGCACCGACAGTTTGGCGAGCAACGATGATCTGAGCCTGCTGGCCGAGCTGCGCCGTTTCCGCCACGCGCATCCGTCGATTCCCCCGCAGGAACTGCTCGGAATGGTCACCATCAATCCGGCTGCGGCGCTGCGTCAGGCCGACTCACTCGGCAAGATCCGGCGTGGCTTTCTGGCCGATCTGATCGCGGTACCCTGTGGCAGTGGCTGCGATGCGCCCGACGCACTTGAGAAAATCGTCGCCTTCAGCGGGAAAGTGCCATGGCGGATGATTGACGGCGTGGTGCACGCCTAGGGAGATTCTCGTTTTTGCTTGGCTTTTCTCACGGCTGCAATATTCTCCGCGCTGCGAACTTATGGCCAAAATAATCATCATCGACGACGAGCCCGCAATGGTGGAAGTGATTGTCACGCTCTGCCGGGAGAAAGGCCACCAGGTTTTCCCATTCAACTCCGCCCCGCGCGCCATCGAGCAGCTCGACAGCATCGCGCCGCAGGTCGTGATCGCCGACATCAAGATGGAGACGATGACCGGCTTCGACGTGCTGCGGCATATTCGCGAGCATCATCGGCAGACGGCCGTCATTTTGATCACCGCTTATGCCTCCGTCGAGACGGCAGTCGAGGCGATGAAGATGGGCGCGTACGATTACGTGACAAAGCCGTTCAAGATCGACGAGCTCCAGATGACGGTGCAGCGCGCGCTCGATTATCAGGCCGCGCTGCGCGAGAACGTCTACCTCCGGAAAGAGCTCAAGAACAAGTACCGCTTTGAGAACATCATCGGCACCAGCCGGGCGATGCAGCAAGTGTATAGCCTGATCAACAAGGTCGCCGACACAGACAGCACGGTCCTGATCCAGGGCGAGAGCGGCACCGGCAAGGAGCTGGTCGCACGCGGACTGCATTTCAACAGCAACCGGCAGCACCATCCCTTCGTGGCAATCAACTGCAGCGCGCTTCCAGAGAATCTGCTCGAGTCCGAGTTGTTTGGGCACAAGAAGGGTGCGTTCACCGGTGCGGTGTCCGATAAGCGCGGACTCTTCGAGGAAGCGAACCTCGGCACCATCTTTCTCGATGAAGTGAACTCGATGGCGACGTCCTTGCAGACGAAATTACTTCGCGTTCTGCAGGAACGGGAAGTCCGCCGCGTGGGCGACAACAAGAGCGCCCCCGTCAACGTCCGCGTGGTCGGAGCCACGAACGAACCACTCGGGCCGAAGATGAAGGACGGCAGCTTCCGCGAAGATCTTATACTACCGCCTCGCGGTCATTCCGGTGGAAATTCCGCCGCTGCGCGAACGCCTCGAGGACGTGCCGCTGCTCGTGAATCATTTTCTGCAGAAGCAGGCGAGCGCCAGCGGCGGCGAACCGAAGAAAATCGACGCCCAGGCGGTGGATATCTTGTGTCACTACGATTACGCCGGCAACGTCCGCGAGCTGGAGAACGCCATCGAACGCGCTTGTGCGCTCTGCGACGAGGACATGATTTTGCCGAGCGATTTGCCGCCGCAAATCGTGGCGCATGCGCAGGGTGAGAAGGCCGAGAAGGCGGTCGCAGCGATGCCGGTTGGCCAACCGCTCGACGATTTTATTCAGCAGCAGGAGCGCGGTTACATCGAGGCGACCCTCGCCCATTGTTCCGGCTCGCGCGAAAAAGCGGCCAGCATGCTTGGCATTAGCATGGCCACGATGTACCGAAAGGTGGAGCCGAAGAGCAAGAGCAGCGCGAGAAAAGGACTAGCCCCGCTTCGAGAAGATCTTGATCTGCTCGGCGGCTTTTTCCAGCTCGTCCAGCTTCTGCAGCGTTGCCGCCTGATTGCGGAGGAGTTCTTCGTTCGCGACTTTCATTTGCTGCAACGCCTTCATGGCGGCGGCGGCGGCCGTGCTGGGCTCGGCAGTGCGGACGGGTGCCGCGGAGGGGACGTTGGCCGTGGAGGTGGCCTGAACGGCCTGGACCACCACTGGAGTGGGTGACTGTGCAAGCATGCTCCCGGTAATGAAGACGGCGCCGGTCAACCCGAAAATGCTCCGAATACTCATCTTCAGTTTCCTGAGCGGCTCCCGTAGATGCGGGCAACGCGGATGGCTTCGGCGATGGTGGCCAGCTTCGCTTCGATCTTTGCCTGATTTTCCGCGAGCATGAGTTGCTGCGCCTGAAGTTCGGCGACGGCTGCCTGCAGTTGGGCGTCGCCAGGGTTGGAAGGCGGCTCGGCCGGCGACTGCTGTGGTGGCCAACGAGAGTGACAGGCAGGCAATGAGAGCGAATCGTTTCATAGGCGGTGATGGCAGTTGTAAAGCAAGTCGCATTCCCGTATCCGCGAAGGTGCAGCAAATCGTCCGCGCGGCGCGGAAATTGCTTGCATTCTTAGGTCCCGGCCGGTTAGCCTCCCGGTTGATGGCTGGACCCGGGAATGCACCAATCGCAGAATCTGTCGCTGCAGCAGGTTCTGGCGCCGCAGCTCCAGCAAAGCCTGCTCATTCTTCAGGCGCCCCTCCTCGAACTGCGCAATCTGGTGCAGCAGGAAATGGAGACAAATCCGGTCCTGGAGGAACTCGGTTCGGAAACCGGTTCCGAGACCGCGGACGACACCAAGGCGACGGCTGAGGAGGATTTCAAAGAGGAATTCAATCAGCTGGCGAAGCTCGACGACGAGTGGCGCGATTACATGGCGCAGTCGAGCAGCTTCAGTGGCCGCTCGCAGGACGACGAGGAAAAGCGGCAGTTCTTTTTCGACTCGATCGCGACTCAGGAAACGCTGCAGCAGCACCTAATGGGGCAGTTGAATCAAACCGCGCTCGGCGCGGGCGACCGTAAGACCGCTGAGGTCATCATTGGCAACATCGACGACAGCGGTTTTCTGCAATCATCGCCGGAGGACATGGCGATGAACACCGGCATCCCGCAGGAAGAGTTCGAGCACATGCTGACGCTTATCCAGAGCTTCTATCCGCCGGGCGTCGGCGCGCGCGATCTGCGAGAGTGCCTGCTCATCCAGCTGAAACGCGAGGGCAAACAGAACAGCCTCGAATACAAGATCATCAGCGAACACATGCAGGATCTCGGGCAAACGGCGATTTCCGGAGATCGCGCGCAAGATGGGTCTGAGCGTCGAGCAGGTGCAAAAATGCGCGAACAACATCGCGCAGCTCGATCCGCGTCCCGGACAAATCTTTGCCGACCTGCCGCAGAATTACGTGCTGCCGGACGTGACCGTGGAGAAAATCGACGGCGAATACCAGGTGATCCTGAACGGCGAACAAATTCCGCATCTGCGCATCAGCAACACCTACAAGGATATCATGTCGCAGGACGGGAATGGGAGCGAGGTGAAGGATTACATCCGCGACAAGATCCGGAGCGGAAAATTCCTCATCAAATCCATTCACCAGCGCCAGCAGACGATCTCGAACATCGCGCACGAGATCGTCAAACGGCAGCGGGAGTTCCTCGAGCAGGGCAGCGCGCACCTCAAGCCGATGACGATGGTGCAGATCGCGGACGTCGTGGGCGTGCACGAGACCACCGTGAGCCGCGCCATCTCCGGCAAATACATTTCGACGCCGCAGGGGGTCTTCGAGATGAAATATTTCTTCACCCCGGGCTATCAGACCTCGAGCGGCGAGGCGATGAGCAACACGAGCGTCAAGGAAGCGATCGACGACCTCGTCAAGAACGAGGACGGCAGCACGCCTCTCAGCGACAAGGAAATTGTCGAGATTCTGAGTGACCGTGGCATTCCGATCGCCCGTCGCACCGTGGCGAAATACCGCACGGAGCTGAACATCCTGCCGAGCAACATGCGGCGGAAGTACTGACGCGGGGCAAGCGTCCTTTTTTCGTCGCCGCATCTCAGTGGCGAGGGCTAGATTGGGCCATGAACGCTGCTCTCCGCGCGACCGTTGTGGCTGAATGGCGCGGCCTCCGCGAACCGAAGGCGCGCCCCGATCGCTGGCAGTCGGCCGCCGACGTGTTGCCGAAGCTCATGCAACAGCTCGGCCTGGCCGAGCGTCTGCGCGAAAATGAGGTGATCGAGGCGTGGAAACAAATCGTCGGCGACTTCATCGCGACGCACTCCGCGCCACTCAGCCTGCGCGAAGGGGTCCTCTTCGTCCGCGTCCTGCAGCCAGCGCTGCACTATCAATTCGAGACAATCTCGAAAGCGGAAATTCTAAAGAAACTCAAGCAGCGCTTTGGCGGGAGGACCATTCGCGACGTGCGATTCCGCCTTGGATAGCCGTCCCTTCTGCATTCGGTGAATCCACTGCCGTCTTTGGAGCCAGTCGCGCTTTCCGCGCCCGACAAATATTCCCGGTTGCTTCCCGAATTCGATTATGCGCGGCCAAACGCGGTCCTTGCCAGGCAACTCACCGATCTGGGCGAATCGATGCATGACGCGAGAACTTCGATGCCGGCGGCGCGGCAGCGCGGGACGCCGATTTTCGCCGGCTACACTTATTTTGGTCAATTCATCGCGCACGACCTGGCCTTCGATGACACACCCATTCCGGAAGCGGGTTGGGTCAAGCCCTCCGAAACGCGCAATTATCGCACCCCGTGGCTGGACCTCGACTCCGTGTATGGCGATGGACCGGGTTCTGACCGCCACAAGGGACTTTATGCGTCGGACGGTCAGTCGTTCCTTTTGGGTGACGAAGTCAATGCATATGGCGCCCGGTTTGATGTTCCTCTGCACCAGGGTCGACCGCAGGTGGCTGATTGCCGCAACTGCGGAAATGCCTTGATTCGACAACTGCACGCGATCTTTCTGCGTTTGCACAACGCAGCCTTGCAAGAGCAGCCAAGGGGACTCCCGCCTCGGCAGCGCTTTGCCAATGCCCGGACGCGCGTGGTCTGGCAGTATCAATGGCTCGTCCGGGAAAAATTTCTCGCCAAGGTCTGCACCGACGCCGTCGTCACCGACGTGGTGCGGGCAGGCAATCGCCGCATTCGGTATCCCGAGAGGGCGTTTTTCGATTCCCGTGGAATTTTCGCACGCCGCGGCGCGCTTCGGACATAGCATGGTGCGAGAGTCCTATACCTTGTCCCCGCGGGGGCGCCGCGTCACGCTCACGGAACTGTTCGCATCGGCGCACGGGAACGGTCCTTTGGCTCCTGAACTCGCGGTCAACTGGCACCATTTTTTCAGCAACGCGCCGAGTATGAGAATAGATCGGCGCATCACAGATCCAATGGGCAACCTGCCTGATGCTGCCATTCAACCTTTGGTTCCTTCGCCTTCGCCGCCTCCTCCCCACTCCCTTCCGCTCCGCACTTTGCAACGCGGGTGTGCCCTCAAGCTGGCGAGCGGCCAACAAGTGCGCGACGCGTTGGCTCCGGAGGCCAGGCTGGCGCCGCCGGACTGTGCTTACAAGATCGATCCCTGGGATCTCCTCGAGTCGTTCGATTTCGCCCGGGATACGCCGCTCTGGTATTACCTCCTTCTGGAAGCTGAGTTGAATGAGTCCGGGTTGAGGCTGGGAACGGTGGGGAGTCGACTGGTTACGGAGGTAATCGAGGCGTCCCTCCGCGCCGATCCCGGGTCCTATCTTAATCAGCCAAAATACGAGGAAGGCTGGCGGCCGCCGCGGTGGAAAATTCGGGACGATGTGACTATTGCGGTGGAGAGCCCGGCGGATCTAGCGCTGGCGGCAGGCCTTGAAACACTTCAATCTTGAGCAACTTCGTTTGAGCCTGGAGGCGGCCCTGCGGGTTCGACGTTCCGCGCCCCGACCGGAACTGAGCCTCTCCGCCAATCTCGCCTTGCCGGTGGCGCACTTTGCCTGGTCGCAGCTTGCAGGTGCCTTGCGGGAAAATACCGCGGTTTCGTTATCGCCGCTGGCCCGTCATGCTCTGCGGCAGTCTCTGCTCGTCCGCTTGTCCACGGTGGCCCAGAGGGTGGCGGAATGGGAGTGGCAGGCGTTCCGCACGACGCCCGGGTTGTGTTTTCCCAGGCACACCGCCGGACCGCCCAAGGCGGAATTCTTCAGCGGAACCGTTGAAGAGCAAACGCGGCATCTCCTGGGTGACTATCCGGAACTCGCGCGCCTGTGGCGCCTGCAGGTCCGGACGTGGCTCGGATTCATCTGGAAATTCCTGCAGGAAACCGCGCAGTTTGCCGCCCTTCGTGGGGACGGAAATGCGCGTGTGCAGTCCCTGCGATTCCACCAATCGGACCCACATCCGGGCGGAGGCAGCACGATCGAAGTAGTCTTCGCCGACGGCGCACGGTGGTTTTACAAACCTCGGTCCGGTCGCTGGGAGAGCGAATGGTTCGCCCTTCTTGGACGCATTAATGAATTCGGATTTCAGCTCCCGTTTGCGACCCCGCCGGTCGTCTTGGAGGCCGATCACTGTTGGATGGGCTCTGTTTCGTGGCGCCCGTGCCGGAACTTCCGCGAAGCCCGGCGATTCTACGTTCGCGCCGGCGCCCTGCTTTATCTGCTCCACCAGTTGCGCGGAGTCGATTTTCACGCCGGCAATCTAATCGCCCACGGAGAGCAACCGGTATTCATCGATTGCGAGACACTCTTGCATGGGGCGAGTCCGATGCCGGCCCGTGCGAGAGCGAGAGAGCGATCCGTCTTCCGGACAGGAATGCTGGCGATCCCCCTGATCGAGCGGACCGGTCATGATGTCAGCGCGTTGACCGGCGAAATTCCGGCACTTCACCGACCGAAGCTGCGCGGGCACTTGCTGCGCGCTTCCGATTTTGCGGCGGAGGTGACAACTGGCTTCGCGCTGATGCATACCTTTCTGCAAGTCCCGCGCAGGTGGGACGCTGTCTTCTGCGAGACACGACTGCGTCAAGATCAGGCGCGGACCCGGGTGATCAAACGTCCGACAGCGCATTATCGGACGTTGCTGGAACGCTCACTCTCCGCCCAATGTCTCCGCAATTCGGCGCTTCGACGAAGTTACCTCACCGAGGCGTGTCGAAGAAACGGCGGTTTCGAACAGGTCATCGCGGAGGAGGTTGATGCCATGATGGATGGGTACGTCCCGCTACTCTGGGCGCGCGCCGGTCGAGTGCGACCGCCACCTTCGGAAAGGGCATTTCGAGGGGCGCGGGCGTTGATCGCCCAAGCGTTGGGTTCGGCAGGGGCTGGAATGTCCGCGACCGCAGCGCTCTTTAAGCTTTCAGGTCGACGCGTAGGGATCGTAGGTGCAGCGGTAGTATCTTGTGGGCTCGAATTCGTTACCCAAAGGCAATTCTCCGCGATTGGGCAACACGATCATCACCAGCCCATCCCGCTTTTCCTTTGGGTCCTCGTCGTAGACCCAGAACCTGGTTGTCTTGGGAATGGGCTTCATGTCGGGCGGGGCGTCGGGCGGCAGGTCCTCCTCCAGATAGAACTCGCCCAGCCTGGCGAATAGCTTTCTCGCCTCATCGGGATCGTCTTTGCAGCGTTCTCGTTCGTCGTTGTGGCTCGGATCGTCCAGATATTCGCAAAACTTCCACGTCGCTTTGCGACGCGGCTCAATGTTGTCTGTGCTCCATGAGTTCATCAGTTCGGGTTCCCTTCGGCTCGCTCTTCGCTGCGGTCTTTTGGGATGCGCTCCTCAGTTTTCCCTGCTCTTGGTCCCGAGGCCGGCTCTGAGGGAGGCTTCCTTGGCCGTCAACGTCTCGATGACCTGCCGATAAATTGGCTCTTCGCGGATGTGATCAAACCGTGGGTCCATGGCGAGCGAACGGTAATCGAGCAGACCGGCGGTCACCGCCTGTTGCAGACGCTCCGTGGCGGCCTCCTTGTGGCCGAGGGAGGCTTCGATCGCCGCCAGGCGATACATGGTCTTCGGATCTTCATCACCGGCAGCAAGCAATTCCATCTCCGCAGCCCGGGCGTTGGTCAGGAGGTCGAAGGCTGCGGCCGGATCCTGTGCCAGCCGAATGCGGCCCAGCGCGGAAGCGTAGCTCACCGAGCCATAGAAGGAATGGCCACCCATCGGATCCCGACCATAGAGTTCTTCGTACATCTTTTCCGCCTCCGCAAAATTGCGGGCAAAAAACTCAACCTGAGCCGCCATTTGGCCGAAATAGGAAAAACCCGCGTAGCTCCGGCCCTGCTGTTGATAAAGGCGGCGCGCTTCTTCGATTTGATGATTCAGCAAGCGGAGCCGGCACAACCCCAGCCAGCCCTCCGGCTGATCCGGATGCAGGCTGAGATGTCGCTTATAGGCACTTTCGGCGCGTGCGTCGTCACCCAGGTAGGCCCAACAATCCCCCAAGCCCGCCTCGTTCTCGCGTGGGCCCTTTTCTCCCTTTCGCGCGATCGCCATCCAGGCGAGCGCCTTATCCGGGCGTCCGCTTAGTTTGAATACGGTGCCGGCGATGCTGGCGGCGCGGCGGGAGGAAGTGCCGTTTTCAAGGGCGACCATCGTTTCTTCCAGCGCCGCACGGAACCGGCCCGCATGGAACAAGGCGCCCGCCAGCGCCAGGTGCGCCTCGCTGCTCGCGGGATCCAGGGCAATCGCCTTTTGTGCGCTCTCGATCGAGGCGGGAAGGGATTCGCGATTCCCAGTCAACCCAACCTTGTAACCAAGTAATTTGGCCAGTGCGGCGTGCGCGGCGGAGGATTTTCCCTGCAATTCGACGGCCCGACGCAGGCAACCTATACCGCGCTCGATATCCACGTCGTTCCGCCGACTTCCCAGGTCGAGCCCCGCAGTGATGTAGTTTTGCGTTTCGGGATCGAGCAGACCGGGATCTGCCCGTGGGGTCGCAACTCCGCTCAAGTCGGCGACCGAGAGAGTGGAATACAACTCACCGGAGAAAGCTTGGGCGACCGCGCGGAGAGCTCCCGCCGGGTCGGATTCCAGCGTTCGTTGCACGACGGTCTCGTTGCTTTTGGCCTCGGTGAGCAGCAAGCAGACGCGCAATTTTCCATCCTTGGTCCGAAGCGTGCCCGAGAGGAATGTGCGCAGTCGAACAGGCGAGTCCGTCCCATTCTCTACCTGCCGGGGGTGGTCGTCTTCCGTGCCGGCGCGGATCACGGCGGGCCCGAGGGATTTGAGGCCCTGCTCCAGCTCGACGGCAAGGCCCTGGCTCCAATCCCGACGCCATTCTGCTGAATCGAGATCGAGAAATGGAAGCACCAGGATCGAATGCTGCCAGGCGGCCTGCGTCGTAAGCGTCCTTTCAAAGCGCCAATTTTTTATCTGTTGCGCGGTGACCATCGTCCCGGCGAGCGAGCAGGCGATGGCGGCCGTGGCGAGCAGCGGATTGCGTTTCGACCAACGCCAAAGCTCAGCCGGCAGGGAAATCGGACGCGCCAGGATGGGAAGGCCTCCCAGCCAACGCTCGAGGTCGTCCGCCAGATCGCTCGCCGAGCGATAGCGGGCCTGCGGTTCGCGCTCCAGGCACTTGGCGCAGATCGTCTCCAGATCGCGATCGGCCCCGGGGATGATCGACCGCAGCTTGGGGGCCGCTTTCTCGGCCGCCTGGCGGATGACCGCGATCGCGTGCTCGCCGAGGAACGGTGGGCGGCCGGCGAGCAGGTCGAACAGAATCGCGCCCAGGCTGTAGATGTCGGCCGGCGGCCCCAGGGTCGATCGGTCCCCGCTGGCCTGCTCCGGCGCGATGAACCCCGGAGTGCCGAAAACAGCCAGGCTGCGGGTCAAATCGCTGTTCACGTCCATCCACTTGGCCAGCCCGAAATCACTCACGAGTGGCTCACCGCTGCTGTCGAGCAGGATGTTGCCGGGTTTGAGGTCGCGATGGAGAAGGCCGGCACGGTGGGCATGGGAGACGGCGCGCGTCACCTTCGCCAGCAGGCGCACGCACTCGTGGGTGTCCCGGCGCAAGGCCGGCGCCGCCTGTTGCAGGCTGCCGCCGGACGCGAGTTTCATGGTGAAGAACGGCAGCCCGTCGCTTTCTCCGACTTCGTAGATCGGCAGGATGTTTGGATGATCGAGACTGGCGGCGGCCTCCGCTTCGCGGCGAAAACGCTCCAGCGTCTCACGGGAATCGCCGTGATAACTGAGGACTCGCTTGAGCGCCACGGTGCGTTTCGAGTAGCGTTGGCGCGCCCGGTAGATCACGCCCATCCCACCACGTCCGATCTCTTCCAGCACTTGGTAGTTGCCCAGGCGCCAGTCCGTGTCTGGAACATCGATCGCCGCCAGGGCAGCTTCGAACTGTTCGAGGTTGCCGCCCTCGGTTTCCTCCAGACCGGCGCATAAGAGACACCTCACACAGGCGCCGCCATGGACGGTCGCCTCGCTGCCGCAAACGGGGCACGCCACTGCCTGGTCGACAAGGTGGATGACCGATTCAGAGAGACCGGGAAAATTCATTGGCTCCTATCCCCTGCGGCCAAACGGGTGGACAGGACGCGCCCGGCAACGAGGCGACACCAGACCGGCGGCGGTGCAAGATCCATCCCTATTCTATTACGGAATACCGGACGCGTAGTTCCGTTGATTTTTTTTTATTCGCCACTGCGATTGTGCGAAAGAGTGAAACTGGCTTCCGGCAACCTCATTTGCGCTCGTTGCTGGCGAGCATCGTGCAGAGATAACGAATTTCTTCGTCGAGATCGGCTTCGGTTTCGACGGTGCGGCTAACTTCGCTCCGCAAAAGCGCGCGGTAACGCTGGCGGAGCTGGTGCAGAAGATGTTTCACTGTGGGTTCATCGACTTGCAGGGCCTTTCCGAGCTCGGCATATGAAGTGTCGACCCGATCGGCGGCGAGCGTGCGACTTAAAGCGTCGAAAACCCGTCCGCGCCCGCGCGTCTCGCACTCCTCGCGGAGACGCCGCAGTGCCTGCTCCACCACGGCCGCCGCCCAGCGGACGTCGAATAGCCGCTCGGGGGCCCACGATTCCACCGCCTGCACGGGCAGGGTAAAGTGTGATTGTCCGTCGGTCATCCAGTCGTCCCAGGAGACGAATTTCAACCCGCCTCCGCGTTTCTTGGCCGATCGCTTCCCGTGCGCATCACTCAGGAAATTCTGCAACGCTTTCAAGAGGAGCGAGCGAAAGCGTCCGCGGCTCGGGTCGGCCTTTCGCAGCAGTCTGCCGCCGAGCAAGGTCATGAAAAAATCCTGGGTCAGATCTTGCGCGTTCTCCACCGTGTAGCCTTGGCGGCAGATGTAGGTAAAAATCGGCCGCCAGTAGATCCGGCAAAGCTGACTCAGCGCGGCGTGGGCTTTCTCGGTCTCCGAGCTTCCCTTGCCGGAGGAGAGCACAACGCTCCAGCGCGTGGTACCGAAACGCGCGCTGGGATTTGTGTTGCCGGCTTTGGCCGCCGAGTCTTCCCTCACGCGCGCGCATCGTGCCGACGGGGTAATTCTTATTCAAGCGTAAACGTTGTGTTCGTTAAACCGAAACGAACGCTTCACCGCTGCGCGGCTGCGTCGGACGGCGGGAGCGCATCAAACAGTGAGCGCAGCGCTCTCTCGGCATCGGTGATATTGGCCGCCAGTTGCGGTGCCTGGCCCGGGGGCGTGTCATCAAAAGCGTGGACGGCTCGGATTTCGCGCGCGGCCGAGATCTCGAACAGGGCGCTCGGCCGGGCGTCGCCCGTCCGGAAGGCGGTAGCGTAACTTTGCCCGCGCTCGCCTTCCCGCAGAATGAAGAAGAAATCGTGCTCAGCCCGTGGCCGTCGTCGCTGGTCCGCCGACGATCGCGGAGATATCTCCGCGGGCAGGATCCACCATGATGCCGGCCAGCGGCATCTCCGACAGGCGCCCACTCTGGACGAGCCGGATGGCTTCGTAATGCGTCGGCGTTCGGCTTTTTGGTGGGTAGGCGAAGTAGATGATCCCGGCCACCACCATCGCGATCACCAGCAGCCAGCGTAGGAAAAGAACCTCAACTCTCATCGCAGGGATATACGGAAATCCGGCCGCGAAGTTGCATATTTGTGGGACATATTGCAGCCGATGAGCTCAAACCTCCATCCGTCCCGCGCGCCGTCATGAATCCGGACGAAGCCGACGAAATTCACATCGCAGAACTCGAGGTGCGGGCACATGTCGGCGTGCCGGAAGAGGAACGCGCCGAGGCGCAGCGGCTGGAGGTCTCACTCACCATCACGCCGCGAAATGACTTCCGCGGTCTCGGGGATGATCTGGCCCGGACCGTCGACTATGCCGCGGTCTGTGATGCGGTCAGACAGTTTGCCGGCGCCAAACCCTTCAAGCTGATCGAAACCCTGGCCAATGACCTCGCCGTCCACCTGCTGGCCGGTTTCGCAATTACCCGCATCCGGGTGGAGGTAAGGAAATTTATCCTACCTGACACGAGGCATGTGGCGGTAGTGGTCGTTCGATAAGCATCCTGCTTCATCCAGCGACAAGGCCGGGCCGAAGCGCCGGACTCCTGGTTTAGTTGAGCAGATACAGCTCGACCAAGGCGACGCCTGACGTGCCATTCTTGCCACGGACGACCGCCGTGTAGGCGCCGGGAGGCAGATTGGCGATGACTGCCGACTCGCGGTCGTCGGTGGGTGCGACGGTGGAGGCGATAAGCTCCTGCTCCTGATCGCTCCGCCAATCATCATTGGCCGCGATCAAGCCGCCCGGGCCGTGCAATTCCAAGGTCGGATCCTGCATGGCCCCGGCCACTCCAAACTGGGCTAGCAGCGGACCGATGGCGCGCACGACCACTCGTTGGGTGCTGCCCCGGATGATGAATCCGCCAATCATGATGTTGTCTCCCGTCTGGACAAATCCGCGGGTGCTCAGGTTCGCCAGCTTGGAGTTGCTGTCCACGTCCAGACTCGCGGTGCCGAGATCATAGAGCTCCACGATTGTGATCCCGCTGGTTGCCCCCGGTTTGCCTTTCACGATCGCGGTGTAGGAGCCCGGGTTTAGGATCGCGATCATGGCCGCCTCACGGTCATTCGTCGGGGCGACGGTCGTGTCGATGATCTCCTGCTCCTGCGCGCTCCTCCAGTCGTCGTTCGAACCGATCAGGGTGCCGGTGGCCGGATCCCGTAACTCCATGACCGGATCGGGCAATGTGCCCGGGACAGGAACTCCGCCGATGTTCAAGGAAGGGCCCCGGCCCAAAATCACGACCTTTTTCGGCGCGTTCCCCGTAATGATGAACCCGGCGATGAGGACGTTCTCACCATCGCCGACCGCGAGCCGGGTGGAGATATTCGCCACGCCCGTCGGGGTGAGGAAGAAGATGACTGGAATTGTGGTCGTGCCCTGTCCGTTGGTCGCAAACAACTGCACGTTTGTGATCACGCCCCCAGAGAGATCAATCCCATCCCCGGCGACCGCGGGCGCATCACCGTTGTAGGTTCCCGAGATCACGCCGCGGACCGGATCGAAGCCCAGCCCCGCAGGTAAATTGCCGAAAAGTGCGAATGTCGTGGTGTCGGAGGGACTCGTCTCGGCCGGCGCGACAATCGTGTAGCTGAACGGCTGGCCCGGGGTGAGCGTGGCGGAGCTGGCACTCGTGATCACTGGCACCGCCAGATCAGAAGTGAAGGTCATCTGCAGCGTGCCGGTGGTGGTCGTGCTGCCGCCCGTCACCAGCAGGTTCACGCCGTAACTTCCGTCGGTTGTCGCGATCCCGGAAATCACCCCCGTCATTGAATCAATCGTGAGACCAGGCGGAAGACCGGTCGCAGTCACGCGTGCCGCGGAGGTCGCGCCGGATGTGAACACCTGGAAGCTGAAACGCAATCCCGTGCGGCCGGTGACGGCGGTGCTGCTGGCGATCACTGGCCCGGTAGGCGGCGGCTGGACCGTGAGAACGAGCGTGGCCGAAGTGGTGCCGCGTGTGTTCGTGGCGCTCAGGCCGATCTGGAATGTGCCCGCGCCGGTAGGTCTTCCTGTGATCGCCCGCAGGGTCGGATCGAAGGTGAGCCCCGCCGGCAAATTGCTCGCCCCGACCGTATCGGCGCCGCGCGTTTCCAATTGATAAACAAAATCTCGCCCGACGGTGGCCTGCGCACTGAGCGGGCTGATGATGACAGGAGCAGAGGCGCCGCGCACGCGCACGCCAAGGTCGGCCGGGGATGACAGCCAGAGATTGCCGCTCTGATCATTGAAAAAAGCGTAGCCGGCCAACGGAAATGGCGCGCCGCTGATCATGTCGGCATCGAAATTAGGTTGAGCCTCAAAGCTGATCCAGTAAGTCCCCGCCGGCACCTGCCACCCGAGCGGCCCGAATCCCTCCCATCGCTGGGCAAAGGGTCCGACGTTCTTCGCGAAGCTTTGCTGGAACAGGCGCTCGCCGGGGAGGTTGCCGGCATCAGCGTAAAGGTTGACGATGACCGTGCCCGCTTGGTGAATCCGCATCCATCCCTCGACCGAAGAAATCTGGGCCGCGTGCCCGAACGTGAACTTCCCGGCTATCCATTGAAATATTCCCCCCTGTGCTGGGGCGTTGAAGAGACCGCTCCCAGGCGCGCCCGGATTCGTGGAACCAGAGCCGGTATCAACCATGAGGAATTCCTGGTCCCCAGCGGGCGCGGTCGGGATTTCCCTGGTTTGCGCCTCTGCCGCGATCGCTCCAGACAGCGCCATCGCCAGCATGACTTGAGAAAGGAACATCGGTTTCATAGGGGGCGTGTCCGATCGCTCGGACGACGGAATCACTGGAACGAAGTTTGAAATCGAACGTCTGGCAAGCGGGCGTCATTTCCGCTGCGCCGGCTCACTTCGATTTCAGTTCAATCACCCCTCTCCAGTTTTCGTCACACCGAGTCGCGTCCAACGAACCGAGTTCGCTCAGGTAAAATTCCGCCGGACCGTCCGTTCCCCCGCGGATCTGGCAGGTTTGTTGCATCAGAGCGGCCGCGCCCTTGAAGTCCCGCGCGCGGAAGCAAACCAGTCCTTCCTCGAAGGTCTCAATCCAGCGGCGCTCCCCATCCTCCGCCTCGCGCCGGCAGAGCAACTCATGGATCAAGACGCCCTGCTTCTTACCGGCGACGACAAATTCACCCAGGCAGCGAGTCATGAAATTGTCGCCCAGCCGCGACTGCACAGCGTCGGAGATCAGCGCCTGAGTGCCGAGGTACTTGTTGAGCGCTTCCAGGCGCGAGGCAAAGTTCACCGCGTCCCCGATCATGCTGTAGTCGAAGCGGTATTCGGACCCGAGATTTCCCGCCAGCACTTTGCCGGTGTGAACGCCGATGCGCGTGCGCAGCTTGATGCCGTTCACTTCCACCTCGCTGAGGGCACGCAGGTCGCAGGCGGCTTCCGTCGCGCGGACGGCATGCTCGGGCAGCTCGACCGGAGCGCCCCAGGCGGCCATGACCGCGTCGCCGATGTATTTGATGATCGTGCCGTCTCTGTCCAGGATGCAACGGGTCGTCTGGCCGAAGTAGCGCGTGAGAATGGACGAGACCTCGGTCGGTTCCAGGTTTTCGGACATCGCGGTGAAATTCTCGAGGTCGGTAAACATGACGGTTGCTTCCACCAGCTTGCCACCCGGGCGCAGATCGAAATCGGAGTCGGCGATTTGGTCCGCCATCTGGGGGGAGAGATAGAAGCCAAACGCCTTTTTCAGATCCTTGCGCCGCCGCGATTCGAGCATGTATTGCGAGCCGACGGCCCAGACGAGGCCGAGCGGCAGTTGGATTCCAGAGGGGATCAGCCACGGAAACCAGGTCCGGTGGCCCCATGCCATCATCCACGCGGAACACATGACGCCGAAAGCGAGCAAGACTGCGATGATCGTCGCAAATTGAGGGCGAAAAAACCCAAGGGCACCGGCGGCTACACCCAGGCACAGCACAATGGCCACCTCCCAGCCTTGCGCGAGCCGCGTCATCCATTCGTCATGGAGCAGGTTCAGCAGAATCGTCGCATGCACCTCCGCTCCGGGAGAAGTGGGGTAGCCTGAGCGCGCGTAGGGTGTGGCGAAGTCATCCCGCCCGCTCCCGAGAAGTCCCAGCGACGAGCGGCCGCCCACCAGCACAATCCTGTTTTTGAAAAAGCCGGGCGGGACTCCCGCAGGATCGAGCGCTCGCGCGAAGCTGACCGACGAAAACGTGTCGCGTGGTCCGTAATAGTTGATCCAGAATTCGCTCCGCAGCGACTCGCGAGGCTGCTGGGTGATGGGTGCTCCGAGCGCTTCCGCGGCTTTCCACGTCGCCGTCGGGGCGGCACTCGGTCCGAAATAAATCCGGCGCACTCCGTAATCCGGATCCACCGGTTTGAAGGCGAGCACGCCGTATCCGTAGGCGGCCTTGCGCAGGAGCTTGTTCGGAGCCGAGATCCGCTCCTGGACTGCGCCGAGTCCCTGCGCGCTGTCCAGACCAGCGCCGAGCACGACGCGGCCATGTCGTTGCATGGTGGCCGCAAACTCCGCGTCCGCCTCGGGATCGGCGGCGGGGGTTTCAAAGACAATGTCATAGAAGACCAACCGCGCCTTCTCGTCCGTCAGACGATTCAGCAGTTGCGCGTGCAGCCGACGATCCCACACGGCGTCGGCGGGCTGGTTCAGTTCCTTGGCCGAATATTCGTCCAGATAGACCAGAACCACTTCCTGCGGGTCGCCGTTCGCCCGCCAGATGAAAGGCAGGTCGTAGCTCAAGCGGGCGAGCGGTTCGGCAAACGAGTAACGCAGGCACGCCAGACCGAGGAGCGAAAGGAACACACTTGCTCCCACGATCGAAAGCGTGCGCGCAAGATTCTTTCTCGCACCGACACGTGATGCCACCCGCTTGAACGTAGAGTCGTCCTCCGGTGAGAAGCTAGAAGGTTAACCGCACGCGGGCGGCGAGGCTGCGGTCGCGCGGCAACTCGTTGTAGGGTGTCAGCGGATTCAGCTTGTAATCCTGGTCCGTCAGGTTGAGCAAACCGAGCGTGATTTCGCCGTAGTTTCGGCGGAAGCGATAGCCCGCCAGGAGATTGAGCTGCACGACGTCATCGCCCGGGATGTCGGGCGTGTATCCGACATTGCTCTGTTTCAACCAGAGCGCTTCCGCGCGGGCGAAAAATCCCGTCGGGTGACTGTAAAGCGCGAACAGCTGCGCCTGATGCAAAGTGGCTTTCTCACGGCTGTCGGCCAGCGTTGGCAGCAGGGCGGGCGGCACTTCGCGAAAAGTCGTGTGCAAATCAGAAGCGGTGAGCTGATAGCGCGCGCCGAGCGACCAGTTATCGCCGATTAATTGATTCAGCGTGCAAAGGAGATTTTGCTCCTCGTAGCGGAGTTGCTGCGGAGTGGAGGAGGCGGTGATCGGAGGGTTGATCACGCCCGCCGCGAGGAGCGCGTCAAACGTCCCGATCCGCCGCGAGACGTCGGCATTCACGAGCGTTCCCTCCACGCCCACGTAAGTGCCGCTGCTCCACTTGTGTTCGATGAGGAAGCCCGCGGTCTCGTATTCGGGGGCCGCGACCGAGCCGACCACCGACTCCGAAATGACGCTGCGATAGACCTGATTGAATCCCGCCACCTGGTTCGGCTCGAGTTGCACGCTCTCATCGAAACTCACCCCGCCCAGCGAGCGCGCATAAGCGCCCCGCAGGACGAGTTTGCCCACCGGGTTCCAGATCACGCCGGCCTTCGGCGAAAGACGGGAGCGCGAGCTTTCGTTGTCGATGATCGGCGGGTTCCGGTAGTTCTCGGGATAATGGAGGTAGTCGTAGGCGAGGCCGGCGGTGAGCGAGAGCGAGCGGAACGGTCGCCAGGTATCGTAGGCGTAGAAGTGTGGCGCGGTTGAGCGTGGTGTTGAAATCATGCGCCGCCGCCGGCATATCAAAGAAACGCGCCGCAAACGGCGGTGGATTCTCGATCAAATCGCTGGTGTGGAATTCGCCCGTCTGGCCGCGCACCCCGGCGACGATCGTGTGCTGTCCTTGCTCCCAGATCTGGTTCAGCTCGCCCGTGTAGACAGTGAAGGTGCTGTGATAGTTCAGGTCGAGCGGGAGGAGGAATGCTCCGGTGATGTCGTCGTCGCGGTTGCGGGTGAAGATGAGCGAGCGGCTCACATTCGGACGCGAACCGGTGCGGAGGAATTCGGCCACATTCTCCGGGGTGTTTTCATCCGAGAACGTGATTTCATCCGCGAGCCGTCCGACCAGCAAGAGGGTGTGAATGCCCGGGGCCCACTCATGCCGGTAGCCCGCCAGGATGATCGCCGGCTGTTGCAGTTCGCGAAACGATACGCCCGGTGCCGCATCGCTCTGATTGTAACGCTGCAGGAGATCGCCCTGCCGCGTGTCCTGATATTTCGTTTGCAGGAAAAGAACGTCGCGCGGCGTGAATTGATACTTCACCTGCGCGTAGGATTCCGAGCGGCGGATTTCATTATTCGGCCGCTGCCCAGGATCCCACTGGTAATCGGTGTCGAGGGAGTAGCTGAAGTTCCCGAAGGTGCCGTATTGCGACGCCGTCTCCCGGATTTCGCCGGTCGTGAGGTAGGTGGTCGTGGAGCTGATCCCCAACCCGTCCGCCTCGAAGAGCTTCGAGTATTCCTGTTCCGAAACGAATTGCGACAGCGGCCCGCCCCCCACGGGGGAGAGCAGATTGGCGAGCAGCAATTCGTTAAACCAGGGCGTCTCGTAGCGGAGGTTGATCCGCTTCGGATCGCGCAGGGCGTTGTAGCTGTTGGCGAGGAAGAGGTGCGACGATGCGTTCGCGTAATCGGCGTCGACCGCACGGGTCGCCTCCCGCACGCTCACGTCGTGCATGCCGTTGTCCGCGTAGATCGCGGCCAGGTTCGCGCTCCGCATCGCTCGATCCTGGTCGAGCAGATACCGCGAACGATAAACGCGCCGGTTGTCGTTTAATTCGACGGACTTCTCGACGTCGCGAACCGCCTGGTTGAGGCGGTTGTTCTGCCGGTTCTCGATCGCCGAATAAAGCCACGGCGTCGGATCACGCGGATCGAGTTCCTTGGCGCGCTCCAGTTCCTTGTAGGCTTTCTCCTCATTGCCGACGTTGCTGAAGGCTTTGCCGAGATAGCTGTGGAAGATGGCGCGGTTCGGTTCCAACGCCGCGGCGGTTTGGAGGTCGCGCCGGCCTTCCTCATCTTGGCCTTTGCGAATCAAACAGAGGCCGCGGCCGAGCCAGGCGTTGCCGAGCGCGCCATCGATGGCTCGCGCCTCCTCGAACGCTGCTTTCGCCTCTCCGATCCTGTTTTCCGCCGCGAGGAGAAATCCGCGCAACGCATGCGCGGCAGGATTTCGCGGGGTCAGGCGTAATCCTTGCGCGAGCGCTTCCTGCGCGCGAGGGACGCGGCCGAAACTGAACTCAAGCTCCGCAATCCGCGTCCAGGCGAAACCGAACGAAGGATCGGCCGTGCTCGCTTGCTTCGCCGCCTCCAGCGCGCCGGGCAAATCCGCCTTCGACTGCCGATAGTACGGACTCGGCCACCCAATCGCTCGCTGTCTGCGGTGGGTCGGCTTCATTTTCACGCAGCGTGACGGCCGCGATCAAGGTGTGGAGCGCCTGCCGGCCCGGTGTGCCGGCGTCCATCCCGCGCAGCATCCGCTCCGCTTTGGCGACCTGTCCGACGACGAGATAAAGCCCGGCTCGATAAACCTTCTCCGCGCTCGAGCCGCCGCTCCGCCCGCGCGGAAAGCGAACCAGCGCGTTCAGCAGATCGCCCTCGCGATATGCCGCGAGCGAAGCCGACAGCGCGCGCTCCTCACCGGCCGAGAAGCGCAGGTCTTTCAAATCGAGCACGCCTGGATAATAGAGGCACCATTGGACCTCATTGATCGCGCTGATGACCGCGGTCTTGGTGGGCTTGCGACCGGGCTCGACCGTGGCCCGCTCGCCGCTTCGCACCGTGATGGAGCCTTGCGCATTCGAGAGTTCGAGCTCGCCATCGAGCATCGTGAAACTGGTGTGGCCGTTGGCCGCGACGGTGAAGGCAAATTCCGTCCCGCGAATCGCTCCATTGGCAGCCGGCGTCTGCACCTGCACTTCGCGATCGCGTTCCCGGCTGAAGAAGTAGGCCGTCCCTTGCTTGAGATTGAGCGTGGGCTTCGCTTCTGAACTCTGCGGCGGCAGGATTTCCGTTTCCGTGAGCTCGTCGATGCGCAGAATACTGGCGTCGCTCAGCCGCACCGCCGCCCGACTGTCCTCTCCGGTTCGAAGGCGGTCGCGCGCCGCGATCGCCTGCCCCACGACCGCCGGCGTCCACGCGGCGGAGGACTTCGCCAGATCAACCACGTTCTCCTTCGTCAGGAGCTCTGCATCGGCGCCGGCCGATTGCGCGCCGGCCCGGCAGATGGCGAAAGCGATTCCGCCCACCATGATCAGGGAGGCGGAAACACGCCGGAAGCGGGACAAAATCACAAGGGGCGGTTGCGCCATGGGCGGACACTACTTGGAAGAGGGAAGGCTGCGGAAGTCTGAACGTCGGGCCCGGCGATAATGCGAAACAACCGGCGAAAGCGCCAGCGCAGATGCAAGGCCCGCGCTCATGATTCGCTTTTTGCGGGCGCGCTCCTACTCTTCCCGCCGTGAACTTTGTTGCCCTGCTCACCGACGCCAATGGCTGGGAGACGCTGGCGCGGGAAACGCGCTACGAAGATGCGCATCTGCTGGTGGCGATGGAGGATGTGCGGACCCCTGCCATCAGCAACCCTCGCCGCTGGACGGTGGTGCATCGCAAACCGGCCGTGGTGATCGCGCCGATGACGGCGGACGGCAAACTGGTGCTCATCCGGCAGGAACGAATCCCGATCCGCGATACCATCTGGGAGGTTCCGGCCGGTCAGATCGATGAGGCGGCGGAAATGGAGCCGAAGGCGATGCGGGCCGTGGTCTTGCGCGAGTTGCAGGAGGAGACGGGCTACGTGCTTCCGACGGAGGGCGAGCTCCTGCCGCTCGGCTCCTTCTTTTCCTCGCCGGGCTTCACCGATGAGCACGGCTACTTCTTTCTCGCGCGTGGCGTGGTCCCCGGCGCCGAGGGGCACGCGCATCAGGAGTCCGAATCCATCCTCGATTGCCGCGCTTTCGGTGGAAGTGAAATCCGGGCCATGATCGCCTGCCATGAGATTCGCGATGCAAACACCCTCGGCATTTGCGCACAGCTGATCACGCGCGGATTTCTCGTGCTTCATTCCTGACGCGATGAAGGTGCGCGACCTCTTCAAATTTCGCGAGGCGTCGGACGCCGAGGCGGCCAAGCCTTTCCTCGAACATCTCGAGGACCTCCGTTGGACCGTCGCGAAAATGGCGATCACGCTCTTCCTGGCGATGATCATTTGTTTCGCCTTCCGGGCCACCCTCACCGCGATCATGCAGCGGCCGCTCGTGGGCGTTGGCAACGAACTCCAGACGCTGCAGTCGCTCGGCATCACCGACTCGCTCACGATCTCGTTCAACCTCGCGTTCTACGCCGGGATGGTTGTTTCCTTTCCGCTCCTGCTCTATTTCGGGGCCGAATTCGTCCTGCCCGCGCTCACCGCGGTGGAGAAACGGCTGATGTTGCCGGCGATCGCGGTCAGCTTCCTGCTTTTCCTCAGTGGTGTGCTCGCCTGTTACTTCTGGCTGTTGCCCAAAACGATCTCGTTTTTCTTCCGCGACGCGCAGTCGATGGGCTGGCGACCGATGTGGACCGTGCGCGAATACTACTCGTTTGTGACCCGATTCACGGTCGGCTTCGGCCTCGCCTTCGAACTGCCGGTCGTGGTGCTGGCGCTCGTCCGCTTCGGCCTCCTCACCTACCTTTTCATGCGGCGCACCCGCCCGTATGCCGTGGTCCTGATCTTTCTGCTCGCGGCGTTGATCACGCCCACGCCTGATATGTTGACGTTCTGGCGATGGGAATGCCGATGTATCTGCTCTACGAAAGCTGCATCTGGATCGCCTGGTTCATGGATCGCAAGTCGCTGCCTTCCAGGCTCCCGGGATAACGCGTGGACTCTCCCTTCGCCTACGAGATTTTCTTCAGCGCGATCGCCTTCGTGCTCGGCGCCGTCGTCGGCTCGTTTTTGAACGTCTGCATCTACCGGCTGCCGCTCGATTTGTCGGTCAACGAGCCGCGGCGTTCCTTCTGTCCGTCGTGCAAAAAACAGATCGCCTGGCACCACAATCTCCCGCTTCTGAGCTGGCTGTTTCTGCGCGCGAAATGCGCGAACTGCGGAGCCCGCATCGCCTTCCGCTACTTCGCGGTGGAACTGCTGACGGCGCTCCTCTTTCTCGCCGTCTGGCGCAGCTTTCCGTGGGATGTCGCGATCGCCTACTGGGTGTTTGTGTCGCTGCTGATCGCGGCCACCTTCATCGACTTCGAGCACTTCATCATCCCGGATGAAATCACGCTCGGCGGCACCGCGGCTGGAGTCCTCGCGAGCTTCCTCGTGCCCTCGCTGATGCTGACCGATCGCGCATCTGGTGGCGCTGGTCACTTCGGTCGGTCTCGGCCGCGCTCGGCTACGGGTTGCTTTGGGGTGTGCTCGAGGCCGGCAAACTGGCGTTTGGCCGGAAGCGCATCAAGCTCGATGCGCCCGCGCCCTTTAGCTGGACGCGGCAGGGCGATGATGCGGAGTTTGTCGTGGGCGAGGAGCGTGGACTCTGGAGCGATAACTTCGCGCGCGAAAAGGATCAGCTCCTGCTGCACTGCGACAGCGCCGTTCTCGATGAGCGCGATCTCGGCGCGACGACGTTGCGGTTTTACTACAACCGGGTCGAGGTCGCCGGGGAAGAGCTGCAACTCGATGACGTCCAGATGATCCACGGAGTCGTGCGCGAGTTGACGATTCCCCGCGAGGCGATGGGCCGCGGCGACTTGAAATTTCTCGCCTGCATTGGCGCGTTTCTCGGCTGGCGCGCGGTCTTGTTCAGCGTCTTTGCGGGTTCGCTGTTGGGGTCGCTCGTGGGCATCGGCACCATGCTGATCGGCCGGCGTGTCTGGTCCGCGAAACTTCCGTTCGGTCCGTATCTTGCGGCAGGCGCGCTCGGCTGGATGTTCTTCGGCGAGGCGCTGCTCGCCTGGTACCTCCACCTCCTCGAGCCGTGATGCGCGGCCTCGCACGAGGAAGCGTGCGCGCGCGTTGCGGCGCTCTATCCGCAGCGCTGGCTCCGGCATTACGCAGCGGGCAAACTGCGCTCCGACACCGTGTTTGCCCTCGCGTTTGAGTTGGTGCGAAACTCGAACGAACCATTGCTCGATGTCGGCTGTGGGGTCGGGCTCCTGCCGTTCTATTTACGCGAGCGCGGCTTCGCGTCCCGCGATTCTTGGCCTCGACACCGATGCGCGCAAAGTCCGGCAGGCCATTCGGGCCGCGCAGGGTCGCTACGAGCAGGTCGAATTCGTGGAGCTGGATGTCCGCGGTGCAGCTGCCGGCGTTTCGCGGGAACATCGCGCTGCTCGATGTGCTGCATTATCTCGAGCCGGCGCGGCAGGGCCCGCTCCTGTCGACGCTCGCGCAATGCGTGCCGGCGGAGGGGATGCTTTTCTTGCGCGACTGCGCCGCGCGATGGCACCGCTCGTTTTTGGATCACGTATGCGTGCGAAATTTTCGCCCAGACGATCTCGTGGAATCTCCGGACGCCTCTGCATTTCGCGACGCGCGAAGCGATCACCGCCCCGTTCGCTGACGCGGAATTCACGCGCGAGGAACAGCCGGCCCATGGCGGCGGGCCGTTCAACAACCGCCTGTTTGTTTTCCGCCGACGCCAGTCCGCAGTTGCTCCGGCCGGGGAATCACAAAACGATACCCGCGCGTCTGCAGGCGTTGCAGGGTCAACTCCAGACACCGCGCGCTGAAGTCGGGTTCGTTGCTGGTTTGCCGGCCGTCGTGCAACACGATGATCGCGCCCGGACAGACGCCCCGCTCGATCCGTTCCGCCACTTTCACCGGATTACGCCGGACCGTATCGAGCCCGCGCACCGTCCATCCGATCAAACGCAAACCGCGCCGCGCCAGCGCCGGGTGCACGAACGGATTCTTCAGACCAGCCGGGGCGCGAAAGAACTGCGCAGGACGCTCGCTGGTGCTGCGGAGGGTTTCCGCGCCGCGATCGATTTCGTGCTCGATCCGGCCCGCACCGGCGCACCAGAAACTGGCGGAGGGATGCGTGTAAGTGTGGTTCGCGAGCGCATGACCGCGCGCCAGAATCTCGGTGATCAAATGCGGATGTTGCTCGGCCTTCGCGCCGATAACGAAGAACGTGGCGCGCGCGTGGAAGCGCTCGAGCACCTCCAAAAGTTGGAGCGTTTGGGTGGCGGATGGGCCGTCGTCGATCGTGATCCAGGCCTCGCGTTCGGTGGTTGCGAAGGAGATGATCACCGGGCCCCACCATTGCGAATTCGCCACCAGAGTCGCGTAGAAAACCAGCAGGTGCGAGGCGAGAAGCGGCCCGAGCGCGAGGAAGATATTCGTGCCGAGCAGGGAGAGGGAAAGGAAAGGCGCCACGAACGCAAACCCGAGCACCAGCCTCCGCATCGGGATCAACTGATTTGCTCCTTCCGGGAATTGAGCGCGAGCAGCGCGGCCGCGGTCAGGTTTAGCCCGACCGCGGTCATCCAGACGAGCCCAATGGCCCGCAGCCATGATCCCGCCCCGAGCAGGTGCCAGGCGCAGGCGGTGGTCATGATGCCGGCCAGTACTCCTTGCACACGGTGAGCAGGTAAAGCGGGCAAGAGTCGCACGGCGCGGAGCACTCTAATCAACACCGCGCCGGCGTAGAAGAAAATCAACCACCACGCCCAGACCAGGAACGCCACCGGCAGCAAGAGCGCGATTTGCATCCACCGTGTCAGACCCGGGAGCAGCAGATTCGCGGCGAAGAGGTAGGTGATCAGATAGAACACCGCCCCGACGACGTTCATCTCCAGCCAGTTCTGTTCGGTGCGACCGGAGTTTCTGCCGCGTAGCTTCTCCATCAGGCGCAGCAGCGAGAAGTAGAATCGGGGGCCGCCGGCAAGTTCACGATCTTGCATGGGGAACAAAAATCGGCGCGAAGGCGAACCACTGATCCCAATACCGCGCGACCACCTTTTCCAGCTCGCTACACCACTGCGCGATGCCCGCGGCGAGATCGGCGTCGCGGGCGGTTTGGGTCCGCGCCACAAGGATCGGTTCCGAAACGATGATGCGATAATGCCGGTAACCGCCACGCGCGATGAAGAGCGGAAAGATCGGAACCTGCGCGGCGAGCGCGAGCGAAAACGGACCCGCCGGGACCCGCACCGGACAACCAAACATCTCGCCCTCCGCCGCTGCGCCGCCCGCGTTCACGCGATCGCCTTGGATGGAAACAATCTCGCCGCGCCGTAACGTGTTCAACAGATCGAAAGAGAGCATCGCCCCTGGCGTGTTGTAGGCGACTTTGATTCCGCCGGCCCCGCTCTGCTGGAGCGATTCATCAAAATGCCGGCCGCTCATCTGATCGGGTTCCGGCGCGCGGACCATCTGGATCTCGCGTCCGAACTTCTGCGCGAAAAGCGCCGCGCCCAGATCGTAGCTGCCCATGTGCGCCGTCAGGATAATCGCGCCCCGCGCGGCCCCGAGCTGCTCCAGGTGTTCCGCGCCCACGATCTCGTAGCGGAACTTGGCTTTGGTCAGCTTGTAGTTGGTCGCCTCCGTGATGGTCCAGGCGAAGTTCAGCAGCGTGCGGAAGGCGCGGAAGTGATTTGCGATCGTCGAGGAACCCGGGAGCACGACGGCGAGGTTGCGCACGATCGCCCGCCGCGCCGGGGCCGCGAAAAAGAAGAAAAACCCAGTCATCAGGAACAGCAGAATCGGCTGGAGGTAGAACGGCACATTCCGCAGGGCGAAATCGAGATACTCGCGCCAGAAAACTCCATGGACGGCGAAGCGACGGAGCAGATGAGGCGGGCGAGTCGTCGGCATGGCGCTGCATTGGTAGCGCATTGCGGCAAGGTTGCGAAGCCGTTCTGAGAGGCGATGGCAGCGAAGCCGGCACGCTGCGGTCCGCCTTGGGATCGCCCGGCTACACGCGTCGCGGGAGCGCGATGAGGAGGCCGCTGAGGAGGAAAATGAACGCGGCCGAAAGCAGGCAATAGTCGCAAAAGGCGTGCAAGACAAAGGCCTGAAGGTAGAGCAGCGCAAGTGTGGCGAGGAACATCAGCCCCACAGTCACGCCCAGAAAAGCCGGGGCGCGGCGGTCGCCGAAGGCCGCGAGCGTCGCGCTGCTGAAGACGATGAAATAGGCAAGCCCGCCCAGCGCGGCAAGCGGCACCGGTCCGATGCTCGCCCACTTGCTGCGCAACACCTCGGAGCAGTGACCGGCACCGAGACAGACGATGTTCGCGCCCGAAAGATGCAGCACGGTCAGGTAGGTTGATTCTGCGATACCGAGCAACGCCACGACCGCCGCGATGCTGAACATGATCGTGCGGGCGCGGTCGCTGCCGGCGCTCGCGCGATCCTCCGGCCCGTGGCGAAGACCTTGTCGGTTCATGGTTGCGGGGAAGGACTGGTGGTGGAAGTGGCCTCGCTCAAGGCGGCGTCGATCGCGAGCCGCAAACCGCCTTCGCTCAGCGAAGGAGGCGGAACCAGTTGGCCGTTGATGAAGATGGTGGGCGTGGCGGTCACGCCCCGCGCGGCGGCTCGTTGCTGGTCTTTTTCGATCCGCTCGCGGACTCCATCGCTCACGATGTCGGCACGCAAGCGATCGAGATCCAGGCCGAGGCTGCTCGCATACTCGATGAACTGATCCGTGATTTCATCGGCTTTGTTCCAGACATCCTTGTTCTTGTAAATCAGCTCATGCATGTCCCAAAACTTTCCCTGCAGCGCGGCGGCCTCCGCGAAGCGGGCGGCTTCCATCGCGTGCTTGTGATTTGGCAGGGGAAGATGGCGGAAGACGACGCGCAGCTTCGGGCCGTAATCGTGTTCGATTCTCGGCAGCGCAAAGGCGACCCCGGCACAGGGCGGGCATTGGTAATCGCCAAATTCTTCCAGAACCACCGGCGCATCGGGATTGCCGCGGGAATGTTCGTCAGGCGCCGGGGCTTTCGCCGCCGCCGCGGTGTCGGGTTGCGCCGCCGAGAGTTGGGCCACCTGTGAGCGGTAAAGGTAAAATCCGCCGCCCAGAGCGCCGGCGGCGACAAGCGCGATCAGGATGAAAGGCAGGAGACGTTTCATGCGGGAAAGGGAGACGAATGCATCATGCGGGCCGGGTTGGCGAGCATCTCATGTCGGACCGCGGCCGTCCACCAGCCGGAGGCACGCCGCGGATCTCACCGGACCCGTCGCGACTGAACTTGCTCCAGGAGCTGTCGCGCGAGCGGTGACTCTGGATTCTCCCGCACCAGCGCCTCGAATTCGCGCCCCGCTTCCTCGAGCAGGCCGGCTCGCGCATGAGCGACTCCGAGAACCAGATGCGATCCGCCTGCGGCGCGGGTCCATTCCTGCAACTCTGCGTCGGTGGCGGCGGAGGACTGAATCTTCGGTGGCGAGCGGGACCTGGCCGGTGCGGAGCGTCTCCACCAGGACTTCGCGAATCGGCTGGGGCAGACTGCGGAAGGAGCCCGACTCGCCCCGTTCGTCGACCACGATCGTCCGCCGTCCGTCCCGCAATTGCGCCATCGGCGCGCGCATCTGGTGAAAAGTGATCCACCACCAGAACCCGCCCACCCCGAGCGCGACCAATCCCGCGAGCGGGAGAGCGGCCCGAAAAAAGCGCGCGTCTTTTGCTTCTGGCGGCGGCGTGCCTTGAGTGCGCAAGCGGTCGGGCATGCGGCAGAGTGGTAATCGGCCAAAATCCTATCAAGGCTATTCCGCGTCGATCGCGGGCGAAAAGCTGAATTGGAGTTGCCTCGCATCGCATCTCAGGGCCGAGTGAGGGTGAGTAGCCCTGGCACGTAAAAAAAAGGCTTTACGGGTAGGGAAAAAGTTTCGTTAGCCTCCGGTAAATCTCCACCCAAGGACTTGCCGCTATGAAAATTCTTTCCCTCCTTCTCGCTTGCCTGCTCACCGTCGGCGCCCAAGCGCAGTCGCTCTCGACCGGGTTTGTTGCCAATAACGGAACCGGCGGGATTTTTATGAATCTCACTCCAGTCGCCGCGCCACTAGAGTTCACAGGCTTTGCCACCCAGTTCGGATCGGCTGCGGGGACACCAGTCTCCGTCGAGGTCTGGGTGCGGACCGGATCATACGCGGGGTTTACCGGCAGCAGCGTGGGCTGGACGCTCCTGGAAACCGTCAGCGGACTGAGCGCGGGTACGGTCACGAACTCGGCGGTCTTTAATTTAACCCTGCCGGTCCAACTTGCCGCCGGCCAGACGATGGGCATCTATCTTCATTCAGTCACCCTCGGAGGCGGCATTCGCTACTTCGGCACGGGGGCTGGGGGGCATCAAACAACGTTCTCCAACTCTGATCTAACGCTCTTCAGCGACGTTTCCCGAACCGGGGCAGTCGCGTTCGCGGGCACGCAGTTTACGCCCCGCACTTTCGCGGGCCTCGTCACCTACAACGTCGTCCCGGAGCCAGCGACCGTTCTGCTGCTCGGCGTTGGGGGAGCCTTCGCCCTCTTCCGGTGGCGGAAGACGGCCCGGTCGTAATTTGACCCGGGGCCGCGTCTCTGTGCCGCGGCCAGAAGATTCATTGCGTTCGTTTTGATTGTTCCCGCCGGTATCCCGGCGGCGATCGCGATATGGTGACGGCTACGCGGCGCGCTGGGTCGATTCGCCGACGATGCTGGCGTAGAGTTTTTCGTATTGTTCGGCCGCAGCCTGCCACGAGAACTCCTGTGCCATCGCGCGGGTGATCAGCTTCTCCCAAGTCGCGGGATCGTCGTGGTAAATCTCCCGCGCCCGCTTGATCCCGTCCCAGAATGCCTCCGTGCTCGGGTCGTAATAAAGGAAGCCGTAGCCGCTGTCGGTCGTCGGATCGTAATCGGTGATGATCTCCTGGATGCCGCCGGTGGCGCGTGCCACCGGGAGCGCACCGTACTTGAGGCTGTACATCGCGCTCACTCCGCTCGGTTCGATTTGCGACGGGATCAAGGTGATGTCCGCACCGGCTTCGATGAGGTGCGCGAGGCGCTCGTCGTAATGTCGCCGGTAGGCGAACTTCGTAGGATATTTCCGGGCCGCGACGGCGAGGCCGGTTTCGTAGCGCGGATCGCCTTCGCCGAGAATGATCAGCCGGACGTCATCCGAGAGAAGCCGATCGAGCACCGGCATCAGGACGTCGAATCCTTTCTCCGGGACCAGGCGTGTCACCATGCCAAAGACGGGGCCGGCCGGCGTCGGTGCGAGGCCGAGTTCCGCGAGCAGCGCGGCCCGACAGATCTGTTTTCCCAGCGGGTTGCTGCTGTCGTAGATCATCGGCAGGAACGCATCCGTCGCGGGATTCCAGCGATTGTCATCCGACCCGCTGAGGATGCTCGTGATGCGGTGGGCGTGCTCGCGCAGCACGATCTCCAGCCCGCTCCCGCCGCCTTCCCGCAACATCTCGCGCCGGAAACGCTCGCTCACGGTCGTGACGCGATCGGCGAAAAGAATGCCGCCCTTGAGCAAATTGAGGCGGCCGAAATACTCCACGCCCCACGGCCGGAAGTAGCGCTCCGGCAGATTCGTGAGGGCAAAATCGAGTCCCCAGAAGCTGCCTTGCTCCGCGAGGTGATGAATGGTGAGGACGGTCTGGAAGGGCAGCTGCGTCTCGCGCACGTAGACCGGCACAATCGCAGCCGCCCAATCGTGGACATGCAGAATCTGCGGGGAGGGCGTGAGCCGGCGCGCGAGTTCGAGCGCGGCTTTGCTGAAGAAGATAAAGCGGACGGCATTGTCCTCGTAGGCGACGCCGTGCTCGCCGTAAACGCCGGCGCGATCGAAAAACTCATCGCACCGCACGTAGAAGAGCTGGACGCCACCACTTGTCCGACCGGTGAGAAACTCCGCGACGTAGGTCTTCGCGCCCACCCGCACGTCCACCGTGACGCCGGTATCTTCGTCGGGCATCTCCGTGTTCTCGCGGATCTCGCGGTAGTATGGGAGCACGATGCCGATCTCGTGCCCGCGCGCGCGGAGCTCCCGCGGCAGCGCTTCCAGCACATCGACGAGCGCGGTTGCGCGCGCGAGTGGCGGCCCTTCGGCGCTGATCATCAGGATTCTCATGCGAGCTGCAGCAGAACGTTCAACGTCCCACGCTCAACGTCCAACGCACAATGCCGCGACGCCGCATTTGACTCCTAGTTCGACGTTGGATGTTGGACGTTGGACGGTGGACGTTCCCCATATTCCTTCCGCACCCACGCCAGCGCCTCCTCGCGATCCTTGAATCCGCCTTCCAGCTGCCGCGTTTCCATCGCCTCGAGAATTTCCCCAAACCTCGGCCCCGGCTTGAGTCCGAGCGCGATCAGGTCCTCGCCGCGCACGAAGGGCGGGGGAATGATTGGCTCGTTCGCGAATTCCTCGCGCTTCTGCAACAGGAACTCGTAATTATCGAGCATCGCGTGGCTGCTCGCGCAGTCGACCCGGTGGAGCTCCAGTTCATCGGCGAAAGTTGGCCGCGCCATGAAGCGTTTCAGCTTTGCCACCCGCATGTTCGGCACATCCTTGAAGACCATGTGCTGCCGCACCGCCTCCACGGTGGCGTCGATTTCCGCCCGCGAGAAACGCAGTCGCTGCATGAGCGCTTCCGTCATTTCAGCGCCGACGCGGTCGTGGCCGTTGAAGCGGATGCGGCCAGTCTCGTCCACGCTGAACGTCGGCGGCTTGCCGATGTCGTGAAACAGGACACTGCAGACGAGCGGGGGCGAAACTTCCGGCGGCAGCAGTTCGAGCATGATCCGGGTATGCTTGAAGACGTCGCCTTCGGGGTGGAATTGCGGTGGCTGTTCACAGCCTTTCAGTGCCTCCAGCTCCGGCAGCACCACGCGCATGAGTCCGCTGGCATCGAGCAAATCCCAACCGCGGACGCGATTGGGCGACATGAAAATGCGGACCAGCTCTTCGCGGATCCGTTCCGCACTGATTTCTGTGATCGACGGCGCGCTCTGCCGGAGCGCCTCCCACGTCGCGGCTTCGATCTCAAACCCGAGCGTGGTCGCGAACCGTACCGCACGCAGCATGCGCAGGCGATCTTCTGCAAAGCGCTGCGCCGCCTCGCCGATCGCGCGAATCGACCGCGCCGCGAGATCGGCGCGGCCGCCCACGAAGTCGATCACCTCGTTCGTCGACGGATCGAGGAACATGCCGTTGATGGTGAAGTCGCGCCGGGAGGCGTCCTCCGCCGGAGTCGCAAACGTCACCCCCTGAGGATGGCGTCCATCGAGGTAAGCGCCGTCCGAGCGAAAGGTCGCCACCTCCACTTGCACGCCATCCTCCAGCACCACGATGACGCCGAAATGCGCGCCGACCGCGTAGGTGCGCTTGAAGATTCCCTGCACCTGTTCCGGGCGCGCATCGGTCGCGATGTCGAAGTCTTTCGGCGGGACGCCGCGGATGGCGTCGCGCACGCAGCCGCCGGCGAAGTAGGCGATGTGGCCGGCCTCGCGCAGTCGCCGCGCGATGGAGCGCGCGGTCGCGGCGAGTGGCGAATCGAGCGTCTTCAATTCCGGTGGCACAGCCTTGACTCTCGCGCCCGGGCAAATGGCTGTCGAGCAGGAGCGGCTCCGGGTTGCGTCAAATCAGCTTGAATTCACCTGCGTCCGCATTCCATCGTGCGATGAATTATCCCATCCCGTGAGAATCCGACTTTCCCTCGACTGGCTCCTTGTCTTCGTTCCCGTCGCCATCCTGCTGCGCTTTGTGCCGGCGTGGAATAATCCCACCGCGCTTTTCGTCTGTTCGGCGATCGCGATTATCCCGGTCGCCGGCTGGATCGGCCACGCCACGGAGGCGCTCGCGGCGCGGGTCGGGGAGGGGTTGGGCGGATTGCTCAACGCCACGTTTGGGAACGCGGCCGAATTGATCATCGCCGGCATCGCGCTCTCGAAAGGTCTGACCGGCGTGGTGAAGGCTTCGATCACCGGTTCGATCATCGGTAATATTTTGCTCGTGCTCGGGCTTTCGATCCTCCTCGGTGGCACGAAATACCGGGAGCAGCGATTCAATCGCACCGGCGCGCGCACTTCCACGATCTCGCTCTCCCTCGCCGGCATCGCCTTGATCATCCCGACCGTCTTCCATCTGACCGCGAGCGCTTCGCCCGGCGGCTGGACGCCCGTGATGGAGCAAAAGCTCTCCCTCGCGATCTCGATCGTCCTTTTCCTGACCTACTTCTGCGTCCTCTGGTTTTCGCTCCGGACGCACAAGCATTACTTCCAAGGCACGGAAGGTGAACTGGAAGAGCCCGGGCACCAGTGGTCGCGCGGGAAGGCCATCGGCATCCTGGTGGTGTCGACGGCGTGCGTGGCGCTGCTCTCGGAATTTCTCGTCGGCACGATCGAGAGCGTTCGCGCTTCCATCGGGGTCACGGAGGTGTTTGTGGGCGTGATCGTCGTGGCGATCGTCGGCAACGCCGCGGAGCACTCCACCGCCATCATCATGGCGATGAAGAACAAGATGGATCTCAGCGTCGGGATCGCGATCGGATCGAGTCTCCAGATCGCGCTCTTTGTCGCACCGCTCCTGGTGTTCCTTTCGTATGCGTTCGGACGCCCGATGGACCTGGAGTTTTCACTCCCGGAAATTTTCGCCGTCGTGGTTTCGATCCACATCCTCTTTCAGATCAGCGGCGACGGTGAGACCAACTGGATCGAAGGCGTGCAACTGCTTTCGGTTTACGTGATTCTGGGCGTGCTCTTCTTCTATCTCCCGGAGCCGCATCACAGCGGTGTGACCGTGCCGGGACCGGCGCACTGAGACGCGCCGCCTTTGCGGCAGCCTCCCGGGAGCGGTATCGCAATTAGGCGGCGACCCTCGGCACCGCCGCGCCGGCATCGCGGGCGACAAGGCGCTTCGCGACGGCGACCCCGGAATTGAGCGCGCCTTCCATGTAGCCGACGAATTTGTAGCAGGCGTGCTCGCCCGCAAAATGCAGCTGCCCGAGGCCCGCGTGGAGGATCGGGCCGACGGTCGTCACCTGTCGTGGGGCGGGGAACGAATAGCCGGCACCGGTCCACATTTCGCCCGGCCAATCCATGAAACGGCCGCGGACAAAGTTCTGCGCGTAGGCGGGGTAGATTTCGCTCAACGCCTGCGTGTAGGCGGCGTCTTTTTGCGTCGCCCATTGTTGCCGGGCGCGGTCGGCCGGCGGGCCGCCGGAGAAGCCGACCAGTACCGCACCGTTCGCGTCGTTGCCTTGGTTATCGGTGCCGTCCCAAGTCATGCTCACCATGCCGTCCGAGGTCGCATCGGGCGACAAACCGGACTTCGCCCAGAAGCGCCGCTTCACGCTCGCGAGATACTTCACATTCACGCCCATTTGCGGCCGTAACGCCCGCGGCAGTCCAGGTGAAAACCGGATGTTGTGCCACGTGCTCGGCGGCACCGCCAGCACCACATCGTCGGCTTCGAGGACGCGGCCGGCGGCGTCGCGGACGGACGCTTTGCCGTTCGCGATCCGGACTTCGCGCACGGGGGTGCCGAGCCGCAACCGCTGCTCCCCGATCGCCGCCGCCAGCTTTCGCGCGAGGCGCGCATTCCCGCCGCTGCAGCGATAGACTTCGCTGTCGGTCCAATATTTCTCCAGCCCACCGCCCTTCACCTGCGCCAGGTTCCCCAAATAACTCTGACGCGCCGCCGCCACGCCGTTGTCGGCGGTGAGTTCCACGCTGATAGCCTTTTTGCAGAGCGGGGAGACGGAAAGACTGCCGATCCATTGCGCCGCGGAGCGGGCATCGAGTTGCGGTGCATTCGGACTCCTCCAGGGCTCGTCGGCGTTGATCCCGGCCGCGTCGCGATTCATCATATTGTACGCGACCTCCAACTCCTCCCAGAGCGCCTTCGATTCCTTCTCCGTCAGTCGTCTGCCATCGAGCAACACCGGCGCGTCCAGCTCCTCGCTTTCGGTCACATCATTGAAGCGCAGGCCGAATTTTTTCGCGTAGGCGACCCACGTCGGGTGATTGGAGCCGATCAATTCGCCGCCGCCTTCCACGACTTTGCCGGGCACCATGTCGTTGAAACTGAGCACGCGCCCGCCGACGCGATTCCGCGCGTCGAGCACGGTCACATCATAGCCGGCGCTCAGGAGTTCATGGGCGCAAGCCAATCCGCCAAACCCCGCGCCGATGACCACGATGCGGCGTCCGCGTCCGACCCGCGACGTCTCGGTGCGGCCGAAACTCGGGATCCCGCTGACGAGCAATCCGGCGGACGCCGCGAGAGTGATTTTGAGGAACTCGCGGCGTTCGAAGACGGTCGGTTGCGGGCGATAACGACGGGTGAGACGTCCGTAAAGTGAGCGTGCCATAGTGGGGTGGAGAACACCAACAAACGGCCGCGAAGTCAATCCGCCCTTAGCGCCGCCCGGTGACGATCCGCAGGCGCGCGAACTCTTCCATTAACGCGGCGCGATCTGCGTCTCGAAACCGCGGTGGCAGGTAGCGCTTGTCGGAGCACGAAAGCACCGCCGCGATTTCCTGCAGAGCGAGCAGGTTTGGATCGAGCGGATCCATGAACGAACTCACCGCCTCCTTCAGATCATCGAGTTGCACATCGTCATCGCGCTGCGCGAGCACGGCGCGTTCCTTGGCGCGCGTCAGGATCGCCTCCACGTCGCTGCCGGTCAGCGCGCGGGTGCCGAGTTCGGTGCGCACGAACGCCAGCAACTCCTCCCCGAGCGTGATTTTTTTCACCCGCGCCACGGTCTCGAACAGCGCCGCCACATCGTCCGGCGTCTGCGCGGCAAACAGCGGCAGGCTCAAACCGAAACGCCCCTGCCGTTTCATATCGATCGCGAGCAGGTCCGGCCGCGAAGTCATCGCCACCCAGACCTCGCGACCGCGGAGGCTTGAGTCGCCGATGTGCGCCGCGAACGCGGCAAAGACCCGCCCCGAGACGCCGCTATCCCCATCGCCTTCGCGCGAGCCGAAGACGGCGTCGGCTTCGTCCACCACCACGATCACCGGTCCGAGCGCGCGCACGGTCATGAGGATGCGCATCTGCTGGCGCTCCGTGTCACCGACCCATTTCGAGCGAAACTCGCCGATCTCCATCACGGGCAATCCGCATTCGCTCGCGAAACAGTCGATCAGGAACGATTTGCCGACGCCGACGCGTCCCGGCACGAGAATGCCGCGCTCCACCACATCGGTCTTGCCGTTCTTAAACAGCCACGCCACTTCGCGCAGTTTCTTCTTCGCCGCCTCGTGGGTGGCGACCAGATCCAGGCTCACGCCGGGCTTCGGATCCTTGAAGCGCACCAGCCCCTGGCAGTATTCCTCGATCAACCGCTTCTTGCTCGCGCTCACGTGCTCCGGCGTCACGCGAGACCGGTTGCGGATCGCTTCCGCGAGCAGGTGTTGAATCCGGAGCAGGTTCAAGCCGGCGGTCCGCGCCGCGAGATCGGAGGCGCTCAGGTCGCTCCATTCCGTGAGTGGCGCACCGTTCGAGGCCGCGCCGGATTCGATGAAACGCAGCCGCTCCTCCGCGTCCGGCAAGTCGAGCCGCACCTGCGCGACGTGCGGGTTTTGCAACAGATCGGCGTTCAGTTCCGCCGCGGACTCGGTGATCAAGATCACGCCGACATCTTCGTGCCGCATTTCCGGCGAGGCGGCCCACTTGAGGAGCGTGACAAGGGCGGTGCGTTCATCGGAGCTGGCGCCGGATTCTTCGGCGGCGGGAATGATCTTCTCCGGGAAATCGATGATCAACGTCACGCCGCGGGAGGTTTCCTCCTCATCCGTGAGGCGGACAAAGAAGCGGCGGAGAAGGGGTGCGAGTTTCAGGAATTCTCGCGGCGGACCCGTCTGGCGGTAGTTGGTGTTTTCCACCTGGTCGTAGATTTCCAGCCAGTCGAAAAACCGTTTCTGCATCTCGGCGGTGCCGAAGGTGAGCCCATCCGCCACATCGTAGAAGAGGAGGAAGGCCCGCGTCGGAAACAACCGCCGCGCCAGGAACCCGCGCACCGGCACGTAGGTGGTGGCGCCGCCGTTCTGCACCGGGAAGACATCGAAGATGTTGCCGTGGAGGACGAAGAGCGAATAGCTCCCGCCGTTCCAGCGGCGCGCGAACTCCAGCTCCCAACGGCGCAACGGCAACCGCGGCGTGTTGGTTTCGATTTGGTCGGGGGCGGGTTCCGGATTCATCTTTGTCCTTCGCGCGCGCGTTGCTTCGGCCGCGTCGTGTCACTCGTGGGCAGCGGCGGCGGCGTGCCCGAACTTTTCGCTTCAAAGCCGATCCGCTGCTCGACCAGCGGGAGATCGCCGGCGAGATCACGAAATTGGTCCATCTCCGCCAGCCACCGGTTCGTCTCGTTCAGGTGGGCCACACTCGCGTCGATCCGGGCGCTGAGCGCGCCGGCGTTTTTTGTCGCGACTGCGTCGGCGCGGATGAGCTTGATCTGCTCGGTCAGCCGCTCCTGTTCCGAAAGCACGAGTTCGAGATTCTGTTCCGCTTCTTCCAGCCGCTGCAGCCGCTTGCGGAGCACGTCCAGTCGTTCGAGGCGCGACTCGAGCAGGCGCTGCTTCGCGTCGTTTTGCGCCGACGGAGTGAGAGCTTTGACCGCCGCCCCGAGGGTCTTCGTTTCTGCTTCCGCGCTGGCCACCGCGGCGCGCAAATCCTCGTGCCGCTCCGTTTCCAGAAACATGGAGAGCGATTGCTGGATGCTGAGCAGGCGCAAATACATCCACATCAGCTCATCGATCTTCCGCAACCGCGTGTCGCTCGTCAGGTTGAAGTCGGACGCGTGTTCGTTTTCAGCGGCGGCTTGTTCGATGTCGCGGCAGACCTTCGCGAGGGTGTGATAGCGCTCGCGCAACGCGGACGAGAGCGAGGAAAGCAGCGCCTCGCGGCGTTTCGAAAACTGCGCCAGCTCGGCTTTGGCGTGAGCATCAGTTTCCGCCGTCCCGCGCTTCTCGAGCCAGCGGCGGAAGAACGCCATGTCCGGCAGGTAAACCCAACCGAGCACGTAGGCGGTCAATCCGGCCACAAAGTAAAGCGGTTCGCCGGTCGCGAAGCCCACGCCGAGTGTGAAGAGCGCCATGGCCGCGTGATGCGGACTTTTCCAGAAAGCGCGGCGGACGCTGGCGGTTACCTCTGGCATCGGAAGGCAGGATTTACCGGACTCGAGGGGATTCCAATCTCGTTAATCCGGTGAGTCCTGTCCAAGCTCCGGGTGCGGCTATTCCAGCGTGAACCACTGCGCCTCGACGCGGCGGTTTTGCTCGGGATCGCGACCAAGCGGCTCGTCCCAGCCGCGTCCCGCGATGTCGATGCGCGTGGGAGCGACCTGGTGCCGTTCAATCAGCAGGCGCTTGATTTCGCCCGCGCGTTCCTTGCTGAACTCGACCGCTTTCAAGGCCATCTGCCGGACGAAGGCCTCGCCGCCTTTCTTGCGGAAATCTTCCACGAGCGAATTATCGACGTGGCCGCGGAGCAGAATCGTGGAGCCCGGGCTGACGGTGAGCAAACGGTTGATGGCTTCGAGATTTTTCAGGTTCTCCTGATTGGTCAGGTCGAGGTTGGCGGAGTTGGGCGCGAAGAGAAAACGAATGTCCTTGCTGAGGAGCGGGTCGGTTTCCACCGGCGCCGCGCCGCCGGTTTTGATCGGCGCGATCGCGATCTTCTGATCCGCAAAGGTGCCGGCGGTTTCGAGTTTCTTCAGGTGTTGCAGGTCGAGAAAGCGACTGGCATCAACCGGATCCTTGATGAGCTGATTGCCGTAGGCGTAGATGGCCGATTGATAAATGCCGCCGAAGCTGCCGGCGGCGTCGATCGCGCCCGAGAAGAAAGCGAGATTCTCCGGCAGATTCGAGAAGTGAACCTTCGCCAGCTCGGCGACGGTCTGCGCGCGCTCCCACTTGAACGCGCGGCCGATGAGATCGAGGTGCGCGTTCTGGTTGTCGCGCACCATCCGGTTGCCTTCCATCAATCCGGCGACGAGTCCGGTGACCTGGTCGGGGTTCGCCTGCGCGAAGCCTTTGTTCACGATCAGAATGTCGGCCACAATCAGGAGATTGCGGTTGGTGGCGAGAATGTGCGCCTGGCCGCCGCTTTGCTCGACGACCTCGGTCGTCTTCGGCGCCCAGGTCACGCAACCCGCGAGGCGGCCACCCTTCAGCTCTTTGAGGAACAGATCACCGGCCGCGAACGCATCTTCGGAGAAAACGAGGTTCAACTTCTGCGCGTCGACGTTGCCATCGATGCCGTCGAGCATGTTGACGCCGAGGCCGGCTTCCTGCGCGAGATAACGAATGAAGAACTCGGCCTCGGTGAATTGCGCCGTCACGAGCACTTTGCCCTTGAGGTCGTTGATGCGCTTGATGTCGCTCCGCACGACAATGCCGTCCGCGCCGCGGGAGAAACCGATCTGCGCCGGGACCACGACCTGGAATTGTTTTCCGTAGACGGCGAGGACGTCAACCGTGGTGGCCGACGCGGCCATCTTGCCGCTGTTCAGCGCCGACCAGCTTTCCTCTTCGCTGAGCGTGATCTTGAGTTTGAAGCCGTGCTTTTGCGCAAAGACGGAGTTGTCGTTCGGCTCGAGTCCGCCGTTGGCGACAATCAAACCGGCGTAGCCCGCGTATTCGCTGAGCTCGACCTCGACCACGTTATCTTTCGGCGTGTAGGCGCCGGGCGTGACGAGCTTCGGCACCTCCGTTTGCGTGTCCGCCAGCTGGAGGTCTGCGGCGGATTGCTTCGCCTCCGCGCGCGTGCCTTGCGCGAGATTTTTTGGAGCGAGCTTATTCCACCACTTCGCGACACCGAAAAGCACCAGCGCGAGGAAGAGGAGGGTGAAGAGAAGTTTGCCGAGCTTGGTCATGGGGAAGGGTCCAGGATTCGGGGTTCAGGCTTCAGAGGGGCGGCAGGCGTTCACCTGAACCCCTGAAAACTACTCCGCAATTTTCTGCCGCTCCGGCGCAGCGGGCGCCGGCTGCGAAGTCGCGGCGGCATCCGGCTGCACCATGCCCATCTTCTGTTTGTATTGCTGGAACAACATGGCGCCGCGCGCTTTCCGCTGCTCCTGCTGACGCTGCACGTTCGAGCCCATCTCCTTCGCCAGATCGAGGGTGGCGCGCATCTGTCCTTCGCCCTGGGCGGCTGATTGCCGCAGCTGCTGCATCGATTGTGACAACTCGCCGCCCATCATCCCCTGCAGTTCGCTGATGGAGTTCTTCATCATCCCGGCCAGACCTTCCAGCGAACGACCGACCGCGACCCGCGCCTTCAGCTGCTCAAAGTCGCGCTGAAATTTTTGGATCTCGCGCAGGCTCTGCGCGACGATCTCCGTGTTCTGTTTGTAGAGCGCTTCGAGGCTGTCGACCTGGTCGGTGTTCTCCTTCAGGTCCTGCTCGAGGTTGGCCAATTCCTCGGCGTAGGTCGCGCCGTTCGCCTCGTCGTTGGAGGCGGCCGCCGCCTGGAGGAGGCCCTGCAACTCTTGGCGCTGGCGCTCCTGGCGTTTCACCTGGTCGCGCAACAACGCCACCTGGCTCGCGAGCTGCCCATTCGCGTAATGCGCCTTGTCGGCCCGCGCCCGCGCGTCGCGAATCCCGCGCTCGACCACCGCCTGGTTGATCGCGTCGGTTTCCGTCGCCTTCTCCGCGGCGAGGCCGAGGAAGATGAATAGTCGTTTGATCGCTCGGAACATAATGAAGTCCGTTAGGCCTTCCGTGCCTCTTTGCCAATGGAATTTTCAGCCGCACGGCGGTGCGGCGGGCGGTGACGACCGTCTTAGGAAGGTGGCGTTCGCGGGCGCGTTTTTCTCCTGCCGGAAGGAGTGCAGGATGAAAAACACCACCGCCACGCAGATGCAGGCATCCGCCACATTAAAGGCGGGCCAGGGGTGGGCGAACGGGACGTGCAGATCGAAGAGCAGGAAATCGATCACGTGCCCGTGAAGAAGGCGGTCCGTCAGGTTGCCCATGATGCCGCCAAGGAGCAACGCGAGCGAGACATCGCGCAGGGTGTCGCGCGGGTGTTTCCGCAGCAGGAGCGTGAGGACAAAAATCAGCGCCGCGCAGGAGAGCGCGATGAAGAAGAGGTTGTTGTTCTTGAAGGAGCCGAAGGCCGCGCCGGTGTTGGTAATGAAGACGAGGGCGAAAAATTCCGGGACAATGATGCGCGGCTCGTCCGGCGTCACGTAATGCAACGCGCACCACTTCGTCACCTGATCGAGGATGTAGAGCGGTAGCGAAAGGAAAAACACGAAACGCATCGGCGTTGTTTAGCGTCGAACATCGGCGCGCCACGGCAGATGTGCGGGGCGGGGGGAACGGGGTGATATCTGCGACCGCCGTACACGAAAACCCCCGCGCCCGAAGACGCGGGGGTTTCGGAATGAATCTCAGCGGAGCCTAGGCGCGGCCGCTGGGGAGCCGATGACATGGAGGTGCTGGTGATGTCCTCCGCATGCGCCGCCTTGAAGATCTCTTCGGCGCGATCCTCCTCTTCGTCGTTATGCGCGTGCACCGAGATCAGGTAATTGCCGGTTCGGAGCTTCTCCTCATAGCGTTTGGCTTCGAATTCCGGAATGCCCATCCCGACGAGGCCGCCGACGATGCCGCCGGTGGTGGCGCCCAATGCTGCTCCACTCAACGCTGCCATGATTGGACCAGCAGCTATGAATGGACCGACGCCGGGAATGGCCAGAGCGCCGATGCCGGCGAGGAGCCCGAGGACTCCGCCGGTGACACCGCCGGTCGCGGCGCCCGTGGTTGCGCCTTCCGGCGCCTTGGTCGCTTTGACGTGACCCATGTCATGTTTGCCTTCCGTGTCCGGCAGGAGGACCGAGATTTCCGAGCTGCTGAAGCCCGATGATTGCAGGTTCTCGACGATTTGCTCGGCTTGGGCGCGCGACTTGGCGATACAAAAAACGGATGTTTTCGACATAATGTTTGTTCTAGTTGTTTAGGTGTTGGTGGTTGGTGATTGGATTTTAGTTTTTCACTTCGAGTTGGTTCTCGACTTTGGCGCCGCCGGCGTTTTGCGCGGCGATCTGGCCGATCCGGGTTTTCTCGGCGCTGGTATTGACCGGCCCACGCAATGTGACCACGCCATTCGCCGTGATGATCTTGACGTTGGTGGCAGTCATGGTGAGGGAATCGTCCGCCACGACGGCCCGGCGGATCGCGGCCGTGATCTTGACGTCCTCAGGGCTATTCGACTGGTCGCCTGAAGTCATCGTGTCCCCGGAGCGGTCACGCTCATTTCGGCCTGTATTATCGACGGCCTGCGCAGAGGCGGTGCTGTCTTGCTTCGATTCGTTGCTTTTCTGTTTCTGATCTTCCGCCGAAGCGGAGATGGCCAGTGCGGCCACACACAGAAGGGATAGTGTTGTTTGTTTCATTTTGTATGAGATCGGGCCGAGATGGCGGTTCGGTTCCTTTTCCGCCGAGGAAGACGTAAAAAGATTTCGCGGCCGAACGGCCCGTCGAAATGTAAGACTGCGGCGTCGAGTCGGTTAGCCCGAGCGACGAGATTTGTGGCCGCGATTAACTACGCGCCACGACTTCCTCGCACCGATCGCAGAGGTCGGGATGTGCGGCGCTGGCTCCGACCGTTGGCCGATGCCGCCAGCAGCGGGCGCATTTTTGGTGCGGCGTTTTCGTGATGAGAGCTTCGGTTCCGGCCGATTGCTCAAGGGTCAGATCACTCAGGATGAAAAACTCCTCGATTTCACCCGGCGGGATGTTGGCGATCGCCGCGATCTCGCCGCGCAACTGCACGGCCGCCTCGAGCGCGTTACCGATCAACTTCTCCTGCCGGGCTTGTTCAATGGCCTGGCCGATCACGCCGCGCAAACGCAGCAATTCCTGCACAGCCTGCTCGGCCGCTGGATCGTTGCAGCGCTTCATCCGCCACCGGGAACTCTTCCAGATGCACGGACTTGCCTCGGCCGAGATAACTCCACGCCTCCTCTGCCGTGAAGGCGAGAATCGGTGCAAGCAGTTTCGTCAGCGCCTCGAAGATCGTGCGCATGGCCTGCTGGGTGGCGCGGCGGCGCGGCGAATCGGGCGCGTCGCAGTAGAGACGGTCCTTCGTGATATCGACGTAGAGGCTGCTCAGGTCGACGGCGCAGAATTGATTCAGCGTGTGGTAAACCTTGTGAAATTCGTAGTTCGCATAGGCTTCGCGGCATTCCGCGATCACCTGCTGCAGCCGGCTCAGAATCCAGCGATCGACCAGCGTCGGCTCTGCGTTCGCCATTTGCGCGTCGAACCGCATGTTGCCGAGCAGGATCCGGAGCGTGTTCCGGATGCGGCGATAGGTGTCGCCCAGCCGCGTGAACATCTCTTCCGAGAACGGCACGTCGTCGGTGTAATTCACGCTGCTGACCCAGAGCCGCACGATGTCGGCACCGTGTTTGCCGACAAAATGGCCGGCATCCATCGGCTTGGCGTAACTGCTCGACTTCGAGATTTTCTTGCCGTCGACATCCACCACGAAGCCGTGCGTGACGCAGGTCCGGTAGGGCGCGCGATCGTGCATCGCGACGCTGGTCATGAGGGACGACTGAAACCAGCCGCGATGCTGATCCGTCGCTTCGAGATACATGTCGGCCGGATTCGCGGAGCGCGGGATTCTGCGCCAGCACCGCCTGATGGCTCACGCCCGAATCGATCCAGACATCGATCGTGTCGTTGCGATGTGTTCGTGCCTGCCGGCAGGCCGAGGTCGCGCGCGAGCGCCGCATCATCGAGTTCGAACCAGATGTTCGAGCCGCGTCGCTCGACCAGGTCTGCCAGCTTGCGGATCCAGTCGGCGATCGAGGATGGCGGCGCCATCCGCGTCGATAGAAGACCGGCAGCGGCACGCCCCAACTGCGTTGCCGCGAGATCACCCAATCCGGCCGCGATTCGACGGTGCCGGAGATGCGGGTTTCGCCCCACGGCGGCAGCCATTTGACCTGCTTGATCGCTTCCAGCGCCTGCGTCGCGAAGGGCGTCGATGCGGATGAAGAACTGCTCGACCGCGCGGAAGATGATCGGCGTCTTCGAGCGCCAGCAATACGGATAGGAATGCTGGTAACTTCTCTTCGGCCACGAGCATGTCGCGTTCGCGCAGGAGCGCGACGATCTCGGGGTTGGCATCGAAAACATATTTGCCCGTCAAGCTGCGGCAGGCCGGCCTCCTCGGTGAAGCGGCCGTGATCGTCGACCGGCGAAAGAATCGGCAGGCCGTTCTTGTGGCCCAGCGAATAGTCGTCCTCGCCATGCCCGGGCGCGATGTGGACGGCGCCGGTGCCGGTGTCCATCGTCACGAAGTCGGCCGTCAGCACGATCGCGGTGCGCGGCAGAAACGGATGCTGCGCGCCGATGCCTTCCAGCTTCGTGCCGGGGAACGAGCGGGTCGGCTCTCCCGCCGGTTCCCACCCGGTCGCGGCGCAGAATGTTTCGAGCAGCGACTCCGCGAGCACGAAGGTCTCCGATGCCCCGTCCTTTCGTGAACTCGCGCGCCACGTAGCGCTCCTTCGGGTGCACCGCGATCGCGAGGTTGGCCGGCAACGTCCAGGGCGTTGTCGTCCAGATGACGATGCTCGCCTTGCCCTCCAGCTCGCCGGTCACGATCGGGAACTTCACGTAAACCGCGGTGTCTTCGCGGTCGTGATATTCGACTTCCGCGTCCGCGAGCGCCGTCTGCGCGCCGGTGCTCCAGAAGACCGGCTTCTTTGATTCGTAGACGAGGCCCTTCTCCACGAAGATGGCGAAGCTGCGGAGGATCTCCGCTTCGTAGTCCGGGTCGAGCGTGAGATACGGGTGCTCCCAATCACCCAACACGCCGAGCCGCTTGAATTGCGTCGCGCTGGATGTCGATGAACTTGCGCGCGAACGCTTCCGAGCGTTTCCGCACTTCGACCGGCGTGAGGCCGCGCGTCTCCTTCACGACTTTGAACTCGATCGGCAGCCCATGGCAGTCCCAGCCCGGCACATACGGCGCGCGGAAGCCGGCCATCGTTTTCGATTTCACGACCAGATCCTTGAGGATCTTGTTCAGCGCGGTGCCCATGTGGACGTCGCCATTCGCGAACGGCGGCCCGTCGTGCAGGACGAACAACTCCGCCCCTTCCCGCGCCTTCTGGATCTGCTCGTAGAGGCGCGTTTCCTCCCACTGCTGTAGCATCTCCGGCTCGCGCGTGGTGAGGTTCGCCTTCATCGGAAAGTCAGTCTTCGGGAGGTTGAGCGTATCCTTGTAGTTCTGGCTCATCGCAGGAGCGGCGACGGTACACCCGCGGGGTTACAAAGCAACGAGGCGGTGGCGGCCAGCCTTCGGCGCGGCGTGTATGTCGATCCGGAAACAGCCCTGGCGCTTTTGAGGGCGACAAGAATCGCGCTTCCTGCTGTGATCGCCGGCGCGTGAAACCGGCGAAGAAAGGGCGGGCAAAGGGGAGCGCGAAAAAGTCCAGCCGGTCCCCAGCCGCGTCCGAGCCCCGCCTCCAGCCAGCCCTCAAGACCTGGCAGAAATGGTCGCTGATTGGCCTGCTCGTTGCCGTCGCCTGCGGATGGCTTGTCTGGACGTGCGCGCGTAATCCCGAGATCAGTTTCCTGCCCCGCAACGCGCAGGCGGATTGGATTCTTTTCCCGCGGGCGATGGAGGCGGGCGCGCATCTCGTGGCCGATCTGGACACGGTTTTCCGGCGGGAGTTTATTCTACCCGCCCCGGCGGAGGGGGCGCGTTTGGATTTTCGGGTCGCCAGACGCGCGGAGTTTAAGATCAACGACATACCGGTGGCGATCGCCGCCGGTCCGAATTGGAAACGGATCTCCAGTGCGGACGTGACCGGCTATCTGCGCAGCGGCGCGAACACGATCGAAGTCAGGGTTTTTAACGACAAGGCGCCCCCCGCGCTCTGGGCCCTCTTGACGGCCGGGCAGTTCACGTTGCGGAGCGATGAAACATGGGACGCATCCTGCGCTGGTTCACCCTGGCGTCGGGCGACGCTCGCCATCTCGCCCCGACTTCCGGGAGATGGTAATCCCATGGCAGGGGGCGAAGCGATGCCCGACGCTCTGCGCCGCGCCTGGCCGGCCTGGGTGATCTTCGCGGGGATCGCAGTCCTTATCGCACTGGCCGCAAATCACTGGCTCACGCGTTCATCCCGGAGAGCGCACCCGGTGGATTATCCCGCCGCCACGCCGCGATTCTGCTCGGGACCATCGCCACCCTCTGGCTGCTTCTCTTTGCCAATAATGCGCGTCTGATGCCGCCGCGCCTACCACGAGTAGGTTTCACCGGCAGCGCCTGAGTTTAATCTCAATCGCCGGAAAAAAGCTGCTTGACAGGCGATCATGGTCTCCAGACAATTGTCGGTTCCCCGTTCGGGAGATTGCCGGGAAGATTCCCTTCGTGGCGAGCGACACCCGATCAAATGAAAGGACAACAATGAAACAATCAAAGACATCCTCCCTTTTGTGGCCCCTCTGCGCTCTGCTGCTCGTCGGCAGCTTGGGCAGCCTGATCTCTGCGCCGACGCAGCCCGGCGTTGCCAAGGAGGGCAAATCGGCCGATCCCGACACCCTGTTTAATTGCACCTGGAGCAGCGCCGCGAACTACCCTATTACCGTCCTCGACAACGCCGTGACGTCGGTGGGGGGCAACATCTACAGCTTTGCCGGTGTCAGCACCGCCATCATTGCCACCTCATTCAGATTCGACGGCACGACCTGGACGCCGATTGCGCCCTTGCCGGTCGCTTTGGAATATCCGGCCGCCGTCAATGACGGCACCAATATTTACATTCTCGGTGGCTCGAACGGAGCCGGAGTCTCCCAGACGACATTGTACAGATATAATGTTGCGACGAATACCTACACGACGCTCGCTCCGTTCACCACCGCCACCTGGAATCACGCGGCCGCTTATCTGAATGGGAAAATCTATAAATTTGCCGGCTCAAATAATACCGTTTCGACCAACGTGCTCGAAATCTATGACATCGCCTCCAACACCTGGAGTGCGGGCGCGCCCTATCCGCTCGCGATTAGTTTCGTCAGTGCGTTCGTGCAAGGGAACTTCATCTATGCCGCAGGCGGAATTCAATCTCTCGGCTCTGTTGAGTCGTTGAAAACGTATCGTTACGACCCGGCGACAAACACTTGGGATGACGCGGCCATTGCCGATCTTCCAGCGACGCGCTTTGGCGCAGCCTCGAGTGTATATAAGACTGACGGAACGCTGGCTGGCGGATTCTCCGGGGGCGTCATGCAAAATACGGCAATTTCCTGGGACACCGCCAGCAACACCTGGCAAAACGCGGGGACGATGGTGGGAGAGCGAGCGCGCATGAATGGTGCGGTCTTGGGCAACAGTTTCTATGTCATTGGGGGACGCTCCAACGCATCGCCGGCATTCATCGGCACGAACAGCAATCAAAGGCTGCTTTGTGTTGATGGGCCCGGGATTGGCAGCGGCGGCGCATCGATTATTTCCGCCGGTGCTAATGGAACTCTCGATCCGGGCGAAGTCGTCACGGTCTCCCTCGGCCTGCGAAACATTGGCGGGCCAGGGGTTGTCTGCACGACGGCGTCGCTGACTGGAACGCTGCAGGCAAGCGGCGGAGTGACGAGTCCGCCGGCACCTGTGAACTACGGTGTGGTTTGCTCAGGGAGCGGGCCAACTTTCCGCAATTTCACTTTCACCGTGGACCCTGCTCTGGGTTGCGGTAACACCGTCACAGCTTCGCTGGTGGTAACGGACGGAGCAATTAACTACGGGACGTTTACCTATTCCTTCGTGACGGGCAATTTGGGTACCCCGACCCCGGTGGAAAACTTCGACGGGGTGGTTGCGCCCGCGCTGCCGGCTGGCTGGACGCCGACGGCTTCAGGTAGCGGAACGCTCCCGACCACCTCAACCCTATTTCCCGACACGGCTCCCAACGATGTTTATCTCTCGGAAGCGGCCCTGCAAGGCCTGTCCGAAGTGACGTCGGCGCCGATCGCCGTCCCGAGTGGGGTATCGAGTGTGAGCTTCAGGAATCTGTTCAATACTGAGGCAGACTTCGACGGATTGGTCCTGGAGATCAGCATCAATGGCGGCGCGTTCAGCGACATCATCACCGCCGGCGGCAGTTTCCTCAGCGGCGGATATAACTCGCACATCGGTCCTGACCCCGGCTTCAACCCGCTCGAGAACCGGGATGCCTGGACCGGACTCTCCGGCGGCACACCGACCGCGCCGACTTACATCACGAGCATCGTTCGATTGCCGGCCGCGGCTGCTGGACAAAGCATCAGGTTGAAATGGCGCCAGGGATCGGACAACAGCGTCATTCCAGCAACGGGTATTCCCGGATCGCGGATCGATACGATCAGACTCGCCAGTTCCTCGTGCAATACAACCGCGCCGGTGCCGGTGAGTGCAGTGTCCCGCAAGATCCACGGGGGAGCGGGAGCCTTTAATGTTAATCTCCCGCTCGTCCCGTTGACGGGAGCCGTCGGGATCGAGCCGCGGAATACCGGGGGCGTCTATCAGATGGTGGTGACCTTTGCCAACCCCGTGACGGTGGGTGGAGCATCGGTCACAACGGGAGCCGGCAGCGCGAATGCCAGCGTGGCTGGCAACGTGGTCACAATCGACCTGACCGGGGTGACTAACTTGCAGAGACTGGGCGTCACCCTTTCGAGTGTGAATGATGGGACCAACCTGGGCAGTATCATGGTGCCGATGGGAGTCGTGGTTGGTGACACCAACGGCGACGGCAACGTGAACTCCGCCGATGCGCTCCAGACTCGTTCCCGGTCCGGCCAGACAACGGATGCGGTCAACTTCCGTTCCGACGTCAACATTGATGGCACGGTTAGCGGCGGCGATACGATCGTCGTGCGCGGTCGGTCCGGTAACTCACTCCCGTAATCGCAGTTCCATAGGCGAGAGAAACCTGCGCGACGCAACCTCATCCGCAGCCGGCGAGGGCCGGCTGCGGAAGTGGGGTGGCGGTGCCTCGCTCTAGGCTTCCACTTCCCGGCACCCTGCCGGTTGCCTTCAGATGAGTCGCGAAGATGCGCAGGCAGGAATTAGCCTTGACATTGGATTCGGCATTTCCAGAATCGCCCCCCATGCCTTCCCGCTGCGGCCTGTCGACAAGCTCGCGTCGACATACCAGTTTCGTCCGAACGCCAGCCGGATCGAAGGTCCTCATTGTTAGGACCGAAACCTGAAAACATCATTGAGTCTAGTCGCAAGGCGTCCCATCGGGGGCGCCTTTTCAAATTGTCATAGTGCTTCTTCCGGCCCTCCCTCGGGCGGCCGGTCCTGGCGCAATCGACCAAGTCAGCCCCGCCAGTGGTGTAATCGTCGGCATTGCCAGAACTAAATAATGAAAAAGAATCCCCTCTCTGAGTCCGGTGCCTTTAGGCTCCGCGTTTTGCTTGCTTTTGTTTTCTGCTCCGTCGGCGTCCTCCTGCTGCTGGTGGGCTTTGGCGCCTTCACCGGCTCCTCCGCTCTGGCGCAAGGACCAAAAGGGGGCGGCGAGGTTGCGACCAAACCCACGATCATGGCGATTTCCTCCTACAAAAACGACGTCTCACCGGCGCTGCGCGATATGCCGCTCTGGCCGATCAACTTTAAAGAGTCGGAGCACGAAGCAAATTTGAATCCGCTGATGCTCATCGATCACGTCGATGTCCCTGATCCCGTCATCCAAAACCCCCGTATTTCCGCGCTGGCTCTGTTAGCTCCGAACATCCCGGCTCCCATCAACAATTTTGACGGTATCCCCGCCCCGGGCGTCGTTTGTAACTGCTCGCCGCCGGATACAAATGGCGCCGTCGGAGCCACGCAATACGTCCAAATGGTCAATGAGGGTATTCAGGTCTTTAATAAGGCCACCGGCGTATCGGTCCTCGGACCGGTTGCCATCAACTCGATCTGGGTTGGCTTTGGCGGCCCCTGCGAAAGCGGCAACAGTGGCGATCCAATCGTGATGTATGATCGTATTGCCAATCGCTGGGTCATCAGTCAATTCCGGCCCGGCACCGGGTTTACGATACCGACCGATGAGTGCATCGCGGTCTCGACGACCAGCGATGCCACCGGCACTTGGAATCGTTACGGCTTTCATCTCGGCTCCAACTTCTTCGATTACCCCCACATGGGAGTTTGGCCTGATGCCTATTATTGTGCCTTCAACATCTTCAACTCATCAGGCACAGCGCGGCTTGGCCCCCAGGCCGTTGCCTTTGATCGCGTGAAGATGATCGCGGGTCTCCCGGCCACCGCCATCGTCGGGCCCCTTGGGGCCTCCAGCGAGACCTATTATTTGCCGGCCGATCTCGATGGTCCGAACCTGCCGCCAGCGGGCGCGCCGTGTCCATTCGTTTCCTTCCCCAGCGGCGGCACTTACAAGGTGAACAAATTCCATGTGGACTTTGTCACGCCCGCCAACTCGACCTTTACGCTTGTCGCCTCCCCGCCGGCCGCGGGCTTTACCCAACTCTGCGTCGGAACCCGCGCCTGCGTGCCTACGCCCAACTCTGCGACCAACGTCGATGGGATCGGCGATCGGTTGATGTTCCGACTCCCTTATCGGAATTTTGGCGATCATGACGCGGTCGTCGGAAATCATGACCGTCAATGCTGCCGGGGTGGCCGGTATTCGCTGGTTCGAAATGCGCAACATGGCCTCCGGGGACGCCGACCATATTTCAAGAAAGCACCTACGCGCCCGACACGCTCTGGCGCTGGATGGGCAGCATCGGGATGGATGGACAAGGCAACATCGCGCTCGGCTTTAGCGCCGCGAATTCGACCAATCATCCCTCGATTCGCTACGCTGGGCGGTTGGTGACCGATCCGTTAAACACGCTGGCCCAGGGTGAGGCCACCATCATTGCTGGCGGTGGAGGCTCCAACCGGCTCCGGCAACCGCTGGGGTGATTACAGCGCCATGACCATCGACCCGGTGGACGATGCCACCTTCTGGTACACCCAGGAATATTTCTCGGCCAACGGGACCCAATTCACATGGAAGACGCGCATCGGCAGCTTCAAGTTCGGGCCCGTGGTGCCGGCAAACGTGCATCGGCCAGTGGCGGCTCCGCGGTCGTCTCCGCCGGGGCTAATGGAGTGCTCGATCCAGGCTGAAACCGTCACCGTCTCACTCGGCCTTAAGAACGTCGGGGGTCCAGGAAATATCTGCACCACGAGCGCGTTGACGGGAACGTTACTGGCGACCGGTGGCGTGACCGCTCCCTCTGGTCCGCAGGTCTATGGCGCCACTTGCGCTCCCGGCGGGGCTGCGGTCTTCCGGAATTTCACCTTCACCGTGAACCCGGCTTTGCCCTGCGGCAGTACGCGTAACCGCGGCGCTGGCAGTGACCGATGGAGCGACGGATTACGGGAATATCACATACACATTCCTCACCGGCACTTCGGGAGTGGTCTTCGCCCAAAACCTCGACAGCGTCGTGGCACCGGCGTTGCCGGCGGGCTGGACGTCGACCGCCACTGGCATTGGCGTGCCTTGGGTGACCTCGACGACAACTCCCAGCAGCGCACCGAATGCCGCCTTCGCCCCCGACCCAAGCAACGTTGGCGACAGCTTTTTGGTGACGCCGAGCTTCGCAGTGCCGGCTGGCGGAGCGAAACTGTCATTCAAGATAAACCACAATACGGAGGCGACGTTTGACGGAGTGGTGCTCGAGTTCAGCACCAACGGTGGCGCTACCTGGACTGACATCACGACGGGCGGGAATGCCTTTATTAGCGGAGGATATACCGGGGCGATCTCCACCGCCTTCGCCAGTCCGATTGGCGGACGACAGGCTTGGAATGGCAACTCCGGAGCCTACATCAACAGTTCGATCAATACCCCGGCGGCGGCCAATGGGCAGCCGAGCCGTGCGGTTGCGGTGGCGCATGGCTGACGGATAACAGCGTGGCAGCCACGGGTGTGAGAGTCGATGACATCTCCATTTCGAATCCGAACTGCGGCGGGAGCGCGCCGACGGCGAACTCGATCGTCTCGCGCCATTTGCAACCCGTCACGCCCTTCGATATCGACATGCCGCTGGGCGACCCGGGCGCGAGCGGGGTGGAGTGTCGCCGAGGCGTTGGAGCGAATCTGAATAATCACCAGTTGAGGTTGACTTTTGCCGGCCCGGTTACGGTCGGCAGCGCCGCGGTGACCAGTAGCGATGGCCTGGCGACGGCAACCCCGAGGCATTAGCGGGAATGTGCTCACGGTCGATCTCTCGGCAGTCGCCGATGCCCAGGTTCTGAGGATCACTCTGTCCGACGTCGGCGATGGCGTTAACTTGGGTAACATCAATGTCCCGGTGGGAATTCTCCTGGGCGATGTCAACGCTACCCGCAGCGTGAACGCAGCGGATGCGATCCAGACTCGTTCCCGGTCCGGCCAGTCAACGGATGGAACCAATTTCCGCTTCGATGTCACCAACGATGGCAACGTGAACTCCGCCGACACGATCGTCGTTCGTGCCCGGTCCGGAAACGCCCTGCCGTAGACACAGTTTCGGACTGGAAACGGAGTCAACTCAGGCCCCAGATCCCGCGTCGCAGCCGGCACGAGCTGGCACCGAACGGCTGCCCGAAAAGCGATGCCCGACGTGCCAGCGGCCCAGGCAGGCGGCGGCGCGGAGGCGCCGCTGTTGAAAGGCGCTCTTGGCCGCCAGCCGTGCCGCCGCCCCGAAAATTTTTCCTCCCGACGAGCAAATTGCATTGACAGAAAATCTCTACCGTTCAGCATCGGCGGCATCCCGTCGCTTTATTACCTGTAGCGTCAGGTGGCGTGCGGAATAGTCCAACCCCATGCGTTCCTCTTATGAAGAAACAGAATGAATCGATGAATCGTCTGACTGCAACGCGCCCGGCCCGGGCAGCGTTCCTGCTCACGCTGCTGCTGCTCGTCACGCAAGTGATCCCGGCCCCGGCAAAATCCGGCAATGCGCCTCCGAATCCGGATACTCTATTCAACTGCACATGGAGCGTGGGTCCTGTGACACCCGTTCCGTTGCTCGACTCGCCAGTGGTGACAGTTGGCAGCAACATGTACCTCTTCGGCGGCGTCCAAAGCGGCGCGATTTCCGCAGCTTCCTTCAAATTCGACGGCACGACGTGGACGCCGATCGCTCCACTGCCGGCGGCGCTCGAGTTTGCGGCGGCCGTGACCGACGGCACAAATTGCTTCATTCTGGGCGGCGCGTTAACCGGCACGGGCACTCCGCAAACGACAGTCTACAGATATAATGTCGCGCTAAATACCTATACGACCCTGGCTCCTTTTACCGTGGGGACATGGAATCATTCGGCGGTTTATCTAGCCGGAAAGATTTACAAGTGGTGCGGCACGGGCCCGGCGACCGCTTCGGCGCAGGCATTGGAAATCTATGACATCACTTCCAATACCTGGAGCGCTGGTGCGGCCTATCCGCTCCTGATCAGTTTCACCAGCGGCTGGACTCAGGGGGGCTTTATTTACTCGGCCGGTGGCATTCAAAGCGTCGGGTCGCTTGCCTCGGCGAAGACCTATCGTTACGACCCGGTGGGAAATACCTGGGATGACGCGGCCATTGCCGATCTGCCAGCCACCCGCTGGGGCGCAGCCACGGCCGTTTACGACACGGATGCGGTGCTGGCTGGTGGTTATGTCGCAGGAGTTGCCACAGCCAATATTTCACCAACGGTTATTTCCTGGAACGCTGGCACTTCCTGGCAACCCGTGCCGGATATGGCGGGTGCACCCTCGGGCACGCATGAACGCGCGCGGATGACCGGTGATGTGTTGAACGGCTCCTTCTATGCCGTCGGCGGACGTTCCCTCGTGGCGTCTGCCTTTCAAGGCACGAACAGCAATCAGAAACTGCTTTGCTTGAATTCGCCGACCAACATCATCACGAACGGCGGTTCCATGATTGTCTCGGCGGGCCCCAATGGCGTGCTCGATCCGGGTGAGACCGTCACCGTTTCGTTCGGCGCGCAGAACAGTGGCGGACCGGGCGTGGTCTGCACGACCGCGGCCTTGACCGGAACGCTGCAGGCCAGCGGTGGTGTGACCAATCCGTCGGCGCCGCAGAACTACGGCGTCGTCTGCTCACCACCGAGCCCCACCTTCCGCAATTTCACCTTCACGGTTGACCCGTTGTTGGCTTGCGGTGCGACTGTGACCGCTTCTGTGCAGTTCCAGGATGGAGCGACCAACTACGGGACGCTCACCTATAACTTCGTCACTGGCACTCAAATGGTGGCCTTCGCGCAAAACTTCGACGGCGTCGTGGCGCCAGCGTTGCCCGCGGGTTGGACCTCGACCGCCACGGGCATTGGCGTGCCTTGGGTGACCTCGACGACGAATCCTGCCAGCGCGCCAAACGACGCCTTCGCCCCCGACCCAAGCAACATCGCAGACATGTTTTTGGTGACGCCAAGCTTCGCGGTCCCGGCGGGCGGAGCGAGGCTGACGTTCAAGATCAACTACATTACGGAGTCGACCTTTGACGGTGTGGTGTTGGAGTTCAGCACCAACGGTGGCGCGACCTGGACGACATCACTACTGGCGGGAATGCCTTCATTAGCGGAGGATATACCGGGCCGATCTCCACCGCCTTTGCGAGCCCGATCGGGGGGCGCAATGCCTGGAACGGCACCAACCCTGGCTCCCCCGCCTACGTCACCAGTTCGATCAATACCCCGGCTGCGGCCAACGGCCAGGCGAACGTACAGCTGAGATGGCGCATGGCGTGTGATAACAGCGTCGCGGCCACGGGTGTGAGAGTCGATGACATCTCGATTGCGAATCCGCTCTGCGAGGCGGCCGCGCCGACGCCGTCGAGCGTGGTTTCGCGCAAGGCCCACGGGGCGCAAGGCAACTTCGACATCAACCTGCCTCTGAGCGGGCCGTCCGGGGTGGAATGCCGGCGTGGCCAAGGCACGGGTCAGAACGATCACACCATCGTGGTGACGTTTGGATCGGCGCCGACCGTGAGCGGGAGTCCGCAAGCGCAAGTCACCAGTGGGACAGGAACGATCGGGAGCAACGGAGTCCCGAACGGAGGCGCGGTGACAATCAGCGGCAACACCGTGACGATCCCGTTGACGAATGTGGCCAACGCGCAAGTGCTGACGGTGACGCTGAACGGAGTGATGGTGGGAGCCGTGTCGGGGAACGTGGTGATCCCGATGGGAGTGCTGCTCGGGGACACGAACGACAGCCGGAACGTGAACGCGGGTGATGCGTTGCAGACGCGGAGTCGTTCGGGGCAAATCACGGACGGGACGAACTTCCGCTCGGACGTGAATCCCGATGGGGCGATTGCAGCCGGGGACGTGATCATCGTGCGCGGCCAGGCCGGGAACTCGATCCCGTAAAGTCAGATTAAGGCGGGGAAACCCGCAAAAATCCATGCGCAGGGCAGCGGCAACGCTGCCCTGCGTTTTTTTTGCCGGTGGGCCACCACGCCCAGCGCTGACGACCGCATTTTTCCCTGCCCCGCCTGCGCTCTTCCGGCGCGAACGTCGCGAGTGGTCCAGGCGCCGCGCGCTTGTTCATTACAATTCATAATGAACGAAAAGTCGTGACTCAGCGGAGGCGGATGGCTAGTCTGCGGCTCGAGCAAGAACGTCCTGCTCGCTTCACCACCAGCCCGCATGAAAAAGAAATCCACCTCACGTTCCGCGTTCTTCAAACTGCGCGTTGTCCTCAGCCTGCTGCTTGTCTCAGGCGGGATTGCGCTGGCCTTGGCGGCCTTCACCAAAGCCACCGCCCAGCAAGACTCGAAAGATAAAGCTCCTCAAAAACCAGTGACGGAGGCGCAATACCGCGGCGTCCTGCCGGTCACCCATTTCGACGTTTCGCCTCCCTTGCGCGACATCGCGCCGATTTACCCGGGCCCGAAGCCGGACCGTGAGAAGGAAGACCAGGACATCATTCCGCGTTCTGCTGGATACCAGCACGAGGCCGATCCGGTGGTCCAGTCCCGGAAGGGCGAACAACCGGACATCCCGGCACCCCGGCCTCACTTTGATGCGCAGACCAACATCAGCGGGGTTTCGCCGCCGGACCCGAACGGGGATGTCGGCCCGAATCACATCGTCACGATGTCGAACCTGCACACGCAGATCTTCAGCAAGACGGGCACGTCTCTGCTTGGCCCAGCCGCCATCAATACACTCTGGTCGGGCTTTGGCGGCGGCTGCCAGACGCGCAATGACGGTGACCCCGTGGTGCTCTACGACCAGCTCTCCAATCGCTGGCTGCTCATGCAATTCACATCGGCCGCGCCCTATCTGCTGTGCGTCGCCGTTTCGCAGACACCGGATCCGACCGGCGCCTATTTTCGCTATTCGATTGCCACCGGAGGCGGCAACAACTTCGCCGATTATCCGAAAATGGGCGTGTGGCCGGACGGCTACTATTTTAGCACCCGCGAATTCGCCGGCGGCAGCCAGCTTCGCAGGCGTGGGCGCCTATGTGATGAACCGGGCGCAGGCCGTCGCGGGTAATCCCTCCCCTACGGTGATTTCGTTCCTCGCCGACGCCGTCCCCCGCATACAACGTCGGGCGACGGTCTGCTGCCGTCAGACCTCGATGGTTCCACGCTGCCGCCGGCCGGCCGGTCGAACTACTTCGTCGGCAGCATGGATAACAACGGACCCTACGGCGCGCCGCAGGATGCGCTTACCGTTTGGAAATTCACCGTGGATTTCGTGACCCCGGCGAACTCCAGCTTCGTGCTCACGAATACCGTCCCGGTGGCCGCGTTTAATTCCATCCTCGGGCTTTGCGGCGGCTCCCGCGCCTGTATCCCGCAGCCGGGGACGGCCAACGGCATCGATCACCTCGGTTACCGCCAGCGGCCTCTCCACCGCCTGGCCTACCGGAATTTCGGCACGCATGAATCGCTCGTGACGAACCAGTCGGTCTCGGCGGGGGCTGGCCCCAACGGGGAGGTTTCAGGTATCCGCTGGTGGGAATTGCGCAGCCCAAGCAGCAGCCCCTTTATCTTTCAACAGGGCACCTATGCGCCTGGTTTGACCGATGGCATTCATCGCTGGATGGGCAGCATCGCCATGGACGGCGGCGGGAACATGGGCCTCGCCTACAGCGCCGGCAACGGCGCGAATCAGACCTTCCCAAGTATCTGGTATACCGGTCGTAATGCCGGCAGCGCTCTCGGCACCATGCCGCTGGGCGAGAACTCCATCATCACCGGCACCGGTTCCCAAACCGCCGGCGGCAACCGGTGGGGCGATTACAGCTCCGTGACCGTGGACCCGGTCGACGATGCCACTTTCTGGGTGGTGAACGAATACCTCCCCACGACGAGCGACAGCGGCTGGCGGCTTGCGTGTCGGCGCCTTCAAGCTGGTTCCGGTGGCCTTGCCCGCTCTCGGCAATGCCACGCTCACGGCGGAGAGTTGTACCCCGCCGAACATGGTGCCCGACCCGGGTGAAACCGTCACCATGAGCCTCTGCATCACCAATACTGGCGACCTGGCGACAACCAACGTCGTGGGCACTCTCCAGGCCACGGGCGGCGTCACGATGCCGAGCGGACCCCAGAACTACGGCTCGATTCCGCCGGGCGCGACGGTTTGCCGGACGTTCACGTTCGTCGCCTCGGGAGTTTGCGGTGGAACGGTCACACCGAGTCTGCAGATTCAGGACGGTGCCACCAATTACGGAACCCCGAGCTACCCGAGCCTGCCCCTGGGCGTCAGCACCAACACTCCCGTCCAGAACTTCGACAGCGTGGCGCCCCCAGTGCTCCCGGCTGGGTGGACGACCACATCCTCCGGCGGCAGCGTGGCAGCGTTCACGGAGAATATATCGTCAGATACGTTGCCCAATAACGTCTTCCTCGCCGAAGTCGGGACGGTCGGCTTGACCACAGTGGCTTCGGCCCCGATCGCGATTCCAGCCGGAGGAGGAGCAAGATTGAACTTCCGGCTTATCTACAATACGGAGCTAAACCGCGACGGCCTCGTTCTGGAGATCAGCATCCCCACCGTCGCTGGCGGTGCCTTCCAGGATATCCTCACCGCGGGCGGCTCGTTTGTGAGCGGCGGATATACTGGCGCGCTAGGCACCGCCTTCTCGAATCCATTGCCCGGTCGGCAGGCCTGGTCCGGGCTCTCCGCCGGCACCCCAGCTGCGCCGGCCTACATCACCTCGGTGGTCAACCTGCCGGCGGCGGCGGCGGGCCAGAACATCAGGTTGCAATGGCGGCAGGGTTCCGACAGCAGTGGCACACCTTCGGCTAACCCCGGCTCGCGCATCGATACGATCTCTCTTGTGAGCCTGACCTGCGCGACCAGCTGCTCGACGGCGCCGACGCCGGTGAGCGTGGTTTCGCGCAAGGCGCACGGGGCGCAAGGCAACTTCGACATCAACCTGCCGCTGAGCGGGACGTCAGGGGTGGAATGCCGGCGTGGCCAAGGCACTGGGCAGAACGATCACACCATCGTAGTGACGTTTGGGTCGGCGCCGAGCGTGAGCGGGAGTCCGCAGGCGACTGTCACCAGTGGGACAGGAACGATCGGGAGCAACGGAGTTCCGAACGGAGGCGCGGTGACAGTGAGCGGCAATACGGTGACGATCCCGTTGACGAGCGTGGCCAACGCGCAATTGCTCACGGTGACGCTGAACGGGGTGACCGTGGGTGCAAACTCCGGCAACGTGGTGATCCCGATGGGAGTGCTGCTCGGGGACACGAACGACAGCCGGAACGTGAACGCGGGCGACGCATTGCAGACGCGTGCTCGTTCGGGGCAAATCACGGACGGGACGAACTTCCGCTCGGACGTGAATCCCGATGGTGCGATTGCGGCCGGGGACGTGATCATCGTGCGTGGCCAGGCCGGTAACGCGATCCCGTAAAGTCAGATTGAGGCGGGGAAACCCGCAAAAATCCATGCGCAGGGCAGCGGCAACGCTGCCCTGCGTTTTTTTTCCGGTCCCGGCGCTATCGCCTGAGGCGGACTTTGTTCGTTAGGTAAGCGGGTTCTCGCAGGATCGACCTACACGCGAAAGCAGCGGCAGGCCCGAAGAGGAAATGAACGTAATCCCGACGACATCCCTTGCGTCTCCGGTGAGCGGCAGGGGCGTTGTTCCCCAACCCTATGAACATATCCACACTTCGCTGGTTCCTATTCTCTCTCCTGATGGCCGCTGCGCTCGGCTCGCTCGGCCTGATCGGCAATGCAACGCCGGCGCCACAAGGCCGTCGGCTCCGCCCGAATGCGACGCCGGGTTCCGGCACCCTTCCACCTCCGGGCCAAACGTGACTTGGACGGCTTTGCACCGCTCGTCTGGCACGTCGGTGGATGAGACGACCTGCATCGAAGGTGTGAACTGCGACACTTCACGCTGACGCTCTCAGGGACACCGGCTGATTGGGTCGGCAAACGCGCGCGCTTCACGATCAGCTGGGCGAACAGCGCGGACGACTTCGACGTTTTCGTGCGCAAGGGCCCACCAGCGGGCGCTGGTCGGTTCGGCGCGAACAGCGGTGGCGGCCGGAAACCGTGGAACTGGACGCGGCGTTGCTAGCGTTGGGACGGGAATTTTCACCGTCCGCGTCGTCTATTTTCTCGTGAATGGCGGCTGACCATACTACAAGGCACAGCCAGCGCGGTGATAGCCGCGGTCACCGACGCCGACACCTTCACCAGGGGCAACGCCCACGCCGACTCCGGTTCCTCCGGGAACGCCGCGCTTCGTGAACCACTACGCTCCTCCCGGTGTGATGGAGGACGCGGGCGAACCGTCGATGGGTGTAAACTGGAATAGAGAGAACGTTGCGCGGTGGTCGTCGCGAAATTGTTCAGGAACAGGTTCCGGACCGGGGCCGAAAACCAGACGTTCAATGGCGGCACGTCACTCTATTATGGAGGCGTCAATAACTTCTTCCTGCGCGCGACTTTCGATGATTGCTCCTCGCCGGCAGTTGTGCAGTGGGACCAGATTACGCTCACGACGGCAAACGCGACGCGCGTTTTTTACGATCCGATTCTCTACACGGATCACTGGACGGGCCGGACGTTCGTGGCCAGGAGCTCGGGCTCACCCCGGGCGGCAGCACGATTCAATTTACCGACAACGATGGCGACACGATGGATCGAGCGAGGGCGGCGCTCCCTCCGGCGGCGTCGATCACCAGACGATCGGCGGCGGACCTTCCACGAGCCGGCGCCTGCCACGGTGATACGCGCGGGTCAACACGTTCTACCCGCATGCCGCCTACTATGCGTCGCAATCCATCGCGACCGCGACGAGCCAGTTAAGCATCGATGGCGGCATCACCTTATCCGATTCAGAGGCCGATGTTCACGCTCAGCGATTGCGCGGGGTTGCACGGACACTTGAAGGTCGCCGAAGACGGGACCGCGTTTGTGCCGGATAAGGCATGCTCGCCGGCGGGCGTGCCGTTTGTTTTCGGCGGCAATCCAGCCGTCGTCGTTTCGGAGGATAACGGCCTCACCTGGATGTGCGGACGGTGCCAAACGCGGCGAGCGACGCGGGCGTCGATGATCCTTCGATCGGCGTTTCCTGGTGCCCGCCTGGCACATGCAGCGCGGCGGAAAAGGCCGAGCGCAGCAGGCACATCTATCTCGGCTTCATGTATTCGGATGGTCGCCCCGGGATCGCATACTCGAGCAACAAGGGCGTTTCCTGGGATCGCGTGGTTGATCTCGGCGCGCTCACGGCGTCAAGCATATCGCGTTTCCGGCGGTCGCCGTCGGTGATCCCGGCCGGGCCGCGTTTGCCTTCATGGGCACGACGACCCGGGCGAGTACGCCACTGCCGGAATTCCCGGGCATCTGGCACCTGTATATCGCGACGACGTTCGACTTCGGCCAGACGTGGACGGTGCAGAACGTGACGCCGAACGACCCGATCCAGCGCGGCGGCATCTGCGGCGACGGCACCTGCCGAAACCTGCTCGATTTCATGGACATCCAGATCGACAAGCAGGGCCGCGTGCTGGTCGCGGGTGAAGACGGTTGCATCGGCGGCTGCGTCAATGGCGGTGCCGAATTCCTTCACCGCGAAGGCGTTCATCTCCCGTCAATCGGGCGGGAAGCGGATGTTCTCGATTTACGATACGCAAACCGTCGGAGCCGGCCTGTCCCGGGCGCACCGCAGGTTTCGGCGGTCGATCAACGGCACGAGCACGACATCGCCTTGTCCTGGCCAGAGCCTGACAACGGCGGTTCCCCGATCGTCGCGCTATAGCGTTTTCCGCGCGTCCAGCCCGCTGGGACCTTTTAACGATGCGGCGTTGATCGCCACGGTCACGCAGCCCAGCTATGTCGACGCAAACTTCCCGATGCGGGAGCAACTACTACGTCGTCACGGCCGTGAATGCGGTCGGGGAGAGCCCGTATTGCAAGGAAGTGCAGGCGGTCGTCGGCGGGGCGTCCGCGTGCGATCTGCCCGGGCATCCTCGTGAGCAGCGATCTCCTGCAAAGCGGCGCCGACAACGATTCCGGAGTCGAACACGCCCGATCGATCCACGCGTGAATGCGAAGCTGCTTTACGTCGCCGAACCGTTCATCGGTGCCGGCACTGAGGAATTGCACTTCACGCTGCAGGTGGCGCCCTCGACTGCGGGCTCAGCGCCGCCGAACAGCCAGTGGTACATCATCTGGAATCGCCAGATGCCTGATGCGGATCACGATCGCGCTTACGTCGCGATGGTGACGGATGCTGCCGGGACGCCGTCGTTCGAATACGGAAAGTTCGGCGTGCCGCTCGCGCTGCCGCCATCGATTCCGAATCTGAACGCAAACCGGCCGACGAGTATCGACGCGGCGGATGCAGGTAGCTTCTACGATCCGCTGACCGGGTGACTCCGCATCGTCGTCTCGAACAGCTAAGTTGCGGGCGTTTGACGGTGGCAGTTCGAATTATGAGCCGGGCGACTGACCTTCCGGCGACGAACGTGCGGACCTACTTCAATCGACCGGATACGGGCCAGCGTTCGCAGAACAACGCCTCCGACATCACACCGCGATGGCAGCCTATACGCTCGTGGGCAACGCGTAGTGTGCGCCGACAGCCACGCTCCTGGAGGCATTCTCGCGGAAAACTCACGGCACCGCCGGCAACTTCGATATTCCGTTATACCGCTGCCCGCGGGAGTCGCGCCTGCGATTGAACCGCGCCGTGGGGGCACTCCCGGAAACCACCAGCTCGTGCTGGTCTTCCCAGCACCGGTGACATTCTCCGGGGTCACGGCGAGTGGAGGCACCGTCAACACCGATCCAGCCCCAAACTCCGCGCCAGCCAGCGAGGTGAAGGTGAACTTGACCGGCGTGCCAAACGCGCAGCTTATCACAGTCGATCTGAACGGCGTCACCGCCGGTGCGGCCCCCACGACCATCAGTGTGATGATGAACGTCCTGTTGGGCGACACAAACATCGACGGGTTCGTGAATTCTGGCGATTCGCAGCAGACGCGTTCTCGATCGGGTCAGGTCGTGAGCGGGATTCTTCCGCAACGATGTGAATCTGGACGGCACGATCAACAGCGGTGATACCGCCATCGTGCGCGCCCAATCGGGCACGCCGTAGCGTGCCGTTGTCAGGCCAAATTTGGCGCCGCCCTGCTTGCCGCCCGCCGGTGAGCAGGGTCCGCGGCCACCGGGCCGGCTACGAAGCTCTTTGCGAGCACCTTTTCCGCGAGTGCCTTGCACTTGTCGATCTTGGCGTCTGGCTCTTCCCGACCGCCCACGCTGATCCGAAAGTAGCTGTTACCTTTCAACACATAGAGCCCGCCGCCGGCCCTGCGACCGGTCCAGAAGGCGCCATCGCCCAATCCTTGTATGGGCGTCGGCGGCGTCACCTTCCGGCGTCCTTTCGGTCCGTTCGGTTGCCCGGTCAGAAAAGTCTCCCTCCATATATCTCGTGGATCGCGCGCTTCGGGATCACCGACTTTCTGCGTTACCGTCAAAACAATGGTGTTGGCCATTGTCGGCAGCTCAAACAGGCACTGCGTGACGGTGAGGATGCCCTCAATCTTTTCGTTCCGCCGCACGTCCTTGATGGACTCGCCCAGGACCGCCTGAACTTCTTCGCTCGTCAGCAACGCACACGGGTCATCGGCGGCTGTGGTTCATCAATTGCCGTCGGGCCGATTGTTTCCGGCGGCGGCGCCAACTTGCCGTTGGTCGTTTCAGATTTGGAGCAACCCCCAGGATTGCCACACTCGCCAGCAAAAGAATTGTCCGGTGCATCAAGAAACCTCCCGCTGAAGGAGGAGGAGATTGCCGTCATGGTCAAATCCCTCCGCGGGCGAAAAACGGCGGCACAATTGCATTTGCAAAAACGCGCTGGAAGCGAATTGGTTGTCGCCAGCAAATTCATGAAACGCCTCCTGCCATTTCTCATCATTCTCGCGGTCGCGGTCGCGGGTGCAGTGGGTGGGATGGTCATTTACAACGCCAAGCGCTTCGAACTCGCAAATCTCCCGCGGCCCCCGGTGGCGCCCGGCATGACCGAAGCGCTCGGCGCCAAGCCGCCCCACCTGCGCGGACCGAAAAAAGGCGCGGAAGTCGTGCTCGAGGAATTTGGCGACTTCCAATGTCCGCCCTGCGGGCTCATCGCGCCGATCATGGAAAAGATCGAGCATGAATACGCCAGCAAGCTGGTCGTGGTTTACCGGCAGTTTCCGCTCGCGATGCACCAGCATGCCCTGAAGGCGGCGACCGTCGCGGAAGCCGCCGCCGCGCAAGGGAAATTCTGGGAGATGCACAAGCTGCTCTACGACAAACAAAACGATTGGGCGGAGGCGAACAACGTCGACAGCATTTTCGAGGCGTATGCCAATCAGATCGGCCTCGCGCTCGATCGTTATCGGGCCGACCTCAACGCGCCTGCGACCACTGCGCGAATCGAGGCAGACCAGGAGCGCGGCAAGTCGCTGGGCGTGATCAGCACCCCAACTGTTTTCCTGAACGACGAACGAATTCCCTTCACGGAACTGACGGAGAACGGGCTCCGCCGGGCGATCGACGCGGCGCTCGCGGGGACGAAGCCGATTTTCCAGCAAACGCAATGAAGCGGGCGGCCCAGCGTTCCGGCACAAGCGAGGCTCCGGCGGGCGATCGCGCCCGGGGAATTCTCTACACGATTGCGGCTATCATCGGCGCGGCCGGTGTGGCAGAAACGATCTACCTGACGGCGATGCACCTGGCGGGCGCGCATATCACCTGCGTTGCTTCCGGCGGTTGTTCTCAGGTGCTGGGGAGCAGGTATGCAGTCGTCGCGGGCGTACCGCTGGCGGCTTTCGGCATCCTGGGGTACTTCGCAGCCTTCAGTTCCGCGACGCTCGCCGCCTTCCGCTATCCGTTGGCGGGCAAGGCATTCGCGATGGTGGTGGGGCTGATGTTCCTCGGCACGCTCTGGCTGCTTTACCTGCAGGCTTTCGTGCTCCACTCGTTTTGCGACTACTGCCTGCTCTCGGCGGCGATGATTTTCACACTGACGGCAATCGTGGTGCTCTTGCCGCCGAAGCGCTGAAGCGGCCCAGGCGGGCACGGTTTCGGCGTGCCGCGGCGCGACCGGAGGCAGCTGGAGACGCCGTCCATTGCCGCTCCCGACACGCATTGGACCAAAGTCCTACTTCCGGCACCCGCCACTGCTGGTAAAATCATCGTTGATTACGTCATCCGAGGCCTCAACGCACTTTCGGGCGGCTTCAAAACCGGTTGGAAGGCTTAACCTTCGCTGAGACACCGCTTACGCGATCTCCATATTTAACCGGAGCCCCGAGCCACCTGAAGCGAGGCCGCTGTTGCAAGCGCCCTGTGAAGATGGCTTCCCGTTCCGCGCGGATTTGGAGCAGTCAACACAGATAAGAAACGGTTTATGAAATTCGTAGCGCTCCGAACAGAGCGTAATCACCCACCCAAGCGATTAGATAAGCCATTAGAACGGAGATAGGTCATGACACAATCAACCCAGACCCTTACGCAAAGCGGAATGCTGGCCGTGTTGCTGCAACGCCAGCGCTACGAAGCATTCCAGTTGGCCCGGCGTCGTGCACACCGCAAGCGCGTGCGTGCCGCTTTTCGGAATATCCTCACTTGGTCACGGTCCGCGTTCACCGCGCCGAAGCTGGTCGATGGGCCGATCCACACTTGAATCTTTCACCAGGCCAAATTGCATGTCTTATCACATTCATGCCTACAGCGAGGTCCGACAACAGATCCGCGACGACCTCCCAGTCCCACATCCCGAATGGGTCGAGCCAACTGGCGAATCCTTGATGTGCCTCATGGAACTACTCGATCGTTTGACGCAAGAGAAAATCCAACGAGTCTATCGCTACCCCGTCTCGTTAGCATACTTGACTGGCCGCTTAAAGATTCAAGGTAGCCATCGGTTGGTAAAGGAATTAGACAAGATATTTCCTTAAAACTTGGAAGGAATCTATAGCTGCGCCGCCCGTTTATTCTGTGCTGGCGAGTTATTACAATCTCGACACCAGCAAGGTTGAATGGAAGGATAGATAGCCGTTATGCTTGGCAGCCCTACTGATGATTCGGAACCTTTGGTGGCTTCCAGGGCTAAGCTTCGGCCCGCTGACCTGCTGCACTATCCCGCTCATAATCTTGTTGCCTGGCAACCACACGGCGTCCTGGATGATCAGCTGCTGGACGAGATGGGTGAATGGTTATGTGATATCGAAAAAGCGTCAGCGCCGTTAAAGAGATTCGTTGATTTCAGTCGATTGGCGAGCGTGGCAGTTCGCACCAATCATGTTTTTGCTTTTGCGCGGAAGCGGGCGGAGCAATGCGCTGGGATCACGCCGGTGAAGTCCGCCTTGTTTAGCGATGATTGGGTCGGTTTTGGCATTGCCCGTCTCTACGAAAATCTGATGAAGGAAACGCCGATCGATGCGCGCGCATTTCGCGACCGCGCGACGGCAGCCGTCTGGCTGGATGTGCCGGCGGAGATTCTGAAGCTCGAAGGTAAACCAGCGCCTCCCCATTAGCGGTCATTTGTGTCTCGTTAAGCGTTTAAGCGCCGCAAATATGGCTAGCCGGCGGCGGCAGTCTTGATGAGAAAGATTTTCCACCCGGCAAGGAGAATTGGCGGGAATTCGTGAGGAAAACGTGTCTTGCCTCGAGTCCTCAACATGATAAGAACGTCGTGGGTTAGCTTTCGTGACGAGAAACAGGAGCGCTTGGGCAGATGTCGTGCAGAGGCACGACTCGCCGCCGGTAAGTGCTGCGAGAGGGTTTGCGGTAGGGCGCCCATTGATGGCCATGTTACGTTTCTGCGACATTCGACGGTTGCAGCTGCTTCTGTTCGTGGGAAGCGCGTCGGTGATTCCGTTCCTCCTCGCAACCACCGCGTCGGCGGCCGAGCCGAAGCGTGTTCTCATTGTCCATTCCTTTGGAAGAGCAGCGCCGAACCCCCCTCTCTCTCTGTCTTTTGAGTCTGAATTGGTCGCGAAGCTGGGTGGGCCGGTCGATCTCGATGAGGTTTCGGTCGACATCGCGCGCTATGCCGACCCGGACATGCAGGAGGCGGTAGCTGAATACTTGGAAACGCATCGCGCCAAATGGCGGCCCGACCTCGTTGTCCCAATGGCAGCGCCCGCAGCTGTGTTTGTCGCCAAGTACCGAGACCGCCTTTTCCCGGAAACGCCCGTCCTCTACGTCGGAGCCGATCCGCGGAACTTTCCACCTGGCGCGTTGGACAGAAACGCGGCCGCGGTGGGACAGGCACTGGACATTCCGCGCGTGTTTGAGGATATCCTGCAGGTTCGGCCCGCGACAAAAAATATCGTGATCATAGTCGGTGCGACGCCACTGGAACGGCGTTGGCAGGAAGCCTTCCAAAAGGCAGCCGAGTCCTTCGCCGGGCGGATCAAGTTCACCTACTACAACGATCTTTCCTTTGACCAGATGCAGGAGCGCGTCGCCAGCCTGCCACCAGATTCTTACATCTTTTTTCTCGTGCTGGTTCGTGATGCCGCCGGGGTGACCTTCAGTACAGACGACGCGCTGCGACGCCTCAGTGCCGTGGCCAACGCTCCGATCAACTCCATCTTTTCTCATCAATTAGGGACCGGGGTCGTAGGCGGGCGCGTCTACTCGAGTGAGATGGTCGGAAAGGAAGCCGCCGCCGTCGCCATTCGCATCTTGCACGGCGAGCCCGCTTCCAGTTTTCCCCCAAACTAATCGACCGTCTTCCCCCGCTTTACGACTGGCGCGCGCTTCAGCGATGGAAGATAGATGAGAAACTCCTGCCGCCCGGAAGCACGGTCTTGTTCCGCGAGCCGACAGTGTGGAAACGCTACTGGAAGTGGATCGCAGTCGGCGCTTCCGTCGTCCTGATCCAAGCCCTGCTCATCGCGCGCTTGCTGGCTAACCTGATCCAGCGGCGACGGGCTGAAGTCTCATTAGCGGAGAGCGAGAAACGATTCCAAGCGACCGCGGATGCTGCCCCTGTCCTGATGTGGATGACCGGGGAGGATAAGCTTTGCACTTACCTGAACAAAGCCTGGGTTGCGTTTACCGGGCGAAACGCGGAGCTGGACCTTGGCAACGGCTGGCGTCAGATAATCCATGCGGATGATATGGGGAAACTCGTGCAGACCTACGAGAGCGCCTTCGATGCACGGCAGCCTTTCATGATCCAGTATCGCCTGCGGCGGCACGATGGAGAGTATCGTTGGATCACCGCTCAGGGAGTGCCGCGCCATGGGCCGAACGGGCATTTCCGTGGCTATGTCGGTGCCTGTGTCGACATCAGTGACCTGCTCAATAAGGAGACTGCGTTGCGGGAGAGTGAGGAGCGCATCGCGCTCGCGACTGAGGCCGCGCGCGTCGGCGCGTGGGAATTGAAGCCGGCCACGAGCGAGTTTTGGGTTTCGGACAAATTGCGCGAATTGTTCGGGTTCGGGCCGGAGGAAGTGGTGACCTATGAGGACTTTCGCCAGCGAGTCCACCCCGAGGATCGAGCCGAGAGTGATGCCTTGTTCGAGCAGGCAATCAATCAATGTGGCCGTTATGAGATGGAGTTCCGGATCGTGTTGCCGGACGGAACTCTGCGCTGGATGGCGGGCCGCGCCCATTGCGCGAACGACGGCGCGGGTTGCCGTCTTCTCGGCGTGGCGGTGGATGTGACGAAACGACGAGAAGCCGAAGAGCTATTCCGCCTGGTGACGGAAGCATCGCCCAGCGGTACTCTGCTTGTGGATGACAAAGGCCGCATTCAACTGATTAATGCGCATGTCGAGGAGCTGTTCGGCTACGAGCGCGCAGAGCTGATTAACGAACCGATTGAAATGCTGATCCCCGATCGTGTTTGGGCCGCGCATCCTGATCTTCGCGATCGCTTTCTGGCGGATCCAAAGGATCGCGAACTGCGGACGGGGTGGGAGTTAGTCGCGCGGCGGAAAGACAGGAGTGAATTCCCGGTCGAGGTAGGATTGAATCCAATCGAGACACCGCAAGGCTTCCGCGTTCTTGCCAGTGTGGTGGATATTTCGGCACGGAAGGCGGCCGAAGAAGAAGCACGTCATCATCGCGAACAAATTAACCTGCTGAGCCGGGTCAGTCTGCTCGGTGAGATGACCGCCTCGCTCGCCCATGAGCTAAACCAGCCACTTTCGGCCATCATCAGCAATGCGAATGCCGGAGTGCGGTCAATCGACAAGGGTAAGGAGGACGCTGGAATGTTGCGGGAGATCTTTGTCGATATGGAGGCAGACGGACGCCGCGCGCACGGGATCATTCAAGACGTGCGCAACACAATTAAGAAAGGCAATCCTACCCGGCACCGGATTAATCTGAATGAATTGGTCACTAAAGTAGCGCATATCGTCAGGCCTGATGCAGTGGCTTATTGTTGCGAGATAGAAGTGTCGCTCGCCGAGGACCTGCCCCTGATCGAGGTAGATCCGATCCAAATTCAGCAGGTTCTGGTGAACCTTGTCAGTAATGCATTTGATGCAATGCGGCAGACACCACCGGACCAACGCAAGGTGAGAGCTTAGCACGGCCAACAATGGCGAGAACGAAGTGCGCTTGAGCGTTCGCGATCATGGCACAGGCATTCGCGATGAGGTGCACGAACGCTTGTTCGACCGGTTTGTTACGACCAAGGAACAGGGGTTGGGAATGGGATTGGCAATTGTGCGCGCCGCCGTGGAATCTCATGGCGGTAGAATCCAGGCGGAGAATGTCGCCGATGGCGGGGCGCGCTTCTATTTTACTTTACCGGTAACGAAGACAACATGATGGGGCCGGATCCATCGGTGTTCGCGAGCAACGATGACCATTCCAGCGCACTCGTTGTTTTAGAAGCAGCCCGTTTTCCGCATTGGGCGACTACCCTCGCAAACCGCATGCGCCCAGCCAGACGATGCTTCGTGAAGTGGGTGCAGGGAGCTGGCCTGTCGTCGACCGCAGGCATAAGACCAAAGTCTCATTTCCATTGCCTGGCTGACGCTGTCTACTTCAGGAGCGTTCTTCGAATGTATGAGCGGGATAACTGGAACAAAACTGGCGCCCGACTCTCCTCCAACTACGTCCGCGGAGGGATGCTATGTGGTTGACGACGATCCATCGGTGCGCAAATCCATCACTCGCCTGCTCGAATCGGAGGGATTCAAGGTACGCGCCTTTGGCGATCCAGAAGATTTTCTCAAGCAAATGGCGAGCAATCCGGTGCGACTTGTTGTCCTCGATGTCTGGATGGAACGGATGACGGGGATGGAATTACTGGCACACCTGTGTGCGAGATCGCCCGGGACTCGTGTGATTTTCATCACGGGTCATGAGGATCGCGCTGCCGAAGCCACCGTGATGCGGGCTGGTGCCTCTGCTTTTTTCATCAAGCCCGTGGATAACGAAAAATTCATCGCTGCCGTTCAAAAGGCACTTGAGCGAGCCTAGCGATTAGGGTGGAACAGAGTGCGCTTCGGCGCTACGGAAACGTGTTAGAAAAAAGTCTAACTTGGCTATGGCGCAAAAACCCGTTCATTGCGATTTCGCTTTCCTAAGGCCGAACAATTCGGCGCAATTCTTCGTTGGGGGTCATGTCGACGCCGCTTTCACAGGTTTGCTCTCTTCGTCTCAGTGGGGACAAGCGAAGTATGCGGAAGTTTCTTATAAAACGAGACGCGGTATTCGGCCCACTTGTCGTTAATAGTAGCCTTGCTTTGACTTGAAAAGAACAGCGGAATCCAGGATGCCAATCATCGAGAAGACAATTCGCTTTGGCGCCATTGCGCTTGCCGCGCTGTTCATCGGTCTAAGCCTGTTCGGCGTCTTTGGCGCGTGGTTCGTTAATCGTAAGGCCACCGACGTCGCGCTGAAAGGGTTTGGCGTCATCGAGGTCGGCATTGGGGTAGTCGATGCCGGAGTGAGCCGGGTGGACGATCTCATCACGACGAGCCGGACGGAAGTACGGCAGGCTTCCGAAACCATCATCGCCGCCGGCGCACAGGCGCAGGCGAACAGCCCCGTGCTCAGCGCGCTGAACGAGCGCCTGGAGACGAGTCTGGCGCCACGAATCGCGCAGATGCAGCAGGTGCTGGCGCCTGTGCGGGATGCGGTGAGGACCGTCGGCAATGCGGTGAGTTTGATGAACTCGCTGCCGATGATGGCTGACCGTGCTCCGCGGGTGGCGGCGCTGGACGAGGCCTTTAACCGGCTCGAAGAGCTGTCCGCGGACACAACTCAACTGCGCGGCACACTGCGCACACTGGTGGCGGAGCAGAAGAGCGACATCGCCCCTGAGACCGTTGCTGTGCTCAAAGGAATCGCGCAGCGCATCGACACCAGGCTTGGCGAGGTGCAGGCCAACATTGACGGGGTGCAGGCGGACATCGCGGCGTTGCACGTCCGGCTGGACACACGCAAGTCGCGGCTGCTGTTCGTTTTCAACTTGGTTGCGTTGCTGTCAATGCTGATGCTGGGCTGGATCATTTACACCCAGGTCGTCGTCATCCAGCACCACTGGGTACGCGCGCGGCGGCCCGCGGCAAAACCGGCGGCCGGCGACGACGACCGGCGACGACGCGTTAGCGCCTACCATCGACTAAGCGCATGATGACATTTCCGACGAAGATGAAGGCAATGAACGTCGCAGCACCCCGGACACGAAGTGTAATGCGTAGTGCCGTAACGCCAATTCTGATAAGTGCGAGGAGGCCGAGAACGAGAGCGATGAGTGACCGGAGCGTCCCAAATCTGAAAGCTATCCAGTAGAGCGGGCACTCTCCGGTGAACTCGCCGGGGTAGGCGTGAAACATCCTAGGTCAGCATCATCTTCGCGATCCTCTTTAGCGATCGTTACGAGTACGACTAAGGTCCTATAGCGTCCCGACTGGCAGGAATTCATAATCATGGGGAAAAGGAGTAATATGAATATGAATATGAACATGAAGATCCACAATTTGGCAGCGTTTGTTGTTGTCGCCGCGTCCGTCGTCCTACTGGGGGCGGTGGGCAGCGCCAGAGCTGCTGATGAGTGGTTTGTGCTCGGCGAGCAGACGCTCAATGCCGCCGATTCCAGTGCGGAGATCAAGAGTGAAGGGGGTCGATGGAAGAAAGACGTCAAACAGGTAAGGCTCGCTGTCGAGGGTGCTGACGTCCAGATGCTAAAGGTCGTCCTTGGCTGGGACAATCGCGCCGACGATACGCTCGCCGCCTTGGGAACTGTAAAGGCAGGAGGAATGACGGCTCCGAAAGATGCTCCAGGACGCAAGGGACGCCTCACATGGGTGAAGATTCAGGTACAAGGTCGTCGGTGATAAACCGGCCACAGTTAAGGTCTTGGGACTTGATTGATCGGGGCGTGACCGCCGACCAGGGCACCAGCGCGATGTCTTCGACACGCTCTGGTGTTTTACCTGGGGGCTTTCGTGCTCCCTTCGTTTTGCAATTACTCCCTGCTCTCGGGGGGCGATGATTTTCACGCTGACGGCAATCGCGGTGCTCTTGTTGCCGCAGCGCTGAAGGAGACGGAAGGCCGGCACGAGTTTCGATTGTTGTCCGCATCCGCGGCGCGACCGGCATCAAGCGTAACGCTCGCAGACCGGGAGCAGCTAGAGGCGTTTCAAAACAAACCGCAGGAGCGCCCTCGATTTTTGTCACAATCGAAATCCGCTCCACGAGCGTCCGGCACTGCCGTGGGCGCGGTTCGAGCTCGCGGACGAAAAACAGAAGTAGCGTCGGACGAGCCTTCGGATCGCCGGTAGTCTTGCTCCCAAGGGCTTTCCGCGAGTCCCTCCGTGACGATCATTAATCAGCAATCCACCTCCCCGTCACCATGCAAGAAAAGGCCAGCCCTCAATCCGCATTTTTCCATCTGCGGCTTATTGGATGGCTTTGTCTCGTGCTGTCGGCAGCATTTCTGACCCTCGTGGGTTTCGGCGCAATCTCGAACGCGATGGCTCAGGAATCGGTCACGCCGGCCCCGAACTCGAATGACAAACCGTTCTCACCGGCCGACAAAAACGGTCGCTTCGTTTACCTGATCGAGTTCGCCGAGCCGGGGCTCCTCAATCGGCCGGGCAGCGCGGTCGGTAAAGGGTTGCAGCCGAACTCGCGCGAAATCCAGGCCCAGCGTGACCTGATGGTCGCGGAACAGGCGGCGCATGTGCAGGCCATGAATGCAGCCGTCGGCCGCTCGCTGGCGGTGACGCATCACTTCCTCGCGACGCATAGCGGCGTCGCCACACGGATGACTCCGGCGGAAGCGGAGCGGGTGCGGCGCGTGGCGGGCGTGAAATCCGTGACCCGCGAGCGGGTCGATCAACTCGACCCGTAACGCGGCCTCCGATCTTCATCGGCACCGATTCGATTTGGAATGGCGTCACGCTCGGGAATCCCCGCTGGAGTAATTGGCGTGACAGCGGGCGGGAGATGGCGCACCATCCTCACGCAAATCACGTTTCTGAAACAATTCAGCCCGGTCTGCCGTCTGGGACCTTTTCCAAACGCCGCTTTCACCTTGCAGACGTTCGGATGGTGCGCAGACTGCAGAGCTGAAAATTTCACGTCCCTGCATTGTTTAGTCCTCTTGGCTCCTCACCACCTATGAACACATCCCGCTCGTTTGATTTCACCCTCTGGCGCCGCGTCCTGTCGGCGTCGCTGTTGGTCGCCGCCGCCGCGACCGCGCTCCTGGCCCTGCTCCCGCCACGTGCGCTCAGCTCTTCGCGCGTCGTCAATTCCAACCCGGCGACCGCGAAAATCGCGCCTTGGGTGCTCGAGAAGACAGCTGATGGCAGCGACCAGGAGTTCCTCGTCGTGCTCCAGGACCAGGCCGACCTGAGCGGGGCCGCGGCCCTCGCGAGCAAAGAAGAGAAAGGGCGCTATGTCCGGGACGTGCTCTGGGAAAAGGCCCAGAAAACTCAGGGCCCCTTGCTCGATCATCTCCGGGTCCAGGGTGTCGAGCACCGTGCCTATTACATCGTCAACATGATTTGGGTGAAGGGGAACCTCGATCTCGCGCTCGATCTTGCCGAACGGGCGGACGTCGCCCGGGTGGAAGGCAATCCCCGCATCCAGAATGTGCCGCATCCGCTGCCGGTGACGGACGAAGCGGAATCCCTTCCGCTGATCCACGTCCCGACGGCCGTGGAGCCCGGCGTTACCCACACGCGCGCCCCCTTGGTCTGGGCGGATGGTTTCACCGGGCAGGGCGTGGTCGTGGGCGCAGCCGACACTGGCTACCGCTGGACGCATGCAGTGCTGAAAAACAAGTATCGCGGCTGGGATGGCGTGAATGCGAATCACGATTACAACTGGCACGACAGTATCCATTCGAGCACCGGCGTCTGCGGCGCCAATTCACCGCAGCCGTGTGACGACAACGGCCACGGCACCCACACAGCGGGCACCGCGGTCGGTGATGATGGCGGGACCAACCAGGTCGGCATGGCGCCCGGGGCTAAATGGATCGGCTGCCGCAACATGAATGGCGGCAATGGCACGCCGGCGACTTACATCGAGTGCATGGAGTTCTTCCTCGCGCCTTATCCGGTGGCGGGCACGCCGGCGCAGGGCGATCCGACGAAGGCGCCGCATGTGACCAACAACTCATGGGGCTGTCCGGCTTCCGAAGGGTGTTCCGCGTTGACCCTTCAGCAGGCGGTCGAAGCGCAACAGGCCGCCGGCATCCTGATGGTGGTCTCCGCCGGAAACAGCGGCTCCGGCTGCTCGACCGTATCCTCTCCTCCGTCCTTCTACGAGGCGTCCTACAGCGTCGGCGCGCTCAGCACTGGCACTGACAACATCGCTTCCTTCAGCAGCCGTGGCCCGACCACGGCGGACGGGAGCATGCGCCGCAAGCCCGATATTGCCGCCCCCGGGACCAGCACCCGCTCCGCCACGCGTTCGAGCGATACCGCCTACGCGAGTCTTAGCGGCACATCAATGGCGTCGCCCCATGTGGTAGGCGCCGTCGCGCTCCTGCTCTCGGCGCGTCCTTCTTTGCAGCGGGATCCGCTAAACACCCGAACGGCGCTGAACAACGGCGCGTTCCACATCAACTCCAGCCTGTGCAGCTCGAATGGCACCTGGCCGAACAACGTTTTTGGTTACGGCCGGCTCGACGTCAAAAACGCTGTCGACAATGTGATGCAGGTCAGTTCCGCCGTCTCCCGCAAGACTCACGGTGGAACGGATTTTGACGTCCCGCTCCCGCTCAGTGGTACTCCGGGCGTCGAGCCGCGGAACAGCGGGGGTAATCACACCTTTGTCGTGATTTTTGACCGCCCGGTTGCCACCGGAAACGCAGCCCTCACGAGCGGCAGTGGCAACGTCTCGGCCACGGTCGCCGGCAGCACCATGACCATCAACCTGAGCAACGCCGGCAACGCCCAGACGGTGACCTTGAACCTGACGAATGTGACCGACGGCGCGATCGCCTTCCTCCCGCCCACCACCATCCGCGTCGGTTTGTTAGTCGGGGACACGAATGGCGATGGCAATGTCAACACAGCTGACTCACTTCAGACCCGCGGCCGCTCGGGCCAGGGGGTGGTTGCTACCAACTTTCGCTCGGACGTGACGGTCGATGGCGCGATTAACAGCGCGGATACGATCCTGGTGCGGAGCCTCTCCGGCAGCTCGCAATAAGGCGGCCTAACGGGTTTCCCGGGGGCGCGGCCCGCGGGCGGAGGGCGCTCAAAACACGCGAACGCCGGGAGTATGCCTGCCGCGCGTTTTCATTACAAAATCATCATGTTAGCATGATTGCGGCCATGGGCTTTCCGCCATAGCCTCCCCGGGCAATCGGAACATGGTGTTCCGCCATCCTCTAACCACGCTGCGCTGCTTAGAACCCTGCAATGAAGAAAAATCCCTCTCGTAATTCCGCGTTCTTTCGAACCCGGCTCCTCCTCGCCACGCTTTTGTCCGCCGGTGCCGGCTTGCTGGCGGTGATGGCGTTTGGCCTTTACCCCGTCAACTCTGCTTCCGCGCAAAAATCGGCTTCCCCCGAGAAAGCAGAGGCGGCCGGAAACGCCGACCCCGTTGGAATGCGCTCCGTTAAATCGTTCCACAACGACGAATCGCTGCCTTTGCGTGACCTCGCGCTCCTGCCGATCACGCCGCGGGTGCGGGAACGTGAAGGCGAAGCCAACAGGAACCCCAGTATTCCTCACCAGCATCAGGACGGCGCCGACCCAGTGGTGCAGAGCTCTCTCCTGGCTCAAATCGCCCCGAACATTCCGGCTCCGATTCTGAACTTCGACGGCATCGGATTCCCGGGCGTGGCTTGCAATTGCGCCCCGCCGGACACCGTCGGCGAAGTGGGTGCGACGCAGTTCGTGCAGATGGTTAATGAGGGCTACCAAGTGTTCAACAAGACCACGGGCGCCTCCGTGCTCGGGCCGGTCAGCATCCAGACAATCTGGGCCGCTTTCGGCGGCGTGTGCGAGACCTCGGGCAGCGGCGACCCGGTGGTGATGTATGACCAGCTCGCGAACCGCTGGGTGATTACGCAGTTCGCCGGAAGCCCCCCGACCGTCGAGTGTATCGCCATCTCCAAGACGGCCGACGCGACCGGAGCCTACTTTCGTTACGCCTTCCTTCTCGGTTCGAACTTCTTCGATTACCCGCACCTCGGGGTCTGGCCGGATGGGTATTACATGTCGATGAACATCTTCAATTCCGGCGGAACTGCTTTCCTGGGCCCACAGGCGTTTGTGTTTGATCGGGCGGCGATGCTGATCGGTGCGCCCGCTTCGTTTATCACGCCGGGCATCACCGGCGGCGCGAGCGAAGAGACGTTCCTGCCCTCGGATCTCGATGGTCACTTCCCGCCGCCGGCCGGCGCACCGAATGTTTTCGTGGAATGGCCCAGCGGCAGTCCGCTGGTTCACAAGGTGTTCAAATTCCACGCTGACTTCGTCACGCCCGCGAACTCCACCTTCACCCTCGCGGCCAGCGTTCCGGCTGCCGCCTTTACCGAAATGTGCCCCGCCACGCGTGCCTGCGTGCCGCAGCTGGGATCGACCTCCAACCTCGACGAAATCGGCGACCGCCTGATGTACCGGCTTGCCTATCGCCGGTTTGCAGACGGCCATGAGGCGCTCGTCGGCAACTACACCGTCAGCTCCACTGGCATCGCCAGTCCTCGCTGGTTTGAGATGCGTAATATCACCTCCGGAACGCCCTCTCTGTTCCAGCAGAGCACCTATCAGCCGGACACAACCCATCGCTGGATGGCCAGCGCGGCAATGGATAACCAGGGTAACCTGGCGATCGGTTTCAGTGCCTCCAGCAGTGCGATCCGTCCGGAAATCCGTTATGCGGGCCGTTTGGTGGGCGATCCTCTGAACTCGCTGGCCCAAGGCGAAGCCACCCTCTTCGCGGGCGCCGGCAGCCAGACTGGCACCAGCAACCGCTGGGGCGACTACAGCAACCTGACGGTTGATCCTGTGGACGACTGCACGTTCTGGCACACGAACGAGTATTACGCCACCACCGGGGCCTTCGCCTGGCGGACGCGCATCGGGAACTTCAAGTTCGCCCAGTGCACCCCCCCGCCGAAGGGAACTGCGCATTTCACTGTCACCTCGTGTGCGGGCGGCGCGGCTTTGGGAGACGCCAGGATTTTCATCGACGGGATTCTCTATGGCGCTTCGGATTCAGTCAGTGGTCTCTACGATGCCTCGCTCGCGCCCGGGATGCACACCTACGCCATCTCGAAGCCGCCGGTTTACGGGACTCCTGTCACCGGCAACTTTGTCATCGCAGATGGTCAAACCACCAACGTCAACGTCTGCCTGGCGGGGAGCCCCCTGATTTCGTCCGGCGCGAGCTCATTGGTGGCCGAAAGCTGCACGCCGCTAAACAGCGCGATCGATCCGGGCGAGACCGTGACGGTCAGTCTTTGCGTGTCGAACACCGGCGGAGCGGACACCGCGAACCTCGTCGGCACACTGCAAGCCACCGGTGGGGTGACGAGCCCGAGTGGGCCGCAAAACTACGGCGTGGTGGCTGCCGGCGGATCCGCGGTTTGCCGCAGCTTCACCTTCACGGCTGATGGCAGCCTGGCGTGCGGCAACAACGTCGTGGCCACCGTCCAGCTACAGGATGGCGCCAACAACCTCGGCACCGCCGTCTACAACTTTCAGACGGGGTCGGTCGTTACCTCCTTCAGCGAGAACTTCGATGGCGTCGTGGCGCCCGCGCTTCCGGCCGGATGGACGACAGCGGCTACGGGGATTGAGGTGCCTTGGGTGACCTCGACGACGACTCCGTTCAGCGCACCAAACGGCGCCTTTGCCCCCGATCCAAGCAACATCGGTAACACCGAGTTGCTTTCGCCAACCTTCGCAGTGCCGGCGGGCGGCGCGACGCTGACGTTCAAGAACAACTACAATACGGAGGCGACGTTTGACGGGATGGTGCTGGAAATCAGCATCAACGGTGGTGCCTACGCGGACATTATCACCGCGGGTGGGACCTTCGTGACCGGGGGCTATACCGGACCGATCTCCACCGCCTTTGCGAGCCCGATTGGGGGGCGCAATGCCTGGAACGGCAACTCCGGCGGCTACATCACGAGTACGGTCACCCTGCCGCCTGCGGCCAACGGCCAGATGACGAAGTTGAAGTGGCGGATGGCGACGGATAACAGCGTCGCGGCCACGGGTGTGAGGATCGATGACATCAGCGTTTCCGTTCGCACGTGCGCGACCAATTGTTCGACGGCGCCGACGCCGGTGAGCGTGGTTTCGCGCAAGGCGCACGGGGCGCAAGGCAACTTCGACATCAACCTGCCTTTGAGCGGGACGTCCGGGGTGGAATGCCGGCGTGGCCAAGGCACTGGGCAGAACGATCACACCATCGTAGTGACGTTTGGGTCGGCGCCGAGCGTGAGCGGGAGTCCGCAGGCGACTGTCACCAGTGGGACAGGAACGATCGGGAGCAACGGAGTTCCGAACGGAGGCGCGGTGACAGTGAGCGGCAATACGGTGACGATCCCGTTGACGAGCGTGGCCAACGCGCAAGTGCTGACGGTAACGCTGAACGGAGTGACGGTGGGAGCGGCGTCGGGGAACGTGGTGATCCCGATGGGAGTGTTGCTCGGGGACACGAACGACAGCCGGAACGTGAACGCGGGCGACGCATTGCAGACGCGGAGCTCGTTCGGGGCAAATCACGGACGGGACGAACTTCCGCTCGGACGTGAATCCCGATGGTGCGATTGCGGCCGGGGACGTGATCATCGTGCGCGGCCAGGCCGGGAACTCGATCCCGTAAGCGCACACTCGCGGTACGCAGTAATTCCAACTGGGGCGGCGGCAACGCCGCCCCAGTTTGCTGGACAAGCCGCCCGTCGCCCCCGCTTGACGTTGGCCAGCCACATTCGTGAAATTCAGCCGATGCGCCGCCGTCGACGTCGGGACACTTCGCCTGATGAGGCGGTCTCGTTCCATCACCACGTTTACGTGATCCTGCTGGACGCGAAAGCGGCGCGCCATCGTTCCGTCGTCGCCGCGAATCCAGCGCGCGATCCGGCGAAGCCGTGCCTTTACGTGGGGATGAGCGGATTGCCGCCGGAGCATAGATTTGAGAATCACAAGCATGGCTACAAAGCCGCTTGGGTGGTGGAGAAATACGGCCTGCACCTGCTGCCGGAGCTTTACGAACACTTGAATCCAATGCCGTATGGAGCGGCCTTGCAGATGGAAATGGACCTCGCGGAGGATTTGCGCCGGGAGGGATACACGGTGACCGGCGGGCACTGAGTGCTCGCCGCAGCTTCGACCGCCCCGGGGACTCTCAGGTTCTGGAGGACGCCTCCCGCCAGGGTTAATTTACTGCGACTGACGTCAACCCGCGCAGCGATTGGATGATGGGCGAATAAAAGCCGTAGCCTTCCGTCAAAGACTGCTCACAATGGATTCCGGCGTGCAACTGCCCGACACAATGCGATTTCAGGCCGCCCGGCCGCCTGGCACCGTGTCTCCCGCGCCCTTCTTGTCGCAGCCGCAGGTGCCCATCCCGGCCGCGCCGGTGACGGAGTCGGAGCCGGGGCGCAGACCGCTCCGCGCGGTGGTGGCGGGATTATCACTCACCCTCGTGCAGTTGTTCGTCGCCGTGCTGTTGATCGCACCGGAAGGGTCGCTCGCCTACCGATACGAGACCTTGGTGCAGCACGACAGCCATTGGTTCGCGAGCATCGTCGACCGCGGCTACGATACCGTCCTGCCGCCGATTCCGCGCAAGATGCTGGAAGTCTCAAACGTCGCCTTCTTCCCGGCCTATCCCGCGATCGCCGGGGCGCTCCATCACTGGGCGGGCTTGAGCCTTTACCACGCACTGCTCCTGACCGCGCAGCTGGCCGCGTGGGGCTTTTGGAGCTATTTCTTTCTTTTCTGCGACCGCTGGCGCGTCTCCCCACTCTTGCAGTTCTTTGGCGCCACCGCGATTGCGTCGCACCCCACCTCGTTTTTCCTCATCGCCGCCTATTCCGAATCGCTCTTCTTGATGGCGCTCTTTGGGTTCATGTACTGGAGCACGGCCAGGGGCCGCACCGCGAAGGTGCTCGCGGTGGTGCATGGCATCGCGATGTCCGCGACCCGGATCGTTGGCATCCCCTGCGCTGCGTATCCCGTGGTGCGGGCGGTTTGCCAGGGCGGATGGTCGCGACTGCGGGACGTGCGCAATTGGGGGAGGCAATATGGCGGCCCGTTGGCGTTGATGGCCGGAGCAACGCTCGGGGGAATCGCCTTCTTCGCTCTATTGCCTCATCCGCTGGGGACGGTGGGATCTTTACATGCTTACGCAGCAGGCCGGCTGGAACGTCCAGCCCGATTACCTGGCGGTCTTCAAACTGGAGAGCTATCGCTGGCTAATGCCCGCCCTGAACGACCCGACGCAGTGGAGCCAGATGACGATGACGGTCGGTGCGCTCCTGTTCCTGGCCGTCGCTCTGGTGGAACTGGTGCCCGCCCTCCGGCGGCACACTGCCTGGCAGACGCGCATCGGTTTCTATTTCGTCGCCTTTGTCACCTACTACATCTCGGTCAGCGGCGTCGCTTCCGTCCAGATGGAGAGCATGCTGCGTTATCAGTTCTGCGCGCACGCTTTAATCGTGCTGGCGCTGATGCACTTTTTGGCACAGTTTCGCACTCCACCGGTTGCGGTGCGCGCGCTCGGGATGGGGGCAGCCGCACTGGCTTGCGCGGCCGGGCTTGGCCTCCAGGCTTGGTGGGTGTGGAATTTTACCCGCGGAGGGTGGGTCGCTTAAGGAATCAAATGAAAACAAACGTCGCAATCATCGGGGCAGGACCGGCTGGACTTACCGCCGCCTATCTGTTGTCCAAAAACCATGTGGACGTCACCGTCCTCGAGGCGGATCCGGTCTATGTCGGGGGCATCTCCCGCACCGCCACCTACAAGGGATTTCACTTCGACATCGGCGGCCATCGCTTCTTCTCGAAATCGAAAGAGGTCAACGACTTCTGGCAGGAGATTCTGCCGGACGACATGCTTGAATCGCCCGCGCTCGTCGCGCATTTTTTACGGCGGGAAGTTCTTCGCTTATCCGCTCAAAGCGGTCGAGGCGCTCACAAAGTTGGGCGTGGTGAAGTCGACCCTCTGCGTCCTCTCCTGGATGAAAGCGCGTCTCTTCCCGGTGGCGAATCCAACCAACTTCGAAGACTGGGTGAGCAACCAGTTCGGCAAACGCCTCTTCAACACCTTCTTCAAGAGCTACACCGAGAAAGTCTGGGGGATGCCCTGCAAGGAAATCTCGGCGGATTGGGCGGCGCAGCGCATCAAAGGGCTTTCCCTGGGCAGCGCGATCAAGAACGCGCTCCTGCCCCAGAAACAACCGAAGAACCAGAACGACGTGATCAAGACACTGATCAACTCCTTCAAATACCCGCGGAAAGGTCCGGGCATGATGTGGGAAGCCTGCGCCGCGAAGACACAGGCGCTGGGCGGCCGGATTGAAATGGGCGCGAAAGTCGTCGGCTGCGAATACCACGCCGCCACTGCCACCTGGACGCTGCGCTACAAAGATCAGGCCGGCGCAGAACACACGCTCGAGTCGGAGCACGTCATCTCGTCCGCACCCATGCGCGAGTTGGTCAACGGCATTCAGCCGGCTGTTTCGGAGCGCGCGAAGCAGGCCGCCAACAGCCTGAAGTATCGCGATTTTCTCACCGTCATGCTGATCCTGAAAAACCGCGACGCGTTCGAAGACAACTGGATTTACATCCACGATCCGAGCGTCAAGGTCGGCCGCATCCAGAACTTCCGTTCCTGGTCGCCCGAGATGGTGCCGGATCCAGACAAGGCCTGCTATGGCCTCGAGTATTTTTGCTTCGAACACGACGGCCTCTGGGATTCCTCCGACGAACAGCTGATCCAGCTGGCCGCGCAGGAGCTGCGGCAGATCGGCCTCGCCAGCGAGGGGGACGTGCTCGACGGCACCGTGGTGCGCCAGAAGAAGGCGTATCCGGTTTACGACGACGACTACGCGAAGCACGTCACCACGATTCGCGAGGAGCTCGAAACCTGTTTCCCCAACCTCCACTTGGTGGGCCGAAACGGCATGCACAAGTACAACAACCAGGACCACGCCATGATGACTGCGATGCTCTGCGTCGAGAACATCCTGGCCGACACCAGGCTCTACGATCTCTGGCAGGTGAACGGCGACGCCGAATACCACGAAGCAGGCGAGGAAGCAGTCGAACAGACGACCGGCACCGCGCTGCGCGACGTGCCGACGCGGGTGAAGACCCCCGAACTAGCCTCCGAGCAGACCTAACCCGACACGCCATCGAAATTTGCCAGGGCGGCGCAGCGATGCGCCGCCTTTTTCTATTTTGGGGAGTTGTGCTCCGTCGTCCTTTTCGGCAATAACAAACGTATGAAGATGAAGCTGGTCCCGTTGCTCGCCCTCACCCTCAGCGCCGCGGCCGTCCAGGCGCAGAGTTCACCATCGGCCGCCTCCGCGACCACGGCGCCAAGCCTGACGAAAGAGGAACGCACCCGCGCGGTCGCGTATCTCGAACAGAGCGGGAAGGAATTCGTCGCCGCCGTCAACAGCGTTTCGGATGCGCAATGGAAGTTCAAGTCTGCGCCTGACCGCTGGTCGATTGCCGAATGCGCCGAGCACATCGCGGTGACGGAAGAAATGATATGGAAGCTCGTCAGCGAGAAGATGATGAAATCTCCCGCCACGCCCGAGAAGCGCGCGGAAGTTGCGGGCAAGGACGAGATCATTTTGCAGCGCGTTCCCGATCGTTCCCGCAAGGCGCAGGCGCCGGAGCAGCTCAAGCCCACCGGGCGCTGGGCCACGCGCGCCGAGCTCCTGAAGCATTTCGAAACGACGCGCGCGGCGGAGATTGCCTACCTGAAGGAGACGAATGAAGACCTGCGCAACCACTTCGAAGAACATCCCGCCTTTAAGACGATGGACGCCTACCAGTGGTTGATCTTCAATGGTGCGCACGGCCGGCGCCACACGGAGCAGATCGAGGAAGTAAAAACCGACGCGAACTACCCAAAGAGCTAGGCGCCGCTACTCGAACATCCCCATCGGAGGACACGAGCAGACCAGATTGCGGTCGCCGTAGACATTGTCGATCCGCGCCACCGCCGGCCAGAACTTTGCCTCCCGTGTCCAGGGCGCGGGATAGGCGGCACGCTCGCGCGAGTAGGGGCGTGCCCAGCTGTCGGCTGTGACCTGGCGTGCCGTGTGCGGCGCGTTCTTCAGCACGTTGTTCGCCTTGTCGGCCGTCCCGGCGACCACTTCCTGGATTTCGCCGTGGATGGAAATCATCGCTTCGCAAAACCGGTCCAGCTCCGCCTTCGATTCGCTCTCGGTCGGCTCGATCATCATCGTCCCCGCCACCGGGAACGAAACCGTCGGCGCGTGGAAACCGTAATCCATCAGCCGCTTCGCCACATCTTCCACTTCCACGCCCGCGCTCTTGAACTGCCGGAAGTCGACGATGCACTCGTGCGCGACCGCGCCGTGCCGACCTTTGTAGAGCACGGGGAAGTAGCCATCGAGCCGCTTCGCAATGTAGTTCGCGTTCAGGATCGCCACCCTGGTCGCTTCCGTCAGTCCCGCTGCGCCCATCATCCGAATGTACATCCACGAGATTGTGAGGATGCTCGCGCTCCCAAAAGGTGCCGCCGCCACCGGACCGACTGCTGGATTTCCGAGATCTGACTTTTCTTCCCTGATTTTGGGATGCGAGGGGAGGAACTCGAGCAGGTGCAGGGCGACGCCAATGGGTCCCATCCCGGGCCCGCCGCCGCCATGCGGAATGCAAAACGTCTTGTGCAAATTCAAATGGCAAACATCCGCGCCGATGTCGCCCGGCCGGCAAAGGCCCACCTGCGCGTTCATGTTCGCGCCATCCATGTAAACCTGCCCGCCGTGCGCATGCACAATTTCGCAGATCTCGCGAATCGTCGTCTCGAACACCCCATGGGTGGAGGGATAGGTGACCATGAGCGCGGCCAGGTCGTCCTTGTGGGCGTCGGCTTTCGCGCGCAGGTCGGCCACGTCGATGTCCCCATCTTTTAACGTCGCCACCGGCACCACCTTGAAGCCCGCCATCACCGCGCTGGCGGGGTTGGTGCCATGAGCTGATTGCGGGATGAGGCAAATCTTGCGGTCGCCCTCGCCCCGCGCCCGATGGTATTCACGGATTGCCAACAATCCCGCGTATTCGCCCTGCGAACCCGCGTTTGGCTGCAGCGACACCGCCGAGAATCCAGTGATCTGCGCCAGCCAATGCTGCAACTGCTCGCACATGTCGCGGTAGCCGGTCGTCTGCTTCTCGGGGGCGAACGGATGCAGCTTCGCAAATTCCGACCACGAGACCGGGAACATCTCCGCGGTCGCGTTCAGCTTCATGGTGCACGATCCGAGCGGGATCATGGAAGTCGTGAGCGAAAGATCGCGCGCCTCCAGGCGGCGCAGGTAACGCAGCATCTCCGTCTCGGTGTGGTGGGTGTTGAAAACCGGATGCGTCAGGTATTCCGAAGTGCGGCGCGCGGCGGCGGGAATGCGGAACGCCGAGCCATCGAGCTCGTCGTCCGCGAAATCGCGCACATTGGTGCTGCGGAAGAGCGACATCAGCAGCTCGATGTCCTCTTCGGTCGTCGTCTCGTCGAGCGACACCCCGACCGCATGCGCCCCGAGCTGGCGGAGATTGCACCTCGCGCGCTCGGCCCGGTGCATCAGATCGGCGCTGGCCGTTTCGCCGAGCTCCACCCGGATCGTGTCGAAGAACTCCGCGTGCGCGACGTCGAACCCGAGCTCACTCAGCCCCTGCGCCAGCTTTGCGGCAAACGAATGTATTCGCTCGGCGATGGCGCGAAGTCCGCGCGGTCCGTGGTAAACCGCGAACATCGATGCCATTACCGCCAGTAGCACCTGCGCCGTGCAGATATTGCTCGTCGCCTTGTCGCGGCGGATGTGCTGCTCCCGTGTTTGCAGCGCAAGGCGGTAGCCGGGCCGGCCTTCCGCATCGTGCGAAACGCCAACCAGCCGTCCGGGCAGATGGCGCTTATGCGCATCGCGCGTCGCCATGAAAGCGGCATGCGGACCGCCGAAGCCCAGCGGCACGCCGAAGCGTTGTGTATTGCCCACCGCCACGTCCGCGCCGAATTCTCCGGGTGCCCGCAGCAGTGTCAGCGCGAGCAAATCGGCGGCGACAATCGCGAGTGCGCCCGCCTCGTGCGCGCGCCTGATGAAGTCTTCGTAGTCGTGAATCGCTCCATCCGTCGCCGGGTATTGGAGGAGCACTCCAAACACGGCGTCGGCAAAATCGAATGTCGCGTGATCGCCCACAATGACGCAGATCCCGAGCGGCTTCGCCCGCGTCTGCACCACCTCGATCGTCTGCGGATGGCACAATTCGGAGACGAAAAACGCATTCCTCCCAGTCGCCACCGCGCGGCAAAGCGCCATCGCCTCCGCTGCCGCCGTCGCCTCGTCGAGCATCGACGCATTCGCAATCTCGAGCGCCGTCAGGTCGCAGATCATGGTCTGGAAATTGAGCAGCGCCTCCAGCCGCCCCTGCGCGATCTCCGCCTGGTACGGCGTGTAGGCCGTATACCAGCCCGGGTTTTCAAGAATGTTGCGCTGAATTACCGGCGGCGTGATGCAATCCGCATAGCCCGCGCCGATAAACGAGCGCGCCACCTTGTTCCGCAGGGAGATCGTCCGCAGCTCACGCAGCGCCTCGCTCTCGCTCTTCGCCGCCGGCAAATCCATCTCCTGCTGGAGCCGGATGTTTCGCGGCACCGTCGCATCGATGAGCGCGTCGAGGCTCTCGTAACCGACCGTCTCCAGCATCTCCGCGACCTCGGCTGTGTTCGGCCCGATGTGACGCTGCGCAAAAGAATCAAAGTGGTCGTTCAACGATGGTTGCGGCGGACGCTCCTCCGCCGTTTTTTCGAGCAAATCCGTGTCGACCTCTTGCATCACCGAAAGTACGGAGGACCGCCACTGATTCAAGAGCAGCCCGCTCGTCGTGGCCGCGGCTACTTCGAATCGAAGGTCTGAACGCCGTGGTTTTTCAACCGCTCCCGCACTTCAGCCAGGTGCTGGTGGTCGCGCGTTTCGACGGTGCAGAGGACGTGCACGGCGGAGACATCGGAGCCGGCGAAGGCGCGGTCGTGGACGACTTGCTTGATGCTCGCGCCGGCGGAGGCGATTTGCGCCGTCAGGTCGGCGAGGCCGCCCGGGCGGTCGCTGATGACGGCGCTGAAGCGGGAGAGGCGGCCATCGGAGACGAGGCCACGCTCGACGACGCGGCTGAGGACGTTCGGGTCGATATTGCCGCCGCAAAGGAGGATCACGACTTTCTTTCCGGCGAGCTCGGGGAGTTGACCGGAGAGACAGGCGGCGAGGGGAGTGGCGGCGGCGCCTTCGACGACGCCTTTCTCCAGTTCGACAATGCGCAGGATGCTGACGGCGATCTGTTCCTCCGAGACGGTTACGCAGCGGTCGACCCGGTCCCGGGCGACGGCAAAGGCGTTCGAGCCGACGGTCGGAATGGCGAGGCCGTCCGCGAGGGTCGCCTGCGTGTTGATCCGCGTCGGCTGCCCTTCCCGGAGCGCGGCCGAAAAGCTCGCCACGTTTTCCGCTTCGACAGCGATGACCTTCGCGTGTGGCCGGAGCGTTTTCACCGCGAGCGCCACGCCGGCCAGCAAACCGCCGCCGCCGACCGGCACCACCACGGCGTCGAGATCCGGCACCTGCTCGACGATTTCGAGGCCCATCGTGCCCTGCCCGGCAATGATCGCCGGATCATCGTAGCCATCGATATAGGCCAGCCCCCGCTCCTTGGCCAATTCGTGCGCGTGGGCTTTAGCCTCGCCAAAATCCTTCCCGTGCATGACGACGGTGGCGCCCAGCTTCTGGCAATTGCTCACTTTGATCAGCGGCGCGAAACGCGGCATCACGACGGTGGCGGGAATGCCGAGCAGTTTGCCCTGATACGCGAGCGCCTGGGCGTGATTGCCGGCGGAGGCGGCAATCACTCCGCGCTTCTGTTGCTCGGGCGGGAGCTGCGCGAGGGCGTTGCGTGCGCCGCGCTCCTTAAAGCTGCCGGTGCGCTGGAGGTTGTCGAGTTTGCAATAAATCTCCATGCCGGTGAGCTCGCTCAGCGGGATGGATTGCGGGCAGGGGGAGTAGTAAACCGCCCCTTTGATGCGTTCACGCGCCGCCTCCACGTCCGCGAAGGAGACGGGGGAGACTGCAGGTTGCTGGTCGATCGTTAGGGTGGAGCCGCCGCCGTCCATCTTGCTTTCATCCACCAACAACCGTCATTCATCAACTTTGCGGTCGAGCACCTCGCGGACTTTGACCGCGAGCTGCTCGGCATCGAACGGTTTCGGCAGGAAGAACATGCCGGTCGCGCCGCCCTCGATCTGGAGTGAAGCATCGAGGTAGCCGGAGATAAAAATGACCTGGGTGGCGGGACTCGTCTGGCGCAGCCAATCGGCGAAATGCCGGCCGCTCATCTGTGGCATTACGACATCGGTCAGGAGGAGGTGCAAGCGGCGGCCATTCTCCGCTTCAAGCAGGCGCTGGGCGTCATCGCCGCGGGCCGCTTCCAGGACGTGATAGCCCAGCGAACGCAGGGTCCGCACCGAAATGTGGCGGACACTGACATCATCTTCGAGCACGAGGATTGTTTCCGTGCCGGTAGGTAGTTTGCGCGCGCCTGGTTTCTTGTACGGCGCCGGGGCGGGGGCGGCGAGCTTTGGCAGGTAAATTGTGGCGGTTGTGCCGCGGCCCAGTTCGCTCTCGATGCAGAGCTGGCCACCGCTTTGCTGCACGATACCGTAGCTGGTCGCCAGTCCGAGGCCGCTGCCGTCGCTCATCGTGTTTGGTGGTGAAGAAGGGTTCAAACAGGTGCGTCTTGACCTCGTCCGTCATGCCGGCGCCGTTGTCGGTCACGCTGATGGAGACGTATTCGCCGGGCGCGATCTGATCGGAACAGGCGTGCGGCTGTGAATCGCTGATGCGAAGCATGCCGGTGGCGATGGTGACGCGGCCGCTGTGTGGGATCGCATCGCGCGCATTCACGACCAGATTAACAATGATCTGCGTCATCTGGCCGGGGTCGAATCGGACGTGCGCGCCGTCGGGCGAGCGAAGCAGGTCGCATTCGATGGCGATGTGTTCGCCGACGAGCCGCAGCAGGGAACGCTCGAGATTGGTGATGAGCGCATTGACGTCGATTACCCGCGGATCAAGCGGGTGTTTGCGGCTGAACGCGAGTAGTTGACTGGTCAGGGCGGAGGCGCGGCCCGCGGCGCTCCGGATCTCGCGGATGTGGCTGGAGGTCTGTCCCTTCGGCCCGAGATCTGCGAGCAGGAGGTCGCTGTAGCCGAGGATCGCGGTGAGGAAGTTATTAAAGTCGTGCGCCACCCCGCCGGCGAGCTGGCCGAACGCTTCCATCTTCTGCGAGCGGCAAAGCTGATCCTGCAATTGCTTCCGCGCGGTGATGTCCATGAGCGAGCCGACAAAGCGCTCCGCTCGACCGGCGGGATCGCGCACGATGGCGGCGCGCTCGAGCAAATGCAGATAGCGCCCGTCGGCGTGCCGGAACCGGTATTCGCCGCTCCAATGTTCCGCGCGCGCCACCGCCTCGCGGATGCTCTGCGCGGTGTGGGCGCGATCTTCAGGGTGGATGTGCTTCTGCCAGAAGCCGATCTCCGCCGGGACCGCCGACGATTCGTACCGAGGAGCGATTCCAGCCCCTGCGGCCACTCCAGCGCGCCGGTGGTTACATCCCAATCCCGAATCGCGTCATTTGTCGCCCGCGCCGCCAGCGCAAAATGTTGCGGGCTCTCATGCGGGCGGTGCGGTGGCGGGCAATAATCTTTTTCATACGAGTTGGAGCGCGGTTGGCGCGTCGACGGTTCTGGCGCTGGGGTGATCTGGACCGGCTCGTCGGTTGGATGAGGGTCGGTTGCTAGTCGCATCATTCGGGCCGGCGAAGCCCGCGGGTATCAAAAGCTAGTCCCGTGCCTTGGGTGGCGCGGAGAACGGCGGGAATGCGTTCGCGTGTCAGAAGCCTCAGATTTGCTGTCGACGCTCGCGACCTGGCTGCGGCGACGGCTCCCGATCGATGGCGGGATGAAGCAGTTTTCGGCAGGTGCGCTTGGCGGTTGGCAACGGGCACCGTGGGCCGCGTTTTCAGGAGGGCGAAATGCCGCCGCCTCCGGCTGCTAGCGCAGTGCGAACCGCTCGGCCCTCTCCCCGCCATAAAGGCCGAGCGAGGAGATGCGGCCGGGCTTTTCGACCCGGAAGGAAAGACGAACGTAGCGGGCTTCCACGCCTAGCATGGAGAGATAAAAGAGACGCTTGCCGGTGAAGGTGATGTTGCCGTCGACCTCCTGCCATTTCGGGCTGTGGGCGGGCAGCCTGGAGTTCGAGACGGAAATCTTGAGATCGCCGCCGGCGGCTGCGTTCTCGTTCACAAAGCTCAAGCGATCGAGCAGCGAGGCGGCCGGGACTTTGATCACAAACGTTGTCTCGCCCGTCTGCAGCGGACAGCTGACGGTGTCATCGTCCATGATCCGAGCGGTCGACGGTATTGTTCTGCTCGTTCGCGGTAGTGACTTCCATGACGCGACCGTCGGGCGTGGTGCACTCGATCTGCGCGCCCTCACCCTTTGGCTCAAGTTTGTCCGCCCCATTCTCACCGGTGGGAAGCGCCAGAGCAGCGGGCATTGTGCTGTTGAGGACGAGCGCCCCGAGCACGCTGGTGACGACGTTTCGGAGATTGGAAGACGTGCTCTTTTTCACGAAACTCGTGTAGAGCTTAGAATGGGCCAGCCTTGAGGAAATTCTGCCATTTGAGCGGTACCGCCGAGTTGCGATGGCGAACGGATTCTGCACGCGCCACCGCGTTTCACGTTTGGCAGGAGCAAAACTGTTCGTGGCCGCACATCGCCGCGCAATTCGCGCGTGCGTTGCGCTCAGCAGATCGCCACAATCGCTCCCGCGGCATGACGAGCACGAAAGTTGTTATTGTTAGTCCATGCCGCGGCGCCTACGGCGGGATTGAGGCATTCGTGCTCGCGGTCGCCGAAGCGTTGCGCAAGGAAGCTGACTTCGAGGTGCGAATCTGCCTGAAGCGCGTGCAAGGGTTCGCGCTCCAGCCGAGTCTCAAGGAGATGTTAAAAGGGCACGATGTGATCTACACCGATCGCGGCGCCGATCGCGACCTGCTCGATGCGATCAAGTGGGCAGACGTCGTGCACCTGCAGAACGCGCCGCCGGATGTGGCGTTTTTCACCCGCTTCTTCCGCAAGCCACTCATCCTCACGATCCATAACTACATGGCGCGCCCCATGACCTTGCACCGCCTGCTTTGGCGACTCGCCGCGAAGATGGCCGACGAACGATGGTACAACTCGCAGTTTGTCTGGGACACCTGGGAGCCGCACCGGAAATCCCCCGGCAGCCGGAAAGGTGCCGACAGTCTCAAACCTGCCGGAAGGCTGGACGCCGCCGGAGCAGCGGCGTGGTTTTGTATTCCTGGCCCGTTGGATCGCGAACAAGGGGATCGACACCCTGGTGGACGCGTACGCGCAGGCGCGGATCGATTACGCGCAATGGCCGCTGACGTTGATGGGCGATGGTCCGCTGCGCAAGCTCATCGAGTACGCGATTCAGAAGCGCGCGATCGCCGGCGTGCGGGTGCTCGGATTCGTGGATGAGGCGACGAAGACGCGGGAAATTCAAAACGCCCGCTGGATGGTGGTACCGCCCAATACGAAGGAGGATTTTGGCCTGACCGCGGTGGAAGCGCGCCATCTCGGCGTGCCGTGCATCATTACGCGAGATGGTGGTTTGCCCGAAGCGGCCGGGCGGCAGGCGCTGATTTGCGAACCGGCGGATCCCGCTGCGCTGGCGCAGTTACTCGAGCAGGCGGCCGCGATGAGCGAAGCGGAATATGCCGAGCGGGCGAGCCGTACCCGCGAAGAACTCGCGACTGAGCTGGAGCCGATGGAGTTCTATGCGCGCGAGTTTCGGCGCATCGCGCAGTCGCGGCAGCGTCCCGCGTATGATTCTCCTCGCACGCCCGTTTGTGAACGCCAACCTGCGCGCGCTGGCGGCGCCGCAGGAGGCGGGGTTGCTCGCCAGATTTATTACGACGCTCGGGTGGTCGAAGGATTCGCGGCTCGCATCCTTCGCTCCGGATCGCCTGCGCGGGACGCTAGCGCGGCGCAGTTGTGATTTGCCGACCGCAAAAATCGAGGCGCATCCCCTTTTTGTGTATCCGTCGCTTGCAGAGACGGGCGAGACAATCGGCATGGCGCCGCTCGAGGGGAGGAAGAACGGATGCGCGGTGCTGGTCTCCGATCTCGGCTGCGTCCACGACCTTATCGAGGAGGGCGAGACAGGCTTCTTCTTCGAGCACCGAAACGGAACTGTGGGCGCGGCCTTGCGCCTGAAACTGTCGCGTCTGCTCCCCGATTTCGCGCAGCTCGAGTGGATCGCGGCGGCCGGCTACGCGCTCGCGGGGGGATTTTCGCTGCCGAGCGTAGCGGCGGATCGTTCCAGCAGCAGTCTCCGCTATTGGCGAGCTAATCCCATACCAATGAGGCGGTTCCTTTCATTGCATGGGTGACGACTCGCAGCGCCGTCGAAAGCCCGTCCGCCGGGCGCGAGGACCCGGTGTGTCGGGGCGGGATCTCGCTACCGCCGTTCTCCCGGTGCTCGCCTGCTTTCTCGGCGGCGCGACGGAGAAGTGGGCGGAGGGAATCGTGGTCGCCATCGCCGGGCTCCTGATTCTCTCGTGGCCCCCGCGGGTCTCGCTCGGGCCGGTTGTGAACGGGATGCTGCTGGCGCTGATCGGCTGCGCCCTGCTGGCGTTTGCCCCGGCGGCGTGGTTTTTCCAACCGGCCTGGCGGGAGGCGCTGGTGAACGACCTTGGCATTCCGCTGGGCACCAGATTGTCGCCGCAGCCGTGGATCTCCGCGGGAACGCTCGCGAGTTTCCTCGCCGCGCTGAGCTGGTTCTATTATGTCGCGACCCAGCAACTCGAGAACCGCTCGGTGCGACGGCAGTTTCGCGTCTTCGCGGGTGGCGCGGTCCTGCTGGCGGGATTGTGCGTGGCGCTCTACCTGGCTCACAAGGCACTGCCCTTCTGGCATAACCAGCGTGGCTTCGGCCCCTTCCCCAATCGCAACCAGACAGCCAATCTGCTCGGCCTGACTGCGTTGCTTGTCCTGGCGTGCGGTCACGATGATCTGCGCCAGAACAAGAAGCGGTGGCTCTTTTGGCTCGCGGGGCTGGCCCTGCTGGTAACGGCGATTGTGTTGAATTTCTCGCGGGCTGGGCTCGCGATTTTGGTGGTGGGCAGCGCGCTGTGGATCGCCGTCCTCGCGCTCCGCAGCCGCTCGGCGGCGACGATCGCGCTGGGTGTTTCGGCTTTGCTGGTGCTTTTGACGGTCGATTTTGATCTTCGGCGGCCAAACGCTGGAGCGCTTTGGACTGCGGGGGGCGGAAGGTGTTGGGCTGACGCGCGACTTTCGCTGGTTGATTTTCCAGGACGCCACGGCGCTGATCCGCTCCTCGCCCTGGTGTGGGATCGGGCTTGGGAATTTCGAACCGGTCTTCGCGATTTTTCGCAGCGCTTCGTTAGGGCAAGGCCGCGCGCTCCATCCGGAGAGCGACTGGTTTTGGGCCGCTGCGGAACTCGGCTGGCCGGCGATCATTCTCATTGTCCTACTGGCCGCGGTCCTTTCGCGCCGCGTCTTTCCGTTGGCGGAAGGAACGGCGCAACGTTTCCGGCTCGCCGCCCTGATTGGGATGATTCTGTTCGCGCTCCACGGAGTCGTCGATGTGGCGGGGCATCGCATCGGCACCGTCTATGCGGGGCTCTTTCTCTTTGGCCTCGCGGCGCGGCGTTGCGATGAATGCATTGAGAGCCGGCTCCTTCCGCATTTCTTCCGGCTCGTCGGATTGCTGCTGGTGGGGCTAGGGGGCACCTGGGTGTTTGTCGCTCATCAGCAGCGGTCGATTCCCGGCCCGACCGGCGTGGACAACGAACGGCGGCTAGCGAAGTCCGCGAACGTGGCGCGGCAAAACCGCATGACGATCGCCCACGCCACGCAGGGACTGGCGTGGGCACCGCTCGACTGGCAGCTCTATTTCCTGCGGGCCCTGGGCAAAATCGGCGCGCGGCAGCCGCCGGGGGAGGTGCTGGCCGACTTTCGGCGGGCGCGATTTCTGGAACCAAATTCGTTCGAGGTTCCGTATGGGGAAGGCGCCGCCTGGCTGCGCGAACAGCCGGTCCTTGCGATGACGGCGTGGCGCGAAGCATTGCGGCGGGCCGGCCCGCAACGGCCCGAGCTTTACGACCGCATGTTATCGAGCGCGATTCAGGTAAATCCCGCCGTGCAGCGAGATGCTGGAGAAGCTCGGCGGCGAGGAACCGGATCTCGCCCTCGCTTACCTGGAGCGGGTGCAAGGGCAGCAGTTCAATGCCGGCTTGGAGCGCCTGCTCGCGCATGATTCGGCCCTCAACCGCCTGAGTGCCGAACAGAAACGGAGGGTCTTCGCACTTTGGAGCGACCGGGGCGATCTCGCGCGGCTTGGTGCGTTCGTCAGGGAAAGGCCGGAAATGGCGAGCCTAGCCTGGCGCGGGGTGGCGAAGCAGAAAGCAGCCGACAGGGATTTCGCCGGCGCCTATGAGTTGGTTCGGCGGCATGCCACGCCGCCTACTCTGCCGCGCCTTGTTGAGAGTGCCTCAGCGGAACAACTGCAGCGCAGCCTGATCGCCGACGCGACGAATTACGAAGCCGCCCTCGCGCTGTATCAGCAGCAGACGCAAGGTGGCCAGGTCGACGACGCGCTGATCACGGTCCGCCGGATAACGGACCAGCCCGGCTGCCCCGCATATTTTCATTTTCTGGCGGCGGAAGCCTGGGCCGCGCGCGGCGAGCACGAGCGCGCCTGGAACGCGTGGCTTGTCTTCGAACGCGCCGCGCAAGGCCAGGCGCCCCCGAGGTAGGCCGCGTCTCCGGCCCGGCCTACGGCGCGAGCGCGGCCTGGGCGGCGGCGAGTCGCGCGATCGGCACGCGATACGGGCTGCAGCTCACGTAATCGAGCCCGAGCCGGTGGCAGAACTTCACGCTCTCAGGATCGCCGCCGTGCTCGCCGCAAATGCCGAGCTTGATCTTCGGGCGCTGCTTCCGGCCCTTTTCGACGGCGATCTGCATGAGCTGGCCGACGCCCGTCTGATCCAGCGTGGCGAACGGGTTCTTTTTGAAGATCTCGTTCTCGACGTAGGGCATGAGGAAATTGCCCATGTCGTCGCGGCTGATGCCGAGCGCCATCTGCGTCAGGTCGTTCGTGCCGAAGCTGAAGAATTCGGCGCGTCTGCGCGATCTCATCCGCGGTCAGCGCGCCACGCGGCACTTCGATCATGGTGCCGACGAGATACTCGAACTTCACCTTCTTGCGCAGACATCACTTCCTTCGCGACGCGGTGGACGATCTCGGCCTGCAGATCGAATTCCTTCTTGAACCCGACGAGCGGGATCATGATCTCGGGCTTCACCTTGATCTTCTGCTTCGCGACGTCAGCGGCGGCTTCGAAGACGGCGCGCGCCTGCATCTCGGTGATCTCCGGATAGGCAATGCCGAGCCGGCAGCCGCGATGGCCGAGCATTGGATTGAATTCGTGCAGCTGCGCGACGCGCTGCGGCGATAGCTCGACCTCGATAGCCGAGCTTCTTTGCCGAGATCGCGCCTGCGACTCCTGCGTCGTGCGGCAGGAATTCATGGAGCGGCGGGTCGAGGAAACGGATCGTGGCCGGAAAGCCTTTCAGCGCCTTGAAAATGCCGGTGAAATCTTCGCGCTGATACGGCAGCAGCTTCGCGAGCGCCGCCTTTCGATCGTCGACGTTGTCCGCGAGGATCATCTCGCGCATCGCATCGATGCGGTCGCCCTCGAAGAACATGTGCTCGGTGCGGGTGAGGCCGATGCCGACCGCGCCAAACGCGAGCGCGTTTTCGGTCTGCTCCGGGTTGTCGGCGTTGCAGCGCACAGTCGATGCCGCGCGGCCTGCGAGCACCACTTCATGAGCTGGTTGAACGCTTTGAATTTCTCGGTTTTTTGCGCGGCTTTGTCGCCGTGCAGCGTGCCGGTGATGATCTCGCTCGGTGCGGTCGCGAGCTGGCCCGGCGTAAACCGTGCCGGCCGTGCCGTCGATCGAGAGGTAATCGCCTTCCTTGAAGGTCTGTTGCCGGCGACGGTACCGTCTTCTTGCGCGTAATCGATCTGCAACGCCGACGCGCCGCAGATGCAGACCTTGCCCATCTGCCGCGCGACCAGCGCGGCGTGCGACGAGACGCCGCCTTTCGCCGTCAGAATGCCTTCGGCCGCGATCATGCCGCGCAGGTCTTCCGGGCTCGTTTCGTTGCGCACGAGCAGGACCTTTTCGCCCTTCTCCGCGGCCGCGGCGGCGCGGTCGGCGTTCAGGTAAATCTTGCCGGACGCTGCGCCTGGTCCGGCCGGCAAACCGCTCGCGATCGCCTTCGCCTTCTTCACTTCCGCGACGTCGAAAATCGGCGCGAGCAGCTGATCGAGCTGATCCGCCGGATTGCGCATCACCGCTGTTTTCCAGTCGATGAGCTTCTCCTTGAACATGTCCATCGAGAACTTGAGCGCGGCGGCGGCGGTGCGCTTGCCGTTGCGCGTCTGGAGCATGAAAAGCTTCCGATCCTGGATCGTGAACTCGACGTCCTGCACGTCCTTGAAATGCTTCTCGAGTCGCGCGCGGACCTTGAGCAATTCCGCGTAGGCCTGCGGCATCAGCTTCTTCAACTCGAGCACCGGCTGCGGGGTGCGCACGCCCGCGACCACATCTTCGCCTTGCGCGTTGATCAGGAACTCACCGTAGAATTCGTTCGCGCCGTTCGCCGGGTTGCGCGTAAAGGCGACGCCGGAGCCGGAATTCTCGCCGGTGTTGCCATAGACCATCGCCTGCACGTTGACCGCCGTGCCCCATTCCTGCGGGATGTTGTATTTGCGGCGATAAACGATCGCGCGGTCGTTCATCCAGGAGCCGAAGACGGCACCGGCCGCGCCGTTCAGTTGATCCCAGGGATCGTTCGGGAACGCCTTGCCGGTGCGCTCTTTCACCAGCTTTTTGAAACGCACGACCAGCTCCTGGTAATCGGCGGCGTCGAGCTTCGAGTCATCGATGTCGTGCTGCCCGTACTTCTCGTCCTTGTAGTGCTCGATGACCGATTCGAACGGGTCGTGATCTTCGCCCTCGCGCTTCTGCACGCCCATCACGACATCGCCATACATCTGGATGAAACGGCGGTAGCAATCCCAGGCGAAACGCTCGTTCTTCGTCGCGTGGGCGAGCGCGAGCGACGGTCTCGTCGTTGAGTCCGAGATTCAGGATCGTGTCCATCATTCCCGGCATCGAATCGCGCGCGCCGGAACGCACCGCCACGAGCAACGGCATCGCTTTGTCGTATCGCCAAACTTCGTGCCCATGATCCGCTCCATGTTCGCGATGCCATCCTCGATCTCGCGCCTGCAGCGCTGCGCGGGTAGGTGCGCTTGTGCGCGTAAAAGTAGGTGCAGACTTCGGTCGTGATCGTGAACCCCGGTGGCACGGGCAATCCGATGCGCGTCATCTCGGCGAGGTTGGCGCCTTTGCCGCCGAGCAGCGGCTTCATTTTCCCGTCGCCATCGGCCCGGCCGCGGCCGAAATTGTAAACGTAGCGGTGCGGTTTTCTGGAGGAAGTCCGGGCGGGTGAGGCGGGGCGGGAATTGCGACGGGTCGAAGGCGTTCTCGTTGGCATGTGAATGGGGATCGATCTGCGCTGTGCGCAAGGGGAGCGCAAAGTCTGCCGCGGCGCGCGAAGTGTCAACGCAGCGGAACGCCGGCCGCGAGCGCCGCCGACGCTAAGGGGTGGCCGAGAGGCGCGTGCCGGCGGCGACAGCTTCGGCGATCGCGGCGGTGAACTCGTCGATCCCGGTGCTCGGAACGATGATGGTGTTGCGCCGGCCATGCGCTTCCTCGGTGATGCGGAGGAATTTGCCGCGTTCGTTTTCGCGTACCTCGAATTGGAAAAGCTTCCGCTCGATCTGCAGTTGCTTCGCTTCGATGAAGTCTTCCATGGCCAGCGAGGGAGCAAGTTATCTGAACTCGCCGCCGGAATGGAAGAAAAATCTCGCGTGGAGATTTTCCGCAAACCGCTTGACCGGAGTTCCTTCCGCGGAAAGGCCCGCCACTCTATCGGTGACGGTGGAGGCGCGGGGCCGTGTGTGGACCAGTTACGCCTGGAACGTTTTCGCTACGTGAAGCGGATGTCGGGCCTGCGCGAGGGTTAGGGGAGCCCAAAGTCGAAATGTCCAAGATGTGAGAAGGGAACGAAATAAATAATTGATTATCAATATCTTGTACCAAGCATCGTCTAAACTGGGATCTTCCGACGGTGTCGGGAAACTTGACGAAATCTCAATACTAGGACATTGGATCTAGACATTGCATGAGACATAAGTAATTGAAATAAAGTAGTTTATGTATTCGATCTATTTGATGGCATAATGAGTGCTTACGATTAATCGTTGTGAGCACAGTAATTAGGGAAAATTGAAATACATATGATAAATACAATCTCGCGCCGAAAGATCCGCTGGATCGCAATCGCATGCACGCTCTTCTGTCTTGGAAATGCCCAAGCGGTGACTATGGCCCTGAATGGGGGGTCGGGCTACGCTTTGATCAACAGTGGTTGCTCGCTTGGCACCATCATCAATAACCCTCAGGACTTGGGCGGCCAAGTTGAGCGAGATGTAATCATGACGAACTACCTCCTCTCAATCGCGAACGGCGGTTTTGGCATTATCGGTGGCGAGGAGTATCAGCGCAGCAGCAACTTTGCCAATCCTCTGCCGGCGGCAACCGCCGCGGGGGCGATCGCGACTTCGTCCGGTGGTCTGGCCTTCGGTACTAACGCGATGGGCGCAATCGTGTCGTTGACTCTTCCCGGTACGTTCCAATACCTGTTGGTTGCATATGACGGTCCCAATGGCGGGGCCATTGTTTATAACATTGCCGACCTGGCTGCCGGCACGGTGATTGAGCTGGCACGGAACGCCGAACCACACGACATCGGGGACGGTATTGCGTCGCAGGTGCTCATTGAGAGTTCCCGGTATCAGATGACAGGGTGGACCCTCCTCAACCCAACTCAAACCACCGTTCCCGAGGGTGGATTGACTCTGATGATGCTCGGTTCTGGTTTGAGTGGTCTCGCTGTTCTTCGGCGCTTCCTGAAGCCGTAAGTCCGAAAGTTCTCCCGGAAGGCTGGCGATCATATCGCCAGCCCTTTCGTGTACGCTCCGCAAACGGTGTTTGCGTAGGACGGAACGTGCGGGCGGATGAACAGGCCACGGCGGGACTGCGGTGTGAGTGTGCGGCGAGTCAGGTGCGCCGCTGCACATTGCGGCGCCCTTGACCTTTTCCTTGCGCGCGTGGCTCACTGTTGGCGAGGGCGAAATCGACCTGCCGTTTGAACATGTCGACCCGGGCGACGTGGACGCGCAGCTCGTCACCAACCGAAAAACGCCGGCGCGACTGCCGGCCGATCAGCGTTCTTTGCCCCGGGTTGTAAAATGTAGAAATCGTCCGTGAGCGACGAGACGTGGATCAGCCCGGTCAGCAGGACATCGGGCAACTCGATCAGCAGGCCGAAGTTCTTCACCTCGAGCACGGACAGCGCGGAAGATCTGCGGATCTTTCGCGTCTAGCTGCCGCTGAAAAAACTCGAGCTTTTTCATTTTCACCGGCTCGATCTCCGCCTCGGCCGGCGACGCGCTCCGTGGTCGAGATGTGTTCCGCGATTGAGTCGATCTGGCCGGCTTCGATCGCGCCCGCCGCGGGTGCATCGCGTTCCGCAAGGGCGCGATGCACAACCAGATCGGCATAACGCCGGATCGGGCTGGTGAAATGCGTGTAGTTGTTCTTCGCCAGGCCGAAATGGCCGAGCGGCTGCGGCGCGTAGCGGGCGCGCTTCAGGCTTTTCAGAAGGCCGATTTTCAGCGCCTGTTCCTCCGGTTTTCCGCGGAAGGACTCGAGCAGCCGTTGCAGTTCCCGGCGCTGCGTCAGGTCGCCGGCCTTGTAGTCGTAGCTCAACACCAGCTCGCGATATTCGGCGAGCTTGTCCGGTCGGGCTTCTCGTGAACGCGATAGACCGTCGGGATCAGACGGTTTTTCAGCTCGTGCGCGACCGCTTCATTCGCCGCGAGCATGAATTCTTCGATCAGCTGGTGGGACTCGTCGTTCTCGATCCGCTCGAGTCGCGACCGGTTTGCCTTCGCCATCGAGCCGGACTTTCACTTCCGGGAAAATCGAGGTCGAGCGAGCCGTGCTCAAAGCGCCGCCGGCGCAGTAGCGCGGCCAGCTCCCACGCGGTGTGCAGACGTCGCCGAGCTGGTCGTCGAGGCTCGCTGCTTGCAGAATGGCGTAAGGCTTCGCGGTAGGTGAGCCGGCGCGCGCTCCGGATCACGGTTCGCGCGAAACGGCGTCTGCTGCGGCGTCCGTCTTTGCTGAATTGGATGAAGACCGAATGCGTCAGCCGATCGACGTCCGGCTTCAAACTGCAAACGCCGTTGCTCAAGCGCTCCGGCAGCATCGGGATGACGCGGTCCGGCAGGTAAACGCTGTTTCCGCGCTTGCAGCGCCTCGCGATCGAGCGCGCTGCCCGGCGTGACGTAGGCCGCGACGTCGGCGATGTGAACGCCGAGGCTCCCAGCCGCCACCGGCGAGTCGCTCGACGTTGATGGCATCGTCGAAATCGCGCGCGTCGTCGGGATCAATCGTGACGATGAATTGCTCGCGCAGGTCTTCGCGGCCGGCGCAAAACGACTCGGCGTCGACTGTCTTCCGGGATTCGCTCCGCCTCCTCCAGCACGGCGCGCGGAAATTCGATCGGCAGATTGATATTTCCGGATGATCGAGAGCATGTCGACGCCCGGGGGCGGAAGCCCGGCCGAGCACCTCGATGATTTCGCCTTCGGGATTGACGTGCCGCGACTCCCACGGCTCCAGCCTAACGACCACTTTGTCCCGCCGGTCGGCCGCCGGGGCGACGCCCCGGCGCGGCGGCTGCACGTAAACGTTGTGCACGATGCGCGGATCATCCGGCACGACGTAGAAGAAGTTTCGCGACTGCTGCAAGCGTGCCGACGATCGTGTCGTGGGCGCGCTCGAGAATGCGGATGACGCGGCCTTCCGGGCGTCGCGTCCCGCCGTTCGCCCGCGGGTAACGTCATCACGCGTGATCCGCGCGACGACGCGATCGCCGTGCATCGCCGTGCCGGTATTTTCCGCCGCGATGAAGAGGTCCTGCTCGCCCGGTTTTTCTTCGCTGGTGAGAAACGCAAAGCCAGCCTGATGGACGTGCAACGTGCCGGTGACGAGATCGGCCTCCGAAGGAAGAACGTAGCGATTCTTGCGGATGCGCGCGATCTCGCCTGCGCGCTCCAGCTCCTTAGCGCTGGTTCAGGCCATCCGCACGCCGCTCTTGCGTCCGAGCGCTTTGCCGAGCTCGACTTTGTCGAGCGGCCGGTATTTCGGGCGCGCGCGAGGATGCGGAGGATTTGCTGTCTTTAGGTCTGTCGATTCTGCGTTCGAAGCATCGGAATCAGCGGGATTGAAAGCGCAGCTGGTGCGCCGACTTTCGAGCCGCGAGCGGCGGCTCGGTCGAATAAAGCGGCGCGTGTGATAGTCTGAACACTGATGGCTGCCACGCTCTGGAGAGTTGCCGGCCACGCCATCGACGCTCGGCGAACGCGCGCTGCATCATGGGCGTGCTTGAATGTCACGCCGGATTCCTTTTCCGATGGCGGCGAGTTTTTCGATCGCCGAAGCGGCGGTTGAACACGGCGTGCGAGATGGCGCGCGGAGGGCGCCGACAATCATCGACGTCGGCGGCGAATCGACCCGGCCCGGCGCGGAGGCGGTCGCGGCAGACGAAGAGATGGAGCGCGTCGTTCCGGTGATCAGCGAACTGCGCCGGCGCGGAGCGACTCGTGATTTCGATCGACACCATCGAAAGCCGAGGTCGCGCGCGCGGCGCTCGAGGCCGGCGCCGCGATCATCAACGACGTGACCGGCGGGCGTGGCGATCCGGAGATGATGGCGCTCGCCGCGGAGAGAGGCAGCGGGCGTTAATCATCATGCACATGCAAGGCACGCCGCGGACGATGCAAGCTGAACCCGACTTACCACGATGTCGTCGCGCGAAGTAGCGCGATTTTTTTCGACAACAATATGCGCGCGCCCTAGACTCGGCATTGATCCCATGGCGCATCGCGTTCGATCCGGGAATCGGGTTTGGAAAAACGCTGGAGCACAACCTCGAGTTGCTCGCCAATCTCCCGCGACTGCGGGTTGAAGAGCGGCCCGCTCGTGGTCGGCGTTTCGCGCAAATCGTTCCTCGGCAAAGATCACTGGTCGTGCCGGAGATGACCGATCGAACTCGCACCGACGATCGCCTGCACCGCGCTGCTGCGCGCGCGCGGCGCCGACGTGCTTGCGGGTCCACGACGTGAAGCCAAATGCCGATGCGCTCCGCATCGACTGAAGCTCTTCTGAAATGCCGGCCGATGATCCAGCAGACTCTTCCAGCTCTGGCTCGATAAATGGCGCGGCGCTCTTCGAGATCCTCCTCCTGAGCGTGGGGATCTATTACGGCTATCTTTATTTTCGCGGGACGCGCGGGGCGAAGGTGCTGACCGGGCTCGCGATCGTTTTTCTAACCCTGACGCTGATCTCGCAGCTGCTGAATCTGACGGTGATCGGCTGGATCATTCGCAGCTTTTCGGTCTTCCTCGCGGTGGCGCTGGTCGTGATTTTCCAACCGGAGCTGCGCCGTGGCCTGGCCGAACTTGGGCGGGCACCCGATCTTTTCCCTCACGAGCGAAAAGCGCGAGACAGTGCACGACATCGCGGAGGCCGTGACGCAACTTGCGAACAAGCAATTCGGCGCGCTTGATTGCGATCGAGCGCGACACGTCGATTCGCGTTTACGAGGAGACCGGCGTGGACCTCGATGCCGGTTTTCTCGGTCGAGCTCATGCTCACGCTTTTTCATCCGAAAAGCGCCCTGCACGATGGCGGGGTGGTGATGCGCAACGGCCGGATCGCCGCGGCGGCTTGCATTTTTCCGGTCAGCCAGCGCGAGACGCTGGATCGCAGTCTTGGTTTGCGGCACCGCGCCGGGCTCGGCATTACCGAGGAATCGGATGCGATCGCGGTCATCGTCTCAGAAGAGACCGGCGCCATTTCGATCTGCCATCGGCGCCGGATCGAGCGCAATTTTACTCCGGAGACATTCCGGCAAGCGGATCGGCGAAATTTTGCTCCACGGCACCTATGAAGAAACTGATCCTGAACAATTGGCGCGCGAAATTGATCTCCCTCCTGCTCGCGACAACGCTCTGGTACCTCATCAAAAAGAACGTAGCAACGACACCCTCGCTGTCTGAATCGGTGAACGATCCGCCCAGGCGTATGCGAGCGGAGCGACCAGTTACGTTCTGGCGTCGCTGGCACGCGTCGCCAGCTCAGCGCAAGAAGCGCGCGAGATTTTCTTCTTCCCACCGCCGGGCCCGCCGATACGCGGGAAACTCCGTTCGCGGCGATAAAATTCTTCGGTGTGAACGCGACGCCGACCGCTGGAGTCGAATTCGTCGGGCACCACCGAATGCAGCATCTCGTGATAGAGGACGTATTCGAGAAACCACCGCGGCACGAACGGCTGATCGAGCAGCGGATTGATCCGAATGACGCGATCTTCTTCCTGAATGGTGCCGAAGACAAAATATTCCTTCGGCACGCTGCTTTGCGGCGCCGGCCCCAAACGACTTTGTAGCCGCGCAAGCGTCCGCGGAAATGGCGCGCATTCACGCGATCGAAAATTGCGCGCAGATCAAAATAGCGTCCTTCGTGCTCGAGATTGAGATGCTGCTGCATCGGCAGCTCGCGCCGGCGACAATTTTCGTTTCGTCTTCTTCGCCATTCGGGTATTCTCGGATAAATGCCTAACGAGTAGTTTAGGGCGGTTCCGGTGGCTGAGCAAGAAAACGGGCTATTTTATTGCGTGACTGTACAAGCGCATGAGTCAATAACGTGCTACCGAATGCATGTCAAGCTGGAAGTGTCACAATAGCACATATTACGGATGGAAATCGCGCGTTATTTGGCATCCACGCCGTTAACCAGAATGCCGGCCTCGCGATCGCTGCGCCACCGCGTTTACGCGCCCATCTTGATAATTGCGCCGTTCAGAATCCTCTCCGCGTCACCAAAGAAGCGCGATGCCTGAGACATGACTCCATTTCTTCGAAAACTGCTCGGCCTGAACTGGCTCCTGCTCGTCAATATGCTGGCGCTCGCGATCTTCGGCGTCATCGCAGTCTACAGCGCGACTTACATGCGACCAGGATCCGATCGCGGCGGAGTTCTGGCGCAAGCAGGCGAACTGGGTCGCGGTCGGCTTCCTCGCGTTCATTGTCGCGAGCCTGATCGACTATCGATGGATAAGATGGGGCGCGCTGCCGATGTATCTGGCCGGCCTTGTTTTCCTGATCCTGACCCGATTTATCGGCACGAAGGTTTACGGTGCACGCAGTTGGCTGCACCTGGGCCCGATCAATTTCCAGCCGGCGCAGCTCGCGGTCATCGCGGGCATCATGGTGCTCGCGCTTTTCCTGAGCCAATTCCGCGAGATGCATCCGATGCTGCGGCTGGCGCTCTGCGGCGCGATTGTCGGCGCGCCCTGTCTTCTGATCCTGATGCAGCCCGACCTTGGGATGATCATCATCTGGGGACCGGTGCTGCTGGCGTTGCTTTTCGTCGCCGGCATTCCGTTACGCTATCTGATTTGCATCGTCTTGATCGTGGTGGCGTTTATCCCGATCGCGATCAATCTCGGGCTGAAGCCGTATCAACAAGAGCGGATCACCGCGTTCATCAATCCCGACATCGATCGCGCAGGGATCGGCGTGGGCGATCAATCAATCGCTGATCGCGATCGGATCCGGCGGCTGGTCGGGCAAGGGCTTCAAGGCGCCGAATACGCAGATCGAGCTCGGTTTTCTGCCGGCGACGGCCGTGCACAACGACTACATCTTTTCCGCCATCGGTGAGCAGTGGGGTTTTGTCGGCGGCGCGGCGTCTGCTCGGCGCGTTCGCGTTGCTGCTGTTGACGTGTCTTTTTGTGGCGTTCTGCGCGGGGGATCGGCTTCGGCATGCTGTTGGTCGTCGGCATCAGCCGCGCTCATTTTCACGCACATCTTCCAGAACGTTGGGATGACGATTTCGATGCTGCCGATCACGGGGGTGCCTTTGCCGCTCATCAGCTACAGCGGCTCATTTCGTCCTCATGATCATGTTCGGTCTGGGCGTCGTGAACAGCGTCTGGGTTCATCGCAAAGCGGAGACGGTTTAGCGCGGTCAATCGCTGCGACAGAACTGAACAGCGGCGGCAGCAATGGAGACCGACTACAAAGTTAAGCTGGAGATTTTCGAGGGCCCGCTCGACCTCCTGCTGTATCTGATCAAACGCGACGAGCTCGACATCTACGAGATCTCGCTCGAGCGAATCACGCGTCAGTACCTCGAATATCTGCAGGCCTTCAAGGAGCTGAACATCGACGTCGCGGGCGAGTTCGTCGTGATGGCGGCGAATCTGATTTACCTGAAGAGTCGCAGCCTGCTCCCGGTGGACCAGCAGCCGCCGGACGAAGAGGCGGAGGAGGATGATCCGCGCTGGGATCTGATCCGGCAGCTGATCGAGTACAAGAAGTTCAAGGAAGCTGCCGCCCAATTGCAGGTGCGGCAGCTGGAGCAGGAGGGGATGTTTGTGCGGCCGGCGAATGGCAGCGATGCGTTCGCGGCGGCGCCGCTCCGGCTCGGCGAAGTCGGCATTTTCCAGCTCATCAACGCCTTCCAAAACGTGCTCAAACGGGTGGACGCGCGGGAGGATCTCCAGGAGATTTTCGGTGAGCATTACACCGTCTCGGACAAGATCGAGTGGATCCTGCGTCGCGTCGGTGATGGCGTGCCACTGCGCTTCTCGGAACTGTTCGCCTCCATGGCCTCCCGGGTCGAGATCGTCGTCACGTTTCTGGCCATGCTCGAGTTGATTCGGCTGCGGCAAATCCGCGCCACGCAGTCGGATCCGTTCGAGGAAATTCGAGATCGCGGCCGCGACCTGACGTGACCGCATGGCGCGAATCCTGATCGCCGGCTGCGGCTACGTCGGCTCGGCGGCCGCGGAATTGTTCCACGCCGCCGGCTGGGATGTGACCGGGTGGACCGCTTCCGCCCAGTCAGCCGCCCGGCTGGCGGACCGGCCCTACCCCGTGCGCGCCGTCGACCTCGCTGACCAACAGGCCGTCGCGCGCGCCGGTGGCGAGTTCGAGGCGGTGATCCAGGCGGCGAGTTCACGCGGAGGAGGCGAGGAGGACTACCGCCGCGTTTATCTCGGGAGCGCGCGCCACCTCGCGGCCGCATTCCCGCGGGCGCGGCTCCTCTTCACCAGCAGCACCAGCGTTTACGCCCAAACGACCGGCGAGTGGGTGACGGAACTCAGCCCCGCCGAACCGGAACGCGGCACCGCGCGGATTTTGCGCGAGGCCGAAGACCTTGTCCTCGCGCGCGGGGGACTCGTCGCACGCCTGGCCGGAATCTACGGCCCTGGCCGCTCAGCGTTGCTCCGCAAGTTTTTGTCGGGCGACGCGTTGCTCGGACCGGACAGCGACCGCTTCATCAATCAGATCCACCGCGACGATACCGCGGCGGCGCTGTTGCTGCTGATCGAAAGGACACCTCCTGCGGGCGGCATTTTCAACGTCAGCGACAGCGCGCCGCTTACGCAGCGAGCCTGCTACGAGTTTCTCGCGCAGCACCTTGGTCGACCGCTGCCGCCGGTCAGCGAAACACCGGCCCAGCGCCGGCGCGGCAACAGCAACAAGCGGGTCAGCAGTGAAAAACTGCAGGCGCTTGGCTGGTCGCGGCGTTACCCGACGTTTGCAACCGGGATCACGGACAGCGTCCTGCCAAATCTGGAGCGGCTCGGGGCTTGAGGGGGCCGAAGACCGGTATGGAAGCTGCTCGAAAGATGGCATGCGCACCATCAAGCTCAGCGGCCGGGAACTCTCGGTAATCCGTGCCGTCGGGTTTTCCGAGCCGGTGCTTGGCTCCGACATTCTCGATCATACCCGAATGGAGCCCGACGATGTCACCGACACGATCAATAGTCTCATGTCCGCCGGGTTCGTGGAAAGCGTGCCGTACTGCGAGCAGACCGAGTTCGCCACCATGCCCGTGACCGCGTTCGAGGTGAACCCGGCCTACGTGCACGAGATCAGGCTCGCGATGCAGCGGCGTTAGGCTGCCGCCGCCGCGTTCCGCGTCTGCTCCGCCGCGGCCGCATTCAGAGTCGTCCGCTCGCCGAACAATTGCCGGATCACCTCTTCCACCGGCAGTTCCTGCACGTTGATGTCCGTGACCTGGCAGTTTTCCAGCAGTTGCCGGCAGGTTTCCGTCACTCGCGCGCGGGGCACTTTCAGCTGCACCGAGGCGGGGGTTTGCTCGATGACCTCGCCGTAGACGGTGAAGTCGCGCTCGGCCTGATCGGCAAAGGTGAGACTGAGGATTTTGTAACCGGAGAAACGGTCGATGATGTCGCTGAGGGGCCCGTCGAAGAAGATCCGGCCGTGGTCGATGATGATGACGCGGTCGCAGAGCTCCTCGATATCCTGCATGTAATGGCTCGTCAGCATCGTCACGATTCCGTGTTCGCGATTGTAGCCGCGCAGGAATTCGCGCACGCGCTTCTGGCTCACCACATCGAGGCCGATGGTGGGCTCATCGAGAAAGAGGACGCGCGGCTCATGGATGAGCGCGGAGATCAGCTCCATCTTCATCCGTTCGCCTAACGACAACTCGCGCACCATCACGTTCATCTTATCCTGGACGTCGAGCAGTTCGCTGAGCCCGTCCACCACCTGCCGGAAACGCGCGCGGTCGATGCCGTAGATCGCGCGGTTGAGCTCGAGCGATTCCTGCGCGGGCAAATCCCACCAGAGCGCGTTTTTTTGCCCCATCAGCAGACTGAATTGCCGCTTCATTTCGTTGTGCCGCTCCCAAGGGACGAAACCAAGAACCCGCGCCTCGCCCGCGGTCGGATTAAGCAGCCCCGACAACATCTTCAGCACCGTCGTTTTGCCGGCGCCGTTCGGGCCGAGGAAACCCACCAGCTCGCCCTGCTCGATCTGGAACGACACGTCATCCGCCGCGCGCGTTTCGTCATACTTGCGCCGGACCAACCCTTTGATCGATCCCCGCAAACCGCTCTCTTTCCTGTAGGTGCGGTAAACCTTGGTCAGGCCTTTGGCTTCAATGGCGCTCATTTGACGTAAATCCGTCCGCAGGCCGTCGTGCTGTCGGAGCGACTACCGTTCCGTCAGGCGCTGCTTTGCTCAAGCAAATTGCATTGCCACCCCCAACCCGCGGACTTGCCGACAAACGCGGCGGCTATTCTTTGGGCTCCGGCGCTGCCGTCGGTGCCAGTTGCCGGATTCGATCGAGGGCGAACTCTTCGAGCGGAATCTCGACGTCGCGCTCGCCGCGGGAGAGCTCGAGGATGGTCTCCCGGGATTGGCCGGCACTCTGCACGCTGGTGACGACCGGCACCCACGTCCCGTCGTGGCGGGTAGTTTTCTGGACGGTGAATCGCTTGGCGGGACGTCCATCGCGAAACTTCTCGATCCGCAGCGGCACCAGTCTTTCCGCGGAAATCCAGGTCCGAACCAGCGAATAGGTGCTCTGGGCGCCGGCCGGCGGACGCGAGTCCAGTATCTTGCAAACATCCGTGCCGATGGTCTCCTCGCCGCTGATTTTCTGGGCAGGCCACTGCAGAAAATCCTCCGCCAGGTCCTCGACGGTCAGGTCGGACTCGAGATACGGTCGAGCCATCGACGCGGCATTGACCGGCGAAGTTTTATCGGGCGGTGCAAAGATAAAACCCGTGATCGCACCCCTGGCCGAACGCTCCAGGTAAAGTGCTTCGCCTTTGCGCGTGGCGGGCCAGAGGACTTGGTAAAGCAGACGGGTCACGTTGGCATCACGCCGCAAGCGAATGCGAATCTGCACCGCGACCGCCAGCTCAGAGGTCGGATCCTCGACGGAGAGTTTTCCGCGAATCACGGCCCCAACGGTATTTTGGGTTTCCAGGACTCTGCGGACGAATTCCTCGGTGGCGCGGTCGGCGGCGAGCAGCGGCCCAACCGACAGGAGGAGAACTGCCGCGAGTGCGGCGTGAATTCGCGGGTTCATTCGTGACGCAAGGCATCGGCCGGCGACATCCGCGACCCGATCCAGGCGGGATACAAGCCGCCGAGAGCTCCGAGCGCGAAGGCGATAAGCATCGCGACACCGAGGAGCGTGGGACTTACTTCACCCATCAATTTCCCGCGAATCCATGGACTCGCCTGGAGTGCAGACACGCCAGCAATGCCAAGGACGCATCCCACCACTCCGCCAACGAAGCTGAGCGCCAGCGATTCCAAGAGAATCATCCGCAAGATGCGTCCGCGCCGCCAGCCTATCGCCAGGAGCACGCCGATTTCTCGCAGTCGCTCAAACACGCTCATGAGAATCGTGTTCATCACGCCCACGGCTCCGACCACGAGGGCGATGATGGAAGTGGCCAGGCTCATTGCCTTGGCGATCTGGATACCGACGTTGCTCTGGGCGACGGCGCCCGGATTGAATGCGGTCAGCCCTTTGAACTTTTCTTTAACCGAGAGACGGAGTTGTTCCAACTCCTCCGGCTTGGTGTTGGGGTCCATGCGTACGTCGAAGAAATTGACCATTTCCTTCCGATTCGTCAGCGCCTGCATTCCGGGGAGAGGCAGGATGGCCGCGCCGTTTTCCGCCATTGCCGAAGTGGAGAAAATTCCCACGACCGTGAGCTCCACCTCCTCGATCTGGACCTTGTCACCGACCTTCTTGCGCAGCATGTCGGCGGCGATCGTTCCGAGGAGAAGTTCGTCGTTTGCCATCGCCGCTGGCAGTCGTCCCTGCAGCAGGTTGAGGTGCTCCCAGAGTGACGTTCCCGGTTCCCAGCCGATAACTATGAGCGACGGCGAGTCTTCCACGCCGAACATTTCGGCCAGGACTCCGGCAACCTCCCGGACGTGGGGCATCGCCTTCAACTCATCCCTGATACTGATGTCAAATGGCGCCGGCATCGCGCTGCGCGTGCTCGCTTTGGTCACGATGATGTCGGTGCCCCGCGCCTTGTAGATATTATTCCAGGTTTGCTCGAATCCCCACGCGAGGCTCGTGAGCGCGACCACTGCGGCGATCCCGATCGCGATGCCAATGATCGTCAATAGGCTGCGGGATGGACGGCGCAGAAGGTTTTTGAGAACAAGCGTGAGGAACGACATGGCGGCTCAGGCTTTCTGGGCGGACGGTGCGTCGTTGACGATGCGTCCGTCGAGCATTTGCAAGATGCGCTGCGCCTGTCCGGCAACAATCGGTTCATGCGTGACGATGATGACGGTCATGTTGTCCCGTTGATGAATTACCTGCAATACCTCGAGGATCTTGCCCGCGCTGATGCTGTCCAGATTGCCGGTTGGTTCATCGGCCAGCAGGAGGCGCGGTTCATTCGCGAGGCTTCGGGCGATGGCGACGCGCTGCCGCTCACCGCCTGAGAGCTTCGAAGGCAGGTGGTTCATCCGCGATGCCAGTCCGACGGAATCGAGCAGGGCCGAGGCGCGCTTGCGTCGCTCCGCCGCGGCCCATGGCATTTCAAACATGGGAACCTGGACATTCTCCAGCGAGGTCAACGTCGGCAGCAGATGGAAAGACTGAAAGACAAAGCCGATGACGCGCGCCCGGAATCGCTCCGGTTCGGCCAACTGGTGGAGATTGACGCCGTCAATCGTGATGTCGCCATCGAACTGGGTTTCCAGAGCGCCGAGGATATTCAGGAGCGTGGACTTGCCCGATCCGCTTGGGCCCATGATCGAGACGAATTCACCGCGCGAGATGGAAAAATTTACCCCGCGGAGCGCCTGAACGGCTCCATTGTCGTAGGCGCGCCGGAGGTCGCGTGCTTCGATGAGGAGCGAATCCATTCGTCTTTGGAGAATCTCGCGCTCTACGCTGGAACCAGCATGGCTTCCTCGACGGCGCGCCGGCTGCGGGGCTTGGTCAGCGCAGCGATCAATTGCGCGGCGAGTGAGTTCACCAGTGGCGGATACATCAGGTCGTAATGATCCCCATCAATGGACTCTTCGCGGAATTCTCCGCTGGTGTAGTTTTGCCAGGCGGAAGCTTCGTCCTGTGTCTGCCTGCCGGCCCAGACCGCAAGCGGGGCGCTGATCACGGCCGGTGAACATTCGCCGAGGAAATTGGTGTGGAGGAAGAAGAGGGCAAGGTACTGCTTCACCAATTTGTCGGGCAGTCCGGGTAACAAATGACCGTGCGTGGTAAGAGAGCGGAGCGCGACCTCGGCGCGCATTGCCGGTGGCGCCTCGGCAATCTCTTCCGCGACCTGCCCCGCATATGTTTCAAGCTCCTGCGCGGCAAGCGGCCTCAGGAGCCCGAGTTCCCGCGTGAATGTTCCGTACATCTCGACGCTATGCCGACGGAAGAACTCCTGTTTTAAATTTACCTTTTCGGTCCAGCGAAGGTCCGCATCAATCAGCCCAACAAACGTGACCGCCCTGTTGGCATCCTCCATGACACGCGCAATCTCCATGGCCACGAAGGCGCCCAGCGAGAAGCCGAGCAAACGGATGGGGCCGCGCGGGTGTTTTTCCCGGATCAAGCCGGCGTAGTGCTGCGCCATCGCGGCGATGGTCAAATGTTCGACGCCGCTCCCGAAGAGCGCGCGCGACTGGATGCCATACACCGGAAGTTCGGGTGGGAGTTGCTTCACCAGGTTTTCGTAGACGTTCACCATGCCGCCGGAAGGGTGAATGCAGAAAAGCGGCGCCGTTGAACCACCCGTGCGCAGCGGTACGAGGCAGGAAGGCGACGCCTGCGGTTTGGGAATTCCTTCCGCTTCCGCGGTCGGGGCGGGCGTTGCCCCAGGCATGATCTCCAGAATCTGGGCGGCCATTTTCGAGATGGAATTCCCCGCGGCGAGATTGGTCGGCGGGAGCGAGACGCCAAGGCTGGTCTCGATCCGGTTCAGCAGTTCGACCCCCATCAGCGAATCGAGGCCGAGTTCGTTGAGCGGGCGCTCCGTGTCGAGTTTCGAGGCCGAGGTGCGCAGGACCTTCGCGATCTGTTCCTTGAGTTGTGTCGTTACCGCTCCCAGTCGTTCGGTTGCGGGCAATGAGAGAACTTCCTCGCGGAAGGATCGGCCATCCTTGGGCTGATTCGAATGCCGGGCTTGCACGACGTCCGAGAAGCGCGGCGATGTCCCGACGAAGGCAAAGCAGTCCGCCAGCCGCTGCCAGTCCACGAGGCCGATGCCGAATTGCGCTCCGTCGCCCCGCAACAGCTTTCCAAGGATCCCGACGGCCTGTGTGGGTGTGATGCCGGTGAGGCCATTGCTCGTGAGCAACTCGCTCAACTTTGCGTTGCGCGCGACAAAACCCACCTCGCTGATGACACCCCAATTGATCGCAAGGCCGGGCAGGCCGATCGTCCTCCGGTGATGAGCGAGCGATTCGAGGAAGGTGTTGGCGGCGACGTAACCACCTTGTCCCGGGCTGCCGACAATCGTCGCGACGGATGAGAACAGGACGAAGAAGTCCAGCGGAAGCCCTTTCGAGCGCAGGTGCAGATTCCAGGCGCCGCTCACCTTCGGTGCCATCACACGGCGGAAACGCGCCGCGGTCTGCTGCACGAGAACGCCGTCATCCAGCACCATCGCTGCGTGCATGATGCCCCGAACCGGCGGCAGCTTCCGTGCGATGGTTCGGAAGATCCGCGCGGTGTCCTGTTCGCTACTGACGTCGGCTTTCACCACGAGCACGCTGCCGAGTTTTCTTAGCGATGCGACCGCGCGGCGGGCGTCGTCGGTGGCCGCTCCGCTCCGACTCGCGAGCACCACGTAGCCGGCGCCGTTTCTCAACATCCACTCCGCAATCTTGAGACCGAACCCGCCGAGACCGCCGGTGATCAGATAACTCGCGTCACTGCGAAAACGCATTGGCTTGACCATGGGTGCGGGGACGGGCACGACGGGATCGTTCTCCATCGAGAGCACGATTTTTCCGATGTGCCGCGCCTGCGACATGTGGCGGAATGCGCCCGTCACTTCCGATACGCGAAAGACACGGAACGGAAGCGGATGCAACTTCCCGCTCGCGAACATGGGCAGCAGCCGCTGCAGCATCGAGGCGACCAGCGGCGGGTCTTCGCGCATGAGTTGGGCGAGATCGATGACGAAAAAGGAAGCGTTGTTGCGCAGGGGACGGAGCCCGATCTTCGAGTTCTGGTAAATGTCCCGTTTGCCGATCTCGAGGAAACGTCCGCCGGTTGCGAGGGTCGAGATGCCGGCAGCGATCGCCTCTCCGGCCAGCGAATTGAGGACGAGATCCACGCCTCTCCCACCGGTGATCACGCGCACCTCATCGGCAAACGTCAGCGAGCGGGAATCCATGATATGCTGCACGCCTTGCGCGCGGAGGAAATCGCGCTTCTCCGCGCTGCCCGCGGTGGCAAAAATTTCCGCGCCGACCAGCCGCGCCAGTTGCAATGCCGCCAGGCCGACGCCGCCGGTCGCCGCTTGAATCAGCACGCGGTCGCCCTTTTTCATCCGGCCGAGATCATGCAGCGCATACCATGCAGTGAGAAACGCGATCGGGATCGTGGCGGCGTCGCCAAAGCTGGTCCGCGCGGGCATTCGCAGGACGAGCGCCGCGGGCATCGTGCAATGCGACGCGAAACAGCCGGGAACAACTGCCATGACCGCATCGCCGACGCGCAGATGCTTCACGTTGCGTCCGACGGCCGTGACCACGCCCGAGCATTCGTCGCCCACCAAGGCATCGTCGTCGTTGTCGCCCGGATAGATTCCGAGCGCCTTCATCACATCGCGGAAATTGAGCGCGGCGGCCTTGATTTCGATGACGACCTCATCGGGACCCGGTCTGCGGATGGTGTGCTCGCGCAGAACCAGATTGTCGAGCGCACCGGCGGACTCGATTTCGACGCGGTAGGGTTTTTGCCGTCCGTCGGGGCTCCCGCGCCGAGCGTGGCGATCGGCGGAGGTGCGCGCGACGCGGCTCGCGTAACGCGCCGCACCGCGGAGCGCGACCTGATCCTCTTCGTCGTCGGCAAACAGGTCGCTGAACAGGAGACGCGCCTCGTCTGTCGTCTCGTTAGGCGCGAGGTCAATTGTGCGGCAGCGAAACTTCGGGAATTCGTTCGCGATGACCGCTGCGAGCCCATTCACCGGACCCTGGGTCACGGCCACCTTATCTGTGTGTTCGACGGCATGGGCGCCGCGCGTGATCAGATAAAGCTGCGGCAATACGCTGAAGGACTCCGCGGTGAGCGCCTGCACGAGATGAAGGAGCGAATGGCAGATCTCGGCTTGCGCTTTCAGCAGCGACTCCGGTGTGAACTTCGCGGGAGTCGCAGAGTTCAGGCTCCAAAAATGAATCACCCGGGAGATCGCGGGGATGCCGCTGGCGCGAACCTCGGCGATCAGTCGCAGCATTTCGGTGGGCGACTCGGGATTGATCTCGAATTCCGTGTCACCGACACGCCGGTATTCGGTGCCCGAGCGCACGGTTACGACCTGATCACCCCGCTCGCTGAGCAGAGCGGCGAGTCCATCGACTGTGCCGACGTGATCGGCGAACAGCAGCCATGTGACCGGCTGTCCATTTCTGTGCAAATCGAGATTGGCCGGCACCGTAGCTCGCTCCGGCGCCAGTGGCTCGCTGGCGAGGATTATCGTCTGCCTCGCCCTGGCGCTGTTCGCTCGGTCTGAGATCGCCCGTGCTTCGACAAACCCTGCTTCATCGAACAGATGGAGCCATTCAGGAGCTTCGAGCAGCGGGTGGGATGGCCGCAGATCTGTATCCGTGAACCGCCACCACCCATCGGTGAGTCCGAAAACCAAGTCCGGCCAGCGCGACGGGCGATCGATTTCGAGCAGCACGAGCAGGCCTCCCGGTGCCAGCAACGAGCGCACATTTGCCAATGTCGTGCGCAGATCCGACGTGGCGTGAATCGCGTCGGACGCGAGGATCACATCGAACGAGCCTGCGGTGAATCCCTGCTCCGGCGGCGGCTTCTCGATGTCGAGGAGCTGACAGCGCATGAATGGGAAATCGAAAAACTTCTGTTCGGCTTTCGAGAAGAAGCCGCTCGAGAGATCGGAGAAAACATAATCGGTTCGATCCGCGGGCAGGCGCGGGAGGACGTGCGAGGTCATCCCGCCGGTGCCGGCGCCGATTTCAAGGACACGCAGCGTCCTGCCTTCCGGCAAATTCCTTACGACCGCTGCGACCGATTCCGCCACGAGCAGATTACTTCCGCGGAAGGACACAGAGTCCTGATAGAGATGTTCCGCACTGGCGAGCGATCCATCGGGGAAAATCAATTTCAGCGGATCGACGTCTCCTCGGAGAACGCCGGCCAATTCGCGTCCGCAAGACCGAATCAGCGACAGCTCGGCGAGCACTCCCGGAAACTCATCGAGAGCGTTCCGCCAGAGGGAATTCATGTCCGGGATTTTTGCTGCACGTCGGACTTTCCATCCTTCGTCCGAGCGGCTCAGCAGTCCGTCCGCTTCGAGGAACGAAAGAAATCTGGCGAAAACCTGCCGATGCCTCGGCACCACGCGCAGCCGCTTCGACAACGACGCCGAGAGTCACTCGCTCGCCAGCGCGCAACTTCCAGCCCATCTGCCGGAATGCATCGAGAATATAGAATCGGCAGAGCGGATCGAGCCTGGCGTTGAGTTTGTTGCCATCGCATTCGGCGGCCATCTGCACGCGCAGGTTCCGGGCGAATGCTTCCACTTGCGTTCCGATTTTCCGCATCGAAATCGGCATGACCGCAGGTGCTGGTGCGATTCCGGTCACCGCCACCGGGCGGAGTTTCCAAACAACTTCATACAGCAAGTCGTCCGCGCTCTTTGGATCCACCTGCGCGCCCCGGATTGATCGCCTGGCAGCGGAAGCCTTCGATGTCGATCAGAACGCGCCCCTTTTCATCGAGGACTTTGATGTCGCCCACAACCGAACGACCGCTTCTGTGCGCGAGGCGCGCGTGACACCAGAGCTTCGCGCCGGGCCTCACAAAAAAGCGCAGCCGATTGATCTGCACCGGCAGATAGAGAGTCTGGCGCTCCGCCGAATCCGCGTCCGGCACGGCGAGCAAGAGCAACTGGAAGCAGGCGTCCAGCACGGTGGGATGAATCTGATACCGCGCGGATTCCCATGCGAGAGACGACGGCAATTGCACGTGCCCGAGCACTTCATCGTCGCGACGCCATGCGGTTTCGATGCAACGAAACATCGGCCCATACGGCAGGCCTAGTTCGCGGAAGCGGCGGTAGATTACCTCGGTGCCGACCTGCTGCGCGCCGGCGATGTCCAGCGATTCAGGCGCGCTTGCGTCGAACACTTTGGCTTCGGGACACGCGCGGATTTTTCCGACGGAATTTACCGTCCAGGCGTCTCCGGCCCCCCCCGCGCAGCTCGAGATCGTGAAGGTAGAATCCTGCTGGTGATGACAGAACTGAATCCGCGCCACGTCATCCGCCTCCTTCAACACGAGCGCCTTTTGAAAATCCATCTCCTCGATGACGCTCGGCGCTTCGCCGAATAACAACTTCGCTGCTCCCAGCGCCATCTCCACATAACCCGCCCCCGGGAAGACGATGTGTTCCTGCACGAGATGATCCTTCAGAAAGGGCGCGGCCTGCAGATCCAGCCGTGTCTGCCAGGTTGGGTCGGCAGCCATGATTCGCCGGGCCAGGAACGGATGCGGAGACGCGCCGAGCCGTGACTCGCGGCTTTCCATGGCCTCGTGCCAGTATTGCTCCTCGCGCCAGGCGTAGGACGGGAGCCGCACCGCACGTGCCGCAGGATGCAGGGCCTTCCAGTCCACGGCGCAGCCGAGCGCGTGCAGTGCACCGAGCGAGCCGAGCATGGTCGCGAGTTCGTTCTCCTTGCGCCGCAGCGAGGCGATCGCGGTCCCGCCCAACGAACGGTGCGCCATGCATTCCTGCAGCGATCCCGTGAGCGCGGGGTGCGGTCCGATTTCGAGGAAGAGAGTGTGGCCGCGCGCGATCAGTGCATCGATCGCGGTGGCGAAGCGCACCGGCATGCGGACGTTTCGCCACCAGTAGCCGGCGGTAAAATCATCGCCCGCATACTCGACACCCGAGACGGCCGAAAACAGACAGAGCGACGCAGGCTGCGTCTCCACCTCGCCGAGGGAACGAAGCAGTTCATCGCGCACCGGCTCCATTTGGTGGCTGTGAAAAGCATAGCTCACGCGCAATGGGCGGCAGAAAATCGAGCGCTCTTCTAGTTGCGCCGCGATTGCCTCGATGGCATCGGCGTCGCCCGAGAGCGTGATGGAGTTCGGGCTGTTGAGCGCAGCAATCGAGACTCGACCGGCCCACGGTGCCACGATCTCCTCGGCCTGCGTCCACGTCAGCGCGGCCGCGATCATTCTGCCGTTTTCGCCCGCGAGATCCATGCAGCGACCGCGCTGGAAAATTACGCGCGCCCCCTCGCGCAGGCTGAGCATGCCCGCAACGTGCGCCGCGGCGACTTCGCCCACGCTGTGTCCGACAACGGCCGCGGGCCGGATGCCCCAGGATTGCCACAGTGCGGCGAGAGCGACTTGTAGCGCAAAAATCGCCGGCTGCGCGATCGCGGTCTCATCCATGCGCGAAAAAGATTCATCGCGCGTCATCTCCTCGATCAGCGACCAGTCTGCGAATTCGCGCAGGATCGCGTCGCATTCCTCGATCTTCGCGCGAAACACTAGTTCCTGCTCCAGCAGTTCACGTCCCATCGCCCACCACTGCGGCCCCTGGCCGGAAAAAACAAAGACCGGCGACTGATCGTCCGCGGCGTGGCCCGCAGAAAGTCCGGGGCGTGTCTCTCCGATAACGAAGGCCTGGAGCTTCTCCACCATTTCCTCACGCGAATCAGCCGCGACACAGAGGCGATGCGGATGGCGCGTGCGATGCGCGCCCGCGGTGAAACAAATGTCTCCGAGGCTCAGGCCGCAGCCCTCGCCGCTTTCGGAAAGGAACGTGGCATATTTTTCAGCGAGGCCACGCAGCGATTCCTCGCAGCGCGCCGAGATCGCCAGCAGGTGCGCGCGATCCGTTGGCGGCTCGTCGGTCACGAGATTGATTTCTTGAGGAGGAGGCGCCTGAAGGATCGCGTGCGCATTGGTGCCACCGAATCCGAAGGAGTTGACGCCGGCGATTGGGAGGTCCGATCCATTCCGGAACGGTCTCAGCTTCTGCGCGACACTGAGCTTCAGTTTTGCGAAATCAATGTGCGGGTTCGGGTTCCTGAAATGCAGGCTCGGAGGAATCCGGCCATGCTTCAGGGCGAGCGCGGTCTTGATGATGCCCGCGATGCCAGCGCCGGCCTCCATGTGGCCGATGTTTGTCTTTACGGACCCAATCACGAGTGGCGTTCGCGCGTCGCGTCCGTCGCCCAGCGCCGCGCCGAGCGCGGTGGCCTCGATCGGATCGCCGACGAGTGTTCCCGTGCCGTGCGCCTCGACGTATTGCACCTGTGACGGAGTGACACCGGCGGTGCGGCACGCCTCGCGTACCAACGTTTCCTGCGCCGCCGCGCTCGGCAGCGAGATTCCATTGGTCCGGCCATCCTGGTTCGCCGCCGTTCCGCGGATCACAGCATAGATCGGATTGCCGTCGGAGAGAGCCGCGGCGAGCGGCTTCAAGAGCACGACGCCGCAGCCTTCCGCGCGCACAAAACCGTTGGCCGTCGCATCGAACGCCTTGCAGCGCCCATCCGGCGAAAGCATGCCGCTGCGGCTGAAACTGATGAACGTGTTTGCGGTGACGATCGCGTTGACCCCGCCGACAAACACCAGCGGGCACTCGCCTTTCCACAGACTCGCGCAGGCAAGGTGCAAAGCGACCAGTGATGACGAGCAGGCAGTGTCCACCGCGACGCTCGGCCCGTGCAGATTGAGGCAGTAGGAAATGCGATTCGCCGCGATGCTCGTCGCACCACCCGTGGCGCTGTAAACGTCAATCGAACTCTGGTCGGCGATGGTGGATTGCAGGATTGCGTACTCGTAGGTCGAGATGCCGACGAAGACTCCCGCGGGTGATCCGCGCAGCGGATCGAGCAGTTCCCCGCCGTCGTCCATGGCCTCCCACGTCGCTTGGAGTAACATCCGCTGCTGCGGATCCATACACTCCGCTTCGCGAGGCGACACCCCGAAGAATCCCGCGTCGAACCGGTCAATCGACTCCAGCGTGCCCGCCCAGCGCGAGATAGATTTGCCTTTCTGGCCCGGTCGCGAGTCGTAAAAAGTGTCCGCGTTCCAGCGATCCGCCGGCACCTCCGCGACCGCATCAGTGCCCGCGCAGAGCAGTCTCCAAAACGCCTCTGGGCCCTTTCCGCTGCCCGGGAAATGGCAGCCGATGCCGATGATTGCAATAGGCTCGTGATCAGACATTCGGGCTCACTTTGGTGCGCTGGGAACGTCTGTCACGAATGTCAGGCTGCATTTTTTTAAACGGGTAGACAACGGCCAAACCGACAAGCTTGTCTTCAAACTCGCCGGGTCGACTGAACGCAACGGCGGGCTCTGATCAACATCGATCGCCGAGCAACCAGGCAGTGAGGACTAGGCAGCGCTCGGTTTCGTCTGGCGGGATTTGCTTCGCTGCAGCAGCGGGAGGACTTTCTCCACGAGTGCGTCGGCGGTGAGGCCGTGCTTCTTGCGCAGAATCGGGATCGTGCCGTGCTCGATGAACTGGTCGGGCCAGCCGATCCGAACGACCGGCGTGTTGATCATCTGCGTGTGCAGATGCTCCATGACGGCGCAGCCGAAGCCGTTGTGCAGGACGTGGTCTTCGATGGTGCAGACCACCTCCGACGCCGCGCGCGAAAAACTCGAGCGTGCCGGTGTCGAGCGGCTTGATCCAGCGCGGGTTGATCAGCGCCACCGAGAATCCCTTGCGCCTCGAGTTTGCGCGCCGCTTCCTCGCGCCACCTCGAACATGTTGCCGAGGCCGAAGATGGCGACGTCGCGTGCCGTGTTGCACCACTTCCGCCTTGCCGATCTCGAGCAGCTTCGGCGCGGCCTTCGGCACCGCGCCAGTGCCCGCGCCGCGCGGATAACGGATCGCGATCGGCCCGGAGTTGTAGTTCGCCATCGTCCAGAGCATGTCGACGAACTCATCTTCATCCTTCGGCTGCATGTGCACGATGTTCGGCACGTGGCGCAGGTAGCCGATATCGAAGAGGCCGTGATGCGTCGGGCCGTCGTCGCCGCTGAGCCCGGCCGCGATCCATGCAGAGCGCGACGTTCAGATTCTGCAGCGCCATGTCGTGGATGATCATGTCGTAGGCGCGCTGCATGAAGGTCGAGTAGATCGTGAGGAACGGCTTCAGTCCCTGCGTGGCGAGGCCGCAGGCAAAGAGCGCCGCGTGCTCCTCGGCGATGCCGACATCGAAGTAGCGGTCGGGATGTTGCGCCTGGAAAAAGCCCAGGCCGGTGCCGCTCGGCATCGCGCCGGTGATGGCGACGATCTTGTTGTTCGAGTCGGCGAACTTCGCCGAGCGTCTTGCCCAACAGCTCGGAGTAGGTCGGCGTCCGGCGCGGCGCCGTTTCGCCGGTTTCGGGCTCGAATTTGCCGAGCCCGTGGAACTTGTCCGGCTTCGCGATCGCCGGCTCGTAGCCTTTGCCCTTCTTCGTGAGAATGTGGAGCAGCACCGGCTCGTCCTGCGTCTTCAGGAATTCAAAGGTCCGGATGAGCAGCGGGATATCGTGGCCATCGATCGGCCCGTAGTAGCGCAAGCCCGAGCTCTTCGAAGATCACGCTCGGGACGAGCAGGTTCTTCACGCCCTCCTCGACTTTGTGCGCGAGGTCGACCGCGCACTTGCCGCCGATCATCTTCGACGAAGCGGCGCGCCTTGTCGTGCAGGTGCGCGTAGGTCGGGATGGTCGCGATCGTTGTTCAAGTAGCTGGCGATCGCGCCCGACGTTTTTCGCGATCGACCATTCGTTGTCGTTCAGCACGACGATGAAGCGCTTCGTCTGCGACTTGGCGTTGTTCAGCGCCTCGTAGCTGATGCCGCAGGTGAAGGCCGCATCGCCCGCCACCACCACCACATGTTCGTCCGCCGCCGCGCAAATCGCGCCCGACGGCCATCCCGAGCGCGGCCGATAACGCGGTGCCGGCGTGGCCCGGCGCCATAGCAATCGTGCTCGCTCTCGGTCCGCAGGAGGAAGCCGTTCAGCCCCTGGTATTGCCGCATCGTGTCGATGCGCTCGCGCCGGCCGGTGAACATCTTGTGCACGTAGCCCTGGTGGCTGACGTCGAAGACGAACTTGTCCTTCGGCGTGTCGAAGACGCGGTGCAGCGCGATCGTCAGCTCCACCACGCCGAGGTTCGGCCCGAGATGGCCCCCGGTCTGCGAAAGAACGCTGACCAGTTCGTCGCGCACTTCCTGCGCGAGCTGTGGCAGGTCCTGCTGCCTTAAGGCCTTGACGTCGGCCGGCGATCGGATGCCCGGCAGCAGCGGCGTGGTCGCGGGGGCCTTAGAAGAGTCTGACTTCGTCATTTTCGCTTTCTCCTGGTTGGCGGTGCGGCGGTGGGGCGGGCGTGGCTTCCGCGGCCGGCTTCAAAATGCTGTCACGACCGGTTTCCCGGCGTGATTGCGGGTGATGATCTCGATCCGTTGTTCCGCGCTTGCGAGGCGTTCCTGGCAGGTCTTAACCAGCTTCATTCCCTTCCTCGTAGCGCACGATCAACTCCTCAAGCATCATTTTGCCCGATTCCATCTGGTCGACGATCGCCTCGAGCCGGTCCATGGCGGCTTCGAAACTGGGCTCAGATGTGGCCTTTTTGGCAGTCGTCGACATACGGGATCAGCAATTAAGCACACTAAGCACGCGCGAAGGGAGAACAAAGCGAGAGTTCCAGCCGCGGCCGCCGCGCATGGCATAGGCGGTGCTTATAAATTCTAGAAAACGCCAATTAGATGACTTTCCTGAAGAAAATACTGCTGGTCGACGAAGAGCCACGTGTCACCGCCCTGGTCCGCGAAGCGCTCGAACAGACCGGCCTTTACGTGATCAAGGAGGAACACGACAGTCGCCACGCTGTCCAGGCCGCCCGCTGGTTTCAGCCGGACCTGATCCTGTTCGACCTCATTACGCCGCGTCCGGCGAGCACCGAGGTCGCCCGCGAACTGCGCGAGGATCCGGCGTCCAAGAACATCCCCGTCGTCTTCCTGAGCATGAACCCGGACTTGGGGGGCGGCGTTGTTTCCAGCGGGATTCTGAGCGGCTACAGCTTCTTTGCGAAGTGCAGCGGAATCGAAGACTTCGTCGGTTGCGTTGCCGAGCTCCTTAAATCTTCGGGGCCGCGCTAGTCGTGGCGGTGTTGTCCTGGCCGTCGGCGCGGCTACAGGAGCGTCGCGGTGAGCTTGATTTCCGTGCCGGTGAGCGCCTTCGAAACCGGGCAGCCGGTTTTCGTTTTCTCCGCCTGTTCCTGAAATGCGGCCGCGTCGATGCCGGGGACTTCGGATTCGTTCTGGAGCTCGATCGTGGTGATCTTCGGCCCGCTTTCCAGCATCTCCAGCTTCACGTTGGCGGTCGTGCTGACGCGCGTCGCCGGGTGTCCAGCTTTCTCCAGATTGGCCGACAACGCCATCGAGAAGCATCCCGCCAGAGCCGCGCCGATCAGCTCCTCGGGATTCGTCCCGCTGCCGCTCTCAAATCGCGACAGGAACGAGAACGGGCCTTCATAGGCGCCGCTCCCGACCTTCATTGTTCCGTGGCCCCCTTTCAGGGTGCCTTCCCAAACTGCTGAACTCGTTCTTGCTGGCATATCGTGTGTGTTCCTTCTGATGGTTAATGAATCAGCTGATTCCGTAGCTGTTCCGACTGCGCTCCGCAAGCGGGTCCTGCGCGTTCCGGGTGCGCCGGCGGAATGGAGAAAGCTGCTGGCGAATTTGGACTTTCCGCTTAGATTGAGCGCCTTTTCCATGACCCTCCGCCAACTTTTCCTCCGTTTCGCCCTTTTGGTGACGTGCACTGTGCCCTGCCTGGCGGGCGACGACGGCGCCACCATTCTGACGCCGCTGCCGCCGAATGCTCCGTTTCAGGTACCGTTGCCGATCCCGCCGACGCTGCAGCCCACGTCGAGCGATGAAACGACCGATTACTACGATGTCACGATGCAGGTGGGCCAGGTGGAAATCCTGCCGGGCAAACTCACGACGATCTGGGGTTACAACGGCCGATATCCTGGCCCGACGATCGTCGCCCACCGCGGCCGCCGCGCCGTGGTGCGACAGACAAATAATTTGCCGGAGAGCATGTCGGTCCATTTGCACGGCGGTCATACGCCGCCGGAGTCCGATGGATTGCCGCTGGATCTGATCGGTCCGGGGGCGATGAAGACCTACACCTACCCGAACAACCAGGAGGCGGCGACGCTTTGGTATCACGATCATGCGGTTGATGCGACCGGTCGGCATGCCTACATGGGCCTCGCCGGGTTTTACATTCTGCACGACGAATACGAGGAATCGCTCCCGCTGCCGCGCGGCGAGAACGACGTCGCCCTCGCCGTGCAGGATCGCATTTTCGACTACTCCGGCGCGCTCGTTTATCCGCTCACGGACACCACTATTCGCACCGGCGTTTATGGCGACCGGTTGCTCGTGAATGGCGCCCCGCAACCATACTTCCAGGTGGCGCGGCAGAAGATGCGTTTCCGCATCCTGAACGGCTCGAATACGCGCCAGTACATTTTCGCCCTCAGCAACGGCGATCCGCTGGTCCAGATCGCGACCGATGGCGGACTCCTGGGTGCGCCGGTGTCGCGGCCGTCGATCACGGTCACGAGCGGCGAACGGATCGAGGTCGTGATTGATTTTGCGCAGTATCCGCTCGGCACGAGCGTGATCCTGAAGAATCTCGATACGACCGGCACGCCGGTGATTGCCGACGTGATGCGCTTCGACGTCGTGCGGGAGGCCGACTCCCCCGACGAGAGCTATGTCCCGAAGAAGCTGCGGCCCATGGAGCGCATTTCGCCGAAAGAGGCGACCGTGAACCGGACGTTTACGCTCCAACAAACGCTCTACAAGGGGCGGCAGATCTGGACGATCAACGGCCAGCTTTACGATCCGACGCGCGTCGATGCCAGGCCGAAGCTGAACGAGACGGAGATTTGGACTTTCGTGAACAACTCCGGTCAGTCGCACCCGATGCACATCCACGACATCCATTGGCAGATTATCGACGTGAACGGTGTGCCGCCGGAGCCCGGCGATGACGGCTGGAAGGATACCTTCAACGTCCCGGTCGGCGGGGGCGTGGTACGCGTCATTGGCACCTTTACCGACAACCTCGGCGGTTACGTCACGCATTGCCACAAGCTCGAACACGAAGATCACGCCATGATGTTTAACTTCGCGGTCGAGCCGTAGCGGTGCGCGTTCGTTTCGGCGCCGCCCTTCCTTTTGCGGCGTGGGCCGTCTTTTTGTCCGTCTCGTCCGCATTGGCGGCGGGGCCACCGGCGAGTAATCGCCGCATGGCGGAGCGGCTGGCAAAGCTCGGGCGCGACTACGACAGCCGCGTCATCGCGCAGCGCCCGGATCTGCATTTCGCGCGCTATCTGCGGCACGTCGACAAACCGGTCGACGAACGCACCCGTGCGTTTCTCGACGCGCAAAACGCGTACGAGCTTCTCCTCGGCGGCGACAGTCGCGGAGCGGCGGAAGGTTTCCAGAAAGTGAAGGATGTCGTCCTGGCGCGGCCGCAGGACTTCGACACAAATTTTCTGCCGATCCTGCGCGGTTATCTCGCCGTGTCCTATCTGCGCATGGGCGAGCAGGCGAACTGCTGTTCGATGTATGGGCCGCGTTCCTGCCTGCTGCCGATCGAGGGCAGCGGTGTGCACAAGGATCAGGAAGGCTCTCGCGCCGCGATCCGTGAATACCTCGAGCTGCTGGAGGCAAACCCCGGCGACATGACGGCGCGCTGGCTCTTGAATGTCGCCTGCATGACGATCGAAGAGCACCCGGACAAAGTGCCGGAGCGTTGGCTGATTCCGCCGGAGAAATTTGCGCCGACCGGAACGATTCCGCGGTTCGAGAACGTTGCCTCCACGCTCAATCTTGGCCTGCCGGCGCTGGCCGGCGGCGTGGTGATGGATGACTTCAACGGCGACGGCTTCCCTGATCTCTTCATTAGCTCGTCAGGACTAGACCCGCAGCGCGATCAGTTGCATTACCTGCAGAACAAGGGCGATGGCACGTTCGAAGATCGAACGGAAGCGGCCGGACTGCTCGGGCTCACCGGCGGAATGAATTTGCTGCAAGCCGATTACGATAACGACGGCCGGCTTGACCTTGTCGTCCTGCGCGGGGCGGGCCTGCTCGGCGAGCTCGGCGACCAGCCCCCGTCGCTCCTGCGGAATCGCGGTGATGGCACTTTCGAGGATGTAACGGAGCAGGCTGGTTTGCTCTTCTTCGCCCCGACGCAGTGCGCGGCCTGGGGCGATTTCGACAACGACGGCCGCCTCGATTTGTTCGTCGGGATTGAATCAAGCGCCGTGCCGGGCTTCGAGATCCCGCTCTATCAGGAATTGGCCGCGCGGCCGCCGCGCGCGTGCAAACTGTTCCGCAATGACGGCAACGGGAAGTTCACCGATGTCGCCGCGGCCGCGGGGCTGAACCTCATCGGCTACGTCAAAGGCGCGGCCTGGGGCGATGTCGATAACGATGGCTACCCGGAGCTGGCCGTGGCGCAGTTTTACGGGCCGGCTCTGCTCTTCGGGAATCGGCCGAATGAAAAGAAAAAAGGGTCGCGCCAGTTTGGTGGGCCCACCCGGCTGGAACCGGCGCACAGCTCGGCCGTTCTCTTTTTCGATTACGATCAGGATGGCTGGCTCGATCTGTTTGTGACGGGCTATTCGAAAATCGGCTCTAGCTACGCGGCCGGGCAGGTCGCGGCGGATTTGCTGGGCCTGCCGCATACCGCGGAGCTGCCGCGCCTGTATCACAACGAAAGCGCCCGCGTGGGAAAAGCGCCCACGGCGGAAGAGTTGCGCTTTCGCGACGTAACCGCGGAAGCGCAGTTGAATCATGTCTATTACGCGACTGGCGCGGTGGCGGGCGATTTCGATAACGACGGCTGGCCCGATCTGTATCTCTCCACCGGCGCTCCGGATTATCGCGCGATCGTCCCGAAGCGCCTGCTCCGAAATCGCGACGGGGCGAAATTCGAAGACGTCTCGAGCGGAGCCGGGATTGCTCATCTGCAGAAGGGCAGCGCAGTCGCGGTCGGCGACATCGACCGCGATGGCGATCTGGACATTCTGCAGGTGCTCGGCGGCGAATACCCTGGCGACTACTTTCCGCGGGCGCTGTTCATCAATCCCGGCACGTCGAGCCCGTGGCTCACGCTGCAACTGGTCGGCCAGACGAACCGCAGCGCCCTCGGCGCCCGCATTGCGGTCGAAGTCGAGACCCCACACGGAGCCGGGACGCTGCACACGCTGGTTTCCAGCGGAGGCAGCTACGGTGGTTCCACCTTCGCGCAGGAGATCGGGCTCGGTGACGCCACCGCCATCAAAGCGGTGACGGTCAAGTGGCCTGGCGCCGCCGAACAACGCTTCGAAAACGTGGCGCCCAATCGCCGCTATCGCATCACCGAAGGCAAGCCAGGCCTCACCGAGCTTCCGTAAAGGTTCTCTGCCTTTGAACGTTGAGCGTTGGACGTTTCTCTGGCGCCGCTACGCTTTTTTCCGCTCGAACTCCGTCAAATACCCTACAAACGCCCGCCGATGCTCCTGTTCATCCCCGAGCAGCGTGACGGCGAGGTCCTGGGTTACCGGATCCACCTCGTCACAGAGTTTGATGATCTTCTCGTAGCCTTCGATCGCCGCATCTTCCGCCGCGATCACACCCTTGATCACCGTAATCAGGTCGGTCGAGTCCTTCGGCGGCTGCATGTAATCCTGTTCGCGCTCCAGCTCCATCGAACCCGGCACGCGACCGCCGAGCACCTTGATGCGTTTCGCGAGCATGGTCGCGTGGCCCAGCTCTTCCTGGATATCGGCGGCGAGCGCCTTCTTGATCTCCTCCGCGCGCACTCCATCGAGGTCGACGGAATTGGCGAGGTAGTTCTGCACCGTCTCCAATTCCGACGCGTAGGCGTGTTTCAATGCGGCGACGATGTTTGCGCGTTTCTTATTGTCCATGGCAGTAGCTTGTTCGAGCGCCGGAAGGGTTCTGGCCTCAATCTTCTCCGGCGCGCTCTGTCAATTCGTGCTCGCCTGCTTTGGCTGACAGAGGCACGAGCTCGTGATCTTGGTATCGGCCTTCGCCCAGATCTGCCTGAACTTCGTCTCCGTGGCGGCGAGTTCGTCGTCTGTTTTCTTTTGCTCGCGAAGACTGTCGGCGAGGCCGAGGAGAGACCAGCCGTTATCCGGCAACAGCTTCAGGTCCTCGCGATATACTTTCTCCGCCTCGGCAAAGCGACCGGCCTTCATCAAACTCGCGCCGAGGGTGTGACGCACCGGGATCATCCAGCCGGGTGGCTCGTCGTACTTGAGCGCGTCTTGCTTCTTGATGGCGTCGGACAATTTTGCCAGCCCTTCGTCCAATTTGCCTTCCCGGACCAGGATCTCGCCTTCGAGCATGTCATCGGCCACCGCATTGACGGCCGCCGCCGTGTTGTTGCTGATGTAGGTCTCGGCCGGCACCAGCTGTGCGAGTTCATGATATCTGGCCTGCTCTTCACGCGCCTTGACCGTGTCCCCCTTCGCCGCCAGCGCGGTGGCGCGCGCCGCATGGTGAAATGCGCGCGAGAACGCCGCATACTCTGGATAATTGTCCGGCTCCGCCAATATTTCATCCCAACGGCCGAAACGCACCAGGACCTCGAGCGGCAGCGCCAGCATTCCCTCCATCTGCAGCGCGTTCTCTTTCAGATACTGCGGAGCCAGCCCTGCAACCAGGGCCCGGACGTGTTTCATTGCGAGCTCGCGCTGGCCGGTCATCATCGCGGCGTAGGCGAGCATGTGGCGGTTGTGCGCGGCGTAGACTGGCAGCATGCCGCCGAGCTGGCGGACGATCGCGCGATAACGGCCGTCGGCTTCAATCGCCCGGGCGTTCGTGGCGATGGCCTTCTCCCAGCGCCCGCGACGAATGTCGATGTGCGATGGCATATGGACATTGTGCGCGATGCCCGGCTGCAAATTGCGCAGAATGTCCGCCGCCTTGTCGGCGCGTTCGGGATGCTGTGAACCTTCGATCGCGTGGATGGTAAGATGATTCGCCAATGGATGCCGCGGATCGAGGACCAGGACCGCATCCAGCGCCGCGAGAATTTCCTCCGTCCCCGGCTGCGGTTCGCCCGTGGGCGTCCATTGATCCCATGGCCGCACATCCATCATCGCCTCCGCGAAGAGCGCGCCGACATCGGCGTTCTGCGGGTATGCTTTCCAGACCTCGCGCATCGCATCGGCATATGCGACTTCGAGCGGCGCGCGGTCTTCCGGTGGCGGATTTGCGTAGCGATGGCTGAGCGCCTCAATCAGGGCCTGCTCCACCGGTGTCGCCGTGGCGGCGTATTGTTGGGCGAGGGTCAGTTCCTTCCAGGCCAGCTCCGCGGCCGCCGGAGTCATGACGGTGTTATTGATATGCGGTCCGCTGGCGAGGGCGATTCCCCAGTGCGCCATCGCGCACTCGGGATCGAGGCGCGTCGCTTCCTGAAAGGCGCGGATCGCCTCGCTGTGATTGAAACCGTGCATGAACGCGATTCCCTGGTCGAAATAACGCTGCGCCTTGGCCGACTTGGTGGTGATCTTCCACTGATGTGAGCCGAGGCCCTCGAAGAATGGGGGCGGCTTGGCAGCCTCGATCCGCGGCAGAGGGGCAAACACGCTGAGAACACATATCCCGATTAAGAACCGCGTTTTCATAGGCCCGGAACTTTACCGACGACAAAAGCTGTCATGCAAGCCAGCAGCCGTGCAGGTGAATGCATCGCGGCTACTCAAGCTTGATTTGATGGAACAAATTCCAATCGTGGCGGATTCCGCCGGACGCGGTAAACTCGTTTGGAAAAACCACGGCGTGCAAACAAACTTCCATCACACGGAATGGGATCAACCCCACCCGGAACGCACTCGAGCTATCATGAAGGCGCACCCGGAAGTGCGCACCCTCTTCGGCCGCAATCCCTACACCGCGCTCATCTGCTTTTCGATCGTGGTGCTGCAGACCGGCATCGCCTACGCGATTGGCCGGGTGGGCTGGAGTTACTGGTGGCTCAGTCTGCTCGTCGCCTACGGCGTCGGCGCCTTCGCCAATCACTGCATGTACGTGATCATTCACGACGCGATCCATAATCTCGTCTTTCGCAACAAGGTGTTGAACCGCTTCGTGGCGATGATGGCCGATCTCCCGAATTTGCTCCCCGGCGCGATCGGCTTCGGCGTGTACCACCTGAAACACCACACCCACCAGGGTGATTACGATCTCGATGGTGATCTCGCCAGCGTCTGGGAAGCGCGCTTCGTCGGCAACAAGTGGCACCGCAAGGCGTTCTGGCTCCTCTTCTTTCCCTTCTTCCAAATCACGCGTCCGCCGCGGCTGAAGGCGATCACGATGTGGAACCGTTGGATTTTTGTGAACGTGCTCTTCTCGCTCACCTATGATGCCGCCGTGCTGTATTTCTGTGGGTGGGCGGGATTTTGTTATCTCGTCTTTTCATTCTTCTTCTCGATCGGTCTGCACCCGGTCGGGGCCCGCTGGATTCAGGAGCATTACACGATCGATCCTGACCAGGAGACGTTCAGCTATTACGGCCCGATCAATCGGATCGCGCTCAACGTCGGTCACCACAACGAGCATCACGATTTCCCCTCGATTCCGTGGAACAACCTGCCAAAACTGCGCGCGCTCGCGCCGGAGTTTTACGACACGCTCCGCTATCACACCTCGTGGGCGCGGCTGCTGCGCGAATTCCTCTTTGATCCGCGCTACACGCTGTTTGCCCGGGTCGAGCGGACGCCGCCGCGGCCGGAGGAGTTCGCCCGGGTGGGCGCTCCTGGACACGGCATCAGCTGACGGGCATTAGGCCAGAGGCCTCTCAGTATTGCCAGTCTCGGAAATCGATCGCGGGTTGGAGTGCGAGGTGGCTCACGCGGTATTGTGCGAAATAGGCCGTCGCGGCGCCGGATCGCACATCCACGACTGTCTCTGACGCACCCGACATACGGCCGTTCGGCACCACCGTGATCACGTGTGGCCCTGCCGGAAGGGTGCGCCGAAAGGTGTGACCCCAGGCGAAGTTACCCGCGTAGCGACCATCGATCCAAACGCCGACGACGACGTTGAATCCGAGAGTGGGCGCATAGCGGATGAATAACTGGCCGTCGCCAAACCCGTGGTACGAACCGTGGTAGCGATAGGCACTTCCCGCAGTGGCCAACGGGCACACACCGGCAACGAGGACGGCGCAAGCGACGGCTGCTAAAATACGGACGAATCGATTGGTTTTCATATGCGGTGAAGGGATGAGGTTTCTATGCAAATAAAGCACATACCAGCGCGTTTTCGACCGATGGAAGTCGAATCGCCGCGCCCGAAGGTGCGCTCTCGCGGGGCACCGCCTGATGCGGATGCCCTCCCGAATCCGAGAGACCGCCAGCGTTACTCGGTGCGGAGGGCTTCGACCGGATTCAAGTGCGTCGCCTTTCTTGCCGGGAAGAGACACGCGAGCAGCGCGGCACAGCCCAGGATCGCCGCGGTCGCGCCGAGGAGGAGCGGGTTGTTAGGCGAAGTCTGGTAGAGCTGCGTGGCGAGCAGGCGGCCTAGTCCGACGGCGGCCGCGATCCCTGCGACGAGGCCGAGCACCACCGGGGTCATGCCTTGCCGGAGGACGAGGCGGAGAACGTCGGCAGTTTGCGCGCCCAGCGCCATGCGCACGCCGATCTCGCCGGTGCGTTGCTCGACGGTGTAGGCGACCGCGCCATAGATGCCGACCGTGGCCAAGAGCAAGGCGACCGCGGCGAAGACGCCGAGCAGCACCATCATCAACTTCGCCTGGCCGAGCGCCTGCGCCATGATTTCGCTGACCGGCTGCGGTTGAATGAGCGCGAGACCGGGATCGATCGTCTTCATCGTGGCCTGGACGGATTTGGTCACGCTGTCCGGCGGCAGTGAGCTGCGCACGGTGATGGTGAGGAACGGAAAATTTTCCTGCGCGATTGGGCGGTAAAACTCCATATCGTTGGGCCGATCGAGTCGCTGCGAGCGAACATCGCCGACCACCCCGACGATCTCGACCGGCACGCTGCCGCTCGTGATGAGCAACGTCTTGCCGATCGGGTTTTCGTTACCGAAGACGGTCTTCGCGCCGGCCGCGCTGATCATGATCACGTTGGGATGATCAGCGACGTCCTGGTCGGTGAAATCGCGACCGGCGAGCAATGGGATGCCAAGGGTCCGGAACCATCCGGGAGTAACGTCGTTCGAGGGCGCGCCCTTGCGCTCGGCGACCGGCGGAACGTTGCCTTCCGGGCGCGTGTAGAGAGTTGCACCGCCGCCATTGAAGAGCGGAAATCCGCCGCTGACCGAAGCTTCCTGCAGGCCAGGCACGGCGCGCAAGGCCGCCGTCAGTTGATCCGCGAAACGCGTCCGCGATCCGACATCGGGATACTGCGCCTGGGGCATGACGGTGAGTCCTATCCAGAGATTGTCGGGCTTGAAGCCGGGATCCTGATGACTGAGGCGGACGAAGCTCGCGATAAGCAAGGACGCTCCCGCCAGCAAGGTGACCGAGAGGGCAACCTGCGCGCCGACGAGCAGTTTGCGGAAACGCTGTTGGCGCGCGCTGCCGGCCGTGCCGCGGCCGCCTTCTTTGAGCGCATCGACGAGATCGGCCCGCGAGCTTTGCAACGCGGGATAGAGCCCCATGACCACACCCGTGAGGAGCGAGAGCGCGATCGTGAAAAGCAGGACCGGGAAGGAGAGGGCCGTCGCGCTCCCGGCTTCGATCGGGAGAAAGTTGGCCGCGAGTCGCGGCACAAGCGGCACGAGTTGCCACGCGAGCAGCGTGCCGAGAATTCCCGCGCAGAGACTGATCAGGACACTCTCGAAAACAAAAAGCCGAAGCACACTGCCACGCGATGCCCCCAGCGCCATGCGGAGTGAAATTTCGCGACGCCGCCCGCTGAACCGGACGAGCAGTAGATTCGCCACATTGCTGCATGCGATGAGGAGGACGAACGTGACCGCGCCGAGCAAGGTCGCGAACCCGGGCCGCAGATTCTCCGTCACATCCTCCGGCAAGGTCTTGACCACCGTCCCGGATTTCGCGTCGATTTTCTCCGGGTATTGCGAGCGGTAGGTGTTCTCGAGCAATTGCAACGCCGCGCGCGCTTGTTCGACGGTCACGCCTGGCTTTAACCGTCCCACCGCGCGGAGAAAAGCTGTGCCCCGCATCATGCGTTCGTGGGAGAAGCCGGGAATGATGAAGGGTTTCGTCGTCCAAAGGTCCGCGTTTGGTCCTGTCCAGGAGACGGGCAGGGTCGGGATCACGCCGACGATCGTGTGCGCCACGCCGTCGAGCGTGAGGGCCCGGCCGATGACGTTCGGGTCGCTGCCGAGATGCGCCTTCCAAAAACGCTCCGTGATGACCGCCACATCGGCGCCCTCTTCTTCCTCCGGCAGGAAAGTGCGACCGCGAACCGTGCCCAAGCCCAGGACATCGAAGTAATTCGCGGTCGTCTTGAAGAGTGGCACCTGAAATGGATCGCCCAGCCCCGTCACGGTGGCGGCGAGGCCGTTTTCGGCGGCGAAGCCGGAAAAGATTGTCTGGCCGTCCCGAAAATGGATGAAGCGCGGAGCGGAGAGCGGAAAATCGACGGGTTGCTCTTTGAAATGCGAAAAGACATGGAGCACGCGCGCCGGTTGTCGAAACGGAAGGCCGCGGAGAAACAGATCGTTGATCAAACTGAAGATCGCGGTGTTCAGCCCTATGCCGAGCGCGAGCGTGAGCACCGCGAGGAGAGTGAAGCCGGGAGTTTTGCGTAGCTGGCGCAGAGCGAAACGAAAGTCAGTCATCATGGTTGGAGCCTCCGGGCGGATGTGATGCGTGCTGGTTTGAACCTGCGAAAGTGAGATGCAGCGAGCCGCAGCGTTGGATTCAATTTCCTGCGCGCGAGTTGCACAAAAGAAAAGACGCTGCCAATCGGCCCGTTTGTCCATCGATTTTCCCGCGCGCGATCAACGCCACTTTTTCACCGCGGGCCACGCTTCGCGCAGCGGCACCTTCAGGTCGCGGCAGAGATAGATGCGGAGACGTTGCTCCCACGGCATCGCCCAGCGGCTGGAAGCGACCGGCCCCAAATCTTCCACGCTGCGAAATTGCTCCCGCTCGTCATCGGCGTCGGCGCCGAGCACGAGAACCACGTCTCCGGTATGGGCGCGCGGACCCCAAAGGTAATAATTCTGGTGACCCGAAAGCGCGGGCGGCAAACCATGCCGCGGCCCGAAGAAATCGATCGCGCCTGCCTGGCCGTAGTTCTGGCAGAAGATGGCGGCACGGTTCCGCTCTTCCGGCGGGAGCTGATGGTAGGCGCGCGCGACCGAGGTGACCATTTCCTCCCAGCCAAATTGATCCGCGAAGAGCTGCGGGAGCGCGGCGGTGTGGGAGGTCTCGGTGCGCGGCGGTTCAAACTGGATCGCCTTCATGTAGGCGACGAGTTTCTCCGGCGGGAGGATCGGTAGAATGGTGGGCGCGAGCAGCGCGGCGAGCGCCAGCATCGCGGCCATGAGCGCCGGTTTGATCCAGCGGAAGCGCTCCGCGAAGAGGTCGCCCGCTGCGACCCCGCCAGCCGCGAACAGCATCGGGTAAACCGGCCCGAGGTAGTAATTCTTGCCCTTCATCACGATGAACGCCGCGAGCGCGAAGACGTAGGCGAACCCGAGCAGGCGATAGCGGCGGCCTTTCCGCGCGAGGAGCAGCCAGCCCAGCCCACCGAGCCAGAGCGGGAGCGTCGCGGGGTTCATCAACAGGACCTGCTGGCCGATAAACTGCAGCGGCCCGAGCACCACGTTTTTATTGCTCTGGGCGACATTGCGGAGCAGTTCGAGCGTGGCCCAGTCGTGCCGGATTTGCCAGATGAGGTTCGGCAGGGCGAGGAGGGCCGCGACCGCGCCGCCGAGCCAGATCCACGGTTGCGCGAGTTGCCGTCGCCAAGGGGTGAGGAGCAGTGCCACCACCAATGCGGCCCCGAAAAAGGCAAACGAATGTTTGTTCTCGAATCCCAAGCCGGCGATCGCACCGAAGAGGAGCCAAAGCCGCGGCGATCCGCCGTTCATGATGCGCACCAGCAGCCAGACGCACCCCATCCAGAAGAGCGGCTCGAAGGCATTCATAGAATAGAAGTTCCCCACGGCGAGATAGAGCAGGGCGCTCAATGAGGCGGTACACGCCAGCGCGACCGCCCACGCGCGGCCTCCCATTTCCCGCGCGAGGGTGCCGGTGAGCGCGACCGTCAGTGTGCCGGCAACCGCGGGGAAGAGTCGCAACGCGAAAAGCGAGTTGCCGAAGAGTGTGCCCTGGAGCCGGAGCAGCCAGGCGCTGAGCGGCGCCATGTCGACATAGCCCGCATCCAAATGGCGGCTGCAGGCGATAAAGTAGAGTTCGTCGCGGAAATAGCCATAACGGCTGTTGGTGAGGAGGTGAATGGAAAGCGCCGCGAGCGAAAAGAGGAGAAGCAGCCGGGTGATGGCAGCGTGTCCGAGGTCGTTCGGTGAGGCGGGCGACATGTGGGGATTGACGCGCGTTGGTTTCCGGTGAGGATGGATCGGAGCGATGGCAACCGCGTCGGAGGGATGCTGTCACCAGACAGCCGCGGCCTGGCCGGTGGCAAAGTTTACGTTGAAGCCCGTTGCATGAAACTGCTCGATGAACTGATGGCGCTGGATGCGTCGGCGATTCCGCACGGCGAGATCAACTCGGATCCCAAAGCGGTGCGGCTTTTTCGATCGCGCTGGCTGGAGTTCTTCACCCATGTCACGCCGCAGGCCGTCGTGCTCATCTGGCTGCCGGTCGTCGGGTCCTTTGTCATCCTGGGCGTGGTGCGCTGGCCGGAGGGTTTCTCGGCCGTCTGGTTTGTCGCGGCGTTTGCCAGTGGGGTGGCGCTGCTCTGGACGCTCATGGAGTACATCCTGCACCGGTTTGTCTTCCATTTCGAGCCGCGGAACAAGACGCAAGCGCAGATCCTCTTTCTCTTTCACGGCATCCACCATTTCCAGCCGCACATCAAGACACGCCTGGTCATGCCGCCGGTGGTGAGTGTTCCCCTGGCGATCTTTTTCTATGTGCTCTTCTGGCTGGTCCTGGATGTGATCGCAGGGGCGCCATATCTGCTCGCCCCGGTGATGGCCGGCACGATCCTGGGCTACATCGCCTACGACATGGTCCACTATGCGACGCACCATCTGCCGATGAAGGGTGCGGTCATGAGATTCTTGAAGCGTCACCACATGGAGCATCATTTCCGCACGCCCGAGATGCGTTTTGGCGTCACCACCAGTATGTGGGACCAGGTTTTCCGCACCGAACCGCCCCGGGAGACGCGTTCGGCGGATCGCAGCGTTTCCAGTTCTTGAAATGCCCGGCAGCGCGGCTACGCTGTCGCCGCAGTTTGGGGGTATAGCTCAGTTGGTAGAGCGCGTCGTTCGCAATGACGAGGCCTGGGGTTCGAATCCCCATACCTCCACTTTCAAGTCTCGTGTCCCATGGGCGGAACGAGCAAATCCCGATTCCGGCACGCGCCGCTCGGTCATTCCGCCACCTGAATCTACGCAAATATCTCGTTTGCAGCAGCTTGAGTTCACGCTTCCACTACTGGCACGAACCCTGCAATAGCCCCTCGCCTTGCGCCGCCTCCCTCTTCCCCCGACTGGTCTTTCCCCGCAGGAGCACCACTCAAGCTGAGTGCTGCTGCCCTTAGCATTCTCAACCCGTGGCCCCCAACCTTATGACACTACGTTTCACCTCATTGCTCGCCGCCGGCGCCCTGCTGGCGCCATTCGCGCACGCCCAGGAATCCAAACAAATGACGGTCGACCAATTGGTCGCGAAAAACGTCGACGCCAAGGGCGGCGCGGAAGCCTTGCACGCGCTCAAATCGGTCCGGCTCACCGGCAAGATGCTGGTCAACCAAGGGCAGATCGAATTCGGCTATGTGCAGACCAAAGAACGGCCCGGCGCCGTGCGCACGGAGTTGTCGCTCCAGGGAATGACGATGGTACAGGCCTACGACGGCAAGGAAGGCTGGCAGATTTCGCCGTTCCAGGGACGGAAGGATCCGGAGAAGATGGCGGCGGACGATACGAAGGCGCTGATCGAGGATGCCGAGGTGGCTGGACCGCTCGTCGACTGGCAGGAAAAGGGGAGCACGGTCGAGTATCTCGGCACGGAAGACGTGGACGGCACCCAGGCGCACAAGCTGAAGGTGACGCGCAAGAATGGCGACGTGAATTACGTTTTCCTCGATCCCGAGCACTTCCTGGAAATCAGAGTTCTCTCGCAGCGGACTGAGCGTGGCTCGCAGGTGGAGGTTGAAACCGACCTGAGCGACTACGAGAAGATCGACGGCGTCTTTCTGCCGTTCTCGATCGAGTCCGGCCGGAAAGGGTCGAGCGACAAGCAGAAGGTCATCCTCGAAAAGGCGGAAGCGAATGTGCCCGTGGAGGCCACCGCGTTCCAATTCCCGGCGACTCCCTCGCCCAAGAAATAATCACAACCCCCGACATCCCACTCATGCGTTTTCTCTCTCTCCCTCTCAGTCTGCTCGCTACTCTCGTTGCCGTCGGGATCGCCTCGGCGCAACAGGCGCCGTACAACTCCGCCACCGTCTCCGGCCTCGGCGCGCGCAATATCGGCTCGGCCACGATGAGCGGCCGCGTTTCCGCCGTGGCCGCAAGCCACGAGCCGAGCGGCAAAATCACGCTCTTCGTCGGCGCGGCGAGCGGCGGCGTTTGGAAAAGCGAAGACGGCGGCACGCATTTACAAGCCGGTCTTCGACGATCAGCCGGTGCAATCGATCGGCGCGATTGCGCTCGATCCGAAGAATTCGAAGAACGTCTGGGTCGGCACCGGCGAATCGTGGACCCGCAACAGCGTTTCGATCGGGAACGGCATGTATACGCTCGACCGATGGCGGCGAAACCTGGACGCGGAGCGGTTTGCCGAACTCGGAACGCATTGCGAAAATCATTGTGAGCCCGGAAAACAGCGAAACGGCGTTTACGTCGCCGTGCCCGGCCCGCTCTGGAGCGACTCGCCGGAGCGCGGTCTCTACAAGACGACCGATGGCGGCCGCACCTGGAACCAGATTCTGAAGGGCGCCAATCTTTCCACCGGTTGCTCGACCATTGCGATGGACCCGACCAACCCCAACGTGCTGCTCGCCGGCATGTGGGATTTCCGCCGGCAGGGCTGGACGTTCCGCTCCGGCGGCAACGGTCCGGAGGCGCCCTCGGGTAGCGGCCTCTTCCGCACGACCGATGGCGGCGCGACCTGGAAGGAAATCACCCCGGAGAACAGCAAAGGCTTCCCGAAGAAGCCGTACGGCCGGCTGGCGGTCGCGATCGCACCGTCGAACGCGCAGCGCGTCTATTGCTTTGTCGAATCGACCGACAGCGCGCTCTTCGTTTCCGACGACGGCGGCGCGACCTGGGACAAGCGCGACAAGAGCACCTGGATGGTCTGGCGTCCGTTCTACTTCGCGCATCTGACCGTCGATCCGAAAAATCCCGACCGCGTTTTCAAGACCGACGGCGCGCTCATCATGAGCGAGGACGCGCGGCAAGAGCTTCGCGATGGTGGGCGGATTCCAGGGTGCGCACGGCGATGTGCACGATGTCTGGATCGACCCGACCAATCCGCAGACCGTCATCGCCGGGGACGACGGCGGCATGTGGTATTCCTACAACGGCGGGAGCAAGTGGTGGAAAGGCGAACAACCTGCCGCATCTCGCAGTTCTACCATGTCAGCGTGGACGATGCGGACCCGTATCGGGTCTACGGCGGGTTGCAGGACAACAGCTCGTGGGTGGGCCAGTCGCAATATCCCGGCGGCATCACCAACGCGCAGTGGGAAAACATGTACGGCGGCGACGGGTTCTGGATGTTCGCCGACCCGGCGGATCCGGATTACCTCTACGCCGAATATCAGGGCGGCTACATCGCCCGCGATGAATCGCAAGACCCTCCAGGGCCGCGACATTCAGCCGAAGCCGAACTACAAGGAAAAGCTGCGTTGGAACTGGAATACGCCGATCGCGCTTTCGCCGACCGAAAAGGGGACCATCTACATTGGCTCGCAGTTCCTTTTCCGCTCCCGCAATCAAGGCCAGACATGGGACCGCATTTCGCCCGACCTGACGACGAACGATCCCGCGAAGCAGAAGCAGGAACAATCGGGCGGCGTCACGGTCGACAATTCCGCGGCCGAGATGCACACCACGATCTACTCGATCAGCGAGTCGCCCAAGGACAAGAACGTCATCTGGGTCGGCACCGATGACGGCAACGTTCAGGTCACCCGCGATGGGGGCAAGACCTGGACGAACACCGTGGCGAACGTGCCGAATCTGCCGCCGAACTCATGGGTCAGCTGGGTGCAGGCGAGCAACTTCGAGCCCGGCACGGCCTACGCGACTTTCGACCGCCACACCTTCGGCGATCACACCGCCTACCTCTACAGGACGGCCGATTTCGGCAAGACCTGGACGCCGCTCGTCACGCCACAGGAACTCTACCGGCGTGCAAGGCTACGCGCACGTCATCAAGGAAGATGTCGTGAAGCCGGACCTGCTTTTCCTCGGGACCGAGTTCGGGCTCTGGATTTCGATCGATGGCGGGAAGCCGTGGGCGCAATTCAAAGGCAGCCGCTTCCCGGCGGTTGCCGTGCGCGATATCGCCATTCAACCGCGCGACAACGAACTCGTCCTCGCGACGCACGGGCGCGGTATCTGGATTGTGGACGACATCACTCCGCTGCGCGCGCTCACGCCGGAAGTGCTGGGCCAGGAAGCGCGCTTTCGTCGCCGCCAGGCCGGTGCAGCAACGCATTCAGGGCAATGGCGGCTGGGCCAACGGGGCATGCCGTTTTCACCGGCGACAACCCGCCCGACGCCGCCGTCATCACCTACTACCAGCGTTCGCGCCACCTCTTCGGCAAGCTGAAGATCGAAGTGCTCGATGCTTCCGGGCGAGTCGTTGATCAGCTCCCGGCCAGCAAACGCCCGGGCCTTAATCGCGTCATGTGGAGCATGCGCGAGAAGCCGCCGCGCGTGCCGCCTGCGGCGCAGATTGCCTTCGCCGGCATCCGCGGTCCGCGCGTTCTGCCCGGCACCTACACCGTTCGCATGACGAAGGGTGGCAAGGTCACCGAAACCAAGCTGGACTGTGGCGCTTGATCGCCGCGCCAAATTCACCGTCGCCGATCGCAAGGCGCAATACGACGCCGCCATGCGAGTGCATGCGCTCTTTGGCGCCGAGAGCGCCCTGATGGATCGCATCCTGCCGTTGCGCGGCGGCTATCGCGAAGGCAATCTGCGCGACCTCCCGGAAGGCGACGCGCTCCGCAAAACGCTCGCGGATTTGATGGCAAAGTGGACGCGGTCCGGAAACAAATCGTCGCCACGACCGAAGGCGGCGCGATTACCGGCGAAGAGCGGCTGCGCGAGCACACCGACCAGCTCTACGGCGCGATCCTGAGCTACGAAGGCAAGCCGGGCGACTACCAGATCGCGAACATCGACGTGCTCAAGCGCGAGCTCGACGAAATCACGAAGCAGTTCGACGAGCTGAACGCCAAGGATCTGCCGGCCGTCAACCAGGCGCTACAAGCCGCGGGCAAGAAACCGCTGGCTTACGAGGCAGAGTCGTCGACGGCGGCGGCCATGTTCGCGCGCTATTTGGGTGGCGCGGCGAGCGAAGCCGCGGCGACCGAGTAGGAGGTTTGGTTAGGCTCCGGGCGGACGGCTGCGGGCGTCGCAGTTGATCCGCCGTGATCACGAGCGCGACCGAGCCGATGATCAGCCCGGCCGCGAGCAACGTGCGGGTTGTCATTTTTTCGGCGGCGAAGACCGCACCGAGCAGCACCGCCACAATCGGATTTACATAGGCGTAGGTGGCGACCTTTGCCGGTTCGCAATGTCGCAGGAGCCACATGTAGGCGGTGTAGCCGACGATGGCGCCAATGAGGACCAGGTAAACCCAGGCCCAAAACGAGGTGGCGGTGATCATTTTCGGATCGAAGCGCTGCCACTCGCCCCGGATGCCGGCCGCGAGGAGGAGAAGCCCGCCCCCGCAGAGCATTTGCTGACCCGTCGCGATGAAGGGCGAAGGAGCGTTCGGCGCATGGCGGGAGTAGATCGAGCCCGCCGCCCACGCGAACGACGACGCGAGGAGGATCAGCATCCCGGTGGTGGCGTGCGGATGCTCCGGGTCAACGAGATTCACCGAGGGCCCGAGCAGCAGCGCCACCCCGGCGAACCCGCCCGCGAGGCCGGCCCAGACGATCGGCCGCGGGCGCGGGGACGAACCGGCCAGCCAGCCGAGCATTGCCATGTAGATGGGGACCGTCGCCACCATGACTGCGGCGAGACCAGATGCGATGTATTGCTCGGAGAGCGTCACGCCACCGTTGCCGCCGAGCAGAAGGGCCGCGCCCATGATCAGCGACGTGCGCCATTCCCTCCAACCTGACCGGGCTGCGCCCTGCCAGAACGCGAACGCCAGCATGATCACACCCGCCGCGAAGAATCGCGTTCCCGCCATCAGCAGCGGTGGCATGGATTGAATGGCGAAGAGGATAGCGAGATAGGTCGAGCCCCAGATCAGGTAAACCGCCGCAAAGGCGGTGATGATCGCGAGGCGCGAAGGCGGACGCATCGGCTACGAGGCGAGGTCGATCGGGGCGTTGGCCTGCCGCCAGCGCGCAAACTGATAACGAACCCGTCCCACCGCGCGGGCCCAGCGACGCGCGCCCTTGCCCGCGCGCAGCGCAGAACGGAAGGGCGGACGGATTTCGAATTGATGCGCCCGGCACAGCGCGAGCGCTTGCGGCGTCCAGAGCCCGCGCACGATCGCCGACATGAGGTAAGGAATCGGCACCGTGTCCTGCCGCGCGTACGAGAACATGCGCAGGCCGTGCGTGCGCTCGCTCCCGCGCGCCTCCATGTGCCACGCGTTCTCACCCGGCACGAGTAACGACGCAAGCGCGTCGCGGTTCCAGAGCGTCACCTGCAGACGGGTGCGGCCTTTCGAATTCTCCGGCATGAGGGCGAATCGTTGGTCCGTGCTGCGGCCGAATTCCGGCTCGAGCAACGACAGGTCGCAAAAACAGAATGACGCCGCATCCTGCTCGATCGCATACGCAAAGTCGCTCGCCAGTTGTGCCTCATTGACGGGGCCGGTGAGGAAGTAGTCCTCCTGGAAATAAAGGATGTAAGGCGTCTCGATCCGTTGCAGCGCGCTCTGCATGTTCGAGGCCCAGCCTCGATCTTCCCCAACCGCGATCGGCCGCACGAGGTCCGAGCGCACCGGCAGTTCGTTCACGATCAGGTGGATTGGGAAAGGACAGTCCGGCCAGAATTTGCGGAAGAAAAACGCGAACGGTCGCCACGCATCGAAGAACGCGTCGCAACTCGACACCACGACCGAAACGGAGCCCGCAAAATCGCGCAGCTCTCTCATGCCAGAAACATGCGCGCCCATTCGTTCAGCACCCAGAGATTCCAGAGCCGCTGGGCGTGATTCGCGCGGCCGGCCTGGTGTTCCTCGATCAGGAGCGCCGCGGTGCCCTCCTGCAGGAAGGGTTGCAAAGCCGGATGCAACGGGAGCACGCCGGCGCGGAGCTGATCGCGGGCCGCACCCCGCCACCATTGCGCGAGCGGCACGGAAAAGCCGCGCTTCCGCGCCTGCAATACTTCGGGCGGGAGATCGGGCGCGACGATCTCGCGCAGGATGAGTTTGCCCTCCCGCGGGTTCAGCTTCCACTCGTTGGGCAAGCGCGCGCAGAGTTCCACCAGCTCGTGGTCGAGAAACGGCGACCGCACTTCGAGGCTGCGTGCCATGCTCGCGATATCGAGTTTCGTCAGGAGCGAATTCGGCAGCGGGTCGGTGTTGTCCCACTGCAGGATGCGCTCGAGCGGCTCCATCTCGCCGCTCCAGAACCGTGCCACGTGCGCGGCGAGAAACCGCCCGGTTTGCGCGCGGAACGCGGGGGTCGTGATTTTTTGGTAGATCGGGCCGGAGAAGAATTCGCCCGAGAACAGGCTCGGCGTTTCCGCGAGCAACGCGCGCCCCATCTTGCTCAGAACCCTCGTGCCGCCAACCATTGCGGCGAGGGTCCAACGCGCGCGCAGGTGCCGTGGCAAAATGCCGGAGGAATGGCGTTGCCAGGCGTGCAACCGGTGCTTCGGATAACCCGCGAAGGCTTCATCGCCGCCATCGCCGCTCAACGCCACCTTCACGTGTTGCCGCGTCAGGCCGCAGACGAGCATCGTGGGGAGAATCGATTTGTCGGCGGAGGGCTCGCCGTAATGCCGCACCACATCCGGCAGCAGCCGCAGCAAATCGGTGCTGCCGCGCAGGACATGATGCTCGACGCCGAAATGCCGCGCGGATGCCGCGGCGATGGCCGATTCATCATACTCCTTCTCCTCAAAGCCAATCGTGAACGCCTCGACCTTCTCGCCCAGGCCGCGAACGAGGCGCGCGAGAATCGCATTGGAATCGAGTCCCCCGCTCAGAAGCAGACCGAGCGGCACATCGCTCCGCAGCCGCAGACGAATGCTCTCGTCCAGTTTGGCGCGCACCTGCCCGATGGCTTCGTCGCGACTGCAGTCGATTCTGGGCCGCTGCGTGTAGGACCAATAACGTCGCACCTCCACCTCTCCGCTGTGCCAGAGAAGATAATGCGCCGCCGGCAACTTCCGGATTTGCCGCACCATTGTCGCGGGTGCGGAGACGTAGCCAAACTGCAGATACGCTGCAAGCGCGTCTGGATCGATCTCCCACGGCGCGAGCTTTTGATCGAGGAGCGGCGCGATCTCCGAGCAGAAAAAAAGGGTGTTGTTCGCGAGGACGTAATTGAGCGGCTTCTTCCCGAGCCGGTCGCGCGCCAGGAAAAGCGTCCGCTTCCGCGTATCCCAAATCGCGAACGCAAACATGCCGCGCAAATGGCGTAGCATCTCGACGCCGTATTCCTCGTAGAGATGGACGAGAGTCTCGGTATCGCCCTGCGTACGCAGCCGGTGTCCGCACCGTTCGAGGTCCTCGCGTAGCTCGATGTAGTTGTAGATCTCGCCGTTGAAGACCAGCTGCACCGTGCCGTCCTCGTTCGAGATCGGCTGCTGGCCGCCTTCGAGGTCGACAATGCTCAACCGCCGCATCCCGAGTCCGATGCCGGGCGCGCTGAAGAAACCCTCCTCGTCCGGCCCGCGATGCCGCACCGCCTCCGTTAGGCGCCGGAGGAGGGGCATGCGATCAGATACCGTGTCGCTGCTGACGAATCCCGCGATGCCGCACATTCAGAGAGTGGATTGGAGGAACGGAGTGGATGCGTTCACCAGATCACGGCTCCGGCCCGGAGGCGAGAAGTTCAGCGTGGGTAAAGCGGTGTTGGAGGCGGCGTTCTGATCGCCGACCCCATCGGGGATGTTGCAAAGCGGTGCCCGCGTCCTTCATTCTCACAAGAACCTCTCTCCAAGAAATCTCACCCCCATGCATCTCAAACGCTTCTTTGTCGAAGGACTCGCGCACGCTTCTTATCTCTTCGGCGCGGACGGCGAGGCCGCGGTGGTCGATCCGAAACGCGACGTCGATGATTACATCGCGGAGGCCGAGCAGAATGGATTACGGATCGTCGCCATCCTTAACAGTCATCCGCACGCCGATTTTGCCTCCGGCTTTCGTGAGCTGGCGGCGCGGACGGGCGCGAAAGTTTATGTCTCCCGGCACGCGCCGGCGACTTACGAGCATGAAGCGACGAAGGACGGCGACAGGATCAAGCTGGGCTCGCTCGAGGTGGAGTTGCTCGAAACGCCGGGCCATTCTCCGGACAGCCTCTCCTTTCTCGTGCGCGAGAGCGGCCAGCCGGTGGCCATCTTTACCGGCGATCTGCTCTTTGTGAACGATGTCGGTCGGCCCGATCTGCGCGACGCCGACGAGGATCCGAGTGCGCTCGCCGGCAGACTTTACGACTCGCTCTTCGAGAAGGTTCTCGCGCTGCCTGACGACGTGAAGGTCTATCCCGCGCACGGGGCCGGCTCGCTCTGCGGACGTGCGATTTCGGACGCGCCTTTTTCGCTCGTCGGCCAGGAGCGAAGGGTGAACTGGGCCCTGCAAATCAAGGACCGGGCTGAATTTATCAGGCAAATGACCGCCAACCTGCCCGATCGGCCGGCCTACTTCTCCTATGACGTGGGCTTGAACCTGAAAGGGGCGGAGCCGCTCAGCTCGCTGCCGACGCTGCGTGCGCTCAGCGAAGAAGAAATGGCGACGGCCGTGGGTACCGGCGCGGTCGTGATCGATACCCGGTCCGCCGGCGATTTTGGCGCGGGGCATTTCCCCGGCAGCATCAATATTGGCGTCGGTAGTGCGTCATTCTCCACCTGGACTGGGTTCCTGGTCCCGGGCGAAAAGGAGATCGTGCTCGTCGTCCGCTCGGCACGGGATGCAGCGCGGGCGCGGCTAGAGCTCGCCCGGATCGGATTCGACAACGTGGCCGGTTATTTCACCGCCGATTTGCTCACGCGGACGGAGAAACTCCCGCAAATCAGCGTGGCCGATCTGCAGGCAAAATTGGAGACGCCGAATGCGCCGCTCATCGTTGATGTCCGGACGCCGACGGAATGGAAGAACAGGCACATCGAGGGCGCGCGCCATTTGCCGCTTGGCTCGTTGGCGGCGCGCGCAGGCGAGCTGCCGTCTGACCGGCCGATCGCGATTGTCTGTGGCAGTGGCTACCGCAGTTCGATCGCGACCAGTTTCTTACAGGCACGCGGTTACAAGGACCTCGCGAACGTTACCGGCGGCATGGAGGCCTACGTGGAAGCGAGCGCTCCTCCCCAACCCGCCTGAACCTTTAAACAACGAACGGCGTTTAATTATTCTCCATGAAAACTGAGTCCCCGCCGGCGGTCCGGCAGGAGCATCCCTATCCGGGGCTGCGCGTCACCTGCAATGGCAACCAACTGGTGGCGCAGCATGTGGAGACGCGCATTACCGAGGGCGGGGTTTTCTTTCCCATCACCCCTTCCACGGAAGGCGGCGAGCTTTACCAGCAAAGCTACGCGCAGGGCGAATTGAATGTGTGGGGCCAGTCGAAGATTGCGATCGAGACCGAGGGCGAACATGCGGCGCAAGGCGGGGCCACGGCGCTGGCGGTGATGGGTCGGCGGGTGGTGAACTTTACCTCCGGCCAGGGCATCGCCTACGCGATGGAGCAGTATTATCACGCGCCGGGCAAGCTCTCGACCATGGTCCTCGAAGTGGGCGCGCGGGCCCTGACCAAGCACGCGCTCAATGTGCATTGCGGGCACGACGATTTTTACGGGGCCATGGACACGGGCTGGATCATGCTCATGGCGAGGGACGGACAGCAGGCGGCGGATCAGGCCATCATTCTGCGTCGAGGTGACGGAGTTGTCGCTCAATCCGGGCATGAACATTCAGGATGGCATGCTCACGACGCATTCCGAGCGCGTCTATCTGGCGCCGGAAGCAGAGTTGCTGCGGGAGTTTCTCGGCGCGGCCGATGACCTCATTGAGTGCCCCACGCCGGCGCAAAGAGAGCTGTTTGGCCCTGCCCGGCGGCGCGTGCCGGAAATGATGGATTTGAAGAATCCCGTCCTGCTCGGCCCGGTGCAAAATCAGGAGCACCACATGAATGGCGTGGTCGCCCGGCGGAACAACTTCAACGAGCCCGTTCTCGGCTTTTTGGAACAGGCCTACGCGGAGTTTGGCCGGCTTACCGGACGCTACTATCGCCCCGTCACGGAATACAAAACCGAGGACGCAGATACCGTCTTCCTGTCGCTCGGCAGTGCGGCGGAGAACATCGAAGCCGCCTGCGATTATCTGCGCGAGCACCGCCGGGCCCGGGTCGGCAGCCTGCACCTCAATGTCCTGCGTCCGTTTCCGGAAGCGGCGGTCATCGAAGCGCTGCGCGGCAAGAAGAACGTCATCATCATCGAGCGCACCGATGAAGGGCTCGCCGGGGACAATCCGCTGGCGCGGGATGTTCGCGGGGCGCTGGGCAAGGCGCAGGAGGCGGCGAATTTCGGCGGGGATCTTCCTTCACTCACCCCGGCGGAAACCCCGCGTCTCTTCCGCGGCTCCTACGGCATCGGCTCGCGCGATTTCCGTCCGGAACACTCCCTCGGCGCGTATGAGTTTGCCATCGGTCAGACGAGGCGCACGGACGGCAAGGGTGCCGCCGACGGCGAGACCTTCTTTGTTCTCGGCGTGGATCATCCGTATGCCGTCATCAGCCGGGACACGCCGTCGTTGCTGCCGGAGGGCTCAATCGCGGTGCGTTTTCATTCCATCGGCGGCTGGGGCATGATCACCACCGGCAAGAACCTCGGCGAAATCCTCGGCGAGTTTGGGCAGCTCATCTCCGAAGCGAAGCCCGACTACGATCTGGACGGCCGGCTGCTCAGCAAGCTCTTCATTACCGCCAACCCGAAGTATGGCTCGGAGAAAAAAGGCGCGCCCACGAATTACTATCTGACACTGGCGCCCGAGCCCATCCGGGTGAATTGCGAATTGAACCACGTGGACGTGGTCCTGTGCTGCGACCCGAAAGCCTTCACCCACACCAACCCGCTGGAAGGCCTGAACCGCGGCGGGAGTCTGGTGTGGGAATCGAGCGATTCACCCGAGGTCGCGTGGGAACGGATTCCGGCGCACCATCGTCAGTTCGTAATCGAGAACCGGATCCGCATCTTTATTCTGCCGGGCTTCGACATCGCCCGCGCTGCCACCTCGCGGCCGGATCTGCAACTGCGCATGCAAGGCAATTCCTTCCTCGGTGCGTTCTTCCGCGTCAGTCCCTTCCTGACGAAGTTTGGCATCAGCGAAGAACAATTCCTCGACAGTGTGCAGCGGCAATATGAGAAAAAGTTCGGCCGCTTCGGCGAGTCGGTCGTGGCTTCGAACATGCAGGTCATGCGCGAAGGATTTGCGCAGGTGCGGGAGATCAAGATCGGACAAATCAACGCCCCCGACCATTCCTCGATGCGCCACCCGCCGACGAAGCCCGCCGGGGAAGTGGCGACGCTCCCGCTCGCGGGCTGCACAACGCCGGGATGCGGAATTGAATTTCCGGCGGAGCAGCCGGCGCGGGCGCCCTTCCAAACGCACGCGAAGTTCGAGCGCGAGTTTCGGAGCGGACTCGGGTATCACCAGCCGGCCAGCGCGCTCGCCTCGGTGGGGGTGATGGGCGCGGGCACCGGCTCCACCCAATCAAAGTATGTCGCCCGCCGCGAGACGCCGGTCTTCATCGCGGAGAATTGCACCCAATGCATGGAGTGCATCACCGCCTGCCCCGACACCGCGCTGCCCAACACAGCTCAGGATTTGGTGACCGTGCTCAAAACCGCGATCAACAATTACGTCTTCGATGTGGCCGAGCGGTTGAAATTTGGCCCCGAGCTGGCCGGGATCGAAGGGCGGGCGCGCGCCCGGATGAATGAGTCCGTGAAGGCGAAAACGAAGGTGCCGTTCAAGGACATCATCCGGGAGGAAATCAGCGCGCTGACCGACATCGCCGACGAGGCGAAAGCGCAGGTGATCGGCGTGATCGAAAAGCTGCCGCTCGCCTACAGCAACGTGCCCGCCATCTTTCGCTCGCTGGAAGCGAAGACGGCGGGGGCGGGCGGGTTGTTCTCCATTTTCGTCCGCGATCTCTGCAAAGGCTGCGGGGAATGCGTGCAGGTCTGCGGCGACCACAACGCGTTGCGCATGACTCGCGAGACGGAGGAACTCAACGCCGAGCTTGACCACGGCGCAGGTCTTCTCACGCCTGCTGCCCGACACGCCGCAGAAGTACCTCGGCCTTTACAACGACAACGATCCCGCCGCCTCCCGCGAAGCGGCCTTGCGCAATCACCTCATGGTGCGCCGCAACTACGAGGCGCTCGTCTCCGGCGATGGCGCTTGCGCCGGCTGTGGCGAAAAGAGCGTCCTGCGCTCGGTGGCCAGCGTGACCGAAGCCGTCATGCGCCCGATCTATCACAAGAAAGCAGACCGGCTGCGGGGCAAAGCCGGCCGCCTCGAACAGGAAGGCACGTCGAAACTCGCCGCCTTGCAGGCCCGCAGCCCAGCTGAGTATGCGCTCTTCCGCAAGAGCTTTCGCGCACATCGTCATGGGACTCGGCGGCGAAAACGAAGACGACACCGCTCCAGCGGATCGCCGACTACGAAGCGCAACACGGGCCGATTACCGACGACCAGATCGTCGGCGGGCTCGCCGCTGGTCCTCGAACAGCGACGCGTTCAATCACAAGGAACCTGCAGGCCGTCGATGGTCGCCGCGCCAACGGCATGTCGGTCATGATGATGGGCGCCAGCACCGGCTGCAACACGGTCTATGGCTCCACGCCGCCGAGCAAACCCGCATCCGTATCCGTGGATGAATTCGCTCTTCCAGGACGGTGCCACCATCTCATGGCTGATGGCCGAAAGCGTGATCATCGAATCACGCCCGCCGCCGCGTGGTGCCCGAGCGTCTGGCCGACGCGCTGCTCGAACGAGCCGAAAGCGTGCTGAGTGACGCCGATTACTTCACCGCTCACCCATCTCGATGACGCGCTCATGACCGAGCAGGAGATTCGGGAGCTGCCGAAAGTCTGGGTCATCGGCGGTGATGGCGCGCTGGGCGACATCGGTTTCCAAAACGTCTCCAAGGTCATCCTGCAAAACCGTCCGAACGTGAAGATGCTGATGCTCGACACGCAGGTGTATTCGAATACCGGCGGGCAGAACTCCGACTCGCTCCACCATGCTCGGCGGCTACGACATGAACCAGTTCGGCGTCGCCTCGCAGGGCAAGCTCATCGGAAAAGAAAAACGTCGCCGAAGCCTTCACCAGCGGCCACGGCTCGCCCTTTGTCGCCCAGGTCTCGATGGCCAACGCCGCCAAGCTCTACAAGGCTATGCTCGATGGCCTGGAGTATCGCGGCACCGCCTTCTTCCAATGCTACACGACCTGCCAGCCCGAGCACGGGGTGGCCGACAACATGAGCGCCGACCAGGCCAAGATGGTGCGCGACGCGCCGCGGCATGCCGGAGTTCGTCTTCAACCCGCGCCGCGGTGAAACGTCAGCAGGAAGCCTTCGATCTGAAAGGCAACCCGAGCATGGACCGCGACTGGTGGCGAACGAAGTACGCGAGCACCGGCGAGGAATACAACTTCACCGTCGCCCATTGGGGCATCACCGAGGGCCGCTTCCGCAAGCACGTGAAAGCCATCAAGGAGGAGGATGCCGCAGCCTGCGCCTGCTCGACGACATGCTCGCTTGCATCACGCAGGACGATGTCATCCAGCGCCGTGTGTTCGATGCCGACCCACCGCAGCTTCGTCCCCAATTTCGGCTGCTACATCAAAGCCGAGGAGCGCGGGAAGATGAAGTATTACGCTGTCAGCCGCCAGATGGTGCTCTTCGCCGTCGAACGCCGCAAAGCCTGGCGCATGCTGCAAAGCAAGGCCGGCATCGTGAACAAAGATTACTTCGCTCAGAAAGAGGCGCTGGCCCAGGCCTGAGTCGGCAACCCGGCCAGACGTGTTGCCAGCGTTCTTGCCAGGATATGCCCAGGCGAGAGGATTTGCCTGGGAGTGGAGGCGAGGGGAGTTGAACCCCTGTCCTCGAAGCTGTCTACGCAAGCTTCTACATGTTTAGCCGGTGATTTATTTTTAAGGAGCCGAAGGCTGCGCCGGCACACTCCGTCTCCCGAGCCACCACGAAATTCCTTCACCGGCCGGCGCGGTCACTCCGCCGTCCGATTAGCCTGCTGTCCATGTTTGGCGCCGTAGCAGGCGTCCAGCTCCAAACATCACGGTCAATTAAGCCGCGAGAGCGAGATCTTGGTGATCTGCATTTATTTTTTTTGGTCCGGATTTTAACGAGGCCAACGAACCATCCTCGACATGCCGCCTGCGCTTCAAACTACGAGTCGAAGCCAGTACGCCCCCTTTTTTGAGAGGATGGAGGGTAAGCCGGCCCAATTGTAAATTCAAGTGACGCTCCGCTCTCGCTGCGCGCAGGCGCGCTTCTACGCGAGCTGCGAGGCCGGCGCAGATGCCGGCACCGGTTTGGCCGAATGACGGCGGATGAACTCATCCGCGAGGGCGCGGTAGGCCTTCGCGCCGAGACCGCTCGGGTCGTGCTCGAAAATTGATTTGCCGAAGCTCGGCGCTTCGCTCAGGCGGACCGTGCGCGGGATCACGGTGTCGTAAACGCATTCCGGGAAATGCTCCCGCACTTCCGCGACCACCTGCGCACTGATGTTGGTGCGGGTGTCGAACATGGTCATGACAATGCCGCTCACCGCGATGGCATCGTTTACGCCGGAGTTGCGGATCTGCTCCACCACGCGGACGATTTTCACCAGCCCCTCGAGGGCGAAGAATTCGCACTGGATCGGGGTGAGCAACTCGTCGGCGGCCGCGAGGGCGTTCGTCATCAGAATGCCTAACGAAGGCGGGCAATCGAGCAGGACGTAATCGAAAGTGTGGTCGCTGCGGAAGGGCCGGAGCGTTTCCGCGAGCCGGGTGAGATGATTGTCCATGCGCGCGATTTCGATTTCCGCGCCCGCCAGGTCGAGATCGGCGGGAATCATGAACAAGCCATCGAGCCGCGTCGGCAGCACCTTCTCCCGGATCCCGACGCCGCCGAGCAGCGGCTCATACAGGCTCTCGCCTTCCAGCTCCTGCAGCCCGAGCGAGCTGGTGGCATTGCCCTGCGGGTCGAGGTCGATCAGGAGAATGCGCTGGCCGCGTTGCGCGAGGGCGGCGCCGAGATTGACGGCAGTGGTTGTCTTGCCGACGCCGCCTTTCTGGTTTGCGATGGCGATGATTTTCATGGGCGCGGCACGATCAACGTCCGGAGCTCGAATGTGCGGCGGCCGTCTGCCTCATGCCAGCACAGGTGTTCCGGGTCCGGCAACATTTCCGTGATCTCGAGCTCGCCGGCCTTGGTGAGCCAGCGATGGAAAATCTCGAGCGAAAGGTAGCTCTCGAGGTCAACGAAGACGGGCTTGGTGTCCTTGTCGCGTCCCTCTGCGCCACTGCGACGGAGCGCCGCTTCGCTGGGGCGGATGTAAACGTAGCGCGGCCATTCGTGGGCGGCCCGTTGTTGCTCGATCGCGAGCACGAGATCACGCGAGATGCCCTTGTAGTTTCCCGGCGCGAGTTCCTCCACCGTGACGGTCCACGCGCGCCTTTGCACGACGACCTTATCGCAGCGTAATCGCGGCGTATGCGGGGAGAGGCCGAAATTAAAGGGATGAAACCCCAGCGGGATGAGCCAGGCGCGGGCAAAGGAGCCAAGATATTCCTTCGAGCCGCGGCGGCGCAGGCCGACATCGCCGCTGGCCTCGTCGACAAAGACCTCCGCCTCCGCCGGGGCGACGCTCTGCCACCCTGGCTGGGCGCGCTGTGGGGCGACGAAGGTGGTGAGGTCCGGGAGGGCATCGAACTGACGGACGGTGGTGTGAGCGGTAAAGTCGGCGGCGAAGAAGCCGAAGTGGAAATTTGGCTTGCCGAATGTCGTGCTCGCGAGCGCCTCCGACAACGCGGGTTTATCGGGGCAAGCCCAGTAGAGCGCGTGGTGCAGCAACGCGACCGGGGGATGGAGCTCGCTCAGGATCCAGTGGTAATCGCCGCGGGCCACGGACTCGAACGACGGGGCGGAAATTTGCAGGTCCGCCGCCGGATAGGTGTAGGCATCGAACGGTTCGAACTCGAAAGGTCCGGCGCACGAAGTGGCAATCGTCGACCGTCATTTGCCATTCCCGCTCGTGCACGTGTGCGGAGGCCATCTGGCGAAACGCCGCCTTCACTTCCTGAAAGGCAAGGTGAGCCAGCACCACCATTCCCGGGCCGGTGAGCGGCATGTTGCGCGTGGCACAGTGCTGCAAGAAGGCGGGAAGTGTGATCGCGCCGTCACGCACCGGCGCGGAAGAGAGGAGACCGCGCAGGCCGTGCGCGACACGGCTGGCGACGAAGGCATAGGTGTCGCGCCACAGGTCGAGCCAGGGCGCAAGGTCGCGCGTCAGTGTTTCCGTCATCGCGGGACTGATCGTGAAATCGAGATCGCGGACACATTCTTCGGCGATGGAGTTGGCCGCGCTGTAAAGGAAACGCTGCGCATTTCGGGCGGGCCCGCCGAGTTCGCCCGCGGCGGAGCGCGCCTGGTCCATGAGTTGGCGCCGGGTCTGGACGTCCAGGGCGGCGCTAAACGCGGCCGGCAGCGCGCCGAGGCTTTCCGCTCGGGCCAGCCAGCGCTCCCGAGTCGGTGTGTCGCGCCAGGCACGGATGTCGGCGAGTAAGGTATCGAAAGCGTGCGGCTCCATGGCCGGCGCTTCGACCTGCCAGAGCAGGACTCGCAGCCGCGCCAGTTGTTCCAGGTTCTCCAGCGCGCCGAGGAGATGCGCGGGCGTGTGGCGGTCGCAGCGAGCGAGCAGTTCGAGCATCGCTGCGGTTAAGGGCACGCTTTCGCCGGAATCGGTCAGGACAAAGACCTCGCCCTCAATGCGGCCCAAGGGATTGAGGCGCGGCGGGATCTCCGGCCGCACGTCGACGTCGTCGTTCAGCGCCGCCGCCAAAGCGTGAGCGACCCAGCGTTCCAGGAAACTGTCCCGTCCTGCCATGTCCGGCCGTGGTAAAAACGAAACGCCGGTTGTGCCGCCCACCCGTCCCCAGGCCGAAGGGCCAAATTCGCCGAAGGTGTCGTTTTTGGCGCAGACCCGCTGGAGGTAAAGCAGGAGGTGTCGTTCGCGTTCGCGCGCCCGGGAATTGCGCGGCGGTAACGGTTCATGTTCGCCGGGGAGACGATCGCGGAATTCGCCAGCACCGAAGACGAGATACGCGGGCAGGACTGCGCTGCTGGACCTGAGCAAGTCCGTGCGTGCCGTCGTTAGTTCCGCCTCCAGGGTGGCCTGAAGCTGTGCTTCCAGGTGCACGGCGCTTCGGGCGACTTGTTGAAACTCCGCAATCAGGGGCCCGGGCGCAGCGCCGTCCGGCGCGTCGCCATTCCGAAGGAGGGCGCGAAACTCGCGAGATTCCGCGGCCGATAATCCACTGCGCCGCGACCCGACAAACTCTTCCGCGCGCGTCCGGGCGGTGGCGAGTTCGCCGCGCCTGGCAAGGAGTTCGCGCGCGAGGGCGGAGCTCTCCGGGGTGCCGAGCCGGGCGAGATGCTCGAAAGGAACGCCGGTCGCGCGGATCAGGAAAAGCGAGGCAATGCCGTAGCCGGACACTGCGTCACATGAATGGAAGCCGGAGGCGCTGACAAGAGAAACAAGAGTGAGGCCGGCAGGCGGCGATCAGTCCGGGGAGAAGGGATTGAAGCGTTAAAGCGTGAACCGAATCACGAATCACGGCCTCCATTAATCAAGAGAGGCAGCCGGATCGTGAACGTTGTCCCGACGTCCGGTGTGCTGTCGACCTTGATGGAGCCGTGATGATCTTCCACGACTTTCTTCGTGATGTAGAGCCCGAGGCCGGTCCCGCTCTTTCCCTGGCGGGTCGTAAAATACGGCTCAAAGATTTTCGACATCTGCGCTGGCGCAATCCCGGCCCCGGTGTCTTCGACGCGCACGTCCACGTAGAAATCCTTGTGCGCGCAGTTGATTGAGACGGCGCCATTGGTTTCCGCGGAAGCTTGGACCGCGTTCATGATCACGTTCTGGAGCGCACGTCGTAACTGCACGGGGTCCCCAACGAGGGTGCAGGAATCGTCGCAGCTGTCCATCGTGATTCCGACGCTGCTCTGCGTAGCGATGGACTCCGCGCCTTTGACCACTTCACGCACCATGTCCCTCATCGAGACCGGCTTGTGCGCGGTCGCTTCCACGCTGCCGTAGCTCTGCCACATGGTGAGCAGTTCGCGGCAGAGACGCACGTTTTGCTCGATGATGTTCAATTCCTTCGCCGAATTGGCCGGCAGCGCGCCCTCAGCCTTGTCGGTTTGCTCGAGCTTTTTGGCGAGTAATTGCACGTAGCCCCAAACGATCGTGAGAGGATTGCCGAGATCGTGCACGAATTCGGCGGAAGCCTGCCCAAGCGAAGCCAGCCGCTCCTTCTGCGCCAATTCCTTGAGGAGTCGGTTGTTCAGTTCGCGGATCTCCTCGGCGGCATGTTCGGTCGTCCGATGCACGCGGGTGCGCTCGACGTTGCGGCTGATCACGTTCCGCATTTCACGAGCGTCGAAAGGCTTGTTGATGTAATCGTTCGCACCCAGCCGCAGCGCTTCCTGAGCCGTTTCGAGTGCGCCAAAGCCGGTCAGCATGATCACCGCGACATGCGGATCGATTTCGCGGATGCGGCGCAATCCGTCGATCCCGTTCGTGCCGGGCATGCGGATGTCGCTGATGACGGCGTCCGGTTTTTTCTCCCGGAGCAGACGAATGCCAGCCTCCACGCAGTTGGCGGTGTGGACCTCATAATTCGGCTTCAGGAGCATGCGCAGGCTTTCGCGGGGCCCGACTTCATCGTCAATGACGAGAACCTGAGGGAGATCGGTGGCGACGGTCATGTCATCTGGGGGTGAAGCTAGTGGCATGCCGTGTCCGCTGGCGAGGACGAATTCCGTAACTCGATCATAGGCCGTCGGGGGCGGATGCTGCAGCAAAGTCGTGGCGCGGACAAGAAGCATCTTGTGAATAACTCAAAAATTTGATCAATAACACGGGGGCGACGTAAAACCGCAATCTGGCGCGAATGGCGCTGATTTAACACGGATGCAGAGGGTTGCACGATGTACAAAAGAAATCGCGTAGTGATCACCGGCATCGGAGTGCTGGCACCAAATGGCGTTGGCCTGGAGGCATTCTGGGAATCGCTCTGTGCCGGCCGCAGCGGCGTGGGCCCGATTACCCTCTTTGATCCGGCCGGGCTGGAGAGCCGGATCGCGGGCGAGGTGAAGAACTTCGATCCGTTCGAACACATCGATCCCGAGCTGAAACCCAAGCGTTGGGCCCGCCATACCCAACTGGCGTATGCAGCTGCGATGATGGCCCTGAAGAACGCCGGAATCGACCCAAAGGCCCATCAATTTCCAGTTCCCACTCCGGTCGTTGTTGGCGTCAGCACCAGCGCGATGGATATTATCGAGAAATCGATTAGCGATTTCGGCCGGCGCGGAATGACCGGAATGTCCCCGACCGCCGTCGGCGCCCTGACTCCCCAGGCGGCCGCCAACGCCATTGCTGACCGGATCGGAGTCCAGGCGCATGCTACGACGGTCTCGGCGGCATGTCCTTCCGGACTGGATGCGATTGGCGTCGCGGCGGCGGCGATCAGATCGGGCGAAGCGGAACTGGCCATCGCCGGCGGGGCCGATGCTCCGATCAGTAGGCATACCTTTGCGGCCTTCACCGCCACCGGTTTGAGTTCGCGGCGCAACGACGACCCGGAGAAAGCCAGCCGGCCCTTCGATCGCGAGCGGGACACGGGCGTGATTTCAGAAGGCGCCGGGATGTTCGTGCTCGAAAACATGGAGACGGCGGAGGCGCGCGGAGCGCACATCTACCTGGAGATCACCGGCTACGCCCGCCACCGCGACCAGCAACTGGACGATCCGCGGCTGCGGATTGGTCGAGTCAATGAGGTCGGCGCTGGCCAACGCCGGCCGTATTCCTGAAGATGTCGACTACATTTCGGCGTACGGTCCCGGGCATCCCGTCCTGGACGCAGCCGAGGTCCGATTTATCAAGGAGGTTTTTGGTGCGAGGGCTTACTCGATTCCGGTCAGTTCGATCAAAGGCGTGACCGGGAACCCGCTCGCGGCCGGAGGTCCCATGCAATTGGCCGCCTGTGCCTTGAGCTTCCGCGATCAGATGATCGCTCCGACGACAAACTGCGAAGTGCCCGACCCGGATTGCGATCTCGATTTTGTGCCGGGCAGTCGCCGCCGGCAGCGGCTTGATTGCATTCTGATGAACGTGCGCGGGCTGGGCGGCAGTAGCAGCTCGCTCGTGGTGGAGAGGCCAGCTCCCTGCTGATGAGTGCCTGGACCGTTGCTTTTCTCGCGGCGCTGGTGGTGCAGTTGGCGCTCGGTTTTTCCGTCCTGCAGGCCAACCGGCGGCGGAAGGCGAACCAGAGCTTCTTGATTCTGTCGCTGGCGGCCGCGGCCTGGCTGGCAAGCCTCTTCTGGATCGTCAACGCCACCAGCGAACACAGCGCGGAGCTTGCCATCCGGGCCGCCTCGGCGGCGGGCGCGTTGATTGTCGTCACACTTAATCTGTTGCGTCTTTCCGTGCGCTACAGCGATGAGGGATGGCCGGGGCTCTTCCGGCGTTCGGCGCAATGGCTGGTCACCGGGGCTGCCATCGTTGGCCTCTGCCTGACGCCTTTCTTCCTCCACGGAGTCCGCATGGGAACCGCGAGTTCGGTGGGGCCGGTGCCGGTTTACGGCCCCGGCATCTACATCTTCGCCGCCTACTTTTGTGCCGCGATGCTGACACTGGCGCTGGCCACCTTGCGCGATCTGCGGCAAACGAGTGGCGCCGTGCGGGTGGAGCTCGGGTTCGTGCTGATCGGCGGGATTATCGCGCTGGTGCTCTCCCTGCCTCTGGCGCTGCTGCTGGGCGTCTTCTTTGAGCCGGCGGCGCTTTCACGGCTGGCGCCGTTCCGCGTCATTCTATTCTCCATCGTCGTCGCCTACGGCATGGCAACGCGGAAAATCATGGAGGTAGGCGTGTTTCTGCGCCGGATGGTGTCATTCACCCTCCTGACGGGCTATCTCCTGGCTCTCTATCTCCTCGTCTGGTGGCTGGTGCTGACGGCGAGCCAGATCTTCTTCCGGTCTACCGATCACACCGGGGCACACATCATCGCAGCGCTGGTGATCACGTTTGCGATGGCGCCGGCGCGTGGCGTATCGCAGTCGATCGCAGAGCGGCTGTTCATCGGAACGCGGCGGCTCGATTTCCGGATAACGATGCGCAAGGCGACCGCTATTCTGCAGTCGGTGGGGACACTGGACAATCTTCTGGAGCGCTTCGCCCAGACGATCGGGGAGGCCGTGAATACAGATCGCATCTTCATCCTGATGCCGACGCGGCGCGGCTATGTCCAGCGTCATCCGGTGGAGCAATCCGGCGCCTTGCTGATGGGCCAGGACGAGCCCCTGATTGAATACCTGGAGCAGAATGGGGAGCCCATTGTGCTCGATGAACTACTTCGCATCTCCCTCACGCCGGAACTCGACCGCGTCCGGCAAAGGATGCAGGGGCTCGAGGTCGCGGTAGCCATGGGTATTTTCTCCCGCGATCACCTCGCCGGTGTGATGTTACTGGGGCCTCGGCTTACCGGGCGAATCTACGGCAGTGTCGAACAGAACGCTCTCCAGGTCCTTTGCGGACAGCTGGCGATCGCGATTGATAACGCGCTCCTTTTTACCGAAGTCCAAAACGCGAAAATCTACAACGAGACCCTGCTGCAGAATCTGACCACAGGAGTTATTGCGGCGGACGCGGACGGGACGATTACCGTTTTCAACAAGGAGGCCGAACAGATTACCGGCCTGCCGTCGGGGCAACCGGTCGACCGCTCCATCGAGGAACTGCCGGACCCGCTGCGCGATGTGCTGGGTGAGACTCTGCGCACGGGCGAGTTTCAGTACGATCGCGAGGTCGTGCTTCGCTCGGGCGACGAAGGCGTCATCGTCCGCGCGAGCAGTTCGATCTTTCACGGGCAGGAAGGGCAGATGCTCGGCGCACTGATGGTCTTGACCGACATCACCGCCTTGAAACGGCTCGAAGAGCAGATTCGCCGGAGCGATCGGTTGGCCAGCCTTGGCACGCTCTCCGCCGGGATGGCCCACGAAATCAAGAACCCGCTTGTTTCGATCAAGACGTTTGCGCAGTTGCTTCCGGAACGGTATCAACGACTCGGATTTCCGCGACACTTTCTCGAACCTGATCGGCCACGAAATCGACCGGATTGATTCGCTCGTGAATCAGCTGTTGCGCTTCGCTCGCCCGGCGAAACCGCTGCTGAAGCCGATGCACGTGCACGACGTGCTCGAGAAGTCGCTCATGCTCGTCGGCCACCGGCTCTACCAGAAAGAGATCAAATTAACTAGGTTCTGGAACGCGGAAGTTGATACAATCCGCGCCGATGCGGACCAACTGGAGCAAGTCTTCCTCAATTTCTTCCTCAACGCCATGGAAGCGATGAAGCAGGGTGGCGAGCTGACGGTCTCGACGGAGGTTCGCCCCGCGGAGGACTGGCCGGTCGGAATCAACCCGCTGAAGGGGAAGCACGGTGAACCGCGCGAGGTCCTGCGCATTACCGTGCGTGACGATGGCGAAGGCATCCGCCACGAAGATATCCCGCACGTCTTCGATCCTTTTTTTACGACCAAGGATTACGGGACCGGACTCGGCCTTTCAGTGGTCCACGGCATCGTCCAGGAACACGGTGGCGAGATCGAGGTGGAGAGCGAACTCTCGCGGGGCACGGCGTTTTTCATTCTCCTCCCGCTGGTCCGTTTTAGAGAAGAGGTGGCCGCCGCATGAGCGGGCCGGCTGTTTGTATCCTCTACACGCAGGCTGCCGACTTCACCCGCCGGGTGAAGGCATTTCTGCGAGTATTGGCGGAGGTGCGGCACGTTTCGGCGCCCGACCGGGTCGATGCGGTTTTGCAACAGGCCAGCCCGGCGGTTTTGTTGATGGACCTCCGCGCCAAAGACGCGCGGGCACTGCTCGCGCAGATCGAGAAGGAATGGCCGGACGTGCTCGTCATCGCGCTCGGCACACCGCGTTCTGAGCCGCTGCGCGAAGCCGAGCAGGCGGGCATCTACGCGGCGGAAGATTTGGGGCTTGATCGGCGTCGCTTCCAGGCGCTGGTTTCACGCGCTTTCGATCACCTCCGCCTCCTGCAGGAAAATCGCGACCTGCGGGAATCCACTAGCCTGGTGCCGGTCATGGAGTCGCCGCGACGGGTTGAACTGACGCCGGAACGCTCCGCGGCTTCGCTCCCGCTGCTGCGATTCCCGCGTGTCTTCCGCCGGTTTGAGAACGTGGAAACGTTGCTCGCCAGTGTGATGGAAGGCGTGGCCGATGCGGCCAGCGTGACACGCGTGGGCATGTTCGCGCGCATCCGCCCGGGCGATCGCTACCGGCTGCGCGCCGGGCTGCGATGTTTACCGGAAACCTACGAGGTGGAATACGGCGAACGCGATCCGCTCGTGCGCTGGTTTGAATTGCACGCCCACCTGATCTGCCGCACCAATCTGCCGCAAGCGACCGACCAGTCGCAGCGGGCGCTCATGCGGCGTGCGCTCGACACCTTCGGCGCGGAGGTGATCGTGCCGTTGCACGCCCGCGGACGGATCAACGGCTGGCTGTTTTTCGGGCACCGGCTGACGGGCCAGCGGTTCGATTACCAGGATCTGGAAAACCTGATGGTGCTGGCGGAGCACGTCTCGAACGTGCTCGAAAACGCGCTGCTCCACGAGGAAATCACCGTCCAGAAGACGCTCGCAGAGACGCTGCTGAAGGCGATCCCGCCGGGCATTGTCGCGACGGATGAGGAGGCGATCGTGCGCTGGTTCAATCCGACCGCGGAACAAATTCTGGGACTGACTTCCGCCGACGTGCTCAATCGGCCGGTGGAGGCGGTCGGCGGCCGTCTGGCCGGTTTCCTGCGCGATGCGCTGGACGCGCCCGCGGTCCTGCCCGCGCGGCGCTGGATCGATTCCAAAACGCACCGTTCCGTCATGGTGGAAACGCGTCGGCTTTCGAATGAACGGGCGCCGGTCGGAGCCGTCGCGGTGGTGCACGATTTGACGACCCAGGAGAACCTGCGCGAGAAGCAAGATCTGGTCGAGCGCGCCGTTTTCTGGGCCGACCTGGCGGCAAGTATGTCGCACGAGATCCGCAATCCGCTGGTCGCAATCAAGACCTTTGCGCAGCTCCTGCCGGAGCGTTTTGATGACGCCGATTTCCGGAAGGAATTCAATGGCATCGTCGTGCAGGAAATTGACCGGCTCGACAAGATCATGCTCCAGATCAACAACTTCGCGCACCCGACCGGAGCTCGTGATGAAGCCGATCGATCTGCGGACGTCGATGAAGAACGCGATCGAGATGGCGCGCGAGAAGTTCGGGAGCAATGGAACGCGGGTGGAAATGAACTTGCCGGCCGATTTGCCACCTGTCGTCGGCGATGCCGCCGCGTTGACGGAAGCCTTTGCGCACCTGGTGGCGAACGCGACGGAGGCGACCCACGATCAAACCCACCCGCGCATCAGCCTCGCCGCCAGGCCGCTGCGCACGAATGGCACGACCGGCGTGGTCGTTACGATCCAGGACAACGGCAAAGGCATCGATCCCGAGCTAAAGGACAAGATCTTCTCGCCCTTCTGCACCACAAAGGCGCGGGGGATGGGGCTCGGCCTACCGATTGTGAAGCGGACCGTGTTCGATCACAACGGCCGGCTCGACATTGATTCGAACCCGCAGGGCACCTCCGTCAGCGTGCTCTTGCCGGTGACCGAAGCCGAGGCGTAGGGCTCACGCCGACGCCGACCGCGCTCAAGGTGGACTTGCCCGCTTTCGGCTTTCCGTGCCCGCCACTTTGGCTGTAGCTTGGCCCTACCATGATCGTCACCACGAACCAGCTCTACAAAGTCGCGTACAAGAAATTCGCAGTCGGCGCCTACAACATCAACAACCTCGAGCAGACGATGGGCTTGTTTCGCGGGTGCATGCAGAGCAAGGCGCCGTTCATCATCCAGCTTTCCAAGGGCGCGCGGAATTACACCGACAAGCGCATGCTGGAGGCGATCATCCGGACCGCGGGGGAGATCTTTCCCGAGGCGATCTTCGCCGTGCATCTCGACCACGGCGACGAAGCGACCTGTTACGATTGCATCGACTCCGGCTTCTACAGCTCGGTCATGATCGATGCGAGCCACGAGTCGTTCGACGAGAACATCGCCATCACCCGACGAGTCGTGGATCGCGCGCACGCGAAAGGCATCAGCGTGGAGGCGGAGCTCGGGATGCTCGGCGGCGTGGAGGAAGACATCGCGGTCGATGAAGGCCACGCCTGCCTGACGAATCCCGAGGAAGCGGTGGAGTTCGTGCAAGCGCTCCGGCTGCGATTCGCTGGCGGCGGCGATCGGCACCAGCCACGGCGCCTACAAGTTCAAGGGCCAGCAGTCGCTGCGCTTCGATGTCATCGAAGCAGATTTCGCAAAAGGTTCCCGGAATGCCGATCGTGATGCACGGCAGCTCCAGCGTTCCGGTGGAGGAAGTGCAGCGCATCAATGCCGCCGGCGGCACACTCGATCCCAGCGCGCGGGGCGTGAACGAAAACGAATATCTGCCCGCCGCCAAACTCGGCGTCACGAAAGTGAACATCGACACCGATGGACGGTCTGGTCTGGACGCGGGTCCATCGCGAATTCTTCCGCGACAAGCCAGCTGATTTCGATTTCCGGCCGCCCGGCAAAGTCTTCATGCAGGACTACGCCGACTTCATCGCGCACAAGAACGAAAAGCTCGGGTCCGCTGGCCAGCTCGAGGCAATTCGGGCCACGCTGTAGGGGCCCGGGGCATACGGCTGAGGATCCGCGGACGGTAGCGCGAAAGCACGTCTGTGACTTTTAACCTCCAGGAACTCGCCGTCATGAGCAGAAGGGGAGCTGATCGGTGATCCCGCGCTGGTGGTCACCGGCGCGGCTTCGTTGCCGGAAGCGACGCCGGGAGAGATCAGCTTTTTCAACAATCCCAAGTACATGCCGCTGTTACGCGCGACGAAGGCGTCCGCGGTTTTCGTGCCGGCCGACTTCTGCGAGTCGATCGAACCGGCGCAGATTCGGGTCGCGGATCCGACCAAGGCGTTCCAGAACGTGGTCCTGAAATTGGCGCCGAAACCGATTCGATTTGCGCCGGGGGTTCACCCGTCGGCGGTCGTCGCCGCCGATGTGAAACTTGGCGAGCGGGTGTCGATTCAACCCCACGCCGTGATCGAGAGCGGCTGCACGATCGGCGATGACGCTGTCATTGGTGCCAATAGCTACATTGGACACGAGTCGCGCATCGGCCCCGGCTCGTTCATTTACCCGCAGGTGACAATCCGCGAGCGCACCCGGATCGGCGCGCGGGTGATCATTCACAGCGGCACGGTCATCGGAGCCGACGGCTTCGGTTTCGAGACGGTGGAGGGCCGCTACAAAAAAGTGGCGCAGATCGGCATCGTCCAGATCGACGATGATGTGGAGATTGGCGCGAACACGACGATTGATCGGGCGCGCTTCGGCCGGACCTGGATCAAGGAAGGCGTGAAGATCGACAACCTGGTGCAGATCGGCCACAACGTGGTCATCGGCTGCCATTCGGCGATCGCGGCGCAGACCGGCATCGCCGGCAGCTCCCGCGTCGGTAACTACGTGATGATGGCCGGCAAGGTCGGCGTCTCTGGGCACGTGGAGATTGGCGATCGGAACATCCTCGGGGCCAGTACCGGAGTTTCGAAGAACCTCCCGGCAAACGGGGGGACGTGGTGGGGGTGGGTGGCCGTGCCGGCAAAGGAAGCGAAGCAACAGCTGGCGTGGGTCCACCGGCTGGGGAAGCTCTTCGCGCGGGTAAAGGCGATCGAGCAGAAGCTCGGGCTCTGATGCGACGCCGTGGCCGGAGGCGGCCGCCCGTTGCCGCGGCTTTCTCATATTGTCGAGCCGGGTAGACGGATCTCTCGCCTTAGGTTCTGTCCGGTATCGGAGGCTTGGCACGTCCCGCCCACCAAGTGCTGGCCGGCGCGGCCTGACAAAGCCGGTGCCCACTCAGTTGGGACGGGCGCCTTCCAGCAAACCGCGCAGGCCTTCCGGGGAAATGCACTCCGCGCCGGAGGCCGAGACGGTTTCCTGTTCCAGGTAGTCTCCTGTCGCCACCAGCAATTTGTATTCGGACCCGTACTTGCTTGCCAGCCGCTCGACGACCGAGTCGGCGGTCTGCCCGGCGCGCGAATAGAAACACCTGGATGTCACCGGGGTCGGCCGTGCTCCCGACGCTGCTGCCCCGTCCGTCGAACACGACAACCGTGCGCACGCCGGTCCAATCCTGATAATCGCGCAGCAATTTGATCAACGCCTCGCGCGCCAGCGAAGTGCGGCGTTCATGGAGAGCACGCAGCTCCGGCCACGCGAAGATCACGCTGTGGCCATCGACGATGAGAAACTCCGGCTGCACACCGACCTATAGGAGCGCCGCGCGTCCGTTCAAGCCGCGCACATGATGCGCGCCACCGGCGTCGGCGTGAACCGAGGCTACTCCGCTGCGACTGGGGCGGGCGCGGCGGCTGCGGACTGTTTCCTGCCCTTGGTCTTCGGGGCTTCACGCTTCGCTGGTGTCGCGGCCTTGGCCTTCGCCTTCTTTCGCTCGAGGTAGGCCTCGCGGCGCCGGCGCTTTACGGTTCGTCGATGTTGCTGGCCCATGAACCGTTCCCTATAGGACGGAAGGTCCGGCCGCGCAACGCGAAACACCCGCTGGCGCAAACAATCTCGTGCCGGCCAGGATAGGCATTGCAATCCTCGGTCCAACTCGATAAAGATCGCCGTTCGTCACGCCCCGCATTCGATGTCGAAAATCCTCATTGGCCTGTCGGTCCTGTTTCTCTCGCTTTCCGCTGTATTCGGCGTGCTGAACACGAACAAGGCGCAGGAGCTGCGGGCCGCGGCGGAACGCAGCAGCATCGCGCAAGCCGAAGCGGAGCAGGTGCGAATCGCGCGGGAAAAAGAAATCAAGACGCAGGAGGCGGCCGCGACCGCGAAAGCCGCAGAAACCGAAAATAAGATCGCGAGCGCCGAAGCAGATTTGGTCAAAACGCAGTCGGAGAAAAACGAGCTGCAGGCAAGGCTCCAGGCGCATGAGACGGAAATCGCCGAGCTGCGGCAGCGCATCGAAGACGCTGCCCCCCAGGGGCTGATGCCTGATGCCTTGCCGATGCCCGGCGCGGGTGATTTGCAGGCGCAGCTGGAGGACACGCGGCGCCAGCTCGACAACGCCGAACGTGAGAAGCAGCTGCTGACCCAGCAAATTCGAAGTGGCGATCGGGCGACGGGTGGACCGGAGCAGCCCAAGCGGCGGGTTGTGTCGACGCGGCCAGGCGTCCGGGGAACAGTTCTCGCCGTCAATCAATCGTATAATTTCGTTGTCCTGAATCTCGGTGGACGGCAGGGGGTGGAGGCCAACGCCGAGATGATCGTGCTGCGGGGCGGCACCCCGATCGGCCGAATCCGAGTTTCGTCAGTTGAACCAGCGACTGCCATCGGCGATATCATCACCAGCAGCCTGCCACGCGGTGTGCAGGTGCAACCCGGTGACACTGTGATCTATGCTGGTTCGTAAAACTTTCGTTCAAAAAAGCGCCCGTCTACTCTCGTTCGCTGCCACGCTGGTCGCTCTTTCTTCCTGCGCGACGTCGAAACCGGAGCCGCAGCTGGTTTCTGACGGCGCCAACCGCGACTCCGCGCTCCCGTGGAACGAGCAGCAGAAATGGGAACAGCAAGGCCAGTTTGGCCCGATGGCGGAGCGGTTCGGGACGCAACGCTAGATCCAGACGCCCGCGGGAATGACCGCGTCCTTGGGTACCACCACGATGCCGTCGCGGATGAAGTAGTTGTCCCCGTCGTAATCCGCCGGTTTGCCTTCCGGCGTGATCACGACCCCGTCTGCGATGCGCGCATTCTTGTCGATGATCGCCCGATCGATCACGCAATTCCGCCCGATCCCAATCGGCGGCAGGCCGGAGGGAATCGATTCCGGATCGGTCTCGTAGTAATCGGCGCCCATCACAATGCTGTTGCGAATGGTGGCGCCCGTCTGGATGACGCTGCGCACGCCGATAACGGAGCGCTCGATGTGCGCATCGGAGATGATGCAGCCGTCGGCCACGATCGCCTGCCGCAAGGCCGCGCCGTTTACCTTGCTTCCCGGCAGGAAACGCGGGTGGGTGTAAACTGGAGCCGACGCGTCAAAAAAACTGTACTGCGGGAGCAAATCCGTCAGATCGAGATTAGCCTCGTAGAACGCCCGGATCGTCCCGATGTCTTCCCAATAGCCGTTGAAGATGTAACCGCTCACGTGCCGCTGCTCGATCGCGTGCGGGATGATGTGCTTCCCAAAATCAACCAAATCGTTGGCGAGCGATTCCACGAGCACGTTGCGATTAAAAACGTAAATGCCCATCGAAGCCTGGAACAGCTCCGCGTCCTCCGCGGCGCTCGATCGAGCCCAGCAATTCCGGCCCGAGCTTCAGGCCATCTAGAATCGCGGGATCGGTCGGTTTCTCCACGAACCGCGTGATCCGTCGGTCGTTGTCGCTTTGCATGATGCCGAAATCGGACGCCTGCGCGCGCCCGATGGGCTTGGTCGCGAGCGTGATGTCGGCGCCGGATTGGATGTGCTGGTGGAGCAGGACGCGGAAGTCCATCCGGTAAAGTTGGTCGCCACTCAGGACCAGATAGTAGTCGAACGGTCGCTCGAGGAAGTAGCGCATGTTCTGTCGCACGGCGTCCGCGGTGCCTTGATACCAATCTGAGTGCTCGGGGGTTTGCTGCGCGGCCAGGATGTCGACAAAGCTGCGCGAGAAGTTGTCGAACTTGTAGCTCGCCTGAATGTGGCGATGGAGCGACATGGTGTTGAACTGCGTCAGCACATAGATCGAGCGCAGTCCGGAATTGAGGCAATTGCTGATCGGGATATCGACCAGTCGATACTTTCCGCCGAGCGGCACCGCCGGTTTCGAGCGATCTTTGGTCAGTGGAAAAAGGCGGGTGCCAGCGCCGCCGCCCATCACGATCGCGAGTGTCCGCTGCGTGGTGCCGGGAGGCAGCGCCAGGCTGGCCAGCGCCGGCGTGTTGCTTTCCACGGTTGCGCGGCTCTCGGTTTGCACGTGGTCAATTACTCAGTGTCACGCGCGCTGAGCAACTGTTTTGCGGTGGGCATCAGCGCGATTTTGTTCTCTGTTCCGCGTCACGTCTTGTGCAGGATAAGAACCACCACCGGAGGAGACAAAACATGGCATCCATATTAGTCACTGGCACAAGCAGAGGCATCGGCCTGGCCACCGCATTGCTCCTGGGCCGCGCCGGGCACACCGTCCACGCCACGATGCGTAACCCGGATGGCGCGCCGGAGTTGGCGCAGACAGCGCAAAAGGAGCGACTAGCCGTCCACGTCTCCACCATGGATGTAGACTTCGACGCGTCCGTCACCGAGGCCATCGGCGCGATTGAAAAGGCTCATGGTCCTCTCGATGTCCTCGTCAACAACGCCGGGATCGAGCGCAACGGCACCACCGAAGAGCTCGATCTCGCCGAGTTTAGGGCCGTGATGGAGACAAATTATTTCGGGGTCCTGCGCTGCATCAAGGCGGTGTTGCCGCAGATGCGGGCCCGCCGCAGCGGCTGCATAGTCAATGTCACCTCGGTCGCCGGCCGCATCTCCGCCTCTCCATTGGGATCCTACGCGGCATCGAAGTTTGCCTTGGAAGCGCTGAGCGAAGCCCTCGCGCAGGAGGTCAAAATGTTCAACATCCGGGTCGCCATTGTGCAGCCGGGGATTATTGACACCGCCATGGCCCGCCGCCTCGCCCAAGAACCCGAAACATCGCCCTATCCTCACGCGCGCCGCATGGCGGGCCTCTTTGGCGCCTCGCTCCAAACCCCGACCGCCCCCGAGGAAGTTGCCCGGAAGATTGGCGAGATTATCGAGGGTGGCACGTGGCGACTGCGGCATCCCGTCGGACCCGATGCCGGACCCTTCCTGCAGTGGCGCGCCGCCATGACCGATGAACAATGGGTTGACTGGGGCGCGGCGGACGACGCCACTTGGTACCAAAGCGTGGAACGCGACTTCGGCCTCGACGCCCGTCCGCCGACGTAGATCTGCTGGCCGGTTATCAGGTCCTCCAACTCCATTCGTGGTTGGCCGCAGCCGAGCGCCGGCTCTGGCACCACGGTTGCGGCTCGGACGCGCAGGAACTACAATCGCCAGCATGTGCGGCATTGTTGGCTACGTCGGGCGCGCGGAAGCGGGGCCCATCCTGCTGGACGGTTTGCGCCGGCTGGAATATCGCGGCTACGATTCCGCCGGCGTCGCGATCATCGACGGCGAAGGGATCGAGACGCGCAAATGCGCCGGCCGTATCGCGGATCTCGGCAAGCTCATGTCGGAGCAGCCGCCGGCGGGGCATTACGGCATCAGTCACACGCGCTGGGCGACGCATGGCAAGGCGACCGACCAGAATGCGCATCCGCATTTCGACGAGAGCGGGAAGCTCGCCCTCGTGCACAACGGCGTGATCGAGAACTACCAGACGCTGCGTGAAAATCTGCTCCGGGAAGGCGAGCATCAATTCCAATCCGAGACCGACACGGAGGTGCTCGCGCACCTGATCGGGAATCTTTACGACAAGCGGCGGCGACAATGGCAGCACGCCCAACAAGAGCCGGCTCGTCGAGGCCGTGCGGGCCGCCCTCAAGCAGGTCATCGGCACCTACGGGATCGCGCTCGTGCACCGCGATATCCCGGATTTTATCGTCGGCGCCCGCCGCGGCAGCCCGCTCGTGCTGGGGGTGGGCAAGGACGAGAACTTTTTCGCCAGCGATGTGAGCGCGATCGTCGCCTACACGCGCGACGCGGTTTACCTGAAGGACTTCGACATCGTCGCGGTCGAGCGGGACAAATTCGAGATCAGTTCAGTCTGCCGGCGGAGCGGCGCGCGCTATCAGGTCAGCAAGGTCGAGTTCACCGACGAAGACATCAAGAAGGGCGATTACCCGCACTACATGCTCAAGGAGATCTTTGAGCAGCCGGGATCAGTGCGCGATGCGATGCGCGGTCGGCTTGAGCGCGGAGGAATGCACGGCCAAGCTCGGCGGTCTCGAAATGACAGCGGCGGAATTGCGCGATGTCGGATCGGATCGTTCTCACCGGCTGCGGCACCGCGCTCCACGCGGCGATGATCGGCGAGTACATCATCGAGCAGCTGGCGCGAAATTCCGACCGAGGTCGAATTCGCAAGCGAGTTTCGCTATCGCAACAGCCCGATGACGCACGACACGCTCGTCTTCGCGATCAGCCAAAGCGGCGAGACGGCGGACACACTCGGCGCCCTCCGCGAGAGCCGGCGCAAGGGCTACCGCACGCTCGGCATTTGCAACAACGTGGCGAGCACGATCGCGCGGGAGAGCGACGGCGGCGTTTACATGCACGCCGGGCCGGAGATCGGCGTCGCGGCGACGAAATCCTTCACCTCGCAGGTCACGATCCTGGCCTTGATCGGCCTGCTGCTCGGCCGGATGCGGCACCTTTCGCACCTCGGAAGGCACGCGTATCATCGAGGCGCTCGAAAAGTTGCCGGAGCAGATCGAGGAGACGCTTCGGCTGAACGAACGAGATCAAGGCGATCGCGAAGAAATACGCCTCGGCGCACGGCGATGCTGTTCTTCGGGCGGCAGTTCAACTTCCCGGTCGCGCTCGAAGCGGCGCTGAAGATGAAGGAGATCACTTACCTCTTCGCCGAAGGTCATCCGAGCGCCGAGCTGAAGCACGGCATCATCGCGCTTGGTCCGGCCCGAACTGCCCTCCGTGTTCATCGCGCCGGACGACGATGTGTTCTCGAAGAACATGAACAACATGGAACAGGTGAAGGCCCGCAAGGGTCCGTTAGTCGCGATCACCAGCGGCAACGGCGCGGACAAGCTGCGCCAAGGTCGCGGACGACATCATCACGGTGCCGACGACCCTGGAATTCATTATCGCCGATTCTGACCGTGATCCCGCTCCAACTGCTCGCCTATCATCTCGCGGTGGAACTCGGTCGCGATGTCGACAAGCCGCGGAATCTCGCCAAGAGCGTGACCGTGGAATAGCGCGGCGTCAAAGGGCTGCGACCGCGGTGGATTCGAACCTGTTCCTGGGTGCGGCAGAGCAGAGACGTGCCCTTCTGTCAGATCAGACCACCTGGAAAGCCGACATAGCGCCGTCGCTAGAACGCCAGCGCGTCATCAGCCGCGTTGAGGTCGCCGATGCAGCGCGCGTTTCTCGCAGACTGCGGGCTACGCCTTGGCGTAAACGCCGATCAGGCGCCGCTTCGAGGGCGTCGGTGACCGGAAGTCGCTCACGAAGCCGGTCTTGGTGCGGATTTCCACGTGGCCGGCCGCCCGGCCACCACCATAAACCAAAACTGCACCAATCGGTGCAGCGTAGGGATCAGCAATCGGGAGCTTCTTGAAGCCGTAAACGCGGACCAGTTCTTCGCCAGCCTGCTTCGCGTAAGCTGTCTTCGGATACGACGTGATCGCGCCGGAAGCCATCAGGGCGGTTTTCACATAGCGCCAGCAGCGGGATTTCGAGTGTGCATGGGCGCGCTCCTGGGCGATGGAGGCGGCGCTAATCAGGGTGGCGTTCAGGCGCCGATCGATCTTACCAACGGGATGTGTGAGCACCGGCGCCGTGACCATTTTGCCGGTGGCGTCGCGATAGCGAAATCCACTCGTCTCAACCGAGCGAGCGGGCGTCCTGGCGGACGCACGCGTTTCAGCCCCTGCGTTGCGGGGCAATGCGTAGGTGGGCTCGAAATTCTGGACTTGGGCTGCGGTGGCCGTAGCGGCCAGCCCGCAACTGCAGAGGAAAACGGAGAGGGTCATGGGCCTCATAAAGCGGATTTAATGCCGTATAACGGCCACAGCCGCAAGTAATTTCTGCGCGCAGCCTCGAAACTGTCCTGAGGGCCCGAAAGCGCGGCCCGCCAGCGACCGCTACCCCTTGGCGAAAATGCCAACCAGCTTCCGCTTGGAGGGCGTCTCGGTTTTGAAGTCGCTCACAAATCCGGTCCGGGTGCGCAGTTCCACATGCCCGGGGGCGCCTTTGGCGGTGTAGACGAGCACCGCACCCACCGGCGCGGCATACGGATCAGTCACCGGCAGCTGCTTAAAGCCGTAATCGTTCACGAGTTCGTCAGCAGCTTCCTTGGCCAGGGCCGTCTTCGGGTAGGAGTCAACGGCACCGGCGGCGAGGAGCGCTTCCTTTACGTAACGCCAGCACTTCGACTTGGAGTGGGCGTTGGCACGCTCCTGGGCGATCGTTGCGGCCCGCGCGAGCGCCGGATCGAGGGTCGGATCAACCTTCGCGATCGGCTTCGTCAGTTTCCGCTTCGACGACTCTTCCACGAGGGGAACCGACACGATTTGCCCGTTCGGGTCGGTAAAGGTGAACTGCTCCAGTTCGATTTCCAAGGTAGCCGAGGCTGGCGCGGCTGTTTCAGCTGCCACCGCGGCCAACGGCGACGCCGAGACCGGAGCGGAGGCACGCATGAGGATCAAAGCAACGGCGGCGATGCAGCTGCAGAAGATTGTTAAGATGGGGGTAATCTCTTTCAAGGGCGGGCACAGTCACACATTTCGAGTAGTCCGCAAGCCGTAATTTTATTAAAAAAGTAAATACTTGGCTAGGTTGAACCGGCAGTTTGGCCTTCAGTATCAACTATTTACGTTAGGGCACCTCGTTTGCCTTGTGTTTGGCCGCCACGTCACGTTTCACTTCGACGGCACGGTCGATGGCTTTCTTCGGCCAATTGTGCTGACTGGTAGACGGCGGGGTGGTGGGCGGGGGTTGGGCGTTCGCGCTCACGGCTGCGGGTCTTTTCTCCTCGGCTGCGGGCGCTTTGGCGTTGTGGTATTTGAATAGGGCACCGCCCACGGCCACCGCCACGATCAAGACAGTAACAGTGCGCATGCCCCTCCAAGAGAGCAGGGGCCGAGCCACGTTCTGGGCTGGCTGCATTGCCGTGGGGCGGGGGCGGTGGTAGTCATTTCGGATGTCCGGTCCGCATTCCGTTCGCTGCGTCAGTCTTGTTGCGGCCATGGTGGCGCTGCTGCCGCGCGTGACGAGCTCGCAAGTCTATGAAGGCCGCGAGCTTGTGCAGGCCCAGCTGGTGGCGAACACCGCCGTGGTGGCGCGGGGTCAGCCGTTCACCGTGGGGGTGCTGCTACGGATGGTTCCGCATTGGCACACCTATTGGAAGTTTCCGGGCGATGCCGGCATCCCGACTGAAATCAAATGGAAGCTCTCCGAAGGATGGAAAGTCAGCGAGATTCAGTGGCCGACGCCACTGAAGATTATCGAGCCGGGCGACATCCAGATCTACGGCTACCACGACGAGGTGCTGCTGCTGCAGGAAATCACGCCGCCGGCGTCCCTGTCGAATAGTTCCATCAAGCTTGATGCGGAGGTGAATTGGCTTGTCTGCGAGAAGATCTGCATTCCGGGAGGCACGACCGTGCAGCTTGAGTTGCCAGTTGGCGGCTCCCCCGCGGCGGCAAACGAGGACCTATTCACGCGTTACCGGCGAGCGTTACCGCAGCCGTGGCCGACAGGCGACGCCGCGGAGACGAACTGGTCCCGCAGCGAATCTGAGCTGGTGCTGCGGATCAAAAGCGGCGTGCTCGCCAACCATCCTGAGGTCGCATTTTTCCCGCTCCCGCCAGAGGGAGTGGTAATTGCCCATCCGGCCACGGAGCGAACTGCGGACGGTGTGACTTTTCGAATCCCGCTGGAGGAAGCCGGGCCGAGCATCACTGCAATCAACGGCCTTGTAGTGTTCGGCCAGACGCCCGACGGGCCGGAGCGCAACGCCTGGCAAATACGCGCCGGCCAGCCCACGGCCGCGGCCCGGGCATGGCGGCGCCCGCACCGCAGAAAGGCATCGCGAAGTTCCTCCTCTTCGGCTTCCTCGGCGGTCTGATCCTCAATCTGATGCCGTGCGTCTTGCCGGTGATCTCGCTCAAGATCTTCGGGTTTATCCAGCAGGCGGGGAAAAGCCGGGCCAAGATCTTCCGCAGCGGGATGGCGTTCTCCGCCGGTATCTTCGCCTGGTTTATCGGCCTGGCGCTGGTCCTCATCGCCCTCAAGGCCGCCGGCCACGAAATCGCCTGGGCCCTGCAGTTTACAATCCGTACTTCGTGGTGGGCATGAGCGCGCTCGTGCTCGTCTTTGCCTTGAACCTCTTTGGCGTCTTCGAGATTACGCTGCCGGGCGGCGCGAGCACCGGCATTTTGGCGTGGGCGTCGCGGGAAGGTGATCTCGGGTCGTTCCTCCACGGGGTTTTTGCCACGGTCCTGGCGACGCCCTGCACGGCGCCGTTTCTCGGCGCGGCGCTCGGGTTCGCCTTTACGCAATCGGGCCCCATTATCCTGTTGATGTTCCTCGCGATCGCGGCCGGAATGAGCGCCCCGTACCTCGCGGTCAGTGCACAGCCGGCGTGGCTCCGGCTCCTGCCGAAACCGGGAGCATGGATGCTGCACGTGAAGCAATTCATGGGGTTCCTCATGATCGCGACGCTGCTTTTCCTGATCGCGGTGTTGGGCGCGCAACGCGGCCCCGATGCGATCGTCTGGACCGGGCTGTTTCCTGCTCGCGCTCAGCATCGCCTGCTGGATGCACGGCGCCTTCAATACGCCGGCGCGCTCAGCCGCAGCGCGCTTCTTCGTGTTCATGCTCATGCTCGTGCTCGCGCTCGGCAGCGGCGCCTACTTCATCGGAAAAAAATTCGCGCAGACGCAGCCTGCCTCGGTCGTGGCCTCAAACGAGAACGGCTGGCGCGCCTTTACTCCCCAGGCGCTGGCGGCCGAACTGGCGCAGGGCCGCGCCGTCTTCGTCGATTTCACCGCCGCCTGGTGCGTGACCTGCAAATTCAACGAAGCGACGGTGCTCGAGACCGCCGCTGTCCGGCAGGCGTTTGAAGACCGCAAAGTGGTGAAATTCAAGGCCGACTGGACCAACGCCGACCCTGAGATCACAAAAATTTTGAAACAATTTGGGCGTCCAGGCGTCCCACTCTACGTATTATACCCGAAAGGCGACGCGCTCCCGCCGGTCATTTTACCGGAGTTGCTCACCAAGAATATCGTCCTCGAACAACTCGAAACCATCACTCCATCAATCACTGCTCACTGAACTTATGAAAATCCACGCTCTCCTGACTGCTCTCCTTCTGTTCGCTGCCAACAATCTGACGGCCGCCGAGCCGGCGAAAGTGGGCAGCCCGGCCCCGGCATTTTCGGCCACGGACGCGAAGGGCAAGACGCACTCCCTTGCGGATTACAAAGGCAAATACGTCGTGCTGGAGTGGTTTAACCCCGAGTGCCCCTTTGTGAAGAAGCACTACGGCAGCGGGAACATGCAGAAGCTCCAGGAGGAGTATGCGGCGAAAGGCGTCGCCTGGCTGTCGATCGATTCTTCCGCCCCGGGCAAAGAAGGCCACCTCACGGCTGAGTCGGCGGTCAAGCAGATGGGCGATTGGAAGATGAGCCACACCACCCTCCTGATCGATGGCGACGGCAAGGTCGGCCAGACCTACGGCGCCAAGAACACGCCGCACATGTTTATCATCAATCCTGAAGGCAACCTCATCTATCAGGGCGCGATCGACAGCAAAGCCAGCCCGAATCCGGCGGATATCGCCGGTTCCACCAACTACGTGAAGGCTGCCTTGGATGAAGCGATGGCCGGCAAGCCCGTCGCGACTTCCACGACGAAGCCCTACGGCTGCTCCGTAAAATACTAAGCGAGCGGACCGCCGATGTGACGCGGTCGCTGGCGCGGTGGCGCTTCGCCGCCGTGGCCGCGGGCACTTAATGCCGTGATCCGCTGTCGCGGCTGGATTGGCACTGCCTTGCTGGAACGCGGCGCTGCGTCGCCGCCTTGTTGTCCCATGGCTTGGCCGTGACCGCGATGTCCCGCGGAACAACCGTCAATTGCGGAAAAAATTCTCCGGAGATGAACAACCTTCTCAGCGTCACGAGGCGATTACGCAGTGAGGTCGTTCAATCTGAACGTCTCTTCTTCCAATTCCAACCTTCCACTTTGCATTCCTCAATGATGAAAAAGCGTTTTCTTATCGCCGTCAGCCTGGCGTTCGCTGCGTTCCAATTCGCACCGACAATTTTCGCCCAAATCAACTACGAGCCCTTTTCCTTCAGCACGCTGGCGGGGCTGCCCGGCAGTGTCGGGGTGGAGAATGGTACCGGCAGCGCGGCCCGCTTCAGCAGTCCCGCTGACGTGGCGGTGGACACGGCGGGGAATGCCTATGTGGCGGACAGGCTCAACTCTACGATCCGCAAGATCACTCCCGGCGGGGTGGTGAGCACCCTGGCTGGTCTGGGTGGCATGGCCGGAAGTGCCAATGGCACCGGCAGCGAGGCGCGGTTTAACGCGCCGGGCGGCGTGGCGGTGGACAGCAACGGCAACGTCTTTGTGGCGGACACTAGTAACCACACCATCCGCGCGATCACCCCCGGAGGGGTTGTGACTACGGTGGCTGGTCTCGCGGGGAGTCCTGGCAGCGATAATGGCCTCGGCGGCGCCGCGCGATTCAATAATCCCAGTGACGTGGCGGTGGACGGCGGCGGGACTCTCTACGTGGCGGATGCCTTGAACCACACCATCCGGAAGATCGCACCCGGCGGCCAGGTTAGCACATTCGCCGGTCTCGCGAGCACCCCCGGCAGTGACGATGGTCAGGATGCAAGCGCACGGTTCAATGTCCCCATTGGCGTGACGGTCGACTCCACGAACAACGTCTATGTGGCGGACCGGAACAACGCCACGGTCCGGAAGATCACCTCTGGCGGATTCGTCAGCACGCTGGCGGGCATGGCCGGCAGTTTCGGGACCAACGACGGCACTGGGGCCGCGGCGCGCTTCGTCTTCCCCCTCGGGATCGCGGTCAACGGCGGCAATGTTTTCCTGACCGACGCCGGGAGCCACAGCATTCGGAAGGTCACAGCCGGAGGGGTTGTTACCACACTGGCCGGACTTCCGGGCGTCTCCGGCTCGGCTGATGGCAATGGCAGTGCGGCGCGCTTCAAAAGCCCGCAAGGCATCGCGGTGGACGGCGCGGGCAAGCTCTACGTGGCGGACACGGGCAATCATACGATCCGCGTGAGCGGCCCCCGGTCGGTCCGGGCGGGCAATATCTCCACCCGCGCCCGCGTTGGCACCGGTCCGGAGGTCCTGATCGGCGGCTTTATCATCACGGGCACCCCGCCCAAGCGCGTCATCGTGCGCGCCGTTGGACCCAGCCTGACGCAGTTCGGCGTGCCGGGCGCGATGCAGGACCCGACGGTTACATTGTTCGACGCAAACAGTCAGCCGATCCGATCGAACGACAACTGGCGCAGCACACAGGAGACGGAAATCATGGCGAGCGGCGTGGCGCCGACTGACAACCGTGAGGCCGCCTTGATCGAGACCCTGCCGGCCGGCAACTACACGGCCGTGGTGAGCGGCGTGGGGGATGAAACCGGAGTCGCCGTGGTGGAGGTTTACGACCTGGAACCGGCGTCCACGTCGCGCATGGGCAACATCGCAACGCGCGGCAAGGTCTTCCAGGGCGACAACGCCATGATCGCGGGCTTCATTCTCTCGGGCACGGGCACAACCCAAGTGGTGGTGCGGGCGATTGGTCCGACGCTGGCGCAATTCGGCGTCGTCGGTCCGCTGGATGATACGACCCTCGATTTACGTGATGCGAACGGGGCGCAGATCGCCTCCAACGACGACTGGCGCAGCACGCAGCAGCAGGAGATCATCCTGGCTGGCCTGGCGCCAAACGATGACCGCGAAGCCGCCATTTTGGCGAATCTAGGCCCCGGAGCCTACACGGCGATCGTGCGGGGCAAGAACGACACCATCGGCGTTGCGTTGGTGGAAGCGTACGTCGCGGAGTAGTCGGTTCTCCACAGCGGGCCTTCATCACACGGCAGACCACGGCGTGGGTCTGCCGTGTTTTATTGTCGGGCGCTGTTTCCCGGCGGTAGCTCTGGCGCGCCCCGGACGTTCCTCGGTGAGAAGGCACACCGCGTTTTTACGCGTATCAGGTTGGCCTACAGGGTTTCAGGGATGTCGAAAATCCTTGTTTTTGGGGAATCCACAAATATGCGGAACGGGAGTATAAATGTGGACGCTGGCTTGCCGCCGCCATGCAATGCCCTCGGGCAGAAGCAACGGGATGTGCCGCGCCGGCCTTCAGACGATGACCGAGAACCTCGCCCTGCCTGTCTCCGCAGATCTTTTTGTCTCGACTGGCGAGCTGCGCACGCTCGCCTACTTGTTTGAATATTACTCCCTCGGCGCTCCGCTGGTACCACATCGTCGGAAGGAGATCAGCGCCAAAGCGAGGCAGATTGCACGCACGTTATCCGATCGCACGGGAAAGCAGAAGGTGCTGCTAATCGCGGCCGGCAGCAGCCCGGACCTGGCACTTCTCTGCAGTGCGCACGCCCACGGGCAACACGAGGTTGTGCTGAACGACGCACGCCGCGCTGCGACCTCGGTCGTAGCCAAACGATTGACATCGGTGGCGCGTCGCTTGCAGACGATCGAGGGCAATATCCTCAAAAGCGCCGTCCGGCTCTCAAATCTCGCTCCTTTCGATCTCGTCCTGGCCGGCGGCCTCTTCGATTATCTGCCAAATAACGAGGCCTCCTTTCTCCTCAAGGTTCTCTCCGACCGGCTACTGGTCCCGGGTGGACGATTGTTTTTCACTCACCACGCCGGCTGCATCCCGGAGCCGGGGTTGACGGATTACCGGGCCGATCTGCCATTGATGGGCCGGTCGGAAGAGGTCCTGCGCCGAATGGTGGCGGGAGCATGCGACGCGGATGCCGCGATTGAGAGTTCACGGGAAGCCGCTGGTCTAACATGGCTCGTCACTTTCGATCGTCCCGGCGTGAGGCCGGCTTGCGAAACAGCCGAAGTGGATCGCACGCTGGAGCAGCCGCAACCGGGTGACCTGCCTTCCGGCGAGGCTATGCCGAAGCTCGACCCGCGAGCCGCAGCAGCGGTATCGGCGTAAGGCGAACGATCAGCATCGCCAGCTTCATTGCGACGCCGGGAATAACAATCGGCTTTTCGCGTAGGAGGCCTTTGAGCGCGGCGCGCACCACCTCGTCTGCTGCCACATAGGCAAACTCCGGCGCCGTCCGCTGATTCGGATCCGTCGGGCGACGGGCAACCTGGTCGAACTCCGTGTGCACCGGGCCGGGGCAAAGTGCGGTCACGCTCACGCCGGAGCCCCGCAGCTCCGTCTTGAGCGCTTCCGAAAAACTGGTGACGTAGGCTTTCGTGGCCGCGTAAACGCCCAGTCCGGGCAGGGGCAAGAAGGAGGCGCAGGAGCTCACGTTGAGGATGGCGCCCTGGCGACGGGTCAGCATTGGCGGCAGGAGACGGTGCGTCAGAGTGGTGAGCGCAACCATGTTGACCTGCACCATGTCTTCGAGGCGCTCGGGATCGCTGGTGGCAAACGGGCCGCGGTCTCCGAGACCGGCGTTATTAATCAGCAGGTCGATTGCGATCTTTTCCCCCTCGATCCACTCCGCCAGGGCGCTCACTTCCTCCGCCCGCGACAGGTCGGCGCGGCGGATCTGCACCTTCAGACTCGGATGATGCGCCGCAAGTTCGTCACGCAGTTCCTGCAGCCGGTTGGCGCGTCGCGCCACGAGCACAAGCGCACCTGCGCGTCCCGCGAGCTGGCGGGCAAACTCGCGTCCGATCCCCGCCGAAGCGCCGGTGATGAGCGCGGTGCAGCCCTCCAGTTTCACGTGTCCATTCCGACGAGCAGCGGCTCCAGCGTCTTCCAGACAACGTCCGCGACCATCCGGTGGCCGGTCGGGTTCGGATGGATCAGGTCCGGCTGATTCAGTTCCCGCGCGCCGCCGACGCCCTCGAGCAGAAACGGGATCATGGTCGCGTTGTTCTCGCGCGCCACCTCGTAAAACGCTTCGCGAAATTCATCCGCATAGGGTCGGCCGGCATTCGGCGGCATCTGCATTCCGGCGACGACGATCTTCACCTCCGGGTATTTCGCCTTCGCCTTGTCGATCATCGCCTGCAGGTTCGTTTTGATATTGCGAACGGGAAGCCCGCGCAATCCATCGTTGCCGCCCAGTTCGAGTACGAGCACGTCGATTCGGCGTTGCAGCAGCCAGTCGAGCCGGCGCAATCCCCCGGCCGTCGTCTCGCCGCCAACCCCGGCGTTCACCACCTCGAACGGCAGTCCGCGCGCTCGAATTTTCTCCTGCACCACCGCGGGGAAAGCCTCCTGTGGTTTCACACCCGCTCCCGCACTGAGGCTGTCGCCGAGGAACACAATCGTCTTCTGCGCCGGGGCGGCGGCGCCCGCCTCCGCCGCCGCGGGTTGCGCGAGCGTGGTGCTGCAAAGCAGCCCGGCGAGGCTTACGCGGCAGATTATTGGCATCAATTTCCCCATGCGGTGCGAAAGGTGTTCGGGTAAGCAAGACGAGCCCGTCCGCACCGTCAATGACCGCCATCCCCATCCTCAAAGTCGAGCACCTCACGAAGAGCTACACCACCGGCGCCGGCCGGCTGACGGTGCTGAAAGACATCTCGTTCGAGCTGCCGCAGGGCGCGACCTGCGCGATCCTCGGCCCTTCCGGGAGCGGCAAGACGACGCTCCTCGGCCTCTGCGCCGGACTCGACCGGCCGACCTCGGGGTCCGTGCTCTTGAATGGGGAGCCGCTGGCCAATATGGACGAGGATGAGCGCGCTCGGACGCGTAACGAGCACGTCGGCTTCGTCTTTCAGAATTTCCAGCTCATCCCCACGCTGACCGCACTGGAAAACGTAACGGTGCCGATGGAGCTGCGCGGCGACCGCAGTGCACGCGCGAGCGGATTGGAATTGCTGCAACGCGTGGGCCTCGGCGAACGCGTCGCGCATTATCCGGCGCAGCTCTCCGGCGGTGAGCAACAGCGGGTCGCGCTCGCTCGCGCCTTCATTAACCGGCCGAAGATTCTCTTTGCCGACGAACCAACCGGCAACCTCGACGCGGAGACGAGCAGCGGAATCATCGAGATCATGCTGGAACTAAACCGGAGCGCCGGGCACCGCGCTCGTGCTCGTGACCCACGATCCGGACGTGGCAAAGCTGACCGAACGCACCATTCGGCTGCGCAGCGGCGAGGCGGTCTGATGCACCCGGCGTTCATCTGGCGGATGGCGTGGCGGGACAGCCGCTCGAGCCGGCGACGGCTGCTCGTCTTTTCAATCTCGATCACGCTCGGCATCGCGGCGCTCGTCAGCGTCGGCTCCTTCCGCCAGAGCCTCTCCCAGGCGATCGAAGACCAGACGCGCACCCTGGTGGGCGCCGATTTGATTGTCGAATCATCCCGTGCTTTTTCGCCCGAACAGGAGGCGCTCTTGCGTTCGTTAGGCTCACCCCAGGCGCGGGAGACACGCTTCACCACCATGGCCGTTTTCCCCGCGAGCAGCGGGACCCGCCTGGTGAGTCTGCGCGCCCTCGGCGGTGACTTTCCTTTCTACGGCCCGATGGAAACTGATCCGCCTGCTGCGGCGCAGGATTTCCGAGCCGGCGGGAAAGCAGTCGTCGATGAGAGCCTGCTGATTCAGTTCGGCGCGAAGCCGGGCGACACGATTAAGATCGGCGAGACGGAATTGGTCATTGCGGGTGCGCTGAAGAAAGTGCCCGGCGAAGCGTCAGCCGCGGGTTCGTTGGCGCCGCGCGTTTACATGGCGCTGCAGGACCTCAACGCAACGCAACTGCTCAAGCCCGGCAGCATCGCGCGGTATCGCAATTACGTGAAGTTTCCGCCGGGCGCCGACGTCGAGAAACTGACGGAGACATTGGGACCGCAGCTCGAGCGAATGAGCCTCGAGTACGACACCGTCGCGAAACGCAAGAAGGACCTCGGCGCTGCGCTTGAGAATCTCTACCGCTTCCTCAACCTCGTCGGCTTCATCTCACTCCTCCTCGGCGCCGTGGGGGTGGCGAGCGCGATCCACGCGCATCTGCAACAGAAGCACCGCACCGCGGCGATCCTGCGTTGCCTCGGAGCGTCGGCGCGCAGCACCGTGGTCGTCTATCTGCTCCAGGCTGCGGCGATGGGCCTTGTCGGCGCCACGGCCGGCGCCGCGCTCGGCGTGGTGATGCAACGCATCTTCCCCGTCATCCTGAAGAGTTTCCTCCCCATCCCAATTTCCGCTGCCGATCGCGTGGGAGCCAGTCCTGCGCGGCATGCTGATCGGGTTCGGGATCTGCGTGCTCTTCGCTTTGCCCGCGCTGCTGCGTTTCCGGCATGTTTCGCCGTTGCTGATCCTTCGCGGATCGAGCGACAACGACGCGCCCGGGCGGCGTTTCGATCCGATCGTGGGCGCGGTTTACGTCTTGATGGCGGCGAGCGTGGCCGCGTTTGCGTTGGCGCAAACCGACAGCTGGAAGCGCGGGCTGATCTTCGCCGCCGTGCTCGGGCTCGCGGTTGGAATTTTTGCCGGAATGGCCAAGCTGCTGATCGTGCTCGTTCGGAAGTTCTTTCCGCACGGCTGGAGCTTCGCGCTCCGCCAGGGCCTGGCGAATCTCTACCGGCCGAATAATCGCACTCTGTTGCTAACGGTTTCGCTGGGACTGGGCACGTTTCTCCTCCTCAATCTCTATCTCTCCCGCGAAGTGCTGCTGGCACAGTTCCGCTCGATCGGTCGCGACAATCAACCGAACATTTTCCTCTTCGACATCCAACCGGACCAGGCGGCGGAAGTCGCCGCGACGGTGCGCGCTTTTGGTCTGCCGGTCATCCAGGAGGCGCCGATTGTGACGATGCGGCTGGCGGAAATCAAAGGCCGCAAGACGGCTGACATTCTGGCCGATCCGAAGCGCAAAATCCCCGAGTGGCAACTGCAGCGCGAGTATCGTTGCACCTATCGCGAGACGTTGTCGGAGACCGAGAAAGTGGTCAGCGGGAAATGGATCGGCCGCGTCGATTACAAGCCCGGCGATGTGGTGCCAATCTCGATCGACCGGGAAATTGCGCGCGATTTCGAGGCCAAGATCGGTGACGAGCTGATTTTCGATGTGCAGGGCGTGCCGCTCCGCACCCGGATCGCGAGCACGCGCGAGATCGATTGGAAACGCTTTCAGACAAACTTCTTCGTCGTCTTCCCGGCCGGGGTGCTGGAGAACGCGCCCGGGTTCAACGTGATTGTGAGCCGGGTCCCGGATGCGGCGGCTTCGGCGCGCTTGCAAAACGGAGTGGTGGCGAAGTTTCCGAATGTCTCGGCGCTGGATCTGACCTCCGTGATTCAGACGGTGGATTCGATTCTGAGCAAAGTGGCGCTTGTCATTCGGGTGATGTCGCTCTTTACCGTCGGCGCCGGGATCGTCGTCCTGGCGAGCACGATCTGGAGCGGGCGCTATCAACGCGTGAAAGAGAGCGTGCTCCTGCGCACGCTCGGCGCCTCGCGGAAACAGATCTGGCAGATTCTCTGCGCAGAATATCTCGCGCTTGGCATCCTCGCCAGCAGCACCGGGATATTGCTGGCGCTCGTCTCAAGCTGGGCGCTGGCACGATTTGTCTTTGAATTGGATTACGCGCCGTCGGCATGGCCGCTCGTCATCGCAGTGATGGCGGTGACCACGCTCACGGTGGCCATCGGGCTGCTCACGAGCCGCGGGATTGGCAGCACGCCCCCGCTCGAGGTTTTGCGTGCCGAGGCGGAGTGAAGCTACAACTCTTTCGGGCTGGGTTTGGCACGCGCCGGGTCCAGAGCGCGGAGCTCCGCCGCCGTCAGGGGGCGCCAGTGGGCGCGGGGTAAATCGCCCAGCCGCAGCTTGCCGATGCGCACGCGCACGAGCCGTTTCACTTCATAGCCAATCTCGTAGAACATCCGGCGAATTTGGCGGTTGATGCCCTGCCGCAGGATCACGCGCAGGAGCGTCGGCTTCACCGGGCACGATGCGCTCCAGTCGAGCGCGTTGCCCATCGAGAAACACGCCCCGCAACAGCTTCGGCGCAAGCTCATGATCCCACGGACGATCGAGTGTGACTTCGTATTCCTTCTCGACCTTGTAGCGCGGATGGGTGAGGCGCAGGGCGAGATCGCCGTCGTTGGTGAGAATGAGCAGACCTTCGCTTTGGGTATCGAGCCGGCCGACGTTGAAGATCCGCGGCAGGTGCGGCGGAAGAAGATCGTAAATCGTGTCGCGCGCGTTTGCGTCGCTGCGCGTGGAGACAAACCCCGCGGGCTTGTGCAGGATGATGTCGAGCCGCTGCTGCGGCCGCACCATTTTGCTGCCGACTTTGACGTGATCGCCCGGCTGCGGTTGCACACTGAAGTCGGTGCAGACGCGACCGTTGATTGTAACCCGGCCGGCGGCGATCAGTTCGTCGCAATGGCGGCGCGAACCAACCCCGGCGGCGGCGAGATAACGGTTCAGGCGCACGAGAGTTGAGAGTTTTGGTTGAGGGTTGAGAGACGGACCGAGACGCGGCTCTCAACGATCAACTCTCAACCAGCAACGACCTTACGCGTCCGGCTTCGTTTTCGGGAGGCCGACGACTTTGGTGCCGGCCTTCCACTGCCCGCGCTTCTTCAGAAGCTCGACGCGCTCGAACCGCTTCAGGACGTTCCGTTTTGCCGCGATAGTGCTGGCGCCTTTGAGACTGCGATGCTGAGACATAAGTGTTCCTGGTTCGTCCGAAAGTGAGCGGGCACAGTAGGTGCCCGCGTCGATTTTTCAACTGCCGATGTAGGCCGGCGGCGTGTTGCCCCTGCCGCGACGTCTTAAGGCTGATTATCGAGCACGACGTGCGGGCCACAGGTGGCGGCCTGATGGTAAAAATGGAACCGCTCCGTCAGCTGCTCCTGCCAGAATGGCACCCTCTCTTTGCGAATAATGAGGTAAACGGGGTGCGCGGCGCCCATTTTCTCGAGCGCCGCTGCCAGGCCGGTGGAATTGCTGGGGTCGGCCGCGCTGATGATGAGCGGCGGGCGTTCGAGATAAAATCCGAGGCTGCTGCCGGCGTGCGGCGTGCCTTCGAATAAGACTTCGGCGGCTTCGCCAAGAGAGGGCTGCAGGACCTGCACCGCCTTCGCGAGCGAAAAATGTGCGCCGTAGCGGGCCATGGCTTCCGCGGCGCCCAGACCGACCGGCACCATCGCGACCATGATGCTGGCGATGGCAAGTTCCTCGCGGTTGCGCCATGCGAAATGGGCTGCGACCAGACAGGAGACGATAATCGCCAGCCCGATCAGCAACACGACCATGCGCGCGCTGGGCCAAGGCGAAGGCGGCAGCACCGGCAGCACATTCGCGGCGAAGAACGCCATGCTGGCGATCGCGATGCCCACCGCGAAGGTCAGACCGATCCCGGCCAGACGGAGCGCGCGTGGTGTCTGGTCCCAGGCCCACGCCACCCAGAGGGCGAGAGCGCTCCACATACTGGCCGACGCGTAGTCCTGCCGATGAGGCGAGACCAGGAGCGGCAGGAAAGCGACCGCCATCCAGACGAGCGGTAGCGCCGTCGCGAGATCAATCTGGCGGGGCCGAAGCACGCGTTGCGGCGCGAGGCACATCGCGGGCAGCACAAGCAACAACAGCGGGAACCACCAGGCGAGGTGGACCAACAGGAAGCGCGACAGCGGCATTCCTGCCGCGCCGGAGGCGGCACTGCCCGCGAAGGGCTCCAGCCATTGCGTCCAGCTGATCTGAGCGGACGATGCGCCGTCGTGCACTTGAATCCAGACGTGCCATGGCAGCACGAGGGCGAGGAAAAGCAGAGCGTAACGCCAGTCGAGCAACTGCCGGAAGCGGAGGCGTGCTTCCCGTTCCAGGAGGCCGAGCAGCAAGAGAATCGCCGCCGGCATGAACAGACCCGCCGGTCCATTGGCCAGCGAGGCGAAGGCGGCGAACGTCCACACGCCCGCAAACCACCATCGTCGCTGCCGCCGGCGTTGATAGCCGCTGATCGCGCAGAAAACCGAGGCCCCGAGGAAGGCGGCGAAGATCGGCTCGGGCGTGACGATGCGCCCCCAGATGAACGTGCCGAGGCAGCACAGATGAAGCAGTCCCGCAATGAAGCCGCGCCAATAACCGGCGAGCCGTTCCCCAATGAGAAACGTGAGCGCGACCGACGCCACCGTGGCTGCCGCGATCGGGAAACGCGTGGCTGCGGCCGTCTCGCCGAACAACTCAAACGAAATCGCGATCAACCAGTAGCCGAGCGGTGGCTGGTGCGAAGTGTCCTGGTCGACGGGGGTTGGTGGCACCCAGCTGCCAGTGCGGAACATCTCACGCGCGGAACTCGCGTAGGAGCCCTCCGCGCCGTTGTGAATATCGCTCCAGCCGGCGGTGCCGATGTGCAGGATCGAAGCCAGCACGAGCAGGAAGACGAAAAGCGCGTGGCGCGTCGGCGGCGGCGGCAGCACCCGCGGCTCGATGAACGTCTCGTCGAGTCGATACGTGTGGGCTCCCGCAGGCATCAGGAACTCGTGCTCATGCTCGTAATCGCGTCTGTCTTATCGCGCTTTGCGCTACGATTACGATCACGATCGCGAGCACGAGAATCAGCCGCGGTACTTTTCCCAATCATCGGGCAGCCGCAGCAGTTTCCCAGCCGGCATCTCGATCAGTGCGAGCATCTGCCGGCAGTCGGCGATCACCGTTTGGTCATCCGCGCGGGTAATCTGAAACGCGCACCAAAAGCGCACGCGTTCCACCCGATCCAGCCAGCCATCGATGATCAGCCGGTTCCCGAGCCTGGCGGGACGGCGGTAATCGATCTCGGTCCGGACGACAACCGGATAGCGCTGGTTGTCGGCCATTTGCGCCAGTCCCATCCCGAGCTGCTCGGCCAGCAGAGTGCGCCCGATCTCGATGAAGCGCAGGTAGGCGATGTTGTGCACGACCGCTGCGCAGTCGGTATCGAAAAACATCACCTGCACCTCGGTGCGGACGCGGGGTGTCTCGCCGGTTATCATCGGCGACAATCAGGCGGAAGTTGTGCGCCTGCGCAATGGGAATCATGGCGGCGGCGGGCGCGAGCAGCGCGAGCACCTTCGCCGTCACCTCTTCGGCGCCGACCGCGTGCATGCAGCGGAAGTCGATCGGGCATTGGCGCAGAAAACAGGGACTGCACTCGACATGGTGCCGGATGACGAAATGGCCATCACCGAGCGGGCCGGTGAGGCGCGGCTCGGTCGATCCGAAAATCGCGATCACCGGCACACCGAGGAGCGTCGCGAGGTGCATCGTGCCCGTGTCATTTGTCAGAAGAAGCCGGCACTCGCGAAGTTCGGTGATCAGGTCATCGAGCGAGGTTTGGCCGATGCGATTCACGCAATTCTCTCCGAGTTCACCCGCGATGATCTGACCTGTCGCTGCATCTCCTGCGGTGCCGAAGAGGTGCCACTCGACGGGTTGCCGGGCCGCGACCGTCTTGGCAACCTCGGCGAAGCGCTCGGGCAACCAGCGCTTGGCCGGCCCGTATTCCGCGCCGGGGCAGAGACCGAGCTTTATGGTCCCAGCGAGCGGCATCGTTCGCGGAGCCGACAATTGCGCGGGTCTGACGAATTCCGGAGCAGCTCCTAGCTCCTGCGCGATGCGCAGATAGTGGTGAATCTGATGCTCGATCGGCCCAGGTTTCGCCCGGCCACAGACGATCTGGTTCAAAAGCCACGCCCGGCGGTGCCCACGATAACCGACGCGGCGCGGAATCCCGGCGAGCCATACTTCCAGGGCTGAGCGGAGGGAATTTGGAAAGAGCACCGCCACATCGAAGGCCGGTTGCGCGCGCAGCAGGCGCACGGTTGCGGCTAACGAGCGATTGGGCAGCGCGAGCACGGCGTCCGCTTCCGGGATCAGCTTCCAGACCGGGGCGAGTTTCGCGGGCGCCGCGATTGTGATGTGCGCGTCCGGGCGGCCGGACTTGATCGCGCGCACCGCGGCTGCGCTTATGACGCTATCACCGAGCCAATTGGTGGCGCGGATCAGGATGCGAAACGGCTGGAGATCGCTCGCGGTCATCTCCGGGGGAATGTATACGCCTCGCTTGTAGCGCGTGAGCAGGAAATTCGGCTTGGGAGTTTTCCAGCGGTTATGCACCCAAAACCAATCCTCGGGGGCGCGCCTGATCTGCTGCCCCAGCACCTCATTGATGCGGCTGGTGATTGCTTCCACCGAATCGCCGGGTCGATCGAGGCGCGGCGTGAATTCCATCCGCCACTGCGCCCGCCCCGTCGTGTAGATCGCGGCCGCGAGGACCGCACTGCCGGTCCGCTTCGCGAGCAGCGCCGGCAGGGAGGTGGTCGAAGCGAGCCGTCCGAAGAACGGCGTCCAGAGACCGTGATCCCCAGCGTGTTGATCGGCCAGAATTGCCAAGGCCGCCGCCGCGGCGCAGCAGTTCGATGGCGCCGTGAAAGCCCGCGCTGCGATCGAAGAGTTGCACACCGGTCCGGGCGCGCTGGCGTTGCACATCCGCGTCGATGGAGCGGTTGCCGAGACGCTGGTAAACGGTGCCGATCGGCGCGTACCCGAACTCGCGGGGGCAGATCTGCGCAAACAGCTCCCAGCTTCCCAGATGACTCAACGCCACGACCGCGCCGCGACCGGCCCGCAGTTCCTCATGCAGGATGTTTTCGTTTTCGAGTGTGACGCAGGCGGCGATCTTCTCGATCGGCATGCGCCCGAACTTGAGCGTGCAGAGCAAGTTGGCGCCGAGGCGCTGAAAATGGCGGCGCGTGAGGCGTCCTAACTCCCGTTCGGTTTGTTCGCGCCCGAGAGCGATCGCCAGATTGCGGCGCGCGAGGCGTCGGTATTTCCCCGCGAACAAATACGCGAGGAGTCCGCCAAATTCTCCGAACGAGAACAGGATCCGCATTGGCAGCGAGGCGATCAAAACCGAGCGCCGCGCGGTAGAAAAGGTAGACGCTGAAATCGAGCATTCCGAAGGCCACACGCGAGCTGCCGCGGCGCCGCGCAGCGTAATTTTCTCTGCGCAGCCGAGCAATCAATATAATGTAGAAGGCTGTGTTTCAGACACCTGCTCACTCGGTTCGAGCGGATTTCGCCCGCGCTCTCCAGCGGGCCTTCCCCGGCCGGCGCCTGGTCATCTTGGGCGACGTGAAGCCGCAACTCGCGCCGCAACTCGCCGAGCTCAAGGTGCCGGCGATCGTCTGCCGTTCGACGCGCGAGTTCGCCGACCTGCTGCCGGAAAACGGAACGCGGTCGGCGATCGACGCGGCCGTTTGGATTTATCCGAAGAGTGAAGTGAATGATGCGAACGAAGTGGCGGAACTCGCGCGGGTCGCCGACGAGATCGTGCTTGTGCCGGCGGTGGGGGCCGAGGTTTCGACCCGACGCCCGGAGCTGGTGGAGGCTTTGCGGGCGGCCGGATTTGTCCCCGATTATAGCGCCGATGTCTCCGATCTCGATCGCAGCGCGATTCGACTGCTCCGCGCGCGGGATGCAAACGGCGAGAGCCTGGTGCCGGCCGTCGAAAGTGCGTTTGCGCGCTTGCATCATGACGTCAGCCGTCTGGAGCGGACGCTGCGCACGCGCATGTCGGAGCTCGATGCAGCGGATCGGCACATCGCAAAGCTCGAGCAGAAGTTGCTCAGCCTGAAGGAAGCGAAGCGTGAGCTGAAGAAAATCAAGCAGGAGAAGCAGGCGCTGCGCAAGTCTCCTGAGCGCAAGGTCGGGCAGGTGCTGCTCGCGCCTTACCGGTTGCCACAGCGGTTACTGAGGGAAGTGAGCCGGCGGCTCCAACGCGCCGGCGATGAGAAATCGCGGCAGAGCGTCGCGTCCGCGGCGGAGTACCAAGCATGGCTGGGGCGTCACCGGATGAGCGACGAACAGGTGCAGGCGATGCGCGAAAGGGCGCGAACCTTCAAGCATGCCCCGCTCATCAGTGTGATCACGCCGGTGTTCAATACCCCTGTGGCCTGGCTGCGGACGGCGATCGACTCGGTGCTCGCACAGGCCTACGAGAACTGGGAGCTAATCCTGAGTGACGATGCCTCCACGGATGCGGCAACGCTCGCCGCTCTGCTGGAAATTGTGGCGCGCGATCCGCGGATTCGCCTCGTCCGTCTGTCGGAAAACAGTGGCATCTCCGCCGCCTCCAACAAGGCGCTGGAGGTTGCGCAGGGCGATTGGATCGCGATCTTCGATCACGACGACTTGCTGGAGCCGGACGCACTCTTTCGGACCGCGGAACTGCTCCAGCAACACCCGGAGGCGGACCTGATTTACTCCGACGAAGACAAGCTGACGGAGCACGGTTTCGATTCGCCGTTCTTTAAGCCGGAATGGTCGCCGGATTTCTTCCTCTCCTACAACTACATCTGTCACTTCACGACCCTGCGCCGCACCCTCGTCGATCAGGCCGGCGGCTTCCGTTCGCGAGTTCGATGGCGCGCAGGATTACGACCTGTTCCTGCGGATCATCGAGAAGACCGATCGCATCCATCACATCCCGCGCATTCTTTACCACTGGCGCCGGAGCGATTCCTCCACCTCGGATAACATCCGGCGCAAACCGGAGGCGCTGGAAGCCGGCCGGCATGCCATCGGTGAGCATCTGCGCCGGCGGGGCGAGGCCGGTTACGTCGCGGTCGATTGGAGCACGCAGGCCTATTGGGTGAAACGCGAGATCACGAGTGCGCGCCGGGTTGGTGTCATCATTCCGGCCCGCGACGGCATTCCGCTCCTGGCGCGCTGCATCGACAGCCTGGTCGAGAAGACGAGCTATCAGAATTACGAGATCGTGATTGTAAACAACGACAGCAAGACCGAGGAGGCGCGGGAATATTTTGCCCGCACGCCGCACCGGGTGCTGCATTTCGAGGGTCCGTTTAATTACTCCGCGATCAACAATTTCGCGGTGGAACAGACGGATGCTCCCTGGCTGCTTTTCCTGAACAACGATGTTGAGATCTTGGAAGCGGATTGGTTGACCGCGATGGTGGCGCACGTGCAGCGCCGCGAAGTCGGCGCGGTCGGCGCGCGTTTGTTATACCCGGACGGGACGGTGCAACATGCCGGGGTGGTGCTGGGGGTGGGCGGAATTGCGCAGCATGCCTTTCGCCATTTTCCGGGCGAAGCTCCCGGGGTGGCGCGCCAATTGCAGGTGACGCGCAATTACAGCGCGGTGACCGGGGCGTGTTTGCTGACGCGGCGCGAGGTTTTCGATGAGGTTGGCGGGTTCGACGAAGAACGCCTGCCGGTAACGTTTAACGATGTCGATCTTTGCCTGAAGATGCGGCGCGCCGGTTATCTCGTTGTCTATACGCCCTTCGCCAAACTCTACCATCACGAGTCGGCCACCCGCCGCCCCGGAGTGGAGGAGCGGGAGACGGAGGTGATGCGGGAGCGCTGGCCCGATCTCCTCGAGCGCGATCCGTACTACAATCCAAACCTCGCGCGCGAGCGCGTTGATTTTTCGTTAGGCAAAATCCCCGCGGAGACGAAGAGCAGGGCTGCCTCCTGATTCTCGAGGTGCGGATCGGTGTTTTCAAACGAGGTCGGCGTGAGTAATCTCCTGCGGTTGCGCGTAAACCTGACAGCATGAGCACTCCTGAAAATAAACTGTGGGCTGGAATTTCGGCAGGAGCGCGGGCCAGCCTCGCGACGCGTGATTACAGCGCGCCGAGCCTGGCGCGCCAGCTGGCGGAAAACGGCGTGGAAGCAGGCCGGCTCGTGGCGGCCGGGCGCGACTCCGCGGAATTGCGGGAGGCCTGGATCCCGGGGGTGGAGATTTTCGCCCGCGACATCTTTCCCCAACGGCATCGCGGTTCGTTCGGCGAGTTCGTCCGGCGCGACGAAGGGATGCTGGCCGGGATCGGCTTCTGGCCCAGTCAATGGGCGGCGGCGCGGATGTTTGCGCTCACGGCCAAGGGTTTTCACATCCATCCGCCGCACGTTCCGGAGACAGGCGATGCGGCCGCCTGGTTCCGGCGCCTGTATGTGGACGAGCCGCAAAATTACAAGCTGCGCCCCTACGATAAGGAACAATGGGATGTGATGTTCATCGTGCAGGGAGTGGCGGAGATGATCCTCCGCGACCTGCGCGAAGGCATGCCAGCGCGCACGATGCGACTGATCATCGATGGTGACAATCACCGCGGCAGCAACAACGTGGGCGTGGTGGTTCCACCGGGCGTTGCGCACGCCTTGCGGGTCGAAGGCTCGGAAGACGTGATCATGGTTTATGGCACGAGCACCTCGTTCCGGCCGGAGTTTGAAGGCCGCATCGCGAGTGATGTGGAGACGGCTCAGCTGCCGGAGTCGTGGCAGAGGTTTTTGAGCAAATAATCCCAGCCGCATGAGCGCGCGGCAGTTCCAGGTCGACGAGCCTGAGTTGATGGATCGGGCGGATGCGGCGCCCGCGGAACTCGAGTCCGCCCTGCGCAGTTTGCGCGGGCTGAATCGCTACTTCGGCAGCCATCGCATCGTGTCGCGGTTCGTGCGCCGCTGGATCAAGCACGGCGACCGCGTGCGCGTTCTCGATCTGGCCACCGGCTCGGCGGATATTCCGCGTCTGGTCGCGAACCACGCGCGCGCTGTCGGAGCACAGGTGGAGATTGTGGCGGTCGATTTTCAGCCGACCACGGTCGAGACTGCCCGCCGCTTGAGCGCGCACTACCCGGAGATCACCTGCCTTCGCGACGACGTGCTGACGTTCGCCGCCGCGGAGCCGTTCGACATCGTGATTTGCTCGCTCGCCCTGCACCACTTCAGCGAGGAAGACGCAGTCGCTCTGCTGCGCCAGGCGCGGGCCTTGTCCCGCGCGAACGTGCTCGTCTCCGATCTCCGGCGCGGATTTCTGGCGCGCGTTGGCGTTTACCTGCTGACCGCTCTTGTCTTTCGTGATCGCATGACGCGGACAGATGGGCGGGCCTCCGTGGCGCGGGCGTTTACGTGCCCGGAGTTGCAGGAGCTGGCCAAACGCGCCGGCTGGGGGAATTTTGGCGCGCGGCAAATTTCGGTTTGCGCGGCAGGCGATCTGGCTGGAACCGGAAACGCAGTCCCCATGAAGATGATCGAAACAACGCGCGCGGCGCAGGCGTATGTGGCGGCCAGCCGCAGCCGGCGCGTGCTCGTGCCGACGATGGGCGCACTGCATCGGGGACATCTGGAATTGATCCGGATCGCGCGCGAAGCCGCGGGCTCCGACGGTGAAGTGGCGGTGAGCATTTTCGTGAATCCGCTCCAGTTTGAGCCGGGCGCGGATTACGAACGTTATCCGCGCGAGGAGCAGGTGGACGAGGAGCTGTGCCGCGACGGCCGGAGTCGACGTGCTCTTCCGGCCGACTCCGGCCGAGATGTATCACGCAGATCGTTCGGTAACCGTGGAGGAACATGCGCTCGCCAACACGCTCTGCGGCCGATCGCGCCCCGGCCATTTTCGCGGAGTCTGTACGGTGGTGACGAAGTTGTTTCATCTGCTCGCGCCGCACGCGGCGGTCTTCGGCGAAAAAGATTTCCAGCAGCTGGCGATCATCCGCCGCCTGGTGCGCGACTTGAACTTTGCGATCGAGATCATCGGCGCTCCGACCGTGCGCGAGCCAGATGGCCTCGCCTGCAGTTCCCGGAATCAATACCTCACCGAAGAGGAACGCCGGGAGGCGCCGGTGCTGCGGGCCGCGTTGCTCGAGGCGGCGGAGCGCGTCCGGGGCGGCGAGATTTCCGCCGCGACGATCACCGCGGCCGTGCGGACGCGAATCAGCGCGACGCGATCGGCGCGGATCGATTACGTCGAGACGTTTGAAGCGGAAAGCCTCCAGCCGCATCGAACGTCATCCGCCCCAACTCCGCTCCTCGCGGTCGCGGTCTTCTTTGGCCAGACTCGCCTGATCGACAACATCCGGCTCGTGAAGGAATACGATTTTGTCGTGATCGGCAGCGGCATCGCCGGGCTGACTTTTGCGCTGAAGGCGGCCAGGCACGGCCGCGTCGCGGTAATCACGAAACGCAAGGGTGCGGACTCGAACACGGCGTGGGCGCAGGGTGGGGTGGCTTGCGTGACGAGCGACGAGGATTCGTTTGAGCTGCATCATGCGCGACACGCTCGAAGCGGGCGCCGGGCTTTGCGACGAGGCGGTGGCGCGCACGATCGTGACGGAAGGGCCGGCGCGTATCCGCGAGTTGGTCGAGCTGGGGTTGCATTTCGATGAGCGCGAAGTCTCCGGTCATCGCGAGCCGGATCTGGGCCGGGAAGGGGGCCATTCGAAACGGCGCGTCCTGCACGTGCAGGATGTGACCGGCCAGGAAATCGAGGAAACGCTGTTGCGGCGAGCTGGCGCGCTCGCCGCGCGTCGAGTTGCTCGAAAATCACATGGCGGTCGACCTGATCACCGCCGGCAAACTCGGCTTCGCTACCGAAGACCGCTGCCTCGGCGTTTACGTGCTCGATGAAGCCACCGGCGAGGTCGAAACGCATCCGCACCGATCGCACTGGTGCTCGCGACCGGCGGCTGCGGGAAGGTTTATCTCTATACGACCAACCCCGACATCGCGACGGGCGACGGCGTGGCGATGGCCTGGCGCGCGGGCGCCACGATCGCGAACATGGAGTTCGTCCAATTTCATCCGACCTGCCTTTTTCATGCGCAGGCCAAATCGTTCCTGATCTCGGAAGCGGTGCGCGGTGAAGGGGGCATCCTGCGCAACAGCCGCGGCGAAGATTTCATGCCGCGCTACCATCCGCAGGCATCGCTCGCGCCGCGCGATATCGTGGCCCGCGCGATCGACGCGGAGATGAAGCGCTCCGGCGCGCAATGCGTCTTCCTCGATATCACGCACCAGCCGCGCGGAGTTCCTGCGCGAACGCTTCCCGCACATTTACGAGACCTGTCTGCGCTTCGGAATCGACATGGCGAAGCAGCCGATCCCGGTCGTGCCGGCGGCGCATTACCAATGTGGCGGCGTCAAACCGACGTCGAACGGCGCGACGACTCTGCCCGGGCTCTATGCGATCGGCGAGGTCGCGTGCACCGGATTGCACGGGGCGAATCGGCTGGCGAGCAATTCGCTCCTCGAAGGCCTCGTCCTCGCCCATCGCGCCTGCGAAGCTCTCGTGCGCGATCAGCCCGCCCGCCCATGCCGGCCCGGCAGATTCACGCTGCCGGAGTGGCAATCCGGCGAAGTGCAGAACGTCGACGAGCTGGTCGTGATTTATCACAACTGGGACGAAATCCGCCGCCTGATGTGGGATTACGTCGGCATCGTCCGGACCGACAAGCGCCTGCAGCGCGCGAGCGCCCGGCTGCGCAATCTGCAGCGCGAGATCCGCGAGTTTTACTGGAATTTCCAGATCACGGTGGACCTGCTGGAGCTGCGCAACCTTGCGACCGTGGCGGCGCTGATCGTCGATTCCGCGTTGAGCCGGAAGGAAAGCCGCGGGCTGCACTACACTCTCGACCACTCCGCAGACGGACGACGGGCAGTTTCACGCGCGACATTGATCAGTCGAATCTAGAGCTGGAATGGATAGTGCTTTGCAGTTGGCATCGGGTCTGACGCGCACGCCACGGAAAAGGCCTTGCCCGCTGGACGAATTTTCGGATACTGAAAGGCGCCGGCAATCCGCTCAATGAGAGATTACTTTCGCATTCTGCATTTTGCTGGCCGCGACCGCCGTCACTGCCCGCGCCCAGTCGCCCTACGAAAGCAGCGCGGATTTCGCGAATTACGCCATGAAACTGCGTGAGCAGGCGATGCTCAAGGTCGAGCCGCAGGTCTTCGTCCCGCACCTCCTCGCGCACCTCGACCCTGCGTTACCCGTGGAAAACGAACATCGTCACGACCGTCTTCTGGATCGGCGAGCAGCCGACCGAGAACAACCCGGTGCCGAACACGAAAAGTTCCTGGGACGCCAACTGGGTCAGCAACTACGGCGGCTACGACACCCCGGACTCGTCCCGGCGCCGCAATTACATCCCGGTCAGATTTCGTCGCCCCGGCAAAACCCGTTCTACGTCGCGTTGCCCTATAACGACGTCACGCGCGGCCAGTTCAAGCCGGAGGCCGCGCTGGTGATTCCCTGGTTCAAGCAGGCGAATACACCGGTCGCAGGGGAGTCGGTCTGCAAGGGCCGCTGGGTCGCGGTCCGCAAAGGCAACCGCGTCGCCTACGCGCAATGGGAAGATTGCGGGCCGTTCCGCACGGACCATTTTCAATACGTCTTCCAGAACGAGCGGCCCAAGCCGAACCTGAACCGCGGCGCGGGTCTCGACGTTTCGCCCGCGGTGCGCGATTACCTCGGGCTGCAATCGACGGACGTGACGGACTGGCAATTTGTCGAAGTGCGCGATGTTCCGGCCGGGACCCTGGCGTAACTTATGGCGACAACAATCACTTCGTCATCGCCCAGCGGCAGAGTCGCAGCAGCAGCGTCTCGTCCAGGAAACGGCGACCGCGTCCGACAAGGCGAAGAAGTAGGCGAACTTCGGTAAACCGGTCCGCCTCAGACCGAGGTTTGTCGGTGGCCCGTCGCTACCGCTGCGGACGCCGCGGCTCAGAGCGGCTGATTCATCTGCTGCTTCAAGTCGCCGAATGTCTGCTTCAGATCGTCCACCCGGCGGAGCAGAGGTTCGTAGCGTTTGCGCTCGGCGGAACAGAATGCCGCCAGCGGCTGAAAGGCGGTCGCGATCTCATTGTAAAAAAGGTCGATCGGCGTGATTCATCTGCTGCTCGATCGGCACCGGTCAGCTCCTTGCGCTTCGGCCTCCATCTGCTGGTTGTAGGCATTCAGGATCTTCCGGCGCTGACTGAAGGCAAAGAACGTGCCGAGCACCGCGGCGGAGCCGGCGATCACACCGGTCACATCCGCGACGGCGGCGCTGCACCATCGCCGCGAGGACGGTGGCGAGTCCGCCGGCGGCCGCGACCCCGGCCGGCAAGCGCAGCCAGCCGCGCTTTCGCGAAACATTCGCGCGAGTTGTTCCTCCATGCCTTTGCCGGCGATGCGCTCGACGAGCGTGAGCTGAATCGACTGCAGCAGCTCCCGCCGTTGCCGCGCGAAATCCGGGAATTGCTTGCGAGAGGCGCGCTTTCCCTTCGGAAGCGAACTGCGCTCTCGATCACGTCCTGCAATTGCGGCCAGAGCGATCGCAGATCGGTCTCGAGCAGTTGGACGGCGTTTTCGACCTGCGGTTGGACCGTGTGCGCGGAGTTTCGCCTCGACGTCGTGCTGAAAATCGTCCTGCCATTTCGCGCGACTCCAGATCAGCCGCCAGGTCTTGCCAGAACGAGAGCTTCTCCTCGAGCAACTTCGTGCCGTGTTCCGCGCGATTCGCGGCAGGCCTGCTCGATTCCGCGCATGAAGCCGGCCACCTGCCGCAGGGTTGGCTCCTTGCGCGCTTCCAGAAACATCGTGAGCCGCGCGAGATGCTGCTCATCGCGCACGATGGTATCGAAGCTGCCGTGCACCTCTTCGGCGACCTCGCCGCAGGATCAATCCCGCCGTGCGCGTGGTCGATTGCAGCTTAAGCATGCTGCGCGCCGCTTTCGTTGACCATGCGGTTGATTTGCGCTTCCAGCGGCTCGAAACTGGCTCTCTGCCCAAAGCCTCTCCTTGTCGAAGCCAGTCGTGCGCGCGAGGAGCGCTTTGCGCGCGGAGACGGCGAAGATCGGCGGCGTGAAGCCGAGCTTCTGCAGGGCGGTGTCGGCGAGATGCCGCTGGATGATATCGATCTCCGCCGGCTCCCGCAGGTCGGCCTGTTGCAGGACGAAGACGACGTTCTTGAGCCATTTCTTTTGCACGAAATCGAGCAGCGTCCAGGCGGATTGCGTCCACGGATTGGTGACGGAGAAGACAAACAGCACCAGGTCGGCGCGCGGGATGAAACGTCTCCGTGATCGTCTGGTGCTGCGTCGACAATCGTGTTGGTGCCGGGCGTATCGACGACGTTGAAGTCGCGCAGGAAAGGGATTGGCTGATATCGCTCGGTCAGGTGCGGCGAGACTTCGACCGTGCTTTCGGTGTCGCCATAGCGGAAGATGTAAACGCGATCGGTCGCGGGCAGCACATCGACCTTCGCAAACTCCTGGCCAAAAAGCGCATTCAGGAGCGAAGACTTGCCGGCCTTGACCTCGCCCACGACGACGAACAGCAGCGGCTCGCGGATGTCCGTGAGCAAGCCCTGCAGGGTATCGAGACTGGCCGGATCGCGCCGCATCTCGGAGCTGAGCTTGAGCAAGCCGGCGAGCGCAGTTTCGAGCTCGGTTCGAAGCTGCAGGTAATTGTCGGCAATCATGCCGGCGCCTAGCCGCGAGGCGCGTCCGGTGCCGGCGGCCGTCGCGTCTCCGGGCGAGACTGGGTGTCGCCGCCGCCGCGGCTGCGCCCGGCGGACGCTTCGCCGGCTTGGGAGTGCCGCCGGCTTCGGCGGGGCCGGGCGTGCCATCGCGAGCAACTCGGAGACGGTCACAAATTTGAAGCCCTTTTGCCTGCAGTTGGTCGAGGGTGGCCGGCATCGCCTCGACCGTGCCCGGGATGAATGTCGTGCGCGAGAATGATCGATCCCGGCTGCGTTTGACTCACGATGCGGTGCGTGACGACCGCCGGGCCTGGCCGTTTCCAGTCGAACGGATCCACATCCCAGATGATGCATGCGATAGCCGAAGTCTTCGTGGATCCAGCTCTTCTGTCGCGGGGTGATCGAGCCATAGGGCGGGCGCATCAAGGTCGGCGCGCTTCCCGATCGCGGCCGTGATCGCGTCGTCGGTCTTTCGCATCTGCGCCGCGCACGGCCTCATCGGACATTTTGCCAAGGTTTGGGTGCGACCATGAGTGATTCGCGATTTCGTGGCCTTCGCGCGCGGCGCGCTTCAGAATGTCCGGGTATTCGGCGACGCACTGCCCGACGACGAAAAACGTTGCCTTGATGTGGCGCGCGGCGAGGAGGTCGAGCAGTTTTGGCGTGAGGGTGGCGTGCGGGCCATCATCGAACGTCATCGCGATGTAGGGGCCCTCGACGTAGACGGAGTTAAAGGTGATCTGGGGGCCGGCTGGGGCCGTCGGCGCCGGAGTGGTGGGCGGATTCGCCGGACGATCGGAGGTGCTAAGTGGTTGTGCGGCAGCTGGAAAGGAACGAACTGGCTCGGCAGGGGGCGGCGGATTTGTCTGGGCGAAAGACAGGATCGGCGGGGCCAGGAGGGCGGCGCCAATGAGAAGCAAGCGTCGGACAAACATCAGCCGTGGAACATCAGATTTTTGAATTGGCTGTATGTAGCAGAGCGCGTCATCCAACGCAACCGGGCGCCGCCGGACATCTGCGTCATTGACCGCTTTCAAATACGCAGCAAACCTTCTGGCTGGCAGTTATCCTGCTGCCTTGAGACGCAGGACGTCGCCGTGGCCCTGCGCGCTTCATAACATGAAGATTTTACTCGTTGAGGACCATGCCGACAGCCGCCGAAATCTGCAGCGGCTGATCGAACGCCGTGGCCATCGAGGTCGTGGCGGTCGCGCAGTGCGGAGGAAGCGGAGACAGCCCTCGCGACGCGAGCGATTTCCCTTTCCTGATCCTCGACTGGATGCTGCCTGGGAAAAGCGGCGTCGAGCTTTGCCGCGAACTGCGCGCGCAGGACCGGGGCGACGAAATGTTTATCCTGCTCGTGACGGCGCGCGCGGATACGGCGGACCTCCAACAGGCGCTCGAGGCCGGCGCGAACGATTACCTGACCAAGCCGCTCGACCTCGGATTGCTCAATGTCCGCATCTCGGTCGCGGAACGCCAGATCCGGGATCTGACGGAGCGCAACCAATCCCGCGCGGCTCTTGCAGGAGTCCGCGCGGACGATGACGAACATTCTCGAGAACACGACGGACGGGTTCTTTGCCGTCGACACGGATTGGAACTTCACCTACATGAATCCCGAAGCGGAAGTCCTGCTCGGCCGCAGCCGGGACTGGGCTCCTCGGGCAGGAGCTTTGGGAGAGCGTTCCCGGATTTTGCCGGCTCGGTTTTCGAAACGAACTACCGGCAGGTGATGGCCGAGAAGACGCCCGTCAGTTTCGAAGCGAGTGACGTCTCGGGGAGGCGTTGGTTCGAAGTGCACGCCTATCCGAGCGGCGGTGGGGTCTCGGTCTTCTTCCGGGACATCACCGAGCGGAAACGGATCGAGGAACGAACGCCTCACGACGAGCAAACTGGAGTCGTTAGGCACGCTCGCGGGCGGGATCGCGCACGACTTGAACAACATTCTCACCGTCATCTCCGGCAACATCGGACTCGCGCAGATCGAGGCGCCCCGCGAATCGCGACAGGCTGCTGTCGTTTCTGGCGAAGGCCGGCCAGGCCGCGCAGCAAGCCGCTCACCTCTCCAGTCAACTGCTCACGTTCTCGAAAGGCGGCGCCCCGCTGAAGAAGGTCGTCGCGCTCTCGCAGCTGCTCAAGCAGGCGGCGGAGTTTCCGCTCACGGCTCGAACCTGCGCGCGGATATCGACATCGCGGCGAACCTCTGGGCGGCGGACGTGGATGCGGCGCAGATCGAGCAGGTGGTGAATGCGCTCGATGCTGAACGCGCGCGAAGCCATGCCGCATGGCGGCACCGTGCAAGTCCGTGCGCGCAACGTTGAACTGGCCGACGGATCGGGTGACGCCGCTGCCGGCCGGGCACTACATGAAGGTGACGATCACCGACCGCGGCCCGGGCGTTCCCGAAGAGATCGCCACGCGGATTTTCGATCCGTATTTCACGACGCAAGCCGCAGGCGAGCGGTCTCGGCCTGGCGATCAGCTATTCCATCATCAAGAAGCACGGCGGCCTGCTTCACCTGGAAAAGTCCTCGCCGGAAGGCGCGACGTTTGCATTCTATCTGCCGGCGGCCAGGACACTCGCGACGGGGAATGCCGATGGCCAGAGCCCGCAGCCATCGTCGCCTCTCAGTCATCAGCGCGTGCTGGTGATGGATGACGAGCCGGCCATTCGCGAATTGACGTCGCAGTTGCTCGCCACCCTCGGCTACGAAGTGACGGCGGTGCCGGATGGTCTGGAGGCGATCCGGGCTTATGAACGCGCTCTCCGTCGGGGCGAGCAATTCCAGGCCGTGATTCTCGACGCGACGGTACGTGGCGGTCTTGGCGGCGTGGCGACGATCGAGCGGCTCCGCGGAATGGACCCGCACGTCAACGCGATCATCTGCAGCGGGTATTCGGACGAGGCGGCCCTCTCGCAATTTCTCGCCTACGGATTTCGCGGCGCCCTGCCCAAGCCGTTCACCCGCAGCGAACTGGCGGAAGCGATCCAGAAAACACTCGAGACCAGGAAACGCGAATAGCGTCCGCGTTGTTCTCTAGCCTTTGCGAAACTTGTCCAGCTCGAGCAATAAACGCCGCCGGGCCTCCCGGCATGTAGCCAAGCTCGCCTACTTTTTTTCCGGTGCCGTCGAGCACGATGATGGTCGGGAAGCCCTCAACGCGATAGCGCTGCGCCAGTTCGAGGTTTTGCGCTTTCACTTCGGCGGACAGTTGCTTGCCCCGCGGAAAGTCGGCCTCGAGGAGCACAAAATTCTGGGTCGCGTATTCGCGGAACTCCGGCTTCGCGAAAACTTCCCGATCGAGGCGGATGCACCAGCCGCACCAGTCGGAACCGGTGAAGTCGATCAGGAGCAGTTTGTTGCTCGCCTTTGCCTCTTCCTGGGCCTTCTTGTAGTCAGTCAACCAACCTTCCTTGGCCGACGCGCTCGCGACCGCGAAAAGCAGGACGCTGAGCGAAACCAAGATGGTTCGAGGGGACAGTTTTCACGCCGCAGCTTCCATGAGGTTGGGCGGTGATCGCAAGCGGCGTGCGGGCGGCCGGAGATTCGCACCAGCGGGCCGGTACAAAGGCCAGCCCGGCGCAGAGCGCCGGGCTGAACAAACATCACCTCACGGTGCGCTCTAGGACCTGATGTGCCCGGAGACGAGCTTCGTCATCTCGAACATGCTGACCTGGCTCTTGCCGTTGAAAACGGATTTGAGGGCGTCGTCAGCATTGATCTGAGTTCTCTTCTTCTTGTCCTGCAGACCATTCTTCTTGATGTAGTCCCAGAGCTTCTTGGTGAGCTCGGAGCGCGGCAGTGGTTTCGACCCGACGACGGCAGCAAGCTTTTCGTCAGGCTGCACTGGCTTCATGAAAGCGGCGTTCGGTTTGCGTTTGGAGGGAGACTTAGTGGCAGTGGTTTTCGGCATAGAGGCTGATTAATCCTTCGACTTGTAGCAGGGCAATACTAATTTTGCCTCGGACGAATCTCTTTTCTGAGAGCTTAAGTGCGCCGCGTTACCGCGATCGCCGCGAGATCGTCTGGCAGCGGTTCGTTGCCTCGCCCGTTGGTGGCCTGTTCGAGCACCCGTGTGAGCAACGCCTGCGCGCTGGCGGCGGGCGGTTGCAACATCTCCGCCAGCCGGGCGGGAGTGAGCCGCTCCGCGTTCCGATTCTCGACTCCATAGAGCCCATCGGTGTAGAGAAAGAATGCGTCGCCCGGCTGCGAGGTCCACCTCGGTTTCGATGAAGTCCGATCGATCGACGAGGCCAAGTGGCGGCGCGGATGAGCCGATCGCTTCCGTGCCGCCACGCGCGTCGCGCCACCAGTAACGGCGGATGACCCGCGCCCACGACGGTCGCCCGTCCGCTCACCGGATCGAGCGCCACGCACATCGCCGTCATGAAGGAACGTGCGCCGAAGATGCTGCGGAAGTCGTTGTTGACCGCCCGCATGATCGTCGCCGGCCGGCTGTGCTCGACGCGCCGTGGTGAAAGAGCAGCTTGGCCAGCGTCGTCAGCAGGGCCGCGGACGCGCCATGCCCGGTCGCATCGACGATCCAGAAAAGCGTCCGCCCGTCGGGCATCTTGATCCAGCCATAGATGTCACCGCCCACTTGAATGACGGGCCGATAAACTGCCGCCACGTCCCAGCCCTCGAGGGACGGGCGGCTTTTGCGGAATGAGCGATTGCTGCGTCAGCCGTGCCGCCGCGAGATCGCGCTCGAGATTTGTCCGCCACGCTTCCAGTTCATCATTCTGCTGCTGCAGCTGCTCGCGCATCGACCGCAGGCGCAATTGCGTATCGATCCGCGCCCGCAGCACCGCCTGGTTAATTGGTTTGGTCACGAAATCGTCCGCCCCGGCGTCGAGGCAGAGCACTTCGCTTTCCTCGCCGCCGTGGCCGGTCAGCATGATCGCGGGCAATTGCGCGATTGCCGGATCCTTATCCGCGGCGCAGGTGCCGCAGAACTTCGGCGCCATTGAGGCCCGGCATGTCGAAATCGAGCAGCAGCAGAGCCGGCAGGTCGGCATGCAAGAGTTCCAGCGCTTCGGTGCCATCGGCACTCTCGCGACAGGCGAAGCCGGCGGACGCGAGCGCGCGCACGAGCAGCCGCCTGCTCATCGGATCGTCGTCGACCACCAGAATGTAATCGGCGGATTTGGCGGGCATACGCTTACCTTTTTGATTCGGAAGTTCCTCGCGTGGCGATCTGTATTTTTCGCAGCTGTCCGGTCGCAATTGATTCCGCTGCCGGCGTGCGCAGTCCCGGCGCGATTTAACCATTGCCTGCTCTGTGACATTGAATTAGAACGGAGCCAACTCGTCGTAATCGCCCTATGAAATTACCGGTCTCCGTAGCTCTGCTCTCTGTTTTTGCCCTGGCCGCCTGTGAAGTGGACGAGCCGCCACGGCAGAATGTGCGGACGGCCGCGACGCGCTATCCAGCTCCGACGGCCCCCCAGCAGTATCCGCCGCCGCCGCAGCCGTTTGAAACCGCTCCGCCTCAGGAAGTCGTGACGGCCCCGCCGCAGGATCCGGTCGTGAGCAGCTCGCAATCGACGCCGACCCCGCCCGCTCCGCCGACCGCGAAGGGCGATTACCCGTACGGCGTTCCGGTTCCCGGGAAGCCTGGCTTTGTGCGCAGTCCTTACTCGCCGGACAAAATGACCGATGTGCGCGGCTACGCTCCCGGGACGGAAGTGAAGGATCCCTACACCCAGAAGATCTTTCTGGTTCCGTAGCAGGGGTCCTCGTCCGCTCCGCTGCGCTCCGCTGCGCCCGCGGCGAGAGGCGGCGCAGCATGCTGGACAAGCGGGACGATTATCCGATGATGCACACCGCATCTGTTCCGGCGGCGCTTCTTGGGCCGCGCGGAGCCGAACGAACTGACCCAGGCATATGGAACTTCGCGTAAAACGAGCGCCCCGGATTGACGCGGAAATCACCGTGCCGGGCGATAAGAGCATCTCGCACCGCGCCGTCATCATCGCGGCTCTCTCGAATGGCGTGTGCGTGCTGCGCGGATTTTTGCCGAGCGACGATTGCATGCGCACGGTCCAGGCTCTGCGGGCCTGCGGAATCAAGATCGAGCAACCCGAGCCGGAAATGCTCGTCGTGCACGGCAAACGGCGCCTTCTCACCGTTCCGGCGGGTGAGATCGATTGCGGCAACTCGGCCACCACCATGCGTCTGCTGGCGGGGTTGCTCGCGGGCCAGCCCTTCGACAGCCGTCTGGTCGGGGAAGCGACCCTGTCGCGGCGCCCGATGGATCGCGTGATCGAGCCGCTCCGGCTGATGGGCGCGAATATCGTGGCGGAAGGGCCTAACAATAGCCCGCCCTTGCGCATCACCGGCGCGAAGCTGCACGGCATCGAATACAACTCGCCTGTGGCCAGCGCGCAGGTGAAGAGCGCCCTGCTGCTCGCCGGGCTTTTCGCCCGCGGCAAAACGACGGTGAACGAGCCGACGCCGAGCCGGAATCACACCGAGCTGATGCTGAATTATTTCCTGGTCCGCACCGCGAAGGACGAAGATGGCGGCATCAGCGTCTTCGGCGATCAGGTGCCGGAATCGCGCGACTTCACGATCCCGGGCGACATTTCCTCCGCTGCGTTCTGGCTCGTCGCCGCCGGCGCGCAACCGGGCGGCCATCTCATGGTGCGCGACTGCGGCTTGAACGATACCCGCACGACTTTGTTCGGCGTGCTCGTCCGCATGGGGGCGCAGGTCCGCGAGGCCGTCGAAGATGTGGATCAAATCGAGCCGCGCGGAACGGTCGAAATAACGGGCGCTCCGCTCAAAGGCACCGTCATGCAGGGCAAGGAAATCCCCCAGCTGATCGACGAACTGCCGATCCTCGCGGTGGCGGGAGCACTCGCCAGCCGGCACCACCATCATCCGCCACGCCCAGGAATTGCGGGTCAAGGAAACCGACCGCATCGCCGCCATCGCGCATAATCTGCGCGCGATGGGTGCGCAGGTGATCGAGCTGAACGACGGCTTGGAAATTCATGGCCGCGGCTCATTGCGCGGGGCGCGGGTGGCCAGTTTTGGCGATCACCGCATCGCGATGGCTTTCGCGATCGCCGGCCTCTTTGCCGATGGCGAAACAATCGTGCAGGACGCGCAATGCGTGCACGAATCGTATCCGAATTTCGCGGCCGCGCTGGAGGAGATCACCGATCCGAAGCGCATGCGCCTCAGCACCCCGGTGATCGGTTCCCTGTCGCCGGGCCGGGCGGATGAGTAAACGCATGCGCCAGCTGCGCTTGAAGCACGGGTCGGGGTTCCTCTCGGCATGACCGCCCCTGTTGTGCGCCCGCACGCGGTCATCGCCATCGATGGGCCGGCGGCCTCCGGCAAGAGCAGCGTCGCGCACGCCCTCGCGAAACGGCTCGGCTTCGTTTACGTCAATTCCGGGGCCATGTATCGCGCCGTCACGTGGCATGTGCTCGAACGCGGCGTGGACCCCTCGGATGGAGCCGGCATTGCGCGACTCATCGACCAAACGGTCATCGTTTGTGACCTCGAGAATGATGAATCGCGCATCACGATCGATGGCATCGATCCGTCCCCGCACCTGCGGGACGTGCGGGTGAATCGCGAAGTTTCGCCGGTCAGCAATGTGCCGCACGTGCGCGAGGTGCTGGTGGCGAGGATGCGCGCCTACGCGGTCGAGCACGATCTGGTGATGGAAGGGCGCGACATCGGCAGCGTCGTCTTCCCGCACACGCCCTATAAGTTTTACATCGATGCCTCGCCCGAGATTCGCGCGCAGCGCCGGGCCGCCCAGGGGCAGAACGACCAGATCGCGGCGCGTGATCGCTTTGATTCTTCGCGGCGCGCGTCGCCCCTAACGATCGCCGCCGACGCGCATGTGATCGACACCTCGCGGCTGCCGATCGCAGACGTGGTGGACGAGATTCTCGAACAGCTAAAAGCAAAAGGTTTCACCCCAAGCGCACAGCGTGCGTCGTAGGCGGCTGTTCATCGGATGAATCGCTGGTACTGGGGGTTTTACTACCTCGTCACCGTCATCGCGCGGGTGTTTTTTCGTTTTCGCATCGTTCATCCGGAGCGCCGCCTGCTCACTGGGCCGGTGATTCTCGCCATGAATCACGAAAGCTATCTCGATCCGCCGCTGGTCGGGATCGCGTCCGGGCGCGAGGTCTATTTTCTCGCGCGCAAGACGTTGCTCGATCTGCCGGTCTTTCGCTGGCTCCTGCCGAAGCTGAATGTTGTGCCGGTCGACCAGCAGGGGACGGATCGCAGCGCCTTGAAGGCGCTGATCAGGATCGTGAAGGCTGGGCACGCGACCGTGGTGTTTCCGGAGGGGGCGCGCACGCTGGACGGCCAGCTGCAGCCGGTGCAGCCTGGGATCGGTTTTGTGATTGCGAAGACGCTGGCGCCGGTGTTGCCGATGCGAATCTTCGGGGCGCATGAGGCGATGCCGCGGGGCCGGAGGACGTCTGCGATTGCGTCGGATCACGATCGTCTTCGGGGAACCGATCCAATTTCACGGACGCGGATCTCGAGCCGCGCTCGAAAGAGGTTTACCAGCGACTGAGCGAGCGCGTGATGGAGCGCATCGCGGCGCTGCAACTCGAGTAGGCGGCGCGGCGTTGTTTGCGTCGCCGGGGCGGACGCCGATAGTGAGGCCGTGCAATTGCCGCCGGACGAAGAGGACGCCAGGCCGACGTCACCGGCGCCGCGCGCGGGGCTGCTCCTCATGGCGCTGATCCTCGTCGTAATGGCCCTGCTTGCGATCTATTCCAACGTGCAGAAAGCACGTCGCGATCAGATCGAAACGGTCACGATCGTCCCCGCGCCGCCGGCCTCGACCGAAACACCAGCCGTCCCTGCTCCGTAGGTTCCCGTTGCGCCCGGCAAAATGCTGGCCGCCGAGCGCTTTAGTTCGAATAACGTGCGACCTTGCTGGTCTAACATACCGATGAAAATACCTAGCCGGCTGATCGTTGCGGCCCTCGCCTCCGCCCTGGTTATCTCCTGCGAGAAGCCGATGAGCGAGGCAGAGCGGAACGCGCAAATCGAACGGGAAGTGCAACAGCGGCTCGCGGCCGAACGTCAAGCCGACGAGCAGAAACGCCTGGCGGACCGCGCGGCGGAATTGGAGGAACGCGAACGCGCCCTGGCCCAGAAGGAAGGGGCCGGCAGCCAGGATGCCACCGCCGTGGTTGTGCCAGACGCGACCCAGCCTACCGCGGAGACTTCCGAGGATCGCCCGCCCGTCGCCGAGACGTCCACAGATAGCCGCAGTCCACGTTCCTACGACACCTTCTACCGCAAGCTCGAACCGTACGGCGGCTGGCGTGAGACGGCTGATTACGGTTACGTCTGGCAGCCAGAGCAGGCTCAGCGTTCACGCGATTGGCGCCCGTACACCGATGGCCGTTGGGCCTACACGGACGCCGGTTGGACCTGGATTTCCGACGAGCCATTTGGCTGGGCCACCTATCACTACGGCCGCTGGACGCGGCTCCGCGGCGTGGGCTGGGTTTGGGTGCCGGGGGACGAATGGGCGCCGGCCTGGGTATCGTGGCGGAAGAGCGACCGGCATCTCGGCTGGGCACCGCTGCCGCCGGAAGCGCGGTTCGAGCGCCGCACCGGTATTCACCAGTGGGCGGATAGTTATTACGACATCGATGCCGACGAATACGTCTTCATCCCCAACGAGGAAATCGGCGCGCCCAACATCCGGCGCGCGGTCATTCCCGCGCAGCAAAACGTCACCATCGTGACGCAAACGGTGAACGTGACCAACATCACCTACAGCAACACGACGATCATCAACGGGGGCCCAAACTATGACGAACTGCGTTCGCGCAGCCGTCAGCCGCTGTCGCGGATGCGGATCCAGCGCGAATATGATGTGGAAGGCAATCGCGCTCCGCAGGCGGTGGTGCGCGGCGATGTCATTGCGATGATGACACCGATCTTCACGGGCCGCATGGCGGGGCGCCCGCGGAATGTCGGGGCGCCGATTCGTGAAGTCGCGGTGGAGCGCAATTGGGCGAGCGGTGGGAACCGGCCCGAGGCGGAAAGGGCCCGCGCCCGGATGAGATCCGAGGCGACCCCGCCGCCGAACGCCCCGCCGAAAACCTACGACAAGCCATCCGTGGTGGAGGCAACGCCTGCGCCCGCGGCGACTGCCGGAGAGGCGAGCCCGGTGCCGACTGCAGCTCCCGTTGCTTCAGCTGTACCGACGGCTGCGGCGACAGCGTCGCCACGGCCAACTCGCAGCGGGTCGCCCGTCGCCAGCCCGCGGCCGACGAGCACACCGACCACAACAGCAACGCCAGCGTCGACCGCAGCGGCAACGCCTGCCCCAACCACCACGCCGACCGCTGTCGCAACCGCGACGCCTACGCCTGTCATCACGGCCACACCGACACCGCAGTCTACGGCCAGGCCGACAGCCGCTGCGACGCCTGTCGCCACCGCCCCGCCGGTTGCAACCGCCTCGCCCACCGCGACCGCCGCCCACACTCCGCGGCCGCGAAGCACCCCGCCGCCATCCGAGGCGACGCCGACGCCCCCGCGCGTTTATTCGACGGACCCGGCGCGCAATTATGATACCGAGCCAGGACCGGAGCCAACGCCGCCACTGGGAGGGCCGCCATCAGCCGAGAGTGATCCGCGCAAGTTGCGTGACGCGGGGAGAAATCCGCGGGTTGGGACGGCGCTGGGAGACGGTTCGCCTTCTGCGCCGTTGCGTTCGGCCGTGATCCCGGAGGCCAGCGCTCCGCCGCCCACAGCGAGCCCGATGCCGCCGAGGCCCGCACGTCCGGTCGCAACCCCACAGGCCCCTGATACCGCCGTCCACGATGCCCCGAAACCGTTGCAGGAGGCGACGCCGGTCCTGAAGAGACGCCCTCCGACAGCGCCTGCGCCTGCCGACGACTCCGCGACGTCGACCGCTCCTGTGCGCCGAATGCCGGTGCAGCCCCTGGCCACCCCGCCGGCCCCGGCGCCCGCCGCAGCGCCGACATCCGATGCCGACGCGGCTACTCCAAGCCCGACCCCGCTGCCGCGCAAAAAGGCTGCTCCTGTGAAACCTGAAACGACGGTGCCGGACGGAGCAAATAAACCGTAGAGCGGCTGACGTCGCCGTCCTCAGCCTTTCCCTCCGGCTTTCTCCTCCGCGAGCCGACGCGCGTAGGAGAGCGTGTCAATCGCGTCGACAGTCTTGTCGCGGCGGATGGCTTTAATGCGCGGGAAGCGCAGCGCCAGGCCGCTCGCGTGCCGTGTGCTCGGCTGCACCGAATCGAATGCCACTTCGAGCACGATGTCCGGCTTCACCTCACGGTAACGGCCGTGATTCGTGATGGTGTTGTGTTTGAAATGTTCGGTCAGCTCCGCGATTTCGACATCGGTCAGTCCGCTGTAGGCCTTCCCGATCGGCAGCAGCTCTCCGGTTTCGTCATCACGCACGGCGAACGTGTAATCACTGAGCACGTGATTGCGTTTGCCGTGCCCGAGCTCCGCTGCCACCACCACGACATCGAGCGTGGCGAGCTCCTTCTTCAGCTTGAACCAGAACAACCCGCGCCGGCCGGGCGAATAGAAGCTCTCCGGATCCTTCACCATCAACCCCTCATTCAGGCGGCGGCGTGCCAGCTGAAACGCCTGCTCGATCTCATCCGCGGAATGGGCCGCGAAAACCTCCGAAAGCTGGAACTGCTCCGGCAACTGCCAAACCGCGCAAGAGCTCGCGCCGCTCACGCAAAGGCGCCTTCAGATAGCGAACGGCCGTTCAGCAACAGGAGGTCGAAGGCGACAAAGACGACCGGCACATCCGCGGCCGCGGCCGCGAACAAATCGTTCCCTCGCTTTTGCGCCCGAGCCGCTTCTGCAGGTCGAAAAATGTCAGTTTGCGGCCCTGCTCGAAGGCCATGATCTCGCCATCGAGAATCACCTCCGCGTCGAAACCGCGCGCCCGGTCAACGAGCTCGGGAAATTGCTCTGTCATCGACCGCAGGTCGCGCGAGAAAATCTCCACGCGATCCCGGCTGCGATGCAATTGCGCGCGGATGCCGTCGAACTTGTCTTCCACGTAAATCACGTCTGCGGTCGTGGCGTTCCCGGCCAGGCGCGCCCAGATCGCTTCCGCGGTCGGCTCCGGGCTCGCCAGCATGCATTTAATCGGACGAAACAGCGACAGCTCGGCCAGTTGCAGTTCGCCGCGTGGAAGCGAGCAGCGCGGTCTGACCGATGTCGCCGAGCAGCATGTTCGCTTCCTTCACGTCTTCGAGCGGCGATCGCGAACGCGCTCGCGATCGCTTCTTCGACGAGCCCTTCGCGCAGACCGATCCGCAGGTCGCCGGTGAGAATTTTGACCACGTATTGCCCCTCGCGCGCGGAGAGTTGTGCCAGCCGCGCCTGCAGCAACTCCGTTTTCGCGATCGGGCCGCGCGCCCTCTGCAGATCGTCGAAGAGCTGTTTGGATTCGGCGAGCGTGAACGGCTCGCGGCGTTGGTGCGTGCCTCGAGCGCTTCGAACGCGGTCTTGCCGGCGTCGCCGTGGCTGCTCGCGATGCGGTGCAGTTCGGAATCGGCCCGGCCAGTGGCGGCGAGCAACGCGCGGAAAATCACCGCCCAGCCGACCTGAAGCGTCCGCGGATCGCTTTGCGCGAATGGTTTGCCGGTCAGGTAACGGGCTGCGATCGGAAGCTGCGCTGAGTCTAACGAACGCAGATAGTCGGCGAGCAGGCGGACTTTCTCCAGCTTCGCGGGTGTCGCGGCGATCGCTTCGCCGAGTTCGGCGAAGTCGAGAAATTCGGAGGGCGGTCAGGGTCTGGCTGCGGACCCTGGGTCGGATGGGACCTGGTGTTCGCGGACGCGCATTCCGCCGAGCGTGAGTTCCAGCTGATTTTCCTCGCTCAAGGCCCACGCTTCCAATCCGCGATCGCGCAGATCGCGCGCGAACTCCGCCGCGAAGCCGTGCAAGGTCAGCACGCGTTTCGGCTGCACCAGCTCGACGTAGCGCATCAGGTCGGGGTAATCCGCGTGATCGGAAAGCGGAAAGGCGGCGTCGACCTGGTAGCGGTAAACGCGCGTTCGGATCGACCGCCCAGCCGCTGATCATCGCGACGCGCTTCTGCGGAATCTTCTCGAGCATGCGCGAGCGGTTCGCGCTCGGCGGGCAGATCAGCACTTTGCCGACTGACCGCCGGCGGATCGTAGCGCTCGTAGTCGCAGAACGACTGGCCGAATTGCTCGTAGATTTGCGTCATCCGGAAGACGGAGCCGTGCAGCATCGGCGTCAGCCCGGCGCCCGCGAGCGCGCAGAGGATCTCCTGCGCTTTGCCTAGCGAGTAGCCGAGCAGCACGGGCACCGCGTTTTCCTCGAGCGCTTCGCGGCAGAAGGCGACGATCTGCCGCGATCACCTTCGTCGGTCGGCGGAAAGCGATAACGCGGCAGGCCAAAGGTCGTCTCCATGATGAGACGTGTCCGCCTGGCGCCATTCCGTCGGCCTCGGCGGAAAGGCCGGGGCGCAGCTTGAAATCGCCGGTGTAGAGCAGCGAGCCGGCGTCGGTTTGAAGAAAGAACTGCGCGGAGCCGAAGATGTGGCCAGCGGGCAGCAGCATCACATCGAGACCGCGCGACCTTCGTCGGCTCGCCGAATGGCAGCGACATGCTCGCTGCCGCTCTCCCGGCAGGCGCGCCTGCATCAGGCGCGAGGTGCGTTCCGAGAGGATGATTTCCCGATGCGGCGCGATGTGATCGCTGTGCGCGTGCGAGACAAACGCGAGCGGCTTCGCTTCCCATGGATCGAGCCAGAGGTCTTGCGTCCGGCAGATAAACGCCGCGTTCGTATCGAACCTCGAATCACGGAATGATAATTACGCGCGGAAGGTGGCGAAGCGAAACTGCGTTGAATGCGAGGCGCGGCTCGCCACCGCCGGTGCGCTTCGCATTGACAGCACTGCGAGCGCAACCGGTTGGATACCGCGATGAACTCCCCGGCGGCGATGTCTGGCGCTGATCTCCTGCTGGCCAGCGGCATCGCTCAGGCAACAATCATTGGGCGGGAGGCGCCGCGCGCCTAACGATTACCGCCAGCTCGACCGAGGTGCGACCGCTGCCGGTCGCGCTCGATCGGCGATTTCGAGTTCCGCAAAACGAAGCTGTTTGTCATCGGCGATACCCCGCTGGCCCAAGGCGTGACGCGCCGGTTTCATCGCAGGACCGGACGGTCGCGCGACCCCACGATCGAGTTCGAGCGCTCCTACCGGCTCACGGCGCCGTCACGGCAGCTCGATCAGCGCCGCCGCTACGGTCATTACTTCGATTTTTTCTGGCGCGCCGAAACGACCGGCCAACGTGACCGTGCGGCTCGAATATCGGCAGGAGAAGCTGCAGAGCTTTCACCCAGGCGCGCGAAGTCGGTTACGCCAATGCGCAGGGCAGTCATCAAGACGGCGTTTGCGATCATCGGCGACGATTTTTTCAGCGACGGACGGGTGATGGCGTGGCGTTGCTTGCTGATCGAAACGGCCGAATCGTGGCCGAGGACCGATCTTATCTTATGGCGATAGAACGCAGGACGGCGGAGATCCTGCGGGCCGCGTCATTTCGCAACGAACAAGCGCAGTTTATGATATCGCTTTCGCGGACCGTCTGGCAAGGCTGCGAGGTATTGACACTCAGGGGCGCGATCTTATAGTTTTTCGAGGAAATCGTGCAGTCATCGATTCAAGTCGGGGTAAACGGCCAGGCCGTTTGGGTGAGGGTTGAGGGCAAGGGCAACTTCCTCAACAGCGGCAACCTCAAGGAGTTCGCCCGCGAGATGGTCGAATCGCGGCTACCGCGAATTCGTCGTCGATCTGGAGAACTGCGCCATGATGGACTCGACTTTCATGGGCACCATGGCCGGCGTGGCGCTGCGCCTGAAGGAGCTCGGCCAGGGCCACCTCCATGTCGATCCACTGCGGCCAGCGCAGCCGCGAACTGCTGACCGGTCTCGGGCTCGACCAAATTTTCAGCATTCACAGCCAACGGCACGCGCTGCGCCTGAATGCGAGGTGCTCTCACGGCGACGGCCACGGCGAGCCGACGGCGCAAAAGCAAGCGGCAGGCGCAGCAGATGCTCGATGCGCACGAGGCGCTCTGCGAGGCCGCGCCCGAGAATTTCTCCCGGTTCAAGGACGTCCTCGAATACCTAAAACAAGACCTGCATCACGAGCCCGCCGCGAAGTAGATCTGGCTCGGCTGTCATGTGGCCATCTCTTCTCCTCGGGCTGCTCGTCGCCTGCCGTCGGCAGGGTGGCTGTTGACGCTGGTGGTCCGGCAGCGCAGCGCATCCGCCGGCTCGAGCGGTCGAACGAAGAAATCCAGGTCGAAGAGACGCTGGTCTTCGATTTCCTCCACGGGCTCGGCGCGGCCTTTACGGAGACCAATTCGCGCGGCGGATCTGCATCGCCTGATCGTCGAAGGGGCGGCCCGCATTCTCGATGCCCATGGCGGCGCGCTCTACATGGTGGAACGGGGCGGGACCAAGCTCGCGCCGGCGTTCATCTCCAAAGGTTGTCCGCCGCTCGTCGAAGTCCCGCCGCACATTCTGCAGCAGGCGACGTGCGCATCCGGCCGCGCTCGAGAGTTATCTGCGCATGCACGACGATCGATGTCGGGCGAGGGGATCATCGGCCGCGCCTGGCAAACCGAACAGCCGCTCTTCGCTGCGCCGATGCGTCGGACGCGCCGGAGCTCGCGCCGATTCGCCGCACGACCGCATTCGGCACCGCCTCGGTCATGGTGACGCCGTTGCTTTACGGCAAGCAAAACATGGGCGTGCTCGCGCTCGGCAACGGCCCGACGAGCGCCGCCGTTTACGCAGAGCGATTTCGTTGTCTTCAAGTCGATCGCCGAGCAATCGGCCTTCGCGCTTTACAACGCGATCATCTACTCGGAGGCGAACGAGAAGAAGCGGCTCGATCACGACCTGCAGATCGCGCGCGAAATCCAGCGCATCCTGCTTGCCCGCGCGAAGCCGCCGCCGATCGACGGCTTCGAGATCAGCGGCATCAACATTCCCGCGCAGCCAGGTCAGCGGCGATTACTTCGACTACATCACGGTGGATCGACGACCGGCTCGGCGTCGCGATCGCCGACGTCTCCGGCAAAGGCGTGCCGGCGTCGCTCATCATGGCGATCTGTCGCAGCGTCCTGCGCAGCCAGGCGCCGGGAAATCCGTCGCCGTCCGAGGTCTTGAAGAAGGTCAATCGCCAGCTCTATCCGGACATCAAGGAGGACATGTTCATCAGCATGGCCTACCTCATTCTCGATCACGTCCGCGCCACCGTCACGCTCTCGCGCGCCGGGCACGATGCGCCGCTTCTCTATCGCAGCCGCGACGGGTGAACTGACGCCGATCAAGCCCCCGGGATGGTCCTCGGAATTGACAGCGGAAGCGTGTTCGATAGGATAACCGGCGACCTCGCGGTCCCGCTCGAAGCGCGACGATTGCCTGGTCCTCTACACGGACGGCGTCACCGAAGCGCTCGACGGGAACGGGGACGAATTCGGCCTCGAACGCATGATGAATTCGGTCCGGGCAAGCGCGACGGACGGCGCGCCGGCCGTCATCGCACGGTTGATTGATGACGTCGCGGAATTTCGTGGGCGCGACGCCGCAAAATGACGACATCACTTTGATTGTAATCCGAAAGACATGAGCAAAACCGACAGACAGAAGCGCGCGCGGACGGCGCGGACTCCACCAATCCTGGATCCACGCGACGAGGCAGGATGCGGCTCCTGACGCATCCGACGATCCGACCGCGAGCCTGCAGGCGGATCTCGATCGTTTCCGCGATCTCGCGCTGCGCAGTCAGGCCGATTTCGACAATTACAAGAAGCGCGCCGCGCGCGAGAAGGAAGAGGCGATCAAGTACGCCAACAGCTCGCTCCTCGAGCGCCTGATCGCGATCGTCGACAACTTCGAGCTCGGCCTTTCCGCGGCGCATGGCGAAGGCGAGGCGATCGCCGATTTATTCCGGCATGAGCATGGTGCTCAAGCAGCTGACCGATTTTCTCGCCGACAACGGCCTGCAGCCGATCGACGCGGAAGGGCAGAAGTTCGACCCGAATCTGCACGAAGCGATCGCGCATGAGGCGAGCGACGAAGGTGCCCGAAGGCGTGGTCATCCGTCAGACGCGGCGCGGCTATCGGCTGAAGGATCGGCTGCTGCGGCCTTCCAGCGTCGTGGTCTCGAGCGGACGCGCGAAATAGAACCGTGCTCCGACTCGCCATCGACGATCCTGGACGCACTGTCGAGCACGATCTCGATGACTAGCAGGAGCACGATTGATCCATGGCCACGAAGAACAAGCGCGACTATTACGAAATTCTTGCCGTCACCCGCGCAGGCGTCCGAAGAGGAGATCAAGCGCTCGTACCGCAAGCTCGCGGTCAAGTTTCACCCGGACAAAAACCCGGGCGACCCGACCGCGGAAGAACAATTCAAGGAGCTCGGCGAAGCCTACGACGTCCTGATGGATGCGAACAAGCGCGCCGCCTACGATCGCTATGGGCATGCCGCCTTCGCCCAGGGCACCGCCGGTCCCGCGGGCGGGCGGGTTCCACGATCCGTTCGATATTTTTCGCGAAGTCTTCGGCGGTGGCGGTGGCGGAGGCGGCGGCGGAATCTTCGAGACGTTTTTCGGCGGCGGCGCGCAGGTGGATCGCGAAGGTCGCCAGCGCGGCTCCGACTGCGCTACGACATGCAGATCACGCTCGAGGAAGCGGCCTTCGGCGTGGAGAAGGAGATCGAGGTCCGCAAGCTCGACACCTGCGCGAAGTGCGACGGCAACGGCGCCGAGCCCGGCTCGCGCTCGATCAATTGCCCGACCTGCGGCGGCCGCGGCCAGGTGATCAGCTCGCGCGGATTCTTTCAGGTTTCGCAGACGTGCCCGCGTTGCCGCGGCGCCGGCCAGATCATCGAGAAACCGTGCCGCGATTGCGATGGCGAAGGGCGCGTCGAGAAACGCGAGCCGCATCAAGCTGAAGATTCCAGCCGGCATCGCGGAGGGCTCGCGGCTGCGCTCCTCGAACAACGGCGAGGCGGGCATTCGCGGCGGCCCGCCGGGCGATCTTTACGTCGTCGATCCACATCAAGGAGCACCCGGTCTTCCAGCGCGACGAGGACAATCTCTTCTGCGAGGTGCCGGTCCCCTTCACCCTCGCCGCGCTCGGCGGCGAAATCGCGGTCCCGACCCTGGAAGGCAAGGCCAACCTCAAGGTGCCCGCCGGCACGCAGAGCGGCCAGATCTTCAAGCTGCGGGACAAGGGCATCATGAACATCAACGGCCGCGAGCGCGGCGATCTCCTCGCGCGCCTCATCGTGGAAGTGCCGACGCGCCTGAACGGCGAGCAGCGCCAGAAGCTCGAGGAATTCGCCGCCCTTTGCGGCGAAGAAAACACGCCGCTGCACAAGAGCTTCTTCGACCGCGCGAAGGAGTTCTTCCGTTAGGCGGCAGAGGATTGAATTTGGAACCAGAAGCCAGGAAGCGCGTGCTTTGCTTCCGTTTCCTGGCTTCCAAATTGATCCCTCTGAAGCGAGATTTCCGAACGTGCATCGTTTCTACATCCCGCCTGACGACTGGCACGCCGAGGCGCTCGCGCTGACCGGAGCGAGGCGCATCATGCGCGCAACGTCCTCCGTCTCAGTCCGGCGAGAAAGTCGGTCCTCTTCAACGGCCGCGGCCGCGAAATCACCGCCGAAATCGTGTCAGCCGACGGCCGCGAAATTGCGCTGCGCAAATTGCACGAAAGCAGCACCGCGCCGCTGCGTTGCCGCATCACGCTGGGCCAGGCGATCCCGAAAGGGAAAAACATGGACCTGATCGTGCAGAAAGCGGTCGAGATCGGCGCGGCCGAGATTGCGCCGATCATGTCCGATCGCACGATCGTCCGCCTCGGCGAGCGACGAAGCCGCGCAAAAGCAGGCGAAATGGCAAACAATCGCGATCGAAGCCGCCAAGCAATGCGGCCAAAACTGGCTGCCCGCAGGTGCAACCCCGCGACGCTTGCGCAATTATTCGGAGGCACGGCGCCGCTTCGATCTGCAGCTCATCGGTTCGCTCCAATCCGACGCGCTGCACCTGAAGAAATCCTCGACGCGCTACGCGCCGCGCACGCCGAGTCGCCCGACGAACGTGCTGATGCTGATCGGCCCCGAAGGTGACTTCACGCCGGCCGAGCTGAACCTCGCGCGCAGCCACGGCTGCCGGCCGATCACGCTCGGCCCGATTATCCTGCGCGTCGAAACCGCCGCGATCTACTGCCTGAGCGTGCTTTCCTACGAACTCTTTGCATAGCATACTGGCGCATCACCATGGCAAGGTCTCGCAAGGCTCGCTCGAAGGCGGTCAGCCCGACCGAGCAGATCCTCGGGCGCTCCCTCCGCGCGGCCGAGCGAGATCCGAGCAGCGTTTTCGCTCGCCGGACGGTGGAGGCGCGCTGGAGAAAGTCCTACGAGCGCCTCCTGGAGATGCGCGACAGCATCATCGACCAGGAGACCCGGCTGCATCGTGAGAGCAACGATAACCAACCGCAGTTCCTGACCAATCCCGGGGCGGATACGGCGAACGACGCCTTCGAGCAGGACAAGGCGCTCGGCACCATCTCCACCTACCAGGAGATGCTGGATGAAGTGAACCAGGCGCTCGCGCGAATCGAAAACCGCACTTACGGCGTTTGCGAATTGACCGGCCGACCGATCGGGCGCGATCGGTTGAAGGCAATTCCGTGGACCCGCTTCAGCGTTGCTGCGGAACGACAACTTGAAAGCCGCGGGGAGCCGCTGGTGCACTTTGAAATCCCGCCGCAGTTCTCCGCTCGCGATGTGATAGCCGGCCGCACCGAAGTGGAAAGCGAGTTGCATCGCCGGCAGCCCGGCGACCGTTTGGGGGCCTGGAGCCGAACAGGAGATATGCCTGCGAAATCAAAGAAACAGCAAATGGCAGCCGGCGCCGCCCTCGCGGCGAAGCGCGGTCAGAAATCAAAGGGCTCTCTCCGCGGGGCGTCGAAGAGCATGGCTTCGTCGATGAGCGAGAAGGAACTGAAGAAGATGGCGAGCGCGAAGCGGAAGAAACTCCCCACCCGCGTCGCAGCGACCTCGAGCAAGAAATCGAGCGCGACAAAACCCCGCGCCAGGAAATCGAGTGGCGCCAAGTCGCGCCGCCGGAAATAGCGGAACCGGTCGGGATGACGGCGACGGCGAAGAACGCTACCTCCCGCCGCTTGCCGCCAGGCGCTGAGCGAGGGCGCGGAAGATGCGCAGCCCTTCGATCGGATACCTCCCGCCTAACAAATCCCGCAGACCGACGAGATTGCGCGGCCCGGTCCGGGTGAAGGCGACCGCGATTTCCGCCTGCTGGTCCGTCGTGAAGAAGCGGTCGAGCTCGAGCCCGGCCCCCGCCTCGATCGCGGCCGTGAGATGCGAGTAGATCGTGCTCCGCGCGAACCCGCGGGCGCGGGCAATGGCATCGATCGATTCTCCCGCCTGAAAACGGCGCAGCGTTTCCGATTCGCTTTCGTTCAGCGACGTCAACCGAGGCTGCCGGTGTGACGTTGGCCGGGTCTGTCGACTCCCGCTCTCCGCAAAAACCCTCCGCTCGTTGGTTTGCAAATACTCCCGAATGGCGTCGAGAAAAGGCCCCGCAAAGTCCTTCAGCTTCTGTTCGCCGACGCCGGGAATGCTTGCGGAACTCCGCCGGCGTTTGCGGATAACTGCGCGCCATTTCGCGGAGCGCGACATCCGAGAAAATGACATACGCCGGCACATTTCGTTCGTCGGCGAGGAGGCGCCGCACCCGCCGCAGTTGTTCGAAGAGGGTCTCGTCGCATTCGATGTTGCCGACGCGGTCCTTCGTCTTCGCGGCCGCGATCTCAGGCTGTTTCGTGAGCGTGATCGGCGTGCGCTGCCGCAGTGCCTCGAGGCCGGCTTCCGATGAGACTGAGGGTGGCAAACTTTCCCGGCGCCGTTTCCAGAAGTCCGAGCCGCAGGAGTTCGCGTCCGATCGCCTGCCACGCCTCGCGCTTGATCTCGGCGCCGATTCCGTAAGTCGAGAGCTGATCGTGCCCGCGTTGCCGCACCGGCTCCGTTTTCGCGCCAGTCAGCACCTCCACGATGTGATTGAGGCCGAACCCGAAGCCGCTCTTCTGCTGCACTCGCGCCACGCAGGAAAGAAACTTCTGCGCCGCGAGCGTCCCATCGAAGGTCTCGCGCGGTGTCAGGCAATTATCGCAACCGCCGCACGGTTCGTCGGGCCGTTCCTCGCCGAAGTAACGCAGGAGCGTGGTGCGCCGGCATTGCCGCGCCTCCGCGTAATGCACCATCTGCCGCAGTTGCTCGCGGGCGATGCGCGCTTCGGGCTCGGTTTTCTCCTCGATGAAACGCGTTTGCTTCACCACATCGGCGGCGCTGAAAAGCAGGACGCATTCGCTCGGCAAGCCGTCCCGCCCGGCGCGCCCGGTCTCCTGGTAATAGCTCTCGATGTTCTTCGGCAGATCGTAGTGCACGACAAAGCGCACGTTCGGTTTGTTGATCCCCATCCCGAACGCGATCGTCGCGCGTCACCACGCGCACATCATCGCGCAGAAACGCTTCCTGATTGCCGCGCGCGCTCGTTCGCCTTCGAGTCCGGCGTGGTAGGGACGCGCCTGGACGCCGTCGGCGTTCAGCTTGCTCGCGACCGACTCGGCCGCCTTTCGGCTGGCGCAATAAACAATGCCGCTCTCGTGCGGTCGCGCTTCCACGAAACTCGCGCAGCTGCTCATAAGGCGCCGACTTCGGGATGACGCGATAGGTCAGATTCGGCCGATCGAAGCTCGCGACGTAAACGCGCGGCTCCCGCAGCTGCAGTTGCTTCAAGATGTCAGCGCGCACGCGCTCCGTCGCGGTGGCGGTGAGCGCCATCGTCGGCACCTCCGGCAGATGCGTCGCGCAGCTTTTTCAGCTCGCGATATTCCGGCCGGAAATCGTGGCCCCATTCGCTGATGCAATGCGCTTCATCGATCGCGATCTGGGCGATGTTCCAGTTCAGCGCCTTCTCGAGAAACGTCTCGAGCATGAGCCGCTCCGGCGCGACATAGAGCAGGCGAAACTGCCCGTTGTGCAAGCCGCGCCAGCGGGCCTTCGCTTCCGCCGCACCGAGCGACGAGTTGAGAAACGTCGCCGCCACGCCGCTCGCCTGCAGCGCATCCACCTGGTCCTTCATCAGCGAGATCAGCGGCGAGACGACGATCGTGAGCCCATCGCGCAGGAGCGCCGGTAATTGAAAACAGAGCGACTTCCCGCCGCCGGTCGGCATGAGCGCGAAGACATCGCGCCCCGCGAGCGCATCGCGGACGATCTCCTCCTGGAGCGGCCGGAATTCCGAGTAGCCGAAATGCTTCTTGAGCGGCGCGAGCAAATCCACCCGCCTTGTTTACCGCGTTACGCTGCGACTCGCACCGCGATTTTGTGTTTCCGAAGGGGCCGCCGCTGAGTATTGCCGGCGGTATCGATCGCCAAGACTTCGATTGCCGGAGACCTCCGGCAGATAGCCCGTCGCTCACGCGCCCCGGACCTCGATGGCCGCGGCCAGGCCCTACGCCAGGGCGAAGACAAAGGGCAGCCCGGTCTGGCTCGCCGAAACAACGCCATGAGTGGCGTTCGCTGTTCCTCGATGAAAATGGCGAGCAGCTCGTCCGGCCACTAGGGGAGCGAGCTTGCGGCCAGCGAATACCGCGTTCGGAGCGCGGATTGTCCGAGCAATTACGCAGCTGTCAGCAGCAACAGGGACCTCTTTACGGCAGCGATGTACCGGAACGCACACGAACAACGATGGTGTCGCCGCTGTTGACGATACCGTCAGCATTAACGTCAGAGCGGAAGTTCGTCCCATTGGTCGCCTGGCCGGAGCGGCCGCGGGTTTGCAGAGTGTCGCCGGCGTTGACGAAGCCATCGCCGTTCGAGTCGCCGACAAGGACACCCATTTGTGCCGCGACGTCCCCAGTGCTCGTGCCGTTACTGACGCTGAACAGCGTGACCGTGATATTTTGCGCGTTGCTTATGCCCGTGAGGTTGACGCTCACCGCGGTCGTTCCGCTCCCGCTTGTGCTGCTCACCGATCCCGCACCGGCAGTGACGGCCGCGCCGCCAAAAGTGACGGTGCTCGAGAAGGTAAAGACAACCTGATAATCATTGGTCGCCCCGCCGCTGCGGCATTCGATGCCGGCGTTACCGATGGGTGGCAGAGGGACGTCAAAGGGCACGCCGCCGTGTAGCTTTCTCGAAACGACCTGCGTCGGAGCCAGAGGCCCGGTCACTGTCAGGCTAACAGGCACTCCAATCAGGGGACGCAATGGGTCGTTGCTGCCCACACATACATTCGCCTGGTGCGTTCCGACGGTCAGCTGGCTTGCATTCATCTGCACAGTTACCTCATCGCTGTTGCCAGGGGCCAGGCTGCCCGAAGCAGGGCTGAGCGAGAGCCAGGGGACCTGGCTCGGCGGGACACAAGGTGCACCGGAGGCGATGGCCAGGGCCGAGTGCTGGTTCCCGTTTACCAGTGGGCCAATGAGGCTCGCCTGCCCGGTCAACGTATTCACCGTATAGAGATTGCTGGTCCCGCTGGCGTCATCAATGGTTGTCAGGTAGAGCGTGCCCGTCGCATCGTCGAAGTCAAAGCCGAGCGCTCCGTTTGCGCTGAAGCCGAGTGGTCCGATCGAAGAAATCTGGGCGGTATTCTTATCGATCGCGAAAAGCCGGTCACCCAAGACGTCAATCCCAAACATGCGACCGATTGAATCGACAGCAATTCCGAACATGGCTACTCCTTGGGCGATGCTGGGAAGTTCGCCGATTACTACCGCAACGATCTGATGACCCCTGTCGATGCGGACCAGGAAGAAGCGGGTGTTGGCGAATATACTGAACGTATCCGAGACAACGGTGTAAAGGATGTCAGTGGTCGGATCCCAAGTCATGCCCCAAAACCGCGCGAGCTGCGATGGATTCCGCTGGACCGTACCCAGATTGATCGACGGCATGCCGGTTGCCGTGTCGATCGTAAGGAAGTTGCCACAACAGTCATCGATGCCGTACTGGCGGCTGAAATCGTTCCCGATAAATGCCCCCGCGAAGATGTCTCGGGCCACCAAATCCCCGATCTGCGTGGTATCGCTCGGATTGGTGATGTCGTTAAGACGTTGATAGAGAGTCGGGAAGGGAGGCATGTCAAACGCGTAGCGCACAGCAAAAGCGCGGGTGGCGAAGGCACTGGACGGGCTAACCGCAGGCAGCTCCTGGTTGACGTGTACCTTTAACTTCTCCGCTGGCACCCGACCCCATAGGTCAATGTTCGTAATTACGTTTTCGTCTCCAACAAAAGGAACACTACCCGAAGGGAAGTGGGACGTTGGACCGAGGGGAGACTCGCCTACCTGCCAATTTAGATTGAGCGTACCTGTGTTGGCTATCGTTAACGGAGCCGAGGTGGTGCCTCCCTGCGCGACCGTCGCTTCCAGAGCCTCGGGGCTGACAGCAATGGCAGGGGCCCGGACATTGAGCGTCGCCGTGCTGCCTGCTATGGCGTGAAAGAACCCCGTCGGATGCCAGGTTAGCCCTGACTGGGGATTGACCACGGGCTGATGGAACGGCAGGCTCCGCAAGGCGCCGCCAAAACTATCCCGAACATAACTTTGGAACCCTACCGTTGCGCTACCGCCACGATCCCATTCGGGATGCTGAGGGTTGTTGAAGGTGGTATCCGGGTATTGGAACGAGATGGTGTTTGTCGTTTCGTCGAGGATGACCTCGAAAGTGACACCGCCCGGGTCGTTCACTCCGTTATTGTAGTGATTTTTCTGATTCCATTGGACGACGAACCGACGGTTGGGCGCCTGGCCGACGATGGCGTAATAGACATTGCCTCCGGTGAACAGGTCGTCCCAAAGCGGCGCGATCTGGGCTGACACCTAACGGTACGTTCTCATTCGGAATGGAGCCATCCTGATGGAAGCCATTGCAGGGTTGAGACCAATCGAGCAACATGAAACCGTTGTTGTTGATGCAGAGCTGATCGGAGCTCACACCAAAGAGATTGAAGCGGAACGGCATTGTCACGTTAGCCGATCCATCGTCCTCCAAACCGAGCGCAGTGCCCGAGCCGGAGATCTCGATGAAGTCGAAGCCCGGAACTGCGCGAAATACCACGGTATCACGTCGGTCGCTTGCGATTCCGCAGTGATCGCCTGTGACCGGGTCGCTGTAATCCGCCGGTTAAAGCGGAAACTTTCCCCGGGTAGGACTGAGGTTATTCCGCGCGAGAGCCGCCGCGTGTTCAGGTTATCGCGCAACCAGTGGAACCCGAGCGGTGTGTTGCCGGTATTCGTGACGGTGTGGCAAACGTTGATGCGGTTGCCAGCGTCCACCTCCAGCGTCGTTGCAGTGCCGCACTGGTTCGGGTCGCCGTTGTCCACGGCCAGGGTGGTGGCCAGGTTGATTGCCGCGTTATCGTCGCCACAGCCGACGGCCTTGCCGCCCGCGCCGATGGCGCCACAGATCTGGAACTTCAAGTCCGTACCGCCGCTACCGCCAATCGGCACTGGCTCCTTCTCCCCCTTCACCAGACAGGTGGTGATGTCTGACCAGTCAGTACATCCGGTCTCGTACCCGTTACCGGGATTACGCCAATGACCGTGCGCTCCCAGGATGAAGGGGGGTGGGAACGGATTAGGTGTTCCCGCGTTCCATCCCATCCCCGGACCGTCGCTCCGCACGAGGGACACCCAGTAGCGGCCCTGGCCGAGCACACATGGTGTCGGCAACGGAACCCGTAGTCGGCCTCCGATGACGCCGTGCAGGGTGGTGCCAATCCCGTTGTAACTGCAGAGGGCCGGCTCTCCCGGCTGGCCTTTGTCGTCGGGATACACGCGAATGTCCACCATAGGTTCGCTCGCCGCTCCCGCTTCGAAATTGAACTGGCTAATCGTCCAGCCTTCCGGATCGAAGACCATGAAATCGTCGGCGGCTTCGGCGTCTGAGGGACCCGGTGGAACAAAGCGATGTGCCGGCACCGAACCCGAGGTATTGCCGGTGAGCTGGTTGAAGAGGACATGTACACCTGTGGCCGGGGTCACCGTTAAGGCGAGCGGTACCTTGACCTGTGGGCGCACCGGATCGTTATGGGTCAGGCACAGCGTCGCCGTGTAATTGCTAGGGAATACGTTGGTTGCGTTGAACGTGACGGTCACCTGCTGCGATTGGCCGGGGAGAATCGAACCACCAAACGGCTGTGCGCCCACCCATTGACCCAGCACACAACCCGTCCCTCCGAATTGGTCCCATTCTAGCGTCGTTCCCCCCAAGTTGGCGATCGTGAGTGTTTGAATCTGTGTCTGACCCTGCTGAAGCGTTACTGATAAGCTCTCGGGAGTCACGGAGATGACCGGTTCGGAGCCGGCGGGGCGATAGAGGATATTGGCTGACGTGGCAAATAGCGCCAGAAACACGCCGACCAGGGCAAGAAAATGTCCAACTAGAATGCGCAGCCTAAAGAAGGCTGATTGAGACCCAGATTTCTTTTTCATGGAATGAGATGGGCCGGAGGTTCACTAATTCTTATCCGTTAACCAACTTGCAGCCATCGTCCGCGCCAAAGGCGGCGTCCCGCCTTTGGCGCGTGACTGTGAAGAGATAGGTTCCCTTGGTGCGATTAGAAGAGGAATATGGTAGTGGTGCCCGCCGCCGATCTATTGCCGGCCGTATCGGTCGCGAAGACTTCGATCAGGTTTTCGCCGAACTCACCGTAAACGGTGCTGAGGAAACTCGAACCGAAGGTGATCTCCTCAAGGACACCGTTCACATAGACATCGTAGCGGATATTCGCTTGTGCATCGAAATCATCGGTCGATTGCGTCCACGACATCTGGAACTCCCTATCGCCATAACTGTCCGCCCACACGTTAGTCGGCGTGGTCGGTGGTGTGTGGTCGTTGGGATTGGCCGGCAGGGTGGTCATGGAAACGGGGTTGCTGAACGGCGACCAATGATTTCCGTAGTCGCGTCCGCGAACCGTAATGCTGTAGGTCTGCTTCGGCTCGAGGAACCGAAGGATGGTGGCCGTGATGTCTCTGCCGGTCGTCGCGCGTAGGGTGCCATTCACCCAGACCTCATAAATGAAATGAGGACCGTCATCCTGCGGAGGGGTCCACGACAGATGAGCATAGTTCGATCCCACCTCGTTCACCGAGACCACCGGCCCGGTCCACGGCGGTGTCGTGTCGAGAAGGGTGGTGGTGCTCGTGTTAGCCTGCCCCGATGTCTTCCCGGCAGCATTCCGTGCGTAGATACCAAACCAATACTGATTGCCCGGGAAGAGCGCGGTGAAGGTATGACTTGTGGCCGTCCTGGGCAGGATGACCGCCGTCACCCCCGTCCCCGAAAGATGGTAATTAAAGTCGCCTGAGTTAGCGGGCGCTGCATCCCAGGCCAGGGTAACGGTGTAGGCCGTCCCCGCCGTCACCCGGAAGTTTTGAGGCGTGGGCGGTTTTGCGTTCGATCCCGCAGCCGAAGCGGTGGATGGATCAAGGATCAGGACAAGGCCCAGAGCGATGGCAGCGGTTTGAGCGACGAACGATGAGATCAGCGTGCGGACTCCGATGTCTTCTCTGTTTTTTTGAATTCTGAACATATGGTGGTTTCCTTTCTGCGGTTTGATTGGCGGTGATCTCCTTGTTGCGGCTCAAAGATGAATCGCCACCGGGCGCTGGAAAAGAAATCTACCGTAACCAAACTGTTACGCGGTGGGGCGAGTGCGCGCGGCGCCGGATGACGTCACAAGGCCCCGCCTAAAATCGCACTGTCAACTGCGCGGCGACCGTGTGTCCGTAGTCGCGCGGCCCCGAATCCTCATGCTGCAGGCTGTACTGCAACTTCAGCTGGGTGTGCGCGGTAAAGCGATAGCCCAGGGCGGAGTCGATCCGCCACACGTCGCGGCCCCACGGCGCGGGATGACCGGCGCTATCACGCACGGTGCCGAAGACCTGCTGATTCCAGCGCACGGCACCAAAGAGCGGCGCCGTGAATCTATATTTTGCCTCTAGGTAGTAGGCGAAGGTATCGACATTGCCCACGGTCGGGATCTCGAAGCGCGTTTCGTAAAACTCAGCCCAAACCTGCAGATGGCGCCAGGCAAACCCGACGTCCTGCCCGATCACGATCTGCCGGTAGTCGTCAATGCTGTGTCCGGGCGCAAGGGTGGGCGCCGCCTCGGGTCGGAGATACGTGCCGGAGCTCGCGGAGACGCCCAAGGTCCACATCTCATTTGGGCGAAAACCGAGACGGCCGCTGAGCGTCGGGTTCTGCCACTGGGTTTCGGTTACATCCCAACTTTCCGGTCGCGAAGAAAGCGCCGTATTCTTGAGCTCGACCGCATAATCGATTTTTCCGATACGGCCAAAGATGGCGCCGCCGCTGGCGTAGCAGGGCCCCCAGATAATCGGCTGGCGCATGCCCTTATCCAGGAGTTCGCCGGCAGTGAAATCGCCCGCTTTGGTCCTGACGTGCGCCCAACCCAGAAGAATGGTACTCGAGCGGGCAGCCCTCGAGTCCCAGATCGCGGTCAGATTCTCGTAGGGCAGCGGGGCAGTCACAAAAGGATTGTCCCACGAGTCATGCCGCGCGACCCAGTTCCCGACCACGGTCGCGAATTTTCCGACCTGGAAGCTGATGTGCCCGCCCTGCCACGGAGAAACACGCACCGCGTATTCGTCGAACCGCGCTTCCGCCTCGTCCTCGGTCGGATCGAAACCCCGATCCACGCGGGCTAACGCAAAAACGTAAACCTGCGGGCCGAGCTGCGCGTCGAGATAGATGCTGAGCCGCCCATTCAAGAGCCAATCGTCATCCGTGAAAAGGAGAGACGGGGCCGGACCATCGAGGTGGTAGATTTCGAAATCGAGGGTTCCCCTGAACCGGACGCGAACACGATCATCGAAGGCCGAGAACGTCAGTGTCTCACTGAGTCGATCGAGAAACTCATCCAAGGCGAGCGCGCGAGGCAGGCACGCAAAAAAAAAGCAGAAGCCGAGAATTCGCAGGATTTTCATGAAACGCGGCCGGGGGTCGCGGCTGCCTGGCGGGCCAGGCGAAAACGCACTTCGAATTCCGTCCAATCCTCGTCGGAACGAAGCAGGCGCAAATCGCCGCCGTGGAGACGCGCCAGATCGCGCGCGAGATTCAAGCCGAGGCCGTGGCCCGTAATCTCTTCGCCCACCGAGCCGCGATGAAAGCGCTCGAAGATATGTTCGCGCGCCGGGCCCGGGATGGAACGACCGGTGTTGCCGATCGTAAGGACAGCCCAGTCGCCCTCCGCGCGGCAGGAGATGCGAATCCGGCCGCCCGGGCGATTATATTTTCGCGCGTTTTCGAGCAGGTTTTGCAGGATGAGAGCGACATAATGTTTCTCGCCGGCGATCTGGACGTCGGGACAATCGCCTTCAATCTCAGCATCCACGCCCGCTGGTAACGCACTCAGGTCATCCATTTTCGCCTCGAGGAGGTGCGAGAGATCCACCGTCGTGAAAGCGATTTGCAGCCGGCCGGCGTCCATCTGTGAGAGCAGCAACAGGTCTTCAATGATGCTCGTGATCCGAAAGGTCTGATGAATCAGCGCTGCGATTCCCTCGCGCCCTTCGGGAGTGAGATGTTCCTGCGCGCGCAGCTCCTCGAGTCCGGCGCGCAGGACGGTCACCGGGGTCTTGAGCTGATGAGATGTATTGGCGGAAAAGCGGGCGGATCTCTGCAGCTCCTTGCTCGTTTTCTCCAGTGCCGTTTCTGCGCGCTCAAGCTCGGCCCGGTTTTCGGCCGAGTCGTGCGCGAGTTTTGTCACGGGCCTGGACAACCGCGCGGAGGCGAAGTGGCTGACGACGAACGCACCGGCCAGGAGGAGCGCGCCCGACCCGAGGATCTGCCAGCGCAATTGCCGCTGCCGGGCGAGCAGATCATTGAGCGGATAAACGCAAACTTCGGACGCCGACGGATAATGCGAGTTCGGATTGAGCTGCTTATAGAAAAGCAGATGCGGTCCGTCATCTAACTCGATGCGGAAACTCCGTTCCGCCCGGGCCGGCGAGGCCATCGCCCGAGTCAACTCGCTGACCAGGATAGCCCGCGAGGAGTCCGTCACCGCGGGCAGGTGCAACTGGCCATTGCACCAAATCCCACTCTTGATGCTTGTGGCTCGGCGGCGGCCCACTTCGACCGGTTTGACGCCGACGACAATCGCCGCAATGGGCTGATTCGTTTCACTGGAGATGATCGGCATCGCGATAATCTCGTCGACGTGTCCCATCGTTCTGGCCAGCCCGACGCGACAAATAGCCGATTTGCTGTTCTTCAGGCACTGCCTCCAGGGTGAGCTGCGATTCCTCTTCCGGCGGTGAGTTCTCCCACATCCCTTTCATTCGGCGGCTTAATCACGGCGCCCCGGCCATCGAGAAAACGATAAAAATTCGCCTGCAGCGAAGGCCCCCCGGTTTCATCGGAGCTGCCGTCCGTGGGATTCATCATGTCACGCAGCTCGTCCTTGGCGTTTGCGTACAAAAGATCGAGCGCACCGTCCTCGAAGGCGGCGCGGATGCGTGGCTTTTTTGCCAGCACCACGGCAGCGCTCCGCGAGCGCCCCGCGGTGCATTTCCTGGACACGGTGCAGCGACGCCACCTCGCCCAGAAACTCACGCTCCAGTTCCTGTTCCGCGTTTACCGCCAACTGCCGTTGCGCGAGGTAAAGCCCCAGCGCCGTGATGGCCGAGACGAGAAGCATCATCGCGGCCAGCAGCTTGCTGCGAAAACTCAGGAGGCCGGAGTTTTTCGGCGCGATCGCCCGGTTCACGGCAGGTTCAGGCGGAGCGTGGCTCCGCGGGTTAACTCGACCGGGCGTTCCAGCGTCGTCTTGCTGTTGAGCCAAACCTTGAGGGTATGATGACCGGACGGGAGGCCGCTCAACCGGAAACGGCCCTCGGCATCGGTCACCGCGAAATGCGGCGTATCGACGACGAGGATCAGCGCGCGCATGTGCTCGTGAATATCACAGCGGACCGTCACCAGCCCAGGTGTGTCCAGAATGACCGAAGGAATCGGTTTCTCGTCCGGCCGGTAGCGCCCGAGGTCGAAACGCTTGGCCGGCGATAAGGAAAAAACATTGTGATAGGTGTCATCGAGATTCGGAAATGCCACTCTCGTCCCGCTCTGCACCGGCAGGAGCGTAGGCACAAACATGAGATCCTTTTGCAAGATCTCCTTCTCCGCGGCGGCTTTTGGTTTTTGAAATGAGCCCTCGAGATAGACTACCGCGAGGGGCGGTTTCGTCGCCAGGGCGCCGTCTTTGGTCACGATTTCGTAACGCTTGTCCATGACTGGCGCCGCGGATGTCTTCGGCAACTCGACGCGACCTTCGATGACGGCCTGGGCGAAAACAGATTCCGGCGCCAATCCAATCATCGCCGTGCAGAGCAACGAGCGGCAAAGCCTCATGCGATTAAGCCTAATGGATTGCGGGGGCCAAGAGCGAGCTTGACGATTGGCGCGCCCCTGGTGCGCCGCCGCCCACTCAGGGCGGCGGGCGAACGGTGTAGCCGGCAAAGCGAAGCGTATGGATGAGGGGAGGAACGGGGCCCGCGTCCACTTTCTTTCGTAAGCGGGTGATGAAAATCTCCACCGTCCGCGTGTCATATTCGTGTTCGCGATGCCAGATTCGCTCGCACAGCTCGGTGCGGGAAAAAATACGCCCCGGCTCCTGCATGAGCACCTGCAGGACATCGAACTCGCGGGGCGAAAGAGCAATAGTATTACCGGCCCGGGTGACGCGACGATGCTGCACATCCATCTGCAAGTCGGCGACTTTCAGGAGATCGGCCGCGGTCGGCGTGGCTCCGCGGCGCCCGATCGCCTCAATGCGGGCGATCAATTCGTCCATCGAGAACGGTTTCGATAGGTAGTCATCCGCCCCGGCCTTCAGTCCTTTCACGCGGTCCTTCACCTGGCCCCGGGCAGTGAGGATCAGAACCCGGGCAGGAGATTGCGCCTCCTTCAGCCGGTCAAGCACGGAAAACCCGTCGAGGCCGGGAAGATTCAGATCGAGCACGACCAGGTCGGGAGATTCGAGCAGCGCCGCCTGCAGGCCTTCCACACCATCGAATCGGGCGCTCGGTTCGTGGTTGTGTCGGATGAGCGTTTTGGTGATGTGTTGGGAGAGTTGCGGCTCATCCTCGATCACCAGGATACGCATCTCTTTCCCGTTACCGGACCGCGTCGCCGAAGTTGATGATGCCAGCGCTGCCCGGAAGCGTGGCGTGTCGGAATTCACCTCCGACGGCGCCGAGGGATGTGCCGGAGCGTCCCCGGACCACCAGCGTATCGCCGCTGTTGATGAAACCATCCGTATTCACATCGGAGCGGAAGTTGGCCGCGGCGGTGGCCTGGCCAGAGCGATTGCGTGTTTGCAGCGCATCGCCGGCGTTCACGAAACGATCGCCGTTGCTGTCGCCCACAAGCACGCCCATTGGAACGCTGACGTCGCTCGTGCTCATGCCGTTGTTCACGCCGAAGAGTGTGACCCCGATGGTTTGCGCGTTCGTCACACCCGTGAGGTTAACCGTGACGGTAGTTGTTCCGCTGCCGGTGGTGCTGTTGACCGATCCCGTTCCGCTGACGAAGGCGGCACTGAAAGTGACCGGATCGGGGAAGGTGAAAACAACGCTGTAATCGTTGGTCGCTCCGCCGCTGCGGCATTCGATGCCGGAGTTGCCGGTAAACGGCAGATTGATGTCGAAGGGCGCGCCGTTGTGCATCTTTCGGGAGGCTACCTGCGTAGGTGCAGGTGGCGGCGCGATAAAAGCGTTCCGCACCGCTTCCGTGATGCTTCCCGAGACGTTGCCCTCACCGGTGCCATAATAGCCGCGGGCGCGGATGTAGATGTTCTGTCCGGTCGGCAAGTTCAAGCCAGTCAGGATCCAGTTGCTGCCGGCTGCCGTGGCGTTGCCGAGGGAATTGTAATTTACATTGTCAGTTGAAGACTCAAAGGTGACGCGCCCAAGGAGCGGGCTGGAGCCGCCGCGTGTCCAGGTCACGGTGGCTGGAGTGACCGCCAGGTTTTGCAGCGCGGCGGTGTCGTTGGTCAAACGAGCGAAAAGCTTGCGGTTCTGTCCGCCGATGCTGGTGAAATCGCCGCCCACCAAAATCTTACCGTCCCTTTGCACCGCGATTGAAGAGACGTGAACAGGCGGAGGCGTGGGCGTGGTTAGTGGGGTACTCGGAAGGGCAACCGATCTCTCGGTTCTCGCCTCCTCTAATCCAAGGGGCATGCCTACGTTCGGGTCGAAGGGATCTGCCAATCCGGTGGTGGCATCGAGCCGGGCAATGCTCTGGCGCACCTGTCCGCCGATGGTCCTGAAATCGCCGCCCACCAAAATCCGTCCGTTTGCCTGCGCCACGATTGAATCGACCGCTTGGTTCGCGTTCGGGTCGAACGAATCCGCCAGCCCGGTTGCCGGATCGAGCCGGGCGATGTTGTTGCGTGTCTGTCCACCGATGAGGGTGAAATTTCCGCCCACCAGGATCTTGCCGTCCGCCTGCACCACAATGGAATTGACCCGAAAGTCCGCGTTCGGGTCGAACGAATCTGCCAGGCCGTTGGTGGGATCGAGCCGAGCAATGGCGCTGCGCGCCTGTCCACCGATGTGGCCGAACTCGCCGCCCGCTAAAATCTTGCCATCCGCCTGCAGCGCGATTGAAAGGACAAAACTGTCCGCGTTCGGGTCGAACGAATCCGCCAGCCCGGTTGCCGGATCGAGCCGGGCGATGCTGTTGCGCGTCTGTCCACCGATAAGGCCGAAGGTTCCGCCCGCCAGGATTTTGCCGTCGGCCTGCACCACGATTGAATCGACAATGACTGGTTCGCGTTCGGGTCGAACGAATCGGCCAGGCCGGTCGCGGGATCGAGCCGGGCGATGCGATTGCGCGATTGTCCGCCAATGCTGTTCGGTCCGTTGAAATATCCGCCCACCAAAATCTTGCCGTCGGTCTGCACCGCGATTGAATAGACACGGCCGTTCGCGTTCGGGTCGAAACCCGTGTCGAGCGTGCCGTCCGTGTTGAGGCGGGCAATGTTGTTGCGGGACACACCCAAAACGCTGCTAAAGAGGCCACCGATGAGAACCTTGCCGTCCGGTTGCACGGCCGTAGCATGAACAACAGACCCGACGATGCCGAGATTGAGGGTTTGATCGAGCCGGCTGTCGGTTTCAAACCGCGCGATGTGATTGCGCGTCACTGCGGGTCCGCCATTCGGCGCAAACGTGGTGAAAACGCCGACCGCCAGAACCTTTCCATCCGGCTGCACCGCGATTGAGAGGACACTACTTCCGCTTGCGTTCGGGTTGAACGAATCGGCCAATCCGGTGGTGGGATCGAGACGGGCGATGAAATTGCGCATCTGTCCGCCGATGCTGGCGAAAAAACCGCTCGCCAGGATCTTACCGTCCGCCTGCACCGCGATTGAACGGACGATATTGTTGGCGTTCGGGTCGAACGAATCGGCCAGACCGGTGGTGGGATCGAGCCGGGCGATACGGTTGCGCGGTTGTCCGCCGATGCTGTTCGCTCCGTTGAAATAGCCGCCCGCCAGGATTTTGCCGTCGGCCTGCACCGCGATTGTCCGGACAAAAAGGTTCGCGTTCGGGTTGAACGAATCAGCCAGGCCGGTGGTGGGATCGAGCCGGGCGATGAAATTGCGCGCCTGTCCACCGATGCTGTTTGCCCCGCTAAAATCGCCGCCCGCTAGGATCTTCCCGTCCGCCTGCACCGCGATTGCAGAGACAAAACCGTTCGCGTTCGGGTTAAAAGTCGGGTCGAGCGTGCCGTCCGGGGTCAGTCGTGCAATGTGGTTGCGCGGCTGTCCACCCATGGTGGTGAAATCGCCGCCCGCCAAAACCCGGCCGTCGGCCTGCACCGCGATGGAAAAAACAAGGAAGTTCGCGTTCGGATCGAAGGAATCCGCCAAGCCCGTGATGGGATCAAGGCGGGCGATGCGGTTGCGCGTCTGCCCGCCGATACTGTTCGTTCCGTTGAACTGTCCGCCCACTAGAACCTTGCCGTCCACCTGCACAGCGATTGCAGAGACGGAATCGTTTGCGCTCGGGTTGAAAGCGGTGTCGAGCGTGCCGTCCGGGTTCAGTCGCGCGATGCGGTTGCGCGTGACCGGGACTCCGCCGTTGGGCGCGAGCGTGGTAAAATCGCCGCCGATCAGAATTTTGCCGTCCGGTTGGACGACGACGACGTTAACGTTGCCGTTGGCGTTCGGATCGAAACCGTCGAGGGCGGATTGTCCGCACACTGGCACTGCTGTCAGCAAGGAAAGGAACAGCAATGCTGCTGCCCTCCTTCCCGTTTTCATGAGGCGAGTGTAACACCTCAGCTCGTGGCCAGAGCAAGGCTAATCCGAGCGCGTCGCGCTCCACACTAGGGCATCGTTGGCGTTCGGGTCGAAACCGTCGAGAGCGGATTGCCCGCGTCCTAGCGCTGCCGTGCGTGTTAATGTCGCAAGCGCGTGAAATGCTCGCCGCCGACGAGAGTGTCTCGCAACGCAGTGCGCGCACCCCCCTTTTCTCATCAAAAAACCCCCGAAAAGCCCGAGCCTCTCTTCGAAAGTGTCGGCGCTAGCTACCCAGCTTCGCGCTCGGCAGGATCTGGTGTGGGGCCGAGGTTTCGAGGGATTCTGATCACGCGTGAATTCGTTAGGCAAGAAAAACTCCCTCGAAACAGGCCGGAGCCTCGGGTCCAATACGTAACAATTCTGTTACGATATGCCGCTTGTCGCTCCGTGGAGTGTTCTTAGTTTTTTTTCTACACGGCGTGTTCGCGGACCAGCGAACCGTTCACATCCGAGACGCAGAAAGGAAAAAATCAGTATGAATGCTCAAAAATGTTCAAACCTCGTCCTGCACCTGACTTGCACTTTCCTCGCAGCTCTCTTTGGGCTGCCGGTCATGGCAAACGCGCAAGAACCAAGCCTGGTCGACCCGAATTTGCGGGTGCGCACCGTAGTCGAAAAGCTGGAACAGCCCACCACCATGGCCTTCCTCGGCCCCAACGACTTCTTCGTGGTTGAAAAGGCCACCGGCAAGGTGAAGCGGGTGGTGGACGGGGTCGTGGAGAGCACAGTGATCGACCTCGCGGTCAACTCCGGCTCGGAGCGCGGTCTGCTAGGCATCGCTCTGCACCCGGACTTCCCCGCCACCCCCCACGTCTACCTCTACTGGACGGAGAGCACGACCGGCGCTGACACCGAGGTGCTCGCCAACACCCCGCTCCTGGGCAACCGAGTGGACGTGTTCGTCTGGAACGGCTCCACGCTGACGCAGGACATCAACATCATCAAGCTGCGAGCACTGCAGCCAGCCTTCGCGGGCGAGCCGACGCCGACGGCCGGCCGCGGCAATCACGACGGCGGGGTGATCAAGTTCGGACCGGACGGCAAGCTGTACATCTTCATCGGTGATGTGGGCCGGCGCGGCTGGTTACAGAACCTCCTCAACGGCCCCTACCAGCCCGGCAACCCCGCGTTCGGCACTGACGACAACTTCGGCGGGCCTGAGCCGGACGACGCCCATCTGACCGGCTCCATTCTTCGTTTGAACCCCGACGGCACAACCCCCGCCGACAATCCCTTAACCGGGACCGGGCATGTGTTCGTGGCACGGCTCGACGGCCTCCAGGAGAACCCACCGAATACCTCACCGGCCAGGGGCTACGCGGCGTTCTTCCTGAATCAAGAGCAGACGGCACTGAGGTTCATCGTCACTGTCGCCGGCCTCGATTTTACGGGAACGCAAACCCCCGCCGACCCGAGCGACAACCTGGTGGCCGCCCACATCCACGCCCCGGCCCCACGGGGGATGAACGCGGGGGTGCGCTTTGGCTTCTTTGGCCAGCCGTTCAACGACATCAATCCCAACGACGTTGTCGTGACTCCGTTCGCCACCGGCGTCGGTGGCACGATCGTCAGCAAGTGGGATAGCGCCGAGGGCAACAACACCACCCTTACCGCCCACTTGGCGAATATCCTCGCTGGCCAGTCGTACATCAACTTCCACACCACCCGGCTGCCGGGCGGCGAGGTCCGCGGGCAGATCGAGGAGAACCCCCAGGTCACCGCCAATATTCACAAGGTGTTCGCCTACGGCCTCCGCAACAGCTTCGGGTTCGACTTCGACCCGAAGTCCGGCAACCTCTGGCTGGAGCAGAACGGCGACGACACGTTCACCGAGCTGGACCTGGTCGAGCCGGGGATGAACGGCGGCTGGATCCAGGTGATGGGGCCGATCGCGCGGCTCGACCAGTTCAAGCTGATCGAAACGACGATGTTCGGCGGCAACCTGCAGCAGTCGCGCTGGCCGCCGACCAACATCGCCGATTCGCCCGAAGCGGCAGCGGCACGGATGGTGATGCTGCCAGGCGCGCACTACAGCGACCCCGAGTTTAGCTGGAAGTTTGAAGTCGCACCGGCAGGGCTTGGATTCATAAGCAGCCGCGCCCTCGGCCCGCAGTATGAGGGTGACATGATTCGTCGGCGCGGCGCGAACTACCCTCCTGGGAGGAAACTTGTTCCGCTTCAACCTCACGGGCAACCGTCGAAAGATCGGCGTCGATGATCCACGACTGGATGATCGCGTCGCCGACAACCTTTTTAAGTTCGACATCACCGAGAGTGAAAGCCTGTTATTTGGGACCAACTTCGGCGTCGGCACCGACATTCAAACTGGACCTAACGGAAATCTGTTCGTCGTCTCGCTCTCGAACGGCGCGATCTACGAGATTTTTAGAAGGCCCCGGCCCGGGAACAGCCAAGAATAAGGATAGGCCACGCCTTAAGGGCTGAAGCTGTGCTTACGCGCGCGACGGCCGTTGTAGCTCCGACCTCGGCGCTTACACGGCCGTTTAGCGTGTTAAGGCAGCGCCGTGCCTGAGCGGGACCGCGCGACGGTCGCGTCTCCGCTATTGACGAAACCATCGGCGTTCACATCCGAGCGAAAGTTCGTGCCATCCGTTGCCTGACCCGATCGGTTGCGCGTTTGCAGCGCGTCGCCCGTGTTGACGAAACGATCGCCATTGGTGTCGCCCACGAGGATGCCCATTTGCACCCCAACGTCGCCAGCATTCGTACCGTTACTTACATTTTGAAGCGTCACGGTGACGTTTTGGGCATTGGTTACTCCTGTCAGGTTAACCGCGATCGTCGTCGTTCCGTTGCCGCTGCTACCACTAACCGAACCGGTACCGGCAGTGACCGCGGCACTGTTGAAAGAAACCGCGCTCGGGAAAGTAAAGACGACCTGATAGTCATTACTCACGCCACCGCTGCGACACTCAATGCCCGAATTACCGGTGAGCGGCAGGTTAATGTCAAAGGAAGCGCCATTGTGGAGTTTTCTGGAGACGATCTGCGTAGGTGTGGGCAGCGCTGAGATAAAAGCACTTCGCACCGATTCCGTGATGCTCTCCGAGCCATTTCGGAAGCCACTGCGATAATAACCGCGCGCGCGGACATAAAGATTCTGTCCGGTCGGGAGGCTCAACCCTGCCAGAGTCCAGTTGCCGCCAGTCGGCGTGCCGTTGCCCAGGGGAGCGAAGTTCACATTGTCGGTCGAAAACTCAAAGGTCACGCGCGTGAATTGCGGGCTTGAGCCACCGCGCGTCCAGGTAATGGTCGTTTGGGTCACGGCGAGGTTTTGCAGCGCGGCGGTGTCGTTGCTTGAACGAGCAAAAAAATCGAGCGTTACGCCGCCGATGAACTGGAAGGGGCCGCCCGCTAAAATCTTCCCGTCCGCCTGCACCGCAATGGACTCGACAGTGTCGTTCGCATTCGGGTTGAAGGAGTCAGCCAGACCGGTCGTGCCATCGAGGCGAGCGACACCAGTGCGCGGCTGGCCGCCGATCCCGTTGGCTCCGAAGAAATCGCCGCCCACTAATATCTTGCCGTCAGTCTGCACCGCGATTGAAAGGACACCGGCATTGGCGTTCGGATTGAACGAATCAGCCGCTCCGGTGGTATCATCGAGCCGGGCGATGCGGTTGCGCGTCTGCCCGCCGATGCTGTTCGCTCCGTTGAACAGACCACCGGCTAGAATCTTGCCGTCACCTTGCACCGCGATTGCATAGACAAAATTGTTCGCGTTCGGGTCGAACGAATCCGGCGCTCCGGTGTTGGGGTCGAGCCGGGCGATGAAATTGCGCGCCTGACCACCAATGCTGTTCGCACCGTTGAACTTGCCAGCCGCTAAAACCTTGCCGTCTGCCTGCACCGAGATCGAATGCACTTCGTCGTTCGCGTTCGGGTTGAACGAATCAGCCAACCCGGTCGCGGGATCGAGGCGGGCGATGAAATTGCGCGTCTGTCCGCCAATGCTGTTCGCTCCATTGAACTGGCCGCCCACTAAAATCTTGCCGTCCGCCTGCACGGCGATTGTATAGACCAGATCGTTTGGGTTCGGGTTGAACGAATCAGCCGCTCCGGTGATAGCATCGAGCCGGGCGAAGTTATGGCGCGTTTGTCCGCCGATGCTGTTCACTCCGCTGAAAAGGCCGGCCACCAAAATCTTGCCGTCCGCCTGCACCGCGATTGAATAGACATCACCGTTGGCGTTTGGATTGAAGGCGGTATCGAGCGTGCCGTCCGGATTTAGCCGGGCAATCCGGTTGCGCGTCATGCCTAAAACAGTGGTAAATTTGCCGCCGATAAGAATCTTGCCGTCCGGCTGAACCGCAGTGGCCCCAACAAAGTGCGTTGGTGCCAAGATTGAGGGTCCGGTCGAGCCTGCCATCGATCTCCAGACGGGCGATGCGGTTGCGCGTCACCGTGGTTCCACCGTTAGGCGAAAGGGCGGTAAAAATGCCGCCCGCCAGGATCTTGTTATCTGGCTGTACCGCGATCGCATAAACAAAAGGCACAGCCACGCCGCCGACAGCGGGATCAAATGGATCGGCCGAACCAGTCGCGGCATCCAGCCGCGCGAGGGCGCTTCGTAATTGCCCGCCGATGCTGAAGAAAACGCCGCCCACCAGGATCTTCCCGTCCGGCTGCACCGCGAGCGAGTAGACCGGATTGCTGGCGTTCGCGTCGAACGAATCCGCCAGGCCCGTGGTAGGATTGAGCCGGGCGATGTGGTTCCGTGTCTGGCCGCCGATGTTGGTGAAATGGCCCCCGGCAAGGACCTTGCCATCCGCCTGGATCGCGATCGACTCGACAGCATTGCTTGCGTTCGGGTCGAACGTGTCAGCCGATCCGCTGACAGCGTCGAGCCGGGCGATCCGGTTACGTGTCTGTCCGCCGATGGCCGTGAAAGTGCCGCCCGCTAAGATCCGGCCGTCCGGCTGCACCGCGATCACGAAGACATAACCGTCCGAGTTCGGGTTGAACGAATCAGCCAATCCGGTAGTGGGGTCGAGCCGGGCGATGCGGTTTCGCATCGCGCCGCCAATGCTGCTCGGTCCGAAAAACTGGCCGCCCACTAAGATCCGGCCGTCCGCCTGTACCACGATCGTCTCGACAATAGCGTTTGCATTCGGGTTGAACGAATCGGCCAATCCCGTGATCCCATCAAGCCGTGCAATCCCGGGACGCACCTCCCCGCCGATGGTGCCGAACCCTCCGCCAACCAAAATCTTGCCGTCCGCCTGCAGCGCGATCGTATTGACCGGGCCATTCGCTTCCGGGTTGAAAGCCGTGTCGAGTGTACCGTCCAGGTTCAGCCGGGCAATACGGTTGCGTGCGACCGCCGCCCCGCCGTTGGGCGCGAGCGTCGTAAAGGAGCCGCCGATAAGTATCTTGCCGTCGGGCTGCACTACTACCACTTGAACGGCGCCGTTGGCGTTCGGATCGAAACCATCGAGGGCGGATTGCCCGCGCGCGAGTACCGCGCCGCCTGCCAACAGCATGGCAATGGAATACAGCAAGAGCGTAGCTCTAGTTGGCGCTATCATGAGGCCCTTTTCTTGTTGGTGAGGACTAATTGACGGACAGCCGTGTTCTCATCGCAAATAGGGTCCAGTAACAGTATTGTTACGTTAGCGCAGAAAACCGTACCGTGAATTGTGGCGGGAAGGACGGAGTGGCAAAAAAGCCGGCGACGGCACCGGAAGGGCAGCCCGCAATACGGTCAAGAGCGCGCAACGGCGGAGACGGTGTAGAGCTCCTGACGACATACTCACCGCCACGTGGCTGACATAGCCGTCTCAGCACTTTACGGCAGGGCGGTGCCGGACCGCGACCGAACCACGAGTGTATCGCCGCTGTTGATAAAGCCATCGACATTCACATCCGAACGGAAGTTCGTTCCGTCGGTCGCCTGCCCCGAGCGGTTGCGCGTTTGCAAGGCGTCTCCGGCGTTGACCAATCGATCGCTGTTGGTGTCGGCGAGGAGGACGCCCATCGGAATGGAGACATCACCAGATCCGGTGCCATCGTTCACGTTTGTCAGGGTGACCATGATGGTTTGCCCGTTGGTCACATTGGCCAGATTGACCGTGACCACTCCGCCGATCACGCTCTGAGTGGCGGTGGCAAGTCCATCGCTGCTCGTAACTGTCGCTCCTGCAACCGTGACCGGACTCCCGAAGGTAACGACCATTTGATGGGCATCGCGGTTTAGCCCCGAACCTTGCCGGCATTCGATCCCCACGTTGCCGGTCAGCGGCAGCGGAACATCAAAATGAGACGGAACCTCAAAAGGGCCGGCCCCACCGTGGGTCTTTCGTGAAACTGCGCTTTGCGCGACCGGGGCGGCGGGGGCGACGCGGACGTAATAAATGTCTTGCTCCCCATTGAAGGTCGCGCAATAAGCGACGTGGCCGCCAGCGTTGTCGGAGACGATCGTCATGTAATCGCCCATCTTGTTCTGATTGGGATAACCGAGAAAGGGGTTGAACAGGTTGCTCACCGCGACGTTGGGCGACCAGTTCACGCCGCCGTTCGTGCTGTAGGAATAGAAGAGCTGCGAATCGGTATGATTGGCGGCGTTCCGCGTATCGAGCCAAACAACATCTATTCGCCCATTCGGGGCCACCGCCAGGGTGCCGAACCAGTGCCACTTGTTTGGATTGATCGGGTCGTCATTGATCCGCTTCGGGGCACTGAAGCTTTGCCCGCCGTTGGTGCTGGCAACAAACATCACGTCGGTTCCATTTGGCGCCCCGAACGGTTGGACGCTGGCCAGCACATAAACGTTGTTATTTGTGGGAGTGCCCGATCGATCCGCCGCGAGGAAAACCTGACCCACCAGTCCTTCAGGGTTGATCGATACGAATCCCAGGATCTGACCGCCGAGATTGACCGGAGTGCTTTGGTCAAAAACGGGCGTCACCGCACCATTCTTGGCGTTGGTCGAGCGAACGCACCAAATGCCGCCCGGTGCTCATATTGAAGCCGCCGATAAACAGGTTGCCGTTCGCGTCCACATCCTGCGTCCCCAAAGAGGGAGAGTTGGGAATAAAAATCGGATCCATCCAGGTGAAGCCGCCGTTTGTGGAACGGCTGAATTGGCGGCCGCCGTAGTTGTTGCCGCCCGTGCTCCATGACTGATACTGGAAGCCACGACCGGTGCTGTTGGTGGTGTCAATCGTGAACCACTGCTTGTCGCCTCCGACCGCGGGGGCCAGCCGGCTCCAGAACTGACCGCCATTTGAGGAACCCCAAATGTCACACTGGAAGCCAGCGATCAAGCTGAGGTAGAAAAAAGCGCCGGTGTGATCGGAGTACAAGACCGGATCGCTGCGGAAGACGTTGTTCTGGAGATTGCCCGGGAAGGTCCAGGAGGTGCCCCCGTTGCTGGTGTAGGCCCAACCGCCTTGGCGGAAGTTCGAGGCCACGCTGTTAAACTGCCTCCAGCCAATCGCCATTTTGCTGCTGTTCGTTGGATCAAGGCAGATGGAGGGCTCATTGGCGGCATCGCCCGCGATGTTCTGGCCGTTCGCATTCACGTTCACCTGATAGCTCGTGAAATTCTCGAAGCGCGAGACCATTCCGGGTGAAACGTCCGTTCGCCAAATGTACGCAGGTGGATCTTCCTGTTTTTCGAGGGCCTCGTTGGGAAGCGGCTTGCGCGGCACGGTCTGGCCCAAGGCACCCTCGAGCGTGGATAGCAAAACCAAACAGGTGAAAAAACTCGTCTTCGACATCAAGAGATTTTCGGCTGCCATGAGAGAAAGTTTAGCTCGAAGTCCGCGACTAGCCAATGTTGGTTCCCGCGCGGAAGGGTGGGACCGCCAAAGCGGAACTGGCCATGAACGGCAGTATTCCCAGAGCGAAGCTGCAGGCAACCCCCGAGGGGATGCGGACACTCACGGGCTTCCTCATCGAGCACACGATTGCTTTCACCGGATCTCCCCTTCTTGAGGCTCACGACCACCCCGAAGGTATGGCCTCAACTATGCAAAGATAATTCCAGCCGCGTCATGGCAGGGAGTCGCCGGAGCGCGCCCGCACGATCAGCGCGTCGCCGCTGTTGATGAATCCATCGCCATTCACATCGGAGCGGAAGTTGGTGGCATCGGTCGCCTGCCCGGAGCGGGTGCGCGTTTGCAGGGTGTCGCCGGAGTTGACCACCCGGTCCGCGTTGGTATCGCCCGCGAGAAAACTCACCGGGACGGTGATATTATTCGTGCTCGCGCCGTTGCTGACGCCCAACAGGGTCATCGCTACGGTCTGTCCGTTGGTGGTGTTGGTCAGATGGAGGGTGACGGTCCTGCCATCAGGACTTAGCACCGGCATCCCAACCATGTCAGCGGAACGGCCGGCCTCGGGAATGACGATCGCGCTGCCTAAGGTGATCGCGCCCGGGAAGGTAAACACGATTTCATGGTCGCTGTTCACGCTCCCGGTGCGGCACTCGATCCCGGCGGTGCCGGTGAGCGGCAGATTAATATCGAAGACCCCGGCGGTGCCGTGGGTCTTGCGGGAGACTATGCTGGTCGGGGCGGGCGGCGTGCCGGTGCCGGTGTTAAGCGAATAGACGAAGGACTTGCTGGTGTTGTTATCGCCGGTGGCCGTGCTCGTGATGATGTAAGCGGTCTGGCCATTGGCGGCGAAGCGTGCGCGCGTGTTCGGGAATTGGTTGAAGCCGAAGATGCCGACGGACGGGTTCCAGACCGTGGGATCTTCGATCGGCAAGGTGACGCGCCAGAGTTCATGCCCGTCCTGGGTGCTGGCGGCGAGAATGAAGCCGGCGTTATTGAGCGTGGTGTTGCTGCCCATGAGGAGTTGGGTGTTGAGCGGATCGACGATCGGCCCGCCCACACTGCCATTGAGAGTGGAAAGCCAGCGTTGCGAGCCATTGGGGTTGAGCGCGAAGAGCCGAATCCCATTCTGGACCAAGTAATGGGTGCCATCGCTGCCGATGCTGGGCGGTGTAAACGTGTTGTAGGGGTAGGGGCTGGCAAAGGTCCAAAGCGCGTTGCCATCGGGCGAGAAGGCCCCGAGCGAAAGGTGGAAGCTGCCATCCGGCGCGACCGCCGGCTGGCCCCGGGGCGCGATGGTAAAGACCGAGTTGCCGTCGAGCCTGACCGCACGCAGATGGTTGTTGGCGGAGAAATAGAGCTGCTGATTGTTCCCATTCGGACCGAAAACAATTTCGGCGTAATCCACAATCGGCCGATCGTAGAACTCGGGATTCGTCCAGCGCAGCGTCCCGGCCGGGGTGAGCGAAAACACGCCCATGCCTTCCGTGCCGACGGAGTAAATATTTCCGTCCGGTCCCACCGAGACGCCCAGGCAAATGAACGCGCGCGGGGTTTGCACGAAGCGCCACTTGGCGGAGCCGTCGGGATTGTAGGCGCTGATGTAATTCTCCGAGGCAACGTAAATGGTGTCATCCGGGCCGACCGCAACGCCCTTGTCTCCGGCCCCGCGCACCAGCCACTTCAGGCCGCCATCCGGCGTGAGCGCGTAAAGGTGCGCAAACACGTCCACGGAATAAATGGTCCCATCGGAACCGATCGCGGGCCGCACCTGCGAGTAAGGGCCACTCATGCGGAAACGCCAGTTCACGTGGTCGGCTCCCGGGAGCCGGATCGTGACATTGAGCGAAACCGCATTACTGCCACCGGCGCTGTTCACCACTTGCACCGGGAGCGAGCCGAGCGGGGCATTCTCCGGTACATAGGCGACCACGCGAGTGCTCGTCCAATCGGCCACCGGCGCGCTAATCCCGCCGATCAGCACTGTCCCGTCGCCGCCAAAATTGCTCCCCAAGATTTCGAGAAATCCACTGCGTGGCAAGGTCGTCTCGGCCAACCCCGTGATGATCCCGGCGCTGGTCACCGTCCCGTAGAGGGAAAACTCGACGTCGGCATTGACGTTGGAGTTGAGATCGTCGCCGTGATGCCAGGCTTCGCCGGTGGCGTTGTTGCGGAAGTAGAACGCTTCGCCGTGCGGCGCCCCGTTGCCGGAGCTCCACCAATACCAATAGTTGATGACGGGCTGGACGGAGAGGAAATGCCGGCCGCTGGCCGCGAAGGCGGGCGACAAGTTGGCGCTGATCTCGCCCGAGGTGGCGTTGAAGGTCACGTTGGGGTCGCCCGCCGCGAGGAAGTATTCGCGTTGCAGCGCCCCTGGTTTGTTATCCGCGCCGAATTCGTAGAAGCGGACGGAGACGCCTTGGAAGTTCACCGCGCCCCAGACAAAGCCCCCGGCCACGACGCGGTCGATGCTGGCCACGACGTTGAAGTCATCGGCGACCTCGGCGTTCACGCCGCTGGCCGACCAGATCAGGCTCGGGCCGTAAGTCGACTGGCCGTCCGAGTACTGGGCGTAGATCAACGGGCTCGCCACGGTTGACGAGATCGGCACCCCGAGCGTGATCGCCAGCAGGGTGAGAAGGCTCCGAAATCGTGCGTTCGTTTTCATGAAGCAATGGACAGCCGCCGGCCGGTCTTTGCCGGTCATCGCTTGTCTTTTGCCAGTCCTATTTTGCGATTTAAGACATGATCCTAAGGCGCGGGGAGGAGCACTATTCGTTTTCATGGCTGAACCAGACTGGGCGTGGTCCGCGGGATGACAACCAGGGAAAGGTAAACTGCCTGTTGCCTGGCAAATCCGATCCGGCCAAGGCGAGGGAGGCGTTGCCGTTGGGAGCCGGTTTGGAGATGCTCCCAAAGTCGGGGGGCAAGGCTAACTGTTTGCCCCGTTTTGAGTCTGTCCCGAAGGTGCGCTGTGAGAGTGTCTTCATTCGCGCGGGCAGTGCGCTGCATGCCGCGTGGCGTGCGCTGGCCGCTGGTCCGGCGGCTGGCGCCGTTTCTCTGCCGCACCCCGCGGGGGGCGAACGGAGCCGTCCTGGAGTTTGTGGCCCCGGTGGATTACGCGCGCGGCCACGGAGAGGTTGCCAGGTTGTTGGAGCGACCAGCGAAGCCGCCGCCGGCGAGCGAAGCGGAATTTCTAGCGTCGCTCTTGGAGAGCGCGAATGCGTACCCGGGCTCAATCGGTCCGTCGGACAGTATGTTTCTCACGGCGGTGGTCGGCGTTCTGGCACCCGTGCGGGTCATCGAACTCGGGACGGCGTCGGGGTTCTCCGCAGCCGTGATCGCAGCGGCGCTCGCGCGCCAGGGCGTGGCCGGCGCGCGCGTCGACACGATCGACCTGCATCCGCGCTATTACGCTGATCCAGCGCGGCCAGTCGGCTACGCGGTGGAGGAATTGGTGCCGGCGCTGGTGCCGATGGTGCGGATGCACACGCCGCACGGGGCGGAGTTTGCAGCGCAGATCGCGGACCGGGACACAGTTGCGCTCGCCTTTATCGATGCGAATCATCAGCACCCCTGCCCGGTGCTGGATCTGCTCCTGCTGGCGCCAGTGCTGAAGTCGCGGGGGTGGGTGCTGCTGCATGATGTGCGGCTGGGAACGCTCGGTCGCGAGGCGCGCGAGGCCGGGCGGGAGATGGAGTTCGATACGCCCTTCGGCGCGGAGTGGCTCTACGAGGAATGGCCGTGGCGGAAGTTTCGCGGCCAGAATATCGGCGCCATCCAACTCCCGGACGACAAGGCCGCCATCATCGCAGTCGCGCTGCAGCTGATGGAGCGCCCGTTCGAGACCAGCATCGGCAGTCATCGTGGCCTGACGCGCGATCTGCACCAGAGCTTTCCCGCGTTATTGCTTTGACCGAAAGTCTTCCGGTCACGGCGCAAGCGCCGCTAGGGCAGGCTCGTGCCGGAACGCGACCGCACGACGAGGGTGTCACCGCTATTGACGAAGCCATCGGTGTTCACGTCCGAGCGGAAGTTCGTCGAATCGATCACCTGGCCGGAGCGGCTGCGTGTCTGCAAGACGTCCCCGGCGTTCACGGTGCCGTCGCCGTTCGAGTCGCCGAGGAGAACACCCATTCGGATGGCAACCTCGCCGGTGTTGGTGCCATAGTTTACTCCGGATAAAGTTACCGCGAGCCGTTGCTCGTTGGTGACACCCGCAAGCTCCAGCGTAATGAAGTCGGTTCCATTGCCGGTAGGTACTGACCACCATTCCGGTTCCTGAAGTGACAGCCGCATTGGCGAATGTGACCGGAAAGCCAAAAGTGAGGATGACCGTGTAGCTATTGTTTGTCCCAGGAGCACGGCATTCAATCCCCATCGGACCGGTGAATGGGAGCGTGATGTGGGCGTTTCCGGTCGCGTGTTGTTTTCGGGAGCGGGCGGCCGGCGTTGTCACCAGGATTGTTCCTGGACCGGTGAACTGAGGAAGTTGATTCGGCGCGCCGCTCGTCGCACTCCCGTACAAGCCGGCAGGTTTTGTAATGCTGTCGTCCACCGTCAAAAAGCCGACGACGTCTGGACTTCCGGTATAATCGAGATGGACCGTGGAACCTGTGACCATGTGCAACCTGGCGGTGTCCGAGATGTAGTTGTTGGTCGTCCCATTTTGCAGGACCAATGTTGTCTCGGGAGCGAGGTTCACATTACTGGTTCCGAGCGCGCCATCATGCCTGGCGTGCAGCGTTCCACCGTTGAGGAATGTCCCGCCGCTATAACTGTTTGCGTGCTCAAGAGACAATGTTCCCGTGCCGATTTTCTTGAGGCTGCCCATGGTGCTCGCATTTGTGCCGGTGAACGCCCCGCCATCCTGGATGCTGCCGGAAAACGTCGTGCTGGTATTATCGTTTCCGACGGTCAGCTGGTTAGCTCCTAAGAAAATCAGCCCATCGCCGCTGATGGAACCGACCGTCACGCCCGGAGCATTGCGTCCGCTCATGTCCAGGAAGCCGTTACCGAAAGCCTCGATCCGCGCGGTACCGGCGGTGGAGTCGGCGTAGAAAGAGATCGCACCGCCCGCGCCGCCGTTGCTGCCCCCGTGCGCGATTAGCGTGGCGTTACCAGCGCTCGACGCGTGCGCAAACAACGCCCGGCCGCCAAATGAATTCAGCGTGAGAGCGCCGTGGCTGGTAATGGTCGCGTCAGCCGCAGTCGAGTCGTCGTAAAACTCGACCGCGCCAGGAGCAGCCCCGGTAGTTGCGGCGGGGTTGTTGATGATGATCGCGTTTCCGGCAGTGGCACCCAACGCAAATTCCGTCAGGCCACCGGCCGCGTTCTCGGCCGCTCCGCCGCTGTTCGTGATCGTTGCGGTCGTTGCGGTCGCAAGACCGGTGAAACGCGTGAAGCCTCCCTCGTCACCAGCCGCTGCGGCGCCATGGTTGTTGATCGTGGCGCTGCCGGCAGTGGCGTCGTCGTCGAACTGCGTCGCGCCTGCAAAGTCGCCGGCGCTATTGATGATCATCGCGATGCTCGCGCTCGCGTTGTCGTTAAACCGGGTGACGCTACGCCCGCCATCATTCGTGCTAGGGCCACCTGCGCGGTTAGTAATGGTAGCGCTCGCGGCGCTGGAGGTTGCTTGGAAAGAGTATGCGGCCACCGAAGCCGGTACCGAATTGACTTTCGTTCGTGATCACGGCGGTACCCGCGTTCGAATTGTCCTGGAAAACAGTTTCGCCCCAGCCGTCCACGAAGAAGTTTCCTCCTTCGTTGATGATGCGAAGATCGTCCGCGGTCGCGCTGTTCGTGAAAATGGTGATTCCTCCCACTGCAGCCCCAGCGAAGAGGTTGTTGTCGTTGATCAACGTCTGGATGTTGGCCGAGTTGCCAATCACGCCCGCGCCGGAAAGGGTGAGGGCGCTGGTACGGATGATGTGAATGGTGAAAGCCGGCGCGCTCGTGCTGAACTGGAGAGTATTGATCGTAAGCGCGGCGATGTTATTTACGCTCGTCGTGCGCGCACTGGAGCCAAAAACGACATCGTCGCCGTCCATTGGACGGTAGCTCGCCAGCCAGTTGCTAGGTGCGCTCCAAGTGTCCGCGCCCGAGCTTTGGCCCGTCCATAGCGCCGTCGCGGCAGGTAAACGCGTGGGATAAGCGGCCGTCACCAGCGCCGCGAGGAGAACCGCGCGCACCGCAGTAGTGATGGGGTTTTGTCGATAATTGTTGTTCCGGTTCATAGTTCGTTCCGTGTTTCTCGTCACACCGTTTCCACGCGCAACGCACAAAGAGAGAGTCATGGAATGAATTGTCCGGAGCGCGCGCGGACGATGGTGGTGTCGGCGGCGCTGATAAAGCCGTCGACGTTGTAATCGGTGCGGAAGTTAGTCGCGTTAGTGGTCTGACCAGAACGGTTGCGCGTGATCGTGGTATCGGCGGAGTTCACGCTGCCGTCGCCGTTCGCGTCGCCCAGGAGCACACCCATTGGCACACTCACGTTGCCAGTGGTCACCCCATTATTCACACCGAACAAAGTGACCGTGATCCTCTGCGCATTGACGATACCGGTAAGGTTTAAAGTAACCGTCGTTGTCCCGCTGCCGCTGCTCCCGCTGACGGACCCGGCCCCGACACTGACCGCCGCACTGGTCAAAGTTACGGCGCTCGGGAAAGTAAGGAGAATTTGGTAGTCGTTGCTCGCTCCGCCGCTTCGGCATTCGATGCCGGAGTTACCCGTCAGCGGTAGGTTGATGTCAAAGGGCGCTCCGTTATGCAGCTTTCTCGAGACGACCTGCGTAGGAGTCAGCTGCGGTGAGAGAAAGACATTGCGTACCGTTTCGACGATCGAGCCCGAGCGGTTGTTCCAACTTGTGGAATAGAAGCCGCGCGCGCGAATGAAGAGGTTCTGTTGCGTAGGCAGGCTCAGCCCATTCAGTTGCCAGCCGCTGCTCACACGAACGGGATTAGGTAGCGCGGTGTAGTTAACGGCATCGGTCGAGAGTTCGAAGGTGGCATAAGCTAACTCGGGCGAGGCACCGCTGCGGTTCCAGGTGATCGCGGTGCCGTCACTCGATACGTCCACCGACTGGAATGCAGGAGTAGGGTTGGTCAGCCGGCCAATGTAATGGCGCGACGTCATGCCCCCGCCGCCGCCGCTTAAGAAGGTAAACACTCCGACGGCCATGATCTTGCCATTGGCTTGTAAGGTCAGGGCATCCACACGGGCGCTTACATCGGCGGTGAAGCCGGAATCCACCGTGCCGTCGGCATTCCGTCGTTCGAAGAGAAATATTGCCGCCGGCGAGTAAAATCCTGCCGTCGCTTTGTACGGTAAGACCGGTATAGGAGCTGTTCGTTCCAGGATCGAAGCCGGCGTCGATCGAGCCGTCGGCATGAAGCCGCCCAAAGCGCGAGCGTGGGTTCCCGGCGAGCTGGTTAAAAGATCCTGCCACCAGGATCTTGCCGTCTGCTTGAGTGGCGAATGTGATGACATCAGCATCGGCGCCGGGATTGAAGGCGCTGTCGATCGTCCCGTCCGGATTGAGCCTTCCGATGTGGTGGCGGACATTGTTGCCAATGCCGCCTCCGCCAAGGGTGGCAAAAGTTCCGCCGACCAGAATCTTGCCGTCTGCTTGCAAGGCCACGGCGGAGACGTCGCTGTTCGCGCCGGGATCGAAGCTGGTGTCGAGCGAGCCATCCGGATTGAGTCGTCCGATGTAGTTGCGCGTGGTGATGCCGCTTCCGCCGCCGCCCAAGGTGGTAAAACTTCCGCCAACCAGAATCTTCCCGTCCGCTTGGAGCGCCATCGTTTTGATCTCGTCGTTTGCTCCGGGATTGAACCCCGCATCCACCGTCCCGTCCTGATTGAACCGCGCGATGAACTCGCGCTGATATGGGCCGGTACCGTTGCCGAAGACCAGATCGAAAGAGCCGACGACAATGACCTTGCCGTCAGGTTGCGTGACCAAAGCCCGCACCGAGCCATTGGTTCCCGTATCAAAACCAGTATCGAGCGAGCCGTCCGGATTCAACCGGCCGAGATTGTGGCGCGTGGCCGTGCCGCTCCCGCCGCCGCCGAGGGTTTCGAAATAACCACCGACTACGATCTTGCCGTCCGGCTGCACTGCCTGCGTAAAGACACCGAAGTGGTTGGCACCGGGATCACAAGTCGCGTCCACCGTACCGTCGGGATAGAGCCGCGCGATCTTACTGCGTGCGGCGCTGCCCGTGCCGCCACCGCCCATCGTGGTAAAACTGCCAACGGCCAGGATGTCGCCATCCGCCTGCTCGGCCACAGCATAGACCGTAGCATTTGCGCCGGGATTAAAGCTCGAATCAAGCGACCCATCGTGCCGGAGGCGGGCGATTCGGTTTCTTGGCGCCGTGCCGCTGCCGCCGCCGCCGACGGCCGTGAAAGTTCCACAGAGCAACACTTTGCCGTCTGCCTGGACGGCGAGCGCGTTGATGCCGTTGTTTGCGCCTGGATTAAATCCCGCATCAAGCGAACCATCCGGATTTAGTCGACCGATCCGGCTGCGCGCGGTCAGACCCGTGCCCCCACCGCCGAAAGTAGTGAAACCGCCTCCAACCAAGATCCTGCCATCAACCTGCACCGCCAACGCACTAACATACCCGTTGGCTCCGGGATTGAAGCTGGCGTCGAGCGAGCCGTCCGGATTGAGCCGGCCAATGTTGTTTCGTGTGGTCGTGCCCGTACCGCCGCCGCCCAGGGTCGTGAAGGCTCCTCCCACGACTATCTTGCCACTCGTCTGCACGGCCAAGGCATAGACGAGGCTATTCGCGCCGGGATTGAAGCTCGCATCCACCGTCCCGTCGGAATTCAGTCGTCCGAGATTGTGACGAGTGGTCGTTCCGGCGCCTCCGCCAAGGCCGGTAAATTCTCCCGCAACCAAAATCTTGCCATCCGCTTGCAGCGCCAGAGCGATGACAATGCCGTTCGCGCCGGGATTAAAGCTGGCATCCAGAGAGCCGTCTGGATTCAAGCGTGCGATTCGGTTCCGAGTTCCACCCCCGAGAACCGTAAAATCGCCGCCCACCAGAATCTTCCCGTCCGTCTGCACGGCAAAGGCGAAGACGCTGCCATTTGCTCCGGGATTAAAAGTGGTATCGAGCGTGCCCTCCGGATGCAGGCGTCCGATCCGCTGCCGTGGCGTTGTCCCGCTGCCGCCGCCGCCAAGAGTCGTGAACCCGCCGCCGACCAGGATTTTTCCATCCGGCTGGATCGCCAAAGTAAGCGGCGCGGCGTTCGCTCCGGGATCGAAGCCGTCCTCAGGAGACTGGGCTCCGGCTTTGGCACCGAGCAAGGCCAGCAACAAGAGCAGCGCGAATCCTCGCTTCGTTTGACCGGCGGATCTGCGCGAGAGAACGGCGGTAATCATGCTCATAAGTTCTCGGATTGATTTCATCACGGGCTTTCCAAAGACGTCTTCTATTTGCTCAAGCGGAAATCCCCCTCGGAACCCGCCACGAAGGCGCGAGATTTTTTTTGGAAAGCTGCGATGCTCTAGACACGCTTGACCGCGTCGAAAGGAGCGGGTGGAGCTGCCGGTATGACGACGCCTTCGCCATCGCAACAAGAGGTGACCCGGCTGCTAGGCGACTGGAGCGGCGGCGACGAGCGAGCGCTCGCGAAACTAATCCCACTGGTGCAACCCGAATTGCACCGCCTGGCCCATTATTACATGAGCCGCGAGCGCGCCGGCCACACCCTGCAGACGACCGCGTTACTCGACGAAGCCTACCTCCGACTGGTGGATGATAACGAGCGCAGCTGGCAGAATCGTACCCACTTTGTCGCGACCGCCGCGCAGCTCATGCGACGCATCATGGTGGATCACGCGCGGCAACGCCACTCGCTCAAGCGCGGCGGCGGCGCGCTGAAAGTGACATTGGACGAAGCGGCCTTGGTCACGGAAACGCGCTCGGAAGAATTGCTCGCCCTCGACGAAGCACTGGAAGGCTTGGCCGCGCAGGATCCGCGAAAGTGTCAGATCGTCGAATTACGCTACTTCGGCGGATTGACCATGGAAGAGACGGCTCGATTCCTGAAGGTGTCGCTACGCACGGTCGAGCGCGAATGGAACATGGCCAAGGCTTGGCTTTACCGGGCACTGAGCGGGGAAGAGTCCCTTGAACGCTGAGCGCTGGCAGCGGATCAGCGATCTTTTCCAATCAGCGACCGAGCATGCACCCGCCGAGCGGGCCGCGTTTCTTGATCAAGCCTGCCAGGGCGACAAGAGCTTGTCCCGCGAGGTGGAGTCGCTGCTCGCCGCCTACGAGCAGGCGGGGGACTTTATTGAATCGCCCGCTTTTGAAGCCGCCCCCGATTTACTGATGGATGATGCCGATGCGCTCGTCGGCCAGCACCTGGGCCATTATCGGATTGAGTCGGTCCTCGGTGTGGGCGGAATGGGCGTGGTCTATCTCGCGCACGACGAACAGCTCGAGCGCAAGGTCGCATTGAAGCTCCTGCCGTCATCGTTCGTCGCGAACGAGGGGCAGTTGGAGCGCTTGAAACGCGAGGCACGCACCGCGTCCGCTCTGAATCATCCGAACATCGTGACCATTCACGAGATCGGCCAGGTCGATGGTACCCATTACATCGCGACCGAGTTCATCGAGGGAAGGACCCTCCGCGAACGCCTGGCTCAAGAGCCCATTGCGCCTAACGAGGCCGTGGGAATCGCGCAACAGGTCGTGAGCGCGCTCTCGGTCGCGCATGACGCCGGCATTGTCCACTGCGACATAAAGCCGGAGAACATCATGCTCCGCCCGGACGGCTACGTGAAGGTGCTGGACTTCGGCATCGCGAAGTTCACACAGCAGGAAAATAACTCAGCCGGCGTGGAAGGGACCAAGCGTTACATGTCGCCGGAGCAGGCCCGCGGCGAGGAACTGGATGCGCGTTCCGACATCTGGAGCCTCGGAGTCACGCTGCGCGAAATGACGGCTGCGCCCGTGCCACCAGAACTGGAGCGAGTAATCAGCCGCGCACTTTCCGAGGAACGCGATGCGCGTTACGGAAGCGCGACGGACTTACGGGCCGATCTGCAGCGAGTGCAGCGCAAATTGGAAGGCGAGGCGTGGTCACGCTGGCGCATCGCAGCGGCCGTCCTCGGCGCGATCGTCGTTGCTGCCGCCCTTTCCGCGAAGCTCATCTCACCGACACCGACACCAGCACCAGCACTGCATGAAAAATCGATCGCTGTCCTGCCCTTCGCCGATCTGAGCCAGGCGCGCGATCAGGAATATTTCTGCGACGGGATTCAGGAGGAAATCCTTACGCGCCTGGCCAGGATCGCCGAGTTGAAAGTGATCTCCCGGACTTCGACGCAGCTTTACAAGGCTGCGCCGAAAAACCTTCCGGAAATCGCCAAGCAACTGGGCGTTGCTTACATCCTCGAAGGCTCAGTCAAAAAGGCGGATGGTCAGGTACGGGTGAGTGCGCAACTAATCGACGCCCGAACCGACACACTTCTTTGGGCGCAATCCTATGACCTCGGATTGGCCGATCTATTCGCTATTCAGAGCGATATCGCTCAACAAATCGCTAACCAGCTTCAGGCAAAGCTCTCTCCGAATGAAGAGGCGGCGCTGCTCGCGAAACCGACGCAGGACATGCTCGCTTATGATTTCTACCTCCGCGCGAAAGAGATTGAGCGCGGTGTCTCCGGAGCGCTGCCAGAAAGGCTGAACGAAAAAGTGTTTCTGTTGGACCAAGCGGTCGCGCGGGATCCCACTTTTGTGTCGGCCCTCTGCCTCCTGGCGCGTGCCCATCTTGAAATCTACTGGTTCAACCTTGATCACACCGAAGCGCGCCTCGAGCTGGCGAGCAAGGCCTTGGACACCGCCGCTCGCGCGCAACCCGATGCGGGGGAAGTCCACCTCGCGCGGGCCATTCGCTACTACTGGGGAACCCGCGATTACGCTTCTGCTCTCTCTGAACTGGGTCTCGCCCGACAGTCATTACCAAATGACGCGGACACCCTGCAATTCCTGGCGTTCATCGAGCGGCGCCAGGGACAATGGGACGAATCTTTTCGCCATCTTGAGCAAGCCCGAACCATCGATCCGCGCAATGCAGCGACTAACGGAGAGTTGGCCTTCGAATATGTTTCTTTACGGCGATACGCGGAGGCCGCGCGCGTCTTTGAAGAGGTGCTTGTTTGGAAGCCCGACGATTTCACGATGCGATTGGGTCGCGCGCTTGTCGATGTCGAGGCGAGGGCTGATCTGCGCCGGCTGCAAAGCCTTATATTCAGCGAATCGGCCAAGGCCGGCGATGCCGCGCTGCTCGCGGCGGTGCGAATAAGACTTGCGCTCTGGCAACGTGATTACCACGCGGCCGAACAGGCTTTATCGGCTTATCCCGGTTCAGACATCACGGAGCGGGGCTATGTTACGCCGAGGGAATTCTTCACCGGCGTGATTGCTCGAGGACTGGGCGATGCTACCACGGCGCGAACTGCGTTCATCGCCGCGCGCGAGCGATCGGTCGCGATGGTAGAGGAACGTCCAACTGACGCCAAAGCGCTCATTATTCTCGCCGAGATCGATGCCTGCCTGGGACGCAAAGCCGAAGCTATTCGCGAAGGTGAAGATGCCAGCAAACTTCTGCCCGTGAGCGAAGACGCGTTCGATGGCCCCGACATTCTTGCGCGTCTTGCCAGTGTCCTGGCGCAAGTGGGCGAAACGCGCCGTGCGCTCGACATTCTGGAACAAGTGACCAAGATGCCGGGGGCGCCCAGTCTGACCCGACCTTGCTTTGGTCGTCTCCAGCTCGATGAGGTATGGGATCCGATCCGGGACGATCCGCGCTTCGAAAAAATCGAAGCCTCGCTCGCCCCGAAAACCTAAAGAAGAGCCGCCGCCGGCACCCCGCTGAACCTTTAGACTAGGGCAGGCTCGTGCCGGAACGCGACCGCACAACTGTTGTGTCACCGCTGTTGACGAAGCCATCGGCGTTGACATCCGAGCGGAAGTTCGCCGCATCGATCGCCTGGCCGGAGCGGCTGCGCGTTTGCAGGACGTCACCGGAGTTTACCACCCGATCGGTGTTAGTGTCGCCGAGGAGGACGCTCATCGGAAGGGCTACATCAGTCGCATTGTTCACCGCGAAAAGTGTGACGGTGACTGTCTGGGCGTTGGCTACACCAGTTAGGTTGATGGTTACCTCCGACCCGATCACGCTTAAGCTACTCACGCTCCCGATACCGAATGTGACCTGCGCCTGCGAGAGCGTCACTGGAGCCGGGAAGGTCACGACGATTTGGTGATCGCCAGACGCGCCGCCGGTCCGCGGCTCTACTCCCAGGTTGCCGGTCAACGGCAGATTGATGTCGCCTGATCCCATGGCCCCATGGACCTTACGCGAGACGGCAATCATCCCTTCGGTTACGGATGACGAGCTTCGCCGCGTGGTCACGCGCATCGCGCTAAAAGGCGATTGGTTGTAAAACGCCGAATAGGCGAAGATCGTAGCTTCGTTTGCGCTCGCGACGAAGGGCGTTTCTTCCGGAAACGCGGAGTTCGCAACTGGGAACCCGGTGCTATCGAGGACAGTTCCGGCCTGACTGATGCGCGCTCCGTAGATGTCGCCCCGCGGCTGAATTGGAAACAGTTCATTCCGCTGATCGAGCCAGGTAGCGAGGTATTGTGTTCCATCCCATGCCACCGCCGGCATGAACTGACCTCCTGGAGCATCGGAGATAACGCTACCAAAGTTGCTGCCCAGAAGCGTGCCGTCCGCCTGGATGCGACGCCCCTTAATGTTGTTTTGATTGGTATCGTTATCACTCCAGACAATCAGTGCCTCGTTCCCCGAAACGGCCAGGTGCGGTGTGTCGTCATAGCTAACGTTGATGCCGAAGGGACTGTCGCTCATCGCGACCTCAACGCTCGGAGCAACAACGCCAGTCGAGTTAACAAAGGCAGCGCGAATCCATGAAGTCGATTCAACGTGTCGGCTGTGATACTCCCAGACGACCAGCCACTGATTCCCGAGAGCGGCCACACGGGGCGCGAAATTATAGTTGCTGAGGACGATCGTGGCAGGGCCGAGGACAACGCCCGCACCGCTCACGCGGACTGATTCAACAGTGCGGTACTCACCGGATGGCCGAATAGCGACCGTCAAGAAAGTGTCGCCGAGCGCAGCCACGTCTGGCGTGACCCCATCCATGACATAGAACTGCGCAGCGTCCACCAGCGTGCCTGCCGCCGAGACGCGGCGCGCGTAAACTTTCCCCGCGACATTGCCAAATGAATCAACTTGCCGGCGGCTCCACACGACCAGGAAGTTCGCGCCGTTGAACGCCACCGACGGATTGCCGTTGGTCAGATCGGCATACTCGAAATGAGGAATGGTTCCGCATCGAGCGCATTGCCAGAGGTGTCGAGTCTTTGCCCATAGATCTGCGCGTTTCCTGCAATCTCGCGTTGGAAGACATTGAGAAATACGTTCTCGCCAAACGCCATGCGCGGGTTGCTCTGACGTGGTGCGCCCAGGCTCACCGCCTGCTCGTTGGCGGCAATTCCGCTGCCTGAAACTTGCCCGGTGTAGATGTCTTCGTCGGCTCTCAGATCAAGCCATACGATTTGAACCGCGTCGCCGAAGCCTGCCGCGATTGCCGGGTACACCGCCTTTGCTAACGGACCGGAGGCGTGGATCGGGGTGGCATTCAGGATTGCTCCGGCGGCCGAGACGCGTTTCACCTCAATGCCGTAGTTGCCGAACCCAGCGGTGTAGTCACTCATGTAAGAGACAAACCAATTTGTCCCATTCCAAGCCACGCTCGGGTCACCTCCGGAAGTGCCGACGTTTGCATCGACGACCAGGCCGCTGGGATTTAGCACCTGCCCGGTGGCGGAAACGCGGCTGCCGGTCACGCCACCAATGTTCCCGCTAAATGGATGCTCATCCCAAACCACGAGGTAATCGCTCCCGTTCGAATCGACCTGAAGTTTCGTCGGCTTGGAAGGCGAGTAGGTGTTGATCTGAAAAATCCCACCGATGGCCCCAAGACCCTGCGAAAGGCGGACCCCGTAAAGCTTGTCGCCAAGGTCGTGGAAGACCACCAAGTAGCCGCTCCCATTATAGGCCACATCAGGATCGGCCAGGTATTGGGAAGTGTGGTTATAGACGGCGAAGCCTTGCGGATCGAGCACCGCGCCGTTTGCTGCGATTCGGGCTGCAAAAACCGAGCGGTTCGCACCGACCGGGGGAAAGCCCTCCCAGAACACCACCCAGTTTGTGCCGTCGAAGAGAACGCTCACTGGCCAACCCCCGAGGATGTAATTCGTTGGTCCGATTATCATCGGTGTGGAATCGAGGACAACCCCGGCCGGTGAGACTCGCACCGCGCGCATCTGGTAGTATTGGTAGTCGGTCTCCAACTCCTGATACCAGACCACGAGCCAGTTCTGTCCATTCCACGAAACCTGAGGAGAGCTCTGATTGTAGGAGGCCTGCGAAATCAGGATCGGATGTTGATCGATCACGTTTCCACTCTGGTCTAAGCGGGCGGCGTAAAGGTCATTCATTGTCCCGAGGCCACGGCCGAAATAAGGACCTCCACCACCTACCGTCATCGACCCGTTCGGCGCCAGGGCGGTGCGGGTATCCGACCAAACTGCGAGCGATGTTTCGCCTCCTTTGGCGATCTGCGGTTTGTATTGCTTGCCCGTGGCAGGTGCCAGGACAAGATCGCCCGGCAACGGTGCCCCAGGGGAGAGATTTCCACCGTAAACAGTCATGGGCAACAGAACCGCCGTGAGGAGAGGAAGGATTGTCGTGCGTTGCCATGCGGACAAAACACCACCGGACTTTTGCGAATGAGTGTTTGTTTTCATGTCACTAGAGTACTTGCCCAACCGCAAAGCGCTGGGCGGCGATTGGCATTTGCTGAGCGCAGGTTGGCCGCCTCTTTTATTACATGTGCCGAGAGAGCGGTCGCCTAACGGCCGCGCGTGCTGGGGCATTGTTTGGCCTCTTCACCCGACTTACAGAAGACGCCTGCCAGATTATGGAGACTGCGCTGTGATCTCGTTGACGCTGCGTAGGCCGGTCGAAGGAGGATTGAACGGAATTTTGCAAACCGCCTGGGACGATTGTCCCAGCCCAGCAATTAAAAAAAGAAAGGAAAGGACTTTGATGACGCCCTTCCCCGGACTGGGCGCGGTGATGAAAGACCCGCGCCCACCGCTCTCGCACGAGGAGGCCAGTGCAAGAGCAGTCAGACCTCTGCTTACTTCTCTGTCACTATGCTCACCGCGCTTCCTCCGATACTGCTGGTAACGGTGATCTCTTTCGGGTTGGTCTCCACCTGTATAAACTTACCGATGTAGAGGCCGTTGCCCATACTGCTCATCGTCCCGATCATCTTACCGCTCGGGTAATACGCTTTTACTGTGTCCGCTGCTCCACTCGAGCTTTCGCCGGTGATGGTAGCTTGGATGACCAGGAGTTGGTCTTTGGCGTAGTACTCCGCGAGCTTGATGGCAACCGTGTTCCCGATGGGGCGGGCACGGGCCGCGACCCTGCGGGGCGCCACAGGCGTCAACAAGACCGCGCTAACAGCGCCGCTTCTGTAGGCCTGGGCGTAGGCAACGATCTGCCCTTTATCGTTGATCCTGTAGCCGCATAGAGCCAGTATTTCGGCTTCGGCTCCAATCAACTCATTCAGGTCCACTCATTGCGCCCTTGTAGTAGACGAAGGCCGTTGCCGCACCGTAACAACGGGTCGAGAACGGTCCGAAAACTTGGCGCCGCCTCCGGTTAGGAATAGCTGTAACCCACCACCTGTCCGGCGGTGTTAATCCCCAAGGCGAACTCTGGTCGCTCTCCGCATCCTTGCACCGAGCGAACCCAGATCCAGCATCTTTGCCATCCTATGAAGAAGGCGTGGACGCGATCGTCCGAGCCACTAAGCTCGGAGTAGCCGACGACGTGGTTGGTACGAGTTGATGAATCGCCATAACTGTAGCTCCCACCCAGGGTCCCGGAGTCGCGCATCGGCTTAGTCGGCCCGTCCCCCATCGACGGGGCTTGATAGAGGAATGCGTGTGTTGCTCCCAACGTGCTGTCCGCAGTTTGAGAGGTGCCAGTAATGAATCCGGCATCATTGATCGCCAGAGCCTGTGCGTATTCGCCGCCCAGGGTGCCAAGATCAAACATGCCAGTGGACTTGCTCCAGAAAAAGGCCCGGCTGTCGTTGCTATCGAGCTCCGGGCCGGAGAAACCGACCACCTGCCCAAAGGCGTTGATGCCATTAGCCCTACTGTAGGGTCCGCTCATTTTTAGCGCTCCCAGATCCGCCAGCGATCCTCGTTGAAGATGGCCGCGCGACTGATGTTCGCTTTGCTTGCGCCAAAAGTCGAGTCGCCCACCATCCGGCCGGAGCTGTTGATACTGAATCCGCGGCTGATACTGCCAAGGATGCCACCAACATCTTCCATTACCTTCTTGTTACTGTCGTAACAAAACGCGGCCTGGTCTGATGTACCCGCTGCCGAGGTGCCGGTCACTTGACCCTGGTCGTTGATCGCAGCAGGCGTGCTGGTTTTCTTTCCGGGAAGGACTCCCAGATCGGTCACGCTGTATGTCTGCGCGCCGATGCTTGATACCCCGATCGCGAGACACGCGGTCAGAGCCATTGCACCAACGATGGTGCTGATTAGTTTGTTCGGTCTTTCCGAACGGTTGTTTGTTTTCATGGACCTAAGGTAGGCCGCGGTTGCCGCATCGCTCAGCGCCAGTTGTCATTTGCTGTGCGTCTGTTGCCCGCCTCAGTTAGTAACATTGCCTCGGGATAACAGTGCCCTAACGAGAAGCAGCAGCAGAACCGCCGCTAATGTGCGTCGATCGGGACCGTAATCCGATAAGATCTTTGACTAGAGTCGATTCACCTCCAGAACTAGCGGCCGCGCAAACCAGCTTGCTGGTCCTCTGGACGAGCGGCGAGCGGTCGCGGGCGTTGATCTGAAGAATCTGAGTGGTCGCTCTCAACCGCAGGCGCGCGCCATCGTCGAGGGCGAAAGCACCATTGGGTCGCCGAAGAACAAGAAACGCACAGTAACGGACAAGAGACGGTGAGCTAGCCCCGGGTAGGGGGATAGGTTTGTTCTATGGAAACTCAAACGTGGCCGGCTCAAGCACCATCGGAGCTCCTGGCGGACAGCAAGATTCTGGTGCCCTTAGAGTTCTTGCCCAGCTCAGATAATGCAGGGGCGGCAGCGACGGAGAGCATGGCGACTCGGGTCGCGCTGCATCCCTTTCTCGTCGGGATGAAGCGAAGACAATTGGCGCTGCTGGCATCCTGCGCGATGTCGGTTCAATTCAGAAAGGGCCAGGTGATTTTCCGGGAAGGCGAACTCGCGACTCGATTTTATCTGATCGAGACCGGAAAGGTAACCTTGGAGTCGAGCGGCGGGCCTGGCGATCCACTCTTGGCGTGGTCGTGCGTGTTTCCATCTCACCCCTGGGCCTTTACCGCGCGGGCCGCCGAGCCAACCACCGCCATCTACTTCGACGGGACCATTCTTCGCGAGTATTGCGAGAGGGATCACTCACTCGGTTATGAACTCCTGAAACGCATGAGCCTGGGGATGTACCTACGCCTTCAAGTGGCGCGGAGCCAGATGCTACCCATTCAGAGCGACAATCCTCAGCCGGTGGGGCGACCGACGTTCGGGGAGCGAGAGTTGGCGCCGTTATCGGGGTGCGGATGACCATCGGCAATACAGTCAGGGCTGAGGAGAAAGCCTGCGCCGGCGAGCGCAGAGGGTGAGAGTTGCCCCGTCTTGGATTACAACATCGCGTTGGGGTTGGGACTAGACTATGGTCTGTTAATGACCGTCGCGGCGCTGCCGAATGCCACTAATCAGGAGAACAAGCATCTGATCGAGACGCTGCTGCATTCACGCCTATTTCGGGAGTATGCCAGCGTGTTTTCGAAAGCTACCGGTATGCCGCTTGCGCTGCGGCCTCTGGAATACTGGCAACTGGAGCACCACCAAAAAACCAACGAGAATCGCTTCTGTGCTCTGCTGTCGCAGCGGCCGGCGACGTTGGCTGTCTGTCTGCAATCGCATGCGGAGATCATCCGGCACACCGGCGCCAAACCGTGCACCGAAACCTGCCCATTCGGTTTGACCGAGACGGCGGTGCCCGTGCCGACTGGGCGGAGCAACCATCGGCTTTCTCCGGATCGGTCAGGTTTTACGCCGCTCGGCCATCCAATCGGACAAGAAGCCGCGCCGCTGCCAAGCTCGCGGAATGTGGCGTGCCGTTCACGGGGGACATTCGAAAATCGTGGGAGGCGACAGCGATTATCCCGAAGGAAAAATACGGCGCGATGGTGCGGCTGCTGGCGTTTTTTGCCGATCAACTCTCGACCCTCATTAACCAAATCGTCCTTGAGAATCAGAACGCCGAGCCGCTCCTGGTGCGCAAGGCGCGCGAATACATCCAGCAACACAAGATGGAGCCGCTGTCATTGACGGCCGTCGCGCGAGCATCCGGCGCGAGCGTGTTTCACTTTTGTAAGGTCTTCAAGAAAACGACCGGCCTGACGTTTACCGACTATCTTGGCCGGATCCGAATAGAAGACGCCAAGACGCAGCTCCTGGATCCGAATCACCGAATTAGCGAGATCGCCTACGATGTCGGGTTTCAGTCGCTGACGCAGTTTAACCGGATGTTCAAGCGCGTCTTTGGCCAATCCCCGACCGAATTTCGCGCGCACCTCGGCACGGACAAGCGGAGCGTTAAGGCTGCTTAAGATCGCAGCGGCAAATTCAACCAGGGGTTGGGTCATTAATGCGGTGACCAGCGTGAGCGTTGTTTTCTCGTCTTGTTGCCTCCAGAAAACGCATGTGCAATCGGCCTTGAGTTTTTTTGTGCACCGTCCGCGGCGGTTACGGCAGGAAGCCACCCGAATGAGCGCGAACGATGAGAACATCGCCGCTG
>CAWJNS010000003.1:0-83569 GCA_963844275.1 uncultured Verrucomicrobiae bacterium
GAGCTTCATCCGCCCGGCTTCGCTGATCATGTTCTGGTTCCACGGCGGGTCCCAGACGAGGTCGACCTGCGCCTCGTCGACGCCTTCGATGCTGAGGAGCTTGCTCTGCGCATCATGCGCAATGGCCGGCCCCATCCCGCAACCGGGAGCGGTCAGGGTCATCTTCACTTCCACTTTGGTGCCGCCGTTTTCGCTCTTCTGCAGCTGGCAGTCATAGACCAGTCCCAGGTCGACGATGTTAACCGGAATCTCAGGGTCGTAGCATTGGCGGAGCTGATCCCAGACCGCTTTCTCGTCCACTTCGCCGCTCTCGCCGGTGGCCGGCGCGGTGGCTGCGAGTCGGCGCCGGGTGCGGCTTTTCGATGCCCAGCGCGTCGAGGTCTTTCTCCGCGACCCGGGCGAGACCTTGATAGGTCGCGACGGTGTAGCTGCCGCCGAGGGTTTGCGTGATCACGCCCTGCGTGCCAGCGGGGATCGTGGTCTTGTGGCCGCTCGGGATTTGAATCGCCTCCACGTCACGGCTCAGGGTGAATTCGGTGTTCGCGTGCATAAATTGGCTATTGGTTGAGGACGATCTTCACTTTGCCGCCGCTGCCGGCGGAGAGTTGATCGAAAAGGGTGGGTGACCTGGTGGCGGGAATTTCTGACGGCGCGGGCGGCGCCTGGTCGCCCGCGAGCGCGTTGCGCAGGGCCCCTTCCACGAGCTGCGCGCAATGAATCCGCACCGGCGGCAGCGCGCCCAGCGGCGCCGCCAGCTCTTCTCCCGACATCGCCTTCGCTTCGTCGATCGTTTTGCCGGCGAGCAATTCCGTCGCCACGCTCGCGACCGCGATCGCCGTCTGGCAGCCAAACGATTGGAAGCTGGCGCGATCGATGATCTTGCGGCCGTTCTCTTCCTTGAATTTGATCCACATCCGCAGCATGTCGCCGCACTCCGCGCTCCCGACCGTGCCGACCGCGTCGGCGTTGTCCATCTCGCCGAGATTGCGCGGGTTTTTGACCGCCTCTTCGATTTTGGCTTCGAGATCGTCGCTCATGATTGCTCCAGATGATAACGCGGCAGCGACGAATCGGCTTCGGCGCTGTAGGCGTCGATCCCGCCGCGCAGGCTCTTCACGTTGGTGAAGCCGTGCCCCTGAAAATAGGCCGCCGCATCCATGCTGCGGGACCCTTGATGGTCGTAGATCACGACCAGCTCGGCGCGTGGCCATCGGGCGATGATCTCCTGCATCAGCTCCTGCGTGAAGAGATGCGCGCCCGGCAGTTTCACGGTGTCGAACTCTTCGCGGGTGCGCACATCCAGCAGGTTGATCTTCTCGCCCGCCGCGAGTTTTTCCTGCAGCTCCCGCGGCTCGATTTGCATCGCGCGCTCGGCCGCGTCGCTCGTGAGGATGTGTTCGATCGCTTCCTCGACATCGACGTTTTCGTTCCGCGCGCACACGCCCGCCAGCGTCTCATCCGGGCTGAATCCGCAACTGCTGCAGCCGCCGATGTGATACTTCCGGAACATGGCCCGCTGCGCGCCGGGAAATTGCTCCAACAGCGCGCGCATCGTGATATCCGGGTCGATCGCTGCGATGGAATTCATGCAGCAGCAAGGTAAGGGGGCCGCCTGGATGCGCAAGGTTGCAGCCGGCAAGCGCCCGGCGCCGCCGCCATCGAGCTCCGGAATCGGCCCAGTCGCGCTAGGGGAGGAAAGTGCCTGATCGCGCGCGCACCTCGATCGTATCGCCGCTGTTGACGACACCGTCCGTGTTTACATCGGAACGGAAGTTTGTTGGGACCGTGACCTGGCCGGAGCGATTGCGCGTTTGCAGGGCATCGGCCGCATTGACAACGCGGTCGTTGTTGGTGTCGCCGCGAAGGAGACCGATCGCCGCTGTAGTATTGGCAAGAGTACTCCCGAAGGTGTCGCGAACACCGATCAAAGTAATCCCGACGTCATTCGCGTTACAGACAACGCCGGTCATGTTCACGATGTACCTGCGCGTGTCACTCGGATCGACCAGTCTACTGCCGACCGAGCCGCAGCTCACGGTTGCCTCATCGACTGCGGCAAGCGGATTGGTGAAATTAAAGACGACGGTAAAAGTGTTGTTCGGACCGCCACTGCGAGGTTCCGTGGTGGCGGGTCCGGTAAGTGCCAGGGGAATATCAAACGAACCGACGTCGCTGTGCGTCTTCCGTGAGACAGCACTGAGCAATAACGGGCCACTCGCCCGGAAGAGATGCTCACTCAGAAAGACGAAATCCGAAGCTATACCGCCCGTGCTCCATATTTCCCCTCCCACGCGTCCCGTGCTGAAGAAACCAGCTGAGTTCGCTTGGCGCGCCGAGGGCAAATTGTGGGGTGAAGGCACCCATGCCCCGCCGGGCCAGGTGCTGGTATCCAACTCATCCACCTGCGCGGAGGGATCGTAGAAACTGCCGCCGTTGCTATCGCCGCCGATGGCTATGAGCCTGGTGCCGACGGCGGCGAGAGCGAAGTCTGCGCGCTGGGGCGTCCAGACGGGGCCGGTGCTCCAGGTGTTAGTCGCCATGTCGAGGCGCATGCTGACTGTCGTGTTGACGCCAGTAGTGCTTGTAAAACCGCCAATCAGGTAAAGAAATTGCCCGATTTGAGCATAACCTCCGAGTAAGAAGGGTGATGGCGCAGCCGGACCGACGCTCCAGGTGTTGCTGGCGATGTTGTAGATTGAGAGTGTTGTCGTGGGCGGAAAGCCGCCGCCGACGACGTAGAAATTGCCGTTAAATGCACCGGCGGCTGCGCCGTAGCTGCTAGTCGGCCCGGGCCTGACAGGGCCGGCACTCCATGTGTTCGTCGCAATGTCGTAGATTCGGAGGAGCATGGACTCCGCGCCGCCATCAGCCACGTAAATCTTACCGCCGAAGAAAGCGCCCACCGGCCCTTCCGAGCCGAGCCCCGGGATGTCCGCGCATGATGTCCAGACATTGGTCGCCGCATTGTACCGCCTCACGTCTCTGACCGCACCGTTGCCGATGAACACACCCGAGATGACGTAACTGTCCTGCCCCACCTGCGCAAAGGCGTAGCGGGCGATGGCCGTGGGATACGAGTCGCCGCCGTCCAGGGATTGCTCGAGGTCAATGAAGGCGCTGCCGGTAATTCCATTTGCAACACCGAGCCCGCGGCCCCCTGAACTGACGAAGGCGGTGTCGCGCCGGATGCCAGCAATCGCGGACCGAGCGCGATCGAGCAAAGAATCGTCGCGATGAGAAGGCCGGGAGCGGAGAACCTGGCTCGAAAAGCAGACTCTTTTTTCATTAAAGATTTGCCCCCTCTCAGTTTTCTGCCGGCAACCCCGTGCCGGAACGGGCCCGGACGACGAGTGTATCGCCGCTATTAACGAAGCCGTCAGCATTCACGTCCGAGCGGAAATTATCCGCCGCGGTGCCCTGACCCGAGCGGCTGCGGGTTTGCAGGGCGTCGCCAGCGTTCACGATCCGGTCGCCGTTGGTGTCGCCTGTCAGCACGCCCATTGAAATGATGACATCACCCGTGGTGGTCCCATCGCTCACGTTCGTGAGCGTGACCCCGAGGGTCTGCACGTCGGCCACTGCGGAGAGGTCCACCGTCACCACTGCCCCGCTCGCGCTTTGCATCCCGGTGGCCATTCCGTCGCTGCTTTTGATCGAGATCCCCTCGACGGTGACCGGACTCGCGAACGTCATCAGCACTTGATAGTTCCCACCGGCGCCTCCCGCGCGGCATTCGATCCCGGGCGTGCCGGTGAGCGGCAGATCGATGTCAAAAATTCCTGAGCCCCCATGCACCTTCCGCGAGACTGCGCTCATCACCTCGGGTGCCTCATCGCCCATAAAACGCGCGAGCAGAAAATCGTAGCTGCTGAAGTTCTGGGCGGGATCGCCGAAAGCTCCAGCGATGACCATGCGTCCATCGGCTTGCAGTGCGATTGCTGTCGCCGAATCGCTGCCGTCGCTGCTCAAATTTTCAATTTTCCTGCCACCGGCGCCGAATGTCGCATCGAGTGAGCCGTCCGGATGATAGCGCGCCAGCGCGGTATCGGCGATATGATCGTGCTGCCGCACGACCGCACCGGCGAGAATGATCTTTCCGTTCGATTGTCGGGCGACTGCATTGGCCCCGCTTCGATTCGGGAAAACGGTCGTTACTTTTCCGCCTGCGCCAAAAGATGCATCGAGCGTTCCGTTCGGGTGGTAACGCGCCATCGCAAATTTATCGCCGCTAAAGATGATCGAAGCCGCCCTGCCGCCTGCGATAATTTTGCCGTCGGGTTCGAGAACCAAACCCTTGATCTGATCGATCAGCGTGGTGCTGCCTGTGATGTTGGTAACAACTTTGCCGCCCGCGCCGAACGCCGCGTCGAGCGAGCCGTCCGGGTTATATCTGGCGAGCGCAAAATCGCCGGCATAAAAATTATCATCGAGCCGCAGTGTTCCGCCGGCAATGATTTTGCCGTCCGGCTGTAAAGCCAGCGCGTCAATCATGTCGGGAAAATTTGAAAGAGCTGGTGATGACTTTGCCGTCGCCGTCAAACGTCGGGTCAAGACTTCCATCCGTGTTGTAACGCGCCAGGGCGAAATCCGCGCCCTCGGGATTGGAAGTCTGCGAAGCGAATCCGGCGGCCACGATTTTGCCGTCCGGCTGGACAACGATCGCGCTGGCCTGCTGGTACCGAAAAAATTGGTCACGACTTTGCCGCCGCTGCCGAAGGACGAATCCAGGCTGCCGTCGGGGTTGAAGCGCACGATGACGAAGCTGTCGCTAAAGACGTTCGCACCGGATGCCCTGACCGAGCCAGCGACGACGATTTTCCCGTCCCCCTGCAAAGCGACGGCGTTGGCGAGATCCACCCCGCCCAGAATGTCGAGCCTGGTCTTGCCCGCGTCGCCGAAACTCGTGTCCAAACTTCCGTTGGAGTGAAAACGGGCGAGGAGAAAATCCTCGGTGGCAAATTGGTCCGACGTCGTCGTCCCGGCGACGACGAATTTGCCATCCGGCTGGACGGCCATGGCAAAGGCCTGGTCGGTGTGGAAAAAATCCGCCACCGTTTTTCCGTCCATGCCGAAAGTCGGATCGAGGTCGCCCGGCGCGGCAAACGCAAAGCCGACAAGATTCAAACAGATCGTAACCAAGGGAAGCGAGTGCAGAATCGCTTTGATCAGCGGAGGTCTGGCTGGCATATGAAAATGCTTCCCGGAATGTTGGAACCGGCTGCTCCCAAAGTATCGGATTCTCTGTAACGCCCGGCTGGTTCGGAAGCGTAACAGGGTTGTTACGTATGAAATTTGCAGGGGAAGCTGACAGCTTCCTCTGTCAGCCTCATACAAGAGAGGTCGAAAGCGTTTACGGAATTGCTGTGCCGACCCGCGAGCGCACCATGGTGGTATCGCCACGGTTGATGAAACCGGCGTTGGTTACATCCCGGAAGTTAGTGGCGGATTGCCTGGCGAAGCTGAAATCTATCTCGCTCTTGGCGTGATCGGCGGACCTTGTCGCGAATCAGCCTCAATCCATCCGGCCGCTACAGTTTCGCCGGATCTTGCAGCAACTCGACCACGCGTTTCAGCAAGCGGCCCGCGCCGCCGCCGTCGAGGCTGCGATGGTCGAAGCTCAGCGTCAGCTCGGCCTGCGTGATGGGGACGAATTGCTGCTTTTCTTCGCTCCAGCTCGGCGCCTTTTTTCCCGCGCCGAGCCCCAGCAGGAGCGTCTGGTCAGGCAGCGGAATGGGTGTGCCCCAGTCGAGGCCAAAGGTGCCGAAGTTTGAAACCGACGCAATGCCGCCGGAGGTAAGCTCCGATCCGAGCCGCCGCCGCCGCGCGAGCTCGACGAGCTCGGTATAACGCGCGGTCAAATCCGGCAGCGAAGTCTTGTCCGCCCCGCGAATCACGGGGACCATGATGCCGTCTCCCGCTTCCACGGCGACGCCAATGTCAATGGAATCGGAGCGGACCGCGCGGCCGCCAATCAGGCGCGCGGCGGCGGCGGGATTTTCGGCCAGCGCGAGCGCGAGCGCGCGCAAGGCGTAAAGCGCAGGTCCGGGTTTCGGATCCCGCTTGGCGCGATCCTGCAGCACGGGATCGAGGCAAACCGAGACGCCAACGGTCGCGAGCGGACGCGTCCAGCTGCGACGCATCGCATCGGCCACGCCGGTGCGAATGGCGCTGGCGTCTTCGGTTTGATGCTTTTCGAGGCCGCTGAGAAAATTCTCGAGATCTTTGACGGTGACGCGCCCGGCGGTCCCGCTGCCCGCGATCCCGGCGAGGTCCGCCTGCGTGAGTTGCAGCTCCGCCATCCGCGCCCGGACGCGCGGCGAAAGATAACCAGCTCCTTTGGCGCCGACCGGCACCGGCAGCACGCCCGCCGCGTCCACCTGGAAATGCGAGCCGGTTGGCACTGGCGCCAGGCCCGTTTCATCGACTTGGAAATGCGAACCGCTGCCGTTGGTCTGCACCGCCTTGGCCGTCTCTTCCTGCCGGCCCGGCACTTCTCTGGCCACGGAGCCCTGCGGCTGCTCGGGCGCAGTTTTCACAAAGCGGGCCGCATCGGCTTCGCTCGCTTCCACGTAACCGAGCACCGTGCCGACTGCATACGTGCCTTTCACTGCCGCATCGATTTTCGCAATCTCACCCGCGCAGGGCGTCGTCACGCCCATGACCGCTTTGTCGGTCTCGACTTCGATGATCTCCTGGTCGGCCACGACTTTGTCGCCGGGCTTCACGTGGATGGTCACGATCGTGGCTTCGGCCATCGATTCGCCGAGCTGCGGCATGGTGATTGGAACTTGGGGCATAAGATTACTCCGCCAGAATCTGGCGCGCCTTGGCGGCGATCGACTTCGCGTTCGGCCGATGCTCCGTCCAAAGATTCGGATGATATGGAATCGGCGTGTCCCTGGCGTTGATGCGCTGCGGCGCCGCGTCGAGCAGGTGAAAACCTTCCGCCGCGACGCGTGCGATCACTTCCGCCGTGACGCCGCCCCACGGGAACGATTCGCCCACGCAAAGCAGCCGGCCGGTGCGCGCGACGGAGGCGAGCACGGTGTCGGTGTCGAGCGGCTTCACGGTGCGCAGATCGACCACTTCGATCTCAAAGCCATCGGCGCTGAAATCCTGCGCCACCGCGAGCGCTTCATGCACCATCGCGCTGTAGGTCACGATGCTGAGATCGCGGCCCGGCCGCACGATCCGCGCTTTGCCGATGGGCAGGTTTTCCTGCGGCAACGCCTCCGCCTTGAGGTGGTAGTAGAGATATTTGTGCTCGCAATAAATGACCGGGTCGTCGATCGCGACCGCCTCGAGCAACATTGAGTAGGCGTCTTCGACCGTGGCGGGCGTCACGACCACGAGCCCCGGGTAATGCGCATACATCGCTTCCATGCTCTGGCTGTGGAACGGCCCGCTGCCCTTCGTCCCGCCCGACGGCAGACGCACCGTGATCGGGCAGGGGATCTCCGTTCGCCAGAATTGCGTGCCGGCGTTGTTCAGGATCTGGTTCAGCGCCATGCTCGAGAAATCAGCGAACTGCATCTCCACGATCGGCCGCATTCCCTCCATCGCGGCGCCAATCGCGGTGCCGACCATCGCATCTTCGCTGATCGGCGTGTTCAGGACGCGGTCCGGGAAATCTGTTCCGCGAGCCCTTTCGTCGCCTTGAACGCGCCGCCAAATTTGCCCGCCACGTCCTGCCCGTAGATGAAGACGCGGTCATCCTCGCGGAGCAGCCGCGCCTGCGCTTCGCGGATCGCTTCGAGGTAGGTGATGCTCACGAGACCTGCTCCATCAGGGTGCGCTGCGAAAGCGCACACCAATCTTCTTCGCTCGCCACCGGCGCCGCTTCGCGCTGGGCGATGTTGATTGCTTCCTCGACTTCCGCGACGGCCTCGGCGCGCCACTGTCGGAGGCTGTCGGCATCGAGCAGATCCTGTTCGAGAATCAATTGCTCGGCGCGTTTCACGGAATCCCGCGCAAACGGCTCCTCTTTCATGGCCGCCGGGACGTAGCTGGCGTCGTCGTGTTCGCCATGCCCGGCGAGGCGGAGGACATGCGCGACCACGAGCTGCGGCGGACCGCCGGCCCGGGCGCGAGCGACCGCGCCGCCAATCACCTCCAGGCACGCCGTCAGGTCGGTGCCATCGAGCGAGTGCCCTTCGTAGCCGTAGCCCGCCGCGCGATCGACCAGATCGCGACAGGCGAACTCACGGTCGTTAGGCGTCGAGTAGGCGAAGTGATTGTTCGTCGCCACGAGCACAAACGGCACTTTCTCGACCGCGGCGATGTTCATCCCTTCGTGGGTGGCGCCGGTTTGCATGCCGCCTTCGCCGATGGTCGTCAGGCCCACGAAACCCTTCTCGCCCTTCATCCGCTTCGCCAGCAAGTTGCCGACGATCACGGGAATCATCGACCCGAGGTGGCTGATCATGGCGAGCTGCCCATGGCGGGGACGGCCGCGGTGGATGTTGCCGTCCCGTCCGCGCATCGGACCGGAGCGCGAACCAAGATAAGTGCGCGCGACATCGACGAGCGGCTCGCCGAAAGCGGAGCGTCCCGCCTGATCGCGAATCAGCGGCGCAAAGACGTCGCCCTTCTGCAAAAACAAGCCGCACGCGGTGCTGACGGCTTCCTGCCCGCGTCCGATATAAACTCCGCCGGTGATCAGACCGCCGCGATAGAGACTCGCGAGTTTGTCCTCAAAAACGCGCGTGAGAAGCATCCATCGGAACGCTTCCAGGTAACGCTCGTGTGGCGGTGTTTTGGTCTTGGCAGTCGACCCAGGTTCCGCCGTTTGCAGCATCGGACGATTTTGGCAGCATCGGTACAGCGCGGCAAATGGTTTCGCCCAACTAGTGAGGTCCGGGAGCATCCGCGCTCGTGGCATCGGCTTCCCGCCGATTGTTTCAGATTCGATCGGCTTGAAGCCGATGCCACGTCGCGCTTACCGGCTGAGCGCCAGCTCTCCCTCGTGCTCGGCGCCTTCAGCTGGGAATTGCGGTTCGCCTGCGGCTTTGCGTGCGGCCGCAGTCAATTCGCCATCCGCGCCTTTCTCGCTCGCCAGGCGCAGGCCGACGAGCTTGCTCACGCCGCGCTCTTCCATCGTCACGCCATAGAGCACGTCGGCTTTCGCGATCGTGCGCTTGTTGTGGGTGATGATGATGAACTGGCTCTGCTCGACGAAACGATCGAGCATCTTGATGAAGCGATTGATGTTCGATTCGTCGAGCGGCGCGTCCATTTCGTCGAGGATGCAGAACGGGCTCGGTCGCACCATGTAGATCGCGAAGAGCAACGCCACCGCCGTCATCGTGCGCTCGCCGCCGGAGAGCAGCGAGACGCTCTGCAATTGCTTGCCCGGCGGTTTCGCGATGATGTCGATGCCGCAATTGAGCGGATCGCTTTCGTCGACTGAGCGCGAGGTCCGCGCGGCCGCCGCCGAACAGCTCCGCGAACATCTCGCGGAAGTTGATCCGGACCTGCGCGAAGGTTTCGGCGAAGAGCTTTTGCGTCGTGTGGTTGATCTTCGCGATCACGTCCAGCAGCTCCTTGCGCGAATTGGTCAGGTCGTTGTTCTGCGTTTCGAGAAAACGATAACGCTCCTCGAGTTCATCGTACTCCTGGACGGCGTCGAGGTTGACCGGGCCCATGTTGTCGAGCTGGCGGGTGAGCTCGGCGATGATCGCGTCGAGCTGGGCGGGATCGACGTCGGCCGCTGGCTCGGTCGTCGCGCGCTTCCGGTTCGCAGAGTCGCGTCGCCGTTGGCATCCTCGGCCGGGCGACCGCGGCGCTTGAGCTGCACGCGGAGCGTTTTCTGGAAGGCGTAGTGGTCCGGCTGGAACTCACGCAGATCGAGCTGATAACGGCGGGTGACGTGCTCGAGGAGGTTGTCCATGCGCAGTTGCATTTGCGTTTGCCGCACCTGCTCCTGCCCGCGTTGGTCATGGATTTCGTTTAACGAATGGCGGACGGCGCGCAGCTCGGCGTCGAGGGTATTGACCGCGCTCAGACGCGCCGGCGCGCTCCTGTGCAATCGCGGCCACGCTCTCTTCCGCGGCCGCCAGTTCTGCCGTCTGCGCCTGGAGCGCCGCTTTCGGCCGTCTCCGACTCGATCGCCTGCTGCTCGAGTCGGCGCTCGTAATTGGCGATGTCGGCCCGGCGCGCATCGATCAATTCGCCGAGTTCCGCGGCGCGAGCCGCCATCGGCTGCCGCTGGTTTAACAAATTTTCGTGGCGCTGCCGTTCGGTCGCGACCGCCAGTCGCAGCTCGCCGAGAGTTTCGGCGTTTTGCTCCTCCTGCATTCGCGCCTGCTCGCTCGCATCCGCCGCGCGTGCTGCGTTCAATCTGCTGCTCCGCGAGTGCGTTCGTCAGGCTGGCGACTTCCTGTTCCAGTTCGGCCACGCGTGCATCGGCGATCCCGATTTGCTGCTCGAGCGTGCTGCGCTCCGTCTGAACTGGCGCAGCCGCTCTTCCGCCGCGCGCAACTCGTGCGACAGCAGGAGCAGCTGCGCGGCCGAATTGGATTGGCTGACGTGCGCCGCCTGATGCCGGGCACGGGCCTGTTCCAGTTCCGCGGCTGCCGCCTGCGACCTGGGTGCGCGATCTGCTCTGCCGCCTCGCGCGTGGCGGTGAGTTCTTTCTCCAGAACCGCAACTTCCGCTGCAGTTTCGCTGATGAGTGTCTTCCGCCCGAGCAACGATTCCGTCACGGTCGCCGTGCTGCCGCCGAAAACGACGCCCGCCGTCGAAATAAACTCGCCGGCCACGGTCGCGAATTGCAGGACCGAATGCTCGCGTTTCAACCGCAGCGCCGTCTCGAGATCGCGCACGATCGCGACGCCGCGGAGCAATCGCCTCACAAGACCGGCCAGAGCGGGTGGCGCATCCAGTTTGTCGATTGCCCACGCAATCGCACCCTTCGGCAGATCGATCAGGTGATCATCACCGCCGGCGGGGGTGAGGTCGGGCAGCGCGAGCGCGGCCTGGCCCAGCTTGTTGCTCGTGACGTGCGCGCAGAATCTCCGCCGCGAGCCCGGCATCCTGCAGCACGACCGCGTGCATGTTGCGACCGAAGGCGGCTTCAAGCGCGGCGACATATTCGCGGTCGACATCGAGGGCGGAGACCAGCGCGCCGGCCAGCGCGGGGCGGATGCGCTCGGGGTCGTCCAGACCCTGCAACACGGCCTGTGAACCCTTGGCCAGACCTTCGCCTTCTTCATTCAGCTGCCGCAGAATCTCGAGCCGCGATTCCTTTTCGGCGATCGTCCGTTCGATGCGGAACGCTTCCTTCTCCGCGGCCGCGAGCGTTCCCTGATGCTGTTGCAACTGCTGCTCGGCGGCGCGCAGAGCGTTGAACAATCGCTCGACCGTTTGCTGCTCGGTTTCGCTGCTTTGCTTCGCGCGCTCCACCGCCGCTTGCGCTTCGTCGCGCGCGCGCCGTGGCGGTGACAATTTCGCTGGCGAGTTCGTGGAGGCGCGCACGCGTGGCATCGCGCCGCGTCTTCGTGCCGGCAAGTTCGTCGTCTAACGAGCTGAGGCGATTCTCCGTGCGGGAGAGCGCAATCTGCAGCTGCTGCAGCGCCGCTTCGCGCTCGCTGCGTTCGCTCCGCAGTTGCGCAGCGCGGGCGGTCAGTTCGGCCAGCTCGTGCTGCCGGGTCTCGAGCAGGTGGTTGGTTCTTTCGATCAGCGCATCGGCTTCGCTGATCTGGTGCGCCTGCTCGGTCCGTTTCGTTTCGGCGGCGGCGATGTCGCTGCGGTAGCGTTCCACCAGCTCCGTGATTTCCTGCGCGCGCTGCCGGTTGAATTCGATCCGGCTGCGATGCGCGGACATCTCGCTCTGCAAACGCTGCACCTCCGCGCGCGCATCACCGACCCGCGCGTCGATCGCGTCCAGCTCGCCGCGTTTCGCCGCCAGCTCGTTCTCGTTCGCTTCGATGCGGGCGAGCGTTTCCTGTTCCGCCTTCTCAAAACGCGCGATCTCTTCGCGGCAGCGGGCGCTCTCGGCTTCCAGCCCGGCGAGCTTTTGGCGCGACTGATGGGTGTCGAGCACCTGCAGGTCGGTCATCAAGACCTGGTAACGACGCGCCTTGCCGGCCTGGCGTTGCAAGCGAGCCGATCTGCCGCTTCACCTCTTTGATGATGTCGCCGATGCGCAGCAGGTTCGCTTCGGTCGCCTCCAGCTTCCGCAGCGCCTCCTTTTTCTGCGCCCTTGTATTTCGTGATGCCGGCCGCTTCTTCGAACACCGTGCGCCGATCCTCCGGGCGCGAGCTGAGGATCAGGTCGATCTTGCCCTGCTCCATGATGGAGTAGGCGCTGCGGCCCACGCCGGTATCGGCGAAGAGGCTCTGGATGTCGCGCAGCCGGCAGACGGTCTTGTTGAGGAGATACTCCGAGTTGCCGTCGCGGTAGACGCGACGCGAGTCACGCGGACGTCATGCCAATCGGTGCCCGAGCTCCTGCGCGCAATCGCTGAAGGTGAGCGAGACTTCGGCAAAGCCGACCGGCTTGCGGGTGTCGGTGCCGCTGAAAATGACGTCGGCCATTTCGCCGCCGCGGAGCGCTTTGGCCGATTGCTCGCCGAGGACCCAGCGGACGGCGTCGAGCACGTTCGATTTGCCGCAGCCGTTCGGGCCGACGATGGCGGTGACGCCCTCGTGGAAGTTGAAGGTGGTTTTATCGGCGAACGATTTGAAGCCGACGAGTTCGAGCGATTGGAGGTGCATGCGCGAGCGTGAATGGCGAGAAGCCTTACCGAATTGGATATCGCAATGTGCAGTGGCTGACAAGCGAATTTTCCGGCCCATCCGCTACAAGATGTAGGGTGGCGCCGCTGTCGGGAGACTTAGCCGCGCGGTGCCAGCGATTCGACTGCAATGCCCCGGCACCTCAGTGCGACATCATCACTGCTTGACATAGTTCCACGTTTTTTGCTGAAAATGCGTTCGACACCAAGCGGCAATCAAGAAACGGGTTGTCGGGAAAATCCAAACGACAAAGGAAAACTCAAAATGGTCAAGCGAACCACCACATCAATTAGAACCCATCTTCCCTCGGTAGCGCTCTTCCTCGTTCTGCTTTTTGTCCTTATCGAGGTGATGCCGCGCGCGGTGGGCCAGTCCTCCGATCGCGGGAGCGATGAAGCTTTAATCAGCCATCAGAAGGAGGAGATCGGAGTGGATCGTTCGACGCCGCCGGCTACAAGCAGCAGAAGAACTTCACAGGCTAAAATTCCAGCGGCACTTTTGGATAGCATTCATCAGTCTGAGGCGGCGAAACACGCACAACTTCCTTCCGCTCCGCCCGTCCAGGGTGCGCCCGGGGTCGTAAACTGCGATGCGGAACCGGGCATCGTTATCCACGACGACGGAACGATTGAGAACGGCTACAGCGGCAACCCGCAAGCCTTCATCACCGAGGTGAGATTCGTCGATAAATTCACGCCGACGGCCTATCCGGCCTCGTTCAGCTCGGTCTGTGTGGCGCTCAGCACGCAGTCTGGGGGTCCGCCATCGTGGCCCGTCAACATTGTGGTTTATGCCGATGACGGGCCGGGGGGAAGTCCAGGCCGCGAACTGGGATCACATGGCGGTCACCGCCCAGAACACAATCTTCCCGAATCCGACGCCGGGGTGGAACAGCTACGACATTTCGTCGATGAACCTCGCGATCAATTCCGGCAGCGTGTACATCGGCGTGCGTTGGATGACGACCTCGCCCAACGTGTTCATGGGGGCGGATGAGAGCACGGATCGTCCTGTTGGTTTTGCCGGGGGTTACTGGTGGAACAACGTAGGCCAATGTGTGGGCGACGATCGGGGCCGCCTTCACGAACTATCGATCGCTGCTTGTGCGCGCGGTTGAAACCCATCTCGGTCTGTTCGTGTCGGGCACCGATCCCGCTGTGGGCAGCGTGGTTTTCGCACAACGAACCGCCTTCACCGTCAATGTGAACCAGCCAGTGGACGCCGCCACGCTCCAAGGCAGCGATTTCACTGTCAACGGGGTCCCCGCGAATAGCGTGACCTATACGCCGGGCAGCACGACGATCACCTTCAACTACACGACCTCGCCGATGTCGATGCAGGGCGTGCAGACCATGCATATCGCTGAAGGCGCGTTCCTGAGCGCCGCTGGGGGAAACCCGGTCCATGAGTTCAGCGGGACGTTCCGTTACGACGCCCTGTTGCTGGGGGTTACCAGCACCGTCCCGGCGGTTGGCGGCACGTTCTCGCCGCCCGCGCCGCGCATCTATCAATATGACGTGAACTGGAATGAGGCCGTTGACCCGAACTCGGTCCAGACAGGCGATCTGCAGCTGATCGGCATCCTCGGTGCCGGGGTTACCAACGTTCAGGTCATTAACAGCAACATGACTACCCGCTTCACGCTCCATGTCCCCTCTGGGGGTGCCTTGAGGGCGAGCATCGCCGCCGGCGCAATCACCGATCAATTTGGCAACCCCAGTGCAGCCTTCTCAGGGAATTACACGGTGCAGGGTGCGGCCGCACGCGTTTCAGATCGGGGCGATCTACACGAAGATTCCAGGTCATCCGACCGCGCTGGTCCCCGGCGCCAGGGATCCCAGCGGCAACCCGACGAACACAGAGTTCCGTCAGTTTAATCAGCTCAACGGTCAGCCGAACGGGCAAGTGGGCGATTCGCGGCTTCACGCAGCAGATCAGCCCCGACATCAAAGACGTCATCCTCACGGGCAATGGGCCGACAGGGTCCGTTATCATGCAACGCGGATTTCCGTTCCCCGGCGCGGTCGGCGGTGAGCTGTTCGAGTTCACCGGGGGAGGCGTCGGTTACAACGACAATGATGACTTCGTGTTCCGCATCCGCGCCCAGGGCGGAGTCGCCGCCAACGCGCAGAAGGTGATGAAGTCGATCGGCGGCGTGGTCTCCCTCGCCTTCCAGCAGGGCGATGCCTACAGCGGCCTTGAAGGTCCGCCCGGGGTGCCGCAGAGCGGCTTCGTCGGCAACTCGATCAACTCCACGCATCTGCTCAACAACGGCATCATTGGCACGCACGACCAGACCGTCACCGGCATGACGTCCACGCTTTGGCGTCCCGTGCTCGCCTATAACCTGCAGAAGTTCATGCAGCGTAATATCGATTTCGTGACCGGCCTCGGCGGCGTCGGCACAGAGCGCATCGGCGGGCTCACCGGCCTCAATGGCGATCAGTTCTTCGCCACGCCAGATTTCGACCCCGTTGGTGGCGGTTCCGGTTCGTGGATCGCCCGGGGCCAGATCGACCGGACCGACAGATCAAAACGTCGTCATCGTGAATGGCGAGGTCGTCCTGCGCCAGGGCCAGCCGATGCCCGGCAACCCCAGCGTGATCACCGATGCGTTCAACAATGTCGCGCTCCTCTCGAACGGTGACTGGTATGTCCGCGGCACCCAGCTCGGCGGTGGGGCGCTTGCCGTGCGCAACGGTGTCGTCATCGCAAAGACCGGGGACGAGATCGGCAATTCCGGCGAGCACTGGATCGGGACGAACTTCTCCGCCTTTACCGGCAACAACAATGGCGACTGGGTCATCGCCGGCCAGACTGACAATTCCGATCCGGCACGGCAGTACGTGATCGCTGTCAACGGCGTGATCGTGGCGCGCCAGTTCGATCCGATTCCCCTCAGTGTCCCGGCCGTCATCGGTCGCGCAAACCCCGCGACCAATCCGTGGTCCCCCGACAACGTCTATCTGACTGACGACCTGGTTCTATACTTCCTCGCCAGCATTCAGGATGGTCAAGGCAACGAATACACCGGCAACCCCCCGTTCTCGACACCGCTCGCGTTCCTGCGTAGCGCGCCTGCCCGGCGGCAATCAGCGCCAACAGCGACAAGCGCCGCCTCGCGAAAGAATCACGGCGCATCGGGCAACTTCGACATCCCCTTGCCACTCACCGGCAATGTGGGAATCGAATGCCGCACCGGGCCCAATTTCCAAATCATTGTCCAGCTTCGCAGACAACGTCACGGTTGAAAGCGCATCCGTGACTTCCGGGACTGGCACGGTGGGGAGTGTCGCCGGGAACGGGACACCGGCAATTACGGTCAATCTGAACGGGGTCACCAATGCCCAACAAATCACCGTTACTTTGCACAACGTAAACAATGGGATGAATACCGGAGACGTTCCTATTTCCATGGGCGCGCTGGAAGGCGATACGAACGGCGACGGTTTCGTGAATGCCGGCGACGCCCTCCAGACGCGGACTCGTGCCGGCCAGCAGGCAGACGCCGCCAACTTCCGCTCCGACGCGAACCTCGACGGCTTCATCAACAGCGGCGACACAATCTTCATCCGGGGGCGCTCCGGCACCGGGCTACCGAGCGGCGGGACCGGACCCTCGGCGCGCTAACCTTCGTAGCGGTCGCTTTCCGCCGCTCGCCACATCGCTCGGCCGCCATCGCGCAATGGCGGGGGCGGTGCGGCATTCGGCTGCCCACGTCCCACAAGATATGGTGTCAGGGTCCTAAGTGTTGGTGTCTGCGACCAGCATCCGGCGCAGGAAAAAGAGCGCCGAGCCAGTCGCGAGGACCACAGCGCAAATCTTAACGGCGGCTCGCGTGTCGCTTCCCACCACTGTGTTGCTCATGAGTGCTCCAACAAGCAGCGTCACGATGAACGCGACCGCGACAAACGGGAGAACCTGTGCGCCGGGAAAGCCGAATGGCTTGCCATCTGTCCGTACGTCGCGCCGGACCAGTTCCCACGCCGCCGCGCAACAGAGCGCGTACAGGAGGAATGCAGCAACATTCGCCATCACTGCCAGGCCTTCGAAACTCGCGCTCACCGCGAGGCTGAATGCGACCGTCGCATAAGAGATAATGGCAAGGTCGGGCGTCCGGAATCGCGGATGCACATGAGCAAACCACTTTGGCAAGACGCCATCGCGCCCGAAGGCGAACAGCGTCCGGGGCGCGCTCAGGATATCGCTCGTGATGTATCCGATGGAGGAGATGGTGGCGCCGACGATGAGCAGCGTTCGGCCCCAGTTGCCGAGGAATACGCCGGCTGCTTCGGCCAACGGCGCCTTGGTGTTGGCTGCGAGCCCGGGCACGCCAAGCGTGCCTTGCGCGACAAGTTGGATCAGGATGTAGACGACCGTCGTTAGGCTCAGCGCAAGGTAGATTGCGCGCGGAACGGTCCGCGCGGGATTGCGTACTTCGCCACTCGGCGTGAGGGAGGTCTCGATTCCGAAGAACGCGAACATCAGCAGCAAAACGGAATTGCCTAACGACTCTGTGCTGGCCGCGGTGCTGAAGGCGAGCGCATCGGGTTTGATGAAAAATATTCCCACCGCAACGAAGAGGAGCACCGGCAGCACTTTGACGAGCGTTACGAACGTGACGACACGCGCCCCGGCGCGGACACTGCGGACGTTAATGGCGGCCAGGGTTGCGGCCACGACGGCCATGATGATCAGCCGTCCGGCGGTTGTCGCCAAAACCGGCGAGAGCGAGCCTGCGGCCGCGGCGAGAACATTCATTACGGCGGAGACACCAAGGAGGTTGGTGGTGAAATTCATCAGCCCGGCGAGAAAGCCGATGTAGCGACCGAACGCGACTTCGACGTAGGCATACAAACCGCCGGTCAGCGAAACGCGCGATCCCGCGATCGCGAAGCAGGTGACGAAAATCGCCTGCGCGATGGCGCAGACGATGAACGCGATCGGCGCGGCGCCGCCCAGCATCGCCGCCATCGTCGCGGGCAGGACGAAAATGCTCGCGCCGATGGTCGTGTTAACGATGTTGGCGGTGAGCGCGGGCAAGCCAATCCCGCGGATCAGTCCTGATTCGGTCGGTAGCTGATTCTGCGATGACATGAAATGAGCGGGATCAGTAGCCAGCCGCCTGGCCATCCTTTCGGCTTTCGCTCGCGCCGTAGTAGACGCCCTGCTTGTCGTCGCGGATGATCGCCTGGTAGCCGCCGTAGCCGCCGAGATCGAGCCGGACGCTGTGGCCCATGTTCATTAACTCCCGCGCGCTTTCGTAAGGCACACCACGCTCCAGATTCACGTAACCACCGTCGGCCATCCGCTCGCCCGTCGGCTCCGAGCTGCCTTCATGCTGCCAGCGCGCCGCGTCGCCGGCCTCCTGCAGGGCCATGCCGAAGTCGATCAGGTTGCAGATGATCTGCACGTGTCCTTGCGGCTGCATTGCGCCGCCCATCACGCCGAAACTGAGCCACGGTTTGCCGTCTTTCAGCACGAACGCGGGGATGATCGTCTGGAACGGACGCTTGCCCGGCGCGTAAACGTTGGCGCTCCCGGCGTTCATGTCGAAGAGCTCGCCGCGATCCTGAAAGCCGAAGCCGAGGCCCGGGACCACGACCCCGCTGCCCATGCCGCGGTAGTTGCTCTGGATCAGGCTGACCATGTTGCCTTCCTTGTCGGCGGTGGTGAGGTAAATCGTGTCGCCCTGCTGGAGCGCGGGATTGCCTGCGTCGTAACGCTTCGCGGCGCGTTTCGGATCGATCAGCTTCCGGCGTTCCTCCGCGTATTTCTTCGAGAGCAACTCGGCCACCGGGACCTTCGCGAAGGCCGGATCGGCGTAGAATTTCGCGCGGTCTTCAAACGCGAGCTTCTTCGCCTCGATCATCAGGTGCAGCGCTTGCGGCGAGTTGTAGCCTAACGACTTCAGATCGAACCCTTCGAGGATGTTCAGGATCTGCAAGCGCCGCGATCCCCTGGCCGTTCGGCGGCAGCTCGAAGACGTCATAGCCGCGGTAGTTGACCGAGACCGGCTCGTCCCAGGTGGAGGTGTGTTTCTCGAAATCGACCTTGCGCAGGAAGCCGCCGTTGGCGGCAAAGAACTTGTCCATCTGCTCGGCGATTTCGCCTCGGTAGAAGGCATCGCGGCCTTTCTCGGCGAGCAGTTGCAGCGTGTGCGCGAGCGCGGGGTTTTTGAAGATCTCGCCTTTGGCGGGGGCGCGGCCGTTGATCGTGAATGTCTCCGCGAATGCGCCGGGCTGCTTCGACAGAATAGGAACGCTGCGATCGATGTAATAGGCGACGAGTTCGGAAACCGGAAAGCCTTCCGTCGCGTAGCTGATCGCCGGCTGCAGCACCTGCTTCATCGGGAGTTTGCCGAATTTCTTGTGCAACTCGAACCAGCCGTCGACGCAGCCCGGGACCGAGATCGGCAGCATGCCGTGCGGCGGGATCGTCTTGCGATCGAGCTTCTTCAGCTCAGCCTGCATTTGCTCGTAGCTGAGGCCGAGCGGGGCGCGGCCGCTGCCGTTCAGACCATGCAGTTTTTTCGTCTTCGCATCCCAGACGATCGCGAAAATGTCGCCGCCCATCCCGCTGCCGGTTGGCTCCATCAGCCCGAGCGCGGCGTTGCAGGCGATCGCGGCGTCGACCGCGCTGCCGCCGGCCTTGAGAATGTCGATGCCGATCTGGGTGACGAGCGGGACGCTGGTGCAAACCATCCCGTGCGGCGCGATCACCTCCGAGCGGGTCGCAAAGGTGCGGCCGGTCACGCGATCAGGCTGGGCGAAGGTAATCTGAGTAGAGCAACAAAACGCGAGGAGAAGCAGGCAACGCACGTGCATGGGCGACCCTAGCACAGCAGGGCGTAGTAGCGACGCCACTCGCACCGCCCACCGTTAGACCGGTCGCGCAAAGCTGTTACACTCTCGCTTATGCGCGCCAGTCATCTCGAAGATTACTATCAGTTTCTCCGTTTCCCGAGCATCTCGACCGACGACGACTACAGCGACAAAGTCGCCGAGTGCGCGCATTGGCTGGTGAAGAAGCTGACGTCGATCGGCCTCGAAGCGATGCTGATGCCGACGCCGGGCCACCCGGTCGTGTGGGCAAAGAACAAACATCAACCCGGTCGCAAGACGGTCATGATCTACGGGCACTACGATGTGCAACCGCCCGATCCGCTCGAACTCTGGGATTCGCCGCCCTTCGATCCGGTGCTGAAGGATGGCTACGTCTTCGCGCGCGGCTCGACCGACAACAAAGGGCAGATTCTCGCGCATATTCTCGGGATCCAGGAGACGATCGAGAAGGACGGCGAGTTGCCGGTGAATCTCCACCTCATCATTGAAGGCGAAGAGGAGATCGGGAGTGGAAATCTGGGCAATTTCCTCACCCAGAATCTCGCGGCGCTCCGTTGCGATGTGGTGGTGGTTTCCGACACCGGGATGGTCGCGAAAGGGACGCCGACGCTGAGCTACGGCCTGCGCGGGGTGACGGCGCTCGAAGTTAAGATCACGAGCGCGAAGATGGATTTGCACTCCGGCATGTTCGGCGGCGCGGTCGCGAACCCGATCACCGCCCTGGCGCAACTGCTCGCCACCCTGCACGACAAGGAAGGGCATGTCGCGATTGAAGGCTTCTACGACAAGGTAAAGCCGCTCGAAGAATGGGAACGCGAAGCCTGGCGGAAACTGCCGCTCGATGGCGACAAGGAGATTCTGGAGGAAACCGGCGCGCCCGGCGCTTTTCGGCGAAGCGGATTACAGCACACTCGAGCGACTCTGGGCACGGCCAACCGCGGAAATCAACGGCATCGGCGGCGGCTACCAGGGGCCCGGCACGAAGACGGTGATCGCGAGCCACGCGATGGCGAAGCTGACGTTCCGCCTCGTCCCGAACCAGGACGGAGCGGAGATTCTTGAGCTCGCCCGGACGCATTTGCAGAAACACCTTCCGCCGGGCGTGACAATGGAGATCACGGATGGCCACAGCGGGCCGTGGTATCTGACCGATCCGCATTCCGAAGTCGGGAAGGCGGCGCAACGGGCGTTGCGCGAAGCCTTCGATGGCAAGGAGCCGGCACTGATTCGCGAAGGCGGCAGCATTCCGATTACGTCGCAGTTCCGGAGCATTCTCGGCGTCGAGACGCTGCTGCTCGGGCTCGCGCTGTCCGATTGCCGGGCGCATTCGCCCAACGAAAATTTTCCGCTCGAGAATTTCGATGCTGGGATCCGGTTGAACAAAGCGATCCTCCGGGAACTGGCGCGTTGAACAAAGGGAGGGATTGGCGCATCGGGGTGGCGGTGCTGTGCGGATTGGCGCTCATGGCGGGGCCGTTCGCGGTCGGGTCGCGCGCGGAGCCGTCGTTAGGCACGAAACTGAAGCGCCTCCTCGAGCCGACGCCCACGCCGGTACCGAAGAAGCGATCCGTTTCCTCGAAGAAGAAATCGTCGCCCACGCCTTCACCCTCTCCGCGGCCGAAACCGAGCGCCTCACCAAGCCCGAGCGCATCGCCGAAATCGACCGCTTCGGCCACATCCACCCCGAAGAGATCACCATCGCCGTCGGCGTCCCCTTCGCCCTCTCCGCGGAAAAAGCGGAAAGCATCGCCCACACCCTCGCCGAGCCCTTCGCCGGAGGAATCGCCGTCGCCAAGCGCTTCTCCTTCGCCGTCGTCCTCTCCGCGCAAAAAGCGGATAACATCACCCACACCTTCGCCGAGCCCGTCGCCCGAGGAATCGCCGTCGCCGAGCGCATCTTCCGCGGCCGGGACTTCGCCTTCGCCGGGCGCAAAGTCGGAACGCCCCGGCGGCGTTTCCATCGCCACCACCGAGATCACTGGCTTCGACGAATACCCGCCACACGTGCAGAAGCTGATCGAGACGTCGCTCGAGCTCGCCGCGCGTAATCTGACCTACAAATACGGCTCGGCGGATCCGGCGAGCGGCGGGATGGATTGCTCGGGGTTCATCTACCATGTGCTGCGCGAAAACGGCTTTGGTGATGTGCCGCGCGACTCAAGCGGGCAGTATGTCTGGGTCCGCAAAGCCGGGAATTTCGTGCCGGTCATCAGCCACAACGACGACAGCTTCGAGATGGAGCAGTTAAAGCCGGGAGATCTGCTCTTCTGGACCGGAACTTATGACGTCAATCGCGACCCGCCGATCACACACGTCATGATCTACGCGGGCCGCGAGAAGAGTACCGGCCGGCGCATCATGCTCGGCGCGAGTGACGGCCGCACCTATCACGACAAATCGCGTTGGGGCGTCAGCGTCTTCGACTTTAAGGTCTCGCGTCCAGGTAGGACCGCCGCGAACGGGCGCACCCCGGATTTCGTCGGCTACGGGCGGATTCCCGGGTTAGGGGAGCGTTAGAGCCAGACGCTCCCCGGACCAGCTACGCACTACTCGGGCGAGCGTAGCGGATCGGGTCTGCGATGCCGGCTTCGCGGAATCCGGCGAGGCGGAGCTGACAGGAATCGCAGGCGCCGCAGGCGACGCCGTCGGGCGCGGGATCGTAGCAGCTGTGGGTGAGCGTGAAATCCACGCCGAGCTCGACCCCGCGGCGGATGATCTCCGCTTTGGTCAGGCGCAGGAGCGGCGTGCGGATGCGGAACATTTCGCCAGAGACGCCGGCGCGGGTGGCAAGATTCGCCAACTTCTCGAACTGCTCGATGAATTCCGGTCGGCAATCGGGGTAGCCGCTGTAGTCGATCGCATTGACGCCGATGTAAATATCGCGCGCGCCGATCACCTCTGCGCACGCCAGTCCGTAGGCGAGGAAGATGGTGTTCCGCGCTGGCACATAGGTGATGGGGATTCCCGCCGCCATACTTACTCGCATCGCGATTCTTGGGCACGTCGATGTCGTCCGTTAAGGCTGAGCCGCCGAAAATGCGCAGGTCGATGGTGGCGACCCGGTGATCGCGCACCCCGGCGGCGACGGCGACGCGCCGGGCGGCTTCGAGTTCCACACGATGCCGCTGGCCGTAATCGAACGACAAAGCGTGCGGCTCCAGGCCTTCCGCCTTCGCAATCGCGAGCGTGACGGCGGAATCAAGACCGCCGCTGAGGAGCACGATGGCGTGGAGATGATCAGGCCGACCCATATGCTGACGCAGCCGTGCAATAGTGCGCGGGCTCGCGGGCGTCGAGAAGAATGCGTAAGCTGCGCCCGTGACGGTATGGAAGAGAATTCGCTACCGGGTGGAGTGGCTGGCGCTGATGGCGGTGCTCAAGCTCGTGCCGCTCTTTCCACGAGGCGCCTGTTACTGGGTCGGCGGCGTGGCCGGCGCGCTCGTGGCCAGGTTCGATGCGCGCGGGCGAGGCGTGGCGCTGAGCAATCTGGAGAGCGCGTTCGGTGAGGAGCTGACCGCGGCGCGGCGCGCGGCGATCGTGCGCGAATCGTACCAACACTTCGCGCGGACGATGCTCGATCTGTTTTGGAGCCCGCGCCTGACAGCGGAGAACTTTTCGCGCTACATCGAGTTCGAGGGGCTGGAACGGTTGCGCATGGAAACGGGCCCGAATCGCAGCTGCATCGCGGGCGCGTTTCACTACGGAAACTTCGAATGGCTGAGCCTCGCGTGTGCGTGGGTCGGTTTCCCGGGAGCGATCGCAACCGAGGATTTCAAGAATCCGCTCCTGCTCGGTTTCTTTCAGAAGCTGCGCGATCAATCGGGCCATCGCACCGTGCCGCGCGAGGGCGCCATTGTGCGTCTCTATAAAGCGCTGCGGAAAGGCGGCCGGGTCGCGCTCCTCGTCGACACGACCTTGCCGCCGCATCATCCGACGGTGGTGATCGATTGTTTCGGCCTCAAGACGATCGTGACGGTGGCGCACGCGTGGCTGCAGGAGCGCACCGGGGTGCCGCTCGTGCCGATGCACACGGAAGCGCTGCCCGGCGGGCGCTATCGGGTGGTGGTGCATCCGAAGGTAGAGGTGCGGTCGGGAGCAACCCATCAGGAAATCGCGCAGGCGTGCTGGGATTCGTTCGAACCGGTGGTGCGCCGGGATCCGGCGCCGTGGCTCTGGATGTACAAGCATTGGCGCTACCAGCCGACCGGCGCGAGCAGCTACCCGTTTTACGCGCAGGAATCACCGGCCTTCGAGCAGATCGCGGCCCGGGCGGATTACACGAAACTCGATCGCACGGCGCTGCCGCAGGCGAGCGAAGTCGGCGGCTAACGAATGAGCTTTTCGTGGAAGAAAGTCCGCCATCGGGCGGAGTGGCTCGTCGTTCGCGGGATCGCGCGCGTCGTGCCGCTCTTTCCGCGTCGCCTCTGCCGCGCGGTCGCGACGGGCGTGGGCACAATCGCCTCCATCGTGCATTGGCCGGGTCGGAAGGTGGCCATGAGCAACCTGGCGAGCGCGTTCGGCGATAGCTTGAGCCCGGCGGAGCGGCGGCGTTTGGTGCGTGAGTCCTACCAGCATTTCTCGCGGGCAATGTCGGACCTATTCTGGAGCCCCCGGCTGACACCGGCGATGTTCGCGCAGATTTTCGATGCGACCGATCTCGAGCGGTTGAAGCGAGAACGGGGCACCGAGCGTGGGGTTGTTTTCGCCTGCTTGCACTACGGCGGTTTCGAATGGATCGCGCTCGCGTTGGGTCTGAGTGGCTTCCAATGCACGGTCGTGACGCAGGCGTTCAAGAACCCGCTGCTGAACTCCACCTTCAATGGTTTGCGCGAAGTCTCCGGGCACCAGACGATCCGACGCGAACGGGCGCTGCTGCGGCTCTACAAGGCGCTCCTGCATCAGCGGAGCGTGACGCTGGCGGTCGATCTTACCGTCTCGGCCAAGCTCCCGAGCGTGCCGATCAACTGTTTCGGAATGCAAACGTGCGTGACCTTCGCGCATGCCTGGCTGCGGGAGCGGACGGGCGCGCCAATCATCCCGACGCATTGCGAACCGCTGCCGGATGGACGTTACCGTCTCGTCCTCCATCCGGAGCTGTCGCTCGAGCCGAGCGCGACGCGTCAGCAGGTGGCGCAGGCCTGCTGGGATGCGTTTGAGCCGGTGGTCCGGCGGAATCCCGCACCGTGGCTTTGGATGTACAAGCATTGGCGCTACAGACCGGTCGCGACCGCGCAGGCCTATCCCGATTATGCGAACAATTCGCACCACTTCGAAAGGTTGCTGGCCAGGACGGAGGCAGAGAAGACGGCCGAAGCCGTCAGCTAACGCCGCTCGCGAATCGCGTGCGGACGCCGGGGACGCGTGCTAAACTCCACCACATGGAAACGCCACAAATCACCGCCTACCTGAAAACCCATTGCGGCTGGAGCGCCGGAGTTCGCGCGGTGCTCGCCAAATACAATCTGCCTTTCACTGAGAAGGACATCATTCAGAACCCGGCGTTTCGCTGGGAGATGGAGACGAAAAGCGGACAGCCGCTCTCGCCTTGCGTCGAGGTGAACGGTCAGATGGTGCCGGATGTGAGCGGCGAAGAGCTGGAGCAGTACCTGATTGAGAATAACCTGGTGCAGCCGAGCACGGAAGAGCCGGCCGCGCCGATCGACGCGCCCTGCGCGCACGAGTTGCCCCCGAGCGCGGTGCAGCTGCGGCTCTGACGTCCGGCGTCGCGGTGCGCCCCAGGCACCGAGAATCAGGGCACGAAATACCACTGGTCGGAGTGCAGGCGCTTGACATTCGCGCCCTTACACCGCGCTTTATCTGCGCGTATCCATGAATAAGTTGCCGTTGCAGGCGGTCGATTTATGCGCGGTGCCGATTCCCCTTAAGTGATGAAACTCTTCGCCCGTCGCGTTTCATCGGCCGGCCGCGCGCCTCGCAAGCGCAAACGCCGCCTCGGCCTCAAGCTCACTACCCTCGCGGTGGTTCTGGTGGTCGCGGCCATCTTCGGGTTGGTGACGTTCTACGCCGTCTGGGCGCAGACCTTCGACATGAAGAAAGTGGGCGAAATGCCCGAGCGGAACACCGTTTTCGACGTCGACGGGAAGATCTACAGCCGCCTGGCCGGGGCGAATCGCCTGATTGTGCCGCTCAACGAAGTCTCGCCCTATTTTATCGAGGCGCTGCTGGCGCGGGAGGATACTCGTTTTCAGAAGCACGGCGGGCTGGACGTGCGGGGCCTCGTCCGCGCCGTCTTTCGCAATCTCTCCAGCGGCTCGGTCAAGGAAGGCGCCAGCACAATTACCCAGCAGCTTGCCCGAAACAGCCTCCCGCTCGGCGGCCGGAATCTGCGGCGCAAGATGCTGGAGGCGATGGTAGCCCTGAGGATCGAACGGCAGTTCACGAAGGATCAGATCATCGAGCTCTATGTGAACCGGATTTACTTTGGTTCGGGATGTTACGGGGTTGAGACGGCCTCGCAGGCCTACTTCGGCAAGAACGCCTCCCAGTTGAACCTCTCGGAGGCGGCCGTGCTCGCGGGCCTCATCCGCAGTCCGAACCGGTTTTCGCCATTGAAAAACCCCGAGGGCGCCGCCCTGCAAAGGGACAGTGTCCTCGATCGCATGGTCGACCTAAAGAAGATCACGGCCGCTGAAGCGCAGAAGGCGAAAGCGACGAGAATCACGTCGAACCCGAAGCGGTTGCCGCAGATTCAGGAGAACTACGCGATGGATGCCGTGCAGCGCGACCTGAACAACATCCTCACGCCGGAGCAGATCGACTTCGGCGGGCTCTACATTTACACCACGCTCGATCCGACCGTGCAACGCACCGCCGAACAGGCGCTCGAATCGCACCTCGGCAAAGTCGAGCATCAACCCAATTTCAAGCACCCGACGAAGGCAAGCTATCGACCACCGGAAGACGGAGAGGATGCCGCGATGCCTTACCTGCAGGGCGCCGTGGTGGTGATTGACAATCGCAGTGGTGGCATTCGGGCGCTCGTCGGAGGGCGCGACTACGGGCAGAGCAAGTTCAACCGCGCGCTCCCGCCGGCCAATCGCCAGATCGGCTCTTCCTTCAAGCCCTTCGTCTATGCCCTGGCCTTCACTCACGGGCTCCTGCCGGGCGGTGAGATTAGCGACAACCCGATCGAGCCCGGGGAAATTCGCGGGGCGGGGAACTGGAGCCCCGGGAACTCTGACAACAGCTTCAAGGGAATCCAGCAGGCCTCCTATGGCCTGATCCATTCGCGCAACACGATGAGCGTGCGCGTCGGTGAACTCGCCGGACCTGATGAGGTCCAAAAGGCGGCCATCACTCTCGGCCTGGGGGAGAACATCCCGAATGGTCCCGCTATTTATCTCGGCTCCTTTGAAACGAACCTGAAGGACTTGACCTCGGCCTACACGATCTTTCCAAATCTCGGCACGCGGAAGCAATCATACATCATCGAGCGGATCGACGACGCCGATCACATTCCGATTTATCGCGCGGCCCACGTCGCGACCGTGGGGATGGATCCAGGGGCCGCGTGGATGACATCGAACATCCTGGAGAACGTGCTCAAGACCGGGACCGCCGCGAGTGCCAAGTCGCTCGGTTTCAAGCTGCCGGCCGCAGGCAAGACGGGCACGACAAACGACTATAAGGACGCCTGGTTTCTGGGCTACACCAATGCGCTTACCTGCGGCGTCTGGGTGGGTTTTGATCAGCCGCAGACGATTGTGGCGCGCGGGTATGGCTCCGCCCTGGCCTTGCCTGTCTGGACGCAGACGATGACGAAAGCGGCGGAGCATTACCCGGCCGTCGTTCTTCCGCCCGCGATCCCGCTGGCCCGCGCCACCGTGTGCGCGATGTCGAATCAGCTCGCCACGAATGAGTGCATTGCTGTCGGCGCCAGCTACGAGCTCACGCTCCCGGCCGACAAAGTGCCGACGATTGCCTGCCAGATTCACGGCGGGTTGCAGACGCAACTCGCGCAACGCGCCGACGTTTTCGACCGCAAAGCCGAAGCGCTGCCGAACCGCCTCTTCCAGTCCTTCCGCAAATTTTTTGGCCGGAAGTAGCCATTCGCGCCTCGCCAGCAGCCGCACCGGCGGAATGGCCGATGCGACTGCCGCGGGTTAAGGCGACCCGGTTACTTGATCAGAATGGCGGCGGCCTGGACCGCGAGCACGATGGGCCAGGTGGCCAGCGCCACGATCACACCAAAGAGCGCGCCTTCGAAGCGTGCCTCGCGGCGGGCCTCGCCCGAAAACAGGCCCTCGATCATGAGCTGACGGAAGCCCGGCGAGAACCTTGGGTGACCGCCTTTGCCTAGCCCGCGACCGCCACGGAGGGCAGGCGCCGCAACGTGGAAGCTCCAGTCGGTGACGGGGGATTTAGGTTTGCGATGGCCCAGCGCCGGCCGGGAATCGCGCGTGCGGGCCGAAAGGCCCGCCTGTGATGTAGGTTTCATGGATGAATGCGCGCAGACTTCGAGCCCTGCGCAAACAAACGCCGCGGCGGTTTACCGCCTGCAGCTAGCTATGTGTGACGAGCTCCTCGAAGAGCCCGTTGGCCGGCTTTGATGCCGTATAGCTATTGAGACTGAATAAAGAGCGCCCTTCACGGGGAAGCATAGCGCCCACTAACACAAGCCCAACAACTGACCGCCGCCAATATTCAGCGGAAAACGTGCTATGTCAAAGCGAGCGTTATAATTTCTATGAAATCGTCTCCTCACCGAAACCCGCCGCGGATCACGATATCTTCCTCTTCTGCCGGGGTGCTGGCCGGCGTTTCGCGCTTCGGTTTGGCGCGGGCGGCCCTTTTCGCGGCCTCCCGTTCGGCGGCGGTGGTGGTCGGCTCTGCCGGCTTGGCCGGGAGGGGGATATTGGTGCCGGTCTGGGTGATGCGCGGCTCCACGTTGGTTTGTGACGGCGCATCGGGCCGCAGGCCTCGGCAGCCTGCGAACAGGAACGCCGTTGCGAGGAGCAGAGCCAGAGGAAACGAAGGTTGTTTCAGGGCAAAGATTGGGCGGCGGGCGATCGGCGGCACGGAGCCCTTCTATGTCAGAGACGCTTTAGCGACAAGAGTTGTTCGCGTCCTGGGCGGAGCGGCTGTTCGCATGCCGACGCGTGGCCTCACGCACGGTGCGGCAGGGGCAGCGTGACGAAGGCCGCCCGGCGCGTCATTTTTCCGAACCACTTCTCGCGGCAGGGAGCGCAAATGCCATGGCTCACTTTTCCCTCACCGCGGTGGATCACGCTTTTGCACCATGCGCAGACCGTAGTCGGGCGGCGCAGAATCTGGCGGGGGAGGCTCTTCATCTCGACTGCTTTTGACAGCGGTCGCCCGGTTTTGTTCAGAGCTTCCTGAACTGGTTCGGGGAACGGTTGGGGATCCTCTCGTGCCGGTGGGAGGAAGAGAGCGGGTGAAGGGAATCGAACCCTCGGGATCGATCCGGTCTACCGGCAACGCCCTGCGCGGCGGTAGGGAGATGCGTGAAGGCCGCACTGCCAGAGAGCAAGGTCACTCGGAATAAAGGTCGAATGTCACAATTCATAGACCGGCCCCCTCCTGCCGATCGTTCTTCTGTTCCGCGTGTGTATTTCGCGGCTTCTCAGCGTTTTATGATGGACACAGCTTCAGCGTCAGCGCATACCCGTCGAACCCCGGCACCCGATTCGTTAAGCGAACGAAAGGCCTCGGCCAACCCCGGAAGGAACAGGAACAAATGAAACGACTCTTGGCATTGTTAATTGGAATCATGATCTGCGGGTCAGTCGCGCGCGGCGGCGATATCACAGTCACCGCCGTGTTGGCAGAAGGCCCGAAGGATGAGCCCACCACCTATTTCAGCACCGTCACGCCCAAGATCATAGCCTTCTTCAAGACCAAAGGCGCGAGCAATGGGGATCAACTGCGCGGGGTCTTTGTCGCCGACGACGTCGGTGATCAAGCGCCGCCTGGGACCACAATCACCGCAATCGATGCGACCCTCGACGGCAAAAGCCAGGCCGGATCCTTCCTCTGCTCGAAACCGGCCAAGGGCTGGCCGATCGGAAAATATCACGTCGAGATTTACGCGAACGGCAAGCTGGCCACGCAGGTGAAGTTCACCGTCGACCAGGCCGAAAAGGGCGACAAGCGGGCGGCGGCCGAGAAGGAGGCGGAAGAAGACTCCTCTTCCGACGACCAATATACCTTCAAGGTCGAGAACAATAACGTGCAAAAGATCACCGGGCTGCTCGCGTCGGAAGACGGCCAGAGATTCACCAAGTTCGATATCGGCAAAGGCATCAACGTCGGCGAGACCGTGACGCTGAACTGGGATGAGTCGACCAATAATTCCGACTGCAATTGGTGGATCAAGGCTGTCTACGCCGATAAGTCCGTCGGCGAAGCAGTAGAGGTCGATTTCTGCCAGCAGGATCTGGTGATCGCTTTCTAGGCGCAATAGGGCGGCGAGGAACGACCGGAGTCACCGACCCCGGCTACAACGGCTGGCTATTCTGTCAGGCGGATAGCCGAAATCCGGAAATAGGGCGCCAGTCTGTGAATGTTCGCAGATCAGATGAGGTGCGGGCCTTCCTGACCCATCTGGCGACCGACCGGAAGGTGGCAGCTTCCACTCAAAACCAGGCGCTGAGCGCGCTTCTGGCCGGCGCTCTTAGATCCTACGGCAGCGCCGTGCCAGCGCGCGCGCAAGATAGTCGTGTCTCCGCTGTTGAGCATTCATCGGACGAATCAAGGGCCGGCCAGCGCCTAGTGGCGCTGACCGGCTTTCTCTTTCATTCCGGCTGATAACGAGGCCCGGAAAGCAGACGAGAGACGCGTTCAGGGTCTCGGGTCGACCACCACCTTGTAGGCAGACAGCCTGGGCAAGGAGCCGTCAGAGCCTTTCACATTTTTTGCCGGAGTCAGGTCGCTCATCGCTGTGAGCCGTGTTCTCGGGCTTAATTGAGAATTTGGTTTCGTCGTTTTGAATGTTTGCTTTTTCATTTTGGGTTCTGTTAGACCGGAGATGCGTCCAATCTGATGAGAGACGCGTTTAGCGAGGGGGTTAACGGTCGATGATTAGGTCGGTGACTGAGGCTAAATGTGTGCCTGAGCCTAAATGTGTGCCGTTAGAGCCTTTCACATTTTTTGCCGGAGTCAGATCGCTGTTCGTGATGAGCCGTGCTAGCCGGGTTGATTGAGGGTTTGGTTTCGTTGTTTTGAGTTTTTGTTTTTTCATTTTTCGGGTTTTCTGCAATTTCGAGGTTTCTGTCGGACCAAGGATGCGTCCGACGGGAGGGAGCATGACAGCCCTTTTAAATCGCGAAATACGTCATCGCGCGTACGCGCGAACTCCCGTCCCGGCGGCAGCAATCTTACCGATAGGGCGCGGATGAGTCTGCGGAGGCCGTTGTTCGCCTATTTCGTCGCTCCCAGGTGCTCAACAGGCCGGGCATCGAGGTGCGGTCGCCGCTCGATGTGCAGGACGGCAGTTAGACCGCGCTACCGATTAGCGACCGCGCCATCAACCGCTCCCATTCATCGAGGCTGCCGCGAAAGCCGAACTCGCACGCTTGGCCGTAGCTGAGGCGCGCTGCAGCCTCGGGGCGCTTCCCGCTCTTCGAGCCAGTCACGCACCGACGCTGCAACATCACGCCGCCCTGAAGGAACTTGCAACGCTGCCGATGTTACCAGGTCGTCTGCAATTTCATGAAGGTTTCGATCTCCGGCAACTTGCCGGTTACGACGAAAAACAAGTCCTTGCGCTGCTTGTTCACCCAGCAGCAAACCATGCTCTCCGGCAGTTCAATCACCGCATAACGCACCTTGCCCTCGACATTCTTGACCGAGGAAATTCCGGCACCTTCTTTCTGGTACGAGACCATCATTCTCTCGAGCGCGGCAAAGGCCTGCTCCGCAGCCGCGTATTGCTTTCCGAGCCATTCAATCTCGCCCCCTTCGGAAGCGTATTTCGCGGTCGCCGCATCGAGGATCTCACCCTGAATGGCCGTGTCATTTTTGCTGGCCGAGACTCGCTTAAAAGGACCGATGTTCTCTGGAAAACTGCGCGCCAGAAAACTGGTCTCCTCAACCGGCGAAGCGTTGACGACGAACGCCATCCACAACACGCTCGCGACAACGGTTCCGATCACTCTAGTCGTTAGGCGTTTTTTCATTCGTCCGACTAATTTACCGCAAAACGAAGTCGCGTCACGGTTGCGCCGTGGAAATTTTTGTAATGCACCAGACGGCATTTCCACGCTCGCGTTGATTTTTCCCCCGCCGTACAGAGGTGAAAGAGCGGGTGAAGGGAATCGAACCCTCGTATGCAGCTTGGGAAGCTGCCGTTCTACCATTGAACTACACCCGCGGTGGCGGTGGCAATTGTGGCTGGCGCGCGCTGAATTGCAAGCCGTGGCTATTGCCAGGAGATGACGTCGTCTTTGTTCGGGCTGTCGTTCTTGTTGCCGCTGCCTCCTAGGCGATCCTTGCCGAGCGACCACGTGATGACACCCAGTGCGCAGCGGTGCCGCGCCCGCATTCGACGAATATGGATTCGGCACCTCGTTGTCGTAATCCGCGTCCATCTGCAAGCCGTAGGCGATGCCCCAAGGGTCAAACCACTCGCCACTCAAGGTCTTGATTCCGCTGCGTGGGTTCGTTTGATCCTTGGCATCCGGGGGCGAGACAAAGACGACCTGTCGTGTATTCAGGGTGGCGGTGGCGAGGCCGCGCAGTTCATTCAGAGGAGCGTCGTTCCCAATGCCTCCCCCAGCGCCGTATTTGGCCGATGCATCATCAGTCGCGGCGGTTGGGTAGCGCCCGTATTCGGTATAAAACGCACTCACCGCGGTGACGATTTGGACGAGGTCGTTCTTCGCCTGGGTGCGCTTCGCGGAATTCTGGACGCTTTGGAAAGCAGGGAAGGCGAGACCCATCAGCACCGCGATGATGGCGATGACGACGAGCAACTCGATGAGCGTAAAGCCGCCGCGGCGGGAGGTGCAGGAGAATCCAAGGCCGGTCACGCTTCGCACGTTGAACGCTCGACGTTCAACGTTCAACGTTCAATTCAGACCCATTTCTGCATCTGCTCGGGGAACGGGCAGTGCGCACAATCGGAGTTGTCCTGCAGGCAGAAGTCCTCGTAGATCTGAAGCAAGCCCTGTTGCTGCGCGACTGTCTTCACAAAGTCCCGCCGCCGCGGGTCGTCGCCGAAAAGCCGGGTCGCGCCGGTTTCGAGGCGGCGATTCGTGAGCTGCGCCGGCAGTTTGGCATAGGCGTCCCATACCTCCGTCCCGCGCGAACTGAGGAACGGTAGCAGCACATTCGCGAGGATCTCCGCCACCCGCGAAGCGCCCACCAGCGCCATTGCGGCAGCCGTGCGCTCGGAGGTGAGGGTGTAATGGTGGCTCCAGTAGGGATGTTCGCGTCCGCGCAGGAACGCCCGCATGGCGGGCACAGGTTCAGGATCTCCTAACGATTTCATGAAGCTCCGCCAGCCCCGCGCGATCACCGCCAGCGCACCGAGGCGACGTTGCGGATGATTGAGCGGGCGCGCCCCGCCGAGACGCCAGAGCTCGCGGGGCAGAATGAGACGCTGCAGTTCATCGCGTCGCTGCCACCAGCGGTCCCAGAGCGAACGGACATAGCCCCGGGTGTCGCCGCCATAGGCGGAAAGATCCGGGGCCTCGAGAAAACCGGCGACCCCGAACAGCATCGCTTCCGCGGTTTCCGGGTCATTGAGGACGACGCGGAGCGGCAACCGCTGCGCGAGGAGCGTAAACGGCAGCTTGTTTTGCTTGTAACCAAGCGCCGCCGCCAGCTCCTGGAAGAGCGCTTCGTCGGCGCCGTGCGCCTCGCTCATCGCGCGCAGGCGGGCGGCCTTGCGCTGCAGCCGGAAGCGCGCCGCCGCCTCGATCACGCTCCGGACGCGTTCCTCCGGCAGACCGCGCAGCGGCGCCTGGCAGCGTCCCGGCCGCGCCAGCGGCACGTTCGTCACAAACGCATCGGGCAACGCCGCCGGATCGACCCGCACCTGCAGCACATTCCGATGCGCCCGGGTGCGGGTGAAGAAAGTGTGCTCACTCGCGTTCACGAAAACGTGCAGGACGACATCGTCGAAGGCGTGGTTCTGGGCATGCCCGTGCGACTCCCAGTTCCGATCAGAGAGATCGAACTCGATGCTGCCGCGCTGGACTTCGCCGCGGTCGACCCGGATCGCGGCGCCATCGAAATCCGGGCCGGCAGCGCGATTCCAGGTCCCGAATTGCACGATCTCGACCTCCTTGCCGCAGAGCGTCCGAAAGCGGTTCCCGAAATCGCCGGCGAACCAGCGCGCCTGCAGCTCGAGCTCGTTCGGATTGCGCGGCGCGGCGAAGAGCGCGCGCTCTTCGCACGCGGCCGCGTTCGCGCAGTTCCTGGTAGCGCTCGACCGCGGACGTCATCGGCTGGGCCCGCCGGCAGGACGGTCGTTAGACTTGCAGCGCGGGCTCGCGGGCGGTTCGTCGGGTATCGTCGTTACCGGCGCCAGGCGGGCGCGCAGGTATTCGACGATCTCCTCCACCACCGCCCCGCTCGAACGCGGGAAAACAAACAAATAGCGCGGCCCTTTTCCGGCCGTCGGGAAGATCACGAGGTTTTCGGAGAGAAACTTCGGGTCGCGCGCCACCGTCAATCCCTCGAGGTCGATCGTCTCCGCCAGACCGCGTCCTTTGTTCGCCACAAAGACCACCTTGCGCGGCTCCTCATTCGTCGCGACCAGCGCGCCGAAAAGATTCGGCGGGATGCGGCGGCCGCGCCCGCTGAGGCACGGCACGGCCCACGCGATCGTCTCCTGCAGCACGTTGTGATGGCTGAAGACCGCCGCCAGTCTGCCGGGCAAGGTCGTCGGCAGCGCGACCGGCAATCCGGCCTCGGCCGGTCCGTTCAGTTTCTTGAAGACGAGCCAGATTTTCGCCTTCATCGCGCGCAGAATTTTCGGCGCGAAGTAAAGGAACGCGGCGAGCGCGAGCCGCGAAAATGCACGAGCGCGACGAGCGGATTGTAGTAGATCAGCGCCAGTCCGCCGAAGACGCCCACGTCTTCCGCGAGGCTGAGACCGATGTTGGAGAATGGCTCGGGCGAAGTGTTCGCGACAAGCCGCGAGGAAGCTTTCGCGGTGTGCGCAATCAGGCTGGTGCCGCCGGCCAGGAGCAGGATCACAATGACATCGAAGACCGGCGATGATATGGCCGAGCACCTGGATGGCGAGGAGCGCGCCGCCGATCGGCCGAATGATCGGTGTGGACCGCGTCCCACGCGGAGTCGATCCACGGGATTTTGTCGGCAAAAAACTCGAGGAAGTAGAGAACGCCGGCGACGGTGATGATGGCCGGATGTGCCAGCACCTCGAGCGACTGGTACTGCGGCGAGAGCGTGATCCAGTGCTGGTTAATCGGCCAGCCCGGTGACGAAGACCGTCAGGTAAAGGTTGATCCCCGCGAGCGCCGCGAGGCCGAGAGCAACCCCGAGGAGGTTGAGCTGTTCCACGGCGGAAATATGTGGCCGTGCACCGGCTTGTCACGCGGTTTTAGCCCGCGAATCACGCCAGCGACGCGAATGGAAGAAGGCCCCGAATTCCCATCAGCGTGAGTCGCTGGCTGTCCAAAGGAAGCGACGCGGTCCGTTTTACCGCGTTTGCACTCGTGGCGTGGTCCTGATAATGCGGAGCCATGCTCGACATCCGTCTCATCCGCGAACAGCCGGATTTCGTGAAGGAACGGCTCGCCACTCGCGGCGGCGACGACGCGGCGAAGATCGACGAAGTGCTGGAGGTGGATGTCGCACCGGCGGAAGGCCGAGACCGCGCTGCAGCAGCTCAACGCCGACCGCAAACGCCTGAGCAAAGAGATCGGCGGCGAAGCGCGGCGCCGGCGAATCGACGGCGGACCTGGAAGACCAAGTGCGCGTGATCGGCGACGAGATCACGGAAGCGACCCGCGAGAGCGACTCCGCCGACGGACGAGCAGCGGGAGCTGTTGCTGCAGCATTCCGAATCTGCCGCACGCCGCAGCCGCCCATCGGCAAGGAGGCGAGCGACAATCCGGTCGTGCGGAGCTGGGGCGAGAAGCCGTCCATCACGGGCGAAGTCCTCGATCACGTCGCGCTCGGCACGCGCTTGAAGCTGTTCGATCTGGAGCGGGCGGCGAAGTTGAGCGGCAGCGGCTTCATCTGCTTCACCGGGCAGGGCGCGCGGCTGGAGCGGGCGCTGATTCAGTTCATGCTCGACCTGCACACGCGCGAGCACGGTTATCTCGAAATGAGCCCGCCGTTTCTGGTCCGGCGGGATTGCATGGTCGGCACCACGCAGCTGCCGAAGTTTGAGGACGACATGTATGGGCTGGAGGAGAACCAGCTCTTTCTCGCCCCGACCGCGGAGGTGCCGGTGACCAATTTTCACCGCGAGGAAATCCTGACGCGGCGGAACTGCCGAAGAAATTTGCCGCCTACACGCCCTGTTTCCGGCGCGAGGCCGGCTCGGCCGGACGCGAGACGCGCGGCATCATCCGCGTCCATCAGTTCGACAAGGTGGAGCTGGTGAAAATCACGACGCCCGAGACGTCGTACGCCGAGCACGAGTCGCTCACGGCGAATGCGGAGCGCGTGCTGCAGTTGCTCGGATTGCACTACCGCGTGATCGAGCTCTGCACGGGCGACCTCGGATTCGGCTCGGCCAAAACGTACGACCTCGAAGCCTGGTCGCCGGGGCAGAGCGGCTACCTCGAAGTCTCGAGCTGCTCGAACTTCGAGGACTTCCAGGCGCGCCGCATGAACCTGCGCTTCAAGGATGCGGAGGGGAAGAACCGCTTCTGCCACACCCTGAATGGCTCCGGCCTCGCGCTGCCCCGCGTCTTCGCGGCGCTGATCGAAACCGGCCAGCAGCCGGATGGCTCGGTGCGGTTGCCGGTCGCGCTGCAGCCCTACTTCGGCGCAGCCGAGATTCGTTAGGCCGCAAACGACTAAGGCGGCGGGACGCCGCCAGTGGCGGAATGCCCCCGCGCGACAGTCGCTTACCTGGGCTCAGGTTCCACCCTGCACATGCACGGACCGACACCTATTTGCCCTCCCCTCGCGTTCGTCCAGCGCGCACAACATGTCCGCGAGAACTGTTTTTATCTTACCTGACCCAGATCCGCAGATCAGATCGGAAGACCGCGAATCGGTGATCCAATGAGGCGATTTTCCGGAAAAATGTATAGCCAGTGTACTCGCTTTTTGAAATTATAGGTTGCCGAATCCGCTGGCACATTCGGCGCAATGAAAAGGAGGAGGCCGATCATGATGACAAGACGATATTTCCTGAAATACAGTGCGGCAACTGGTGTCGCCCTAAGCCTGCCAGGCCCTGTGCGCCAAGCCTTTGCGACCCGACCAGCACGAAGCCTTCAAAAATACATCCAGCCGCTGCCGGTTCCTGGCAATGGCATCGTGCAAAGAACAGTCGGGCCGTTTGCGTCGAAAAAGACCGAAAGAAAAAAAAAAACCAAAAAAAAAGGAAAAGCCAAAGCGGCGATTCAGTCGGGCCGTTTGCGTCGACCAAGGCGGTGCAAAACAGCTCCGGCGCGCAAGCGCCAACGATTAAATCCGCCCTCAGGCGAGCGGCCGGCCGGAAAGTGCGGCGCACCATTCATCGTGGCACGAGAGAACGGCGGCAATTTCTGGTGACGGCGCCGCGCTCTGGCCGGCCGCGTCCACAAATGCCGCGCTAGCAAAGCCGGCGCCACGTCGCAAATAGCGCTCGAGGTGCCGGCGCGAAACCGTCTGGGTCGGGTGGACATCGGGGAAACGCTGCCCGATGCGCCACGGCTTCGGTGTCACCCGGGCGCGGAAACAGCGCTGCACCCGGCACAAGACCCGGTAACGGCGGTCCACCCCCAGATCCTCGAGCAATTGCTGCGTCTCCGCCGCCGCGGGATCGAACAGCCGACTGGTGCAGAGATAACGCCAGCCATTGTGCGTGCGATAGACGCGAAAAGAGAGATCCGGCTCCCGCGCGATCACATCGCGCAAGCGCGCCGCGGCGGTTTCGTCGGCCGCCGGATCAGGCGGCGCCGTGTCTTCGGTCCGCGTATCGACATCGGCGAAAAATGCGGCCCGTGCATTGATGATGAGCGCGCCGTAGCTGTTGATGGTCAATCGTCCGGCGCTGCCGCCCGCGAAGGGCAATTCCGAGACGACTGGCTCAACCGCCCGATCGATCGCGTAGGCGTAGGTGTCCCGCTGCGACGAGGTGCCGGCAAGGGCGGTGGCCAGGTGTTGCTCAGCGTGGGCGCGCGCCTGCGCCTCGGCCTCCGCCTGGGATTGCAGCGAAGCCCCGGCTCCGCCGCGGAAAATTATCTCCCCGGTCTCAGGAGCAACTCCGCGCACGACCGCGCTGGCATGAAAGCCCCGGGCCATTCCACCGGGCAGAAAGTCGCCGGCTCCCTCGGGCAGAGGCGGATGCGCCGCGGAACTTTCTCCTGCTTCACCACCAAGAAAATTGCGCAACCAACCCATGCGGATGGGTACCTTAGAACGCACCGCTGATGGGAGGCGAGCACGTTTCCTGCGCCATCAACGGGTGGCGGGCGAGCCCGCCGCACGGCGACTGCGGTCCCGACTGGGAGTGCTGATCAGGTGGCGTCGCCAAACAACTCGAGCTGCGGCGTCGGACTTTCGGTGACGTTCAGTGCTGCAGCCTGCGCCGGCAGCGGCAACTCGTAGCCGAGCCTCGCCGCGAGACGCTGGCAGGTCTCGGGCGCGAAGCCTTCGTAGTGATTGTTCACAAACGTCCAGACGCTGCGCGATTCGCCGAGGTTGCGGTCGATTTTCATCGCCCAGCTTTCGAGTGCGGCTTCGCGTTGCCAGAGTAGTCCGCCGTAGCGATGGAGGCGGTGGCCGTCGCCGTCGTAACGCGTCGTGATGTCGCCGAGGAGGCGAACGTAGAGGAAATCGGTCGTGTTGGGCCAGAGTTCGAAGGGCGCGAGGTTGCGCTCGTTCAGCGGGCTCGTGTCGGACCAGACCCAGCAGACGCGATGCTTTTCCAGCAAATGGACGATCTGCGGCCGGTGCCAGCCGGTGTGGCGGAAATCGATCGCGAACCGGAAGTCGCGCGGCAACCGGGAGAGGAAACTGTGCAGCGCAATCTTGCCGTCCTTGGGCGCGAACGAGGGCGGCAGCTGCACGAGGATGACGTGGAGCTTCGCCCCGAGCGGCTCCATCGCTTTGAGGAAGGCGTTGAACTGCGCGCTGCAATCGTGCAGGCGGCACGCATGGGTGATGGCGCGCGGCAGCTTGCAGGTGAAACGGAAGGAAGCGGGCGTGCTTTCCGCCCAGTTCAGGACGGTCGTCCGCCGAGGGCGCGCCGTAGAATGTGGAGTCGACCTCCACGGCGCGGAAGTAGCGCGCATAATACTCGAGCCAGCGTTCGGGCGGGAGATCGGCCGGATAGAAGGAGCCGCGCCATTCGTCGTGCGTCCAGGCGCAGGCACCGAGCCGGATCTTTTGCTGGTCGTTCAGGTTCAAAATCGCGTTGCTGCTGGTTAGTTCGAAAACGTCCGGCCGTCGAGGCGTATCGGGCGTAATCTCCAGTCTGACGGCCTCCGCAATTCTCCCGCGATCGCCGGTCAAATGACGCAGGTCAACTTGACTCCGGCGCTATGTTCAATACCCTGCCGCAACCCCGATGCGTCTCCGTTTCCCAGCTCTTCTCCTCGTCGTAGCCGTCGTCTTCCCGGCGGCTGCTCCCGCCTCCATCCTGTTCAAACCGAAGAAGGACATTCAATACGTAGCGCCGGGCGACGAGGAGATCAACGGCACTGCGCGCGAACTCTTCGAGGCCGGCCAGAGCGCGGAAAACAGCGGCGACCGCGGCCGCGCGATCAAGGCCTACCGCGCGATCGTGAAAAAGTATCCGCGGGACGCACTCGCCCCTGGCGCGGCCTACAGGTTTGCAGTCGTGCTGGAGGAAAATGGCGAATATCTCAAGGCCGCCGAAGCGTATCGCGTATATGTAGAGAAGTTCCCGCGCGGCACGAACTTTGAGGAAGCGATCGAGGCGCAGTTCCGGATCGGCGAAATGTATCTGGCGGGCAAGAAAGTGAAGTTTCTCGGCATCCCGTTGAAGGCTTCGATGGAGCGCGCCCAAGAGATCTTCGCGGGGATTGTGCGGTCGGCGCCGTACGGCAAGTACACGGCCCGGGCGCAGTTTAACATCGGCCGCGCGACCGAAAAGCAGGGGAACGCTGACGCGGCTGTGAAGGCGTATCAGGCGGTGATCGAGAAGTTCCCCGATGATCCGATCGCGGCCGATGCGCAGTATCAGATCGGCTACATCTGGTATAAGGAGGGCCGCTCCGGGGCGCGCGACGCGAAAGCCGCGGACAATGCCAAGGTGGGTTTCCAGGATTTCCTCTACCGCTACCCGAAGAGTGAGAAAGCGGCGCAAGCCAAAGAGAATCTGCGCAATCTCGAGCATAAACAGACGACCGATGCGTTTGAGATCGCCAAGTTTTACGACAAGCAAAAAAATTACCGCGCGGCCGTGATCTACTACAACGACGTCATCCGGCAGCAGCCAGGCTCGAACGAGGGTGAACAGGCGAAACGACGCGTAGAGGAATTGCGGGCGAAAGTTGGCGACGCGGCTCTGCAATCGGCTGCGCTTACCGCCGCCACCGCGAAGAAGCCGGCCCCCAAAACTGCGTCGATCGGCAGCGACCGCGGGGAAGACATGAACGACGTCCCGATGCGGATGTCGCCCGCGGACGTGGCCCCATTGCCGCCGCCGGAATACGACGAATCGCTGCCGCCTCCGGCCTCATTGAATCCGGGCAACACGACCGCTCCCTATGTTCCCTCGACGGCGCCTTCGCCGACGCCAGAGCCGAGCCCGGACTCGACGCCGGGCATTTAGTGAAGGCATCGCTCGTCGCACTGGCGGTGGCGTTCGCGCTCAGCGGGTGCGCGGGTTACCGCGTCGGCGACGTCAAGCCGCATTACCTGCAGGACGTGCACAGCATCGCGGTGCCGATGTTCAAGAATAACACCTACCAGCCGCGCGTGGAGGGACTGGTTACCAACACCGTGATCAAGCAATTCCAGCAGGATGGCACGTTCGCAATCACGGGCACGGACAAGGCCGACGCCGTTCTCGAAGGGGTGGTGACGGAGATTGGCCGCCGTCCGGCGCGCTCGGTGCGGGGGAACGTCCTCGCGACCACCGAATTCAGTCTCGGCGTAACGGTCGCATATACGCTGCGGAAAAAGGGCGGGGGAGCGGTCGCGGGCGCACCCATCACCGGCACTACGAGCTTCTTCGTCGGAAACGATGTGAACTCCGACGAGCGGCAGGCCATTCCGCTCGCCGTCGAGGATCTGGCGGTGCGCCTCGTCAGCCAGTTAAGCGAAGGCTGGTGAAATCGTGGCCAGTGGCGAGGCGAGGCTGTGGAGCATTCTTAACGATAAGCTCGACACGCTGCGCGCCAACGGCCAGCTGGCGGAAGCGGTGCGGGTGGGATTGGCCGCCCTCGATCTGGCGAAACGCGCCTTTCCTGCCGGGGATCCAGCGCTCGCCCTGAGCCTCGAGATAATCGGGCAACTTCACGACCAGGCGGGTGATCAGGCCGCCGCCAAGCCGTATCTGATCCGCGCGCACAAGCTGCTCGCGGCAGGCGCTCCGCTGGATCACCGCGCGATCTATCGCTCGGCGCGGCGGCTGGCCTTCCTGTGCGACGATGCCGGCGAGATCGAAGAGGCGATCGTATTTTATCAGCAGGCCATCGAGTCCGGTTTGCAGCTGGCGACTCTGCCGTACTCCGATCTCGGCAAGATGCTGAACAACATAGCGCTCGCCTATCGCAAGACGGGCCGGCAAAAAGCGGCCGAACCGTATTACCTCCAGGCTTTGGAGTTGTATGAAAAGCAGTTCGGCCCGGAGCACGCGGATGTGGCTTCCGTCCTGAATAATCTGGCGGTTTTCTACACGAACGAGCGGCGCTTCACGGAAGCGGAGCAGATGCACCTCCGCGCCCTTGCAATCCGCGAGAAAATCCATCCACCCACCCATTCCGACATCGCGCAATCGAAATGCAATCTCGCGGTCGTCTATCACTCCCGCGGCGATTACCCGCGCGCCTCCGAGCTTTATCGCGAGTCGCTGCAGGCCTGGGAGGAAGCGATGGAGAAGCCGCCGGCCGATTACGAGGTGGTGGCGTCGAACTACGCCGATTTGCTGCGGGCGCTCGGGAAAGCCAAGCAGGCGCGTCAGCTCGAGGAACGGGCGCGAAAGCGGCGCCGGGCGTAGACGCCACCGCGGCAGCTGCGCGGGCGGCGTTTGCACTTGCGCCTCCACGTCGGGCGGGCACCTTAGCAGCCGCGCGCTCACGTGGCGGAATGGCAGACGCGTACGGCTCAGGACCGTATGGGGAAACCCGTGGAGGTTCGACTCCTCTCGTGAGCAAACCCCATCGCCAGGCGTTTTGGTTTTTCCCGCTTCGCCCTATGGTGCGGCATGGAGACTGCCAGCACGCGCGACCCCGCGGCGGTGCGGGCGATGTTCGATAGCATCGCGCCCCGCTATGATGTCGCGAATCATCTGCTGAGCGGCGGGATCGATTTCTGGTGGCGCCATCGCGCGGCGGAGATGGTGCGGGCCTGGCAGCCGCAGCGGGTGCTCGATCTCGCGACCGGCAGCGGCGACCTGGCGCTCGCCATCACCCGCAAGTTGCCGCGGGCGGAAGTGACAGGTGCCGATTTCTCGGCCGAGATGCTCGCGATCGCGCGGCGGAAGGGCGTTGCGAAAACGGTGGTGGCGGATGCTTTGCAACTGCCGTTCGGTGACCGTGAATTCGATGTCGTGACGGTGGCGTTCGGGCTCCGCAACATGGCCGATTGGGGAGCGGCCCTGCGTGAGATGGCGCGCGTGCTGGAGGTTGGCGGCCACCTGCTCGTGCTGGATTTCTCCATTCCGGCCGGGGCTTTGCGACCAGCCTACCGGTTTTACCTGCACCGCTGCCTGCCGCTGCTGGCGGCGGTCGTGACCGGACACAAGAATGCTTACGATTATCTGGCGGCCTCGATCGAGAAGTTCCCGAGCGGAGGCGCCATGACGGAGCTGATCGACGCCAGCGGATTCTGTTCCGCGCGGGCCCTGCCGCTCACCGGCGGAATTGCCACAATCTATATCGCCGCGAAGCGGTAGCGAGATCGCCGCCCGTCTGCGCGCGCAAGCTCACGGCTGCGCCGGCGCTGCCGGCGACGCTGCGCTCGGCACGGCGATGCCGCGGCCGCTGCATTGAGCGGGAGCCGCAACGCGTTGAAGTCCGGATTATTCAACACTAACACGCCCTCAAGGCCGTCCGCGCGGGCATACCACATTCCTTCGCCCGCCGGGCCGCCGACCGTGAGCTTGTGCCCGGCCTTGTCGTCCGGCGAGGTCGTGAAGTTCACCGTGATCTGCACCTGATCGAATGCCTGTGCCGGTGTCGACCCGCCGATCCACCGCACGGCACGCAACTTCGTGAGGGTATTGAGCAACGACTGCACATTGACCTGATTGATCGGCTCGCTGCCTCCCGCGCGCGTCCATTCCTGGTTCGCGCCGCGCGTCAGCGTCACTTCGTGATCGGTCGTGACGCTGAGTCGGTGCACTTGCTCCGGCTTGAACCTGAACACGGTCAGCTCCTGCCATGGCGCAGGATCCGCGAAGATCCCAGCGATGAACGCCGGGCGCACCGCCACGATGAACGGCTCCTCATCGACCCGCGCGTAGACGTCGTTGCCCTCGGTTTTGCCGAATGAGATCGTCGCGAACGGTTTCTCCCCCGCGCTGCTCTCGGCCGTGTTCTCCGAGGCGAAGGAACTGAGCGTGACCTGCAACTGTGGATGATCGAGACCGTACTTCGGCAAATCCGAGGCCACGTCGGCGACGAAGCGAGTGACCTGCTCGTTCTTAAGACTATCGAGCAAGCGTGTGACCTCTGCGGCGTTGGCCGGCTGGTTGTGGTGGCTCGCGATCGTCCAGCCGTCGGCCTTGCGCGCGAGCACCGTCTTGCTTTTGCCGGGTGCGTCGATCGTGATCCGGTCGAGGATGTTGGTGTCGATGCGCGCGAGGTGGCGATCGCGCAGGTCGGCTGGTTTGGTCTGGAGTACCTCCTCGATTTTCTTCGGCAGAGTGTAAACGAAACCGCGGGGCGCGAAACGCACCTGCACCTGCTCCTTGTTCTCCGGCGCTGTGCCGATCTGCAGCAGTCTGGCCTTCTTTGTCGCCGGCCTTGAAGAGCGTGATCGAGCCGCGCGGCTCGGCGAGCCCATACGGCTGCAGATCGCCGCGATCGTCGGCCACAAATTGCTCGATGCGCGCGCTCGTGACCTGCGCGATGAGGTCGCTGATTTTCTGAGTGTCGCCGCGGGCGCGGAGCGGCTTCACGATTTCCCAGTGGTCGCTCTGCTTCTGCACTTCCATTTCACCCGCCGGCGTTTTCACGACCGCCCGCGCCACCTGGGCCGCGGTCAGATCGGTCAATTTGCGATCACGGAATTCCTCCGGCTTCTTGGTGATCTCCTTCCGCACCGCCTGCGACGCGAGGAAGGTGTCTTTCCCGTTCTCGAAACGCACATACATCTTGCCCTCGAGCGCGGCTTCGCGGCCGAACCAGATTTCAGGCGGCATGTCCTTGCCGAGCATCTTCAGGCGCAGCTTCGGCTTCACGAGATCGTATTCCTCCAGCGACAGTTTTTTCTGGTCGATCTCTTTCGCGGAAATCGTCTCTTCCTTCTGCCAGCTCTCGAGGTTCGAGATCAAACCGTCGACCAGATAACGGTCGGCCTGGTCCTTGATCGGCGTCTCCACGCGCCAGTTGTTGTCCACCCGGCGCAGTTCGATCCGGTCGTCGCCGTTCTGGATCACGAGCCCTTCCAGTTTTTCACGATCGAAGTTGAGGACGTTGGTGGCGCGGCGCGTCGCTTCCTCGGTGTTTGGCCGTTTGCTTTCGTAGAACTTGATCCAGACCCCGAGCGCCACCACGACGGCGAGCAGAATGAGAGTCGTCTTCGTTTTCATGAACTCAGGAGAACGCCTACGCGCGGCGCCGCCACCAGACCGCGAAGCCGGCCACCGCCGGGAACAGCGGCAGGACCACGAGGATCAACCAGCGCAGATTTCGCAGTCGAGTCGGCGCTCAGGCTGAAGGTGAGCGTCTTCGGGACCTTCGGCGCAATCCCGATGAGTTGTTCGCGGCTGAGCAGCCAATTGACGCTGCCGGAGACGAAATCGAGCCCCTGCTGATCCTGGGTCAATCCCGTGTCCTGGATGAAGGTCGCGTTCGTTACCACCACCATGCGCGACGAATTCGCCTGCACGCGTTCGTCGTCGTTGCCGCCTTTCTCGATCGAGACGGCGAAGGGGAGGGGCGCGTCGTGATCGCGTCCGGCGGTGAACTGCAGCACGGTGTCGTCGTTCGAATTGTAATCCGCCTCGCCCCAGTAGCCTTTTTCCGCCTCCGCGAGTGTCTGCAGGCGAATATTGCTCTCGCGCAACTGTTTCGGGTTCGCGAGCGCCAGCGACGATGTCCCGCCAAGAAATGGCGCCCGCACATCCGCGAGGCGTTTCGTGATCGGGCTCTCCCCGAGGAAACGCCCGACCACATCGCGCACCCGCGCCACCTCCTGGATGCCGGTCTTCATGTTCGCCATCAGGCGGTCGTCGTTCACCTTGACGCCCGACTCGAGTCGAGGAAGGCGTGCAGCTTGGGCGTTTTCGCGGTCGGATCGAGCAGCATCAGAATGCGGCCCTGCTTCTCCCAGTAGGAGCGCAGCAGTTCCATCTCGCGATCGGAGAAATCGTATTGCGGGCCGAGGATCATGATCGTCTTGATCTCCTCCGGGATCGGCCGGCACATCGAAAAGGTTCAGCTCCTGCAGCGCGATGTTTTCGTTCTGGAACAATAACTTCAGGACCGAGACGGGGCTGCTCTCGCCGGCTTGCGGTTGCATCGGCAACTGCATGCTGGGCGCGGTGTCGGCCAGCTTCGGTTCCTTGTGGCCCGATGACGTAGCCGACGGTGTTCTTCTTCCCTTCGACCAGATCGATCATCGCGCTCGTGATCGCCTGTTCGCCTTTGAAGGCGGCGACTTTCGGACGGCTCGCCAAACATCGGATTCCCCGGATCGATCTCCGCCATCTCGGACGCTTTCACCGTCTTGTTGCGGCCTTCGTAATCGAGCACGAGGAGGCTCTCTTCGCTGACGACCTTGTATTTGTCGAAGACCTCCTTGGCGCGGGAGAGATTTCGCTCCGGATCGATATTCTCGACGTCGATTTTGCCCTTGGCGGCGTACTGGTATTCCGTCAGCAGGTTCTGCACATCCTGTCCGATGGGATTGCTGCCGCTCAAAGAAGACCGTCATCCGGATCTTGCCCTTCACCGAATCGAGGAAGCGCTTCGATTTGTCGGACAGCTGATACTTCTTGTCGCGCGAGAGATCCCAGCGCTTGTAGTGCTCGAAGCCGAGGTAGTTCACCATCGCGGCGAGAAAGAGGATGCAGCGCGATCTGCACGAGCACGTTCACGCCGATCTGGACGACGGTTGATTTTGCGACGGCTGCCTGGCCGTTTGCGTCGGGGCGGTCTCGGTCGCCATTTACAGCCTCCACTTCCGCGATTGGAACGCCTGATGCGTCAAGCGCGAGCATCACGACGGTCATGCTGAGGTAGAGCACCATCGGCCGGGTATCGATCTCGCCGCGGGAGAGCGTGCCCATCTGCTCGATGGCCGAGAAATAGCCGAGCAACTGCCGCGTCGATCGAGCTGACCTCCTGCATCATGAAATGACAGCAAACCGGAGAAGAAATGGAGCGTGATCGCGCAGAAGGAAATGATCGCGGCCACGATCTGGTTCCTGGTTAGGACCGATGCAAGGCAGCCGACCGAGAGGTAGAACATGCCGAGCAACAGCAGCATCAGATACGATCCGAGATAAGCGCCGATCGAGTTTGCGGCCGGCTGTTTCGTGGCCGCCTGGAAGATGACGAAGTAGAGCAGCGTCGGCAGCCAGAGCACGATGTAGAAAACGAGCGCGCCGCCGAATTTCGCCAGCACCACCTGCCAGTCCCGCACGGGCGCCGTCATCAGCGGTTCGATCGTGCCGAGCTTAAATTCCTCCGCAAAAAGCCGCATCGTGATGAGCGGAAAAATCAGGACGAAGGCGAACCAGAAAAAGACCGAGTTAAAGAAGGCCTCCTGCACCGCGTAGCCGACCGGCCGGCCGTTCATGAACGACAGCTGGAAGTAAAAGTCCACTCCGCTGAGGAGAAGAAAAAACACCAGGACGATGTAGGCAATCGGCGAGTAGAAGTAGCTGCGCACTTCGCGCGACGAGGAGGGTGTAAGACTTACGCATAGGCTGATCAGGCGTCGTCCGCGTGCGTCATCTCCACAAAAACATCTTCCAGCGTGGCTTTGCGTTGCGTCAACTCACGCACCGCCCAATGCCGATCGCGCGCCAGGCGAAACACTTCCTCGCGCACATCGGCGCCCGACTCGACGCGCAGCGCGAACGTCTGCCAATCGCCCTCGGAGGTCGACGGTAACGTCGCGCACACCGGCGATCTGTTTCAATTGCTCGACGCCGTTGTCGCCGCCGACTTTCGCCTCGAGGACCACGCCGCCCGCGCGTGCGGATCTCGCCTAACAAGTTCTCGGGCGTGTCGCATGCTTCGATCCGGCCTTTGTTGATGATGATGACCCGGCTGCAGGTCATCTCCACTTCCGGCAGGATGTGGGTGGAGAGCAGGATCGTGTGCTGTTTGCCGAGGTTCTTGATCAGGTCGCGCACCTGGCGAATCTGATTCGGATCGAGTCCGCTGGTCGGTTCGTCCAGGATCAGCAGATCAGGCTCGTGCACGAGCGCGTCGGCCAGGCCAACACGCTGCCGGTAACCTTTCGAGAGCGCGCCGATCAGCTTTCTCTCGACGTCTTTCAGTCCGCAAAGCTCTTTCACATCGCCGACGCGCTCCGCGATGCGGCGGTGCGGCACGCCTTTCAGCGCGGCGCGATAGTCGAGATACTCCGTCACGCGCATGTCGGTGTAGAGCGGCACATTTTCCGGCATGTAGCCGAGATGCGCGCGCGCCTGCAGCGATTGCTCGAAAATGTCGAAGCCGGCAATCGACGCGCGGCCGGAGGTGGGCGGCATGAAGCTCGAGAGGATGCGCATCGTGGTGCTCTTTCCGGCACCGTTCGGGCCGAGGAAACCCATGATCTCGCCTTTCCCGACCTCGAAGGTCAGGTCCTTGATCGCCGTCTGACCGGCGTAGCGTTTTGTGAGGTTTTCGACTTTGATCATCGGAAAGCAATTGCTGAGACAACCAAAGCGCCCCGGCGTTCGCGGAATTTTTCCGCTCGTCAGCGCGCTGTCAACGTCACCGTTGCGAGGCGCCGCGCCTGCCCGCCAGTTCGCACAAGGCCGACGGTAAAGTCGACTCCCAAGCCGCTGCGCGCGCGCTCCAGCAGCCTCTCCACCTGTGCCACGCTGCGCACGTCGTACTTGCCGATGCGGTAAATCACAAGCCCGCGTTCGATGCCGACGCTGTCCGCCGGGCTTTCCGGCTCGACCGAGCTGACCAACACCCCTTTGCCGGCCACGAGGCCGAGGGCATCGGTCAGTTCCGGGGTGAGATCCTGGAGCTGAAGGCCGAAATAGCGCTCCGCGTAGGCGACGCGCGTCTCCCCCGCATTCGGTGACGCCTTCGGCGGCGGCTGCTTTTCGGCGATGCGTTTGAAGTCCACCACCGTGTCGCGCACCGTCTCCGCCGGAATCGCGAAGCCGACGCCCTGCGTCGGCACGCCCTGCGGCGTAAAGGCCATCTTGGCCGAGCTGATGCCCACCAAACGTCCCGATAGGTCGATCAACGGCCCGCCGCTGTTGCCGGGATTAATCGCGGCGTCGGTTTGGAGCAGGTTCTTGTAATCCGTTTCGCCGATGGTGATGTCGCGTTTCATGCCGCTCAGCACGCCGCGGCTGACGGAGCTGCTATAGCCCAGCGCGTTGCCGACCACAATCACGGTCTGTCCGAGCAGGTTCGGCGAGGGGTTGTTGAGATCGATAAATGGCAACGGTTCTGGCGAATCGATCTTGATGAAGGCCAGGTCCTTCTTCTCGTCGCCGGTGATGTAGCGGGCGTTGAGCGTTTTGCCGTTGCTCATCGTGACCTCGATTTTCAAGTCGGCTGCGCGCTCCACCACGTGCTGGTTCGTGATGATGTATCCGGCAGGGTCCACAATGAATCCCGAGCCGAGGCTCTGAAGCGTTTGGCGGATTTCACGGGGCCGGGAGCGGTAGTTGCCGAAGTATTGCGCCGCGAAGTCCTCGAAGGGATCACGCACCCGCCGCCGCACCACGCGCTCGGTGTTGATGTTGACGACGGCCGGCAACACTTTCGCAACCGCCAGAACCGTCGGCTCGGAAGCCGGATCGGCTTGCGCCTCCACGGTGCGCGGCGCCGACAAGAGCGCCCCGGCCGCGAGCAGCGGAGCCAGGAAACGTGAGATGCGGAGGGTCATCGCCGGAGGAAGTAACGGGCCGGCTTTCTGACTGTCAACTTGCCGTTCACCCCGAAGAATTGCACAGTGCCGCTGCCATGCGCCCTTCGTTTGCGACTCATCTGAACCTCGACGTTCTGGAGGAGAATTACCGGCGCTGGCAGGAGAATCCGGAGGCGCTTGATTCCAGCTGGACGGCGTTTTTTGAAGGGTTTGAACTCGGCGATTTGCAGCCGCGCAACGGCGCTGCCGCGTCGACCGAGGCGCCGCGTCACGGAGAGCCCGTTGCAAACGCGCATCGATGGCCTGGTCTACGCCTATCGCACGCTCGGCCACACGATCGCGACGTTGGATCCGCTGGCCGACAAGCGCCCGGAGAATCCGCTCCTGACTCTGCGCGAGCTTGGGTTCAGCGAAAAGGACCTCGGCCTGCAGGTCTCCTCGAAGTTCTTCCTGGACGACAAGCGGATGACGCTGCGCGAGATGATCTCCGCGCTGGAGTGCATCTACGCGGACACGATCGGCGCGGAGTTCATGCACATTCAGAACACGCGCATCCGGAATTGGGTGCGGCATCGCCTCGAGTCGCGCCCGCCGAAGCGTGACACGCCGGCGTGAGGTGGAGCTCGCGCTGTTGCGGGCGCTCTCGGAGTCGGAGCTGTTCGAGACCTTTCTCCACACCCGTTACGTCGGGCAGAAGCGGTTTTCGCTCCAGGGCGCGGAGTCGTTGATGGTGATTCTCGACACGATTCTGCACAAGTGCCCGGCGGTCGGAGTCGAGGAGATTTGCATGGGCATGGCGCACCGCGGCCGCCTCAACGTGCTCGCCAACTTCATGCAGAAGTCGTTCAAGGTGATCTTCAACGAGTTCACCGAAAATTACGTCCCGAACCTCGTGGACGGCGATGGCGACGTGAAATATCACCTCGGCTATCGCACAATCCGGAAGCTCGCTTCCGGCGCGGAGGTGGAGATTCGGTCTGTCGGCCAACCCGAGCCATCTCGAGGCGGTCGACCCGATCGTGGAAGGGACGGCGCGCGCGCGGCAGCGCATCCGGGGCGACACCGAGCACCGGCGCAAGGTCCTGCCGCTCCTCGTCCACGGCGACGCGGCCTTTGCGGGGCAGGGGATCGTTTACGAAACGCTCAACATGTCGCAGCTGCCGGGCTACAGCACCGGCGGCACGGTGCACATCGTCGTGAACAACCAGATCGGCTTCACGACGCTGCCGGAGGACGCGCGCTCGTCGATGTACGCCACCGACGTCGCGAAAGATGATCGAGGTGCCGATCTTCCACGTCAACGGCGATGACCCGCTCGCGGTGCTGCTTCGTCACCGAACTGGCGCTCGATTTCCGGCAGGAGTTCAGCCGCGATGTCGTCATCGACATGTATTGCTACCGGCGTTACGGCCACAACGAAGGCGACGAGCCGGCCTTCACCCAGCCGGATCTCTACGCGAAAATCGATCGCCGCCCTTCGGTTCGGAAGCTCTTCAAGAAGGAGCTGATCGACGCCGGCCGGCTCAGCGAGGAGGAAGCGGCAACGCGCTCGAGCGGGAGTTCGAGGAGAAGCTGCAGGCCGCGCTCGATGACGTGAAAGCAGGCGCGACCGAGCCGGCCGATCGCAAGGAGCAGTTCAACGAAGTCGACCGCCGTTTTCCAGCCGGACTTCACGTTCGGCTCGCCGCCCACGGCGATCAGCGCGGAGACGCTCGCGCCAGATCGTCGATGGCCTCACGCGCGTTCCGGAAGGATTCAACATTCTGCCGAAAGTGAAGCGCATGCTGGTCGGATCGGCGCCGCGAGATCTTCGAAGCGGCGGACCATACGACTGGGGTTTCGCGGAAGCGCTCGCGTTCGGTTCGCTCCTTCTCGAAGACACGCCGGTCCGGCTTTCCGGCCAGGACAGCCGCCGCGGCACTTTCAGTCATCGCCACGCAGTCATCTACGACGCGCAAGACCGGCGAGCCGCACATCCCGCTGCCGCATCTCGCGCCGGAGCAGGCGCGTCATCTGCGTTTACAACAGCCTCCTCTCGGAAGCGCGGTGTCTCGGATTCGACTACGGCTACTCGCTCGATTACCCGGAGATGCTCTGCCTCTGGGAGGCGCAGTTCGGCGATTTCGCGAATGGCGCGCAGACCATCATCGACCAGTTCATCGTCTCCGCGGAATCGAAATGGCAGCGGCCGAGCGGCATCGTCATGCTCCTGCCGCACGGCTACGAAGGCCAGGGTCCGGAGCATTCAAGCGCCCGGCTGGAGCGCTTCCTCCAGCTCTCGCGCCGAGGACAACATCCAGGTCTGCAATCTCACCACGCCCGCGCAGTATTTCCACGTTCTGCGCCGGCAAATGAAACGCGACTTCCTCAAGCCGCTCATCATCATGACGCCGAAGAGTCTGCTGCGCGCCGAACACGCCACCTCCCGCGCGGAGGAATTCACGAGCGGCATTTTCGAGGAGATGCTCGGCGCCCCACTGCTCGCGCCGCCGGATCAGGATCAACCGCGTCGTCCTTTGCTCCGGCAAAGTGTATTACGATCTCCTGAAGTATCGCGAGACGCAGAACGTGGCGGAAGCGGCGTTGATCCGCCTCGAGCAGCTCTACCCCCTCCACGAAGAGAAGCTGCGCGCGATGGTCGACGCGTTCCCGAGGGACGCGAAGCTCATCTGGTGTCAGGAAGAGCCGCAAAACATGGGCGGGTGGACGTTCCTCGAGCCGCGCTTGCGCGCGTTGTTCGGCCGCGAGATCGCCTACGCAGGACGCAACGCGAGCGCGAGCCCGGCGGTCGGCGCGTTGACCCTGCACAAGCGCGAGCAGGCCGAGCTCATCTGGCAGGCGCTGAGTTTGTAGCTGCCCGCTTCTAGCCGGGCGCCGCCCGGTTCCACGGCCACCGGCCGGCCGAATTGAGTCGCGCCATGGCCGAAGTCCATGATGCGATTCTCCGCATCCTTCACCCAGCGGGGCGGGATGCGGAAAGCCGGGCGCGCCCGGCTCCACCATCCCCGCCGCGCGCATCACCGCCACGTGCTTTGACACCGTGCTCTGGTCCGGCCCACCCGCGCCGCCAGTTCCATCACCAGCAGCGGCTCCTTTCCGACCTGGCCTCCGAGGACCACGGGGAAACGTACCGTTAGACCCTGAGCCGCGATTACGCATACTGTGGGGCGCGCAATGAGCATCGAAGTTAAAATTCCCGCGGTCGGCGAGTCCATTTCCAGCGGTGTTGTTTCCGTCTGGCACAAGAAATCCGGCGAACACGTTAAGGCGGGCGAGCCGCTTCTGACGCTGGAGACCGACAAGGTTTCCACCGAAATCGTGGCCGAAAAATCCGGCGTGTTGGAAACCCTCGTCGCCGAGGGACAGGAAGTGAAGATCGGCGAAGTGGTGGCGCGGATTGACGAATCAGCGGCCGAGCCCGAGGCCGCGGCGACGGTGGCCATGCCGGCCAAGGTCGAGGACAAGCCGGATCCGAATCGCGCCGCGGCACCGATTAGCGGTGAAAAGAAATCTCCGAATGCGGAGGTGCTTTCGCCTGCCGTGCGCCGGATTGTGGAGGAAGAGAATCTGCCAATCGCCAACCTCACCGGCAGCGGCAAAGGCGGTCGCCTCACGAAAGGCGACGTGCTCGCGGCCGCCCAAAATAAGACCGCGCCTCAACCGGTGCCGCCCGCCGCCGAATCGCAACCCGCCCCTCCGTCGCCGTCGCCGGACGGCCGTTTCACGCGCAAGAAGATGTCGCCCTTGCGGCGCAAAATCGCCGCGCAGCTCGTCATGGCGCAGCACACCGCTGCGATCCTCACCACTTTCAACGAATGCGACATGACCGCCGTCCTGGATCTGCGGAAGGAGAAGCAGGACGCGTTCACGCAAGACCAACGGCTTCAAGCTCGGTTTCATGTCCTTCTTCATCAAAGCCGCGGTCGAAGCGCTCAAAACCGTCCCGGCCATCAACTCCCGCATCGAGGGTGACGATTTCATCCAGAATCACTTCTACGACATCGGGGTCGCCGTCGGCACCGAGCGCGGACTCGTCGTGCCCGTGGTGCGCGAAGCGGACAAGAAGAGCTTCGCGGAATTGGAGCGTGTGATCGGCGAGTACGCCGGCCGGGCGCGCGACGGCAAGATCAAGATCGAAGACCTGCAGGGCGGCACCTTCACGATCTCAAATGGCGGCGTCTACGGCTCGCTCTTCGGCACTCCGATTCTGAACCCGCCGCAGAGCGGCATCCTCGGGATGCACAAGATCCAGGAGCGGCCGGTGGCGGTGAACGGGAAGGTCGAGATTCGCCCCATGATGTTCCTCGCGCTGAGCTACGATCACCGGGCGGTCGACGGCAAGGAAGCGGTCACGTTCCTTGTGAAGGTCAAGGAGTGTATCGAGGATCCGACGAAGCTGCCGTTGGATTTTTAGCCGTGTCTCATCATGGAAACATTTGACCTTGTTATCATCGGCGCCGGCCCGGGCGGCTATGTCGCTGCCATCCGCGCCGCACAACTCGGCCTGAAAACCGCGCTGATCGAGAAAGACCCGGAACTCGGCGGCACCTGTCTGCGCATCGGTTGCATCCCGAGCAAGGCGCTCCTCTCCTCAAGCGACCACTTCGAGTTCGCGAAAAAGGAAGCGGCCAAACATGGCATCCGGCTCGGCGAAATAGGCCTCGATCTCGTCACCATGTTGCAGCGCAAGGACAAAGTGGTGAAGCAACTGACCAGCGGTGTGCGCGGGCTGATGAAGCTCAATAAAGTCACCACTTTCCACGGCACCGGGACAATCACCGCGCCGGGCAAAGTCTCGGTCAACCAAGCGGCGGGCGACACGCAGGAGCTGGAGGCGAAACACATCATGATCGCGACCGGGAGCGTGCCGGTGGAACTCCCGGGCATGAAATTTGACGGCAATGTCGTCGTCAGCAGCACGGAGGCGCTCTCGTTTTCCGAGGTGCCAAAGAAGCTGCTCGTGATCGGCGCCGGCGCGATCGGGCTCGAGCTGGGCTCGGTCTGGAGCCGGCTCGGGTCGGAGGTCACGGTGCTCGAGTTCCTGCCCCGTATTGCGCTCGGCTTCGATCTGGAATGCGCGAACGCCTTGCAGAAAGTGCTCACCGCGCAGGGCATGAAGTTCCACCTCGAGACGAAGGTCAGTGCGGTGAAGGTGGAGAATGGTCGCGCCACCGCGACCGCCACGAAAGGCGACGAGCAACTGACCTTCGACGCCGACAAGGTGCTCGTTTCCGTCGGCCGCCGCGCTTTCGCGGACGGGGTCGGGGCGGAGAAAGTGGGCGTGCAGCTGGATGACCGGAAGCGCATCAAAGTCGACGCTCATTTCCGCACCAGTGTGGAAGGCATTTACGCCATCGGCGATGTGATCGCGGGGCCGATGCTGGCGCATAAGGCGGAGGAGGAAGGCGTCGCCTGCGTCGAGCTGATCGCCGGAAAAGCGGGCCACGTGAATTACGACGTCATCCCCGGCATCATCTACACCAATCCCGAGCTGGCAGGCGCCGGCGTCACGGAAGATTTCGCGAAGGAGAAGGGGATGAACGTCCGCATCGGCAAGTTCCCTTTTGCCGCCAATGGCCGCGCGCTGGGCGCGGGCGATCCGACCGGCTTTGTGAAGTTTGTCGCGGACGCGGCGACCGATCGGATTATCGGCGCGCACATCATGGCGCACGCCGCCTCCGATTTGATGGCGGAATGCGTGGCGGTGATGGAGTTCGGCGGCAGCGCGGAGGATCTCGGCCGCACGGTCCACGCCCACCCTACGCACAGCGAAGCGGTAAAAGAAGCTGCGCTCGCGGTCAACAAGGCCGCGATTCACATCGGCAATCGCTAGGCGGCAAGGCCTTGCGCGGTCCGTTCCGCTTCCCGCCGCCGAATCACGAAAAGCGTGACCAGCGCCGCCACCGCGCAAACGATCGCGCCAAACGCGATCGCGTAGGACGACCCGAGCCAGTGCGCGAGCGCGCCGGCTTCGAGGCTGCCGAGCGGAATCATGGCGCCAAAGATCAAACCCCACACGCCCATCACGCGGCCCCGCCATTCGTCGGGCACGATCGTTTGCATCACCGTCTGGGCAGTCGAGAAAAACAGGAGCATGCCGAACCCGCCCAGCGCCAGAAATGCGAGCGCGAGGTAAAAATTCGTCGTCCAGGCAAATCCGAGCAGCGCCGCGGAAAAAATCCAGACACCACCAAGCGACAGCAGGCGCGAAGGCAGGACGTGGCCCGCGGTGGCGACGGTCAATCCGCCAATCAGCGCGCCGACTCCGCTGGCGGACATGAGCACCCCATAACCGTCCGCGCCGAGCTTGAAGACATCGCGCGCGAAGGCGGGCATCAGGACAGCGTAGGACCAACCGAAAATGCCGACCGTGCCGAGCAGGGCCAGGATCGTCCGCACGCGGCGATGCTGGAGCACATAGGTGAGGCCGCTCAACGCGCTTGTCTGCGCGGCGCGTTCTTCGTCCATCTCCACATGCGCGGGGAGACGCATCATGAGCAGCCCGATGATCACCGCGATGTAGCTGATTCCATTCAACAAAAAGCAAAACGGCCGTCCCCAGCGTACCGATGACGAGCCCCGCGAGCGACGGACCGATGACGCGGGCGGCGTGGAAGATCGAGCTGTTGAGCGAGACCGCGTTGAGCAGATCCTCGCGTCCGGTCATTTCGATCGTGAACGCCTGCCGCGCCGGCATGTCGAACGCCATCGCGATGCCGTTCACGGTCGACAAGGCGATGATGAGCGCGGGCGTCGCCAGGCCCCACCAGGCGAGCCCGGCGAGGACGAAGGCGGGCAGCATTTGCACCGCTTGCGCCCAAATGACGATGGTGCGTTTCGGATAACGATCCGCCACCGCGCCACCCCAGAGCGAGAGAAACATCATCGGCGCCGAGGCCACGGCCGCGACCACGCCGAGGAGGAGCTTCGAACCGGTGATCTGGTAAACCAGCCAGCTCATGGCGGTCGATTGCATCCAGGTGCCGATGAGCGAGACCAGCTGGCCGTAGAAGAAGAGCCGGTAATTGCGGTGGCGGAGCGCGCGGAAAGTATGCCGGAACGTGACTCTGCCCACCGGGATGCGGCGTTGCCCTCCGCTCAACTCTTCCGGGACTCGGACTGTTTTGACTGTATCCATGACTGACAGGCTCGGGAAGATACGCATGCGACGCGCTTCCGCGCCGGGATTACGTTGCCGACGGGATGGAAAGCACGACGGCGATCCTTTTGCGGAAACGGAAGCTGAGCGACACCAGCTTGATTGTGCACTGGTGCACGAGCTCGTTCGGTTGCGTGCAGACCGTGGCCAAGGGCGCGCGGCGGCCGAAGAGCCCGTTTGCGGGCAAGCTGGACCTGTTCTTCGAGGCGGAGATCCAGGTCGTCCGCAGCCGGAAATCGAACCTGCATACCCTGCGCGAAGTGGCGCTAACCAATCCGTTTCCGGGCATTCGTGAAAGCTACCCGCGGATGCAGGCGGCGTCGTACTTCGTCGAGTTGATCGAGATTTGCACCGAATCGGATCATCACGAGCCGGAGCTATTCGCCTTGCTGCAACGCGCTTTCGGTTACCTGACAGCGAACGATCCGACGCGGCGGGCCGTGTCCCATTTCGAGACGGAACTCGCGCGGATCGCGGGGGTGCATGACGTGAACGCGATCAAACGCGATCCGGCGCGCGCCCTCGCCGGTCTTTTCGGCCGATTGCCGCTGTCGCGTGCGCCGTTGCTCAAGGCCCTGGCGGAAGCGAAGCCGACGTCGGGCGCGGAGAACGCGACCGCGGCAGCATTGCCAGCGCGTAGAAGCCGATCACCGCGATGAGCAGCAGGTGGTAACCCACGAGCATGCTGAAGTATTCGAGCATGCCGCCGAACATGATGCCGAGCAGGTTGGACGCGAACGCGACGTCCGCCTGGTCGGTGTCACGGAAGGAATTTGAGAAGATGACGTTGGCGAGAAAAACGGGCGCAAAAACAAGGCCGCTCGCGACCAGGTAACGCAGGACGGCATTGTTCAGCAGGAGCGTCTCGGGCCGCACCGCGAGGTTGAGCGCCAGCATGCCAAACAGCAGCCCGTACCACAGCCAGATGCGGCGCAGGCGAAAGCGCGCGTTCAGCAGCACCGCGAGCAGCACGCTCGCGAGAATCGCGAAAAAGACGAGCGAGTTCACATTCCACGTGCTCCCGAAGAGAAGCGCGAACGTGGTGAGCGCCTTCACCTCCAGCAATGCAAACGCCGCGCCGAGAAAGAACATGTGCCAATCGAAGCGCCGGAGGGTGCCCTTCGGAGCCACCACGAAGATGCCGAAGAGCGAGATTGCCGTGATCACGAGAAGACCGCGGATATAAATGGCAGGGAAGGTTTTTTTCGGCAGGTAAACGAATGGCCAATCATCCGTGGCGGCGGGGATGGCGGTGGCTGGGTAAAAACCTTCGCCAGTGACGCGGAGATCTTTGGAGTCGTGCGCGGCGGGGTTCTCACGATACGGCCCGAAGGTGCGGCGCGGAATTTCATCGAGGCGAGCGCCATTGATGATGACGGCCCCGCGCCCCTGACCACCGTAAGTGGAGACGAACGAATCCCGGTCAAACGTGCGACTGACCATGGTGGAGAGCTTTTCGATCAACCACGGCTCGCGGTAGTAGTTGTAGAGGACGAGGACGCCATCGGGCGCCAGTGCGGCGCGCGCCGCCGCGAGAGAGTCCTGCGTGAAAAGGAAGCTCTCGAGCCGGAGGCTCGAAATGCTGGAGGTAAGGGTGAGGGAATCCGGCAACGCGAAGATGATGAGATCGAACTTCTCGGTCGTGTTCCGCAGAAAGACACGGCCGTCGGCGTTCACCAGGCGCACGCGCGGATCGGCATACGGCTGGTCCGGGTGCAATTGCGCGCCAAGCTTTTGAATCACGGGATCGATCTCCACCGCCGTGACTGATTTCACGCCGTGCGCGAGCGCGGTTGCGGTGTCGGAACCGGTCCCAGCGCCGAGGATCAGGGCACGGGCAAACGTGGCCCCGGGAAAGAGTTCATAGACGCGGCGATAGAAGGGCTCCTTCGCCTGCCACGGGATCATGCTTTGGTGGCCGATGCTGTTGACGTCGAGGTTGTAGCCACTCGGCTGCGCGGCGCTGAGGGTGATCTTGTAGTAAGGCGACCAATGGGTGCCGCGCTGCAGGAAAAGGGCGATTGCGGCCGCGGCCGCGACGAGGAGAGCGGAGCGAATCCAGGATGCTTTTGTGCTCAGCAGCACGACGAGCAATCCGAGAATCGCGAACCAATAGATCGGCGGAAGCGCGAAGTAGCCGATGAGGAAAAATGCCGCTGTCCCCGCGAGGCTGCCGAGAATGTCGAAGGTGTAGGCGGTGAGCGGTGCGGTTTGGGTGAAGAGCGCGCCCAACGAACGCGCGAGCGGAATGAAGGCCGCGGCCACAAACGTGAAGATCAACGGGAGGAGGATGAAGCTTTCCGCCCGCGCCCAGCCGGTCGTGCCGGAGCCGAAATAGAGCACGTCGGTGCTGGCGATGTTGAGTTCGAAGCGATTCACCGCCACGACCGCGGTTAACCCCAGCAGGAGAAGCGGAAAAGAAGGGAATCGAAACGACGCCCGCCGCGCGGCGAGAATTCCCACTCCCATCCCGAGGAACGACGCCAGGAGGATGAAGTTGGTGAAGTAACTGAGATACCGCACGTAGGCCGGGATCCAGCGGATGCAAAGCAGCTCGAAGAAGAGGAGCGTGAAGGAAAGGAGGAAAATGCGGAGCCGGACACCGCGCACGAGATCGATTTTGTCCATCGAAAGGCGGCAGCCAAGGAGATCGCGGCGGCGAAGTCAACGCTGGTAACAGCCCCGTCACGATTTTGCAGTTCAGGGCCAGTGCGGCCTGCGGTCACCTCGCGGCGTGAAACGGTTGCGGGTCGGATTCGCGATGGAGATCGTCGCGTGAGACAACAAACTAGCGCCCGGCGAAGAGGAGCGCGTCCAGCGAATACAATCCCGGCCCGAGCAGAATCAGCACGATCATCAGGATCGCCAGGTTCAGGGCGTATTCGTTTCCCGGCGGATTGTTCGTGATCAAATAGCCGCCGCCCTTGTGACCGATCAACGCCGCGACCAGCATCGCCGCCAGGCAAAAACCGGCCGCCACGCGCGTGCCGAGACCAACCGCGATCAGTGCACCGCCGATGAGTTCGCTGAGCATCGCAAGTCGCGCCTGGACGGCAGGAAGCGGCAGCCCCAACGACTCCAGCCAACCGGTAAAGCCGGCCATGTTGCCGGGTCCGACGAGGCCGAGCTTGCCAAGCCCGTGTACCACGAAGCAGACGCCGAGGGCAACGCGAAAAATGAGCATCGCGAGGTCGAACCAATGCGGCAGCGGAGAAAAGAGAAAGCTGGTGAGGTTCACGTTTCGGAAATTGCCCGTAAACATGTGCGCGGTCGAGGCTCGAATGGGCTGCCGCGTCGGCACGGTCTGCCCGGCCGCAACCGTCGTGCGGTAATCGCTGGCAATGGCAAAATCAATCGTCGATGCGAACCTTCACCGTCTCCAGCAGAACGTCATCGACGTAGAGATCGAGGCGGTATTTGCCGGCCGCCCAGCCGTCCGCCGGTCGCGAGAGGGTGAGGCGGCCGCCGGATTCCGGGGCCGTGATCAACGTTTCCTTTTGGTCGATCACGAAATTCGGTTCGACGAGATCGCCGACGTCTTCGGCGATCCACGCGATCCGCACTTTCGCACCCACCGGCAGGTTTTCGCCTCTCCACCCCACAAACAGAGCGGGCGCCTTGGAACGGAATTGCGTGGCCGGCTCGCCGTCGCGGACGCGAGCGATCTGCAGCGTCACGTGTGGTGTGGGGGCAGGGACGGAGGTTGGGGCGTTTCCGAACGGCGGCGTTGTTCCGGCCGTGGCTGAAGGCGTGCTGACAGGTGTCGGCGGTGGTGGCGTTTCGACAGGTAAAGGTGCGTCGGGTAAGAAACGGCTCAGCGTCCACGAGACGCGATGGACCAGACGCCCGGTCGGTCCACGCGTGCTGGTGATCTCCTTGATCAGGCCGATACCGGGCGTGAACCAGCGGTCAAGTTCGATCGAGATTGGCCATGGTTGGACGCAGTGAAAGCGGAAGGCGCGGAATGTACCGGCCGGCACCGTGATTTCCTCTTCGGCCACAATGCGGAACTGCTGCTGCATCACGGCGCCGTCGACGCGATCCTTCAGCTCCCACGCCGCGCCGACTTTGAGCGTCGCCGGCACCATTGTCTGCGGCGGATTGAAGCTCAGCGGCTCCTCGTTGAGAAAGGTGCGGCGGTGGCAGAGAACGCCTCGATCGTCGACCGTGAGAATCTCGGTCTTCGTGAGGGCACCGTCGGTGATGGTGTCCAGGCCATGCGCCTGTTTTTCCCTGATGGAGTCGCTCCCCCGGATGCGCACGACCGCGCGGCCGCGCTTGCCGGGGGTGGCGGAATCAGACACGACGTACTCCCACGTGGTCCCTTCGCGGACCGGCAGGAGCGGCTGCGCATGAGCGGTGGCGGCGCCGCCAAGCAACAACGCGAGCAGGACGCGCGTGCTCATTCCTGATGAAGGCGGGCGGGCTTCGATGGTGGCGTTCCAGGGTAAAAAAATCCGGAGCCTACGGGGCTCGAACCCGCAACCTCCGCCGTGACAGGGCGGCGCTCTAACCAATTGAGCTAAGGCTCCTCGAAAAGCAGAGCAGGGTAGGTCGCACGCTCTGTCCCATCAACCACTTTTTCCCGCGCCGACCCCTCGGTGGCGGAACGCGCTCGTTTGCGCGGCGTCGGCGCAAACTTATAGTCACGGCGCAGTGTGGAGACTGGCAAAAGGACCGGGACGATGAGCGACCAATCAGACGACGATCTCGAGAAATTTGGTGCTGTCGCCGGCATGGAAGGGCTGAGTGTCTTGCAGGCGTTTGACCGCGTCGTCGCCCAGGTCGATCCGCGCGCGCCGCTCCGGCGCGAACTGCTCGCAATGCGCGCCGGGATTGCCGACCAGGAGGAAATCATTGGCGACGCGCGCCAGATGATTGTGAAGCTCGAGGAGGTGATCAAAAAGGTCACGTCGCCGGCCAATCGCATCGGCACATTTCTGGGCAGCCCGTCGTGCGATACGGCGCACATCGTGGTCGGCGGCTCGGATTATTATTGCAACCTCGACCCGCGCCTCGATCTGGCGCAGCTGAAGAAAGGCACGCGCGTGCTCGTGAACGAAGCGTATGTGGTCGTCGGCGATCTGGGCTTCGAGAGCCGCGGGGCCGGTGACGAAGATTACGGAAGTCCTTGGCAGCGATCGGCTGCGGGTCGGTGGCGAACACGGGATGCAGTCCGCCATCCTGCAGCGCTCGGCGCCGCTCGCGAAATCGAAGCTGAAATCGGGCGACGAAGTGCGCGTGGACCCGAGCTATCGCATGGCGCTCGAGGCGCTGCCGCGCACCGAATCACGCGAACACTACCTCGATGTGGTGCCGGAATTGCCCTGGGAGAAAGTCGGCGGGCAGGAGGAAGCGTTGCAGGCGATCAAGGATGCGATCGAGCTGCCGCTGCTGCACACGGAACTGTTCGAGAAGTTTCAGCATGCCACGCCCAAAGGGTTTTTGCTCTACGGCCCGCCTGGCTGCGGCAAGACGTTGATCGGCAAGGCGACCGCCTACAATCTGACGAAGCAGCTGCGCGCGAAAACCGGTGCGGAAATGAAGGAGTACTTCATGCACGTGAAAGGGCCGGAAATTCTCAACATGTGGGTGGGCGAATCGGAGCGGATCGTGCGGGACATTTTCGCCACCGCGCGCGAGAAACGGCGCGAAGGTTACCTGCCGTTTCTGTTCATCGACGAAGCGGAGAGCATCCTCGGGACGCGGCGCGCCTCGCGACACTCGAACATTCTCTCGACGCTGGTCCCGATGTTCTGCTCCGAGATGGACGGGATCGAATCGCTGGGCGAAGTCGTCATCATCCTGGCCTCGAATCGCGCCGACCTGATCGATCCCGCGATTCTGCGCCCGGGCCGGATCGATCGGAAGATCAAGGTCAACCGGCCGAACCGCGCCGGCGCGCGGGAGATTTACCGCATTTATCTGACGGAAGATCTGCCCTACGACAGCGCGCTCCCGAAGGAGGCCACGCAGATCGGCGCCACGATCGAGCAACTGATAGAGCGGCTCCTCGAAAAACAATTCGCCCGTCGCGAAGAAAACAAATTCATCGAGGTCACTCTCCGCAGCGGACGCAAGGAGACGCTCTACCGCAGCGATCTGCTGAGTGGCGCGATCATCGCCTCGATCGTCGAGCGGGCGAAAGGCACCGCCATCAAACGCGCCATCGCCACGGAGCAACCGGAGGGGATCAGCGAAGCCGATTTGCAACAGGCATTCAACGCGGAGTTCACGCAAAACGATATCTTCCCGCCGGCCGACGTGATGGAAGATTGGTTCAAGCTGATCGATTTCGACCCGGAAAACGTAGTCAAGATCGCTCCGGCACGGGCGGCGAAGAACCACGATTCGTCCCGTGCTTCCGGCGTAATCTGACGGACGCACGGCAGTCTTGCAGGAAGCTGCCAGCTTCCCCAGTCTCAAATGACCCGCGCCTTCGGCCTCGAAACGGAATACGGGATCACCGTCCTCGGCGCGGAGTCGCTCGATGTCGTAGCAGAGTCGATCGAACTGGTGCGCTCCTACACCCAGCAGGGCGCGCTTATGAAATGGGATTATGCGCTCGAAGATCCACACCGCGATGCCCGGGGTTTCCGGGCGCCGACGTTGCTGCAGGATACGGACGAGGCGGCCTACTTCGAAATCGATAAGCAGCGGCCGCTCAGCTTCGAGGAGATCAAGAGTGACCTGGTGCTCGCGAACGGCGCGCGCTTCTACAACGACCACGCGCACCCGGAATATTCGACCCCGGAATGCACGACTCTGCGGCAAATCGTGGCGCAGGATAAGGCTGGGGAGCGAATTGTGGCGGAATGTGCGCGACGGCGAAACCAACAGCTGCCGGAAGGGCAGAAGGTGCGGCTTTACAAGAACAACACCGATTTCATCGGACACAGCTACGGTTGCCATGACAATTACTTGATGCGTCGCGACGTATCGTGGGATCGCATCGTCGCCGGGGCGCTCCCGTTCCTCGTGACACGGCAGATTTTCGCGGGAGCTGGTAAGCTTGGCCTGGAAACCGAGAGCGCCGCCGGCCAGCCGGGCGTCTATCAGATTTCGCAGCGTGCGGATTTCTTCAGCGTGCTCGTGAGCATCGACACGATGAACCGCCGTCCGCTCGTCAACACGCGCGATGAACCGCACGCCGACCCGGCCAAGTACCGCCGCTTCCACGTCATTATCGGCGATTCGAACATGAGCGAATGGGCGAGCGCGTTGAAGGTCGGCACGACGGCGCTGGTGTTGCAGTTGATCGAGCGTGGTACGGCGCCGGCAATCGACCTTGCCCAACCCGTCGAGGCGTTGAAATCAATCAGCCGGGACCAAAGCCACGACTGGATCATCGAGTTGCTGGATGGGCGCAAGATCTCCGCCATCGATGTGCAGCGGTTGTACCTGCGGGCGGCGCAGGAGCTCGAGGGCGCTGCGGAAAAGGAGACCGCCTGGCTCCTGCGCGAATGGGGGAACGTGCTGAACGATCTGGAACGGGATGTTACCCTGACGCGCGACCGTGTGGACTGGGCGGCGAAGAAGTTCCTGCTGGATGCCATGCGGGAGGAAGAGCAACTTTCGTGGAGCGACCCGTGGCTGCAATCGATCGACCTCGAGTATCACAGCGTCGATCTGGAGCAGGGGCTCTTTTACGATCTGGAGCGTCGCGGGATGATGCGGCGGGTGGTTACGGATGAGGATATTTCCGGCGCAATGCTGGCGCCGCCGGAGACGACGCGCGCCTTTTTTCGCGGGAGAGCGGTCGCGAAATACGGCGACGCGATCGCTGCGGTGCAGTGGGACGAGGTTGTGTTTGCCGACCGCGGCCGGACGAAGCGGGTGGCTCTATCGGAAGTAATCCACGATGCGAGGCTGGCGCGGTTGAATGCCGCCGTCAACGAATGCGACAGCGCATTTGATTTCCTGCGCGCGATCGCGGGGGAATTGTAATCGCGACGCGAAACGACCCGCGCGTTTGGTGGCGGCTGCCATGGCCGGGACTGTTTTGTCGCGGAACATCAGGACGCGAGGGAGCCATCCCAAGTTTCGTTTGCGAAGTGGCAGCGGCAAACGGATTGTTCCCATCCCAAAAGAGGGGCAAAAAGACACATGGTTGGCTGGGTTTTAAAGAAAATATTAGGCTCGAGAAATCAGCGCGAAATCAAGCGCATGACGCCGCAGGTGCGTCGCATCAACGAGCTGGAAGAGGAATACCGGTCGTTGTCCGATGACGACCTGCGGGCCAAGACCGTGCAGTGGAAAGCCGAGCTGGCGAAGATCGAAGAGCCCGAGCTGCGCTGGAAGCGGCTGGACGAGATCCTGCCGGAAGCGTTCGCCGCGGTGAAGAACGCCGCCCGCCGGCTGACCGAACGCCAGCAGAGTTCACTGGTCTGCGACCAGCCGATGACGTGGAACATGGTCCATTTCGACGTGCAGCTTGATCGGCGGCATGGTGCCTGCACCGCGGCATGCATCGCCGAAATGGCGACGGGCGAAGGCAAGACGCTCGTCGCGACGCTGCCGCTTTACCTGAATGCGCTCACCGGCACGGGCGCGCATCTCGTCACGGTGAACGATTACCTCGCCCGCCGCGACGCCGAATGGATGGGCCAGCTCTACAGCTTCCTCGGGCTCGACCGTGCGGTTGCATTCAGCACGACCAGCCGCCGGACGTTCGCCGCGAGCAGTACGCGCTGCGACATCACTTACGGGACGAACTCCGAGTTCGGGTTCGATTACCTGCGCGACAACGGCATGGCGACGACGCGCGAGCAGCAGGTGCAGCGCGGCTATCACTTCGCGATCGTCGACGAAGTCGACTCGATCCTGATCGACGAAGCGCGCACGCCGCTGATCATCACCGGGCCGGCCACGGTCTCGACGCATCAGTACGACAAGTGGAAGCCGCTGGTGGAGCAGCTGGTGCGGAAGCAGAACATGCTTTGCAACCGGCTCGCGAGCGAGGCGAAGGAGGCTTTCGAGACAGGGCAAGACGGAAGAGGGCGGCCTGACTGATGTTCAAGGTGAAGCTCGGCCAGCCGCGCAACAAGCAGCTGCTCCGCATGATGGAAGATCCGGAGAAGCGCCGCGCGATGGACAAGGCGGAGCTCTCGTTCTACCAGGATCACGCGAAGGAAGAACTCTTCGCGCTCAAGGAAGAGCTCTTCTTCACGATCGACGAGCAAGTCGCACGAGGCGGATCTCACGGAGCAGGGCCGCGCGTTCATGAATCCGGACGATCCGGACGCTTTCGTGCTGCCGGATCTGATCACGCAGTTCACCGAGATCGATCTCAACCGCACGCATCGCCGACGAAGAGAAGGAGCGGCTGAAGGTCGAGCGGCAGCAGCATTGCGACCACGCAGGCGGAGCGGATCCACAACATCTCGCAGCTGCTGCGCGCCTACTGCCTTTACGAGAAGGACGTGCAGTACGTGGTCGAGGAAGACAAGGTCGTGATCGTCGACGAATACACCGGCCGCAAAATGCCGGGCCGGCGCTGGAGCGACGGCTTGCACCAGGCGGTGGAAGCCAAGGAAGGCGTGCAGATCGATCGCGAGACGCAGACGCTCGCGACGATCACGATTCAGAATTACTTCCGCCTCTACCAGAAGCTCGCCGGCATGACCGGCACCGCGGAAACCGAGGCCGCCGAGTTCCACGACATCTACAAGCTGGACGTGCACGTCATCCCGACGAACCGCCCGGTGCGCGCGGAAGGACGCGAACGACCTCATCTACAAGACGCGCCGCGAGAAGTTCAACGCGGTCGTCGAAGGAGATCAAAGAATGCCACGCGCGAACAGCAGCCGGTGCTGGTCGGCACGGTGAGCGTGGAGGCGTCGCGAGGTGCTCAGCCGCATGCTGAAGCGCGAGAAGATTCCGCACGCCGTGCTGAACGCGAAGTATCACCTGCAGGAAGCCGAGATCGTGCGCGCGCGCGGGCAGGCGGGCTCGGTCACGATCTCCACGAACATGGCCGGCCGCGGCACCGACATTAAACTTGGGCGCAGGCGTGGCGGACGTCGGCGGGCTTGTACGTCATCGGCACGGAGCGCCACGAATCGCGCCGCATCGACCGGCAGTTGCGCGGCCGTTGCGCGCGCCAGGGCGATCCGGGCGGTTCGCGGTTTCTACGTCAGCTTCGAGGACGATCTGATGCGCAACTTCGGCGCGGCCGATCGCATGACGAAGATGATGGAGCGATTCGGTCTCGAGGAAGGCCAGGAGCTGGAGCATCCGTGGCTGAACAAGTCCGTCGAGACGGCGCAGAAACGCGTCGAGCAGCGCAATTACCTGATCCGCAAACGCACGCTCGAGTTCGACGACGTGATGAACAAGCAGCGCGAGGTCGTTTACGGCTTTCGCAACGAAGCGATCGACACGGAAGACCCGCGCAAGCTGATCTACGAGGTGATCGAGGAAGCGGTCCCGGCGAAGGTGCGCGAGCATCTCGTCCGGCGACGGCGAGCGAGCCGAACTACGGCGCGCTCGCTGAATTGGGTGAACGTCACCTTCCCGCTCGGGCCTGACGGCGGAGAAGGCGCAGTTCGAGACGCGCACGCGTCGACGAGAACGTCGCAGTTCCTGATCGAGAAGATCAAGGAGACGTACGAGCTGAAGTCGATCGCACGAGGAGCCGACGCGCGGTGAAGAGCCTCGAGCGTTACATCATCCTGAACGCGATCGACCGGCTCTGGCAGGAGCATCTCTACGCGATGGACGCGCTGCGCGAAGGCGTCTACCTGCGCGGCTACGCGCAGAAGGATCCGCTGATCGAATACAAGACCGAAGCGTACGAGATGTTCACCGAGCTGATGGGGAACATCAAAAGCGAGATCCTGCACAACCTCTTCCGCAGCACCTCGAACCTGCAGGCGTTCGAGAACTTCCTCTCCACGCTGCCGCAATTCCTACTGCGTGAGCATGCGTCCGACGGTCCGACCGCGAACGGTCCGGTGCCCGGCCCGACGACGCTCGGCCGCCGGCGAGCGCGGCGGCGCGATCGCGGCGAATGGACAGGCGGACGGCGATGGCGACGGCTCCGAGGTGAAGCTCGATCTCGCCGCCGGTCCGGCGCGAGATGCCGAAGGTCGGCCGCAACGAACCGTGCCCCTGCGGCAGCGGCAAGAAGTTCAAGAACTGCTGCGGCCGGACGGCGTAGGCTCGCGACGACGGCGCGTTCGCGGGCGACTTGCGAAGCGGGGACCGGCGGAGAAGTAATAACATCCCGTGACGCGGGCGGATTCCGCTCCATGCCAAGCTCAAGCACACTCTGGTCGCGGATTCTCCAGGGCGTCGGTTTTCGGGAGGCCGTGCGGCGTGCGGCGCTCCCGCCGCTGATCGATCGCGGCCTTGGGCTGATCTACGACACAGAACGAAACATCACCTGGCTGCAGGATGCGAACTACGCCAAGACTGTGCGGCGATCAGTCGATGGTCAATTGACATGGCCGGATGCGATGGCGTGGGTGCGTTCCTTGAAATACGGTGGGATCGGCGGCTGGCGCTTGCCGAACGCCCGGAACGCGGACGGGAGCGGGCCCGGTCTTGGTCAGGACTGCGCCGGCAGCGAGATGGGACATCTGTTTCTCGGCGTGTTCCGGACGCACCCGAACATCGTGCACTTCACGAACAGCACCGTGCCGTGCATTTACTGGACGAAGACGGAAGCGAACGCGGAGGAAGCGTACGCGCTCAGCGTCTTTACGATTCGTCAGGGAACGCTCTGGAAGGACCCGTTTGCGGAGCGATTTCCCCGTCCCGTGCTGGACGGCCCCGTGCTGGCGTGGCCGGTGCACGATGGCGACGTGGCCGCGGAGATTCGCTGGCGGTGGCTGCGGAGCGTCATCTCCGCGACGCGCGCGTTCTTCAGCCGGTAGCGTGTTCGGGCGACGTCAGTGCTCCACCTCGTAGGTCGTGATCTCCAGCCGGTGGTCATCGGGATCGGAGAAGTAGATCGAGTGCGAGATCTGGTGGTCCTGAAATTCGAACTCAATCCCACGGGCCCGCAGTTCCTTTTGGGCGCGCAGGAACTCCACGCCCGTGGCGCGAAAGGCGAGGTGAAGCATTGTCAGACTCCCACGCGGACGCGGCGGGGGATCGGCGGTCCCGACGGCGAACAACGCCAGGGCGGTCGTCCCTTTGCCAACGAAAACGGGGACGCCATCCCACATCCCGCGGTGGCGATGCTCGAATCCGAGCACGTCGCAGTACCATTGCGCGGAGCGGTCGACGTCGCGCACGGCGAGAGCCACGTGGTCTATCCCTTCGAGTTCGATCATGTGCCAACGTGACCGCAACTCGCCGCCGCCGCAAGATTGCGTTCGTTAGGCCGAGGTCGGTTCCGGGTCACGCGTGTCCGCGCCGATGCTGCGCGCCATCCGCAGATGATCGCGGTCGGGCGGGAGGGCATACTCCGAGGCCGATCTGCGCTGGGTATAGAGCAAGGAAAAGAGCCTGCCCCGCCGTCCCACCCGAAGCGGAATCCGCGCCAGCCAGGCCGCCACGGTCGTCTTCCACCACGGCGTGAGAAAAATCGCGGCATCAAAGTCGGCTGCCGACCGAATTTTCGCCGCGAGCGCAAACGGGGAGTCGCCTTGGGCGAAGGGAATGACTTTGGCGACATCCGGGTTCCCGCGCCAGATCTCGGCTGCGTCGGCCGGCACGAGGACGCCGAGCCACGTGTCCGGGCGGCCCTTCCTGATCGCGCGCACCGCGGGGAACGCCACGCGCGGATCCTCCGTCCCGGGAGGTGAGACGATCAGGATGCGGAACGGATCGAGGGTGGAAGGGTCGAGATCGGGCGGAAGAAAGACGCGCCGCTGATCTCTGGCGAAAAGGAAGTGCGGCCGGAGCGGCTTCCAGCGGTTGTGGGCCCAGAGCCAGTCCGCGGGCGAGCGGCGGATCTGCGTCTCGAGCAGGCGATTGATTTCGGCGGTCAGGAGTTCGGTGTCGTCGTGCCGCGGCTGAAACGGTTCCAGGATGTTGAGCTCCCAGCGGGCGCGGCCGACGGTGTTGATCGAGAGCGGCACGACGGGCAACCCGGTGCGGATGGCGAGCGTGGCCGCGAGCGTGGATGAGGAGGTGAGCCGGCCGAACAAGGGCGTCCAGAGTCCCGCATAGCCGGCGCCCTGATCGACCAGCACGCCCACGACGCCGCCTTCGCGCAGGAAACGCACGCAACCCAGCAACTCGGTCCGCCGATCAAAAAGGCGAATCCCGGACCGCTCCCGCGTGCGCCGCATGTGGCGGTCAACAAACGGATTCTTGAGCGGCTGATAGATGGCACCGAACCGGTATCCGGGTATTTCTCGCCAAGGTGGCTGAAGAGTTCCCAGTTGCCGATGTGGCTGATCAACGCCACCCAGCCGGTCCGCCCGCGATTTTCCGGCACGTTCGCGGTGACGCGTTCCCACAGTTTTTCGTGCGGCATCGTGGAAGCCTTCAGGCCGGCCAAAAGATTGGCGCCGAGGAGCTGGAAATGCTCGCGATTGAGTGCTCGCAGCTGCGTTTCGGTCATTTCCTTGCCGAACGCCAGGCGCAAGTTCTTCTGGGCCAGGTTCCGGCGGTTGCGCGCCAATTGGTAGACGCCGATGCCAGCGGCCTTCCCCACCGTGAAGGCGACATCAAGCGGTAAAAAACGCAGCAGGGCTTCGCACAACCGAAAGGCGAGATAGGTGCCGAAATGGAAGGCCAGGAGCGCGTATCGCATCAGCTCACTGTCCGGCGCGCCGGGGCCGCCTTCGCAGGGAGCGACGGCCAGGCTGCGCGCGATTTGGTGGTGTTCGCTATGGCGAGGACGGAATCCATTTTCAAGCCCAGAGTAGACACCACGCCATGCAGGTCGCTACCGAAACCTCATCCCGCCCGCCCGGACGGCCCCGGCATCCGCTGTTTCCATCGGCGGCCGTTCTGATTAGGTTGCCGCTGGGACATGAGCAACTTCGAGATCCTTGGCGTGCCGGTGGATGAGGTGGGTGTTTTTTTGGCCGGCGCGCATCCCGACCCGTTCCGTCTTCTGGGGCCCCATCGCGTGGGGGAGAATCTCGTCATCCGTGTCTTCCGGCCGGAAGCGAAGGAAGTTTTCATCGTCACCGGCGCGGACCCCGGCGCAGAAGTCGCGGCGGATCGGTTGAACGCCGAGGGATTTTTTCAGGCGGTACTGCCCGGGATGCCGCGCGATCTGGCCTACCAGGTGCGCGTGGTCGCGTCGGATGGATCCGAGCAAATTGAGCGCGATCCGTATGCCTATGGTGTTTTCATGGGCGAGGTGGATTTGCATCTTTTCGCGGAGGGCAACCACCAGCAGATCTATGATCAGTTCGGCGCGCAGCTGCGGAACGTCGCGGGCGTGGCGGGCGTCTACTTCGCGGTTTGGGCGCCGAATGCCCAACGCGTCAGCGTGGTCGGCGATTTCAACGTCTGGGACGGCCGCGTCCACCCGATGCGGCGCTTGCTGGGCAGCGGCGTCTGGGAGCTCTTTCTGCCGGGCGTGGCCGAAGGGACGCACTACAAATTTGAGATTCGCATACCGGGTGGGAAGCGCCTGTTGAAGAGCGATCCCTTCGCGTTCTTCAGCCAGTGGGGCAAGGACACCTCGTCGCTGGTTTACAACCTCAAGCGCTATCAGTGGTCGCGACGCGGAGTGGATGGCCGCGCGTGCGGAGCAGGGATTGGAACAAGACCGCGATGAGCATCTACGAGGTCCACCTCGGCTCCTGGCGGCGGCAGGCGGAGGAGGGGAACCGCTTCGTTGAGCTACCTCGAGCTCGCGGAAACGCTCGTGCCGTACGTGGTCGAGATGGGCTACACGCACATCGAGCTGCTCCCGGTGGCGGAGCATCCGTTCGAGGGTTCGTGGGGGTATCAGGTCACCAATTACTACGCGCCCACGAGCCGCTTCGGCACGCCGGATGAATTCCGGCATTTCGTCGACGCCTGCCATCAGGCGGGGATCGGCGTCATCATGGATTGGGTGCCGGCCCATTTTCCGAAGGATGCGCACGGGCTGGCGGAATTTGACGGGACCGATCTCTACGAGCACGCCGATCCGCGGCAGGGCGAGCATCAGGATTGGGGTACGCTAATTTTCAATTTCGGGCGCAACGAAGTGCGCAATTTTCTCACCGGCAACGCTCTCTTCTGGCTCGATCAGTATCACATCGACGGTCTGCGCGTGGATGCGGTGGCGTCGATGCTTTACCTCGATTACTCCCGCCAGCCGGGGCAGTGGATTCCGAACGCTTTCGGCGGCCGCGAGAATCTGGAGGCGGTTCATTTCCTGAAGCAGACGAACGACGTCTGCGCCGAGCGTTTTCCGGGCGTCGCTCACGATCGCGGAGGAATCAACCGCCTGGCCCGGCGTGACGCGCCCGACATATCTCGGCGGCCTCGGCTTCGGCATGAAGTGGAACATGGGCTGGATGCATGACTTCCTGCATTACATGAAGCTCGATCCGATCTTCCGCCGCTTCCATCACAACAGCATCACGTTCTCGATCATGTACGCGTGGAGCGAACATTTCATTCTCGTGCTGAGCCACGATGAGGTCGTGCATGTGAAAGGCTCGCTCCTCGGCAAGATGCCGGGCGATGAATGGCAGAAGTTTGCGAATCTGCGGATGTTCTACGCGTGGATGTACGGGCATCCCGGCAAAAAACTGCTCTTCATGGGCGGCGAATTCGGCCAAGTGCGGGAGTGGAATCACGACGCCGAGCTCGACTGGGCTTTGCTTGCTCAGCCGAGGCACGACGGTCTCCGCCGCCTCGTTCAGCATCTCAATTACATCTACAAAACCGAGCCGGCGCTCTGGGAACTGGACGAGACGCACGAAGGCTTCGAGTGGATCGACTTTCACGATGCGGATAACAGCGTGGTCGTGTTCATGCGCCGCTCGCAAGCGGGTGACGTGATTGTCTTCCTCGTCAACGCCACGCCGCAGGTCCTGCACGGCTACCGCATCGGCGTGCCGGAAGCCGGTTTCTATCGTGAGATCATCAACACCGACGCCGAGACGTATGGCGGGAGCAACATCGGCAACATGGGCGGGCTGGACGCGGCCGACCAACCGTGGTCGGGCCGCACGCACTCCCTCATGATCGAGTTGCCACCGCTGGCCACGCTGGCGTTCAAGCTGGAGCGGCCGCCAGCTGAGGTCGAGCCTGCAGACGTCGAGATGTCGCCCGCCGTGGACGAGCCGCGGCCGTATTCGGCTTGACCCCTGCGACGTGGCGTCGCAGCTTTCCCACACCCCGCCTCCCCATGACGAAACAGACCTCCGCTTTTACCCTGATCGAACTCCTGATCGTCATCGCGATCATCGCCGTGCTGGCGGGCCTCGCCGTTCCCGCCCTGACAAATGCACTCACGCGCGGCCAGATGACCGGCACGATGAACAACGCCCGCCAGCTTTACCTCGCGGGGTTCCAGATGGCGACGGATGGGTCAACCAACTCCGATCCGAGCTTGTCCTGGCCCGGCGGGGCGCAGCCGGAGATCACCACCCTGCAACAGGTCCTGCCAGACGCTGGTGCAGAATGATTATCTCAAGCCGGGCGATCTGCAGAAAATTCTCACCGCTCCAGGCGCGAACGCGAGTGTCAACCCAGCAGCGGCGGCGCCGGGCGGAACGACCACGGTCAACTATCTCCGGCAGATCCGGACTGAAGAGTCTACAAAGTGGCGGAAGGCGATGCCTCGAATACGCTCTTCGCAGTCAGCGCGAACTACGTTTACAACACGGCGCTTGCGACCACCGGGATCCCCTACGGCGACAAGGGTTTCGTCGTGATGCGGAAGGGCGGCGATGCTGCGATCTTCCGAAAGAACCAGGCCACCAAGAACGGTTGGTCCAACGACGACAAGAAATTCCGGGCGGCCATCGGTGTGCTTCCAGGGGACGCCGGCGACGATACGGCTGCCACCGGCGACGGCGACACGGCGTTGACGAATCCGTCCGGTTAGGGAACGGCCGCCGGGCTGAGAACCTCGGATTCGAAGGTCCCGTCAATCACCCGGGTGGTGATCCGCGTCCCCGGCCGCGCATCACCGGCCGAGCTGATAATCTGACCAGCTTCGGTGGTTGTGATGCTGTAGCCGCGCCGCAGTGTCTCCTCCGGCCCGAGCACCCGCAAAACGGCCGTCGTGCGCTGCAAGCGTTCCTGCACGGTGCGCATTAATCTGGCCGGCAAAGCGGGGAGGCGACGCTGCAGCGACGCCAGTCTTTCGCGGCCCGCCTCGATCTCGCGCGGGACGTTGCGCGCCTGGAGGGCTCGGGCCCGAAGCAGCAGACCTGCGCGCGCGTCGGCCAGCGAACGTTCCAGAAGTCGCCCGAGGGTCTCGCGAACGAGGTCGAGTTGCTGCTGCGCATCGCGCATTCGCGCCGCCAAATCGCGCGTCAGCGCCTTCTCGGAAAGGTTGCGGAGCTTTGTCCGCGCATGGGAAAGGAAATTGCGAAGATTGCGTTCGAGGGAGACGGAGAGCTCATCGATTCTGCGCAGCAGGTCGGCGGAATCCGGCACGATCAATTCCGCCGCCGCGCTCGGAGTGGGCGCGCGCAGGTCGGCGACAAAATCCGCGATCGTGAAATCGATCTCGTGGCCGACCGCACTGACCACCGGAATCGGGGAATCAAAGATCGCGCGCGCGACGATTTCTTCGTTGAACTCCCACAGGTCTTCGATGCTGCCGCCGCCGCGGGCGATCACGATCAGGTCGAGCGGCTGCCAGGCGATTGGTCCGGCTGGGCCAGTTCGCGAATCGCGACCGCAATTTCCGCCGCGGCGCCCGTGCCCTGCACGCGCACCGGACTGATCAGGATCTCCAGCCGGGGCGCGCGGCGTTGCAGCACATTGAGCATGTCGCGGATCGCCGCGCCGCTCGGCGACGTGACGATGCCGATGCGTTTCGGAAATCGCGGGCAGCGGACGTTTGCGCGCGGGGTCGAAGAGCCCCTCCGCCTCCAGTTTGCGTTTCAACGCCTCGAACTTCGCCTGCAGCAAACCAAGTCCGCGCGCCTGCAGCAGATTGCACGCTGAGCTGATATTGTCCGCGCGCTTCGAAGACGGAGACATTGCCGTAGACCTGGACCTGCGCACCATCCGACGAGCGGTTGGCGGAATGGCGGGAGGGTGTTGCGAAAAATCACGCACGAGATCTGCGCCCGGTGATCTTTCAATGTGAAATACTGGTGACCGGACGGGTGCAGCTTGTAATTCGAAATTTCGCCCTGCACCCAGACCGCGCCAAACCTCGTCTCGAGCGGGCCGCGGATGGCGCGCGTCAGTTCGGCAACAGTGAGGACCTTGGCGGCCGCGCCGAAACAAATCGCGACTCCAGCATCTCGTCTAACTCCCGAACAACTCCGACTGCGCGTCCGACCGGCGGTTTCAGGCCGAGCTTGCGGTAGGCGTTCGGCAGCGCGACGCGGCCTTGCGGTGTGCGTTTGATGTAGCCTTCCATGATCAGGTAGGGCTCGTTCACTTCCTCCAGCGTCCCGGCTTCCTCGCCGATCGCCACGGCCAGCGAATTCAAGCCGACCGGCCCGCCGTTAAACTTGTGGATCAACGCTTCGATGATGCGCTTGTCCCATTGATCGAACCCGTCGCGATCGATCTCGAGCATGGTCGAGCGCGCGATCCGCCACCGGCGCCGTAATTCGGCCGTCCGCTTTCACCTGCGCGTAATCGCGCACCCAGCGGAGCAGATTATTCGCAGTCCGCGGGGTGCCGCGGGTGCGGGCGGCGATCTCCGCCGCGCCCTCGGAATCGATCTCCACCCCGAGCAGGCCCGCGCTGCGGGTGATGATCTTGTGCATCTCGTCGGCCGCGTAATAATCGAGCCGCGCTGTCATCCCGAAGCGTGAACGCAAGCGGCGCGCTCACCATCCCGGCCCGCGTGGTCGCGCCGATCAGCGTGAACTTCGGCAGCTGCAAGCCGCAGACTGCGCGCCTGCGGTCCTTGGTCGATGATGATGTCGAGCCGGTAATCCTCCATCGCGGGGTAGAGGTATTCCTCGATCGTCGGCTGCAGCCGGTGGATCTCGTCGATGAAGAGCACGTCGCCTTTTTCCAGGCTCGTGAGCAATCCCGCCAGCTCGCCCGCTTTTTCGATCACCGGTCCGCTGGTGTTTTTGACGTTCACCCCCATCGCGTTCGCGATGATGTGCGCCAGGGTCGTTTTGCCCAAACCGGGCGGCCCGCTGAGCAGGATATGCTCGAGCACATCGCCGCGCTGCTTGGCCGCTTCCACCAAGCAGTTCCAAGCGCTCGCAGACCTTCACCTGGCCGGTGAACTCGCTGAACATCGGCGGCCGCAGCGAGACTTCGAAGGAGGGATCAGGCTCGGGTGGTTTCATCGCCGTCAATTAGCGGAATGCAGTTGGAATCCAGCATGCCAAAGGATCAACGACGCCTTCCCTGGCTTCTGGTCTTCAACCGAGCTTCTTCGTCAACACCAGTTCGGTGCCTTCGGCGTTTGAGGATGTAGTCGACCTTGTCGAACGCGCTGCGGATGAGATGCAGACCGAGGCCGCCGGGCTGGATCCGATCGTGGGAGCGGCCCCGCATTTCTTCCGGCGCCTTTTGCCGGCCGTAATCACGCAGCCGCAGGCAGACGCAGTCCCGCCTTTGCTTCCAGCGACAGTGCGATCGGCTTGTCGTCCTGCAGCTCATAAGCGTGCCGAATGATGTTCGTGCAGGCTTCATCGACGCCCAGCACCATCAGCGTGCGCTCCTTTTCGCTGAACGGCAGATTGTCCAGGAACCCGCGGACGAAGTTGCGCATCAGAGCCAGGTTCCCAGTGTGGCTGCAGAACTCGACCTTTCTGTTCTTCATCGGCAACGCCAAGGCTGAACATACAAGCGGCCCTGCGGGACTATGCAACCGGAAAAGTCGGTGGACAGCGGCGGCGAGGCGAAGTTCTGTCTGCCGCATGTGGAGGTTCATTTTCGTGACGTTGTTCATCGCGGCGTCGGCCCTGGCCGAGCCCCAGAGCACCGCCTATGAGGCGCTGAAAGTTGTCGGCACGCAGTACAATCGGGCCGCCCTCAACCGGATCATTTCCGTTACCGGCACCGACGGCGATCCGCAGCCGCAACGCTGGCGGGTGCTGATCGCGGACCGCAACGCCCCGGGTGGCGTGCGCGAGCTGCAGGTGGCCGGCGGGCGGATCGTCGGCGATAGCACACCCGGCGCCGCCGGCTCCGGCCCCGCGGCGACGATCAACACCTCGCGTTTAAATCTCGATTCCAGCGGCGCCTTTTCGGTGGCGAACTACACCGCCGACAAATCGCACACGAATTTCACAACCGTGGACTACACATTGCGCAGCAATGAGCGCGGGGTCCCTGTCTGGGATATCACCTTACAGGACGACAAACGGCGACCAGTCGGCCGGATGCACATTTCCGCGATGAAAGGAAACGTCACCCGCGTGGAGGGAATGTATGCTGGCGGGAACATGGTGGGGGGACAGCCCTCACAGCCTGTCGGCCGGGTCGGACCGCCGCCGGTTGAGGAAGCCAATGATGGGATCGACGACAGTGATCTTGAGGCGGAGGATTCTGACGAAAACCCGGTCAAGGCTGAGGTCAAACGCATGTTCCGTCGGACGAAACGCGACGCGCAACGCATGTTTGAGCGGGTACGCGGATCGTTCGACGATTTCATGCGCCGCAGCTGATTTCGGTCCAACCGGTGGGCGATCGCGGGGCGTCTTGCAATATGCACCTGCCGCCGCGTAGATTGCGCCGGATGAACGCAAACCAACGCCGCGTCGAGGTTAAGTTGCCCTGGCGCGAAGTCTCGAATGGCTGGCGGCCGCTGTATGGCGATTTCGAGCGGCTCGGCTTGAGCGTGGAGTGGCACGACTTCCGCGCTCAGCAGGCGCTCGATTGGGGCGAAACGTTTCGTCCGCGGAGCATCGAGTTTTGCCTGAACATGAACGGGCGCGGGGCCGTTGGGGCGCAGGCGCAGAGCGACTACGTCTCCGGCAGCGCCGGCTACTACGCCGTCTCGGATGAACCGCTGCCCGCCACCCGCCGGGCGCACGACCGGCATCAATTTATCACCCTCGAGTTTTCGCGCGAGCACCTGCAGAAACAGCTGGCCGATTGTGCCGGGGACCTCGATCCCCACGTGCGCGGCGCGGTCTTTCCGGAGAGAGAAAGCAGCGTTGTTTCGACGCCGCGACCGATGAGCGCGGAGCAGCGCACCGTCGTCGGCAGTCTGCTGCAACCGCCAGTGCCCAAAGCGGCCGCAGGCGCTTTGGTATCAAAGCAAAGCACTGGAGCTGATGGCCCATTTCCTTTTCACGCCCAAAGATCCGGAGCTCTTCTGCATGCGGCAGAAACGGGTCGCGCGCGAGCGGGTGGAGCGCACCAAGGAACTGCTCGCGCGGGATCTCGCGAATCCGCCCACGCTCGAAGCGCTCGGCCGGGAGGTGGGCTGCAGCCCATTTCACCTTAGCCGGATTTTTTCGCGCGAAGTCGGTCTCACGATTCCGCAGGTGCTGCGCAACATGCGGATGGAACGCGCGGCGGAGCTTCTCCGCAGCGGTCGATACAATGTGACGGAAACGGCCACCGAGGTCGGTTATTCAAGCCTGAGTCATTTCAGCAAGGCGTTCTGCGAAACGATCGGCTGCTGCCCCGCGCTCTACCCGATGGCGAAGCACGTCGTGCTCGATCGGTGAGGAGCGATGAAGCGTTAAAGCGATCAGGTGTTGAAGCGAGTTCGCCTTGCCCGCTGCACCGCCGAAACACTGCAACGCTTTAACGTCCCATGAGAATCACGCGCGCCCTGATTTCCGTCTCCGAAAAGAAGGGCATCGCCGAGTTTGCCCGCGCCCTGGAGAAGCAGGGCGTCGATATCATCTCCACCGGCGGCACGGCCGATCTGCTGCGGCAAGGAGGGGGTGCCGGTCCGCGACGTCTCGCAGTTTCACCGATTATCCCGAAGTGCTCGAAGGACGCGTCAAAACGCTGCATCCGCGGGTGCACGGCGGTTTGCTCTACAAACGCGGCAATCCATTGCACGAAAAGCAGGCGAAGGAGCAGGGCTTTCAGCCGATCGATCTGGTGGTGGTGAATCTCTATCCCTTCGAGGAGACGGTCGCGAAACCCGGCGTCACGCTGGCGGAAGCAATCGAGCAAATCGACATCGGCGGGCCGTCCATGATTCGCAGCGCGGCCAAGAACTACGAATCCGTCACCGTCGTTGTCGACCCGGCTGATTACGATGAGGTGCTGGAGAATATGCGCGACCACGAAGGCGGCACTTCGCTGCGCTTGCGCGAGCGGCTCGCGATCAAAGCGTTCGTCAAGACCTCGAGATATGACCGCGCGATCGGCACCTTCCTGAACCAAGAGCAATCGACCGATGCGTCATTTTCCTTGTCGCTGCCGCTCGTGACGCGGCTGCGTTACGGCGAAAATCCGCACCAGAAAGCGGCGCTTTACGGCGATTTCGACGAGTGCTTCGAGAAACTGCACGGCAAGGAGCTGTCGTTTAACAACATTCTCGACATCAGCGCCGCGACGAACCTGATCGGCGAATTCGACCGAGCCGACCGTCGCGATCCTGAAGCACACCAATCCCGTGCGGCGTCGGCACCGACCCGGATCTGCGAGGCGCCTGGGAGAAAGCTTTCGCCACCGATAAGCAGGCGCCGTTTGGCGGCATCATCATCTGCAATCGGCCGATCGATGAGCCGCTGGCCAAGGCAATCAGCGAGATTTTCAGCGAAGTGATCATCGCGCCGGAGTTCGAGCGCGAGCGCGCGCGCGTTATTCCAGAAAAAGAAGAACCTGCGCCTGATTCGCAGTCTGCCCGCCAAGAAAGACGGGCGAACCGGAAGTGGACATCCGCTCGGTCTGCGGAGGCGTGCTCGTGCAGGACAAGGACGATGGGCCGCGCAGTGAGCTGTCCGATGAAAGTGGTGACGCAGCGGCAGCCGACGGAGGACGAACTGGCCGCGATGATCTTCGGCTGGCGGGTGGTGAAGCACGTGAAGTCGAACGCCATCGTTTACGCGGCGGCGGATCGGACACTTGGCATCGGCGCCGGCCAGATGTCGCGCGTCGACGCCTCGCGCATCGCTGTCTGGAAGGCGCAGGAAGCGGGGTTGTCGCTCGCGGGCAGCGCAGTGGCGAGCGACGCATTTTTTCCCTTCCCCGACGGGCTCATCGCCGCGGCCGAGGCGGGCGCGACGGCGGCGATTCAGCCCGGCGGTTCGGTGCGCGACCAGGAAGTGATCGCGGCCGCCGACGAGCGCAATATGACGATGGTCTTCACCGGCGTGCGGCATTTCCGCCACTGACGCTCTGGACAACCGGCACGCGGATTAGCTACACGATGCGGATGACGATTTCCTGTGTCTCCGTCGGTTTCGCGGTCGTGGCCGCACTGCTTTTGCCCCTCACGGCGGAGGCGCAGAAAGGTGGCGGGCCGAAGCCAGGACGCTATACCGATTGGCACGATGTCGATGAGGTGACGATCGTGCAGTCGTTCCAACGCAGCAGCTATAGCCGGGTGGTAGTTCAGCGCCTTGACACGAGCAACGCGCCCTTGCCCGAGAAGAGCGACAATAGCTACGCGGCTGTGAAAGCGGCGCTCGCGAGTAGCACTGACGCTTTTGTGGAGGGATTGCGCGGAAAACTGCCGGGCATGCAGGTGCAGACGGGCGAGGGCGGCAGCAATGCGCTTCTCGTGCAGGCGCGGATCATGAAGAGCGACCCGGGCTCCCAGGCAGCGCGTTACTGGGGCGGGTTTGGCGCCGGGGCGGCGAAGGTCGGCATTACCGGCGAGATCATCGACGGTCGCACCAATAAAGTGCTCGTCCGTTTCACGCAGGAGCGGCGCTCCGGCTTTGGTCTGTTCGGCGGTGGCTATCGCGAGCTTCTTGCGCGCAGCATGCGCCAGATTGGCGGCGATGTGGCTGGTCTTATCAAGGCGTTCTGACCGCCGGCCGACTTAATCGGTCGCGGCGCCCCGTCGCCGGAGCGTTGCGCTCTGCACGATGATCCCGATGATCGTCAGCGCGACGAAGAGAATCGTCGCGCCGGTCTGCGGGAGGACGAAGGCGCCCACGATGAGGTGCGCCCCGAGGAGCGCGGAGAGCAAAATGATCGCCCAATCAAAGAGGCTGAGTAGCAGAATGGCGCCGATCACGCCGCCGATCAGGAAGGTGATCCAATAGCCATTCGCCGAGTCGACGAGAAACGCCGTCGCCAGGCCAACCGCCAGCCGGCCGCCGATCGCGAAGCCGGCGAGTCCGATCGCGAGTTTTTGCAGGAACATTGCCAGCAGCGCGCCGATGAACCCGAGCACCAGCGCGAGGCTGAGTTGCATCAGCGGCGTGGGCTGGCTGACAAGGTGCGGCGCCAATTCCACGCCCGCGGCAAAACCGATCGCGGCTACGCAAATCCAGAAGATCTTTCGCCCGCACAGCAGCACGAACACGCCAATGAGCGCGCTCGCGATCGGTAGGGAGAAGTCCATTCGGCAAGCCCAACGAACGCCTGAACGCGAAAAGAGCAACCGCGCTACAGCCTGAGCAGTGCAGTGCGGAAGGGAGTCGCTACCGCTTCTCCTTCAGCATCTGGTCACGGCGCGCTTTGAATTCCGTGCCCGGCGTCCACTCGGGCCAGGTATCGCCGTTGGCCACGGTGTAGCCAACCTCGAAGAGCAGCCGGATGTCCTCCGCCGCGCCGGAAAGGTCCCACGCCGGATCCACCTGATCGGACGGTTGATGGTAAAGGTGAGCCACGTAATCCTCCGTTTTCTCGGCCCCAAACCCGGCCGGTTTGCCGAGGTAGTCCTTGCCGCGGCCGGTGTAGAGCGAGGGAATTCCAACCTTGGAGAACTCAAAATTATCGGCACGATAAAAAGCGCCGCGTTCCGGTTTGCTGTTCGGCACCAGGACACGGTCGCGCGCCTTCGCCGAGGCGCCGAGCAGATCGTCGAGGGTGGAATTGCCGTTGCTGATGTCCTCAAGGTCGCGCGTTTTTCCCCAGACGTTGGTGCCGTCGATGTTGATGTCAGCGAGTGTCTTTTCCACTGGGTAAAGCGGGTGCTCGGCATAGTACTTCGCGCCGAGCAGGCCGGCTTCCTCCGCGGTGGTGGCCATGAACAGAACCGAGCGCTTTGTCGGGGTCGGGAGTTTCCGATGGGCGTCAGCCAGTTCGAGGATTGCCGCCACGCCGGAGGCATTATCGACCGCGCCATTAAAGATCTGATCGCCGTCGACGTTCGCGTGTTTTCCGAGGTGATCCCAATGCGCGGTATACATGATCCACTCGTCTTTGAGCTTCGGATCGTGGCCGTCGATTTTGCCGACCACGTTGTGCGACTTGAATGACCGCACCTTCTGCTGGAGGTGGAAGGTCGCGGTCGCGCCGAGCACCACCGGCTTGAAATCTTTGCGCAACGCCGCTCGCTTCAGCGCCTCGAAATCCTGGCCGCTGTCGGCCAGCAGCTTCTTCGCCACCTCGAGCGTGATCCAGGAGCGGACGGTGACCTGGTCCATGTTCTTGCCGGGAGCATCAATTTCGAAATTCTCCTTCCCCCAGCTGCTGCGCACGACCGCATACGGATACGCCGCCGGTTCGGTCTCGTGGATGATCACGGCCGCGGCCGCTCCTTTCTGCGCCGCGACTTCGTATTTGTAGGTCCAGCGGCCGTAGTAGGTCATGGCGCGACCGCCGAACATCTGGGATTGAGACGCGCCGGATCGACCGGATCAGGAATGGCGGGATCGTTGATCAGCATCAGGATCGTTTTGCCTTTCACATCGAAACCCTTGTAATCATCCCAGCCGTACTCCGGCGCCACGACTCCGTAGCCGACAAAAACAATCTCGGAGTCGGCGATGTCGATCGTTTTCTGCAGACGTGCGGAGGAGGCAACGTAGTCATCCGGAGATTTCAGCTCCGTCGTCTTGTCCCCGACTTTGAACGTCAACGTCGGGGTCGTCGTAATGCCGGCGAGCGGCACTTCCTGGGTATAGCTGCCGTTGGGATTCCCGGGTTTCAGGCTGAGCGCTTTGAACTGCTCGCTGAGGTATTTGACCGTCAGCTCTTCGCCTTGTGATCCGGGGCCGCGGCCCTCGAACTCATCCGCCGCCAGCACATTTATGTGCTTGAGCAGATCGTCGGGGTCGATTGCATCGAGCGCGCTCTTTGGCGGCGGGTCGAGTGCGAGCGCGACCGTGGCGAGCGTGGTGAATACGACGAGAGCAAGAAGACCTTGTTTCATTCCAGGTGGACGTGCTTGTACGGGTGGTGGTCGAGGATCGTGGGATACCAGCCTTGCACGTTCGGCTGGAGGAGAAAGCAGTGGGTGTAGAAGTAGATCGGCAGGATGGGCGCGTCCTCGAGGAGGATCGCTTCCGCGCGCTGGAAGGCCGCAAAACGGGCCCCCGGGTCGGCGGTCTGTCCGGCTTCGGCGATCAGCCGGTCGTATTCGGGATTCGTCCAGCCGGTCATGTTATTGCCACCGCCGCTCACCCAGAGGTTGAGGAATGAATTCGGGTCGTTGTAATCGCCGATCCAGCTTGAACGCACGATTTGGTAGGCCATCTGGCGCCGGGAGCTGAAGTAGACCTTCTGTTCCTGGTTCACGAGAGTGGCGTTCACCTTCAAGTTCTTCCGCCACATCTGCTGGATCGCTTCCGCGATGGTGCGGTGGTTTTCGGAAGTATCGAACAGGATCTCGATCGGCGGCAGCCCGCGGCCTTCTGGAAAGCCTGCCTCCGCGAGAGTGCGTTGCGCCTGCGCCACGTCGTAGGGAATCGAATGTTCCGGCGTGTAGCCGGCGGTCTTTGGAGGCGTGAACGAACCGGCCGGCAATTGCGCGCCCCGCGTCACGTTGTCGACAATCGATTGCCGGTCGATGGCCATCGCGAGCGCCCGCCGGACGAGCCGGTTGTCCAGCGGCGGCTTCGTCACATTCACGCGATAGAAATAGGTTCCGAGATATGGATCGATCCGCAGCAGGTTGGAGTTTTGGCGGCGATACGGATCGATGCGGTTGATCGGGATGGCGTCCGTCATGTGGATCTGGCCGGAGCGAAACGCGCGCTCTTCGACGCTCAGGCTGTCGATCGTGTGAAAGACAATGCCGTTGAGTTTCACGGTATCGGCATCCCAGTAGGTGGGGCTCTTCTGGGCCCGCACGCGAACGTTGAGCTTCCATTCTTCGAGCGTGAACGGTCCGTTGCCGACGAAACGCCCCGGCAGGGTCCAGCGACTGCCGCGCTCGTTGACCGGTCCGTATTTCCGC
>CAWJNS010000004.1:0-46970 GCA_963844275.1 uncultured Verrucomicrobiae bacterium
TGGAACTGACCAGACGTTTCGCGGCTCTGCCGTCTATATCGGCTCATCCCAATCGCCTCCGCCAGCGCCCTCATGGCAATTCCGTTCGCTTCCCGCACTCTCACCGTCGCCACTCGGGTTCTGCGTACTGACTTGAACCAGAAGCTTGGACGCGCTCGGCTTTCTTTGCTCGCCCTCTTGCGCGAGACTTGGGAGAACAGCACAACTCCGCGAGCGATGCCGAACGTCAGACCAAACAAAGAATCGAATGCGACGGACCGGCCAACCAAATGTTAGGATTTCACACTTCCGCTCATGCATCATTGACCCGACCGCATGATGCACTTTATCATCAATGAAGCAGGAGGATCACCATGGCCGAACCGAAAAAAGCGAAACGCAAAGCGAAAGGCGCCGTTAGAGATCTAAAGGCGAAAAGGAATCCTAAAGGCGGAGGTGTAAGTCTTCGCGGCCGCACACCCGGCAGGATCAATATCAACTAACCTGGATTGCCAATCTTGGCAGCCACACTGTCGCCGCGGAAGGGTCAGCCTTCGTAAACCTTTTCCGTTTTCACGGCCCGCTTGATCGTTGCGTGGAGTTTCGCGTCGATCTCGAGCGTGAGCTCGATCTTCCAAACCAGAGATCCATCACTGCCGCCATACGAGTTGCTTAAATTCAGCACGACTCCCGAGGGCAGCCAGTGATCGAACTTGAGGTCATACTCAGTGTGCATTCTGGGAAAACCTCCCTTGTGCTGCTTCGCAATCTTCGCGCTGGGCTTGTTCGGGAGATCCGGTAGATCGGGCAGCTTTACTTCGGTGAAGTTGTCGCCGTCCCGCACGAAGATATGGGTATCGCCATCATGCCGCCCGCCGGTGTAGGCCGCCACGCGCATTGAATCGTCGGACCAATCCAACCTTGCCTTGTGCGCGTATTCAGGCCGCTCCGGATCACTTAGCACCTGGACCACGCGCTTGGTCGCCCACTCCACGAGCACCACGCGATCGTTTCGCGAAGTTTCCGGATCTTCCACCAACTGCAGCCCAAACTTGCCATCAGGCGAACGGAACTCGGTTTCAGCCTTGTCGCTCTCTTGCTCTCCCGGTTCGGCGGCGAATACGCTCGCGACGCACGCGAGCAAGATGGAGATGACTGCTCTGTGATCCATGACCTGATCCTTCCTCGTTCAAAAACAACCGCCCCCTGCGATTAGGCGGGCACCATTCGTCCACGAACACTCTCGGATCCGCTCGGCAGCGTCCACCGAATCTTCTCGAAGATCATTCCGCGAGCGCAACAGAATGCGCCCATGACCACTCCCATCCCTGCTCCATCCCCACCTTCCTGTTGGCAACCGCGATCCTGGCCGTTTCGTTTCAGGGTGCTCTCGGTTGCGCGTGTTGCACTGATTCGGGCGAGGACAGCCTCGTCCCTAACGCGCCGCTTTCAGAATATCACCGCGCCCAACTGGAGGGGATGCAGTTCGCGCCCGCCGCACAGCTGTATCTCACCGAAGCTGGAGAAGATTCGCTTAAGGGCCTAGGCAGCATCACGCAGGAGAATACCGTTTCCGTCGCGTACCAGGCCCGGTGGTGGCGTCTGACCTTCCGGACAGCGGATGCCAAGAACGGGGACACTGAGCCTTCCGCTACCGGCGCGGATGACAAGATTTTCGGCCGATCTCCACGACAGTCAAGATCGGGGACTGGGGCCGGTTCTTTACAAAGAATGGCGCTGCGCAGGAGTCGCAAAAGGCAACGGCATCTTCGAGAAAGGTTTCACCGCGCCCGCCCGTTATACCCTGATCTTCCAGGGACGCGGCAACCGGTGCGACAATGCCGAGGACTTCACGCATTGGCGTCTTGAGATATCCGGGGCAAAAGCAAGCTACGCTTTCTTCGGTAAACTCCTCCACGAAACAGCCCCCGCCGCCAGCGACCACCCAGATGATGACGCCGCTACAAAGAGCGAAGAATGAACCGGCGAGAAGCCGGAACGGGAAAGACGAAGCGGCCAGGCATCGATGCCGCCTGTGACGAAATCGTGTCCCAAAAGCCATTGTCGAAGAGACGATGCCATACGTGAGTCACGTATAGCCTCAGTTCGCAGCCTGAGTTCATGCAGCTTGAGTTTTGCAGTGCGAGGCGCGCGTCCTTGCTGGACGACGACGGCCCGCAGTCAACGGCAGCGGGAGCGCCACCGTCACGACTGGAACGCCTGGTTGGAGAAACTGGTGCCACACGAGCCGACCAAGGCGCTATACGTGACTCACGTATAGCGACGAAGGGCCCTTGAAAAGAGGCCGAGCGGCGGTGCGGTGCATGAGGCTTGTCCGCCACACAGTTCAGCGGGTATCGTCGCCCACATGACAGCGTCCACCGTGGCCGAGTACCTCGCCGCACTCCCCGCGGATCGCCGCGCCGCGCTCAGCGCCGTGCGCAAGGCGATCAATGAGAACCTGCCGGACGGATATGAGGAGGGCATCCAGTTCGGGATGATCGGCTGGTACGTCCCGCTGTCCCTGTATCCGGCGGGCTATGGCGAGAATCCCAAAGTGCCGCTGTCATTTGTGGCGCTCGCCTCGCAGAAGTCGGGCATGGTGCTGCATTTCCTGTGCTTCTACGGTCATCCCACTCTCAGGGACTGGTTCATCAGCGAATGGAGCGAATGGGAACGAGCGACATGGACGGTTAAGCCGCGAGGTAGCGGTGAGCGAGTCGGGAGACGAGCGAATCAATACAAGAAGAGCGGCAAGAAGCTCGACATGGGGAAAGGTTGCGTCCGCTTCAAAAAGTTGGAGGACCTGGCTCTCGACGTAGTCGGCCGCACCGTTGCGCGCGTCCCCGTGAAGGAGCACATGGCCAATTACCGCGCTGCGCGGGCGCTCCTCGGCAAAGGAAAGAGCAGAGCAAAAGCGTCGGCGAACAAGAAGGCGACACCAAAGAAGTGATGGGGCGCGATGGCCCTCAACCGCTACGCAGCTGAACTCACGCTCTAACAACGGCGGCGCGCAGCGATTAAGCGCACTGTGCGACGCGGCGTTTTCCTGATACGAATCGCCTTCATTCGAGATGAGCGAGCGCAACTTCTTCGGCGAGCTGAAGCGGCGGAATGTCCCGCGCGCGGCTGCATTCTACGCGGCCGAGCGCGTGGCTCCTGGTGCAGGTCGCGACGCAAGTCTTTCCGTTTTTCCACATCTCCGAGTGGATCGTGCGCTGGATTATTAGTGGCGGCGACGGTGGGATTCCCGTTTTGGGTCTTGTTTGCCTGGGACTACGAGTGGACACCGCAGGGACTGCAACGTGAGAGCGAGATTCCAGGCCCGGCGAGCCCGGTCGCGCGCGGGCAGCGCAAGAATGTCGATCGCTGGATCATCGCGATGCTTAGCGTGGCGGTCGTGCTCATTGCTGGCCAACCAATTCGTCGATCGTCGGGAGCGAAAGAGCTCCGCTTCAGCGCCCGGCGTTCCGCAAGAATCCATCGCAGTCTTGCCATTCGCCGACATGTCGGAGGCGAAGGACCAGGGTTATTTCTCCGACGGCATCTCGGAGGAATTGCTGAATTTGTTAGCCAAGATTCCGCAGCTCAAGGTGGCGGCGCGCACCTCGTCGTTCTCGTTCAAGGGCAAGCAGGTCGAGATCCCGGAGATCGCGCGCCAGTTGCGCGTGGCCAACGTGCTGGAGGGCTCGGTGCGCAAGAGCGGCGACCAGCTCCGGATCACCGTGCAGCTCATCCGCGCGGCCGAGGGCTACCACCTCTGGTCGGAGACCTACGACCGCAAGCTGGACGACATCTTCAAGATCCAGGACGAGATCGCGGGCGAGGTGGTGAAAGAATTGAAGGTGAAGTTGCTCGGCGCGGCGCCGAAGGTGCGCACAACCGATCCGCAGGCTTACGCCCTCTATCTGCAGGCCAACGGAACTCGCGCGGCAAGATTACGCCCGAGGCGTTTGCGAAGTCCGACGCGCTCTTCCGCCAGGCCCTCGAAATCGATCCGCGCTACGCCCCGGCGTGGCACGGGCTGGCCATGAATTTCAATAGCCAAGGTGGGCATGGGCGTGATGTCGAGCCAGCGAGGGCTACGCCCGAGGCGCGCGAGGCGGCGGAGAAGGCGCTGGCGATCGACCCCGAGTACGCGCCGGCGCATGCCGCGCTCGGGTTAAGCGCGATGCAATCTGACAACGATCTCGTCGGCGCCGCTCGACATCTCGAGCGCGCCCTGGCGCTTGATCCGACCAGACGTCCCCGTCCTCGGTAACTCCGCCAACGTTCCTCTCGAGCCTCGGCCGGCTGGATCGAGGCGTTGGCGCTCCACGAGGCGGCCGTCCGCCGCGACCCGGTCAATGCTGCCTCGCTTTCACAACCTCGGCGCCGCCCAGTGCGCGACCGGCCGCTACGATGCGGCGATCGCGTCCTATCGCGCGGTGCTGAGCCTGAGCCCGGGCCGCGGCGGCGCGCACGCCCAACTCGGGATGGTGTTGCTGCCAGAAGGGCGATGCGCCGCGCCGCCCTCGCCGAGATCGAGCAGGAGAAGAACGAGATCTGGCGGATGATCGCCCTGCCGATGGCCTACTGTGCGCTCGGACGCGAAGCGGACGCTGATGCCGCGCGCGACGCGCTGATCGCGAAGTACGAAAAGGACTGGTCCTACAACATCGCCTACGTCTACGCGTTCTGCGGCGAGCCCGACAAAGCGTTCGAGTGGCTCGACAAGGCGGTCGCCTACCAGGATGCGGGACTCAGCGAAATCGTAGCGCAGAACCTGTTCGACAAGATCCACTCCGACCCGCGCTGGCTGCCCTTCCTGCGCAAGCTCGGCAAGGCCCCCGAGCAGCTCGCGCAGATCAAGTTCAAGGTGACGCTGCCGCCATGAGCTGCGCTTGGTCCTGAAGCTTGCCATCCGCCCATGAAAACCACCATTCTCATCGCACTTCTCGCTCTCCTCCTCGCAACCGCGCACGCCCAGGATCCGTGAAAGTCTCGCCGCAATTTTACAAGGTGCTGCTGGAGAATGATCGCGTGCGCGTGCTCGAGTACCGCCTCAAGCCGGGCGAGAAAGAGCCCATGCACGAACATCCCGCGGGCATCGTTTACATGCTGAGCGGGGCCAAGCTGAAGGTGACTGGCCCAGATGGAAAGACGGAAGACCGGCCTGTCGCCACCGGAGCGACGATGTGGCGTGAGGCGACAAAACACGCGCTGGAGAACGTCGGCGACACCGAGGCTCACGCTATCGCCATTGACTTGAAGAAGTGAGTTTTTCCCGGTCGACCGTTCTTACTCAATAAAGGTCGTTGACCGACTGTTCGTTAGGCCTCGGAATCCGGCGATGAAAACAAAAACAATTGGTTTAACCCTGCTCCTTTCTGTCGTCGCGGCGGCGCTGTGTTTCGCGGCCGACAACCCGATGATGGGCACGTGGAAGCTGAACGAGGGCAAATCGAAGCTGGACGCTAACGGACCGAAGAACAACACGGTGGTTTATTCCGCCGCCGGAGAGAAAATGAAGATCACCGTGGACGGCGTGGATGCGAACGGCAAAGCGATCCACAGCGAGTGGACAGGCGGCGCTGACGGCAAAGATCATCCAGTCACCGGCAGCGCAGGCGAAAGCACCCGCTCCTACACGAAGGTCGACGAGCGCACGCTGGAGTTCACTTCCAAGAAAGACGGCAAGGTCACAACGAGTGGCAAGGTCGTCGTATCGGCGGATGGCAAGACACGCACCGTCACTCACAGCGGGACGAGCGACGACGGCAAGAAGTTCAGCAGCACGGTTGTTTACGACAAACAGTAAGTCGAGAGGGTGCGACGCCAGACAGATCCGGTGTCGATCGTAAGAAGAGACGGACGGGAACCAGCTTCCCGTCCGTCGCCGCCCGAGTTCCCATTGACCCGGGGTGTCTGAGGAGTGTCCCCTTTACTAGGACGGCGGAGACTGTTTTCCGCGCACGAACTTTAGCTCGGCTTCCTCGCCGTGCTGGTATGGGTCGGCCTGGTTTATTCCCATCGCCGTGATGACCGCCTGGCCGTTTTTGGCGGCGGGGTTGGTTTTCGTGACCCGAAATGTGATGTCGAAAGGATCGTCCGAGAGAATCCGGACGCGCCATTTGGATCCGGGCAGCGACGTTACTTCGTAGCTTTTCGTCATTCGCGAGTTCCCGTCGCCTCGTGGGTAACGCCCTTCGGCGCCGCGGAAATCAATCGTGCATTTCGCGTTGGGCTGGAAGTAAACCGACACGTCACCAGTCTTTGACGCCCATCCCAGTGTCGTGTCTGCGATCGGCAATTCAGCGGCAGCAGCCGCCGTTTCCTTTCCGCCCGTCGCCGGGAGCGGCTCGATCGATGCCGCGATCGCTTCGTAGTCCTTCGCGTATTTCTTTTCCGTCTTCTCAACGCCGACGCTGAAGAGCGCGAAGAACCTGCCCTTTTGCGCTTCGAACCCGGTGACGACGACAACCAGTGTCATGCCGTCGGATTCGCCACGGCCCTTCACCTCGACGAATTGCATGGCCTCGCTCCCGGTCTCGATGATCTCGCCGAGCTTGAAGTTCTTGAGATTTGCGGACTTCGCCAGCTGAGGCAACGCCGCCTTCAGCTCTTTCGCGCTCCGAACTCCATTCAGATCCAGGATCGAAAAATTATACGCGCGGATCATCGCGCGGATGGCTGCTGAGATTTCCTTTGTTATCGAGCTCGGACGTCCAGCCTCCAGGGAGCTCGATGGTGAAAGCCGGATTACCGGAGGGGAATTTCGTCTTTGCCCCCAGGCTAGTCTCCGGCATGGCCAAAGCGAGGCCGGCGAAGGTCACTAGAGCCGCAAATTGTTGGAAATTGGGGTGTTGCATAGGTTCGGACCTTGTTCCCCCTTGGCGCAGCTTGTCGAGGATGTTTTAGCGCGAACGTCGGCGGGCGAAAGCGCGACGCGGTGACTTGCTCCGCGCGCGACGGCCGTTATGCGGCATCCGGCAAGCCGCTGTAATCCCGTTGCGGCCTAACCGATCACCAGCCGCTAAAGCACGTAGGCCAGCAACACCAGGAACGCGGCAAGCGCGACCACAAAGTAGATGACTCGTTTGCTGCGGCGGCCGGTAATCATCTGCCAAAGGCCGTAGCCGAGCGCCGTCAGCCCGAAAGCCAGCACGGCTCCGAAGATGGCCAGAATCATTCGCGCCTTCGCCGGCGTGCCTGAAAACCGCGTCCCGCTAGACGGCGCTCCCGGGTTGATCAGCGACGGCCCCATATCCCACACCACGTATCCCATGAGCCCGCAGATGATGGCTCCGCAAATGACCAGAACGAGGCCGAAGCGCCGCGACCATCGGCGAGATTGCAGAGTGGTCCCGCACTTCGGGCAGTGCGACCGGAGTTTATGCGTCTCGTAGCCGCAGTTGTAACACTTGCTCAGGTCCTCCGGGTCCGTGCCATCGCCGCGTCCGTGGAAAAAGTCCGGCTCGCCTGGCAGATCGCCGCGGAAATGCGCCACCACCTGCCGGGCCTCAGCTAACGCGCGTTGTCCCACCGGAAAACGCAACGCAGTATAGCGCGCCGGCCGACATGTCGAACCGGGTCGCGTACGGAGGATAATACAGCAGCAGTTCGATCACTGGCGGCGTCCCATCGTGCAATCGCGCTTCCGTGATCTCCGGAGTGCTGCGGAGCGGGAGCCGATGAATGCTGTCGCCGATCTGCACCCCCGCCTTCCCGACGATCACCTCGACGCCGTCAGGCTCCACGGTTTCCGACGGACTGAACTCATTCAACCGGCCCTGCGCGTGCGACGACCATTGCGGATCTTGCGCGACAAATCGCTGCCAATCTTCCGCCTCCACCCGCCAGCGCGCGATGATGTCTTCGCCTCGCGCGAGCGCTTGCGTCGCCCGCACATTCTGGTGCTGGAAGAAGGCCACCATCCCGCCAAAAATGACACCCGCAAATCCGAAAAAGAGTAAGGCCACTCCGACTCCCCCACTGTCGCCCGCGCCCAGCCAGAGCCACGCGATGAGCGAGAGTGCTCCCAGGCCGAGACCCCACAGCGCAATCGTTCGCCCTCGATGTGGATTGCGCATGCTTCACCCGCAGAGTGATCAGCAGCCAGCCGCCACTCAAGCCCGGCGTTGTCGTTACCGTGCGCACGGTTGTTTCGTCGTCGTGAGACAGGCAGAGCGGCGGCGCTCGCTTGTCCGCCGCACGGTTCGGCGGGTATCGTCGCCCACATGGCAGCTTCCACCGTGGCGATCGCCGTCGCGACGGTCGGCTCGGGGATCATGCCCGAAAAATCGCCCTTCACGCTTCCTCGAGCATCGTGGCTACCAGCGCGATCCGCCATCTTCATTCTGCGGTTCCCGGCGAAACGCTATACGCCTCCACGACGGCGATTCCCGTCGCGCCGTTCTTCCCGCGGACGACCGCCGTGTAATTGCCGGCTGGGAGAGATGCAAAGATCGCTGCCTCCCGTAAGTCGTTAGGCGCAAGCGTCGCTTCTTCGATCTCGTCTTTCTGCGACGTTTGCCAATTGTCGTTGCTCGCGATCGGGGTCCCGCTGTCGTCGAAAAGTTCAAGGATCGGATCCTGCAACGGATTCGTGATCCCGAAACTCGCCAGGGTAGGCCCAATCGCCCGCACTACCACTTTAGTCAGACCTTTGCTCGTGATAATGCCGCCGATCAGGACATTGTCGCCCGACTCGACCAGCCCGCGGGTGCTGATGTTCGCGAGTCTTGAGTTCGCCGCGACATCCAGGTCGTACGCTTCCACCACGCCGATGCCGGTGCCATTGTCCTTCCCACGCAACACCGCCGTGTAGGCCGCATTATTCGCCGGCAATGTCATGAGAATGGCCGATTCATTGTCGTTCGTCGGCGCCAGCATCGTCGCTTCAATCTCCCCCTGCTGGCTGCTGTTATCGGGCCGGAGTTTCCAGTCGTCGTTCGTCGCCAGCGTGCTCGTGTTGTCGTGCAGTTCGACGGTTGGATTGGCCAGCGGATTCGCAATTCCAAAGCCCGCCAGTGACGGACCGATCCCGCGCACCATCACCTTCTTCGGATCCGTTCCTGAAAGGATGAATCCGCCGATCAAAACGTTGTCGCCGGTCTGGACGCGCAGCCGCGTCGCGATATTCAGGAGCTGCCCCATCTGAGGCGAGAACTCCGACGTGTTTCCATCCGGGTCGGTCGCCGTGAAGGTGAGATTTTTCACGAGGAAGGCCGTCGGGAAGGCCGAGCCGAAGCCGAGTCTGCCATTCGCCGGAGTGGTTATATCAAAAGACCTGATCCAGACCTGGCCTTCGCCAAAGCCGGTCGGGTCGTAGGCGTCATTGCTGAAGCACTCGATGTGATATGTCGGTTTGGCCTGCTCTTGAACCTGAAGTTGAAATGGACCCGGTCGCTAAAGGCCGCGAAGACGGTCAGGATCGGATAATTCTGGAGGAGGTTCGGTCCGGTATCGGCATCGCCCTCGCTGATATCGTTTGCGGTCGGGCCGTCCCGGTTCAAATCGATGCCGAGCCCGCCGTTCGAATGGATCGAATTACCCTTGATCGCAAGTCCCGTCACTCCCGCGGCGGCGCCGACGCCGCTGCCCGCGTTACCCGCGATCAAATTGGCCGGCGGCATTCCGGCGATGGTGATGGTTGTTGCCGTGCCGATCGGCGCCTGGATCGCCGGCGCCCTGGTCGACCGGCTCCTCAATCGCCTGGTGGGTAAGGCCTAAGGCTGGCGACGTGGTCGGCCGCACCGCCCGCTCGCGAAATCGTTTCGGAGTTGCGCGCGTGTCCGCGGAGGAGCACATGGCCAATTACCGGGCGGCGAGGGCGCTCCTGGGCAAGGGCCGTAACGCGGGTAAAGGAGGGCGGCCGGGCTTTCAAAAAAGGGAGCGCAAGAAGAGCACCGAGAAGCGCGCGGTGAACAGGGCGAAACCAAAGAAATAATCGTGGCACGCCTCCGTTCTCGCGCCCGCTGCCACCACGCTAGCGTCCGTCCGGCAAGTGCAGAAAACGTGCGGCGTTGTTGTAGAAGATATCTGCTTTTTGTTCCGCGGTCAGGAACTCGGCGGCGTTGATCGCCTCCACTGCCATGCCGATCGCTTCGGGCCAAACCATCTGGTCGGAGCCGAACATGATCCGTTTGCCGTACCCAGCCTCCACGAGTCTACGCAGGTAAGCATGAAACTCTTTCCGCGGCTGCGTCCAATTGATCACCGCAACATCCACGTAAACCTGCGGATGCGCATAGAGCAGGCCGATCATGCGATCGATCATCGGCCAGCCCGCGTGCATCACATACAGGCGCAGCTTCGGGTGGCGGACCAGCACCTCTTCGAGTAACAGCGCGTCGCTGTGCGCCATCCGGTATTTTGGCGATCCGATATACGCCGCACCGGGCGGACCGAGACCGATGTGGATTGCGAGCGGCAGATCCAGCTCTTCGGCCAACGCGTAGATCGGTTCGAGTACCGGATCGTTAGGCGCGATGCCTTCGTATTGCGGGCCGATCTCGCCGATGCCCCTTAATCGCCCGCCTTGTGCTTCCTTCCGAATGAACTCGAGATCAGCTTTGGCTGGATTGTCGAAGCCGTAGGAGATGATAAACCGCTCCGGCGCCTTCTCTTTCCAACGCAGCTGCGCGTCGTAATCATTCTCGTTTCCACTGATCATCGCCTTCACGACATTGTAGCGATCCATCTGCGCGATCGTCGCTTTCATATGAGCCTGCTCATCGGTCGCGGTCATCGGCGCATTGGTCACGGGATTTGGAATCCTGAGTTTCCACCGCTCGTCCGCCGCGTAGACGTGCATGTGCATATCGATGATCGGATGCTGCCGCCGTGTCTTGTCTTCTGCAGGCAGCAACTGCGTTAACACCGGCGCAAGCAGGCTGGCGAAGATCAACAGGCGGCGCATCGCAGCTCTTTTGTGAACACTGGCGCGCCTCACGTCAACGTTGCCGGCGAACCATTGCCATTGGCGGTGACCGCGCCGCCCTCGCAGCTACCCGGCTTGCGAGCGAATCCGCGTCCGTCCCGGTCAGCAACCTTGTCATCTACCGACAGACGCTTTCCGGAATCAGCGAATGGCCACTGAACTCGCTGGCGGCAGTGCGCATCATCATCGTTGTTGCCGTGCCGGTTGGCGCCTGGATCGCCGGCGCCCTGGTCGACCGGCTCCTCAATCGCCTGGTGGGTTAAGGCCGTAAGGCTGGCGACGTGGTCGGCCGCACCGCCCGCTCGCGAAACCGTTCGGAGTGGCGCGCGTGTCCGTGGAGGAGCACATGGCCAATTACCGGGCGGCGAGGGCGCTCCTGGGCAAGGGCCGAAATGCGGGTGAACACTCCTGAAGCATTCACGAAGTCCGAACGCGCTGCCCCGCCAGGCGCTCTTCGGAGCGGCTACTCGGCGGCGGCGCCGATGAAAATCTGTTCCACCTTCCCGTCGTCGAACGTGAAGATGACACCACCATAGATTGAGCCTGCAACGAAGGTTTTGCCGGGCGTCGCTTTCCTCTTTGTCCTGAACCTTGCCATACGCCGTCGTCACCTCGGCGATCGTGCTGCCGATGTGGATGCCGCGTGCGGTGGCGAGCTTGGATGGTGCCGTGGCGGTGATCATCAGGACGGTCTTGGCGCCCGCTTTGGACTTGGATGACATGTTCAGGACCAGCCCATGCGATTTGAAGCGCCACTCCTGCACCCATTCGCCGATAGCGTCCCATTCGGCGTCCTTGCCCTTGCTGTCTGGTTTGCCAATGAGGGCAGTCACATCCGCCGCCTTCTGCCCAAGTTTGATTTTGCCCAGCGCTTCACTCTCCAGCCACTTGTCGTCCGCTCCCAGTGCATTGCAGCAGGCTGCGAGGGCGACGATTCCAAGAATGAAGTTTCGGCTTATTGATTTCATCGGCGTCGATCGGTTCCTGGCTCCACGCTGAAAGTAGGCCGTCAGGGGTAATTTGGCGAGTCGACGCGATTCCGCGGGTGATCCGGGCCGCGGTCTTGTCGCCTGAACGTTCGCCGGTCTCCTGACTGTCTGAGCGTGGAGGAACATCCATGAAAACATTCACACTCGTCCTGCTCTCCGTCGCATTGGCGGCCTCCGCCAGCGCCCAGCCGTCAGCCGATCTGGAAAAGGAGAAGGCGGAATTGTTGCGCCTGCACAAGTCGGACCGCGAGGCGCACTTCAAGACGGACGTTGACGCGCTGCTCGCGAACTCGCCCGAAGAGTTCATCTCGGTCGGTCGTGGGAAGATCAACAGGTCGAACAAAGACGACGTGCGCAAGATGTTCACGGGATATTTCCGCGACGCGAAGTACTACGAGTGGGACGACGTGGAAGAGCCGATCATCCGCATCTCGAATGACGCAAGCATGGCGTGGATGATCACGCGGACGAGGGTGCGGCGCGTGCAAAAGAAGGCGGACGGATCGGAGCAGGAGGAGAAGTTCGTTTACGCAGGGATCATGACCTACGAGAAGCGCGACGGCCGTTGGGTTCGCGTGGCGAACGTCTCGACCTCCGAGCAGCCGAACTGAGGGCGCCGGCCGGCTACGCGGCGGGCTTCAAGCTCTCGCACTTTGTGCCGTAGCTTTCGATTAGCGCGGCAATTTTCGTCTGGAATGCATCCTGGGCGGAATAAACCTCTCCGATCCCGTCCGAGAATTCCTTTTGCTTAAGCTCGTCTTCGATCGTCAGGCTCAACCCGGCGAGCGTTTCGATGTTCGCCCGGGAATGAAACTCCATCTCCTTCAGCTTCGAGAGCACCGCGACGGATTTCTCAAGCTCGCCAGGTGCGTGCTCAGATTGCGTAGCTTCCGCGGCTTCCGTCGCAGGTTCGCGCTCGTCGGCTACAGCAGGCTTCTCATGCTGCTTCTCCTGTTTGACCTTCTTATCGTGCGCGACGTTTCTGGGATCTGACATCTTCACCCATACACCGGAATGGGCGGCCGCGCTGAGCTTATCGGCGTCGCGGTTGGTCGACATAAGCGACAGCGCACTTCAACAGACGCCACGTCGCACTGTACGATCCTCCGGCCCCAGAGCGCAGCGAGCCGCGACGTCGCTTTTTACAGTGCGGTGCGCCACGCGCAATATGAACGATGCGATCGCAGGATTCCTCCGGACAAAGCGGCGTGCTGGTCTTGCTCGGAGTGTTGTTCACCATCATCCTCGCCGGGCTCGACAACACCATCGTCAGCACGGTCATCCCGGTGGCGTTGCCGGAGCTGGGCGGCGGACACGACGTGAAGTAAGAAGGAGGAATGCAGAAGGAAGAATCGAGCGAACGGGGTGAGCAAGATGCACGGCAAAGCCGCAAGGGCAGCGGGAGCGATCTCGGGAGAGTCGCGAATGAAAAGGATTTGCGCGATCGGACGAAGGCTTTCGCGCTTCGGATTGTAGGCATGTTTTCTGCGCTCCCAAAGACGACGGAGGCGCAGGTGCTTGGGAAGCAATTGCTCCGCTCCGGAACTTCAATCGGCGCGAATTATCGAGAAGCGTTTCGCGCGCGGAGCAAAGCTGAGTCATCGCGAAGTGCGGCGATTCGCTCCGCGAAATCGAGGAAAGCGCGTATTGGCTGGAACTGCTCGTGGAATCGGGCATTGTGAGCGCGGGAAAGCTCGATGCGCTGCGCCAACTCCCTCTGGATGCCGTAATATCTCTCCAAGTCGCTTTTTTCGAGACGGCGGATGTCAGCAAAAGCGATCTGTAGAAGATCGTTCCACGGGATTCCTCCTACGAAGAAATAGCCAATCGGCTGAACGAGACGGCGGCATCTCGTTATGCAAGGAACCAGCCGTCAACTGGGCATAGGACTCATGAGCTTGATCTCGCGAGTCCGCGCGGCTGGTCGCATAGTCGCGTAGTCTGTGAGCGGCAAGCCCTCGACCGAGCGGACGAATTCATGCACCGTCATCGTCTGCGCCGACTCGTTGACGTCGATCCGCAAGACGTCATCCATCTTGACGCCGTGATCACGAACCCAGGCGAGGAAAGCGGGGGAACGCCAGCGGTAGTTTGAGACGTCGATGATCATCGCTCCGTTTGAGTCGTCATCGGCAGGCTCGCGCCAGAAGTGGGGACTGCACATCGAGCAGAAATGCGCTGTCTTCGCTCCCTCTTGAGGCAAGGTTTGATGAAGTTGATGCCCATCATTTTCCCCTGCTCCTTCGCAGGCTCGCCCGTCTATGTCGCCTCATCCCGATCGGCTCCATTGATTCGAATCTTCCCATATTCTCAGGCTATGCCCAACGCATCCGCGTTGTCTACGTCGCTCTGTTCCCACAGGCTCCGTTCATCGTGGAATTCGCCCGAGGTCGGTCAAGCGCTCGTGTAGACCTCTGCTCCCGCTTCGTGAAACTCGCGGGCCTTTTGCTCCATCCCGATCTTCAACGCCTCCTCCTCGGACGATCTTGCTCGGCGGCATATTTGCGGACATCCTCGGTGATTTTCATGGAGCAGAAGTGCGGTCCGCACATGCTGCAGAAGTGCGCGGTCTTCGCTCCTTCCTGCGGGAGCGTTTCGTCATGGAACTCGCGGGCCGTCTCGGGGTCGAGCGAGAGGTTGAATTGGTCCTCCCAGCGGAACTCGAAGCGCGCTTTGCTGAGACGGCGTTGTCGCGGTATTGGGCGCCGGGGTGGCCTTTGGCGAGGTCGGCGGCGTGGGCGGCTAGTTTGTAGGTGATGACGCCGGTTTTGACGTCGTCTTTGTTTGGCAGGCCGAGGTGTTCCTTCGGCGTGACGTAGCAGAGCATGGCGCAGCCGTACCAGCCGATCATGGCGGCGCCGATGCCGCTGGTGATGTGGTCGTAGCCGGGGGCGATGTCGGTGGTGAGCGGGCCGAGGGTGTAGAAGGGCGCTTCGTGGCACCACTCGATCTGCTTTTCCATGTTCTCCTTAATCAGATGCATGGGGACGTGGCCGGGGCCTTCGTTCATGACTTGCACGCCTTTGGCCCAGGCGCGGGTCGGTGAGTTCGCCTTGCACTTTTAGCTCGGCGAACTGGGCCTCATCGTTGGCGTCGGCGATGGAGCCGGGGCGGAGTCCGTCGCCGATGGAGAAGCTGACGTCGTAGGCGGCCATGATGTCGCAGATGTCGTCCCAATGTGTCGTAGAGGAAGCTTTCCTTGTGATGGGTGAGGCACCATTTCGCCATGATGGAGCCGCCGCGGCTGACGATGCCGGTCATGCGGCGCGCGGTCATGGGGACGAAGCGGAGGAGGACGCCGGCGTGGATGGTGAAGTAATCGACGCCTTGCTCGGCCTGCTCGATGAGGGTGTCGCGGAAGATTTCCCAGGTGAGGTCTTCGGCGCGGCCGTTCACTTTCTCGAGCGCCTGGTAGATGGGGACGGTGCCGATGGGCACGGGCGAGTTGCGGATGATCCATTCGCGGGTGGCGTGGATGTTTTTGCCGGTGGAGAGGTCCATGACGGTGTCGGCGCCCCACTTGGTGGCCCAGCGCATTTTTTCGACTTCTTCTTCGATGCGAGAGGCGACGGCGCTGTTGCCGATGTTGGCGTTGATTTTGACGAGGAAATTGCGGCCGATGATCATCGGCTCGAGCTCGGGATGGTTGATGTTGGCGGGGATGATGGCGCGGCCGCGGGCGACTTCCGACGCGCACGAATTCGGCGGTGATCTCCTGCGGGGATGGCTGCGCCGAAGCTTTCGCCGGGGTGCTGGTGCGCGGAGGGAGTCGCGGTCGTGAGGATAAGAAGGCTGAATTATGAAGTTCGGAGCCGCCGTTCGCGTCCGGGTTCCCATTCTGACCTCAGTCTTCCTTCTGATCTTCGCGCGTCCGAGATTTTCGCGGATGGCGATGAACTCCATCTCGGGCGTGATGATGCCCTGGCGCGCATACCAGAGCTGCGTGACGGGATGACCGGCGGTGGCGCGGAGCGGTTTGCGGTCGGCCGGACTGGCCTTTAGCGCCAGGGAAATGCTCGAGGCGGTTGCGGCGCTCGGCGGTGCTGGCGAATTCTTCGTGGCCGCGCGTGAGGTAGCCGTTGTCCTCCGGCTTGATCTCGCGGCCTTCGTACTCGGCGACGTCCCCTCGCCTCGCGATCCATTCGGCGCGGACCGGCGCGAGGCCTTGCGCGGAATCGGGCGATTGCTCGGGATCGCCCCACGGGCCGCTGCAATCGTAGACGCGGACGGGCTCGTTCGGCTCGAAGTTGCCGCTGAAATCCTTGGTCGGCGCGAGGCTGATCTCGCGGAACGGGACGCGCACGTCGGGATGCAGTTCGCCCTCGACGTAAACGCGCCGGCTGTTCGGCATGACGTAGTCGAGGCTTTGCGGTTCGAGGGAGTCTTTGGTCGCGATCATAAGAGTTTGGGTCCGCAGATTTTCGCAGATTCTGACTTCTGCAATCTGTGTGAATCGGGACCGAGGGAATCTGTGGACGAATTTGTCTGCACAATAAAAAAGGCCATGCGCGGAAACGCATGGCCGAAAGATTGAACTCCTCGCTCCCTACGGCGGCATTACCCGCATCAGGTTTAAGGGGTCGGTCGCCGCGGCGACCTCTCAGCCATTTGGCTCCCCCGCTTTGTTCCAGAATAGGAGCGGTAGACGGCGAAGTCAATGCCGCAGCTCTCGGGCAGTCGCCGGGCGCCAGAGGTCACAGGGCAAACGGTGTAAATAGCGACCGCGCGTCGAACCGAATCGACGCGCGGTCGCACAATCTGAATAGACCTGTTTCGCCTGGCGGGCCGGTTCCGCTTTGATATCGGTGTGAAAGACAGCCTTCCATTCGAGCCATTTTTCATCGCCCAGACAGTGGCGCAGTTGTAGGTGCCGGAATTATCTTTTCCGCCAAAGCTGCTTCGACTTTCATTTGTAGGTGATGATCGCGGTGTTGTCGTCAGTCACTGAGACTTTGAAATCGCTGAGGGCAAACGATTTCATGGTCGTCTTGCTCATGGCGTCCATCTCCGCCTGCATGTTCATGATCCGTCGGAGTAGACGGCGACCATGTCGTTCGAGACGACTTTCTTGAAGTCGTCCGCTTTCTTGTCTTTGAAAGCCTGCCAGGCGGCTTTCTCTTTCGCATCCATGCGCGGCCTTATCGGGGCGGCGATCGAGACGCTCTGGCTGGCGAAGAGGGCTGCGATTGTGTATGTGAGGTATTTTTTCATTGGGGTTTTGTTGTCTGGGTTGGGGTTTGGGACGGAAAAATGTGCGGAGCGGTGATCAGCCGGCAGGCACCGCTTTGATTTCGCTGTGGAAGACTGCGCGCCATTCGCCGTTCGTCTTCTGCCAGACGGTCCCGACGTTGTAATCGCCGGAGATGTCCTCACCTGCCGCGCTGCCGTCCGCCCTCGCTTTGTAGGTCACGAGCGCGGTGTCGGGGTTCCACATGACGACGTTGAAAGCGCTGAGCGAAAACGATTTCAGCTCGATCTGGTTCATGTTCTCAAGCTCCTGCTGGACGGTGAGTGTGCCCTCCGCGTAGACCGAGCGGTAGTCAGGCGAGCAGAGCTTTTTGAAATCGTCGCTCTTCCTGTCCTTGAACGATTGCCAGAGCGCGGTGGTTTTCGATTGCAGCAGCTCCGTCTCCGGCGATGCGGTCGCGAAAATCGCCGTGGCAAGGAAGGCGACGAACGTCAGGTATCGTTTCATTCGTGGGGCTCGTTTGGTCCGGGGTTGTCCTGCAATCGATGAAATGGAAGAGCGGTGGAACGCCGTCACGCCTGCGATCTTCCGCATCCCGCCCTCGACGACAGAGAATGTCACCCTGGGACGCATCTTCGCCGGACTGGCGAGGGTACAAGACCGCCTCGGCGCGTCAATCCGGTAATTCGAAACACCTCTCGTCCACCGTCCGCCGCGGACGAGGCTGGCTCACTGCCGGAATTTCGGCGGCGGATCGAACTTGAGCACCCAGTACTTCCGCACCACCGGCGGCGGAACGGGAACCGGCGCGGGCTCAGGCGCGGCCGCGGTCGGAGGCTCGGCGGGACTTGGCACTGGAGACGGCGGCTCGTCCGCTGGCCCCACCGTGGCGTCGTTGTCGTCCGAAGGCGCGGGTTCTTCCGGCGCGGGCGGCGTGTTCTCCGTCCCGGCGGCGGCCAGAACGTCGGAGTGCGGGGCTTCGGCCGGGTTCTGCAAGACGGCGTTGAGGCCTGCGTCGGGCGTAGCCTCCGGGATATCGGCGATCGTTCTGGAGGACGGGTTTTCGTCGGTCTCCTGATCGTCCCCGTCGTGGTGTTCGCTGGCGGCAGTTTGCGGAGCAGGCTGGCGGCGGAGCGCGGCGGTGAGACGCCCGAACATGCCGGCCGACTGCACATTACTCGCAGGCAAAATCGGCGGCGTCTCGATAGCGAGCGGCGCGCTGGGATTCCGCGCCACCAGCACGCCCTCATATTGCCGGCGATAATCCGCCAGCAGCATCGGGCGCTGCTTCTTCTCCACCAGTCCGCGGTAGTTCTCGATCCCCACCGCAATCGACTGCGCGAGTTTGGTCCGCCATTGGCTGTTCGCGATGTTGCGGCTTTCCTGCCGCTCGGAGAGGAAGCCGCCTTCGATCAGGATGGCGGGCACCTGCGTGAGCCGCAGGACGGCGAAGCGGGCCCGTTTCACGCCGCGATCGAACTCCGGCATGTGCGCCAGCATGGAATGATAGACCGCGGTGGAAAGCGCCAGGCTGGCGGCGTCGACCGGCGTGCCGCTTTGCTGGTTGGCGAAATGCGCCATCAGCCTGTTGTCCTGCGTGGAGGGGGCGCCGCGCGGCGTGAGGGAGAAGATCTCGAAGCCGCTGGCCGAGGCGTTCGAATTCGTGGCGTTGAAATGGATGCTAACGAAGATGCAGTCGCGCGTCTTGTTGGCGATTCGCGCCCGCTCGGGCAACGGCACCAGTTCGTCGCCGGTGCGGGTCATGACGACGCGCAGGCCTTTGGCTTCCAGGAGCGGCTTGAGCTGCCGCGTCACGTCGAGCGTAAAGTTTTTCTCGAGCCCGTAGTTGCTGGCGGCGCCTTTCTCGACGCCACCGTGCCCGGCATCGAGCACAACGGTGGTGAAGCGGCTCACATTGCCGATCATGTGGGGGCGGAACTGCGGCTCGAGGGTCTTGGCCAAATCGATGCGCGAGATGAGAAACCGGCCGTCGCCATTTGCGATGACGGGGAAACAAAGCCAGTTGCGGACGCCGTTCACAATCGCCTCCCGGCTGTCGAGCCTGACTTCGAGCTGGATGCGGCCGTTATCGAGCTGGATGCTCTTGTTGACCGGCTCGACCGGGCCGGGAAACCCGTAAAATTTGGCGATGTTATCGATCGAGAGGTAATCCCATTTGCCGACCTTGATGACCTGCCATTCGGAAGCAGCGCGCGCGACTTCCGCACCGCCAGTCGACAGCCCGAGCAGGAGCACAGCGCAAATCGTGCGCAGAAGCGAGGGTCGCGGGCGGATCATCACGGGTGTCAAGATGCAGGAAAAATGCCGCGTCGGCAACAAACCCGCGGCGGGCGTGTATGTCTGACAACAGATTCGGCCGCGCGTTCGGGTTTGGCTCTGAGCTTTGTGAAGAACCGGCACCTGCACCACGGGCACGGACGTTGTCATTGGAGGCGTGGTGGCGTCTTGCTGCCGCCTCGCGGCGGTGGACAAGCGCAGCGTTTGAGCGTTTGTTCGCGGATGCTCAAAACCCTGTCCGCCCTCTCCGTCGGTCTTGCGTGCTGCGCCGGTGCGCTCGATGCGCAAACCGAGCCGCAGAAAGACAAGAAACCGATCGGCGCCTCGACGCCTGCACCGCAGGTGCATGATGCGTCCAAGCCCGCCGGCAACATTCCGCCCCCGGTCTCCACCCCCGCCGCCGCGGCTGGTGCGGGCAGCGCTGCGACCACATCACCTCCGGAAAAAAACGCCCCCGCGTTCGACCTGAAGAACATGGACCAGTCGGTCAAGCCGGCCGAGGATTTCTACACCTACGCGAACGGCACCTGGCTGAAGAACAACCCGATCCCGCCGGAGGAATCGCGCTGGGGCAGCTTTAACGCGCTGATCGAAAAGAACAACGCCGCGCTCCGCGAGGTGGCGGAGAAAGCCGCGAAGACCGGCGCGGCCAAGCCCGACCCGGACACGCAGAAAGTTGCTGATTATTTCGCCAGCGGGATGGACGAAAAATCGATCGAAGACGCGAAAGCGAAGCCGCTCGCGGACGAATTCAAGCGCATCGACGAAATCAAGGACCGCGACGGTCTGCTGAAGGAAATCGCGCACCTGCACAAAATGGGCGTGAGCGCCTTTTTCGGCTTCACCTCCGGCCAGGACGACAAGAACAGCACGATGGTAATCGCGCAGGCTTACCAAGGCGGCCTCGGCCTGCCGGATCGCGATTATTACACGAAGGATGACGATGCTTCGAAAAAGCTGCGCGACGACTACGTGGCGCACGTGACGAAAATGCTGACGCTGCTTGGGGAGCCGGAAAAGACCGCGGCGGAGAACGCGAAGAAGGTGCTGGCGCTCGAGACTTCGCTCGCCGAACCGGCGCGCAAGCGCGTGGAGCTGCGCGATCCGCAGAAGAATTACAACAAGATGTCGGCGGCCGAGCTGCAGAAGCTCATGCCCGACTTCAAGTGGACCGATTATTTCAAGACCATCGATCTTGCCGCACCGGACGCCATCAACGTTGGCCAGCCTGATTTCTTCAAGGCGGCCAACGGCGTCTTCACGAAGGCCTCGCTGGACGATTGGAAGACGTATCTACGCTGGCATCTCATCCACGACACCGCGGCCGAGCTCTCGAGCGATTTCGTAAATGAGAATTTTCGCTTCTTCGGCACCACCCTGACCGGCGCGAAGGAACTGAAGCCGCGCTGGAAGCGGGTCGTAACCTCGACCGATCAGTCGCTCGGCGAAGCGCTGGGCAAACTTTATGTGGCCGATTATTTCCCGCCGGAATCGAAGGCGCGCATGATCGAGCTGGTGCGCAACATTCAGGAAGCGATGTCCGATAGCATCAAGTCACGCGATTGGATGGACGACGCGACGAAGCAGGAAGCGCTGAAGAAGCTCGCCTCCTTCACGGTCAAGATCGGCTACCCGGATAAGTGGCGCGATTATTCGGCGCTGAAGATCGATCGCGGCCCGTTCGTCCTGAATGCGGCGCGCGCCTCGACGTTCGAGACCGAGCGAGAGCTGAAGAAGATCGGTAAACCGGTTGATCGCAATGAATGGGGCATGAGCCCACCGACGGTGAACGCCTACTACAACCCGAACATGAACGAGATCGTGTTCCCGGCCGGCATTTTGCAGCCGCCCTTCTTCAACGCGAACGCGGATGACGCGATCAACTACGGCGGAATCGGCGCGGTCATCGCGCACGAGATCAGCCACGGCTTTGACGATCAGGGCCGCCAATTCGACGCCCAGGGCAACCTCCGCGATTGGTGGACGCCCGAGTCGGCCGCGAAGTACAAAGAGCGCGCCGACAAGATCGTAAAGCAGTATTCGGAATACGAGCCGCTCCCCGGAATGCACATCAACGGCGAGCTGACGCAGGGCGAAAACATCGCCGACGACGGCGGCGTGAAGCTGGCGTATGCCGCGCTGCAGAAGGCGCTGAAGAACAAGCCGCAGGAGAAGATCGACGGCTTCACGCCGGAGCAACGTTTCTTCCTCGGCTGGGCCCAGGTCTGGCGCGCCAACATCCGCGACGAGGCGCTCAAGCTGCGGCTCAACACCGATCCGCATTCGCCGAGCAAGTATCGCTGCAACGGTCCCCTCTCGAACACACCGGAATTCAAGAAGGCGTTCAATCTGCCGGACAACTGCCCGATGGTGCGCCCGGCCGATCAGATCGTGAGCATCTGGTAGGGCGCGTTTAGCCTCCAGGTTAAGTGAACCGCCGCTCGTCGTGCCCGCCACGCGAGCGGCGGTTTTGTTTTCAAAGTGGATGAAAGTCGCGGTCGCCCAGATCGCCTGCTCGTTAGGCGACGTCGCCGCCAACGTGCGGAAGATCGGCAGCTTCTGCGCGCGGGCGCGGACGGCGGGCGCAGAGCTGATCGTCTTTCCCGAAATGGCGGATACCGGCTACGCGATGGCTGTCATCCGCGAGGCGGCGCAGCCATGGAACGAAGGGGCGGTCCCGCGCTGGCGCGAGTTCGCGCGGGAGTTGTCGCTCGCGATCATCGGCGGTGTCTCGGAGCGGGAGGCCGACCGCATCTACAACACGCAGGTGTTCATCGACCCGCGGGGCGAAATCCTGGGGCGCTACCGGAAGTCGCATCTGTTTACGCCGATCGAAGAGCACACGTGCTTCACGGCGGGAGCGGAGCTGCTGGCAGTGGATTCAGGCGTCGAAGGACTGCGGCTCGGCTTCAGCATCTGCTACGACCTGCGGTTCCCGGAGGTTTACCGGCAGCTCGCGCGCGGCCAGCGGGCGAATGTTTTCGTCATCTCTTCCGCCTGGCCCTTTCCGCGCGTCGAGCATTTGCGCATCCTCGCGACCGCGCGCGCGATCGAAAACCAGAGTTACGTCCTCCTGTCGAATCGGGTCGGCACGGATAACGGCGTCACGTTCTGCGGCAACTCCGCAATTATCGATCCGTCCGGGCGTCGTCCTCGCCGCCGCCTCGGGCGAGCGGGAGGAGCTTCTCATCGCCGATGTCTCGCCGGACAATCCTGCAAAGCGTGCGGGCGCGAATGCCGGTTTTCACTGACTGCCGCAACGAGCTGTATCGCTGAAGTCGTGCGAGCACGGCTGATGTTTCCAGCCTTCCGCGGAGCCGGGAGACCCGGCTTACAACGCGATCTTGCCGCCCCAGGAGAGTATCTTCGCTTTCGTGCCGGCGGCTTCGGCTTCCTTGATGTCGCCATTGCGGTTGTAGAAAAGCGAGAGGCTCGTCCAGCCGATCTGGTCGTTAGGCCGCAACTCGACGGCGCGTTTGCCGGCCTCGATCGCCTCCGGGAAGCGGCCGATTTTCATCAGCGCCATCCCGAGTGCGTGCCAGCCGTCGAAGAACGCCGGGTCGAGTTCCACGCAGCGCCGATATTTCTCGACCGCGCTCTCGAGTTCGCCGATCGCGAGATCGCCGTTCGCGTCATCGAAAATGTCGTCGCGCGTGTCCATGCAGAAGCCGCGACCCGGCCGTCGCGTTGAGTTCGTTAACCTGGCATCGGCACGAGGCCCGGCGCCGGTTCCGGCGCTGGGACACCAGCCTCGCGTCGCCGTTCCTTCAGCCATTCGGAGAACGCGAGTCTCGCGTTTTCCCTGCAGGAAACGCGACGTGAACTCCGCCTTCGCCGTCGCGGCATTGGTGGGATCTGGCGCCTCGCGTTTTTCCAGAACTGCGATGACACCACCGGTTTGCGTCGGAATAAACTCGCTCGCTTCGCCGGGACTCAGTTCCGCCACGGCGCGCTTGATCATCTGCAGGTCCGGCGCCGGAGCGGGCTTGTCCTTTTCGGGCGTTGGCGGAGGATCGGCGAGCGCGAACGGCGGGATCTTTTCGGCTGGCAATTGCGTTTTCGCCAGCGCGGCGTCGACCGGGGTCCCGTTTTGGAGGGCTTCCCGAATGACCTGCGCAGCGGACGAACCCCGCGCCGTCACCAGGGTGCGCAACTGCTGGCTCTTCAGCGCCTCGACAATCTGCGGCCGCGCCTCCTCGAGGCTGAGCGGTTTCGCTTCGTTGATCCCGGCGAGGTGGAGGATGTAAAAGCCGTCACCCGCCTGGATGGGATCGCTGTTCAACTCCTGCTGGCTGAGCTGAAACGCCGTTTCCGCGAGCTGCGGATTTGCGCTCAGGGCCGCGTCGGGTGCGCGGCGCGTAAACTCGCCGGTCGTCTGGATCGGCAGCTGAAACTTCGCCGCCACCTGGTCGAATTGCGCGCCCTGACCGAGAAGTGCCTGGCTAAAATCGTTGGCACCATCCGCGAGCTTCTGCAGTACCTCCACCCGATTCCTGCCCTCGAGTTTCTTCTGCTCTTCGTTGAGGCCGAAGGCTACGAAGCTCACCTTCCGCTTTTCCTCGCTCTTCAGCTCGGCTTGGTGCGTCTCGTAATACTTCCCGATCGTCATCGTCGTTAATCTGGACGCTCTTCTCCATTTCGTCGGAACGGCACGCGGACGACCGCAACACTCAGTTTCCCGTAGGCGCGCTCGTAGTTTTCCCTGCTCTCGACCTCCGGGATCTGCGCGCCCAGGCCGATGATTTCCTTCAGGCGCTCGAGCGCGAGCTGGTCTGCCACCACCTCCTCGAGCTCCGCTTCACCGAAACCGAGTTCGGGCAACACGCGCTGCGTGAAATCGGTGTACTTGCCGAGATCGAAGCCACCCTTCTCGCCTTGGAAGGGCTGCAGCGTTTTTATCACCTTCGCCACCTCCGCGCCGGAGGGCGCGATTCCGAGCTTCTCCACTTCATGGCGCAGGATCAGGCGGTTCCAGACAAACTGGTCGTAGGCTTCGTTCTGCGAGTTCGCGCCGGCAATCATATCCTGCAGGTAGGTGAACATCCCGAGTTCGCGCGCGAGGTTGAACATTCGCACGTTGCGCTGCGCTTCGATTCGCGTGACCGGGCGACCGTAGAGATGGCCGAGGTCGCTGCTGCGGACCGCGCTCATGTCTGATTTGCTGAAATAGAAAATGAACGGGATGCAAAGGAGCGCGATGACAATCCAGAGCGCCTTCTGGTTTTTGCGGAGGACGTTGATCATAAGTGTGCGACGGAGGGCGAAGTTACTTGGTCAATTTCCCCGCGCCACTTCTTTTGCGCGCGGCAGGCATGGAGCGGTTCGGCGCTAGTCGCCGAATGAAATGTCGACGTCCCGCGCGGTCTGCACCATTTCGCCATCCGCCGGGACCAGGCGCAGCCGATTGACGGCATCGGCGATCGGCACGTGGCGCACCTGATAGTTCTGATAGCTGACCATCGAGCCGAATTGCCGCTCCGCGACCAGCTTGACCGCCTTGACGCCGAAGCGCGTGCCGAGAATGCGATCGAGCGTGGTCGGCGGGCCGCCCCGTTGCAAATGACCGAGGACGGTGCAGCGCGTTTCCCGCCCGGTGCGGGCGGCGATCTCCGCCGCCACGACTGTGCCGATCCCGCCGAGCCGGTCCTCCGCGCCTTCGATCCTGCGCTTGATCACCTGCCCTTCCGCTTCGCGCGCGCCTTCCGCGACCACGACCAACGAATAGATGCTGCCGTGGACTGTCGCGCATGTGCAGCGCCTCGGCGATTTTGTCGTAATCGAAACGGAATCTCCGGGATCAGGATGATGTGCGCACCGCCGGCGAGCCCGCCATGCAACGCAATCCAGCCCGCGTGGCGGCCCATCACTTCCAGCACCATGACGCGTTTGTGGCTCGTGGCGGTGGTATGCAGTCGATCGAGCGCGTCGGTCACAGCGGCGACCGCGGAGTCGAAACCGAATGTCATCGCCGTCGCCTCAAGATCGTTGTCGATCGTCTTCGGGACGCCGATGCAATTAATGCCGGACTTCCTGCAACTGCAGCGCGGTCGTCATCGATCCGTCACCGCCCACGATGATCAAAGCCTCCACCTGATGGGATGGCGAGGACGCGTTGCGCATCGGCGATCACTTGCTCCGGAACCACGACGCTTTTCGCCCGCGCCGACTTTCGCGACAAAATGGCCGCGGTTCGTCGTGCCGAGCATCGTGCCTCCGCGCGGCATGATCCCGCTGGTGGTGCGGCGGTTAAGCGGCATGAAGTTGCCCGGCGGAAGCAGACCTTCGAAGCCATCGAGAAAGCCGATGACTTCCAAGTTCCAGCTTCTCCGCCGCGAGCGCGACCCCGCGCAAAACCGCATTCAAACCGGGGCAATCCCCGCCGCTCGTCAGGACTCCGATCCGCGGCTTCATGAGGCGCCCGGCCGGAACATCAAAGGGTCTTCTTCTGGTCGACCGGTGCGGCCCGCGGCGGCCCATTGATCGTAGGAGTTGCCAGCCGCTGATTCAAAAGCTCCGCGGCCTTCCGGGAAGCGATTCGCGCTGCCGAGCAGGACAATGATCAGGTGCCGCGGGATTGACCGTCGCGCTCGTCTCGCTGTGCTTGATTACCTCCGACTCACGACTGCGCGGAGAGGATCAGGCAATCGCCCGCGCGCGCCGTGCGGCCGGTCTTCACGCCGTCCACGCCGTTGGTGCCGAGCAGCTCGTTTGTGTTGCGCAGCATGTAGCTTTGTGTTTTTCCGCCGCGGTTCAAGGAAATCTGGCGCTCCTTTTGCGAAACATAAAAGCGGAAGCCGGCCTTGTACATCGCGTAGCGGGTCAGTCGCGCCATGTCGGCGGCGGTCGAGTACGGCACCGGCTTCGCATTCGCATCCATGCCCGTGCGGATTCGACAAACAGCGTCCGCTCCATCTTTAGATTCCTGGCCAGCGCATTCATTTGGCTGACGAAAGTCGCCACCGGGCTCCCTCCGCCGGGCACCAAGCCCTGGATGGCCTGCCCCACATGCGCTGCGAGGGTATAGGCGGCGATGTTGTCCGATTGCACGAGGGCGGCATAGAGCAGATCGCGCAACGTGATCGGTGTCACCCGCCTGCAAGCCGACGAGGTTTTCGCCGCTCCCGGCGAGCGCCTCGGGTGGCACCGTCGCCACCTGGCCGAGATCGCCGGAGTGCTTTTCCGCCCAATCGAGCACGACCATCGCGCCGGCGACTTTCGTCAGGCTGCCGATCTGTCGTTTTTGGCGGGAATCACGTTCCGCGCAGCACCTGGCCCGACTGCGCGTCGACAATGATGAAAGACGGCGCCGCCAGTAATCCGCTGCTGGCGCAACAGCACACCAGGAGAGCGACAAACGGGACGAGAAAACGGGGCGAAGCGATCACGGTGGTAATATCGCAGCACGTTATGCGGTGATGCTTGAATCGCAACCGCCGATGTATTCGGCAGCCAGCGACGGCGAGGCAGAGCGCAGACTGCGCGGTAACCGAAGCCGGCTCGGCCAGGTGTGCCGGCCGCAAGTGGCCCCAAGAGCGCTTAACGCAGCGTGATGCTCGACCGCGCGCCGTAGCGGTGCACGTCGGGCTCGAGCGCCTGGTAGATGCGTTCCGCGGCATTCGCGAGATCGAAGGGCGTCGCCTTGCCGAGACCGCTGGCGCGGAAGGTGCCATGACGTCCCTGCATGCGGCTGCCACCGGCGACGTCGAATTCATAGACGACGATGCCTTTGTTTACATCCGTCACACGCACATGGATCGCCAGGTATGAGCGGCCGACCCCGAAGGTGCCGAGGAAGAACCGGGCGCCCGGATCGCCCCCGTCGATGAGCTTGAAATCGCCTTCCACCAACCAGCCGGTGCGCGGCGTCTCGTCTTCCTCGAGGACGCGGGTCGGCGCGAGGAGCTCGAGATGCTCCTTCAAGGCGCCGGCAAAGGCGATGGGCGTCAGAGCCTTCCGAATTGGGACTTCCCCATCGGAATGCGCGAAATCCCCGGAGACGATGGCGTTGTCAACGCAGAACGGGCGAATGTAGATCGCCTTCGGATTGGCGGCGCCGACGCCACAGTTCGTGGTCATGCGGATACCGGAGCCGTAATCTTTCGTATCGACGGCGGCATACGAGCCGCCACTGGAGCCGGCGACCTGCGTGTTTGTGACATACATGTCGGCGCAGGAGCACAGCAGCAGGCTGCTGGAGAGGATGGCGAGAAGATATTTCATAGTGCGGTAATCAGGCTCCGCCGGCCTCGCCCCCGTGGCGCAGCTGACGAATAGTTGCCCGTTTGTGATGCAACTCCCGTGCCGTCCCCGCGAGAAATTTGGTGTGGGCGTGTAACCGCGGCACCGCCGCCGAGGCGTCGCCTGCGGCGCCGGTCAGAATAGCTCCGCCTGCCGCGGCGGTGCCTTTGCGATCTGCCGCAAGGCCGCCCGCAGACGCAAAGCGGCGTGCGGCGCGTAGTCCTGCGCGTTGTTGTTGAAGACGACGTGCACTTCAGAAGCCTTCTCGGCGAGCCGACGGCTGCGCTGCGCCACCTCCTCGATTTCTTCGTCGCTGTAGTCGTAATTGAAGCGCGTCGCGACCGTCCTGCCTGTGATGTAGGCAGGTGCGTCGCGCCCATGCAGCCGCAGATACGCGAGCTGCGGACTCGTGATTTCATCAAGATCGGCCGGCATGATCGTGAAGTGCTCGGCCGCAGGCGTATCGACCGAAACCAGCGTGGCAAAGTGCGCGCGGAGAAACTCCAGCATTTCGGGCAGATGCTCGCTCTGCGCCCAATTGCGGTTCCGAAACTCGACCGCGACCCGGTGGCCTGACAGCAAGTCGAGGAGCGGCGTCAGCTCCGCCAGGCGGTGCTGGTGCGGCGAAAAGGCCGGTGAGAGCTGCAAAAGCAGCGCCCCCATCTTGCCTGCGCCCTGGAGCAACTCGGCGCCTCGCAACATCTCCCGCGCCACCGCCTCCTCGATCTCCGGCGTCAGCACCACCCTGCCCTTTGGCGTCCACCTCGGCAATCCGCTGCAATGATGGCGGCAGCAGTTTCACCGCCGTCGAGTGCCGCGACAGCAGCTGATGCAGCTTCACATCGAAGGTGAAGTCATCCGGCGTATGGCGAATCCACCGCTCCACCATCCGCGGATCGGGCACGGCGTAGAACGTGGAGTTCACCTCCACCATCTCGAAATGCGTGGCGTACCACGGAAGGCGATCACCCGCGGCCATCGCCTTGGGATACCAGTGCTCTACAAATCCTGGATCGGACCAGCTCGCCGTGCCGACGAGGATTTTGCCCGAGGCACGATCGCTGGCCATGTTCCCGCCCACATCGCACCACAAGCGCAGCCGCCCGCGAACGCAACTTCGGGATTTGCATTTAATGCAGTTGCGTCGCGTGGCAAGCGCGCCATAATACGAGTCTCAAGACGCGGGGTGGAGCAGTCTGGTAGCTCGTCAGGCTCATAACCTGAAGGCCGCGGGTTCAAATCCCGCCCCCGCAACCACTCGCCAGGCCGCCGTTCTGGGTGGCGTAATCCGGCTCGCGGCCGACGTGCGCGCGGGCGATCTCAGAAACTCACCATCAGGCCGAGCGAGACGCGATTGCTCGAATACGAGCTTCCCGGTTCATCGGAAAACAGCTGCGTTCGCTGATAGCTGGCGGTGGCCGACATGTTGTGACGAAACGCGTAGGACAATCCGACTGAGACATCGAACGCGTCCTCCGTCGAATTGCCGGAGTCTCCGGTCATCACGTTCATGTCATGGCGATAGTAGGCGCTCCCCGTGGCTGAAATTAGCCCGGTGAGTTGATGACTCAAATTCAGTCCAGTCCGAAGCGTCTGCCGACTGGAGGCGTTGGCAACGTCCGGTTCTTCGATCGAGTATCCGGCGTTCCATGAAAGCACCGTTTTGCTGCCAAGCACGTAGGCCAACGAGCTATTAAATATCGGGCTGGCGTTGCTGGTTTGGCCCACGCTGTCCCGGTCGGTCGATTGAAACTGCATGCCGACCTGCAGCGAGCCGTTCAGAAACAAGCTGAACTGGTGAGTGGCGCCGACCAGAAGAGATTGTGACAGCGAGCTTCCGTCGCTCTTGTAGGCCGTCCAGTTGAAATCGTAGTTCCCGGTCAGCGAGGTGCGCGGCAGGAGCGAATAATTGAATCCCAGGGTGAACTCGTTCGTAGTCCGGCTGAGCGCATTCTCGGTCTCCTCGGCATAATCGGTCACCGAGATGTTGTAGCTGGTCACGGACGACAATCGGGGCAGCCAGACGTAGGTGGCCCCGAGCGACCCACTGGCAACGAGGTAATTCCCACTTTGGCGATTGACGGTCGCGTCGAGAGAGATGTCGGGCTCGCTCTGATACGAGATGCTGGCCGAGCTATCAAGGCTAAGTCGCTGACTGACGGCGTACCCCAGCGCTGCGCTCAGATGGGCGTTCGGCTGGTAGAACTCGCCCCTGTCCTCTCGGTTCGAATAAAGATTCAAGACCGCATCGGTCGAAAGGCTACCGCTAAAGCGCGGACCGACAAATTGATACGTTACCAGGATCGTCGCTCCAACAAACGCGCTCCCAGGCTCCTCGACGCTGCCATCCCCACCGCCACCGGTCCCGGGATTGGAATCGTAGCCGGCATTGACCCCAACGATGAAGTGAAGCGGGATCCGCCAAACTTTCGCGACCGGAAGACCACCTCCGCCCTCGGTGTAGATCTCCACCATCGGGCCCCGCTCGAACCCCATCGGATTTCCCGGGAGAGCGGCGCCGTTCACGTAGCCTCCGCGACCGAAGAAACCGGTGCCGCTGCGCCCGTAGCCGATGACCGGGCCGGTCACGGCCGCCTGCCCCATCGCCAGCACCGGAGTGAGCAGAAGCGCGGCAAGGCCAGCGCGGCGCGCGAATCTGCGCCCCACCCTATATGAAGCTGTCCTACGCCCCGCAGGTTGGATCGCCATTGTCACACCGCCGACTGCTAAAGAAAAACACATGAGCACGCGATGAGATTAGCGCCGGATATTCCGATAATTCCCGAGCGATGCTATGCGCAGAATTGAGTGATGCGAGCGGTTTAAACGACAAGTTCATTCACTTTAGCAAGGCGGCGGCTCTTGGTTCAAGCCGCAATCGCGCATAATGGTGCACGAAGCAAAGCACATTGCCGGCCACTCGCTGTCAGCGCCACTGCCTGTATTTCGTGAAAGGCAAAACGACCCAGGCATCGGATCGAAACCAGCAACCCGGGCACAGAGAACCAAATATGCGGTGGGCCCTCCGAGGGGATGAAACCGGTTCCCTGGTGACGTTGCCAACGTGGCGGGGCCAATAACTTGCTTCCGCTTCTTCGGTCGCGCCTCGCTGCAAGTCCACACGGGGCTACGCCGTGATTCACGCGCGGCCGCCCGACCCAGCGACAAAAAGAAAAGGGCGGGCGGCAATATTGCCCGCCCGCCCGATCGTTCTTTAGGTCTTATCCCTGCGCTTACCGCGCCATCTTCAGACGCAGTCCGGCGATGCCAGCGAGGCTGAGGCCGAGCAATGCTACGGTCAACCCGCCATCAGGAACGCCCTGCGTGGCAGTATTGATCGAGCCGGAGAAGCTCGTGCTGCGGGATCCGGGGCCGTTCCTCAGTTCTTCCAAAGAAACCGGAGGAACGAACTGGAATGTCAGCACATTGGCACCGGAGCCAGCGTCTCTCAAAGCGACCAGATCAGGGTTGGAACCCGTATACATAATGTTCGTAAGGTTGACTTGACCGAAAACATTAAGCGTACCTCCAGCCCCCGTTTGAGAAATATTTAGCCATTGCAGCGTTGCAGTCAGGTTGTTGGCGCCGTCATGAATGACAAACATCCCCGATCCGGTAATTGGAGCGCTACTGGTGAGGCCAATGGTGGTGATCGCTCCAATGTTGAAGGTTCCCGTCATTTCTCCGAACAGCCCAATCGCCGCTGCCGGACGTCACCGAGAAATTATTCACGCCAGGCGCGAAAGTAAACGTTCCGTTCCCTGGGAACACGATATTGGCGCCATCCGACGACGAATAGTTAAACGAAACGGCCTTGGCCGTCTCGACGGAGGCGAAAGCGGCCGCTGCTACCGAGAGCGCCGCTGCGATTTTGATGCTCTTTGCGATCCACGATTTTTTTTTCATTGCAGTAATCTGTTGTCTGAGGTTAATCTGTGTCATACTGGGATATAGCAGGTTTCATGCCACTTTTCCCGTGGTCTGCATAAGTTGTTCCCCCTAAACGACTTACGTTTTCTCAGATCTTAACAGGAAAATCCTTTCCTGGCCTTTTTCGTAAAGTCTGCCGACGTTTCTGGCTCCCTGGTGCCTAACAATGTGCATGAACCGCTTGCTGGTTTGCGCTTAAGTGGCCTCAAATGAGTATATTGCGCCTCATCGTTTGACTATTGCTAAATAATCGTCAATAATTCCGACGTTTTTGTGGCTCACTAGTCCTCGCTCAGGGCGCGCTCATAACCACTGCCGGCCAATCTTCACCAGGGAAGCCGCCGATGCGGATTTTTTCTCCATGGCCGATTCGCTCACCCCTCGCCCTGCGTTTCCAGGCCCGCCGCGCGGAGCCATGGTCGGCACGTTGATGGTATTGCCGTCGACCTTCGAGAAGTCGTCGAAATCGGATGAGCGGCTTACCGGAGTCCGGCGCCAGTTATGTTGTGCGAAAAGACATTATCCGCGTCCGCGCCGAGCATGACGCGCTTTACCCAAAGCTCCTCCTGAGCCTTGGCGTCGAGCGTTATTACGCCGCGAACCGCATCGCCCCGGCTCTGACATTGAGGAGGAGCGCCGGCTCGCCTTCGTCGGCATCACCCGCGCCCGCCACCAGGTATTCATCAGCTGGGCCACGACAAGGCGCGGCTGGGGCGGTGATGAAGGTGCTGTTCGACGTTTACATTCCGAGCCTCAAAGTCGGCATGTTCTTCCGCGAGTGCGCGCTCCAGCTGGAATACCTCGCCAACTTCATGGTCGGGACTCGAGACGGCGCTCTCGGCTGGAGCGATCTTCCGCATCAGGGCGGCCACTTGCTGCAATTCCTTGGTCGGCTGCTTCTCGCCGGTTTTCATCCGGTCGATCAAGGCGATTTGATCCGATCCTCCAGCTCTGCATCCGTCCAGCTGCTCACCTTCGGCTTCCTCTCCGTTGCATGCGGAGCTCACGGACGCGGATTCGGACGTGATATTCGTGATCCCGAAGGAAGTGGTGCGGAGCCTTTATCTCCCGGCGGGCGACCGGCCCATGATGCTTCGTCGTCTGGCGCAGGACCTCGAACCAAGGCTGCACCTGGGCAAATGGCCTTCGATCGAAGGCGGCGGTCGACCGTGACGCTAGGTCGGCAAAAGAAAGCGGGCGGGGATTTTGTCCCCGCCCGGAAAACTAAAAGGGGCAGGACATTAAGCCCTGCCCCTTCGCGTTGATTGTATTTACGGCGGCGGCCAGATTATTTCGCCGTCCGCAGTCTGCGCTGCAATCCTGCCAGGCCGGCAAGGCCAAGACCGAGCAACGCAGCAGTGGCGCCACCCTCGGGAACACCCGTAGACCCGAATGATGCCGAAAAGGAGAAAGTTTGGGGATTGCCTGCACCTGGATCCTGACTGGAGAAGAGCCCCGTGAAAGGGGTGGGATCAAACCCGTTGCCGGTTACGATCCCGGTAAGAGACACGTTCACAAGGCCGCCACCCTGGAAAAGAATGGTGGATGACGTCAAGCTAAAGGTGAACCCGCCCACCTGCCAAAAGGGAGACAGCGGACCGGAGTTGAAACTCCAGGGGGCAGAAAATGTTGCCGGGGCATTCACGGCGACAAACGCGGTGAAATTGCCGTCGCGGCTCTCCACGGTGGGCATGTTTCCGGTTTGGTCGAGCCACCCGGTTACCGCGGTTGCGGTCCCTGCTGATGCAGTGTTGAGTTGAACGCCGCCTGAGAACGTAATGTTGCCGACAATTTGAGCGTTGGGAAGTTCATTCCCGGGCACGGACAAAGCCTGAGCCTGTTGACTAAACAGCGTGAGGCTGATCACGCTCGCAGCGAGCAGGGCGACAAAGGGTTTCGGGGTCTAGAATCTTCATATAACTCAACATTAGCAGCTTCGGTGCCACATTTCGCGTAAGATATGTAACTATCTGTGTGCGTGCATTTTACGTTGCACTAGCTGATTATATTAATTGAGCGCGTAGCTAAAAAACGTCAAGAATTCCGACAAATTCTCCGGCGGAACGCGCCCTTCCCGCCACGGACGACGTTGTCGGAAAGCGCGGCATTGCCCGGAAGGCAGGTGTTTTTCGGCATGGAACGAGCGGCCTGCTCGTCAGACAACTGCTCCCGAACTATTCGCCGCGGCGATAGCGAGAAATCAACAATCGTTTTAGTTCTTGCGCTTCTCCGGCGCAAGGCGCTGCCTGGCGTCCTGCGCCATCAGGTCTGGCAGCCCGGCGGCAAGGGCCTTCTCCAGCGTCTCCCGACCTTTGGCGTCCTGCTTCGTTTCGAGCTGCGCCGTCCCCAGGTAGTAGAGCCCGGCGGGACTCAATGGAGCCAGTGCCGCGGACTGCTGGAGGAGCCGGGCCGCAGCCGCATAGTCTTTTTGTTTGAACTTGATTTCGCCTGAGATGGTCATGAGCTCGGGATCCGCCGACAGCGTCCGCCGGGCCGCGCCCGCCAGTTCGTCCGCTTTCTGCAAATCGGACGTGCGGGTGACGTAGATCGCCGCGAGGCGTTTCTGGGCAGGAGCAAAGTCCCGGAAGCGGCGCAGGACATCGGTGTAGGTGGCGATGGCCGCATCCTGCTTGCCTCCCTTGGATTGGACTGCGCCTCTGGCCATCAGCGCTGGCACAAAGTCCGGTTCGGACTGGAGAACGGCGTCGATCTCCTGTGCCGCGGCGTCCAAATCAGGCGAGGAGGGCTCCAGCGCTGTTAACTTGAGAAAGCGCTTCGCCTCCTCGGCGCGGGGGGAGGCCGGATTTGAGGTGAGGCGCTGAATGGTCTGGCGAGCCTCGTCCAGCTTGCCCAAGGCATAAGCGGCCAGGCCGAGATCGTAGAGCAGGATCGGATCGTCCTTCCCGCGGGCTGCTTCCAGGAGAAGGCTGTGGGCCCAGGCGGCGTTTCCAGCGCGCAAGACGATCGAACCCAGCGTCCCCGCCACGCCAGGATCGTTCGGCGCAAGCTCGCGGGCGCGCTTCGCGAACTCGAGAGCTTTCTCACTTTTATTAAGGAACCCCGCGTTGAACTGCGCAAGCTTGAGATTGACGGGGAGGAGATTGGGATTGAGCTGGCGCGCCTTCTCGTACGCTTCCGCGGCCTTCGGGAGATTCTGTTCCGCCTCGTAAACCTCGGCGAGACGCATCCAGCCGACGATATCGCCCGGCTGCTCGGCCACGCTTTTCTCGAGAGCCTCCCGGGACAGCCCCGCCGTGCCAGCGCCCCCGGCCAAGAGGGCCAGGCGCCGCTGTGCTTCCTCCTTGCCAGCGAAATCCGCCGGGGCTTTAAGCGCCTGCTCGAACGCACTCTTGGCCGCCTCGGGCTGCCCCATCATGTAATGAGCCATCCCGAGGTGAAACTGCACGTCGGGATTTGTGCCCAGCATCTCGCCGGCCTCCTGGAGAAAAACGAGGGCTTGTGGATAATCCCGCTGCTTGAAAAGAGCCCAGCCGAGCGTATCCGCGACGGACGCGTCGCCGGGCTGCTCATTACGGGCTTTGCGCGCAAGTTCCACCGCCTTCTGCGGCTCGTTCAGGTGCTCGGCATAAAGGTAGGCGAGGTTATTGAGCGCCGGAACGGAATCCGGCGATCGGGCCAGGACTTTTTCATACGCGACAGCTGCGCTTGGAAAATCCTTCATCTTTTCGCGCACCAGGCCGAGCGTCATGGCGGCGCGGGTATCTTCGGGATTCTTGGTCAAAACACCGTCCAGCTGTCGCGCGGCCTCGGACAGTTTGTCGGTCGCAAGGTAGGTCCGCACCAGAAGGTCATACGTCTCGGGCAGGTTCGGATCGAGCGCGAGGGTCTTCTGAAGAGCCGCCTCGGCGCCCGCGTAGTCGCCTTTGGTGAAGAGAACCTTTGCCTCCAGGAACTGCGTCGGCGCCGATTTGGGCTGCTTTTCGAGCAAACCGCGGACGCGCTGCATGGCTGCATCGAAGTTCTTTTCCTCGAGATCAAGATCGACGAGCTTCGCGAACAGTCCGATATCCGCGGGCGCGGTCTGAACTGCTTTCTCCAACACTTCGTGCGCCTCTGCGGATTTCTTCTGCCGCTGGAGAATATTTGCCAGCAGGGCGGAGGAGCGCAGATCGCCCGGAAAGCTGCGGATCTGCTCCCGCAACAAGGTGGCCGCCTCGTCCAGTTGATTGGAGGCTTGCAACCCAGCGGCGAGCAAAACCCGCGTTTGCGGCAGGTCGGGCCGTTTGTTCAACAACTCCTGCAGGGCGGTCATCGCCGGGGCGGTTTGGCCGGAGCGGAGGTTCAACTCGGCCAGCGCAAGGATCGCTTCCGGATATTCAGGATTCATGGCGAGCGCCTGCTGGAGGGCGGTTTGCGCCTGGTTCGGATTGCCCGCCATGACGGCGGCCTTCGCCAGCTGCAGCTTGATGCCGGGAACCTTGCCCTCGTAGCTGGTGTCGACTCGCTCAAGAACTTCCAGGGCTTTCTTCGGCTCACCTTGGGCCACGAAAATATTGGCCTCGATGGCCCGTGCGTCGAGATCCTGGGGGTCGCGGGAGAAGACGTTTTCGAGGAGGGTCGCCGCTCCCTTGTAGTCCTTTTTGGAAAGCGCGATCTGGCTCAACAACCGCCACGCTGGAACATAATCCGGGGCCTTCGCCGTTATTTCAGTCAACGCGGCTTGCGCTGCGTCCCCCGCCCCGGTGGCGAGCAGAAACTCGGCGTGCTTGATGCGGGCACTGGATCGGAGGGGAGAAAGCTCGGCCGCTTTCTTAAATTCTTCGCCGGCTTTGGTTCTGTCGTTCGTGAGCAGCGCCATCGTGCCCGCGGCAGTGTGCACAACCGCCATCGTCGAACCCGTCTTGAGGGCTTCCGCCAGCTCGCGTTCGGCCGCCGCCCGGTCGTTCTTGCGCAGGGCCATGGTGGCCGCTGCGATATGAAACTCGGCTGAATCTTTCGCGGGGAATTTGTTCAACTCCTCCTCCGCTTCTGCGACCTGCTCGGGCGTGCGCACGGTCTCGAAGAGCCGGAGCAGCGCGTCGCCGTCCTTCGGGTCGTGCCGCAGAATGGCAATCGCCTCTTTCCTCGCCTCATCCATTTGCCCGATTGAGGCGAGCGCAACGGCAAGCTTTTTGCGGGCTTCAAAGTCATCGGGATTGAGTTCCCTGGTTTTGAGCAGGAAAGGCAGGGCCCGCAGGGGCGCCCCCTGCTCGCTCCAGATCAAGCCAAGACGTTGGATGGCGGTAGCATTCTTGGGGTCGAGTTGAAGAGCCCCGAAATAGTCGATCTTGGCCTTGTCGTAGTCGCCGGCCTTGAAGTTTTTTTCGGCCCGGTCCAGGCGGCGCTCTTTCTTTGCTTCGGCAGAGCATCCGTTGAATGCGACTGCCAACAAAAGAGTGACAATGAGTAATCGGGGATGCAGTTTCATGTGGTGGTGAATCGCGCGGAGAGACATGCTTGTTTGGCTATCGGGACTGGGCCTTGGTGGCGCGGCACGCGGTGAGGTGGTCATGTCCAGTTTGCTGGCTGAATTCGGAGTGAGATCCAGGGCAGCCGCAATCTACACCTTGCTGCTCGTCGCGCCCTCATTCGAAGGGCGCGTCAACCCCTCGTTACTCGCGCCATTCTCTATCGCCTCGCGTTTTCCGAGACCGAGCTTTTCCATCAGTTCGTAGAGCGTGGGGCGGCTGATACCAAGATCGGCCGCGGCGGCGGTGATCCGGCCGGAGTGGCGCTTTAGAGCCTGGCTGACGGTCTCCCGCTCGGCGCTCTCCCGGGCCTCCCGCAATGTCGTGGGCGCGACCCGTTCATTCGAATCCACCAGCTCCAGGTCGTGCGCCGTGATGCGTTTCCCTTCCGCCATGATAACAGCTCGCTTCACGCGATTCTGCAGCTCGCGCACGTTTCCCGTCCAAGCGTGGCTGCTGATCGAGCGGATCGCGTCGGGGGCGAAGGCGAGCTTGGGCCGGTCGCATTGCACGGCGGCGCGCTGGAGGAATTCCTTAGCCACGAGAACAATGTCGTCGCCGCGCTCGCGGAGTGGCGGCAGCTTGATCACAACGACGGCCAGACGGAAGTAGAGATCCTCGCGAAATCTGCCGGCCGCAATCGCGCTCTTGAGGTCGGAATTGGTCGCCGCGATGACACGCACGTCCGCTTGAAGTTCCTGCCGCCCGCCGACACGCTGGAACGTCTGCTCCTGCAAAAATCGCAGCAGTTTCACCTGGATCGGGCCAGGAAGATCCCCGATTTCATCCAGAAACAAGGTGCCGCCGCTCGCGGACTCGATCAGACCTTTGCGCTGCATGTGCGCTCCGGTGAACGATCCCTTCTCGTGTCCGAAGAGCTCGCTCTCGAGCAGGTTCTCCGGGATCGCGCTACAATTAATCGGGACGAAAGGGCCTTCGCTTCGCTGGCTGCGACGGTGAATGGCGATCGCCGCCATTTCTTTCCCGGTGCCGCTTTCGCCCAACAACAAGACCGGTGCGGTGGTCGTGGCGACCTTGCGGATGAAGCTAAACACACCCTGCATCTGCGGGCTGGTGCCGAGCATGTCTTCAAAAATATCGGGCCGGGCCGACTCCTGCACCTGGCGGTATCCCGTTCGAGCTCCAGGACATAAATGCATCGTCGCAGGATAAGGCTCAGCTCGCTGACCTCGACCGGCTTCAAGAGGAAATCGTAGGCGCCGGCGCCGACCGCCTCCAGCGCATTGGTCTTGTCGCCCTGACCCGAGATGATGATGACTTTCGCCTGCGGATCGGTGGCCAGAATCTCCGACAGCGTGGCCAGCCCTTCGTCAGACGCGTTGGGCAGTGGCGGGAGGCCTAAATCGAGCAGAGTGACATCGGGGTGCTCGGTGCGGAAAGTAGTCAGCGCGCCGATCCTTTCTTCGGCGACCACGATCTCGAAGTCCTTGCTCAAAGCCCACTTCATTTGCGTCCGGATCGCTTCGTCGTCATCGACGATGAGCAGTTTGTGTTTCATACCCCCGGCGCATTGATGGGCAAAGCCACGCAGAAAGTCGAGCCTTTGCCGAGTTCGCTCTTCACCTGGACGGTACCGCCGTGCGCCTCGACGATGATCTTTGATTGGAACATCCCGATCCCGAGTCCGTTCTTCTTGGTGGAATGAAACGGCCGGAACAGTGAACTGCGCAGGAATTCCGGGCTCATGCCGCAGCCGTTGTCGCTAATGGAAACAGTCACCCAACCGGCGCGCTGATTTGTCTGCACAATCACCTCCCCTGTCCCCCCGATGGCGTCGGCCGCGTTTAGTAGAAGATTGGTGACGACGCTTTGAAGCTGTTCCCGATCGCCCGCAATCGCGGGCAGCGGTTCGGTTTGCCGGCGCAGATTCACCTCGCCCGCAAGCGGCGTGCTCCGCAGCGTTTCCTCGACGAGCTCATTGAGGTCGAGGGCCGCCGATTTGATCTCCAGCTTTTGCCGGAGCGCCCCGAGGCGGCTGATGAGCTCGTTCATGCGGCCGACGGTCTTGCCGATGCCGCGCAACGCATCCTCGCGAAACTCCGCATTGTCGAAATGCAACGGCAGGTTCTGCAGCATGAGGGTCAGCGTCGAGGCGACGTTCTTGAGATCGTGGACAAAAAATGCGGACATGGTGCGGAACGCCTCGATTTCCCGGCCGCGCAGAATCTCGGCGGTGAGACGCGCATTCAGCAAAGTCGTGGCGATCTGGTCGGCGATGCAGTGGAGCAGATCACGTTCCTCCGCCGTGTAGGGCACGCCGCTGACGCGGTCTGCCAGCACGGCGGCGCCGAGCCAGTGTTCACGCGCCACCAGCGGCACACACCAGCGATCGCCGCCGGTTGGGAATTGTGACACCGCCACCGGGCGCAGGGCCGCGGCCCAGGGTTCCTGCGACTTTTCCAGATCAAAGGGACGGGCGATCGTCGGGCAACAGGCTGGCGGGCTCAGCTAGGTCGGCGGACATGTCTACCGACGAGGCTCTCGCTGTCGATGTTGAGGCCGCCAGGAGCAGTCGCTCCCGGCGATCGTCAAACAACCAAATCGATACCGAGAGGGTGGAAAAGGTGCTCGAAATCGACTGCGCCGAGGCGGCGCAAATGCCCGTCTCATCGACCGCCGAGGAAAGCGAGTCGGTAAATGAAGTCCACACCTGACGGAAGTCGTGCTCCGGTCTCCGGAAATGCCGGGTGATGAAGTATTGCGTTTTCTGCCGGAGGCGATCGGAGAGGAGCAGCACGCCGAGGAGCGCGATCGCCACGAGGACAAAAAGCGCGTTCAGCCGGAAATTTCCGGAGTCCCCACGGCGCGCAACAAACTGCGCCAGAACCCCGACCACGAACAGGTATCCGCCCGCCAGCAAGAGCGGTAAAGGAAGTGTGGAGGACCGTGCGCGACGGATAGACATCAATTTCGGCGAAGCCGCTGCGGAGATATCCCACCGCCATGAGCCCGCAACCAACCAGAAGCGAGCCCGCTTCGAGTTGGACCTGACCAAAATCAAAGCCGGAAAAGAGCAGCGTCTGAGTGCTGGTGTAAATCCGCGCCCCGAAGATAACCGCGAGGCCGAGGGTAAGAAATTTGATCCGCCACTGCATCGTTCCCACCGCTGATCGAAATGTTCTCTCCAGGTTCATCAGGACCAGGACCGTGCCGATCAGCAGAAAGGCATTCAGCACCCGGGCAACCATTTCGAAATGCACGAAGCCGAAGCCACCTTCGTCGTCGCTCAGGAGGACCTCCACGCTGCCGGGGCGCAACGCCAGGATCGCGCCGAGCGGCACTAGACACGACACCAGCAGAAGGATGCGCGCCCGGGCCAGGGATTCGCGATAATCGCCCCTTGAATAGGTGACGCTGAACGCCAGCCAGACTGCCGGCAAGAGTGACTTCACGAACAAGGTGGCAAGCTGCCAGCGTCGCACGTCTGCCAGAGTGTCCGAGATCGATAATGCGCCGCAGATACTCTCCGCCGCAAAGAGCAACATACCCGCGGCGAAGCTCCAACGAGCGATCGACGGGCGCCGGCCCACGATCACGGCCACGGCGAGACCGGCACTAAAGAGCGCCGCGGCGCCGAAAAGCCACATGCTGGAGTTCATCGAGATTTCAGGCTGAAGGCCACTGCGGAGGACGACCTCCCGGGCGTTCCTGACCGCTGAGAGCGACAAATGAGTGGGGCACAGAGGCTGCTAGGACGGATGGGAGTTTCAGGACTTACCATACAATGTTCCAGCGCTTTTTTGCCGTTTTCGCTCTGTTTGCCTCCCTCCAGTTCCCCGCTCAGGCAACTCAAAGTGTCGGCCTCGCCTGGGATCCCAGCCCGGATAGCGATATCGCCACTTACCGCGTCTACTACGGCTTGAGCAGCGGCGATCGCAGCTCTGTCATTCAAGTAGGTAATGTCACCAGCGCCACCGTTCCCAATCTCGCCGACGGCTCCACTTATTTTTTCGTCGTCACCGCTGTAAACACCGCCGCGCTCGAAAGCGAGCCTTCCAACGAAATTTCCTACACCACCTCGGGGCCCGGTCCAAATCCAACGCCCTCTCCTAGCCCGGGGCCTACGCCAACTCCAACCGCCACTCCCTCCGCAACCCCAACGCCCTTCCCAACCCCAACGCCGGGACCTTCACCCTCCGTCTCACCGCCTCCCGCGCCGACCCAAGGCGCTCCGCAGCCGGGGCCGCAGGTCTCTCCAACATCTCAACGCGAGGCTACGTGCAGCAAGGCGATAACGTCATGATCGGCGGCTGCATTATCTCCGGCCTTACCCCGAAAACGGTGCTGATCCGCGGCGTAGGACCGTCGTTGCAACATTCCGGGGTCACTCAGCCCCTCCTCAATCCGGTACTCGCCTTGCATGACGCGACCGGGGCGCTCATCGGTTCCGGCGGACCTTGGAATCCGCAGTGGACGGATGCCGGCGCGCCTCCGCTCGATCCACGGGAACCCGTCATCCGAGCCACGCTCGAAGGTGGCAACTACACCATCGTCCTCTCCGGACCCGAAACCCAAAACGGGATCGCCTTGATCGAAATCTACGACCTGGATCCGAACGCCGGCCGCCTCGCCGCAATCTCGACTCGGGGCAAAGTGGAAACACACGACGACATCTTGATCGGCGGCTTCATGATCGCCGGCTCGCAACGACAGCGGGTCGTCGTTCGCGCCGTCGGTCCGTCCCTGTCGGGGCACGGCGTGGACGGCGCGCTGGCGGATCCGACGCTCGAGTTGTATGACGGCAGCGGATCGCTGATCTACACGAACGACGACTGGCGCAGCGCTCAGGAGCAACAACTGATCGAGTCCTTCATTGCGCCGACCGATGACCGCGAGGCTGCGATCATCGCGACCCTGGGGCCGGGTAGCTACACCGCGGTGGTCCGCGGCAGCAACGACTCCACGGGTGTCGCCCTCGTGGAAATTTACTACATCACCATCGAGTAGCTCCGCACGCCCGTCGCGGGGGGACCTCGTTGCCCTTCGGGTTCAAGCCGCAGGGATTGGAGGCGGGCGATCGACATTACCCAGGGGCTGATGGCGGCCAGGCGGGGGAGCCCGAGCAGCGATTCCAACCGCACGGCGGGGGCGATCAGCGGAGAGTTGCTCCGTCGGCCAAACGGGAACCAGCAAAAGCCTTCTTCGCGAACGAACTCGAATCCCAAATGGACCAGGCTGCGGCGGAGTTTCCTGTAGCTCGGACCGTGATAGTAGTACGGCTTCAGGCGGGTCCCGCTCCAGAGGCTCTGGAAGCGGCACGCGACGCGATAAGCGAGGCCGCGATACGAGTGCGAATTGTGATGCGAAAAGACCAGCAGCCCGCCGCGGCGCAGCACCCGGAGGGCTTCCCCGGGGAACCACGCAGCTTCAGTCACTTGCGGCACTTCGCAGACCAGCAACAGCCCGATGCTTCCATCCTCGACCGGCAGCCGCTCGTCGCTTGGGTTGACCAAAATACAATTCGCACTGGGCAACCGGCGGCGCGCTCGTTCGATGGCCGCGGGCACGATGTCCGTGCAAACATTTTCCCAGCCCCAGTCGTGGAGCAACATCGACCAGCGCCCGCCGTCGCAACCGACCTCCAGAGCGATCGTGGGAGGGCCAGCCAATTCGCTGCCGTCGCGCAGCGCCCGGTGCTCGACGTTCGTCATGTAGGCGCCCCAAACACTCCGCGCGGCGGCCTCCCAAGAGGTCTCGTCGTTTCCCGTCAGGGCCGTAGCGGTGTCCACGTTCTGAAAATTCTCAGGCGCCGAAGGCATGGCCTGGGTCGCGAATAGAGCGGAGGGGAACTCGCCGACTTCAAATCGCCGGAGAGCTTTGCCCCCGTCTCCTCTCCGTCAAAATTCGCTCCCGGTTAGTGCCCCGTCCCTACGTCCATGGTGCCAGATCTGCGCTTCAGCGTACGATGGGCCCGGCCGGGCGGGCGGAGTAGCGCCCTACCTAGAATGCTTTTTGCGGAACTGAAATAACGTCGCCGTCGTGGACGTAGTAGGGATGCGTCGTAGTGCCGGCGAGCGTCGGCCGCAGATCGATCACCTCGGTTCGCTCCTGGCCACTGACAAGGCGGATGATCTGAACCCGACCCATGTTGGCGAATTGGTTCGGCCCCCCGGCCAGCATAATTGCCTGCAGAATCGTGGTCGGTTGGTCCAGCACAAGCGGGCCGGGCTTTAGCACCGCGCCCCCCATATAGACGCGCGCCCCACCGCTCTCGAGCGCCACGATTACCTCGCTATCCGTGAGTTGCTCCTTGTAAAGGCCGACCAACTGGCTTTGGAGGGTGCCGACCGTTTTCCCAGCCGCGCGCACTTCCCCAAGGACCGGCAAACTGATCCTGCCATCGGAGCGAATCTTCTGTACCTGCGTAAACTCCGGCGCGCCTGGGAAGGTCAACTTCAGGACATCGCCGGGCGCGAGGATGACGGAGTGCGGCGGCGGTGGGGGCGCGGAGGTTGCAACGTGCGGGGTTTCGCAACCTCCAAGCAAAAGTGCGCACCCGAAGACAACAACCAACGGGCCCAACGCGCGGCCAATATAAAAGCAGTTCCGGTGGGCGGCGATGCGATTTGTCATAGGAAATTCAATGATCGGACATGTGGCGGAATTTGTGGCTGTATCACAAAGCCATCGGGAAGTCACGGATCATTCGCAGGCGCCATTTTCCGCTCTCCTTTCCACAGCCACCAGAGCAGCAAAAACAGCGGGATTAGCGAGAGCGCAAAAAAAAGCGGCCCACCGCGCCGGTGAATGATGCTGTGGATCATTTCCGGCCCGATGTGGACGCACAAGCAGCCCGATCACCATGATCCGAAAGCCATTGCGCAGGATAGCCAGCGGAAAGATGAACAGAACGAGCGCTGCTCGCCGCCACGGGCTTTGGAGGAACAGGTACGAGGCCAGTACACTGGTAATGAAAAGCACCCAGCTCGACCGGATTCCGCTGCACTCCTGCGCCACCCGGAGCGCAATGTTCGGAAGCTGAAAGTTCAGTCCTTCTCGAAGGAACGGCGTCCCGGAAATGATGAAAAAGAGATTTGCCGCCTCTGCCGACGCCAGTTGTGAGCCAATTTCAAGAGCATTCGCCATCGCATCCGGCATTGGGACCATAAAAAAGAGAAACCCGACCGGGAACGCGACGGAGGCCATCCAGGCGCGGCCGAGGAAAATAAAGCCGAGCGCGACCAGAAAACAGATGAACGAGAAGGTCATCAGGGCCAGGTAGTCATTGCCGCTCAAGGACGTGCTCGCGAGGCGGGCCGCCAGCATCGTCGCCAAACCCGTCATCCCTGCCAGGAACCCCGGCGTCGGGGACGAAACGAACCGCTTCGGCAGTCGCTCACGCTGGATGTAAATCAGATAGGCCGAGACAAACGGAATCAGGAGAACGTGGGAGTGCAGGTCGCTCCCGGCGGCATGAATCGCCAGCGACCACAGCGTGGGTGCGAACGCCAGAAGCAGTAGCGTGGCGCACAGCCGCCCCCCCGACCTTGCGGCCGGGCTGCGCCGCCGCCGCTGGTGGCACGTCAACCGCAGTCTTCGAAAGCAGCGCATCCGCTTCTTCTTGTCGCTCGGTCGAATTCATACTCTGGACGGCATCTCAAAGGGTTGCTGATACGCCGGTCTCGACTGGCCGTCCCTGTCCGGGTTGCTGCCAGGCTCCTTACCAGCAGCAAGTGTTCCGCGTTTTCGGCTCATAGGTCAAGATGACGGCCGCTCGGTGGCCACGCTCAGGAGACCCGAGGAACTGATGGAACACCGTCTGCGGCAATAACGTTCTCTGTCGCAATGAGCAAAAGGGGGCACGGCGCATGCTTATATTTTCTATAATTCTCATACTCCCCAGTCATGTTTTCCCGTTTTCTTGCCGCCTTTGCTCTGTTCGTCTCCCTCCAGTTTGCCGCTCAGGCAACTCAGAGTGTCGGCCTCGCCTGGGATCCCAGCCCAGATAACGATATCGCCACTTATCGCGTCTATTACGGTTTCAGCAGCGGCGATCGCAGTTCCGTCATTCAAGTAGGTAATGTCACCAGCGCCACCGTTCCCAATCTCGCCGATGGCTCCACTTATTTTTTCGTCGTCACCGCTGTAAACACCGCCGCGCTCGAAAGCGAGCCTTCCAACGAAATTTCCTACACCACCGCCGGGCCAACTCCAACTCCAACTCCAACTCCAACTCCAACTCCAACTCCAACTCCAACTCCAACTCCAACCCCAACTCCAACTCCAACCCCAACCCCGAGCGCCACCCCAACGCCGACGCCTACCGCAACACCGACTCCGTCCCCGTCGCCAACGCCAACTCCCTCACCCACACCGATTCCGACCCCAACTCCCACCCCATCGCCGACGGCTTCCCCGACTCCGACCCCGACTCCAACAGCCACGCCGTCCGGGACACCGACGACGCTGACGGTGAACGCCGCATCCGGGACTTACGGGGGGACAGTGAATCTGTCAGCCAAGCTCACACGCAGTAGCGGTGGCAACGTGGGCTCCAGAACTGTGAGCTTCATGCTCAATGGCTCACTAGTCGGTAGTGGAACCACGAACGGCGGGGGGAATGTCTCGCTCAGCAATGTCAGCCTTGCCGGCATCGATGCCGGGACCTATCCGACTGGCGTAAGCGCCAGCTTCGCTGGCGACGCGACCTACGCGGCGAGCAGCGGAACCAATTCACTCACCGTCGCGGGAACGCCAACTCCTACGCCAACCGCGACTCCCACTCCAACCGCGACTCCGACTCCAACCGCGACCCCGACTCCATCAGCGACTCCAACGCCGACCGCGACGCCGTCGCCCTCGCCGACACCGCGACTCCCGACTCCCATCAGCCACTCCAACACCGACTCCGACACCGTCGCCCTCACCGACCCCCTGACGCCCAACACCGACTCCCACTCCATCAGCGACTCCAACGCCGACTGCGACGCCGTCGCCCTCACCGACAGCGACTCCCGATCCATCAGCCACTCCAACTCCGACCCCAACTCCCGCCCCGCTTCACCGCCTCGCCAATATCTCCACCCGTGCCAACGTCCAAACCGGCGATCGCGTGCTCGTCGGCGGCTTCATCGTCGGCGGCGAGAGCCTCCAGAGAGTTATTGTTCGCGGGCTGGGCCCATCCCTGGCGAGCGCCGGAATCCAAGGGGCGATCGCTGATCCGATCCTGGAACTCTACGACTCGACGGGAGCCCTCGTTTCTCAGAACGACAATTGGGCAACGGGGCCCGACCCTCTGCCGGAAGGTATGTCGCCTAACTGGCCCACCGAATCGGCCATCATGGCCAATTTGCTGCCTGGCAGTTACACCGCGGTGCTCCATGAAGCGGCCTCTTCGTCCGGCGTCGGTCTCATCGAAATTTACGACCTGAATCCGGCAACATCCCAGATCAGAAACATTTCGACACGCTCTGAAGTCGGCATGGGAGACAACGTCATGATCGGCGGAATTATCATCGGCGGGATGGAACCCACCAGGGTTATCGTCCGGGCTGTCGGGCCGTCTCTGACCGCTGCCGGGGTGGCGGGGGCTTTGCAGGATCCGATCCTGGAGCTGCACAATGGCGACGGCTCGCTCCTCTTCCAGAACGACAACTGGCGTGATACCCAGGAAGCGCAGATCCTTGCCTCAACGATCCCGCCTTCCGACAACCGGGAATCCGCCATCGTGGCGACGCTTCCGCCAGGCAATTACACCGCGATTGTCCGCGGCGCGGCCAACTCGACCGGGGTCGCACTCGTTGAAGTCTACAACCTCAACGAGGATTGATTACGTGGCCTTCCCGAGACAGTCGGGTCCCAATCGCCGCCCGCAGGCCGGCTAGGGAAAAGCGGAGGCTCTCCCGGCTTGGATCACCATCGCGTCGTCGCCGCAAAAGTCCGCGCTCCCGCCAGCATTTGATTCGCGCTCTCCCGATCGCTCACCGGCTGCCCTC
>CAWJNS010000005.1:0-233368 GCA_963844275.1 uncultured Verrucomicrobiae bacterium
TGGACGCGGCGACGATGGATGAGGAAGTTACGCCCCGGGGGCCACCGCCGTATAACTGTCTGGTGTCCGTCCCAGAGTGGCCAGCCGCACGTGTAACCAGAGATGTTCAATGGCGGATTAATCCCCTCACGAAACTCCCGGAGCCAGGACTTCATCTCTCCGCTCGGAAACTCATCGGCGTCGAGACGTAGAATCCAATCATGTCGTGCGCGCGACCACGCGAAGGGCCAATGCGGTTCCTGTTGGAAGCAGCGCGGTCCTTCGAAGTAGCGGCCGCCGTGTTGGGCTACGAGCTCGTGGATGCTTCCGGGAAGCGCCGGCAGGGGGAGTTCGCGATAGCCGCAGGCGGATGCGTCCGAAAAGGCAAAATCGATCGCAGGAACTTTCTCAGATCTAGACGCTGGGACGCCTGGCGCCTCATCTTCGGGCCCGTCGTGGACCACCACGACGTCGTCGAAAAGTCCCGCCGTTTCTCGCAGAAGCCGCTCGAGAAAATCCCCGTTCCCGATGCAGGCAAACCACCAAAGAGACTTGCGGCATCTCAAGTTTTTACGGCGACGATATTGCAACCGTCGGCCACGCCGAGCAGCGCTGCGAGGTCGAGCACCTTCCTCTTGATGCTGCTGTCGGGCGTGTGTCCATGATACGTCTTGCACGAAAAGATCGAGAACTGTTGCTGCTTCAGCAGGCGGCACATTTGCGCGGCGGTAAATTGCCAAAGGTGTGAATCGAGGCACCAGGCGCCCCATTTTTCCCGCAGCACCCAGCGTGGAAAGGAGGCGTAGTTTGGGAAAGCCATCATGAGCTGTCCACCGGGCCGCAGCAGCCGGTGCATCTCGGCGATGTCCGCAACCGGATCCGGGACGTGCTCAATGGTGTGGCAACAGTGGATTACGTCGAAAATTTCGCCCTCGTCCCACTGGTTCACAATACTGCCGTGCCGTGTTTCGAAACCAAGCGATCGGCAGTAGTCCACGGCCCACTCGGAATAATCGAGGCCAGTCGCATGAAAGCCCATGGTTTGGCCCAGGCGAAGCGCACGTCCTGTGGAGCAACCCACATCCAAAAAGCGGACATCGGTGGCTGAAAACTCTCGCAGTCGCGCCATCATCAGTTCAGCGAAGTGGCTGAGCTGATGTGGATGAATGGCGCTGCCCTGCTGCACGTAGGGTTCGTGGTATTTTTCCTCGTATTCATCCGTGATCCCCGGCATCCGGCGTCGCACGCCGCAATCGAGACAGCGCACGATGCTAACGTCGCGAACTGGCTCGCGTCCCAGTGTCCACTCTGGAAAGTAGTGCACACGCCGATATCGTGTGCTTTCGCAAATATTGCAGACCTCTGCGCGGTAGGGCTTCTCGGCGGTCGGCGGCATTGGAGCGGAAATGGGACAGGTCACTGCAACGATTCTCTCTAGTCAGTTGGAGCTGGTGGTCGACTTAAACAGACGCGAGGCCGGACGCAAGCTTCGCCAGGTGAATGCGCGAACCATGTATTGGAGCAGGCGATAGCTGGAATGTGGTGCCTTCGAGCGCAGGAAAAGCCCTGCGTTATACCGGAGCATCAGCCGCGAGAAACTGTGCGCATGCTGCAGGATAAAACGACTCGGGAGCGGTGCTTCCGCCTGCAATGCGTCGCGGTCGAAAACCACCGCCACGCCCGCGCCTTCTAGCCAGCGGAAGTGTCTTTTTCTCTGCATGTTGACATAGGCGTATTTTCTCCCCGAGATGTCGGCCTGTGTGGTTCCTCTTCCCACGGCGTGATGCTCCCGATAGTTTGCCACCACACGGTTGGTTCCAGCCGCGCCAAACTTTAGCGCGAGTCTGAACCACATCTCCCAATCGGCGCAGTAATGCGAGTGCCGACGAAATCCGCGACCTGACGGGCGGCCGCAACGTTGAAAAGTTGACCGGGAAAGCAAACTGGATCGTAGCGGGCGCACGCCTCCAAATTCATATCATGCCATTCGAATCGCGCCGCGGTGGGCGCATCGATGATGACTTTGCCGGCAGCGTCGATCGTCTTGCAGCTGCCGTAATACAAACCGCGGTCAGGGGCGGCAGAATGGAGTTCTGAGCATCGACGCGGCAAAGGTCGGCTCGAGCACGTCGTCATCGTGCAAGATGCAAAGCCACGGCGTCCGGCACGCTTCGAGGCAGGCGTTCCAGTTGTCGAAGAGACCCCGCCGTTGATCGTTTCGGAAATAAGTGATGCGATTTTTGAAGCGACGCACGATCTGATCGCGCAGGCTCGCGTCGGGGCCGCAATCCTCCACCACGATGACGTTGGGCGCGTGCGCGACTGATTGGCGGAGGGCGCTCGCGATTGCTTCTTCCACGTATTGTCGCCGGTGATAAACCGTAACGGCAATCGTGATCAGGTCCGGTGTGAGTGCAGCCATGCGGTCGGCGGAACTGGGCGAATTTACCCGACGGGCTCCAGGTGGTTGAGCAGCAGCTGATTAAGTTCCGGAATCCGGTCATATTGATGAAGCACCGGCACCACCTGACTCAGCTCGTTGATTACCCACCCGTCCTGGCTAAAAGAGAGTTCACCAGACTTCATCGGGCCCACCGTCATCACCGCTCCCGCTCGGTTGTGGTGAATCGTCATCTCCGGTACGGGCCATTTCCGAACGAGAAAGTTGTGGAGTCCTTGATCGCCATCCGACTCTCGCAGGCTCCGGGCAGACATTGCCAATTGGACCATGCGAACCAAATACGTCTGCAGGGCCGAAGGATCACCAAACACGGTTCCAGCGCATGAAACCGTCTGGCCGGCGAGGCTGCGAAAGACGTCGTCACCGAATTGACTCCGGATCCAACGCCGATGGTGAACACATCGGTCGAGCTGCATCGACTCCTCCTCCAAGAACACATGCAGCCCTTTGGTCTGAGGCCACGCAAATGGATCCGCTTGAAAAAAAACATCACGACAATCGCTGAGAAAAACCCTGCCGTACTCCGAGGCGTGTTCGCGCAGGAAATCAAGATAGAGCAGGTGCCGGCGATAGAAGAGGTGGAAGACGGCATGAGCGAGGTGTTCCTTCAATCTCGGAGGTATGGCGCTTCTAAAGAGCGTCCTCCAAAGCCACCAAGGCTGCGCGGCGCGGTTCCGAACGTGCCTGCCCGGAAATACGAAAAGAACTACGCGAGCTCCAGTAGCTTCAATGTCCCGAACGGTTTCCTGCTTCAAGGCGCTGCCGAACACAACCAAATCGCCTTTATAGCCGGATTGCTTTAAGGATTGAAAAAACGGTCTGATCGCCGGGAACCTGATGCGATGCACGGTTGTCAGGATCAGGTTGCGTCTCATCCGGGAAAGGGACTGGGGCTGTGCCTGAGGCTAGGGCTTCCGCGCGAGCACATAACAGTTGTGCAGCAACACATCTGCCCCGATTCCAGACAGGGAGCGAGACGTCGCAACAATGGTGGCGCCACGCTCCTCGAACCACGACGCAATATCGCTCATCCGGGGCAGGTGGACGGCGTCGGTGTCGATGCCGTGAGCTTTACCTCTCAGTTCGCTCGGCGCGGTATTGATCCAAAACGCTCCCGCTGGGGAGCGCCTCGCGCGGCTTTTCCATCGCGGAGCGAACCAGAACAAATCGAGCAAGTGCGCAACAAGGTCGAAGAATGAAAGTGACGCGAGCTTCTCCCGAAGACGCCGCGGGGTTTTGCCGAAATACAGGCTGGGAGGAAAGCCTGCCCCATCCACGAAGTCCGGGCAGATAACCGCGAGCAGGCCATCCGGTTTGCAAGATTTCCACATTCTTTCGAGGTAGGACGGGGGATCGACAACATGTTCTATTGTGTAGAGGCTGGCGACGATGTCGAAGCGGTCATTCGTGTCGCTGTCGATCGGAAGAAAGCGTGCGCGCTTGAATCGGCCGCGGTTCCGTTGCAGCAGCTCCGCGCTGTGATCCATGCCGGTGTAATTTCCACCCCGCCGTTCGACTTCAGGGCAAAGGTGTGCGCTCCCACAGCCGAGTTCGAGCACCTTATCGTGCGGCTGCACGCGACTTACCAAGTCGCAATGAAATGGCATCAACTCTGGCTTGTATTGCGCGGAAGCCTGGTCCGCGATCGCGTAGGTACGAATCCGGCGGGTGCGCATAGTATTCCGCTAACTGCTGATCCAAGGCAGCGAGTTCCGGGGGAGGCAGCTCTCCATGGCGCACAACGGAAATCACGGCCTGTAAATGTTTTCCGCAGCGGAGGGGCGGCGTGACACCAGATCTTTTCGGGCGAGCCAAAGAGCTACCGCACCTCCGTGAAGAAGCGCGGCCCCGATTTGGACTAGAAAAGGAGCTTCCGTGGCACGAACTGCAAACCAGAAGGCTACGCCAATCGCCACTTGAACAAGCAGATGGAGCCAGCGGGAGAAGTGGAACCACCCTTTCGCCCCGACCAGCCGAGCGACAAACAGGTCCTGCCCAAGGAGGGCGACGCGGCTGATCAAAAACCCCCATGCGACCCCCACAATGCCAGCCCATCGCCAGCCGAGATAAACGCACAGAGCCACGAGGACGCCCGCTAGGATGTGGATGAGCAGTCCGGCTCCAACGCGGTCGAGGGGACCCAGTTGCGCCCCCGAGACGTTTGCCAGTGAGGTCAAGCAATAGGCAACAACCAAGGGCGGGAGAAGTGCTTCTGTTGCCTCTCCCAACTCCGTCCCGAGCCACAGTCGGAGGAGGGGATGTTTCCAGGTGATTAACCAGACCCCCACGAGAACCAGCCAGCCAAACATTAGATCAAAGGATTCGTCGTAGATTGCCGCCGTTTTCGATCGACCGCCGCCGCCCACCGCGCGGCTACTCTGGCCGAAGACCGGTCCCATGATGGCGGAACTGAAACCGCTGAGCCGGATTCCGACATTGCTGCAGATGGTGTAGTGCGCGAAATCAACCGGTGGAGCGAGTCGGCCCAGGGCGAGACGGTCTAGACCACCAAGGATGCTGTTCACCAGCAAGGTGAGGAAGGTCTTGGCGGTGAAGCCAGACATTTCCTGCAGGCGTGTTCGCCGGGCGAGCCGCCAGTGGACGCCGAATCCGTAACGGCCGCGCGCATGCTGCATCAGGATAAGCAATTGGACGAAGCCGAGCAGAGTGCCCAAGGCGATAAGTAGGAACGCATTTCTCGTCCACCACGCCAGCCACACCGAAATGGCCACCTGCACCACACTGGAAGCGACCCGTAGGAGACTGACGAATTTAAAGTCGAGATTTACCTGCGCGAGAATGTTCCAAAATTGGCCGTAGAAGGCGAAGAAGGCGCCGATACCCGCCGCGATGAAGGACCATTGGAGCACGGCGATGTTCTCCGGCGCGACATTGAACCACCGAGGCCCGAAAACAACCCCTACAGCTGCGAACGCCAGCGACATCAGCAGCAGGAGTGGGATGGCCACAACATTTCCCGTTGCCCAATAACTGCGCGCGGCTTCGAGGTCGCCGCGGCCCAGTTCCACCCCAACATAGCGGCCGACCGCGACACCCAGCCCGAGGTCTGCAAATCCGAAGGCGCCGCTCAGGCTGAGGACATAAAACCATAGCGCATACATATCGGCGCCGAGGTAACGGTAAAACAGCGGAACCGACACGAGGTTGATGACGGTCACGACGAGGAGCGGCGCCATGCTCCAGAGCGTCTGGCGTTTGAGACTCATGAAAGAAGGCGCTCCGCGAAGCGATGGCGAGGCATCACGGCGTCACGCGTCGGTTCTTCGGCCATGCGGGCGCGGGATAGTTCAGCGTGGCGCCTTCGGCGGCGCCGAGCGATGGCTTTTCGGCGTTGCGCGCGCGTCCGAAATAGTCCGCCGACACGTTCGGCCATTCGTCGCCCCGCCTCCACTGCAGGGCTGCCAGAGAGCAAGCTGAAATCCCCCATCGCGGCCGCCGCAAATCGCGGGTCGGCGTCGATCGAATGGGCGTCTTGTCCGCTCGATTTTTGCCACTCGCCCAACGCCAGTGCCCCGGACCTTCCCAGCCCTTCTTGGCGAGCAACGCGCCGAGCGAGAAAATGAGATTGTAATCGGATACGGTTCCGGATTCCGGCGCGCCGTCACCTACGGTGATCGTGAGCTGCGAACCGTGATTGAACGCGATGATGTTGTTGAGGACGACGGAGCCCCGGGTGGACATCGTGATGCCGTCGACGGTGCGAGGAGGACCTTCCACACAGATGCCCTCGGCTTCGTTCGCGTAGACGGTGTTGTGCAGCACTTTCGTATCCGGCGCGGACGAGACGTAGATGCCGCGCCCGTCTCCTGCGTGGTAAATCTTCAGGTAACGCGAAGGCGCGACTCTGGGCTCGCTCCAGAGCATTTCTTTCTCTTTGCCCTCTCCATCGCGGTAAAGGCCGGAGCGATGGTTTTGATTGGCCGCGGAAATGTTGTTTGAGACGACGTTGCCAGCCGAGATCTCGACCATGATGCCGGCTCCCTCGTTATCGTGGGAGTAGTTTCCGTCGATCAGGTTATGATCGCAGAGACTGTCGAGCCAAAGTCCCTGCCCAATATTGTAGGCGAATTCGTTGTCGCGGATGATGCCGCGCTATGAAACTGGGGATCAGCTTGGCGCCGCCCGCATGCCATTCGGGATCAAACCGGTCCACGTTGTTGTAGAGGAAACGGCAACCCTCGATCAGATGCTTTTCGCCGGTGCCGCCCATCCCAGCGGCCGCCGTGGCAGGCGAGGACGTTGCGGCGGAAGCGGTGGCGCTTCCCGTTATGCTCGCGCCCACGAAATCGCCCCAGGTAACGACGCAATCCTCCATCGTGATGTTTGCTCGCCTTTAGGATACAGTGCGGGCCAGGGGGCAAGCGCCGTTGTGCTGGCATGCCGCATCTGCAAGACCGCGAATTGTCACGTGGCTGCCATTAACTGAGAGCCACGCGGCGCGCACGGCGACTTCCAGCGGATGTTCGACCGGCGAACCGGAATCGGCCAGCCAGACATAGAGTGTCGATTCACCTTTGTCGCAGAAGAACGTTCCGGCCTTCATTTGGTCGCGCGCCGCGACCCGCGCGAGGCGTTCCGCATCGAGGAAAACGCCATCGCGGGTGAAGACCTGCCGGACATCGTTCGTACGCCAGAACGCAGGATCGTCGCCATCGGAAGTGGGCGGTCGAGTTGCGGGCAGCTTCGTTTTCCAGACATCGCCCGCGTCGCGCTGCCAGTCTTTGATCACATCGGAGCCTTTGATGACCGGCTTTTCGCCGGGCGCAGCCTCGAAGACGATCGGAGCGGTCTCGGTCCCCGAGGCAGTGATGATCACGATTTCGCGATATTCACCGCCGTGGATGAGGACGTGATCTCCCGCTTTCACTTTGGCGGCGGCGGCGGAGATCGTCTTCAATGGGCGTGCCGGTGTGCCGGGATTCTCGTCCGAGGCGGCCGCGTGGCCCTGATTCACCACAAGCTCCGCTGCCGCGCCGATGTGCGCGCAGGCGAGCGCGGCGGAAATGCCGAAAAAGAGGCGAAGCATCGATGGGAAGAGAGTGAACTGCCGATTCTAGCGGAGAAAGATCGCTGCACAACGGAGGAGCACCGAGCGACCTTCCGGAGGGATTCACTCCGATACAAGTTCCTCAAACTCCCCGCGCTCGCGGTTCTTGCGGACGCGATCCCACGGGAATGCTTTCCCGTTCATCGCGATGTAGACGCCGGGCGGCAGCACCTGCACGAAGGAGAGGGCGCTGCCGAGATTGAAGAGGCCATCGGAGCTGCCGAAGGCGTAGGGGATCATGGCACCGGTAAGGACGATTGTCTTGCCCGAGACTCCGGCGGCGGCGATCGCGGCCGCGGTGTCGGTCATCGTGTCGGTGCCGTGCGTGATGACAATGCGGTCCTCCGGGCTTTGGGCGCAGTTCTGCACGATCAGGGCGCGGTCGGCGTCGGTCATTTCGAGGCTGTCGAGCATCATCACGGTGCGAATGGTGACATCGACGCGGGAACGGCCGAGCCGGAGCATCTCCGCGAGGTGGCTGTCCTTGAAAAAAAGGCGACCGTTTCGCTCGTCGTAGTCCTTATCGAACGTGCCGCCGGTGACAAGGATACGGATGGTCATGACTTCTTTCGCCGAAGATCGGCTCCGGCCCGGCAACGTCGGCCAAATCTTTCGGCCGTCCAGCCGGCTTTGCGCTTGTCGGACGGCGGCGCATCGCGGATTCATCGGCAGCGACATCTATGTCTGAACCAGCGAAAACTGCGCTCATCACCGGCGTCACCGGCCAGGATGGCTCGTATTTGACCGAGCTGCTGCTCGAAAAGGGCTACACCGTCCACGGGGTGGTGCGGCGCACGAGCAATCTGCTGCGCTCGCGCATCGAGCATCTGCGTTCAGATCCGGAGCTCTACGGGAAGCGCCTGTTTCTTCATTACGGTGACCTGACAGATGGCACCACTCTGCGCCGTATTTTCGCGCAGGTGCGGCCGGCGGAGGTTTACCACTTGGCGGGGCAAAGCCACGTCGGACTAAGCTTCGAGATCCCGGAATCGACCTGCGAAGAGGTCGGGATGGCGACGCTGCGTTTGCTGGAGATTTGCCGTGATCAGCCGGAGCCGGTGAAGTTTTACCACGCCTCGAGTTCGGAGATCTTCGGCGACGCATCCGAGTCGCCGCAGACGGAGGAGACGCCCTTGCGTCCGGCCAATCCCTACGGCTGCGCGAAGGCATTCGCGACGCAGCTGGCGCGCGTTTATCGCAGCTCGTACGGACTCTTCGTCTGCAACGGCATTCTCTATAATCACGAGTCGCCCCGGCGCGGGGAGAATTTCGTGACGCGGAAGATCACCCAGGCGGCCGCGCGCATTGCGCGCGGACTGCAGCAGGAGCTGGTGCTCGGCAATCTGGAGAGCCGGCGTGATTGGGGCCATGCTCGCGAGTACGTGCCCGCGATGTGGCTGATGATGCAGCAACCGCAAGGGGATGATTACGTGGTCGCGACGGGCACCACGCACTCGGTCCAGGATTTCGTGGCGGCGGCGTTCGCCGCGGTCGGGCTGGAGTGGGAGAAGTATGTGAAGCACGACCGGACGTTCGATCGGCCCGCGGAGCCGATCCGGCTGGTGGGCTCACCGGAAAAGATCGCGCGCGCGCTTGGCTGGCGGGCGCAGCTGTCGTTCGAAGATCTGGTCCGCGACATGATGGACGCGGAGCTGGCGGCCATCGACGCGGTGTAGCCACGGACGCGTGCCTGCTGGCGGAGGCTTTCGGAGTCGCCGTTTGCCGCGGCGGCGTTGAAGTAGCGGCCGGCACTTGCGGCGGCGAACGCCTCTACACGGCGACGGTGCTCGGCTGGTTTGCCTCCGCTTTTCCGCTGATCCTCCGGTAGAGGGCGAGCGCGGCGCCGACGACCTGATCCATGTTGTAGTATTTGTAAGAGGCGAGCCGGCCCACCACATGGAGGCCGGGCGTTTCGTTGGCGAGCGCCTGGTATTTGGCGTTCAGCTCGGCATTTTGTGGTCGCGGGATGGGATAATAGGGGTCGCCTTCAGCGCGCGGATAATCGTAAACGATGCTGGTCCTCCGGTGCTCCTGGCCGGTCAGATACTTGAACTCGGTGATCCGCGTGTAGTCGTGGTCGTTCGGGTAATTCACGACCGGTGCCGCCTGGAAGACGGGCATGTCGTGCGTCTCGTGCCGGAACTCGATGGAGCGGTAGGGAAGTTTCCCGAAGCGGTAGTCGAAGAACTCATCAATCGGTCCGGTGTAGATCATCTCGCGATAGGGGACGCTTTCCTTCACGTCGCGGTAGTCGGTGTTCAGCTGGATCGTGATGTTCTCGTGATCGAGCATGTTTTCGAACATGCGGGTGTAGCCATGGAGCGGCATCGACTGGTAGGTGTCGCCGAAATAGCGGTTGTCGCGGTTGGTGCGGGTGGGGATGCGTGCCGTCACCTGCGCGCTGAGCTCCGACGGGTCCAGGCCCCATTGCTTCCGCGTGTAGCCACGGAAGAATTTCTCGTAAAGATCACGCCCGACGGTGCTCACGACCACGTCCTCGGAATTACGGATGTTTTCCACCTTTTCTCTGACTGATTCGAAGAACTTCTCCAGTCCCGCCGAGTCAAGATTCATCCCGTAAAGCTGGTTGACGGTGTCGAGGTTGATCGGAACCGGCAGCAGTTTGCCATCCACCTGAGCGAGCACGCGGTGCTCAAATTTCCGCCACTCGGTGAACTGCGAGAGATACTCGAAGATCTCCTTCGAGTTCGTATGGAAAATGTGCGGCCCGTACTTGTGCACGAGCACGCCGGCCGCGTCGGGATGATCGTAGGCATTGCCGGCGATGTGCGGTCGCCGGTCGACGACCAGCACCTTCTTGCCGGAATCGCGCGCCAGCCGCTCCGCGAGCACACTGCCCGCGTAACCGGCGCCGACGATCAGATAATCATACATAAACGAAATAGAGCCGCCGTCCCGCTCGCGGCGGGGCGAACGGTAGCAGACCGACGCGCCAGCGGAAGGGAAACTTCGCATCGGCGACGCCGCTTCGAAAGGCCAGATGGTGTGGTCGCCTTGCCGGGTCGAGACCGGGCCGGACTGGCCGCCACGCACCCGGTTGCGCTTTCATGGCTCGCTTCTACTGTGCGCGCCACACGGCATGAATGACTACCTGATCTCCGTTCTGCTCGGCATCGTGGAAGGGGTGACGGAGTTCCTGCCGATCAGTTCCACCGCGCATTTGCGCATCGTGGAAGCGATGCTGCACCTCGATCTGCACGGACAGTTTTTGGAAGATGTACAGCGTCGTCATTCAACTCGGCGCGATCCTCTCGCTGCCGGTCTATTTCCGCGCGCGCATCCTGCAGTTTCATCGCCACTTTTCCGCGCGGGGAACGGGGCGATCGCACCATCTCTGTCCCATCCGCTCAGTCTCACGCTGATTGCGTTCGTCGTCACGGCGATTCCGTCGTTTCTCCTCAAGAAGCAGATCGGGCAGAATCTCGAAAGCCTGGTCGTGATGGGCTGGGCCGCTGATCATCGGCGGCGTCGTGATGTGGGCGGTCGATGTGATTTTCCGCCGGCCGCACATCGACCGCCTGGAGGACATGAACCTCCCGCAGGCGGTCTGGATCGGCGCGGTGCAGGTGCTCTCCGCCGTTTTTCCCGGGACGTCGCGCTCGATGTGCACGATCGCCGCGGGCCAGACGGCGGGCCTTTCGCGGTCCGCCGCGCTGGAGTTTTCGTTCTTTCTCTCGATGCCGACGATGGTGGTCGCGACCGGCTACGACCTGCTGAAGACAATCCGGCCGCGCTCGCGTGATGCCGCCGACGCCGCGCTCGCGCCGGTGGTGATGACCAGCCACCATTGGCTCGTGCTCGCGATCGGTTTCGTGGTGTCGTTCATCGTCGCGCTCGGCGGTCGTCGCCTGGTTCATGCACTGGGTGCGGGCGCGCGGCTTTGTGCCGTTCGCCGTTTACCGGATCGTGGCCGGGGTCGCGGTGCTGCTCGCGGTCGCTCGCGGTCTGGGCTAAGGCGACGCCGCGATTCGTGACGTCACCTCACGAGCAGCAACACAATGATGACGAGGAGGAGGAGACCTCCGCTCGGGAAGTAGCCCCAACCGGAGCTGTAGGGCCAGGTTGGCAGCGCGCCGATGAGCGAGAAGGATGAGGAGGACAAGGAGGATTGTGCGCATGCCAGCAGCGTAGCCAGTTCGTTAGGGAGATGACAATCCATTTTTTGCGCGGCCCCCGGCGGCTGCTGAAAATTCCTTGCAGCACCACCGCGCGTATCCTATTCTGACCCCGCAGTCCCGTTCGCGTCCGCCCGGATGCGCGGGACGATTTGTTGTCCATTTCTCCCGACTCATGGCGAACACAATTCTGGTCGGCGCGCAGTGGGGCGACGAAGGCAAGGGCAAGATCATCGACGTGCTGACCGCGCAGGCGGACGTCGTGGTGCGCAGCCAGGGCGGTAACAATGCCGGCCACACCGTCATCCATCGCGGCACGAAATACGTGCTCCATTTGATTCCGTCCGGCATTCTGCGGCGCGGCAAGATTTTGCGTGATCGGCAATGGCGTGGTGATCGATCCGCTGGCGCTCGTGGCGCGAGATCGAGGGCCTGCGGAAACTCGGAATCGCGGTCGGCAAAAATCTGCTCGATCAGCGATTGCGCGCACCTCGTGCTGCCCTACCATCGCATGCTCGACGAGCAGCGCGAGATCCTGAAAGGGCACGCGAAAATCGGCACCACCAAGCGCGGCATCGGCCCCGCCTACGGCGACAAGGCGGCCCGCACCGGGTTGCGCATGAGCGATCTGATCCAGCCGGAGCTCTTCTCCGAGAAACTGCGGGCCAAGATCCGCGAGAACAACAGCATCCTGACCGCGCTCGGCGCGAAGCCGATCAGCTTCGCGCAGGTGAATGAGAGCCTACCTCGCGGCGGGCGAAAAACTGCGGCCGTTCGTCGCGAACACGGTCGTCTGGTTGCATCGCGCCTTGCAGAAAGACAAAGCGATTCTGTTCGAGGGCGCGCAGGGCACTTTCCTCGATATCGACCACGGCACCTATCCGTATGTCACCTCCTCAAACACGACCGCCGGCGGAGCCTGCACCGGTTCCGGCGTGCCGCCTCATCGCATGGACGTGGTGCTTGGGGGTCGTGAAAGCCTACACCACCCGCGTCGGCGAAGGCTCGCTCCCGACGGAGGACGCGGCGATCGCGGACATGCTGCATGCGATGGGCCGCGAATTCGGCGCCACCACCGGCCGGCCGCGACGCTGCGGCTGGTTCGATGCCGTCGCCGCGCGTTACGCGACCATGATCAACGGGATCGACGAGCTCGCGATCACGAATCTCGACGGTCTCGATTCCGTCGACCCGATTCGCGTCTGCGTCGCTATCGGCTCAAGGGGAAACGCCTCGAAGTTCCGCCATCGGATGCGGCGCAGCTCGAAAATTGCGAACCGATTTACGAGTCCTTGCGTGGCTGGAAAACGTCCACACATGACGCGAAGAAGTTCAAGGATTTGCCGGTCGCGGCCCGGGCGTATGTGCGAGCGCCTGTCGGAGCTCGCGGGCGCGCGCGTCCGGATTGTGAGCGTCGGGCCGGCTCGACGGCAGACGATTCTGCTTTAGCTCGATGAGCACGCCGGCCCAAACGATCCCGCGTCACGTCGCGATCATCATGGACGGCAACGGCCGCTGGGCGAAAAACCGCGGCCTGCCCCGCATCAAGGGTCACGAGCAGGGCGCGGAAGCGGTCCGCGAGTGCGTCGAAGGCTGCGGCGATCTCAAGATTGAGTTCCTGACGCTCTACGCATTCTCCGCCGAGAACTGGCAGCGTCCGAAAGCGGAAGTCATGGCGCTCATGCATCTGCTCGAGAAATTCCTGAAAGACAAGACGCCCGAGCTGCTGGAAAAAAACGTCCGGCTGCAGGCGATCGGGCGGCTGACGGATTTGCCGGCGGCGTGCCAGCGGCAGTTGCATAAGTCGATCGAGCGCACCTCCGGCAACAACGGACTGACCTTGATCCTCGCGCTCAGCTACGGCTCGCGGCTGGAGATCATTGATGGGATCAAGAGTCTGCTGCGGCAGGTTCAGGAGGGGCATATCGACAGCGCGATGATCGATCCCGAGATGTTCAGCAAACATCTTTACACTCGCTATTATCCCGATCCCGATTTGCTCATCCGCACGTCCGGCGAGATGCGGCTCTCGAATTTCCTGCTCTGGCAGCTCTCCTATACCGAGATGTATGTGACGCCGAAGCTCTGGCCCGATTTCACCAAACAGGATCTGTTTGCCGCGGTGGAGGAGTTCGGCCGCCGTCACCGCCGCTACGGCGCGGTGCTGTAGGCCGTCGTGTTCTCATGCGGCGAATGAGCATGAGGACGAGCGGCTAAACGAACGCCGCCGCCACGCTGTCGGCGAGCAGCTTCCCCTCCGTGGTCAGCACGAAGCGATCGCCGTCCGGCCGCAGCAGACCGAGCGCAACGAACTCCGCCGATTCCTCCGGCCAGGGCGCCAGCCAATCTGCCGGAACTCCCGTCCGGGTGCGCAGCGAAAGCGCGATCTGCTCCGCGCGTTTCATTGCGGGCGTCAGTGCTTCGACGGATGAAATCGCCGAGACGCCCCCGAGGACACGATCGCTGTAGGCGCGGTAATCTGCCACGTTTTGCCAGCGTTCCGCGCCGACGGTGGAAAATGCGCTGGGGCCGATCCCGAGGTATTCGTCGCCCGCCCAATAGCCGCGATTATGAGCCGACTCGAAGCCGGGCCGGGCGTAATTCGAGATCTCGTATTGCCGATAACCGGCCGCCTCGAGGACGCGCATCGTTGTCTCGAAAAACCGCGCGTCGCTGCTTTCGTCCTGCCGGTATTCGCCGCGCGCCTGTCGCCGGAAGAATTCCGTGTCCTCCTCATACGTGAGGCAGTAGGAGGAGATGGAATCCGGCCGCAGCTCGACCGTGCGCGCGAGCGTCGCCTCCCATTGACCGAGCGTTTGCCCCGGCAATCCGAACATCAGGTCGATGTTCACCATGCCGAGACCGGCTTCGCGCAGAATCTCGAACGAGGCTTCGGCCTGCGCCGCGTTGTGTTCGCGACCGAGCAACGTGAGCAGCCCGTCGTCCCACGATTGCACGCCCAAACTGACCCGCGTGACCCCGAGGCTTTTCAACAGCGCCGCCTTCCGTGGCGAGACGCTGCCGGGATTGGCCTCGATCGTCCATTCGGTCAGCGCGCTGAGGTCGCAGGTCTCGTGAAAGCCGCGCAACAGCATCTCGAGCTGCTCCGTCGAGAGCGCGGTCGGGGTCCCGCCGCCGAAAAAAATCGTCGTCGGTCGAAGGTCGAAACGCGCGCTTACCTCTGCGAGTTCGCGCCCGATGGCGTCGCAAAAGCGCCGCGTTTGCGCAGGGTCGGCGCGTTCCTTGTAAAAAGCGCAATACGGGCAGATGCGGGCGCAAAACGGAATGTGCACATAGACGTGCCGGATTGCGTTCGTTGGACGCCGCGGGTGGAGCGGCGAAGATTGCGTGCTTTCCTTTGCCACGCCGCCATCGATCAACGCGTCCGCTTCACATTCCGCCTTCACCCGCCAATATCTTGCCGATCCGAGTTTTAGCCGCTGCTTTTTTCTGCGTGATCGTCGCCGCCCGCGCCCATCAGGAACCCGCGCCGGCCGCGGCGGCCACCCCTGGGCCGACGCCGACGGCGACGCCGTCGATTGTCTATGCGATCCGGAATCCCGCCGCGATCGAGCAGTACCGCGTGAACGGACCGGTCGTGCGTGCCATGGTCGACCGGCTGGTGCTCGCCGCCACCGGCCAGCCGGATGTCGCAAAAGCGTGGGCGTCTCTGGTTTCACCAGCCGACAAAGTGGGCATCAAGATTTCGGCCACCGGCGGCGCGCTTTTCACCACCCACCGCGAGGTGGTGAATGCGATTGTTGACGGCCTCGCCGCCGCGGGCGTGCCGCGCGGCAGCGTCATCGTGTGGGATCGGCAACTGGGCGAGATCGAAGAAGCGGGTTACCGGCCGCGAAGTGAAGGATATGAGCTCCTCCCGATTGTCGGGCGCGACGGGTTCGATCCGAAGGCGACCTTCAGCGCCCCGCTGATGGGAAAATTGATCTGGGGCGACCTGCAGTATCTGCCGCACGAAGGCGAAAATCCGCTCGCTTCGGATACGCAAAACACGAGCGACACCAGTCATTTTGCTCGCATCCTCAGCAGCCGCGTCACGAAGATTATTAACGTGCCGGTAATGAGCGACAACACCTCCGCGGGCCTCGCCGGATGCCTCTACAACGTCACCCTGCCAAACATCGACAACTGGCGGCGTTTTACGCAGTTCGGCGCCGTCAGCGCGGGTGGAATCGCGGAGCTTTATGCCGACCCGATGATCGGGAATAAGGTGGTGCTCAACATCATGGACGGGCTCGTCGCGGCTTACGCCGGCGGTCCGGATTCGCACCCGAATTTCGCAGTCCATCACGCCACGTTGCTCGCGAGTCGTGATCCGGTCGCACTTGATGTGCTCGCGCTGCAACGACTCGAGCGCTGGCGCGCCGCGGCCAAGCTGCCGCCGATCGGTAGTCTGGCGGCGCACGTCCAATTCGCCGGCCAGATGGGCCTCGGCAATGCTGATCCGGCGCGGATTGAGCTGCGGGAGTTGCGACGTTGAAGGCTTCGCCTCGGCCGTCGTCCCACGATCTGCGCACGCGCATCCTGCGCGATACTTCGCGTTCTTTCTACCTGTCCATCCGCCTGCTGCCACGCGCGGTGCGCGATCCGGTCGCGCTGGCGTATCTGCTCGCCCGCGCCACCGACACCATGGCCGATACCGCGGAAATAGACTCCGCGGTGCGCACGCACGAACTCGCCGCCCTGGCGGAGCTGATCCAGCAGGCGTCCACGCCTCCCGAGTCGCGGCCGTCCTTCGCCGAGTTTGCCGCCCGCCAGGAGAACGTCTCCGAGCGAGCGCTGATCGAACGCATTCCGGATTGCCTCGTCTGGCTCGCGACCTTGCCGCGGGACGACCAGCGGGACATCCGCCGGGTCCTCGCGCACATCAACGAAGGGCAAACGCTCGACGTGCAACGATTCGCGGAGGCCGGGCCGGTCAGCGCCTTGCAGACTGCGGCGGAGCTCGATCGATATACCTATCTCGTCGCGGGCTCGGTAGGCGAATTCTGGACGCGGATTTGCTTCCGACATCTCCCGCGTTTTTGTGCGCTGCCGGAGCAGGAGATGCTGTCGTTAGGCGTGGCCTACGGGAAAGGCCTTCAGCTCGTGAACATCCTGCGCGACGCCGGCGCCGATTTGCGCGCTGGCCGCTGCTATCTTCCGACGGAGGAGTTGCAGCGCCTCGGCCTCACGCCGGACGAGCTGAGGAAGAATCCCGCGCGGGCCGAGCCCGTATTGCGCGCCTGGCGCGAACGCGCGGAGCAGGGGATCGCCGCCGGGATCGAATACGCGTGCGCGATTCACCCGGCGCGGGTGCGGCTCGCAACGGTGCTGCCTGCGTTGCTTGGGGCGCGGACTCTCGCGCTCCTGCGCGCAGCAGGCGCGGCGGCATTTGAGGGAAAGGTCAAAGTCCCGCGTCCAGAAGTGCGGCGGATCTTGTTAAAGACGAGCGTCACGTTGGCGGCGCCGCGCAGCCTCCGAAAACTCTTCGCGCACCTCTCTGCGTAAGATCGCGCGCTGGTTTGTGTTGTAGCGACGGCGATCTGGGGCCGTCGCTGCAACTACAGGAAATACCGCCGCTGTTTTTCACTGATCGGCCGGCCGATCCGTTCCAGGACCAGCAGCATGTCTTCCCAGACTTTCCGTTTCTCCGCCGGTGATTGGTTTCGCAGCAGATACGACGGGTGATAAGTGATCATGAGGGGCGTGTTCTCAAACGAATGCCACCTCCCGCGCAGGTCCCGCATCGTGCCGCGCGTCCCCAGCAATCCCTCCACCGCCGTCGCGCCCAGCGCCACCAGCACCTTGGGCTGCACGATGTGGATCTGCTCGATTAGAAACGGGAGGCAATTCTGCATTTCCTGCGGCGTGGGCGGGCGATTCCCCGGCGCGCCCGGTGGCATGTCCGGTCGCGACTTAAGCACATTCGCGATGTAAACGTCGCCGCGCGCGAAGCCCATCGTCTCGATGATCTTCGTGAGCAATTGGCCGGCGCGCCCGACAAACGGTTCGCCCTGTCGATCCTCATCGGCCCCCGGGGCTTCGCCGATGAACATGACTTCGGCGTCCGGATTGCCGGTGCCGAAAACCACCTGGGTGCGGCTCGCTGCCAGATGCGGACACAATTCACAAACCGCCACCCGCGCACGTCACTTCCGCCAGCCGTTCGGTCTTGCCGCGCGAGGGCGCGTCGCTGGCGGGCGCGGCGGTTTTCCGTTCAACCGGTTGCTGCAAAGCGGCCAGGGCGGTGCGCGACGCCCGCGGCGGTCGACCGCCCTCCGCCCGGATCTGCTCGAGCGTGCCGAGCACCAGATCGAGCCCAGGTTGAAAGTGATCCATCGACGGCATGTTCCGGTTTTTCGAGCGCCGCGGCAATCGTTTCCGGACGCGATTGGCCGGGCTTTCTTGTGCAACCACGGCACGACCCCAAAAACGTGCGCATTCCGATTGCATCCGTGCCGGAAATCGCATGCTATGAACCGAACCGCGCATGATCTCATCCGAAGCGACACGATTCAAATCTACGGCCGCATCCTCGCCGGTCGCCGTTCCCAGGCAGGCGAGCGCAGGAATGTGAGGTATGCCGCGGTCCAACTTGCGCGTTTTTGTGGTTGAGGATCACGCCGCCACCGCGCGCGGCCTGAAGATGTTTCTCGAACTTTCCGGCTACCAGGTTGAGATCGCGTATGACGTTCGCTCGGCCTTGAAATTGGCCGAGAGGATCAAGTTTGATGTGCTCCTCTGCGATCTGAATCTGCCGGATGGCACCGGCTGGGATTTGATGCAAGCACTGCGCACGCGCGGCCCCGTCCACGGCGTCGCGTATTCCGCCTTCGACGAGCCGGAACACATCGCGCGGAGCAAGGCTTCCGGTTTTGCGGAGCACGTAGTGAAGGGCACCACGCCAGAGGCGCTGGTGGCGGCAATCGGACGCGTGGCGAAGAGGATCGAGGCGGAAGCGCCGGCGGCCTTTGTCAGCCACAGCGCTTCCGCCCTTACCTGAGCGCACTACTCCGGCGAGCCCAACGCAGTTTCGCCGATGACGAGCGCGGATTCGCGTGACGCTCGTCCGCAGTCGGGCGAATGACTTCGTCCGCGGCCGCACTGTAAACTCCCTCGCGCACGCCGGCCGCAAACGCCTTCTTCACGCGCCGATCTTCGCCGGAGTGGAATGTCAGGACGGCCACGCGTCCGCCGGCGTTCAGGCAGGCGGGCAGGCTCCGCAGAAGAGTGTCGAGTGCGGAAAATTCATCGTTCACCGCGATGCGGAGCGCCTGAAAAACGCGCCGCACGGAAAGCTCGCGCTCCCCTTCTTTCACGCGGGGCAAGGCGGACCGAATCGCGTCCGCCAACGCCACGGTGGTGGCAAACGTTTTGCCGGCCAACTCAGGCGCGAGCGTCGCCGCCTGCGGTTCATCCGCGTTCTCGGTCAGCAGGATGGCCAGCGCATGAGGCGCGATGTTCTGCAGGAACGCAGCGGCGGGCTGGCCGCGGGCGGGATTCATCCGCATGTCGAGTGGCCCCGCATGTTTGACCGAGAAGCCGCGTGCCGGCTCATCGAGCTGCATCGAGGAAACACCGAGATCAGCGAGGATGAGATCCACGCCCTCCAAGCCGGCGGCGGCGAGCACCCGCGGCAAACCGGCGAAGTTACTGCGCCGCGCCGCGAAGCTCTCCCGGCCGAAGCCAAGCGCCCGCAGCCGCGCTTCCGTTTTCGGCAATTCGATTGGGTCCGCATCCAAGCCTAACAAACGCCCGCCAGGCTGGAGCAGGGGCAGGATTTCGCGGGCGTGACCGCCGTGGCCGAGCGTGCAATCGACCGCGATTTCGCCCGGTCGCGGCGCGAGGGCGGCGATCACTTCCCCGACCATGATCGGACGGTGCGAGCCGGCGGGCGTTTTCCCGGCCGCGAGCACCCGGGCGACGGTCTCGGCGTAGCGCGCCGGGTCGTGCTCCTTGTATTTCTCCTCGAAACGGCGCGGATTCTTGCCGCGGTAGCGGAGCCGACGCCGGTGCGCAGGCGGCGCGTTGCCCTCGGCCGGTTTCGTTTCAGACGCATCCATTCGCCGTTGTGAAACAAGCGTTGCAGCTCCGGGAAGTCGAGGGCTCATTCGATCTCGTGCACTACGATGTCGCCATCGCCGGACTGGGCGGAATGGGCAGCGCGGCCCTGGCGCATTGCGCCGCCCGCGGCGCTTCCGTGATTGGGCTGGAGCAATTTGAGCGGGGGCACGAACTGGGTGCATCGAGCGGGAGGAGCCGGCTGACTCGCAAAGCCTACTTTGAAGATCCGGCCTATGTGCCGCTGGTCCGCCGTGCTTTTCAGCTCTGGCGTGAATTGGAGGCGGCGACGGGTGAGGAACTCCTGCGCATTACCGGCGTTCTCTCTGTCGGTGACGAACGAAGCGAAATCATCGCGGGCACGCGCCGCGCCGCGCGTGAGCACGATCTGCCGCTCGAAGTTCTGCGCCGGCGCGAAGTGAACGAGCGGTACCCAACGCTCCGGATGCGTGACAACGAGCTCGCGCTCTTTGAACCGGATGCCGGCGTGCTGGCGCCGGAGCGGGGGATCGCGGCGCAACTGCAGGTCGCCGCGACCCACGGTGCGGAGATGCGCTTCAACGCTCCGATGCTGAACTGGAGCGTGACCGACGACGGCGGCTTTGCCGTTCAGCTCGCGGACGGCTCGTCAATTCGCGCCCGTGCCCTGGTCCTGGCGCTCGGTCCCTGGTTTGGCGAGATTCTCGAAACGTTAGGCGTCCCGATTCGCGTGCAACGCAACGTGCAGGCGTGGTTTACCCCCGCGATGGCGGCCTACGGCGTGGGGCACTTCCCGGGATTCCTCGTCGATCGCCCGGAGTTTCCCGCGCCGCTCTACGGTTTTCCGGATTTCGGCGATGGCGTGAAAGCGGCGTTTCACGGGTGGGGTGATTTTACTGCGCCCGACGACCTCGACCGCTCTGTCGACATGACGCGCGATATCGCGCCGCTCACTCGCGCGCTCGCTGACTGGATGCCGGGCGCCGCGCAGACGTTCCGCGAAGCAAAGGCCTGCATGTATTCGCTCACACCAGATCAGCACTTCGTGGTCGATTGCCATCCACAGCATGCCCGGCTGATCCTCTGCGGCGGTTTTTCCGGCCACGGTTTCAAGTTCGCGCCGGTGATCGGTGAGATCGCAGCCGGCCTCGCCCTCGACGGCGCCACGCCGCACCCGATCGAATTCCTCTCGCTCGCCCGGTTCCGCCATGGCTAGGTGTCGCGGCGCAAAAGTGCATGTTTGCGCTCGGCTTGTGCCGGTCGCGCCCGCTATTTTCACATCGTGACGAGATTCATTCTTCCCATGTTATTCATCGCGGCCCTCGCGAGTGATCCGACGCTGCGGGCCGCGGAAGCGGACGTCACCGGCACGTTTACGGGCGACGGTAAGATCGCGAAACTCGCGTTCGCTTCCGCGCACAAAGGCACGCAACTCGAAGACAAGGACACGGTCATGCTTGTCTTCACCGAGAAAGATCACGCGAAAGACAAGCGCCCCGACCTCAGCGCGATGTTTGGAAAATTCGGCAGCGCGATCATCATCACGATTTTCCCAGATTCCGGCCGGATCGTCGGGTGCGAAGTAGCGCATAACGCGCATCAAAAAAAGCCCTTCAGCTCGCTCGGTTCCCTTGAGCTCGCCGGCTACAAGAACGAGGGCGGACAACTCAGCGGCAGGATTGCGACGACGGAAAAGGTGACGACGTTCGGCCAATCCTGGGAAGTCGATCTGACGTTTAAAGCCAAGGCGCCGTAGGTGCCGTCGCCGAGACCCGCGCCGCTCGCTACAAGTAATCGCGTGCTATCGGCGTGATCTCGCCGATAATCCGCAGCCTGTGCCATTTCGCTCGTTAGGTCTCGACGACCGCCTCATTAAGTCCATCAAGGAAGCCGGCTACACTGAGCCGACGCCCATCCAATCCGCCGCCATCCCGGAGGTGCTCGCTGGTCGCGATGTCATCGGCATCGCCCAGACCGGGACCGGCAAGACCGCCGCCTTCGTCCTCCCGATCCTGCATCACCTCGCGAAGCGCATCGGCGGAACAGAACGGCGCGCAAATCCGGACCCTCGTCGTCGCGCCGACGCGCGAGCTCGTCGTCCAGATCGAGGAAAACGTCCGCGCCTATGCGAAACATCTGCCCCTGCGGATGGCGACAATTTTCGGCGGCGTCAGTGAGCGTCCCCAGATCGAAGCGCTGCGGTCCGGCGTCGACCTGGTCGTGGCGACACCCGGGCGCCTGATCGATCTGATGGCAGCAGCGGCACGGCAATTTCGCCGGGATCGAATTTCTCGTCCTCGACGAAGCTGATCGCATGCTCGACATGGGCTTCCTCCCGCCGATTCGCCAGATCGTGAAAGCGCTGCCGCAGAAACGGCAGACGCTGATGTTCTCGGCCACGCTCTCCCGGGAGATCGAAGCGCTCACGCATGAGTTCCAGCGCTCGCCGAAAGTTGATCGAGATCGGCCGCCGCGCGAACCCGGCGGAAACGGTGACGCAGTTCGTCTACGAGGTGAACCAGCATCTCAAGCCGGCGCTCCTGCTGCATCTCCTGAGCGATCCGCAATTCGATACCGTGCTCGTGTTCACGCGGACCAAACACGGCGCCGATCGGATCGCGACGCCGACTCGAAGGCGCCGGGATCAAGACCGGCACGATCCATTCGAATCGCTCGCAGAACCAGCGGCTGCGCGCTCTGAAGGATTTCAAGTCCGGCGCGGTGCGGGTGCTCGTCGCGACGGACATCGCGGCGCGCGGGATCGACGTCGACGGCATCTCGCACGTCGTGAATTACGATTTCCCGATGCATTCGGAGGATTACGTCCACCGCATCGGTCGGACCGGCCGCGCGCATGCGGTGGGCGATGCGATCAGCTTCATCACGCCGGAGGATCACGCGCCCTTGCGTTCGCTCGAGCGCTTTATCGGCCGCGGCATCGTTCGTAAACGCGCCGAAGGCTTCGATTACGGCGCCGCCGCGCCGCCGCGCGCCGACCACGAGCGTGGCCGGGGCCAGCCGCGCAGCGACGTGCGTGAGCGACGGAATCGTCCGGCCGGAACCGTGCCGGGAGCGCCGAGCCGTCCACCGCCGCGGACGTTCGGACGCCGCGGCGCGAGCAGCCAGGGCCGGCGGTAACTTCCACGAGTCGGGTTGTGCCGCGCTTCATTGCATTTCTGCGCGCCATCAATGTCGGCGGTCGCGTGGTCAAGATGGAGCGGCTGCGTCAGCTCTTCGAAGCGGCAGACCTCGCCAATGTGGAGACGTTCATCGCGAGCGGGAATGTGATCTTCGAATCGCCCGTCAAGAACGCGGCGATCTTGCAGAGAACAATCGAGAGCGTGCTGGAACAGGAGCTTGGCTACGAAGTAAAGACTTTCCTGCGCTCGGACGCGGAGCTGGCGAAGATCGCAACCTATCAGCCGTTTGACGCAGCCGGTGAGGGAAGGTTGTTCATCGGTTTTCTCGCGGCCAAGCCCTCCGCGACCGCCGCGGCGAAGCTGCTGGCCATCGAGACTGAAACCGATGAGTTCCATCTCGACGGGCGTGAGCTTTATTGGCGGCTCCGCGGGAACGCGAGCGATTCAAAATTCTCCGGCCCGCTGCTGGAGAAAACGATCGGCGTCGCGGCCACCGTGCGGAACGCAAACACGGTGTGCAAGCTGGCGGCGAAGTACCCGCCGCGTGCTTCAAAGTGACACACCCGTCAGGGTGTAGGTAATCGGGCATTCCACGCGCGCGACCGTCCCCGTTTTGAACCGCCACCGCCGCAAGGCCGCCAGCGTCGCGTTATCGAGAACCGCGCTCCCGGTGCTCCGGCTCATCGCGACGCCGATGACGGCGCCGGTCGCCGGATCAACCGATATGAGTGCAACGCCGGCGCCGGTGAGTTTCTGGCGGCGCGCTTCGTAGGGATACTCGGGCCGCGGGCCGCTGAGGACGAACGCTTTGCCGCCTCGCGCCAGGTTCGCATTCCCGGTTGGGCGCGACGGTTCGCTCGGGACGGCGGACGGAGGCCGCAAGAGTCGCCGGGGCGCAGCTGTGCGGCTGGGCCGCGGCTCGACCCAGGCCGGCGTTTCGTCGGGCGGCGGCGGCAATGGATCAACGGCGTCGGGTGGTGTCGTGAGCGGGGCTGCTTCAGGCGACTCAGGCTCGATGAAGACGTCCGGGATGTCGTTACCCCCGGTGGCCGGTTCGGGCAATGACGGATGTCTCCCTGCGATGGCAACAGCGGCGAAGTGGATTGCGATCGCGAGCGCGAAAGCTGCCCAGGTACTCCAGCGCGGGTTTTGTCGGTAAGCGATACATGTTTGCATGGCGTCGTTCCGGTTGGGAAGGCTCGTGAGTGAGACACGCCGTGCGAAAAAAACTTAAAGGGGACATCACTCCCGGGCGCTCAGGAGCCGGTTGGCGTGCGTTTCGCTTTGTGGCTGATTCCGGTCTCCTCCCGAGATGCACAAAAGCGCCGCGGCATTCCCAACGACGCTCGAACGATGGACCGCCTGGGCGCCTTTCGTTATCCTGCTCTACTTCGCCATCCAGGTGGGGGTGCGGCTTTGGCTCTCGCCGAATCTGGAGGTCGATGACGCGGAGATGGTGGACTCGATCCACTGGGCCTGGGGCTACCGTAATTCCCACCCGCCGTTGTTTCATTGGATCGTGCGGCTCTGCCATGAACTGCTCGGTTCCTGGCCGGCGGTGGCGGCGGTTTCAAAGTTCGGCCTGCTGGCCGCGGCCTACCTGCTGGTCTACGACGCCGCGCGGCGCGCCACCGGCTCGAGCCTCGCCGGGAGCTCTTGCCGCTGCGTCGCTCCTGTTCATGCCGACGGTGGCGTGGAAGACGCAATCGAAACTGACCCATTCGATTCTTTGCTTCACCGCCACGGCCGCCGCCGGGCATGCGCTGATCCTCATTTTCAAGACCGGGCGGGCGTGGACCTTTGCCTGGCTCGGGCTGGCAATCGCCGTGGGACTGTTGGCGAAGTACAACTTTCTGCTCGTGCTGATTGGGATAGCGGTCGGGGTGGCGGCCGTCCCCGCGGCGCGGAACACGTTCCAGCGCAAAGCGGCCTGGCTGGCGGCGGCCATTCCCGTGGCGCTGACGTGGCCGCATTTCGCGTGGGTTCTCGCGCACCCTGATCTGGCAACGGAACGCGCCCACATGCTGCGGACGGGAGGGCGCATGCTGGGGATGTCTCTCGGTGCGAACTCCACGGCCGACGGGTTCGCCTCGCTCGCGGTTTGTGTGGCGATGGCGGCCGGGCCGGCGGTGGCCGTGTGGTTGCTCGCCGGGCGCGTTTTCCGGTCGGATGAAAACGGCGTGCGGGCCCTGGACCCGGCGGCCGACCCGCTGCGCGGGGTACTGGGCGTGGTTCTCCTCGCCGAGCTGGCGACGTTTGCGCTTGCGCTCGCGGTAGCCGGGCTTTCCCAGGTGCACGAGCGCTATCTGCTCGCCCTTCTTCCGCCTCTCCCGGTCTGGCTGGTGCTGGCGTTCGGTCCGAAGATTCCGCCCGCCGGCGCCAAAGCCATCCTGGCCCTCGCGCTTCTCACCGCTGCATTCATTACGTTCGTCTGGCCGTGGTCGGTCCGCCGTTCGGATCACCGGTTGACGTTTCCGTATGCCGCCATGGCGGAGCGCCTCGCAGCGACGTCGCCAGGGCCGATGGCGGTGCTGGCCGACCGACCCGACAACGCGGCCAACATCGTCCTGAACATGCCGGGCGCGACATTCTTCCATCCGGAGGAGATGCCTCGGCGCGTCCTGCTCGTGGCGGACGACGCCACGCAGATCGAGTCGCTGACCGCTTCGTTAGGCCGGCACTACTCCGCGGAAAGCGAGCCGGTGGTTTTGTCCCAGCCCTACCTTTCGGGCACAGGCAACATGGCCAAACTGACGGTGCAACGCTGGCAGCGCCGCGAGCCGGCCCAGTAGCTCGCCACCCTCCTGGCTACGAGCCTTCCGCGACGGCGAAGATGATCAGCGTGATGATCAGGATCGGAGCACGAGCAGCGAAATCTTGATCCAGCTCTTCGGGTATTTGCCCGCGATCGTGCCGGTGTCGCCATTCACGACATGCGGAAGGTCTTGGCGCCGTACTGATACGTCAGCAGCCAGACCGGCAGCAAAACGTGCTTGAACGTCTGCGCGCTGTAGTCGGCGTCCACCTGGAGATTGCGTTGCGTGTCGCCGGGCACCTGCTGCGGCGCAAAGCTGGCGCAGCTTCGCATCCATGGCTTCGCGTGAGTGTGTGCGCCGCCGCCACGAGATCAATCTGGTATTGCTCCACGACCCAGCCGGAGACGTAGGCGGCGATCGTACGGCGCCAGGCGGCGGTCGGAAACGGCTCGATTTTTTTCACGAGGTCCGCGGGCACGCCCTGCGACGCGCAGACCAGCTCGTCATCGAAGAAATGCTCGAGCGCGCCGGCCGCGTATTCCCAGCGCGTGTGCCGCACCTGCCGCGTCTGCGTGTTGCCCTTCGAATCACGATAGCTTTCCGTCGTGTAGTAATAGTAGCCCGCCTCCGCCGTCCAATCGCCGCGACCTGCGCGTCGAAGGTCCAGTAGGGCAGATAAAACCGTGCACCGTGTCGGTGAACGCGCGGCTCTTGAAGCGATTGGGCGCGAACCAGCGGCTCTGGTACCAGTCGCGGACCTGTCGCGCACATCGCCCTGGCTGAGCTTGAACGGAAGGACGCTTTCGGGGCGGATCGGCGCCTGGATGTCGTCGTACGGAACGAGCGCGGGCGAGCCACAGAAATCGCAGTTCTGCGCCACGCGTTCCGGTTTGAAAACGGAGATCGCCTGGCAGCTCTGGCATTTGACCGAACGCGTCGCCGTCTGCCCAGCCGCGATCGCTTTCCGGGATATTGCGGAGCGCCTCGCCAGATCGAGCTCCGCACCGTGCCGACCGCGGCGGTGTCCGGCTGCATCGGCGCGAAACGGTGCCGCAGAACGGGCAGACCAGCGCCTGCTTCGCGGGCGACCATTCGGCCGCGCCGCCGCACGACGGGACACTCGAAACGTTGCTGCGCCGATGAATTCGCCTGGCGCGCTGGACAAGCCGCCGTTCGCGTCGGCGGGCACCGCTGTTCACCTCAGGATTGCGGGCGGGCGCTGTCGGCAACGGCGGCGGCGGCGCTTGGGTAGGGGCGGCGGCGATGCGCTCGGCAGCGGGGGCGGAGTGCCAGCCTGGCGGCGGAGCGATCGCCCTTGCGCCTCAGGTTCGCTCATACGCGTTAGCTCTGCAGGAATTCGTTCGAGCGCCGCGCGCGTGATGCGGTAGCTGGAGCCGATCTTTTTCGCCTTTCAGTTCGCCGGCGTCGATGCTTTGCATCACGTCGGCTTCGCTCACGCCGAGCGCTTCGCGGCCTGCGCGGGGGTGAGGAATTCAGGCAATCCGGAGCCGGCGGCTGCCGGAGCCGCCGCCCCGGCGGAAGGGGAAGTCGATTGCGCAGGGCTGGCCTGCTGTTGCATGATCTGCTGCGCCATCGCCATGCCAACCGCCATCTCGGTCGCCACGCCGCCCGCGCTGCCGCCTTTCTCCATTCCCTGCGCCATCTGGAATTTCACGTAGTCGTTCAGATTTCCGACCGCGGCCATGCTGGAGCGTTTGTCGATCGCTTGCTTCGACTTCCGGCGGTACCGAGACGTTCTCGAGCACGAAACTCGCCGAGCTCGATGCCATACTTCGCCTGGATGATCGGATTGATGATCGGCAGGAGCGCTTCGCCCACCTCCTGGTAGCGCGTCGCCACATCGAGCACCGGGATTTTCGCGGTCGCGATCGCGTCGCTGAAGATGCTGACGATGCGTGAACGCATGACGTCGGCGAATTCATCGAGCCGGAAATTGTGATCGGAGCCGGCCACTTCCTTCAGCATCAACTTCGGATCGCTCACCCGGAAATCGTAGGTGCCGAAAGCGCGCACGCGCACGATCCCGAAATCCTGGTCGCGCATCATGATCGGGTTCGAAGTGCCCCACTTGTTGCCGGTGAAAAGGCGGGTGGTGACGAAATAAACGTCCGCTTTGAACGGCGACTCGAAGCCGTATTTCCACGACTTCAGCGAGGTGAGGATCGGGATGTTATCGGTCGTCAGCGTGTGCTTGCCCGGGGCGAACGTGTCGCCGAATTCGCCCAGATAAACGAACTGCGCCACCTGCGATTCCCGCACGATCAGCTGCGCGCCGCGCTTGATCTCGCGCGTCGCTGTCCGGGAAACGGAATGAAATGGTGTCACGCGAATCATCGGTCCACTCGATGATGTCGATCAGTTGTCCGCGGAGATAATCCATCAGGGCCATGGTGCGATTCCTTTCAGGGTGGGGTTGCCGTGCGGGAGAGGTTTATCGAGCGAACCGGTGCGCTCAAGGGGTATTTTTCCCCAGCGATCTGGCGTGGAACACGCCTACATCGCGGAGGGCGGTGCGGCGAAGCACTGGGCATGTCTCGTGCTTAGGTTCTGATTGTTCCCGTGTCGTATCCGGACTGGTTCCGGATGCTCCAGCGACAGTCTCCCATCCATCGATTAATGTCCGTGCTGACCGCGTCGACCTTCCTTCCCCGCAGCCAGCCGGTCTCCCGCTGGTCGCTGCTGCTATTTGCGTGTCTCGTTGCCTCCGCCGGCGCCCGCCCTGTCCCGCCGGCGAAACCGTTCGAGACGTTCGAGCGTTGCGTGCTGGAGCCGGACAAATGGACCGATGGCGACAGCTTCCGCGTGCGGCTTCCCGATGGCCGCTTGGAAACGTTTCGGCTCTACTTCGTCGACACCACAGAATCACGTTCGGGCGGAAAGCGCTCGGACGAGCAGGCTGCTTACTTCGGCCTCACCCGGGAAGGTGCGATCGCTCTCGGCCGGGAGGCGAAAGCCTTTACCGCCCACGCCCTGTCGAAACCATTCACCATCCAAACGCGCTGGCGTCCGGTCTTCGGCCCGACGCGTTATTACGCCTTCGTCCATACGACGGATGGCAGCGATCTGGCCGAAATGCTCGTGCGCCACGGCCTCGCCCGCATCTACGGCACGCGCACCCCCGCGCCCGACGGCCGCGATTCCCGCGCCTACGGCTCTCGACTGTCGGAGCTGCAGCAGCAGGCCAAAGGCGACGCCATTGGCGGGTGGCGATAAATGCGATCAGCCCGTAGATACCTTGACTTGAACTCGGCATAATCCTCGTGCCGATCCAATCGGCCGGGGTCGATAGTAAGCTTTGACCCTAAGGGCGCCTAAGGGTCCCCTAAGCCTAACACCTGAGAATCAGCTTTGATCTGCGGCGTTGCAGTTTGGTATAGCTGGTAAGAGCTCGTTGGTGGGACCCAAGGTTTCGCGGGTTTTTGGGGTGATGGCGTTTCACTTCGGCCAAAACTATCAGCAGCGAAACGCTATGAAGGAACACAACAAGAAAAGGCTACGCCTCCTGGACCACTTCAAATGGCAATCTGGGCCGCGTTGCTCTCGATCTCGACGGCCTTGCTGAGCGGGAGCGCCTCGCCCGCGTTAGACCGAGTGGAGCAGAACCGGCGGTGAGACGGATTTAACGCTCCAGAGTGCGCCGGCTGGGCTGAAGCCGGTGGAAAAGGAGGCGTGGCTGGCGATGGCGCCGTGGCAGCGGACGAGCGACATGGGAGGTTCAACCTGGGTCACCACCGGCAGCCTTGGCGCCGCACGCTCCCAGCACACGGCGACGTTGCTGCCCTCTGGCAAGGTGCTGGTGGCGGGGCAAATCAACAGCGTGAGCACGCGGAACTCTATGATCCGGCCACGGGAACCTGGAGCAGCACCGGGAACCTCGGCCACGTACGCTACAATCACACGGCGACGTTGCTGCCCACAGGCAAGGTGCTGGTGACCGGGGGAGTGGACGGGGGTGGTATTTTCCCCACGAGCAGCGCGGAGCTGTATGATCCGGCCAGCGGGAACCTGGAGTGCCACGGGCAGCCTCGGCACCAGACGCTACAATCACACGGCGACGTTGCTGCCCCAATGGCAAGGTGCTGGTGGCCGGAGGATATGACCTTAGCCTGCATCCTTCAAGCAGCGCGGAACTGTATGATCCGGCCACGGGAACCTGGAGTGCCACCGGCAGCCTCGCCGCCGCACGTCAATCCCACACGGCGACGTTGCTGCCATCGGCAAGGTGCTGGTGGCGGGGAGTGGCGGTGGCAGCGCGGAGCTCTATGATCCGGCGACGGGCAGCTGGAACACCACTGGCAGCCTCGGCACGATACGTGAACGTCACACGGCGACGTTGCTGCCCCAATGGCAAGGTGCTGGTCGCCGGTGGAACCAATTTTAGCACGTGGTACTTGAGCAGCGCGGAGCTCATATGATCCAGCCACGGGCAGCTGGAGTCAGCGACTGGCAGCCTCGGCGACGGCACGCAGCGCAACACACGGCGACGTTGCTGCCCTCAATGGCAAGGTGCTGGTGGCCGGAGGACAGTGGTAGCAGTGGTTCCTTGAGCAGCGCGGAGCTGTATGATCCGGCCAGTGGGCTCTGGACTCCCACGGGCAGTCTCGCCACTGGACGCTACGCTCACACGGCGACGTTGCTGGCCAACGGCAAGGTCCTGGTCGCCGGAGGATACGGCAGCAATTACCTGAGCAGCGCGGAGCTGTATGAACCCGCCATGGTGCCGGTGGTGCAGAGCGCCGTTTCCCGCAAAACCCATGGTGCCGCCGGCCCCTTCGACATCGCTCTGCCGCTCACGGGCACGCCGGGAATTGAGTGCCGCTCGGGCGGTGGGACCAGCGATTACACGGTGGTAGTGACCTTCGCGAGTAACGTCACCGTCGCGGGCAATCCCCAGGCGCAGGTGATCTCCGGTACGGGCTGTGTCGGCAATGGCGGCACCTGCACCGGCTCAGCTAGCGTCAGTGGCGCGACGGTCACGGTGCCCCTGACCAACATTGGCAATGCGCAGACGATTAGTCTGAAACTCTTCGGCGTGAGCAGCGGCGAGGAGAGCGCCGATATCGATTTGGCGATGAGTATTCTCGCCGGCGACACCAACGCCGACGGCGCCGTCAATTCCGGTGACACCCTGCAAACGCGCAACCGCTCCGGCCAGGCGACAGACGCCACCAATTTCCGCTCCGATGTAAACCTCGACGGCTTCGTGAACAGCGGCGACACCCTCTTTGTCCGGACCCGCGCCGGCACTTCGCTGCCGTAGCACGTTGGAGCGCGATTTGCTCCCTCGTCGCGCCGAGTTGCTCACCTCACGACCAAATATCGGAGCGGCTCGTGGTTGGCTGCATCGCCTAGATGACATGGAAGGAGTTGCCGAGTGCTGTAAACAGTCAGAGTTATCCTCACCCGAGAGTGTTTTGGCCACCGGCGAAAGCCTGTTGTGCACGAGGATCGCGCGCGAACAGATCTACCCGCACGACTTCGATGCGGCGGGGCCGCATTGCTCAAGCCGGAGGCTGCAGAAGCGGTCGAAGCTGTACTTGGCCAGGTCCAGGGGCTCGGGGCGGTCGGTCGTTTGCAGGTGCTGCAGGAGCCGTTCGCGGCGGGCTTTCTCGATGGGATCATCGGTGCGGGCGATGAGGGAACGAAGGTCGTCTTCGGTTTGCTGACGACTGGTGTTTTTGAGCGAGAGGAGGGCGAGGCCGGCGAGTTGGAAACGATCGAAAGCCTCGAACAGGAAGTCGCGGCAGGCAGGGCTGTTCCGAAGGTGAAACTTGATCGTCTGCTCGACGCCGCGGATCGGATATTGCGGGAATGCGGCCGAGTGGATGATGGCGGAGGCGAGGTTGTCGAGGAGCAGCTCGGCCATCGCCTTGACTTCGTCGCTGCTGGCGCGGTCGCCTTCGGCCCAGGCCTTGTTGTCGTAGAAATACGGACGCAGGTAGGGACGCTCGACGAGAAGCTTGAGGTGGTCCGACGTCTCGGACATGGCGCGCTGGACGAGCTGAATTTCGGGTTGCTGGCTGACGTGCTCGAGCTGGCGGCGGGCGGTATTGAGCTGCTCGCGCGCGGCCCGCAATTGCCGGACGAAAACGGAGTAATTGAGCAGACCGGTGAGGACGAGCAGCAGCGTGCCGCCAAAGGTCAGGATCGGAATCCACATTTGGGTATTCATGGAGGTGCGCCACTCTCGCCGCGGGTGGGCGCCGACGCGAATGACTGCTGGCAAACGGTGCCCCGACGTTTGCTCGGCTAAACGGTGAGTTCTTCGACGTCGTCGCGCCATTCGGCGCGGGTGGCGGAGATGATGGGCGTCATCCGGTTGAACCAGCGGACGACGTAGATGAGATAACCGAGCAGTCCCAGGCCCTGGCAGCCGACCAGGAGGAAGTGCCAGTGGCGGTCGATCCAAAAGCCGGGGGAGCGATGAATCGCCAGGGCCGCGCCGGCGCAGAAGAGCAGCATCACCGGCATGATAATGCGGATGTTCATCCATTGATCGGCCTCGACGATGCCGTAGAGCCGGGAGCCGACGGGTCCCACGCTGTCCGCACTGCGCATGCGGATGAGGCGCAGATCGTGGAGGAACAAGGCCCACACGGCGAGGGCAAAGACGGCGTTGAGGGTGAACCAAAGGAAAGGATCGGCCAGGTGCATGAAGGCCATGACCTCGATGAGCGCGCAGCCAAAGTAGAAGAAATTGTGCACGAACTCGAGCGGCCAGCGGATGAGGGTGAGGGTGTGAATGAGCGCTCGCGACCAGAAGAGCAGAATGATGAGGAGCGCGACGATGGCGTAGGGCCACGCGGACGATTTTCCCTGCGACAGGAGGGTGCCGGCATTCTCGGCGAGAAACGAAAGCGCGAGGCCCTGGACGATGCTGGCGAGGGTGAGCTCGATGGTGACGATGACTTCGTCCAACTCCGCGCGACGGGCAGGCGGCGGTTTCACGCCTGCGATTGGTAACCGCGGAAGCGGTGGAGTGTCAACGCGGCACGGTTGACCGCCTGCCAGACCGCCCGCGGCGGTCAGCGGGCGAGGGTGAAGACTTCCACCGGTTCATCGACGCCTTTGACCGGCTGGGGCGGGAGCGCGTCGAGCGCGTGCGGCTGTTTGAGGGCGTCGCGGGTGGCTTTGCTCAGGAGCACGGTGGTGCCGAGCGTCTTGTTCAGGCCTTCGATCCGCGAGGCGACGTTCACGGTCGTGCCGATGCTGGTATATTGCATCCGCTCCGCCGAACCGATGCTGCCGATGATGGCGGGCCCGGTGTTGATCCCGATGCCGATGGAGAGCGGCGGACGGCCGCGTTGCTCGAACTCGACGTTCAACCGCTCCATCCGGCGGAGCATGGATCGGGCGGTGGCGACCGCCGCGTCGGCGTGGTTCTCCGTCGCACTACCCACTCCGAAGAGCGACATGAATCCGTCGCCCAGAAAGGAATTGACCATGCCGCCGTGTTCGCCTTCCACCACCTCGACCATCGCCTCGAGGAAATCGTTCAGGATGGCGACGGCCTCCTGCGCATCGAGATGAGAGGAGCGGGCGGTGAACGACCGGATGTCGACAAACATGACCGTGATTTCCTGCTCGACCCCGCCGATCCCGGCGCCACTCGTGAGCAAGTGCTCAGCGGCTTTTTGTCCGACGTGCGCCCCAAACATGCGGCGCAGTCGCTCTTTATCGCGCAGTTCGGTCACCATCCCGTTGAACTGACCGATGAGGGAGCCAAACTCATCGGCCCGGTGCGATGGGACCTGCACGCCGAGGTTGCCCTGGGTGACGGCGCCGGCGGCTTCGCGGAGCTGTTTGATCGGCTGGGAAACGGAGCGGCCGATCAGGAGCGCCGAGCAAAGGCCGAAGGAAATGCCGATCATGCCGACGAAAAGGCCGAACCACTGCGGGTTCGTGCCCGGCGAGGGTGGCGCGAAACTCAGGAGGAGGAGGGAACCGATCGGGCAGATCCCGGCGGAGATCGCCCACATCAGGCCCCGGGTGCGAAGCGAAATGGGATGAATGCCGCGCAGCCGATCGGCGCGGACGTCGCGAAAGAAGGCGGGAAAGAGCGCCCAGTGGCTGGCGAGTTCGATCGTGAAAAAGCTCTGCGTCATCGCCATGAAACCGGAGACGGCAAAGGAGATCGGCAGATACCAGAGGAGCAGGGGATCGAGCGGCTGTCCGGCGGAGGCGAGGGAGAGGAGGAACACCGGGATGCCGAGCAACCAGGCCGTGCCCGAGACGGCCGCACCGAACCAGGGGAGGTGGACCAGCCGGCGTCGGAGAGGATCGAGCTGCCCGGCGGGCACGGTTTCGCCCCGGAGCAGCTGGCGGAACGGCTCGCGGAAGGAAAAAATCCGGCGCACCCAGATCCAGAGCGCCACGGGGTAGGCGATTGCATTCCAAACGATGACAGTGCCAACAAAGCGTTCGTTGAGACCCGCCGCGCGCAGGAGCGGGTCGATCATGACCAGGTTGTACCAGATGTTAAAGATGCTGCCGAGGATCTGCGGGATGAGCGGCGACAACGCGGTGACGAGCAGCGCCAGGCGGACGTTCCGGCCGGCGCCGGGGTTGCCTAACGAAGCGTCCACGGGCGGAAATAATCGAGCAGGATCAGGCGGCCGGGCAGCCGCTCGCGCTCGGCGGTGCGGAGGAGGCCGGGGAAGCCGGTCATTTTTCCGAAACTGAAACCGCGATCGAAGGGCGCAAAGAAATCGTCCTGATGACTGGGCAGGACGTAGCGCGGCCGCAAACTCCGGACCAGCTCGGGAAAGCGCCGCCGGCTGTCCGGGAGGGCCACGCCGACGATCGCAAGATCAATCCGTCCCGCCTGCGGCAGAGGCGTCCCGGGGAGGCCGCCGGAATCGACATAGATGCGCTGCCCGTTGGCTTCAATCACGAAGGCCAGCGGCTCGCCCAGCTTGTAGTCGGACGGCCGTTGGGGCGGCGACGCCGGATACGGCACGCGGCCGGGGAAAGGCGGGTTTGGTCCCAGCACGCGGTCGTGTTCCGCGCGCAGGACGGTGATCCGCCATGGGCCGATCCTGCGCTGCTCTCCGGGCTTTGCGACCAGGCACTGGCTCGAGGGAATCCCGAGCGCCCGGACCAGATTTACCGCCGTCGGGCCGGCGACGAGCCGGCTGCCGGTGCGGCGCATCACTTCCGGCACGTCGAGCAGATGATCGAAGTGCGCATGTGTCACCAGCACCGCATCGACCTGCGGCCGGACGTGACTCAATCCAGCCGCCACCCGGACTGCATCCGGCTCGATCGGTTGGCCGAAAGCGACGCGAGTCAGGCCGACTCTGGTGAAGTAGGGATCGATCAGGAGTGCATGCCTGCCGGCTTCCAGTTGGTAGCCGTTGACGCCGAGATATGTGATCCGCACCCCGTCGCGGGCGGCCGGGCCGCGCGCATTCGCGTCCGCCACCACCAGCGAGGAATACGGCGCCAGGCCGGCATGCGCCGCCGAGGCCCCGAGCGCGAATGGGAGCACGAGCGCGAGAAGGATTGCTTTCATGAATGCAACTTCGTCAGGCCAATCGCGCCGCATATTTCACCCGACGGGCGGCGGTTTAGTAAACGTCGCGCTTGTAGCGTTTGTCGGTCTTTAGCTGCTCGATGTATTCGGCGGCTTGCTCAGTGGTTTTGCCACCGTGCTTTTCCACGATCTCACGCAGGGTTGCGTCAACGTCCTTGGCCATGCGTTTGGCATCGCCACAGACGAAGAAGTGCGCGCCGTCGTTCAGCCATTGCCACAGTTCGGCTGCGTTCTCCTGCATGCGATGCTGCACATAGATTTTGTGCGCCTGATCGCGGGAGAAGGCGCAATCGATCCTGGTCAGGAAACCTTCCTTCTGCAGCTGATCGAATTCGTCCCGGTAGAAGTAGTCGCAATGCGCGCGTTGCGAGCCGAAGAAAAGCCACGCCTTGCCTTTCGCACCGATGGCCTTCCGCTCCTGCAAATAGGCGCGGAACGGAGCGATGCCGGTGCCGGGGCCGACCATGATGATCGCCGTGTCCGGGTCCTCCGGCAGATGGAAATGGGATTTGCTTGGGTAGACCGGCACCGGCACGTCGTTGGCGCGCTCGGCGAGGAAGGTGGAGCAAACGCCGTTACGCTTCCGCCCGTGGCTTTCGTAGCGGACGACATCGAGCGTGAGGTGCACCTGGTTGGGGAAGGCTTTCAGGCTTGAGGCGATGGAATAGAGGCGCGGCTGGAGCTTGGTGAGCAATCCCACAAACTCCTGCGGCGTGAATCTCGTGGAGGGGTGCTCGAGCAGGAAATCGATGATCTCGAGGCCGTAGAGGTAGGCGACCAGATCCGGCATGCGTTCGGGCGTGAGAAGCCGGCTGAGGAGCGGTGCGTTATCGGCGCGGGTGGCGAGCGCTTTGAGAAACTTCGGAGTCGGCGTGGTGATGCTGTATTCGCGCAGGAGAGCCTCGCGGAGCGGCAGTTCCGGTGTTTTTGAGCCTTTCACGAGCTCATCACCGTTCGCGCGAATCGCTTTGATGATCTCGCTCGACGAGCTGCGGGTCGTTGCTTGGATAGACGGCAATGGACTCGCCCACCTCGTAGCCGAGTCCCCAGCCAGTGACGTCGATCTCGAGGTGGCGGGTGTCCTTTTCGGAACCGGGATTGAGCGGGCGGTTCACCGTCATTTTGCCGGGAAAGGGATTACTGCGGGTGTAGGACGGCGCGGTGGCGGGAGCTTTGGTGGGCATGTGGGTGGCCATTCTAGCCACGGCGGCGCGCAATGCGAAGCAGGGAATTCTCCGGACGTGGTGGCGTGGCGTTCGGGCCAGCATCGCTACATATCGCGGCCCTCGCCGCTTGTGCTGGGGCAGCGGTCTGCTACAACATCAGCATGCCCGAAGAAACCATTTGGCAAGGCTCATCCTCACAGGTGAAGAACCTCGGTCTCTTCACTTTGTGCGTCCTTTTCTGCTGGCTCGTCGTCCCCATCTTTTTCGCGCTCGCGCGCTATTTGCAGACCAAGTGCCGCGTCTTCGAGCTCACGAGCGAGCGGCTCAAGATCACCCAGGGCGTTTTCAGCAAAGCCACCAGCACCGTCGAGCTCTACCGTGTCAAAGACATCGAAGTGCGCCAGCCTTTCATCTTCCGCATGCTCGGGGTCGAGAACATCCACGTCACCACCTCCGATATCTCGTCGCCTGACCTCCTCTTCGACGCCATCCCGGTCACCGCCGGCCTGCCCGATAAACTCCGCAACCAGGTCGAATTGATCCGCGTCCAAAAGCGCGTTCGCGAGATCGACCTGGAATAGCCCATCAGTTATTCAAACCGGGGTTAATTGAGAACAAGGAGATCCAAGATGAAAATATTCGTCGTCGCAGCGGGTCTGGCGTGCTTTTGGATACCGCTTCTCGCCCAAGAGGCGCCCCAGAAGCAGGAGAGCAAGTCGCCGCTCATGGCGTCGTTTACGGATCTAAAGTGGAGCGAGCTGCCGGAGAGGAAAGGCATGCAGTTCTCCGTGCTCTCGGGCGATCCCAAGACGGGGCCCTACACGCAGGTGCGCAAAGTCCCCGCCGGCACTGACAACGGGCTGCATTCGCACAGCAGCGAGCTGACGAATGTAATTATCAGCGGAGTCTGGTTTACGGGGTCCGACTCGGCTTCGGCTCGAGATTTCGGCCCGGGTTCCGTTGTGATGATGCCGGCCGACTGGGTGCATGTGAGTGGCTGTCGCGCCGGTGCTGATTGCGTGTTCTATCAGGAGGGCAAAGGCAAGTTCAACTTCAAGCCGGCGGAGCAATCTCGCAGCCGATAGGAGCGGCCGAAAAATGCTTGGCCCTGGCGGACGACTTTCTTTGCCGTACGAAAAATTGGTTTGGCCCAATGAGTAACGCCCCCACGTCTCCGACCCCGCAGCCCGCAGACAGCTCGCGCCGCCTGCGGCGCTTCGCGCTCCTCGCGGGGGGCGCGCTCGTCGGCTACTTGCTGGCGGCGTATGTCGTCGCCCCGCTCGTGTGGCGCATGGCCATCAAGCGCCACCCTGACCTCTCGGGCGGACCGCGCATCACGCAGACTGCGAACGGCATTCCGGGCGACCCGTTGAACCTCGCGGCCGTGGGTTCTGAATCAGACCTCGTCCACGCTATGACTGCCACCGGCTGGTATCCGGCGGACCCGATTACGCTGCACACCAGTCTGCGCATCGCGGTGGACTCCGTGCTCCGCCGACCGGACGACGAGGCCCCCGTGAGCGATCTCTTCCTCTTCGGGCGCAAGCAGGATCTGGCCTTCGAGCAACCGGTCGGCGACAGCCCGCGCCAGCGGCATCATGTGCGGTTTTGGAAATGGGACCGGGAGCACAACGGCCGGGCGGTGTGGTTCGGTGCCGCGACCTTCGACCAGCGCGTCGGGTTGAGCCACACGACTGGACAAATCACACACCACATCGGTCCCAATGTGGACGCGGATCGTGACCGGCTTCTGCAAGAAGTCCAGCAAACGGTTTGGGCGCACGAGGTCTATTACGAGGTCGGCTTCCACAAGGCGTTTACGGGCCGGAACGGAGGCGGCGATCCCTGGCATACCGATGGCCGGCTCGGCGTGGTGATTTTGCAATCCCCCGCCTCCGCGTCCCCGGCGGGAACAATCCCGCCGGCGAAACCCTGACCCCCGCATGGGGTTTTCGGTGCGCTAGAGAGTGGCTTCGAGCTTTTCTAGCTGGGTGGCGAAGGTGGCGGGATCGAAGGCCTCCGGGTAGCGGAGTGCTCCCCGCAATGCGATCAGCTCTGCGGAAGGCGCCCGGTTGGGGGCGGCAAGGCGTTCGAGGGCTAGGACGAGTCGCTGCGCCTGGCGATATCGATCGTCGCGCGCGGGGCCGGTGGGATCGCGAAAGGTGCGGCCGAGGCCGGCAAGATGACGTTGCAGTCGACTCGCGAAGGCAGCGTTGAAATCCTGTTGCGTGGCGCGGCGGGCGAGCGCGTCCGCCTGTTGCTGGATACGCGCGAAGTTGTTGGCCGCCGGGCTTTCGATCGGAAGCAATGTCCGTTCGGCGCCGGTCACTTCCGCCAGCAACCACGCCAAAGCCTGCCATTGGGAAAGCCGCGCCGGGTCGCTGGCTGGGGCGACGGACAAACGCCAGCTGAGCTCGCGCAACGCCACGGCCTGGCCGACGAGCCACGCGCGGACGCCGGTGCCCGGCTCGTCCTGCCAATGCTTCGGTTCCGCGACCGACTGGCTGTCGAGTTCGAAGAGCAATTCAGGGTGTCCTGCCGCGAGAATGTCGGTGTCGAGATTCTGATGGCAGGCCACGCAGGTATTCGCGCGGACGTAGAAGCTGCGCAGATCGCGCATGCCGGCGCCCACGCGGGTGGCGTAGGTCCAATCCTTCCGCGTATGCCCGCGGAGCCAGCCGCCGGCGGCCCCATGGCAACTCTCGCAGGAAACCGACTCGGTCGGATCGGCGGCGGGCAGACGCCGCGCCGGCGGGATGGCTTGGAAAGGCGAATGGCAGATGGTGCAGCGGGCGCTTTGGGTCGCGCGCGGTGAGCCGTCCGGGGTGCCGGGCAACTGGAGGGCGTCCGCCATTCGCTCCGAGCGGGCGTTTGTCAGGATCGCGTAGGCGCGAGTATGAATATCGTGTCGCAGCCAGGTGATGTATTGGCTGCGCTTTTCGCCGGCGCCCCCATGGCAGCTGGAGGATTTGCAGCCGGCGGCGCCGACAAACTGCGTCCGCTCGGTTCGCACCTGTTGCGCTTCCGTGAGCGCGGTGGCGCCGATTTGAAACGCCACCACTGCGAGGAACAAAGCGCGCGTCACGCCCGCCAGCTTAGCCGCCCGGCGAGATGGCAGGCGACAATTTTCCGGTCCGTCCCGGGGCGTTGCAAAATGGCTTCCCTGCGGCAACGACCGCGCCATAGAATCACGTCTCGCTCGCGACCTTCCGCCGAGCTCAGGAACAGCTGGCAAATGCATGAGAATCAATAGGGCGGCGCATATCCCGTGGGCGATCTTCGTCCTGGCGGCGAGCGCGGCTGCGGGGCTTCTCTACCTCGCGCAGTTTGATCCGCTGCGGGTGCCCGCCGGCGTTCCGGTTCTTTGGCGCCAAGCCGCTGGAACACGCCACCATCGGGGGCACTCCGCTCGGGTTGATCTTCGGCGCCGTGTCGTTAGGCATCTTCATCTTCGCGGCCCTGCTCGGGGTGCGGAAGAAGTGGCCGATTCTGCCGATTGGCAACGTGCAACGCTGGCTGCGGGCTCACATCTGGCTCACTCTCCTGACGGTTCCGCTGGTTCTTTTGCATAGCGGATTTCATCTGGGCGGGCCGATGACCACGCTGCTGATGGCGCTTTACGCGGTCGTGATGCTGAGCGGCATCTACGGCCTCGTGCTGCAACATCGCATGCCGACGCTGATGAAGGATCGCCTCCCGGCTGAGATCGTTTACGAGCAGATTCCGAACATCCGCGCGCAGCTTTGCGTGGCGGCGAAGCGGTTGCAACAGACCTACGCATCCGGCGAGACGCGACCCTCCACCGGACGCGGGTCCACCGCGGCGACGTCGCTCTCGACCGCCGCGCTGCCCGACGTCTCGAGCCACGCGGTCCTGAAGACGCCGAGCGCGGTCGACAAGCCGAAGGGCGGCGCCACCGTACGTGGCACGCCGTTACGCCGGCGGCGATCGCTCCGCGGCCCCTCGAGGTGGATGACGCCGGAATCGTGGCCGACGCAGATTCGGAGCAGGTGCTGTCGCGTTTCATCGAACGCCAGCTCCTGCCGTACCTGCAGGCGCGGCGGGGCGAGAAGTTCCGCCTCGGGCACGCGCGGGAGGCGGACGAAACCTTTCGACATCTCCAGCTGCAGGTCGCCGCACCCTATCGTTTGCGGGTGGAGGAAATGCAGGGGTGGTGCGACGAGCGCCGCCTGCTCGATGCGCAAACGCGGATGCAACATTGGCTGCATGGCTGGCTCCTCGTGCACGTGCCGCTTTCTTTTCTGCTGCTGCTGCTGACGGCGTGGCACGCGTTCGTCACTCTGTTCCAAGGTACCTCAGCGCGCCATGGACGAGCAGCGCGGAACGCAGAAGCAGATCGCGAAGCGATACAAGGACCGCGTCGACTACCGCAACGCCGCACGCCCGTGGCGGCGGACGCGCTTCTGGTCCAGTTTCATCGCGATCCTCGGCGGCATCGCCGCGATCTACTTCGCGCAGGACGGACTCCATCGAATTCTTCAACACCGGCCCGCTCTCCCGTCATCACAGCCGCTGGAGAAGCGACTGCGTGTCGTGCCATCAGCCGGAATCGCTCAGCGAAGATGGCCGCCGGGTCCGCCGCGCTTCTTCAGGTCATGGACGACCGGTTTCGCAACGGCGCGCCCTCCTTCGCGCGGATCGATCAGGCCTGTCAGATCTGCCACAAGCAGCACGCGTTTCACGAGCCGAACGTGGTGGAAAATCACTCCTGCTCGGCCTGTCACAAGGAGCATCAGGGTCCGGGGCCGATGCCGGCCGTCGACGACGCTCGATTGCGCCGCCTGTCACAACGACCGCGCGATCATGCAGGCCTCCACCGCGCTCGGAAAGCAGCTGCCGCCAACGCAATTTCGATTGAACCCGAAAGTGGTGAGCACGACCGGCGCGAGCCCGTCGTGCTGCAACTGCCGCGCCCGGCGGATGGCTACACGCAGACGTTTGCGTCGTTCCGCGAAGGCCATCCGGCCGTTCCAACTGCAGCGGGAGAATGTGCGCGAGGCGGATCTGCTGCGGTTCAATCACCAACGCACATCGCGCGGGCCCGGCATCCCGCCGACGCGAGCGGGCGGCGAAGCTGGATTGCAATTATTGCCACAAGCCGGAGCCGAACGGCCGCTACATGCAGCGCGTCAGTTTCGAGGCGAACTGCCAGGAGTGTCACTCTCTCCAGCTCGACGTGAAGAATCCCGACTTCCAGCTGCCGCACGGCGATGCCCAGCTGGTGCGCACATTTCTGCGCACCTTGCCGGCGCAATACGCGCGAGTTGGCGCGGCGCAAACGCGGGATGACGAACGAGAGCGGGATTAACGAATTTGCCGTCGCAGCAGGTGCGGCAGCTGCTCGACGCAATTCTCCAGCGCCGAGGAACTGGAGCGCACGGTTTTCTTCACTAAAGATCCTTATCGCGCGGCGCGCAGTCGGATCCGGCGACGCGGGCGAAATATGCCGGCTGCGCCTATTGCCACGAAGTGAAGCAGGCTGCTGGCGTCTCGTATCCGACCGCGGAGATCGCGGAACCGGTGATCATCGATCGCTGGATGCCGCACGCGCCATTTCAATCACGCGAAGCACGCGACCGTCAGCAGCTGCCGGGATTGCCACGCGAGCGCGGAGGCGAGCCAGCTCACTTCCGATGTGCTGATGCCGACGAAGGAAAGCTGCGCGACCTGTCATGGCCCCGGAAGGCAAGGCGGAGAAGGCGAGCGACTGCATGACCTGTCACACCTATCACGCGCCGGACTTCCGCGCCGGTCCGGCGCCGTCACGGCGTCGGCGGTATCAGTCAAACAAATGCTGCTTGGGACAGACGCAGTAGCTTCGATGGGCGAACGCGATAGAGACGGCCTTTCGCCTTGCTTTGCGTCCAGTGACTCACCGGCATAACTTTAGCTTCCGCCACGCGCGGAGGTTCGAGATCCATGGCACACGCTCATTCCCGCTTTGCAGCGGATCCAGCATCAATTCGGCTATCTGAAGCGGGAAGCGCTCCAGCAATTCTCCGAAGAATCCGGCGTGCCGCTCTATCGCCTGCATTCGGTGGCCAGCTTTTTTCCGCACTTCCAGCTCACGCCGCCGAAGCCGGTGCCGTTGCGCATCTGCCGCGACATGGCGTGTCGCATGGCGGGATCGGGGAAAATGCTGCGCGAACTGCAGGCGACCGACGACGGGCAGGTCGGCGGTGGAGGGGGTTTCCTGCCTGGGCCGCTGCGATCGCGCGCCGGCGGCCTGCATCGCGATGGCCGGAGCGGAGCACGAGCAATACTACTATCGGGCGTTCCGCGGCCGAGCTGAAACAGATCGCGGCGGACTGGCTGCGCGGTGAACCGCCGCCGGCGGATCGCGATGCCGACCAGCCATTCTCGCCGGCGCCAATCGATGATCGATCCGTATGCCGGGCAGGGTGCCCGATTACGCGGCGGTCTTGCGAGCACTCGCCGATGCGCGATCAGGCGCTCGATCGCGCCGTGCACACCCTCGCGCAGAAGTTCGGCTGGAGCCCGGACAAGCTCGGGCAATTCCGGCAGGGCGCGATTCGAGACGCGGCTTGAAACGCACGATCGACGCCGAGGTCGGCGAAGCGGTGCGCGCGTGGCAAACGGAAGAGTGATTGGGCGAAAGGGCCGGAGCTGGCCGGCTGGTCGGAGGCGCTGCTGAACGAACTGAAGGCAGCGGATCTGCGCGGAATGGGTGGGGCCGGAATTCCGGCGACGCAAAAGTGGACGCGATGTGCGCGATGCAGTGCGGACGGCGTTCGCAGCGGCAGGACGACACGCGTGCCTTCATCGTGGTGAACGGCGACGAAAGCGAGCCCGGCACTTTTAAGGATCGCGAGCTGCTCCTGCGCACGCCGCACCTCGTCATCGAAGGCGTGATCCTGGCCGGGCTCGTGATACGGAGGCGACGGAAGGGTTCATCTTCATCCGGCACGAATACCCGGAGCAGATCGAGGCCTGCCGCGCGGAGATCGCGCGCGCGGAGCAACTGGGAGTTTGCGGACCGAATGCTGCGCTCCTCGGGCGGCCGTTTCCGGTCTCGGTCTTCGTCAGTCCCGGCGGCTACATCTGCGGCGAGCAGAGCGCGTTGATCGAGGCGATGTCGGATCGCCGGGGCGAACCGCGCAACATGCCGCCGAAGCTGGAGACGAACGGCCTGGAGGATCTGCCGACGCTGGTCAGCAACGTCGAGACGTTCGCGTGGGTGCCCTACATCGCGCTCAACGGCGGGCGCGCCTATGCGGCGCAGGGCGTGAACGGCTGGAAAGGGCGGCGCCTGTTTTCTCGATCTCCGGCGATGTGAAGCGACCCGGCGTTTACGAGGTGCCGATGGGGCTGACGTTGCGCGAGCTGATTTACGGCGAGCAATACTGCCAGGGCATCGCCGGCGATCGCGCCCTGAAGGGCTTTGCGCCTTCCGGTCCGTCCGGCGGATTTCTGCCGGCGAAGCTCACCGCCGGGGCGGGATTGCCGCGCGACCACGTGAACAACAAGTCGTGGCAGGCGTTCGCGGGCCGGCGCGGCATCGATCCGAACGCGACCGAGATCGACATCCTCGATCTGGAACTGGAGCTGAATCTCTTCCGCGCCCTCAGCCCGACCCAGGCGCTCGGCGCCGGGCTGGTGGTCTATGCGGAGGGTCGCGACATGGCGGAGCAGGCGGTCAATTCGCTCGAATTTTTCCGCAACGAATCGTGCGGGAAGTGTGTGCCCTGCCGGCTGGGCTCGCAGAAGATGGTCTCGTTAGGCGCGAACCTGCTCGACGGGCAAGATCTCGCCGGAGCGGTGGGACAATGAGCTGGTGCCGCTGATTTCCGAGACTCGGGAAAGCGATCGAGATGGCGTCGATTTGCGGCCTCGGCCGCTCGGTGCCGGTGCCGCTGCGGACCGCGATCAACTACTTCGGCGACGACGTGGCGACACATCTGTCGCGAAGGACAACGCGCCCGCCGCGCCACGGACGGAACGGCAAGCAAGCGATGGCTGTAATTGCCGAGACGACCGGAGGGGCTCTTCGTTCGCGACGACGACGAAGGGCTTTTCAGTCGCGACATCAACGGTCAGCTCGTGCGGCTCGATGCGCCGACCCAGTCCGACTACGAAAAGCAGGTCACCCTGCAGATCGACGGGCAGGAGGTGACGGTGCCGCTGGCCGAGCCGCTCAAGGACGCGAACGGCAACGTCGTGCAGGACATGGAAGGCCGCACGACGCCGCGTTACACCACGATCTACGACGCCGCGGCCAAGCTCTACGTCCAGCAAGCCGGGCGACGAAGCGCAAGATCCCGATCCCGACGCTTTGCCATCTGCCGCACATGAAGCCGGTCGCGGTTTGCCGGCTCTGCGTGGTGCAGATCTACGGCCAGAAACGCGGCAAGCGCGCGGCGGAACGCAAGCTGCTGCCGGCGTGTCAGCATCCGGTGAAGAACGGGATGGAAGTCTTCACCATGAATGCCGAGGGCGCCGGACGGCGAGCGGGTGCGGCAGGCGGTCAAAGTGGTGACGGAGTTGCTCGCGGCGGATCATTTGAAGCCGGCGCCGCAGCCGGAGGTGGCGCAGGAACTGGCGCCGTTCAACGAACTCGGGCAGATGGCGGAACGTTGCGGCGCGAGCGCTGCCCGCTTCCGGCTCGACGTGATTTCGCAGCCCGCGCCCGACGCCGCCCGCCCGCGCCGGGCGGCGCGGCGCTCGATGCTTCGTCGCCGGTCTTCGCGGTCGATCACAGCGCCTGCATCCTTTGCGATCGTTGCGTGCGGGCCTGCGACGACGTGATGGAAAACCACGTCATCGGCCGCACCGGCAAAGGTCAACACCGCCGGGCATTGGCTTCGATTTGAACGAGCCGATGGGGCGAATCGACCTGCGTGCAGTGCGGCGAATGCATGGTCTCCTGCCCGACGAGCGCGATCACGTTCAAGCCGGTGGCCACGGTCAAGCCGCGTGCGCCGCTCCGGCCGCGCGGAGATTATCTCTGCCGGCGGAACTGCTGCGCGATCCGGTCTTCGACGGCGTGCCGCCGAAGTTCCTGCTCTGGCAGCAGGGCCTGGTGGTGCGGCGGCAGCTGCGCGCGGGGCAAATTCTCTGTCGCACAGGCCGAACCGGGCAACACGGCCTTCATCATCAAATCCGGCAAACTCGAAGTCGCGGTGCAGCTCAGCGGGCGTGCGAAGTTCGGCCGGCTGTCTTCGGCGGCATGCTGGGCTTGGGCCGGGCGCCCGCCTACACGGTGCAGCTGACTTCGGCCGATGTCATCGCGGGGGAAATGGCGTGCCTGAGCGGTTCGCCGCGCAACGCCGACGTGACGGTGCTGGAGGACGCGGAGATCTGGGAGGTGCGGCGTAACGTGCTCGATCGCCTGATGCGGCTTCCCAGCCGCCGCCGGCAGTTCGAGGCGGCGTATCGCGATGCGTTCCCTCGATCTCGTGCTGCAGGGCGCGGATTTGTTTCGCGGCCTCGAGCAGGAGCAATACACGCAGATCGTCAATTATCTGCGCAGCGCGGCTCGTCGTTTGTGCGCGTCAGTCCCGGGCAGGTGCTGTTTCGCCAAGGCGAGCCGGCGAACGATCTCTACCTGATCCGGCTGGGGCATGTGCGCGTCGGCGTTCACCGCTACAACAATGAAGTGCGGGTGTTAACCCGCGGGCCGGGCACGATCTTCGGCGAGATCGGGTTGCTGGCGCTCTCGCCAGCCGACGCCGGGAAGAGCGCCGGAGCAGGTCGACAGCGCGCTAACGCGCAAACCTTGAAAGCGGCCGGGCAGAATCTGCTCGCGAAGCTATTCCCACCGGCGTGCGCACCGCGACCTGCTCGGCCCTCAATTACCTTGAGCTGGCGCGACTCGGCCGCGCCGATTTCCTCGAGATGGTGCGGCAGTTCCCGGTTCTGCGGCGTCGCCTCGTCGAGCAATCGCTGGCGGTCGCTTGCGCGGCCGATCAGGGACTTCAATCCGCTCGTGGCCGAATACGTCGAGCAGGGGCTCTACGAAGGGCAAAGCATCCTTGTCCTCGACATGGATCTCTGCACGCGTTGCGACGAATGCACCAAGGGATGCATCCACCAGCACGGCACGGAATCACATGGCCTGCCGATCACGCGATTGCTGCGCGACGGCCGGCGCTTTGGCGATTTTCTGATCGCGACCTCCTGCCGCTCCTGCACGGATCCGCACTGCATGTCGGGTTGCCCGGTCGATTCCATTCACCGCGGCAAACACCTGCAGATCGTGATCGAGGATCACTGCATCGGCTGTGGCTTGTGCGCCTCGAATTGTCCCTACGGCAATATCTTCATGGTGCCGAACCGCCGCCGGAGCCTGGAGATCGCGGATTCGGACGAGGGCGTGGAGCGGAGGATGGTGGCGCAATTGAAGGCCGCCACCTGCGACCTCTGTGATGCGGAAGGGCAGCGCTCTGCGCCGAAGCCGCAGTGTGTTGCTTCGTGTCCGCACGATGCCGCGGCGCGCATGACTGGTCCGCAGCTGCTGGCGCGGGTGACCGAGCGGCGCATGCGCGGATTTGGTGCGAACGACGTGTAGGCCGGCCACAGAGCGCCGCGGCGCAGCGCTCAGCTGAGGAATTCGGCGACCGGCTGCAGTTCCTCGACGTGGGCGCAGAAGATCTTGAAGGCGGCGAGAATCGGGACCGCGAGAATGATGCCGACGATGCCCCACATCCAGCCCCAGAAGACCAGCGAAAGCAGGATGATGACCGGGTTGAGCGTCAGCGAGCGGCCCATCACATAAGGCGTGACGAAGTTGCCCTCGATCGTGGCGATGAACAGGTAGACGGCCGGGAAAGAGCATCGCGTAGCCGAGGCTGTCGAAGCTCAGGACGGCTCCGATTGTCATGCAAACGATGCCGGTAAACGCGCCGAGATACGGCACGAAATTGAGCAACGCCACCATCATGCCCCACATGATGGGATTGCTCAGTCCCATCAGGCCCGACGGTGGTGCCAACGGCGACGCCGAGCCCGGTATTGATCAGCGTGACCGTGAGCAGATAGCGGGACACGTGCGACTCGATCTCGTGCGCGATCGAGACGGCGCGCTTTTTGTCCTCCAGGCGCGGCATCATCTTGATGAGCTTCGAGAGAAAGACCTCATCGTAGGCGAGGAGGAAATAGAGCAGGATCAGGAGCAGGACGGTGCTGAGGACGAATTCCTGGGTGCGGCCGTAAAGTGAGTCGGTCAGCCGGCTGGGTTTGACCGAGACGGTCGGGGGCGCCTGCGGATCGGTGGTGGGAGTGGCCAGCTTTTCGAGTTGGTCGCTCGCTTGCGCGACCTGCGCCATGGGCTTTTTGAGCGGCAACAACTTGCGCTGCAATTGTTGCGCGCCGTAGGGCGCTTTCTCCAGCCAGCCCGCCGCCGGAGTCGTCAGGAAGGAGACCCCATAGCCGACAGTGCCAATCAGGCCCACCAGCAGGATGGCGGCGGCGACCCCGGAGGAATGCGCCACCTGCCCATCGCTCGCAGGAGCGGCCGGAAGAGATAGCTCAGGAGCAGCGCGAGCACGACCGGGAGCAGGACCGACCGCATGAAATACATGGTGTAGAAGGCCGCGAGCACGAACAGCCCGGTCAGGGCAATGGAACGGACGTTGAACGGATGATGGAGCAGATCCGCGATCCGCACGCGCTGGGCGGGGGTCGTTTCCACGCCGCCGGGTGCGCGGTCGACCTCGTGTTTTTCAGTCGGAGGAGGTTCGATTTTTTTTTCGGGGGCACTCATGGCGTCAGCTGAATCGTGGCTCACGCAGGTTTCACGCGCCCGCGGCGGCTGTTCGCAATCGGAAGCGCGCGAAGGCGCGGACTGGAAACGTTCCCATGCCTTTCACTTTCACCGGCACCGCGTAAAAGCGCGCGTCCGCATCCGGCAGTGTGCTGAGATTGCAGAGGTGCTCCACAATAGGGATGCCGGCCCGGAGCAAAATCGAATGCACCGGGCGTTCGCCATTCGCGGTGGAATCGATGTTGAATGAGTCGATGCCCACGAGGGCGGCGCCGCCGCTCCACCAGTTGCGTTGCGACGGCGGCGGTTAGATGCGGATGCCCTTCGAAATACTGGTCGGTGCGCCAGTGTGCATCCCACCCAGTCTGGAAAAGGACCGCCGCTCCGCCGAGATCGAGGTGCGTTGGAATGGCGTCGATCGCCGGCTGCCGCCGGTCGTTCGCACGGATGACGATGGCGGGCAGATTCGCGAGTGATTCGAGGCGCAGTTCCGAGAGGTCAATGCCGTCGGCGTAACGATGGAACGGGCTGTCGATGTAGGTGCCGGTATTTGCGACCATGTCGATCCGGCCAATGTGGAATTCCGTGCCGGCCGCGTAGCGCGTCCGTGATTCTTCGCGGCTCAGGTAATCGCACACGATCGGGGCCGGCAGGCCTTTGTAGGTGATCATCCCATGCTCGACCGTGTGGCTAAGGTCGATCAAGGGCATCGCGCAAGATGGCCTGCGTTTTCGACACGACAACCGCCGTTGTGTGACGAACACTGCTGCCAATGAATCAACGCGCCCGCCTTCTCCTCTTCAGCACATCTACCGTGCACGGCAGCGGCTACCTGGATTATGCCGAATCGGAGGTGCGGAGTTTTCTCGGGGAGGGGCGGAGGCTTCTGTTTGTGCCGTTTGCGCTCGCGGATCGGGATGCATATGCCGGGCGGGCGCGGGAGCGATTTGCACGCTTTGGTTGCGCGGTCGATTCACTGCATGACGCGGACGACATGCGCCAGGCGATCGTGAACGCGGAAGCGACCTTCATCGGCGGCGGGAACACCTTCCGGCTTCTGAAGTGCCTGTATGACTACGACCTGCTGGCGGTGATTCGTGCCCGCGTGGAGGAGGGGATGCCCTACATCGGTTCCAGCGCCGGTTCGAACGTCGCGGGTCCGACGATCCGCACGACCAACGATATGCCGATCGTGCAGCCCCCATCGTTTGCCGCACTCGGGCTGGTGCCGTTCCAGATCAATCCGCATTATCTGGATGCCGATCCCACCTCCACCCACATGGGTGAAACGCGCGAGGAGCGGCTGCTGCAATACCTGGAGGAGAACGACACCCCGGTGGTCGCGCTCCGCGAAGGTGCGTGGCTGCGGATTGAGAATGGCGTCTGCGAGCTGCGCGGCATGAAGGGCGGGCGGCTCTTCCGGCGGGGTGAGGAGCCGAGAGAGATCGTGGCCGGAACGATGATCGACCGGCTTCTCCAGTGAACGGGCAGCTCCGCGATTACGATTACGCGCTGCCGGAGGAATTGATCGCGCAGCGGCCGCTCGCGCGGCGTGCCGACTCTCGCATGATGGTGCTGCACCGCGCGGCGCGGCGGATCGAGCACCGCAGCTTCGCGGAACTGCCACAATTCCTCGCGCCGGGCGATTTGCTGGTGCTGAACAACACACGGGTGGTGAAGGCGCGCCATTTCTCCGACGATGGCGCGATCGAGTTCCTCTTCCTTGAGGAGTTGCAGCCACGGCGCTGGCGGTGCCTCGTGAAACCCGGACGCAAGATGCGTGTCGGCGCGGCCACCCGCGTCGCCGGAATCGCGACGCGAGTGGAGGAAATCTGTGTGGATGGCAGCCGCGTCGTTGCGCTCGAGAGCGATCTCGCGCTGGAGCGCGGCGGGGTGGTGCCGCTGCCGCCTTACCTGCGGCGCGCGGCCGAGGCGGAGGATGAGCATCGCTACCAGACTGTCTACGCGCAGGTGCCGGGCGCGGTTGCGGCGCCGACGGCCGGCCTGCATTTCACGCCGGAAATGCTGGCGCGGTTGCCGCATACGTTTGTCACGCTGCATGTTGGAACCGGCACGTTTGCGCCGGTGAAAACGGAGGAGATCGCGCGCCACGAGATGCACGAGGAGTGGTTCTCAGTTTCATCCGCGGCCGCAGTGGCGATCAACACAGCGCGGCGGATTGTCGCGGTGGGGACGACGTCGGTTCGCGTGCTGGAAGCGGCGCAACGCGCGGACGGCCGGCTGCTCCCCCAGGAAGGCCGCACCAGCATCTTCCTTCATCCGCCGCAGCAGATCCGGCGGGTCGATCGGCTCCTGACCAATTTTCATCTCCCGCGCTCGACCTTGCTCATGCTCGTGAGCGCGTTCGCCGGCCGGGAGTTTGTGCTCGAAGCCTACGCGGCGGCGATCCGCGAGCGGTATCGCTTCTATAGCTACGGCGATTGCATGTTGATCGTGTGATGCCTCGCCCGCCGGACGCGTTGTGATAGCGTGCGCGCATGGATTCTCCTCCCAAACCGAAGGGCGAACTGGTCATCCGCACGGTCGCCATGCCGGCCGACACCAACCCAAATGGCGACATTTTCGGCGGCTGGATCATGTCGCAGATGGACATCGGGAGCGGTATTCTGGCTTCCAAAACGGCGCAACGCCGCGTCGCCACCGTCGCCGTGGAAGGGATGTCGTTTCTGCACCCCGTGAAGGTCGGCGACACCGTGGCGTGTTACGCCTGGGTGGAGCGGATCGGGCGCACCTCGATGACCATCCCGGTGGAAGTGTGGGTGCAACCCTACCGGCGGACCGAGCAGACCCGCGTGACCCACGCGGTGTTCACCTACGTCGCGCTCGACGAATCGGGCAAGCCGGTGCCGGTGCGCAGTAAGGGCGCAGTGGGCGTCCCGTCCTAGGCGGCGGGAGGGCGGCGTCTTACTCCGACGCTCCGGCGGTCATCGACACCGGACCGGCCATGACATTCCCCGTGCTCGGGGGGAGCCGCGGAATTTTCATGCTCCCGCGCGTGAACTTCGCCTGCTGTTTTGCGCGCATCCGCCCTTGTTTTTGCACGTATTTTTGATAGGCGCGCTCCTGCCGGCTCGCTTGGGAAAACGATGAGCAACCGGTGAGGGCGAGCAGCGCGCACAGGAAGAGGGAGAGTGTTTTGGTGGAGATGAGCATTTGTTAGGCGACTTTCTGGGGCAGCGCGCTGCATTCGAAGGCGAGATGACCGGTTTTGACCAGGAGATAGATGGCGCGATAGATCTTCAGCTCCGAGACAAGAAACTGCGGGTAGATATCGCCGAACAAAGTGCGGCGGCCGCTGGTCCGCTCCCAGATTTGTCCGAGCAACGGGCCGTTCTCGCCCGCATTCGCGATCGCGAGATCCAGATGCGTCCGCTGCGGCTTCAGCACCGCCGATTTGTCCGGCAACATCGCGCGGAGCGCATCCACTTCGTCGCGCGCCTGGAGCGCCGAGATCAAGAGCTCCTCCGGATTGCGGTCGACCCAGGCGGGCTCGAGGATGTGGATGCTCGATGCTCCCGAGGCGAACGAGAATGTGCCCCGCAGATCTGCCGTCTGGAAAAGCTGCGCGAATGCTTCCTCCCCGCTCAAATGCTCGAACTGCCCGCCACACGGGCGACCGGCGTCGAAGGAAAAAACCGCCAGCACTTCGCCGCTCTCGCGCAGGATCGAAAGCTCGCCGGTCTGTGCGGAATTCATGATCGTCTGGTAGATCGTCACGAGATCGAAATTCCCGAGCGTGCCACTCAGCTCCAGGCGGTGCGTTTGCGGCACGGCGGCATCTCGTGCCTGCACCAGGCGGTAGGCGAGCTGATCACAAAGAAAGCGGAAAAAAGCCGGCACCGTCTGCAGCAACTCCGGCAGGGCCGCGTGCTGGAAGCACTGCAGACTGACGTCCTCGCAAGTGCGGGCGCGGTGTTTGCGCGGCGTCTCGGTCAGCAACTCGAGGTCGCCAAAAACATCGCCGCGTGAAAGGTAAGTACCCGTGCCGCCGCGGGTTTCCGAGACCTCGGCGATCTCAACCACGCCGCGGTTTACAATGTAAAGCGCATCGGCTTTATCGCCCGCGGAGTAGATCGTTTCGGCGTCTTTCAGGTGCCGCACCTGTGATAGTGATCCAAGCGCCTTTAACTCGATCGGCCGCAGCGACGTGCAGAAAGAAAAGAAGTCGCGCGCGGGCATTTGGCCTCTTTAAAGCAAGATCTGTGCAGGGGAGGTCGCAGTTTTTCCGGTCCCCGCGTTCACGGGGGCGAACTCCACGGTGCGGTCCAAGCGAACCGCCGTTAGAATGCGCCCATGCTCCGCGTCGGCTACGTCTTCGAACGGTTCCCGTCGTTCGGGCAGACGTTTTGTTACCGCGAAGTCGCCGAGCTGATCCGGCAGGGCGCGGAGGTCAGCATCTTCTCGATTCGGCGTCCCGTCGCAGAGCCGACGGAGGAATGGACCCCGTCCATCGTCGCTCGGGTGAGGTATCTGCCGGGAGAGGCAGAGCTGGTGCCAGAGATCGACCGCGCCGCGCGCACGGGTGAATTGCCGGCCGCCGCGCGGCAAACGCTGAAGGAATGGGGCCGCCAGCCTGATTTTCTGCGGCTCTATCAGGCAGCCTGGATCGGACTGCGGTTGCGGGAGAGCGGTCTCGGGCGCCTCCATGCGCACTTCGCCGGAATGGCCGCGCGCACCGCTTGGTGGATCCGGCAGTTCTTCGGCATCGACTACAGCTTCACCGCGCACGCGAACGACATCTTCGCGCCGCGCGATTTTTTCGTGAGCCTGCCGAAACTGATGGAATCGGCGGCGGCCATCGTGACCGTGAGCGATTTCTCCGCGAACCAACTGCGGGAGCGTTTCCCGGCCGGGGCGGCGAAAATCCACCGCGTCTATAATGGCATCGAGATCGATCGGTTTCGCCTCGCCGATTTCCGTGACAACGTTCCGCTAATCGTTTCGGTCGGTCGGTTGATCGAGAAAAAGGGCTTTGCCGACCTGATCAGTGCGTGCGCGGCGCTCCGCGCGAAGGGAGTCGAATTCTGCTGCGAGATTGTGGGTGACGGTCCGTTGCGCGACGCGTTGGGGGCGCAGATCGCGCAGATGCAGTTGGGAGAATGCGTACAGTTGCCGGGCGCGTGTCGCCAGGCGGAAATTGTCGATCGATTCGCGCGCTCGACGCTGTTTGTGTTGCCGTGCACGACGGAAGCCGAGGGCGGCATGGACAACTTGCCGACCGTGATCATGGAAGCGATGGCGGCCGGACTGCCGATAATCTCCACCCCGCTCGCCGGCGTGCCAGAGATGGTGCAACCGGGCGTCACGGGCGAGCTCGTGCCGGACCGCGATCCGGCCGCGCTGGTGCGTGCGATCGACGCGCTTCTTGCGGAGCCGGCGCGCGCGCGGGAGATGGGAGCGCGAGGTCGCGCGCGGGCGCGCGAAAAATTTGCAATTGAGGAAAATGTCCGCGCGCTCGCGGACATCCTGGCCCGTTCCGCATGATCGTACGTTTCATTTTCCGGATGGCCCTGCTGCTTGCCGTCACGGCCGTGGCGCGAGGGCAGCTTTCCGACTGGACGGCGGAGTACAAACCGGCTCCTCACCAGCTACGTCACGCCGGCCGGCGTAAAATATGCCGAGTGGAAGGAGAATGCGACCGATCGGCAGGCGCTGGAGCAGGTGGTGGACGCAATCGCGCACGAGAATGTCGATGCGCTGGGCGAGAAGGACCAGCTCGCCTTCTACGTGAACGCCTACAACGCGTGGATTCTGCGCGAGGCCATCGCGAAGTATCCGACGAAAAGCGTCAAGGATCTGCTCTTCACTTTTTTCACCGGGAAGCGCCTCAAGGTGGCTGGGCAACAGACGAGCTTCGACAAGCTCGAAAGGGAAACGATCCGCGGAAAATTCGGTGAGCCGCGCATTCATTTCGCGCTCAATTGCGCCAGCCGCAGTTGCCCGCCGCTGCAGCCGGAGGCGTTCCGCGGCGATCGGCTCGACGCGCAGTTTGAGAAAGTCGCGCAAGCGTTCGTGAACAGTGAGCGCGGCGTTCGCGTCGCCCCGGGCGGCAAAGTCGAACTATCGAAGATCTTTGATTGGTACGCGGCTGACTTTGCGAAAAGCGGAGGCGTGCTGCCCTTCATCAACAAGCGGCGACCGACACCCCTGCCAGTCGGAGCCAAGGTCGGCTATCTGGATTACGACTGGTCGCTCAACGAAACCCGCTAACGGGCCGGGCTACAGCAACTCGCGCACAGCCTTCAAAGCCCGCAGATAAACGCGATGCGGCCCGCCCCGCATCAACTCTTCGCTCATGAGCGCAACCGGCTCATTCTGGCCCGCGGGAATGAGCTGATGCATGCGCGCGTGTGCGTCGGCCTGCATCGTCAGCTCGAGCAAATTTCCGTCAGGTAGATCGACGACGCGGAACTCTGCTTCCTCGCAGAACAAGCTGCAACGGTTCACCGGCGCGCCCGCTTTCTCCTCGAGGGAGATGCGGATGGTTTCGCCCGCGCAATCATAGAAGCCGATCGTGCTTTCATCGGCGGCTTCGACCAGAATCCAGCCCAGTTGCGCCGCGAGCCACCCGACGAGCAGGAGCGCCGTGGAACGATAATGCGGCGCAAAGGCAATCTCGACCCGGCGTATGTTTGCGAGCTGTTCCTGCATCGCCGGCGGATCGAAGAATTGCGCGAGGCCGAGCCGAAGGTGGACGAGACGTGTCCAGTTCAGGTCGCACAAAACCATGCGGTCGCTGGCTTCGGCGTGTGCCACCTGCACGAGCCGCATCTGCGCGTCGAAATCGCGCCATTGCTGGCTGTCGTAGATGAGGCGGTCGACCCAGCTCCAGAGCTGCGGGTCCATCGGATCGTGGAACTCGCCCTGCCACCAAAGATGCAGCGGCAGATCGGAATCGAGATGCGAGAAGACGATGTTCGGCAGCAGGTTGGCGAACGAACCGGCGAGAGCGAAGGAGATTTGCTCCGAGCAAACCTGCTGGCTGCCCGCGCGACTGACGTGGCAATGCGCGGCGATCCAGGCCTCGACGCGTTCTTCCTTGGCCGCGGGATCGGCGGCGATGACGATTGCGCGGCAGGCATGATCCTCGGCGATGCGTGCGACGATTTGGGTGTTGGCGCGAAGCGAATCCGGCGCCTCGCTGTAAACCGCGAGGTTGATGAGCGACGCGCGCGTCATCATCTCGCCGCCCTGTTTCCAGAGCTTCTTCAGTTCGCCCTCAATCCGGCCGATCTCGACCGGCATTCCGGTGGCGAAACTTTCGGCGACGGGTGAGGGCATCTTAACGAACTTCAGGCGCGTCGATCGCGCGGTTCATAATCTCCGCCACGCCCGCCCGTCGCGCCCGAGCAATTCCTCCGCGGCATCGGGACCCCAGGAGCCGGCCGGGTATTCGTACAACGGCGGAGCGTCGCTCTCCTGCCAGGCGTTTTCGATCCGGTCGATGAATTCCCACGCCTGCTCCACTTCGTCGCGGCGGGCAAAGAGCGTGGCATCGCCGCTCATGGCATCGAGCAGCAAGCGCTCATACGCCTCCGGGCTCGTTTTCCCGAACGACGTGCCGTAGTGAAAATCCATCTTGACCGGCTCGATCCGCAAACTGGTGCCGGGCATCTTCGCATCCATCCGGAGCGAAATTCCTTCGTCGGGCTGGATGCGAATAACAAGGACGTTGTCGTCGTGCGCACGGGCCTCCTTGTTGAACAGGACGCAGGGCGCTTTCTTGAAGTGAATCGAGATTTCGGTGCCGGATTTCGGCAGCCGCTTGCCGACGCGCATGTAGATCGGCACTTCGGACCAGCGCCAGTTGTCGATGTGAAGCCGCAGCGCCACGAAGGTCTCGGTCTTCGAATCGCGCTTCACATTTTCAGCGGCGCGATAAGCGGGAACGGGCTTGCCGCTGATCGCGCCTTCCGCGTATTGGGCGCGGATCACATCGGTGGCGACGGCGGCGGCGCTGAGCCGCCGAAGCGAGCGGACGACCTTCACCTTTTCATCGCGAATGCTGTCGGCCCCGAGATCGGTCGGCGGCTCCATCCCGACGAGGCAGAGCAACTGGAGCAGATGGTTCTGCACCATGTCGCGAAGCGCGCCGGACTTGTCGTAATATCCAGCGCGGCCCTCCACTCCGAGCGTTTCCGCCGCTGTGATCTGGACGTGATCGATGTAGCGGGAATTCCAGAGTGGTTCGAAAATCGCGTTCGCAAAACGAAGGACAAGAATGTTCTGCGCGGTTTCCTTCCCGAGGAAATGATCGATTCGGTAGGTGTCCTCTTCCGGGAAGGCCGCCTGCACGATCGAGTTTAACTGGCGGGCGGTGGCGAGGTCGGTGCCGAACGGCTTCTCCACGATGACACGGGCCCACGCGCCCTCGCGCGGCTTGTTCAACTCGGCGGCTGCGAGGTGCTCGAGGATGGGCGGGAACTGATCGGGCGCGACCGCGAGGTAGAAGAGGCGATTCCCGCCGGTCGCGCGTTCCTTTTCGATTTGCTCCAGTCGTTCGCCAAGGCGCTTGTAGCCGTCGGCATCATGAAATTCGCTTTGGTGGTAAAACACCGAGCCGGCAAACCCAGTCCAGAGCTCGTCACGCACGGTTTGCCGCGAGAACTTGCCGGCCGCTTCGCGCAGGTCCTGGCGAAATTCGTCATCGCCTTTCGGCCGGCGGGCCATTCCGATGACGGTAAGCTCCGACGGCAACTCGCCGTCGGCGGCGAGGTTGTAGAGCGCGGGCATGAGTTTCCGGTGGGTGAGGTCGCCGGTCGCGCCGAAGATGACGACCGTGCACCCTTCGGGGGCGTTGCGCGCCACGATGCCTTCGCGGAGCGGATTCGACTGAGTTGGCCCGGGCTTCATGATGTGGCGGCAGGGTATCCGCAATTCCGCGAGCCGGTAAGCGCAAAATTGGTGGTCCGCTAATCACATCCTTGGAGCCACAATTCCCTTGTGCAGCCACGACGCTTTTCCTTAGGCTCGGCCCCGCCGTGACGAAGCCATTCCACGTCGGTGGCGGGCTGCTGATCGCGATGTTAATCGCGCCCGTTGCGAGCGCGCAGAGTCTGCGCCCGGATATTTCCTGGTTCGCTGGCGGACATCCCCAAGTCGTTTCCGTCGCCTATTCGCCGGATGGAAAAATCCTTGCCTCCAGCGGCCATTTTGGTGACTCGGCCAAGCTCTGGCGCGTGTCGGACGGACGCATGATCAGGACGCTCCGCACCAACAATTCGAGTCTGTTCGTCTTCGGCCCGATGGTCCCCCTGATATTCTTTCCCGACGGTCAGACGATCCTCGCCCTCGGCGAATCGGCCGGTCCGGCCTTCTGGAATTTGGCCGACGGCCGGCTTGTGCGGAAGCTGACCGGAACCGGGACCGATTTCGCGCTGAACGGTGACGCTTCGCTCCTTGCCATTTCCACCAGCTCGAACATCAGGCTTGTCCGGCCTAACGACGGCTCCGTCGTTCGCACCATTGCCTGGCCCGGTGATTTCCTGCAAGCGGTCGTGTTCTCCCGCGATGGCAACGTCATCGCGGGTGGCGATCGGGGAGGCCGGCTGCGGACTTTTAGCGTCAGCGATGGGGCCCCGCTGCTCGATATTCCGGCGCACAGCGACTTCATCAACGCGCTGGCCTACTCGACGGACGGGACGCGAATCGCCTCCGGCAGTTCCGACAATACGATCAAATTCTGGGGCGCCACCAGCGGCAAGCCGATGGGCACGCTCACTGGTCATACCGATGACGTGAATGCGATCGCGTTATCGCCCGATGGCGCCTGGCTCGCCTCCAGTTCGTCCGACAAAAGCGTCAAGCTCTGGAGTCTGCCCGGCGGAACGCTCACCGCCACGTTGCAGCATAGCGCGACTGTCAGCGGGGTGAGTTTCAACCCGGCGTCCACGCGCCTCGCGGTCGGGGCCTACAACGAGCTGCGCGAATATGAGGTGCCGAGCGGCGCACTCGTCCGCAATTTCGTTCGCGCCAGCGGGCAAATTTCCGGCACCCTCTTCACCCCCGACAGCACGAGACTCGTGAGCACGAGTTACGACGGGAGAATTTCCATTTCCGACTCCGTCAACGGGGCGCTTCTGAGCCAGATTACCGCCGGGGGCAGCGGCGGTGGCGTGATCGCGCTTGGCCTCAATGCGGACATGATCGCGGCGGGACTCAACGTACCCAACGTTGTCAACATTTACCGCCTCAGCGATGGCGCGCTCCTACAAACGCTCATCCCCGGTTCTCTCGCCTACACTCGCTCCGCCGCCTTCTCGCCTGATGGCGCGACTCTCGCGACGGGCCACTTCGGCAACATGGTTCGCGTTTGGAACGTCGCCGATGGCTCGCTCGTGCGAACCCTGAACGACGGCGGATCCTCCGGCGACATGAACGGCGTCGCCTACACCTCCGATGGATCCCGCATCGTCGCCGGATCCTCCGATGGCTTCGTCCGCGTCTGGGATGCAAAAGGTAATCTGCTCAGGACCATGGGCACGAGCGGGCAATCGCGTTCATCGATCGCAATTTCGCCTGACAACCAATTCGTCCTCGCCGGGGGTGGCAACGGGCTAATGCAACTCTGGCGGATCGATGATGGCGCCCTCATCGATTCCGTCGCCGCCGGCGCCGCGGTTAACCGCGTCTGTTTTGTTCCGAGCGGGCGCGCGTTCTACGCCGTCCTCGGCAACCGCACTCTGCGCATCTATCGCACCGTCGATCACCAGCTGCTCGAGACCTACTCGATTGAGGCCGGCGAAGGACCCGGAGGCATCTCCGGTGTCGGACAAATCACCAGCATCGGAGTTTCCCGCGATGGCAAATACCTCGCCTTCGGACGCGACGAGGCGACCGTCGTCAACGCCTACAACACTCTCATCGCCGCGCCTACCGCCGCCGCCGCTCCCGCCGGCCAAATCGTACAGGGCTCCTTTCAGGATTTGGTTATCCCCGACGGCGTCGGCCTCACCGCGCGCTCAGGCAATACCGGCCCGGCCGGTTCCGCTCCCTTGCAGATCGACCTCGTCGCCCACCCGGCCCTGACCGACCCGACCAGTCTCGCCTTTCAGATTCTCGCCTCCGCCAAGGTCGACGGCATCCACCAGGAAATCTGGATGCGCAACGCCGAGACCGCCCAATTCGAGCGCGTCGATTCCCGTCCGCTCACCACCAGCGCGCAAACCATCCGCATCGACCTCGGGCGGCGATTCGCCAGTTTTATCGACGCCACTGGCCAGGTCTCAGCGCAGGCCAGATATTTCCCCGACGAGGCCGCGGGAAGCGTGTGGACCGTCACGATTGATCAGGCCATCTGGGCCTCGGGATTGTGAAGGGCGCGCTGGCGCCGAGAGACCAGGGCTCTGAGTAGCTTTGGTTAGACCTTATGGCCCACCTGCCCGGTGATCTCCAGCAACTCACGAAGATGCCGAGATTCTGGAACCGACCCCCTTTTCTCTTACGACGGCAAGGGAAACCGCCGGGTCATTTCGCGGACTTTGCCGCGGATCGCTTCGAGTGCGGCGGCGTCTTCGCGGTTCGTTAGGGCGTCGTTGATGAGGTCGGCGATGTCGAGCATCTCTTCTTCTTTCATCCCGCGGGTGGTGACGGCGGGCGTGCCGACGCGGATGCCGCCGGGTTTGAAGATGGGGAGGGTGTCGAAGGGGATGCCGTTTTTGTTCACGGTGATGCCGGCTTTATCGAGGACTTCTTGCGCGACTTTGCCATTCAGGTCTTTCGGGCGCAGATCGACGAGCATGAGGTGGTTGTCGGTGCCGCCGGAGACGATGCGGTAGCCGTGTTTGGCGAGGCCGGCGGCGAGCGCTTTGGCGTTGACGACCACCTGGCGCTGGTAATCGCGGAACTGCGGCTGGAGCGCTTCGTGGAAGCAAACGGCTTTGGCCGCGATGACGTGCATGAGCGGCCCGCCCTGGATGCCGGGGAAGACGGTGCCGTCGATTTGTTTGGCGAATTCTTCCTGGCACATGACGATGCCGCCGCGCGGGCCGCGCAGGCTCTTGTGCGTGGTGGTGGTGACGAAGTGGGCGTGCGGAATGGGGCTGGGATGCTGGCCGCCCGCGACGAGGCCGGCGATGTGGGCCATGTCGATGAAGAGGAGCGCGTCGACGGAGTCGGCGATCTGGCGCAGGCGCGGAAAATCGATGATGCGCGGATAGGCGGAAGCGCCGGCGGTGATCATGGCGGGCCGAACTTCTTCGGCTTGTTTGGCGAGAGCGTCGTAATCGATCTGCTCGGTCTCGGCGCTGACGCCGTAGGCTGCGACTTCGTAGAATTTGCCGGAGAAATTTGCCGGGTGGCCGTGGGTGAGATGGCCGCCGTGGGCGAGGTTCATGGCGAGGATTTTGTCGCCCGGTTTCAGGACGGAGAAGTAGACGGCCATGTTGGCCTGGGCGCCGCTGTGCGGCTGGACGTTGACGTGTTCGCAGTCGAAGAGCCGTTTGGCGCGGTCGATCGCGAGCTGCTCCGCGACGTCGACGTTTTCACACCCGCCATACCAGCGTTTTCCGGGATAACCCTCGGCGTATTTGTTCGTCAGGCAGCTGCCTTGCGCTTCCATGACGGCGCGGCTGGTGAAGTTCTCGGAGGCGATGAGTTCGATGTTTTCGCGCTGCCGTTTTTCTTCGGCTTGGATGACGTCGAAGATCTCGGGGTCGGTCTGGCGGAGGCCGCTGGCCGCCGGGTCGCCGGTCGCGCCGGAACCGCTGGCGGTGGGTGGGGACAAATCAGCCATAGAATATGAGAGGGAAGTGCTTCCGCCACGGGGGGCGGCCGGCGCCGCGAGTTGGGTTTGTTCTACGAATGCGAGCACGCTCGGTAAAGCGTTTTTGATGGTGGCGGCGCAGAGCAGGTAGATGTCGCGTCCCGAGCCGATCGGGTCGGGCACGTCGCGCCAGACCGTGGTGCCGAGTTCCTCAAATTCGCGGAGCAGGAAACAACGCTCGGCCGCCGTGCGGGAAAAGCATGTGAATGGTTTCCAGATGCGCCCCCGTCATGGCGAAAATGTGGGTGGCGCGATCGACCAGCGTGGCGGTGAGCGGCTGGCTGCGAAGTCCGGAGATGTCGACGCCTTCGGCGCGCAGCGCCTCAATCGCGATACGCGCTCGGCGGTTGGCCGCGCATCGCATGGACGCCCGCCGAAGCGACCGCAATGTCACGCCGATTCCCGAGCAGCTGGCGGAAAAGTCCCTCCGCCATCGGGCTCCGGCAGATGTTTCCGGTACAGACGAAAAGAACGTGTTTCACGGTGGGCGGCGCCACGCGCACTGGCGCGGCGTGGGAACGTAAAATTAAACAGAATCAAGTCAACGCGCGGGGCGGTGGGGCCAGCCAGCGCGGCTACAAACCAGCAGGAGAGAGCCCGGACAAAGCCAGTTGGTAGATTAATCCAGCGACCGCACTTCCGACGACGACGCGGACCACACCCCAGCGCCATTTCAACATCCCGATGAACGCCACGCCGCCGACCGCCACCGCGAACCAATCGACCGCGCCGCCGGCCGGAAAGACCACGTGCAAGCCGAACCAGATCGCGAGATTTAAAATCACGCCGACGACCGCCGCGGTGACGGTAGCGAGCGCGCCGGCGAGGGGACGGTTTCCGCGCAGTTGCTCCACGTAGGGTGCACCGAGAAAGATCCAGAGGAAGCAGGGAACGAAGGTCGCCCACGTGGTGATCAACGCGCCCAAGGTCGCGGCGAGGAGCGGAGGCAACGCGCCGGGTTGCTGCCAGCCACCCATAAAGCCGACGAATTGAAGCACCATGATGAGCGGCCCCGGCGTTGTCTCGGCCAGTCCGAGGCCGTCGATCATCTGACCCGCTTGCAGCCAGCCGTAGTTATCGACGGCCTGTTGCGCGACGTATGGCAGCACGGCGTAGGCGCCGCCGAATGTGACGACGGCAGCTTTGCTGAAGAAAAGGCCTTCTTGAAAGAGCGTGCTGCGCCAGCCCTGCCAGAGTCCAACGAGCAGAATCGGCAGCCACCAAAGCGCGAAACCGACCACCACGATCCGTAACGCGTGTCCCCAACTCGGACGCGTGTGCGCAGGCCCTGTCGCCGTCGTCGGCGAGCACGCTGCGTTCGTCGGGCGGGCCGGCCGTCGGGACGGTGAATTGTTCCCGCGAGACAATGGCCCCGACGCAGCCAACGAGCAGCGCGCCCAGGATGATGAAAGGGAAGGGAATCTGGAGCGCGAAGATGGCGAGGAAGGCGAGCGCGGCGATCGTCCACATTGTCGTGGTCTTCAGAGCCTTGCGGCCGATGCGGAAGACTGCGAGCGCCACGATCGCCATGACCGCTGGCTTGAGCCCATAAAAGACCGCCGCGATGGCGCGGGATGTTGCCCCAGGTGACGTAGACGAAACTGAGCGTCCAGAGAATGAATACCGACGGGATCACAAAGAGCGCGCCGGCCACGATTCCGCCCGGGACGCGGTGGAGCAGCCAGCCGATGTAAATCGCGAGTTGTTGCGCCTCGGGCCCCGGCAGGAGCATGCAAAAATTCAGCGCGTGCAGAAAGCGCGCCTGGCCAATCCAGCGGCGTTTCTCGACCAGTTCGGTCTGCATGATCGCGATCTGTCCCGCCGGCCCGCCGAAGCTGATGAATCCGAGCTTGAGCCAAAAGCGGAACGCCTGCGCGAATGTGGGGTGCCGTGCGGCGGCGCCGTCATCGCCGCGGTCAGGCGCAGCAGGCGACAGGCATGTCGCCTTTCCGCTCACCGCGCAGTGCGTTTCGATGCGCCCGCGGAATACTCGGCGCGGACTGTCAGCGCGATGCCGCCGCGTGCCGAAAACTCCGCCGTAACCACCGCGCTCCGCGGTGCGCATGCGGCGACAAAGTCATCGAGGATGCGGTTCGTGACGGCCTCGTTAAACGCCCGCTCGTTCCGAAACGAGGCGAGGTAAAACTTGAGCGATTTGCTTTCGACACAGAGCGCCGCGGGCACGTATTCGATCACGATCTGCGCAAAGTCCATCTGTCCCGTGACCGGGCAAAGCGAGGTGAAATCCGCGGTCTCAAGCCGGATCGTGTAGGGCCGGCGCGCTGGACTCGGGAATGTCTCGAGGTGCGCTTCGTCGGGCGAGGCAGGCAGTTGTGCCTCGCTCCGGCCGAGCAGGGTCAGCGGTGCGCTTTTCTTTTTGGCCACCGCGCTCTTTACCGCGGATGCAGGCCGAGTTCAATCCGGTGATACCCGTGCAAGAGCGCTAATTCGGCAGCCGCAGCATCGGGTTGGCCAAGGCGCGCTCCCTGTCGCCCGGCTTGTTGTAGTTCCAGTAATCCACTTTCAGATTGCGCTTCATTTTGAGCGAGCTGCCGTCCGCCGCTTTCCATTCGCGGAGCAAGTGCGGTGGGTCGCGATCAAGGGTGAATTGATCGGTTCCGCCGGCGTGCTGCAACTTGACGTTGATCGAGCGTTCGTCCGAGGTGAACGAGATCTTCGCCGGCTGAAAAGCGAAACTGTCTTTCTTCGAATTGATCGAGGTGCCGGCAAGCTGGATATCGAAATCGGTGCCGGGCTTCGAGAAATCGATCGTGCGAACGAGCCACGGCAGTTCGTCGTAGAAATAGCCGTTCGGCGGGACGTCGATTTCGTCGCTACCGCTCGCCATCCCCTCCCAGTAGGTGCGGTATTCGTAGGTCAGCTTCTCGCCATTGCGTCGCGCCTCTTTGGAGGTGTTCCCGCAGCTGTCGTTGCTCGTCAGCGAGAATTTTACCAGCTGAGCGTTGTCCACGCGCCAGAAGTTGGAGTGCATTTGCTGGTAAACCAAAAGCCCGGTCGGGACATGGAGGATCTGGTTCAACTTCAACACCTGGATCGTGCCGGGCTTTTTCCAGTCGTCCGGTTTCACGAGCTGTTTTGGGTCAAACGGCTCGCGCACCAGGATGTGCACGACTTCGCACGCGCGAGGCGCGCCTTCGCGGACAATTTCCGCGGCGTAGATGCTGAACTCCGCTTTGCCGTCGTCCCAGTAATGGACGTTCTGAAGAAGTGCGGGCGAGAACTGGGCATTGGCTGCCTGGAGAGTCGTGACGATTAACGGCACGACGAGGGAGCGAAGACTTGGCACAGCGGTCAACGTTCAACGCCCAACGGCCAGGTTCAATGCTTCAATTTGGGCCTCTGAATTCGATGTTGGACGTCGAGGGCCGCACATTCGACGTTTAAGTTTCATGAACGCGTCACACGAACATTGCGATTGCGGCGACGATCACGAGCATACTGACGCGCCGCCGACCACGGGGGTGGCAAACGCGGCTGTGATCGATTTATTCGCGCTCGACCAGAGAGCCGACCAGGTGCTGCTGGTGATGAACGAAGCGCGGCCATGGGAAGACACGGATCCGCGCCTTCACGAAGTGCAGGAAAAATTTAACGCCTACGTCTCCTTTCTCCTCGATGGCGAGATGAACGCCGCGCACCCGGAACTAATCGGCAAGCGGGCGCGCATCGAGCTGCGCTGTAGGGACATGCCGGGCGAGCGTGGAATCGAATTGTTGGGCAGGATCCACGAGCAGCTCGCACTGCAGGAGATCGCGATGGAAGTGCTAGTGGCTGAGCCGGTTAATTGCGGCGCCGGCTGCGCCTGCCACAGCGGCGAGTGAGTCGCGCCCACCGGAAGGAATGGGCAGCCGGGATTGCCGTGCGAAATTTGGCACTCCGCGGACGGGACTTCACGGCCGAGCAAAAATCTTCAAAAGAGTCGAAGATTCAGTGTTGACGGCACTCCGGAGCACACTATCTTGCTCGTCCCGCTATACGGCGGCTCCCGGAACCTCCGGGAGTGTTCTTCCCCTCTGGCTCACTGGCGAGCCGATCGTTCGATTCAGTCGGAGATCGGTTTGTACTGCGGCTGGAAGCGGTGCAAGAACGTTGATCTTTGACAGTGCAATTCTGGATTTCGTCACACGACAAACGAACGAAGTCAGAATGTGGAAGAAGATAGTCAGCGAAGATTGAATTGTGCGTTATTCGTCAAGTTTCTTTGATTAAAAATTTTCCCGAACGGTTCTTCGGAACCCGAGGGAATCTTATTTTGATGGATAAGATCGGACGAACACCGGAAGCTAACGTGGCACTCGGCAAAGCGGGTGCATGGTAGCGGTTTAGAATGGTCAGATTCACGTTGGTGCTTTAGCGAGCACGGACACAAACTTTGTCCGGTAGGTCAGCAATGGCCCACCGGCTCCAAAATTTTAACGGAGAGTTTGATTCTGGCTCAGAACGAACGCTGGCGGCGTGGATAAGACATGCAAGTCGAACGGGACAACATCTGTAGCAATACAGGTGTTGTTTAGTGGCGAACGGGTGCGTAACACGTGGGCAATCTGCCGAGAAGTGGGGGATAGCTCGCCGAAAGGCGAATTAATACCGCATGTGATCAGGGAAGACATCTTTCCGACATCAAAGCCGGGGCAACCTGGCGCTTCTTGATGAGCCCGCGGCCTATCAGCTAGTTGGTGAGGTAACGGCTCACCAAGGCTATGACGGGTAGCTGGTCTGAGAGGACGACCAGTCACACTGGAACTGAGACACGGTCCAGACACCTACGGGTGGCAGCAGTCGAGAATTTTTCTCAATGGGGGCAACCCTGAAGGAGCGACGCCGCGTGGAGGATGAAGGCTTTCGGGTTGTAAACTCCTGTCATTTGGGAACAAGTTGCATCGGTTAACTGCCGGTGCATTGATAGTACCAGAAGAGGAAGAGACGGCTAACTCTGTGCCAGCAGCCGCGGTAATACAGAGGTCTCAAGCGTTGTTCGGATTCATTGGGCGTAAAGGGTGCGTAGGTGGCGCGGTAAGTCAGGTGTGAAATTTCGGAGCTTAACTCCGAAACTGCATTTGATACTGCGGTGCTTGAGGACTGGAGAGGAGACTGGAATTCACGGTGTAGCAGTGAAATGCGTAGATATCGTGAGGAAGACCAGTGGCGAAGGCGGGTCTCTGGACAGTTCCTGACACTGAGGCACGAAGGCCAGGGGAGCAAACGGGATTAGATACCCCGGTAGTCCTGGCAGTAAACGGTGCACGTTTGGTGTGGGGGGATTCGACCCCTTCCGCGCCGGAGCTAACGCGTTAAACGTGCCGCCTGGGGAGTACGGTCGCAAGATTAAAACTCAAAGAAATTGACGGGGGCCCGCACAAGCGGTGGAGTATGTGGCTTAATTCGATGCAACGCGAAGAACCTTACCTGGCCTTGACATGCATCTCTAAGTTGGTGAAAGCCAGCGAGTCTCGAAAGAGACAATTTGCACAGGTGCTGCATGGCTGTCGTCAGCTCGTGTCGTGAGATGTTGGGTTAAGTCCCGCAACGAGCGCAACCCCTGTGAACTGTTGCCACTCCCTTTATTGGGAAGCACTCTGTTCAGACTGCCCTGTGAAACGGGGAGGAAGGTGGGGACGACGTCAAGTCAGTATGGCCCTTACGGCCAGGGCTGCACACGTACTACAATGCCCAGTACAGAACGATCCGAGACCGCGAGGTGGAGGAAATCTATCAAAACTGGGCCCAGTTCGGATTGGAGGCTGCAACTCGCCTCCATGAAGCCGGAATCGCTAGTAATGCCGTATCAGCTACGACGGCGTGAATACGTTCCCGGGCCTTGTACACACCGCCCGTCACATCATGGAAGTCACTTGTAGCCGAAGTGCGCGCGCCAACCCAGCAATGGGAAGCAGCGCCCTACGCTATGAGCGGTAACTGGGATGAAGTCGTAACAAGGTAGCCGTAGGGGAACCTGCGGCTGGATCACCTCCTTTCTAAGGAGAAATTCAATCGAACGATTCGAGCTTGCTCGGAACGGATCGGTTTGAATAGGTCGACGGCTAACCCCGAGATCCTTCGGGATTTCGGACATGCCGTTAAGACCTCAACAAGGAAACGCGTTGAGGCTCAGAGAGACACGAAACGGTAGCGCACAATTCAGTTTTTGTTTGATTGCTGACCTGTTGGAAAAAGGCCGGACGGCTGATGCCGTCCGGCTTTTTTCGTGTCCGGATCCTGGCGACTGTCCGGAAAACACAACTCGCCCGACTCGCTGGCTCCGGCTGATCTGATCACGCCATGGGTGACGTCACTCTCAATCCGCCTCTTCGCGGGCCGGGGTCTCGCGACCAACTGCCGGGCGCGCCTGGCGCCTCGTTGGGACCGGCGTCCTCTGTGCGCTCTGCCGGGAGATACGCTCAGCGCCGCGTTTTGCCTGCCGTAGTTCTTTTGCGGTGGGCGGCGGGGACGGGCGCGGATGTCTTGCGCGGTAGTGCATCGTGCCGAGGCCGAGCAGAAACGCGGCCACCACGAGGGCAACGGTCTTTTTTTCCCCCGGCGTCAGAACGAAGATTTCGCGGCGCAGTTGGAGGCGCTTTGGCTTCTTCATCTCCCTCGCACTCCGCGCATGTGAATTGAGCGATACTTGCCACGCACATGGCGATTGTAGAAGCGCGCCTTCGATTCTGCCGCGAGCAGATCGCGATGCACGGAAGGAGGGACGTCAAGGTATCGGTAGGTGCCCCCACGTTTGAACTCGATCTCGAGAGCGCGCAACCGCCTACTGTAGCCGATCGTTGTGATGGCGCTGGATTCGATCGGTTGGTGCGGAATCCGTGAGACAACGGCCTCGGGGACACGCTCCGACGCCGCCGAGTGCGTGACTGGCACGTACGTGGCGAAGAGGATTGCACCGCAGATTCCCGCGGTCGCGAGACGGCGCCAGCGCATTCGTCGACGCCGCTGAGGCGTCGCCCGATGGGACAGCACCACGAATTCACTCACCTTTATCATCGGAATCCCCATCATATATACGGAAACTCGCGCAGGAAGTTCCGGGTTCGGGTGCCGATTCTGGTTCGGGCAGGTATTATGCTTGCAAAGCGACTTCCGCAATCGAGATTCGGGATTCGCCAGCCGGGGGCATAGCTCAGTTGGTAGAGCGCCAGCTTTGCAAGCTGGATGTCAGGGGTTCGAATCCCCTTGCCTCCATTTTTCTTCTTCGAGCGAGAATCGTCCGCCGACGCCTTGGCGAAGGCGGCCGGCATTGACCTCTGGCGCCGAGTCGCTACGCTCCCGCGCCATGACTGCGGATACTCTGGACCGTTTACGCGCCGCGATCCGGGACGTGCCCGATTTCCCGAAGCCCGGCATCATTTTCAAGGACATCACGCCGGTGCTCTGCGATGGCCCGCTGTTCCGCGAGGCGATCGATCTTTTTTTGGAGCGGTGTCGCGAGTTGCAGATCGACAAGATCGTTTGCATTGATGCGCGCGGCTTCCTCTTCGGCTCCGCCGTGGCCTACCAACTCGGAGTCGGGCTTGTCCCGATTCGGAAGCTCGGCAAGCTGCCCTACAAAACGGAGCGTACTGCCTACACCCTCGAATATGGAGAGGCGGAAATGGAGATGCACATCGACAGCATCCACCCCGGCGAACGCATCGTGCTGATCGATGATCTGCTGGCCACAGGCGGCACATCGGCATCGGCCGTGGCGTTGATCGAGAAGGTCGGTGGTAAGTTACTCGAAACCCAGTTTCTGATTGAGCTCGAGTTCCTGCATGGTCGGGAGAAACTCGCGTCCGTGCCGGTAGTCTCTTTCTTGAAGTACTGATCCGCAGGGCAGCGGCGGACCTGTCACAAAGTGCAGGTCGCGTCCTCCGTGGCCCGAAGCGCTCATGGAAGTCGAAGCGGGCGAGTTCGACCTGATCATCTGCGACATCGGTTTGCCCGCCGGCACCGGCCATGATGTGATCGCCGGAGTGCGGAAAACGTCCGCCACGCCGGCGATTGCCCTGATCGGATTCGGCATGTCGAGCGATGTCGAACAAGCGCTCGCCGCGGGCTTCGACGCGCACCCACGAAGCCGGTCAATTTCACCAAAATTGGAGGCCGTGATCGCGGAAGTATCGGCTCTCGCCGTCCACGTAGGCTGGGGAGGCGTTGATTACAGGAGTCGCACGGACGTCACGGCGATCCGGCCGCCAAAACAGACGTCCACGTCCGCCCCGGGTGTGCGACCGCGCAAGGTGTAGTCGCCCGCGTAGTAGAGGCCGGTTCCTTCCTCGTGCGTGTAGTTGAGCGGAAGCGGATTGGGATCGAGCGGGCACGAGACGATCTCCGGATCGGGATCCGCGCCCGTCAGGTGCGGCAGATTGACGTTGTAAAAAAGTCCTGGCTCGACCGGCCGCGCGATCAAGTCGGTCAGGATCGGCAGGAGCCACTTCGCGGCCCGAGCCCAGTCGAATTCCATTCCACCTTTCCGAAAATGCGAAACCGCGATGCCGGGCCAACCGTGCAAAACCGCCTCGCGCACCGCTGCCACAGTGCCGGAGTAATGCATATCCGCCCCCAGATTCGAGCCGTGATTGATTCCGCTCAGAATCCACTCCGCGTTCGGGATGAGATGGAGCAGTCCCGAGTCGGGTGCAATCCGCCGGTGTCCCATGGATCGCGAAACGGTGTTCACCCCGTGGCTCGATACGGACGCCCTGCCGCCATGTCACAGCATGGCTCACGCCGGATTGCGGCCCCGCCGGCGCCACGGTCACGGCCTCGCCGAGCTGACGGGCCGCGCTGGCGAGCGCCTCCAGCCCTGGCGCCTCGATTCCGTCGTCATTCGTGAGGAGAAATTTCATGAGCGAACCGCTCTGTCGTCTTTGTCGGGCCGGTACTCAACTGCGCTCCCCTTCTGCACCAATCCAGCGGCGGAGGGCCGCGAACTGAAGTAGGATTGTCGCATGGTTTCAATCGCCGAACGCCGTCGCAGGTTTCGTGAACTCCATCAGACCGGCTGCTTTGCGATTCCAAATCCGTGGGACATCGGTTCGGCGCGTTACCTGCAGCGTCTCGGGTTCAAGGCGCTGGCGACGACGTCCGCTGGCTTTGCGTTCTCGCGTGGACTGCCGGACAACAGCATCCCGCGCGAGATGATGTTGGAGCACATCCGCGAAATCGTGGCCGCGACCGATCTGCCGGTGAATGCCGATTTTGAAAATGGCTACGCCGATGATCCGACCGGAGTGGCGGAGAACGTGCGGTTATGCGTGGAGACCGGTGTGGCCGGGCTTTCGATTGAGGATTCCACCGGACGCAAAGAGCAGCCGCTCTACGATCTGGCGCACGCAGCGGAGCGGGTGACGGCCGCACGGGCGGCCATTGCCGACAGCGGCGTTATGTTGGTGGCGCGCGCCGAGTGCTTTCTCGTCGGAATGGACGACCTCGATGAAGTGATCCGCCGCCTCCAGGCGTACGCGACCGCGGGAGCGGATTGTCTCTATGCGCCCGGCATCGGAACGCGCGAGCAAATTGCAGCCGTGGTGGCGGCCGTCGCGCCCATGCCAGTCAACGCGCTGATCAGCGGTCCAATCGGCCTGACCATGGCTGATGCGGCGGCGCTGGGCGTGCGACGGGTGAGCGTAGGCGGCGCACTGGCGCGCGCGGCGTGGGGCGGGTTCATCAAGGCGGCGAAGGAACTTGCGGAACAAGGGAGTTTCGGCGCGTTCCGGGACGCAACGCCGCACGCGGAGCTGAACGACTTCTTTCGCCAGGACGCTGCGCGCCGGGCACGGTAGAATCACCAATCCCACATGAGCAGCATCCAGTCTGACGAGCATGGCTTGCTGGTGCCGTGCGCCCAATGCGCGCAGCGGAATCGAATGCGCTACGAGCGACTCGGCGCGAAGTTCCGCTGCGGAAAGTGCCGGACCGAGCTGCCGCCTCCCGCCGTCCCAATCGACCTCAGCAGCGAGGCCGCGTTCGCCGGTCTCACGGATCGGTCGCCGCTCCCGGTCCTGGTCGATTTTTGGGCTGCCTGGTGTGGCCCGTGCAAAATGGTGGCGCCGGAATTCGTGAAGGTGGCGGCGGAAGGGGCCGGGCGCTGGATCGTGGCGAAGGTGGACACGGAAGCCCTGCCCAATCTGGCGGGCAGATTCCGCGTCACCTCGATCCCGCTGATGGTGGTGCTGCACCGCGGCGCCGAGCTGGCGCGGCAAGCCGGCGCGATGCCGGCGGCGCGCATTCGCGATTTCCTCGAACGCTCGCTCCCACCGGCATGAGCACGCAGTACGACGTGATCATCCTGGGCGCCGGCCACAATGGGCTGGTCGCGGCGAGCTATCTTGGGCAGGCAGGTCTGCGCGTGCTGCTCCTGGAGAAGAACGACTACATCGGCGGCGCGACCACTTCGCAGCAGGTCTTCCCGGATTACGACGCGCGCCTGTCGCGCTACGCGTATCTCGTCAGCCTGTTCCCGGAAAAGATCATTCGCGATCTGGGGCTCCAGCTCGAACTGCGCCGGAGAACGACCGGTTCGTTCACACCCTATGTGAAGGAGGGACGGCATGACGGATTGCTCCTGAGCAACGTCTCGGAGGAAACGAGCCGGGCCTCGATTCGCGCGTTGACTGGGAGTGATGCGGAGTTCGACCGGATGCAGCGCTTCTATCGGCTGGCCCGAGTTTTCGCGGAGCACGCCTGGGACACCATGCTCGAGCCGCTCACGGCGAAAGGAGAATTCCAGCGCCGCTTCGATGTCGATGACATTTCCCGGGAGGCCTGGCGCAGCCTGGCGGAAGAGCCGCTCGGTCGCGCGATTGAACGATACCTCCAGGATGACCTGCTGCGCGGCCTCGTCCTGACCGATGGCAAGATCGGCGTTTTCACCCACCCGCACGATCCCACGCTGCTCCAGAACAGGTGCTTCCTTTATCACCTGATCGGCAACAAGACCGGCGAGTGGAAGGTGCCGGTGGGCGGGATGGGTGGCGTGGCACGCGCGCTGGAAGATGCGGCCCGCAAGGGTGGCGCGGAGATGCTGACCGATGTCACAGTGAAGAAGCTGGAGCTGGCGGGGAAAAGGCGGAGCGTCGAGTTCGAGTGCGAGGGAAAAACGCAGACGGTGGAAGCGCGTTTCCTCCTTGTAAATTTCGGTCGCAACGTGCTCGCGAAAATCCTGGATCAGCCCTACCAGGCGGAGGCCACAGACGAGGGGTCAGTCTTCAAGATCAACATGCTCCTGCGCCGGCTGCCGAAGCTGAAGGCAACGCGTTACCCGGTAACCGAAGCATTCCGCGGGACATTCCATATTGATGAAGGCTACGAGCAAATGAACCTCAGCTACCAGCAGGCGTTGCAAGGGCGCCTGCCTGACACGCTGCCGAGCGAGGTTTATTGCCACACGCTCACCGACGACAGCATCCTTTCTCCGGAGTTACGCGCGCAAGGCTTCCATACCATGACCCTTTTCGGTCTCGACACCCCGTGGCCGTTGTTTGCCGGGAATAATGAAGCGATGCGCGAGCAGGCACAGGCGAAATTCCTGCAAGGCATGAACGGCTGGCTGGCAGAGCCGCTGGAGGATTGCCTCGCCGTCGCGCGCGATGGCAGCCTCTGTATCGAAGGGAAAAGCCCGGTCGATATTGAGGCAGCCCTCGGTCTTTACCACGGCAACATTTTCCAAAACGCGCTCACTTTCCCTTTTGCCGAAACCAAGGAACAAGCAGGCGCCTGGGGCGTGGAAACGGAATGGGAGAATGTCTTCTTCTGCGGTTCGACCGCCCAACGCGGCGGCGCCGTCAGCGGAATTCCGGGCCACAATGCCGCGATGAAAGTGCTGGAGCTGATCGGCAGGAACCGGTGATGCCTGACCGCCGAATGAGTCGAGGATGGCGATGAAGGCGCTCGTTTCACAAGACCATCAGACCCGCGTGCAGGAGGTGCCGAGACCGGCGCCGCAAGCGGGAGACATGTTGCTCAAGGTCACGGCCTGTGGCGTCTGTTTCTCGGATGTTCACAAGATCCGCTTTCAACCGCTGGCGGAGCCCGTGATCCTCGGCCACGAGGTGGCCGGTGAGGTAATTGAGATCGGGAGTGCGGTCCGGAAATTCCACGCGGGAGATCGCGTGGTCGTGGCGCATCACGTTCCCTGTCTCCAGTGCCATTACTGTCGGCACGGCAACATCTCGATGTGTGCGCAGTTCAAGAAAAGCAATCTCGACCCAGGCGGCTTCGCCGAGTTCGTGCGGGTCCCGGCAGAGCATGTCGAGCACGTTGCTTTCCCGATTCCCGCCCAGCTCTCGGATAATGAAGCGTCCTTCATGGAACCATTGGCCTGTTGTTTGCGCGCCGTGAAACGCGCCGGCCTCCAGCTCTCCGATGTGGTCGTCCTCGTTGGTCTCGGCTCCATCGGCCTCCTCATGATGCAATTGATCAGGCACGCCGGCGCGGAATGTATCGGCCTCGATCTCGATCTGGAGCGCCGCCGGTTTGCCAAATCGCTCGGTTTGGACTCCGTCTTTGCCGGACCGGAGCCGGAATTTCGAGCCGCCCTCGCCCAGGCTACAGAGGGGCGCGGCGCGGATGCCGCGATCCTGACGGCCGGAACTCCGAGCCTGGTCTCGCAGGCGTTGTCGTGGCTGCGGAATGGCGGCACCTGCCTTGTCTTCGCCAGCCTGCACCCTGATTCCGAAGTCCGCCTCGATTGGAATCAGCTCTACTATCGGGAGATCAATATCATCACCTCGTACTCTTCCTCCCCGGCTGATCTGGCGGAAGCGCTGGGCCTGCTGGCCGGTGGCTCGGTGCGGGTTGCTCCGCTGACCGATCACGTCTTTCCCCTGGAACGATTCCCCGATGCCCTGGCCGCGATCGAAAGCCGCGTCATCCTCAAAGCGATCATGAAACCTCATGGCTGAGTCGCCGACCATGCGCGCCGTGTTCTTCCATGGTCCGGGAGATTTGCGCCTCGAGCGGACGCCGGTACCAAACGCCGGCGCCGGCGAGGTCGTCGTCAAGATCCACACCGCGCTTACCTGCGGCACCGATTTCAAGGCCTACCGCCAGGGGCACCCGGTCCTCCTGGCGCGCATCCCTTCGCCGTTTGGACACGAGATGGCGGGAACCATCAGCGAGCTTGGCGCGGGGGTGACCGCGCTCCACGAAGGTCAGCGCGTCGTCGTCCTGAACTCGGCGCCCTGCGACCGTTGTTTCTTTTGCGCCCAAGGGACGCCCGAACTCTGCGACAACCTCGATCTGCTAAATGGCGCCTATGCCGAATACATCAGGGTGCCCGCGCACATCACCCGGCACAATGTTCATCCGCTGCCCGATCATTTGAGCTTCGCCGAGGCGGCGCTCGCCGAGCCGTTCGCCTGCGCCCTACATGCCGTGGACAAGATGCGCCTTCAACCCGGCGAAACCATCGCCCTGATCGGTGCCGGGAACATGGCGCGACTCCTCATCTGCGCGCTTAAAGCCGCCGGCGCGCGTGTCCTCGTGCTTGGGCGCGACCCCGGCCGGCTCCAGCTCGCAGCAAGGGCGGGAGCGGACGAAACGATCGATCTCACCCGCGAACCGGACGCCGTGACTGCAGTGCGCCGTCGCACGGCCGGCGAGCGGGGCGCCGATGGTGTCATCGAAGCCGTAGGCAAACCGGAGACGTGGGCCTTGAGCATTGGCATGGCGCGCAAAGGCGGCCGCGTCTGCCTCTTCGGCGGGTGCGCCGCTGGCACCGGCGCGGAGTTCGATGCCCATCGGATTCACTACAACGAAATCGCGGTCTTCGGCGTCTTCCATCACCGCCCCGCCTACGTTCGCCAGGCGCTTGACTTGCTCAGCCGCGGAGCGGTCGCCCCAGACCTTCTGATCGATCGACAAATCTCCCTCGAAGAAGTGGTCCCTTTCTTTGCGGCGAACCGGACTGCTCACGGCCTGAAAGCCTGCGTTGTTATGTAGCGATCGCGAGTCCTCGAGGATGATGCGCCTTGGAATCGAGAGATCCCTAACACTTCACACCATCGCTTCGCGGAACGCGGAGAGGAAACGCTCCATCTCGGTCTTGGTGCCCGATGGTGAGCCGCATGTGATCGGGGAAGGCCGGGAAAAGGCGGCCGACTTGCACGCGGCGCTCCTTCATCGCCTGGATCACGGGGACGACCGGCCGCTTGAGGGCGATCATGATGAAGTTGGCGTGCGATGGGATTTGTCCGTAACCCATCGCATCCAGTGCGCGCAGGACGAATGACCTGGCTTCGTCGTTGCGGCGGCGGCCATTCGTGACCTGCTCCGGATCGGCCAGGCTCGCGGTCGCGGCGACGAGGGCGGTAATGCTGACGCTGTCGGAGAGTTGCTGGGGCCGGAGGCGCTCGATCGTCGCGGGTTGGGCGATGCAATAGCCGCAGCGCATCCCCGCCATGCCGTAAATCTTCGAGAAGGTGCGGGCGACGATCAGGTTCGGGTGATCCTTGATCAACGGGATGACGCTCTCGTAGTCGGGACTCTCGACGTAATGGTGGTAGGCCTCGTCCACGAGGATCATGGTTTCGGGCGGTGTTTTCGCGATGAACTCGCGGATGTCCACCTTGGGTGTGAGGCTGGCGGTGGGGTTGTTGGGATTACAGACGTAAACGAGTCCGCCTTTCGCGGCGGCCCTCATTTGCGGGAGATCGTGCGCGAAGGTGCTGGTGAGCGGAACCTTCACGATCTCCGCGCCATTGCGTTTCGCGTGGCCAATGATGGCTTCGAAGGTCGGATCAGCGACGACCAGCGGGCCGCTTCCCGGATTCCCGCTGCCCGCCGGGCCGGTGAAAGCCGTCGCGCACATTTTCAGAATCTCGCCGGAACCGGCGCCGAGAAGAACTTGCTCGCTCGTGACGCCGTCGTTCTTGGCGAGGGCCTCAACGAGCAGGTCGGCGTGTTCGTCGGGGTAGCGACAGGCGAAATCGAGAGCGCCATTGACGGCTTGCCATGCTTTGGGCGAGGGGCCGTAAGGATTCTCGTTCGAATTTAGGCGCACGATGCGCGTGGCTGCCGGCGTGGCGGCGGGCGGTTTGGCGAGACTGAGCGCCGGCCGGACGATGGCGCCAGCGGCGCCTGCGCCCAATAATTGAGCGAATCTGCGGCGAGAGATGGTCATGGTATTCATAGGAGGTTCCTCGAAGCAGATTGATAGGCGGAAGCGGGATCGAATACGAGATCGAAGTGACCTGCAGGATACTCGATCTGTCAGATCGATCTCACTCACGGTGGAGTTGGAATCCCGCGCGCTTTCGGTTAAGCCGGAGGCATGAAGATTCACGAAGCCGGCGGCCACCTCGATCAGATGATGCGGCAAACGCGCGCGCATCATGTGCAGCTCAGTGTGATGGGTGATTTGAAGGCGAACGCGTTAATGACAATCGCCGCCGTGCTGTTGACGTTCTCCGCGGCGTTTGTCGTGCGCGAGCAGTTCCGCCCGGCGGTGATTGTGCTGATGTGTTCCTGCCTCGTCACGATTCTGCTCGCCACCTTCGCCGTCATGCCCGGGACACCCCTGCAAATCAGGCGCAAGAAATCCGCGGACCAGCCCGCGGGGCCGGGATTCAATCTGCTCTTCTTCGGCTCCTTCAGCGGGATGGATTACGCACAGTTCGCAGCGGCGATGGAAGAGACGATGAACGACCCGAGCAAGACCTACGAAGCCATGGTCCGCGAGGTCTATACCCTCGGCGTCTATCTTGCCCACAAGAAGTATCGCTACCTCCGCCTCGCTTACATTGTGTTTACCACCGGCCTCTTCGCCGCGGGCGCGACACTCCTTTTGGTGAACGTGCTGTGAGGCACCTCCGAGTCGCGCGCGCTTCCCTCCCACGAACACAGTTGCCGCCGTGGCTGCCGCCATGTAGAGGCGCGCAGTGACACCGCATCGACTCCTGCCACCGCTCCTGCTTCTGCTCGCGGCGCTGCTCTGGAGCCTTGGTGGCGTGCTCATCAAATCCATCGATCTGCATCCGATGGCCATCGCGGGCGGCCGCAGCGCGATCGCGATTCCGGTCATGCTCCTCTGCGTCGGGCGGCCCCGGTTCAATTTCTCGACGGCGCAGATCGGCGGTGCCATCGGTTACGCGCTCACGGTTGCGCTTTTCGTCTTCGCCACCCGCATGACGACCGCCGCGAACGCGATTTTCCTGCAATACACCGCGCCGATTTACGTGGCGATCATCGGCCGCTGGTATCTGAACGAACGCGCCCTGCGGGTGGATTGGCTGGTCATCGTGGTGGCGCTGGGCGGGATCGCGCTCTTTTTCATGGACCGGCTGACGGTCTCCGGTTTCTGGGGTAACATCGTGGCCCTGGGGAGCGGCGTCGCCTTTGCTTCGGTGGCGATTTTCCTGCGCAAGGAGCGCGCGGGCTCGCCGGTCACGAGCATTATCCTCGGCAACATCATCGTGGCAATCGCTGGTCTGCCGTTCATGTGGCAGTCCACGCTGGGGCAGGGGGACGGCTGGCGCCTGCTTCTGCTCGGGGTCCTTCAGCTCGGGCTGCCGTATGTGCTCTATGCGTATGCGATCAAGTACGTCACCGCCCTTGAGGCCACGCTGATCCCGTTGCTCGAGCCCGTCCTAAATCCGCTCTGGGTGATGCTGACCCTCGGCGAACGTCCCGGCCGCTGGGCCATCGTCGGCGCGGTCCTGGTGCTCGGCGCCGTCCTGGCGCGCGGTGCATTGATGATCCGAGGCCGCGCCCGGCTCGGGCCGAAGGCCGCCTGAAAGCTACCCCGCCGACGCTGGCGGACTTGACGGTGGCGGGCTCGACGCTGGCGGGCTTGACGCTGGCGGGCTTGACGCTGGCGGGCTTGACGCTGGCGGGCTCGACGCTGGCGGGCTCGACGCTGGCGGGCTCGACGCTGGCGGGCTCGACGCTGGCGGGCTCGACGCTGGCGGGCTCGACGCTGGCGGGCTCGACGCTGGCGGGCTCGACGCTGGCGGGCTCGACGCTGGCGGGCTCGACGCTGGCGGCTGGCTCCCCCGGCGCCGGCCGCATACAACGCGGCGTAGAGCGGCTCCAGCCCGATCGGCTTGGACAGGATCGCGATCGCACCCGACTCTCTGATCTCGGGGGTGAGGTTCTTGCCCGAGACGAGAATGATTTTCGCCTTTGGGTCGCGCGCGAGGATGTTGCGGCACGCGGTGGCGCCGTTCAGACGGGGCATCGCGTAATCCATCAGCACTACATCCGGCTGATGGCGCGTGTAGGCCTGGATTGCTTCCAACCCGGAGCCGACCACTTCCACCACCTCGTGCTGGCAATGCGTGACGAGGGCGGCGAGCGTCGTCCCGACGCTTTTCTGGTCGTCTGCGATCAGGACGCGCATGGCTTCAATATGGCAGGATGTTTGTGCCCGCAGGCGTTGGGGGAACCGCGCTTTCATACGGGCAGTTCCGGCAACCATAAGCACAGCAGGCGCCGCGCCGCAGCAGAAATGCTCTTGAGAGCGCACCATCGGGATCGAACATGTTGTCTTCGCTGGAGGTGTCTGTCGTTTCAGACCTGGGGGAAGAGAGGAAGGTCATGGGTGTCACACAAGCACTTCGGCCACGTTATTTTCGGCGATACTTCTCCTGGTATTTGTCGCGCAAACGCGTTTGCCGGCTCGTCAGATCGATCTTGCGTCCATCGATGTAAGCCGCCTCGACCTGCGCCGGGAAGTCGAGAGGGTCGCCGTTCGTCACGATCAGGGTGGCCGCTTTGCCCGCTTCGAGCGAGCCCAGCTGATCGGCGACGCCAAGCAGTTGCGCGGGGTAAAGCGTGACAGCTTTCAGCGCTTCTTCCTTCGGCAGACCGAACGCGGCCGCCATCGCTGCTTCGTAGGGAAGACTCCGCTCGTGCGGGGCTTCCGATTCGCGACCCTTCGTCGCCATGCAGAAGCGCACTCCCGCTTCGGACAGTCGGGCAGCGTTGCTGAAGCGCTGTCGTAGCCGTCGTCGCGCCGCAATGGCAGCGTCGTCGCGCGGGCTGATGATGACCGGCGTATCGCTTTCGCTCAGCTGCGGCGCGACCCGCCACGCATCGATGCCGCCGACGATCACAATTTTGAGCTGCACCTGCTTTCGCCCACGCGAGCGCGGCCTCCATTTGCGCCAGCGTGTCCGCGTGCACGAAGAGCGGCAGCTTGCCATCGAAGACCGGCATCATCGCTTCCCAGCGCAGGTCGGATTTGAAGTCGGCCGCCGGCGTCTTGCGCGCCTGCCAATAGGAGCGGGCAATCTCAAACGCATCGCGAATTGTCTTCTGCGCCTTGTCGATTTCCTTCTGCTGATCTTCCGCCGACTTCGCGTGCGCGCGGGTCGCGATCAATCCGCAGGTCCGGCCAGCGCAGGTGCATCGCGGCGGGCGCGCGCACGTCATCTCTGCCGGCGTCCAGCCATCCATGCGGAGACGGCCGAGTTGCCGGAAAGGAGACCGCCTTCGGGCACGGCGAGCACGGTCAGGATGCCGTTGCTGCGCGCCACCGGGAGCAGCTCGCTGTCGGGATTGATGCTGGTGATGCTGCTGGCGTTCGGGTTGATCGCGCCGGCTCTCGGCGATGTCGACGGTCGCCCGCACGGCGCTGATCTCCGTCAGGCCCAGGACCGTGTTGGCGCTGATCAGGCCGGGATAAACATGATTGCCGGTGGCCTCGATCACCTCCGCGCCGGCCGGAACCGCGGTGTCGGCCGGCCGACGGCCGTGATCTTCCCGCCATCGAAAACGATCACGCCCGTCGGCGATTTCGGGGCCGCTCACCGGATGAATCGTCGCGCCCTTGATCGCAATCGCACGAGCTCTGGGGCGGGGCGGGGATGCTCGATCCGAGGCCTGCGCGCCAACAGCAGCCGCAGCGCACGCGCGCGGACGCAGCGAGGCGGAACAGAGTACTGCGCTGCAGCTCTCACTGTTATTCATCGCTGCAGGAATGAGCTTCCGCGCCGCTGCCATAGAGCCGCATCCGGTCGTGCGTGCGATCCTCATGCCAGGGGACGGTTTGGCCCCTTGTCGTCGGGTTTCTTGTCTTCGCCGTCGGGCTTGCCGAGCTCCTTCACGCGTTCGGCGAGCGCCTTCTGCACGAGCGCTTCGCGTTGCACGGCCAAGGTCTTCCGCGCTTCGAGATCTTCCGCCCGATCGAAGTATTTCCGGCCGTCGATCCAGGTCTGTTCGACGCGCGCGTAATTCGAGAGCGGGTGTGCCGTTCCAGATCGACGAAGTCCGCGTCCTTGCCGGCCTCGAGCGAACCGCTTCGGCCTCGATGTGCAGCTGCTTCGCGGCATTGATCGTGACGAACCGGAGCGCGTCCTCCGGCGACACCCCGCCATGTTTCATCGACTTCGCGGCTTCGGTATTCAGGCGGCGCGCGAGGTCGGCGCTGTCGGAGTTGACCGTCGTCAGCACGCCCGCGCCCGTGCATCATGGCCGCGTTGTCCGGGATCGCGTCGTAAGCTTCGAACTTGTAACCCCACCAATCCGCAAAGGTCGACGCGCCGACGCCGTGCTTTGCGATTTCATCCGCCACTTTGTAGCCCTCGAGAATGTGCTGCAGCGTGCCGACGCGGATCTTGAATTCGTCGGCCACGCGCAGCAGCGTCAGGATTTCATCCTGCCGGTAGGAATGGCAATGGATCAGCCGCTTGCCCTGCAGCAATCTCGAACAGCGCCTCGAGCTGCAGATCGCGCCGCGGCGGCAGACCGCCCTTCTTTTTCCATGCCGCGTCGTATTCCAGCGCGGCGCGGAAACGATCGCGCATCAGCTGTTCCACGCCCATGCGCGTCTGCGGATAGCGCGTCTTGAATCTGTCGCCCCAGTTCGACTGCTTGACGTTCTCGCCGAGGGCGAACTTCACGCCCGGCATCGCATCGGCGAACTTCATTTCTTCCGGCAACGCGCCCCAGCGGAACTTGATCACCTGGTTCTGGCCGCCCATCGGATTCGCCGAGCCGTGCAGGAGATTGGCCGCCGTCACGCCGCCGGCGAGCTGCCGGTAAATGGAGATGTCGGTCGCATCGACCACGTCGCCGATGCGCACTTCGGTCGTGACGGCGTGGCTCGCCTTCGTTCACGCCTTTGCTGATCGCGGTGTGCGAGTGGCAATCGATGATGCCCGGGCGTGACATGCATCCCTTGCCGTCAATCGACGCGTCGCGCCGGCCGGCGCTTTCAAGCCCGGCCCGACGGCCGTGATTTTGCCGGCCGTGACGAGCAGGTCGGCGTTTTGCAGTGTGCCTTGCGGTCCCGACGTCCAGATCGTCGCGCCTTGAATCAGCACGCGCCGCCGGCTGCTCTGGCGGCGGCGACACGGCCGAACGCGCCGGCGGGATACGTCTCCGGAAAATCCAATGGCTTGATCCACGCGGCGACGGCTTCTCGTCCTTCTTCGGCGTGTAAGGCGCAGTGCGCGTCGCGCTCCAGCGGACGATGCTTGCCCCCGGGCGCGTCGCCGGCCGCCGGTGATCGTTCTCGCCGGCGATGCGGCCGGACAATCGCACGCCGCCCTCGCCCTGCTCGAACAGTTTGGCGGGCGCGATCAGCAGCACCGCGTCTTCCTTCGTCGTGAGCGCCGCCTTTTCGTCGCCGATTTTCGCCTCCAGCTTGTCCAGTTCGCCTTCGATCGACGAGCGGCCAGCGTCTTCCCTTCGACGGTGAACTCCCACGTGCCGCGCGGGTCGCGTTCGTCCGCGCGATCGGTGTCATACCAGCGGCCGTCGACCCAGGTCGTCAGACCTTCGCTTCTTCGCCGAAGAGATCGCCGCTCGCGATCACCAGGTTCGCGATCCGGCCGGGCGCGATCGTGCCGAGTCGGTCCGCCACGCCGAACATCTCGGCTGGCGTGGTCGTCAACGCCGCGAGCGCCGCGTCTTTGCTCAGCCCGCGCCGCACCGCCAGCCGCAGGCGCGACCAGAATTCCTTCTCCGGCTTCTCGAGCTTCTCGGTCGTGAAAGCGATCGGGATGCCGGCCGCGGCGAGCAGTGCCGGATTGCTCGGCGCGCGGTCCCAATGCTGCAATTCATCGAGCTCGTATTCGAGCGCCAGTTCCGGCTTCTCGATCTCGGGCACCTTCGGGAAATCGAGCGGCAGAATGACCGGCGTTTTGTTCCGAGCGCCTTGCGCACCCGGTATTCGTAGCCGTTGCCCGAGCAGCAGCGGCTTGAGCTTGAATTCGTCCGCGATCTTCAGCGCGCGGAGCAAGATCCAGTTCGTCCTCCGCTTCAAACACCGCCGGCTGCTTGCGTTGCGCCTGCTCGGCGAGCGCGGCGAGGCTGGCGTTCTCCTCGGGTCGCTCGGTCGTCGCCGGGCTTTTCCGATACGCATCCTGCGCCGCCTGATACCACGCGCCGTCGAGGAAGCTTTGCCGGATCAACGCGATCGCCCCCATGAGCGAGTTCGGATAACCGCCATCGCGCTCGCGGCCGAAATCGAAGGCAATGTGCTGCGCGACGCGCGGTGAAACGACGATCGGCTGTTCGAGTCGCTATTCCGCGAGATTGATCAGCGCGCTCGAGCCGCGGAAGACGCCGCGCGCCGGCACCACCAGCGCGCTCGTGAAACCCGAGGTCGCGCAACTTCGCGCGTCGCTTTCTTGTCGGGCTTGAGGAAATCAGCCGCGTTGCGTTCCGGCGTGACTCGCGGATTCCAGGCGTGCGTTCCCTTGGCTGGTTCGCGCGGAATTTCCTTCGGCTTCGCGTCGGGATTGTCGCGATCGACATCAGGGCGCAGCGGCTCCGGTTGCAGCGTCTCCGGCAGGCCGACGCGGCTGTAGGCATCGATGAAGCCGGGGTAAATCGTCTTGCCGGCCAGATCCCAAACGCGCGCTTCGGGCGGCATTTCGATATCGGGACCAGCTTCGGCCACGATCAGCCCGTCGCGAATGAGGAGCGTGCCCTTGTCGATTGTCTTTCCCGGCGCGGTGACGATGCGCGCGTTGGTCAGGGCGTGGACGCGGGGATCATTCTCGCGCAGCCCCTGGCGCGGCGCGCTCGCCACTTGGGCGGAGCTGGAGATCGTGAGAAAAAGCAGGGCGACGAACGCAACTGGCGCGGCCCGGATCGATGTAAGATGCGTCACGCGCTCGCATCGTATCGCGGCGCGTCGGCGCACGACAAGCGGTTTAGCGGCGCGTCCGACTGAGTCCTGTGGCGGGGCTTGCATCCTCAACCCGGCTCTGGAACCGTTCCCGCCATGATCGCACAGAAATGTTCCCCCACTGTCCGTTTTGCTCGTCGCCTCTCCTTTGCGGTGTCGCTCAGGTCGTCATCGTCCAGGCGCAACCCGTGGTCGAGCGAACTCCGGATGTCAGTAGCAAAGCGCTCATCACGAAAGAGACGCCCGCGGTCATGAATCCCGCCGCCAGCAAGGAACGGGTGGCGAAGCAGTACACGATCGAGCAGTTCATGGCGACGACCAGAGTCGGCGGCGCCTCGTTCTCGCCGGACGAGACAGTCGATCCTGTTCCACAGCAACAAGAGCGGGATCTTACAATGTCTACCGCGTCGCCGGTCAGCGGCGGAGAGCCGAAGCAGCTGACGAATTCCACGAAGGAGAGCACTTACCTCGTCTCCGGCCTTCCGAAGGACGCGCGGTTCATCTACTCCTACGACAAGGGCGGCAACGAGAACTCGCACCTTTACCTGCGCGAACTCGACGGGACGGAGCGCGACCTCACCCCGGGCGACAAAACCAAGGCGAATTTCCTGAAATGGAGCCAGGACCGGAAGTCGTTCTTCTTCTCCACCAACGCGCGTGATCCGAAGTTCTTCGACATCTTCGAGATGAGATCTCGCCGACAATGAAGCCGGCGCTAATTTACCAGGACGAAATCGGCTACCACTTTGGCGACATCTCAAACGACAAACGCTTCCTTGCCATGCAGAAGGACGGCGCGTCGACCGCCGACTCGGACGTGCACCTGATCAAACTCGAGACCAAGGAGGTGAAGAACATCACCGAGCACAAGGGCGAATCCGGCAACAGCCCGGAGGCGTTTGATCCCGCGTCCAAGTATCTCTACTTCCTCTCGGACGAGGGCGGGGAATTCAAATACGTGGCGCGTTACGAACTCGCGACCGGCAAGCGCGAGGTGGTCGAGAAAACGCCTTGGGATGTCACCGCTACCTACTTCTCGCGTACCGGCAAATATCGCGTCGTCGTCACGAATGAAGACGCCCGCACCCGGATCAAGGTCATCGACGTGGCGAGCGGCAAGCCGATCGAATTGCCGAAGCTGCCGGACGGCGACATTACCGGCGTCAACATCTCCGATAGCGAGAAGCGGATGGCGTTTTACCACAACGGCTCCCGCTCGCCGAACAACCTCTTCGTTTACGACTTCGCCACGAAGAAGGCGACGAAGCTGACCTCGAGCCTGAGTCCGGAGATCGACCCCGCCGATCTGGTCGAGTCGAAGGTCATCCGCTACAAGTCCTTCGACGGCCTGGAGATTCCCGCGATTCTCTATCAGCCGCATGGCGCGACCGCGGAGAAAAAGGTGCCCGCGATCGTGCTGGTGCACGGCGGCCCGGGCGGACAGGCGCGCCTGCCTTACAACGCGGGCGTCCAATATCTCGCCAATCACGGCTACGCCGTGCTGGACGTGAACAACCGCGGGTCGAGCGGGTACGGGAAGACGTTCTTCACCGCCGATGACCGCAAACACGGGCGCGAGCCGCTCTGGGATTGCATCGAGGCGAAGAAGTTTCTCGGCTCGTTAGGCTACGTCGACACCGGCAGGATCGGCATCATGGGCGGCTCCTATGGCGGCTACATGGTGCTCGCCGCGCTCGCGTTTAAGCCGGAGGAATTCGCCGCCGGCGTGGATATTTTCGGCGTCTCGAACTGGGTGCGAACGCTGCAGAGCATCCCGCCGTACTGGGAGGCACAGCGGAAGGCGCTCTACAGTGAAATCGGCAACCCCGAAACACAGCTCGAAGTGCTGCGGGAGGTCTCACCGCTCTTTCACGCGGACAAGATCACCAAGCCGCTGATCGTGCTGCAGGGCGCCAACGATCCGCGTGTGATCAAACCGGAGTCCGACGAAATCGTTGAGGCGATCAAGAAGAAGAACGGCATTGTGGAATACGTCGTTTTCGACGACGAAGGGCACGGCTTCACGAAAAAGGAGAACGAGATCCGCGCCTACAAGGCGATTCTCGGGTTTCTCGATCTGCACCTCCGCGGGGCCGCTGCGCCATCAGCGGGCGCGGCCGCAAACTAGTCGGCAGACGCCTACGTCTGGCCGGTCAGGAGCTGCGCGAAACGCCAGACTTCGTGAAAGGTGTTGTAGAGTGGGGCCGGCGCGGCGCGAATCACGTTCGGCTCCCGGAAATCGCATTTCACCCCCGCGGCCTCGAGCTGGGCAAAGAGCTCTTTCGGATCTTTGTGCGCTAGGATCGAGAGCTGGGCGCCGCGTTCGTCGGGCTGGCGCGGTGTGATCACGGTGAACAAGCGCGACGGAGCCTGGTCGAGCAGGAATTCAAGGTAGCCGGTCAGTTGAATCGATTTCGTCCGGAGCGGTTGCATGCCGCCGGCTTCATCGAAAATCGCGAAGGACGTCCGCAGGGGAGCGAGCGAGAGAATTGGCGGGTTGCTCACCGCCCACGCGTCGGCCGACTGCACCGGCACAAAATCCGGCAACAGGTGCATGCGGAAGCGGGTGGCCGGGTCGTTGCCCCACCAGCCGGCCAGGCGCGGTAGCTTGCGGTCGCGCGCGTGCCGCTCGTGCACAAACGCGCCGGCAACCGCGCCGGGGCCGGAGTTCAGGTATTTGTAGGAACACCAGACCGCGAAATCGACATTCCAGTCGTGCAGCGCGAGCGGGACGTTACCGGCCGCGTGGGCGAGATCGATCCCAACCGTGCAGCCGCGCGCCCGCGCGGCGGCGGTGATTTTTTGAATATCGAAGAGCTGCCCGGTGAAGAAATTCACGCCGGCCAGGAGCACGAGCGCAATCTCATCGCCGTGCTCCGCGATCGCCGCCTCGATGTCTTCCTGCCGGACCGTGAACTCGCCGTCGCGCGGCCGCGCCAGCACCAATCCATCTTTTGGATCAAACCCATGGTGCGCGATCTGCGATTTGATCGCATAGGTGTCGGAAGGAAACGCCGGCTCCTCCATCAGAATCTTGCACCTCGTTTTCGTGGGCCGATAGAACGTCGCCATCATCAGGTGAAGGTTCACCGTGAGGCTGTTCATGCAGACAACCTCCTGCGCCTGCGCGCCTACCAGCCGCGCGGCCGGCTCACGCACGGTCTCGTGGTACGAATACCACGGCGTGCGCCCTTCCAGATGACCGTCAACGGCGAGCCTGGCCCAATCGTCGAGCTCTTGCTCCACGACCCCCCGCGTTGTTTTCGGCATCAGGCCCAGCGAATTCCCGACGAAGTAGATGAAGGGCTTGCCGTCGGGGCCGCTGGGGAGGTGGAAGCGCTCCCGAAGGCCGCGCAGCGGATCGTCCGCATCCAGCTGCAGCGCGCATTGTTCGTCCGTGGAGAAGGTCATGACTCTAGATTTCAGTCGGTGGTTGCGCGCGGCGCGACCCGTCTAGGCGGATGCCACGGTGGCAATGACCTTCAACTCGATCGCGATCGGCGTCGGCAGGGCGCCGACTTCCACGGTCGTCCGCGTCGGGTTCGGTTTTCCGGCGCCGGCGAAATATTCCGGGTAGATGCGGTTGTAGATTGGGAAGTCCTTCTTCATGTCGGTGAGAAAGACCGTCACATCCACGATGTCGCCCCATGACGCACCGGCGTCTTCGAGGACCAGCCGCACGTTCTCAAAGACGGCCCGGCATTGCGTCTCGATGTCGTAGCTGACGATGTTTCCAGCCGCGTCGAGTGTGACTCCCGGAATCTCCTTGCTCCCGCGCACCCGGGGTCCAATCCCGGAGAGGAAGAGCAGATTTCCCACCCGCTTCGCGTGCGGGAACGCTCCAACCGGCTCCGGAGCGCGGGTGCTTTCATACGTGGCATCCGAAGACATCGTGGCCTCGCTCAGGGGTGATGATGACCCGCAGCCAGCACCGATGGGCCGAAGCGCCTGGCCGACCGGTCACGCGCTTTCGCCGCTTCGACTGCGCGATCCCGCGGCGGAGTGTTTGCGACCAGCGAATGGAGCAGCTCGTGCGCTGCCTCCGTCACCCGCTCCACCGCTCGATTGAAAGCCTCTTCGTTCGCTTTCGACGGCCTCGTGAAGCCGCTCAGCTTGCGCACGAACTGCAGCGAGGACGCGTGCATTTCTTCATGCGTCGCTGGCGGTTCGAAGTTGTGCAGGGTTTTAATGTTTCGGCACATGGGATTCTCCTTTTCGGTTGATTTGGCGCGAACGTCGCCGCCGCGTTACTGGGCGATGCAGACGTTTTTCGGCTCGGTGAAAAAGCGCAGGGCTTCGTCGCCGCCCTCGCGGCCCACTCCGCTCTGTTTCATCCCGCCGAAAGGCACACGCAGATCACGCACCATCCAGCAATTCACCCAGACGGTGCCGGAGTGGATCTGCTCAGCGACGCGATGCGCACGAGCGAGGTTCTGCGTCCAGACGCTGGAAGCGAGGCCGTAATCACAGTCGTTGGCGTAGCCGAGAACTTCGTTTTCGGTCGCAAACGGCGTGATCGTCACGACCGGCCCGAAAATTTCCTCGCGATTCACGCGGCACGCGACCGGCAGTCCGGTAATCACCGTGGGCGGAAAAAAATAGCCCTCGCGGCAGCGTGCGTTGATTTCTGGCGGAGCGGAGCCGCCGAGTGCCAGCGCGCCGCCTTCCTGCTGCGCCAGATCGACATAGAACTTCACCTTTTCAAGCTGCGTCTTGGAAACGATCGCGCCCTGATCAGTGGCGGCATCCAGCGGGTCGCCGAGTTTTAGCTTCGCTGCCGCCGCGACAAAGCGCTCGACGAATTCTTCATACGCTGGGCGCTCGACGAAGATGCGCGAGCCGCAGAGACAAACCTGCCCCTGGTTCGCGAACGACGAGCGCACGCTGCCGGCAATCGCCGCCGCCAGATCCGCATCGGCGAAGATGATGTTTGGATTCTTGCCGCCGAGTTCGAGCGACACCTTCTTGAACATTGGTGCGCACGACTCCGCCACTTTCCGGCCGGTCACGGTGCCGCCGGTGAATGAAACCGCCGCCACCTTCGGATGTGCTGTGATGGCGGAACCGACATTCGCGCCCGTGCCTTGCACGACGTTGAGCACGCCATCGGGCAAACCTGCTTCCCGCGCGATTTCGCAGAGCAGCGAGGCCGTCATGGGCGTGAGTTCGCTCGGCTTCGCGACGGCGGTGTTTCCGCAGGCGAGGGCGGGCGCGATCTTCCACGTCAACAGGTAGAGCGGCAGATTCCACGGTGAGATCAGGCCCACGACGCCGAGTGGCGAACGCAAGGTGTAGTTGAGGGCGACGTTGTCAGTGAGGTGCGCTTCCGATGCGGTGTGCAGAATCGCGGTCGCGAAGAAGCGAAAATTGCTCGCCGCCCGAGGGATATCGAGAATGCGCGCGAGCGACAGCGGCTTGCCGGTATCGACCGACTCAGCGAGCGCGAGCTTCTCCAGATCACGCTCGATCAGGTCGGCGATGCGCAGGAGAATCCGCGAGCGCTCGGCTGCCGGTGTGCGCGACCAGCCGGGAAACGCCGCTCCCGCCGCCGCCACCGCCAGCTCGACGTCACGCGCGTCGCTGTCGGCGACCTGCGAGTAAACCCTGCCCGTGGCCGGCTCGATATTGTCGAGGTACCGGCCACCAAGCGGCTCGCGCGATTCCCCGCCGATGAAATTTGCGATCCGGGTCAAGCGCGGTTGCGACTCCGTTTGCGGGGCTGAGAGGGTTGCTTCCATCGTGACGAGTTAGGGAGGGTCGATTTCCTGAAGAACGACGTGCGCCGCCGTCATGCTCGCGCCTTCCCGGCCGAGCGTCGCGACGATTTCATCGAACTCCGATACGACGAGGTTACGAGCATCCGGGTCGTTCATCAATCGCAGGACCGCGGCTGCGATCGGCTCCCGGTCGCGCCTGATGCTGGATGAACTCGGGCACGATTTCGCGCCCGGCGAGCACGTTGGGCATCCCGACGTGCCGCACCTGCACGACGGCCTTGGCCGCGAAATAGGTGAGCCACGCCACGCGATAGACCAGCACGAACGGCATCCGAAAACAGGCCGCTTCCAGCGTGGCCGTGCCCGAGGCAACGATCCCCGCCTGCGCGCGCTGCATCGTGGCTGACGCCTCGCCGGTGGTGATGCGGACGGTTTCCGCGGGGAGAATGCCTGCATTCTCGCGCACTTCCCGTGCGGCCTGCGCCAGCGCTTCCGACGCCGCGGCAATCTCGAAATGCGTTCCCGGTCTCTCGTCCAGAATCCGCCGGGCGCTTCCGAGCATGACCGGCAGGATCTTGCGCAACTCGCGCATCCGGCTGCCGGGGAAGAGGCCGACGAGGTTGGCATCACGCGCGTCGCCCGTGCGCTTCGCCCGTCAGATTTTCCATCATCGGATGACCGACGAAGACGGTGCGCAACCCCGACTTGTTATACAGTTCCGCCTCGAAGGGAAAGATGCACAGCATCAGATCGAGATACCTGGCCATCTGCGGAATCCGGCGGCGATTCCAGGCCCAGACCTGCGGACTGATGTAGTAAATGATCTTGAGCGCCGGCATCTGCGCGCGCAAGGCACGGGCGAGCCGCAGATTGAACCCTGGGTAATCGATCAGGAGCACGGCGTCCGGTTGCAAACTGCGGATCTGCCCGATGGTGGCGCCGAATTCGCGCTTGAAGTAGCGGTATTGCTTCAGCACTTCCCAGAGCCCGAGGACGGATGACGATTCACTCCAGTCGGTGAATCTCTCTCCGGCAATCGCGCGCATGCGCGGTCCGCCCCGGCCGAGAAGTCGCAAATCCGGTTGCAACTCCCGGAGCGCGGCCATCAGGGCTGCGCCATGCGTATCGCCGCTCGCTTCACCGGCCACGAAGTAGATGCTATTCATCCCGGGGCCTCGTTGCGCACGGACGCGCGGAAGCGCGCCCCTCCGCCGCGCAAATCATGGGGCGAAACCGCGGGCAACTCGTTGCGTGATCTCGACCGCGAGTTCGAGCGCGGCGGTCGCCTGAAATCCGGAAACCTTCGGCGCCCGGCCGGTGGCGGCACATTCAAGGAACGACGCCAGTTGACGGCGGAGTGGTTCCTCGCGTTCGATCTCCACTTCCGCGCGCGTGATTCCGCCATTGGAGCGCCGGTAGATTTCGCCGGTCTGGCTTTGATAATCGAGCGACAGGTAGGCGTCTTCCTGAAAGACACGAATTTTGCGCATCCGCTCCGGGCTGATCCGGCTCGAGGTGATATTCGCCACGCAGCCATCTTCGAAACGCAGCCGCGCATTCGCGATGTCTTCGCTGCGGCTCAGAACCGGCACGCCGACCGCGTCGATGGTTTGCACGGGCGAACGGACGAGATGCAGAATGATCTCGAGATCGTGAATCATGAGGTCGAGCACGACCCCGATGTCGGTGCTGCGGTTCGGGTAGGGCGAGAGCCGGTGCGCTTCGATGAAACGCGGATGTGTGAGGCGTTCCTCGAGCGCGCTCAAGACCGGGTTGAACCGTTCGACGTGGCCGACCTGCAGCACCAGCCCGCGCTCCGCTGCCAGTTGGGCCAGTTCCGTCGCGTGTTCCGGCTTCTCGGTGATCGGCTTCTCGATCAGCAAATGCTTGCCCCGATCGAGGAGCTGCCGCCCGATCTCGAAATGGCTGCTCGTCGGCGTTGCGATCGACGCCGCGTCCACGCGGGCTGCGAAGTCATCCAGCGATTCCGCCGCCGTGACGCCAAATTCCTGCGCGAGCTGCGCCGCTTTCGCGGCATCCGTATCGAGGATGGCGGTGAAGTCCGCGTTCGGCAGGTCCGCGTAGAGCCGGGCGTGATTTTTCCCGATGTGACCGACTCCGACAACCCCAACGCGCAGTTTGCTCATCGCGCAGACAGGGCCGGCGACGTTTCATGCTCGAGGAACCACTCGTAGGTGCGCGCGATGCCCTCTCGCAGCGAGATTTTCGGCTGCCAGCCAAGCGCCATCAGCTTCGAGACGTCGAGCAGCTTGCGCGGGGTGCCGTCCGGCTTGGTCGCATCGAATGCCAGTTCGCCGCCGAATCCGACCACGTCGCAAATCAGCTCCGTCAGTTCCCGAATCGTCACATCTTCGCCGCAGCCGACGTTGATAATCTCCGGCGAATCGTAGTGCTGGAGAAGGAACACGCAGGCGTCCGCCATGTCGTCCACGTGCAAAAACTCGCGCCGCGGCTGGCCTGTTCCCCACACCACCATCTCGCGGGCGCCGCCGGTCTTCGCCTTATGCGCTTTGCGGAGCAGCGCCGGGAGAACGTGCGAAGAAGCAAGATCGAAGTTATCGCCCGGCCCGTAGAGATTCGTCGGCATCGCGGAAATGTAGTTCTCGCCGTATTCCGCCGCATACGCCTGGCAAAGTTTGATCCCGGCGATCTTCGCAATCGCGTAGGCGTCGTTCGTCGGCTCGAGGGGACCGGTCAGGAGCGCCGCTTCGGGGATCGGTTGCGGCGCGAGCTTCGGATAAATGCACGAGCTGCCGAGGAAGAGGAGCTTCCGCACGCCGTGCGCATGCGCGGCGGGGATGACGTTGTTTTGGATCGACAGGTTCTCGAGCAGGAACTCGACCGGATAATCGGCGTTGGCCTTGATCCCGCCCACCCTGGCGGCGGCGAGCACCACGATCTCCGGCCGCTCGTGCGCGAAAAACGCCGCCGACCGCCGGGCCGTCGCGCAGATCGAGTTGGGCGCGATCGCGGGTGACGAGATTCGTAAATCCCTGCTGTCGCCAACCTGCGCTTGATGGCGCCGCCGGCGAGTCCACGATGTCCTGCGATAAAGATTTTGTCTGATTTTTCCATCTGGAGGCGGTGCGGGTTTACGCGTTTTCTTTTTTGCAGCGATACGCAATCCTCACTTCGTGGCGACGCGACGAATCCAGACTGCCGATTCTCAAAACATACAAGCTCTACATCGGCGGAAAATTCGTCCGGAGCGAAAGCGGCCGTGTCTCAGCGGCGCACGATCGCGAGAGCGTGATCGCCAATTTCTCCCGCGCTTCGCGCAAGGATTTTCGCGATGCGGTCACGGCAGCGCGGGGTGCCTTCGCCGGCTGGGCGAAGCAGAGCGCGTATCTGCGCGGGCAAATTCTCTACCGCGCGGCCGAGATGCTGGAGATGCGGCGGGGCGAGCTCGCCGCGGAGCTGGGACTGCTTCAATGGCACGCGCAAAGGCGCCGACGCCGAGGCGACCCTGGCGATCGAGCGGCTGGTCCATTACGCCGGCTGGACGGACAAATTCAGCCAGGTCTTCAGCGCGGTAAATCCGGTCGCGAGTTCGCATTTCAACTTCACGATCCCGGAACCGACCGGGGTGGTGGTGGTCGTCTGTCCGGACGAGCCGTCGCTTGTCGCCATGGTCTCACTCGTGGCGCCGGTCATTCTGTCCGGCAACACCGCGATCGTTTTGCCGTCGACCACGAAGCCGCTGCCGGCGCTGACGTTCTCGGAGATCATCGCGACAAGCGATCTGCCCGGCGGCGTAGTCAACATGCTGGCCGGCGATCGGGCCGAGCTGGCGTCGCACTTTGCCAGTCACATGGATGTAAACGCGATCGTGGACGCCTCGGGCGACGAGAAGATCGGGCGCGAATTGCAGCGTGGCGGTGGCTTTAATGTAAAACGTTACCTGCGGCGCGACCTGACGGCGGCGGATTGGCGCGGCGAGAAAGCGGAGAACCCGTATTGGATTCTCGACACGGTCGAGATGAAAACGGCCTGGCATCCGATCGGTCTGTAGCCCGCGGTGCGCGCGCTGCTTCTGGTTCTCGATAGCGTTGGCATCGGCCTTGCGCCGGACGCGGCGGCTTATGGTGATGACGGTGCGAATACACTGGGGCACATCTTCGAGCACGTGCCGGAGCTGCAGCTTCCGAGCGCTCGAGAGCTGCGGGCTGGCGCAAGTGGTATCGGCGTCCAGCCGATTGAATCTGAAACTCTCTGCTGGAAGCCGAGGCCACGAGTATCGCGCCAGCTACGGTCGAATGCGGGAGCGCTCTGCCGGCAAGGACACGACGACGGGACATTGGGAACTCGCGGGCGCGATTCTTGATGAGCCGTTCGCGGTGTTCGAGCGGTTCCCGGATGAACTGGTCCGCGCGATTGAGCGCGAGGCTGCCGTGGAATTTATCGGCAACTACGCTCGGAGCGGGACCACCATTCTGGCAGAGCTTGGTGCGGAGCACGTGCGTTCCGGGAAGCCGATCCTCTATACGTCCGCCGACTCCGTCCTGCAGATCGCGGCCCATGAGCAGGTCATTCCGATCGAGCGGCTCTACGATATTTGTGAGATCGCGCGGCGCCATGCAAACGCGGTGCGGATCGGGCGGGTGATCGCACGGCCGTTCGATGGTGAGCCGGGGAATTTTCGGCGCACGGCGCGGCGCCATGATTTCTCAATGAAGCCGCCACCCACAGTTTTGAACGCGTTGGGCGATGCCGGCGTAGGGGTCATCGGCGTCGGAAAAATCAGCGATATTTTCGCCGGGGAGGGGATCACAGAATCGTATCCGACTACCTCCAACGCTCGAAGGCATGGCCCGCATCGCAGAATTATGGCCGCGAGCAGAGAACGCCCTCCTGTTCGCCAATCTCGTCGATTTCGACATGCTTTTCGGCCATCGGCGGGACGTGGCCGGTTACGTGCGGGCTTTGGAGGAATTTGACCGCTGGTTTGGCGAGTTTCTCCCGCGGATCACGCCCGAGGATCTGGTGATCATGACCGCGGATCACGGCAACGATCCGACATTTCGCGGCACCGATCACACACGCGAGGAAGTGCCGCTGCTTGTTTTTGATGACCAGCCGGGGCGGGATCTCGGTCCCCGCGAGACATTCGCCGATGTGGCGGCGACACTGGCAAGTTTCTTTGGCATTGCGCCATGGCCGGCGGGTCGTCCGTTTGATTCATGCACGTCCCTTCATTGATCGAGAAAAAGCGCGACGGCTCCGAATTAACCGCGGAGGAAATCGCCTTTGTCGTCTCGGCGTTTACGCGCGGGGAGATTCCCGACTACCAGATGAGTGCGCTCGCGATGGCCATCTTCTTCCGCGGGATGACCGCCGCGGAGACGCAACAGCTTACGACCACGATGATGCGCAGCGGGCGCGTCCTGCAATATCCAGCCGGCTCACCGCCGAAGGTCGACAAGCATTCCACCGGCGGGGTGGGCGACAAGGTTTCGCTCGTGCTCGCGCCGCTTCTCGCCTGCGACAACGTCTGGGTGCCGATGATTTCCGGCCGCGGGCTCGGCATTACCGGCGGCACGCTCGACAAACTGGAGAGCATCCCCGGCTTCAACGTGAACCTCGACGAAGCGCGCGCCCTGCAGCAGCTGGAGCGCATCGGCGTTTTCATGATCGGGCAAACGGCCGACATCTGCCCCGCCGACAAGAAACTCTACGCCCTGCGCGACGTGACCGGCACGGTGCCGTCGCAACCGTTGATCGTGGCGAGCATCATGAGCAAAAAGCTGGCGGAGAACCTCGACCGCCTCGTGCTCGACGTGAAATTTGGTCACGGTGCGTTCATGAAAACGCGCGCCGAAGCGAAGCAACTCGCGGCGGCGATGCAGGAAGTCGGCGAGCTGATGGGCGTGCGGATGTCCTGTCTGCTCCACCCGATGGACGAGCCGCTCGGCCGCGCGGTCGGCAATGCGCTCGAAGTGGCGGAGTGCGTCGAGATCTTGCAGGGCGGCGGACCGGAAGACCTCGTCAGGCTGATTCTTAATCTCGGCGCAGACGTCGCCAATGCTTCCCGCGACCAGCTGGCCGCCTGGCTTCGTGACGGAAGCGCGTGGCGGAAGTTTGTCGAACTGGTGGAGGCGCAAGGTGGCGATGCTGGTGCATTGGAGCGGATGCCGGAGGTGCACCGCGCGCCCATCGTGCAGCCGTTCGTGGCCGAGCGTGCGGGAGTTGTGACAAAGATGAACGCGGAGGCAATCGGTCGCGCGTCGGTCTTCCTCGGCGGCGGCCGACGCAGGGCAACGGACGCCGTCGATTTCGCCGTAGGGTTTACGGAGATCAAGAAGGTGGGCGAGCCGGTCGAACGCGGCGAGCCGGTGCTCCTCGTGCACGCGCGAGATGAGGGATCGCTCGCCCAAGCGTTTCCACTTCTCGCGACCGCGGTGGAGATCGCGTGACGACAATCTTACCCTATGGATGGGTCGAGAAATACTTGAGCGCCAGGTGGGTCTTGCTCTCTGGCGCAGGGTCTGCCGCGACTCCTTTTGCGGCCAATATACGAACAAAGTCGTCGCCCTTCGTCGCCAGGTTTTTCAACCCGGTTTTCCGGGAGAGCTCAAAAATCTCAAGATCGCCGCATTTCCAGAGTTCAGCTGAAACCTTGTCCTGCAAGGCAGCCTCATTCCATTCCCAGATTTGCGCCTCGATGGGGCCAAAGATCTTCATTTGGGCCGGCTCAAATTCGTGGCCCGTGATTTCCCTGATCAGAGCTTTGTGCTCGTCGGAGAAAAACTGCGCCAGGTGTACCGCAGGATCTTCAAGCAGATCAGCTCCGGCCCTTTCCTCCTTGGTGGCGTAGGACATATTCTCGCCTCTTCCAGCGACCCATTCGGTCTCTTTTTCCAGCTTTTCCCAGCGCTCGGCATGGAACTGCGCCGGTGCCTTCGGCCGAATCTTGAGGGTAACTTCAGTCGTTCCATGCTGCTTGTCGCGCAGGCGCAGGATTAAGCCAGCCTTCTCGAAGTCCAGATCGGGCGTATCGACAAAATAGATTCGGTAGGTCTTCTGCGCCGCAGCCGGGAGAGCGAGAGCGGCTTTGGCCTCGGCAATGGCATCGAAGCGAACGAGCAGCTTTATCTCCGCGCGTGACTCGTCCGCCGCCCGGACCGGAGAAAGGTGTCCCGCACACAAAACCGCGAGAATTGCGAGAACCGCACGGAGCGAAGCGGGGGTTGGAAGATTCCACATCACTGTCACTCCGGCGATGCGATGTCGCACGCGGCGCATCTGGCATCTGGCGCGCTCTGCCATTAGCGTCCGATTGTGCGAGCAACGCAAGCGAAGGTCGCGATTTGCCTTTGGTCCGCGCTCCTGGCCGGGACCCGAGCGCAGACTCCGGCGCCGACTGCGGAATCGCCCGCCGCCCAATTCATCCCGTGGCTGCTCGAGGGCAAGGAGCAGTTCAAGCAGGTTCCGTTTGCTGATGTGATTCGCTACGCCACCGGCCGAAAGGTGCTGCCGATCAACCGCGACGACGCAATCGACCGGCGCGTCCTTAAGCAAATTGGCACCGCGCTCGACGAAGTAATCAAACGGATGAGCGCACCGGAGAGTCCGATCCAGAGCTACGCCCGGATCAATGAAGCGAGCAGCCAGTTTGAGAACATGCTGCGCGAGCTCTTGAATGCAGCGCCCGGCCTGGCCTGCGATTTCCCGAAGACGGTGAGCGCCAAAGCGCAACGCTCCGGCTATCCGGATCTTCGGCTCGTCGATACCGTCAGCGGCCGGGTTTATTATCTTGATCCGAAGCTCTATGCCGCGGGTGGGCGCGAGAGCAGTTTTCGCTCATTCTACTTCGAGCCGAAGGTCGCCACCAACAAAGTGCGCGACGACGCGGTGCACCTTATTGTTGGCTTTGAGCACCAGCCGCGGCAGGCGGGGCACTGGGAATTCACGCGCTGGGATGTGGTCGATCTCGCCGCGTTTCAAGTGCGGCTGAAAGCGGAATTCCAGGCGAGCAATCGCGATCTTTACCGGCCGGACGCGATCGTTGCGACAAGCGGGGATCGTGATTAGACGTTGCCCGGAGAGCGGCTGGAAAGTATTGGTAACCGATGCTGGCAGAGGCCCCTCCCATCTTGGAATTCGATACGATCGATGACGTCCTGCGTGATCTGGCGCGGGGCGAAATCGTGATTGTGACGGATGACGAGGATCGCGAAAACGAGGGCGATCTCGTGATGTCGGCGGAGAAGGCGACGCCGGAAGCGATCAATTTCATGGCGATGCACGGCCGCGGCTTGATCTGCGTGCCGGTCTCGAACGAGCGCGCGGAGCAGCTTGGGCTCCAGCGCATGGTGGCGCAAAACCGGGAGATGTACCGCACCGACTTTACCGTCTCGGTCGATGCGGCGCGCGGTGTGACGACGGGGATCAGCGCCCACGATCGGGCGGCGACGATTCAGACGATCGCGAATCCAGAATCGAAACCGGACGACCTGGTGCAGCCAGGCCACATCTTCCCCTTGCGGGCCAAGGACGGCGGCGTGCTGCGTCGTGCCGGCCACACCGAAGCGGCGGTCGATCTGGCTCGGATGGCGGGTTTGCAACCAGCCGGCGTCCTCTGCGAGATCCTGCACGACGACGGCACAATGGCGCGCCTGCCGGAGCTGATGGAGTTTCGGAAGAAACACGGCCTCCGCATCTGCACGATTCAAAGCCTAATCGCCTATCGCCGTTCGCGCGAGAAGCTGGTCGAGCGGGAGCAGGTCGTCCGGCTGCCGACCGAGTACGGCGATTTCGATTTGCATCTCTACCGCTCGAAAGTGGACGAGGCCCACCATCTCGCCCTGGTCAAGGGCACGATCTCAGAGACCGAGCCGACGCTGGTGCGCGTGCACAGCGAATGTCTCACCGGCGATGTGTTCGGCTCGCGGCGCTGCGATTGCGGAAACCAATTGCACGCCGCCCTCCAGCAAATCTCCGACGAAGGCAACGGCGTGCTCGTTTACATGCGCCAGGAAGGCCGTGGCATCGGCCTGGCGGCAAAGATTCACGCCTACAAGCTGCAGGAGGAAGGCCTCGACACGGTGGAGGCGAACGCGAAGCTCGGCTTCGGCAGCGACCTGCGTGACTACGGTCTGGGCGCGCAGATCCTGTTCGATCTCGGTGTGCGCAAGTTCCGTTTTCTGACCAACAATCCCAAGAAGGTCGTCGGCCTCGAAGGTTACGGGCTCGAAATGGTGGAGCAGGTGCCGATCCGGAGCGAAGCCAACCCGCACAACGCCCGCTACCTCGAGACAAAGCGGGTCAAGATGGGGCATCTGCTGTAAGCTGCGCTGCTCCCTTCGAGCTGCACCATGTCCACCGCTGTTCCTCCACGTCCGCGTCATATCGGTGCCGGCGGCAAACGCATTTTCCCGCTCGTGGCGAGCCTGTTTAACGCCGAATACGTTCAGGGCCTGGTGAATCACGCCACTGAGGAACTGCGCGCCCTCGCGCCAAATGCCCTGGTGACCTTGCACCAGGTGCCAGGCGCTTTTGAGATCCCCGTCATGGTGCGGGAGCTGGCCTTGCAGAAAAAGGCGGACGCCATCATCGCCGTCGGCGTCATCATCAAAGGCAGCACGACGCATGCGGAGCACCTCGCGACGTCCGTCACCAACGCGTTGCAGCAAATCGCGATCGACCACGGGGTGCCGGTGATCAACGCCGTGCTCAGCGTTGAGAACGAGACGCAGGCGCGGGAGCGGTGCCTCGAAAAAACGATCAATCGCGGGATCGAAGCCGCCCGCGCCGCGATCCAGATCGCGAACGCGATGAGCGAAGTCCGCGCCACCTAGCCTTATGGGAAAACGGCGCAACGCCCGGCAGGCCGCCGTGCAATTTCATTTCTGGCGCGACGCGCATGGCGGCGCGGCCCCGGAAAAGATGGACGAATTCTGGGAGTTCTGTCCGGCCAAGCCAAATGTGCGCGAATTTGCGCAGCCGTTGATCGACGGGATGGTGGCGCATCTTCCCCGAAATCGACGAGCGCATCGGCCGCTACTGCGAGAATTTTGACCTGCGCCGGATCGCACCGGTGGATCGCAACGTTCTGCGGCTCGCGATTTTCGAGATGCTTTACCGCGACGATATTCCGCCGGTCGTTTCCATCAACGAAGCAATCGAGCTGGCGAAGACATTCGGCGGCCCGGACTCGGGGCGGTTTGTGAATGGCATCCTTGATCGCATCAAAGGCGACCTGACGCGGCCACTGCGGGAAGCGAGCACGCCGCCCGCGTCGCCGTAGGCCAGCGTTTGCCCGCTTTACGCCCGTGACGCGGCAGGTCTAAGCTTCGCGCCATGGAATTAACCGCGACCGAGCTGGCGCAGCTCGTTTACGACCGTCTCGAACTTGCGGACACGCTCTACCGTTACGCCTCCGGCCTCGATCACAACAACGCGGAGACATTCGCCTCCGCACTGACCGATGATTGCCTGCTCGATTTCACGCCGGCGGGCGAGAAGCTCGGCATCGAATTCCCGGTCCTCCGCGGCAGGGAGGCAATCGTGGGAGCGGTCCTCGCGATCATTGGGCCCCTCGATACCAGTCACACCGCGAGCAATGTTCAGACGGAAATTCGCGGCGACTCGGCGACGATGTGTGCGTGGCTCCTGGCGCAGCATTACATGCCGGGCGACGGTCCGAAGCGCGGGACCGAATACGCCATGCTCATGAATCGTTACGAAGCCGAGCTGGTGCGCGACGGACGGCATTGGCGCTTCCAGACGGTAATGATCGACAACGTCTGGGCGGAAGGAGACCCCGGCATCCTGACGGCTCTCGCGACCTACCGCGCGGTCCGGGCCAAAGGGAGAGGTCGATGAAGATTTTCGATGTCTCCCGCATGCTTTCCGCCGAGCTGCCGCCTTGGCCCGGCGATGTACCATTCACTTACCAACTGAATGGCCGCATCGCGCAAGGCTCGAGCGTCAACGTGGGCTCGATCAATATGAGTCTGCACAACGGCACCCACGGCGATGCGACTTTCCATTTCGATGACCACGGCTGGACGATGGAGCAGGCGCAACTTCAGGCGTATTTCGGGCCGGCGATCGTAGTGGACTTGAGCGCCAACTACGCCGGCGGAGCGATGCCGCAGTTTCAGATCGCCGATTTCGCCTCCGTGGCTGCGGATTTGGAAACGGCGCCGCGCCTGCTCGTGAAGACGAACGTCTGGCATGATCAGCGCGTCTTCCCGCCACGCATTCCTGTCGTCGCGCCGAACGTTCCGCGCTGGTTGCAGGAGAGGGGAGTGCAGTTGCTCGGTCTCGATGTGCCATCGGTGGACGAAATTGAGGCGAAGCAACTCGTGAATCACCATGCGCTCGGTGCGGCCAGCATCCACATCATCGAGTCGCTCGATCTCAGCGCCATTTCCGCCGGGCGCTACAATTTCGTGGCGCTGCCGCTCAAGATCGAAGGTGCCGATGGTTCGCCCGTGCGGGCGATTCTGTGGCGCGAGTAGCCCCGCGTGATTGCGAGCAGCAGTCGCGCGTCGTGGCTCGAAGAGCGGCGCACCTTTTGGGCGGTCGCGCTGCTGATTGCGCTCCTGTTCGCGACTACAAACCTGCCGTGGCACCTCGACGATTACGACCAGGCGAAGCAGGCGTTCACCTCCTTTGAGATGGTGAACGCGGGCCACTGGCTCTATCAGCATACGCCGAACGAAAAGATCGCGACCAAGCCACCGCTGGTGGGGTGGGTGTCGGCGGCAATCTTTGCGGTGACGCGTTCGTGGGAGATGGCCTGGCGGTTGCCGTCGCTCCTTGCCGCGCTGCTGCTGGCGGTGGCGCTCACGCGCGCGGCCGGAGCCGCCTATGGTCGGGCCGCCGGGTTAATTGCTCTCAGCGCTTTCGGGTTGAATCTGCTCGCGCCCCGCCTCGCCACCTTGGTGCGAACCGACATGCCGCTCGCGCTGGTCGTGTTTCTGCTCGGTCTGCAAATCTGGCGCAAGGTGCGGAACGCGGAGCCCTGGCGACCAAGCGACCGCTTAGTCGCGTTCGCACTGCTCACCTGCGCGATGCTCGTGAAAGGGCCGATCGTTTACGCATTCCTGCTGCCGGGAATTGTCGCATATCAGCTCCTCCGCGCGAACAAGACCGGCGGCGCGTGGTGCGGATGGTGGCCGTGGCTGGCATCGCTCGCGATCTTCATCGCGTGGGCGGCTCTGGGTATGGCGTGGGTGCCCGGCTTCTACGACCAGGTCGTGGTCAAGGAATTTGCCGGCCGTTTCGGTGAGACGGTGCATCGACCGCAACCGTTCTATTTTTATTTTCCGCACCTCCTGCACAAGTTCGCGCCGTGGAGCGTGCTCGCGATGGCGCTCGCGGTGGTCGGCTGGCGGGCCGAAAAACTGGCCCTGCGCGAACGCGTGCGGCGGCTCCCGCCTGACCTGCTTTGGCTGCTCTGCTGGACGCTGGGCGGACTGATTGTGATGTCGCTCATTCCCTCCAAGCGGGTTGATCGCATCTTCCCGATCGTGCCGCCGCTCTGCTTGTTGGTCGCCACCCAAGTCGCCCGCTTCGCAGGCCGCGCACAAACGCGTCACTGGAGCGGAATCGCGCTCGCATTTGCGTGTCTCTTCACGAGCGCCTACGCGGCGCAGCGGGTCGTCATCAGCTATCGGGCTGCCGATGATGCGCTCGTCAGATTCGGTCGGGCGGTGCGCCAGGAGGCGGCGGCGCACAGTTGGCGCTACGAAGTGATCGGCGGACAGGAAGAAGGCCTGTTGCTCTATCTTCGACGTCTGCATTTCATCAAGCCAGCCGACGCCGCGGAGCGTTGGAATGCCGGCTCGCTGGATGCGCTCGTCGTTCCCGCAGAGGATTTACCGCCGCTGCCGGCTGCGACTTCTGTTGGCATAGAGGGCACAGTCAGAATCAATGGTCGCCCGCGCCGCTACCTCTTGCTGAAGCGCGGTTGATTTGTTGAGTTGCCTGTCGCCGCCGCTTTCCAATCAGGATTTCTCTCGTCAATCGCTGCACCGCCCGAGTAAAACGACAGCCGGCGTTAAAGGGTAATCGGGGCAAACGCTGGACACATGACGATCTTTGAAATCAGCCGCATCGCCGGGCCTGGCACTGCCTCGGAAGGCCAAGCGTTTCCAGCTGGAATATGAAATTTGGCTTTTGGTCTGGCGTTTCCTTCCACCGGGACCTCAACCTGATGGTCTGGCGGCCGCGCGGAGTTCTGGACGAACCGCACGTGGAGGAACTTATCTCCTGGCTCGAGCAGGCCGAGGATGAGGCCGAGCATCCCTTCAACCGTTACACTGATCTGTCCGCGCTGAACGCCGTCGAGCTTAGTTTCGATTACATCTATCGCGTCTCGCTTTATCGCCGACTTGTCTACGGCGAGCGTACGCCCGTCAAGTCGGCCTTCTACGTAATCGATGCCGCGACCGCGCACGCTGCCCTGACCCACGCCACCGTCACAGTTGGTTCGCCCCTGCAGGTAAAGGTTTTCCGGCAGAAGGGCGCCGCGGCCAGGTGGCTAGGCGTCGCAGATACCGACCTGGAGTTGGAGCGCGAACCAGCACGACCCACCAAATTGACGGAAGGCAGGCCGCCGCCATCGCGTCGAGCCGTGCCGCCGCGTCGGCCGCCGGCGGAGTAAGGCTCAGTTCGATCCGCGGCTGGCAGGATAAAAGTAAATCGGGCCGGCGGGATTCGAACCCGCGACCTCTTGAACCCCATTCAAGCGCACTACCAAGCTGTGCTACGGCCCGACGTGCGCGCACTATCGGCCGCGGCGGTTCTGGTTGCCAAGCAAAGTTTTCCCTGCGCAATCCGGCGCACAGCGGCGATTCTGGGGCAGCCATGAAGTATAGACGCCTGGGAAAGTCGGGCCTGAAGGTGAGCGAGCTCTCGTTTGGGGCGTGGGTCACGTTCGGCCAGCAGATCAGCGACGAGACGGCGGAGGAATTGATGACGATCGCCTACGAGGCGGGTGTGAATTTCTTCGATAACGCCGAAGTCTACGCAGACGGCCGCGCCGAGACTGTGATGGGCAACATTCTCCGGCGCCGCGGCTGGCCGCGCGACACGTTCATTGTCTCGAGCAAGGTGTTCTGGGGCGGCGATCATCCGACGCAGGAGGGGCTGAGCCGGAAGCACGTCTTCGAGGCGTGCCACGCGGCGATTAAACGTCTGCAGGTTGATTATCTCGATCTCTATTTCTGTCATCGACCCGATCCGGAGACGCCGATCGAAGAAACAGTACGCGCAATGAGCGACCTCGTGCGGCAGGGGAAGGTGCTCTACTGGGGCACGTCGGAGTGGAGCGCGACACAGATCGCGGAGGCGGCGACGATCGCGCACGAACTCGGGGCGGCGCCGCCCACAATGGAGCAGCCGCAATACAACATGTTTCATCGCGAAAAGGTGGAACGCGAGTTTGCGCCGCTTTACGAGAAGATCGGGCTTGGCACCACGATCTGGTCGCCGTTGGCTTCGGGTTTGCTGACTGGAAAATACAATGAGGGCGATCCCGGCGATACGCGGATTTCATTGCCGAACTACGACTGGCTGCGCGAGCAATTCGAGACGGCCGAAGCCCGGAGCCATCTCGCGAAAGTGAAACAGCTGGCGGCCGTGGCCGATGACCTCGGGACCACGCTGCCGCGTCTCGCGCTCGCGTGGTGTTTGAAAAACGCCAACGTCAGCACCGTCATCACCGGCGCGTCGAAGCCGGCGCAGGTGCGGGAGAATATGCAGGCAGGTGAGCTCGTGGATCAGCTGACGGATGAAGTGATGCAGCGGATCAGCGGCATTCTCGATGGCTAATCGCCGGTTCCCGCCCAGCTGCTAAGAAACGCGTCGATCAGCTCCGGCAGTTCATCGCTGTAGCCGCCCTCGAGGATGGCACCGGCAGGCGCGCCGCAATCGCGTAGCCATTCGCCAAGGGTCGCGAAATCCTCCTGCTCCAGTGTCATCTCCATGATCGGGTCGCCTTGGTAGGCATCGAAGCCGGCGGAAACGAGCAGCAGATCGGGATGGAATCCGAGCAAGCCGTCGAGCGCCCTGCGGATCTGTTCCATGTGCGCAGCGCGCGAGGCGCCCGGCGCCACGGGGTAGTTGCTGATGTTATCGAAGGATCGCGTGCCAGTGCCGGGCCAGCCGGGATATTGATGAATCGATGCGAAGGCGATGCGCGCATTCCCGTGCACAATCGCTTCCGTACCATTGCCGTGATGTGCATCGAAGTCCCAGATTGCCACCCGCTCCGCGCCTTGTTCGAGCGCGTCGAGCGCCGCGAGCGCGATGTTGCTGAAGTAGCAAAATCCCATCACCTGATCGCGCGTGGCGTGATGTCCGGGCGGTCGCATCAGCGCGAAGCTGGCCTCACCATTTTCCGCGGCCTGCGCCACCTCCAGCGCCGCACCGGCAGCGCGCACCGCATGATGGTAGATGCCGCCATAGGCTGGGCAATCCGCGTCGAAATCTCCAGTCGGCGCGCGCACCGACTCGAGATGCGCCGCTCGTGTGCGCTCGGAGCAGGGTCGCCTCTTCCGCTGGCGCCGGCGCCCGCCATTCCCACTCCGGGTGACGCTCCTTCAGCAACGGGACGGTGCGCGTGATGCGCGCGGGCCGTTCCACATGGCCAGCGCGCCCGTACTCGGCGCAGTGCGGATCGTGGAAAATGATCATGGCGGTGCTGAACGGTCTGCGCTGCGGTCCGCGCTTGCAATCGCGCGCTGCGCCCGGCGAGTGGAGCGGCGGCTATTTGAGTTGCGCGAAGCCGGCACGAGCAGAGCCATTCCGCCATCGAACGATGGTTGATGCTCTCAGCAATTCGGTCTGGAACGCCAGCCGGAAAAGGCGTCTAATGGGTTATATGAAAAGGACACCCGAGGAAGTCGCAGATACCATCGAGGCTCTTGTGAACGGCACTGGCAATCAATGGGCGTGGGACGATTTCACTTCGATCCGTCTGGATAATCCCGAGTTGGAGTCGATTCGACAGCAGGTTGTCTCGATCCCGACGGAGTTTCCGCCTTCGAACCTGCGGGACTATTGCAACGAGGCCGGCATGGACAAGATGCGGCAGATCGTGCGCGATCTCAGGGCACGCGCCGGTGGTGCGGCGCGGGCGGTTTAATCTGACGCGGCCTTACGGCTTCGGATTCTCCGGCGGAATGTCTCCCTTTGCGGCGGCGGGTGGTGTCTCTTTTAAACCGCGGCGTTCGAGGAGCGGGGCAACATCGGGGTCGCCGCCGGTGAAGTTCTTGAATTGCTGAAGCGGATCTTCACTCCCGCCGCGGGAAAGCAGCGTGCTGCGGAAACGATCGCCGTTCTCGCGCGTGAGGCCGCCATTCTCCTTGAACCACTTCACCGTGTCCGCATCGAGGACCTCGCTCCAGATATAGGAGTAATAGCCGGCCGAGTATCCGCCCGCGAAAGCGTGCGAGAAATACGAGCTGCGATACCGCGGCGGGACGGGCGGGAAATCGACGCCGGCGCTTTTAAGCGCCTGCGCTTCAAAGCCGAGCACATCCTTGGAGACCTGATCCGGCTTGAGTTGATGCCACGCCTGATCGAGCAAGGTGGCGGCGAGATATTCGATGGTCTTAAAACCCTGGTCGAACTTCTGCGAGTCGAGCATCTTCTGCAGCAGCTCGGGCGGCATCGGCGCACCCGTCTGGTAATGCATGGCGTAGTTCTTCAGCACGGACGGCCAGACGGCCCACATCTCGTTTACCTGGGACGGAAATTCGACAAAGTCGCGCGGCACATTGGTCCCGGCGACGCGCGGGTATTTTACATTCGAGAACATGCCGTGAAGCGCATGGCCAAACTCATGAAACGCAGTCGTGACTTCATCGAAAGTCAGGAGTGTCGGCTCGCCCGCGGGCGGCTTCGGGATATTGAGATGATTCCCCACCACGGGCTTGAGCTTGAAGAGATCGCTCTGCGAGACGTATTCGTTCATCCACGCGCCGCCGCGTTTTGACGGGCGCGCGTAGTAATCGAGGAGGAAAAGGGCGAGCGGCTGGCCACCGTGATCGAAGACTTCGAAGACGCGGACGTCTTCCTGGTAGACGGGGAGGTCTTTGCGTTCCTTGAACGTGAGGCCGTAGAGCTGGCCGGCGGCGAAGAAGACACCGTCGTTGATCACCCGGTTCATTTCGAAGTAGGGACGCAGCTCTGATTCGTCGAGCTGGTAGCGATCCTTCTTCACCTTCTCGGAGTAAAAGGCCCAGTCCCAGGGTTCGACGGTGAAATCGCCGCCTTCCTTCTTGATCATCGCGTCCAGGTCAGCGGCTTCGCGTTTCGCATTTGCAACGGCGGGGGGCGCCAGCTCGCTGAGCAGTTTGTTGACCGTGCCGACGTTCTTGGCCGTCTGGTCATCGAGCTGATAGGCGGCGTGGTTTTCAAAGCCGAGCAGCTGCGCGCGTTCGGCCCGGATCCGGGCGATCCGGCTGACGCTCTCGCGCGTGTCGAACGAGCCGCCGTGGCTGTTGCGGGCGAGGGAAGCTTTTGTGATCCGCTCGCGCAAGGCGCGGTTCTGCAATGACGCGACGGCTGGCTGGCCGCTCGTGTTTTGCAACGCAATCAGAAACTTGCCTTTCTTTTTGTCTTCCTCGGCCGCTTTCGCGGCGGCGGCGATTGCGTTGTCCGCCATCCCGGCCAGGTCCTCGCGTTTGTCGACCACGATGGCGGCGGCGTTCTTTTCTTTCAGCACGTTCTGCGAGAATTTCGTCTCCAAACTCGCGAGCTCCGCGTTCATCGCCTTTAGCTTCTTCTTGTCGGGCTCGGAAAGTTTGGCGCCGGCGCGGACGAAATCCTTGTAGTAACGCTCGAGCAGATACTTCGACTCGGCGTCGGTCAGCTCGTTGCGTTTGTCGTAGATTGCCTGCACGCGGGCGAAGAGTTTTCCGTTCAGGAAAATCGCGTCCTGATGCGCGGCGAGTTTCGGCGCGATGTTGGTCTCGACCTCCTGGATCTCCGGATTGGTGTGAGCGCCAGAGAGGTTGCTGAAGACGTTGCTGACGCGCGTCAGCGGGACGCCAGATCGTTCCATCGGGAGAATGGTGTTGTCGAACGTCGGTGCTTCCGTGCTGTTCGCGATCGCTTCGATTTCCTTCAGATGTTCCGCGAGTGCGACGGTGAAGGCCGGTGCGTAATGCTCGTTCTTGATCTTGTCGAAGGGCGGCATCTGATACGGCAGCGTGCTTTCCACGAGCAACGGGTTCCCGGCTGAGGTTGCGTTCTTTTCGTTGCCGGCGGCGGATTTCTTCTGGGCATGCATGGAGGTGGCGAGAAGGATCGCGCCGCAGGCGACGGTCACGGCGCGGAGGCGCGAGGAATGACGAAAGAAGCGGCCGGGCAGGTGAAGTCGGAACGTAGGCATGATGGTGATGGTTGAATTGACGCAGCGACGCCTTGCGCGGTCCGCGCGGGTCACAACCCTCGACAGGAGGCGACGTACTGACAAGGGCGGGCCCGCAAAAATAATGGCGCGGCTGCGGCGCCCTGTAATCCGCTCGCCCCTGCGGTCAGAACGTCAGCGCGAGACCGGCGTAGCCGTTGATTCGCGGCGCCGGTTCAATGCCGTTGCCGAACACCCGGTTATAGTACTTTTTCGTCCCCCAAATTCGTGATCCCGGCGAGGATCCGCACGTTCTTGGTGATATCGTATTGTCCGGTCAGATTCACAACGACATACGACGGCACTTTCGCTGGAATCAGGTCGTTGGCGGACGGGAGATTGGAGTCCTGCCAGTACTGCGATGAGACGTAGATACCGGAGAGGCTGATGTTGCAGCGCCGGTCGACGCGATAGGTGAGTGAGAACTTCGCCAGCACGGCAGGCGCAAAGGCCGGGGTGTTGCCGACAAAACTGCGCCCATTCGCGACCTGCGTGCTTTTGGTAAACTCCGCATCGAGCAATTGCAGGTTGGCGGCGACGATCAGGTGGCTGCCGGCCAGGGTCGGATTGTCGAACGGGGCGAAGAGATCGTAGGAAGCTTCACCCTCAAAACCGCGGTGCCGCGAGGAGCCGCTGTTGGCCAGAATGGTGTCGTTATTGACTCCGGGATTCACGAATTGCGTTTCCGTCCGGTTATCGAATTCCATCCAGAACAGACCCACGTCGTACCAGAAGCCCTTCAGCGGAGTGCCGTGCACGCCGGCTTCGAAATCGAGGGAGGTAAACGGATCGCTCGGCTGCCCCGGCACAAAGGTCGCGGAGAAGGGCGAGACGACATCGAAATAGCGGAGCGGCCGCCATCCCGACGAAGCGTTGAAGTAAGTCTCGTTCGCTTTGCCAAAATCGTTCCCGAAGCCAATGCCCCAGAGCGGGACGGTGCGATTGACCGAAAGATCGGCGAGGGGCCGGCCCGGACGAGGACGGAAAGGTGAGATTACCTCACGCACAGCCACCGTCTCGTGATCAAGCCGGAACGACGGCACGATGTGGAATTTTCCGAAGCGAAAGACGTTTTCGATGAAGACCGCTTCGTAATCGGAGTGCCGTTCCTGATCGAGTCGCGGCACGCCGGAGCGATCGTCACGGTCGACCGAAAGTCCGGCCGGATTCCCGATCGTGAACTGCTCGAAGGGCGCGTTACTGTGGTAGTAAACGCCGCCCGCGGTCAGGGCGCTGCCACGGCCCCATTTCAGGCGCGTCCGCACATCAGCGCCGAAGTTCTCGAAATCTTCGTTCTGCAGCTGGGTCGTCGCGGGCGGTTGGCCGGTGACGAGGTTGTTGTTACCCGCCGTCCGGCTGTCGAGCTCCAGGGTCGTGTAGTAGAGCTTCGTCTGGAGGAGCAGGTTCTCCGTCAACTCGCCGTCATATCCGAGCGAAATGTTGTAGCGGTCGACCCACTCGTGATTGTAAGGCGTGAGTGACTGGGATTCGTCTTGATCGAAGAGAGCTTTGCTCGGGAGACGGCCGGGACTGCCGGCGCTCACGGAGTAGCCTTTGAAATCGAGGTAAAGCAGGTGCTTCTCGGCGGGTTGGTAGCCAACGAAAAGCGAACCGGTGTAAAGATTCGATTCCGAGTTCGTCCGCTGTCCGTCGCTGTGCAGGTAGCCGAAGTCCGCCCGATATGCGAGCGGGCCAGCGGTTCCTTCAGTGAAGTTGTAGGTCGAGTAGAGCCCGTTTCCGCCGCCGATCTGCTCGGTCGAAATCGTGAAGGGCGATCCCGGAACCGGCCGGCGGCTCACATAGTTAATCGCCGGGGCAGGCTCCGGGCCATAGAGCAGGCTACTGCCGCCACGGATCACCTGGATTTCCGAGATGCTTTGCGGGAGTGGGAGGTAGTAAAGGGTGGGGAACCCGATCCAGTCGCTCATCAGCGGCACGCGGTCCTGCAGGACCGTGACGTATTCGGATTCCTGCGGATTGCCGAGGCCGCGGTAGCTGATGTTGAACTGGCTCGGCGTGTTTTGCTCGCTGATGAACACGCCCGGCGCGCGATTGAAAACGTCCTGCTGGTTGTTGTTAATGATCTGTGGCTGGAGGTCGAGTTTGATCGCGGTCGCCTTCTTCGTCACCGTGATCTCCGCGCCTGAGACTTCGCGCATGATGTGATCGAGCTTTGGCCGGAAATCATCGTGCGGGTGCGGAGTGGCCACTTCAGCGCCGGTGACAACGATGCGCGGAGCTTCGGAGGTGACCGCTTCCGTCGGGGCGTCATCGCCCCGTCGCGGGGAAAGGGAGCGTCTACTGGCAGGCTGTTGGGCGCGCGCGGGGGCGGCGCAGACGAGCAGAGTGGCGGTGAGAATCAGGGTGGCGCCGGCGGAGGTGAGGTTGGCGAAAAGGTTGCGGGAGATCTGTGGCATGCGGGGCGAATTACAAAATTGTAATCTAACGCGCAATCTTTTTCTGGCAGGAACAAAACAACCTTGCTCCGCGGGCCGGTGCAATCGCCTCCGTCAGTGCGCGCTTGTGATTGACGACGGCACCCTCTTCGCCGCGATTATGCGGCGTGCTGCGAAATTCCAAAATCGTGGTCGTGATGCCGGCGTATAACGCCGCCCGCACGTTGCGCCGTACCTATGACGAAGTCATGGCGCAAGGCGTCGTCGATCACGTTATCATCGTCGACGACGCGAGTAGCGACGAGACGGAGCAGATCGCGCGGGGATTGCCGGGCGCGCAGGTGGACGTGCTCCCGCAGAATCGCGGCTATGGCGGCAACCAGAAGAGATGTTACCGCCTCGCGCTGGCGGCGGGCGCGGACATCGTCATCATGATCCATCCGGATTATCAATACACTCCACTTCTGATCCCTGCGCTTGCCGGACTGGTGGCGAGCGGACTGTATCCCTGCGTGCTCGGCTCGCGCATTCTCGGCGGAAGCGCACTCCACGGCGGAATGCCGTGGTGGAAATACATCTCAAACCGCGTTCTCACCCTGCTCGAGAATCTTCTCCTCGGCGCGAAGCTGTCGGAATATCACACCGGTTACCGGGCTTTCTCGCGGGCCTTGCTCGAACAGCTTCCGCTCGAGCAAAACTCCGACGATTTTGTTTTCGACAACCAGATTCTCGCACAGGTGATCTGGCTCCGGCATCCCATCGGCGAGGTAACCTGTCCCGCAAAATATCTCGCCGATTCCTCGTCGATAAATTTCCGACGCAGCGTCCGCTATGGGCTCGGCTGCCTGGCCGTCGCTGCCCGCTTCCGGCTGGCGCGCTGGGGCCTGGCGGCGTCACCGGTGCCGCGAAACTAGCGCGGGTTTCTTCAGGATGCGCTGATTATCGACGGGCGAGGGGCCGGCGACGGGAACATCAGGGTCACGGCGGTTCCGCGGCCTCCATGACTCTCCACTTCCGCCGTGCCGCCGTGCAGATCCATGATCGACTTTACAAGCGCGAGTCCGAGCCCGGTGCCCTGCGAACTGCGCGAGGAATCGCCCCGGTAAAAACGATCGAACACGCGCGGCAAATGATCGGCCGGAATGCCCGGTCCGTTGTCGCGTACGGTCACACGCGTGCCGCGGTCGGTTGCCGAGACGGCGACGGAGATCGTGCCACCGTCGGGCGTGAAGCGCAGGGCGTTGTCAAGAAGGTTGCTGAGGGCGCGGCCGAACAGCATCTCATCTGCGTGCACCTGCCCCGCACCTTCGCAATGAATCTTCACGTGCCGCTCCTCCGCGAGCGTCTTGTAATATTCCGCCAGCTTCTCCAGCGCCGCCCGACCGTCGAAGGGCACCGGCTTGACCGGTTCCCGCGCCGACTCCGCGCGCGCCAGAAACAAGAGGCTGTCGATGATCGCGGAAAGTCGTTCACATTCGTCAACGCTTGATTCGATCACTTCGCGGTATTCCTCCGGGGCGCGTAAGCGCGTCAGCGCCACTTCTGACTCACCGCGCAGATTCGCGATCGGTGTGCGCAATTCATGCGCCAGATCAGCCGAGAACTGCGACAGCCGCGTAAACGAATCCTCCAGCCGGTCGAGCATTTCATCGAAGGCGATCGCCAGCGGTTGCAGCTCCCGCGGCCAGCCCGCGGGCGCGACACGCTCGTTCAAGTGTGTCGGCCCGGTTCGGCGCAATGACTGCGTGATCTCGGCCAGCGGCCGCAGGGCGCGCTTGGTCACGCGGATCGCGACCACCGCCGAAACGATGATGCCAGCAAACAAAACGCCGAGAAAGAGCAGGCCAAATTCCTTCGTGAAATCGCTGTCTGCCGACCGGTCCTGCGCGACCTGCACCGTGTAGACCTGCCCGTCCGCTTCTTCGGTCGCCGCGACCAGCGCGAAGAGCTTGTCGGCGGAACGGTGATTGCGAACCTCGCGCAGTGGTCCGGTGTGGGCCGTGGGGGCGGGAAAAATCTCGCGCGGGAGCAAGGTCCCCATGCCCGGCGACTCCGCCACGGTGACACCCGCAGCATCAAACACGCGGATCCAGTAGGTTACGCGTTCGCCGCTGCGCATCAGGCGCAGCTCGCCGCCCAGAAGTTGTGCGCCCCGGGTATTGTCGAGCTCGGCGCGCACGGCCGCGAGTTTGTCCGCCAGCACGGCATTGTCTTCCGCAAACGCGTGCCGGATGACCATCCAGTACAGAATGCCAAGCCCGCAGCAAAGCACGACCGCCGCCGCAAGCGTGAAGAGGATGACGAGCTGCGATGCGATCGAGCGCGGATTAGCCGGCTTTGAGAACATAACCGACCCCGCGAATCGTCTGCACCAGCTTGCGCTCAAACGGATCGTCCACCTTCGACCGCAACCGCCGCACCACCACGTCGACGACGTTCGTACTCGGCTCGAAAGCCATGTCCCACACCTGCGACACGATCTCTGCGCGCGACACTGCCTCGCCGCCGGCACGCGCCAGATGCGCGAGGAGCAGAAACTCCTTCGGGGTGAGGTTGAGCGCCACCCCGGCCCGCACCGCGCGGTTGCGGCGCGTGTCGATTTCCAAATCCTCCACCCGCAGCAACTCCTCGGTCCCCGCCGGGGAGCGCCGCAGCAGCGAACGCACTCGCGCCATTAGCTCGGAAAACGCGAACGGCTTCACCAGGTAATCATCCGCGCCCAGCTCCAGACCCTTCACCCGATCGGGCACACTATCGCGCGCAGTCAGAAACAGGATCGGTGTCGTCACCCCCGCTTTGCGCAACTGCGCCACGACCTGCCAGCCGTCGAGCTTTGGCAGCATCACATCCACGACCAACAGATCGAAGCGGGTCGCGCGTGCCGCCTCGAAGCCACTTTCCCCATCGTGCGCCACCTCCACGGTGAGGCCCGCTTCCCGGAGCCCTTTTGCCAGAAAGGCTGCCGTCTTCTTTTCGTCTTCCACCACCAGGATGCGCATCAGAGCGCCTTTATAGACGCTGCGCAGGATACCTCAACAACTCCGCGCCAAGCGCCTGCGATTTAGTCTTTCGGCGCGAGTCGAGTCACGATCTGCTCGAATCGGGGATCGCTGCGCATCGGATCCCAATAGGGGTGCAGGCGGAGATTACCGTAGCTCCAAAAGCTCGGCACCCCGGTGGCGATCTCGAGTTGCTCCAGCGCCAGATCCTGCTCGCCGGTCCACGCGTAGATGATGGCGAGAAAACCGACGAGGAGGGGACCGTTCAACGCGTCTTTGGCGGTCGGCAGCAAATCGACCGCGCGCCGGCCTTCGCGAATCGCGTCGTCTTTCCGCCCGAGCATGGCATCGGCCAGCGCCAGCACGCAGACCGCGCCGGCATTATCCGGCGCCTGTTCGATGAGGTGCGCGGTCTCGTCCCGCGCCTGGGCGAACGCCTGTTGGGCTGCCTCTTTGTCGTTACGCAAGCGCGCGGCCCATCCTTCGCACCAGCTGGCGGGAAACGGCAGCGCTTCCGTCTGGCAGCCTCCGTCGCGCGCATCCGCCAGCGCCCTGGCCGCTGCGGACGGGTCCCGCTTGAGGAGCGCAAGATCGATGCGGTGATCGACGATCTTGCGCGCGCTCTCCGGGTCTTCCGCCAGGGCCGCCTCCACCACGGCATGGAGGCGGGCCGTGTCCGCGCGCCAGTCCACGTCCACCGCCGCTCGTTGCGCGCGCGCGACGATGTCGCCCGGGGAGAGGCGAACGACACGATCGAGCACCTGCGCCATCTCGGGGAATCGGCGCTGGTTAAAATAGGTCAACGCAATCTGTTGCAGGATGTAGCGGTTGTTCGGATCCAGCTCGAGCGCGAGTTGCAGGTTGCGCGTCGATTCTTCCCACCGGCCCTGACGGCGATCGAGGTATCCTCGGACCAGTGGGATGGTCGGGTCGTTAGGCAAGGCGCCTTCCGCGAGGGCCAGTTCCGCCCGCGCCATCTCGTAATCGCCCTGCCCCCAGTAGAGATGCTTGGCACGGGCAAGGTGCGCTTCGCCGGAAGCGGGCTGCAGTTGTTCGACCTTGCGAATGGCTGCCTCCGCGGCCGTCAGACGCGCCGGCGTGGGGTCAAAGCGCAGGTAAAGCTGATCGTGCGCGTGGGCCAGCTGGTAGAAGGCGAGCATGAATTTCGGATCGAACTCGCCGGCCTTGGTGAGCAACTCGACCGCGCGCAGCAGGTCTTCCCGGGCGGTGGCGCTGAAGACGGCGGCGTCGATCAGATCCTTCGCCTCCACGTAAAGATCATGGGCCACGACGTTCTCCGTCGATTGCCTTTGGATCGCAGCCCGTTCCTTGGGTGAGAGCCGAATGCGCAACTGGGCGGTGATTTGCCGCGCGATCTGGGTTTGAATCGCCAGCGAGTCGTTCAATTTCTCATCATAGCTGTCCGCCCAGATGGTGGTGTCTGTCGCCGCCTCGACCAGCTGCGCCCGGACCCGGACGGAAGGGCCCATGCGCTGCACGCTGCCTTGGAGAACGTGTGTGACGCGCAGGTCCTTCGCGATGTCGCGGAGGTTGCGCTGGAGGTTGGCGGCATATTGCATCGCCGAGGTTCGGTTGATGACCTTGAGCCCGCTGATGCGCGACAGATAAGTGAGGATGTCGTCCTGCACGCCGTTCGCGAAAATCGTGTTAGTCGGGCCCTCGCTGACGTCGGCAAACGGCAGCACCGCCAGGCTGTAGCCGGTGGGCCCCGGGCGCAGAAACCACCACGCTGCGAGCGCCAGCGCCGCGACGAGGAGCGCCCCGACGGCCACGGTTCTCCGCCGGGCCGCCGGCCGCCGCTGCAATCTCGCGGCCGCCCCTGCGTCCGCATCCTGCTGCGCATGTTGCTGCTGCACCTTCTGCGGCAGGGTCGGATTACCGACATTGTCTTTGCACAAGTTGAAGAGGTGAATTCGCAGCCCGTGCTTCACCTCGCACTCGCCGATGTCGCGCAGGTAGGGGTGCCACTGGCGATAGGAACTGAGGTCCTCCGCCACGCGTTTCGACACGAGAATGTGCCCCGCGTCGGCGCAATCCAGCACCCGCTGCGCAACGTTAATGCCAGCGCCGGCGAAATTGGCGCGGTCGTTGACATCGGATACCTCCTTGATGGGGCCACTGTGCACCCCCATTCGCAGGAGCAGGTGCGGGAACTCCTGCGCCGCCGAGCTGATTTCGAGGGCGCATTGGACCGGCGCCTCCGGGCTGTCGAAGAACAGGAGTGCCATCCCATCGCCAGTCGGCAGGCGCGTGAGCTGGCCGCTGGCTTCGGCGTCCCGGAAGCGGGTGGCGTTGCGCACCACCTGGTTGAGCTGTTGCAGCACCTCGATCTGCTCGTTCACGAGCAGTTTGGAGTAACTCACGACGTCGATCAGCAGGACGTGAGCGATCTCCGGCTTCAGATCGGCCCCGTTGTCAGTAGTTGTCTGCAAGGGATTTCCTCCAGCCAACCAATCGTCTCAAGCCGTTAGACTGCCGTCGAGCCGAAAGAAAGCCGGGCGACTCACGCGGGAACCGCGTCCGCGCCCTCGGCTACCGATTGGCGAGGAACGCCCTGAGCAGGACCAAACGCGGCGACGTTCATCACGATCATGACTACCGCGAAGAGAGGCATCCCCATTGCAAACCCGATGCCGAAGTGCATCAAACAGATCAACCCCAGCCAGAGAAGCCGCGTCTGCCGCGGCCAGATCAGGACCGGATAGCAGAGCTCGATCAGCCAGACGCTGATGCCAAGAGCCGGGAGCAGCGCTTTCCAGCTAACCACGACGTCCAGGGGAAGCACATCAAAGGGTGCCCGAGTGAGCGCCCGCCAGAGATTCTCCCCGTTCCACCAGCCGCTTCCCAGCGCTTTCGTCAACCCGCCAAAGAAATAGATGATGCAGAGATGTAACTGCAGCACGCGCCGGAAGAAGCCCAGCAAGTCTGCGCTCCGCCCACGGTTCTTCCAAATCCAACGGTCCAGGGTCCACCGATCCGGCAATGGCGCGAGCATGAGGTAAAACAATCCAATCGTCATAAAGTTATCGAGACCGTAGGAGACGAGCCCGCCGCTCTTCGAGACACAGAGGTGCAGCAACCAGCAAGTCACCGACGCCGCGCGACTGCAGAGGCCGGTCAAGAGAAGCAGCCCCGCGAAGAGGAGAGCCAACCAAAGGAGGGAGAGCGTGGTTTCCTCGCGCAGACCGAGATGTTGCGCGGCATCGATGAACCAGCCGAGCCGCGGAATGAATGGACTCTGCAGCCTGGTGAATGCTTCCGAAACTTCGCGCCCGATCAAGCCCCCGCCGCTCTTTGCCAGCAAGGAACTCCAGCTGTCCTGCAAGGAAATGCAATACGCGATCACCTCCACCCCGAGGCCGACGCGCAGAAAAGCGAGCCAGGCGTCTGTCTCGTTGGCAAAAAAGAATGCGGCAATCCGCGGGCGCCAGCGCATCCTTTATCTCTCGATCAGCTGTCCCGTGGTCTCACGGGTAAAGGTGTAGCCATAGGCGAGCTCAAAGCCCGGCTCGAAAGCGGAGCCCGCTTCCGCCAGTTTCGCCTGCCGGATTCTCTCCACCGTCACGTCGAGGCGGACCGCGGCAGGATGCTCAGCAAGCAGAGACTTCCCCATCAGTTGAAACATGATGTCCCGCACATCGCCCGCGGGTCGCCGCCCGACCGCATCCAGAAAGCTCGCCAGCCGCACACCAGTTTCGCCCCGACGCGGTGAAAGAACCCCTCGCTCGACGGTACCGTCTTTGTCCAAAAGCTCGATCGTGAGTCGGTAAGCCGGCGGAATATTCGGCGCAAAGTAGCCGTAGCCAGCTTCGATCCCGGCGAGGTGGAGATAGGTGAGCGCGACGGGTCGGAGGGCATTTCGACTTTCGCCAGCAGCGGGGGCCGGCGCGGCCGACGTTGCTGGCCGCGCGGGCAGGATCGTAAGCCCGTCTTGAATTAAACGGCCGGTTCCCAGCAGACATACCGTCAGGAGCGCCGCGAAATGCAGCGCTGCGGCCGACAGCACGGCTACCAGTCCCCAGGTCGCTGGTCGTGCCACATCGAGCTGCTTACGGACAATTCGGAAAAGTCGGGCACAGCTCGAGCGCCTCGAGGAAGTTCTTTCTATCGTTCGCGCCGGAATCCGCGGCGAACTCCACCATCTGACTTACGTGGATGGCGCCACGGTCCCATCCTGCGTCGCACGGAGTGATTGGATCCATCGTTGATTCAATCTTATGGCACCAATTCTCGCTCGGCCCATGGCCGATGAAAATGGTCTTGAAGGGGCCCTTCCTGTTGCCGAGCGCCGCGATATACTTGAATAGCCGCTGCGGGTCATCCGCGTTGGCCGGCAAAGTACGCATAACAATCTGCGTATTCTTGAAGATGATTGGCTCAAGAACAAACGGCTCGGGCTTACATGCCTGAATGAGGAGGATAAACACGCCGGTTATCAACACCGGCAATAACAGCCTGCGATAAATATCTGGGGAGTGCATAACTCTGTTGTGGGAGAAGCATCTGCGGCTGCCAAGCACAAACTTCCCGGCTGCAGTCCGGGCTTCACGCCTGACAAGAGCGAAATTGTCCTTCCGGGCCGTGCGCGATGCAGGGTTCGAACCTGCGACTTCTTGCGTGTGAAGCAAGCGCTCTACCACTGAGCTAATCGCGCGTGCCCGGTGACGGAACGCTGAAGATAAGGATCGTTCGCGCCGGCGCCAGAAAAATTGCGCGAGTGGATTCGTGGGGTTGCAGCGCGCTCGTGTCCAGCGTCAATTCCCGCACGTGAAACAGAACATCGATTCCACCGGACGCGCCGCGCGTGGCGGGATCGGCGTTCTCTTCCTCCTCGCCGGCGGTTGCCTGATTCCCGTGAACGGAGTTCTCGCAGCGCTCTTTGCCCTTGTGGGCCTCTTCGCGCTTTGGGAGGCCCTCAAGGGCTGGTGCGTGTTGCGTGCCTGCGGCATCAAGTTGCCATTCTAGCCGCGAGCCGCTCGTCGGTACGGCAAACTGCGGGCAGAGCACGCCCTGCCGCAGTTGTGCTGATGGATCGTTACCTACTGGTCCGGTGTGGCGGTCGGCGTGGCGTGGGCCTTTGCCTCCTCGCGCGACTCCGACCAAACTGCGAGTTTTGCTCGCCGGTCGTGCGCGTTGTCGCATCTCCCTGCTGATGACCGAACTCGGAATTGCCGCGCGCCGTTTGTTCATTCGCGTCATCGCGCGAATCCGTCGCTGCCGCCCCACGGGATGCGCTTCTGCCGCCCGAGCTTGACCGAAGCCGTTGTTTTGCGACCCAGTGGTGCGCGTGGTCTGCATCGCCCTGTCGGTGGCCGAAGTCTGAATTCCCGCGCGTCGTTTCGAGCGCGCGCAAGTCTGCGGAGTCACTGCTCGCGGTTGCAGACGCTTTTGCCGAGGCAGAACGTGCCTTGCCGAAAGCGTTGTTCTGCGATCCTGTCGTGCGCGTCGCCGGGTCACCCTGTTTGTGGCCAAACGCGGAGTTGCCGCGCGTGGCTTTTGTCACCCGCTGGCCATTTCGCGCGCGTTTCGCCTTTGCTTTAGCCGAGGCAGCCGCCTGCCGATCCGCGCGGGCGCGCGCTTTATCTGCGCGGGTGTGGCCGAAGAACGAGTTACCCGAGCCCGTCTGCGGATTTCCGATCTGCGCGCGGCCGAACGCGGAGTTGCCCCCGCCAAATCCATGGGCGCCGCCGCGCATGCCCCCGCCCATTCCCATGCCGCCGCCCCCGCCACGACCACCGCCACCGCCACGACCTTGCGCGAGGGCGGTTGAAGTTGAGCCGATTCCGACGCAGCACGCTGCGACAATTGCCAATCCTCGAGCTGTTTTGAGTAACATAATGTGCCTCCCCTATTCAGTTTAGGTGCGCCGCGGCGGTTTTGCCGCCGCGGCAATCCCGCCTCTCTCCCTCTTGGAACGAGCAAAATTCATACGAGAAGCGTGTGGAAACTGAATCGGCCGGCGTGCTTCCGCTGCGGGTATTAGCGGCCCCCTCCCTGCTGCTCCTTTCGACCCAAAACCGGCGACCAGCTTGCAGTTCAACCGGCGCGATTTATACAGACGCATGTCCGAACACAAAGCCACTCTTCGTTGGGAACGCGGCGACGCCGAATTCAGCTATCAAAAATATCCGCGCGATCATTCCTGGAGCTTTGACGGCGGTCACACCATGACCGGCACCGCGGCGCCGGCATATCTGGGTAATCCGGCGAATGTCGACCCGGAGGAAGCCTTCGTGGCCTCGCTCGCCAGCTGCCACATGCTCACTTTTCTGGCGATCGCCTGTAAGCAGAAGTTTATGCTCGACTCCTACGAGGACGAAGCGGTCGGTCACATGGAAAAGAACGCGCAGGGGAAGCTGGCGATCACGCGCGTGGAGCTGCATCCGAAGATCACCTGGAGCGGCGAGCGCACTCCGACGGCGGAGGAGTTGGAGAAAATGCATCACGCCGCCCACGAGAATTGTTTCATCGCCAACTCGGTCACGACCCAGGTGACGGTGGCGAAGTAGTCGCCGCCATTGCGTCGACGAGATCGCACCTACTCTTGCCCCGTCGCACGTCGCGGCGATCCGTGCGCCACAGGATCGCCAGGAGCGCGAGGGCAATGACGTCGTAGAGGAGACCGAGAAGCCGGGCGTCGCGGTCCGCGCCGGATCGGGGTGTTCGTTAGACGCGATCGTCCACTCCGCGCACGCCCGATTCACTGGCGCAATACGCGCAGCAGAACATCCTCCCATCGGCTTCCGCACCGTGCCCGATGATGCGGCAGCCGCAGTGTTCGCATTTCGGCGCCAGCATATGGATCGCGCACTCGAAGCTGTCGAAGGTGTGTTCCCGTTCCCCCTGACGGATCGTGAACGCCTTGTCGTAGTCGTTGCCGCACGTGTCGCATTTGGCCATAAATAAGATCTCCTTCGTCTTAAAATCGCTGGCCAGGCGGTGATTGGCTGCAAATCAGCATCCGGATCGTTGCTCGACCTGGCGGGAGCGTGCGGTCCTTGCAATCGCGCTGCGCTCGCGTTTCCGCACCTCTTATTTTGGATTCGGCAGGGCCGGCACGGCGCGATAAAATCGCCGCTCGAACTGAGCCGCGTCTGCATCGACAAACTCCCAGACCTTGCCGGTGAAAGCATGCGTCTGCAGCGGCGTCCACGTCAGAAAATCCGTCGTGGCCTCCACCGTCACCGCTTGGCCGGGAGCGGCGTGGACATCGAAGCGCACCACACCGTTGTCGCGCGCCAGTGACGCCGCATCGATGCCCGGCGCCTGGGGCGCGGGCGTGACGACCAGCCGTTGCGCGGCATAAAGGTGGCGGCTGCGGCCGCCGTCGTGCAGCCGCGCGCAAACGGCGTAGCTCCCCGGGACCACCGCGGCACCGTTGACGAATGCGGTCAGGCCATGGAGCAATACCGCGTTCGTTCCGCTTCGGGCGAGGGTCCGCTGCTCGACCGCGATTTCGTTTCCATTGTAGGGATTCGAATCGGGATCGAGCAGGACAGTGAGATCGACCGTGCCGGAGGCGGTCGCGCCCGCCTGGTAACGCAGCGTGGCCTCGAACGATCCACCGGGCGGGATCGTGCCTGGACCCGTGAGCGCGAAACGAATTGGATTCGGCCACGCGCCCGTATTCGACGGCAACACGGTCCGATTCGCCGCCAGACCGCCGCCCAGATCCCAGTTCTTGTTAAACCCGTCGCTGACCCGGCCGTTGCCCGCGCCGGCCGGTTCGACATTGCTCAGACGATCACCGCCGCCAATCAGGCTGTAGAAAAAGCCCGACGCCGCGCCCGCCATCTCGGTTGTGGTCCACCACGCCGCGCGCTGGGTCGCGTTGATCGTGGCCTGGGTATCGTTCGTCGGCGTCGCCAGATCGATCGTGCCGTGATACCAGAGATGCACATCGCTGTGGCTCGACGAATAGCCGCCGCTCAAGTCCAGCAGTTTCCGGTTCCATGCGCCGAAAACAGCCTGCCCGTTCGGGACAATGAGGCCGTCGCCCATTGTCTGCCAAAAATTGTCCGCGAAGAGCACGTTGGCCCAACTCGTCACCGCTGCGTCGCCGAATTGCGTGACCGGCCGCGGGTCGAGGGTTGTGACGTGGTCCACCCACACGCCCTGCGCGCCGAGCAGACGCGCCATCTCGGTGATGACCGATCCGCCGCGGCTGTGACCGACCAGATGCAATGGCAGCTCCGCCAGCGGTCGCCCGCCCAGATCCGCAATCAGATTCGTCGCCAGCAGGGCGTTAACCGCAGTCTGCGCGATCGTTGTCGTGGAAGGCCCGCCCAAGCCCGAGAGCGTCGACCAGTCCAGCTTGACCACGATTTCTCCTGAATCAGTGAGCAGCGGAGGTGTTCCGCCAATCCAGGTTGCGGCGGCGACGTACTGACCCGAGCCGTTACGCGTGATCGAGATCTGGTAGCAACTGTAAGTGGCGCCGGGAAACCCCGGATAACCTCCGATCCTTCCCGCCATCGGGATAATCCAGTCGGTGACGTTCGAGTTGAAGCCGTGAGTGATGATCGTCACACCGCCCCCACGGGCTGAGCCTGCCGAAAGGAGAGCGAGCAGGACGATCGCGAACAAGCGACGCCACCCCGGCGCGAATCGAGACGCGGAGTGACCCGAAGCAGAGTGCACGCGTTCCACGGTCAACGCCGGTTTGTACGCCGGGCGGGCGAGGCGAACCAGCAGTATCTTTCGCCGCCCAATGCACCGACCGCCGAAGCCAACACCGTCTTTCGGTTACGTCGCCTTGATTCGCCGGAGCCCTGCCCCCACGAAACAGAAAGGAACGAGGAGCGCCAGGAAAGTGAGGTGATACCAAAACGGCATCAGGTGCCAGACCTGTATTTGGACGAAGATGCCGGTGGCCAGCAGCAGCGAGCCAAGAAAAAGGACGGCCAGATGCCGCCGCGCCCCACTGATGGCGGCAGTGAGGTATCCCGCGATGATCGACAGGACGAAGCTGCCGAGCAACAGCGCCAGCAGCACCTTCGGATCATGAACCTTCTGAGTCTGATCGGAGGAGAGCAGACCGAACTTCTGGAGGAGAGGATTGAAACCGACCCAGGCAACGGACCAGAAGACGTAACCGACAATCGCGGCGAGGATTTGCCTTAACATAAGCGGAAAGGACGGTGCGTGACGAGCGGAGCCTATCCGTCCGGGTCCTCCCGCCGCAAGGCTTCTTTGTTAGGAATAAGAAGCGGCGATCTATTCCGTGCGGAGCGCTGTCAGGGGGTTGACGCGCGTGGCGCGGCGAGCCGGCAGCCACGTCGCGATCAGCGTTGCAATCCCGAGCAGCAGCGGGGCGCAGGCGAATGCGATGGGATCGAGCGCGCCCACTTCATACAACATCCCGGCGAGCAGCTTCCCGGTCGCGGCGGCCAGGAGCAGTCCCAGCGCAATGCCCGCCGCGAGCATGAACGAGCCTTCACGGATGATCATCCATTGCACGCCCTGGGGCTCCGCGCCAAGCGCCATGCGGATGCCGATTTCGCGCGTGCGGCGCGCCACGGAATAGGCCTTCACGCCGTAGACCCCGACGATGGCGAGGAGGAGCGCGAGCGCTCCGAAGACCGAGAACATGGTCGCGCCGGCGCGCACGATCCACATCTCCATGTTGCCATCGAGGTGCTGCGGGAAGGTCTTGAGCGAAAGCACCGGCAACGTCGGATCGGTCTCGCGCACGGCGCGGCGAACAGCGTCCGCCATCGCAGAGACGTTCCCGGGGTTTAACGACTGGAACTGCACGAAAAAGAACGCATTGCTCTGAAAGCCACGCGCAAAAGGCACGTAGATGCTGCCGCGCGGCTGCTTCTCGAACACGCTCGCGCGAGAGGTGGCGACGATTCCCACCACCTCAATCGGCTCCTCCGGCTGAATGCTGGTGTTAGCGCCGCTGCTAATTCCCATCCCGCCGCCGCCATCGTCCCGCTTCGCCCGCGGTGCGTAGTCGGTTGCGATCTGGATGCGTTGCCCGAGGGCGTCACCTTCCGGCCAGAGTTTCTTCGCGAGCGCTTCGTCGATGATGGCCACGGCCGGCGTGCCCGGTTGCGTCGCTTCGGTCGTGGAAAACTCCGGCCGCGCAGGATCGGCAAACCGACGGCCGCAAAGTAGTCGGCACCGACGCTGTTGTAGCGCGAACTAATCGCCAGGCCTTCCGCTGCCGTCGCGGGCTTGTCGTCCTTGCCGACGTGCATCCCGCCGCGCTGGATCGCTTTGCCTAACGACACTAGCCCGAACGGCACCGTCGCGGAGATGCTCACATGCTGTGCGCCCGGGAGTGCGCCGAGTCGATCATTAAGTGTGCGATAAAGTTGCTCCGCACGCGGCTGATCGAACCCGCCAAGGTTCGCATCGACCTCGAGCAGGAGATCGTGGTCGACGCGTAATCCGGTCTCAAGCGCCGCGGCTTTGGTGGCGCCGCGGATGAAGAGCGCGGCCGCGGTCAGCAGGGCGAGCGAGAACGCGATCTGCACGACGACGAGCGGATTGCGCGGCAGGAAACGCCAGCGCCGCCCGACGGCGTCTTCGCCGGCCTGTTCCTTCAGGTCGCCGATCACGCTGTTACGCGATAACTTCAGCGCTGGCCCGAGCGCGAAGGCGAGCGTGCCGAAGAGGCAGAAGGCAAACGTCATTGCGAGGATCGGCAGATTCGGACCGGAATTCCAGACCAAGTCGATCGGCATCAGGGCGCGCATCGAAGTGGCCAGGAGCGTCGATGACCACAAGCCGACCACCAGCGCCGGCGGCGCCGCCGAGGAGCGCAAGGAGAAACCCTTCTGTCAGAAGCTGCCGAACGATCCGCCAGCGGCTGCTGCCGAGCGCGAGTCGAATCGCGATCTCCTTGCGCCGCGCCGTCCCGCGCGCCAGGAGCATGTTGGCGAGATTGAGGCAGGCCACCAGCAGCACCACGGCCGCCATTCCCATCAGCATCGGCGCGAGGACGGCCAGTTGGCTGTCGTCCGGCGGATCATCGCTGATCGAGAAACGCGAGAGCCCAGCCGTCATGAACGTCTGGTCCTTTTGCTCGACGGGGAACGCGCGCTCCAGGTTCGTGGCCAGGGTCTTGAGGGCGGGCTCGGCCGCCGCGGGGGTGAGACCTTCCTTTAAACGTGCGATCGGCATCAGGTGACGCCCGGTGCGACTCGACAATCCCTCGCGGCTGCTGCTGGCAAAATCGTTGATCACCAGATCATACGCGCTGAGCGGCACCCACACTTCGGGCGACATTACGGCCAGCGTGCCGGTAAACGTGCGTGGCAGCACACCGATGACCGTGTAAGGGAGGCCGTTGATCTGAATCTGTGATCCGAGGATTGAGGCATCGCGACCGTGTCGCGCCCAGTGGCTGTAGCTGACGAGCGCGACCGCCGCCGCCTGTCCGGGCTTTTCCTCCTCCGCCGTAAACGCGCGGCCGAGGACCGGTGTCACGCCGAGGACCTCGAAATAGTTCGCGGTCACGATGTCGGCAAACGTGCGGCGCGTGTTGTTTTTCTCCCCGATGCCGACGAGCGAGACATTGTGGGCCGCGACGCCCGAAAAGACGGAGTTCTGCTCGCGGATATCGAGCAAGGTCGGGTAGGAGAAGGAGCGAAACGTTTTCGGGTTCTTCGTATCCTGCGAGAAGATCTGCACCAGCTCGTGCGGGCGTGCATAGCCGGGCGGCTGCGTAGAGCAGGGTATGCACGAGGCTGAACACCGCCGTGTTAGCCCCAATGCCAACGGCCAGCACCAGCACCGCCGCGACCGTAAAGCCCGGCGCCTTGATCAGCTGCCGGAGCGCGAACCGAAAATCATGCATCATCTTGGCAATGAGATGCACGCCCGGCCGCGTTTGGATTCAGATTAATTGCGCGCCTTAGTGCGCAACCAGCCGCCGGTCGCCTGGATTGGCTCGATCTGACCGGCTTCCGTCACCCAGACGGCGAGCGCTTCCGGCGCTGCGGAATTCTGTGACGAGGCTTTGGCTGGGAGATGGAGTTGCTTCGTCTCCGCGTCCAACGGTTCGCTCGTGAGCGAAAGAACCACGAAATCGTGCCGCAATTTCCGCCCACTGTTCTCTCCCGCCTTCACCTCGATCTGCAGATCGAAGCCAAGCCGCGCGAGGTGCAGAACATATCGCCGGCCGTCTGGTGTCTCGGGCGTAAAACGTGCCGTCACCGCTCCACCTTCCGCCACCGTGATCTGCAGAACGCCCGGCTTCTCCGTCGACGCCGGGGGCAAGGCGCTGTTTCGCCATTCCCGGCCGTCCAAAACGAAACCTGGCGTGTAGACGCTGCCGCTCTTCCACCGCGCGGAGTAAACGTATTGTCGCGCCGTCCACTGCTTCGTGGCCAAAGGATCGCGCCAGCCGAGTCGGTCCCAGTAATCCACGTGAAACGCGATCGGAACAAAGTCGCGCCAGAGTCGCGGTTCATTCTTGAGCTTGCTCAGCCAGGCTTCTGCGGGCGGGCAACTGCTGCAGCCCTCCGACGTAAAAAGCTCGATCAGATGCGTCCGGCGCGGCCCGCTTTCGAATATCACCTCCGAACCGAACGCGGTCCGCGGGGCATTTAGCACCAACGCGAGCGCAGCCACGCGCCCCAAGTTGCAGGTAATCAGCGCAACCACGGCCGGCCGCCACCTACTTCGCATCGGCTGCCTGCTGCAGTTTCGCGATCGCCATGTGAGAACATGCCGACCGCCGATTTCAAGGCAAGAGACGGCATCAGTCTAAAGCTCTTTGGTCATGAAAAAGCTGTTGGGATCTTTGGTGTAATCGGCGAACGGACCGCAGGATGTGAAACCGGAGTGGGCGTAGAGCGCGCGCGCCGGCGCGAAAGCCTCCATCGAGCCAGTTTCGAGGCTCAGGCGGCGATAACCGCGGCGCCTCGCTTCCGCGAGGATGTGATTTAGCAGAGTCTTCGCCACGCCTTTCCGGAGGTGGCGCGAAGAAGTGCGCATCGATTTGATCTCGGCATGCCGACGATCCAGCTCCTTCAGCGCGCCACAGCCCAGCAACTCGCCGTTCTCCCAGACGGTCCAGAAGGTAATCCCGGGCGCGCGTAACCCCTCGAGGGGGAGGGCGTGCACACTTTCCGGTGGTGAGAGCTGCCGCATGCTGGCCAGGTGTTCCTGCAAGAGCGCGCGGATTTCGGCACCGCTGAGGTCGTCTAGTTTGATGTCCACGGTCGGATTTGTTCGCCCCTCAGAGCGGCGCCTCGTTCCCCGGTCCAACCTGTGCGACGGCGCCCTCCGCGAAAAGCTTCAAGGGCACGAAATCTGCACTGGAAGGGAGATTGTGTCAGCCGCCGCGCCAACGATCGAGATGCCGACAACCAGACTGGTAATTGGTCCGGAATTTCCCGACGACCCCCGGAAATGGGACGGCTGGAGCCATTACCTCTCGGAAAATCCCTACAAGCGTCTGTGCCTGGATCCCCACTCGAATCCCACCAATCTGCAAATTCTGCAGCACTACAATGCGCTTCTCCATTGGTGGCAGAAGAAACTCCCGCTGAGGAACCAGCCGAGCAATCCGGTCGCGCAGTTGCTCGGACGCGGGATCCTGGAGGCTGCCCGCTATCTGGCCCAAGCCCAACTGCTACTGCTCGACCCGGTGCGGCGCCGCCAGGTCGATGAGCAATTGGCGGCCGCGGCGCAGGAGGAAGTCGCTGGGAGATTTTGCCAAGTACGTCGCATTTTCCCTCCAGGCTGGCGTGCTGACGCCGGAAGCGGAGGTGAATCTGAAGGAGTTTGGGCGGAACAGCTGGTTAACCGACGATCAGATCAGCGCCTGCATTGAGCAGGCGATGCGGCAGAAGAATGTCCAGCGCCTGGCTCCCAGCATGGCGGCCCCCGCCGGCGACAGTTCGACAGTGCACGTTGACGCGGACGCGGCCCGGAAGTTCCTCCGCATCCTTCGGCTCAGCGAGGTGAATATGGGTCGGGCGACGGACAGTGTGCGGGGGATCTTTGCCAGTATCGCTCATAATTTGGGAATCGACTTCGAGAGCGGGAAAAACCTGCTCGAGGACTATTTGGAGGAGGAGGAGCTGGCTCTCTGCAGTCTGCTCATGCGCGATAACGGCGCGGCGGCGCGGTCGATCGGCCCGGCACCGGCCGAGGCGGAGTCGAACTGCCTGCCCACCAGGTTCGACCATCCGCTCGGAGCCCCGATGCTGCTGATTCCGACCGGCGAGTTCATGATGGGCAGCGAAGAGGTCGACGCCGCCCCTAACGAAAGCCCATTGACGCCGGTGACGCTCAGTGATTTCTACATGTCGCTCCATCCGGTAACGAACGCGCAGTACCGAGCAGTTCGATCGCAGTCACCGGCGCAAACGCATGGCCGGCGCGGGCGATGATCATCCGGTCGTCTACGTCAGCAGCTTCGAGGCGGTGAACTTCTGTCAGTGGCTCGAGAAGCAGGACGGGAGGAAATACCGGCTGCCTACGGAGGCCGAATGGGAGTACGCGGCCCGCGGGACGGACGGCCGAAAATATCCCTGGGGGAATGACGACGGCCGCGGGGACGTCGCCAACTTCGCGGATGCGAGCACGACCCTCTCGTGGCGCCATCCGCTCCTCAACGACGGCTACGCGGAGAGCTCGCCGGTGGGAGCGTTTCCGGCGGGGGCCAGTTTCTTCGGAATCGAAGGCATGGCGGGCAATGTGTGGGAATGGTGCCTCGAATTCCTCCAGCCGCTCTCGGGACGGCCGAAACGAAATCCGCGCGGGGCGGCCGTCGGGAGTCAGCGGGTTTGCCGCGGCGGAAGCTGGAAATCTCGCTTCTCGAGTCTGCGCACTACGGCGCGTTCGTCGAATGCTCCTAATCACTCCAGCAATGATCTGGGTTTTCGCATCGTCTGCGAAGTTGCGCCGACTCCAACCGCGAAAAGCGGTGTCGGTCCCCGGTCCGAACGCAGGGGCATCCGCGGCGACGAAGAAGAGAGCGACCTCGGGTAAGCCTGCGATTCCATCGCCCAGATGGACGCGGCGGCGCTCCTAACCGCAAATCCGGCGACGCACGCCTGCGCTACGATGGCGAACAAGCGTGGCAACAGCGTTTGTCGCCGCTCCCTTGGCGGGTTGCGCGGAATTACTTCTTCTTGGGAGAAGCCGCCGGGCTGGCGTCCGCTTTCTCTCCCTTCGCCGCCTTTTCGGTTTTCACTTCCACGTCTTTTGCGGTCATCGTGTAGTTGATCGTGACCTTGTCGCCGACCTTCACGTCGCCAGGGACTTTCGTCGATGAGTCACGATCGATTTCCCACTTATCGTTGCCCTTCATGACCGTGATCATCTTGTCGGTCACGTCCACGACCGGGCCGGTGACCTGATACGTTTTCGCGCCGGCGAATGCCGCGCTGTTGAGGGCGAGCGCCGCCACGGCGAACAAACCCAACAATATTTTCTTGTTCATGCGCCCAGAGAAACGACTTCGCGCCTATGTTTCAAGCCTTCTCGCTGGCCGCCTTCTTGGGCGTGCCGAGGTAGGCGGGCGCGCCTTCTTGCGCTCCGGCGTGTAGTGCCACCACGGACGAGGGGGCGCTCCTTCCATGAAGCGCACCGCCGAGATAAAGGCGTCGAGCACGCATGGATCCTGGCGGGAACGAGTGCGGACGCAGAGCGCCTGGTAAAGGCCGTGGGGATCGCGGCCAATTAACTCGGTCGGCTGGTTGATCCCGAGCAGCCGCAGATCTTGCGCGAGCGACCGGCCGATGTTTGGGATCGCTTCCAGGACAGTGGCGGCCCGGCTCTCCGTGGCCTTCAGGATTCGGGAATGGGACATGGGTGGGTTTGGGTTGGGCTCAGCATTCGCCAGCTCGCGGTCGGGCGCAAAGTCTCGCTTCTCGCGTCATACGCGACCCAGGGCGAAGTCATTGATTCAGCTGCGCGGCGGCGGACGAATGCCGCAATTCGTTTGCTAAAGCGGAGGTGCTGTCCCAGTTATTGCCCCGATGAGCGCCGAGAAACAGACAGATCCGCAGCGAATGGAGAGAATCGTCAGCCTTTGCAAGCGGCGGGGGTTCATTTTCCAGGCGGCAGAAATCTACGGCGGACTTAACGGCGTGTGGGATTTTGGTCCGCTCGGCGCGGAACTGAAGCGGAACCTGAAGGACTACTGGTGGCGCATGATGGTGCGCGAACGGGACGACGTCGTCGGACTCGACGGCTCCATCTTGACGCATCGCGCGGTCCTGAAAGCGAGCGGGCACGAGGACACGTTCAGCGATCCGATGGTCGATTGCCGGACGTGCAAGGCACGGCTGCGGGCGGATCAGCTCCCGGAGAAGAACGGCGCGAAGCAGTGTCCGAATTGCGGCGGCAAAGGACCTGACCGAGCCGCGTGCATTCAATCTGATGTTCCGGACGAACATGGGCGCATCGGAGGACGAGTCTTCGATCGCGTATCTGCGCCCGGAAACAGCGCAGTCGATCTTCGTGCAGTTCAAGAACGTGCTCGATACCGCGCGGAAGAAGCTGCCGTTCGGGATCGCGCAGATCGGGAAGGCGTTCCGGAACGAGATCAATCCGCGCAATTACATCTTTCGCTCCCGCGAGTTTGAGCAGATGGAACTGGAGTATTTCTGTGCACCGGAAGACGGGATGCGGTTGCTCGATTACTGGCTGGAGGAGCGGCTTCGGTTCTACGAGAACATCGGCATCCCGCGGTCGAAATTGCATGTCCTGACAGTGCCGGATGCGGACCGCGCGTTTTATTCCAAGGGGACCTACGACATCGAGTATGAGTTCCCGTTCGGCGTGCAGGAGCTGGAGGGCGTGGCGTATCGGACCGATTACGACCTGACGCAGCACCAGAACAGCGAGCGGGAAACCGCTGGAGTATTTCGACGAGGAGACGAAAGCGAAGTTTGTGCCGCACGTGGTGGAGCCCAGCGCGGGTGTCGATCGCACGCTGCTGGCTTTGATCTGCGAGGCGTACGACGGAGGAGACGGTGACGGACGAGAAGGGGAAATCGGAGACGCGCACGGTGATGCGTTTCCATCCGCGCATGGCTCCGATCAAAGTGGGCGTGTTCCCGTTGCTCAAGAACAAGCCGGAGCTGGTGGCGAAAGCGCGCGAAGTGCATGCGCTGCTGAAGCCGCACATGATGACGTTCTACGATGAGGCGGGCGCGATCGGGCGGCGCTATCGGCGGCAGGATGAAGCGGGGACGCCGTTTGGCCTGACGATCGATTTCGAGACGCTCGGCGAACGGGGCGATGAGCTACGCGATACGGTGACGCTGCGGCACCGCGACTCGATGCAGCAGGAGCGGGTCAAGATCAGCGATCTGCCCAGTCGTCTGCTGCCGCTGGTGAGTTGACGCATCTCCGGACCGGGCGGCGCCCGAATACGTGGTATGGCCACGCATCAGCATCAAACGGAACGGGCAGGGGAGAGGATTTCGCTGTGGGAAGCGACCAGCGACGCTGGTCAGCTCAACCCACTGCGGGAAGACATCACGACCGATGTGTGCATCGTGGGCGCAGGCATATCCGGGCTCTCGGCCGCCTACACGCTCGTGCGGGATGGCCGGAAGGTGGTGGTGATCGATGACGGACTCGTCGGTCGCGGCATGACGGGTCGCACCACCGCGCACATCGCCAGCGCGCTCGACGATCGCTATTACGAAATCGAGAAGCTACACGGCGCGGAAGGCGCGCGGCTGGCGGCGGAAAGTCACACGGCGGCGATCGCGCGTGTGGAGGAAGTGGTATGCGCGGAGCGGATCGAGTGTGACTTCGAGCGGCTGGACGGCTACCTCTTCGCGCCACCGAACGAACCGGTCGACAATCTGCGCGAGGAGTTCGAGGCCTGCGGCCGGGCAGGCCTGGAGGTGGAATGGGTGGAACGCGCGCCGGTGTCGGGGTTCAACACCGGTCCGGCGATCCAGTTCAAGAACCAGGCGCAATTTCATCCGCTGCAATACCTGCACGGGCTGGCGGCTGCGATCGAACGATACGGCGGCAAAATTTACACCGGCACGCGAGTGGTCGACGTGCAGGAGAGCGAGGAGGGCGTCGCGAAGACGCAGGAAGGTCACACCATTCGGGCGCAGGCATTTATCGTCGCGACGAACACGCCGACAAACAATCGCTACGTCATTCACACGAAGCAGGCGCCCTACACGAGCTACGTGATCGGCTTGCGCGTGCCGCGGGGCGCGGTCACGCGGGCGCTCTTTTGGGACACCGCTGAGCACGCGGGGCAGGAAGACAAGCCGCTCGGCGTGGTACCGTACCACTACGTACGGGTCGCGGGCGGTAAGGGCGGCGACGAGGTGCTGGTGATCGGTGGAGAAGATCACAAGACCGGGCAGGCGGACGATTTCGAGCAACGCTACCAGCGGCTGGAGGATTGGGCACGCGTGCGCTGGCCGCAGGCGGACGAGGTGGTCTACCGCTGGTCGGGGCAGGTGATGGAGACGGAGGATTATCTGGGCTTTATCGGGCGCAATCCGTCGGACAAGGAGAACGTCTACATTGCGACGGGCGATTCCGGGAACGGAATGACGCACGGCACGATCGCGGGGATTTTGATTCCGGACCTGATCGCAGGGCGCGAGAATCCATGGGCAAAGCTCTACGATCCGTCGCGGCTCAGCTTTAAGTCGGCGGGCGATTTCCTGAAGGAAAACCTGAACGTCGCCGCGCAATTCCGCGATTGGGTGACGGGTGGCGATGTGACATCCGTTGCTGAAATCAAGCCGGGACAGGGAGCGGTCTTGCGGCGCGGGTTGAAGAAGATGGCGGTCTATCGCGACGACTCGGGCGCGCTGCACGAGATGACGGCGGTCTGTCCGCACCTCAAGTGCATCGTGCACTGGAACCGGAATGAGAAGACGTGGGATTGCCCGTGCCACGGGTCGCGCTTCGATGCGATGGGGCACGTCATGAACGGACCATCGATCTCTGATCTGGCGCCGCTGGATGGCAGTGACGGCGCGAAGAGTTAATGTCCTGAGGTGGAGGTTGACGCGTTTCGTGATTACTGCCTGAAGAAACGGGGCGTGACGGAGGGCGCGCCGTTCGGTCCGGAGCACATCGTGTTCAAGGTCGGCGGGAAGATGTTCGCGTTGCTGGCCTTCGAGGAAGTGCCGCCGACGGCCAACCTAAAATGCGATCCCGATCGCGCCCTCGAACTCCGTGACCGCTACGAGGAGGTGCGCCCCGGTTACCACATGAACAAAAAGCACTGGAATACGGTAGTGATCGCCGGCGCAATTCCGGACGCCGAGATCAGGGCCATGATCGACCACTCTTATGAATTGGTGCTGCGAGCGCTGCCGAAACGCGCGCGGGCCGGGCTCGCGTTGACTATATCTGGCGCAGTTTGATTTCGCCGAGTTCGAGGTGCAGCGCCGCATCCGCGATTTGAAGAAACGCGTCTGGCGGATCGGTCAGCGCTACCTCCAACGCACCCTTGTTCGGGGGGACGGCTCGCAGGCTTTCTCTTTCGAGCAGTTCGCGCACGGCGGTCGCGCAGTTTTCCGCCGAGTCCACCAGCGCGACGTCGTCTGCCCAAGAGCCGCCGAATCGCGGGCCGGAGCAGGGGATAATGCGTGCAGCCGAGCACCAGCGTATCGACGCCGTCGTCGAGCAACGGTTGCAGGTATTGCATCAGCACTTTGTCGGTGACGTCACTATTGAGCCAGCCTTCTTCGATCAGCGGGACGAGGAGGGGACACGCCCGCGCGGTCAACTGCACATCCGGATTCAAGGCGCGCAAAGCCTGTTCGTACGCGCCGCTCTTGATCGTGGCGCGGGTGCCGATCACTCCAATGTGCTGGTTGCGCGTGGCGGCGATCGCGGCGGCGGCCCCGGGAGCAATCACCCCCGTGACCGGTGACCGGCAGCTTCTCTTTCAGGACCGGGAGGGCGAGCGCCGAGGCGGTATTGCATGCGACCACAATGGTCTTCGCGTTCTCGCCGAGAAGGAGCGACGCAATTTCCAGGCTGTAGCGTTGCACGGTGCTCGGACTCTTTCCGCCGTAGGGAACGCGGGCGGTATCGCCGATATAGTAGATGGACTCGTCGGGCAGGACGCGGCGCAAAGCGCTCACCACCGTCAGCCCGCCGATGCCGGAGTCGAAGACGCCGATTGGGCGCGGATCACCGGTCTCAAGGTGCGCGACCATGGAGCGGGTCTGCCGGTTCTTCTGGCGTGTTGTTACTGGCCATGGCCCCATCCGCGTGGAGTGGCTCGGTGATTGATTTTGTGTGCGGCGGAAGCGTGCGCACCACGGCGAAGGTGGATTCCGAGGAGCGGTAATTCACCGCCGTGTTGTAGTTTTGCAATTCCCTGCGCGATCGCCACGCCGAGTTGTTGACGGTATTCCGCAGTCGCAATCCGTCGGGCTTCCGCGGGATCATTCAGGAAGCCGGCCTCGAGCAGAAGCGCAGGGATCCGGATGTTCCGCAGGACCTTGAACCGCGCCTGCCGCACTCCGCGATCGTAGGCCGCGACGCGGGAGATGACGGCGGCGTGCACGGCAGCGGTGAGAGCGATGTTCAAGCCGTCCTGAGCGTTGCCGGGGTTCGCCCGCGTCTCAGGGTCGGACGCGTGCTCTTCCCCCTCGGACGCGCTCGAAGAGATGCCCTCCGGCGCCAGGGCGTAGCTCTCGATGCCGGCGGCTCCGCTGGCGGAATTAAAGTGAATGCTGACGAAGACGGCGTCGCTAAAACGGTTGGCGAAGTCGACCCGCTCCTCCAGCGAAAGGCCGGTATCGGTCGTCGCGTGTCATTTCCACTTTGAATCCTGCGCGCAGCAGCTCCTCGCGCGCGATGCAACGCCACGTCGAGCGCAAAAGCCTTTTCCGATGCCCCAGCTGTTGGCGGTGCCCTGGTCGGTGCCACCATGGCCCGGGTCGAGCACGACGGTCTCGACCCGCTGCGCGTCGTGGATGCGGCTCGGGCGCAGGATGGGCTCGAGCAATTTGCCGACATCGAAGGCGGAAATGAGCTGGCCGTCGCTGTTCTCGACAAGCGGGTGGTAGGTGAAGAAGCGCACGCCGTTGATGTAGATCTCGCTCGCGCCGACCCGCGCGCGGATGCCGCGATGTTCGCTCCGGAGCGAGATTGTGCGGTTGGCGTCGCTGTAATCGCGGAAGTGGTAGAAATCCGCGACATTCTTGAAGCTGACGTAGTCGCGGTTCTGATGGCGGATGACCTTCCACTCGACGGCGCGGGCGGCGGCTCGTAGCAGAGAGCGAGAGCCAGGCAAAGGCCGAGGAGCTTGGCGCCGTCCATGAACGCCGAACGTGGCTGGCCCTGCGCAGAGTGGCAAGTCTTCTAAGCCGGGTCGAGCGAGTTTCCCGCCCGGCTTTTGTTTTGCATTCGAAGCGGTCGTCTGGATGATTCCAGCCCGATGTCCGAGTTGCCCAAAAATTACGATCCCGGCGCCGTTGAGCCGAAGTGGTATCAGCGGTGGCTGGAGCGCGGCTATTTCCATGCCGATGCGAAGTCGGCCAAGCCGCCGTTCTCGATCGTCATTCCGCCGCCCAACATCACCGGCGTCCTGACGCTGGGTCATGTGTTGAATAACACGATCCAGGACATTCTCGCGCGTCGCGCGCGGATGCTCGGCTACGAAGTGCTCTGGCTCCCGGGGACGGATCACGCGGGACTCGCCACGCAGACGGCGGTCGAGAAAGCGCTGCGCAAGGCCGAGAAGGTGACGCGGCACGACCTCGGCCGGGAGGAATTCGTGCGGCGCACGTGGGAATGGCGGGAGAAACACGGGCGGCATCATTTTTGAGCAACTGAAGCGGCTCGGCTGCTCGTGCGATTGGTCGCGGGAACGCTTCACGCTCGACGCAGGTTACGCGCGCGCCGTGCAGCAGGTGTTTGTCGATCTGCACGCGAAAGGGCCTGATCTATCGCGGCCGGCGCATGATCAACTGGGATCCGGCGGCGCTGACGGCGTTGTCCGACGAGGAAGTGATCCCGACGAAGCAGAAGGGCACGCTTTATTTCGTGCGCTACGAGCTGGTCGAGGAGCCGGGGCGTTTCATGGAAGTGGCGACGACGCGGCCGGAGACGATCATGGCGGACATGGCGCTCGCCGTGCATCCCGGAGATGCGCGCTATCGCGATGTGATCGGCCGCAAGGTCTGGCGCCCGCTCGTGCGCGAGCAGCTGCCGGTCGTCGCCGATGACGGCGATCGATCCGGAGTTCGGCACCGGCGTGCTGAAAGTCACGCCCGCGCACGACAAGGTCGATTTCGAGATCGGGCAGCGGCACAGGCTGCCGGTCATCGACGTCCTGCATCCGGACGGGCGGATCAATTGCCCCGCGCTGCCGGAGCTGGACGGGCTGGACCGTTTCGAGGCGCGCAAGACGAGCCGCGGAGCTGCTGCGCGAGCGCGGCCTTCTCGGCGAAGGAGGAGCCGCACGAGAACACCGTCGGCTTCAGCGAGCGCGCCGGCGTCCCGATCGAGCCGCGGCTGAGCGAGCAGTGGTTTCTGCGTTATCCGAAAACGGAGGAAGCGCTCGCCGTCGTGCGCGAGCACCTGATCCGGTTCTTCCCGACGCATTGGGAGAAGGTTTACGAGCAATGGCTGACGAACATTCAGGATTGGTGCATCAGCCGGCAGGTCTGGTGGGGCCATCGCATTCCGGCGTGGTATGGGCCTGACGAGCGAGATCCGCGTGCAATTCGAATCGCCGGGCGCGGAATGGCGGCAGGACGAGGACACGCTCGATACCTGGTTCTCGTCGTGGCTCTGGGCTTACGAAACGATGGATGCGGAGACGCGGGCGAAGTTTTATCCGACGTCGGTGCTGGTGACCGCGCCGGATATCATTTTCTTCTGGGTGGCGCGCATGATCATCGCCGGGCTTGGAGTTCAAGCCGGGAAAATCCGAGCGCGTCGAAGACAACATTGCCGTTCCGCGACGTCTATTTCACCGGGCTGATCCGCGACCGCGAAGGGGCGGAAGATGAGCAAGTCGTTAGGCAATTCGCCCGACCCGCTCGAGCTGATCGGCGAAGTATGGCGCCGACGGGTTGCGCTTCGGTCTGATGCGGATCGCGCCGAGCGGCCAGGACATTCGCTTCGACGAGAAGCAGATCGAAGAGGGGCGCAACTTCGCAACCAAGCTTTGGAACGCCGCGCGCTTCCGGCAGATGCATGGTCCCAGCGCGCGCGAGGTGAAGCTGGCGGAATACCCGCTCTCGATTTACGCCCTCGAGGTGCTGGCGCGTCTCGATGAGTCGATCGCGGCGATCGAAACCGCCTACGCGGAATATCGCTTCAACGAAGTGGTGCAGCGGCTCTACGATTTTTTCTGGAACGACTACTGCGACTGGTTCATCGAAGCGGCCAAGACGGATATTTTTGCCGAGGACGCCGCGCGCAAGGCCGCCGTTCTCGCGGTCATGGATCACGTTCTCTGCGGCGGTGCTGCGGTTGCTGCATCCGTTGATGCCGCATATCACGGAGGAGCTCTGGGCGTTGCTCGGGTTTGCGCAGACCGCTGACGACACGATCCAATTTACCGCCCCACCGCAGCCGAGCGCGATCGAGTCGGCCGAGGCTCGCCGCAAGGTGAATTCCATCTACAACACTGTCCGGGCGGGACGCAACCTGCGGGCGGAATCCCGGGTGCCGTCGAACAAGCGGGTGCCGTTTGTCCTCCGCGCGGGTGATTCCACCGTCGCGGAAGAGTTGCCAACCCTGGCGCGTTTGCTGAACGCCGAGCAATTGTTGATCGAGCCCGCCTATACCGCGGCCACAGGTGTGCCGGTGGCTGTGACCGACCTTGGTGAACTCTATCTCGTCACGGAGATAAACGCCGATGCCGGCGCGGAGCGGGAGCGTCTCGAGAAGGAAATTGCGAAGCTCGAAAACGAGCTGAAAGCGACGAACCGGAAGCTGGCGAACTCCTCGTTCGTCGACCGTGCGCCGGCGGACGTGGTCGAGGAACACCGGCAGCGGGTGGTCAAGTTTACCGAGAAGCTGGCGCAGTTGCGGACTGCGCGAGAAGGGCTGCAGTAAGCGTGACGCGATGCCGGTCGATCTCGGCGGCGCGCCTGGCGAAATAATCGCGCAGCTCGGGCGTGTACCAGGTTCCATCGAACTCGCGGTTAAATTCGAGGTGAATGCGGCCGGTCGGCCGAAGATGGTGCAGCGCATCAGCGAGGAAAAAGTTCCACTCGGCGGGACCCCAGACGCGCTCGGTCTTGTGATCATTGAAACAGATCATATGCGCGGTGATGAGATCGAATTTTTCTCCCAGATCGGGGAGCGCGACGTGACGCTCGATTCGCCAGATCACGCGCGGAACGCCGAGCAACTTCGTGATGTCGGTAAACATCGGCGACTCGTCGAGGTCGAGGCCGAGCACATCGTGACCGAGCCATTTGCAGATGTAGAGGAAGTAGCCGGCGCCGCAGCCGATATCGAGCACGCGCTTGCGGAAGCCGAAGTCGAGTTCGAGATCCCGCACCCGCCGGATGTTCCGTTCCACCCAAGGGTGAATCGCGAGGTATTTCTCCGGAGCGTCGCCCGGATTTTCGACCCCGTGCCGCTCTTGAATGGCCTCAAATTCCTGTCGATCGACACTTGCGATAATCCGCTCTGGATCGACGCGAAACACAAACCGGCGGGTCAGAAAAAAGCGGCCCGCGTGTCGCCGCATGCTCGTGAGCAAGCGTGGGTCCACGAGCTTCTTGATTTTATGCGTGAGGTGCATTCGAGAGCGGTTTCCGTAAGTGCAGCGCGGCGCGAAGTCAAAGAATCAGCGCCGCAAGCGCAATCGCTTGGAGTCTGCCTCGGCTTTCCACTACATTTGCGCCAACCATGAGCAAGATATGAGTCTCTGGAAACGAATCCTCTGGATTCTGGTCAGTGTGCTCGGGCTGGGCGCGGTCGCGGTCCTGGCGATGAGTCGCGGTGAGCCGGTCAACGCCCTCTGGATCATCGTGGCGGGGGCGTGCGCGTTTGCGATCAGTTACCGCTTCTACAGCAAGTGGCTGGCGACCAAGGTTCTCGTCCTGAATGACGAGCGCGCCACGCCGGCGATCGTGCAGGAAGACGGCAAGGATTTCGTGCCGACCAATCGCTGGATGGCCTTTGGTCATCACTTCGCGGCGATCGCGGGGCCCGGGCCGCTGGTCGGGCCTGTCCTGGCCGCGCAGTTCGGCTTTCTGCCCGGGAACGCTCTGGATTCTGATCGGCGCCACGCTGGGTGGCGGCGTGCACGATATGATCGTGCTTTTCGCTTCGGTGCGACGGCGGGGCAAGACGCTGGGGCAGATGGTGAAGGAGGAGATCGGGCGCGGAGTCGGTGCGCTCGCGCTGATCAGCGTCCTCGCGATCATGATCATTCTGATGGCGGTGCTGGCGCTGGTGGTCGTGCAGGCGCTCGCCAAAAGTCCGTGGGGCGTCTTCACCATCGCGACCACGATTCCGACGTCGCGCTCATCATGGGACTCGGCACTGCGCAGCGGGCGGGTCAATGTCGGCTGGATGACGCGCGTTCGGACTGGTGGCCTTGGCGTTCGGCGTCTGGGGCGGGCAATTCCTCTCCCATTTCCCGCATGCTGCAGAGCTGGTTCATGCGCGATGAGAAATGGCTGGCGTGGGCGCTGATGATCTACGGCCTTCGCCGCTTCCACTTTGCCCGTCTGGCTGCTGCTGACGCCGCGCGATTATCTGAGCACGTTCCTCAAGCTCGGCACGGTGGCGGCGATGGCGATCGCGGTGGTGGCGCTGATCGGCCAACGCTGCTCATGCCGTCCATCTCGCGCTTCATCGACGGCACCGGTCCCGTCTTCGCCGGCCCGGTGTTTCCATTCGTCTGCATCACGATCGCCTGCGGAGCGGTCTCGGGATTCCACTCTCTGATCGCCTCCGGGACGACGCCGAAGATGCTGGCGCGCGAATCGCGCATCCGCGACATCGGCTACGGCGCAATGGTGATGGAAATGATGGTCGCGCTGATGGCGATGATCGCCGCCTGCGTGCTGGAGCCGGGCGCAGTATTTCGCGATCAACACCAAAGGCGCGCCGGCGGAAGTGGTGGCCAGGATCAGCGCCGCCGGGTTTCCCGTGACCGAAGCAGGCATGCAACAGCTCGCCGCCACGCTGGGCGAGAGCACGATGTTCGGGCGGGCCGGCGGAGCGCCGACTTTCGCCGTGGGCATGGCGCACATGTTTGCGCAGGTCTTTGCCAGTCCGACGGCGCTCGCCCTTTGGTATCACTTCGCGATCATGTTCGAGGCGTTGTTCATCCTGACGACGCTCGATGCCGGGACGCGCGTCGGTCGCTTTCTGCTTGCAGGATTTGCTCGGCAACATCTGGCGACCGCTCGGTGACACGACTGCGCTGGGGCGCGAATCTGCTCGCGAGCGTGTTGCTGGTCGCGGCCTGGGGCTGGTTTCTTTATCAGGGCGTGATCGATCCACTCGGGCGGGATCAACAGCCTCTGGCCGCTCTTTGGCCTCGCCAATCAGCTGCTCTCCGTGATCGCGCTTTGCCTCGGCACGACGTTGCTGATCAAGATGGCGAAAGTGCGCTACGTCTGGGTCACGCTCGTGCCGCTGTGCTTCATGTGCGTGGTCACGTTCTCCGCCGGCTACATCAAGATTTTCTCGCCGGACCCGAAGGTGGGTTTTCTCAGCGGCGCGGCGGCCCTGACCGAGTCCGCGGCCGCTAGACGCACCCGAGAAAGCGGCCGCCCTGATCCGGCAGGCGGGCGTGTGGCGCCTCGATGCTCTGGTCGCGTTTGCCTTCCTCGCGCTTGTCAGTCTGATCGTCGCCGGCTCGGCATTGGAGTGGTGGCGGCTGCTGCGCGGAACCAAGCCGATCGTGCTGCACGAAGGCGAGTTCGTGCGACTCACCGCCGCGGAAACTGCCGGGACCTAACCCTAGCGCCGCCGCAGGGGCACCACGATTTCCTGATCGCGACGCCCCAGAATCACCTGTCCGTCTTGGATCGCTTTCACGGTGATCTGATACGTCTGGGTGCCGATCTGCAATCCGAAGGCCTGGCCTTCGTTCATGACCTTGCCATTGATGATGGCATAGCGTCCGCTGGAATCGACCGTGATTGAAGTGACGGCGAAGGCAGAGGCTTGCACGTCGGGACCGCCATGATCGCCGGCGCGGTTTTGGACCGGGGCCGGTTTCCAACCGATCGGCCAAAATGGACTGCGGGCGTTCTCTTCGAGCACGAAGGACGACTTGTATTTCAGTTCGAGCCTCGGCCGATCGCTCGCCGAGATCGCGGAAGGATCCACCGCATTTTCAGCAGCAAGGATTCGGAGAGAACAAACTCCCAAAGCGACGGTGCAGGTTAGTTTCTTCATCGCTTGGTGATGGTTGAGTGCGCGACCAGGTTCACCTGCTGGAATTGCGGATTTTCAGCGCTGGCGCGAATCGTGAGGCGGGTCACGGCCAGGAGGGGGTCGGTGTTTTCCAGCTCCGCAAGGGCTTTGCCGACAGTGGCGAATTCGGTCTGCGGAAGATCGATCACCCACGTATAGCGCGACCACTGTTCCAACTCCGGCTCCTTGAAGGCGCCGGTAGTGTCGAGCCGCGCGTTGGAGCGGTCGATCCGCTGATTGGCAAAGAAGGCTTTCAGGCGCGGTGGGAACCAGGCGATCGGGGCGCCTTCCGGACTTAGGGCCTGCAGGGCGGCGAACCGGGTCGTCGCGCTGCTGGCCTCTCTCTCCAGCTTGGCTGCCCTGTCCATTTCAGTCTTGGAGGAAGCGAGTTTGTGCTGCAGATCGGCCATGGTTCGCTCCGCATTCGCGCGGCCGTTGTTGAGCGGCCCAAGGAAAAAGGAGAAGTAGACGTAAAGGAGGGCGACGAAGCCGATTGTGCTGAGCGCGAGCTTCTGAATCTGGTCCTTGGTTAATCTGTTCTCGTTCATTTCTTGGAGCCGCCTGGCGTGGAGTTGGCGGCGGCTTTCGGGGCCTCCGGGTTGAGCGGCCTAAGAGTGACGCTGATGTTATAGCGTGCCATGGCCATGGTCACGCCGGCCACGCTCACCACCGTGTCGAGATCCTCCAGCGTCTTGAATTCCACTTTCACGTCGGTGTAGCGCTGGGCGAGTTGCTCGCTCAGGAGTTGGCGCAGTTCCTCGGCGGCGGAGCGCGGCTCGCGGCCGGCGGCCGTGCCGTCCAGGTTGAGGGTCACGGTCTTACGGTCTTCCGAGAGGGCGCCATCGAAGGCGGTCAGTTGCGCATTCGGCGCGACGCAACGCGAGAGAGTCTGCAGCAGCGGGGCCCAGTAGAACCGCTCATCGATCATACGATCGAGGACCTTGGTGGTGCTAATGATGTGGGTCAGCTCCGTGGACCGCTTTTGCGCGGCGGTGACGCTTGGCTCCACCTTGGCCCATTCCCGTTGCACGCCCGCAAGGCGGTTCTTGATCGCGAGCGTCTGGTAGCCTTTCCACACGTAGAAGAAGGCCATGAGCACTCCGACCACGACCAGCAGCATCATGCTGATCTTGAGCGGATCGCGCTGGCGCTGGCGCTCGGCCGAAATTTCCTCGTGCAGGAGGTTGAGGTGCAGAGCCATGACTCAGTTCCGCAGGTACTCGAAGGCCGCCCCGCAGGCGACATTGAGCGAGACGAACTCGCTTGGCAGGGCCTGGCGTTTCGCCGCCGGCAGGGCGACTTCACAGCACTCCAGCGGGTCCCAGATTTCACACGGCAGTCCGAGCTCATCGCTTAGGATCTGCAGAACGGTCTCGGTGCGTGCGAGACCGCCGGAAACAAAGACGCGGTGAATGCTTTCTTCGCGTTGCCCTTCGAAGAAGCCGATTGAGTTACGCACTTCAGTGGCGAGGCGGACAAGGGAGGTGCGGCAAATCTCGGCCATCCCGGGATCGCCTTCGGTCATCATCAGCTGCGCGGCCCCGGCCTCGAGCGCGCCGTCGGCGGTGAGTGCCTGCAGCAGCGCTTTGCCGCCGTAATCAATCCCGCGCACGAGCACCAGTTCCTTCTTGCTCCCGATCAGCACCGTGCTTTGGAGGTGCCCCATGTCGAGGAGCATGAAGGTGTCGTTGGCAAAAGTTTCGGGGTAGGCGCACTCGAACGCATTGAAGGAGCAGACCGGCGCCAGCTGCAGGATATCGACCGAGACCCGCATCTTGCTCATCGCATCGGTGATCTGCTTCACGGCCGGCCGCAGCATTCCGCCGACGAGGTATTTCTTGGCCACGACGGCCGTCGCGACGCCGCCTTCGCGCGGTGACTCTGGCGCATGGCCATTGCTGCCATTCGCGGTGACGGGCGCGCAATCGAGCACAAAATCCTTACACTCCTGGTTCAGAACCGCGAGGCCGTTCAGGCGCAGCGCATTGCGGAGCAGATCTACGGGCGTATCCGGTTGCTCGATGATCCGGAGGAGCGCGTCCGGATCGGAAACGCCGATCGCGCATCCGCTCGCGGTCCCGAGATCTCTCAGCAGCACCTTCAGCTCCTGGGCGAGGGCGTCGGCCGTTTGGAGTTGTTCAGGAATTTCGCGGGAGGAATAACTCGTGAGAACGTAGCGGTTGTCGCCCTTGCGCTGGAGCAAAACGCCTTTCAGCGCGTGCTTCCCGAGGTCGATGCCGATGACAGAATTGCCGCGTTTCGCCATGGTCGTGTCAAACCATGTAGCGGGAAGCGTGCCGACACTGCCGCTTTTCCCGGTTTTGGCGCCGGCTCCAGCGTAAAAAGATGCGCGTGCCTACACCGCCGCCTCGGCGCGATAACCAAAAAACTGGCGCGCCTTTATGATCTGCACCACCTCCGGCGGCACCATCGTTTCCCACGATGGATCGCCGGATTGCAGCTTCTCCAGCGCCACCGGCGGATGGATCCGCAGGTAATCCGGATTGTAGTCGGTGATTTCCTGGATGAACTGGTTGTCGATCAGATATTGGAAAAGGGAACGGAGATTCGGGGCCACGTCGAGGCTGGTTGCGGTTACCAGCTGGCCGCTTTCCTCATCGATCATCGGATAGACGTAGAGTTTCAGCCCGCCTTTGAACATTCGGCCGAGCGCCTCCAGAATCCCGCCTTCCAGGTTCAGGTAATACTTCTCGTCGAAGATCTCCATTAACGTCGGGACGCCCATGACGAGGCCGATCATCTTGTTGGTGTAGCGCGCGAGATAGGCGGCCAGCCGGTAATATTCACCAAACTTCGAGATCAGCACCGTTCGCCCGAGCGCGCCGAGAATGTCGACCCGGGCGAGGAAATCGGCGTGGTTCAGTTGCCCTTCGGAGAGGAGGTTCTCGAGCGTCATCTCCATCAGCACGACCAGATCTTCCTCGGAATACCCGTACTGCTGCAGAAAGAGCGCCGCGCGCGCCGTTCAGCATGTCGTTCGTCGCGTAGGTTACCGGCCGGAAACTGCCGCGTTCCACGAGGATCGCTTTCTTGTAGAAAACTTCCGCCGGTTGCACCGTCTCGCCGTCGGCGGTGAACATGATGGCATCGGTCAATCCCTGGCTCACCAGCTGCAGACTCATCAGTCGATTGTCGACCCCTGCGTAGGCCGGCCCGGAAAACTTGATCATGTCCACCTGGATGCGGTTGTCGGCCAGGTTCTCCTGAAGCGACGCGATCAGCTGCTCCGGCTGGTGATGGTAAAACGCGCCGTAGAGCAGATTCACGCCCACGATGCCGAGCGCTTCCTGCTGCTCGACGTTTTCTTGATCGAGCATCCGCACGTGCACGATGATCTGACTCGGTTCGCCGCGCGTTTCGGTCTGGAAACGAACCCCGAGCCAGCCGTGCGATTCGTTGTGCTGCTTGAAGCTGCGCGCCGCCACCGTGTCGGCGAAGACGAAGAACGTCCGTTCACCGCCGAGCTTCTGGTCGAGGCGCTCGACCAGCAGCTTGTATTCGTGATCGAGCATTGTCTGCAGACGACTGCGGCTGACATAGCGGTCGGCGGTGCCGTAGATCGCGTCGCTGAAGGTCATGTCGTAGGCCGACATCGTTTTTGCCACCGTGCCCGAGGCGCCGCCGACATGAAAAAAACGACGTGCCACCTCCTGTCCCGCTCCGATCTCGGCAAACGTGCCGTATTTCGGGGGATCGAGATTGATTTGGAACGCCTTCTTGTTCGTTCCCACATTCATCTCCGCGCTCATTGGTTCTCAAGATGTGGACAATCGCAGCGCTTCTCAACCCGTCGCCGATCACCCGCGCGGGGCTGGTCAAGCTTCCGAGGCCGGCTCGGCGATTTCGACGGTCGCGGGCTCCTCCGCGATGGCGCGTCGCGGTTTCGAGGCCGAAACGCTGCGCCACGTCGGGCGCATAGCGTTGCAAATCGCGCCGCAGCCGGATCAGCGCCAGATCCTTCGACTTCGCCTCCAGCATCACATCGAAATCACGTCCCTCTAGCATCCGCATGAAGGCGATGAATTCGAACGGCTGCACGAAATCCGCATGTCCGGTCCAGATCGGCGGCTGGAGAACGATCGTGCGCTTTCGAGTTTTGCGGTCCTTGCGCTTCAACTCCCGCAGTTCCGTGCGCGGTGAAGAGAAATGGATTTTCGGTCGCACCCCGCGTGGCCAGGTCTTGAGGAAGCGGAGCGCCGTTTCCCGCAGTTCGAGTTGCTCCGGATTGAAACACCAAAAATGTTGGTGATCGAAGATCAGCGGCACGCCGGTGGCATCGTGGATCTTCAGCACGTCGGCCGCGCTGTAGCGCAGATCGTCATTCTCCAGCACGAGGCGTCGGCGCACTCGGTTCCGGCAGTTTCTTGTAAATCGCGCTCCACCGCTTACACCCGCTCTCGCGGTCGCCGTAGGTGCCCCCGGCATGCACCACCACCACCGCCTCGGAGTCCAGCTCCATCCGGTCCAGCATCTCGCTTTGCGCCGCCAGGTCCGCGATGCTCTTCCGCACGAGCACGGGGTCGGGACTGTTCAGAACGATGAATTGCGAAGGATGGAACGAGAGCCGCAGCCCAAGCGTCCGCGCGCGGCGGCCGATCGCGCGCAATTCCGCCGCGCACTCGCGAATCTGGCCGTGGAACTGCGGCATGTCCGGATGGGTCACATACGGCGCGAGATCGGACGTCATCCGGTAGGCCCGGATATCGTTCGCTTCCAGGTGATCAAAGATGCGATCGAGGTAGCGCAGCGAAACGCGCAGATGCGGATGCTGTTGCCAGCGCCGGGCGTCGTTACTCTTCAAGCCGGCGGTGCCGAGCACCTTGACCGCAAACCCTAGCTTTTGCGGACGCGACGCCGGGCGCACATTTTTCCTTCTCATGCTCGGATCGTTTTCGTTACGAGCCAGAGCCGAGCTTGGACGCGGGAAATTCCGCTTACAGACGCACCCGTTCGGCGCTGTCGGCGGGAATCCAGCCGCGCAGCCCATTCGGAAGGGCCGCGTAGCTCCAGTCGCCACGGGTGCTCAGGATCGCGATTTCGCTGCCGGCCGGCAGCGCGAGCACTGAACCCGCACTGTCGGCGGTGGCGAGCCGGGCTTCGATCTTTGGCGACGTGACAATGGCGAAGGAGCGGCCCTTATCGCCAGTCTCAAGCCGATACAACGCCGCGACCGCGCCCGCTAAGACCAGCACTGCCGCGAGGCCGAGCGCCACGAGGGCGCCGGAGCGTCGCGGCCGAAAGGAAAACACCGCGAGCGCGAGGAGGGCGATCCAAAGGGCCGCCGCGGCCGCGATCGTGTAGTGGTTCGGTTGAATCCGGCCAAGGAGTTGGTCCAGCCTGCTCCCGATCAGCTGGAGCGCCCGCGCCTTGTCCCGCGCCACCTGCAGGTTTGCCTGCGCTTCGGGATGGCCGGGCTCGAGCACCAGCGCTCGTTCGTAGTTCAGGATCGCCCTGCCGAAATCGCCCCCGCGGAACCACGCGTTCCCTGTGTTGTAAAAGAGCGGTGCGCTGGTTTCGCCTGCCTTAATGGCGCTGTCGTAAAGCTCGGCTGCTTCCTGAAAACGTCCGGCGCGGTAAGCATCGCCCGCGCGACCGATTTCCGCCGGCGATTGCGCGAGCGCGGTCGAGCTGACACACGCCAAAAAGAGTAATGCGGTCGCGAATCTCATGCGCGCAGGTTCTCCACAAGATCCAAAATCTCCTGCTTTTTTTCCGGCGAGAGCGCCCGCTCCCCGTTCCCGCGGCCGCTGTAGCGAAGCTCGTCGCTTTGCGCGAAGAGCTGTTGCAGGCGTGCGCGCTTCGCCTCGTCGAGACGAAAAGCCGACGCGGCTGTCTCCGCATCGACCATGTTGGGATCGACGTTGCCGGCCAGCGCCGCTTTCAATTGCACCACACGGGATGCGTCCGCCACATACTGCTGCGGCGTGCCGCCGTTGAGTCGCAGCTTGCGTTGCAACTCGGCGGCTTCGCTTTGCAAGCGTGCCACGCGCTGTGCGGCCCGATCAGCGCGGTGCGCACGTCGCAGCTGCCAGCCCACAAACCCGAGCAATGCCACGAGCGGCAGCGTCTGCGCGACCCAGAACGAACGTTGCGCGTAGAGCGGCGTGAAGCTCTGTCGTCCGACCGTTCGATCGTCGAGTTGCGTGAGAATGTCCTGGGCCTGCGGTCCCGGCGCCGGAGGCGGCGTGGCCGACGGTGGCGTGTTGGCGGGCGGGGACGCTGCTGCGATGGCGGAAGGCGCGGGCGCCGCGCCGCCCGTGATTTGCAGCGGAATCGCCTCGCTCCGCAGCGTGACGTAAGTCTCCTTCACAGGGTCGAAATAGCTGAAGACGAGCGGCGGAAGTTTATCCTTTCGTTCCTTGGCGCTCACCACCGTCTCAAACGTCTTCGCACCGCTGATGCCGACGTCATCGTCCTGCTTGAAGCTGTCCGACGGCGGATAAAGATGCCACCCGCTGTCGTTCTCCAGCGTCAGGGGCTGTGACGCGATCGAAGTTGCCCCGGCCGGTCAGGCTCGTGGTGACCGTCACCGGATCGCCCACCTGGGCCTTGTTAGGCCGGGCGTCGGCCTTGAGCGAGAACATCCCAACCGCCCCGGCAAAGCCCGGCGGCGCCTTGGGCGGGAGCGGTTTCACTTCCAGCGTGGTGGGCTTGCTCGCCAGCTTGACCTCCCTCGCCACCGAAGGCGCGAATGACGGATCGTTGAAGAACTGGTTGAAAATGTCGAACGGATCGTCGGGCCGGTTCCGCTGGAATCCCCGGTTCTGGAGCGCCGGCCGCGGCACTCGCACGACCGGATTGATTTCGGCCGGTCCGATCTCGAGCGTGCCGGCGCGCGCCGGGCGAGATCGCGGTGTTGAAAATGAACACCTGATAAGTCTGGCCATTGATCGTCTCGATCGTCTGCCGCGGCTCGGTCATCTTCTGAGTCGTGAAACCCTGACCCGCGATCTGCACCCCTTGGTTGAGCGATTCGACGGGTGCGCGCATGTTCAATCCGAGCCGCACCTGCACTGGCACCATTTCGCCGACATAGGCGACCGATTTCGGCAGCAGCATTTCGAGAAACCCGATCTGCGCCGGGTCGACGTCGGGGTTGTCGGTGGTTCGGCTGCCCCTTCCGGAGCGAGAAGACTGACGTGAAGACGCGGCGACGTTCAACGTCAGCTCGGGCGTCTGAAACGTTTTGCCGCTCACTTCGACCGTTTGCGGCGGGATTTTGAACGTCCCGACCTTCAGCGGCATGATGGTGTAAGTGCAGGTGAAGCTGTAGCTGACGTTGAAGTTGTTCATCTGCACCTGACGCGAAGTGCCCGCCGCCCGGATGTCCAGCCCGTCGACCTGAATTTCGCTCGGCGGCCTCGGATTCGACGCGCCCGTGATCTGAATCTCCAGCTGCACCGGCCGGCCGACGACGGTTTCCGAGTCAGTCAGAACTGCGGTCACGCTTGGCTCCGCCGCCCGGGCGGCGGTTGCGAAGCTCAGCACGAGCAGGATGAGAATAGGGCGCAGGACACGCATCAGTTTTCTTCCACCCTCAAACATTCCATCGAGCCTGCCGCCTCACCAGTCGTTATAGACACGGCGAGCCCTCTTGCGTTCATCGAGCTGCACCCGGCGTTCCTCATCTTTCATGGAACGCAGGAGCCGCTCGGCTTGTTCTCCGCTCATCTGCCCTTCCTGCACCGGCTCCGCTTCGGCGCCCGCTTCGCCCTGCTGCTCCGATGGATCTTCAGCAAGCGCCTTTCACTTCGCCGCGATTTCTTTCGTCCGGCGTGGCCGTCGGCGAGGGGGATTCGCCCGGGCCGCTCCCGCTTTCGCCCTCTCCTTCACCGGGCGAGGGCGAGGGGCTGGCGCCCTGCTCCGACGGACTCGGGGAAGCGTTCGCTCCCTCGCCCGGGGAAGGGGTGGGCTCGGACCCGCTCCTTCGCCGGGGGAGGGGCTTGCCTCCGGCGAACTGCCCGGCTGCGGACTGGCGAAGGAGATTGGCCGGGCTGTTGTGCGTTGCTGCTGATCGCTCCCGTCTTTGCTGATCCTTGTTCTGCTGTTGTTGCTGCTGGTCTTCGCTGATCCTTGTTCTGGTCCTGCTTCTTGTCTTCACCGCTGCCGCTTTGATCCTTCTGTTGCTGGTCCTGCTGCTGCTTTTTCTTGTCCTGCGGGCTTGGCGAAGGCGAGGGCGTCGGGCTTGGCTGCTCTTCCTGTTTCCGTTTCAGCTCCTCGATCTTCTTCTTCACGAACTCGGAGTTTTCCTTCGCCTCCTTGTTCTCGGGCTCGATGCTTCAGCGTCTGCTCGTAATGTTGCAGAGCGTTCGTCCAGTCCTTGAGCTTCTCGTCCGTTGCCTTTCTGCGTTTCGCCGCGCTGGTAAAGAGTGTTGCCGAGATTGTAATGACTGCGGCTCTGCAACGGCAGATCGGGTGAAAGCAGCGCCTGGCTGAATGATTGCAGCGCCTTGCCGTAATCCTTCATCTTGTAAGCCGCCGCGCCGGCATCGAACTGGATCTTGTCGGCTGCGCGGGTGTTCGGATGCTTCTGCAGGGTCTGCTGAAATTCCTCGTAAGCTTTGCCGAACTGTTCGTTGCGATACGACTCCAGGCCCGGTGCGTCACCGCGGGCGGCGAGCGTGGTGCAGAGCAAAAAGAGCCCGACCGCCGCCGGGACGCGGGCACGCTCCGACGCCTTTGGCCGGGCACCGTTCGGCGCCGCCGACCGCCTCGTGCGGCCCCGCTCGCTGATCGAGCATCGACATCGCCAGGAGCGAGAATCGCCGCGCCCAAGGGCCATTGATAGCGCTCGATCGGCTGCCGCGACACCCGGGCATCGATCTCCGCCGCCTGCATATTCGCCGAGGCCTTCGTCGTAGAGTTGCCGCATCGTCGCCGGCCCGCTCGCGAGCGGAAGGAATACGTCCCACCGGTCGCCTCTGCGATTTCACGCAGCCGCTTTCGTCGAGCTTTGATTTCACGACCTGCCCGCTCGTGTCTTTCACGAACGCACGTCCCGCCACCGTGAGCCGGCAGCGGAATCAGCGAACCTTCCGGCGTGCCGACGCCGACCGTGAAGATGCGCACCCCCGCATCGGCATGCCGCCTTCGCGACCTTGACCGCATCGCCTGCAAGTTCTTCGCCATCGGTGAAGATGATCAGCGCGCGATTACCGATCGCGGATTTACCGAAGGTCTGGGTCGCGAGCGTGATCGCTTCGGAAATGTTCGATGCCGCCTTCGGGGATGATGTTCGTGTCGAGATCGTTAAGCGATTCGACCGCGGCGTCGTAATCGATCGTGAGCGGCGCCTGCAGAAACGCGCGACCGGCGAACGCGATCAGCCCGATGCGATCGCCGCGCAGTTCGCGCATGAGATCCTGCGCGGCAAGCTTCACGCGCTGGAGACGATTCGGCGGCACGTCGTTCGCGAGCATGCTGCGCGAAGTGTCGACCGCGACGATGAGATCGAGGCCCTCGGCGTTTGACTTCTTCGTAGGTGTAACCCCAGCGCGGCTGCGCCAGCGCCGTGATGGCGAGCGCGATGCCCGACAAGAAGAAGCGCGAAACGAACGATGCGCCGGCAGCGGATTCACCGCCGCGCCGAGCTGCGGCAGCAGGCGTGGCGAGACGAACGCGCGCGAGGCGTTTCGCGCTGCGTCGCTCGCCGCGGACAGAAGAGCAGCGCCAAGCGCCGGGAGCACGAGCAGCGCCCAGAGCCAATGCGGAGCACCGAAGTGAAGCTGCGTTTCACGGCAGCTTTTTCCAGACGGTTTGCGCTAAGAGCAACTGCGCGAGCAGCAACCCGCAGCCCGGCCATGATGCAGACCGGGAAGAGATCGCGGTATTGCTGGAACTTCTTCATCGTCACGGTCGATTTCTCGAGCTTGTCGATCTCGTCGAAGATCTGCTCGAGCGATTTCGTGTCGGTCGCGCGGAAGAACTTCCCGCCCGCGATTTGCGCCATTTCCTTCAGGCCGGCTTCGTTAAAATGCACCGGCTGATTCTGGTAGAGGTAGTTGCCGGAGAGATCGGTGAGGAATCCGCCGCGTCGATCCGGCACCGGCGCGGGCGCGATGCCGTTGATGCCGGCGCCGATCGCATAGAAATTGAATCTTCAGCGCCTTGATCGCTTCCGCCGCGGTCGTGGGCGGGACTTTGCCGGCGTTGTTTTCGCCGTCGGTGAGCAGAACGATCGACCCGGCTCTTCGACTTCTTTGTCGTTGAGCCGGTTTGCCGCCGCCGCGCATGCGGAACCGATCGCGGTGCCGTCTTCCACCAGACCGACTTTCATGCGATCGAGGTTCTGGAGGAGCCAATCGTGATCGAGCGTCATCGGGCTGACGACATACGGCCGACCCGCGAAGGCGATGATGCCGATGCGGTCGTTCGGCCGGCCTTCGATGAACTTGCCGCGTCACCTCGCGGGCCGCTTCCACCCGCGTCGCCTGGTCGCCGCCGACCGTGAAGTCCTTGATCAGCATCGAGCCCGAAACATCGAGCACGAGCATGATGTCGATGCCGCTCGCTTCCACTTGGGTCAGGCTCTTGCCGAGCCGCGGCCGGGCCAGCGCGACGATGAAGATCGCGAGGCTGACAAACAGCAGCGCGCGGAGAAGTTTGCCGACCCGCGACTGTGCTGCGCCTTGCCGAGGCCGCGCAGCACAGTCGTCGACGAAAAAATCAGCGCCGCGGCCGGCCCGCGCTGCCCGCGCAAGTAGGCGAGCAGCGGCAGCGCGAGCAGCAGCAGGAGCAGCCACGGATTCGCGAAGGAGAGCGCGGTGTCTTCCGGCAGCCAGTTACGCAGGTTCAAGCTGGCCTCCTTCCACGAACCGCGTCGCTTCCTCGAGCAGTAACTCGCTGTCGGCGGTGGTCGCGTCGTAGCGCGCGAACTTGATCAGGTCGCAGCGATTCAGAAAATCGCTGAGCAGCGACCGTCTCGTCTTCCGAAAACTCGGCGACGCGCTGCGAGCGCATTCGAGAAACTCCACCGACGTCTGCCGCGTCGACCGGCAACTGATACTGCTCGCATCACGTACCGCCGCAGAATGTCGGAAACGCGGATGCTGAATTCGATACGGCGTAGCTCGCGTTGATCTCGCCGCGCACGCGCTCCAGCAGCTCGAGCGCGCGGGCGCGCGGTGTCTGCTCCGGCTTCGGCCGGCGCAGCCAGCGCCGGATCGAGCCAGCGCGATCAGCCCCGAGGAGCGCGAGCGCCGCGAAGGAGCGCCGCAGGAAGATCGACCCACGTCGGCACGCAGCGAGTAATCGACCGGCGGCGCGATATCGTGCAGCTCCTGGGCGAGAAAGAACCGCATGCGTCGGAAGGTTCATCGCACGGCCATGCGGCGTTCGCGTTGCTTGAAAAATGCGCGCAGGCCAGGCAGATAATCGTGTCCGGTCTGGAGCGAGATCGTGTCGATGTTGCTGCGGTGCAGCGTGCGTTTCAGCTCCGCCGCCTTGCGCTTCGGCCAGCTCGCGCGAAATGCGTGCGCGTGGACCGATCGGCGGTGTTGATCTCGATCTGCTCGCCGGTCTCGGCATCTTCCAGCGTGATGATGCCGACGTTCGGCAACACCTTCTCGCGTTCGTCCTGCACGTGGATCGCGATGAAATCGTGCCGCCGCCCGCTGACCGCCAGCTCGCGCGAAAAATCGCCGGTCTGAAAATCGGAGATGAAGAAAACGACCGCGCGGCGGGTCACGACCTGGTTCAGATAATTGCAGCGCGAGCGCCGGATCGGTCCGCGCCCCTGCGGCTCGAAGAACAGAATCTCGCGGATCAACCGCAGCGTATGCGAGCGGCCTTTCTTCGCCGGGATGAAAAGCTCGACGTGATCGGTGAACAGGAGCAGGCCCGACCTTGTCGTTGTTCCGGATCGCGCTGAAGGCGAGCAGGCACGCCACTTCCGCCGCGAGTTCGCGCTTCGATTGCGACGACGCTGCCGAAACTGCCCGACGCGCTCACATCGACGACGAGCATCACGGTCAGCTCGCGCTCTTCCGTGAACTTCTTCACGAACGCGGTCGCCGAGCCGCGCCGTCACGTTCCAGTCGATCGCGCGGATTTCGTCGCCCGGCTGATACTCGCGCACTTCCTCGAAGTTCATCCCGCGCCCTTTGAAGACGCTGTGGTAATCGCCGGCGAAGACCGTCTGCACGAGACCCTTCGTCTTGAGCTCGAGCGCGCGGATCTTCTTCAGGATTTCCGCGGGCGTTTGCTGCGTTGCTTCCATCCGCGGCTGTGCTTACGGCACCGGCAGGCCGGCGAAGATCCGCTCGATGATCTGTCTCGCTCGTGATCGTCTCCGCTTCCGCTTCGTAGCTGACGATGATGCGGTGGCGCAGGACGTCGGTGCCGATGCTCTTGACATCCTGCGGCGTGACGTAGCCGCGGCCGTTGAGGAACGCGTGGGCGCGCGCGGCGAGCGCGAGGTAGATCGTGGCGCGCGGCGACGCGCCGTAGCGGATCAGGCCGTCGAGCTTCAGGTTGTAGGTCGCCGGCTCGCGCGTCGCCCAGACCACATCGACGATGTAATCCTTCACCCGATCATCGATGTAGATGCTGTTCACGACGGCGCGCGCGGCGATGATCTGCTGCGGGATCGACCACCGGCGAGACGCTCAGGTTCGGCGCGGACGTGGCCATCAGATCGAGAATGCGGCGCTCCTCCGCCTTCGTCGGATAGCCGACGTTCAGCTTCAACATGAAGCGATCGAGCTGCGCTTCCGGCAGTTGATAGGTGCCCTCCTGCTCGAGCGGATTTTGCGTCGCGAGGACGAGGAACGGATCGGAAAGCGGATACGTCTGTGTCGCCGATCGTGACCTGCCGCTCCTGCATCGCTTCGAGCAAGCGCGCTCTGCACTTTCGCCGGCGCGCGGTTGATTTCGTCGGCCAGGATCAGGTTGGAAAAGAGCGGGCCGAGCTTGGTCGTGAACTCGCCGCTGCGCGGATTGTAGATCAGCGTCCCGATCAAATCGGCGGGCAGCAGATCGGGCGTGAATTGCAGCCGCTGAAAGCCGGTCTGGATCGCGGCCGCCATCGTTTTGACCGTCAGCGTTTTCGCCAGGCCCGGCACGCCTTCGAGCAGGATGTGGCCATTCGCGAGCAGGCCGAGCAACAGCCGATCGACGAGGTATTTTTGCCCGATGACGACATGGCCGACTTGCTCGCGCAGCGCGGGAATCCATTGCGCCCAGTTCCTGCACTTCGCGCGTGATTTCCTGCGTCGATTTCATAAGAGAACGGTTGAGACAGGTGCGGCCGGAGGAATGTTCGATCAAACCTCCCGCGCACGGACTCTGTGCCGGAAAGTCGCCGGCGTCGACTACTCTTCCGGTCTGCTCCGCGGCGCGACAGGTAAGGAGGACGGGCAAACCGGGATACGGCTCGGCCTGCCGGATGCGGCTTTCGATGATAGCGAGCGTAGGTGTCGCTGAGGAGCTTCGGCTGATTGACGAAGAGGATGAATTTCGGCGGATCGATCGCGCGCTCATCGTCCCCGGCGATTGCGCGGCGTAGAAGAGCTTCAGCCGCTTGTTGCCGATCGTCGGCGGCAGGGTCTCGGCTCAAACGCGGCGCGCAGGAGGCGGTTGAGAACGCCGGTGCCGATGCGCACCTCCGCGCCGCGCTGGATATCCGCGATGCGATCGAAAAGCTGCGTCGACATTTTCGCCCGTGCGCGGAGGCGACCAGACCGGCGCGTAATCGAGAAAGAAGAGCTGCTCGCGCGTCGTGCGTGATGAGGTCGTTGCATCGCCGCCTTTGCGCCGCGCGCCGGCTTCACGAGGTCCCATTTGTTCAGAACCACGAGCGACGGTTTGCGCGCCTCCTGGATCAGCCCCGCGATCTTTTTGTCCTGCGATGTGACGCCGCTGCGTGACGTCGATCACGAGCACGCAGAGGTCGGCGCGGCGGATCGTCCGCTCGGCGCGCATCACGCTGAAGACTTCGACCGAGGTGGAATGTTTGCTCCGGGCGCGCATGCCGGCGGTGTCGATGAGGAGAAACTTCTCGCCACCGCGTTCGTACGGCAATGTCGACCGCGTCGCGCGTCGTGCCCGGGATGCTGCTGACGATCGTGCGGTCGTCGTGCAGGATGGAATTGATGAGCGACGACTTGCCGGCGTTCGGGCGGCCGACGATGGCGAGCGCAAGCGGCGGCCGTTCGATGTTCGTGTCGGACGTTGGGCATTCGGCGCTTCCACCGGCAGCAGCGTCATCGATAATTTCGAGCAACCTCCGAATCCCACGTCCATGCGCCGCGCTGATCGGAATGACGTGCGTCGAACCCGAGCGCGCGAAAATCCGACTCCAGCGCTTCGTGTTTCGGATGGTCGATCTTGTTCACCACCAGCACCACCGGCGTGCGCGATTTGCGCAGCATCCGCGCCAGTTCCTGATCGATCGGCGCGAGCCCGTGCTGCGCGTCGACGACGAAGAGGATCACGTCGCTCTCGCGCATCGCCGCGTCGGCCGCCGTGCGAACCTGCGAGGTCAGTTCAGTTTCGCCAGCGCCGCCGATTCCGCCGGTGTCCCAGATCAGGAATGGCCGTGCGCCGCGCGTGCAGGGCGCGGCCAGTCGATCGCGCGTGATGCCCGGCTGATCGTGCACGATCGCGATGTTGCGCCCGGCCAGCCGGTTGAAGAGGGCCGATTTGCCGACGTTCGGCCGCCCGACGATCGCAACTTTGCCGGCAGATCTTCGGCGTTCGGTGTGTTCATGGGTTGCGCGGATCGCGCACGGGCGATCAGTCGACTTTCGCGTTCGCGTGCCCGCCGGCCTGCAACTGCCGCACGCCGTCGCAGCACGTAGATCATGCCGGAAATGAGGGTGAACAGCCCCGCGGCCGCGACCACATAGGTCAGCGGGAAGAAATGCAGCTGCAGCATGACCCACGCGATCGCCGCCATTTGCAGAACGGTCGCCACTTTTCCGGTCCAGCTCGTGCGCACGATGACCGTGCCGTTGAGCAAATGGAGCACCGCGCTGCCGACCAGAATGACGACATCGCGCGTGATCACCAGCACCGGAAACCAGACCGGGAACTGGCCGTAGTGCGGGATTGCGCTGCTCCAATTGCTGATGCTCAAGGTGATGATGCCGCTCAGCAGCAGGCCTTTGTCGGCGATCGGATCGAGGATCATGCCGAGCGAGCTGCGCTGGTTGTAGCGCCGCGCGACATAGCCATCGAGGCCATCGCTCGCCGCGGCGACGAGGAAGATGATGATGGCGGTGAAACGCTGCCATTCCAGCGGCTCGCCCCTGCGCGACGCTTTGCCCGTAGTAGATCGCCATCGTGACGAAGGCCGGGATCAGCAAAATCCGGACGATGGTGATTTTGTTAGCGGTCGTCATGGCGCGAAGGCTAAGGAGCGAATCGCGCGAGAAGTTGCAACAATTTCTGCCGCCGCGTCTGGCGAGTGCAAGCTCAAATCACTTGGTCTGCGCGCGCGCCCGAGCGTAAAATGCAACTCGCCCAGCCGATGTGGCGAAATGGCAGACGCAACGGACTTAAAATCCGTTTCCGCTTTACGCGGCGTGCGGGTTCGAGTCCGGCCATCGGCAGCGCGCTCTCTTGCCGGGCGCGCGAGGTCTAGCGGCTTCCAGGCGCACCGCCGTAGTTGACTGCCTCAGCTCCGGTGGAGGTGAGGCGCTCGGTTCTGAGCGCGTCCAAACCGGAATTCTTTCCACCCCGGCGCACGGCCACTCCCTTGCCTTGCAGACTCTCCGGACCCTTGATCTCTGTCCACTTGTCCTCTTTCAGGACGAGGAGCCGCGCGCAGCCCCAGTAATTCTCCTGATTACCACCGGCGCCATCGAGGTGAATGAAGGACAGAACCATCGTTCCGTCCGCGATCTGGTAGACCAGGAGGTGCAAGAGGACGGGTTCTCCTCCGTATTGCCGGCCCAGTGAGTTATTCCCCGTCAGCTTCACCTCTTTGGCCAGTTGCAAGGCGAGTGGATTGTAAAGGCCCCCCAAATCTGAGCGCGTGATCTTGACCCCGGACAGCGTCGCGCCATTGAGAGAACCGCGCGCAGTGATCCAACCTTCCAGGGGAGAAACGAGGAGAGACTTGAAGAATTCCGGACTGACAGATCGCTGCAGCACCCGCTGTGGGATCAGGTTGATTTCGCCCAGCTTTCGTCCCTTGACCGACGATTCCGCCGCCATACCACAGCTCAAGGAGGTAACCAAAACTGCAAGGGTAACGAGCGTCTTCATAAACTGATTGTGCCCGAATCGCTGGGTGCCGGCAATCTCATTTTGCCGCGGCAGTCGACCCACACGAGCCTCAAGTGCGTCAGCAAACTGGATGGCTGTTAATTCACCTATCGGGATATGTCTGCGGGTCGGCCTGAACAGGCCTTGCCGCGAATCAACTCGACTCGCCAGATCCCGCTGGGCAAGTTCCTGATCGAGCATCGTTCAGGGCTGCCCGGGCGCTGCGTGCCGACCGCTCGAACCTCCGCCGCTTTCATGACCACTAGCCTGCGCGAGTCCGATTTGGAGGAAACGTTCGCGCGTTCCGGGGGCCCGGGCGGGCAGAACGTCAACAAGGTCTCCACAGCGGTGACGCTGCGGCATCGACCCAGCGGGCTGAGCGTGACGGTGCAGGATTCGCGTTCGCAGGCGATGAATCGCAAACTCGCGCGCGAGCGTTTGCTCGAGGCACTCGTGCGCCGGCAGGCCGGCGAGCGCGCCGCGCGCAAGGCGGAGCGCGAGAAGATCCGCCGCCAGAATTCGCCCCGACCGCGGGCGTTGAAACGGCGCATCCTGGAGACGAAACGCAAGCGTTCGACGCTCAAGAAACTCCGCAGCACAGTCGGCGAGTGAAGCGGGCGGGGAAGCGCAAGCCGGCGAAGATCAATCTCGGCATCATCGGCACTGGCTGGCCGGGCCAGCAGCACGCGCGGGTGACATCCGCGCATCCGGAAGCGCTCGGCTCTACGCATGCGCAGATCTCGATTCGGAAAGACGCGCGCGTCGAATTCCAGCAAACCTACGCGCCGCGAAGAAGTTTCCGCGATTATCACGAACTGCTGCAGGATCCGGAGGTCCACGCGGTCGTCATTTGTCTGCCGAACTTCCTCCACTTCCCCGCGTCCCGGGCCGCGCTTGAAGCCGGGAAACACGTCTTCTGCGAGAAGCCGCCGACTCTGAACGCGGCGGAAATGAAGGTGCTGCACGAGGAGGCGCCGGAAGCGCGGCCTGGTTTATTTTTTCGGCCGACAATTTCGATTCACGCCCGCGATGCGCGCGGCGAAGAAGCTCGTCGAGGCGGGACGGCTGGGGCAAATCTATCACGCGCAAGCGACATGGGTGCGGTCGCGCGGAATCCCGCAAGGGGATCGGTGGCTGGTTTACAGCAAAGGAACGTGCTCGGCGGTGGCGCTCTCATCGACATCGGCGTGCATGCGCTCGATTCGGTCGTGGTATTTAATGGGAACGCCGACGCCGTTTCCGTCAGCGCTCAGGTTTACCGCAATTTCGAACACCTGGTGCGGGCCCCATCTTCGACGTCGAAGACGCGGCGTTTGGCTTCATCCGTTTTGACAATGGGGCGGTCGTCCACCTGGAAACTTGCTGGGCCGGCAATCTGCCCGGACGACATTCCGGAGGGGCAGGAATTTGGTCGCGAGATCAACAATTCCATCATCTACGGGACTCGCGGGACGATCCGGCTGAAGCCGTTAACCTTGTTCGAAGATCAGGCAGGTGCGCTGGTCACCGTGCCGGTCGAGCTGCCCGATGAGATCGAGGGTTTCGAGCTTCAACTGCGCAATTTCCTCGACGCAATCAGCGGGCGCGCGGAAGCGATCAATAACGCCGACCAGGCGGTAACGTTAATGGAAATGCTCGATGCAATCTATGCCTCGAGCGCCTCGGCCGGGAAGTGACGCTTGTCTAAGCCTCGGAAAAATTCTCCGGGCATACGGCTAACGAGCGGTTCCGTCTCGAACTGATGGTGGAACAACCACTTAACTATGAAAAAACTTCTCATTCTTGCGCCCGCGCTGGCAGTAGCAGCGACCGTCCTAACCTCGTGCACGACCGTGGTCGAGACGCCTACGCCAACCACCAGCACCACAACCGTGCGTGAATCCGCGGTCACCACGCGACCTGCCGGGACCAGCACGACGACCACCACGAGCGCAACGATTCCGCGCTAATTGGTTGTCTCGGCGTTCGATATTCAGATTATGAAAAAACTGACGATCCTTGCACCCGCCGCGGCCATTTTCGCTCTGGTGCTGAGTTCATGCAGCAGCCCCGAGACGATGACGACGACAACGTCGACCACACGTGAGTCCGCTACGATGACTGGCGGAACCACTGGGACCACGTCCACCACCGTTGGGACCGGTACCCGGGCCGGCGGTGCAAGCGCGACGACTACGACGACGCGCGGCGGCGGCATGTAGAACGCAAAAGCTAAAACAAAAAGGGACACGCAGTTCGCTGCGTGTCCCTTTTTTTATGTTGCGGACCCGCTGACTATTCAGCGGCGACTGGTTCGGTCTCTTCGGCCTCCTGGCTCACGACCGGCGCGATGCCTGCAGCTTCTCGGCGCCCCGCAGATCCATCAGCTTCACGCCCATCGTGTTGCGTCCGACGGCGCGGATTTCCTTCACGCGCGTCCGCACCATCTGGCCTTTGTTCGTGATGAGCATCAGTTCGTCGCTATCGGTCACGGTGAGCGCGCCGACGACTTTGCCGGTTTTCTCGCCGGTCTTCATCGTGATGATGCCTTTGCCGCCGCGCGATTGCGTGCGGTAATCGTCAAACGGCGTGCGTTTGCCGATGCCGTTCTCGCCCGCCACGAGCAGCATGGCGTTCGGGTTCACGATCGCGATCGCGACGATGACGGTCGCCTTTGTCCGGCCGGATGCCCCAGACGCCGACGGTGTTGCGGCCCTGGTCGCGCAGCTGCTCCTCGTGGAAGCGCAGGCTCATGCCTTGCTTGCGTGATGAGCACGATCTCGTTGTCGCCGTTGGTCAGCTTGGCGTCGATCAGGCAGTCGTCTTCCTCGATCTGGATGGCGATGATGCCGCCTTTCCGGACGTTGCTGTAGTCGGAGAGATTCGACTTCTTCACGATGCCGGACCGCGTCGCGAAGACGATGTGGAGATTTTCGTCCCACGTTTCGTCGACGATGTTCGGCCCGGTGCCGGACTTCTTCGCCTGGACGCGAATCGTGGCGGCGATCTTCTCGTCGCTGCGCAGCTCGAGCAGATTGGCGATCGAGCGGCCTTTGGCCGCGCGGCCCATCTCGGGAATTTCGTAGACCTTCTCGACGTAGCAGCGGCCCGATTCGGTGAAGAACATCAGGTAATCGTGCGTCGTCGCGGTGAAGAGATGCTCGACGAAATCGCCTTCGTCCTCCTGCGTGGCGCCTTCGCGCGTCGGTCATGCCGATGACGCCTTTGCCGCCGCGGCGCTGCGCGCGGAAGGCGCTCACGGCCGTGCGCTTGATGAAGCCGCCATGCGTGATGCTGATGATGCATGCCTTCATTGGCGATGAGATCCTCCATGTTGATCTCGCCCTCGTCGGGCACGAGCTGCGTCAGGCGCGGGCCGGCGTGCTTGTCGCGGATGTCGCGCAGCTCCTTCTTGATGATCTCGAGCACGCGCGATTCCTTCGCGAGGATGTCGCGCAGGTCCTGGATCGTCGCGATCAGCGCCTTGTATTCCGTTGATGATCTTTTCGCGCTCGAGACCGGTGAGCTGATAGAGGCGCAGATCGAGGATCTGGTTGGCCTGGTGTTCGCTGAAAGCGTAACGGCCCTCGACGAGGCGCGCTTCGTTGCGGATCAGGATGCCGATCTGCTCGACCTGCCGCCGGGTGAACTCGAAGGCGAGCAGCTTGACCCGCGCTTCTTCGCGATTCGCCGAACCGCGGATGATGCGGATGAATTCGTCGAGATTCGCCAGCGCGATGAGATAGCCTTCGAGCGTCTCCGCGCGGTCCTCGGCCTTGCGCAGCTCGAAGCGCGTCCGGCGCAGCACGACCTCGCGGCGATGCTCGATGTAGGCGGTGTTCGCGTCCTTGAGTGAGAGCAGCTTCGGCCGGCCGTGGTCGATCGCCAGCATCGAGGCCGCGAAGGAGCTCTCCAGCGCGGTGTGCTTGTAGAGATTGTTGATGACGACCTTCGGATTGCGCGTCGCGCTTCAGCTCGATGACCACGCGCGTGTTTTCGTCCGACTCATCGCGGATCGCGGTGATGTCGGTCAGCACTTTCTCGTTCACCAGGTCCGCGATGCGCTCGACCAGCGTCGCGCGATTCACGTTGTAGGGAATCTCGGTGATGACGATCTGCTCGCGGTTGCCCTTCAGCTCTTCGACGCCGGCCTTGCCGCGCACTTTCATGCTGCCGCGGCCGGTCTCGAGATACTGCTGAATGCCCGGCGAGGCCCGAGGATCGCGCAGCCGGTCGGGAAATCCGGTCCCTTCACGTACTTCATCAGTCCGTCGAGATCGATGTCGGGATCGTCGATCTGCGCGCAGATGCCGTCGATCACTTCGCCGAGATTGTGCGGCGGGATGTTCGTCGCCATGCCGACGGCGATGCCGGTGCCGCCATTGACGAGCAGATTCGGGAACGCGGCCGGGAAAACTGTCGGCTCGGTCCGGGTCTCGTCGTAGTTCGGGACAAAGTCGACCGTGTCCTTGTCCATGTCGGTCATGAGCGCGGCGCCGAGATGCGTCATGCGCGCCTCGGTGTACCGCATCGCCGCCGGCGGATCGCCTTCGACCGAACCGAAGTTGCCCTGGCCGTCGACGAGCGTCTCGCGCATGGCCCACGGCTGCGCCATGTGCACGAGGGTGGGGTAGATCACCGCTTCGCCGTGCGGGTGATAGTTACCGCTCGTATCGCCGCAAATCTTGGCGCACTTCCGATGCTGCCGGTTCGGGAAGAGCGACAGATCGTGCATCGCATAGAGGATGCGACGCTGCGAGGGCTTCAGCCCGTCGCGCGCATCGGGCAGCGCGCGCGAGATGATGACCGACATCGAGTAATCGAGAAACGACCTCGACACTTCCTCGGCGACGTTGATCGGCTCGATTTTTTCGTTGGGATTATACATGCGCGCGCGGGATCGATTAGACGTCGAGGTTGCGGACGTTCAGTGCGTTGTCTTCGATGTACTGGCGCCGCGGCTCGACGACGTCGCCCATCAGGCGCGTGAACATCTGGTCGGCTTCGACCGCGTTGTCGTCGTTCAGGTCGACCTTGAGCAGCTTGCGCTTATCCGGGTCCATCGTGGTGTTGAACAGCTCCTTCGCGTTCATTTCGCCAAGGCCCTTGAAGCGCTTGATCTGCACCCCGCGCCGGCCGATCTCGACGATCTTCTGGTGGATCTCGGGGATGGAGAAGAGCGGATGCGTGACCGCTTTCTCGCCTTCGCCTTCGATCAGCTCGAAGATCGGCTGATCGCTGGCGGCGTAGTGGTCGACCTTCAACCCGCGCCGCGCCAGCTCGCTGATCAGCTTCTGGATCGTGGTGGCTTCGTGCAGCTCCACCTTTTTCGCGCGCCGGCGGCGGGCGCCGTCGGTTTGGCCGCTGGCCGGGGCGGCGCCAGCGGCAGCAGCTCCTGGCCCATGTCGACGTCGAGGAGGTTGAGATCGAGATTCGCTTCGTGAAAGGCGCGCAGCTTCCTTCTCGTCGTGGAAATAGCGCACCGACTCGTCGTTGCCGTCGCGAATCTTCACCAGATAGGCGGGGAGCTTGCCCGTCTTCGGATCGCGCCCGGAGAGGAACGTCTCGAAATCGCCGCCGTGCCGACGGACGACTCGCTCAGCTTGGCGAGCCGCTCGAGCGACTCGAGCACGTCCTTCAGCTGCGCCGCGCTCAACTCCTTGCCGTCGGCGAGGTTCTTCAGGCGCACGTCTTCCGCGCCTAACGAGATCAGGATCTTGTTCAGCTGCACGTCGTCGTCGACGTATTCCTCGCGCTTCTTGCGCTTGATTTGATAGAGCGGCGGCTGCGCGATGTAGATCTTCCCGGCGCGGACCAGCTCGGTCATTTGCCGGTAGAAGAACGTCAGCAGCAGGGTGCGGATGTGCGAACCGTCGACGTCGGCATCCGTCATGATGATGATCCGGCCGTAGCGCAGCTTCTTGATGTCGAAGGTGCCTTCGTCCTTTCCGTCTTTCCCGCTCCGTCCTCCTTCGGCTTGCCGATGCCGGTGCCGATGGCGGTGATCATCGTCTGGATTTCGGTGTTCTTGAGCGCCTGATCGAGGCGCGCTTTCTCGACGTTGATCAGCTTGCCGCGGATCGGAAGGATCGCCTGGTAACGGCGGTCGCGGCCCTGTTTGGCGGAGCCGCCGGCGGAGTCGCCCTCGACGATGTAGAGCTCGGTCAGGTCCGGATCGCGCTCGGAGCAATCGGCCAGTTTGCCCGGCAGACCGCCGCCGGTGAGGGCGCCTTTGCGGATCGTCTCGCGGGCTTTGCGCGCCGCTTCGCGCGCGCGCGCCGCCGTCAGCACCTTTTCGAAAATCCGCTTCGCGACCGGCGGGTTCTGATCGAAGAAGGTCATCAATCCTTCGTAGACGACCGAGTTCACGATGCCGTCGATCTCGGTGTTCACGAGCTTCACCTTCGTCTGCGATTCGAAGCGCGGGTTCGGCAGCTTGATGCTGAGCACGCAGATCAGGCCTTCGCGCACGTCGTCGCCGGAGATGGCCGGATCCTTGTCTTTCACCAGGCTGTTCGCCTTCGCGTACTGGTTGACCGCCTTCGTCAGCGCGCTGCGGAAGCCGGTGAGATGCGTGCCGCCGTCCGGGTTCGGGATCGCGTTGGCGAAGCAGAGAATCTGGTCGTTGTAGCTGTCGTTGTACTGCAGCACGACATCGACGAAGACTCTCGTCGCGCTGCCGCGGAGAGGATGACCGGCTTCGGGTGAATGACCGTTTTGTTCTCGCCGAGCTGCCGGACGAATTCCTCGATGCCGTGCTTGTAGAAGAACGTCTCCTTCTTCGGCGCTTCGCTCGCGCTCGTCCGCGAGCGTGATCTCAAGGCCGGGATTGAGGAAGGCGAGCTCGCGCAGGCGGCTCGCGAGGCGCTCGAACTTGAAACTCCGTCGTGATCGTGAAGATCGTCGGATCGGGCAGGAAGGTGATGAGCGTGCCGGTCTGCTTCTTGTTCTTCAGCTCGCCGATGACCTCGAGCTTCTGCGTGGTCTTGCCGCGCTCGAAGCCCATGTGGTAAACCTTGCCGTCGCGCGAAACCTCGACCTTGAACCAGTCGGAAAGCGCGTTGACGCATTTCGCGCCGACGCCGTGCAGACCGCCCGAATATTTGTAGGCGCCCTGGCCGAACTTGCCGCCCGCATGCAGATTCGTCAGCACCAGCTCGACCGCCGGCATCTTGAATTTCGGATGCATGTCGACCGGAATGCCGCGGCCGTTGTCGCGGATCGAACACGGAGCCGTCGACGTGGATGACGACCTCGATTTTGCTGCAGTAGCCGGCGAGATGCTCGTCGATCGAGTTGTCGAGCACCTCGAAAACGCAGTGGTGCAGACCGCGTTCATCGGGGTCGCCGATATACATGCCGGGCCGTTTCCGGACCGCTTCGAGACCCTCCAGTTTGTCGATCTGCGCGGCGTCGTATTTCTGGTTTTCGCTGATGCCGGTGGCGTCCGTCTGACGCTTCTGGTTCTGTTTCTCTTCGTCTTCTGGAGTGATCAAAATGGCGGATGGCATGAACTAGCCAAAAGATAGGCGAGGACCGGGGTCGGAACAATAACTTTCTCTTCGCTCGAGCGGCCGGTAAACCACTACGGAGTGCGCACCCGCGCCAGCCAAACCGCATTATGTTGTGGCAGGCTCGGATGGCGGCGAACGTGACCCGCCTCCACCTTTTGCGCTCGCATGCGACGCTTGACCGGCCTGCTCCGGAACCCGACCTTACGCCTCCAAGCATGCGCTGGCAGACACTCTATGAAGGTCGCTGGATCTTCGCCATTCTTGCCCTGCTGGCGATCGCCTCCGCCTTCGCAAGTCTCTGGCTGACGCTGCTGTTCGTGGCGCTGATCCTCTACACGCTCGCGTTCTTTCGGGACCCGGAACGCACGCCGCCGGCGGATGCCGACGGAGTCGTGGCCGCGGCCGATGGGGTGGTGGCCGACATTGTCGAGATCGAGGAACCCGATGTCGTGAAGACGCAGGATGAAACGCATCGGCATCTTCCTTTCCGTCTTCGACGTCCACACGAACCGCGCGCCGATCGACGGCCGCATCACTTTCCGGGAACACCGCGAAGGTCTCTGTCTGGATGCGCGCAACCCGGAGTGTTCGGGGAAAAACGAGTCAATGATCTGGGCGTTCGAGAATCCGCGCGCCACGCTGGTGGTCAAACAACTCACAGGCGCGATCGCCCGGCGGATTGTCGCGTGGTCAAGGGTGGGGGACGAGCTAAAGAAAGGTGAGCGTTTCGGGATGATCCGCTTCGGCTCGCGGACGGAAGTTTATTTGCCGCTCGACGCTACCGTTCTGGTGAAGGTGGGCGACCGTGTGGCCGGCGGAGCGACCTCAATCGCTCGGCTGCCCTAGTATGAGCAACGGCGACCCCAAGATTTACCTGCTGCCGAACTTGATGACGGCAGGCAATCTTTTTTGCGGCTTTGCAGCGACGTTAAAGATCGTGCAAGGCGCGCTCCTGCAGGGCACCGATCCTGACGGCGCCGCCGTGCTCTTTCACACCGCCATCTGGTACATCCTGGGCGCGTGCATTTTTGACCTGCTGGATGGCCGGCTCGCGCGTCTCGGCGGACAGGACAGCCCGTTCGGGCGCGAATTTGATTCGCTCGCTGATACCGTCTCGTTCGGTCTCGCGCCTGCGCTGATGGTTTACCGCATCGTGCTGGTGGATTTTCCCCGCGTTGGCTGGGTGGTGGCGTTCATTTATCTGCTCTGCGGGGCGCTGCGGCTGGCGCGATTTAACTGCATCGCCAGCACGGGCAAGCAGGGCACCGCTGACAAGAATTTCCGCGGCTTTCCCATCCCGGCGGCGGCGGGGCTGATCGCCTCCATCACGCTCTTCATGCTCTGGTGGCTGGGCGAACGAGATCACGACATCGGCCGCTGGAAATGGGTTCTGCCGCCGCTCATGCTTTTCCTTTCCTTCATGATGTTCAGCCGGTTCAGCTACCCGAGCTTTAAGGGGATCAACTGGCGGACGACGCGGTCGGTGCCGCGCTTCCTTGTCATCAGCACGGTGCTGATTTTCACCGCCCTCAACTACGAGTGGATGCCGGCGATCCTGTTCCTTTCCTATCTTCTTTACGGGTTCGTGCGGCCGTGGCTCTCGAAGGCCTGGCGGCGCGAGATCGAGGAGGAGATCGAGCACGAGTCGGACGCCGCGGAGGGCGCCGAGCAGACGCCGTAGCCTAGCGGTTCAACTGCGCGAGCACTTCCGGATCGCGCACGTCGGCCCAGTCGCCGGTTAACTCCAGGGCCTGCACCTTGCGTCCGGCCCGCGCGAGATCGCGCACCGCATCGGTCAGTTCAAATTCGCCGCGCGGTGATCGCTCCAGGCGCGCGATAAAATCGAAAATGCTGCGGCCGAAACATGTAAACGCCGGCGTTGTACCACGGACTCGTCGGTTCGCCCGGGCGTGGCTTCTCGCGCAGGTCGGTCATTTCGAATTTGTCGTTCACAAACACGGCGCCGCCCTGGCTCACATCCTCGTTTCGTTTCACGCTGATGATTGCCTCCACGTCGTTCGCGGGGGCTGCGAGGCGCTGGTAATTGGATGCCTCCACCAGAATGTCGCCGTAGCTGAGAAGGAATGGATCGTCGCGCGCAAAAATCGCGCGCGAGTTCGACCACCTTGCCGGTGCCATCCTGGACCACCTGGGTGGCGTAGCTGAGGCGGACGTCGAAACGCGCGCCGTCGCCAAAGAACTCGCGCACCATCGCACCGCGCCAGCCTACGATCAGCAGCAGCTCTCGGATCTGCGCCTGCCGCAGGCCCTCGATGATGTGCTGCAGAATTGGCCGGCCCTGCACCACCAACATCGGCTTCGGCAACTCATTCGTCAGCTCCCGCATGCGCGTGCCGCGGCCGGCCGCGAGCAGCACCGCTTTCGTGATTCCAGCCATGCCAGAGGTTGGGCGCACGCCTTTGAATTGCAATCTGTCTTTGATGCAGTCAGCGTTCCGCGCATGCGGATGGCGTTTTTGGCGAAGTATCGCGAGAGCGGATTGCTGCTCATGCGCGTGGGGCTCGGCGTGCTCTTCATTATCCTGACCGGCCCGGTGCTGCTCCACGGGGCGGCGCGCTGGGCCAGCTTCGGGAGTGCGATTCGCGCCGTCGGCATGACTTCGCATTACCAGTTCTGGGGATTTCTCGGCGCGCTCGCGGGTTGTCTCGGCGGGGTGCTCATGATCTTCGGCCTCTTCTTCCGGCCTGGCGTCCTGCTGGTGCTCGCCATCACCATCATCCACGCGCTGAACATGCAGGGTCCGTTGCGTGCCAACCTGGCCGCGATCGAACTCTGCGTGATGCTGATCGGCCTGCTCTTCGTCGGGCCCGGCAAATACAGCGTCGACAAAAACTAGCGTTTCAGCGGCGGCGTTTCCGGTTCGAGGAAGTCCGGCGGAATCACGCGACCGGTGCCGGGATGTTCAGCTTCAGGCCGGAAGGCGATCCATCTCCGGCGTGTCGTGCTTTTTCTCCAGCAGGTCGAGATCGCGGCGGAAGCGAACGGCCGTGCCGGCGGGCGCAAGTCGCGGGCGTTAAACGACGTGGCGGATGTGCTCCGCCTCGACGCCCTCAGCCTCGAGGGCATCCGGCAAGGCCGCGTCCACCTCCGCCGCGGAGCGGCTGAGCAGGCGGGCGCCGAAATAGGATCCGATCACAAGCACGGCCGCTGCGGCCTGGCAGGCGAGCGTTTCCACGGTCGGGAAAACGGCGAACCACATTCCCATCCAGTCAGGGATATACGGCTCCAGCGCGGGAATCGGAGTGGTCGACATCCAGTTCGCGAGCTGCATTTCCTGGCCCTGCTCGCCCACCATCACCAGCAGCACCACGCCGAGGAGAATGCCGGTGAAGATCAGCATTTTTCGGTAGGGCAGCCGTTTCTGGAGCGCGAAGGTCAGGATCGCCACAAAGCCGGAGAGAATGAGGCCAAGAAGCGCCCCCTGGAGCACGACACCCCCGCCGAGTCGCAGGTTGTAGCTTTGCAGGAACAACACGACCTCGAACCCTTCCCGATACAGCGACGTGAAGCCGAGCAGGATGAAACCCCAGTAGAGTTTCCGCTGCGAGCTCGTCATGGCGGACGCGTCCGCGAGCAGGGCTTTGCGGCGCCGGTTATGGGCGCGAATCCAGCCGCCCCAGTAGATCTTGTGGAAGAACCAATTCATGATCACGAGGAGGACCACGATCGCGAGCAGGCCGGTCGCGGCCTGCAGGTCGAGGGCGGGCACGCTTTCGGTGAGTTCGCCCATGATGCTGATGGCGATGAACCAGGTGACGAGGGTGGCGCCGAAGGCAATCGCCGCGCCGAGCGCCACCGGTCGCCGATGCACCCGTTTCGCGCCCACCATGCTGGCGGTGATCGCAGCCAGCACCAGAATGCACTCCAGTCCTTCCCGGAAAACGAGCACCGCGATATCAAGAAACGCGACCGAGCGACTGGAGGCGGGCCGGAGCGGATCGGGCGCGCCCTGCGCGGTGATGCCCTGCCAGATGAGAATGCCAGCCACCGAAGCCATCGCGACGAAGAGCAGGAACTGCAACGCGAAGCGAATGATCGGGCCCTTCGGACGCGACGGCGCGTCTTACCGGGCGATCGTCGGCAGCGCGAGGTCCATCGCGGCGGGGGAGTGCTTCACGCGAGCATTTTAGCTCACGCGTCCAGCAGGTGCTGCCGTTAACTTGCTAAGTTTTAGCGATTTCTTGCGCTTGCTGCGCTCGGCGCCACCGTCAGTTCGCGCGGCCAACCACTTTGCGCACGATCTGGTTGCGCACCCGTTCGCCAAGGAGATCGAGCGCCGAGACGAGAAGGAACATAAAGAGCAGCACGGTCGCGAATTTGTCCCACTGGTAATACTCCTGGTACGTGTGCAACTGCAGTCCTACCCCACCGGCGCCCACGATGCCGATGATCGAGGCGGAACGGATGTTGTATTCCAGCATCCAGAGCGAGTAGCTCCAGACCAGCGGCTTGGCGTGCGGCCAGAGGCCATATTGAAACGCCTGGATCGTCCGTGCGCCGAGCGCCCGCAGCGCCCGCGCGACATCGATATCGACCGATTCGAAGGCGTCGCTGAAGAATTTCCCAAGATAACCGACGCTGTAGAAGGTGAGCCCGATCACCCCGGCCAGCGCGTTCGGCCCGACGATCGCCACCGCCAGGAGCGCCCAGATAAGGCTCGGGATCGTGCGGATGGCGTTCATCAGCAGACGCGCGAGGAAAACCAGCCAGCGCGGCGAGAGCGTTTGTGCGCCGGCCATCGCGATCGGCACCGACAACACGATTGCGAAGGCGGTCGCCATCACGGCGATTTGCACCGTCTCGCCAAGGCCGACCAGCGTCTGGCCCGTCACCGAAAAATCCGGCGGGAAAAAGGCGGCGAGAAAGCGGCGGATGTTGCCGGGGTAATCCAGCTGCCGTCCCGAGCCGCGGAGGACGCCGAGCGAACTCACCACCGCCACAATGAAGAGCAGCAGGGAGACGTTGAGGATGCCGAGATGCTGGTGCCATTTCAGCTCGATCGGCGGCACTTCGAGGCGGCCGCGCACCGGCGGCGGCTCAATTGCCGGCGGATGCATGAATCTCCCGGATGCGCCACTTCTCCGGGTTGCCCGGGTCGAGGCTGAGCGCGTAATCGGCGAAGCGCTCGAGCAGGGCGGGATCGTGCAGGACGCAAAAAACGGTGCGCCCATTCTGCTTGCGCTTCCTGTCGCAGAATGCCGAGGACCCGGCCGCAAAGATAGCCGTCGAGATTCGAGACCGGCTCGTCCGCCAGGAGCAGCTCCGGTTCCTGGAAAAGCGCCCGCGCGATCGCGGCGCGTTGCTGTTCGCCGCCGGAAATTTCGGCCGCGCGCCGGTGGATGTGTTCGCCCAATCCCAAATCGGCGAGGATGAAGGCGGCGGCCTCCTTGTCGCGCCGCGGAAAGCGGAAGAGCGTTTTCCACCAAGGATAACGGCCGAGCCGGCCGCAAAGGACGTTGCGCAGGACGCTGCTGTTTTCCGAGAGAAGGAGATTCTGGAAGATAATGCCGACGCGCTTCTGGTAGTTGCTGGCGTCGTGCAGGCAACCGGCGTTGCACGAGAATGTCAGTTCGCCTTCCGTCGGAGTCGTCAGGCCGGCGAGGCAATGCAGCAGGCTCGATTTGCCGACGCCCGATGGCCCCACCACGGCGATCACGCTGCCGCGCGGTACCTCCCAATTGAGGTGACGAAAGAGCCAGCGATCGTTCCGTTTCAGCCCCAGCCCTTTGATCGACAGATGCGGGGCGGCGCCGCATTGGCGCCGTTCGGGCTGCGCGTCGTCGCCGGTTCACTGTGCATCCCCGAGAAATTCGAGCGCGTCGCGGATCGTGCCGAGATGCTCGTCCGCGTCCACTTCGATCAGTTTCGAAGTGAAAAGCTTGTCCCGCAATTCCGCATTCGCCGGCTCGTTCATCGTCTCGAACGCCGCCTTCAGCGCGGCGCGGTCGGCGGCGGAAATGCTGGAACGGACGGCGATGAGGTGGGTCGGCACCGGGCCCTGCTCGGCGACCTTCTTCAGCTTGCCGCGCTGCTCCGGCGTGAGGTGTTTGTCCTTGTCGAGAACGTAATAGCTGACGGCCGCCGCTTCGGCCTCGCCATTCAGCACCCGCTCGACGGCGGAGACGTAGCCAGTGCCGTAAAACACATTGCCGGCCCCGAAGAACGCCTCGGCGTACGGCTTGTCGAGCAGGCCCTTCTGCTTCAGGTCGTACATCGGGATGAGGTAGCCGGAGGTGCTCGTCTTGCCGGCGAACGCGACCGGCTTGCCGCGCAGATCCTCCACCTTGTGTAGGGCTTTTCTTTCAACGCGAGCCAGTAGCTGGGGTAGCAATTATTCCCGTCGATCTCGCCGGCGAGCAGGATTGCGCCCGCGTTCCGTTTCTGCGCCGCGACCATGTCCGTCGCGCTGAGGTAGCCGAGATCAACCGTGCCGTTGGCAAAACCTTCGATGATCACGGAGGAGGAGAGCGGCACGATCACCTCCACCGGTTTGCCGAGCTTCTCGCTCAGGAAAGTGGAGAGCGTTTTCCGCTCCTGCATCATCTGGTCCGGATTCTTGTCCGGCTTGAGCGCGATCACGACTTTCTGGAGCGAGAGCTCGGGAGCGGCTGCGGAGGCACTGGTGCAGACAAGAAGGGCGGAGGATGCGACCGGCAGTCAACAACAGGAGGTGTTTCATGATGGCAGGCCGAACATAACCCGCTAGAGGGTGCGGCGCTCGCGGTCTCTTGCGAATTTTTGAGCATGGCCCGGTGCGGATCTGCGGCCATCGGCGGACGGAGGCTTCCTTGTGAATTCGGTCCCTGCGCGTTACCATTCCGGCATGCAGCGGAGCCGGCAGGCGTTCACTTTGATCGAGATCTCGATTGCGGTCTTCATCATGCTCCTGATCATCATGCTCGCGGTCCCGAGCATGAGCGGGGTGATGGCCGATCGCCGCCTCCGTCGCTCCCTCGATGACCTGAACAAGCTCGTGCGCCTGGCGCAGGAGCGCAGCGTGCTCGATCGCCGGGTGTATCTGATCGCCTGGCAAAAGAACTATCTGGAGCTACGCCCCGCCGCTCTCAAGAAGGATGAGGAGGAGACGCCGACCGCGACGTTGCAACTGGCCCGCGGCGATGCCTTCATCCTCGATCTGCCGGCAGCGCTGGCCAGCGATCCGCCGGCGGAATGGGCCTTTTGGCCCACCGGCACGTGTGAGCCTGCGGTCGTGACGTTCAAAGGTGTGGCCGGCACGTGGAGCGTACGCTATGCGCCCCTCACCGGCCTGCCGGAGATCGCTACCTATGTTGCGAGATAGACGAGCCGCCGCGGCCGGCTTTGCGCTCTACGAGGTGCTGATCGGCGTGACAATTTTTCTGATCGGCGTGCTGGCGCTGGGACGCGCGGTCGAGAATTGCATGAATGCCAGCATGCTGAGCCAGCAGGACGACCGGGTGCGGCTCCTCCTGGCGAATCGCATGGCGGAAATCCAAGCGACGCCCGGCCCCCCGGAACCCAAGGAAAGCAAAAACATCGACACCGGTTATGGCGTTGTAAAGCTAACGCAAAAATCGGATCCGGCCGGACTCAAGAGCAGCAAGGAGATCGAGCTGAACGGAATCAGCCAGGTGACCTTGACCGCGGAGTGGAGCCGCAATGGCGTGGTGCAATCGCGCAGTCTCGAATTCTATGTCTATCGCTCCGGTTAAATCGCGGGCGCGGCGACCTGGTGCCTTCACGTTGCTCGAGATCACTCTCGCTGTGGCCATCCTCGCGATGATGTCGCTCGCGATCTACCGCTTCGTGCAGTCAAATCTGACCGCGCTGGGCATTTCCGCGCAGAACAATGTGACGGACGCGCAGTATTCCGGCTTCACGAATCTGCTCGCGGCAGAGTGGTCGAGTCTGCCCTCGGGCGTGGGTGCGCTCCAGGGGGAGCCGTTGAAGACAAACGACCGGTCGCGCGACGAGATCACGTGGCTCACGACTGCGGGTCCCGGATTGATGACGCGCTACGCGATCGGCGAGTATCAGGTGAGCATGCGACTGCGGCCGGTCTCCAGGGGCGGCGACGCAATGGAAATCGGCTTGATGCGCAAATTACTCAGCGCGGGGACCACCGCGGACGAGAGCTGGGTGCCGTTGCTGGGAAATGTGGGCAGCCTCGAGATTCGCTATTTTGATCCGCGGCTGAATGTTTGGGTGGAGAAATGGACGGACACGGTGACTTTGCCGCGTCTCGTCAAGGTCACCGTCGGCCGCGCGGATAGCCCCGTGCCGTGGGAAGCCATTATTCCGTTGGCGCGGACGCCGCTCTAGCCATGAAACGCCCGTCCCGGACCAAGTCCCTTGAGGGTCAGAGGAACCACGCGCCCGATGAGTCGGGCTCCGCGCTGATGCTGGCGCTCTGGGCGCTGCTCGTCCTGAGCGCGATGGTGATGGCATGGGCGCTCGACATCAACACGCGCCTGACGGTGAACGGCCAGGCCGCCCGCGTCATGGAAGCGGAGGCAATGGCCTGCTCGGGCGCGGAGATCGCGCTTCATCCCGCGGTGGAGCCGGGGGCCGCCGTCCTGCACGGTGGAGCCAGCCGCACCCAGACCTACAACGCCCGGATCACGGGAGAAGGCGGACGGTTGAACCTTAACTGGGTGGTGGCGGGCGAGAATCCCGCGCGCCTCGAATTGCTGCGAAAATACCTCGAAAGGAAAGGCGTCGAGTTGAACGAGCGCGATCATATGATCGACACCATGCTCGATTGGGTGGACGCAGACAATCTGGTGCGCTTGAACGGCGCTGAGGCCGACGGCGATTACCTCCCCGCCAACTCGCTCTTCGTGCGTGTGGATGACCTGAAGCGCGTGCGCGGTTGGGGGGATTTTGTGGCGCAACCGGACTGGGATGCGGAACTGACGGTAAACAGCACCGGCCCGATCGACCTGACGTGGGCGTCGCGCGACATGCTGCTGGCGTTGCCCGGCATGTCGGAATTAATCGTGGACCAGTTCCTCACGTTCCGGCAGGGCGCGGACGGCATCGACGGCACGGAAGATGATGGTGAGTTCAAGTCTGTGGATGAGGTTCGGACCGCGCTGGGATTTGGCCCGGAGCAATTTAAGCAGCTTGCGCCGCTGGTTACTTTTCGCGATCAGGTGGTGCGCGTGGTCAGCGTCGGCAAATCGGGCGATGTCACACGCATCGTGCAAATGATCATCCGTAAAACAGGCAACATCCCTCAACTGATCACGTGGAAGGAGCTGTGATATCGACACCGCATCATCACCGGTGTTTCTGATTCCCGCCGCCCACGGCTGGAACGTCGTGCGCATGGCCGTGAAATCCGCCGGCAGCAACGGCGCCAGCCCGGGTTGGGATGTGCGGGCCGCCGCCACGCTGGAGGAAGCCGCCGCGCTCCTGAGCGGCACCCGCGACATTGTGCTCGGCCTGCCGGTGAGCGCCGTCCTCGCGCAACGTCTGCGCCTGCCCACGGTCGACGCCGCGGAGTTCACCGACATGGTGCGCCTGCAGATCGAAAAAACGGTGCCCTACCCGGCGGAAGAGATCACGACAGATTTCCAGATCATCGAGCAGACGGAGGAGGGGAGCGTCGTCTCCGCCGTGGCGGTACATAACCAGCGGCTGTCGGAGCTGGCCGCGCCCTTGCTCGCCCGCGGAATCATCCCGCGGCAGGTCACGGTCTATGCCGCCCAACGCGCCGCGACCCACGCCTCCCTCGGGCGTGCGTTTCTTCTTTATCCGGAAAACGAAGAGCTCGTCTGCGCGATCTCGGAAGACGGCAAGGTCGGGTTCACCCGCTCGCTCAATGGCGCGGACGCCGCCCAGCTGCAACGGGATCTCCCGCAGCTCGCCTTGAGTGCCGAACTGCAGGGGATCAATACTTCCTTCCCGCTGGTCCTCCTGGACGAAAGCCTGTTTGCGCTCCGGGATACGGTGCAGGGGCTTTTTGTGAGTCGCGCCGACATGATCTCGGTTGAGGCGCCGCCGGCCGAGACGGAGATCAATCTCCTGCCCGAGAGCTGGCGTCTGCGCCGCCTCGAGTTGCAGCGCCAGGCGGAGTGGAAAAAACGGCTGCTCTGGGCCGGCGGCGCCTATGCCGCGCTTCTCCTCCTCTTCGCGATCTACGTTTTCATTTTGCGATTCCAATCATCGCGCCTCGACCAGAAGATCGCGCGCGATGAAGCCACGACATCCTTCATCCGGAGTACCGAGACGCGGTGGAAGGCGCTCTCGCCCGCCATCGAGCCGCGCTATTACCCGATCGAGGTCTTGCTGCATCTCTTCGAGAGCGTCCCCGGACCGGACGTGCAGATCACCAGTTACACCCAATCTGCCCGGCAGCTGCAGATCGATGGGGAAGCGAACACCGCCGCGCTCGCTTATCAGTTTGTGGACAGCGTGAAGAAGCACCCGGACCTCCAGCAGTTTCAATTTGAGATGGCCGCACCGCGGATTTTGCCTAACGAGCACGCGCAGTTTCGGATCGAGGGGAAATCGAAATAATGCCGACCTGGTTCGAACGCCTCAATCCGCGCGAGCGCGTCCTCTCGCTCATTGTCGCCGGCGCGCTCTTTCTCCTCATCAACTGGCTGCTCTGGAGTTCCCTCCTCGGGATGCTCCGGGCCACGCGAGCGGAGCTCACAGCCCGCCAATCGATGCGCCAGCAGCAGACGGTCCTGTTGCGCGAGCGCAAGATGTGGGAACGGCGTAGCGAATGGCTGAAGCAGCACCAGCCGGCGTTGCAAAGTCCCGCGGAATCGTCCACGCTCCTCACGCAGGTGAAAGACATTGCCGGCAAGCACAACATTCTACTCGAGAACCCGCAGATCGGGAGCAGCGAGGCCACTCCGAATTACCAGACGGTTTCCGTCTCGGTCGAAAGCAAGAGCGCTTGGAAACCGCTGGTGCATTTCCTGTTTGATGTCCAGCAGCCCGAGTCTTTTATTGTCTTCGAAAATGTGAACCTGCAGATCGATTCCGCGGACCCGACGCAAATGCGAGGCAAGTTCAAGATTGCGCGCTGGTTCGCGCCCAAAACCGGAGTTGCACCATGAAAACTCGAATTGTTCTCACGATCGCCGGCGCTGTTCTCGGCGTCGGTGTCCTGCATAGCTTTGCGGCTGATGACCTGCCGAAGCCGCAGGCTTTCGCGCGTTATGACGCCATGCTCAATCGGTCGCCTTTCGCAGTCGCGTCGGCGCCGGCCGCGGCCCCGGCGGCCACGCCGAATTTTGCCAAGGACCTGTATGTGGCCAATGTGGCGCGCACGGCGGACGGCGACCTGGTGACGATCGCCTCCTCGACCGACAAGAGCTTCAAAAAGTATCTCACCACCAAGCAGCCGGTGGAGGGCTATTCCATCGACGGCATGGAATGGTCGGAGCGGCCCGGGGCCAGCACGGTTACGATCGGCAAGGACGGGCAATCCGCCACTCTCACGTTTAACCAGGCGGTGCTGAGCCAGGTGCCGCAGCAGAGCATTCAGGTCCCTCCTCAGCAGGCCGCAATTCCGCAGCCGCAGGCGGCGCAGCAAGCGCAGCTGCAAAACGGGGCCACGGCCATGCCGGTCGCACCCGCTAACCAGGCCGGGAACGGGCAAATGAAGGCGGCGCCGATACCGACTCTACCTACGCCACCGCCGCGCGTGCGTGGTGCCATTCAGCGCAAGCCGGAAGGCGCCCCTGCCCCGCAGGCGGCCGTGCAACAGGTGCCGGACAACGAGTAGCGCGCGCGACCGACCGACCGGGAACGGCTACTGCCCCCAGTTATCGTCCGCCGTATCAGCCTTGCGATCTTGGCCGGCGGAATACAGATCGTAACCCGTTGGGTTCTTACGACCTGGTGAAAGGTAGACATACTCGTTGGCCCAGGGATCCTTCGGCAGATCCTTGAACAGCTGATACCAGCGCGACGGCTTCGGGTCGGTGGACGGCTGGGTCACCAAGGCCTGCAATCCCTGCTGGGTTGTCGGCAGGAAACCGTTCATGCTTTCGTAGAGTCGGAGTTGGGTCGAGATCTGTTGCAGGTCCGCCTGGACGCGCATGTCTTTCGCAATGCCCGTCGTATTGCCCAAACGCGCGACCGCCACGCCCAGGATGATCACGATGATGCCGACCACGAGCATGATCTCGAGCAGCGTGAAGGCTGCCTTGCTTTGCTTAGGAATCTTCATTTTGGATCGAGCAGGTAGTCAGATTTATCCCAAAGGTACTTGAGTTGGATGTGCGTCGCGCGGATCGCCCCATCCGGCGTCCCCGGCCCGTTGATCACAATCACATCGTTCAGGCCCGCATTCAAATTCGCCGCCGGGATAATCTTCTGTGCCCGCATCCAGCCAGTGTAGCGGAAGCGCATCGGCCCGAGCAGGCGGGTGCTTTCGCCGCGGTAACCCGGATCCGAGAGATGCGGCAACGTCAGCGCCACCGCCCCGACGTTTTCGCCATTCACAAATACCTCCGGCGGCGCATCGATCCGCGCTGTCGATACCTCGAACGTCAGCAGCGCGACCAAAGGCAGCGCCTCGAGCGGGAACTGGAAGGCCGCACCTTGCTGCACGCTCGCACCGATGCGGATGACCTCGGGGGCGAGCGTTGCCGTAACGGTCCCGAAGGTCTCGACGTCGTTCTCCGGCGCGTGGAGCCGCGCCGCGGCCGTGAACGGCTCGGGAATGACGTCGCTCGCTTCCGCGGAAATGGGATGCGCCACATTGCGGCTCGCCATCCAATCGAGATACGCCCCCCGCACGTTCATGCCATCGCCGGGCACATCCACATCGAGGCACGAGACGCCGATCATCGGGATCAAGACCGTGTCGGACGTGGCCAGATCGACGCCGGCGCCGAGCGGCGTCGAGCGCAGCACCTGCGTGCCGGATTCATCCCAGGCTACGACGGTGGGGCGCTGCTCCGGTTTGTCATCGAAGAAAAGACGGAAAAGCAGCACCTGCATTTCACCGCGCGGCCGCGTCACGCGAATCCGGAAGATAGTTCGCTCCGCCTCACCGGGCTTGGCCAGGACCGGCACGAGGGTGACCGACTCGACCCAGCGAGGCGCACTCTGCGGTTTGGAATGCGCGGCGGATGTTTGGCGCAGATCGAGCCACGCGCTGTCCGGGGGGATCGGCAGGCCGTTCGCGCCCCGCAGATCCGGGAAGCTCGGCGCCTCCTGGCCGAGAGGCAGGCCGTTGTTGTACGCTTCCTGCGCGTGGGCGCAGATTGCGGTGACGAGGAGAGCAATAACAGCCCGTAGGAACATTTGGATCGCCGATCGTATCTTAACGGGGCCGCGCTTGCAAACTCGCCGTCATCTCGAAGACCGCCGACAGAATGCTGTAAACGACGAAACCCACAATGAGCGCGATGCAAACAATGATGACCGGCGGAATCAGGGCGGAGATAATCTGCACCGTGCGGTCGAGTTCGCGCTCATAGACGTCGGCGATGGTTTGCATCGTTTGCGCGAAGTGCCCGGTCTGTTCGCCGACCGCCATCATGTCGGTAAACAACTCCGGAAACAGCTGCTGCTGACTGAGCGCGACCGAAAGGTTGGCGCCGTCGATCACCGCTCGCCGCACGTCCGCCAGCTTCCGCTCCAGATATTTGTTGTCTGCGATCTCCGTCACGAGATCGAGAGCCTTGAGCAGCGGGACGCCGTTCTCCATCAGGGTGCCGAGCGTACGCGAAAATTGCGCGTAGTAGCGATGCTTGATGACGCGGCCGTACCCTGGCGCGGAGAGCCGCAGCCGGTCGAATGTGATCTTGCCCTCTTCGCTGCGAACAAACGCGCGGATGGCGATGACGGCACCCATCACCAGCACAATCGCGACCCACCAGTAGGTCGTGAGGACGTGGTGGAAACGGACGAGCATGCGCGTGGGAAGCGGAAGCGTCCCGCCATTTTGCGCCATAAAATTCGTCAGCTGCGGCACCATGTAGGTGATGAAAATCGTCATCAGCGCGGCACCGGCGAGCGCGAGGAAAGCCGGATAAATCAACGCCTGCTGCACGCGATCGCGCAGGTTCTTCGCCTGCATCAGGTGCTCGACGAGCCGTTTCAGGATGTCCGGCAGTGCTCCGCTGGCTTCGCCCGCCGCGATCAGGTTCACATAGATCGCGGGGAAGATGCGCGGGAAATCGCGCAACGCCTGCGAGAAGCTGCGGCCGTCGACGAGCGCGCGGTGCAGCGCGGCGGTCATTTGCTGCACGCGCGGGTGCTTGAGCCGCTTTTGCAAGACAGCGAGGCCCTCATCAAGCGTCATGCCGGCCGTGAGCAAATGCGCCAGCTGTTCCGTGAAGATCAGCAGCTGCGTGTGCGGAATCTTGAGGTTCTGCGTCGGCGTTGCGACCACCGACGTGGCTGTCGCCGGCGCCCCGCGCACCACCTGCGGCTCCGTGCCCACCGCCTCGATTCGGATCGGAATGTAATGCAGCTGCTCGATTTGTCGGATCGCGACGGCGCGGTCAGGGCAATTCAGCGTTCCCTCGACCAGCCCGCCCTGCGCATCCCGCGCCCGATATGAAAACTGTGGCATGCGCGTGGAGATTATCACACTTGCCGCCGCCATGCAGCAGCGGCGACTGACAAGGCGCCCGGCGCCTGATAAACCGGGGCCTCAAGCAACAAAATCAGGCTTAATGGTCCGATGGCAGGAGGAGCGAAATGTCCTTTTGGTATTCCGGTTTCGCTTTCGCGGCCGCTTCGGCCAGGGTGCGCGCGGCTTCGGCTTGACCGGTGGCATGGGCAAAGACGGCGGCGAGCCATTGGCGATCGGCGACATCGGCCGCGCCGGCGCGGATGAAGCCGCTCGACATCTTCAGGAGTGTCGGCGGCGGGAATTGCTGCCACTTGAAGGGTGCGCCGCCGTAGGCGCCAATGCGGAGCATGATCCCGGATTCGTTGGCCGTGGAGGCGCCATCGTAGGCGGTCGGGCCGAGGGTGAGGGGGCCGCGCAAAGCGCCGGTCTTGAGGTCGGCGATCAAGCGCGTTTTCCAGGCGACGAGCCACGCCGCCTTTTTCCGTTCCCCCGCTTGCAGCTCCTGCAACGACGGTTCGGTCACTTTCACACTTTCAATCGCGGTGAGCGCGCCCTGGAAATCGTAGGCGGCGATCCTCTTCTGCGCTTCCGCCAGCGCGGCGTCCCAGCCCGGCGTTTCGGACATGAGCAGACGCTGCCGTTCTGCCGCTTTCGCGTCGTTCTCCACCTTGTCCCGCTGCTCCACTTGAATGGCGAGCCGCTTCACCTGTGAGTCCATTTCATCGGCCAGCACGCCGCGGAGTTGCAGACGCTTCTGAGCCCCGCGGGCGTTCTCCAGCGCGACGTGCGGATCGTTGGCCGCGGCCGCTTTCCACTCCGTGTAAACGCGATGATCGTCGAGGAACTTCCGGGCGAGCGGCTTGTATTCGGCGATCCAGGCCAACGGACCGGCGGGGTTGCTCTCGGTGAAACGCTGCAGAAGCGTCGCCGCCTCGTCGAATTCACGCGTTGTCCAGTCCTTGATCCCGTAGAGGAGGAGAGCAAACGCGGCCGCATTTTGCGGGTTCGCGTTCGTCACCGCCGCGGCCCGCACCGGTCCGGGAGCCGCCATGGTCCGCGCCGTTTCGACGAAGAATTTCGCCAGTTCCGTGTCGCCTTTTGCCGACGAGAAAGGGCCGCCCCGTTCCACCTCCTGGAACAGGTCACGCGCGGGAGACGTCTTCCCTTGGAGGAGCGCGGCCAGTCCGGCCTGCAGCCGAATCCAATTCTGCAGCGGCTGTTGCCCGCGCGCCTCGGTGGCCAAACGTGTCAGGGCGGTTGCGGCGGCTTCAAATTTGCCGTCGATCAATTGACGCCGCGCCGCCTCGTAGTGCTGCTGCAGCGCCGCCATGTCGACAGGCGGCGCAGACGGTTCTGCGGTCGCCTGGCCAACACCTGGCGCATCGGTGCTCGGGCGATTCCGGTAGAAATAAAACGCGCCGCCCGCCAACGCCACCACCACAAGCGCGACAATCCAGATCAAAAATGGCGACTTCGATTGCGCCGCGGCGCTGCCGGCGCCGGGCAGCGCGCGCGCGGATCGCTCCAGCTGCGTGATGAGATGCCCGTAGGAGGTGAAACGATTCTCCGGTTTGAGCGCGAGCATTTTGTTGATGATCCGCGCGGTCTCACGCGACACGTCCGGCGCGACTTTGTGCAAATCAGGCGGATGACTCTTGAGCTGACGCAACTCCGCGGCGGAGTTCGTGTCGCCTTCCATCGGCGGCTTGCCCGCGAGTGCGTGGAAGAGCGTCGCGCCAAGGCTGTAGATGTCGCTCCGGAAATCTTCCGGCTCGCTGTTTAATCGTTCCGGCGCGACATAGTAGGGCGTGCCCCAGATTTCCTTCTGCGCATCCGTCTGCTGGCCAGTGGCGACGGCAAGACCGAAGTCGCCGATTTTCGCCGTTTCCGCGTCGGAGAAAAGAATGTTGGCCGGCTTCACGTCGCGGTGAATGAGTCCTTTCTGGTGCGCCGCCTGCAGACCCTTCGCCACTTGAATGCCGGCGCGCAGGACATCCGCTTCGGGCAACCGGCCATGCTGCGCCATCAGGTCATCGAGGCTGCCGTGACCGACCAGTTCCATCACGAGATAGATCTGACCATGAGCCGTGCCGGTGGAATAAACATGCACTACGTTCGGGTGATTCACGGCCGCAGTGACGCGCGCCTCCTGCTCCAGCCGCGCCGCCTCCACCGGGTCGGCACTCAGTTCCGGGCGCAACACCTTCAGCGCGACGAGGCGATCGAGCCGGGTATCGCGTGCTTTGTAAACCGCGCCCATCCCGCCGGCGCCGAGTGTCTCGACCAGCTCGAAATGGTCGAAGGTCCGCTGCGCGCGCATTTTTTCGCCGCATTTCGGACAGGCGACCGAGGCGAGCGGTTCGGCGTCCTGAATGTCGACCGTCGTGCCGCAGGCAGGGCAGGTCTGGGGCGGCACATCAGTCGGGGAGTTGGCCATCAGGTTCACCGTATCATCCGCGGCTCGGCCCGAAAAGACGAGTGCGCAGCGGACGAAATTTCATGATCGAACTGGAGGTGATGCCCGAACGGGCCGGCTTGCGGCTCGACCGGTTTCTGGCGCTGGAGCGGACGGAATTCTCCCGTTCGCGGCTGCAGGCGCTGATCGAAGCTGGCTTCGTTACCCTGAATGGGCAGCGGCCGCGCCCGCGCGAGATCGTGCGCCGCGGCGACGTCGTCCAGCTGCGCGTTCCGCCGGTGGAGAAGATTGATGCCCAGGCGGAGGCGATCGCGTTTCCGATTCTGTTCGAGGACGACGACCTTCTCGTCATCAACAAACCCGCTGGCATGGTGGTGCATCCCGGCGCCGGCAATCAGACGCACACACTTGTGAATGCGCTCCTGGCGCATTGCACCACCCTGTCCGGAATCGGCGGCAAGGAGCGGCCCGGCATTGTGCACCGTCTCGACAAGGAGACGAGCGGCTGCCTCGTGGTGGCGAAGAACGATGTGACGCATCGCGATTTGTCGCGGCAATTCGCGGCCCGCACGGTGAAGAAAATTTACCTCGCGCTCGTGGCCGGGCGCTTGAAAAAGCCGGGCGGCACGATCGATGCCCCGATCGCGCGGCATCCGGTGCATCGGCAGCGGATGAGCATCGCGCGCTCGTCGCGCGGGCGCTCGGCGGTGACGGAGTATCGCGTCCTGCGAGCCTGCAACGAAATGAGCCTCGTTGAATGCGTCCTGCACAGCGGACGCACACATCAGATCCGCGTGCACCTGCATCATCTCGGCAATCCGTTGCTCGGCGACAAAGTTTATGCGCCGAAACTGGCGAAAGCGTTCCCGCGCCAGATGCTGCATGCGTGGCGGCTTGGCTTTACGCATCCGGGCAGTGGGGACTGGCGGGATTTTGAGGCGCCATTGCCGGATGACTTTTGCGCGGCGCTCGCGAGCGGCGCGTTATCGCCTAACGACCTTCCATGGCCGCCGGGCGCGGCGGACGTTCCGAGACAAAAAAGAGAAGCGCGGCGAGGGGAGGAATCATGATGATGCCGCGTAGCCATAACTCCGAGCGCCAGGGAAGCAGGAAGAGGCGTTCGTTCCAAAAAAGAAAGTAAGCGAAGAGGGTGACGGAAAGCACCTGCCAGGGCGGCACGCGCCGCCAGGCCGCGAACGGCAGAAGCCAGGTGAGATACCATGGATGGAGCACGGGGCTGAGGATCAGCGCTACCCCCAGCACCCAAAGCATCCCGCGTTTCCAGTTGCGCCAAAAGAGCAGCGACAGCAGGCAGACGACGCCGACAATGACCACGTTGTAGCGGTAGTTTTTCTGGCGCGGATTCGGCCAGACCGTCTCCTCGATCAGCCACCAGAAGAGGTCGTTCAGGCGCGTGACGTGCGCGAAGTTGCCCAGCGAATCCCAGATCGGGACCTGCGGATACCCGTAGAGCAGACTGAGCAGGCCGGGAATCGCGAGCGCCACGGCGAGCGCGATCGACACGCTTCCGCAACGCAAAGACGCAAAGAGGGAGGAGCAGCAGCGGGATGAGTTTGACCGAAATGGCGATGCCGAAGAGGGCCGACGCGGCGAGCGCCAGCAGCCAGCGGGCGCGGTTGCTTTCCGCGTGCTCGATATCGCGTCAGGAGCAGCACGCCGGCGAGCATCGGCAGAACCATGAGGCTGTCGAAATGCGCCGCGCCGGCGAAGCTGTAGATGACCAGCGGATTCCACGCGTACCACGCCGCATCCTCATAACGACGTGCGCGCGGCAGCGAGCAGCAGGAGCACGGCCGCGGTCCCGAGATCGGCGGCCGCGAAGAGGAGTTTGTAGAACAGCGGGTTGATCCGAGACTCGGCTCAGGGCCGCGAACAGCAACTCAGCGCCCGGCGGGTAAATCGCGCGGAAATCGCGGTGATTGATTCTGTACCAGGACGGGAATTCCGCCCGAACGCTTTCCAAGGCGGGATCGTCCGGTGCCTGCGACGTAGGGATTGAATCCGGCCTGCTGAATCTTGCCTTCCCATTGGTAGCGCCAGAAATCATCGCCCGGCTCCAGTGGCAGCGCGACCAGCCGCAGCAGCACCGCCACGCTCCAGAAAAGCAGCGCCTGTTTACGCGAAGCTGATGCCGGTGGGGAAGACCGAGACGGCCGCCAGAAAAGCGATCCCGCAGACCAGTCCGCACGCCACAAAGCGCACCGGCATTTCGGCCAGCGTCCAGTCGTCGAAGAGATTCAGCGCCGCGCAGAGGATGATCTCCCCCGTGAGAGCGACAGCGAAGCGAAGAAGCAGCGCAGCGGGCATGATCAGTCGTGTTGCAGAGCAAGCCGCTAGCCAGCTTCCGCCGCTGTCGCCACGTCCTTGCTCACGATCGGCGGCGCCACAATTCCGGCGCGCCCAATCCGCTGGAGCCCCACGCGATAGGCCGCGAGATCGACGAGTTCGGCCACACGCCGCTTCAGTCTCCGCGCGCGCCACGCCGACGAAGGCCACGAAGGCCGAGTACGGCACCAGCACCCCCAGATCCGTCCGGCCGGTAATGAGCTGATGATAAATCAGCAGTGTCAGCACGATGAGGTTAATGATGACCGTGGTCGTGACGAAGCGGTTGAGCAGTTTCACGCGGGTCAGGCACTTCGGCCCGCCGTGGTATTCGGTTACGGTTTGGAGCGCGATGCTCCACCAGAAGTTTCCGTAGATGTGGATGTCCCAGTCGTTCCAGCCGGTATCGGTGGAATAACGCCAGCCCTCTTCGTCGAGCAGGCCGAAAACGGACCTGAGGAATTCATGCCGGTCCCGGCCTTCTTCATTCCAGTAACTGCGGCGACTGCAGTGATCCGCCACGCGCGGCGCCGGCCGGGAGGATTTCGTGCGTCGTTGATCACGGCCTGCGGCGTGCGTTTGAATGCAGCCAGGTGAAATAGCGCGACCAGCCGCGCACGAGCGGCTGCGCGAAGGCCAGGAACATCACCAGCAGACGCGCGGGAATCGTGTCGAACTTCGGCTCAATCCGCGCGCGCAGCATGTAAGAGAGCGCAACGCAAAGGGTGCCGCCGAACATCAGGTAGGGAACGATCCGCACTTCCGGCAGAAAGATGCCGAGGCCGAAGAGAAACACGGTGAGGGCGAACCATTCCACGCTGCCAGGTAGGCGGCGAGTTCCGACTGCGGGCGTGGGATAAATGGATTGGAAAAAGTCCGTCGCCGAAAATGCCGTGATAAATGATCGGCCGGTTGATGAACCAGCTGAACCGCGGCGTGCCGTAGATCTGCCCGCGCCATTTCGCGCGTGCCCGTCGGGCCGAAGAAGATCAGGTGCTTGAAACGCAGCATCGATTCCGCCTCGCCGTAGCCTTCCTGTTGGTTCGCGAAAGGCGCGCGAGCGTGAACCGGCGGTAATGCCAGACGATGGCCGTCGGGCTGAAGGCGATCGCGTGGCCGGCCTGTTGAACCCGCCAGCAGAAGTCCACGTCGTCGCCGGCTTTCCGATATTCGACGTCAAAGCCGCCCACGTTCTCAAAGGCCCAGCGATACCACGCCATGTTACAGCCCGGGAATGTGCTCCGCGATGGTGTCGGTGAGCAGCACGTGACTCGGTCCGCCCGGCGCCGCGGCGACGCACGCCTGGATCCAATTGCTGCGCCGGGGGCGAGATGTTCGGGCCACCGACCCCGGCGTAATCGCCGTCGAGTAGGGTGCCGATCAGATAATAAAGCCAATCCTTGTCCGCCATGCAGTCCGAGTCGGTGTAGGCAAAGATCTCGCCTTGCGCGGCGGCGGCGCCGGTGTTGCGCGCGTGGCTCAGGCCGTGGTTCTCCTGGTGGATGTAGCGGACGTGCGGAAAGGCGGCGGCGATCTCGGGCGTGTTGTCGGTCGAGCCGTCGTCGACGAGCATGACTTCGTAGTAGGGGTAATCGATTTTGCCTAGCGACTCCAGGCACGCGGCGCAGGGTTTTCGCGCCATTGTAGGAACAGACGATCACCGAGACGAAAGGGGCGCGGCGGCAGCGGGCGGTGCGGCAGCGCGGCGTTACTCGCGGCCGAGCTTGTCGCGCAGGGTGTGAAACACTTTCTTCGGCGTCGCGATCGCGCGTGACGATGCCAAACGCCCAGTCGGTGATTTCCTGGTCGCCGGTGAACCATTCATCCGTCCAGGAGAAGAAGATGGTGCCGGCGAGGCCGCACTTGACCACGCTGTCGATATGCCAGCCGAGCATTTCCGCCTGCTCGTCTTCGGTGTGGCGGATCGTATCCATCCCGAACTCGCCGAGGATGAGCGGGCGTTCTTCGGCCAGGTTTTGCAGCCGGAGGAGGTAGCGCTCGAACTCGAGCTGGTGGTGCAGGTAAACGTTGAAGCAGAAGAAATCGACGTTCTGCGGGAGGAGGAACTCGGTCGGCGGAAAACTGGCGTAGGAAAAGAGGACGTTCGGGTTTTCGGCCCGCGCGACGCGCATCAGATGTTCGACGAATTCGGTGACGCGCTGCACGCCCAGCCAGCGGACCATCGTGCTGGAGATTTCGTTCCCGACGAGATAACCGAAAATCGCCGGGATGCCCGGCGTGTTCGGCGACGGCCGTGCGGACCGACTCTTGACGATGGCGCGTCGCGCGCGGCGCTTCGCGCAAGAAATTCAACATGCTTGGCCCACGGGAGCGTGATCAGCACCCGCATCCCCGCGGCCGCGCAGCCATCGAGAAACCACAGCGGCGGCGGGTGATAAATGCGGAGCGAGATTGAACCCCGCGCTCGCGCATCAGCGCCAGATCGCGCTCCAGCTGCTCGGGCGTGCCGAGATAATGCCCTGCGCGTCCGGTTGGAACGGCCCGTAGGTAACGCCCTTAACGAAGAACTTGCGTTCTCCTTCAAAGAAGAATTTCGCGACAGCGCGAATCGGACCCGGCCGGGCGGAACTCACAGCCGAGTTCCCTAGACGATGCGCCCGAGGGACGCAAAGCAATTGAGGCAGCCGCTCGTCCTAGAGTCGCGTCCCAATGATGTTGCGCAGTTTCAACATCCCGCGGCGAATCCGCGCTTTGATCGTCCCGAGCGGCTCCTGGAGTTTCTCGGCGATCTGGTGTTGCGTCAGGCCGGAGAAGAACGCCAGTTCGATCGCGCGGCGTTGATCGTCGGAGAGTTGGATGACGGCGCTGCGCACAATGCCTGCAGGTCTCGTGCGACGATACTTCATCGGAGGAATCACTCTCGACCATCCGATGCCAGATTTGCGTTTCCTGCTCGATTTCGTCGTGGAGCCGACTGACGGCGCTGGACCCGGCGGAGCCGATCAATCGCCTTGTTCCGGGTTAAGGTCATTGCCCACGTGAGTGGTTTTCCGCGGCGTTCATCGAAGACCGCCGCTTTCTGCCACATCTGGACGAACGCCTCCTGCACCACTTCCTCGGCGTCCTTGAAGTTGTTCAGCACGCGGTAAGGCGGTGGCGAGGAGCACGCCGGCGTAGCGCGTGTGCAGTTGCTCGAGGCTGGCGTGATCACCGCGCGCGGTGCGACGGAGGAGTTCGCAATCTTGTTCCGTGGTCTCGACGGTGCAGGGTTGTGTTCCCATAGGGGAGATTTATACGAAATATAAACATAAACACAACAAATATGTCCAGCAATTCTTCCAACCGAGGTTAAGCTTTCGTTGGCGGACGTCGTCGATTAGCTCAAGGCCGCGCGCACCACTGCGGCGGTGCGATCGAGGTCCGCGCCCGAGTGGGCGGTGGAAAGAAAGCCGGTCTCAAACTGCGACGGTGCAAAGTAAACACCGGCGTCGAGACAGCGCCGAAAGTACTCCGCGAATGCAGTTCGATCGCTCCGCTTCGCCGTCGCGAGGTCGCTTACCGGATCTTTCGTGAAGAACAGGCAAAACATGGAGCCGATGCGGTGAAAGGTCAGCGACCGGCCGCAATTCGCGCATCGTGGCGCGGGTCGCCTCTTCGAACTGCGCGCCGAGTTGCTCGAGCAATTTCCAGCCGTCGATTCGCTCCAGCTCGCGTAGTTGCGCCAGCCCCGCCGCCATCGCCAGTGGATTGCCGGACAGCGTCCCCGCCTGGTAAACGGGCCCGTCCGGCGATAGCTGATCCATGATCTCCGCCCGCCCGCCAAACGCGCCCACCGGCAGTCCGCCGCCGATCACTTTTCCGAGCGCCGTCAGGTCGGGCGTGATCCGGTAGAGCTCCTGCGCGCCACCGCGCGCGACGCGGAAGCCGGTCATGACTTCATCGAAAATCAGCAGTGCGCCTTCGCGCGTGCATTCGTCGCGCAGCTGCTGCAGGAAACCCTCGCGTGGCAGATAGAGGCCCGCATTCGCCGGGATCGGCTCGAGAATCACCGCCGCGATCTGGTCTGCGTTTTCCCGGAACGCCGCCCGCACCACTTCAATGTCGTTAAACGGCAGGGAGATCGGTCAGCTGCGCGAACTCGGCCGGCACGCCCGCACTGTCCGGCTGTCCGTGCGTCAGCGCGCCGCTCCCGGCGTTGATCAAGCAGCGAATCGACATGGCCGTGGTAGCAGCCCTCAAACTTGATGATCTTGTCGCGCCCGGTGAATCCGCGCGCCAGGCGCACGCACGACATCGTCGCCTCCGTGCCGCTGTTCACCATCCGCACCTTCTCGATCGACGGCACCCATGCGCAGATCAGCTCCGCCATCTCGACCTCGAACGGATTGGGAATCCCGAAACTCACCCCGCGCGACGCTGTGTTGGCGCAGCGCCTCCACCACGACGGACGGCGCATGGCCAAGAATCGCCGGACCCCATGTGCCCACGTAGTCGATCAACTCACGGCCATCGACATCCCAGATGTGCGCACCCGCCGCGCGCTCGACGAAGAATGGCTCGCGCTCGACACCGCGGAAAGCGCGCACTGGGGAATTTACGCCGCCGGGGATGCGGCGACAGGCGGCGGCGAAAAGTTGGGAAGAACGCGATGTCATGGACGGCAACCAACATTGAGCAGGCAAAGACGCGCGTCGACTGCGGAAGCGCTCGCCGGCTGCCTACATTGACACGCCCCGGGTGCGCGTTACGCTCATGGCTCTCAACGGGCGGGGTAGCCAAGTGGTAAGGTCGGGGTCTGCAAAACCTCTATTCGCGGGTTCGATTCCCGCCCCCGCCTCTCTGACCCCACCGGTCGCGCGACTAGGCGCCGAACTCTGCCGTAACCGACAGCGTCTTGCCCACCGCAATCCGGACATCGCGCAGCCGAATCTCGCCGAGCGGCAACGCCATGAGCGAGAATGAGCGGCCCTCCATCTTTTGCAGATGAGGCTGGAGGAAGCCACAAGCCATCGCACCGATTGCACCATCGCCTTTGCAGGCCAGGCCAGAGACGGTGGCGCCAAGCTCCTCGTCGAGGTCGAGCTTCGCGGTGATTTTGATCGCCGTGGCGAAGACGAGTTTTTTCGCGCGCAGCTGCACCTCTGCATCGATACCGCGCTCACCCCGGGGCCGGACGGCGAGTTGCACCTGGTCGATGACGACGCCGTGTTGGCCGGCTTCCTGCCTGGCGACCGCTGCGATGGCACTTTCGATTGCCTGCTGCTCGGCGCTTACCTCGATCTTGCCCTCGGCAGCGGTTTTCAACATCAGGACGACTTCACCTTTCGCGTCCTTCGCCTGGTCGAAGTCCACTGCGCGCGCGTCGAGCCGGATGCTCGCGAGCGCGGGGCCGATCCGCATTTCACCCGCGTGGAGATGCAGCTCATCGACGTGCAATGCCGCCGAGTCTGCGCCCTCCACAATCGGCGGCCGTGGCGGATCCCCCCGCAGCGCGGCCCCATCGAGTGTAATGCGAATCTCCGCCACGCTGGGAAAGTTGCGGTCGCGGATCGTGACGGGGTTGGCGGTGTTCCTGAAAACGCATTGCACGCTGGCGTTGAGCAGCTTTGCCAGGTCGGAGGCGGAGGTGGGGAAGGTCGCGGTGTAGAGTGGAAGCATCGTGGGTAGGGGAGCCGCGTCTTGAGCGCCACCGTAAGGGAATCGGATCGGCGTTGCCACGCTGCCGCATCGAAAAAAGCCCGTTGCAATTTCCCCCGCCTCCGCTAGCTTCCGCGTTCCTTTATGGCGAAAACCTCCTGGATCAATCGCAACGACCGCAAACGCGAGACCGTGAAAAAATATGCCGCGCTGCGGGCCGAGCTCAAGGCGAAGAAGGATTACGCCGGCCTCTCCCAGTTGCCGCGTAATGCCAGCCCGTCTCGCGTCGTTAATCGTTGCGAGGTCAGTGGCCGCCGCCGCGCATTTATCCGCCGATTCAAAATCTCGCGGCTCGTGTTTCGCGAGCTGGCCTCCGCCGGGTTGATTCCGGGCGTGACGAAATCCAGCTGGTAGCGCTAAGCTTCGGCTGAGGCGGGTGTTCGGATGCGACGGAACGCATCCGCTGATGAGCATTTTATTTTTTGTTTCTGCTAGCTGCTGGCCGCTCGCCGCGGCCTTGGTGCACGAGTGGGATTCGCCGGCACGGTCTTCTGGAAGCTCGCGATCATCGCGTTGCTCGTCCTGCTGAACGGCTTCTTTGTCGCGGCGGAATTTGCGCTGGTAAAGATTCGCAGCAGCCAGCTGGAAACGCTGGCCGAGGAAGGCAACAAGCGCGCCGCTCGCTGCGGCAGCGCGTCACGAGCAATCTCGACGCCTATCTTTCCGCCTGCCAGCTCGGCATCACTCTGGCCAGCCTCGGGCTCGGCTGGGTCGGGGAACCGTTCCTGGCGCAGATGTTGCAGCCGCTCTTCGCCCATCTCGGCATTCAGTCGCCGGCCATCATCACGTCGGTTTCGTTCACGATCGCATTCTCGGCCATCACTTTCCTGCACATCGTCCTCGGCGAGCAGGCCCCGAAGATTCTCGCCATCCGCAAGCCGCTGCCGACGACGCTTTGGGTGAGCGCGCCCCTGCGGGTTTTCTACACCATCTTCCGCCCGGCGATCTGGTTCCTGAATGCCTCCTCCAACTGGGTGCTGAAGAACATATTGCGCCTCGAGCCGGCGACCGAGCGGCGAGCTGTCGCACAGCGAGGAAGAGCTGCGGCTCATCCTCGACGAGAGCGAAAAATCGGACGAAGTCTCGACGCTCGGGCGCGATATCCTCGTCAACGCTCTCGACATGCGCCGCCGGGTCGTTCGCGATATCATGACCCCGCGCGGCGAGGTCGTTTCGCTCGATCTCGAGGACAGCTTCGAGGACAACGTAAAGAAGGCGCTCGAGTCACGGCACACGCGTTTTCCGCTCTGTCGCGGCCACCTCGATAACACGATCGGCCTCATTCACATCAAGGAGCTGGTGCCGATGATGCGCGACCCGCAGCCGGACCTGATGCGCATCCGGCGCGATGTGCTCAACGTCCCGGAGATGATGCAGCTGGAGAAGCTGCTGAATATGTTCCTGACGAAGCACGCCCACCTCGCGGTGGTCGTCGACGAGTACGGCGGGACCGTCGGCATGGTCACGCTCGAAAACGTGCTCGAGGAGATGGTCGGCGATATCCAGGACGAGTTTGATACGGAGAAGGCAGAGTTTCGCGAGATCAACGAAAACGAGTTCACGGTCGAAGGCGCGGTCGGGCTCTACGAGCTGCAGGACATGGCGGACTTGACGCTGGAGAGTGCCGATGTCAGCACGATCGGCGGCTACGTCACGCATTTGTTAGGCCATCTCCCGAAGCAGGGCGAGCAGGTCCAGATCGAAGATTATCTCGTCACGATCACGAAAACCGACGGCCGCCGGGTCGAAGAGCTGCACTTCCGGAAAGCCGGTGGGGCGGGCGTGCCGAAGCCACAGCAATCGGACGTGGTGGCCTGAGCTGTTGGTCCCACCGGATGGATCTTCTGGTCGAGACGGACATCAGCTGTCCGCATTGCGGGGAAGCGTTTCCACTCGTGATCGACACTTCCGCGGACGAGCAATCGCTGATCGAGGACTGCAGCGTCTGCTGCCGTCCGATTAGTTTAACGATCGTCTGCCGGCCGGGCGAAGTCCTGGATATCCGTGAAGGTGGGTAGCGGCCAAGCCTGCCGGCGTGCTACCTCGCCGCGTTACCAATGCGTGCGACCAGCGCGGGCCGTCGGCGCAGTTGCTCTGTCAGCGCTTCGATCGCGCGCAGAGTGGGCGCGCTGATGTGGTGCTCCATGCCTTCGACATCGTGCTCGATGACGCGCTGATCGAGGCCAAGGAGCTGCAGAAAATCGGTCAGCAATTCGTGCCGCCGGGCGATATTGCGCGCCAGGGTTTCGCCCGTGGTGGTCAGGACCAGGCCGCGGTATTTCTCGTACTTGAGCAGACCATCGGCATCGAGTCGCTGGACCATGTTGGTCACGCTGGCCTGGGAAATCTTCAGGCTGGTGGCGATGTCGACCACGCGGGCATAGCCCTTCGAGTTAATCAGCTCGAGGATGCGCTCGAGGTAATCCTCGACCGCGACGGAATTGCGGCTGGCAGAAGCGCGGGTTGGCACAACGCGATCATTAGCCGTCAATCGGCGTGATTGGTCAAATCGAAAAAGTATTCGTGATTGACACATTCATAGACTCTATGAAATAAATTAGGCATGCCTAATTCCGGTACTATTGAGAGCCTCGCCTCGCGGCGCGAGTTCCTGAAGGCGGGCTTCGGGACGGCTGCGCTCGCCGCGCTGGGGGCGGTGACCGCTGTGCGCACGGCGCGGGCCTGTACGGAGTGCGGCGGCGCTGGCGGCCCGGGCGACACCATGGCGGTGCCGATGCCGATGCTGAACTCAGACGTCAATCACGCCGCTAACGGTTTTCATCCCAGCGAGATTCTGACGGACTTCGACTGGGGTCGGGAGAGCAGGCTGCCGGATGGCCGGACGCTGCGCGAGTACAGCATTTCGGCAGTCGATAAGACGATCGAGGTCGCGTCGGGCATCACTTATCCGGCGTTTCTCTTCAACGGCCGCCTGCCGGGACCGACGTTGCGCGCGCGCGAAGGCGATCGCCTCCGCATCACTTTCACAAACGGCAGCGCCCATCCCCACACGATGCACTTCCACGGCATTCATCCTGGCGCGATGGACGGCGTCTTTGAGCAGGTGAAGCCGGGCCGGAGTTTCGTCTACGAATTCGATGCCGAGCCGTTCGGCGTCCATCTTTACCACTGCCACACGGCGCCGTTGGCCAAGCACATCGCGAAAGGGCTGTACGGCACCTTCATCATCGATCCTGCGCAGGGCCGCCCGGCGGCGGACAAGGAGTTCGTCATGGTGCTGAGCGGCATCGACATCGACTTCGATGACGAGAACGACTTCTACGTCGTGAACGGCATCCCGTTTCACTACGACCGCTATCCGATCCAGCTCAAGGTCGGTGAGCTGGTGCGCATCTATGTGGTCAACATCCTCGAATACGACCCGATCAACTCCTTCCACGTCCACGCGAACTTTTTCCATTACTACCCAACCGGCACGATCCTGACGCCGAGCGAATTCACCGACACGATCTCATTGGTCCAGGGCCAGCGCGGGATCATGGAGTTCCGCTATAAATTTCCCGGGCGCTACATGTTTCACGCCCACAAGACGGAGTTCGCGGAGCTGGGCTGGACCGGCCTCTTCGACGTGACGGCCTAACGAGCTATGAAAAAGGACGGATTGCATTCTGCTGGCCGGACGCTGCTCATGCTGGCGCTGCCGATTCTGCTGCTGGCCGGCGTGATTGCAGTCTTCCTGGCGACGAATGGGGCAGGGCTCAAAGTGGAACCAGTGGCGCCGATCGAGAGCGTGATCTTCGAGCGCACCGTTCTCAAGCCGGGCCACATTCAGCTCTTTGTCCGCAACGTCAGTCCGAAGCCTGTGACCCTCTCCGCTCTCAACATCAATGACGCGATCTGGGGCTTCAAAGTGGAGCCCGACGCGACCATCCCGCGGCTGCGACGCGTGGTGGTCACGCTCGACTATGACTGGCTGCCGGCGGAGGCCTATCGCATCACGCTTTTCTCAGCGAACGCAATCGCGTTTAACACGGAGATCGCGGCCGCGGCGGAAACCCCAGAGCCAAGTGCCCGGACCTTTTGGAGCTTTTCGCTCATCGGTCTTTATGTCGGCGTCATCCCAATTTTCCTCGGAATCTTCTGGCTGCCGGCGTTGCGCCGGCTCGGGCCGGCGGCGTTCACCTTTCTGATGGCCTTAACGGCTGGGATGCTGGTCTACCTCGGAATCGATGCCACGCAGGAGGCGTTCGAGTTGCGCGAAAACATCGGGGAAGCATTCCAGGGCACAGGGCTGATCGGTCTCGGGATCATCGGCACATTTTTCCTTCTGCAAACAATCAGCCAACGCCAGAAGGCGGTGGGGCGCAGCGAGGCAGACCAGCGCCTTTCGCTCGCGTTCCTCATCTCGATCGGAATCGGCCTGCACAACTTTGGCGAAGGCCTCGCGATTGGGGCTGCCTACGCCACCGGTGCCGCCGCCCTCGGCGCTTTTCTCGTCATCGGATTCATCGTGCAGAATGTGACCGAAGGTTTGGGCATCATCGCACCCATCCTGCGGGACCGCGCGCCCCTCACGAAGCTGGCGCTAATGGGTCTGATTGCAGGCCTGCCGGCGAATCTCGGCTGTTATCTCGGCGGCTTTAATTATTACAGGCCCCTCGCGGTTCTCTTCTTTGCCATTGGCGCAGGGGCGGTTTTCCAGGTCGCGTGGGCGATTGCCAAGCTCATCATGAAAGACCACGCGCGCACGCCGCGGCCGGTGGCTGCCTTTGGCGGTTTAGTTGCCGGCATGGCCGCGCTTTGGGTGACCGGGTTATTGATCAAATGAGCAGCGCAACAAACACACTCGTCAGGCGGCGGCCACCTTCGGCCTTTCCATATTTCGTCACGGTGCTGGCAATCGCCGCGCTGAGCCTCCTCTTCATCGCCTGGCGCTGGATCGACGTGCCACCGCGCAGCACGATTCCTGTCCTCGAGCTCGGAACGCGTGGCGATTCCATGGTCTTCGACCGCCCGGAGCTGACGGCCCGCGCCGGTACGATGGTGAAGGTAGTCTTCCGGAATAACTCGCGCCTCGTGGACATGCCGCACAACTGGGTTCTGGTCCAGGCCGGGACGGAAGACGCCGTAGCGATGGCGGGTGCAGCGGCCGGGCCGCAGAGTGATTATCTCCGGCCTAACGACCCGAACGTGATCGCCTTCACGAAACTGAGCGGACCTGGTGTGAGCAGCAGCGTCACCTTCATCGCGCCGCCGCCTGGGAATTACCCTTACTTCTGTGCCTTTCCAGGGCACCACGCCGTCATGAAGGGGACGCTGGTCGTGACTCCATAAGTGAGCCGCGCGCGATTGAGCCGTGGCACCGCGGCGTTCCTCTCCCTGCTCCTCGTGCCGCTCAGTGCCGAGAGTGAAGAGGCGTCTGGGAAGCGCGGATATGATTTGTTCAAGCCGACGCCGCGCGCACTCTTGCGCGAGCTGAGCACGGATCGCCCGGACAAAACGGAAAGTCCTTACACCGTCGATGCGGGCCATTTTCAGGTCGAGCTGGACCTGTTGAGCTACGCCTACGATTGCGAAAGCGACACTACGGTGGAGAGCTTCGCGATCACGCCGATTAATTTCAAAGTAGGCCTGCTCCCCAACATGGATCTGCAGGTCCTGGTGGAGACTTACAACGTCGTGCGGACCCGCGATCACGCCACGCGCCAGCGGGAGGAGATGTCCGGTTTCGGCGATGTGACGGTGCGCTGGAAGACAAATCTTTGGGGTAACGATGGTGGCGCGACCGCGTTCGGCGTGATGCCGTTCATCAAATTCCCGACCAATCAAGACGGCCTGGGCAACGATGCTTTGGAAGGCGGCATTATCCTTCCGCTCGCGATTGGCTTGCCGGGTGACTTTAACCTCGGCGCCATGACCGAACTGGACTTCGTGCAAAACGAAAACGGGTCCGATCACCACCTCGAGTTCGTGAACTCGATCACGCTCAGCCACAGCATTATCGGCGAACTTTCCGGGTACGTGGAGTTTTTCAGCAGCGTCAGCAGCGAGGGAGATGCGGAATGGGTTGGCACATTCGATTTCGGTTTCACGTACGGGCTGACGCCAAACATGCAGTTGGATGCAGGAATGAACATTGGCGTGACTCGCAGTGCGAACGATCTTAATCCGTTCGTTGGGCTTGCCGTTCGATTCTAGCGAGCGCAGGGCGCGGATTCGTTAGCCCGGATTGACACGCGCCTGCCCGGCGACAGATAAGTGGGGATGGCCGACCCCAGTGCCTCAGACGCCGTGCACACCGAGGCGGGTTTTCGTTCCCAGCCCCATCTGCCCAGCCTTTCCGAGGTTCACCGGAGCCTCATCATTCCGCCGACGGCGAGTTTCGTCCGGAAGCTGCTCGCCTTTGCCGGGCCGGGTTTTCTCGTTGCCGTCGGTTACATGGATCCGGGCAACTGGGCGACGGACCTGGCGGGCGGGTCGAAGTACAACTACGCCCTCCTCTCGGTCATCATGATCTCCAACTTGATGGCGATCCTGCTCCAGGCGCTCTCCTTGAAACTCGGGATTGTGACCGGACGCGATCTGGCACAGGCCTGCCGCGACCACTACAGTCGGCCGGTCTCATTTGCGCTCTGGGTGATTTGCGAGCTGGCGATTGCGGCCTGCGACCTGGCGGAAATCATCGGGTCGGCGATCGCGCTCAATCTTCTCTTCGGGATTCCCATGTTGGTCGGCGTCTGTCTCACCGCGCTCGATGTCCTCATCGTGCTGTTCCTGCAGAACAAGGGCTTCCGTTATATCGAGGCGTTGGTGATCACGTTGATCGCGGTGATTGGCGGCTGCTTTGCCTACGAGCTGGTGGCGTCGCGGCCGGATGTGCTTGGGATCGCGAAAGGCTTCATTCCAACGACACAGATCGTGACTGATCCAGGGATGCTCTTCATCGCGATTGGCATCCTCGGCGCGACGGTGATGCCGCATAATCTCTACCTGCATTCGTCCATTGTGCAGACGCGTCGCTACGAGCTGAACGTCCGCGGCAAGCGGGAGGCGATCAAATTCGCGACGATCGACTCCACCCTCGCGCTGATGTTCGCGCTCTTCATCAACGCCGCCATTCTGATTGTCTCGGCGGCGACGTTTTACACGCGTGGACGGAACGACGTGGCGGAAATTCAGGACGCCTATCAGCTGCTGACGCCAATGCTGGGCGTGACCGGGGCGAGCACATTGTTTGCGCTCGCCCTGCTGGCCTCGGGACAGAATTCAACGCTGACCGGCACGCTCGCGGGTCAGATCGTGATGGAAGGTTTCCTCAACATCCGGATGCGGCCGTGGCTGCGACGGTTGATCACGCGCGGGATCGCGATCGTGCCCGCAGTGATCGTAACGAGCATCTCCGGGGAAAGCGGGACCACGGAGTTGCTCGTCTTGAGCCAGGTGATCCTGAGCTTGCAGCTGAGCTTCGCGGTCTTTCCCCTCGTCATGTTCACAAGCGATAAGCTAAAGATGGGAGAGTTCGCGAATGGACCGACGGTGCGGTATCTGGCGTGGCTGATCGCGGTCATTATCGCGGCGTTGAATGCATGGCTGCTTGTGCAGACTTTTCGTGAGTGGATTTTCGGTTAGCGCCCTATGTACGACACCATTCTTGTCCCGGTGGAAAATCGCGAGACCGACCGGACCATTCTCGACCACGTGCGTGTGCTGGCCCGGCTCGCGAAATCGAAGCTCATCCTGGTGCACGTGGCGGACGGCTGGGTGGCGCGAAATTTCGAGCACTTGCAACTGCAGGAGAGCGAAGAGATGAAGCAGGATCGCGAGTATCTGGCCGCGCTGGAGGAGGAACTGCGCGCGGAAGGATTCGACACCACCTCGGTCCTGGCGATGGGTGATCCGGCCACGGAGATCACGAAGCTGGCCCGGGCGCCGGTCGATCTGATTGCGATGACCACGCATGGCCACGGGTTAATCGGCGATCTGCTCTATGGCAGCACGGCCGACAAGGTGCGCCATGCGGTCGATATTCCGGTGTTGCTGCTGAAGGTGAAAAGGTAGCGCGCGAATCTGCGTGCGGTCCGCGACCGGCGCGCGTAGAAGGCTGACGTGAAGGCGCTTCTCCTCACGAATGAATACCCGCCGCACGTTTATGGCGGCGCCGGCGTGCACGTCGATTACCTGTCGCGCGAACTGGCGAAGACGATGCCGATCGAGGTGCGCTGCTTCGGCGACCAACATCTGGACGCAGGGAACCTGCGGGTGCGCGGGTTCGAGGCCGACACGGCGAAGTTTACCGCGCCGCTGCCTTTGCGCCCGGTCTTCGGCGCGTTGCAGCGCTGCACGGATTTCAATGCCATGAACATCGACGCCGACGTGGTGCATTGCCATACGTGGTACAGCCACTTCGGAGGGCATTCTCGCGAAATTGAACTACGGGACTCCGCTGGTGATTACCGTGCATTCGCTGGAGCCGCTGCGACCTTGGAAACGCGAGCAACTCGGCGGCGGCTATGATTTTAGCGTCTGGCTGGAGAAGACCGCGCTCGAAATGGCGGACGCAGTGATCGCGGTTTCGAGCGAAACGAAGGCGGACATCGAGCGGCTCTTCACGGTGCGGCCGGAGCGGCTGCACGTAATCTACAACGGCATCGATCTCGAGGAATACCATCCCGTGACAACGACGGCCGCGCTGACGCGTTATGGCATCGACCTCGCGAGAAGCCTTTTGTGCTCTTCGTCGGCCGGATCACGCGGCAGAAGGGGATTGTGCACCTGGTGCATGCGATTGAATTCATGGCGCCGGGTTTCCAGGTGGTGCTCTGTGCGGGCGCCCCCGATACACCGGAAATCGCGCGGGAGATGGAGCAGGCGGTGTCGGCCGCCCAGGCGAAGCACGGAGGGGTGATCTGGATTCGCGAGATGGTGGATAAGCCGACGGTGATCGAGCTTTATTCTCACGCGGCGGTGTTCTGCTGCCCCTCCATCTACGAGCCGTTTGGCATCATCAATCTCGAAGCGATGGCGTGTGAGACCGCGGTGGTGGCAAGTGCCGTCGGCGGAATCAAGGAAGTCGTGTTGGACGGCGAAACGGGTTTTCTCGTGCCGCTGGATCAGATGAAAGAGAGTCCATTCGAGCCGCGGGCTCCGGAGCAGTTCGCGCGCGACCTGGCCGCGCGGATCAATCAGTTGATGGCGGACCCTGAGTTACGTGAGCGCTTCGGCCGCGCCGGACGGAAGCGCGCGGAAGAGAAATTCAGCTGGAGCGCGATCGCGGCCGAGACGACGGCCCTCTATCAGAGTCTGCTCCCAAACTGAACCGGGCGCGCGCGCAGCATGACAGCTGCGGCGGAGCGTGGCACCTTCCACCATGCTCACTCCGAAATGAGCCCCTCATGTTTGTCGATCGAATCAAAGTATTTGCCCAAGCCGGGGACGGTGGCCGCGGGGCGGTGAGCTTCCGGCGGGAGAAGTTTGTGCCACGCGGGGGTCCCGATGGCGGCGACGGCGGCCGCGGGGGCGACGTTATCCTGCTGGCGGATGTGCATACCGATAACCTCGCGAATCTTTTCTACGAGCCCATCATCAAGGCAAAATCCGGCGGCCATGGCATGGGAAAGAAGATGCACGGCCGTGGCGCGCGCTCGAAGGTCGTGAAGGTTCCGATCGGCACGGTGGTTTATCGAACGCAGGCGCCGGTGCCGCGACCGGACGAGGACGCGGATGACCAGCCCGGAGAGGTGACAACCGATGCCGCGGAGGCCCCGGCGCTTCCTGACAATTCGCCGCAGCAGATCGCCGATCTCGCCCGCGAGGGAGAGGAGTTCGTGTTGTGTGCGGGCGGGAAGGGCGGCAAGGGCAACGTGCATTTCAAGAGCGCTCGCAACCGCGCGCCGGTCCAGTACACGGAAGGCGAGGAAGGTGAGCAGGGGCATTTCCTGCTGGAACTGCGGACGATCGCGGACGCCGCGCTGGTCGGTTATCCGAACGCCGGCAAATCGACACTGCTCGGGAAGATCTCGGCCGCGCATCCGAAAGTGGCCGCTTATCCTTTCACGACTCTCCGCCCCAGCGTGGGCGTCGTGGAGCTGGACGAATATCAGCGCGCGACAATTGCGGACATTCCAGGTTTAATCGAAGGGGCGCACCGGAATGTGGGACTGGGGCATGATTTTCTCCGGCACATCACGCGTTGCCGATTCCTCTTTTTCGTCATCGACGTCGCGGGCAGTGAAGGGCGCCATCCGGTGGAAGATCTGCAAAGCCTGCGGCGTGAGATCGATCTCTATGACCCGCGCCTCTCGCAGCGACCGTGGTGCATTGTGGCGAACAAAACCGATCTCCCGGGGGCATCGGAGAATTTCCAAACCTTAAGCGGGCGCTTTCCGTATATACCAGTGATACCAATCTCGGCCGAGCGGGGCGAAGGCCTTGAGGAAATGAAAGAGCAAGTGCGGACCTGGCTGGCCGAGACCGCGGCCGAGCAGGAGGCCGTCGCAGTGGAGGAAGGCGCGACCATGGCGGCCGAATAACCAATGGACAACCACTCAACCGGCGGGGAGAGTCAGCACCTTTTATGAGCCAACGCGTCGTCGCGAGCTACTGCACCACGTTCCTGAAGCCGGAGATGCTGCACATCTACCGCCAGGTCACGTCGCTCCAGCGTTATCGCACGTTCGTGATGACGAAATGGCTGCAGAACAGCGAACGTTTCCCGTTTGACGATATCGAGCTGATTCCAAAACCGCGCCCCAATCCCGTTCCGGCACGGCTGGTTGAAGTTTGTCCAGCGCCGGCCGCCGATCGTCTATCGGGGCGAATACCAGATGCTGGCTTCGCTGCTCCAGCGGCGCGGGGCGGACTTGATGCATATCTACTTCGGCCACACGGGAGTGCATTTGCTCCCGTTCATCCAACGCTGGGACCGGCCCTGCGTGGTCTCTTTTCACGGCGCCGATGTGGCCCTGAAAAAGGACATCCGCGATTACGAAGCGAAGCTCAAGATGCTGTTCCACTCCGTGCCGCTGGTCTTCGCACGCTGCCAATCGCTCGCCGATCGCCTGGTCGAGCTCGGTTGTCCGCCGGAGCGGCTTCGCATCAGCCGCACGGGGCTGCCGCTGCAGGAGTTTCCCTACCTTCGCCGGGAAGCGCCCGCGGATGGCCGCTGGCGACTGCTGCAGGCATGTCGCCTGATTCCAAAGAAAGGGGTGGCAACGACGCTCTGCGCGTTTGCCATTTTCCAGAAGGAATTCCCGAAGGCGGAGCTCTGCATCGCCGGCAAGGGTCCGTTGCAGGCGCACCTCGAGGAGCTGGCGTCGGAGCTGGGGATCGCCTCGAAAGTGCACTTCAGCGGATTCGTGACGCAGGCGCAATTGAAAGGATTCTACGCGCAGGCGCATCTCTTCGTGCACCCGAGCGAAACACCGCCGGACCAGAACCAGGAGGGAATCCCAAATTCGGTGCTTGAGGCAATGTCGAGCGGCCTGGCGGTGGTCGGGACGCGGCACGGCGGTATCCCGGAGGCGGTTCAGCACGGACGCGGGGGACTGCTGGTGGCGGAGCGGGATTTTGAGGCGCTGGCGCATTCCATGAAAGAAATCGCTCGGTCGCGCAGCGCCGCGCGGGAGATGGGACTGCTGGCCAGCGAGCATGTGGCGGCCAATTTCGAGCAGACAAGGCAGATTGAGCAGCTGGAAAATTACTACGAAGAAGCGGTGGCCCTGACCGCGCCGGAGCGGGCCAGGGTGGCGCGGGAGCATGCGCCCGTGCGGGGAGCTTTTGCGGAGCAAGTCGCCGCCGACTAGGCGCATACGGGCACGGACTTCCAGGCGCAGAATTTTTGCCGAAAGTTCCTTGTCAGACTCGCAAAACGGGCTTTGGTAAGCGCCGCAAGCGCCCCTTGTGTTGAGTAAATGGCCGTCGTGGCTGCGTCTCTGCGGGAAAGCAACGGGCGTTCCGTGCGTCAACCATGCGGCACCGCTTTCTCCTCATCCTGACGTTGCTTTTCGTCGCCCTCGCGGTGTGCACCGCGCCTGGCTTCGCGCAGGAGGCCGCTCACAGTCCCAGTCACGACCCAGCCCTGGAAGCCGGCCACGGCGGCGAGGAACACCACACGCTGTCGCTCAATGCGCCACCGCTCTTTCAGATCGGTCCATTCACGGTCACAAACTCGATGCTGGTGACCTGGTTCGTCGCCGCGGGCATCATCGTCTGCGCGCAAATGGCGACGCGGAAAATCAAGCCGGTGCCGACCGGACTGCAGAACTTCTGGGAATGGATGGTGGAGAGTCTCTACAACTTCCTCGAAGCGATGATCGGTCGCGACCTGGTGAAGAAGACCTTCTGGTTCTTCGCCACGATCTTCATCTTCATCCTCGTTCCTGAACTGGTTCGGATTGCATTCCCGGCGTCGGCACCATCGGCTGGGGCCATCACGACCGGCGAACGGCGACTTCCATGTCGATCGGCCGCTGCTCCGCGGGGCGAACGCGGATCTGAATCTGACCTTCGCGATGGCCTGCATCTTCTTCGTCTGCTGGATCGTCTGGGCGCTGCAGGCGAACGGCGTCGGCGGCGTCATCATCACATCTCTTCGCGCCCAAGGGTCGACACGACGGGCGTGCTGAAGATCCTGATGATATTCATCTTCTTCATCGTCGGCTGGCTGGAAATCGTTTCGATTCTCTTCCGGCCGATCTCGCTGAGCTTCCGGCTTTTCGGCAACATCTATGCCGGCGAGATCATGCTCGAATCGATGGCCGATCGCGGTGGGCCAGTTCTGCGCCTGGCTCATCTCGATCCCGTTTTACTTCCTCGAGGTGCTCGTCGGCTTCGTGCAGGCGCTGGTCTTCATGCTTCTGACCGCTGTCTTTACGCTCTTGATCGCGCAACATCACGACTCCGGGCACGGCGCACGCACCACTAACAATTTCGGCCGTATGACCGTGGTTCCCGCGGAGGCGGCTGAAGCAACAACCAACAGAAAACTAATATGATACTACCAATACTGGCAGAAATGACCGGCAGCATTCACGTCGGCCTCGCGGCTCTCGGCGCGGCGATCGGCGTGGGTCTGATCGGCATGGGCGCGGCGTCGGCCGTCGGTCGCAACCCGGGCGCGGCGACCCCGATTCTGGTGCAGGCGATTCTGGCGATCGCGCTCGCGGAAGCGATCGTGTTCTACGCCCTGTTCCTCGTTCAAGTAATCAAACGCCGGCGCCCGGTGACGCGGCGCCGGCTCTTCCTTTCAATGAACTCACAATTCTTAGCTGCAAGGTGGTCTGGCAGACATGGCTCGCGAGACCGGCGAGACGTTCGGCTTCAACCTCTGGATGTTCCTCTCGCAGGTCGTCAGCTTCACGATCGTCGCGCTGCTGCTGCGGCGTTTCGCCTACAAGCCGATCCTGGCCGTGCTCGAAGAACGCCGGCAGCGGATCGCCGAAGGGCTGCTCAACGCGGAGAAGATCAAGCAGCAACTGGCCGAAGCGGAGCAGCGCTACCAGGAGATTCTGGCCAATGCCAATGCCGCAGCGCAAAAGATGATCGACGAAGCCCGCGAAAGCGCCGGCGCTCGTGGCGGAGCGCAAGCAACAGGAAGCGATCGCGGCTGCCGAGCAGATCGTCGCCAAGGCGCACGAAGCGACCGCAGCTCGAGCGCGAGCGCACGATGACGCAGCTGAAGCGCGAGCTCGGCCGTCTCGTGGTCGACACGACCGCGAAAGTACGGGCAAGGTGCTGACCCCCGAAGATCAGCGCCGCCTCCAGGAAGAAGCCGCTCGTCAGATCGCGGCCTAGACGTCCTAACCGATGAAGATCAACAAGGAAATTCGCCAGCTCTCGCGGAATTGCTGCGCGCCAGCTTCGCCGACGGCGCAGCTGGATCGGGACCGCATCGCGTCGCTCGGTCAAATCGTTGATCGAAAAAAAGCCGCGCAATTACATCGCGGTCCTCGACGCATTACAAGCGCCTGCTCCGCCTCGAAATCGAGAAGCGGACGCGCCACTGATCGAAAGCGCCACCGAGCTGACGCCCGAGGCGGCCCGGCAGATCGTCGAAAGCCTCAAACGAAAATACGGCGCCGATCTCACGACCGAATTTGTCGTCAACCCCGAGCTGCTCGGCGGCATGCGCATTCGCGTCGGCAGCGACGTCTGGGACAGCAGCGTGCGCAATCGGCTCGCAGCGCCTCCAGGCAACAACTTTAATCCCTACCACATCATGAGCACCATTCTCGAAGACATCGAAACCCAGATCGCGGGGCTGAAGACCTCGACCACCAAGAGCAACATCGGCGTTGTCCGCGAAACCGGTGACGGTGTCGCCCGCATCGAAGGCCTGAGCGACGTGATGCTGAACGAGATGATCGAGTTCTCGAGCGGCGTCTTCGGCCTCGCGCTCAACCTCGAGGAAACGGAAGTCGGCGCCATCATGCTCGGCGACACCACGCAGGTCATGGAAGGCGATGAAGTCACGACCACGGGCAAGCTTCTTGCAGGTGCCGGTCGGCAAGGCGCTTGCTCGGTCGCGTGGTGAATACGCTCGGCCAGCCGCTCGACGGCAAAGGCCCGATCAAGGCCGACGCCTCCTATCCGGTGGAGAAAATCGCGCCCGGCGTCATCAAGCGTAAGCAGCGTCAGCCAGCCGGTGCAGACCGGCATCATGGCGATCGACGCCATGATCCCGATCGGTCGCGGCCAGCGCGAGTTGATCATCGGCGATCGCGCGACCGGCAAGACGACCATCGCGATCGACACGATCATCAGCCAGGCGCGGCTGAACAAAGCCGGCGAAGAGGGACGATTGAAGGATCTTCCGCCCGCTCTATTGCATCTACGTCGCGATCGGCCAGAAGAATTCCAACGTCGCGCGCGCTCTCGCGGTCCTCGAAGCGAACGGCGCGATGCCTTACACGACCATCGTTTCCGCGCCGGCTTCCGACACCGCGGCGAACCAATACCTCGCGCCGTTCGCCGGGCGCGGCGATGGGTGAGTGGTTCATGGATAACGGCATGGATGCGCTGATCGTTTATGACGATCTCTCGAAACACGCCGTCGCTTATCGCCAGGTCTCGCTCGTCCTGAAGCGCCCTTCCGGTCGCGAAGCTTATCCGGGCGACGTTTTCTATCTGCACTCGCGCTTGCTCGAGCGCAGCGCGCGCGTCACGGAAGAAGCGGGCGGCGGTTCGCTCACCGCGCTGCCGATCATCGAGACGCAGGCGGGCGACGTTTCGGCCTACATTCCGACGAACGTCATCTCGATCACGGACGGCCAGATTTATCTGGAGACGGATCTTGTTCTACCAGGGCGTGCGTCCGGCGATTTCGGTCGGTCTCTCGGTCAGCCGCGTCGGTTCCGCCGCGCAGATCAAGGCGATCAAGCAGGTGGCCGGCAAGATCAAGCTCGACCTCGCGCAGTTCCGCGAGCTGGCGGCTTTCGCGCAGTTCGGCTCCGATCTCGATGCCGCGCACCAAGGCGCGGCTCGATCGCGGCCAGCGCATCGTCGAGCTCTTCAAGCAGATGCAATACAATCCGATCCCGGTCGAGGAGCAGGTCGCGGTTCTTTGGGCGATGCAGAATGGCTACCTTGATTCCGTGCCGGTCGAGAAGGTGAAAGCAATTCCAGGTGAAACTGCAGGAGTATCTCCGCACCCGGAAGGAAAGCCTGCTCACGTCGATCTCGACGAAGAAGGCGATCGACAAAGACCTCGAGAAGCCGAACTGGCCGCCGCGCTGGACGAATTCAAGGCGACGCAATCCCGGTCTAACGCCAGTGGCCAACACGCAGGACATCCGCCGCCGGATCAAGTCGATCCGCAACACCGCGCAGATCACGAAGGCGATGCAGATGGTCGCCGCCTCGAAGATGCGCAAGGCGCAGCATGCACGCGCTGGCCGGCCGGCCTTACGCCGGCGCTGATGAACCGCGTGCTCGTCTCGCTCCAGCAGCGCACCGATCCGAAGCTGCATCCGCTCCTGCAGGTCCGCGAGGTCAAGAAGCGAGCTGGTGATCGTCATCAGCACCGACAAGGGTCTCGCCGGCGCGCTCAACACCAACTTGTTCCGCGAAGTCGCCAACTTCGATCCCGCCAAGACCGTCTACGTCGCCGTCGGACGGAAGGCGCGCAGTTTCTCGCGCGGACGCGGCGCGAGATCCTGGCCGATTTCGAACTGAAGGACGCACCGCACTTTCCTGGAGACCAAGGCGATCTCGCAGTTCTGCGTCGAGCAATTCCTGAGCGGCGAGGTCGACAGGGTTTCCGTGCTCTACACGCATTTCATCAACACGATCAACCAGAAGCCGGTCGTGCGGACGCTGCTCCCGATCATCGAACTTCGAGGTGGCGCAGGCGCGACACGGGTGACGCACGCGAACGACTCGGCGCCGATCCGATGGGCGGCTACATCTTTGAGCCCAGCGCCGAAGCGGTGCTCGATGTGATGCTGCCGTATTATCTGCAGTATCAGGTTTTCCAGATGATCCTCGACGCGCGCGCCTCCGAGCACAGCGCGCGCATGGTGGCGATGAAGAACGCGACCGACAACGCCAAGCAATTCATCAAGGATCTCACCCTCGAATACAACAAGATGCGCCAGGCCAGCATCACCACCGAGTTGCTCGAAATCTCGACCGCCCAGATGGCGCTCGGCAGCTAATACACAATTTTATGAACACAGGAAATATCGTTCAAGTCATCGGACCCGTCGTGGACGTGGAATTCAACAACACCGCCGAGCTGCCGCGCATCTACAATGCGCTCGAGATCGACTACGACGTCAACGGCACCCCGACCAAGCTCACCCTCGAAGTGCAGCAGCATCTCGGCGAAAACTGGGTCCGCTCGATCGCGATGTCGTCCACCGAAGGTCTGAAGCGCGGCATGCCGGTCAGCGACACGGGCGGCCCGATCACGGTGCCGGTGGGCGAGGGGACGCTCGGGCGTCTCTTCAACGTCACCGGCGATGCCGTCGACGGACGCGGGCCGGTCACGTTCACGAAGCGTTACCCGATTCATCGCAAGGCTCCCGACGCTGACCGAGCAGGACACCGGCGCCACGATTCTCGAGACCGGCATCAAGGTCATCGATCTGATCTGCCCGTTTACGAAAGGCGGAAAAGCCGGCGTGCTTCGGCGGCGCGGGCGTCGGCAAGACCGTCGTCATCCTCGAGCTGATCAACAACATCGCCAAAGGCCACGGCGGCTTTTCCGTTTTCGCCGGCGTCGGCGAGCGTTCGCGTGAGGGCAACGATCTTTACAAGGAAATGAGCGAAGCCGGCGTCATCGATCAAAAAGACCTGAGCAAATCGAAGGTCGCGCTCGTTTACGGGCAGATGAACGAGCCTCCGGGCGCGCGTCTGCGCGTCGCGCTCTCCGCCTTGGCGATGACGGAATATTTCCGCGACGAACGAACCAGGACGTCTTGTTGTTCATCGACAACATCTTCCGATTCTCCCAGGCGGGCTCGGAAGTGTCGGCATTGCTCGGGCGCACCCCGTCCGCCGTCGGTTATCAGCCGACGCTCGCGGCTGAGATGGGCGATCTTCAGGAGCGCATCACTTCGACCAAGAAAGGCTCGATCACTTCGGTCCAGGCCGTTTACGTCCCCGCGGACGATCTGACCGATCCTGCGCCGGCGAACACCTTCGCGCACTTGGATTCCACGATCGTGCTCGAGCGCTCGATCGCCGAGCTCGGCATCTATCCGGCGGTCGATCCGCTCGCCTCCACCTCGAAGTCGCTCGCGCCCGGAAATCGTGGGCGAAGAGCACTACGCCGTCGCTCGCGGCGTGCAGAAAGTGCTGCAGCGTTACAAGGATCTGCAGGACATCATCGCGATTCTCGGCATGGACGAGCTCAGCCCCGAGGACAAGCTCACCGTCTTCCGCGCCCGCAAGATTCAGCGTTTCCTCAGCCAGCCGTTCGCCGTCGCGGAAGTCTTCACCGGCACCAAGGGCGAATACGTCACGATTCCGGAGACGATCCGCGGCTTCAAGGAAATCCTCGACGGCAAACACGACGAAGTTCCCGGAATCGAACTTCTACATGAAGGGCGGCATCGACATGATTCACGAGGCCAGACCAGTAGACGACGTATCTCTGTTAACCGCAATTAACGTCCATGGCCGCCACTCTTCGACTCGAAATCGTCACGCCGGAAGCGACCGCCTACTCCGAAGACGTGGAGATGGTGACGCTGGTCGGCGCAGAAGGTGAGCTCGGCGTTTATCCGAACCACGTGCCGCTTCTCACCACTTTGAAGCCCGGCGAATTGCGGGTGCTCAAGGGCGGACGCGAAACATTTCTCGCGGTCGGCGAAGGGTTCGTCGAGATCAAAGGCGATTCTGTTTCCGTCCTGACCGATCTCGCGCTCGAAGCGTCGACGATCGACGAGAGCGCCGCCGAGAAGCGCCGTGGCTCGCGCCCAGGCCGCGATGAAGGAGGACCACGGCGCCGAAGAAGTCGCGGCGATCCAGGCGGCGCTGCAAAAAGCGCTCGCGCAGCTCCACGTCAAGCGCCGGCGCCGGTCGTAGCGCCGGTCGCGCCAGAGGTCGCGCGCATCTCCTGTCGTGCAATCGCTCGATGCCCTCGGAATCATCGCCGGGAGCGGCGTTTATCCGTTGCTCCTCGCCGAGTCCGCCCGCCGGGCCGGCGTGCCGAAGATCATCGCCGCGGCGTTTACCGGCGAAACCGATCCCGCGCTGGAGCAGCGCGTCGATCGAGATCCACTGGATGCGCGTGGGCCAGCTCGGCCGGCTCCTGAATTGCTTCCGCGAGGCCGGCGTGCGCGACGCGATCATGGCCGGCCAGATCGCGCCCGACAACCTCTTCGATCTGCGCCCTGACATGAAAGCGCTCCTGCTGCTCGCGCGGGTCTGAAGCGGCGCAATGCGGAGTCGCATCTTCACGGCGATCGGCGATGAGCTTGGCCAAAGCCGGGGTCGACGCTGTTGCCCGCGACGACGTTTCATGGACGAGTTTCTTGCCGTCGCCAGGACTGATCGCCGGCCGCGCACTCTCAGCGCCGCGAAGAAGAGGACGTCGCATTTCGGCTTCGCACATCGCGAAAGAAATCAGCCGGCTCGATATTGGCCAGACCGTGGTCGTGAAAGGCGGAACCGTCCTCGCGGTGGAGGCATTCGAGGGAACGAACGAAGCGATCAAACGCGGCGGCGCGCTCGGCCGCAAAGACGCGGTCGTGGTCAAAGTGTCGAAGCCGAACCAGGACATGCGCTTCGATGTGCCGGTGATTGGGACCGAGACCATCCGGGTCGCAGCCGAAGCGAAAGTGCGAGTCGTGGCCGTAGAGGCAGGCCGCACTCTGCTCCTGGAACGGGAGGCGTTGATCGCCGCCGCGGCGACGAGCGGCATCTCCGTCGTCGCTCGGTAACGGGCTACTTCGAGCCTGACTTCACCTTCACCAGCTTTGGCTTTTTCACAGCGGGACGACGCACCGCCTGGTCCTGGCGAATCGGCTTTTGCGGCTCGATCGGCGCGATCCGGACCGCCCGTCGGCTGCGCGCCGCCTTGAAGATGCTGCAAATAATCTGCACGTCGGCCAGACCCTCATAACCGTCCGGCTCGGGCCTTTTCCCCGTGCGGATGCACTCTGCGAAATGAATCAGTTCCGGCGCAAATTGGTCGCTCGGCGGAAACGTGCGTCTGGTCGCCTTCTCGCCCACGCGGAGGTTCCAGCAGACTTCGCCAACGTATTCGTATGCGCGTTCCATGCGCAGCGATCCCTTCGTGCCGACTAGTTCCACCGCCGCGACATCCGCTGAGTTAAAGCTGCTGACGAATTGCGCCAGCCGGTCGCCGGGAAAACGCAGCAGCGCCCCGGTCATTTCTTCCACCTTATCGAAGCGCTGGTCGCGCCGCGGTTTCGCGGTAAAGGCGATCACCTCTTCCGGCTCGTCGCGGAAGAGGTAACGCGCGGCGTTGATGCAGTAGACCCCGAGGTCAAACAGCGGACCGCCCGCTTCCGTGTCTTCGGTGCGGATGTTATCGTCGCGCACCTGCATTCCGAAGGTGGAGGAGAAGTAGCGCAGCTCACCCAGCTGGCCCGAGCGCCCCAGCTCGATCGCCTCAATATGCGACCGCGCGAAGTGCAGTCGGTAGGCAATCATCAGGTGCACGCCCGCTCGCTCCGTCGCCCTGATCATGGCTCGGCAATCCGCTACGGTGGGCGCCATCGGCTTTTCGCAAAGCACGTGCACACCGACCCGCGCGGCTCGCTCCGTGAATTCGCGATGCTGCCAGTTGGGCAGGGCGATATAGACCGCTTCCACGCCTGCCGATTGCAGCGCCTCCTCGTAATCGTCGTAGTCAAAGCTCGGAACCCGATATTTCTCCGAGAGCTTCTTTCGCTTCGTCGCATCACCCGAGATCAGCGCTGCCAGCTCCGAGTTCCTGGCATGCTGGAATGCCGGGAGCACCGCCACCTGCGCAATGTGCCCGAGCCCCACCACCGCATAACGAACCGGTTCATGACGCTTCATCCCGCCTGAAGATCGCACCCGCGCGCCGGGGCGGATGTGCACGAGACCGGTTGCAATCCGCGCTCCGCAATCTACAATCCGCAATCGTTCCGGGGTCTTAGCTCAGTTGGTAGAGCGCCTCAATGGCATTGAGGAGGTCAGGGGTTCGATTCCCCTAGGCTCCACTTCGACAGCTCGTTAGGCGGACGGTTTACGCCGGCTCGCCTGGGACAGCCGGTCGCTCGGCGGTGTTCCATGGCCTCGCCGTTACGTTGCGGCGCGGGTTCCTGATTTTTCCGGCAGCACGACGTCTGAGGTCAGACCGAGTTTCTCGAACAAGCGAATGGTCAAGAAGGTTACGTCCAACTCCCACCAGCGGTGCCCATGCGCGGCTGAACGCGGTTGGGCATGATGGTTGTTGTGCCAGCCCTCGCCGTTGCTGAGCAAGCCGATCCACCAGTTGTTACGACTTCCTTCACCGGTGGCGAAGCTGCGGTAACCCCAGAGATGCGTGACGGAGTTGACGGACCAGGTGATGTGCCACACCACCACCACCCGCACAAACACACCCCAGACCACCATGCTCACTCCCGCCAACGCGCTCTGGGCCAGCGTCCCAGTGGACGCCCAACCCAGGGCCGCCCCGAGGAGAAAAAAAACCGCGAGCTGTGCGAGATGAATCGAGGCCCAGACGGCACTGCGCTCCAGGCGAAGATAAAAACGATCGCGCACCACATCCTTGACATAACGCTCGAACATCGAGAGCCGGTCGAGAGCCTCGTTTTCAATCCAAAGCCATTCCATGTGACTCCAGAAAAAGTTCACCAGCGGCGAGTGCGGGTCGCGTTGTTCGTCCGAGTGCTGGTGATGCAGGCGATGAATCGCAACCCAGTGCGCCGGCGTATCCTGCAGGTTGCAAACACCGAGGACGGCGAGCGTATGTTCGAACCAACGCGGGCAACGAAACGCGCGATGCGCCAGCAGCCGGTGGTAGCACAAGTTGATGCCGAGGGTTCCGAACACGTACAACCCGAGAAAGACGGCCAGCGCGCTCCACCAGTGGAACAATGCCGGGATAAACGCGAGGAGGGCTAACAAGTGGATCGCGCTGACACCGATGAGATACGGCCAGCGAATCCGCTGGCGATTCACCGATTCCGGCAGCGGCAGATGCCGGGAAGGAGCATCGCTGCTGGCAGCGGAGATGGCGGAGGCAGGCAGCATAAACAACTGCGGCAACTTAACGCAGGCGAGCCGTGCGAGCGAGTGCCGTTTCCATGGGCGCTCGCGAATGACCTCGCGCCAAATCAAGGCAGGCCTTCGCCGGAATGCGATTTCACCGCGCGATTCGCACCACGTCGGTTCCTAGAACTTGATCACGTAGTTACAAATCGCGCGGAAGTCGGTCAGGGTGTCGACGTCCCCTCCGTGCTGCTCGGCGATCGCGTAACGCACGCGCAGCGACAGGCCTTTGAGAAAACCTTTCGGTGGCACCCACTGTAGATTAAAATCGTACTCGTCCTGCCGGGTACTGCCCGCTGGATCCGGGGTCGTGCCAAATACCGCCAGCGCATAGGCGCTCAGGCCTTCCACCCAGGGGAATTCATAGCCGACCCGGAGAATGAGCGCACTTTCCCCAGCCCGGTTGAACTCTTGCACCTGGACGCTCGTATACCCGGGATTGCCGCTCCATGGATTCTTTATCCCGGCGCCGTCCGTGATGTTTGTGTAGCCGATTGTAAAGAGCGCCTTCTTCACCGGCAGGTCTGCTTTGATCCCGAATTGCTGGGTCGAAAAACTGTCCCCCTCCAGGAGATCATCTCCGACGCTACGCTGGTCTGTAAATTGGACGGCAAGTCTCGGCCGAACGTCGGCGCTCAGGGGCAGTTCCACCTTCGCTTCGGCATGTGCGATATTGATGATATCGGGACTGTAATAGTCGATCGCACCGATGGAGAATTTTTTCCCGTTCTCGTAGATGACTCCGGCGGTGAAAACGCCTCGCTCAACATCCGCGCCTGCGTCCTCCGCCATTGAGACAAACTCATCGGAATTCCGCTCCTTGATTCTGTCGAAATAGCCGACGCCGTACCTGATTACCGGAACCTCCTTGGCCGGAGCCGGGGCCGGGGGCACGACCTCTTTGCCATCTTTGTTTGCCCCGGCATTGCTCGTATCCGGTCTTGCACTGGATTTGCCCAGTTCCCAGCGGCCCTGCAAGACGATCGCCTCAAAGGTATTCGGGAGCATGCGAGTATCGTTGCGATTGATATACGGCGTGTCGTAACCCTTCCGCCCGGCATAGAGGTTCAAACCGTCGATGATCCGAATGTCAACGTAGGCCTCGCCCAGGACGGCCAGGCCTTCCTGCCCGGGCTTTAGGAGCAGCGTTCCATCCCGATCCTCGGGGGCATACAAGGGCAGTGAAGTGTAGCCAGTGACCGCAAACGCGACGTGGTCGAGAAAGTAGCCGGTTTTTACCCCGGCCCATCCGCCGATCGCCCACGCCTGACTAATATCGCCGCTGAACTGGTGGCGATCGAAGTAGAAGGTCCGCAAGTTGATTTCGAACTTGGTGTCTTTGAATGCTTGCCGGCGTTCTTCGAGGCGAAATTCGCGGAAATCGAATGACTCAGTGAGCGGCGCCTGGCCTTCTTCGACCGACGAGGTCGCCGCACCCGGTGGCGGTGTAGATCTTCGGACCGCATCCTGGCCGAAGGCGATATTGGCGCCACTCAACACCGCAAGAAATGCCAGCACGGCACCGGCGCGTTGATTAGACGAATTCCGAGGCGGTTGAGGGGCAAAATGGCGCATTGATTGTGCGGATTATCAGGAACGCGCCCCCTCTGCCTATTGGACCAAGGTCCTATTTTCATTGTGCGGGGCCGCGGCTCAGGTTGAGGAATGCAAACCTCTGTCGAGACCCCTGCGCAAACGACCAAACCGTCCTCTCAGGCAACTCCCGGAAGCCAACCTGAATCGGCTGACCCGTGGCGGAATTTTTCCGGGCAATTGTGGAAAGACGAGATCGACGTCCGCGATTTCATTGTCGCCAATGTCACGCCTTACTCGGGCGGCCCTGACTTCCTGGCCAAGCCCACTGCGCGGACGCTTGCCGTCTGGGAAAGCCTCCAGCCTTCTTGCGCGAGGAGATCAAGAAGGGAGTGCTGGACGTGGACGCGAAGACGCCGTCGACGCTGACTTCGCACGGGCCCGGCTACATCGATCGTGACAACGAAGTGATCGTCGGCCTGCAAACCGACAAGCCGTTTCGCCGCGCGATCATGCCCACGGGCGGATACAAGATGGTCGAGGACGGGCTCAAGGCGATCGGGCTTCGAGGTCGATCCCGGCGGTGCGCGAGACCTTCACCAAGTATCGCAAGACGCACAACGATGCGGTGTTCGATCTCTACACGCCGGAGATTCGCGCCTGCCGGAAATCCGGCATCATCACCGGGCTGCCGGACGCCTACGGGCGCGGCCGCATCATCGGCGATTATCGGCGCGTGGCGCTCTACGGGGTGGACCGTCTGCTCGCGGCCAAGAAGGCCGAGCGCGCCGCAGATCGACGCCCGCTGGCCGTCGGAAGCCGTGATGCAGTTGCGCGATGGAAATGGCCGACCAGATGCGCGCGCTCGCCGACCTCAAGACGATGGCGGCATCGTACGGCTTCGACATCGGCCGGCCGGCGGCGAACGCCCGCGAGGCCGTGCAGTGGACCTATTTCGGCTATCTCGGCGCGATCAAGGAGATGAACGGCGCCGCGATGTCGATCGGCCGGGTGTCGACCTTCTTCGACATCTACATCGAGCGCGATCTCGCCGAGGGAACGCTGACCGAAGCGGAAGCGCAGGAGCTCATCGACCAGTTCGTGATCAAGCTGCGCATCGTTCGTTTCCTGCGCACGCCGGCCTACGACGCGCTCTTCTCGGGCGATCCCTACTGGGCCACCGAGAGCGTCGGCGGCATGGCGCTCGACGGCCGCACGCTCGTCACGCGCTCGAGCTTCCGCGTCCTGCACACGCTCAAGAACCTCGGCCCGGCGCCCGAGCCCAACCTCTCGATCCTCTGGTCGAAGAATATGCCGGACGCCTTCAAGCGCTACTGCATCGCCACGAGCATCGAAACCTCGGCGCTCCAGTACGAGAACGACGACCTGATGCTGCCGGAGTTCGGCGACGACTACGGCATCGCGTGCTGCGTCTCGGCGATGCGCCTGGGCAAGCAGATGCAATACTTCGGCGCGCGGGTCAACCTCGCCAAGTCCCTGCTCTACGCGATCAACGGCGGGCGCGACGAAAAGAGCGGCGTCCAGGTGGCGCCGGCTTATCGCGCGGTGACAGGCGACGTCCTCGAGTACGACGACGTGATGGCGAAGTTCGACGACATGATGGAGTGGCTCGCGCAGACCTACGTCCACGCGATGAACTGCATCCATTACGCGCACGACCACTACAACTACGAGCGGCTCATGTTTGCGCTGCACGACCGCGACATCATCCGCACGATGGCCTTCGGCATCGCCGGCCTGTCGGTCGCCGCCGACAGCCTTTCCGCGATCAAGTACGCGAAGGTGAAACCGATCCGCAACGAGGACGGCCTCGTCACCGACTACGAGACGACGGGCGAGTTCCCGATGTTCGGCAACAACGACCCGCGCGTGGACGACATCGCCGCCGACCTGGTGAAGCGCTTCATGGATAAGCTGCGCAAGCATCCGACGTATCGCGGCGCGATCCACACGCAGTCGGTGCTGACCATCACCTCCAACGTCGTTTACGGAAAGGCCACCGGGAACACGCCGGACGGCCGCCGCGAGGGCGAGCCGTTCGCGCCGGGTGCGAACCCGATGCACGGCCGCGATTCGCATGGCTGGCTCGCGTCCTGCCTCTCCGTCGCGCGCCTGCCGTACGAGGAAGCGCAGGACGGCATCAGCTACACGCTCTCGGTGGTCCCGTCGGACAACCGGCAGGGCGAGGCCGAAGCCATCGACGCGGGCCGCCGGCGCGATCGACATGTATTTCGGGCAGGGCGGATTCCACCTGAACTTCAACGTCCTGCGCAAGGAGACGCTGCTGGATGCGATGGAGAACCCGGACAAGTATCCGCAGCTCACCATTCGCGTCTCGGGATACGCGGTGAACTTCGTCCGCCTCACGCGCGAGCAGCAGCTCGATGTCGTCAACCGCAGCTTCTTCCACGGAAAAATCTGACGATGCCCGGCGCCGGACGCCACCGCCGATCGCGGAGGCCGAGCTTCCGGAAGGAAGTCGCTACGATCTCCGCCACGACCTCTCGCCGGATGCGCCGGAGGTGGAGAACTACAGCGAAGGCGACGGCTGCGTTCGGCTACGCGCACTCCTACGAGACCGGCTCGAGCCGTGGACGGCCCCGGCATCCGCATCACGCTCTTCCTCTCCGGCTGCCCGCTCCAAGTGCCAGTATTGCCACAATCCCGACACGTGGAGGCTGAAGCACGGCATGCAGGCTCTCGCTCGAGCGCATCGTCACCCGCCTGGGCCACTTCGCTCCCGCGCTGCGGGCGATGAAGGGCGGCCTCACGATCTCCGGCGGCGAGGTGCTTCTGCAGGCCGCGTTTTCGCGCCGCATCCTCGGCGCGGCGAAAAAGATGGGCCTTCACACCGCGATCCAAACATCCGGCTTCCTCGGCGCGCGCGCGGACCGACGACGTATCTGAAGAACCTCGACCTGGTCATCATGGACCTCAAATCCGGTGACCCGGAAACCTATCGCCGCGTGACCGGCCAGGAACTCGCGCCGACGCTGCGCTTCGCCGAGCGCCTCGCCGCGATGAACAAGCCGATGTGGGTCCGCTTCACGCTCGTGCCCGGCCTGACCGACGACCCGGCGAACGTCGAAGCCGTCGCGAAATTCGTCGCGCCGCTGAAGAACGTCGAGTGGGTGGAAGTGCTGCCGTTTCACCAGCTCGGCGCATTCAAATGGAAGGCGCTCGGGATGAACTACACGCTCGAAAACACGCCGCCCGCGCCGCCCGAACTCGTCGCGCGGGTCCTCGGCCAGTTCCGCGACGCGGGCTGCAACGCGCGCTAACGCGCCACCGGAAAACTTCATGGAATTCATCAAGACACTCCTCGAACAGCAGCCGCTGATGGCGCTGTTTCTCACGATCGCCATTGGCTATCTCGTCGGCGAAATCAACATCAAGGGCTTCTCGCTCGGCGTGGGCGCGGTGCTCTTCGTCGCGCTCGGCATGGGCTGGTTCGCGCCGAAGTCGGTGCCGGCGCCGATGGTCGGAACGCTCGGCCTCGCGCTCTTCCTCTACGGCGTCGGCGTCCAATACGGGAAACAGTTCTTCATCGGCCTGACCAGCCGCGCCGGGATCAGGGCGAACGCTGATGGCGCTGACCGGCGTGCTGGCCGCAGGCGCGGTCAGCCTCATCTTCGTGAAGATGATGGACCTCAAGCTCGGCTACGCGCTGGGCTTGTTCGCCGGTTCGGGAACCAGCACGCCCACCTTGCAGGCGGCCATCGCGACGCTCGGCAACGACGATCCCGCCGTCGGCTATTCGGTCTCCTATCCGTTCGGCGTGGCCGGGCCGATCCTGTTCCTCTACATCGCCTTCATGGTCCTGAAGCCGAAGATCGCAGGCGCCCACGGGCGGCGGCATGGAGCTTCTCGAAATCGCCGTGCGCAATCCGGAGCTGTCCGGCAAATCGCTCGGCGACCTCACGCCCGCGTTGCCCGCCGGCGTGCAGATCGTCGCCCTGCGCCGCGCAGGGCCGCAACGAGCCGGCCTCGCCCAATTTCGTCATCGCCGAAAATGACGTCGTCGCTCGCCGTCGCGTCCCACCAAGGAGGCGCTCGCGCAGGCCGGCAACGATGCTCGGCGAAGCCGCGCCCGGCCACATCGTCAAGGACCGCCGCGACCTCGACTACCTCCGCGTGTTTGCCTCCCGCCCGACGGTCGTGGGCAAAACCCTGGGCGATCTCGACCTGCCGGGCGAGAAGGCGGCCATCATCGTTCAGGTCCGCCGCGGCGATGCCGACATCCAGCCGCGCCCCGATCTCGTGCTCGAGTCCGGCGACCGCGTCGGCGTGCTCGCTCATCGCGACGATTTCGCGGCGATGCGCAAATTCTTCGGCGACTCCATCAAGACGACGGCCGAGTTCAGCTACATCGGCATCGGCATCGGCATGGCGCTCGGCTTCCTGATCGGCGCGATCCAGCTTCCGCTGCCCGGCATCGGCAAGATCTCGGTCGGGTTGTCAGGCGTGCTGATCATGGCGCTCGTCCTCGGCAAACTCCGCCGCACCGGCGGCATGAACTGGACCATCCCGCTTTCCGCCAACATCGTCATCCGCAACCTCGGCCTCACGCTCTTCCTCGCGCAGGTCGGCATGTCCTCGGGGCCCAAGTTCGCCGCGACCGTCACCGACACCGGATTCATGATGCTGGGCCTGGGCGCCGTCGTGCTGGCTCGCGCTCGTGGTGCCGATCCTGGTCCTCGGCCTCTTCGTTTTCCGCATGCCCTACGACGAAGTCGCCGGCATCGTCGCCGGCGCCTGCGGCAATCCGGCGATCCTCGCCTACTCGAACAAGCTCACGCCGACCGACCGGCCGGACATCGGCTACGCCATGATCTTTCCCGGCATGACCATCGTGAAAATCCTCTTCGTGGACATCGTCCCGGCGTTTTTCTGAAGCCATTTTCTCTCGGCCTCCGTTCCGCTCAATTACGCGGCGTGCGACCTGATTTCGCTTGCTTCTGGGAGGCAAATCGTAAAGACCGCGCCGGCCGATGCAGTTTTCTCCGGAAAGCAATCCGCCGTGCACGTCGATGATGCGATTTCGGCGATAAGACTTACGTTCCCCTCGCTGCGGCCATCTTGATCTCCGGAGCGGTGGGCTCGGCGCTCATCGGCTGGCTTGCGGGTTTCGATGCCGGGGCGGTGCTCGGCATTTTCTCTGGCGCCTCGACGAGCACGCCGTCGCTTCGCACCCTCCCGGGCGTCGTCCACCCACTGGCTTATCTTGTCAGTCGCAGGCGCATGAAGCGGGGTCCGGCGTTCATCGGCACCACGTCGCGGACCGTAATGGTCTGCAACCCAAAGGATGGGGTATTCTCCTGCAGACTAACCAGGTAAGTCGGATCAGCGGGATCGATTTGAATCCACGGGCCGAATAAGCTTCCCGCCGCTTCCACCCGCGGGATGACATCGTTCACCCAATTCGCTCTGACGAATCGGAGGGCGAGATATTCCTTGTCCTCCGCGAACGCGGTCTCCGCGACCGGTGACCGGCTGACGTCGGCAATTGTCGGATCCGAACCAGTGAAATATTCGAAGAGATTGGTCTCGCCATCACCATTCGGGTCGGCCGTAAACGCGCTGTTCGGATCGCCCAGCTTGAAATACTGCGCCCGCCAGCTATCGCCGCCGTTCCCGATCGTGACCTGCACTTCCTGCTCGCCGGTTTGGCCTCGCGTGTCCGTTACCCGCATGCGCAGCGTGTGCGGTCCGTTGGTGAACTGCCCGGTGTCAAAAAGCGAATGCGCTCCTCCGTAATGAAAATGATTCCCGTTGTTCACGTCGGTGTAGCGGAGCACGCCGTCGACGAAAAATTCCGCTTTCACGGTGCTGACATCGTCAAGGCCATCGCCGAAAAACTCCGCGCCTGTCCCGGAGATCACTTCGCCATGGAGCGGTCGGGTTAAAACTGCGGTGGGCGGAAGGTCGGGGTTGACTGAAATCGTGAATGATTGCGTCGCGTTCGGCAGGACGCCGTTGGCCGCCTGGACAACTACATTAAAATTCCCCGTGTTAGTCGGAAGCCAGTTAATAACTCCGGTGGTCGCCTCAATGCTCATGCCGGCGGGCGCGGTGGTGAGCGAAAAGGTGGCAGATGGGTTGCCGTTGGCATTGGCGTCATAGGTGTAGCTGGCATCATCCACCGCCGTGAGAACCGGGCTGCTCGTGAAAACGGGCGCGAGCGGATCGTTGTCGGTTACAGTCACCGCCACACTGCGCGAAACCTCGCCGGCAGTAGAGACGGTGATCGTAGCGGTGTCGTTCGCATTATCACCGTCGTCGTTCGCGGCCACGGTCACCGTCTGAGGAGTCGCGAAATTTGCCGTAGTGAAGGTTAGATTCCCGCCGCCGGTGACATTGACGTCGCTGTCGCCGGCCGTGCGGGCGGAGGTCACCGTGACCGCGGCGGCTGGCGCCGTAGCGAGACGAACGGTGAAGGTGTTCGAACCCGTCTCGTTTACGGTGAGGCTTGCGGTGGAGACGACTAACTGCGGTTCGTCATTGTCGATTCCGTTTGCCACCAGATCGTAGCTCGCAATGCCTGGAGCCAAAACGCGAAAGACAGCGGAGTCATTTTCGACGTCGGCATCCTCCGCGGCTTCGATCGTGAAAAGCTGCGGGGTGGCGAAATTCCCGGGAGTGAAAGTTATAGTGGGGGGCGCCCCGACGCGGACCCGCAGGTCGGCGTCCCCGCCTGCCTGCGCTATCGAGACCGTGACGTTGTCTGCCGGAGCAAATGCCAGGCGCACGGACACCACCGAGGAGCCGCCTTCCTGGACGTTGAACGCCGTGGGGTGGACGATCACATTCTGCGCCGTGCCCGTATAGGCGAGCCGCCGGATGGTGCCGGGGCTGCTTTGGTCAGCATAATAGAGCGCACCATCGGGGCCGACGGCCAGATCGACTTGGGAGCCAATCCCGATGACGAATTCATCGACGCTAATCGGCGTATTGGCCGCGTCCAAGGGCACGCGCACGACCTTGCCGGCGTTGTATTCGCCGAAGAAAAAATTGCCGCGGTAGGCTGCCGGGAAACGCCGTGCTGTCATAAAAGGCGCCACCGGTTACGACACCGCCGATATTTTGCGTGGTCGCAGTGCCGCCGCTGCCGGTTTCATCTGCGCCCGCTTGCACGTAGGTGAAGCGGGTCGTGATTTGCGGATCGGGCGTGCCTGGAAGCAAACTCACGACCGGAAAAACACCGTTGAAGCTGCCCGCGCCGGTGATCGTAACCGGCCACCTTTGCGAAACGGATGCGCGGCCGTAGTCGTGATGGTAACGACGCCGTTCGCTCGCACCGCGCCGAAAGCGGCGATCGTGCGCGAATCCGTGCCATTGGTGGCGTAGGCGATGATGGGCGGAAGGAAACCGCTCGGCTGATTATTTTCGTAAAGATTGTAGCCACGTGCTCACCGCGCTTCGGCACAAAGACTTGTTCCCAAGCGTGCCGACGACGTTGCTCCAGAGCTGACCGGTGGAGACCTGGAAAGTCATCGTGAAGGGATTGCGGAAGCCTCGCGCCCAGATCCGATCGTTGTTCGGGCCCGCGCCGTCGAAGAACGGATTATCATTCAAGGCTGCGCCGGTAAAGCGATTGGCCCGGCCGATTTTCGCGGCAAGCGAAGTGAGGTTGGCATCCACGCCGGTGCCGTTCCCAAGGTCGCCGACCGACCAATAGAGCCTGCCGTCGTTTCCGATCCCGATCCCGCCGCCATCGTGGTTGGCGCCGTTGGTCGGCAAGCCCGTGATGATCTCGGTCCGATTAATCCCGACGTTTCCGCTCGCGGTGTAGCGGACGATGCGTTGCTCCGAACTTGAAGCGGTGACAAAGAAGTAGACATAGCCGTTGTTGACGAAGTCGGGATCGAAGGCAAGGCCGATCAGGCCACATTCGCTGCTGGTGAAAACGGACTCGGTTGCGAATGGGGTCGGGAGGACCGCGCCGTTCTGCACGATCCGCACCTGCGCAATCTGTTGCGCGTTGAAGCCGCCCTTCCGCGCCACAAAAAGCCGTCCGGATCCATCCGGGGCCCATGCTATCCCCGTGGTCGAACCAATATCCGCGCTCGAGACATAGATCGTTTCCGAGAAATTTGTTGGATCAACCGGAGCCGATAAGGCCGAGCTTACACCGAGAACGGCACTTAAACCGAAGGCGAGGAACGAGCGCATCAACGACTGATACGCCCGCGTGTTTTACATTCAACTTACGCTTCGTAGCGCCGGTTTAGGGCGGTTTGGAAGTTCTTAACCCTAAATTGTCCGAAATGTGCCTCCTCGGAACCTCAAAAACCGGACAATTAGTCAGCTCCGACGAGCCGGCCTCGGCGTAACGACTCCCGGCTGAACCCCGACGCCGGTGGCCGCTCACTCGAGCTCGACGACCAGCTCGTTGACCCCGTCCCCGAGGTGCTCCTGTAGGGCGGTCATCGGTACGGTGACGCCTGCCGTCCGGTAGGGATTCGCCTCGCGCGTCATCGGCAGTGTGTGCCCGTTCAGCGAGAGTGCGATCGGCCCGCATCCCTTCGCTGCGATGCGGTAGCGGACCCGCACGGCGTGCCCACCCAGTTCCACGTCGGCGCACAACCCGTCCAGCGCCTTCGGGATCACCGGATCGATGCCCAGCGTCGTGCGTCCGCGCCGTAGACCGAGGAAGCAGTGGTGCACGATACGCACCGCGATGCCGGCACCACTCGAGTAGACGCGCCACCCACCCTCCAGCGGCACGCGACCGGCCCGCACGTCCGCATACCGCTCCGCCGCCTCGTAGCGGTCCGCAACCGCGGCGTCGGAACTCGAGTAGTAGCAGTTCGCCTGACGCGGCGCGGCCGCGGCGACAATCGAGCGGATGCCGATCGGCGTGGCGCGTCGCAGGGCCTCGAAGAACGCCTCCGCATCGCCGTAGCGAGCCAGCGCCTCGGCGTACCGCAAGTGCGCGTGCGTATACATGAGGCCGACCTCGCGGCCGAAGAACGAGCTGCTCTCGGCGCGCTGAAAGTGCCGCTGCAGCCCGCCCCGGTAGGCCGGCGGTCGGTCGAACAGGCGCGCGCCGTCGACACCGAGCAGGTGGTCGCGGATGAGCGCCAGGTGCGTCGCCGCCTGCTCGGGCGAGAACAGGTCGGCGATGATCGCGTGCATCATCGGCAGCAGCCGGTGGTGGATGCCCGTGTCGCGGTCCCGCGGGTGCAGCTGGTGATCGACGTGCCCGTCGGGGTGGAAATAGACGAAGCCGGCGAGCTCATCGTCAGCCAGCAACCGCTGCCCGAATTCGGCACGCACCTGCCCGGCCGCCGCGTCCAGCGTTGTCGCCGCCTCCAGCCGGCCGAGGCGCCGCAACGCCGCGGCAAGAGAGGCGAGCGTCTGATGGTGCAGCGTGACGGTCCAACTGCTGCACAGTCGCTCGCGCATCGCCGGGACGACCGGCTGGAGCGAATCGTTCCAATCGCCGTGCCCGTACGCCGCGAGGTGCGTGCCCGGGACGACGCGTGCCGCGATGACCGCGAGCGCCCGCTCGACGTGCCCCCACACGGTGGCGCGCTCGGCCCGATCGGTTCCGGCCGGGTCGAAGAACGGTACGACATCGTCGAGAATCGAGGCGTCCTCGCTGGCCAGCAGGTACTCGGCGAGCGCGTAGACCGGCCAGAAGACGATGTCGCCGTGCGAGTCGCCCGGCCGGATGGCGCGTTCACGATCGAAGAACATGAACCACTGCGGCCAGTCGCCGTCGGCGTTCTGGTTGGCGAAGACGCGCAGCAGCAGGTCGCGCAGCGGCTCCCAGCGGCCGAGCGCCAGCAGCAACTCGACCGGACCCTGGCACACGTCGCGCGTGCCCCAGCCGCCCCCGGAGTATTGCTCGAGCCCACGCGGCGCGAGGTAGTGGATCAGGGCATTGTGAGTGTACCAGGGGAGAATGTCCTGCAGACCGGCGACGTCGTTCACGAACGGACTGGCTGCGGGCGCGCTCAACGCGACCGGCCCGGCCATCGCCGTCCAGAACCGGGTCGCGGCCGCCTCGTCGTCAGCGCTTGCCGGCGCGGTCGCGGGCCTGGCGACCAACCCGCCGGTGAAACGAAATCCGGCGCGCGTCGCCGGGGCGGTGACCACCGTCACAAACGGCTGCCGGCGTGACCGCCCGTCGGCGAACAGCACCGCGTCCCGGCCCACCGCTTCGATGGTGGTGCCGGCCAGCGGGTCCAGGCGATAAAGACCCTTGGGGAAGCGGCGACCGACGTCGCTATCGGGGATCGCCCGCAGGGTAATCCCAGTGGCGCCGCGCTTGAAGCGGACCGGTACGGCCTCGGCACCGTCGTCGCCGTTGAGCGCAACGTGGTTGCACAGCAGGAAGCGCGCAGGCGGGCCTTCGAGGATGGCGATCTCCAGCTCGATCGCGTGTCGAGTGGTCGGCGCGGTGACGCGCACCTCGATCAGGCCGCCGGCGTGTGCATACAGCCAGCGGCAGGCGCTCGGCGAGACTTCCCAGGCGGACGGGACGTCGAGCAACGCATAGCCGTCGTCCTGTTCGACGAAGATCCGTTGCCCGTGCGCCCGTTGCAGGCCGAGGTACGACCGCGTCGTCGAGAGCAGGCGGTTGATGCTGACGTGGCCTTGCGTGAGGAGTGCGTTGAACACCCCGGCCATCCACACGGTGGTCGTGAGTGACGCCTCGTCGGGCGTGAGGTGATCGCCGGTCCGCAACAGGTGGCCGTGCGGTCGCAGCACGCGCAGTTCCTTGGCGCGCAAGGCCACGTGCGTGCGCGCGCCGGCAAAGAACGACAGCAGTTGGCCGTCCTCGCGCTCGACGTGGCGCAGATCGTCGCCCCAGAAGCGGGCGACCTCGGCCTCCGTCAGGTCGCGGCAGCGCAGAAGGTTCTGCGCCGAGAACAGGGTGCTGATCGGGCGCGCCGCTGTCGCCGCGCGACGACGCGTCCGTGGTGCAGCGGCTTCCGGCAGGGCGAGGACACGATCGACCGCCGCGAGGTCGGCGTCCGACGTGACGCCCTGGTGATCGGGCTCGAACCACCCAAAGAACCCCCGATGCGCCGTGGCGCCAGGGGCAAGGGTCAGCGACGCGTCCTGGATCACGGCCATGGAGTGTTCGTGCTGGCGGCGTGTGCCGGGGAGGCGCGGCGCGACGAGTCCGATCGGTGCCTCACCGGCACGGGTGGCGAGACCGTGGAACTGGAGCGCGTCAGTGGCGAAGCTCACGCCGCGGTTCAACGAGCCGATCACCGCCCACGGCTGACGGCCGCCCATCGACAGGTTCTGGCGAGCGGCGAGCACGCACCCGCGCTCCGGGTGGGTGAGCGGCGTGTAGTCGATGTAGTGGCTGACGTAGTACTCGTTCATGCGGATTGCGCCGTAGTGCGCCAGCGCAAGGTCCTGCGCGTAGACGAGGTCCACGGTGACCTCGGCGTCCGTCGGGTTCTCCATCCTGACGTGCCACAACCACGAGGGGCTTTCCTTGGCGAGCACCAGCGCGAGGGTGATGCGGAGCCCGAGCCACTCGCCAGTCGCCCGCAGCCCGGCGGCGTCGAGCCGGAACGCGAGCGGACTGCGCGGCCCGAGAAGTGGCGTCCACGAGATCTGGTTGCCGAGCCGCCGCAGATAGAGGTTGGCCGGCCCGCCCTCCATCTCCGTTCCCGGGAACAGGTTGAGCACGATGTCGCCGTGCTCCATGCGGCGGATCGAGCCGTTGGCGTTCACGTGCACGACAAGCCCGGCGGGGCTCTCGTAGCGGCGGGGCTTTGCGGGCCTGGGCCGTCATCGGCTCCTTCATCGGGGTGATCTCCTGCATCGCTGTGATCTGGTGAGCGACGCGCACAACTGTCCAGATCATAACCAGCCTCCGGTAAAGCCTGCCCGCCGCAAACCGGCAATGACCGGCGGACAGCGCCGCATGATGTTCCAAAGCAAACCAGTGCGGTGATTCTCGATCATCAGAATGACCGGCCCCTGGTCGATTCCAAAGTGATACGGCGACACCCACCAGCCGGTTGGGCTGTCTTCCACCACATAAGTCTGATTGAACGACGGCTTAAACCCATAAGCTCGCGTCATGCCCAAATGCATTTGTGCAAAGTTGCGCACCGTCGGAATGACGATCTCCGGTGCGAATGGCAGCGAAGCGACCACTACCCACGGCGCGACCGTGCCGTCATCGGGGCCGAATGGGGCGCCGCGAGCGAGGTAATCGTAGAACTCCCGCTCGACGCCATTGATCACTCGCTTGCCCCAACCGGGCCCGTCACATGCCGTGAATCCCCAACAGTATTCCCCGTAGCCGACGAACTCCTTCGGGTTGCGAATCGCGTACTCCTGTTGGACGAACGTTGCTTGCCGGGTGTTCTCGAAATAGTCGGTCCCGTGGTCGCGCATGTAGGCGTCCTGGATGCCTCGAAAGTCGATCCACATGTGCGACAGCTGGTGGGTAAACAGCGGGCCCGAAAACAGCAATTCCCGATCGTAGATGTTCTTCCATTCGTAAGTCGCGCAGTAGGCGGAATAGCTTTCCGGCGGCAACGGATGCGTCGGTGAACCCAGGCCGAGGATGTAGAGCAACAGGCCTTCGTCGTACCCTTGGTAGCGATGTGGGATGAATCCGCTTTCCGGTCGCCAGCCGTGCGTCAGCGTGGGACCACCGTTGCAGGCCCACTTCCAGTCGGCTCGTTCATAGAGATCATTGGCGAGTTGGCGAATCTCTGCCTCGATGGCGGTATCGCGGTCGAAATAGGTGGCGAGCGTCAATGCGCCCGCGAAAAGGAATGCCGAATCGATGGTCGAGAGTTCGCATTCCCAAACGCGGCGGCCCGTTTCAATGTTAAGAAAGTGGTAGAAGAAGCCCTTGTAACCGGAAGCGTCCGGCTCTGGTCCCTGCGGGCATTCCAGCAGGTATCGCAGTCGCCTGCGACTGACCTTGGCAGCGAATTCGCGTGCGACGACGCCGCGTTCCACGTTGACCGGCACTGTCGCCAAGGCCATCCCGACAGCGGCGATGCTTACCGGAGCGGCAGGATCGGTCTTGTCGCGGACGAGCCAGTTGTCCGGGTTCGTTTCATGCAAGTAGTACAACAGCGTAGTGAGTTGCAGCCGATTGAGGTCTTGATCGGTCGGCAGTCGGTTGAAGGTCGATCGCGTGTGACGACGCCGCGCTCGACGTTGACCGGCACTGTCGCCATCGCCATCCCGACAGCGGCGATGCTGACCGGAGCGGCAGGATCGGTTTTGTCACGGACCAACCAGTTATCCGGGTTCGTTTCATGCACATAGGTACAACAACGTGGTGAGCTGCAGCCGATTGAGGTCTTGATCGGTCGGCAGTCGGTGAAGGTCAGCGTCGGTTGTGGGGATTTCGGCCATTGCGGTACGTCTGCACAGTGACACGAGGTGTCGAGTCGCGCGAAGATCCGCGCTCCGAGATCATGGGGCTGGACGCATCGGTGAGATACTGAACCAAGCGACCGCTTCCTTCTCGTCGGCCAGCTCGCGATAGTTCGTCATCAGCTTTTGCGGACTGTTTCCCATCTCGAGCGCGACGCGAGCAGCATCAGCCGTCGCTGCCAGCCGATATGTCGCGTAGCTATGGCGGAGGGCGTTGTTCGGCCAATGGAGTCGCCGTTTCTTGGCGAACGCGATCGCGCGAGCGGCATCGCGGCGCGATTTGAAAAGGCGCCCATGAAGCCCGCGATATGGCTCCAGCCACTCTGATAGATTCGGGTGAATCGGAACCAGGCGGCGCGTGGCCGTCTTTGCCTTCTCGGCCGCGACCGTGATGAACGCCCTTTCGAAATTCACATCACGCCATTCGAGGCGAAGCATCTCACTGGATCGCATGCCGGTGAACGCTCCCAGCGCGACGAAGAGGGTAATCGGCGCTGGCGCATGATCCAGCAGACGGCTCAGTTCAGCAGGCTTGAGGACACCGATTTCGCCGCCGCGGTCTTTCGCTCGAGACGTGTCGTCGGCCTCGGTTGGTGCCCCTTTCGGCAAATACCCCCTTCTCCGAGCGAAATGGAACAAGGTGATGACGGATCCACGGAAGTTATTGCGCGCACGCGGCCCGACGCTCTGTCCGCGCAACCATTCTTCAATCTCCGAAGTCGTGACTGCAGAAATCGGCCGATCGAACGCGCCCGCAAATCGTCGGAGGTGACTTCGGATAGTTTGCAGGTATCGGCGCTCACCCCGTCCCCGCGCTTTGCAGTCAGGAGTTCCTCCACGATTTTCGGAACCGTTTTCCCCTGTCGATCGCTACTGGGGCGATCGGCAATGCGGCGAGGAAGATCGCGCCGCTCTGCGACCGCTCGGACTCGGGATGCGACGCAAGCGTCGATCACTTGATACAGTAAGGTTGCGAGTGGTCGCAGGCTCTCGATCGCTCTCACGTCGAGGTCGTCGAGGATGATGGCCGGATCGAGGTTTTGCTCTCTCGCAACCCAAACAGCAACAGCTGATGCTGAGATGCTGTCCTCCGACGATTCCATAAGTCGGTGGTAATGACGTTCGTTTCGGCTCAGTTCATTCTCCCTTGGACCACCGCATGACCAATCGCCGCTGAGGGGCCGTCTCCGGCGACGATGAAAAGAGCCCGTGCGTGTGGCGAACCTCGGCAAGCCTGTTTAGAGCGCCCGCTCCAGTGGCAACACCACGTCGGGCGAGGAAAGCATCCCGCAACGCAGCCGCTCCGACCGCGACCGCCCAGGCAATGCAAGAACGGCGTTGCACCCTTTCGAAGCGACTCCTCGATTATGTCGAGGATCTCCACCATCTGCGCGTCGGAAGGAGCGTCGCCGTCTCGGACCGGAAAGTAGTAATGGTCGAACAACTGTTGGTAGTCGAAGCGGGTGATATCCCGGCGCATCCAGAACAGCTCCTGCCGATCGAGCAGATTGATGATTACGCGCACATTCGCTGCCCGAGGGCCTCGACCCGTTCCCGGGTCTCGTCGATGCTATGACCGACAAAGCATGGGCCGACGATCAATCCGTCAACCGTGAAGCAACCGGGGAAAGGCATGTTGGTCGCCAACCTCAAGTCAACGGTAAGCTCACGCACCACGGCGTCGGTGCGGGATTGGATGACCTCGAAGACGCTCCCACCGTGCTCAACAGCCGCCGCAATCGCTTCGTCCAGCAACGAAAATTTCATTGCAGCATCGAGATTCTTGTCATCGGCTTCGTCGCCTTTGATTAGCGGCACCAGCCAGATTAATTCGTCCGCGGCACGGCCAATGACGAAATAGGGCGAAGACGGGTGAAGGTTGGTGGTTTGGCATATCTAGAACTGGTGGATCGGCGACGGTGAAGGCGGTGCCCGGGCGCTTCCCAAGGGGCGAACTCACCGGCCGCATTCAAAAAATAAGTGGTGCCGAGCGAGCACTGAAACCGATGCCCGAGCGTAAATCCGAAGGGGCCGTAATCGTGCCTCGGTCCCCTCGCCCGCACAGCGCGAGCCGCTGCGACCAATTGGTCTTCTGGACTGAGGATCGTTACGTAGCTCGGCAGTCGGACAAAGCGGAAGAACTCGTAATCAACCGGCAGGCAAGGCGTCGGCGCTTTGCTTGTCGTGACGATCGCCAATCCGGTTGAAACGCAGTGGCGCCCATCAACGACCACGAACCCGCTGGCGGCGTGGACGATGGCCTGCGGGCAGGCAGCCGCGTCCACCTTCCGTGCCTGCTTTTTGCTGGCACTCAGTTCCACTCAGTCTCCTCGCGGTGCACGCGAATTATAGCACAAAGGGTGGCACTTGTCAAAAATGCCTAACGAGTGCACCGGTCGGATTGCTGCCATTTCAACCGCCACACGCGCAACAAAACAGCAACGCACGAGTCGCTGCCTCGTGAAACCGCGCCCTAAAGGGTCGGCTTAGGGTTCGAGGCTTCACTCGGCTCATGTCTTTCTGATGTTTGCCCTCCGCGAGTATTCGGACCCGTGAAAGGAATGCCGCGAGCGATGGTAGAGCAGCCGGCATTACCGATCATCCAAGAAAACAAACGTCAGGCGCCGGTTTACCATGAGCCCTTCGCTTGCTCGTCGCCGCGTAGACAGCGTCGCGAGACCTGTAGACGATGATCGCTTTTGAATTACGGCGCTTCGGCTTCCAACCGATGAAAGCGAGGGGCGGTGCCAGGCGGCATGGTTTCCGAAACGGTGATGGGGACGCCGCCATCCACGGGCGCGGCTTCCATGACAGAGGCCGTCTCGAAGCTGCTCCAGGGTCCGGCGCCATCTTTGCTCGCGATTAAGCTCCAATTCTTCAGGTTCGCGCTGGCATAAAGCCGGTAGTGATCGCTCGCAGGCTCCTGCGGAATGGTAAAGGTGACTCCGAGAATATTGTGGGCGGCGAATTCACGGGCACCAATTCCGTGAGGGCGGAACCACCTGGCACTTGCGGGTTCGTGCCTAACAAGAACTCAATTCCATTCTTCACGCCGTCGAGATCGTCATCGCCTCCGAAGCCACCTGTGACCCCAAAGCGCTTTCCCATTCGGCATACGTTCCCGGCACTGAGCTGATCGACACAACGCCGGTGGCATAGAGCTGCGCGGTCCGCCAGAAACGACCGAGGGGAAGCGCGGGCAGATTGATGGTGGTGAAGGCACCCGCATCGCGCGTGGGGTCGAAGTTAAACAGATCGAAGGTCTGTCCGGCGGCCGGCACGAAGCCCAGAATAAGCGCGATGTTCAATGACCCATTCCAGGTGATGTGCGGCGTGCCGGTGCCGTTGAAGACGATTTGGTCATAGTCCGTGCCGGGCACGACGCCGGCGAGTTCCATCGTGATGCTGGTGCTCGGTTGCAGCGCGATGTTCTGCGCGAAGGTCACGCTCGTAGTGCGATTCGGTCCCGTCGCTGTGCCGGGCAGATAAATGCCCGCGATGTCGATCGACCCGGTGCCGACGAAGTCCGACGGGCCGGTGAGGGTGCCACCCGCGTTCACGTTCAGATCGCCGGTGGCGTTCACAATTGTCAAGCCGGTGCCGGTTGTGAAGGTGCCCCCGCTATTAACATTCACAGTCGCCGCGCTCCCGCTCGCGGCGCCGATCGTGACCGTGCTGCCGGCGATGAGTGCGGAGCCGGCTCCACCGACGTTGATGGCGCACCCGCGGCAGACGTGCCGAGGTTCAGCGCTCCGCCGCTGGAAACATTTCCGCTAGCCGCGATGCTCAGCGTGCTGCCGGCGACGAGCGCGAGGTCGCCCGTCGTGGAAAGCGTCGAGCCCGCGCCCGTGACGACGATGCTCGAGGCCGTCCCATTGCGTGTAGGCGCCGGTGAACGTCGCGTCACCGCCGTTTTGCACGGTGAACGTCCGTCCCGCAGCGAGAAAGAAATCGCCGGCGGAGTCGCGCGTGAGCTGGCCGCCATTCAGCGTCACGCTGCCATTCGCAAAGAAGATGCCACTATCGATGATCGCGATCGTGCCGGTGGCATTCACTGTCGTGAGTCCGGTGCCGCTGTTAAATGTCCCTCTGGTGTTCACATTGAGCGTGCCGGTGCTGCCGGCTGTTGCGCCAATTGTCGCGTTCCCCGCGCCGGAAAGCGTGAGTGTAGAACCGGTGCCGATGATCGTAATTGTACCCGTGTTCGCGACGCTCGTGCCGGCCAGCGTGAGCGAGGTTCCCGTGACGTCCGCACCGCTCTCGATTTGCAAGAGCCCGCTCGTGCCGGCGACCCCGGAACTATCCACCCCGATCGAGGTGAATGTCCCGATGCTTCCGAGGCTGAACGTAAGGCTGCCCGAGTTGCCATTCTGGCCCACATTGAGCGCGCCGGCGACGACGCTCGAACCGACGTCGGCGATCGAAGCAGTCCCATTGCCGCCCGAGGTGCCGATCCAACGCGCCGCCGCCGGTGGAAACATCCGCGTCGAGCAGAACGCTGAGCGTACCGCCGCCGTTGATCGAGAGAGCCGCAGTCGTCGTCAGCGTTGAACCAGAGCCCGTCACGAGAATGGAGCAGGCAGTGTCATTGGAAAAAGCGCCGGTGAACTCAGCGTCGCCACCGCTCTGGATGGTGAAGGTCGTGCTCGCGGCGAGATTCAACTCGCCGGAAAGCCGCTCGAGCCGGCCAGCGTTGAGCGTGAGATTACCGTTCGAATTGTAGGTGCCGCCATTGATGACGAGTGTGCCGGTCGCGCGCACAGTTGTCGTGCCGGTGCCGCTGGTAAAAGTCCCGTCGTTGCTCACACTAAGCGCGCCCGAGTTTTGGACACCTGCCCCGATCGCTGTGATGCCCGTGCCGGTGACCGTGAGTGCCGAACCCGCGCCGGTGACCGTGACTCCGCCCGCCGCGTCACCCGCGACGTTAGCGATCACAAGCGCGGTGGCGGTGACGCTCGCGCCGCTTTGAATCGTCAATGTGCCAATGGTGCCCGCCTCGCTCGAGTTCGCCACATTGATCGTTGCGAATGAGCCGGTGCTGCTGCTGCTGAAGACCACGCTGCCCGTGTCGCCCGCGCTGGCCAACCTTAGGTTCGCGCCGCTCAAACTTGAGCCGCTGCCGCTTACGAAGCCGTGCCATCGCCCGCGCTGCCCACACTTACCTCCCCCACCGCATCGACATCGCCGCCCGCCGTGACGTTGAGCGCACTCCCGCCATTGAAGCCGAGCGATGAAGTGCCGGTGAAAGTCGAGCCCGTCCCCGTGACCGTGATCGTTGAATCGGTCGTATTCGAGTAAGCGCCTGTGATCGTGACGTCGCCGCCATCCTGCACTCTGAGCGTTTTGCCCGCAGCGAGGACCACGCTCGCGCCGCTGGCGCGCGTGAGATCGCCGCCATCGAGCGTGAAGCTGTCGCGGATGTCGAAAACGCTCGTCCCATTCACCGCGATCGACCCGCCGCTGTGCCCAGCACATCAGTTAACACCATCCGGAGCCCACCGTCAGCGTGCCGGCGGAAACATTCACATCCAAAACCTGCGAGACCGTTGGGAGTCCAGTTCATGATGCCTGTACCCGATTTCGTCAGCGCACCGGAGCCAGGAAAGTTGTCAAAATAGATATCCCCCGAGGAGGGCACCGTTACGGTTAGCGTGTTCGTCGGCAGGGTGACGGTGTTCCCGAAATGCAGGATGAGGCCCGTCCGTAATCGCCGCGCTGCCGACGCCGCTGAAGTCGACTGGATTATTGAAAAGCGAATCTCGCCCATCGTTCTTGAACGATACCCCCGGAGTCCGACGCTGAGCGTCTGCCCGGTAAAAGTGTAGGCGACGAATCCGGCGGGAGCGTTGTTGATAGTGATGCTGTGCGCGTTGAAGGCCGCGCTGAAATTGACGTTGGCCGACGTCGCCGTGGGCGGGCCGAAAACGAGATCGGTGTTCGCGAGACTGCTCGCCGGGGCGGTGTTATCGACCCAGTTCGCATTGGTGCTGACATCGTCGTCCGCGCCGCCGGCGTCCCAAGTGTCGGTCGCGGCGAGAGTGATAAACGGGGGAGCAGCACCACCACCAACGCGATGCCGGGCGAAGAACGCGTGACGTCTTCATAAGGGCGCCCGAAGGCTTATCAAAGCAAAGTCGGCGCGTCGATCTCCGATTGCCGCCATCGGCTCTCGTATCGTCGCGATGGTGCCACGTCCTCGATTTGCTATTGGACTCGCGGATCGCACGGGCGGACGGGTCGGTGTAGGAGCGGGCGTCTCCACCAGCCACTTTGACCTGAATCGCGCTTTCCGCTCGGCGAGAGGACGCTTGCCGCCTAATTGGCGTCGCTCACCAACAAACCCGGCCTGAGAAACTCAGCGAGTATGTATCGGGGTGAACACACGCCAAAATCCCGAGAAAATTGCCGCTCCCCGGCCGATTCCCCGGTCCTTGAGCGACGGTCTGGACTTCCAGCCGCACTGGCGGTTTTTGGTCTATCAGCAGCACCTGCAGCAAATTGTCGCCGCCCGTGATGAATCGGACGCCGTTGATGCCGTGCTCGGTGCGGAACCGGATCGATGGGTCCAACAGCTGATTCGATATCAATGTGGCCGTCGGTGCGTCCTGAGTCGGACGTTCCGATACGGCCTAGATTGGCAGCGCAGCGTCCCCGGAAAGATTATGGCGGAGACCATCGCAGCGATGGTCTTAGCTCGTCGCAGCGCAGACGAGATTGCTGAGCAGCTTGGTGCCGACCGTCGCTCTATCGTGACTTTTGAGAAGCTCTTCTTTGACGTCCGTCCATATCTTTCACGCTCCTTCTGGATCGCTCTTGTTGCGTATCTGCCGGAGGAAACAACTATGTTCGACGCTGGCGCATCGCGCCGGTTAATTTCCGGGTTTCAGCGTGGCTGGCCCGGCTTGGCTGCGACGTTCTCAAAGTTGAACGCGCAGTCCACCTCGGGCAGAATCGCGATCGAGACGTCCTTATCGGGTGGTTGAATCGCCAAGTGGACTTCGTAAAGACTTTGGACCACAAGGGCATTCAACCGACGCGTCAGGAATTGGAAGTCGTCTCGCAGCTGCAACACGTCGTCCGCGATATCGCGCCGCTTGTTCAACAGCTCGACTACCCGAAACCAATTCAGGGGTCGACGGAAGGCGACCGTGCAATACTTGGGCTAAGCCTGGAGAGCCGGAAACGCATCGCAGCCATTCTAGCGCAGGTGGAGCAGAAGGTAGAAACAGGACCAGACGGTCGCTGCTGATCAAGTCGTCGAGTCAGCCAACAGCCACTGCGCGTTAAGCGTGAAGGGATGGCGGCAGATCGGGCGTCCGTCGGTGGTATGGAGATCCAAACATTGGGGATCGGTTTCGTGGAAATATCGGGTGAGAAATTCACGTCGTTGGCAATGATCCGGCAGAACTAGCCCGGGCAGCAGTTCGTGGAGCTGTTCCCGGTTAAAGTGGGCCCAATCACCGCGCCATTGCGGCAAGGTTGTTTTGACCCGTAAGGCGGCGAGACGAGCGCGTCCCTCACCGTAAAGCAGCCAAAATTTCCGGGTGTTAGCGACCACGTTGATCGTATCCAACGATACCGTTTCGTTCGCGAGCTGTTCGATCAGGATGACTGCTGTTTCCGCCGACACGCCGACATCCGCAAGGAGCACGTCGAGAAGGTGCCATGTCGACAGGCGCGTTCTTGTCGGTCGCGGATAATCCTGCGAACATCGACAAGCGTAAGTGCGCGACTCGAGCGTTCCGGCAGCAGCAGTGGGGAACAACCTGATTGCTCTGATTGAGTCTGCTCAGGGTCGAGCTGGGACGGGGCAGCTCGCGCAAATTCGCGTCGTCTCCGCGGTATGGAAGGGCGAACAATCCCAGCTCTTCCATAGCGGCGCGCAACCAAGCCGTCCGTGCCGCATGGCGCGCTGAAGCAATAGTCCCGGACAGCAGCGCGGCAGCTTCGTGGGGCGCGAGGGCCTGGGTGGGATTTGGAGCGCGAGATTTTCAATCAAAGCGGCTCTGCTTGTCCCTTCACCGCCGGGAAACCCACGGGCTTGGTGCGCCGGGAGGCTCCGGCCGTTTTGATGTCTTTTCACCGCAATAAATAGGAGCGAGAGCTCCCCGCATTTCCTCAATCGCGGTAGCGTCGGTCCATGTCCGCCGCGGGAGGCACCGTTGCGGCGTCATCTCGGCGCGGTTCGGGCGGATTACGGTCCTGGCGGAGGAGTGGACGAAAATTTAGCGTGGCGTTCGGCCTAGCGGGTCGGCAAGGTGGACAAGATCGGTGGCCTACCGGGGGACGACCCCG
>CAWJNS010000006.1:0-733825 GCA_963844275.1 uncultured Verrucomicrobiae bacterium
GAGGTCCTGCCGCGCGATCAGCCGCTCGCCGTCGCGCTCGAAGCGCACGAGGCCCAGATTCGGCTGGTAGAGGACTCCTCGCCCGAACCGCACCTTGTCGAGCTGCGCGCGGTGCCTGTCCGCGACGGCGCGGTAGGAGCCCTCGACGTCGTTCGCGTTGAACGGCGGCGGCGGCTCCGCGCGCGTGAACTCGGGGCGCTCGGCCTCCGGCCGCTCGTCGCGGACGAGGTCGAGGCGCCACGTGAAGTCCGGCCGGCGCGGGCCGATCTTCGTTCCCGCGGGCCAGTTCCGGGGGGGGCAGCACCGGCTCGCTGCCGAGGCGGTCGCGGACGGCCGGTGGGAAACGGCCGCCCGCCGGCGGCGTGATCACCGCGGGCGTGCTGTCCTTCCAGATCAGACGCTCGGCCGGCGTGAGGTCGACGACCGTGAACGCGAACCCGAGCCCCCGCGCGAGCGTGATGATGATGTCCTTCGCGTTCTTCAGCCCGCTGGAGCCGAACTGGGCGATGCGGGAGGGGGCCTCCTCCTCGTACGCGTTGAGCCCGTCGCTCTCCTTGCGGACGAGGAACATCTTGCGCGGCCCCGGGTCGATCACGAGCCACTCGTCGTTGCCGTCGCGGCGCACGACGCAGCTCTGCGTGGTCAGAGCGAACCCGGCGCCGGCGAACGCCGTCCGCAGCGCGGGGCTGACGACCTCGGCGTCCAGCGTCTGCTCGAGCGCCGCCGCGAGGTCGAGGCGCTTGAGGCCCTGCTTCCAGTAGCTCATCTGCCCGGCGAAGCCGTAGTGGATCTCGCCCGAGAGGACGACCACGCGGCGGTACTCCGAGAGCCGGCGCAGGAGGTCCTCGAAGCCGACGTCGTCTGCCGGCCAGAGCTCGTTGTCGGGCTCGAGCCCGACGAGGTTGCGCCACGTCGTGTGGTTGTCCATGTCGTTCAGCCGCCCCATCAGCGGGACGATCACCGCCGTCGCGATCGACGGCATCAGCGCCGCGGTCTGCGAGATCACGAGCAGGACCTCGACGCCGGCCGGCAGCGGCTGCTCCGCCGGGTCGGGGAGCTGCTCCTTCAGCGCCTGCGGCGAGAGCAGCGCCGGCGGCAGGTAGCGCGAGCGGAACGCGCGGCGGTTGCGCGTGTCGAGCGCCACGACGCGGTGGCGCGGGCCGCCGACGGTGAAGTGCCACTTCAGCTTCGGCGCCGGCTCTCCGGGTCGGCCTGGTTGAGGGCGAAGAGCTTCTCCAGCTCGTCCGTGATCTCGCGCTCCGGGATCTCCAGGGCGCCGTCGCGCGGCGAAACCGGCTTGCGAGCAGTAGCAGCTCGCGGAAGTCCCGCGCCGTAGCGCTTCGGTCGTTGCCCCAGTCCTGGAAGAGCGCGTAGGCGAGATCGCGTTGGTGAGCACGCGGCGGCCGAGCGGCGCCGTAAGACGCGGTCCCGCCACGCGCGGCTGAGGTTCCAGTCGTCGGTGACGTCGTGGTCGTCGAAGATCATGTAGGTCGGGACGTTCGCGAGCGCGCGGCGCACGCGCGGCAGCGCGTCGTAGAAGGTCGTCAGCGTGTCGAGCGCGTCGTGAAGCCGCTCTTCTCGTCGGGGTTCGTCACGCTTCGCCTCGAGCGACTTCTCGAGCAGCGACGCCGGTTCGCGTGTTCACGCGCGGATCTCAAGCGCGTGCAGCTCCCAGAGCTGCGGAACGGCTCGGTCGGGAGCGTCGCGGGTCTCGGGGTAGACGTCGGCGAGGCCGGCGAGGACCGGCTTGCCGCCGGTCAGGTGCCACGCCGCGTTGGAGGAGACCGCGAGGTACATCGCGCAGTACTCGCCGAGCGAGATCAGGTGGCTCCGCCGGGGCTCGTGAACCGCGCCTCGCAGTCCATGACCGGCGTGCGCAGGCCGGCCGGGAAGTGGCGCAGGTCGACGGGCCAGCGGCGGAGCCCGCCCGACGTGTCGGGCCGGTCGAGCGCGAACGGCTCCGTGTACAGCAGCTTGAACTGCCGGTCGAAGCACGGGTCGTTCAGGACGCGGATCTTGCGGTCCTCCTTCAGCCTGTCCAGCGGGAACTTGAGCGGTCCTCGAGTCGGTCCTGGCTGCGCGTCTGCGTGACGAGCTCGGCGATCGTCGAGAAGCCTTCGGGGGCTTCGCGCCGAGGAACTGCTCCCGGCCCTGGTCGTCGGCGTCGGGCGGGTAGCGCGTCTGCACGGTCTCCGCCTGGCCCATCAGCTCGACGCTGAGCGCGGTTGAGCATGGGGAGGAGCGGCGTGGAGACGTCGTCCGCGTAGATCTGGTCGCCGGTGAGGAACAGCTGGTGCGGCCGGACGTTCGCGTCGAACGGCAGCTCGTCGTCGTGCCGCGCCGCCAGGAGCGAGCAGGTCGTCGACCCAGGCGAGCCCGTCGAAGGTCGTCTTGCCGTCCGCCTCCGGGTACGTGAGCCGGGCCGCCGGCAGGACCCGTGCAGGATCCGCAGGTCGGTGAGGCTGGGCGGCGGCAGCGAGAACCCGGGCAGCTCGCCCTCGTCGTAACCGAGCGGGAGGTGCGGTCTGCCGTCGAGCGGGCCCTTGCGCAGCAGCTTCTCCGACCTCAGGTCGGCCGTCACAGCGAAGCTCGAGCCGTCGAACCGCGCCCCCTGCGAGCGCGTGAACCCGCTGTCGAGCTCGATGAAGGCGCCGAACGCGAGGTTGTAGCTGTAGTTCAGCCCGGGCAGGAGCGGCTGCTCGGGCAGGAACTCGGTGTAGACGATGCCGACGTGCAGGTTGGCGCCGACGCGGACGGTGTTCGCGCCCGCCCGCATGCGCTCGCGCTGGGCGCCGCCGGTGTAGACGCCGGCCTCGAGGCCCGCCTGCTCGCGCCCCTGGAACACCTGCAGCCTGATCGCCTTCGGCTCGCTCAGCGCGACCCACACGCACACGAGCGTCGGCTCGACTCGGCGCAGGATCGGCCCCGCCAGGATCAGCGGCAGGTCAGCCAAGCGGCCGATCCCGGCGTCGTGAACACGGCCGCGAGTGCAGCCAGGCGTTGCGTTCGCCCTGCCTGCGGAAGGTCATGCGCCACCACCTGCCCTGACGACTGCGCGGAGCATACGGCGTGGCGGGCGGGCGAGGGCCGGGTCTGCGGGCGCGCGCGTATCCGCGCGCTGTAGATCCCCGGGAGGAGCCCGTCGGTATCCCCACCCCCGCAGATCGTTCAGGCGGCACGGGACCCGGTCGCCGCCAGACCAGCCCGGGTACCCGCCCTGCGACTGCTGAGCAGGTGCGGGGACCGAGCTCCCCCACCAGACGCAGATCGCGCCTTGCTCCTACCTAGGTAGGAGCTCGAAATCGGAGTCAGGTCGGAGCTCGATTCCGACCCGCCGCCGATGTCGCCGCGCCGCCGCCCTCCTAGCGTCATCGCCATGAGTTTCCCAACGCTTAGGAGAAGTGAAATGTCAGGCAAGACCCCCAGGAACGTGGCGGCGCGGATGGGACGGTGGAGCGCCGACCACTGGAAGACCGCGACGTTCGGCTGGCTCGCATTCGTGGTCGTCGCCTTCGCCCTCGGCATGGCCGGGACGAAGACGATCGACCCGAACACGGCCGGCCCGCGCGAGTCCGGCCGCATGGACCGGATCCTCGACGCCGGCTTCAAGCGGCCGGCCGCGGAAAGCGTCCTCATACAAAGCCGCACGCTCTCGGCGACCGATCCTGCGTTCACGACGGCGATCGGCGACGTCGTGGCGAGGCTCTCGAAGCTCGGGGCTGTCCAGAACGTCCGCACGGGGCAGGTCTCTCCCGACGGGCACTCGGCGCTCGTCGAGTTCGAGATCCGCGGCGCAGCCGACAAAGCGGCGGAGAAGATCGACCCGGTGCTCGCTCAGGTCGACGCCGCCGCAGAAGGCGCACCCGCAGCTCTACATCGGCGAGTTCGGCATGGCCAGCGCGGTCGACGCGCTCGCCACGACCGTCGCGGAGGACCTCGGCAAGGCCGGGATGCTGTCGCTCCCGATCACGCTCGTCATCCTCGTCATCGCGTTCGGCGCTCTCGTCGCCGCCGGCATCCCGCTGCTGCTCGCCCTCACGGCCGTCTTCGCGACGTTCGGCGTCGTCGGCGGCTCAGCCACGTCGTGCCGATGGCCAACGAGGCCAGCGCGCTCGTGCTCCTGATCGGGCTCGCCGTCGGCGTCGACTACTCGCTCTTCTACCTGAAGCGCGAACGCGAGGAGCGGGCCGCAGGACGCAGCGAACGGGCTGCGCTCGAGGCCGCAGCCGCGACCTCCGGCCGCTCCGTGCTCATCTCCGGCCTGACCGTCATGACGGCGATGGCCGGCATGTTCCTCACCGGCGATCCCACGTTCTCCTCGTTCGCCGTCGCGACGATCGCGGTGGTCGCGATCGCCATGCTCGGCTCCCTGACGGTCCTGCCCGCCCTGCTGTCGAGGCTCGGCGACAGGGTCGACCGCGTCGGATCCCGCTCGTCGGCCGGCTGCGCCGCGACGACGGCGAGGGCCGGATCTGGGGCGCGATCGTCAACGGGGTCCTGCGCCGGCCGCTGCTCTCGGTCGTTCTCGCCGGCGGGCTCCTGGTGGCCCTGGCGATACCGGCGCTGCAGATGCGCATGGTCACGCCGGGCCCCGACACGTTCCCGCAGTCGCTGCCGGCCGTGCAGACGTACGAGCGGATGCAGCAGGCGTTCCCCGGCTCCGCCCTGCCGGCAAACGTGGTCGTCAAGGCTCCGGACGTCAAGACGCCGGAGATGCAGGCCGCCATCCAGCGGCTCCGGCAGCAGGCTCTGGCGACCGGACGCATGCACGAGCCGATCACCGTCGAGGTCAACAAGGACGGCACGGTCGCGAACATCGCCGTCCCGATCGACGGCAAGGGCACCGACTCCGTCTCGAACGCCTCGCTCGCGCAACTGCGCAACGAGATCGTGCCGGCGACGGTCGGCGCCGTTCCCGGCGCCGAGGCAGGCGTCACCGGTGCAACCGCCCAGTGGAAAGACAGCACCGACGAGATGACGGCGAACCTCCCAATCGTCGTCGGGTTCGTGCTCATCCTCGCCTTCTCGCTGATGCTCATCGCGTTCCGCTCGCCCGTGATCGCGGCGAAAGCGATCGTGCTCAACCTGCTCTCGGTCGCGGCCGCCTACGGCGTGCTGGTGCTCGTCTTCCAGCACGGCTACGGCAGCGACCTCCTCGGCTTCACCCCGACCGGCGGGATCGACCCGTGTCGTCCCGCTACTCCTGTTCGTGATCCTGTTCGGGCTCTCGATGGACTACCACGTGTTCCTGCTGAGCCGGATCCGTGAGGCCGTCCAACGGGGCGCGACCACCGACGAGGCGGTCGCGAGAGGCATCAAGTCGACGGCCGGTGTGGTCACGAGCGCGGCGATCGTCATGGTCGGGGTCTTCGCGGTCTTCGCGACGCTCTCGATGCTGATGTTCAAGCAGTTCGGCGTCGGCCTCGCAACCGCGATCCTGCTCGACGCAACGATCGTCCGCGGCGTGCTGCTGCCGGCGACGATGAAGCTCCTCGGCGACTGGAACTGGTACCTGCCGCGCTGGCTCCAGTGGCTGCCCCGGTTCGACGTCTCGGAGCCCGACGCGCCGGTCGAGACCCAGCCGGCACCGGCTCCCGCGCCGGCGACCCCGGCCGACGCCTCGAGGCGTCGCCGGAGCCGTCGGCCGCTCGTCCTGTCCGTCGTCGGCGCGCTCCTCGTCGGCGCCGGCGTGCTCGGCATCCTCGACGCAAGCAGCACCTACGACGCCGCGCTCGCTGCCGCTCTCGTCGTCGCCGGCGGGACGCTCGGACTCGGTGCCATCGTCGGCAGGCGCGTCGCCCGGCTCCTTCCCTTCGGCATCGTGCTCGTGGCCGTCTCCGCCGTGGCTGCGCTCTCGCCGGTGAAGCTCTCGGCGGGAATCGGCGAGCGGGACGAGCGTCCTCTGGACACGGCTCAGCTCGAGCGCAGCTACGAGTTCGGGATCGGCGACTTCACCCTCGACCTGAGCGACGTCGCGCTGCCGCCGGGCACGACGAGAGTCGACGTCGAGCTCGGCATCGGCAACCTGCTGATCCGGGTGCCGGAAGAAGCCGCGCTCGAGATCGATGCGCACGCCGGCGGCGGACAGGTGACCGTCCTCGGCGAGACCGACGACGGCTCGGACGCCGACGAGCGCGCGATCGTGCCGGGCTCGACGTCCGACGCGCCAATGCTCCAGCTCGACGCGGACATCGGCTTCGGCCACCTGGACGTCCGCCGCGGTTGAGCTCACACTCCTGCGGCCTCGACCCGCTGACACCCCCCGGGCCTTCACGGCCCGGGGGGCGGCCCCTGAAACGGTCTCGAAAACACCTGACCGGCGCAACGGCGGCGCTCGACGCGACAGTTCTCCCGCGCGCACGCGCGCGCGCGATGCGAGCCGAGGCCGCGATCGTCATCAACGTCCTCGACTACGAGCCGATGCCGACCGCACGGCGCGAGCGACCCACAGCCATCGGCCGCGGGTACTCGCCTCCGCCAACGAAGAGCCCGGCATGGCCGCAACGCGAGCTCGAGCGCTAAACGGACGCGCGGGCACACGAGCACCGCCACGCGCTAACCCGCGCCTGATCCACCGCACCGTTCCTGATCCAGGCCGCGCGAAGCGGTCCGCGCTCAGGCCAAGATGACGTCACAGCCGGCATGGCGCTGTACTTCGGCGCCAACGTCGGCGCCGAAGAAGCGCGCGAGCCGTCCGTGATGGTGCTCGCCGAGCACGATCGCGTCGGCGTCGATCTGACGAGCCGTCTCCGCGATCAGCTGGCCCGGTTCCCCGGCAGCCCACGTCAGCTCCGCGTCGAGGCCGGCCTCGGCGAGTCGCTCGCTCGCCTCACGGAGGTGCGCGACAACGTCCGGGGGCGCAGAAGCCGCTCGGTGCTCCCAGTCCGAGATGTCGTCGAGCGTCCCGAAGTTCCGGGGGACACTCGGATCGAGCGGCACGTTCTCGATACTCAGGACGGTGATCCGCGTCCGCGTCCCGCGTGTCTCGGCCACGGCCCGATCGAGCGCGCGACGAGCGCCGTCCGATCCGTCGTAGGCGAGGAGGATCCGACGCACGCCCCTACCGTAGCTCGATCAGCCCGTGTTCTCCTGGCTACTCGACCCGGACGGGCTCCCCATCCGCCCGCCCCCGCTCATCATCGCCGCCGCGCGCGCACACGCGCAACCTGGATCCGCGAGGATCCCGACCCGGGTACCCCACCCGCAAGAACGCTGAGCCGGGACGGGGCCCGGGCGGCGCCCCCGCGCGTCGCGGCAGATGCGGTGCCTGGCCGCAGCCGGCGTGGAGCGGGAAGCTATCCGGCGGTCGCGATGGCTTCGATCTCGATCTCGAGCTCGGGAAGGGCGAGTGCGCTCACCTCGACGATCGTGTCGGCCGGGTAGGGCGGCGTGAACCACCGCCTCCGCAGCTCGACGATCTTCCCGAAGTTCGCCATGTCGGTGAGGAAGATCGTGACCTTCACGATGCGGTCGAGGCTCGAGCCGCCGGCCTCGAGGACGCGCGAGAGGTTGCGGAAGATCTGCTCGGCCTGCGCGTCGAAGTCGCCGACCCCGACGATGTTCCCGTGCTCGTCGAGCGCCGCCTGGCCCGAGACGATGACGAGGTCGCCGACACGGAAGCCCTGCGAGAGGAGGTAGGGCTCGAGCGGATCCGGATCGAGCCGGATCTGCTGGACGTCGTCACGCGCTCCTCCGGAGTCGGCTACGCGGCCGTTCGGTCGACCGCGATCGACGCGTGACGCGCGTCGTCCGGAACCACTGCGTCAGCTCGGGAGCCCAGACGATCGTGACGAGCGACCAGGAGCCCGCCGGTGATCAGGCTCGAGACGTAGTCGGGAGAGCGGAGGATCGCGAGGATCTCCTGGAGCACGCTCAGCGACAGGACGCCTGCCGCGATGCCGACCGCGCCGCCCTTGCCGCCCGACAGGCTGACCCCACCGATCAGGGCGGCCGTGGCGGAGAAGGTGAGCACGTCGACCCCGATGTTGGTCGGGCTCGCCGTGGCGAGGCTGTAGCTGAGCAGAGCGCCGGCGAGGGCTGCCCCGAGCGCCGAGACGACGAACACGCCGACGAGGAGCCGGTCGACGGAGACGCCGGCCACGCGGGCCGCGCGCCTGTCGCCGCCGATCGCCCGGATGTCCCTGCCGACGCGCACGTAACGGAGGACGAGCGCGGCGACCACGAAGATCCCGAGCGACACGAGGCTGCGGATCGAGAAGATCTGCAGGATCGGCTCGTCGAGCCGGAGCCCGACGTTGTAGTCCTCGTAGATCACGCTCTTCCCGTGCCCGAGGAGGTACGTCGATCCCGAGGACGATCAGGTAACCGCCGAGCGTCACCGGCATCGAGCTCAGCCTGAACCCCGCGATCAGGCCGCCCTGCACGGCGCCGACGAGGATGGCGGTGCCGAGCGCGGCGAGCGATGCCGAGGAGCGGCGAGCCGGCGCCCGTCAGCACGGCGACCATCCCGCCGAGGAGGTACATCGAGGAGACCGAGAGATCGAACTCTCCGGCGATGATCGTGATGCCGAGCGCGAGCGCGACGAGGCCGTACGAGGCGAAGTTCTGGAAGATGTCGTACACGTTCGCCGTGCGCACCGTTTCCTCGGTGAGCACCGGCAGGAGCGCCAGCGCCGCGATCATCAGCGCGAGGATCGCGAAAGGCGCCAGCTCGCGGGCGCGCGGGCGGTGCCGGGTCGTCCGCGGCGTGCTCATCGGGTGCGCTCCCGGAGGTTCGTCAGGACGACGACGACCATGACGATGATCCCGCGGACGAGGATCTGGACGCCGGTGGAATAGCCGCGCAGGAGGAGCATGTCCGAGATCGTCGCGATGAAGATCGCTCCGACAGCCGTCCGCGCGATCGACCCGCGCCCTCCCGTCACTGCATTGCCGCCGACGAGGGCGGCTGCGATGGCGTCGTACGTGTAGCTGCCGGTGAGAAGGAGCGATGCGTTCGCGCTCGTCGCGCCGATGAGGATGCCGGAGCCTGCCGTGTAGAGGGACGCGATCCCGAACGCGCCCACCGTCAGGAGCGTGATCGGCAGCGCGGCCGCACGGGCGGCGACGCGGTTCTCGCCGAGGAGGTAGATCTGGCGTCCGAACCGCGTCCGGCGCATCACCACCGCCAGCACCACCGTGACGATCGAGGAAGACGTAGACCGGGGCGGGCAGACCCAGCACCGGCTGGGCGAGGTGCTCCCAGCTGGTCGCGTCGGCGAGGCGGGACGATGCTCTCGCCGTGCGAGAGCCAGACCGCCGTGCCCTCCATCAACCCCGCCGCGCCGATCGTGACGATGATCGGGTTCGCGCCCCAGGCGCCGACCGTGAAGCCCTGGACGGCGCCGATCGCGAGGCCGAGCAGGAGCGTCAGCAGGATCGCGGCGACCAGGTTGATCCGGAGCGTGTACAGGAAGACCATCGCGGAGATCGCGGCCGTCTGACCGAGGGCGAGGGAGAAGAGATTGCCGCTCAGGACGATGACGGTCAGGCCGACGGCGATGATCCCGACGAACGCCGCCGCGGTGAGGATCGCCTTCAGGTTGCTCACCGTCAGGAACCCGGTGGTCGTGGCCGCGCCGTACACGGTGACCGCCACCAGCAGCGCGATCCAGGCGGCGAGGGCGGCGTCGGCGAGGCGGATCGGCCGGAGCTCCACGCCGAAGCGGCGGATTGCGCCGGTCTCCGGGCTGCTCACGGTGCCGCCCCGCCGTGCGCCCGCGTGCGTGGTGGTCATGTCCGCGAGGATCGCCGAGGCCGACGCCTGCGCGCGAGGGACGATCGAGACGATGCGACCGGCGAAGATCGTGACGACCACGTCTGCGAGGTCGAGGACCTCGTCGAGCTCCGTCGACGAGAAGATCACCGCGGTGCCGTCCCGGGCCGCCGCCCGGACGAGGTCGTGGATGTCGGCTCGCCCGCCGACGTCCACGCCGCGGGTCGGCTCGTCCAGAGCGAGCAGCGCGGTGCCCTTCAGCTGCAGCGCCCGGCCGAGGAGCGTCTTCTGCTGGTTGCCCCCGCTGAGACTCGCGGCCGGCGACCCGAGCCGGCCGACGGGCACTCCTGCCATCGTCGCGAGCTCCCGGGCGGCTCGCTGGACGCGTCGCCGTAGAAGAACTCCGAACCGGCTCAACCGCCGGAGCCGCGTGACGGTCAGGTTGCGCTCGACCGACTGCCCGAGGAACAGGCCCTCGCGCTGGCGGTCGTTGGAGACATAGAGGACGCCAGCCTCGGCAGCCCGCCTGGGCGTCTTGAGGAGCACACGCCGGCCGTGCACCTCGATCGTGCCCGACGCGTTCGGGACGAGGCCGCCGAGCGCGCGGAGCACCGTGCTCGTGCCGGATTTGACCGGTCCGTATTTTCGCACCGTCGGGATGTGAACCGGGAACCACGAATAGTTGCTGAGCAGGGAGAGGAAATACGGCGTCGGACTGGTGAGATGGATGACGAACGTGTGATCGTCCGGCGCGCGAAAGCCGACCTGCTCGAAATCGGTCAGCTTGCCTTTGTGGAATGCTTCCGCATTCGCGACCGCGTAAAGCATGTAGGCGTTATCGGCGGCGAGGGCGGGGGAAAGGATGCGCCGATACGATTCGATGAAGTCGCGCGCCGTGACGGCGTCACCGTTCGACCACTGCGCGTTTTTGCGGAGGTGAAACGTGTAGGTCTGGCCGTCGTCCGAGACTTCCCAGCGTTCCGCAACTCCCGGCACCGGATGCAAATCGACCGGATCTTCTCCGACCAATCCTTCGAGCAGGGCCGAGAGGATGTTGAACTCGCTGACGCTGTTGACTGTTTGCGGATCGAGATCCTGCACCTCCTGGCCGTTCCCCTTGTGCAGGATCTGCAAGCGGTTGCCTTTCTCGACGTTCGTCTCCGGCTTCGTGCAGGAGACCAGGGAGCAAAGCAGCGCGCTGATCAACCCGGCGCGCACCAACCGCCGCCGCACGCTAACGCCCTTCCTGCGCCGGGCCGGCCGCTGCCTTCTTCTTCTGCTCTCCACCGATTCCGAGCTTGGCCAGGAACGGCTGGATCGAGCGCTTCCGGCCGAGGAATTTCTCGATCGACTGGTCCACCTCGCGCGAATCGCCGGGCTCGTAGATGTCCTTCCGCAAACGCAGGCCTGCTGCCTTGTCGAGGTAGCCCTCCTTTGATTTCTCGAAGACCGTCGCAAGATCGGCGGCGATCGCATCTGCCCACGCGTAGCCGTAGTAGCCCGCGTCGTATCCGGTGATATGACCGAAATAAGTGACAAAGCTCGTCTCCGGCGCGATCGGCAGCAGCACCTTTTCAAGAATGGCGTTCGAGACCTTCACCGCATTGTAGGGCTCGCCCTCCTTGTGTGGCCCGTGCAGGGCCAGATCAAGCGACGCAAACGCAAACTGCCGGCGATAACGCATCGCTTCCGTCGCGAGCCGCGCTTCCGACATCTTCGCGATCGTCTCGGCCGGAATCTTCTTCGTCCGATCACGGTAATCGGCCGCAAAAGTGTCGAGCACCGTTTTGTCCCAAACCCAGTTTTGCAGCATCTGTGATGGCGCCTCCACAAAATCGCGCGGCACGTTCGTGCCGGCGAAACGCGCAAACTGCGAGCGCGTCAGGATCGAGTGCATCACATGGCCGAATTCATGAAACAGCGTCTCCACATCAGAGTGTTTGAGCAGGGATGGCTTGCCTTCGCTCGGCGGCGGGAAATTGCAGAGGAGTGCCACCGTCGGCCGCTGGTATTTTCCATCGGCCAGAGCTTTGCCCTCAATAATGCCGAACTGCGCGAAGTGATTAAATTTTCCCTCGCGCGGAAACATATCGAGATAGAACATGCCCATCGGCTCGCCGGTCGCGGCGTCGGTCACCATGTAAAGCTGGAGGTCATCGACCCATTTTTGCGGCGCGGTGATCTGCTCAAATTTCAGGCCGAAGATGTTCTGGTAGATGTTGAACATCCCTTCCAACGTCTGCTGGTAGGGGAAGTAGACGCTCAGCGCTTCGGCATCGACCGCGTATTGCTGCTTCTTCAGCTCGTTCGTGTAATATCGCCAATCCCACACGCTGATGCGCGCTTTCGGGTTGCGGGTCTCGGCCGCTTTTATCTTCTGCTGCGCCGCCACTTCGGCCGCGAACTTCGGCTCGGTGCCGCGCACCATCTCATCGATGAACTTCGAAGCGGCGGCGCCGGTCTTCGCCATCTTCACTTCGGTCCGGTAGTCGGCCCATGATTTGTAGCCGAGGAGGAGAGCGATCTTGTTGCGCAGCGCGAGGATCTGGTTCAGGAGCGGCTCGTTCTTCTCCCGCGCTAGGGAATCCCGCGTGATGTAAAGTTTCTTCCGCGTCTGCTCGTTCTTCGCGGTATCCATAACCGTGTTGTATTGGAACGTGACGTTCGCCATCACCGTGTAGGCGTCGTCGCCGGTCTTGACGCCGGGGGAGGCGAGGAAGCTGTCGGGAACGCCGTCGAGTTCGGCTTTGGTGAAGACCACCGGGCCGCGCGCGCCGACCACGTTGGTGTCAAAATCAGTGGTCAGCTTGGCGAGTTCCTTGCGCAGCTTCTCCACCTCCTTCCGGGTTTCCGGCTTCAGCCCGAGGCCGGCGCGTTCGTAATCGCGCAACGTTTCGCGGAACAGCTTCAGTTCGTCGTCGGCGAGCGTCGGGTTGGTCTTCTCAAACGCCTTGATCGCGCGGTAAACATCCTCGCGGTATTCCACTCCGACCGCCCAATCCTGGAAAACCTTGATCGCCTCCTCGGCGGCGTTGCGCATCGCTTCGTTGGGGCTGCTCTCCTTGATCATGCTGGCGCGATTCGCGGTGAGCGCGGCTTCGTAGCCGACGTTGTCGAGCGCCACGATCGTGCTTTGGAACGTGACCTTGTTCAGATCCTGCGCGCCGATCTGGTCGAGCGTCGCGTTGGCCTTCGCGATGGCGTCTTTGACCGACGCGCCGACCGCCTCCGGCGTTTGTTCCCAATTGGGCAGCGTCAGGACGGCTTTCGCTTTGTCGGCGGCGTCGCGGAAGTCATCGACGGTTTTCAGTTTAGCCGCATGGCTGACGGAAATGAGGACACAGGAGGTGACGGCGAGGACGAGGGTGGTTTTCATATTCTTGGAGTCGGCAAAGTTCGTTTACAAGGGCGCGGCGGTAAAGGCGATCATTACCGTATTGCCGGCGTGGTTGCCGGGGCAGGGGACATTGTGTAGAACGCGAACGCGGCCGCATCTCCCTGGCCGCCTTTTATGCGCAATTTCGGCGAAACTTTTCTGGTCGCGTTCATCCCGCTCTTCGTCGCGATCGACCCGATTGGGCTGATCGCGATCTTCATGGGTTTCGCCCCGAACGCCTCCCGCGAGCATCGGCAGAAGCAGGGGCTGCTCGGCGTCATCACCGGATTTCTGGTGGCGATCGGGTTCATCTTTCTCGGCCGCTTCATCTTCAAGGCGCTCGGCATTTCCGTGGCCGACTTTCAGGTCGCCGGCGGGTTGATCCTGCTCGGGCTGGCCGCGCGGGAGTTGATCGGCGGCGACGAGCGGCCGCGCACTGGCAATCCGGATTTTGGCGTGGTGCCGCTCGGGATGCCGTTGATCGCGGGGCCGGCGCTGCTGACGGCGCTCCTGATTCTCGTCGATACGGTCGGCGTCGGCTTCACGATCCTGTCGCTGGTCGTGAATCTGGCGCTGGTGGACGTGGGGTTCCGTTACGCGCGCCGGGTCGAAAAGGTGATGGGCAAGCAAGGCCTGAAAGGCGTTTCGAAATTGATCGCGCTCCTGCTGGCCGCCATTGCAGTCAGCCTGATCCGCCGCGGCTGGGTGGCGGCTTAAAAAGCGCCCGTCTGCAAAAGCACAAGCGTGCAGGCGTATTCCACCTCGATGCCCGCTGCTGCCGCTTTTGCCGCGAGGTCGTCGTTCTCCGCACCGGGATTCATAATGATGCGACGCGGCTGTGCGGTCACGATCTCCTCGATCAGCGGGTCGGAGCGTTGTTTGCCGAGATACATCGTGACCGTGTCGATCGGGTCCGGCACGTCGCTGATGCGGCGATAACACGTTGCGCCGAGCACTACGTCGAACGCCGGGTTGACCGGCACCGCTCGATGCCCGTGCTCCCGCAACATCTGCATTGCCTTGTAGGCGTAGCGATCCGCATTCGGCGACGCGCCCATCACGACCACGGTTTCCGCCGGTTTCTCCGCCATCTCGAAAGCAGGGTGCCACCGGCCGCCGCGGCCGTCCAGTAGGGCTGCGGTCATTGACACCTGTTAGGCCGCTGTTACTATCGTCGGCCTATGAGATTCCCTCTGGCGCTGACGAGCAAAATCGCGGCGTACATCATCGGCCATAAACTGCGCCGGACCGAGAAGTTTGCCACCGTGCTACAGCTCGAGCCCCTCCACACCTGCAACCTGACCTGCACCGGTTGCGGTCGAATTCGCGAATATTCCACCTCGCTCAAGGACATGATGTCCCTCGAGGATTGCCTCGGCGCGGCGGTGGAATGCAACGCCCCGATGGTCTCGATCTGCGGTGGCGAGCCGCTAATTTACCCGCATATCGAGGCGTTGATCGGCGGACTACTGGAGCAGAAGCGGATCGTCTACGTCTGCACGAACGCGATGTTCATGCGCAAAAAAATGCGCGAATGGCTGGCCGCGCAGCTGCCCGCGAAGGCGGCCCTCGTAGAAGCAGAAGCTCCGCGAGCTGGTGACGGCCGGGCTTGGTGAGCGAAAAAGACGCCGCCGAGATTCGCAAAGGCCCGAAGGACGCCGCCAAGCGCACGATCGGGCCGAGCGACTGGATGTATTGGAACGTCCACCTCGATGGCCTCGAGCGGACACACGACCTGATCGTGGAACGCGAAGGCGTCTTCAAGGAATGCGTGCTCGCGATCAGGATGGCGAAGATCCTCGGCTACCAGGTCGCGACCAACACCACCGTTTACAAGGAGACCGACATGGTGGAGCTCGAGCAGCTGTTCGACTTCCTCTCGGATATGGGCGTCGACGGCCATACGATCACGCCCGGTTACGAGTACGACTCGGCCAAGCAGGACATGATCAAGCGGCTCAACCTCCAGCCGGAGAATTTCTTCCTCACCCGCGAACTGACCGTGAAGAAGTTCGCGAAGATGGAGGACTGGATGCAGCGCTACACGTTCTTTGGCACGCCGGTTTATTTCGAGTTCCTCGCCGGCAAGCGCGACCTGACCTGCTCGGCGTGGGCGATTCCCACGCGCAACATGGCGGGCTGGAAAGCGCCCTGCTATTTCATGACGGACGCCGTCGGCACGAACGGCACTGGCCATTTCAACAGCTACGCCGAGCTGCTCGCGAAGGTTGATTGGGACAAATACGGCGTGGTGGACGGCGTGGCCCGCGATCCGCGTTGCGAGAATTGCATGACGCATTGCGGCTACGAGCCGACCGCCAGCCTCGGCCTCAACGCCCAAAAGGGCGACACCTGGAAGACGATCAAGTTTAACTTCGGCGCGCGCCCGCAGGCCACCGGCCGCGGCAACGAGATCGCCGCGTTCAACGGCGTGACCTCCGGAAACGGTCACCTCACCGGGAAACGTGCTGAGGTGGAAGCGGTCGCTTCGTAGTGCATGCCTCCGACGTCCAGCAACGTCATCCCGCTCCCGAGTGCAAGGCCGCAGACGGCGGCCGCGTTCTCGCCCGCGAGTTCCGACATTGGCGAAGCGATCCGGCTCGCGCAGGAAAACCTCCTGCGCCAGCAAAAACCGGACGGCTCATTGGTGCGGCGAGCTCATTGTCGATAGCACCCTCTGCTCCGACTACATCCTGTTCATGCACTGGCTGGGGGATGTGGATGAGACACTCCAGGAGCGCTGCGTCCGCCACATCCTGAAACGGCAGCTGCCGGACGGCGGCTGGAACATCTACTACGGCGGACCGAGCGAAGTGAACGCCTCGGTGAAGGCGTACTTCGCGCTCAAGCTCGCCGGCCATGCGCCGGAGCTGCCGTTCATGCAGGAGGCGCGCGCCGACATCCTACGCCTCGGCGGCATCCCGCGGATGAACACCTATAGCAAGCTCTACCTCGCGCTGCTGGGGCAGTTTCCGTGGCACTATCTGCCGTCGATCCCCGTGGAGATGATCCTCTTCCCAACCTGGGCGCCCTTTCATATCTACCGGATGTCGTCCTGGAGCCGGGCGATGCTGATCCCGCTTGCGATCATCAATCACTTCAAGCCCACCCGTGAGCTGCCGGAAGCGCAGCAGTTGCACGAGCTCTATCCGGTCGGCACCGAACAGAAGAATTTCACGCTGCCGCGGCACCGCCGTTTCTTTGCCTGGCGGAATTTCTTCCTGCGGTGCGATCGCGTGCTGAAGCTGGTCTCGAAGGTGGGCTGGCGTCCGATGCGCCAGCGCGCGCTCGAAGAAGCAGAGCGTTGGATGGTTGAGCGCATCGGCGAGGGAAGCGATGGCCTCGCGGCGGTTTTCCCGGCGATGTTGAATTCCCTGATCGCGTTGCGCGCGCTCGGTTATCCGACCACGCATCCGGTTTACGAAAAAGCGGCGGCGGATTTCAGCAGGTCTCTTCGTGGACGATCCCGAAGACTTCCGCATCCAGCCCTGCCTCTCTCCGGTGTGGGATACCGCCATTAACATGATCGCGTTGGGCGAGTCGGGCCTGCCCGCCGATCACCCTTCGCTGCGGAAAGCCGCCGGCTGGCTGGCCGAGCAAGGAAGTGCGCGTGCGCGGCGATTGGACGGTGAACAATCCGCACCCGGAAGCGAGCGGCTGGGCCTTCGAATACAATAACGTCTACTATCCCGATACCGACGACACCGCGATGGTGCTGATGGGACTGCGACTCGCGCAGCCGGAGGACCAACGCGCGGTCGACGAGATGTTCAAGCGCGCGATTGGCTGGCAGCTGAGCTTCCAATGTCGCGATGGCGGCTGGGCCGCCTTCGACAAGGAAGTGACGCAGCACTGGCTCGAGGACATGCCGTTCGCGGATCACAATGCGATTCTCGATCCCACCTGCAGCGATCTGACCGCACGCACCCTCGAGCTCTTCGGCTACATCGGGTTCGACAGAACGCAGCCGTGCGTCCGACGCGCGATTCAATACCTCATCGACACACAGGATGATGACGGCTCGTGGTATGGCCGGTGGGGCGTGAATTACATCTACGGCACGTGGCAGGTCTTGCGCGGGCTCCGCGCGATCGGCGAGAGTATGTCGCAGGATTGGATCCTGCGCGGCCGGGATTGGCTGGAGAGCTGCCAAAACCCCGACGGTGGCTGGGGCGAAACCTGCGCCTCCTACGACGACCAAACGCTGAAAGGCTGCGGCGATAGCACCGCCTCGCAAACTTCGTGGGCGCTGATGGGCATTTGCGCCTGTGGCGATCTCGACCGGCCCAGCGTGCAACGCGGGCTGCGCTACCTGCTGGCGACGCAGCAGCGCGACGGGAGCTGGCACGAACCGCAAATCACCGGGACCGGCTTCCCCGGCGTGTTTTACCTCAAATACGACATGTACCGGCAGAACTTCCCGCTCCTGGCGCTCGCGACCTACGCGAATTATCGGAACGGCCTCGGCCACCAGCCGAGCTTCTACCGAATGTGGGCCGGGCCTTCCGACCCGGCGGGGTGTTGTCCTCGCCGCGTCCCGGAGTCGGTTGATACCGCCGATTGACGGGCCGCGATTCGCGCCGAAACGTTAGACCTATGGCTTACGAACTCCCGAAACTGCCCTATGCCTACGACGCGCTCGAGCCGCACATCGACGCGCGGACGATGGAAATTCACCACACCAAGCATCACCAGACGTACATCACCAACGTCAACAACGCGCTCAAGGATCACCCCGACCTCGCGGCCAAGTCGGTGGAAGACCTGATCCGTGATCTGAACTCGGTCCCGGAGAGCATCCGCACGGTCGTGCGCAACAATGGCGGCGGCCATGCGAACCATTCGTTCTTCTGGCAAATCATGGGCCCGAATGGCGGCGAGCCGACCGGCAAGCTCGCGGACGACATCAAGTCCTTCGGCGGCCTCGACGCGCTGAAGGAAAAGGTCAACGCCGCCGGCGCGGGCCGTTTCGGCAGCGGCTGGGCCTGGCTGATCAAAGGCAAGGGCGGCAAACTCGAAGTGATGTCGACGCCAAATCAGGACAGCCCGCTGATGGATGGCAACACGCCGGTGCTCGGCGTGGACGTGTGGGAACACGCCTATTATCTCAATTACCAAAACCGCCGGCCTGATTATCTGAAGGCATGGTGGAACGTGGTGAACTGGGCTGAGGTTGGCCGGCGCTACGAGCAGTCGTAGGGCGGCTTCGTCACAAGATTTTTCGGGCGCACGGCGGCGATGAGGCCGACCCGCGCGCTTCGCCCATGGCATTCCTGAACGAGAATTATCTCAAGCTCCAGGCCGGCTATCTCTTTCCCGAGATCGGCCGCCGGGTGCGGGAGTTTTGCCAGCGCCATCCAGACGCGGCGGGCGATGTCATCCGCTGCGGGGTGGGGGATGTGACTGAAGCGTTGCCGCGCGCCGCGGTCGACGCGATGCACGCGGCCGTGGAAGAACTGGGACATCGCGAGACGTTCCGCGGCTACGGCGCACGAGCAGGGTTACGAATTCCTCCGGGCGAAGATCGCTCAGCACGATTTCCGCGATCGCGGGGTCGAGATTGCGGCCGACGAGATCTTCCTCTCGGACGGTTCGAAATCTGACTGCGGCTACATCCTCGATATCCTCGGAGACCAGAACAAGGTGGCAATCACGGACCCCGTTTATCCGGTTTACGTCGATACGAACGTGATGGCCGGTCACACCGGTGCCGCGAACGCGACGGGCGGGTACGAAGGCATCATCTACCTGCCGTGCACGGCGGAGAACAATTTCGTGCCTCAGCCGCCGAAGGAACACGCGGACCTGGTTTACCTTTGCTTCCCGAACAACCCGACCGGGGCGGTCGCCACGCGTGAGCAGCTGGTGCGCTGGGTCGATTACGCGCACGAGCACAAGGCGTTGCTGCTCTACGATGCGGCCTACGAGGCCTACATCAGCGATCCGGAGATCCCGCATTCGATCTACGAAATTCCCGGCGCGCTCGATTGCGCGGTGGAGTTCCGCAGCTTTTCCAAGACCGGCGGCTTCACCGGCGTGCGGTGCGGTTTCACCGTGATGCCGAAAGCCGTGCTGGCGCAGACGGAAGACGGCCGTTCGCTGCCGCTGCATCCGCTTTGGCATCGCCGCTGGAGCACGAAGGCGAACAGCGTCAGCTATCCGGTGCAACGCGGCGCCGAAGCGCTCTACAGCGACGAAGGCAAAGCGCAGGTGCGCGGCGCTGGTCGAGCATTACATGGGCAACGCTCGCCTCCTGCGCGAGGCTGCGATGGAATCCGGAATGCGAGTCTATGGGGGCGCGAACGCTCCCTACATTTGGGTCGCGACGCCGGATGGCCTCACGAGCTGGCAGATGTTCGACCGGATGTTGCACGAGTTGCACGTCGTCATCACACCGGGCAGCGGCTTCGGCTCCTGCGGCGAAGGCTATTTTCGCATCTCCGCCTTCAACAGCCGCGAAAATGCTGACGAAGTGGCGCGACGCCTGAAGACGTTCACCTGAAGGCCCGGCAACCGCACTCGCTGCATCCAGCCTTGTCCGGGGCCGAGCGGCACGTAACATGCGGTGCTCGACGAATTACGCGTGGTCAGAACGAACGATCAACTCCCGCAGCTCTACCGGTTTTGCTACCTGATGACAGGAGACGCGGCGAAAGCGCAGGAGGCTTTCCAGTCGACTTTGCGGGACGCCGCGCTGCACGCCGCCAATGGCGAACCGCCGCGGGACCGGCTCTGGTTCTTCCGCGAAGCCCGGTGGCGTTGCTTGGCTTCCTGCGAGACGGGCTTGCAGGCCGAGGATATCCACCACGACGAAGCCGAGGTGGCCGCGACTGCTCCTGCCCAAGTGGCGCAGTTGCACCCGGAGGAACTCGCGATCTGGATCTCGGCCGCGCCTGAGCCCCAGCGGAGCGCGCTGGCCGCGTATTACCTCGACGAGTTTTCGCTGCGCGAGATGCTCGCGTTCCTCGACCTGAAAGCGAAAGAGCTCTCGGAACTGGTGGCGACGGGACGGCGCCAGTTTCAAGCGTGGCTGGATACCCACACGCCGCACTACGGGGAGGAATGAGCATCTTCCGCATGTCCAGCCGCGAGAAGGCTCTCGCGCGCATCGCCCCGATCACCGAAAAGTCGGGGACCGACCGCCGGATGCGGGTGGCCGTCCTGCGGGCGCGACGGAAGGCAGCGATGGGCGCGCAGTTTGATTTGCAGCAGGCGTTCGACAAGTCGCTCGCGGCGCTCGCGCAAGAGATTCCCGTCTCCGCCGAAGTCACGGAATGGTTCCGGAACGAGAAGCTGGTCCCGCAGACGAAACGCAGCTGGCGCAAAGTGCTGCGGAATCCGGCCGTGCACGCGGCCGCCCTCGCCGTCGTTGTGATCGCCGGGGTGGTCGTCTTCAACGTGCTCGAGCGGATGAAGGAATTCCCCGGGTCCGGCACGGCGCGCAAGATGTTAGCCATCGCGAGCTCGATGCGCGGCGTGCAACTGGATCCGGTGGCTACGGAGGCGGGAGCCCTGGGCGACTTCTTTTTCATGAAATACCGCCTCGAGCACTACGACGTGCCGCCTGAGTTCGCCGATTTGCGCGCCGGCGCCTGCCGCGTCTTCGATGACGATGAAGGGCATCGCGTGGCGCAAATTACGGTGCCGGAGAGACGGCTCCAGTTTTTCCTTTTTCCCGCGGCGCGCAATCCGCGGGATGCCCAACCGTTGCAATTTTCCGGTTGGCGCTTCGTCGAGCACGAGGGCTGGACCGGCGCGGTCCAGATGCGGGACGGCGTCTGTTTCATGGCCGCGCTCCGCGGGGACAAAAAAGATCTGACCCCGTATCTCACGAAGGGTCCAGGCGGGTATCCGCCGTCGAGTGCGGATCGTTGACACACCCTACGGAGGCGTCCATTTTTGACGCCGCGCGCCAGGGTAGCTCAGCCCCGAAGGTGTTCGGGTGGACGGGAGAGCAGCCCCGAAAAGCGTTCGGGGTTGGTCGGAGTTGAACGTAGGAGAAATTTAGGAAAAGACGCCAGGGTAGCTCAGTGGTAGAGCAGGGGACTCATAAGCCCTTGGTCGGGAGTTCAACTCTCCCCCCTGGCACCACGTTTCTCCCCATGAACGGCCTTTTCCTCGAAGACGTGCAGCCCGGCGACCGATTCCCGTCGGAGGTTTACGAAGTGACGGAGCAGGCCATGGTGCAATTCGCACGCGAGTTCGATCCGCAGCCTTTTCACCTCGATCGGGCGGCGGCGGAGCGGAGCGTGTTCAACGGCCTGGCCGCGAGCGGGTGGCAGACGGCCGCGATCGCGATGCGTTTGATGATGACCGGGCCGATGCAGTTCGTCGGCGGCGCGATCGGCCTCGGCGTGGATGAACTCCGCTGGCCGGCGGCCGTGCGGCCGGGAGATGCGTTGCGCGTCGTGACCGAAATCATCGAGGTGCGGCCCTCGCAGTCGAAACCGCGCCACGGCATCATCCGCCTCCGCAACGTGATGATGAATCAGCGCGGCGAAGTGGTGCTCAGTTATTTCGCCAGCGCGCTGGTGGAGCGGAAACCCGGTCCGGCGTCCGCTGAGTAGCGCGAATTATTCGCTCGCGACGATTTCCTTGCAGCGGCCCAGATCGAGCTTGCCGGAGGCGAGCACCGGGATCGCCGGCACGCGTCTGATCGTGCGGGGCACCCACAGATTCGGCACTTCCGCTTCGCGCAGCGCGGCCCGGAGGTGTTGCGACTCAATCTCGATGCTGCTAATCAACACCAGCGCCTCGCCCTTGGCTTCATCGGGCACGCCCATCACGGCCACCACCCGCTCGGAATGGTCGCCGAGGTTCAGCACGGAAAGGATCTTTTGCTCCACCATTTCGTGCGGCACCATCTCGCCGCCGATTTTTGAGAAACGCGAGAGCCGCCCCTCGATGTAGAGAAAACCATCTTCATCAAATCGCCCCAGGTCGCCCGTCTTGAACCAGCCCTCGCGCAGCACTTCCGCAGTGCGCTCCGGATCATTCAAATAGCCGTCGAAGATGTTCGGCCCGCGCACCCAGAGCATGCCCGTTTCGTGCAGGCTCAGTTTTGCGTCCGTCTCGGGCTCGCGAATTTCCGCTGCGATCCCCGGCGCCAGTTTGCCCGTCGAACCGAGGCGGCTCGAAGGTTGAATCGAAGTGCCCGCCACCTTCGGGACCGGGTCGGGCAGGTTCACACTCAGGACCGGTGACGTCTCGGTCAGCCCGTAGCCCTCATAGACCGGCATCCCAAAGCGCTCTTCGAACGCCCGCGCGATATCGCCCGGCAATTTCTCCGCGCCGGTAATCACGAGTCGCAAGCTCTGCAACTGCGCCGGCTCGGCTTTGCGCAGATACGCGCGCAGGAACGTGGGCGTCGCGAACATCACCGTCGCGCGATAACGCTCGACGATGCCCGCGACTTTGCCGGCCTCCAACGGATTCGGATACGTAACAATCTTGACGCCTTCGATCAGCGGATACCAGAGCGTGACCGTGCAGCCGAAGCTGTGGAAAAACGGGAGCGAAGCGAGGATCAACTCGTCCGGCCGCGAGCCGAGCATGACGCTGAACTGCGAGACGTTGCCGAGAATATTGCGATGCGAGAGCGCCACCCCTTTCGGCGCTCCGGAGCTGCCGCTCGTGAACAGCAGGACCGCCTCAGCGCGATCGCCGATCTTCGGCAGGTGCAGCAGCCTGGCCAGCAGCGCCGTCGGCGTGACGAGATCGACGAGCCACCACCAAATGATCGCCGGCTTCATCGTGGGCAGTAGTTCGTCGAGGTGGACGACGTTGTTCGTCCAGGGGAAATCGTCCAGCCGTTTCGCCATCGCCCGCGCCGTGATCGTGGTCGTGAGACCGGCCTGGGCTTGGGCCGAGGCCAACGACTCCCGCGCGCTCGTGAAATTCAGGTTCACCGGAACTTTGCCCGCGAGCACGACGGCGAGATTGGCCACAACCGCGCCTTTCCCCGGGGGAAGGACAATGCCGATCCGCTTCTCGGAATGATGTTTCCGTAGATGACGCGCGAGCGCCGTGGCCGCCCCCAGCAGTTTTCCGCGGGAGAGCGTGCTGTGATCAAGTCCGTCGATGATCGCGGTCGAAAACGGCCGCTGCTTCAATCCGCGGAGACAGGCTCGGGCCAAGTGTCCCCGGAGCACCGGCCGCTGGCTGTAGCATTGTTCGCCCAGCTTCAGGAGTTCCTCGCGCACCGTCGCGATGTCGGCCTGCTCCGGCCCCAGCGGTCGCCCGAATGCCACCTGCACCGGAAACGGCCATTCGCGTGGCCACTTCGTGAAGAAGCGGCCGCCCTCGAAGGAAAAGATCGAGCCCCAGAGCTGATCCAGCCAGACCGGCACGACGGGCGCGTTGGCCTGGCGCGCGATCAACTCATAGCCGCGCTGCAAACGCAGCAGCGTCCCCGATCGGGAGAGCTGACCTTCCGGAAACAGGCAGACGATTTCGCCCGCCGCGAATCTGCTCCGCCGCGAGGCGGATGCCATCTTTTGCCCGCCGCGACGAGATCGGGATGCAACCGACCAGCCGCAGGACCGGATGGAGAACCCGGTGACGGTAATACGTTTCGTCGATGATGAAGCGGACCGGGCGCGGCGACGCCATCCGCAGCACAATCGCGTCTATCCAAGTAATGTGGTTTGGCAGGAGGAGAAAACCGCCGACCGGCAACTGCGCGCGGCCCGTTGTGGTGACGTGATAGACCAGTCGGGCCAGCCGCAATCCGAAGAAGTAGAGCGCGCGTTCAGCGAGCGAGGTATGCGGCATCGCTTTAAGATTTACAATTCCCGCAGCGCCCACTGCAATCGGCAATTCCGATGACGGCCATGTTCCCACCGCGCAAAGAGGGTGCGCGCTTCGCGCTTGGATTGTTGCTCGCGATCAATCTCTTTAACTACATCGATCGGCAGATCCTGTCCGCCCTCGAGCCGCAGATTCGCGAAACCTTTTTCGATCCCGGCGACGCCAACGCCATGACGAAGACCGGTGCGCTCGGGATGGTCTTCCTCGTCTCCTACATGCTCTCGGCACCGCTCCTCGGGTTCCTCTCCGACCGGTTCTCACGGTGGCTGATCGTCGGCACCTGCGTCATTCTCTGGAGTCTGGCGAGTGGCGCGTCCGGGCTGGCGGCCACCTTCGGGATTTTGGTCGCCACGCGCGTGCTCATCGGCATCGGAGAAGGCGGCTACGGGCCGGCCGCACCGACGATTCTCTCGGATCTTTTCCCGATCGAGCACCGCGGCCGCGTCCTCGCGATTTTTTGCGCCGCGATCCCGGTGGGCAGCGCGCTCGGCTATGTGCTCGGCGGCCTCATCAACGCGCATCTTGGCTGGCGTTGGGCTTTCTACCTCGTGACGCCTCCCGGAATCCTGTTGGGTATCCTATGTTTTTTCCAGCGTGATCCCCGTGGTCTCGGAACGAGTCTGCAGCCGAAGACAAAGCCGAAGCGGGAAGATTACCTGACGGTGTTGCGGACGCGCTCATACCTGTTCAATTGCGCGGCGCAGACGGCGATGACATTCGCGCTCGGCGGCCTCGCTTTCTGGACCCCGGCGTATCTGCTCTTCCGCGGGCAACCGCACACCGCGATCATCAACTTTGGCATCATCACCGTGACCGCCGGGCTCGTCTCGACCGTGCTCGGAGGGGTCGTGGCGGATCGCCTGCGCGGCCGCTATCCCGGTTCGTATTTCCTCGTTTCGGGGCTGGGAATGATCCTCGCTTTTCCGCTCTTTCTTGGCGTCCTCTACACGCCGTTTCCGACCGCGTGGATCTTCATGTTCGCGGCGGTCTTCTTTGTTTTCCTGAACACCGGACCGTCGAACACCGCGCTCGCCAATGTCTCCATGCCGGCCGTTCGGGCGACGGCCTTCGCCCTGAACATCTTTGTCATCCACCTTCTCGGGGACGCCGCGGCGTTCCCCACCATCGGCTACATCGGTGGCCACACGAATATGCACATCGCGTTTCTCGTCGTGTCCGGAATGATGTTGCTCTCGGGGGTGATCTGGCTGGCGGGCATGAAGTATCTGGCGGAGGACACGGCCGCGGTCGAGCGGGCCACCAGCAGCCACCCTGCCGGTGCGACCTCCTGAAAACGAAACAGCAGGAGCAACGTTTTTGTCGCTCCTGCTGTTCGACGTTCTGCGGCTCCTGGCCCGCCGTGATTTAGCTATTAGCCACCGGAGCCGGGCGTAGCGGTCGCGCGGGGCTTGTCCGAAGAGCCCTTGCTCTTCTTGCTGCTCGATTTCTGCTCGCTCTGCTCCTCCTCGGGACTGCTGCTTGCGCTCGCGTCGGAACTGCTGCGCGTGGTGCTATCCGATTTGGTGCCGGAGGGTGGAGTGGCTGTTGCCGCGGTCGAGCTGCGACCAGTGGCGGGTGGCGTAGCCGTCCCCAGCGGGGTGGGGGTGGTTGTCGGCGGGGTCGTGATGCCGGGGCTCGCGGTCGCCGTAGCCTTGGGTGATGCGGTGGTCTTCGGCGTCGCGGTCGGGCTTGCAGCGGCCGTCGCCCTCGGCGAGGCCGAGGCGGTCGGAGCGGCGGAAGCAGTTGGCGCCGCCGAAGCGGTCGCCGCCGGGTTGGCCGTTGCGTTGACCTGCGCGGCCGAGCCGCTCTGGGTTCCGGATTGATATGTGTTCACATTCGTGCGGCTGACGCCGATGTTTACGCCCACGGCCGGCTGCACGCCGTAATAGCTGTAGACGCCGCTGATGTAGTCCGGACGGCTGTATTCCTCGATCCGGTTGTACTCAAACGCGGGAGCGTTATAGATCCGCTCGCGCTGGATGGTCGTCGTATAGACAGTCGGATCGCTGGTGGTTTGGAACGCCGTGTAAGGCATCGCCACCGTTTTGCGTGTCGTCGTGGTCGTGGTGGATCCAGTGGTGCGGCCCGCATCGCCGGCCGTTTCGAGCACGGTGTAAGCCATGCAGCCGCTCTGGCGATCGAGCACGACGTCCTTAATGACACCCACCTCAGCCCCATCCGCGGTCCGGATTTTCGAACCAATGATCTTACTGCTTTGCACGTAGCCGGCCGAAGTGGTCGACGTGGTCGTGGATTCGGTCTGTGCTTGAGACGGAGCAATGGCCAGACCTCCGATGGCCAAGATTGCTCCCAAGAGAAGTAGTTGTTTCATATATTTGTGTTTACGATTCGAGGATCGCAATCCGGGCGCGTGTGTAACGGATCGATGTAGGTGGAATCCCTACGAGCCAGCTGCTGTGGATTTACAGGAAATGCGGTGGACAGAATCCAGATGTTGCGCGTTTAGGTTTGGAAATGGTCATCGCCCTTTTTCGTCGCTTCGGAACTCTGCTTTACCTCCTCCTCGCCGGCAGTGTGGGCGTGGGAGCCGCCGGGGTTCCCGATGATTGCACTCAACTCCTCGTCGCCACCGCGCCGGATTGGGATTCGATGCGCGGTGAAATGCGGCTTTTCGAGCGAACCCGCGGTGGGGCGTGGTCACAGCAGGGCGCGCCGATCCCGGTTCTCTTCGGCAAGAACGGCGTGGCGTGGGGAACAGGTCTCGCGGGCCAGGGCGAGCCGGGCCTGCGGAAGAAAGAGCGCGACGGCCGCGCGCCCGCGGGAGTTTTCCGCATTGGCAAGATCTACACCTACGACGCGCAGTTGCCGGCGGGCGCAAACTTCCCTTTCCGGCAGGTGAGCGCGGCGGACGCTTGGATCGACGACCCCACGCTGCCCGACTACAACCGCCACGTCATCATTCCCGATCCGGCAAATCCGCCGCCGTGGTTCGAGAAGCAAAAGATGAGGCATAACGATTTCGCCTACCGCTGGCTGGTGGAGGTCCGGCACAACTCCGATCCGCCGGTCCCCGGCGAAGGCAGCGCCATCTTCTTCCACATTCGCCGCGGCGAATCGCGCCCCACCGCCGGCTGCACGACGATGGCGGAAGACCAGCTTGTGCGCGTGATCAAATGGCTGCGCGTCGAGCGCAAGCCGTGTTACGCGCTGCTCCCGGTCGTCTCCTACAGCGAGAAGTGGAAGGCATGGAATTTGCCGCCGGCGATCGCGCAGTAGAGCCCTTGCAGCGATCTTTTTTTACCGTAAGTTTCGCTCGTTAGGCCACGCCCATGAGAAAACGCTCCAATCCCGACTCCGAAGCCAATATTCGCCGCATTGATTCGAAGGCGAGGGCACAGAAACAGACGCACGGTTTTCAAGTGCACTTTCTGCGCCGGGGCACTGCGATGACAAAGATGTTTAGTGATACCGTTTACGGCGGGAAGGAAAGCGCGCGCCGGGCGGCGCGAAAGTTTAGACGAATGACCTTGGCGGATTTACCCCCACGGGCCGCGACCGGTCTCCCTCCGGCACCGGCGCGCAAAGGCACTGCCACGAAGGTCAGGACGAAGGCCCCCCGCACGAAAGCGAAATCCGCCGGATCGAAAGCGAAATCTGCGAAAGCGAAGCCGGCGGGATCGCGCGGGAAAAAGAGCTCCGGCGCGAAGTCGCGTAGACGGCGCTAGGTCAGCCACCGGCTGACCGCCCTGCGCTCGGCAGCGGTGAATGCTTTCCAGCATTCCGCGAAACCCGGCGCGAAATCGTCCGGCCGCGCCTCCAGCCAGGCGGTCACCAGCGCCCGGGGAAAAAACTCCGCGTGCTCGATTTCGCCCCGGGCGAGATCGAAGGGGCCATCGTGTTGCCCGCGGTAGAGCCAGATAAACTCGTGCCCGGTCCGTTCGGAGGCCGGTAGCTTCACCACCCGCTCCAGCGCGGCGCTGATCCCCAGCTCTTCCCTCAATTCCCGCGTGGCCGTTTCATCGTAATCTTCGCCCGCGTCCACGTGTCCGGCGGCGCTCGAGTCCCAGACGCATGGATGACGGTCCTTCAGCCGGGAGCGTTTCTGCAGGAAAAGCTCGCCCGTGGTGTTGAAAATGAGGATATGCACGGCGCGATGCAGCAAGTTATCCCCATGCACCGTTCCCCGGGGCGCCTGGCCAACGACGCGGTCCTCAGCGTCCACGACCGCAAACCGCTCCGAGCTGTCGCCGTGTGGCGTGGCATCGCTCTGCGGGTCCGCGAAATTCGTTAATGCGATCCATTGCGGGAGCGACAATTCCTCCGCGCGCGCCTTCGCGGAGAAACCGCAGGCCGCCGCCGCCGCGGGCCAGTCGGTGATCTCCTCGCCGGAGGAGCTTCTGGAGCTGCTTCCGGCGTTGCGAGAATCCGCGGCGCACCAATTTGGTGAACAGCTCCGGGATGCAATACGGCAGCTCTGCGCCGTCCCGCGGCGTGATCTTCACGAACGCCGAGTCGACCTCGGGTTGCGGCAGAAAAACGCTCGCCGGCACGCTGCGGAGATATTCGACGCGGTAGTGCAACTGCACGAGCAGCGTGAGTGCGCCGTAGTCAGGCGTGCGCGGCGCGGCGGAAAGGCGCCGTGCCATCTCCTTTTGTAACATGCAGAGCCACAAACAAATAGGACTTGGATAACGAGTGAACTGCAGGAGCAACTGACTGGAAATGTTGTAGGGCAGGTTGCCGATGAACTTCACCCGCGGCTGCGCCCACAGAGTGCGGACGTCGAATTCCAGCGCGTCCGCCCGCATCACTTCCAGGCGCTCCGTCGGGAAATCTGCGGCGCAGAAACTCGGCCAGCCGCGCGTCCTTTTCGATCGCGAGGACGCGGGCGCCCGAAGCCAGGAGAAATTCCGTCAGCGCGCCGAGCCCCGGCCCGACCTCGACGACAAAATCGTCCGGAGCAAGTTCCGCCCGCGCGACGATCCACTGCGCCAGATTACGATCGTGCAGGAAATTCTGCCCGAGCGTTTTCACCGGCGAGACGCGGATCTCCCGTAGCGTGGCGTCAATTTCCGAAAGCTTCATCGAATTCCGCCGGAGCGCGCTGGCAGCGTCGGCAAAGGGGTGCGTCTATTCACAAAGTCCTGTGAACAAAAAGCGCCGCTGGCCGGTTGTTATTCACAAGTTATCCCAAGCCGCGCCGGGCCGGTCCTCAGGCCAGCGCGTGGTCATGGCTGTTGTTCGTCGGCCACGCCCTTGAGGAGTTTCGGCGAACGGCGTTTCCGCCGGCTGGCAAGGTAGGTGCGCCGGGCGTCGCGCAGAGTGACGCCCTCCAGGAAATAAACGATCGCCGCGTTGCCGAGCGCGTAGGTGCCGGCACCCGCCACCATCCCGCAAACAACATTGCCCCAGCCCGGGAAAAATTTCAGCACGGCGCGAGTGCCTTCACGCAAAACCATGCCGGCGCCGACGTTCACGCCCAAGGCGGCGACGAACTCCGTCGCGGCGCGGAGGCTTCGCTCCCGCCCCGAGATGTACATAATGCCGGAAACCATCGCCAGCTGCAGCGTGGTCAGGATCGGCAGATCGGCGAGGGGAATCGGTTGCGCGCCGATCGCGGCGCAGATGGCGCTGGTCGATTTCACCAGCGTCTGCGCGATTTGCCTTTGCGCTGCTCGATCGCGCGAGATGCGGATCATCTCCACCCGCGCCTCGTTCGGCATTTCCTGCGCGAGCAACGACATCAGCTGCGCGGCGGCCGGGTGAGTGGTGTTCCCGGCGGTGGCGGTGTCAGCGAGCGGCAATTCGAGGACGCCCAGCAGCCGATCGCGAATCTCCACATTCTCGCTCAGTGTCGTCTGCAATTTCGCCTGCGCGCTCGGCCGCTCGCTCGCCGTCCGGGAGTGGGTGCGTTCCGCCGCGACGAACGAGAGGCCGACGATCTTCGCCGCCGGCGTGGCGGTCAACGCCGCCAGTTTCACCAGATGTTCGATGTCCCGCGAAAGCACCGGGCGCGCGCTGTTTCCGTCCACCAGATGCAGAATCACGTCCGCAGGTTCGCGTTGCAGTTCCTCGTTGATCATCCGCATGGCGGGCGCATCGGCTCCGCGGGCGTCCAGCACGTTGACCGCGCCGTGGATGCCCACCTGCACGTTGTGCCAGCGAAAAACCTCCATCAGCACGTTTCGCAGATCGCCCGGTTGCGCCGCGGCGAACAGCGCTCGCGATCACTTCCTGCACCGGCAAACGGTGCGAGCCGGTGAGCAGAAAGCGTGGGGAGCGCTGCTTGAGGAAGAGCTCCTTCAGGGGCGTCAACTCATGCAGAATCGGCTTCTGAATGGAGGCGGGCAGCTTGCCGAGGAAGCCTTCCAACCGTTCCACGAGGTGAAGAAAAAGAGGCTGATTCACAAGCTCATCACCACTGCGGGTATTTGGCGGTGAATGCAAGAGGCGGAATCGCCGCGGTCCGGTGTCGATGGGAAAATGGTTTCCCTTGTTTTCCGGGCGCCCGTATAAACGGTCATGAGTCTGAACGTCGATGCTCTTTCCCGCGCCGCGAAGGAAGCGCGCGGGCTCGCCATGGACGCCGTGCAGGCGTCGAAATCCGGCCACCTCGGTCTCCCGCTCGGCTGCGCGGAAATCGGCGCGGTCCTCTACGGCAACGCGCTCCAGCACAACCCCGAGGAACCGCGCTGGATCAACCGCGATTACTTCATCCTCTCCGCCGGTCACGGCAGCATGTTGCTCTACGCCTGGCTGCACCTGAGCGGCTACGACTTTCTCGATCGACGAGATCCGGCGCTTCCGCCAATTGCACAGCAAGACGCCGGGACATCCCGAGTTTTTTGAAACGCCGGGAGTGGAATGCACCACCGGTCCGCTCGGCCAGGGCGTCGGCAACGCAGTCGGCGTGGCGGTGGCGGCGAAGATGGCGGCCGCGCGCTTCAACACGCCCGAGCACATGATTTTCGATCAGCACGTCATCTGCCTGGCCGGGGATGGTTGCCTGCAGGAAGGCGTCTCGGCGGAGGCGAGTGCGTTCGCCGGCCACTTCGGCCTCGATAACCTGATCCTGATTTACGATTCAACGCCGTCACGCTCGACGCGATGGCCGCCGCCACCCAGAGCGAAGACACTGGCAAGCGCTTTCAGGCCTACGGCTTCGACGTCCAGAAGGTCGATGGCCACGACATGACGGCGTTCCTGCGCGCGCTCAAGAAGGCGAAGAAGCGCGACAACGGGAAGCCGCAGATGATCATCGCGCACACCTTGATCGGGAAAGGGATCCCGGAAGTGGCGGGAACGGCGAAAGCGCACGGCGAAGCGGGCGCGAAATTCGTGGATGAAGCGCGGCGCAAATCTCGGCCTGCCGGACGAGCATTACTTCGTCTCGCCAGGAGACGCGCGAGTATTTCGCGAAGCACAAGAAGGCGCTGCGTGCGCCAGTACAAACGCTGGGAGAAAATCTACCAGGCGTGGCGCGAGGCGAATCGCCGAGCAGGCGCAACTCCTCGACGACGCGGTCGCGAAAAAGGTCCCGGCCGATTTGCTCGCCAAGATCCCGGCCTTCGCCGCCGATGCGAAAATCGCCACGCGCAAAGCGGGCAGCGAAGTGCTGCAGCCGCTCGCCCGCGAGATGCCGTTCCTCATCAGCGGCAGCGCTGATCTGCACGGCTCCACGTTGAACTACATCGAAGGCGGCGAGGATTTCACGCGCGACAATCCAAAAGGGCGCAACATCCGTTTCGGCATTCGGGAGCACGGCATGTGCGCGATCATGAACGGCGTTGGCTACCACGGCGTCTTCCGCGCCTCGGGGGCGACGTTTCTGGTCTTCGCGGATTACTGCCGGCCCTCCATCCGTCTCGCCGCGCTCTCCAAGCTGCCGAACATCTACATTTTCACGCACGACTCCATCGGCGTGGGCGAAGACGGGCCGACGCATGAGCCGGTCGAGACGGTGAGCGGCCTGCGGGTGATCCCGCAGCTCGATGTGATCCGGCCGGCGGATCCCGAAGAAACGGCCGGCGCCTTCGCCGCCGCGGCGCAACATACTGATGGCCCGACGCTGCTCGCGCTGACGCGGCAGGGGGTGCCGATGTTGAACGAGATCGAAGTGAGTCTGCGCCGCGAAGGCGTGGCCCGCGGCGGTTACATCGCGAAACGCGAGACGGCTGAATTGAACCTGATCCTCCTCTCGTGCGGCAGCGAACTGCAGCATGCGCTCGCCGCCGCGAAAGAGCTGGGGGAGGGCACACGGGTAGTGTCGATGCCGTGCTTCGAGCGTTTCGAGCGCCAACCGGCGGACTACCGCGAGGAAGTGCTCCCGGGCGGCTGCCGCCGGCGCGTCGCGATCGAAGCCGGCGTCACCGACCTTTGGTATCGCTACGTCGGCCTGGACGGGAAAGTCATCGGCCTGCATCGCTTCGGCCTGAGCGCGCCGGGCGATCAGGTAATGAAAGAGCTTGGCATCGACGCGCAGCACGTGATCGAAGCCGCGCGCTCTCTGCGTGGCGCAACTTTGTAAATTGCGCTCCGGCCGGTCTCGCAAGTTACACGCTTGCGCCACAAGGTGATCTCCTCGCGTACCCAAATCGACCGCGAAGCCGTCGCCTCGCACTACGACGAACTGGATCATTTCTATCGCGATGTCTGGGGTGAGCACGTTCACCACGGCCTCTGGCTTCGCGGCGACGAATCGCGCGAGCAGGCGGTCCTGCAACTCGTCGACCTGGTCGCGCGGGAGGCTCAGGTCGGCCCCGGGGTGCGAGTCTGCGACATCGGCTGTGGTTACGGCGCGACCGCATGCGTCCTCGCCCGTCGCGGCGCGGACGTGACCGGGATCACGATCTCGCCACAGCAATACGGCGTTGCGGCGCAACGGCCGCGCGGTGCTTCGAACCCGCGGTTTCTGCTCGGCGACTGGCTAAAGAACGATCTCGCCTCCGATTCGTTCGACGCGGCGATCGCGATCGAAAGCTCCGAGCATATGCCGGACAAACCGGGTTTCTTCGAACAGGCGGCGCGAGTGCTCCGCCCGCAGGGTCGCCTTGTGATCTGCGCGTGGCTCTCCGCGGACCAGCCGGGAGCGCGCGCCCAGCGCTGGCTGCTCGAACCGATCTGCCGCGAAGGCCGGATGCCGCACCTCGGGAGCGTGAGTGATTACGAATCGTTGGGTGCGGCCGCCGGGTTTCGGCGGGAGATGTTCGAAAACATCACCCGCCGCGTGGAGCGCACCTGGCCGGCGATCGTGCGCCGGCTGGGTGCGAAACTCGCTACCGAGCCGCGCTACCTGCGATTCCTCTTCAGCCGCCACGCCCGCAACCGTATCTTCGCGCTGACGATTTTTCGCATCTGGATCGCGTATCGCGTTCACGCGATGCACTACGGCATCTTCACGTTCGTGAAGGAGTAGCGCCGCTACCGATCCGGCCGAAGCAGCGGCAGCGGTGTCGGCTCGATCGGCGGCTCGGCCGGCGGTTCGGTCGGCGCGGGGCTTGGCGTTGCTAGAGGCGACAACACTGCTCCGCTGGTTGTCATCAATTTGCCATTCGCGACCGAGACATCTTCGACGCGGTAGAGGCCGCCCGTCGCGCCGCTTCCCACGTCCTTGCCGTCGAGCAGACTCGATCGCCAGTAGAAGCGGCGCATTTCGTCGAGGCGGAACGGCCGCGAACCGCGCCGACCGAACACAACCGTCTGCCCACCGGTTTCATCGACGATCCGATCGCGATCGAGACCGCGCGAGACGGAGTTCGCCTCGCCGTGGGTGTGATAGGTCGCGATCAGCTTTGGATTCGGACGCGGACTGAAGCCTTGTGCGCCGGGCACGGTGTCGGGCGAAATTAATTGCACGACCCGCAGGCCGTGTTTGCCGTCGGCAACGAGCGCGAACATGGAGGCGTTCACGCTCCCGATCTGGACCGCGCGCGTGTCGTTCATCGCCCCGCTGGCGTCGAACATCTGGTCAAGGCGCGGGCGTTCGGGATTCTCGACGTCAATGATGGCGAGACCTTCCGGACCATTCGCGACATAGGCGTAGGTGCGTGCGACGTAAAGCCGCTGCGCGTTGTTGAGCCGAACCACGCCGCTGTTCACCGGGAGCGGCCGCGCCGGGTTCGTGATGTCGAGCACCTTCAAGCCATCCGCGTCCGTCACGAACGCATAACGGAACTGGACGGCGACGCAGCGTGGGTCGCGCAGAAAGCCATTCGTCAGTTCGCCCTCGATGCGCGGGTGCATCGGGTCGGAGACGTTAATGACGTAGAGCCCGCGCGGCGTTGTCATGTAGAGGCGATGCCCGGCCGCGGTCACGAAGGTTGCGCCGCTCAGAACGCCGCCGGGATTGAATCGGACGGTTTCCTTTTCCTTGAAGAAGTTGTTGTCGGGGTTGCCGTCGACCAGCGTGCCGACGTTCACGACCACGAGTCCCTCTTCGAGATCGGAAAGGTAAGCGAAGGCGTAGAAGAGATCGATCGGCTGCTCTTCGTTCTCCGGCAGCCGCACACGCGTGGGGTCGATCCCGAGCGTGGACGGGAGCGCCACCGAGGTGGCGAACTTCGTCTTGATGTAGGTGCGCTGGCCGAGCGGCGAAACCGGCGAGGTGACGATGCGCTCGGAGAACCCCTTCTGATCGATGTTCGCCACGTCGAACACCTCCAGCCCGCCCGGTCCGTTTGCGGTGTAGAGATATTCGCCGCGCAGGACGACATCCTGAATGTCCTTGCCGCTGTGCTCGTAGGCATCCTGCAGCTCGGAATGCGCTTCCAGGTGCTTCCGGTAATTATCCGGATACGCGATCTGGTGCAGGTGGCTGCCGATGACGGCCTGCGGCTCCTCCGGTTCTGTCCAGATCACGCCGTGGAAGCCTTTGCGTCCCTCTCCGACATACGCGTAGCGGCCGAAGAAGTTCACGGTGCCGGTGCCGAAGCCGAGCAGCTGCGTCATCCAGGCGTTGTTGTCGTTCGCCTTCGAGAGGTGGCAATCGGTGCAGTTCTTGGTCGTCCCGACGCTGCTGGTGGTGTGCGGGAAGTGCGGGTTGAACGCCTGCCCGCTGTAGCCTTCGGCGGAAACGGTCTGGGCCTGCGAGTAAACCCACTCGCGATTTTGGTTTTGCGAGCTCACCACCACCGCGCTGGAGGAACGCACCACAGCCATGCGGTTCTTTTTCACGGTGCCGTCGATTCCGAGCATGAAGACGTCGTCGCGCACCACCTGGGGATTGTAGGTGGTGAAGTTGCGGCTCGTGACGCCTTCATACTTGTTCAGCGGCGTGCGCGTGTTCGCCTTCATCGGCAGGTGACAACCGAAGCAGCTGGTCGCCCACGAGGTGTGGCAGATCTGGCAGTCCATCGCGCTGTTGTCGTGCGCGAAACGCGCCGACCGCTGCTCGTCGTTCGTCAGACTCGCGCCCCACGAGCGGCCGTCTCGCTGCAGCGTCTTCGCGTAGGCCGACTTCGCGTTGTAGTGCGGCGACGTGGGATCCACCGTGTCGATCGTTTGCGGAATTTCCCAGCGCATGTCGGGGGACATGATCGACTGCTGCGTCAAACGCGCGCCATCCCAGGTGAAGCGCGGCCCCCACGGCGTGTTGCTGGTGTTGAGCAGATCGACGCGGCCGGCGTTTCCGGTCGTGATGAGCGTGGGCCGCTGTCCGACGGTGCCGTGGCAATCGATGCAGTTGATCGTGGTCGCGTTGCGGGGCTCGCCGTAGAGGTTTCCGTTGCCGTGCACGTCGAGATTGAAATGGCAATCGGCGCACTGCATCCCGCGCGCGAGATGGATGTCCTTGAGGTGAATCGCCTTCGCGAATTTCAGCGGATCGTCGTGCGAGATTTTGTTGTCCTGCAGGTCGAGCAGGTTGCCTTTGCGGTCGTGTTTGAAGATCGCGCGGAAGACCCAGCCGTGGCCGTGGTAATCGGCAAACTGCGTGTGCTTCATCCGCGGATTGAGCTCCGCCACCTTGGCGAGGAACTCGGGATCGCCCCACAAACCGCGCGCCGCCGCCGCCTCCGGATTGCGCTGGATCGCCTGCACCAGCTCGGAGTCGGTCGGGTTGCGCTGCTGCTTCGGATACATCAGCTCGCCGTCCGTTTCCTGATCCCACCAGGTGTAACCGAGATACGGATTCACGAAGAGATTGCCCTGGTGCATGTGGCAGTTCATGCACTGGCTCGACGGGATCGAGCGCGTGAACTGGTGCTTGACCGGATGTCCGTTCTCGTTCTTCGGGATCGTTTTGTCGGCGGTGAAACTGAGACCCTGGTGACCGTATTTGCTCCACCAGCCGGAGTTCGTCGGCGAGCGATCGTTCGCATAGATGACGTGGCAGGCTGAGCAACCGCTCGAGCGGTAGTCGCCCGCGTGATCGTTGGAGCCGAGGAAATCGAGGAGGGGATCGTGCAGACGCGTTTTCTGGATGCCGAGAAAAACGGGATCCGTGCGGTTGAGCGTGCCGAGTCCGCGCTCGGAGAGCCGGCGCAGCGGCTTGCCCGGCGGTTCGTTGACGGTGGGAACGCCCAGCTGCAACTGCTTCTCGCCGCCTTTCTCGAAGATGCGCAGGATGTTCCCCGGCTGGCCGAGGTTGAATCGGGGCAGCGGATCGAGGAACGGCAGGATGCCGCGCTCCTGCGTGTCGCGCGCGGTCACCGGTGTGTAGTTGTTCAGTCGGAGCGGGACGCCGTCGGCGCCGTAGGCCTGACCGAAGCGGTAGTTCTTCAGGTAGAACCCGCCGTTGTTATAGAGAGCGGCGCCCCAGAGCATGGCGCCGTGGCGCATCATGCTGTGATTCACGTTCCGGGTGATTTCCGCGTGGCAGAGGCCGCATGATTGCTGCGCGACGCGGAGATCGCCGGGATTCATGAAACGGATGAACTCCGGCGATTCGTGGTTCAGCCAGACATTCGAGCCCGGTGGATTGGCGGAAGTTTTCCAAAAATCTTTGTTTTTGGGCAGAATGTGCGCCTGCTCTTTCTTGAGGCCGCGGGCCGGATTCCCGCCATGGCAATCGGTACAGCCGAGCACGACCGACGGCGAGGAATGCATCGGCTCGACGCCCGCGTGGCACTCGTTGCAGCCGATGCTTTTGGCGTCGGCCTGCGCCTGAGACTGATCGATCCAGTTGCGTGGGGGCGGGGCGGCAGTGCGAGTGAGGGGAGTGTCGGGGGAGATGGAGGTCGGAGGGAGGTCCTGAGCTGGGAGGGTGCTCGCCAGTGGCAAGGAGGCAGAGGAGAAAACGTCGAACGTCGAACGTCCGAACGTCGAACGCTCGAACGAGGGGAAGTCAGGTGGCGATCGTCACCGGTTCTTTTCGGCGGTGCGCACGCTCGCGAGAGAAGATGCGGATCAGCGCGTCCGTTTCAGCGAGCACGGGGTGATCTTGACGGGCGGCAGGAGAGGAACGCGGTGAATCAAGTCGAAGCCAGCGCTGCGCTTCCCGGATTTCCTTCAGGCAAATGCCTAGCTTGTGAATGAAGTCCTTGCGCGATTCCGCGCCCTGCAGTTCGCCATGGTTTGCGAGTGGCGAAGTCCCGCAACGCAAGAGTTGATCTGCAACATGCCGCCCGCGCCTGCGTCACCGGCAATGCGTCAACGAGCCGGATGATCCTGACGGCATACTCAAGCAGCCGTTCTTCCAAGATCATAAGCCCGTTTATCACCTGACCCGCGCGGCCGCACTCCCCCGTTCGAACGTTCAACGTTCGAACGTTCAACGTTCGACGTTTTCTTCAAATCCACCGAATACACCTCATCTTCCTCCCGCACCCGGATCGAACTCTTCCTCCTCATCAGTAGGTCAGCGTCACCGTCACGAGCCCGCTGTAGAGAAAATCATCGACCGTCCCCACGTGCTCCTGCGGGAACCCCGGCACCGGCCGCGTATTCGCCCGGTAGATGTCCTTGAAGCCCGCGCCCGGAATCAGCGCCCCGAAGCCCGCCGAGACAATGACGTTATCGGTCAACAACGGCCGCCATTGCAGGCCGACGCTCATGTCGAGGCCGATCTCGTTGCTGGCGTTGTTCGTGAAAAGCGCCCGCCGCGTTGGTTCGGTCGTGACCGTCCAGATGTAGTTCACATTCGCGAACATCTTCAGCTTCGGCGTCACTTCCGCATCAGCGCCGTAGCCGATGATGACCGCGCCCGGATTCACGAAGTTCGCCTGCCCTTCCGTTTTGCTGCTGCGGAAGTTGGGAATCAGGCTGTCGCGCTGCTTAAAGTTCACCGAGGTGCCGGCGAGATTGAATCCCTGGTGCACATAAAAGCTGAAAGGGCCCGCCAATGAAAAACGGCCGGTCGAGAATCGTGTCGAAGCCGCTCGCCTGGCCATTCGTGGGATCGGAGTCGCCGCTCGCGTAGAAGAACGAGATCTTGTGCCGCAGCCAATCCTTGTCGACCGAGAGTTCGAGCGCGGCCATCTGCCCGAAGATATCGACCTTGCGGCCGGCGATGCCGTTGTGGCTGTCCTCGCCCACGACCAGATACAGCGCGTGGGTGATGTTCAGGCGCCCGATGTGGCCATCGCCCGTCCAGCCGAGGTAATACGACTGCACATAATGGTCGCGCACATCGCCGATCGGCGCCGGTCGCACCAGGAAGCCATTCTTGTCGTAGTGCCGGCTCGCTTCATCGAAGCTGGCGTGGAAGCTCAACTGCGCCGTGTAGCCTTTCGTGAAGAAATCCTGCCGGTAAACGTTGGCGATGAAAACCCGCTGATCGCGCGCGTTGAATTCGTTCAGGTCCGAGTAGGTGTCTTTCTCGCGCATGTCGAAAAACGCGACGTTCCACTGCAGGCGATTGTTGTCGTGGTTGCCAAAGAGGCGGATGCCGAGGTTCGAGTCGTTGAAGATGAACCCGCGGAAATCACTCACGAAGGGCTGAATCCCGAAACGCGAGGAGATAAAGTCATAGGTGTGGGTCAGGTCGCGGATGTGCAGTTCGAAAAACGCCTCCTGCAGCGCGAAGAAATTCTTGTAGCGCGAGGTGCGATGGCCCTCTGAGCCGCGCGGATCGGGATCCAGAACGTTCGCCTCCTCGATATCGACGTAGTTGAGGTTGAAAACATGGAGGAGCCGGATGGCCCACTCCACCGGCTTGAAGGCGGTTTCACCGCGGAAGAGGTCGAGGCCGATCTGAAAATCGTTGGAGACGAAAAGCTGCTCGCTCCGGCCGAAGAACTCCGCGCTGTCCGGCCGCGCCGTGCTCACGCCGCTCGGCACCGGCAGGGTGCGCGCTTCGAATTGCGAGAAACTGATGAGCGACAGGTTCAGGAAAATGTCTTCGCCCAGAATTGGCGCGTCGCCTTTCAGCACGCTTTGCAGATACGGATGCCAGCGTTTCAGCACGCCGGTCTGGTAAGGCGTTTCCGCGGACGGATCGGTGTAGCGCTGCCAGCGCCCGAACCCAATGAACCAGCGATTCGGCACCGGTTGATCGCCCGGCGAATAGCCGAGTCCTTCCTCCGCGAGCGGGTACTCGGGATATTCCAGCTTCGTCCGACGGGGATCCACCTCCCGCACGCCGCGGCGCGGGAGACCAAGCGAACGCGGCACCGGCTCTTCGCCATAATCCTCGAGCTGCGGCAGAATTGGCGGAAAAAGATCGGGAGGCGGCTCCACTTCCCGCGACTCGAGCGCGCCGGGATCGGGATTGAAGTCCTCCGGTGGCAGCGGCGGTTCCTCCACCGTGACGTCCTCCTCGGGCGCGAGCCACTGCAGCGTGAGCGGACCCCGCGGAGGTTGTATCGGTTGTACGCTGAGCTCCCCCTGCATCACCTCCTGCCGAGACGACGGCGCGGGGTCAGCTGCCGTGATCGTCGCGGCGAAAAGGGGAGCGAGAAAGACGAAGGCGCGGCGCAAACCGATCCGCAGCGGCGAGTAGGAGCACTGCACTGGGGGCGAGAATGCCGGATCGGTACGGGCTGGATCAAGCTCAGGCCGAAGATCTTGGTGAGCCGCGGCTTTCGTCTGGTGCAGCCTGCGGGCTCCGGTTACAACAATGTCCGAAATGTTGCGGCCCATTCTGCTCGCCACCGTGTGCATGGCGTTCGGTTCTCCCGCGTTTGCGCAATTGACCGCCTTCGACGTGGAGAAGGTGATCAAGCAGGCGACGACGCGGGCCGGGCAAATTTCGCCGAACAGCGTGATCGCGGTGACGGATCGGGAAGGCTTCGTCCTCGCCGTCTGGAATACCCGCGGCGGCGAGCCGACGCCAGGCGAGATCGCAGCCGCGGTTTCCAAGGCCGGCACCGGCGCGTTCTTGAGCAGCAACGCGAACGCGTTCACGAGCCGCACCGCCGGGTTCATCATCCAGGAGCATTTCCCCCCTGGCATCTTCAATACCGCGCCCGGTCCGCTGGTCGGAGTCGGCTTCTCGAACCTGCCGTTTTCCGATGTGAACCGCTTCAAGCAATTCCTCGGGCCGGTCCCACCGCCGCCGCTGGGAGTTTCGCCGGGTACCCGCGGGATGCCGATTCCGGGCACGTCGCTCGCCGGCTCGCCGGGTGGGTTGCCGCTTTACAAGAACAATCAGCTGGTCGGCGGCGTCGGCGTCACTGGCGACGGCAGTGAAGGTTTCGTGGGCGACTACGACCGGGACGAAGACGTGGCGCTGTCCGCGCAAAAAGGCTACGCGCCAAGGTCGGCGATTTTGGCCGACAACGTTTTCATCAACGGCATCAGCTCTGCCGTATGTGCGGAGCAGCACCGTCTCCTCCTCGCCACTGGTGCTCCGCGGGAATGCCGCCGCTGGCTTTCCGATTCAGGATTCGCCCCCGTCGTTCCCGTACCCGCTCGCGACCTTCAGCGGCGTCGAGGGACAGATTCGGCAGCCGATCATCGGCGATCCGCTTGGCGGGAACGATCAACGGCCAGGCGCGCCTCACCGCCGCGGAGGTGGCGGGCATCGTCAACTACGCGGCCGATCGGGTTCGCACCACCCGCGCCGGCATTCGGTTGCCGATCGGGGCGCGGGCGGAGGTTTTCATCACGGTCGTGAATTTCCCGAACATGCCCGGAGTGTCGCCGACGGTGCTGGCGGCCTTTCGCACGGGTGACGCGACGCTTTTCAGCTGGGACGTCGCGGTCCAGAAGGGGCGCACCGCGGTGGGGTTTTCGGACAACACCCGCGCTTTCTCCACCCGCACGGTCGGATTTCTCGCGCAAACGCATTACCCGCCCGGGATCGATCCCCAGCCGCCCGGCCCGTTCTTTGGCCTGCAGGAAGCGCTCTCCGCCCCGCCGCCCAATCCGAACTTCCCCAATGGCATCACGATTTTCCCCGGCGGCTTCCCGCTCTACCGCAACGGCCAGCTCATCGGCGCGGTTGGGATTAGCGGTGACGGCGTGGACCAGGACGACATCATCGGCGCCTCGGGCACGATTCCGTTTCCGGCGCCGGCGGCGATCGAGGCCGATCGCTTCAACTTCGGCGGTACACGCCTGCCGTATGCGAAATTCCCGCGCGATCCGAATGGCGTGAGCGGGGTTACGCCAGTTACGCTGCCCGCAGTCGCCGCGCTCACCGCGGCCGCGGCCGAATTGGCGAACATCTCCATCCGCCTCCAGGTCGACGAAGGTGAGCAGCTCATGATCGGCGGCTTCATCATCGCGGGGGACGATCCGAAGCGAGTCGTGATCCGCGCCCTCGGTCCATCGCTCGGCGCCCATGGCGTGGTTGAACCTCTGGCAAACCCGATGCTGCAACTGCACGACGCGAGCGGCGCCGTCGTCGCGGAGAACGACAGCTGGCGCGAAGGCGAAGAGGCGGCGCTGCTCAGCAGCGCACTTGCTCCCGGGCACGAGACCGAAGCGGCGCTGGTGCGGACGCTCAATCCCGGTGTCTACACGGCCACCGTCACCGGGTCCGGCAACGGCACGGGCGTGGGCCTGCTCGAGATTTACGACACGGACACGGCGTCGCCGGCGCACCTGGCGAACATCAGCTCGCGCGGATTCGTCGGCACGGACACGCAGGTGATGATCGGTGGCGTCATCGTCTCTGGGAACTCTGGAACCGCTCGCATCATCGTCCGGGCGCTCGGGCCTTCGCTGGCCGGCGCCGGCATTGCGCACCCCCTGGCCGATCCGTTTCTCGAACTGCGGGACGGCAACGGCGTGTTGATCGCAGCGAACGACAACTGGCGCGACACGCAGGAGGCGGAGATCGCCGCCAGTGGGGTGACGCCATCGGGGAATGCGGAGTCTGCCATGATTCTCGCCCCTCCGCCGGGCGCCTATACGGCGGTGTTACGCGGCCACGGCGGTGCGACCGGCATCGCGTTGTTGGAAGTGTACCGTCTGCCTTAGCGGTGGGTCACGCGTCACCTGGGCGAACGCGAAACACACACCCGACCCCCGGATTGCGAAAGGCCAGGCGACGTTGGTGGACTGTGCATGCAAAGTCACTTCCGCCCTTCTGGTTTGTCAGTCGGCGTGGCGACGAGCTTGCGTAAATCCGGAATAATGTGTTTCCAGCCTTCCTTGGTCCAATTGTAGGGATAGCTCTCCAAATGGTAAATTAGCAACTGAGTCAAAGGCCGATTCGGGCTGCGTCTGAGCATGGTCAGCGCCTTGTCGGCGGCATCCAAAATCTCGGCGTGAATAATCTGGGTTGCCTCCCCAGCGGCATCAGCGGCATCGCCGTCAATCTCAGCCTTCTCGCCCACCCCCCGTGCTCCCGTCCGTAGGTACTCCTGCAATCCCCAGAGACGAACTTCTATCCGCATCAGGCTGACGAGGTGTCGCTCGAAGGCGGAATTGTTCTTGTTGTCCTTCCAAGGAGACTCGGAGGGGGAGTAGCCATCCAGCTCGATTTCCAGAGGCTCAAACTTCGTGCGATAGAGCTTCTCCTCTTGCTCTGGGTCTGGCTCGGCCGCAATGAGCGCACCGGCGGTGAATAGAATCAGTAGTGCCGATTTCATGGAAAATGCCCCGCGTTTCCTGGCGCTGTGAGCGAGTGCGCGTGTCACAGCAGGACAAGGAAACGAACTCATGTAAAAGCTGGATATACGGCGGCTGCGTCCCCATGAACGCTTGCCGTGCGAAACTGCTTCGAGATTTCGTCCGGAGTAGCCAAAACGCGTTACGTCTAACGAGACGGAGCTGAGCCAACGCTGGTGCGAGCGAGATTTCGCAACATCGAGAACGGTTTCATAATGCCAGATCTGTGCATCGCGACGGCCAGCGGTTGGCTCCAGTGATTGGTTAGGCATTCAGTGCCCAAAGACATTCGCAACCAGTTCGGTATCGAGATACTCGGTAACCTCGACGATCAGCTCATTCTTGACACGCATGATCTGACAGTAGTGATTTTGATATGGCCGGCCGTCGGATGTCTCAGCGTGCCCCCTCGTTTGGGCTACAACAAGATCGCCCTCTGCAATGAGACGTTCTATCGTAGTGGTAATGCCACCCTTCAGGCGCCCGAAAAGGGGACCCACGAGATCTCTTACCAAAGCTTCCTTTCCACGGTATTGACCAGAAAATTGCGTTGAACCCATATTAGTCCAAACGATGTCATCGGCGATCAGGTCGAGACACGCGTCCATATCGCCGCGATTTCCGGCTTCATAGAAAGCTGTAACGATATTCTTGTTCTTGCTCATAATATTTCGCCGCGATTAAAGCCGTTGCGCATACTGCCTAACAGATACTATACGAAAGGGGTATTCGCCTATTTCGGTGGCGCCCTGAACGGGGCGCGGAGCAACGAAGCACGCCAACGATGGTGTCCGACAAGGACGAATTTGCCCAGCCCAAACTCCTCAAGCCGTTCGGCACGATGTTACGCACGCGGCAATCCAGTCTGCGCCCCGGGGAGTGGCGCTGATTTCGTGGCGTTATAGAACCGCCCGACCGAACGCAGTGGCGGCGGCGTCTTGGTCTGAGAAAGTGGCCGAAACACCCCTGGGCAGCGGCTCGCATTTTGGACAGCAGCGCCGGTCGCTTGCGGCGGCGCACCTGAAATCTACACTCCCCATGCGCGGGCCTGCGGGCGACGCGCTCACATGGACGAGCGCGAAAACCACGCCCCACCTCCGGGTTACGAAACGCCATCCTCCAAACGGCCGGCGAGCGCGGAAGGTTCCCTCGAACCCGCGAACGGGAAACACGATCCGTATGCCGCGTTCCGCTTCCGGAATTTCAGCTTTTACGCCCTCGGCAACCTGATCTCGGCCATCGGCCGCCTGATGCTGATGGTGTCGATCGAATGGGAAATCTACGCGCGCACCAATTCGGCGACCGCGCTCGGGCTGGTGGGTCTTGTGATCGCCCTGCCGGTGGTGGTGCTCTCGCTGCCGGCGGGCCACGTCGCGGACAAGCTACAACCGGCGCACGATCGTGCTTTGGACGCAGGCCCTGAGCGCGATTTGCTCGCGTCGCGCTGGCCTTCATCTCTTTCCATCACCTCGATCTGCCGGCGTGGCCCGCTTTGCTCGCGGGGAACCGATGGTTGGGCGGAATCGCCAGCATTTTCGAGCGGCACGCGACCTATCATTTCGATGATCTCTCGCTCCCGCTGATTTACCTCGTGCTCCTGATCTCGGCCACGGCGCGCACGTTTGGCTGGGCGGCGCGCGCGTCTTTCTTTCCCAAGCTGGTGCCGCGCGAGACATTCGCGAACGCGGTCACCTGGAACAGCAGCATCTTTCAGGTCGGCTCGATCATCGGGCCGGCGGTGGGCGGTCTGCTCATCGTGCGGACCGGGTTTCCCTTCATCTATGCGCTCGATGCGGCCTGCGCGTTGTCGTTCTTCCTCCTCGTGCTGCCGATTCGCCGCTACGATCAGGGGGAACGGGTCGAGAGCAGCACCTGGCGCAGCCTGGTGGAAGGGCTGCAGTTCGTCTTCGGCAAGAAGGTGATTCTGGCCACGATCACGCTCGACATGGTGGCGGTGCTGCTCGGCGGCGCGACGGCCTTGCTCCCGATTTTTGCCGACAAGATTCTGCATTGCGGGCCGATCGGGCTGGGCTGGATGCGGGCCGCGCCGGGCATCGGGGCGTTCGTGATGGCGATCCTGATCGCGTACCTGCCGCCGATGAAACACGCGGGCCGAACGCTGCTCTGGTGCGTGGCGGGCTTCGGCGCGGCCACGATCGTTTTCGGGCTCTCGCGTTCCCTCTGGCTCTCGCTCGCGATGCTCTTCCTGACGGGGGTGTTCGACAGCGTGAGCGTGGTCATTCGGCACACGATCATCCAATTGCTCACGCCCGATCAGATGCGGGGCCGGATCTCAGCCGTGAACAATATTTTCATCGGCACCTCGAATGAGCTCGGGGCGCTCGAGTCGGGATTAACGGCGGCGCTCTTCGGCCCGGTCATCTCCGTGGCGGCGGGAGGCATCGGGACGATCCTCGTCGTGCTCGGGCGTGGCCGCAAAATGGCCGGAGACGCGCAAGATCGGCGCGCTCGATCGCCACCTGCGTTAGGCCGGCCGTTCCCGGATGCTGGCGATCTCGCGGACGAGGTCCTTCACGTCTGCGGGGGAAATGCGGCCGATTGTTCCGATCCGAAAGCAATCCACCCGGCTGACTTTGCCGGGGTAGATGACGAATCCTTTCGCCGCGAGCCGCTGATAAAAACCTTCGAAACGAAAACCGGGATCATCGGGATAGCGGAAGGAAGTGATGACGTCGCTCTGGCGTTCCGGGGCGAGAAACTCGCGGAAGCCGAGTTCGCGCATGCCGAAAATCAGCGCCTCGCGATTCGCGCGGTAACGCTGGGCCCGCGCCGCCACGCCCCCTTCCTCGCGCAACTCCGCGAGGGCCTGCGCAAAGGCGAGCAGGACGTGCGTCGGTGGCGTGAAGCGGAACTGCCCGTTGCGCTCGAGGCCTGCCACTGCGCCAGCAGATCGAGGCTCACGCTGCGGGCATATCCCGCGGTCGCCTCCAGCGCGGTTCGCTTCGCGATCACGAATGAAAAGCCCGGCACGCTTTCGAGGCATTTGTTGGCGGAAGAGATGAGGTAGTCGGGCTGCAAGGCGGCGAGATCGAGGGGCACACCGCCGAAACTGCTCATCGCGTCGATGATGAAACGGCAACCGTGCTCGCGCACAATCCGCGCGATCTCGTCGAGCGGATTAAGAATGCCCGTGGTCGTTTCGAGATGGACCATCGCCACATGCGTGGTCGTTGGCGTCTCGGCCAACAACTGCGCGACCGTCGCAGGGTTCGGCGATTCGTTCTCCGGCCAGCGCTGGGCGTGGAAAGGGATTTTGAGCCGCTCGGCGATTTGCACCATCCGTTCGCCATAGGCGCCGTTCGCCAGGATCAACAGTCGGCCCTCGGGCGGGATCACCGACGACAGCACGGCCTCGATCCCAAACGTGCCGCTGCCCTGCATCAGCACCGTTTCGTAGCCACTCTCCTGCGAGACGCCGGCGATCTCGAGCAGCTCGCGCCGGATCCGGGCGACGAGATTGATGAACTCGGTGTCGCGCGAGCCGAGGTCGCGCTGCATGGCAGCTTTGACGGTGGCGCTGGTCGTGAGCGGCCCGGGGGTAAAGAGGAGGGGATCGTTCATGGCATTCTGGAGCGGAGAAAGGCCGAGAACCGGTCCTTCACTTCGTGCGGTTTCACGGTGGGGCGGCCAAGTTTTTCCGGCGACCCGGGACGAATTTTCACGTGCAGAAGCGACGGCCCGCGACGCTCGCGCAAGGTCGCGGACGGCTTCGCCAATGTCTTCGCGCCGATCGAGCGCGAAAGCGGAGCGGTAGTTGGCGGCGGCGGCGACTTGCGCGAAACGCACGACTGACGACGCGGTTTGCTGTCCGCCGGTGGAATCGTGCGCTTCGTTATCGAGAATGATGTGGAGGAAATTTTCCGGCTGATGAAACCCAATCGTGGCGAGCGAACCCATTTTCATGAGCGCGGCGCCGTCGCCATCGATCACGACCACCGGCTGGTGCGGGAGCGCGTGCGCGACTCCAAAGCCGATCGCGGACGCGGTCCCCATGCCGCCGACGACGTAGAGATGATTCGGCCGGTCTGCGATCGTGAACAATTCCCGCCCGGTTTTGCCGGTCGTGGCGATGATCGCTTCGTCGCCCTTCAGGTTGCCGAGAATCAACTCGAGCGCCTCCGTTCGCGTCAGCCTCTCCTCCGCGGAGAAATTCTCGCGGCGATCCGTCGCCACGCGTGGCGGTTGGGCCCGCCCGAGAGCTCATGTGGGGCGATCGAATCCTTTGGCATGACGAGCGCAAACGGCCGCTGGCGTTCCTGCATGCTCGCCTCGGCCTGCGCCATGACGCCAGCGATCTCCGATTCCTCCTGCGGAAAGGGCAGCCAGGGAATCTCCATCGTCTCAAGCATCTGATGCATGATGCGGCCCATTTGTTCGTGCTGCGGTTCGTCTTTCACGCCGGGCTGGCCGCGCCAGGTCACGATCAGGAGCGTCGGGATGCGGAATGGGTAATTGAGCGAGGTGAGCGGGTTGACCATGTTTCCGAGGCCGGAGTTCTGGCACATCGTGACCGTCTTCCGTCCCGCCAGCGCTGCGCCCAGCGTGATCCCGACGGCTTCGCCTTCGCTGGTCGCGCCGATGTAATCGAGCGACGGATCATCAATCACGTAGTTGAGGAACGAGGTGAAGAACGAGCACGGCACGCCGGCGTATTGCGAGTAGCCGAGGCCTCGCAGGTGTTCGACGAAAGACGCGGCGCTGATCACAAATCAGAAGGCTTGCGCGCGGGCGAGATCGTCGAGGTCGTCCACATCCAGCCAGTGGCCGGTGATGTAAAGGACCTGCACGCGCTCCTGCTTTGCGATCAGGTGGTTGAACAGATCGTCGAAGCGGAGCGTGCGGAAGTCGCTCCGCGCGGAAAGCTCCGCCAAGCGCCGCCTTTGATCTTTTCCGAGCCGGCGCTGCTCGTTTTGATGAGGCCGATCCATTCGCCGTGGATCGCCTCCCGCGGCAGACGCGGCCCGGCGGCGGTCGAGAAAAGCCTCCTCCTCGTCATAGCGCAGCGAGTAGGGCCGGGTCGCGGTGACGTAGTCCACGTATCCCGCCGAACCGTGCCGGCGTTCCCAGGCCGCATCGACCGCGATGACGATGTCGTGCGGTTCGGCGAGGAGATTGTTCAGGATGTGTTTGCGAAAAAGGATGTCGCCAAAGGAGAGGACGGCGTCGCCCTCGAGATGAGCGGCCGCCTTGCTCAGCGAGAGGAGTTCGCCGCTGCCGTCGAAGTCCTCGTTCTCGACAAATTCCACATCCGGCGCGTGCACTTTGTCGGCGGCGTAACCGCGAATCACGACCACCCGACGAACGCCCGCCGCGCGGAATTGCGCGACCAGCTTGTGCAGCAGCGGCGTGCCTCCGATCGAAACCATCGGCTTTCGGAATCCCGGCGGTGACGTCCCCCATCTCGCTGCCGCGACTGGCCGCGAGAATGATGGCGCGTGCGGAATCGCGGTCTCTTCGGCAGGTAACGCTCCTCCGCTTCCAGCAGTTCATCCGCGTTCTGCAACCGGAACACTTCCTTCACCGATGCGATCGTGTCCTCCACGCTCTGCACTGAACGCTCCTCGAAAATCCGGCGGCTGGTCGCCTGCATCGCGGCGATCGAACTGCGCACGTTCTGGTTCGCCCAGATGACGACACTGATGCCGGCCTGCTCGAACACTTCCACCGGAGTGCTGTAGTAGGTCGTCGGCACGAGCACGAGCGGACATCGTCCCTGCCATTGCCTCGGCGAAGGCCAGGACTTGGTCCGGGCGTTGTTTTCCGGCTGTGGATGAGGAGCGCATCGGCGCCGGCAGCGTGACAGGCCTCGGCGCGGCGCAGCACTTCCTCCAGGCCCCAGCCGGCGATGAAACCCTCGAGCCGCGCCACCACGCAGAAGTCCGGATCGCGCTGCCCATCTTTCACCGCTTTGATTTTGCCGACAAACTCGTCGAGCTCGGCCAGCGGCTGACGTTCGCTTTTGATGAACGAATTCGTTTTCGGAAAGAGCTTGTCCTCGATGCAAACAGCCGCGACGCCGCGTTGCTCCAGCTTCGTCACGAGGCGCCGCATGTTGTTGAAATTTCCGTAGCCGGTGTCGGCATCGAGCAGGATCGGGATGTGCGTCGCGTCGCTCATGAACTCGACCACTTCCAGCACCTGGGTCCAGCTCGCCTCGTTGTTGTCGCGCACGCCGAGCGCCGCCGACATGGAAAGTCCGCTCGCCCAGATGCCGCGGAAGCCCGCCTCCTGGACGATGCGCGCGCTCAGCCCGTTGTGCGCTTCCATCAGGAACTCGAGCCGCCCGGAGCGCAGCAGTTCGCGAAATTGGGTGGTTTTTTTCGCTTCGGATTTCACGGGGGCGGTCATGGCGGGGCGGCCAGATTACCACGGAAAGGTTGACGCCGCCGCTCACGCGATTGTAACTAGGCGATTCCTACCGTTGCCATGGTAACAACTGCTTTTCCTCCGATCGACGACCTCATCCGCGAAGCCGTCGGCGCGCAAGACGAAACTGCTCTCGGGCGGCGCTACCGCGAGCAGGATGAATTTGTGATCGTGGAGGACTTCCTGCCCGCGCCCGTCCTCGAGCAATGGGAAGCGCAGCTCCCGCGGCTGGTGCCGCAAATCCACCGCAACTATCTGCCGGGGCACAAGAAAGGCGGCAGTGTCGCCTACGACACGGTGCGCTCCGTGGCGCCCGCGATTACCGACGTTTATCACAGTCCGCAGTTGCTCGGGTTTTTGCGCCGAATTGTCGGTGCGGAGATGCAGGAATGCCCGCCGAACGATCCGCATCGTTGCGCCTTCTACGCCTACACCGAGGAAGGCGATCACATGGGATTCCACTACGACACCTCGTACTACAAGGATCGGCGCTGGACCTTGCTGCTCGGGTTCAAGGATGACTCCAGTTCGCGTTTGCTCTGCCACTTGCATACGAAGCAGCCGGGGCACGAGGTGGAAAAGCTGGAGTTGAAGATGACGCCGGGAATGCTGGTCCTCTTTAACGGCGACAAGGTCTACCACAGCGTCAGCCCGGTGCAGGCGGGCGAAACCCGCTACGTCGTCTCGATGCAGTTTGTTACTTCCGGAGAGATGAATCCGTTCATGCGCTTTATCTCCAATATGAAGGATGCGGTCGCCTATTTCGGGCTGCGCGGCGTCTTCGGAGCCGGGAAGCGCAAGCCGGCGCAGTGAGCAGGACTCCCGCCGTCCTGGTCTGTGATGCCAGGACGAGCAACTTGGAAGTGGCCGGGCTCACCGTCCTTGATCGTTTGGTGGTAACTGCGCATCGCGCCGGCTGCTCGCCGATTTTCCTGGTCGGCGAAAATGTGCCGCCGTTGGTGCGCGCGCAGGCGATGGGGATTGCGACAACCTCCGTTCCGGAGATTCCGAAAATCCAAGGAGCGGCCCTGCTTATTAGCGGCGGAGTCATCGTCGAGCCCGGGGATCTCATGCGCGTGATGAAAGCCGGTGGCCATTTGCTGGCGGCAAACGGCGCTCCGTTGCCAGTGACGATGAACCCTTCCGGGGGGCAGCCGGTGACGGCCCTCGGAACGGCGTGCGCGGTGACCGACGCAGCCTCCGCGCGCGCCGCGGAAGGGAAACTCTGGGCCTCACTGACCAGTTCCGCGGATGGACTGGTCGATCGCTTTTTCAATCGGCCAGTGGGCCGGCCGCTCTCGAAATTGCTCGTGCGGACGCCGTTTTCGCCGAACCAGGTCTCTGTCGTCTCGATTTTGATCGGCGTGGCTTCGGCCTGGTTTTTCGCCGCCGGGAGTTTCGTGCTGGGCGCGCTCGTCTTGCAGCTTTCCGCGGTCATCGATTGCGTGGACGGCGATCTCGCGCGCGCCTTGTGCAAACAATCACGCCTCGGCAAATGGCTCGATCTCGGGGGCGATCAGGTCGTGCACTTCAGCGTCTTCGCGGCGATTGGGCTCGGCGTTTCCCGCGCCGACCCTGCCGTGCCGGCGCTCACGCTCGGTTTAAGCGCGGCCCTCGGCGTGTTGCTGAGCTTCGCGGTGATTGTCCGCGCGCTGCGGCAACCTGCGGCGCAGCGCGGCGCGCTTCTGAACAAGCTGCTCGACGCGACGGCCAACCGCGATTTTTCCGTGCTGCTGCTGCTGCTGGCGATCTTCGACCGGATGGATTTGTTTCTTTGGCTGGCCGGGATCGGCGTCCACGTTTTCTGGATTACGCTGCTTGTGCTGTCTGGCGGTCGCGCGACCTCAGCGATGGCGCGCGAGCCGGCATGAAACTCGCGCTCAGACTTTTCGTCGGCGCTCTCGGGCTGGCGCTTTTCGCGTGGTTCGTCCACCGCGCGGGGGTCGAAGAAATTGGGCGGGCCTTCTCGAATCTCGGCTGGCTCGCGCCGTTGGTCTTGCTGCCGTTCGGTCTCGTTTATCTGCTCGATACGCTGGGCTGGCGGTTTGCCTTCGGCAAAGAAGGCGTGCCGGAGGTTGGATTTGGCGCCCTCGTTCGCATTCGCTGGGCGGGCGAGGCGATCAACACCGTCCTGCCCTCCGCGTACATCGGCGGGGAAGCGGCCAAAGTGCAACTGCTCCGCAAGCTCGGGGTGCCGGTGGTGCGGAGCGTTTCCAGCGTGGTGGCGGGGAAAACTGCGCAGATCTTCGCGCAGGTGGCGTTCATCGCCAACGGGGCCATCGCCGGCGCAATCATTCTGCCGGAGAAATCTCCGGCGCGGCTTGGCCTGTTGTCCATCACCGTCGTGGCCACCTGCATCGTGGTCTCGCTTTTTTGGCTGCAGCAACGCGGCCTGTTCCGCCTCCTGGTCGCCTTCCTGCCGATCCGCGCCTTGACCAGTCGCGCCAAGCGCCTGGGAGAACTCGACGATCGCATCTTCGAATTCTACCGGAAGGATCGTCGCCATTTCTTGCTCAGCACCGCGACCTACTTCGCCGGCTGGCTGGCCGACAGCCTCGAAATTCTGCTCGTCTCGCATCTCCTCGGGATGCCGGTCGATTTCAGCCAGGCGCTGGCGGTGGAGGCATTCATCAGCGTCGCGAAAGCGCTCGGCATCTTCGTGCCGGGCGCGCTCGGGGTGCAGGAGAGCGGAATCGTGTTCCTCAGTTACCTGTTCCAATTGCCCCCCGCGCTCGGCATTTCGTATGCGATTATCCGCCGCGGGCGCGAGATAGTTTATGCCTTGATCGGTTGGGTGTTTCTTTACGCCGGCGGGTTGACCGCTCGCGGTCGAGTGAGACCGAAAGGAGTTCCGGCTTGAAGGCCATCATCTGTGCCGCAGGACGGGGCGTTCGTCTCGGGGTGAGTTCGCCGAAAATCCTGCTCGAATTTGGCGGACGCACGCTGCTGGAGTGGCATGCCCTGCGGTTGCGCGAAGTCGGCATCGAAGATGTGGTCCTGGTCACAGGTCATCTCCGGGAGCAGATTGCGGCGGTTCTGCCCGGGATCGGCGCGCGCCATGGATTGAGATTTCGCGAGCTGGTCAACGACCGTTACCACGAAGGCAGTGTCCTGAGTCTGGCGGCGGCGTCGCCGGAGCTGGAAGGAATGCGGGAACCGGTTTTGCTGATGGATGCCGATGTCCTTTATCCCGCGCAAATGCTGGAGCGGCTGATTGGCTCCGGCCCCGCGACGACCTTGCTGCTGGATCGGGAATATTCCACCAGCGACGACGATCCCGTGCTCGTGCCGGTCAAGAATGGTCGGCCTTTTGAGTTCCGGAAAAAGTGGACGGGCGAAGCGGATTTGGTCGGCGAGTCGATCGGGTTCTTCCAGATTGCGCCGGAAGATCTGCCGTTGCTGATCGACGAAACGAAGGCGCGGGCGGCGGGCCTGGAGGTCCGCGATTCGTACGACGAGGTGCTGCGGGCGTTGGTCCTGGCGGATCGCTTCGGCTACCACGACGTCACCGGCACGCCCTGGACCGAGATAGATTTTCCCGAGGACATCCGGCACGCGCGGGAGGTGATCCTGCCCGCGCTCGAAGAACACTCATGAACCCGACCGACGTCGCCGCGTTTTTCGCCGGACAACGTGTGCTTGTGACCGGTGCTTCCGGTTTCATCGGCTGGCATGTGGCGGATCAGTTGACGCGGAGCGGCGCGATCGTGCGCGCGCTGGTCCGGCCGACGACGGCGCGAAGAGAGGAGGCGTTCGAGTGGGTCGAAGGTGATCTGCTGCAACGCGACTCGCTCGCTGAAGCGATGAGAAATTGCCGATATGTGTTTCATGTCGCGGGCGATTATCGGTTCTGGGCGCGCGACCAGCGGGAGATTTTCGCGAACAACGTCCAGGGGACGATCAACGTTTTGGAAGCCGCAAAGAAGGCTGGGGTGGAAAATACCGTTTACACGAGCACAACGGGCATCCTCGAGCGCGGCACGTCGGCGCGCCTCGCGACCGAGGCTCGCCTCGCCTCGCCCGCGACATTTCATGGGCCCTACAAGCGCTCCAAGTTCGAAGCCTTCCGCGAAGCGCAGCAACGGGCTGAGGCCGGCTGGCCGATTGTGATCGCGCTCCCCACCGCGCCGATCGGCCCGCATGATCTGAAGCCGACGCCGACCGGGATGATCACCGTGCAGTTTCTCAACGGACGAATCCCGATGCTGGCGCGCACCGGGTTGAACTTTGTGGACGTGCGGCAATGCGCGCTCGGCCATCTTCTCGCCATGGTGCGCGGAAAAATCGGCGAACGCTACCTGCTGGGCGGGGTCAACCTCTGGTTAGGCGAATTTCTGCAAAAGCTCGAACCGTTTTCGCGTCACCAGGCGCCGCGCTGGCACGCGCCGCACTGGCTCAGCTATGCGACGGCTTGCGTGGCGGAAACGGTGGCCAGATTCCGATCGGACTGGCAGCCCTTCGTCACCCGCGAGTCGGTGCAGATGTCGCGCGGTCCGCATTTCTCGAGCAATGAGAAAGCGGAACGTGAATTAGGCTACAAAGTTGTGTCAATCGACGGGGCAATTCGCGATGCGATCGATGATTTTGCGAAGCGCGGGTTGGTTCCACGCCCGGTGAATACCTAAAAGGCCAGCTTCAATGCGGCCGCGCCGTAGAAGCCGCCGCCGTCGGAATGCCAGCGCACTTCGGTGCGGTGATAATTGAAACTGCGGAAGGGAGCGTAGCCGGCTTCGAAGGTCAGCTTGCCGGCTTCGCCGATTCGCCAGGCGAGCCCGACACCGGTGCGCACTTCCAGGTAGCGGACGATGGTGTTGTTCAGATCGCCCGGATCGCCCGGATCGCCGACGAAATCGTTATCGACCCGGAAGTTCCCTCCCCTCAAATCGCCACCCGCGTAAAGGAGGAGGTTGTTGTTGACCTCGTATTCGAGGCGCGGGGTAGGGGCAGTGGCGTTCAAGACCCATTGGGGCGCAAATTTCCAGCGCACGCCGCCGCCGGGAAAAACAATATACTCGCCTTCAAAATCAACCCCGATGCCGAAGACGAACTGCAAGGTGGAGCTGTAGAGGTAAGTGCCCCCGAGGATAAACGGAACATTGAAATCTCCTCCTTCGATCTCGTCGCCGGAGTAAAAGCCCGGCCTGGCTTCGAAACGGAGGAGGAGCGAATCGGACAGCCTTGTGTCGAGCCCGACGATGAACGTGGCCGCTTGCAGCCGGTCCGGCACCTGCATGTTATCCGGAATGTCGAAATCATAGATCGTCGTATTCCACGCCCAGTCGCAAGATGCCGATCGGAGTGATCGGAAGAATCAGGACACGCCCGGAAAAATTCCATTCGTCGAGATCAACGTCGAAACCCTCCCGCTCGACCGCCCCGCCCCCGACATAGCTTGACTGAACTTCGACTTCAAAGCCCAGCGGGTCGCTGGGGCCATCGGGCGAGGGAGCCTCGACCATGCTGGTTTCAGCGAAGGCCTGGTTGGAAATGAAAGCGAGAGAGATCGCGAGGAGAGAGAGCGATTTTTTCATGCGGAGCTTAAGGATAGAGAACGTTAACTAGGGCGCGGCGCCGATGTCACGCCGAAAGGAGGCGACCGCGCGGGCGATATCTTTAATCATGGTCGATTCGGCGGCAATCCGCTCGATCCCGCGCAGGGACCCGACGGAGGCGGAAGAAATCATGTCGCCGCGCCAGACCAGGGTTGAGGCCCGGCCTTCGACCTCCACCGGCCAAAGCTGCTGCAACGTGATCCCGGCGTAGTACCCGCCGCTGGCGTAGTAGAGCGCGTTCGCGACCTGGATCGATCCGCCCGCTCCGGTGCGGTCGTAGCTGGCCCCGAGCGTAAGCACGCCCTTTTCGTCCGCATTGAGCAACTCCCAATACATGTCCGGCTTGATCGATCCGCCGCCTCGTCCGATGCCGGTCCCGTCCAGGATGCCGGCAAATTGCCGCCGAACCTTTTCCTGACTACGCAGGAGTCCGCTCAGTTCCTCCGAGGGGCGGACCGGCGGCGTCGCGTTCTCGTAGGGCGGCTGCGCTGCACTTCCGCCCGATGCGAAGGCCTGGGCGCGACCGCCCAAAATCTTTGCCCAAAAACCGGCGACGGCTCCGGCCATTCCGCCTGCGCCCGCAGTGCCCGCTCCGGCAAGCTGCTTCCTCTCCGTCGCGCTGAGTTGCAGATCGGAGGATTGCTGCGCCGTCGCGCTGACCAAATAGCTGACGGCAGAGTTGCCGGGCGCACTCTGGAGCCGGGAAAAATCTGTCGCGCTCTCGCTATGCAGATAAACCTTCAACTCCGGATAGCGCGCCGGATTCCAGCTCCGCATTTTTGCCAGGACGCCGGCGGGCGGACCCGGCACGACGTAGGCGGTTTGCACCGAAAGGTAACGCGCGTTTCCCGTCGAGCCGCTGCGCACCGGTTTGGATTCGCTCTTGCTCAGTTGCGCAAGGTCCGCCTTCGGAAAGGCGGAAAAGCTCGCCAACTCGGATACGGCGTCGGCACGGGCGAGCGGTGTCCCGCCGAGGACGAAGGCAGCGAGGGCCAAGACCCTGACAATTGTTCGCCCCCTGAACATGATCGCCGACATTGTCCGCACTCTTGCGGGGAAAGGCTGCTTTGCAAGGAGAGGAATCCCAAAACATTGCGGGAAAAGCATGCGGAGTGCGACGCGGTGGGGCGTGAGTTACTCAGACCGCGGGCGCCTTGAGACGCCGGAACGTGCTTGATTTTGCTTTCCCTCGCATGACGGCATAGTGCGAGGAAACCCGCCGCGATGACCGAATCTGTGATTTTTCTCGACGGCCTGAGCAAGGCCTACGGCCGGACGCAGGCGGTGCGAGACTTGTCGTTGACGATCGAACGGGGTTCGATCTTCGGGTTTCTAGGAGCCAACGGCGCGGGGAAGACGACCACAATCCGCATGCTCTGCGGACTGGTCCATCCCACCGGCGGGAGGGGGACCATTGCCGGTTTGGATATCTGGAAGCAGCGGCACGAGGTTCGGGAAAAGTTCGGCTACGTGGCCCAGCGTTTCAGCCTTTATCGGGATCTGACGGTGGAAGAAAACATGCGGTTCTTCGCCGGGGCGTGCCGGGTGCCGCGCGGCGAGATCGCGGAACGGGTCACTCGCCTCCTCGCCTTGACCGACCTCGAGAACAAGCGCAGCGCTCCGGCGGGCAGCCTTTCGGGAGGGATGCGGCAGTTGCTCGCGATCGCGTGTGCGCTGGTGCACGAACCCCCGGTGCTTTTCCTGGATGAGCCGACGTCGGGCCTCGACCCGGTCCATCGGCAGCAAATGTGGAACCTGCTCTACGATTTGAGCAATGCCGGGATCACGATTTTCATCACGACCCATTACATGGATGAAGCGGAGCGCTGCACGGACGTAGGCTTCATCGACCGAGGGCGGTTGCTGGCGAAAGCCTCGCCGCGCACCTTTAAGTCCAGCTTCAAGACCAAGCTCCTCGAGATCGACGTGGATCCGGTCATGCCGGCCTGGTCGGTTCCGGGAAGAACCGGATGTGCTCGGGCGTTTCCTTGCGCAGCGGCAGCCTGCGGATTTACGCCGCGGAGCCCGAGAAACTGGTCGCGCGCTGGAGAGCGAACTGGCCTTTCCCGGATTTGCGCTGGCTCGGCGAACGCTGGGTCGATCCGGACATGGAGGATGTTTTTACCGCCTACTCGCAGGGATACCACGCGGTCCTCAAACCGACGCAATCATGAATCGAAGCTCTCTCGCCGTGATCGCGAGCGTCGCCTACAAGGAATTTCTGCACATCTACCGCGATCGGCGCGTGCTGCTTTTGCTCCTGATTCTGCCGCCGGTCTTCACGCTCATCTTCGGCCACGCCTTCGAGTCGGGTGAACGAAAGGGCGTCCCGGCGTTGCTGATCAACAAGGATGACGACCCGCGCACGCAGCGTTTCATCGACCTGCTCCTGACGAACGAGACCTTCGCCTGGAAGCAAGAGGCAGCCGGCGCCGGAAGCGAACAGGATTTGCTCCGGCGAGGCGTGCGCGGCGCGCTCGTCATTCCCGAGGGCTGGAGCGCGAGCCTGGCCAACGGTGAACCGCTGCCGCTGCAATTTTATCTCGACGGCAGCGACACCAGCACGGCCGAGCAGCTGGAAGGGAGTCTGCAAAAAACGCTCGGCGATTTTCAGATGAACGAGCGCACGGAGTTAATCGACTCGTTGCCGGACGAAGTCATCCAGTACGGCAAAAAGTTGCCGCTGGAAGTGCGCAACCAATTCGTCTCGGCCATGGAGGCGTGGAAGGTGGAGGATCACGTGCTCTACAATCCGGACGAGCGCTTCATCGATTACGTCCTGCCGGGGGTGATCGGCATCATCCTGCAGCTGATCACCGTCACCCTGATGGCCTGCACGATCGCGCGCGAGCGGGAGTCCGGCACGCTTTACCAGTTGATGGTCACGTCGCTGCGGCGGCGGCGAAATCGTCATCGGCAAAATCCTGCCCTACCTCGCGATCTCGGTCTTCCTGGTTCTGGTCATCATGCTGCTGGGCGGCTGGCATTTCCGGGTCAAATTCCACAACCCGGCCGCGCTGGCGCTGATCTGTTTCCTGTTCCTGCTCTGTTCCCTCGGCCTCGGATTGCTCATTTCGGCGCATCTCGCGCACGCAGACGCAGGCGATCCAGTTCTCCGTCTTTTTTCTGCTCCCGGTCTTCGTCCTTTCCGGCGCTTTCGCGCCGATCGAGCAGCTCCCGCTCGGCGATCCGCTGGATCTCCGAGTTCTTCCCGCTCACGCATTTCTGCCGCGCCTTCCGGCTCGTGAATCTCTACCACGCCACGCCGGCATTTTATCTCCCGAACCTGCTCGCGCTCTGCGCCGGCACGGTCATCACCTTCGTCGGCGCCGGGGTTCTGCTGCGGCGGATCGAGCAGTGAGCCAGAGCTTTCCGGAAATGGAAGACCTCGATCCAGGGCTGGCAGCCGCGCACCTGGCGGGACGCATCCGCGGTTCGCGGCGTTGATCGCGCGGGCGAAGCCATTTGACCACGGGGCCGCGGTGCTCGTGCGGCCGTTCGATGCGCTCGCGGAGTCGATCACGTATCAGCAGTTGAGCGGCAAAGCGGCGGCGACAATCTGGGGCCGCGTCCGCGCGCCTCTATCCGGCGGCGGAAATGGCTGGACCCGCAAGCAGGTTCTGGCGACGGCGGATGAAACGCTGCGCGGGTGCGGTTTGTCGCGGAGCAAGACGGTCGCGCTGAAGGATCTCGCGGCGAAAGTGCTCGACGGCACGGTGCCGAAAGCGCCCGCCTTCGCGAGCATGAGCGATGACGAGATTGTCGAACGGCTGACAGCAGTGCGCGGGATTGGCCGCTGGACGGTGGAGATGCTGCTGCTGTTCGACCTGGGTCGCCCGGACGTGTGGCCGGTGACTGACTATGGCGTCCAAAAAGGCTACGCCAAGACGTTCGGCAAGCGGAAGCTGCCGACCCCGAAGCAGCTGCACGAGGTCGGCGAACAATGGCGGCCGTATCGCTCCGTCGCGGCGTGGTATTTCTGGCGGGCGCTCGATTCGGACGAGCCGTCGGCGAATCGCAGCTGACCCCGCCGTTGACTTTGCGGACGCGCGGTCCCTAAAACGCCGGCATATGGCGATGATTCATGTCAGCCGCAGCGGTGCCCAGTTGGGCGTGTTTGAAGAAGAAAAGGTGCGGGAAGGTCTCCGCACCGGCGAGTTCATCGGGACGGACCTTGGCTGGATGGAAGGAATGGCCACGTGGCGTCCGCTTTCGGAACTCGAAAGCTTCCGCACTCCCGCCGCGCCCCCGTCGGTCGCCGGCGCCCGCGCCGGAGGCAGCCGCCCTAGGCGCGCAGCCCATCGCCGTGGCCACCCCGGCCGTGGCTGAACAAAGCGGGCTGCCGTGGGAAAACCGCGAACGACATCGGTTTCTTGAACGCGCTCTGGGAAACGATTCTGATGATATTGACCAAGCCGAATGAGGCTTTCGGCGTGATGCGGCGGGAAGGGAATTTCGTCGATCCGCTGCTCTACGTCGTCCTGATGGGAACGGCGGCCGCGGTGGTATCCTTTTTCTATTCCTTCATCCTGAATTCGTTCGGCATGATGTCGGGCGGCGATCGGCAAGGGGTGGCGGCGCTCTTTGGGTTTGGCGCCGGTTCCGTCGTCATGCTCATCCTCATGCCGGTGATACTGATCATCGGGATGTTCGTTGGTGCAGCGATCACGCACGTCTGTCTGATGATCGTGGGCGGGGCGAATCAATCGTTCGAGACGACGCTGCGCGTGCTCTCTTATTCGAGCGGCTCCGCGAACATTCTCCAGCTCTTGCCGGTGTGTGGCGGCATGGTCGCCGGTATCTACACGGTGGTGCTGAACTGCATCGGCCTGGCGCGGGCGCACCAGACGGATACTTGGCGCGCGGTCGTGGCGGTGTTGCTGCCGGTGGTCGTGTGCTGTGGGGGCGCATTCCTGATCGTGTTCGCCGTCATCGGCGGCGCGGCGGCGTCGAACTGGCATTAGCTCGTCACGATGCGTTTCGAATGGCGCCCGCTGCGCGCCGGGGAGCTGGATCATGAGTTGATCTGGCTCTGCGTGACGCGTGGCGAGCGCGGTGCTGCTGGCAACGTGGGTGCTGGCCGGCATGGCCTTTTCCGCGCTGCAACTTTCGAGCGCTGACTGGATTGCCATGTCTCACCTGCGGCGCTACGCGGGCGGCGCTTTGCGCTCCTGCACGGGGAGTGGGCGAGCGCGTGGCGGTTCAATCCGCTCGCCACGCTTGCGATGGTCGGCGTCGGTGCGTTCGACGTCTACGCGCTGGCGGTGCTGGCGTTTCGGGCAAAGCGGCTGCGGGTGAGGTTTCGCCTCCCGGCGCGTGTGGAAGTTCGCGCTCGGAGTGGGCGCGGTGCTGGCGCTGGCCAATGGGTTTACCTGCTGCGAAGCCGATTAGGGAGCAACTCAGTCCGCCGCGGGGCGACCGACGTCGTCTTCCCGTGCGCCGCGATGTTGCCGGATGAACTCGACTGGATTGATCCAGCCGCGCGTGTCCTCGCGATAGCCCGGCCCGACAAACGGCGTGATAAACTCGCGCATCTCGAAGTGCAGATGCGCCCAATAACGTCCGCCCGCGTTGCCGACCGTCGCGATTTGTTCGCCGCGGCGGACATCCTGCCCGGCCGCGACCAGCATCGTTTCCACGTGCGCGTAGAACGATTGCACGTAACGGCGCGCGCCATTCTCCTCATAGGCATGCATGCACGATGATGACGTTTCCCCAGCCGGGACCGCCTTCCTCGCGCCAGGAGCACGCGGCCGTCGGCGACCGCGAAAACCGGATCGCCGAAGTCGCTGTTCTCGCCGCCGATGCCGTTCAGGTCGTCGCCGAGGTGCCGGTCCTCGGTAAACGGCTGGGCGTTGTAGGCGAGCGCGCCGTGTTCGCTGCCGATCGGGAAATCGAAACGCGTTGCGGTTGGCAGAGATGCGAGGTCGAAGGGCGAGGGGAGCCGAAAGGCCGCGCCGGCCGGGCGGCGCACGAGCTCCGGGCCCGAGCCGCAAGAAGAGACCCGCCGCGACCGCGAGCAGGAAGACGAACAGGAGCGCAATCGACGGTGCGCCGACGGTGGTTCTGCCCTTGCTCGCCTGCCGCTTCATCTTTAGCATCGCGCGATGCGGACTTTGGTTACGGGCGGCGCCGGGCTTTATCGGTTCGCATCTGGTGGAGAAGTTACTCGCCGGCCGGGCATGAAGTCTCGATTCTCGACGACTTCAACGATTTTTACGATCCACAAATCAAGCGCGCCAACATCGCGGCCGTCGCGGAGGACGTGCGCGGTCCACGAGCTGGATCTGCGCGACGCGGGCGGTCAAGGACTTGTTTCAGCGGGAGAAATTCGAGACCGGTCGCGCATCTCGCCGCGCGCGCCGGCGTGCGGCCATCGATCGGCGATCCGCAGCTTTATTACGACACCAACGTGAGCGGCACGCTGCACCTGCTCGAGGCGGCGCGGCTGACCGGGAATCGAGCGGTTGATCTTCGCCTCGAGTTCCTCGGTTTACGGCGTTTCGAAAGTGGTGCCGTTCTCGGAAGAGCTTCATCTCACGCAGACGATCAGCCCTTACGCGGCCACGAAAATCGCGGGCGAATTTCTCTGTTCCACCTATTCGCATCTCTACCAGATGCGGATCGTGGCGCTGCGGTTCTTCACGGTCTATGGCGCGCGGCAGCGGCCCGATCTCGCAATCCACCAGTTCACCCGGAGGATCCACGCCGGGCAGCCGATCGATCAGTTTGGCGATGGCAGCACGCGGCGGGATTACACTTATATCGACGATATCATCCAGGGCGTCATGGCCGCCCTGCGTTACGAGGGTCCGCTCTGGGATATCTTCAATCTCGGCGAAAGCGAAACGATCGAGCTGCGCGAGCTGATCGCCGAGATCGAGAAAGCGCTCGGCCTCCGCGCGCAAATCCGGCAGCTGCCGGAGCAGCCCGGCGACGTGCCCCTGACCTGTGCCGATATCGCGAAAGCGCGGCGATTGCTTGGTTACAATCCGACGACAGCCTTGCGAGCGGGCTTGCCGAAGTTTGTGGATTGGTTCCTCGACCACGCCGGCGCGAACGTAACCGTCCCGCCGGTCGGCGCTGCTTGCAATCGGCGGCGCTATGCGCGCCATACTTATGCGCAAGATGTCGGGAATGATCATTCGGATAATCCGGACGTCCGCTTTTCACGACAATTCAGGTTCTAGAGCTATAATGAGTGCTTTCGCTTCTTTGCTGGTTTGTTCGCTGACTGCTGTGGCTCGCCATTCCTTTCGGATGCGTTCCCGACCTGACGCGGCGGAGTTTCCTGCAGCCACGCAATTGCTTTCCAGCGACTTGGACGGACCTTTCGAGGTTCGCGTGCTGCGGACCGGGCATCAAACGATGCGCTCCGCCCGAACCGCAATTCGGCGAAAACTGAGGATCAATATGCCATCTCAAACATCCGGGAGACACTCGCGGCGTCCGCGCGGCGGTGGTTCCCGCCGCCGGGAGACGACGACCGTCCCTACCGGCACAAAAATCACCCGCAAGAGCGCCGGTAAAGCAATCGTTCTGGGACAAAATCGTGGGCTTTTTCAGCGGAAACGGAAACCCGCCGATTGCGCGCGTTCCGCAAACGCCGCGCAACGGCTCGGACGCAACGCACGCAGCCGGCGCGGAGCACCGCGTAAACGCTAGAGTCAGTTGAAGTCACCACGCCGCGTCTTTACGTCGGCAACCTGTCGTTCGAGGCGACGGAGAGCGATCTCTTCGAGCTCTTCAACGGCGTCGGGCAGGTGCAGAACGCCGAGGTCGTGACCTACAAGCACAACCAGCGCTCGAAAGGCTTTGCGTTCGTGCAGATGAACACGGTGGAGGAAGCGCAACGCGCCGTCACGGAACTGCATGACAAGGAGTTCCTCGGCCGCAAGCTGCTCGTGAGCGGCGCGAAGTCGACCGAGTCGCGCCGAATAGCTGACGACAGATTGTTTTTGGAAACGGGAGACGCGGGTGGCGAGAGCTGCCGGTCTCCCGTTTTTGTTGCAGTCGAATCGAATCCGCGGTCGGGGATTGTGAAATCGAGTCGAACAACTAAGGCATGGCGAGCGTTTGCTTTGTGACCCAAGATAGGTCCGCCACGTTCCCATCCACCGTTCCCTTGTAACTGCGTATGCGACCAGAAAAGTTCACCCAGAAAATGCAGGAAGGCGCTGCAGGCGGCGCAGGATGTTGCCGCGCAGTATCAATCATCAGGAAATCGGCAACGAGCATTTCCTGACGGCGCTCCTCGACCAGAGCGGAGGGCGTGACGCGCCCGCTGCTCGAGAAGCTCGGCGTGGCGCCGGCCGCCTTGCGCAGGCGCTGGACGAGGAGCTGAGCAGCCGCCCGAAGGTGCACGGGCCGCAGTCGGATCTGCGGCTTGGGAACGAACTGCGCACGACGATCGACGCGGCGGAGCGGGAGATGGCGAAGCTGAAGGACGAATTCCTCAGCGCCGAGCATTACCTGCTCGCCCTCACCGATCCGAACGTGCCGGCGGCGCGGGTGCTGAAGGATCTCGGCGTGACGCGCGACAAGCTGATGCAGGCGCTGCAGCAGGTGCGAGGGTCGCAGCGCGTGACGGACCAGAATCCAGAAGGCAAATATCAGACGCTGGAGAAATACGGGCGCGACCTGACCGAGCTGGCGCGGCGCGGGCAAGATCGATCCGGTCATCGGGCGGGATAACGAAATCCGCCGCGTCATGCAGGTGCTCTCGCGTCGGACGAAAAACAATCCGGTGCTGATCGGCGAGCCCGGGCGTCGGCAAGACGGCGATCGTGGAAGGCCTCGCGCGGCGGATCATCAGCGGCGACGTGCCGGAGTCGCTGAAGAAGAAGAAGCTCATCGCGATGGACATCGGCTCGATGGTCGCGGGCGCGAAGTTCCGCGGCGAATTCGAGGATCGGCTGAAGGCGTTCCTGAAGGAAGTGACCGACTCGCAAGGCGAGATCATTCTGTTCATCGACGAGCTGCACACGATCGTCGGCGCGGGCGCGGCGGAAGGCTCGGTCGACGCGTCGAATATGCTCAAGCCGCAACTGGCGCGCGGCGAGCTGCGCACGATCGGCGCGACGACGCTGGACGAGTATCGCAAGTACATCGAGAAGGACGCCGCGCTGGAGCGGCGCTTCCAGCCGGTGATGGTGGATGAGCCGACGCGTCGAGGATACGATCGCGATTCTGCGCGGATTGAAGGAGCGCTACGAAGTGCATCACGGCGTGCGCATCCAGGACGCCGCGCTCGTGGCCGCCGCGGTGCTTTCGCATCGCTACATCAGCGATCGGTTCCTGCCGGACAAAGCGGTCGATCTGGTCGATGAAGCGGCGTCGCGCCTGAAGATCGAGCTCGATTCGATGCCGACGGAAATCGACGTGATCGAGCGCGACATCATGCAGCGCGAGATGGAGCGGCAGGCGCTGAAGAAGGAGAAGGATCGCGGCGAGCAAAGAGCGCCTGGCGAAGCTGGAGAAAGAACTGGCCGACCTGAAGGAGCAAAGCGCCGAAGCTGAAAGGCGCAGTGGCAGAACGAAAAGGGCGAGATCGACAAACAGCGCAAGCTGCAGGAGGAGCTCGAGTCATTGCGCACCGAGCTCGAGCAGGCGCAGCGCCGCGGCGAACTGGCGAAGGCGAGCGAGATTCAATACGGCCGCATTCCCGGAGCTCGACGCAGCAGCTCGAGCGAGCACGACGAGAAGCTCGGCGAGATGCAGCAGGACGGCCAGATGCTGCAAGGAAGAAGTGACCGAGGAAGACATCGCCGAAGTGGTCTCGAGCTGGACGCACATTCCGGTCTCGCGCCTGCAGGAAGGCGAGCGCGCAAAAGCTCGTGAAGATGGAAGAGCGGCTGACGCAGCGCGTCATCGGCCAGAAGCCGGCGATCATCGCGGTTTCGAACGCCGTCCGCCGCGCGCGCGCCGGCTTGCAGGATGAGAACCGGCCGATCGGCTCGTTCATTTTTCTCGGCCCGACCGGCGTCGGCAAAACCGAGCTTTCGCGCGCGCTCGCCGAGTTCCTCTTCGACGACGAGAACGCCATGATCCGCATCGACATGAGCGAATACATGGAGAAGCACACCGTCGCGCGCTTGATCGGCGCGCCGCCCGGATACGTCGGCTACGAGGAAGGCGGCCAGCTCAGCGAAGCCGTGCGGCGCAAGCCGTATTCCGTCGATTCTCTTCGACGAGATCGAGAAGGCGCACCACGACGTCTTCAACGTGCTGCTGCAGGTGCTCGACGACGGCCGCATCACCGACGGGCAGGGGCGGACGGTCGATTTCAAGAACACCGTCATCATCATGACGTCGAACATCGGCTCGCAGTTCATCACGGAGGAATGCGAACGCGCGAGAAGCACGTCGCCGCTGGTGATGGAAGCGCTGCGGCAGCATTTCCGGCCCGAGTTCCTGAACCGCGTCGACGAGATCATCATCTTCGATCGGCTGAACGAGGAGGACCTGAAGAAGATCGTCGAGATCCAGCTGCGGCGCCTACGTCAGGCGGCTCGAGAACCAGAAGATCACGCTCGAGCTGACCGACGCGGCCAAAGCGCTGCATCGCGCGCGAAGGCTACGATCCGGTCTATGGCGCGCGCCCGCTGAAGCGCGCGATCCAGAAGGAGATCCTCGACCCGCTCAGCCTCGAAATCCTCGAAGGCAAATTCCGCGAGGGCCAAACGATTCGCGTCGACGCGGCGAACGGCTCCATGAGTTTTGAGGTTGGGTAGGCCGGGGCGCGATACAGTAGCGGGGGCTGGTACCGGCGTGCGCGCAAGCTCCAGATTGATCATGCGTGCCGAGTCAGCTATGATCCCGGCACTATGATGAAACTCAAAGCTTTGGCTGTGATCGGATTGTGCGCGTTTGCCACTTCTGCGCTGTTGGCGCACGAGGAAGCCGCCTGCTGCGCAAAAGGCGCCGCGAACGCCAAGAAAGAGATGTGCGAAGCGAGCTTCGCGAACCTGAACCTGAATGCGGAGCAGAAGGCGCAGATGGAGAAGCTGAGCGCGGAATGCATGAAAGCCGGCTGCACCGAAGCCAGCATGGCCAAGATGGAGAAGGGCGCGCAGAAAGTGCTGACGAAAGAGCAGCTCGCCTCTTGGAAATCCTGCTGCCAGAGCAAGACCGAGCACAAACCGAGCTAACGCCTTCCTGAGCGAAAGGCGCCCGGACGGCGGAAACTCTTGCCGCCCACGCCGAATCGGCAAAGCTGGTGCGGCATGGAGGACATAGCCGCGAATCTCGAGCGGGTGCTTTCACGCATCACGGTCGCTGCCGCCAAGGCCGGCCGCGTGCGTGAAGACGTCCAGCTAATTGCCGTCTCAAAAAAGCAGGACGCTGGGAAAGTCCGTGCCGCCTTCGACGCGGGCCAGCCGATCTTCGGCGAGAGCCGGGTCCAGGAGGCACGGGCAAAAATTCCGCTGCTTCCTGCGGCGGTGCGATGGCATTTCATCGGCCACCTGCAGAAGAACAAAATCCGGCACGCTCTCCCTCTCTTCGAGCTCTTCCACGGCGTCGATTCCCTGGCTCTGGCGCAGCACCTCGAGCGGATTGCGGAGGAGGAAGGGATGCGCCCGCGCGTGCTTGTGGAAGTGAACGTCGCCGGCGAGGGGAGCAAGATAGGCTTCGCTCCCGAAAAACTGCGCGCGGAGATGGAGGCGCTGCTGCGGCTCGGCCGCGTTGAGATCGAGGGTTTGATGGCCATCCCTCCGTTCGCGGTGGAACCGGAGCAGACCCGGCCGTATTTTGCAGGGTTGCGCGAATTGCGGGACGCCCTCGAGCGGGAGTTCGAGGTCAGGCTGCCGCAGCTATCGATGGGAATGAGCAGCGACTACCCGGTCGCGGTCGAAGAAGGCGCGACCCTGGTGCGGGTGGGCACAGCAATTTTCGGCGAGCGTTCCACGAAATAGTAGCCGCCCGGCCTAGCGCGCCGTGCGGCCGAAAAAGCGCGCCGCCCACGAAGGACGGCGCGCCAATTTCAGTTTAACGGCGATGTTAAGGCAGTTCGTACACTTCCACCACCGCGACCCCGGTGGCACCACCCTTACCGGTCACCTGCGCCGTATAAGTGCCCGGCGCGAGATCGATGATAATCGCCGATTCCTGGCCATTGGTCGGAGCCAGCCCGGCGGCGGTGATGGCCGCCGCGTCCGGTGAAGCCGAGAAATCGTCATTGGTCGCGACCACGTTCTGGTTGTTGTCGAACAATGTCAGCACCGGGTCCGCGAGCGGCGCGGTGACTCCGGCGGCGCCGAGGCTCGGCCCGATCGCGCGGATGACAAAGCGGCCAGTGTTGCCAGCCGGGCCGGCGCCGCGGGCGATGAAACCGGCGATCAGAATATTCTCGCCCGTCGTGACGCGTCCGCGCGTCGACATGTTGCGCAGCGAGGTCCCGGGATTCGCGTAGGCCGCGATGTCGACGACGCTCTCACCCCCGCGTGCGCCCGGTGCGATCGTAGAATCGGTCGCGTTCGTGGGCGTGGCGGCACCGGTCCGCAAATTAATCGCATAGAGCTTCGGCACACCGCCGACGGTGAGCGAAGCAAAGGCGACACCAGTGGTGGGCGAGATATCGAAACCGACCTCGTCCGCCGTGTCAGCGCCTAACGCCCCGACGGTGTTGAGAACGCCATTGTTCGGCGGATCCTGCACCACCAGGATGTCGAGATTTGAGTCGATGCCATATAGCACCGTGGCGCCCGCCCCCGCGAAGTTGTTGGAATAAGCGGAGCCGACCACGTTCGCGTTCGTCCCGTTATTTGGATCAGTGGCGGCATAGCTGAGCAGGAGGTCCGTCCCCGCGAGGGTGCCGTTGTTTGGATTGATGCGCAGGTTGTGATCGGAGCTGCTCACCACCCGCAGTCGGTCGACCGTCGGGTTAAAATCGACTCCAAAGCTGCTGCCGATGATCGAGAACGCGCCCGCGGTGCCGACCGCCGTCGCCACACCCGTGTTTTGGTCGATCGAATAGAGGCGGCTCCCGTCGCCGACTCCATAGAGCCCGCCGGTCCCTGGTCGGAAGTCGATACCGACCAGCGATTCCCCGGTGCCGAGCCCGGTGATGGTGACGGTGGTCGTAGCCGTTCCAGGCTCCGCACTGTCAATCGTCAGCAGGCGATTGGCCGATGTCAGAACGAGAATGCGTTCTGCCTGGGTCGTGAGGACCAGCGCGATAAGCGCAAATGTGGCGAGTAGGAGTTTTTTCATGGAGATGTAGTTTACTCAGATTCGTTTTTGCGGCCCTGACGGATGTGATTGATTTGCAATTAGTTGGAGGTGGCGTGCCGTGCGCGTATGTTCGGCGCTCTCCCGGATGATCATCTTTTTCTATGCGCCTTGAACCAAAGAACGTCCAGTTAATCGGCAACCAACTTGCGATTGATTGGAACGACAACACGGAGTCGTTTCTGCCCCTGGAACTGCTGCGACGCGCCTGTCCCTGCGCGAGCTGTGGCGGCGAACCGGACGTGCTTGGAAACGTGATGCGTCCGGAGGTGACGTATGCCGCGAACAGTTTCGAGCTCCGGCAGTGGGACTTCGTGGGCGGCTACGCGATCCTTCCCACCTGGGCGGACGGACACCGGACGGGCATCTATTCGTATCAATACCTCCGCCGCGTGGCTGCGGTGGCTTGACGCGGCTGCTAGGATATTTCCCCTCGTAACATGACCCGGCTCGTCAAAGCTTCGCTGCTGGTGTTCTTTTTCTCGCTTTGCGGGGCGGCCTTTTTCGTCACACATCAAGTCCGCTCGCAGCGGGCGGCGCCGGCGCCGCGGGAGTTGTTCTCGGTGGTAAACGAACAGCTGGCCGCGATGCGAGCGGCTGATTATCCGAGCGCCTACCGCCGGGCGTCGAGTGGCGTGCAGCAGAAATTCACCCTGCCGCAGTTTGAATCGATGGTGCGCCGCAGTTATGGCGGGCTCGCCGCTGCACACCGGGTGGAATTCGGGGCGGTGGAACTGCAGGGCACCACCGCCCATGTGCAGGTCTTTTTCTTCGCCGCCAACGGCAGCGTGCGCTCGTTCGTCTACAGCCTGATCGCGGAAGATGACGGCTGGAAAATTGGCGGGGTGGAAGAGTGGAGCCGCTACCGGCCGTACCAACGCCTCTCCGGCACGAACATCTAACCGGCGCGGTTACTCGCCCGGCCGCACGCGCAACAGGTTGCTGCCGGCACGGCGCGGTTGAATGTTCCGCTCGCGCAGCGATGCCGGGAGCAGGAATAGCTCACCCGCCCGCAGCGTTACGCCTGCGCATTCAACTTCCCCGGCAACGCAGATTACGATCGCGAACTCGCCAGGCGGCGCCACCTCGCGCGAGCCATCCAGTTCCCAGCGATCCACCTGGAAAAGCGAATGCCTGAGCAGCGTTTCGCCCGAGGGCGTGACCAGTTCCGGCTCAAAGTCCGCGAAATCAATCGATTGCAGCGACTTCTCGAGATGGAGCTGGCGCGGCCTGCCGGAATCATCCACGCGATTCCAATCAAACACGCGGTAGGTCGTATCGCTGTTTTGTTGAATCTCCACGATCACATTCCCAGCGCCGATCGCGTGCATGCGGCCGCTCGGCAGGAACATCGCGTCGCCCGCGCGCACCGCTACCCGGTGGAGATGTTCCTCGACGGAGCCGCTGGCAAGCGCCTGCTCCAGCGCCGCGCGCGAGCCGCCATTCTTCAGGCCCACTAAGAGTTCCGCGCCAGGCGCCGCATCCGCGATATACCAAAATTCCGTCTTTGGCTCACCGCCCAGCGCCGCCGCCAGTTCCGCCGGCGGGTGCACCTGCAGCGAGAGCGTTTCCTGCGCGTCGAGGAGCTTGATCAGGAGCGGAAAGTTCGGCGCATCCGCGACTTTGCCGAAAATTTCCCGCCGTTGGTGCAACCAAAGATCGTGCAGGGAACGACCGCGCCATAATCCCGCGGCGACGATGCTTTGCGCCTCCGGCCGGTCGACCAGCTCCCACGATTCACCAATCGGAACGCCCGGCGGCAAATGCTTGCCGAAGAGCGCTTCCAAGCGCCGCCCGCCCCAGATGCGCTCTATGAAAAGCGGCTCGAAAACGAGCGGCTGCGTCGGGGTGTCGGCGGTTTCCGGCATCGCGGCTCGCATAGTAGGGAAGCGGTGTGGGATTGCAATGCAGCGAGGCCGCAAACGCTTTGTCAAAGCCGGGCTAAGACGCGAGGCTCCGCGCCGGATTGAAGAGCAAGCACGCCTTTTTCGTCAGGTATTGGATGCCAGCCATCGCGTGGATGCTCATTATCCTCGCCGCCTCCAGTGATCTCGGTTCGGCGGAACATACTTCCCGCTTTCTCATTCCGTTCCTCCGCTGGCTGACGCCGGATATCTCTCTCGCCACGCTCGCGGCCGTGCAGTTGTCCATCCGCAAAGCGGCTCATTTGACCGAGTACGCGATTCTGGGCGCCCTCCTCCTGCGGGCCGTCACCGCCTCGAGCGGAAGGCCGCGCTGGCATTGCGCCGCGGTGGCGATCGCCGTCGCCGGTGCCTTCGCGGCCCTGGATGAATTTCATCAGACCTTCGTTCAATCGCGCACCGGCTCGCCGCATGACGTGCTGATCGACATCTCCGGCGCGGCGCTGGGATTGACCATCTGGTGGCTATTCACCCGGCGTCGACAAAAAGCGCGGGTTCCAGCGGTCGCCTGATCGCTGATTTCCGCGTTGCGGAATCGAGCGCCCATGTTAAAAGTCTCATCCCATTCCGCGCGCCTTTCCCGGCCGCCGAAGATGCGCGGGCCTGTAGCTCAGTTGGTTAGAGCATGCGCTTGATAAGCGCAGGGTCACTGGTTCGAGCCCAGTCAGGCCCATGTCTTTCGCGCGACTTCGCCAAGACCGCCACCGCGGCGGTATTCGATCTGCTTTGGGAACGTCATCATGCTTACGCTGCATCGGCGCAGCAGCTTACGGATGGAGCTTGAACCTTCCCGTAGATTGTATCACTTAGCCATAACCCCGTTATTCCATGTCGAGCGGTAAATCACGCGTGGCTTTTACCACTTTGCTGGCGGGACTGGTGTTGCTGCAGGCATATACCTTCTCGCCGCAGAAGGAGACCCGCGTCGTCTTGGCGCCGGATGCGCTCGCTCGCGCGGTTGCGACGCACAATCAACGGCTCCTCGAGCTCTGCCTGGCCGACGGCGTGGATGTGAACGCGCCCGGGAGCGACGGGCGAACGCCCCTGCTCGTGGCCCTCGACGGCGGCAATCGGGCCATCATGCCGCGCCTCCTCGCGCTCGGCGCCAGTGTGGACGTGCCGGATCGCGGCGGCCGCACACCGCTGATGACGGTCGCCGCCGCCGGGGAGCTTGATTTACTGCGGCAGTTTTTGGAACGCTCCAGCCGCCCGGATGCGCGCGATGCCCAGGGCCGGTCGGCTGCGCATCACGCGGCGGCGGCGCGGCACTTGACCGCTCTGGAAATCCTCCTGCCCCTGACCCCGGAGGCGACCGAGCCTGACACAGGTGGGAACGAGTTGCTGGGGCTCGCCTACGATAGCGGCGACCTGAAAATGATCGAAACCGTACTGGCGCGCTATCCGAAGGGCGGGGAGTGGACGCCGATCACGCGGCGCACCTTGACTGCCGCACTGATCTCGAAGAACGACGCGCTCGTCCGACTCCTGTTGTCGAAGCACCTCGGACCCCCGACCGCGGAGGGAACTAACATCCCGCTCCTGGCGCAAGCCGTGGTCTCCGAAGATCTCGCCACCCTCAAAGCCCTGCTGACGGCCGGGGCGGATCCGAACGTCACCCTGACGCTGCCGGTGCCAAAGGAATTTGCCGCCGCCGTGACGAGTAGCTACCTGCGCGATTATGTCCGGAGCGACGAAGGCGTGACGCCGCTGATGCTCGCCGCCGGCATGGGCCGCCTGGAATACCTGCGCGCGCTGCTCGAGGCCGGCGCCAATCGCAATCTCCAGACGAAGCGCCACAAGATGCTCGCGCTCTATTTCGCCGCCCGCGCGAAAAAATCGGAATGCGTGCAGACACTCCTCGGCCGCGGTCCAAGCCGCAACGAACTGCGGATCGAGATTTCGCTCGCAACGCAACGGGCGGAGGTGATCAAGAACGGCGTTCCGATCCTGAAAACATCCGTCTCCACCGGACGAAGAGGCTTCGACACGCCGCCGGGCGAGTATGTGGTGACCGACAAGCGACGAAATCACCGCAGCTCGGTCTATCACGTAGAGATGCCGTTTTTCATGCGGCTGAACTGCCTCGATTTCGGCATGCACGCGGGCGCGGTGCCAAATTACCCGGCGTCGCACGGCTGCATCCGTCTCCCTGCTGCCGTCGCCGAAAGGATCTTCGCGGAGGTTCCCGTCGGCACGGTGGTCAGTATCAACTGACGGCGATCCGCGAGTCCGCGGAAGCCTGTCCGTCGTCGGCGCCAGCGAGCCCGGCAAAAAACGCGGCGTTTTTGGCAAGGAACGGCGAGCAGGTCCGCTAAAGGTCGCGTTCTGTCGAGGTAACGGGGGCGTTACTTTATACGTATTGTCCGCCTCTCAACGTCGATCTTATGTCCCGCCGCATACCCATGAAACAGAAGACCCTCCTCCTCTGCCTCCTCGTTTCCGCACTGCCGATGACGGCTGCACTCGCCCAGTGGCACCAGACTTCCGGACCGTCCGGCGGCAACACCACCGCGCTCTTTGCCCAAGGCGAGACGCTCTTTGCCGGGAACTACAATTATTCGACGCTGGGCAACAACCAGGGCGATATCGGCACGCTCTACCGCAGCACTGATCACGGCCAGCATTGGACCCCCAGTGGCAACGGGCTCTCCGGCGTGGTCGCGGCGCTGACCGCGAATGGCCCCACTCTTTTTGCCGGCACCAGCACGGGCGTGTTCCGCAGCACCGATGGCGGCAGCACGTGGTCGCTCCTCAACGGTACCGACGGCATGTCCGTGCAGAAAATGCTCCACGCAAACGGCGTCCTCTACGTCGGCACCTCGCAAAACGGTATCTACCGTTCGCCGGATAACGGCAACACCTTCCTGCCCTCCTCGCAGGGGTTGCCGGAGATCGCAGCGGTCTCGGCCATGGCTTATGTGGGCACCACACTTTTCATCGGCGTCGGCAGCCTTTATCCGAGCCCGGAAGGCGTCTTCCGCAGCGCCGATGGCGGCGCGACGTGGCAGGAGATGAACAATGGCATCGCCGGGATCGCGGTGATCGATTTCCAGGTGATCGGAACTGACATCTTCGTCACCAGTGGCGGAGCGCTCTATAAATCCACCGATCTCGGGGCGAACTGGACGCCGGTGGGTCTTGGCACCGGTGATTACCCGCTGCACATGCAGGTGACGGCGGACGGATTCTATGTCGCGCTTCAATATCAGACCTCGGGCTGGACCTTTCGCCGCAGCGCCGATAACGGCGCGACCTGGTCGCCGGCCGGGTCGTTCACCGTCGCCGGCAACATCCGCGAGTTGGCCGCGATCGGCTCGGAGCTTTTCGCCGGCACCGGGAACTACGCGAGTGTCTATCGTTCGGTTGATTCCGCCGCCACTTGGCAGCGGGCCAACGAAAACATGACTGGCCTCGACACCCGCGCGATCTTCCCGGCGGGCGGCAAGCTCTTCTCCGGCAACCTGAGCAATGAAGGCGTGCATGTTTCCACCAACGGCGGCGCCACCTGGCAGCCTTCCGGGAGCGGTCTGCCCGATCCGTGGAAGACGGTTTACGCTTTCGCGCAAAACGCGAGCTACCTCTTCGCTGCGGTCGAGTACTGGGGCACTTACCGCAGCAGCGATAACGGCGCCACCTGGTCGCCGGCCAACGGCGGCCTCACGTTTTCTGCGAAACGCATGAGCGCGCTCGCGGTGGATGGGAACAACGCTTTACGCCGCAACGCGGGACGGCGTCTGGAAATCGATCGACCACGGCACCAACTGGACCGTCGCCAGCCCGCCGGGCGGCTTCGGCCGGCCCGAGACGCTCGCGATTGCGACTCTGGGCGGCAACGTCTACGCCGGGACGGCGAACGATGGCCTTTTTCGATCGTCCAACGGCGGGACCGATTGGACGCCGCTGACCAACGGCCTCGCCACTGCGGGCACGATCTACTCGCTCACGGTCGGCGGGACTGACCTGATCGCCGGCACCGCGGGCGGCGTGTTCCTGAGCGCGGATAACGGCGCCAGCTGGTCGCCGCGCAACAATGGCCTCATCGCCGGCGCGGCACGGACCGTGGCGGCCCAAGGCAACACGTTTGTGACCGCGATCTACGATGACAACAACCTCCTCTCGCGCGGCGTGTTCATTAGCCACGATGGCGGACAAAGCTGGACGCCTTACGGCGGTGGCCTCGATCCGCTCGCGGTGCGCACACTCGCTTTCAACGGCAACTACCTTCTGGCCGGGACGGAAGCGCATTCCATCCTCTCCACTCAGCCGACTGCCCCGCTCGAGTTGATGAGCGCCGTCTCGCGCAAGATCCACGGCAGTGCCGGGGTCTTTGACCTGAGCCTCCCGCAGAGCGGCACACCCGCCGTCGAATGCCGCACAGGCGCAGCCGGCCACACCCTGGTCGTTACCTTTAGCAACAATGTTGTGAGCGGAAACGCCGCCGTTAGCCAGGGAACGGCGACTTCGGGCAACGTCAATTTCAACGGAAACACCATGACGATCGGTCTCACGAACGTGGCCGATGCGCAGACGGTCACGGTTGATCTCGTGAATGTGACCGACACCTTCGGCCAGGTGCTGCTCGCCGGCAGTGTGCAGGTGAGCTTCCTCGCGGGCGACGCCAACGGCGACCGGATCGTTAACACCGGCGACACCCTGCAAACCCGGAGCCGTTCCGGCGCCGCCGTTGACGCCATCACCTACCGTTCCGATCTCAACGCCGACGGCGTGATAAACAGCGGCGACGCGCTCGTGGTTCGGTCGCGCTCCGGGAACTTCCTGCCTTAGCCGGCGCGCTCTGCGAAAAGTAACAGCCGCTTTACTTTTCCGGCGGCACGCGAGCCATCCAGTGCAGTTATGGTAGGCGATCCAGAGTTAAATCGGGAGGATTCAAATGACTCGTATTCGCCAATTATTTCTCATGAGCGTGGGGGCACTCGTGTGCGTGGCCGGAGCCGGCGGTCCACAAGTAACCTATGGTGAAGAACGGCAACCCGTTCCGAACGCTCCAAGCGCTGGAGAAACAATTGTCGTTACGACCGTCCAGGATTCCGTTGATTTTGCGCCGCCACAAACAGTGGCGCAGCTTCCAGGTCCAGACGGCCGGGTCTCTTTTCGGGAGGCGGTCATCGCCACCAACAATACCGCCGGCCCACAAACGATCGCCTTCGCGATCCCCCAGAGCGACTGGTGGCTGTTCACGAACGTCGCCTTGTTAAGATTGGAAGACGGCATCTTCAACATCACCGGGGATGAAACGACGGTGGATTTTTCAACGCAGACCGCCTTCACCGGCGATACCAATCCCAACGGCAAGGAGGTCGGGATCTACGGTCTCGAGCCTAACGGAGCGGGCTCAGCGGCGATTGTGGTGAACGGTAACAACTGCGTCATCCGCGGATTGGGTGACGTTCACCAGAGGGGCTATGGTGTTTTCCTTCGTGGAAACAACAACCGCGTCGTCGGCTCCATAATTTCCGCGCCGCTCTTCGCCGCGGTCTATATCACCGGCGGATTCGGTGGCCCGCCAGCCAGCGGAAACATCGTTGGCGGCACTGCCCCCGGCGATGGGAATACGCTTTCGGCCGGGAACAGCGGGGTGCGCATCGACGGCCCGGCTGCGAACAATGTCGTCATCGGCAACACGCTCCTGACCGGTGCATTCTTTGGCGTTGAAGTGCGCAGCGCGCCGTCCTCGAGCCTGTTCGCAGTGAACAACCGGATCGGCGGTCCAACGCTGGCCGAGCGCAACCTCATCTCCGGCGCCGGGCATTATCGGGGAAGAAGGCTTTCCCGTCGGTGGCCAGGTGAGCCTGCAGGACGCGATCGGGACCATCGTTCAGGGCAATTTCATCGGGACCAATGCCGCGGGCACAGCCAGCTTCGGACAGCGCGGTCCCTACGGGATTCAGGCGCGCAACTCCACCGACACGCAGATCCTGGACAACTTGATCAGCGGCATCCTCGTGGTGGGCACCAATCACTACGCGGGACAGCGCTTTGGAATTGGCATTTCCCTTCAAGGGAATGACGCCGGCACGGTGATTCGCGGCAATCTCATCGGAACCGACGCCTCAGGCCAGAGCGCGGTTCCAAATCGCACCGGGATCGCCACCAGTTTCTGGCCGGGTTCGTCTTCGGCTGGTCCGGCGACCATTGGTGGCACCAATGAGGGAGAGGGCAATACCATTGCCTTTAACGAGACGATCGGCGTCTCTGTGGATTTCAGCAGCCGCGGTGTCCGCATTTCTGGCAATAGCATCGACTCCAATGGCGGCCTCGGCATCGATCTTATCGCCCAATCCGGCGGCGGCGTGACGCCGAATGATCTTGGCGACAGCGATGACGGTGGCAACGGATTGCAGAATTTTCCTGTGATCCAGTCGGCTCTCACCAGCGCCGGTGGCACCACCGTCAGTGGCAACTTGAACAGCTTGCCGAATTCGCAATTCTCGCTGGAGTTTTTCGCCAGTCCTCAATGCGACCCGAGCGGGTTCGGCGAGGGTGCCAGTTTCCTGGGCAGTGTAACGGTAACGACCGACAGTGCTGGAAATGCGCCGTTCCAAGCCGGAGTTGCGCCAACCGCCGTGGGCTCGGCGATCACGGCCACGGCCACGCATTTGCCGACTGGACAAACTTCTGAATTCTCGGCTTGCCAGCTTGCGACGGGATCATCGGCGCCCCCGCTCCAGTTGCTCTCAGCAGTTTCGCGCAAAGCACAGGGCGGGGCGGGAAGCTTCGATCTCAATCTGCCGCTTTCAGGAACACCGGCGGTGGAATCCCGCAGCAGCGGAGACAGCCACACCCTCGTGTTCACCTTCAATAACAATGTCATGAGCGGGAGCGCGACCATCGAAAGCGGCACGGGTAATTGTGCGGCCAAGGTTTTCTCGGGAAACACCATGGTGGCGACGGTCACAGGCGCGAGCGACGTGCAGATGCTTTCGATCGTCCTGAGCGGCGTAACGGATCAATACGGGCAGGTCCTACCGGATACCCACATCAGCGTAGGACTGTTGGTCGGTGACGTGAACGGTGACGGCATCGTTAACTCCGGCGACACATTGCAAACCCGGAGCCGTTCCGGACAGTCAGTCGACGCGAGTAATTTCCGCGCCGACGTCAACCTCGACGGCGCCGTGAACAGTGGCGACGCGTTAGTCGTGCGCGCGCGTTCGGGATCCTCGCTGCCATAGAGAAGTGGCTAATCATGTCCTGACAAACATCCTGCGGGCATTTGTGATGCGAGACCCAAACCCCGAAGTCACGAAGCTATGAATAAGAATCGCCTTCTGTCGTTGGCGCTCCTCTGCGCGGGATCGCTCATTATCGTTGGTTCATCGGCAATCGCCGAATCGAGGACCGCTCCGCAGCAGACTGGCCGAATCAAGTGGCGATTCACAATTCCGGCAGAATACACCGCCTTTCATCCGGCGGTGGCTCCAGATGGCACCGTTTACGTAAACGATGTCCGAGGTAAGACGTATGCGTTGAATCCCGACGGCACCCTGCGCTGGGTTGTTCAGGTAGGGTTGGCCGGCGCGGACGGACCCGTCTCGGTTGGCGGCGATGGAACGATCTACGTCATGTCGATTTCGCCCAACGCGAACGTGAATGAGCCAACGATCTTTGCGCTCAATCCGAACGGCACCGAGAAGTGGCGCTATCTCGCGAGCGACGGAATCAGCGGGCGTGGCGGCCCGAATGTTGGTCCTGACGGAAAGATCTACGCGATCGTGCGCCCGCAAAATACTACCACCGCGCACAACGTCTTCGCCTTGAATCCCGACGGCACGCTGGCCTGGAATTACAACGAAGGCATCTACAGATACGGGCAGCTTGGCGACAAAGACATCGTCTTCGGTCGCACCGTGAATCAGCTCTACTTCCAATACGAATCATTGTTGCGCGACAACCACATCCCGCAGCTCTGGGCCTTCAACCTCGGCGGCAATCTCCAGTGGACCCGCCGCGCAGGGAATGGCGCCACCGCGATCAGTCCGCTCGACGATTCGGTTCACACCGGCACGCAGGCCTTTGCGCCGGATGGCACCCAGCTTTGGGTCCTGCCCTTGTTTGGACAAGGCCCGACCAGCAATCCAGAGGTCGGCGCCGATGGAGTGCATTACGTGCAGCAGAATTACAACACGCTCTTTGCCGTGAATTCAGACGGGACAGAGAAATGGCGCGCCGGAAATACCGGGCTTCTCTACAACATCGCGATCGATCCCGGTAATCGCGTGCTCTTCTCCGGCGGTCGCATTACCTACGGCGCTTCGGGATTCTTTGTCGGCTACAATCCAGCCAACGGCTCGGTCCGCTTCCGCATTCCGCTGCCGGATGAACCCGGTTTCGGCGAATATGGCCAGGTCGCGCCCGACACGCGCCCGATTTTCGCTCCGGATGGCGTAACCGCTTACGTCGGCGCGACGGTTCTCGGTAACACCGGACCGGACGCCTATTCCTACTTCTACGCGATCGATACTTCGCTCGACCTGCCATGCTCGTTCGATATCTCACCAGCAACGCAGGATGTGCCGGTGAATGGCGGAAGCTTTGCCGTTCAGGTCGCCGCCACTTCTGAAACCTGCGCGTGGAATGCGCAAAGCAACTCCTCCTGGCTTACGATCACTTCCGCAACGTCCGGCGCGGGAAACGCCACCATTACCTACGATGCTGCCGCGAATACGATCACCGCACCCCGCAGCGGCTCATTAACGGTCGGCGGCCAAACCGTTGTCGTTAACCAACCGGCCGCCGGACAGACCGCGCCACAGGCCGCGCTTAGTTATCCCGCGGCGGGCGCTGTCTTCACCCTACCTACCAACATCTTCTTCCGCGCCGACGCCAGCGCGGCTGCCGGTCGATCGCTCAGTCGCGTCGAGTTCTATGTCGATGGACAGCTGCAGGGCTCTGATACTTCATCGCCCTACCAGATAGTTTTGAATTCACCGAACACCGGCTCACACAGCCTCGTCGCCCGGGCGATAGATAACACCGGCGAGAGCGCGGACTCGCAGCCGGTCAGCATCAGCATCAATCCCCCGAACGGCGGACCGATCCCGCTGCCAATCTCACCGCCGACCCTGACCAGCCCGCAGGCCGAGGATACATTCATGGCTCCCGGCCCCATCGAGATGAGCGCGACACGAGCCCCATCGCAATACCCTGTCGTCCGAGTCGAATTCTATGCCGACACCATTCTGATCGGGTCGGCCACGACATCGCCTTACACCTTCACCTGGAACAACGCTACCACTGGCCGCCATGCCATCTCCGCCCGCACCGTCGCGAACACCGGAGCGCGCGCCACATCCCAGCCCATTGATATCACCGTGAACGCTGCACCGGCGGCATTGAGCGCAGCCGTTTCGCGAAAAACCCACGACGCTGCCGGCGTCTACGAGATTAACATGCCGCTTACCGGCCCGCCCGGAATCGAATGCCGGAGCGGCGGCCTAACGAGTGACTATGAGCTCGTCCTCACCTTCAACTCGCCTGTCACCGTTACTGGCGTTCCGCAGGCGCAGGTCACTTCCGGTGTAGGACAACTCGGAACCGGCGGCCGATGGAATGGCGGACGTGTTTCGCAGAGTTCACCGAGTGAATCCACCGTCACGGTGCCCCTGACCGATGTCGCGTCCGGCCAGACTGTGCAGGTCACCCTCTTCGGCGTCAGCAATGGAGCAGTCACCACAGACATCACCTTCCCGCTCCGCGTGCTAGTCGGAGACATCAACGCCGACGGTGTAGTCAATTCCGGCGATGCCCTCCAGACGCGCAGCCGCTCCGGTCAAAACACCGACGAGACGAACTTTCGCTCCGATGTGAATACTGATGGTTTCGTCAATAGCGGCGACGCGCTGGTCGTTAGGGCCCGCTCGGGGAAATTCTGCCGTAAAGGAATGGAAGAGAGGAGCAGATCGCTCAGGTCGGCTGCGGGGCAGCTTAGCTTGAGTAGCTACGGCCAAACAGGCCACGATCAGCGATACGCCGGTGGGAAGCTTTATGCGCTTCGGATTGATATCACAATATACGGTGAGCAAATGCCAACAGCCGCCGCGCGATCCGCTGATCGAATGACCTTTAGTCTAACTATATGAAACCAGAAACCCGTTCGGCAATGCGCCGGAAATGTTTCCTTCTCTCCATTCTGCTGCTCATGGCCGCTTACCTGCAAACGGCGGTGGGGGCTACAAGCCACAATCTGGAGGCGGGCAAAGACACTGTCGCCACGACCGACCCGAACGGAAATCTCCCCCCGGTGGCACCGTTGCCGGGCGACATCGCGCTGGCGCCGGCCAGGGGCAAACAAGAGAAGCCGCAGATCGCCAAAGGGGGCGAGACATCACTCGCGGTTTGGTCTGATACTGGTACGGCCCTGGCGCCGAATGGGACGATGACAGTCGGCGGAGGCGGTCCCTACGCGGGACCTGGTCTTGGCACCATGAATGATCTCTACGCCGCCCGTTTGGACCAGAATGGTAACGTCATCGATCAGCACCCGATCGTCATTTCGCAGGCATCCTACAATCAAAGCTCGCCCCAGGTTTCGTGGAATGGTCCAGAACTGGCTCGTCGTCTGGTATCAGGAATTGGAAACCGACTACCACAACGACCAGATACGCGCGGTCCGCGTTTCTTCGGCCGGCGTCGTCCTGGATGCCACGCCGATGACGATCGGGACGGCGACGAATAATCTCGGGAACATCCCGGCGAGCGTCCTTTTCGAAGGCACAAACTGGGTTGTCTTCTGGCAAGATTTCAACCCCAGTTTCACCGCGCGCTGGGTTTTCGCGGCGCGCATCAACCCGGGCGGAACCGTGCTCGATCCGCAAGGTTTCGCCGTCCACAACCACCCAGACCAATACCTGAGCGACCCCGACGTGGCCTTCAATGGCAGCGGCTTCCTCCTGGTCTTCCATGATCTGGGCAGCCAAACGATCTACGGCCTCCGCCTCTCGCAAAGTTTGACTGCGATCGGCGCGATCTTCCCGATCAACACCTTCTCGCCCTCCAAGCCGACGAAACCACAGGTCGCATCCGACGGGACCGACTATCTCGTCGTCTGGGATGAGCATCCGTTTAGCGGGAACATCGGCAGCGTGACCGGCAGCCGCGTCTCCGCCGCCGGACAGGTGCTGAATCCGAGCGGCTTGATCGTCGATGGAAACGTCGGCACTTCCGAGAGCTTCCCGAGCGTCGCTTGGAACGGCGCGAATTATTTCGTCAGTTACATGAGCGGCTTCAACCCAGCGATCAACGTGAAACGTGTTTCAAGCGCGGGAGCTGTCCTGGATGCGAATCCGATCCGCGTTTCCGCTCCACCGGCGATCGCGGCGTTCCCCGCTATCACGGCTGGATTCGCCGGGGCCGTGCAGATCGTCTGGCATGACTTTACAGCCGAAGAGGACATGCTACACCGCTCAAGTTTCAAACAGCGGGACTGTCAGCAACGAAGCGCCGGTGAGTGAGGGAGCACCGCGCAAAGCGAGCCGCGCATGGCTTTCGGCGGCAGTGTATTTCTGACCGTCTTCCAGCGCGAGACTGCTGGAAACGCGCAGATCTATGGGCAGAGACTCGATGCCTCGGGCAACGCGCTCGACGCAGAGCCGTTCCTCATTTCCGATCTCGTTAATCGAGAGAATGGAAAACTGTCCGTCGCGTTTAACGGCACCAATTTTTTGGTCGTCTGGGATCGCCTGGAAGTGGATGAGTTCGGCAATCGCCCGCGAAAGGTCTACGGACGCCGTGTTTCCACCGCTGGTTTGCCTGTCGAGGCGGTTCCGTTTTCCGTCATGGACGGGCCACACCCGATGTCGCCGCGCTCGGCGACACCTTTTTAACGGTGGCGATTTGCCCGGTCGGGAGCCAATTGCGTTATGTCGAAGCGGTCCGCGTGACCGGTGCGGGAGTTGTACTCGGTTCGCCCACTCTGGTGCTTACCAATTTTAATTTCGCACCGCGGGTCGCGGCTTTCGGTAATCGATGGCTGGTCGTGTTCGAATACCACAGCCGCCACGACGTTTCGCTTTCATCCATCCGGGCTTCTTTCGTTGACCAGGCCGGCGCGCCAACCGGGACTTTTGCGATCGCCGGCAACGGCCGCGAAGACACGCCGCATCTCGCCGTCTCCGGCAGTGAGGCGTTGATTGTCTGGGCGGATAACAGCACCAACCAGAACAACATCAAAGGACGCCGCATCCAGGCGGACGGCACGCTTCTCGGTGCTAACCTTGGTTTCGTCATCTCGGATGCGCCGGGAAACCAATTCCTTCCGGCCGTCGCCTGGGACGGAACGGAATACGTCGCTACCTGGCTCGATCAGCGCAACGAATTATTTCCGATGCAGCCGCGCGGCGATATCTACGCCGCGCACATCGATTCGGCTGGAACCGTGCTCGATCCTGCGGGCTTGCCGGTGGCAAACTCCACCCTGCCCGAGGAGACTCCGTTTGTCACGAGTGCCAACGGGACCACGGTCTTCGCCTATTCGGCCTTCTACGACCACGCGCCCTTCAGTGCGATGCGCGTGACCACACGGCGAAGCTCGTCATCTGTGACCGAAGGAATGGTGGCCGTCTCGCGCAAGACCCACGGAGCCATGGGAGCAGGTGACATCAATCTTCCGCTGTCCGGAAGCCTGGGCATCGAGTCGCGCGCTGGCGGCGCGTCTGGTGATCACCAGGTCGTCATGACCTTCGCGGCTCCGGTGACGGTCTCACAGGCGCAGGTCACAGCAGGCATCGGCAGCGTTAGTAGTTTGAGCGTAGTCGGACCAGAAGTAACCATCGGCCTCACCGGCGTGGTCGATGCACAGATTGATCACCATCACTTTGTCGGGCGTGAACAATGGCACGAACACCAGCGATGTTGGCCTACAGGTGGGACTATTGACTGGCGACACAAACGGCGATGGCTTGGTGAACTCCGGCGATGCCCTTCAAACGCGCAACCGCTCCGGTCAAAACACCGATGGGACCAACTTCCGCTCCGATGTGAACACCGATGGTTTCGTCAACAGCGGCGACGCGCTGATCGTTCGTTCGCGCTCGGGCACATCGCTCCCCTAACGAGCATGCGAGGCCGTGCGCTTAGGATTACGCCCAGTTCGAAATTGGCGCGCGTGCGCACGACCAGCAACGATCCAAGAGAAGAGCGTCAGCAGGAAGAACGAAGACCCTTTGGCCCTTGGACCTAGCCGCCACTAAAACACCACATAAAGGAAATCCCTATGAATGATCTGAGACCATCGGCCTTGTTTTCGATCCTCATCGTATTGGCGATCACCTCTCTGGCGCGCGCCCAGACCTATCACCTCACCGATCTCGGCACGATCAACCCGGATCCTCAGACCGGAGTGGTTAGCAGCAGTCCGACGGGTATCAATAACGCGGGCCAGGTGTCTGGCTATTCCTACTCGGACACCAATAATCATGCGGCGCGCTTCAACAATGGTCTGGTCGAGGATTTGGGCACCATTCCCGGCGGTCGCACGAGCCAGGGGTGGGAATCAACAATCTCGGCCAGGTCGTGGGCGACTCACAATATTCCGTGAACGGCGGCTCCATTCGTCACGCCGCTCTTTGGAGCAACGGGACGGCGATCGATCTTGGTTTTTTGCCATTATGGGGCAATTACTCGCGGGCCAATGGAATAAACGACCTCGGCGAGGTCGTCGGCCATTCCGGGGCCAGCCTAAGTACCAGTAATACGCACGCTTTCATCTGGGACGCTGCCAACGGCATGCGTGATCTCGGCACGCTCGGGGGTGGCTACGCCAAGGCCTTTAGTATTAACAACTCGAGCGTTGTCACCGGAACCGCACAGGTCGGAACGGGCTTCGGAAGCTTTCACGCGTTCATCTGGGAAGCCGCTACCGGCATGCGGGACCTGGGCACGATTGCTGGAAGCTCAAGTTCCGGGAATTTCATCAACGCCAATGGGCACGTCGCGGGGTGGTCTTCGATCAGCACCGACAATCGGCGCCACGCATTTCTTTATGACGGCGCGACCATGCACGATCTCGGAGCGATCGGTGATAACGACTTCTTGAGCGATCGAAGCGAGGCCTACGGCGTGAACATTCACGATGTCGTCGTCGGCACCACCTATCGTCCCTACCAGGGCGGGGCGCTCTACTCAGTCGCGTTTGTCTATCGCGACGGCGAGATGCTCGACCTGGAAACTCTGGTCGACACTTCGGGAGCCAACTATCGACTCTACACCGCCACGGGAATTAATGACGCGGGCCAAATTTCCGTCGATGCCCTCAGGATCGGCACGTCGAACCAGATTCGCGCGGTCTTGCTGACGCCTAACCAGGAACTCGTCAGTGCTGTTTCCCGTAAGACGCACGCTGCGGCAGGTATTTTCGACCTAAGTCTTTCTCTCACCGGCCAGCCGGCAGTCGAGTGCCGCTCGGACGTTTCGGGCCACACGCTTGTCTTGACCTTCATGAACGAACTAACAGACGGAAGCGCCAGTGTCACCGAAGGCACCGCGACTATCGCGGGCAATCCGAACTACAGCGGAAGAACAATGACCGTGAACCTGGCAGGTGTCACTGATGGCCAGACGATCGCCGTGACGTTAACCAACGTTACCGACATCTTTGGCCAGACTCTCCCCTCCGCGAGCATCCGCATGAGCGTCCTGAGAGGCGACAGTAACGGCGATGGTTTTGTAAATGCGGGCGACGCGTTGCAAACCCGAAACCGTTCCGGGCAGGCAGCCGGCACCTCAAATTTCCGTTCCGACGTGAATGCCGATGGCTTCGTCAACAGCGGGGATACCCTCGTGGTGCGTTCCCAGGCGGGGAACTCCTTGCCATAGCGGAGCCGTCGCCGATTTAGGCCGCCCCGCCGGGCACGCCCTCCGCGGCCGGGGTTAGCAATCCCGGCAACAAATGAGCGCACGGTTGCCAGGCAAACCGGCTCCTCGTAGGCTCTCGGCACATAATGGATCGCCTGCTCGTTATGGCCGCGTCGGCCTGTTTCCTGGTCGCGATCATCCGGACGCTGCTGGCGATGCGCGCCCGCGTTTTCACGCCGGGCATTTTCAGCTTCATTGCGATCGCCTGCGGCTTCCTGCTCCAGACTGCGTTCTTGTGGATCCGTGGGCACGCCATTGGCCGTTGTCCGATCACCAACCTCTTTGAGGTTTTCGTCTTCCTCGCCTGGTCGATTGTGCTGACCTACATGGTGGTGGGGCCGGCCTACCGCCTCTCGTTGATGGGCGCTTTCACGGCGCCCCTGGTGTTTGCGATCCAGGGGTTTGCGTTGCTCGCGCCGATGGATGTGCGGCATCAGGTGCGCACGCCGGCGAATGCCTGGCTCGAGTTTCACGCCTCGATTTCAATGATCGCCTACGGCGCCTTCGCCCTCGCCTGCGTGGCGGGACTCATGTACCTGCTGCAGGAACGCCAGCTCAAGACGCACCAGCTGCACTCGATGTTCCAGCATCTACCGCCGCTGCATGATCTGTTTGCTGCGATCACCCGGCTGCTTTGGCTCGGCTTTGTGCTTTATACGGCGGGGTTGGTGAGCGGCTTCTTCACTGGCCAACCACTGCCACTGCCGAAGATGGTCTGCGGCGATCACGGTCTGGCTGTTCTACGCGCGCAATCCTGCAGGGCCGGCATCTCTTTCGCCTCCCGCCGCGACAGGTGGCCGTGCTCTGCGTGGTTGCGTTCACCGCCGCGGTCTCCGTGCTCTGGGGGATAACCTTTGTCTCGCAACAGCATCCCCGCGTGATGAATCTCTTCTGCGTCGGCATCAGCCATCACACTGCGAACGTCGAGACGCGGGAGCGTTACACCCGCTGGGTCGACATCGGGGCCGTGCTCCGCGCAAGCACCGGCTGCGCCGAGGCGCTGCTCCTTTCCACCTGCAACCGGGTGGAGGTTTACGCCGTCTCGGAGCGTCCGCTCGACAGTGGCACGATCGCGCATCACCTGCGCGGCGGATGTCGCACGAGACTGGTGACGATGGGGCGGCGTTCTATCGCTACGAGGGGGAGGAATGCGTGCAGCATCTGTTTCGCGTTGCGTCCGGCCTCGACTCGATGGTGGTCGGCGAGACGGAAGTGCTCGGCCAGGCGAAGCAGGCGTATGCGGAGGCGCGGGAATCCGGCGGCGCGGGGCCGTTGCTGCATCGACTGTTTCAACGCGCGTTCCGGGTGGCGAAACAGGTGCGCACGCACACCGACATCACGCGCGGCGCGGTCTCGGTGGGCTCGGTGGCGGTGGAACTGGCGGTAAAGATTTTCGGCGAATTGCGGGGACGCAAGGTGCTGCTGCTCGGCGCCGGCGAACGAGCGAACGGACGGCGCGCGCGCTGGTCTCGCGCGGCGTGACTGATCTGCGGGTCACGAACCGCTCGCGGCGAGCGCGCGGAGAGATTAGCGGCGCGGTTGGCGGTCGGGCGGTGGCGTTTGACGGCTGGGAAAAACAATGCCGCGAGGTGGACATCCTGATTTCATCGACCGCGGCGGACGAGCCGCTCCTGACCCGCGGCAAAGCTCGCGCCGATCCTGCGCGAGCGCTGGGACCGGCCGCTTTTCATCATCGATATCGCTGTGCCGCGGGACGTGGCGCCGGATGTGAATGAGATGGAAGGCGTCTTCCTTTACGACATCGATCGCTGCAATCGATCGCGCAGCAATCGCTCGCGTTGCGACGGCAGCAGATCGCGGCGGGCGAAGAAATTATCGCCGGGCACGTGGCGGATTTCAGCGCGTGGCTGCGCGGCGGCTGCCGGGCGTGCGCGGATCCGTGCGCGTCGTCGGAAACGTCGGTGCTGACGCACCGCTGCGGCCCTCGGAATCGTGATGCCGGATCGTGCTTGGCACGCGCGGCAGCGATCTCGCGCGCGCGCAAACCGCGCTGGTGGAGCGCGCGTTGCGCGCGGCGCATCCCGGAGCTGGAGGTCGCGATGGAGATCATCACGACCAGCGGGGACGAGAAGAGTGGCCGCTGGCCGAGGTCCTGGATCGCAGAGCCGGTCGCAAGGGAATGTTCACGCGCGAAATCGAGCGGGCGCTGCTGCGATCGGCCGAATCGATGTGGCGGTGCACAGCGCGAAGGATCTGCCGAGCGAGACGATGGCGGAGCTGGAGATCTGCGCCGCGTTGCCGCGGGCGGCGGTGGAGGATGTGCTTGATCACGCAAGACGAGCGGCAGGCTTCGCCGCGTTGCCGAACGGCGCGACGATCGCGACCGGCAGCGTGCGGCGGCAGCATCAGCTGCGCTGCGGCGCGGCCGGATCTGAAATCTGGTCGATCTGCGCGGGAATGTGCCGACGCGTTTGCGCAAGCTGGTGGACGAATTCGTGGGATGGCATTGTTCTGGCGCGCGCGGGTCTGGAGCGCCTCGGCTATCGATTGCGCTGGAAAATGAGATTCAATTTCGACGAGCAGAGCATTGCGGATCGAGTTGCTGGCCGGATGACCGATTCATTCCCGCCGGCGGGCAGGGGATCGTCGCCCTGCAAGATCCGTGCCGACGATGCGCAACGCGGACAGCTTCTGACGGCCATCAACGATGCGGACACGATGCTATGTCTGCGCGCGGAGCGGGAGTTTCTCCGGCTGCTGCAGGGCGATTGCGGAACGCCGGTCGGCGTGTTCAGGCGACGATCGAGGAAGCGGACGAAATGATCGTTGCAAGCGCAGGTTTTCTGCCGAAGGCGACCGCAGAGCCGCAAGATGGCAACGCGTGCCGGGCGCTGGTCGCCGCGTCGAGCCGGAAGCGCTCGCGGCGGCGCTGTTTGAAAAAATCTATGGAAAAGAAAACTAGAGGCTGGGAAATGTTATCTCGTCGGCGCGGGGCCGGGCGATCTCGGGCTGGTCACCTTGCGCGCGAAGGAACTGCATCGAGCAGGCGGAGGTGATCGTTTACGATTACCTCTGCAATCCCGAGATGCTGCAGTGGGCGCCGAAAGGCTGTGAGATGATCTTTGCCGGCAAAAAGGCGGGCGCGCACACGCTTGACCCAGGAGGAGATCAATGCGCTGCTCGTGGAGAAGACGCGCGCGGGCAAGCGCGTCGTGCGGCTGAAGGGCGGCGATCCGTTTTTGTTCGGACGCGGCGGGGAGGAGGCGCAGGCGCTGGCGGCAGCGAAGCTCGCCTTCGAGGTCGTGCCCGGCGTGACTTCGGCGATCGCCGGGCCGGCCTACGCGGGCATTCCGGTGACGCATCGCGGGAGCGAACTCGCACGTGACGTTTTTCACCGGTCACGAGGATCCGGCGAAGAGCGAAAGCTCGATCGATTTCGCGGCGCTGGCGAAACTCGGCGGCACGCAGGTGATGCTGATGGGCGTCGAGCGGATCGAGCATCATCAGTCGCGCAGATGCTCGCGAACGGGGTGCGGGCCGACCTGCCGGTGGCGTTGATTCGATGGGCGACAACCGGGCGCCAGGAGACGCTCGTCGGGACGCTGGGGACCATCGCGCAGCTGGTGGCGGAGAGAGATTTCGCGCGCGCCCGCGGTCGCCGTTTTTGGCGACGTCGTGTCGCTGCGCGAGGAGCTGAATTGGTTCGAAGGCCGGCCGCTGGCCGGCAAACGGATCGTCGTGACGCGGACCCGCACGCAAGCCGGCGTGCTGAGCAACCAACTGCGCGCGCTCGGCGCGGACGTGATCGAGTTGCCGACGATCCGGATCGAGCCGCCGAGCGATCTGCGCGCGTTTGCCGAGCTGGTGCAGGACGCGCACGCCTACGACTGGATCGTCTTCACGAGCCCGAATGGCGTGAATGCGTTCTTCGAATTGTTCTACAAGCTCTACGACGACGCGCGGGAGATCGGCGGCGCGCGGATCGCCGCGATCGGGCCGGCGACGGCGCAACGGATCCGGGACTTCCACCTCCAAGTGGATCTGCAGCCGGACGAGTACGTCGCGGAGGCGGTGGTGCGCGAGTTCAAGAAGCAAGGCGGCATCGAAAATTTGCGCATTCTGCTCGCCCGCGCGGAAAAGGCGCGGGATGTGCTACCAAGGGAGCTCTCCGCCATGGGGGCAATTGTGGACGAAGGTTTTGCCTACCGAACCGTCCCGGAGACGCGCGACGAAAACGGCGCGCGGCGCCGGCTCGCGGAAGAGGGCGCGGACATGATCACGTTCACCAGCTCATCGACGGTGGAAAATTTCATCGCGCTCGGGTTGCCCTGGCCGGCAGGAATGCAGGTGGCGAGCATCGGCCCGGTGACGTCGAAGACAGCGCGCGATCTGGGGCTTAAGGTCGACGTGGAAGCGCGGCGCCACGATATCCCGGGCCTGGTCGAAGCGATCCGGAAATTTTACCGCGTCAAAACCTGACCAATGGCGATAACGAGATCACATTGACGGACGAGTTCGCCTCCACGATGCAACAGCTGTGGCGCGAGGCGGAGAAGACGATCCGGCCGCCGCGCCGCGGAGCGACAGGACGGCGATCACGTCTAACGAGATTCCGGGAAGAATTCGCACTCATGGACGAACGGATGGCTGCGATGGAGAAGCAGATCTCGGCGGGCTTGGAGCGGACTGACGAGCGGCTCGCTGCCGAAGAGCGATCCGTCGCGACGCAGATGCAGAGAATGGACGAGCACATGGTTGCGCTCCGGAACACCGAGAGCGTGAACCAGCGGCTGTTCAATTCGCTCCATCAGGAGCTGAAGGAGTACCGCGACAATTTCCTGCGCGATTCGCTCCAGAAGCCGTTCATCCGCGATCTGGTCGTGCTGTTCGACGATCTCACGCACGCCTGGCCGGGCAAATGCAGTTCGGGCGGACGCGGCAGCAGCGAGCGACAGAGCGCGGCCGGGCAATGGTCGCGACAATCTCGACAACGCGATTCACTCTCTCGCTCGAAATCATGCATCGCATGGAGGTGACGGAGATCGAGACGAAGGAGATGGTCGATCGCGACGCTGCACCGCGTGGTGAGCTATTGAACCGGCCGATTTCGCGGAAGAGGACGGCCGCATCGTGATGCGCGTGAAGCGCGGATTCATCTGGCGCGAGCAGGTGCTGCGGCCCGAAGAAGTGGTCGCGAAGCGCTTCAGCGTGACGCGCCTCTGTCGGCCCCGGCGACGGTCCGGCGGCGAGGTGTTTTTCAACGGATGTCAGGGCGTGCTTTTCGCGCTTTCGCGTTTGCTGAAGTTCCGCGGCCAATCCGGCATGGAAACTGCATATGAGAGCGCGGCTCAGCGTTCCGGCGATTCACTAACCTCCAAACACCACATGTCATCATCGCAAAGCAATCGGCATCGATCTCGGCACGACATTCTCGGCCGTCGCGCACATCGACCCTTACGGGAAGCCGCAGATCATTCCCAACCGCGAGAGCGAGCGGATCACGCCCTCGGTGATCCTGTTCGAAGGCCAGAAGGCGATCGTCGGCACGCTCGCGAAGAACAACTCGGTCGCGGAGCCGGAACGGATCGTCGATTTCGTGAAGCGCGAGATGGGCAAGACCAAGGCGCAATTTCATCGCGAATTCGACGGCAAGATCTATTCCGCGGAGGAGCTCTCGGCGCTGATCCTGAAGAAACTGAAGGAGGACGCGGAAAAGTACCTCAAGGAGCCGGTGACCGATGCGGTCATCACCGTTCCGGCGTATTTCAACGATGCCGAACGCACGGCCACGATCACCGCCGGCCAGCTGGCCGGGCTTGAATGTCCTGCAGATCATCAACGAGCCGACCGCCGCGGCGGTCGCCTACGGTCTCGACAAGCTCGATGAGGACCAGACGGTTTTCGTCTTCGACCTTGGCGGCGGCACGTTCGACGTCACGATCATGCGGATCGAAGGCCACGACATTCGCGATGCTGGCGACCAACGGCGACCATCGCCTCGGCGGCAAGGATTGGGACGACGTGATCGTCAATCTGCGTGGCGGAGGAATTCGATCGCGAGCACGGCGAAAATCCGCTGCTCGATCTGCAAAGCTACCAGGATCTGCAGAGCCGCGCGCTGGCCGCGAAGATCCAGCTCTCCAGCCGGCCGCGCACGGCGATCGTCCACAGCTACAACGGCAAGAGCGTGAAGGTGGAACTGACGCGCGAAGATTCGAAGAACGCACCCGGCATCTCGATCGAGAAGTGCAAGACGATCTGCGAGATGGTCATGCAGGAGGCGAAGCTTGCGTGGGAGGAGATCGACAAGGTCTTGCTCGTCGGCGGCATGACGCGCATGCCGATGGTGCGCGAGATGATCGCCGAGCTTTCGTCCGCTGCCGCTGGCCGAAGACGTGAATCCGGACGAAGCGGTGGCGATCGGCGCGGCCATCCAGGCGATTCTCGTCATGCTCGAGGAAGAGCAGAAGCTCTGGCGAGAAAATGCTGCCGGACGATACGCGCCAGCAATTTTCCTCCCGCGAAGGCGCGCTCATCCAGGTGACGAACATCACCTCGCACACGCTCGGCGTCGTGCTTTGGGATGAGGGCCGCTCGAGGAATACGTTTTCCCGATGATCGGCAAGATGACCCCCATTCCGGCGAACTCGAAGAACTTCTTCGGCACGGCAAGCGCCAACATGCAGAAGGCGATTGTCCGCATCGTGGAGGGCGAAAGCACGCTCCCGGCGGAATGCACGCCGCTCGGCATCTGCGACGTCGAGTTGCCGCCGTTCCTGCCGAAGGGCTCGCCGGTCGAGCTGGTTTACCAATACAACGCCAACCAGGTGCTCGAAGTCGCGGTGCACGCCGCGGGGAATGAGACCAAGATGTCGATCGAGCGAAACACGGGCCTCGCCCCGCATGAAATCGCCCAGGCGACTGCCAGCCTCGCCGAGCTCACGTGTCTCCTGAGATGCTCCACGGTGAAGGTGCATTTCCCCGTCCCGCTGCCGGATGATCCGCACAAGTGGGATGGCTGGAGCAAATACAACTCCCCGAACCTCTACGAGCGGCTCTGCCTCGATCCGCAGGAGAACCCGAGCAACGAGCTGATCGAGGAGCATTGCCGCGAACTGCTTCGCTGGTGGCAGAAGAAGCTCCCGCTGAAGAATCAGCCGAGCAATCCGCATGGCGCAGATGCTGCGGCCCGGGCTGGATGAATCGTCGCGTTACCTGACGCAGGCGCGCGTCGAGCTGCTCAATCCGGAGCGCCGCCGGCAAATGGACGAGGAGCTGGCCGCGCAGGCGCACGAGCTGTCCGTTGCCGAGTTTCACAAGTATCTGACGTTTGCGATCGCGGACGGGGCGCTGACCGGAGATGAGGAGAAGAACCTGCTGCGGTTCGGACGCGAGCAGGACCTCACCGACGAGCAGATGCTCGCCTACATCGAGGGTGAGCTGCAAGGACAGCGGCGCCAAGCGTGTGGTGCTGATGGAGGACATCGCCCCGGTCCCAGAGGCGGCGCCCATGGTGGACGCGTCGCCGCGTTCCCGTCGGCAGGCCCTCGCGCCGAAGGACGAATTTCTCCGCATGTTACGCCTTAGCCGGCTCGACAGCGACGGGATGGGCGACGACACGCGCGATGCGTTCGTCAACATGGCCGAAAACCTCGGTCTCGATCCCGGCGATGCCGAGGATCTCGTCGATCTATATCTCGAGGAGGCCGACCAGGAAGCGAGCACTCCCGGCGCGCCGGCCGCACCCGCGCCGATGGCGACGACGGCCGCCGCCGCGGCACCAAATGCGCAGCCTGCGCCGATGGCGGCCGGGGTCGCGACGGTGGAGGTTTCTTCCGCCGATCGGGAGCGGTTCCCGGGTTACGTCAATTCGGTCGGCGGCCAGATGTTTTTTGTGCCGTCCGGTGAATTTGTGATGGGCAGCGAATGCGCTCGAGGCCGGCCCCAACGAGAGGCCGCTACACAAAAGTGACGCTGAGCCGTTTCTACATGTCGCGCTTTCCGATTACGAACGCCGATTACGAGCAGTTCGATCCCACCCACCGCCGCAAGCGCGCGCCCGGGGCAGGCGATCGCCATCCGGTCGTTTACGTCAGCAGTCTGGACGCGAGCGAAGTATTGCCACTGGCTCTCCGCTCGCGAGCGCAAGAAGTACCGGTTGCCGACGGAAGCAGAGTGGGAGTATGCGGCGAAAGGCAAAGACGGGCGCAGGTATCCTTGGGGTAATCATGACCGCCGTGGCGATCTCGCCAATTATGCCGACCGGAATACGGTCTTTGCCTGGAGTGACCACGAAATCAGCGATGGCTATCCGGAAAGCTCGCCCGTCGGTGCCTTCCCGCTTGGGGCCAGCCCGTTTGGCATCGAAGACATGGCGGGCAACGTTTGGGAATGGTGCTACGACTATTTCGAGCCATACCGCGGGACACCCAAAGTGAATCCGCGCGGTGCGACGGCAGGGGCGAAGCGGGTCTATCGCGGCGGGAGCTGGAAATCGCGCTTCAATAGCCTGCGCACGACCACGCGCGGGTCGAACGTGCCGTCTTATTCGTGCAACGATCTCGGGTTTCGCATCGTCTGCGAGTGCGAGTAGTCGGAGTCGCCCGCCTGGGACGGCGAGCGACGATTTAGGCCGAGTCCCGCGACGCTGCGGAGGGTTGCTCCCGATTACACCCGCTCCTAGCCATCCGTACAAAGCAACAGCGCTCAAGAGAGCGCCGTTGCAAAGTCAAAACCCGAACGTGGCGCGTAGCTTACGAAGGATTGAAGCGGAACTTTGTCCGGCCACGCTTGGCGTTCGCTTTGGCTTTGCGGCGTGTCTTCTGCGTCGGCGTCTCAAACGCACGCAGCCGGCGCACCTCTTCCAGGATTCCCTCGGCGTCGAGCTTGTTTTTCAGGCGTTTTAAGGCGCGGTCCACCGGCTCACCTTTGCGAACAATCACTTCTGGCATCTTAAAAGTTTCCTTGGGGTTGAAAAAGCTGCGTCCGGACGACCGGCATGGCGATCCTAAGCGGCGGCCCTCCCAGCGTCAAGCCTGTGAATAACTTTCAGGTTTGAGGGAGTCCGGTCGTCAAGGACTACGAACGGCCTTGCAACGCTGGAGTCGCCGCGAGGTCCGATTCTTTCACTTCGCGCTGCAAGCTCTTCCCTTTCCAGCGCGACCACCAGAGGACAATCGGCGCCGCGGTATAAACCGACGAGAACGTCCCAACAATCACGCCGACGAAGATCGCGAAGGCGAAGTCGTTCAAAACCGGCCCGCCCAAAAAATAGAGCGCACCCAGGGCCAGAAGCGTTGTGCCGCCGGTGAGAATCGTCCGCGAGAGTGTTTCGTTGATGCTGCGGTTCATGATCGCCTGCACGGAGCCTTTGCGCTCGCTTCGCAGGCCCTCCCGGATACGATCGTAAACAACGATCGTATCACTCACCGAATAGCCAGCGATGGTAAGGATCGCGCCGACGAAGATGAGCGAGATCTCGCGGCCGGCGAGCGAGTAAATCCCGATCGTGATTAGCAAATCGTGCAGGAGAGCGGCCATCGCTCCCATCGCGAATGACAATTCAAAGCGCAGCGCGACGTAAATCAGAATCCCGAGCAGTCCCATTCCGAGCGCGATAAGCGAACTGCGGATCAACTCTCCGCCGACGAGGCTTCCGACCTTTTCGCTCGCTTCAGTCCGGAACTGCGCCTGAGGAAATTTCGACTTTAAATGCGCCTCGATCCGCTGGCCGCTGTCAATCGGGCTGCGAATCGTCATGAACTCGGAGGTCGCGGAAGTTTCCTTCTGGACGACTGCATCCGTCACGTCCAATTCGCTCGAGCGCGTCACGCACCTGCCCTTCGCTGATTTTTTCACCCTGCGCTTCGAGGACCAAGCGGTCGCCACCGAGGAAGTCGACGCCGAAGTTGTGCGAGCCGCGGATGAAAAAGAGCGCGCTCAATACCACGATGGCGATCGCTGAAATGCTCAGCGCGAGGCGGCGCTTGCCGATGAAATCGATGTTCGTGGCCGAGATCAAATCAGCCATCGAAATCTTGCGCAGGAGATTGAAGTGGAAAAGCCAGGAGAACAGGGTCCGCGTGATGATCAGCGCGGTAAACATGGAAGCGATGATTCCGATCGTGAGCGTGACGGCAAAGCCGCGGACCGGCCCCGTCGCGATCACGTAAAGGATCGCAGCTGTGATCAACGTCGTCACGTGCGAGTCGAAAATGGCGGAGAATGCCTTGCTGTAGGAAGCATCCAGCGCCGTCTTGAGCGACTTGCCGAGCGCGATTTCTTCGCGCAGCCGCTCGTAGATCAGGACGTTCGCGTCGATCGCCATGCCAAGGCTGAGGATAATACCCGCGATGCCCGGCAGGGTGAGGACCGCACCAAACATGGCCAGCAATCCGAAAAGCAGAATTCCTTCCACCGCCAGCGCGATGAGTGCGACGAGTCCGGCGAACCGATAGTAAAGGAGAACCGCGATGAAGATCAGGGCCAGCCCCACGAGGCCTGCGTAGACACCGCTCTTGATCGAATCCTGGCCAAGAGAGGCGGATGCGCTTCGCTCTTCCTCGATGCTCACCGGCGTCTGCAGTGGATTCTCCAACACCGTCGCGAGCCCGCGTGCCTCCTGTTCACCGAAGCGGCCGGTGATCTCCGCGCTGCCGCCGTAGATGGCATCGCGGATGACGGGCGCGGATTGGATCACGTTATCGAGCACGATGGCGAAGCGATACCCTTTGAATTTCTCTGTGATATCGCCAAACTGCTTCGCTCCTTCGCTGTCGAAGTTGAGCACCACGCCCCAGCCCTGGTTCCCGAAAAAGGCGTGCGCGTTGCTGACCCGCTCGCCGCCGAGATCGGCGCGTTTCTTCACCAGAAGGCGTTCTTGTTCTTCAGGTTTGCCTCCCTCGCCGCGCAGCGTGTAGGACTCGATGCGATACTCCGGCGGAATGATATCCGTGCCGGCATCAATCCCGCGCAGGCGCTCGCCGTGATCAGGATAAACGAGCCGAAATTCCAGCTTCGCGACCTTCGAAAGCTGTTCACGCGCTTCGTGAATCTTTTCCGAATCGAGCCCCGGAATTTGCACGAGGATGCGGTCGGTCCCGGAAGGACTGATCACGGGCTCGCCGACGCCATACTGGTCGACCCGCTTGCGGATAACCTCGACCGCTTGGTCGAGCGTCTCTTTTGCGATCGCGCTGCCATCTTCCGAGGAGAGCTTGATCAGGAACGAAGTGCCGCCCTTTAAGTCGAGGCCGAGGCGGATCTTCTTATCCATCGGCAACATCGACCAGATGCAGAAAGCGGTCAGCAGCACGGTCAGCAGGGAACCGAGGATGCGCTTCCGCGGGCCGAGATCGACGGCAAAATACCATCCGAACAGGACCAGCATGACGAGTCCGATGAAAAAGGTGAGATAGGGGGGCATGATTTTAGGCCTCTGCCTTTAGGACCGTGGCGACGGCCGATTTTTCCATCTCGATCTTCACGTTGTCGGCAATTTTCACGATAATGGTGCGATCTTTGACATTCGAGATCATACCGTGAATTCCGGAAGCCGTGACCACATGGTCGCCGGTTTTCAACGTTGAAATCAAGCCGGGCCTGTTCCTTCTGCCGCTTCATCTGCGGACGGAAGAGCAGGAAGTACATGATGACAAAGATCAGAATGATCGGCACGAATGACGCGAGCGGGTTGGGGCCGGCCGGCGTGGGAGCCGCTTGAGCGAGGAGAGCAAATAACATGTGGGGTGGTGCAATCTCGCCGTCCGGTCGCGGGAAGCGCCTGCGAGAAATGCGGGCTTCTATTGAGCACAGGTAATAATGGTTTGCAAGGAGAGACGGCCCCGCGAAGAGCAGCTCTGTTCCTGACGCGAAACAGTGGGCAGGCCGCCCATCTCGAGTTCTGATCTCGTGCATCCCGAAAGCGACCGACTCATGCCGGAGATTGAAGCCGGGAGCGCGCTCGTGCCGGCGGCTACCGTATCGAGACGCATGCGGAAACGGAGAGGCTTTGACCGCGAGACCGCTCGTGAAACCGCACCCTGACCTGCTCGGCGACCATGTGACCAAAGGCGCCGTCACTTTCGACGAGCGGGGCTGGGGCGTGATGCTGCAAATTTGACGCCGAGGGCGCGGCCGCTTTAGGGAAGTGCGGTCCTCACCGTTGCCGGGTATTCGATAAACGACACGATCATGGCTTTCGACACTATTCGCGAAGAGATGAACAAGCAGGACGGCGCTTCGCTCTCCACGCTGATGAAACGCTCGGGCGCACCGTTCCCACCGGGGGTCACGACCGTGCTCCCCACCATCGCGTCTATTTCTTCGGCGGTCCCGTGCTCCACGACTTTGCCTTTGCGATCCTCGCCGGAATTCTGGTTGGCACCTGCTCTTCCATCTTCGTGGCGGCGCCGATTGTTTTTTGGTGGCCCGGTCGCGCGAAAGAAAAGGCCAAGCTGCCACGGGCCGCCGGGCCGGTCGTTTCTGCCGCCTGATTAACCCATGCCGCTCGCCGCCGCCGCCCACGACATTACGTTCCTGCACGATCTGGCGATCGTGATGATCGTGGCCGGGCTGGTGACGATCGTGTTCCACCGGCTCAAGCAACCGGTCGTCCTCGGTTACATCATCGCGGGCGTGATCATCGGGCCGCACACCCCGCCATTTCCGCTCATTGACGATCCGGCCACCATCCAGACGCTCTCCGGGCTGGGCATCATCTTCCTGATGTTTTCGCTCGGGCTGGAGTTCAGCCTGCGGAAGCTGAACCAGGTGGGTGCGACGGCCTTCATCGCTGCCACCCTCGAGATTCTCGTCATGCTCTGCGCCGGCTATTCGCTCGGGCAGATGTTTGGTTGGAGCAGCATCGACAGCGTTTTCCTCGGTGCGATTCTGTCGATCTCGTCCACCACGATCATCATCAAGGCCCTCGGTGAGCTGCGGCTTAACAAGAAGCCGTTCGCGGAGCTGATTTTCGGCATCCTGATCGTGGAAGACATCCTTGCGATCGTGATGATCGCGCTGCTCTCGGGCTTCGCCACGACCGGTTCGTTCACCGCTCGCGAGATCGGCGTCACGGTGCTGAAGCTGGGCTCGTTTCTCGGGATTTTGCTTGTCGCGGGGCTCATCCTTGTCCCGCGTCTGCTCGACTACGTCGCGCGGTTCAAGAGCAACGAAATGCTGCTCGTGAGCGTGCTCGGACTTTGCTTTGGGGTGTCGCTTCTCGCGGTGCAACTGGACTATAGCGTCGCGCTCGGCGCGTTTCTGATCGGCGCGATCGTCGCCGAGGCGCGCCAGATCGCACGGATCGAGACGCTGCTCGAACCGGTGCGCGACATGTTCAGCGCGGTCTTCTTTGTCTCCATCGGCTTGCTCATCGACCCCGTGCTGATCGCACGCTACGCCGGCCCGATCGTTGCGATCACGGCGGTGGTCGTCGTGGGCAAGGTGCTCGCGTGCTCGCTGGGCGTATTCCTGGCCGGACACGAGCGGCGGACAGCCTTGCGCGTGGGGATGGGGCTGGCGCAGATCGGCGAGTTTTCCTTCATCATTGCTGCCCTCGGGCTTTCGCTGAAGGTAACGAGCGATTTCCTCTATCCGATCGCGGTGGCAGTTTCCGCGCTCACGACGCTCTTCACGCCGTACCTGATCAAGAGTTCCGACGCCGTGACGGGCTGGTTCGAACGCGTGGCGCCCCTGCCGGTGCAGCGCTGGCTTGATTACTACACGCATGGATCAGCGGCCTGGCCGCGGGCGAGCGGCACTTCGGCGCCGCCCTCGCGCGGAAGTGGGGATGGCAGATCGCGCTCAATCTGATCCTCATTACCGGCATCTTCGTCGCCGCGGCGGCGCTTCGGGGAAGGGTGCTCGCATGGTGGCCGGAAATTCCCACGGAGCCGATGGCGAAAAGGCGGTGCTTTGGCTCGGCGCAATGCTGGCCAGTCTGCCAATGCTCATCGCCATGTTCCGAAAACTCCGCGCGCTCGGCATGCTCCTTTCCGAAATGAGCGTGAGCCGCGCCGCTGGCGGCAGCAACACCGACGCCCTGCGCTCCATCGTCGCCACCACCATCGTCGCTGCTGGGAGCATCACGCTCGTGCTGGTGGTGCTCCTGCTCAGCTCCACGGTTTTGCCTTCGTGGAAGCTGCTCCTCGTGCAGGCCTTGCTGGTGACGGTGACCGCGATGCTTCTGCGGCGCTCTTTCATTCGCCTCTATTCCCGTGCCCAGTTCGCGCTCCAGGAAACCCTCTCCCAACCACCTGCGCCCCGCCACGAACCTGTCGCCACGGCCACCATCCCGGCGGTGCTGCGCGATGCCCGTCTCTCGACCACGATGGTCGCGCCTCAGTCCCGCGCCACCGGCAGGCTGATCGGCGAACTCCGCCTGCGCACCCAGACCGGTGCGAGCATTGTCGGCATTCAGCGCGAAGGCGAAAACATCGTCAATCCCGGTCCGGACGAAGAGCTGCGGCCCGGCGATGAAGTCCTGCTCCTCGGCAGCGAAAAACAACTGCAGGCAGCCACGGACACTCCTCGGCCATGGGTAGGCTGCGCGCGTTCGGGTTCTATCGTTTGCTCACGCTGGATCGCGGGTCTTGTAGTTTTTGATGAACGCCCGCCGAAATTCGGAGAAACTCCCTTCTCCAATCGCCGCGCGGGTCCGCGCCATCAGGTCGAGATAGAAGTGCAGATTGTGCAACGTGATTAGACGCAGCCCGAGAATCTCTTCCGCCTTGACCAGATGGCGGATATAGCCGCGCGCAAACTCCGCGCACGCCGGGCAATCGCAGCCGTCCTCGATCGGGCCCTGGTCGAGCGTGAACTCCGCGTTCTTTAGGTTCAGCGTTCCGCCGGCCGTGAACGCGGTCCCGTTCCGCGCGATTCGCGTCGGCAACACGCAATCGAACATGTCCACGCCGCGCGCGACCAGCTCGATCATCTGCGGCGGCGTGCCTAGACCCATCGCGTAACGCGGCTTGTCGGCCGGCAGGAACGGCTCGCTGTTTTCCACCGCCAGCATCATCTCCGCTTCCGGCTCGCCGACACTCACACCGCCGATCGCATACCCATCGAACCCGATCGCCACCGTCGCCTCCGCGCTCTCGCGCCGCAGATCGGCGAAGGTCGCGCCCTGCACGATCCCGAAGACGAGCTGGCGCGCGACCGGAAACAGGGGAGCGTGAAACCGGAATGATCGGATTCAGATTGTTCCTTGCACCGCCGCGCCCAGCGGATCGTCATCTCCAGACTCCGCGCCGCGTAATCGTGCTCGCACGGCCACGGCGGGCATTCATCCAGCACCATCGCGATGTCGCTCCCGAGCGCGGCCTGGATTTCCATCGCAATCTCCGGCGAGATAAACGTCGGCGTGCCATCGAGATGATTCTGAAACCGGACGCCCTCGTCCGTGATCTTCCGCAGCTTCGCGAGCGAGAAAATCTGATACCCGCCAGAGTCGGTCAGAATCGGCCCGTCCCAGTTCATGAACCGGTGCAGTCCGCCAAAATGCCGGATCACATCCAACCCGGGCCGGACGAACAGATGATACGTGTTCCCGAGAATGATCTGCGCCTGCAGTTCCCGCAGTTCGCGCGGGCTCACCGCCTTCACCGTACCCTGCGTCCCCACCGGCATGAACGCCGGCGTCTCGATCACACCGTGGGCAGTGGTCAGGCGGCCGCGCCGCGCCTTCGTCGCGCCGTCTGTTGATAGAAGGTTGAACATGCCTAGCGCGGAAACACAAAACGAAAGCCGCGCCGGAGGTCGGGGGCGGCACGACCGACAAAGAGAGAAAGCGCAACGAACGGACAGAGAAACAGTCTCAAGGCGCGGCAGCTTGCGGATGGCCCTGACTGATCGCAAGCAGACAATGTGTTTCCGCGGGCGGGGCCATGACGCCGGAGCACAACCGACTCTCGCCTCGGACTTTGCCTTGCGTTCCCCCCGGCATGAAAGCGGTGTCGCGATCAAACCATGGCCAGTCGTGAGGCGGCCACGCCGCGCTTTTGATGCGCGGTCGGTTTCAATCAGTTCGAACATTTGCGCTCACGTTCGAGCGCCGGGATTGATTGGCAAATGCCACGGCGCGCTTTCGATGCGCACGGTCGACGCAGGCCGCGATCACGCCGTGCGCAGTCAACTTACGGCGCGCTTTCGATTTGGCATGTGTCGAGAGCAATCAACATGGCTTCGAGCGGCGCGGACATCGTTGGCATTTTTAAGAAGTCGAGACATCCCGCGGAGGGAATGGTATCGCAAAAGATAATGAGTCGCGCTTCAGAGTCCCGCGAGAGCAGACGGGTCCGCCGGATCTACGAGGAGCGCCCTTACCCGGCGGCCGATGAAAGCGCGCTCAAGGATCGGAGGTGGAGACTTGCGCCGACAGAGTGGATCAACGCTCTGTGGAGACCAGGACGACAGGGGGCGGCGCCGAAACGCATTCTCGTGGCTGGGTGTGGGACAGGGCGCGAGGCGTTGCGATTAAGCCGCCGTTTTACGCGGGCCCAAATTGTGGCGGTCGATTTCAGTCCTCGATCGATTGGGATTGCGCAGGATCTTCAGCGCGGCGCACCCGAGATGCGTGGAATCCGTTTCATCGTTGCCGATCTCGTGCAGAAGCGTCTGCCGGTTTTGGTAGGAGGCAGCTTCGACTTCATCTCGTGCCATGGAGTCCTCTCTTATATCCCTGCGCCGAAGCGGGCGCTGGCCAATCTGGCCCGCTGTCTAAAGCCCGACGGAGCGCTTTATCTTGGAGTCAATGGAGCAGACCATTCCAGCGTTGCCGACAGGCGATTCCTCGCGGCGTTTGGATTCGACATGGCTGAGTTTTCGCAGCGTGCGGACCTGCGGAGTTTTTTGAAACTATCCGATGGGGTTCGCGACGCCCACGGCCTCGATCGCCTCGCCAATAGAAAGGAAAGCTATCTTGCGGGCGACCTTTTCGGTTCGGTGATCCACAATCTGCCGCTCTCGGAATGGATCAGCATTGCGCGGGAGGCCGGATTTCACCTTCAAGGCAGCACGTCGTCGTATTGTGCGCTTCGTCGCGCGATGGAGGACGATTTCCCGCGGCTTCTGATCCCGCGATCGCGCGCGGAGGTTTGCGAGCTCCTGGACATCCTTTGTCCGGCCGGATTCCACCGTCTGCTCTTCACGGGGCAGGCTCCGGCGAAACCGCCTTGGCTGGATCACGATGCACTGCTTGGGTGGCGGCCGGTTCTGACGGGCCTTTATAAGACGCGTCTCCCGAAAAAGAGGCGCGCTTGGCGACAACTTCGAAGAGTTACACTCGAGAGCAAGGCGACCAACACCGGACTCGACTGGCAGATGCCGGAATGGGAGGTGGAGATTCTTCGGCAGAGCGATGGAAGTCGCACACTCCGTGCGCTCTTGGCGACGATCCCCGTCACCGTTCCACCGGGTGTCCTTCAGCAGCAACTCTACGTTCTCTATCAACTCCTCGTGATCGAACTGTTTCAATGAGAGGCAGTGGAATCACCGCTCGGTCAAATTTTCTTATTTGCTGCAAACCCCCCGCCTTTAGGATTTTTCGCCGCCTTCAGGTCCTTCATTTTGAGTTTAGGTTTTCTCGCTTTAGTTGCTTTTGGCTTTTTTGGCACTTTGTTCACCCCCTTTGTTTTCTTAGGCTTCCGACGACTTGGAAGGAGCCACGCTGGTTCCAGCGTTGCTTTAAGGCTCGATCTGTCCTTTGCCGGCCTTCCGACTCGTCAGACTCCCCTTCGGGTCCTTCGTCGGCTTCAGGTCTTTCATTTTGAGCTGAGGCTTCTTCGCCTTCGCTGTTGTTTTTTTGGGCATTTCATTCACCTCCTCAATCTCTCGGTTGCGGGATAACGTGAAACGAGCGCGTGCTCGTTTCCCTTATTTGAACGGCATTATCTTACTGCCGCCTTTCGCATCTTTGGTCGGCTTCAAGTCTCGCACTTTCAGTTGAGGTTTCTTTGCTTTGGCTGATTTGGCGCTCTTTTTTGGCAACTCGTCACCTCCCCTCACTGTTTGCAAAACAACCGCGCCCATTCGCCTGACTGTCAAGCGCAGAAAGGTGCGGCGAATTCCACGCGGTGCGGTTACGCCACACGGCCAGCGCGAGGTGACTGCCCATCGTCTTCCAGCAGTAGTCTGGCGTTATGCAGCCGTCGCAAGATCTGCCTCACCTCACGCTCTGCGTGATTGCCCAGATTTTGTAGCAAGCTCGGGATCATTTTGGGCGTGTCGCACAGCAGATAGATTTCCGCTTCCAAGCCGCTCAGCCGGTGCATCCGACGAACGGCGCAGGCGCGGGTGTCCGTGATCACGAGTGCATTTCCGTTCCGCCGAAGATCGAGCCGCGGCCGCTGCTTCCGCGGAAGCTCGCGCGAAGCTCTCCAGCGCTGAAACGCGCGCTTGAGCGGCCGCGTGTAATCTTCGGCGTAGTTCGCTTGTGACCACTCGAATTCGAAATAGTAAGCCAGCCGGTTCAGCTCCGATTCTCGAAGCGGGAAGACATGTCGGTAGTAGGAATGGGCGCGAACATCTCGCAGACCGAACGCCGCCGGTTGAATAAAATACGGACTAAAACGATCCAGCCGAACGGCTCCGCAGGATTGCGGCGGATCGAGGTGCGTGAGGAGCGGCAGCCACTTCGCCATGCGCGCATACTCCGCCGGCGATTCACCAGGGAAGCCGTAGATGATGTTCCAAAGCGGTGTGATCCCCAGCTCACGGCACCAGCGCAATAGCCGGATGTTCTTCAAACCTGTCGTGCCTTTCTGCATCAGATGCAGGATTTGATTGCTGAAGCTTTCCACGCCCGGCTGAATCCAGCACACGCCGCCGGCCCGCAGCGTGGACAATTGCTCGAAAGTCAGGTTCGCCTTCGTTTCGTAGAAAAGCTTCAGCGGTGAACCGCGCTCGATCAGCTTCGGGAAAACGGTTCGGACATAGCGAAGGTCGAGAATGTTATCGACGCAGTAGACACGGCGCGCGCCATACTCATCGGCGAAGACGGACATTTCTCTGAGGACGGCCTCCGGCGACTTACTGCGGAAGGTCATCGCCGCATCGTTCAGGCCACAGAAGGTGCAATGCTGCTTCGCGCCCCACCAGCAGCCGCGCGAGCTCTCCATCAGGAGCGCGACCCAATCCATGTCGGAGGTGCCGGGACGCAGTCTGAGTTGCTCGAAGTAGTCGGTATAATCGGGAATCGGGAGGCTATCGATCTCCCGCACCATCGGCGGAACGCTCAGCTCGGTGCTCTCGCCGCGCTTGAGCAAACCCGGCAGCGGACGCCCGTCACCATGACGCAGCAGCCGGGTGAGGAATTCGGGAAAAACGAGATCGCCTTCGCCCGTGCAGACATAATCGATGCTGGCGAAGGAGCGGATGAATTGAAATCCCATCTCCCCTTCGCAGTTCGCACCGCCGAAGACGATCACCGGCGGCTCGACCGATTCCTTTAGCCGCGCGGCTACAGCCAGACAAGCGCAGGTCTGTTGATACGTCGTGCTAAACGCGACCACGCGCGGCCGCGATCGCAGGATCGCATCGGCGCAATCCTGCACGAACTCTGCGGAATGCCGGCGGAGCGCAAGTAGTTCCGGAATGATCTTTCCATGCTCCGGATATTCGGCGCCGAGCTTCTCAGCGAACTCGTCGATGTCGGGCAATTGGCCGTCGAAGAGCACATCAGCGAAGAGCCGCTCGCCGAGCAGCGTCCGCGGCGAGAATTCGTCATAAATCTGGCGATAACGTTCGACTCCGACAAGCGCGGCGAAGTCGAAGTTGAAGTAGCGGACGTGCGATGAAAAACCCGCGCGGACGATTTCGGCCTGAAGGAGACTCGCCGCGATCACGGGCGTCGCGACCTCCGCGAAAGGAAGCACAGCGAAAAGCACGTCAAGCGAGCGCTTCTCTCGTTCTTTGCGGGATGCGGCCACCTTGGGCCAGCCGGTCGCCCCATGAGCGCGCGCGGCTTTGGAGTTCGAGTCCATCGGAGGTACCGTATAGTGAAGCCGAGAACAAGCTTGGGGACAGCTGCGCCTGATCGCAAGCGGACAATGTGTGATGAGGGAGGGTGTCTGAGTCTGTTCGCAACGCGATCGCCAGTGCGAGCGAACTCGTGGTGCGCCTCGGCAATCAAGCGGTGCTTGACCGCGACTTTGACGCGCACGCGTCGGGCTGGTCGGACGAAACGGCTTCGGAGAATCCACGTTCCTGCAGATCGCGGCTGGCGTGATGGAGCGAGACGCGGGCGAATACAATCAGCGCCGCGATCTGGTCACCGGCTAGCTGCCGCAGATGGTTGAATGGGATGAAGCGGCGACGATACACGCGAACATCCTCGCCGCGCACAGGTGGTGTTGGACCTGATCGGAGAATACGAAGTCGCGCAAATTGAAGTGGAAAGAAGAGCGCGAACTGCCCGGGATGGAGACCGCGATCCTCGCCGCGGAAGAAAAGGTCGCGCGAAATCGAAGCGATTCGCCGCGCCCGATTTTCATACGATGGCGGCCGATTATCAGAAACTCGGCGCCGAACTGCGGGTTGCGCGCGATGAAGTCGCACGGCTCGATGGGCGCTCGCGGACTGGGTGAAATCGCGGCCGTTGGGCAATAAGATTTCGCGGCCCCACGTTTTCAGCACCAGCGGTTTCCGCAGGAAAATATTCTTGCGAGAGCGGAATTCATTCCTATATTGCGCGCTCCCCGCATCAGGTGCGTGAGGTGAGAGACGCGGTCCTGAGCGGTTTTTTTGTCGCCCGAATCCTGAGATCGGGCGGCTTTATTTTTAACGACGATGCCAACAATCAATCAGCTCATTCGCAAGGGACGAAAGAAGATCTCGGTGAAATCAAAATCACCGGCTCTGAAGAATTGTCCGCAGCGGCGCGGGGTCTGCACGCAGGTCATGACGCGCACGCCGAAGAAGCCGAACTCTGCCCTGCGCAAAGTGGCGAAGGTGCGGTTGACGAATGGCCAGGAAATCATAGCCTACATCCCCGGCGAAGGGCACAACCTGCAGGAGCACTCGATCGTGCTCGTGCGTGGGGGGCGCGTGAAGGATTTGCCCGGTGTGCGTTATCACATCGTGCGCGGGACGCTCGACAGCCTCGGGGTTGATGGTCGTCGCCGGAGCCGTTCGAAATACGGCGCGAAACGTCCGAAAGCCGGTGCGGAAGCAGCGGCCGCCGGCGCCAAGAAGAAGAAATAATTTTTTAGGAATTACGGAAACCCCAACCACATGTCTCGTCGGCGGAAAGTTTACAAAAAAGAGGAGAAGCTCGACTCGCGCTACGGCAGCGTCGCGGTCGCGCGCTTGATCTCCACCGTGATGAAGCGGGGGAAGAAGTCCCTCGCCGAGCGGATCGTTTATACCGCGATCGATAAATCGCGCGAAGGTTCCGACGCGGTTGATCCGCTCGAAGTCGTGAACAAGGCGCTGGAAAATGTCCGGCCGCGTCTCGAAGTGAAATCCCGCCGCGTCGGTGGCGCGACTTATCAGGTGCCGATGGAGGTGACGCCGGCGCGTCAGGTTTCTCTCGCGATGCGCTGGATCGTGACCTACGCCGACAACCGTCGCGGCATGCCGATGGCCGACGCGCTCGCCGCTGAACTGAAAGACGCGGCGGCTGGTCAGGGCAACGCGATCAAGAAGCGCGACGACACCCACAAGATGGCGCAAGCGAACCGCGCCTTTGCCCATTTCCGCTGGTAACGATTTTTTGGCCATGGCTACTGCGACTCTAGATAAACCCGCGACGACGAATCCGAATTCGCCGAACCGCAAGTTCCCGCTCGAGAAGACGCGGAACATCGGGATCGCTGCGCACATCGATGCCGGCAAGACGACGCTGACCGAGCGCATTCTTTTCTACACCGGCATGATCCACAAGATCGGTGAGGTGCACGAAGGCACCACCGTGACTGACTGGATGGAGCAGGAACGCGAGCGCGGCATCACGATTACGTCAGCGGCGACGACCTGCGCCTGGATGCAGAAGCCGGAGCCGGGTGTCTACAAGATGTTTGAAGGCGTGAAGATGCGCGTGAACATCATCGACACGCCCGGCCACGTGGATTTCACCGCCGAGGTCGAGCGTTCGCTGCGCGTGCTCGACGGCGCGATTGCGGTGTTCGACGCCGTCGCCGGTGTGCAGCCGCAGTCGGAGACGGTCTGGCGGCAGGCGAACAAGTATCTCGTCCCGCGCATCGCGTTCATTAACAAGATGGATCGCGTCGGCGCTGACTTCGACGCCGCGATCGACTCGATGCACAAGAAGCTCGGCGCGAATGCGTGGCCGATCCTGATTCCGCTCGGCAAGGAAGATTATCTCAAGGGCCAGCTCGATGTCGTGAACCGCAAGGCGGTGTTCTATCTCGACGACAACTCGATGGGTTCGACCTACGAGGTGCGCGAAGTTCCGGAAGAGAACAAGGACGCAGGTCGAACAGGCCTACGCTGATTCTGGTCGAGCAGATTTCCAACATGGACGACGAAATCGCGGAAGCGGTGCTCGAAGAGAAGCCGGTCACGCCGCAGATGCTGAAGGCCGGCATCCGCCGCCAGACGATCGCGAACAAATTCGTGCCGGTGGTCGGCGGCTCCGCGTTCAAGAACAAGGGCGTGCAGTATCTCGTCGATGCCGTGATCGATTATCTGCCAGGCCCGCTCGACATTCCGCCGGCGGTCGGGATGGAGCCGGACACGCACGAGAAGATGGAGGCGCCGACGGACGACAACGGCAAGTTTTGCTCGCTCGCCTTCAAGCTCTGGAGCGATCCGTTCGTTGGAAAGCTCGTCTTCTTCCGCGTTTATTCCGGCTCCCTCACAAGGGCGACACGGTTTACAATCCGCGGACCAACAAGCGCGAGCGCATCATCGCGTCTGATCCAGATTCAGGCCGACAAGCGCGAAGACATCGACACCTGTTATTCGGGTGACATCGCGGCCATCGTCGGCATCAAGAACATCACCACGGGCGATACGCTCTGCGACGAGGATTTCCCGATCCTGCTCGAGCCGCCTTCCTTCCCTGATCCGGTCATCTCGATGGCGATCGAGCCGAAGACGAAGCAGGACCAGGAAAAGATGGCGACGGCGCTCCAGCGTCTCTCCGAAGAGGATCCCACTTTCAAGGTTTTCACCCACGAAGACACCGGCCAGACCATCATCGCCGGCATGGGCGAACTCCATCTGGAGATCATTCGCGATCGCATGCTGCGTGAATTCAAGGTCGATGCCAACTCGGGCAAACCGCAGATCGCCTACCGCGAAACCATCACCGCGCCGGCCGACGGCGAAGGCAAGCTCATCAAGCAATCAGGCGGTCGCGGTCAGTACGGCCACGTCATCATCAAGGTGCAGCCGAACGAGCGCGGCAAGGGCATCACGATCGAGAACAAGGTCGTCGGCGGCAACATTCCGAAGGAATACATCCCCGCCTGCAAGAAGGGGATCGAAGAAGCGATGCTCAACGGCGTGGTCGGCGGCTACCAGGTCATCGACGCCAACGTCGACATCGTGGACGGCTCATATCACGACGTCGATTCGAACGAAATGGCCTTCAAGCTCGCGGCGATTTTCGCGGTCAAAGACGCGTTCAAGAAAGCGAAGCCGATCCTGCTCGAGCCGATCATGAAGGTCGAGAACGCGACGCCGGAAGAATTCCAGGGCGACATCATGGGCGATCTGAATCGCCGCCGCGGCAAGATTGGCAGCATCGAAGTGAAGGGCAACCTCACGATGGTGCAGGCCGAGGTCCCACTGGCGGAAATGTTCGGTTACGCGACCGCGATCCGCTCCCTTTCCAAAGGCCGTTCGAGCTACTCGATGGAGCCGTCCCACTTTGAACAGGTCCCGCAGCAGCTCGTCGCTGCCGTGCTCGACCAGAAGGAAACCAAGTAAATGGCTAGCGGGCAACGTATTCGCATTCGTCTGAAGGCGTTCGATCATCGAATGCTCGATCAATCGGCCGTCGACATCGTCGAGACGGCCAAGCGCACCGGCGCCCGGGTCGCGGGACCGATTCCGCTCCCGACCTTGATCGAGAAGTTCACGGTCAATCGCTCTCCTCACGTCGACAAGAAGTCGATGGACCAGTTTGAAATCCGCACCCACAAGCGCCTGCTCGATATCATCGAGCCGACCGCCAAGACGGTGGACGAGCTGAAGAAGCTCAACCTGCCGGCCGGCGTGGATATCACGATCAAGATTTAGCGCGTCTCCCCGCCCCTTAACTTTTGCAAGCCCACGCACATGAGCATCGGACTTTTAGGACAGAAAATCGGCATGACCAGCATCTACGATGCGAACGGCAAGCTGCGTCCGGTGACCGTGATCGCCGCCGGCGACAACGTGCTCGTTAGCGCGCGTCACCGCGGACAACGACGGCTACTCGGCGGTCAAGGTCGGCTTCGGCACGCAGAAGGAATCGCGCTTGAACAACGCGAACCTCGGCGAGTTCAAGAAGGCGGGCGTCGAGCCGAAGAAATTCGTGCGCGAGTTTCGCCTCACGAATGATGCGCCGGAAGAAGTGAATCTGAGCCTCACGCAGTTCAAGACCGGAGATTTCGTGGACGTGATCGGCCGGTCGAAGGGCAAGGGCTTTCAGGGCGTAATGAAGAAGCACAATTTCGATGGCCAGGGCGCCTCGCACGGTTCGAAGACGCACCGTCGCAACGGCGCCATCGGCAACCGTTCCACGCCCGGTCGCGTGTTTAAGAACATGGGCATGCCGGGTCACATGGGTGACGAACGCGTGACAGTGCAGAACCTCGAGGTGCTGCAGGTGCGCGAGAACGGAGAAAGTGATTTTGATTAGCGGCGCCGTGCCCGGAGCGAAAGGCAGTTATGTTGTCGTCCGGCCGGCGCTGAAGCATCCGGAAACCATCAAGGCTCAACATGAGGAGCACCGGAAGCACGACGAGGCCGAAAGGGCGAAGAAACCGGCAATCAGGATTCGATAAGGTATGGCCGCAAAAGTTTTAACAGCAGACGCCGCACGTGACGCGAAGATCACGCTGGTCGAAGGCGGCCGCGGCACGCAGGCCGTCCATGACGTCGTGGTGGCGATGCGCGCGGCGCGTCGTTCCGGTTCGGCGAACACGAAGACGAAGGCGGAAGTGAATCTCTCCGGCGCCAAGCCCTGGCGCCAAAAGGGCACCGGCCGCGCTCGGGCCGGTTACAAGTCTTCGCCGATCTGGCGTGGCGGCGGGGTCGTGTTCGGGCCGAAGCCGCGCGATTACAGCAAAAAGGTCTCGAAAACAACGCGTCGGCTCGCTTTCCAGAAAGCGCTGACGGAGCGGATCAATGCGGGCGATGTGCTCACAATCGACGCCTTCGCGGTCACGGAGCTGAAGACCAAAGTCGTTCCTGAGCCTGCTGCGTGAGCAGACGGACGCGACCAAGGTGCTGCTGATTTCTGATTCGTTCGACGAAAACACCTACCGGGCGGCGCGCAACGTCAAGCCGGTGCTGCTCGCCACCGCGGCCGACGTGAACACCGAGCAGTTGCTCGCGTTCGACAAGATTTTGGTCACGGGCAAAGCGCTCGAACAACTGCGCCGGAAGGACGACGAAGGAATGAACGAACATTTCGACATCATCCAGACGGCGTCGCTGACCGAGAAGGCGACGTTGCTGGGCGAGAAGCTGAACAAGTACGTGTTCCGCGTCGCTCCCCGCGCCAACAAGATCCAGATCAAGCCGCGATCGAGAAGCTTTTCAACAAGAAGGTGATCGACGGTGAACACCTGCAACTACGCGGGCAAAAAGAAGCGCGAACGCCGCGCCGATTTCGGCCGCAAACCGCATTGGAAGAAGGCCATCGTGACCCTGAAGGAAGGCGACAAGATCGACCTCGTCTAATTCGTTATGGCAATCCGTAATTATCGTCCACTCACGCCGACCCTCCGGTTCAAGACGCTGCCCGACCTTTGAGGAGATCACCTCGAAGAACAAGCCGCACAAGAGCTCTCACCGAGGTCAAGAAACGCAGTGGCGGCCGCAACAACAACGGCCGGCTGACGTCCCGTCACATCGGGGGCGGTCACAAGCAGAAATACCGCAAGGTGGATTTCAAGCGCCGCAAGCATGGCGTCGCCGCGGAAGTGGTCGGCATCGAATACGATCCGAATCGCTCCGCGCGGATCGCTTTGATCAAATACAGCGACGGCGAGATGAGCTACATCCTCGCGCCGGACGGCCTGGCAGCCGGGTGCCCGCGTGATGTCGGGCGACGACGGCTCCGCCTGATCTCGGGAACTCGCTGCCGCTTAGCGCCATTCCACTTGGCTCGAGCATCCACAACATCGAAATCGCACCGGGCCGCGGCGGGCAGATCGCGCGCAGCGCCGGTCAGCAGGCCACCCTGAGCAACCGCGAAGCCGGCTACGCGCTGGTGCAAGTTGCCTTCGGGCGAAATCCGCCGGATCCACGACACCTGCTGCGCCACGATTGGCCAGGTCGGTAATGTCGATCACATGAACGTCGTCAGCGGCAAGGCTGGCCGGACGCGCTGGCAGGGCAAACGCCCGCACGTCCGCGGCATGGTCATGAACCCGATCGATCACCCGAATGGCGGCGGCCAGGGCAAATCGAAGGGCGGCGGCGGACGGCAGCACCTGACCAGTCCGTGGGGACAGCTGGCGAAGGGCTTCAAGACGCGCTCAAAACACAAGCCGAGCGACCGCTTCATCATGCAGGACCGGCGGGTGAGCCGGAAAAAGTAATTTGATATGAGCAGATCACTGAAAAAAGGACCGTTCGTTGAGCCGCATCTGCTCGAGAAGATCGACAAGATGAATGCCTCGGGAATCAAGAAGCCGATCAAGACCTGGTCGCGCCGCTCGATGGTCACGCCCGATTTTGTGGGTCACACCTTCATGGTGCATAACGGAAAGATTTTTACCTCCGTGTTCGTGACTGAGAACATGGTCGGTCACAAGCTCGGCGAGTTTTCGCCGACGCGGATATTTAAGAAACACGGTTCGCACACCGCGAAGGTGACGAAGTGATGTGAGTTTTCGATTTTCGATTTTCGATTTTCGATTGCCGCCTGTTGAGCAGTCCTGGGTCGGGGATCGTTGATCATGTTGTTCGGGAGTGCTTTGCCGGCTGGAGAGCTGGCGGCGCAGGGGAATAGTTCTTTGTCAGAATCCAAGATTGAAGATGCGGACGCGCCGGTGACCGCAGGGACGCCGCTTGCGGGAAACGAAGAGCTGCACCAGCCAGCTGGCGGTGCAACGTGAGTCAGTGAAGACGTTGACCGACAGTCTGGCGGAGTCGAATGCGGAGGCGGAGTTGTTCCGTCGCAAGTATTCGGACCTGCAGTTGCGGATGGAAGCGCTCGGCCTCGACTCGGCGAGCAAGGATCGCGCGAAGCTGGAGCAGCGGCTCCTGAGCGCGGTCAGTGATTTGCAGCTGATGCAGAAAGAGCGCGCGCAATATCGCGACCAGATGCTGCGGCTGACGGAAGCGATGTTGCAGTTGCTCAAGACCTCGACCGGCGGCGGATCGCGAAAGCGCGGGCGGAGGTGGAAGCGCAGTTGCGGAGCACGAACGAGCTGGTCGCGAAAGCGGCGGGCCGGAACGAGCCGCCGCCGACGCTGATGGACGGCAGCGTCGTCAGCGTGAAAGACGAGTGGTCGCTGGTCGTGGGAAACCTCGGCGAGAAGCAGGGGGTGAAGATCGGGATGCCGTTGCGCGTGGTGCGGGACGGCAGAGTGATCGCCACCCTCCGGGTGGTGGATGTGCGGCAGAAAATCTGCGGCGCGGTGATTCAGGAAATGGGTTCTGGGAAAGACAAGATAAAGGTGGGCGACCGCCTCCAGGCGGACGCCCGCCAAAACGTGACTTTAAAATAAATGGAAGTTCGATCGATATACCGGTACGCGAAGATTTCGCCCTTCAAGGTGCGCGAGGTCACGCGCGCGATTCAAGGGTCTGCCGGTTTCGGCCGCGCTGGATCTCGTCGCGTTTAGCCCGAAAAAGGCGGCGGGACTGATCAACAAGACGCTGAAAAGCGCGGTCGCGAACGCGGAGAACAACGCGAATCTGAAGGTGGATGGTTTGGTCGTGAAGGAAGCGACCTGCGGGGAAGGCCCGACCATGAAGCGCATGATGACGCGCGCCCGCGGGAGCGGCAGCCGCATCCTGAAACGCAGCAGCCACATCCGGATCATTTTGACGGACGAGATCGAGATCAAGACGCGCGACAAATCGAAGAAGTCCAGAAGAGTGGCGCAAAGAAGCGCCGCGGCGAAAAAGGCTGCGCTCATGCCACGGCCGCCGAAGGTCGCGAAGGAACCGACGGTTGCGCGAGGCGCCACGCCGCAGAAACCAGCAGTCAGAAATCAGAAATCTAAATCATGGGACAGAAAGTTAATCCAATCGGTTTCCGTCTCGGGGTGAACCGCGACTGGCGTTCCCGCTGGTACGCCAACCCGCAGGAGCTGCCCGGCTTCCTCCACAGCGATCTCGAGATTCGCAATTACGTGAAGAAGAAGCTGCAGTTCGCCGCCGTCTCGAAGATCATCATCGAGCGCGCGTGGAACAGCATCCGCGTGACGATTCACACCGCGCGTCCCGGCATCGTGATCGGACGCAAAGGCGCTGAGATCGAGAAGATGACCGAAGAGATCTCGAAGATGGCGCAGGGCAAGCAGATCAAGATCGACATCCAGGAGATCAAGACGCCGGAACTCGATGCGCAGCTGGTGGCGGAAAACGTGGCGCTGCAGATCGAGCGCCGCATTGCTTATCGCCGCGCCATGAAGAAGGCGGTGCAGATCGCGATGGATTTCGGCGCGCAGGGAATTCGTTTGCGCAGCTCGGGCCGTTTGAACGGCGCGGAGATTTCGCGCTCGGAATGGTATCGCGAGGGCAAGGTCCCGCTGCACACCCTCCGCACCCCGATCGATTACGGCTTCGCGGAAGCAAACACGGTTTACGGCAAGATCGGCGTAAAATGCTGGCTCTGTAAGAAGGAAGAAGCGCCGGCGGAACAGCCCCAGCAGGCGCCGCCGCCACCAGCCACCGCGGAAGTTTAAGGACGGGCGCGCCAAATTTTAGCTAGAGGAGACACTGACATGCCATTGATGCCCAAACGCGTGAAGTACCGGAAGACCCAGCGGGGAAGCCGCAAGGGGACGGCTTCGCGCAATCTCCGGATCGACTTCGGCGAATTCGGTCTGCAGACGCTGGAGCGCGCCTGGATCACGAATACCCAGATCGAAGCCGCTCGTGTGGCGCTCACCCGCAACATGAAGCGCAAAGGCAAGCTCTGGATTCGCATTTTCCCGGACAAGTCCGTTACTTCGCGCCCGCCGGAAACCCGCATGGGTAAAGGCAAAGGCCAGCCGGAGTACTGGGTCGCGACGGTGCGCCCAGGCAACATCCTGTTCGAACTCGACGGCGTGACGGAATCGGTCGCGCGCGAGTCGCTGCGCCTGGCCGCCAACAAGTTGCCGGTCCGGACCAAGTTTCTCACGCGGCATCACGTCGCCGCTGCCTAACGAGTATGAAATTCAAGGAAATTCAGGAGCTGAGCTCGGACGAGCTGCAGACGAAAAAACGCGAGCTGCGGCAGGAAAGCCTGCATCTCCGCCTGCAGCAGCAGAGCGGTCAGCTCGAGCAGCCGAGCCGCTTGCGGTTGCTGCGCCGGCAGGTGGCGCAGCTGGAGACCGTGCTCTCGGAGCGCGCCGCAGAAAGCGGGGAGCGAAATAATTTATGGCCGAAGCGACTGAACTGCAGACCACCGACGGACGAGCGCCACCGCCGAGGAACGCGCGACGCGCAAGACGCGCACCGGCGAGGTGATCTCGAGCGGAATGAACAAGACGATCGTCGTCCGCACCGTCACGCGCGTGCCGCACGCCAAATTCGGCAAGATCGTGAAGCAGACGAAGAAATTTTACGCCCACGACGAGGAGAACAAGGCCAAGACCGGCGACACCGTTCGCATCATGGAGACCCGTCCGTTGAGCAAGCTGAAGCGCTGGCGGCTGGTGGAAATCGTCGCGAAGTAGCAGGAAGATTTAGCAGAAGGAAGTTTTTATGGTCTATCTCCGATCCAGACTCGACGTGGCGGATAACAGTGGCGCTCGCATGGCCACGATGATCGGCGTGATCGGTCAGGGCACGAGCCGGTCGGCCGGCATCGGCGACGTGATTACCGCCAACGTCAAGGAAGCGAGCCCAAACGGCACGGTCAAAAAAGGCGAAGTTGTCCGGGCAGTCCTCGTCCGGACGCGGCAGCCGATCAAGCGTGACGACGGCTCGGTTCTGCGTTTCGACAACAACGCGATCGTCATCATCGACAAGGATTTGAATCCGCGCGGCACCCGTATCTTCGGCCCGGTCGCCCGTGAACTGCGCGAGCGCAATTTCATGAAGATCGTCTCGCTCGCTCCGGAAGTCTTATGAACCGGATCAAGCTCCACGTCCGGAAAGGCGACCAGGTGGAAGTGATCTCCGGGAACTTCAAAGGTTCCTCCGGCAAGGTCCTCGAGGTCATCGCGCGCAAAGCAGCGGGTGCTGATCGAGGGCGTGCGGATGATCAAGAGGCACCTGCGCAAATCGCAGGACAACCCGCAGGGGAAAATCGCCGAACGCGAGGGTCCGATTCACATCTCGAATGTGAAGGTGCTCGAGCGCGCGGAGCGCAAAGGCAAGGCTAAACGGGCGAAGGCAAAAGGCAAGCCGACAAGCCGAAAGCCGAGAAGAAGAAGGCGACGCGGAAAAAGGCAAAGGAAGAGGCGTAAGCCATGAAGAACGAATTTTACGACGACTACAAGAATCGCGTGGTCCCCGCGCTGCAGAAGCAGCACGGCTACAAGAACCTCCACCAGATCCCGAAGGTGGAGAAGGTGGTCATCAACACCTCGATCGGTTCGCAATCCGACGTGAAGCAGGCGCTGGAAGACGCGAAGGCGGAACTGGCGCTTGATCACCGGCCAGAAGCCGGCCGAGACGCGGGCGAAGAAGAGCATCGCGAACTTCAAGCTGCGCCAGGACCAGGCGATCGGCGCGAAGGTGACGCTCCGCGGCGAGCACATGTATGAATTCCTGGAGCGCCTGATCAAAGCCGGCGCTCCCGCGGATTCGCGATTTTCGCGGCGTTTCGCCGAAGGCCTTCGACGGCAATGGCAATTACACCCTCGGCGTTTCCGACCAGTCGATCTTCCCCGAAGTCGAGCTCGACAAAATCAAGCGCAACATCGGTTTTGATGTTACCATCGTCACCACCGCGCGAACGAACGAAGAGGCCAAATCGCTCCTGAGCGAGATGGGGATGCCGTTCAGCGACCGCGCGAAGAAGCCTGCCGGCACGCCGGCGCGGCCGCCCAACTCATGAGCACTGTTACCGATCCTATCGCCGACCTTCTCGCCCGCGTGCGCAATGCCGCGGCCGCGCAGAAGCACGAAATGTTTGTGCCGTATTCGAAGATCAAGAGCGAGATCATTCGCATCCTGAAGGACGAAGGCTACATCACGGATTTCGAACTCGACACCACCGCCGCGCACCCGCGGATCAAGATCACGAACAAGATCGCGAATCGCACGAGCGCGATCACCGGTTTGAAGCGCGTCAGCCGTCCCGGTTTGCGTCGCTACGTCGGCGCGCAGGAAATTCCGCGCGTGCTCGGTGGGATGGGCGTGGCGATTCTCTCCACCCCGCGCGGCGTGCTCTCGGGCCGCGAAGCCAAGAAGCAAAACGTGGGAGGCGAGCTGCTGGCTTACATCTGGTAAGCGGTGCTGGAATTTTATGTCACGGATTGGAAACAAGGCGGTCGAAATCCCCGACAAGGTGAAGGTCAACATCGGCAACGATGGCGCCGTCAAGGTTGAAGGACCGAAAGGGAAGCTGAACTGGACGTTGCCGCGCGGCATCAACGCGAGCGTGGCGGACAATCGGATCTCGCTCGTGCGCGATGCGGAAACGCGCAGCGTGAAGGCCTTGCACGGCCTCTCGCGCAGCCTCGTCAACAACATGGTGGAGGGTGTCAGCGCCGGGTTCACGAAGAACCTCGATCATCGAAGGCGTCGGCTTCAAAGCCGCCGTCCAGGGTTCAACCTTGAACCTCAGCCTCGGGTTTTCGCACCCGGTGCTTTTCCCGATTCCGAAGGACATCAAGATCACCGTGGCGGAGAACACCAAGGTCAGCATTTCCGGCATCGACAAGAAAGTTGTCGGCCAGGTCGCGGCCGACATTCGCCGCTATTACCCGCCGGAGCCTTACAAGGGCAAAGGCGTGCGTTACGCCGGCGAAGTGATCCGCCGCAAGGAAGGCAAGACCGTTCAGTAGTATGAAGACTTCGCGCAAAGAAATCAGACACCGTATTCACACGCGGATCCGGAAACGGGTCAGCGGCACGGCCGAACGTCCGCGTCTCGCGGTCCATTTCTCGGGCCAGCACGTCTATGCCCAGGTCATCGACGATGACGCGGGCCAGACTCTCGCGGCCGCCGGCACGACCGAAGCAGGCCCTCGCCTGAAAAGGCAAGGCGTCGGCGAATTCGCGCTTCCGCCGAGAAGGTCGGCAAGGCGGTCGCGGAGCGTCTGCTCGCGAAGAACGTCGACGAAAGTCATTTTCGATCGCGGCGGCTTCCAGTATCACGGCAAAGTCAAAGCACTAGCCGACGCGGCGCGCGAAGGCGGACTTGCAGTTTTAAGATCATGGCACAACATCAAGGCGGCGGCAGACGTCAGGAACGTCAAACAGACAAGAGTTCAGCGGCGCGGGGCGATACGACTGAGAAGGTCGTCTTCATCAATCGTTGCGCGAAAGTCGTGAAGGGCGGACGCCGTTTCAGCTTTAGCGCACTGATCGTGGCCGGCGATCACGACGGCAAAGTCGGCGTAGGATTCGGCAAGGCGAATGAAGTCGCGGAAGCGATCCGCAAAGCTTCCGAAGCCGCGCGCAAAGGCGATGGAATCAAGTGTCGCTGCACGAGAACACGATTCCGCACGAGACCATCGGCGAATTTGGCGGCGGACGCGTTTTGTTGCGGCCGGCCTCGCCTGGGACAGGCGTCATCGCGGGTGGCGGGGTGCGCGCGGTCGTCGAAGCGGCCGGCATTAAGGACGTGCTCGCGAAGTCGCTCGGCTCCAGCAATCACGCCAACGTCGTGAAGGCGACAATCGAAGCGTTGCGCGGCCTGCGGCGCAAAGACGAAATTTTCAAGACCCGCGGGATTCGTCCGGCGATGGCGGGCAGCTCTGACGGAAAGGCTGACCAGTCATGATGCGCCTGCATAATCTGAAACCGCGGCCCGGTGCGAAGCACCGCGTCAAGCGGCTCGGGATCGGCGAAAGCTCCGGCCACGGCAAGACGAGCGGCAAGGGCCACAAAGGCCAGAAGGCGCGCTCCGGCGGCAGCATCCGGCTCGGCTTCGAAGGCGGTCAGATGCCGCTGATTCGTCGCCTGCCGAAGCGCGGATTCAACAACGCCAGGTTTCACAAGAATTACGCCGTCGTAAATCTCGACGCGCTCAACGCCTTCGCGGCGGGCAGCGTGGTCAACGAACAGCTGCTGCGCGACTCCAAGCTCGTCCGCGGCCACGTGGCCGGACTGAAGATTCTTGGGGACGGCGAGCTCAAGCACGCCCTCACGATCGAGGCGGACAAGGTCAGCGCAGGCGCCCGGCAGAAGATCGAGAGCGCCGGCGGGACGGTCACGTTGCGCGAGCCACGGGCGCCGCACGGTCCGCGCCATCCCGCCCCGACGGCGGCGGCGGAGAAAAAATCGGCAGCAGCGCCGGCCAAAAAATCTGCGGCCCGGAAATCGGCCGCCAAGAAAAAGTCCTCGACCAAGAGCTAGGGCTCGCGTCCCGGCTTCCCATCGATGGTTTCAGCGTTTCTCAATAGCGTGAAGATTCCGGAGCTGCGGCGCCGGATCCTGTTCACGCTGGCCGTGATCGTGATCGTGCGCCTCGGCGCCGCCATCAGCACCCCGGGTGTAAACCAGGCCGTGCTGCAGGAGTGGTTCCGCGACACGCTTTCGCAAAAGTCGGGCGGCGGCGTGGCCGCGCTTTTCAATCTCTTCAGCGGCGGCGCGCTGGAGAATTGCGCGATCTTCTCGCTCGGCATCATGCCGTACATCAGCGCGTCGATCATGTTGCAGCTGCTGACGGCCGTGATTCCGAGACTCGGGCGGCTGGCACAGGAAGATGGCGGCCGGCAGAAGATCATGCAGATCACGCGCTACGCGACCGTGGCGCTTTGCATCGTGCAGGGATACCTGCTCGCGATCTCTTTCCAGCATCCGGAATCGTACCAGACGATGCTCCCGGGCATTACCGAGACGATGCAAAAGCTGGGAATCCCGCTCGTGGCGGATACCGGGATGACCTTCCGCATCATTACGGTCGATCACGCTGACGGCTGGCACGCTGTTCCTGATGTGGCTGGGGGATCAAATCACCGAGCGAGGGATCGGCAACGGCATCTCGCTCATCATTACCGTGGGCATTGTCGCGCGCCTGCCCGCCGCGCTCGCGCAGGCGTGGAAAACCTTCGTGCCTTCCGCGGAGACCGGCAGCAGCCAGGTCAACCCGGCGATTCTCGTGCTGATGATTGCGTTTTTGTTCATCGTGATCGCGGCGGTGATTGCGGTGACGCAAGGCGTGCGCAAAGTCACGGTGCAATACGCGAAGCGGGTCGTCGGCCGGAAAATGTACGGCGGGCAGACCCAGTACATGCCGCTGAAGGTGAACTACGCGGGCGTGATGCCGATCATCTTCGCCTGGGCGCTGCTTCTCTTCCCGGCCACGATCGTGAGCGTTGCCTTCCAGAACAGCCGCACCGCGCGCACCATTTCCGACGCGCTCTCGCACGGCTGGCCTCACTACGTGGTGTTGGCGTTGATGATTTTCTTCTTCAGTTATTTCTGGGTCGCGACGCAGTTTCAGCCCTCGCAGATTGCCGATGATCTGAAGAAATACGGCGGCTACATCCCGGGCGTGCGGCCGGGGAAGCCGACATCCGAGTTCCTCGACTACACGATGACGCGGCTCACCTTTGCGGGCGCGATCTTCCTCACCTTGATCGCGATTCTGCCGAGTTTGCTCAGTCAGGGATTGAACGTGCCGCAAATCACAGCGCAGTTCTTTGGCGGCACCAGCCTGCTCATCATCGTCGGCGTCATGCTCGACACGATGCGCCAGGTGGAGACTCATCTGATCCAGCGCCATTACGACGGATTTCTGCGTAAGGGCCGCATCCGCGGCCGCTTCGACCGGACCGCTTATAGCCGCGGCGAAGCGGCGCCGCAGAACACGCTCATGTGGCTCTACGTCGGCATCGCGGTGCTGGTGATTGGCGGCGTGGCGATCTTCGTCTACGGGCGATAAGTGAAACGGCGACTCGTCCTCCTCGGCGCGCCCGGTTCCGGCAAGGGAACGCAGGCGGAGATGATTACGCGCCAGTTTGGCATTCCCGGTCACCTCTCCCGGGGCGATTTTGCGACGCGAGAAAGATCTCGGCACCCCGCTCGGGATGGAAACCGCGGAGACAACTCAGCATGGCGGCCTTGTCTCCGACGAAATTATCATCGAGCTGATTGAAGATTGGCTGCGACTGCACGGCGGGCACGGCTTTGTCTTTGATGGCTTCCCGCGGACGATCCGGCAGGCGGAAAGCTTGCAGCAGATCTTGGGACGGCATCGCACGCCACTTGACCTCGCGATCTGGCTCGACGTTTCCGAGCAGACCGTGAACGACCGCATTTCCAGCCGGCTGCAATGCCAATCCTGCGGCTTCACAACCAGCGCGGGGGCCGCGGTTTTCGCGGAGCGGCCCATTTGCCCATACTGCGACGGTCCGCTCGTCCGCCGCACCGATGACGACACGACCGTTCTCCAGAAACGCCTCGCGGAGTTTAATACCAAGACGCAACCGCTGGCTGGTTATTATGAGAAGGCTGGGGCGTTGCGAAAGGTCGATGGTAACCGCGGTCGCGAGGCGGTCTTCGCGGACATCTCGCACTTGATCGAGCAGGCAGCATGATCCCGATCAAATCCGCCCGGGAAATCGAGAAGATGCGGCAGGCTTGCCGGACAGCGAGCGAGATTCTCGAGCGCGTCAGTGAGCTCGTGCGGCCCGGTATTTCGACCAAGGAAGTGGACGAAGCGGCCGCCGACCTGATGCAGGAAGCACGGGTCAAGAGCGCGTTTCTCGGCTACCGGCTCGGCCACCGCGTTTTCCCCGGGAACATTTGCATCTCGCTCAACGACGAGATCGTGCACGGCATCGGCAGCCAGCGCCGCATCCAGTACGGCGACATCGTGAAGCTGGACATCGGTGTGATCGAGGACGGCTGGGTGGGGGACACCGCCACCACCGTGCCGGTGGGCATGATCGACGAAAGGACCGAAAAGCTTCTGCGGGTGACCGAAAGTGCCTTGCGTAGGGCGATCGCGACGGCGTCGGAGGGCGTGCGGCTGGGCGATGTTTGCGCCGCGGTCGAGGAAGAAGCGCTCGCGAATCACTTCAACGTCGTGCGCGAGTTTGTGGGGCACGGCGTGGGCCGAAAATTGCACGAGGAGCCGCAGGTGCCGAACTATGGCAAGCGCGGGAGCGGGCCGCGCCTGAAATCCGGCATGACGCTCGCGATCGAGCCGATGATCAACGCCGGGACTGCCGGGGTGCGTTTGCTCGACGACGGCTGGACGGTCTGCACGGCCGATGGAATGCCATCCGCGCACTTCGAGCACACGGTGTTGATCACCAAACAGGAGCCGGAAATCCTGACCCTCCGGGGCAAACCCCAGCTGAACTAGCGCCACGGAAGCGAGAAGATGGCCCGGAATTCGAATCGTATCTTGCAGGCGGGGAAAGTTCTGCTAGAAGTTTCCCCTTCGATTCGTCGAAAGGGCGGGAACCCCTTCCGCCAAGGAACTGCCATCGCGGAGCCGGTCTCCGCGTTTTTTGTCTCGTGAATCGATTCAGCTATGAAAGTGCGACCCTCAGTAAAGAGACTTTGTGAAGCGTGCAAGATCGTGAAGCGCAAGAACGTTGTGCGCGTGATCTGCAAGAACCCGCGCCATAAGCAGCGCCAGGGCTAGGAGATTTTTTATGCCACGACTACTCGGAGTTGAAATCCCCGTCGGACAAACGCATCGAAGTTTCGCTCACGTACATTTACGGGATCGGGCCCGACAACTTCAAGCCGCATTCTCGAGCAGACGAATATCGACCCGAACCTGCGCGCGAAAGAGCTGACGCCGCAGCAGATCAACGACATCATCCATGCGATCACCGGCAACAAGCTGCTGATCGAAGGCGATCTGCGCCGTGACTTGCAGAGCAATTTGAAGCGCTTGCAGGCGATCAATTGCTATCGCGGCATTCGCCACCGCCGCGGATTGCCGGTCCGCGGTCAGCGCACTTCGACGAACGCGCGCACGCGCAAAGGCCCGCGCAAGACCGTGGGCGTCATCCGCAACAAAGACGCGAAGGCTGGTAAAGTTTAACCCACGCACGAACCGCAGGATCTAGAGATGGCTGAATCAGACGACCAGACAACGCCGAGCGAGGCGACCCCGACGGAGGGGAAGAAAACCAAAGCACCGAAAGCCGGCGCGCCTCAGGGCAGCAGTTCGGCGCGGACCGGCGATGCTCCAGCGGAGCCGGTAGCGGCTCCTGCGGCTGGCGAGGGAACTCCTGCGCCGGCCGCGCCCACGCTGCCGAAGCGGCCGCGCCTGCGGCGTCGCTACTGCGGCTGCCCCTGCTTCGCCGAAGGCGAAGAAGAGCAAGAGCAAAAAGGAAGAAGCTCCCGCGGAAGCGCCGAAAGTGGAGAATCTCTCCCTCGACCCGAACGACGTCGAGAAGCCGAAAATCATCAAGGCCAAGGGGAGCAAGAACATCCACTGCGGGCATTGCGCACGTGCTCTCGACCTTCAACAACACGATCGTCACGATCACCGATTTGAACGGCAACGTGATCGGCTGGTCGAGCGCGGGCAAAGTCGGTTTCAAGGGTTCGCGCAAGAGCACCGCCTACGCTGCCCAGATGGTCGCACAGGACGCTTCCCGCCAGGCCATGGGCCACGGCCTGAAGGAAGTGGAAGTGCTCGTCCGCGGACCGGGCGCAGGCCGCGAATCCGCTGTCCGCGCGCTACAGGCGATCGGCCTGGATCTCACCGTCATCCGCGACGTTACTCCAGTGCCGCACAACGGCTGCCGCCCGCCGAAACAGCGCCGCGTCTGATTCACTTCAATTCTCCAATCTTTCTCACATGGGCAGATATACCGGACCTAAAACCAAAGTTGCGCGCCGCTATGGCGTGCCGCTCTTTGGACCATCGAAATCGCTCGAGCGGAAGAACTACCCTCCCGGCATGCACGGCCCGAAAGGCTCGCGCCGCAAGCAATCCGACTACGCGGTCGCGCTGGGCGAGAAGCAGAAGCTCCGTTACCAATACGGCCTGCTCGAGAAGCAGTTCCGCCGGCTCTTCCAGACGGCGCTCCGCCGTCGCGGTGTCACGGGCGAGACGCTGCTTCAGCTACTCGAGACTCGGCTCGACAACGTGGTCTTCCGCCTCGGCCTCGCGAACACCCGCAGCGCGGCCCGCCAGCTCGTCTCCCACGGCCACGTGCAGGTCAACGGACGCGGCGTCAACATCGCCTCGTACAACGTGCAAGGCCGGCGACGAAGTGATGATCAAGGATCGTCCGAAATCTCGCCAATTGGCTTTGCGCAATCTCGAGCTCACGCAGATCGCGCCGGTGCCTGATTGGCTCGTGGCTGAACCGCGACGCGCTCAAGCGGCAAGGTTGCCCGAATCCCAGTGCGCGACGAGATGCAGCCGATGGTTAACGAGCAGTTAATCGTCGAGTTGTATTCGCGCTAAACCCGATTCCGCGCCTACAGCGCGTCCAGGTAATCCAGCGCTTTGCTGTAGCTGCGCCTTTGCAGAAAGTGCCGCAGCAAAGGGTCAATCGTGCGCGGCAGTCGCCCCTCGAGGGCCTCGAGTCGTGTGGAGACGCTCTTCAAGCGCTCGAGGTGGCGGTCTGGATCGCGCCGGCTCACCTCGTCTCCGACGATCTCCAGGCGCTCCCGCAAGGCCGTCGCCAGTTCCGTCAATGTCTCGTCCACGGAAAAGCTTGAAACCCGCCGCCCTTTTGCGCAAGCGTCCACTCGTGCCGGATCCGAATGACAAGGCAATCCTGATCGTTGACGACGATGTCGGTCTGATGGGCGTGACGCGCGAAGCGTTAACGTCGTTTCTCCGCTGTGAGGTCGACACCTCACCCAAACCGGAATATGCGTTCGAGCTGGCGCTGAAGAAGAGATACGACCTCTTGATCTTCGACTTCTCGATGCCCATGATCGACGGCGCGATGCTCTTCTTTCTCATCGGCAAAGCTTATGAGAACGCCCGACCACCGCGGCGCGTCCCTCCGCTTCTGTTGATCTCGGGGCGAGGGGACGACGAGCGCGCGCAGGAACTCCTCCATGAGCCCGGGGTGCGCGGGTTTATCCCAAAACCGTACGCCATTAATCGGCTCCTTGAGCGGGTGAAAGAATGCGTCCCGGGAATCCAGACGCGGCTGGGCTGAGCGCGCTGCCGATCGCAGTTACGTGCGCGCCTGGCGCGCTTCCGCCAGCAATTGCTTCCGGGCTTCGATCCAATCGTTCGCCGGGTCGCCCTGCAATGCGAGCTGCAACCGCCGTTCGGCAATGAAATAGGCCCGGAGGCTGATCTCTGCGTCGGACGGTTCAGAGATGTGTAGTGTGGCCGCTTTCCGCTTTCCTCCGTTTTTTTTGGGGCCGCTGCTTTTCTTTTTGGCAGCGGTTTTGCTGGCGGCCTTGCGGGCGCGGGGCGCTTTCCTTGGGGCGGCGGGAGCTGGTTCCGGAGCCGCCATCGCGGATGCGCTGGGTTGATCGGAAACGGCTGCAGGAATCGATTCGTTCTTCGGTTTTTTTGGCACGGTGCTTGTGGAAAATGGTTCCAAGGGGATTAGCGGCGCGAACGTTGTTTGCAAGTGATTTTGCAAAGCGGTTGCGCGCTCGGGGCGTCGTCACCTACGCTGGCCCGATGCGGCATTTTGTTCTCCACTAAAGGGGCGCTGTCGTGATCGGGATCGTGAGCTGGCTGCTAACTGCGTTCTTCCGCGAGGGCCACGGACGCGTCCACGTCCTGACGTACCAAGCAGGTGCAGGGTCGCGTGCTTGACTCCCAGCGAGAGCCGCTGAACGCAGCCCGGCCGCGGCGGCCGGGTTTCCCGCCAACCTTGGTCGCATGATCGCGCGGCGGCTTCCACGCGCTCAGCTCCTTTGCTCCGCGCTCCGCAAAAAGCAGACCCCGAGGGGAAAGTATAAAGAGGTTGGTCTGCTTCATGCTTTAGACACTCCGCAGTCATCAATCTCTACATTATGCTCACTCGACTCATTCATTTCTGCGGAGCAGCGGCGGTGGTCCTCGCAACGTCCGTCTCTCAAGCGCAACTTAGCCCGTCCGCGCCCCCTCCAGCGCCGGCCGCCACTACCGCCCTCAAGCCGGGGACAAGCACGACCGGGGAAAACTCCTCGATGATGCTCGTCCAATCCTCGACCGCGACGGTGCCGCCCGGGACCGCTCCGGCGGGCGCGACTGGTACCACGGTGGCCACCCCGCTCGACGCGAGCGCGAATGAACCTGTGGCTGACACTGGCGGCGTCGGCGTGCGCGAGTTCCAAGGGGATGAAGTTGGTCAGGTGCTCCGCCTCCTCGCCCGCCAAGCCAAGATTAACATGGTCGTCAGCGATCAAATCCCGCCGGCCACGACCGTGACGATGCGGCTGGAGGACGTCACCGCGCTGCAGGCAATTGCCATTATCGTGAAGGCCAAGGGGCTGTTCATGGATCACATCGACAACGTCTACTACATCAAGACCGGTGCCGAACGCGTCGCCGAGCCGACCGAGAGCGACAGCTATCAGTTCAGCTACGGTCGAGCAAAAGACATGGCGCCGTTGGTCGCCTCCCAGCTGCAGAGCAAGGAGGCGCCGCAGTTCGATGAACGGACCAACACGATTTTCTTCCGGGAGACGCGCAGCAATCTCGACGCAATGCGGAAGCTGCTGGTCCAGATCGACAAACCCACCAAGCAGGTGATGATCGAGGCCCGCCTGGTGGAGGTAAATGCCAACCCGAAGCAGGACTACGGAATCAACTGGACCGGCTCGCTGAAGGATAAGACGATCAGCTACCTGCCCAACACCGGTGACGATTTCCAGCTGCCGAGTTCAAACAACAACCTGATCGGCAACTTTGGAAACCTTATCGCCGGACAATTCGCGATCCTTTCCGTGCCGCAGATGTCAGTGACTCTGAGTGCGCTGAACGAAGACTCCGACGCCGAATTCCTCGCCAATCCACGGATCGTCACCGCCGACAACCAGCAGGCGAAAATCGAGATCATTCGCAACCAACCGGTCCCTCAGTTGAACTTTAACGAACAGACAGCCACGGCGGTCTTTGGTGGATTCGAGGACAAGAAATACGGCAATACCCTGGTGGTGCGGCCGTCGGTGAACAAAGACAACTTTATCACCCTGGCGGTGAAGCCCGAGATCAGCAATAAAGTGGACGATGCGCGGTTCGTATTTGCCGGCGCGGTCGTGACGAGTCCGATCATTGATACCCGCTCGCTCGAGTCCAATGTGCTGATCAAGAGCGGTGACACCCTGGCGGTCGGCGGCCTCATCCAGGATGAAACGAGAAAGGGGCGCACAAAGGTTCCCGTCCTCGGCGACGTGCCCATGCTGGGCTATCTCTTCCAGAGCCGGAGCAATGAACGCGTGAAGCGAAACCTGCTCGTCTTTGTCACTCCGACGATTCTCGACCAGAGATACGGCACCGGCCTGGAAGATCAGGTGAGCGGCGTCCACCACTCGGGCGACGAATTCGCCGACCCGAACGGCTGGCGCAACAACGCCAAGGGCGCGGTCCGCCTCGTGCCGACCGCGAACCGGCAAACGGCGGCCGATTACCCGAAGCCCGGCATCCCGCCGGCGCCGGCGAAGAGTGGCAACGGCCGCGTGCGTTTCATGGCCGACGCAAAAGACCGCGAGTACTAGGCGGCAACAAATGTGGGGTTGATGGGGACGGGTTCCTTGTAAGAGGGCCCGTCCTCTTTGTTTGTCAGGACACGGCCGACTGCGGATCGGAGGTCTCCGCCGGGTCTGGTATGGTGAACACAGCGTTTCGCGGAGCCATGGCGGCGGCTCCGCTCTCCTGCTCTTCGATCAACTGATCGATCCGTGAGATACTGAGCGCCTTTCCCGTGGTCTCGTCGATGCCGATCACGACGCCGCATAACCGGACCGCGCCTTTCGCGACCGGAAAGGGCGCCGGCAAATTCGAGATGAACCTGCTCACAATCGGGTCGATCGACCGGCCCAGGATGGACTGCGCAGGTCCGCACATTCCGGCGTCGCAAAGAAATGCGGTCCCGCCGGGGAAAATCTGCTCATCCGCCGTTTGCACATGGGTGTGCGTCCCGACCACCGCTGACACCCGTCCGTCCAGGTAACGTCCGAGCGCGATCTTCTCGCTCGTGGTTTCCGCGTGCGCGTCGACGAAAATGACAGGCGTTTCCTCCCGCATCGCCGCGACGGCGACATTGAGCGCGTCGAACGGGTTCTCGAGGATCGGCTGCATAAAAGTGCGGCCTTGGACATTGATCACGCCGACCTTGCCTTTCGCCGTCTCCAGCACGATCGAGCCGTTTCCCGGGGCGCCCGCCGGATAGTTCAACGGCCGCAGGAGCCGCGGCTCCGTGCCGATGAACGAAATAATATCCTTCTGGTCCCAAATATGGTCGCCAGTCGTGATCACCGAGACGCCGGCGCGCAGGAGGTCGATCGTGATTTTCGGGGTGATGCCCCGACCGCCGGCCGCGTTCTCGCCGTTTACCACCACGAAGTCGACGGCGTGGCGCCGCTTCAGCTCGGCGAGATGGGCAATAACTGCACCGCGGCCGGGTTCACCGACGATATCGCCGAGAAACAGAATCGTCAGCATCCCGAGAACATCGTGTTAAATAGAGCGAAATCCAGACCGTGATCGCTCACCTCGCATATCGTCTTGGCGCTGCCGCCGCCCTCACGGTTTTCGCCTGCACCAGTCCCGCCGCGGACAACTTGACCCCGCTCAGCAAACGCCCGGATTGGACGATCCTGGCTCGATACCAGGAGACGATCACGCGCGACGAGTTCGAGCGGCTCCTGCGAAACGCCTACTGCACCCATGGTGTGGATGAGCGCCTCATCCAGGTGGGACCGGCGAGCGCTCGCGTCCTGATGGATCGCGACGAGCAAACGTGGTTCACCCTGCGCTTTGCGCCGACGGTCGAGGCGGTAAAGCCGGTGACGCATACCTGGCGTCCGGCCGCGGCCTTGCCACCCGCGCCACCGGGGCGGGAGCTCGCCGACGTTAAAATCGCACTCGACCCCGGCCATCTCGGCGGCGCTTGGGCGCAGATGGAGGAGCGCTGGTTCCAGGTCGGCGACAGCAGGCCGGTGCAGGAAGGCGACATGACACTGCTGGTCGCACAGATTCTGGTGCCGAAACTCGAGAAACTCGGAGCGAAAGTCTCACTCGTGCGCGCAACGGCGGAGCCGGTCACGGCAGCGCGCCCGGACGAGCTGAAGGAGGTTTCGCGGCAGATTCTGCTGCGGGCGGGGGAAGCGGAGCCGCGCGAGGACTTCGCCGGGCCGTCGGATCCTGAGAAGGACCGGACGGTGCGCTGGCAAAGCGAACTGCTGTTCTATCGCAATAGCGAGATCCGGGCGCGCGCGGAGTTGGTGAACGACCGCCTCAAACCGGACCTCGTGCTTTGCCTGCATTTCAATGCGGAACCGTGGAACAACCCGCTTCAACCGACGCTGGTCGATCGCAACCACCTGCATCTGCTCGTGAACGGCTCCTATCTACCGCCGGAGCTTGAGTTCGATGATGTGCGTTTTGAAATGGTGAAGCGTCTCCTCAGCCGCACCCACGAAGAAGAACTCCCGCTCGCGGAGAAACTCGCCGTCACCATGGCGCGCCGGACCCAGCTCCCGCCGTATGAATACACCACCGAAAACGTGACCAAGGTTGGCCGCACCGGCTACGTCTACCTGCGCAACTTAATCGCGACGCGGCTTTACGAGGCCCCGGTCCTCTATTTCGAGCCGTACGTGATGAATAGCGAAGACGTGTTCTGGCGCGTGCAGGAGGGGGATTACGATGGTCTGCGCAGCGTGAACGGAATCGATCGGCCGAGCATTTTCCGCGAGTATGCGGCCGGGATCGTGGACGGCCTGGTGGAATATTATCGCGGCGCGCGCCGCCCCTAACGCAGCGCCGTCAACGCTCCCTTAATGTCAGCAAGAGTGATGTTGTCCGCGAGATGCGCGGAACCGAGGCGCGGCGTCACCACGAATCGCACTGCGCCGCGCTCGAACTTCTTGTCCGCCGCGAGGGCTGTCAGAATGGGCTCTTCTGGGAAACCATCGGCCGGCAATCGGGTCGGCAACTCAAATACCGCCAGGGTGTCGATTACCTTCCGTCGCTCCGCCTCTGGCAGTCTGGCCTTGCGCACAGAAATCTCGCACGCGGCCACGATGCCGAGACTGATCGCCTCACCATGCAGGAAGTGCTGGTAGCTTCCGGCGTGTTCGATTGCGTGGCCAACCGTGTGACCAAAATTCAGCACCGCGCGTTGCCCCAAGGCATCGTGCTCATCCAGAGCGACGACGGCGGCCTTAATCTCAACATTGCGGCTGACGAGAGCCGCCATGTCCAGCGGTGATCCCTCCCGCAGCACATCCAACAGGGAGGCATCGGCGATGATCGCGTGTTTGATGATCTCGGCGAAGCCCTGCCGCAGCTCGCGCGGCGGCAGGGTGCGCAGTAGGTCCACATCGGCGATGACCAGCGCCGGCTGGTGCACTGCGCCTAACAAGTTCTTACCCGTGGCGGTATTGACCGCGGTCTTTCCGCCGATGGAGCTGTCCACCTGCGCCAGCAAAGTGGTCGGCACCTGAACATGCGGAATGCCGCGGTGGAAAATCGCCGCGGCAAATCCTGCCAGGTCGCCCACCACTCCGCCGCCCAGGGCCACGACAAAGGAGGAGCGATCCAATCTCGCGCCGGCCATGGCATCGCAGATGGTCCCGAGTTGCTTGAGCGACTTCGAATTTTCCCCCGGCGGCAGCGTGATCAGCTCCGGTGCATATCCGGCGGCGGCCAGGCTGCGCAGCGCTGCCTCGCCAAATAACCCCGCCGTGTTCGCATCCGCCACCACCGCGCAACGAAGTCCGCGCACCACCTGCGCCGCCTCCGCACCCAGGCGCTCCAGCGATCCGGACCCGACGATCGCCTCGTAAGTCACTCCCCCGGCGCGGATGGGAATCCGCCGCACCTCCGCGACTTCCCTTGACAATGCGGCTTCGTGTTTCATGTAACTATCATCATGGCTGACCCCGTCGATCCTATCCCACCGGCCACGCGGTCCTCGATCCCGGCGACCGGATTGGGGAGCAGTTCGACAGGCCTCCCCAGCAATGTCGCGGCGGCGCTGGCGTGCATTCCGCTCATTGGCGGCATCATCTTCTACGTGATCGAAAAGCACGATCAATTTGTGCGTTTCTACGCGATGCAATCCATCATCTTCGGCGGCGCCTGGGTCATCTTCACGGTGATCTGGAACGTCCTTTACACCGTGCTCGCGCACATCCCCTTGCTCGGCTGGATGTTCGCTCTCCTCCTCTGGCTCGCCTGGGCGATCTGGAGCCTCGGCGCGGTCGTCCTTTGGATCATCACGATGATCAAGGCCTTCAGCGGCGTCCGCTGGGACATTCCATACGTCGGCCCTATCGCCCGCAATCAGGTCGACGGACCGACCGCCGTCTGAAGGTCAGCTTAGCGGCTCGCGAGCAGCTTGACCACGATCTCGGTCAGGATCAGCTCATGGTCGAGCTGGCTGCTAACTAGCTGCAGGTTTGCTTCCAGGCAGGCTTCCAGTCCGGCAATTAACTGTTCCGTCTCGAAGCGGTGCGCCGACATGGCGGCAAGGCCGAGGGCATAGGCGTTCAGCGCGCCATCCTTCTTGCGCGGCAGGTGCTCCGTCGCCGCGGCGGGCAGCCGATTCAGCGCGGAGATAAACGAAAATGGCGCTGAGGGCCGCGCCAGCCGGTGCCGCGCCAACAGATCTTTGGCGAGCAACAGATTGCGCACCGTCGGCAAGATGGCAACGAGCAAAATGCCGATCGCGGTTTCACCCTGATCGAGCAGACCCCGGACGAGGGCCAATGCGCGGTTCAGATCGCAAGCGGCGAGTGCGTTGGCCAGCTCGAAGATCACACCCGCGCGCGAAAGCGGCACCAGCGTCCGCACTTCCTCGGCCGTGACCGTCCGTTCCGGCCCAGCGTAAAGATCCAGCTTCTCGAGCTCATTTTCGATCTGCCGAGTATCGCCCCCCGTGAGCAGCACAAAGAGATCGAGCGACTCCTCCTGAAACCGGAGGCCGCGTGCCTTCGCCCGCGCCCGCACGATCTCTGTCGCTTCCTCCTCCCATCCACTGCGGCTGGCATCGAGTTTGTCGATGACCTGCAGCTCGGCGCGTTTTGAGAGGGCCCTGTAAAACGAGCGCCGCTTGTCCACTTCGCTCGCGCTCAGCAGGAAAGTGATGCCGGGCGCGAGTCCGGCTTCCAGCACGTCACCCAGCTCCTCCAGCGCCGCCTGGGCCACGGCGGAACGGCCGATGATCGAGTCGCCCAGGCAGTTCGCGTTTTTCAGCCACACCAGTTTTCCGCCAAAGAACGGCAGCGTCTGCAGCGCCTCGATCGCCCCTCGGACGCGCGCGGCGGATTGCTCCGCGTTGTCGCCGCTGCCGTCGATAATTTCGAGCCCGAAGTCGCCCGTTTCCGGAGGCGTCAACTGCGCCGCCAGCTGGGCCGCCGCGCGTTTCACCTCGCTTTCGTCCGAGCCGAGGACGGCATGGATGTCGCCGGCTTTGGTCTTCGCAGCCGTTTTCGGGTTCGCCACGAGCGTTTCTCGCATTGGGCCCGCCCGATTACAACATTGCGCCGCCGGACCGTCCGGTCATTTCCGTAAACCCCGCGGCGACCGAAACGAAGCGGCCACGGAGTATCGTAGTGTTCGCCCTGCCGGTGCCGTTCCGGTTTTGCTAGACGCGCGAGCCGCGGCGTCGGGGCGTTCCGCCATGGCCCGCGCGGGAGTATTTCACCGGCTTGCGCTTTGGTTCGATCTTCGAAATGCCGGTGCCGCTCTTCACTTCCATGATCTGGTCGCGCAGGAGCGCGGCGCGCTCGAATTCGAGATTGGCGGAGGCGGTCTGCATCTCCTCCTCCAGTTCGCGCAGCAGTTCGGTGAGGTTGAAATCGCCGCCGGCTTCGTTCACGACCGAGGCGGCGATCTCGCGGCCGCGCAGGATCGTGTGCAGGCTTTCCTGGATCGCGCGCGTCACGGTCTGCGGGGTGATGCCGTGCTTCTCGTTGTACTCCATCTGCTTGGTGCGGCGGTAATCGGAGATCGAGATCAGCGCCTGCATGCTTTGCGTCACCGTGTCGGCGAAAAGCACGACCTCGCCGTTGATGTGACGCGCGGCGCGGCCGGCGGTCTGGATGAGCGACGTCTGGCTGCGCAGGAATCCTTCCTTGTCGGCATCGAGGATGCAGACGAGCGAGACCTCCGGCAGATCGAGCCCTTCGCGAAGGAGATTGATCCCGACGAGAATGTCGAAGTCCGCCGCGCGCAGGGCGCGCAGGATCTCCACCCGCTCGATCGTGTCGATGTCGCTGTGCAGATAGCGCACCTTCAGTCCCACATCGCGCAGGTAATCGGAAAGATCTTCCGCGGTGCGTTTCGTCAGCGTGGTGACGAGCACGCGCTCGTTCTTCTCCACCCGCTGCGCGGCAAAGCTCGATCGTCTCGTCGATCTGGTTCTTGAGCGGCTTGAGCGTGATCTTCGGATCGAGCAGACCCGTCGGCCGAATGATTTGCTCGACGACGAGCGGCGTGCCGGGCGTGTGAACGTCGAACTCCTCCGACGGCTCGTCGGTCCGGCTGACGAAACGTGCGACGGCTGCGTCGACGCTCGTTCGCTCGCCGCCGGCGATGACGAACGGGCACCGGCTCGTCCTCGCCGATCCGCTCCCGCTTGTGCGGGAAGTAGCCGGTGTTGCCCGACGACGCTGTTCTTGATCTCGAACTCCGCCGGCGTCGCGCTGACGTAGGCGATCTGATTCGTCATCCCCATGAACTCCTTGAAGTTCAGCGGCCGGTTATCGAGCGCGCTCGGCAGCCGGAAGCCGTATTCCACCAGCACCGTCTTGCGCGAGTGGTCGCCTTCATACATGCCGCCGATCTGCGGGATCGTGGCGTGCGACTCATCGATCACGAGCAGGAAATCCTTCGGGAAAAAATCGAGCAGCGTGAACGGCTTCGATCCCGGCGCGCGGCCGGTGAGGTGCCGCGAGTAGTTCTCGATCCCGTTGCAGAAGCCCATCTCCTGCATCATCTCGAGGTCGTACTCCGTCCGCATCTTCAGCCGCTGCGCCTCGAGCAGCTGGCTCTGCGATTCCAACTGGATGATGCGCTGATCGAGCTCGTTCCGGATCGAGCGAAAGCGCGCGATTCATCTTGTCGGCCGGCGTCACGAATTGCTTCGCCGGATAAAACGTGATGACGCTCGAGCTGCTCGTGCGCGTGGCCGGTCAGCGGATCGAAGCGCGTGATGCGCATCGATCTCGTCGCCGAAAAACTCGATCCGGATCGCTTCTTCGTCCGCCGTCGCCGGATACACTTCGACCACGTCGCCGCGCACGCGGAATTTCCCGCGCGCGAAGTCGATGTCGTTGCGCTCGTAGAGCATGTCGACCAGCCGGCCCAGCACCGCTTCGCGCGTGATCTGCTGGCCCTTCTTCACCGTCAGCAGCATGCGCAGGTAATCTTCCGGCGAAGCCACGCCGTAGATGCACGAGACGCTGGCGACCACGATCGTGTCCCGCCGCGAAAGCAGCGCGCTCGTGGCCGAGAGCCGCAGCCGCTCGATCTCCTCGTTGATCGACGAATCCTTCTCGATGTAGGTGTCGGAGCGCGGGATGTAGGCCTCCGGCTGGTAGTAATCGAAGTAGCTGACGAAATACTCGACCGCGTTGCGCGGGAAGAACTGCTTGAACTCCGAGTAGAGCTGCGCCGCGAGCGTCTTGTTGTGGGAGATGATGAGCGTCGGCCGGTCGAGTTCCTTGATCACGTTCGCCATCGTGAACGTCTTGCCCGAGCCGGTCACGCCGAGCAGCGTCTGGTGCCGGTTGCCCGGCTTCGATCGACTTCAGCAGCTTCGCGATCGCCTGCCCCTGGTCGCCGCGTGGCTGGTAGTTCGATTCGAGCTCAAACGGCATCGCGGAAACTACCACGCGCCGCCGACAATCAAACCGGGCGCCCCGGGGTCATTTCGTGACCGCGTCGTCGTCGGTCCACATCACCTTGTCGGCGCCGGCGGAGCGGATTTCCATCTGGTCGCGCGAGAGCTGGTGAAAGAAATAGGGCGTGCCCAAGCGATCGATCAGTTCGCCTTGTTCGTTGAGCGTCATTCCTTCCGGCGGGCCAAGCGTCGCTTGCTTCGGATTGCCGCCCATCACCGCCGCCATGATCTCGGCGTTGGTACCAACCGGGTTCTCGCCCGCGAGCGTGCGGTAATCGCGAATCATCAGGCTGACCTTGTCGACCTCAATCAGGGCCGCTTCGTCGGGGGGGGCGAAGGGCGGAGGGGGCGCCGAAGCGCGGGGTTTTGCGGCCGCGGCGGTGGTCGCGTGGGAGGGCGTCGGCTTTCCGTTGATCCTCGGGACGCCGGCGGCATCCCCTACAGTCGCCGCGCGGCCGGCCCGTTGTGCCGCGGTTGGGTTGTCCCGCAATCGAGCCCAAATCACGAGCGCCGCGAGAACAACGATTCCGGCGATCAGGAACCGAGTTCGCATACCGCGGAGCGTCCTCCGATGACTAGACCATGAACCCCAGGTCGGGCACGGCGAAGCGGCTCAAATTGGGGAAAACGGTGCCCATCTGCGCGTTCGTGACGCCAAACCACTTGGCGAGGGTGGCGGCGAACTGGTCGACGGAAGTTGTGGGAATCCAGCGGCCCGTGCTGGTGTCATCGGGACCGCCGACAGCGAGCACAGGCCAGGTGCCGAAAGTGCGTTGCCCGTTGACCGCGCCGCCCATCACGAGGTGGTGGCTGCCCCAGCCATGATCGCTCCCGAGATTGTTGCTCGGAAAGGTGCGACCGAAGTCGCTGTTGGTGAAGCTGGTCACGCGCTGCTCGAAATCGGCGTCGCCATATTGCACGCCAATCTTGTGCATGGCGGCCTGGAATGCGTTCATGGATTGGCTGAGCTCGGCCAGGAGGTTGGCCTGTGAGCCGAGAATGGCGTTGGCCGGCGTCGGGTTGGGCGCGCCGGCGTTGTTGGTCTGTGCCGTATGCGTGTCGTAGCCGCCCACCTGGCAAAAGAAGATCTGTCGTTTCATCCCCAGCCCGCCCTGCGCGGCGTTGCGGTAGCCGGCATCGATGATCCGGGCAACCATCTTGAGCTGGGCCATGAGGCCGGAGGCGAACGTCGGACCCCCATTCGGCACGACCACGCTGGGGAAGTTGGCGGCAACGTTGAAGTAGCTGGCGAGGAGCGGTGAATTGGCGAGCGAAGTCGAGAGCGCGGAGCCGGTGGCAAGCGAGTGATCCAGCGCCATCGCGTAGTTCTGCACGAGCATGTTGGCCTGGAGTTCGTCGATCCCGAGGATGCTGTTGAAGGCCGCCTGCCGGGCGGCGTTGGCCGGGCCCGGCAACGAAAGCGAGACCACTCCTTCGGTCCCGACGGAGTATTGCTGGACCACGCCTCCGACTTCGAAGGTATTGGCGCCCGCCAACGAAATCGCGAGCGAGAGCACCGCGGTGTTCCCGTTGTGCGGATTAAGCGTGTCCATCAGATCCGCGCACCGGCCGCCCCAGCCGGTCGTGGGCGGACGATCAGGAATCGAGGTCTGCCACTGCGTGACCTGGTCGCTGTGGGAAAAGAGCTGCGGCGGTCGCGCGACGCTGCCCGACTGGTACTGCGCCTTGGTGAGCGGATAAACGAGCGTGCCGGTGTTGAAAAGCGCGGCCAGCTTTCCGGCGTTCGTGTTCCCGTTTACGGGAAGCGGAGCTCCGTTGAACATGGCTCGCAATTCACGGCACGCGGGATGCAGGCCATAGGTGTGGCCGTCGCTGTTGAGAGGATTCAACGCGAGAGCCGTCGCGAGGCTCCCGTCCGCGTTCGGGATGGCCAGCACCGGAGTTCTGATCGTGGCATAGCTGGCGTACTCCGCCGGAGTGGTAGGGATGAAGAGGTTGTTGGAATCATTGCCCCCGGAAAGAAAAATGCAGACCAGCGCCTTGTAGTCGCCAATCTGATCCTGCGCCATCGCCGCGCTGATAAAGCGCAGGTCGCGAATGGTGTTCGTGAGCGCGACCGTGCCGAGGGCGGCGCAGGCCGCCTGGCGGATGAACTTCCGGCGGGTGGTGAAAGTGGAGAAATGTTCCGGTTGCATGGCTATCTCTGGATCGCGTATTCGGGCGAACTCACGATGAGGTGCACGACCGCGCGGACCCGGTCGCGCATTTGCGTGTTGGTCGGCGTGGGGTTGTTGAAGGGGAAATTGGTGGTGTTGGCGGTGAAGTTCACGATCACCGTCTTTGCTGCCGGCGTCATTTGGCCACCGGTGAGCAGATCGGCAAGCTTGTCCACCAAAGCGGGAATGCCGACGTTCGACGTCTGGGTCGACGTCATGTAGGGGCTCAAATCCATCGTGATCGCGCCGCTGCCGGTCCGGTAACTCGTCAGGCCGTTCGTGTTGTTCGAGGAGAGGATGGCGCCGGCGATGGCGTTCGTGAGCGTCACGACATTGGTGTCGGTCGTGAGCTGGAACTCGGGCGTCGTGATGTTGTTCGCGGCCAGAGTGCCCGGGAATCGGTAGTCGGGCGCAAAGAAATTGAAGACGGTCGGTGCATTCAGCGGCGTCTGGGCGAGATCGTTGTCGCTCCGGCCGGCGTCGAATTTGCTTTGCTCGAAGCGGACGCTGCCGGATCGCGTGACCGGAGGCGGCACGAGCGCATAAACAACCAGGCCGTTAGTCGTCTCCACGGTGAGACTGGAATTCGGCACGATGATCGTAAAATGATCTTCGTCGACAATGGTGGAAACGGCGAACTCGGCGTCGGTATTCGTGGACCCGTTCGGGGCCGAAAAGTCGAGCCAGACGTGCTCATTCACCTGGAGGTTGTGGTTGCCCTGCGTACCCACGGCGATGGTCGAAGTCGGCGGGGTGCCCAGGTTTCGCACCGTCACGCCCGCCCCCAGTCGGGGCAGGAGGAGATTGCCATTGCGCGCCGGGATCGTCGCCGGGTCCTCTGCGGTGGTGACGGTGAAGTGGGTGGCATCCGGCAGACTCGTGAGGGTGTAAAGCCCATCCGGCGCACCGCCAGAAATGAAGTCGAGATAGACCTTCGCCCCGACCACCTGCGGACCACCCGTGTTGACGGTGATGGTATTGGAATTGGCTGGCTGCGTGTAGGTGACGTTGACGAGCCCGGTGGTGTTGACGCTAAAGGTGAACGTGGTCGGCGCCGGATTATTCAGAACCGCATATGTCTGAGTGGAGGGGTTGTTCGGCGGAATCGGCGTGTTGCCGGTGAAGTCAAGAAACACGCCGTTGCCTCCTGCCAGGAGATGAGGTGCGGCAGTTGTGATCGTCATCGTGGTACCGCCATTTTGGGTATAGCTTCCGGTGTTTCCAGCCGTCGGAAACGCGCGCGCGGGCCCGGTGATGCGCAGGAGCGGCTCGCGCTGTTTTCCGCTCGCGTTGGCAAGCGCGGCCGGCAGAGCCGTACTTCGGGCCTCGCCATCGAGGAGGATGGCCTTGATCACGGCCTGCATGTTGCCGCGCACATGCTGGGCCGTGCCATCGTCGTTGAACTTCCGCACTACGCGCTCGAGGTAACCGGGGCTCGGGATTGCTGGTGACGAGTCGCTGAATGAGTTGCCGGCAGATGAAGGGCCCGACGCTGGCGTTGCCGAACATACTGTCGAGCGCCTTCTCGAGATCCTGGAGGCAGTAGGTGTCGAACGCCACTTGCGTGGGATCGGCTTCACTGCCGGGGATGGGCGCCGCGCCGATGCTGTAACCACGGGCCGCCGGCAGGACCACGTTGTCGAGCAGCAGCTTGGTCCCGAGTTCGTGGCGGGTCGGGACCAGCACCATCGGGTCGATGAAGTTCGCGGCGGGGTTGAAGTTCGTCGGCAGCCGGCCGTTGCCCTGCAGCGGCTGATTGTAGTTCCAGCCGGTCAGCACCCGGGAGGCGCCGTCGATCACCTTCTGGTCATAGCTGGCGATGAGATTGCCCTGGGAGTCAAGCATGAGCGTTCCGTCGGGCCAGAGGCGATTCAGGCCGAGCGAGAACAGCTGTATGATCTCGCGAGCGTAGTTCTCGTTCGGGTGCAGCCCGGTGGTCAGATCCCCTTTCTGGTTCGCGCGCATGTCGAGGTAGATCCCCATCGCCGGCGTGAGGGTGACTTGCTTGAGAATGTCGCGGAAATTCAGAAACGCGGAGTCGAGCAACGTATCGTAGTAGGCGGCGAGCGCGTGGGCATCTGTCGTTCAGTACCCCGTCTTCGGAGACAACCATGATCTCGCTGAGCGCAAAGGCGACCCGCTGCCGCAATTGATCGGGCGCGGTCACGGACCGTTTCCACCAAGCGTTGAACACGATCGTGCCGGGATAAGGGTTGACCGGGTTCGGTGAGACGTTGGCGAGGACTTCCGGCAGCAGACGCGAGGAGGGGAGCGCAAACTGCGCGTCGAGCCACGCGGCGTAGCCGTTCGCTTTCACGAAAGCGACATCGGCCGGGCTGGCGCCGAACGTCGCCTGATTCAAGAAGCGCGCGGCGCCGGCATCGGTGCTGGCCGTGGACGGATCGTAACCAGGATCGGGGACCGGCAGTGGCGGCGTCTGCGATCCGAAGACAAGCGCGAAGTTTCCGCGGATCTCCCCTGCGGGATAATTCACGGTGTGGATGTTGATATAGGCTCTGCCCTCCTGAATCGCGGCCACGATTTCCTCCGCGGTGAGCGTCCCGCTGGCCTCGATGTTCCAGATGTACCCGCCATCCGGCGTCCTCAGTTCGGGATGGAATTGCTCGATGTCGTCGATGTCGAAAATGATCTGGCTCGGGTGGATGCCAAATGGGTCGGAATGCACGTGGGCGCTCGTTTGCGGACTGCTCAGGCCGCTGGAGCGGAAATGCAGAATGGCCTGAGTATGGTCGGCGTTCAGGCGCAGATTGGCCGAGCCAGTGGCGCTCGTGACCGACATTCCTTGCGGCGCCAGGTTGGTCGCGTAGAGCGTGCCCGCCGCCGTCGTGGCCGCCGGGTAATCGTAGGGCGAGAGGACGAAGCCGGGAATGACTCCGGTGTCGTCGGCCACTGGGTCCGGGGTCGTGCCCGAAGGATCCTGGAACCAGGCGACGGCAACATGGTCGTTTGCTGTCCCCACGCCACGGTTGTGCAGAACCTCGAAGTAATATCTCTGCCCCTCCTGCAGCGAAAGCCACGCTGACTTCTGATTGGGTTGCGCGCTCCAGGCGCGCGGGTTCGTCCCCGGCGGTGTGACGGAGGCGCGGCGGACCTTGTTCACCGGTTCGGCGTCGTTTGAGACCCAGAGTTCCGCGGTGTTGCTGGCGGCGATCCAGAAGTAGTAATTGGCGGTCGCCGGCGCGGTGAAGTAACCTCGCAGCCTCTCGGCCGTGTTATCGGCGTAAACGGCGCTGTCTTCGAGCGCGGTCAGCTCCTGGTCGACGCTGTCGGGCGCGGAATCCACCGGAATATCTGAAATCGTCGTCCCCGTGACGCCTGTCGTCCAAATCTCGCGTGTAATGGCGTTCCCGGTGTTGAGAATACGGATCGTCAGAACGGAGCTGCCGATGCCGTAGGTGTTTGTCGCGACAAGCGCGACCTGGTAGTCGCCCGGCACCGTCGGGATGCCGCTGATCAATCCGGTGTTCGCATTTAACGAGAGCCCCGGGGGCAGCGGCCCGCTGCCCAGGCCGAGCGCGAACGTCGTCGCGGTGGTCGCCGAGTTGCTCGCCTTGACGGCGAAGCTAAACGGCTGACTGACGAAGCCGATGGCCGTCAGCGGACTGATGATCGAAGGCGGTGCGGTGCCGCCCGACGGCCGGGTAGAGGCGCGTGGTGGGAATGATCTGCTTGACCTGGTTTGGGCTGTACCAGGAGAGGTGCGCCTCCCCGTTGCCGGTGGCCTGGTAGTATTCCATCCGGATGTCGTAAAAAACGCCCGCCTGCAGATCGATCGCTCCCGTCCAGTCCGTGGCGGATTGGTTCACCCACTTATCGACGATGAGCTGGCCGTTGACCCAGAGTTTCACGCCATCGTTCGTGCGCGTGACAAAATAGTAGGTCTCCGAATATTGCGGCTGCACCTGCCCGAGCCAACGGACGACATAGTTGGTCGCATTGACGCCGGGGCCCGGCGAGACGCTGTTCCAGACGAAATCGATCGTCGCGTCGTTCCGGGTCAGGCGGAGGTTCGCGGGATTGAAGAGCACGGGCTCGTTGTAGCCGGCACCAATCGCCCCCGCCGTGGAGTTGTAGTAGGAACCGGTCAGGCCAGTCCCGCTGGTGTTGCCGGCGGGATAGATCACGACGCTGGCGCTGGTTTGGGCGCCAAGGGTGTAGCCGCCGCCGGCGCTCCCTTGCAGTGTGACCGTGGCATTGCTCCGGCGGGTTGGGTTCGCGAGCGGAATTACCGGCACCTTTACCGAACTCACGTGCGGCGGGAGCGTGACGGAGTGCGGCAGGGCCAGATAGTCGATCCCTTCCAGCGCGGTCCCGCTGGCCATGAGCGCAACAGTGATGGAGCTGAAATTGAGCCGGCCACCGCGATTCACGGTGATGGAGCCCAGCTTCGTCGCCGCCGTCTGCGCGTTCGGCGGTTGCGTCGCGGTTGGTTCGGTGGTGACGAGCGTCACGATGTTCTCGTTCGGCAGCTGATTGGTTAGCGCGGTGTGATCGTCGATCGGCGCGCCATCGGTGTGGGTACTCTCCGGGTCAAAACCGGTGAGAATTTCCGCCCAGTCGCTCACGCCATCGCCATCCGTGTCGAGGTCGTGAACCGCCGCATGGTAAAAAGCATCCGCAAGCCGCGGCGCGGCGACCGTCTGGGAGGATCCATTCCCGGTCAGCTCGACGGCCGGAGTGAACTCGGACCAGCTGTCCGGTACCTCGAGCGTGGTCGTGCTTTGGATCGAATAGAGCTTGCCGCTGATGGTTGCGAAGGTGAGCGACACCGATTCGGGATCGGCCGTCACAGCCGTGATCGTCAATGTCGAACTCGCCTGAAGCGGATTGGTTCCGGCGCGCAATTCGGCGCCATTGCTAAGACCGTCGCCATCATCGTCCTGCGCCAGCCAGCCATTGTCATTCACCTGGGCCTCGGTCAGCCCAAAGACCATCCGCCAGACCGTCTTGTCGATCGCGAGATCAATCTCCGCGCGTGCGGACGCCTGCGCGCCGAAGAGAACGACGACACAGGCGAAAGCGATTCGCTTTGCCTGCTGCATCATCGCTTGGCGGATTCGATTCACATGCTGGCGTGACTGTCTGAGTCTCAAAAGTTGTTCAGTTGTTTGCGCGACGAACCCTAACGACTCATTCTATCTCCGCGCCGCCTCAAATAGGAAGCAGAATCATGGGGAGCGGCGAGGGGAGTTGCGGAGATCAACGCCGCCAAAGGAACGCGACCGGTGACTTTACCTAAGAAGCGCATGGATCATCACGTGCTGCTCCTTGCCCTTTACTGGCGCTTCTCCCAGCAGGCGCGTCCGAAAGGTCTCGGTGTTCTCCTGCAGCGTGGCATCGCTCACGATAATATCCGTATCGTAATCCGGATTGCGGGTCAGCGACTCGAGACGGGACGCGATGTTCACCCCGTCACCGACGACGGTGTAGTTGTAGCGCGTAGGCGAACCGACGTTGCCGGCGATGACCGTGGCTGTGTGGATCCCGATGCCGATCCGCAAGGCATGTTCGCCCCGAGGGAAGAGCCGCTGATTCAACTCGGGCAATGCCGCGCGCATCCCGAGCGCAGTGTGCAATGCGGCGGCAGCCTGGTTCGGCATTTCCAAGGGCGCGCCGAATAGCGCCATCAACGCGTCGCCGACGTACTTGTCGACCACGCCACCGTGGGCATCCACAATTTGGCTCATCGAGGTGAGGTAGGCATTGAGCACCTCGAGCAACTGCGCTGGGGGCATCCGCTCGCTCATCGGCGTGAACCCTCGCAGATCAGCGAAGAGGATCGTGACCTTCTTTTCCTCGCCACCGAGGGTCAGCTGCCGCCGGGTCAACTCCGCCGCGATCGCCGGCGACGCCACCTTGCCGAGCAGATCACGCACCTTGTCCCGTTCGGCGAGGCCGACGGTCATGTTTTCAAACGACCGCGCCAGCTGGCCGAGTTCATCGCGTCGGCGGAGTTCCCCGCTCGGCTGCGGCGAGTAGTCGCCCGACTCGACGCGGCGGGCATTCTCCGCGAGGCGCAAGACGGGACGGCTGAGGGAACCGGCGGTGCCACTGACCGCGACTACGGAGAGCAGCAGCCCCGCCAGGCCGATGACGAGCAAGGCCGTCTCGAGCGCGCGGAACGGCGCCAGTTCTTCTGGAAGATTGCGCTGCAAAGCGACGGCGGCGCGCCCGTTGCGCATCTTGAGAGGCTCGATCAGCGTGACGAACGGCACGTCCCCCAGCGTGATCTGCGTGGGGCCATCCCCCGGTTTGCTTTCGAGGGGAAGGGCGCCGAGGAGCTCGGTTCGGCGCGAGCCCTCAAAGGTGGAAGCGAGGATGCTGCCGCGCGTCCCGTTGACACCTTGCTCGAAGAACGACACATCGAGATTTGCCAGGATGCCGAGCTCGCGCGCGAATGCATCGTCAATCCGAAACCCCAGGCAGACCCATGCGCTCGGCTCCGGCGTTAGCAGGGGCACGACGACCGCCGCGTAGAGTTTTCCGTCGCGCAGCATGAGCCCGCGCGCCTCCAGGGTGTCGTGCGTTTCCGCGGCGGCAATCAAGTCCGGCAGATCGAACGGCGTCCCGTCGTGCTCCGCTTGATCACTGTCATAGAGCGTTCGCTGCTCGAGCGAGACGAGTGCCATGAAACTGGCCCGGATGCGATCGCGCCAGTTCTGCATCGCGAGCCGCATTGTTCCCGGATCATCGGCGCTGCTGCCGAACGCCTGCTTGAAACCGTAGTCGTAGGCGAGGAGGCGAGCCTGTTCGTTCAGCTCATCGAGACGTCGCTCGCTCAGGGTCGTGAAGATCCGCGAACCGCCGCGCAGGTTGTTTTGGATCTGCCGCACCGCATGGCGCCGGTTTGCCTGCAGCACGATCAGGAAAATCGCGGCCAGGAGCAGCGCGACGAGAGAGAGGAAGAAAAAGGAGAGCCGCCCGCGAAAGGTGCGGAAGCGCAGGCGCGGCAAGAGATGCACAGCTCGTGAAGGGCGGCTATCGATAGCCGTCGCCGGCATCGCTTGGACTCCGGCGCAAGCGGAGCTCGGGCTTGAGCTCGAGCTGGAAGGCGATGCTGCCTGGTGCACCCGTGGTGACCCGCTGGCGGGACCGCGCGGCCGGATCGCGCAGGCGCGGCTGCCACACCTCCAGGTCATAGGTGCCTGCTGGTAAATCGCGCAACCTGGCCGTGCCGTCGTCGCCCGTAATGGCGAACCACGGCGTGGGCACGACGAGGATGTAGCCGATCATCCAGTCGTGGATGTTACAGCCGAGCGTCACGACTCCCGGTCGATCAAACACGATCGATTCCGTCGGCGTGCCGGCATAGAGAGGGAGCTCGAATTTCTTCGCGGGCGAGAAGGAGTAGACATGATGTTTCACGGTATCTTCGTTCGGAAACTGCGCCGCGCTCCCCACCTGGACCGCACTCACATACGGCACGAATTGTTTGTCGCGCTGCGCGATCACGGCTCGGCGGCGTGCGCCTGGGACGCTTCCGGAGACCGGAAGCGCGTAAACCACGGCATCACGCACCGCGGCGCCGCGGCCGTCTTTGACCGTGACCGCGATGTTCTCGGCGGTGGCCGAGCAGGCGACGCACAGCGAAAGCAGTACGGCGCTCAAGGAATTACCCCTCATGGTCGTTTCATGTTGAGCGAAGCGAGACATCTCTGGCTGTTCGAGAATGACGGACTTTTTTTGGCGCCCTCCTGGATTAGAAGCTCGCACGGGCTGAGAGCGTCAGGACATTTCAGGTGTAGATGAAATCAGCCCGCGACGTGTAATGCCACTCGTAACGGAAGTTCAGCGCGACTGAATTCGTGAGCGCCTGGCTGATGCCGATCCCAAGGGTATGTGTCATGGCGTCGAGATTGTAGGCTACGTAAGGGCGGCCGAAGGTTGCAACCGTCCGTTGGGCGTTCGCCAGCGCTACGATATCGGGACGCGGCGGCACCGCATAGGAGACTACCTCGCCGTCGCGAAATTCGTAGCCGAGGCTGAGCCGCGTTTTCTCCGCCACATCGAATCGGGCGCTCGCGGCGAGGACATGCGAATGGGCGATCGAAAACGACAGACTGCGCCCCAATGTCCTCGAAAAAATACGAACCCTCCACCGCCAACCTCTCAGTCAGGCGTTTCCCGGCCCGGAGGCCGACGCGGTAACGTCCGCCGTCCTGCAGATTCTGCTGGAAGTTTGCGTAGCCGCCGTTCGCCTCCGCGCTGAGAAATGGCGCCATCCCTCCCAGGCCAAAGCGATAGCGCAACGCGCCGGAGGCGCCGATGATGACCTGGTTGAAATCGCCATATTGCGCGAAAGCGCGCGCGTCGAGGTCGGCGGTGACCGTCAGTCGCAAATTGTGCGCCAGTTCGCCGAAGTAGCCGAGCTGCGCGAGGCCCGCGAATGAGAAGTCGCCGCGCTGATCGGCCGCGCGATCGGAATTCGAGAGGTTGTCGTCGTAGGCAACTTCGGCGCGAAACTCGCGGATCACGTCGGCCGGTGCGGAGTTAGTCGCCACAAGCGAAAGAAGGGCTGCGGCGAGGACGTGGCAGCATGGGCGCCGGCGCTTCACGCCTCTGGTCTTAGCGACTCCTTTGCGTCGAAGTCGATTCCATTTTCGTCAGGACAGGACACCGACCGTGACGAGGGCTACCGACAGCACAACGAACGGCCAGATCAAACGCATGTCCGATCCATCCTGTGGCGCGCGGGCACGGCGCAATCGTGAAGGCGACGCGGCAAACCGTTTGTCAGCCTACGGCCATTCGAGTACTTCTGGGAAGTCGTCCTTCGAAAACGTGCGGAACAGCGAACATCTTGAACGCGCGTAAATTTCTCGCCGAGCTCAAACGTCGCAACGTTCCGCGCGCCGCGGTCGGCTATTCCGCCGTGGCCTGGCTCTTGATCCAGGTGGCCACGCAGGTCTTCCCGTTCTTCGACATTTCACCGGTGGCGGTGCGTTGGATCATCGTTCTCCTGCTCGCCGGGTTTCCGTTTGCGATCGCGTGGGCGTGGATGTTCGAGCTCACGCCGGAAGGAATCGTGCGCACCGAGGATATGCCTCCGGAAACGGCGCGCACCCGGGCGGTCGGGCGGAAGGTTGATTTCGCGATCATCGTGGTACTGCTCCTGGCGGTGGGCGCGCTTCTGTTCGATCGCTGGCGCGGGCCTCCGGTCGATGCTTTCGGGAAAAGCATCGCGGTGTTGCCCTTTGAAAACATGACGAGCGATCCGGAAAACGCCTTTTTCGCCGACGGCATGCAGGAGGATATCTTGACGAGCCTGGCGAAGATCAGCGGTTTGACCGTGATCAGCCGGACGTCCGTGCTGCGTTACCGGGAAAGTCAAAGTCGCGATCTGAAAGCGATCGGCGCGGCGCTGGGGGCGGCGAATATTCTGGAGGGCAGCGTGCGGCGCGGCCGGCGACCGGCTGCGGGTGACGGTGCAACTCATCGATGCGCGGACGGACCGCCATATTTGGGCCGAGGCGTACGATCGCGTGGTCTCGGATGCGCTGACGTTGCAGGGGGAGCTGGCGAAGGAAATCGCGCGCGCGCTCCACGCCACCTTGAGTCCGGAGGAGAAGGAGCAGGTCGAACGGAAGCCCACCGGCAACGCCGATGCCTATGCGCTTTACCTGCGCGCGCGACAGTATGAGCTCTCGCCGGATAACCTCCTGCGAGGACTACAAGTTGGGCGAGCAACTTTACGTCCAGGCCGTCGCGCTCGATCCGGATTTCGCGCTGGCCCACGCCCGGTTGGCGATGATCCGGGCGGCGATTTTTCATTATGACGAGCCCCTGGATTCATGGAAAACGAAAGTGCTCGCGGGGGCGGAGGAAGCATTGCGCCTGCAGCCAAACCTGGCCGAAGCCCACAGCGCGCTCGGATATTACTACTACTGGACGGAACGCAATTACGAACGCGCCCTGTTGGAGTTCTCGCGCGCACAAAAGCTCGCCCCCAGCGACGCCAGCATCTCGTCGGTCATCGCGGCCATCCACCGGCGCCAGGGACAATGGCAGGAGGCGGCGGGCATGTACGAACGGGCCGTGACGCTCGATCCGCAAAATGTGAATGTGGTGCGCAATCTCCTCTACACCCGCACCAGCATGCGGGATTGGCCGGCGGCGGCGCGCATCGGCTGAGCGACTGCGCAGCCTGGTGCCCGAGGGCAGTGATTTCAAACATGCAGGTCGGCGTACATGCGACTTCCTGTGGAAGGGGAGCACGGCCGAACTGCAAGCCGCGCTCGCCGCGGTGGCGCCGGGCGAGGATCCGGATGGGTTCATGACTGCCTCGCGCTGGGATGTGGCGATGATCGAACGGGATTACGCGGCGTGCGGAGGAGGCGTTGGCACGATCCTCGCGGGAGGAGTTCTCGTATCTGAGCACGCAATCCGCGCCGAAGACTTATCTGCGAAGGCTGCATCGCTTTGGCGCGCGGGGACGAGACCGCGGCGGCGGAAGCGAAATTTGGCGCCGCGCTCGCCGCATTTCGAAGCCGCGGTGGCGGAGGCGCCGCAGTCCGCGGAACGACATGCGAATCTCGGATTGCTCTACGCTTTTCTCGGCCGGAAAGAGGAAGCGATTCGGCGAAGGTCGCCTCGCGGTGGAGTTGATGCCGGAGTCGAGCGCGATGCGGTCGACGGGGCGATCACGAATTGCTTCCTGGCCTTAATCTATGCTCGCACGGGCGAGACCGATCTCGCTATTCCGCTGGTCGCACGTCTGCTCCGGCACGCCGGGCGCGACGGACAGCACCTTCTACAGCATCACGTTGTCCGACTTGCGACGGCGCTGGGTCTGGGACCCGCTGCGGACTGATCCGAGCTTCGAGCAATTGATCGCGGAGCAGCGCTGAGCGCGCGGCGATTAGCTCCGCTTCTGCCGAGATCGCTTGAACGCGGCGCCGAGGTGCGCGAGCACGTCACGTCGGGAGAACGATTGCTCACTGTCGTTGTCGTTGAAGATCGCGATCTCAGCGGCACGTCCGCAGAGCCAGGCGCCGAGACGGGCGGCACCATAGGGCGCGAGTTGTTGCGCGATGAGGGCGGCGCAGACGCCGGTCAGAACGTCGCCCATTCCGCCGGTGGCCATGCCGGGATTCCCGGTCGGGTTGTAGCTGAGGGGTTGATCCCGCTCCGCGACGATTGTGCGACTGCCCTTGAGCAGAAGAGTAGCGTCGTACTGGGCACAAAACTCCCGGGCGAGTTGGGCGCGAGAAACGCCGGCCCGCGGGAAGAGGCGTTTCATTTCACCCGGGTGCGGAGTGAGCAGGCGCGGTCCGCGACTGTTTTGCAAGAGCGGCATCTGCTCCGCGAGGATGTTGAGCCCGTCGGCGTCAATCACCATCGGTTGAGTGATCGTGCTCATGAACTCCACGATCCCCTCCGCGTGGGCGGGGCCGAGGCCGGGCCCGACGGCCCAGACATCGATCGACTCTTCCGCCAGGGCGCGGTAAGAGCTGATCGTTTTCACCATCACTTCCGGTGGAGCGGCGGAAGCAACGATTTGGTAGATCTCTTCGGGTACGAAAAGTTCGACCAGACCTGCGCCCGCCCGCAGCGCGCCCAACGAGCAGAGAAGCGCCGCGCCGGTGAAACCTTTCGAGCCGGCGAGAATCCCGACTCGACCGCATTGATTTTTGTAAGTCCCAAAGTCCCGACGGCGGAGGAGGGGACGGAGCGATGCGGCGGTGGCGACCGCGAGCGGTGGCCGGTGCGTCCGGCGGCGCCGGAAGATCGGCGAGCGTACAGCCTCGATCCGGCCGACATAGTCCAACGCCTGGTCGGCGAGCAGGCCCTGTTTGGCGAATCCGATCGTGACCGTGAAATCCGCGGCGACGCAATCGGCGATCCGCCCCGCCACTATCGCCTTCGAATCCCGAGGGCAGATCGATCGCGAAGACATACGCATTCTCCTCGCGGCGGAGCCGATTGATTTCGCGGCAGGAGGCGCGAATCGGTTCGCGCAACGGCGGGTTGGCGCCCAGACCGAGCAGGCCATCGAGAACGATCAGTGGTGGAGACGCGTGGAAGCGCGTCCCTGCGGCTGGAACGAAACAGGGAGAGTTTTTTCCGGGGCAGCGGCTCCGAGTTCTTTCTCGGGAAAGGCGAGCGCAGTTCAATCTCCCAGCCACGCTCCTGCAGGAGTCGCGGCGGCGGCCAGCGCGTCACCGCCGTTGTTTCCTTTTCCGGCGAACACAGCGCAACGTCCCGGCTGCGGAAAGAACTCGCGACCGCCCGCGCGATGCCCGCGGCCGCCTCGTCCATCAAGGCCTCGGCGGTGATGCCGCGGGCGAAGGCGGCCTCTTCGGCTGCCCGCATCGCGGCGGAGCTGATGACGGCGGAGGGCAATTAGTCTTGCAGTATCGCTCCTTCTTGCTCGTGCTGCTGCTCTTCGAGGATTTGCTGCGAGCGGCCGAGCGGGAGCGTGAGCTCCGGTGATGGCGACTGGAACTGCGTTTGGAACCGCGACGGCCTTAACGAAATCGGGGCCGGAAATGGTGCAGGCAACACTTCTGCTGAAACCGAGGCGGCGCCGCTGAAAGTGGCTTCAGACCCGTGCTGCGCTGGCGTTGAATGCCGCGCGCGATCGCTTCCGCGAGCTTCTGCCGGTAACTCGGATCCTGGGCGTAGCGCCCTTCCGTCGGGTTCGTGAGGAAGCCGCATTCCACGAGGACCGCCGCGGCCGTTGGTGCGGCGCAGAACGAAGTAGCCGCGCCGCCTGATGCCGCGGTTCTCTGAAGGTGCGATCGCGACGACGTTGCGATGGATACTGGCCGCCAGTCCGGCGCTGTCGTTCCGGTAGTAATAGGTCTCAATCCCGTTGGCGCCTGCGCGCGGCGCGGAATTGAAATGGACGGAGACAAAGGTCGCGCCGCGGTTTGAGTTCGCGATTGATGTGCGGGTGCCAAGGGGGATGAAGACATCGCTGTCCCGAGTCATGACGACGCGGTAGCCCCGGGCCTGCAGGACGCGGCGGAGGCGTTGTGCCACATCGAGGGTCATTCCTTTCTCGCCAATCCGCTGGCCGGGCACGCCCCCGCGATCATGGCCACCGTGCCCGGCGTCGATCACGATCGTGCGGCTTTGCGCGTGCGCCTCCGGCGTCGCCAGAAGGAAGACGGCCGCGGCCGCGGCGAGCGTGGAGAGGATGGTGGTGCGGGAAGGTCTTGGGAACATCGTGCAGGGAGAAGAGATCAATCGTCCGCCGGAGGGGTGGCAGGTCGGGCGGAAAGTTTCGAGGCTGGTTGTTTGGCGCTTTGTGCAACAGGTGCGTCCATTATCCCGCCGCGGACGGCAATTTGTCCGTCCGCCGAGAGTTGCAATTTTGGCCGGGTCTTGGTTTCCATGAAAGTGGACCGCGCGAGCAGCTGCCCGTTCAATCCGATTTCCGAATAGGCCCACGTGCGCGGGCCGGCGCAATGCAGCACATGCAGCTGATTGGAGCGATCGAGTTCCGCCTGCGGATCGCCGTAGGCGATGGCGCGGCCGAGCGGATAGGTGCTGTAGACCGCGCCCGTGCTCCGGTCTTCCACCCGCACGTAGAGCTTGGTGTGATCGGGGAAGCGATTCGAGAGCAGCGAATAGGTGCGTTCGCCGCCGGCGCCCGGCATGCCCGCGGGCACGCCGACGGTTTGCTGCCAGATGGCCCGGGCGTCGCCGACCTGTACCACCTTGCTTTGGGAATAGAAAAACTTGTTCAGGTCCGCGAAGAAGACATGTGCGCGGACGTGGTAGGGCCCGAATTCCTGCATCGGATAGACGGGCGCAAGATTGATCTTCCGCGTCACGGTCTCGCCGGTGCGGATGCGGAGCGACTCCTCGGCATTCTGTCGGTTGGGCGAGAGCAGCCGGCCTTCGTTCGCTGTAATCTCGAAACCGAACCAGCGTTCGCCCTGTCCGTCCCGCAACACAATCTCGCGGCCGGCCAGATTCGTGATTTTGACCGTCGCGACGAGCGGCTCGTAGGCGACGTATTGGACGCGGGCGAACCTGAGCTCCACCTGGATTTGCGCGTGGACACTGCCGGCGACGAGCAGCGCGAACACGAGCGACCACAGGATTTTCATGCGGGAGGAGAATAACGCATCTCGCTTCACAAGAAAGCGAGCAACGAGAGCCGCAAAAATGAGCAGACGCGAGCGTGCAGCTGCGGAAGAGCATGGCGATGAGGGAAACCACGCCAGCCTCACGGCTTTCGCGTCCCGCCAAATAATCCCCATCGCGCCGGCTTCGGTGCCGGATCTGCCGCGGGCGCGGGCGAGGTCGGCGGGGCCTGGCCCACCACCTCCGCCTTCCGGCGCGCGACGGCGCCGATCACGGTTTCATCCCAAGGCGTCTGGATCGTATGCACGGGCGCGCGCACCGCGTAGTCGTAGGCAAATTCCACCGCCTCCCACGGCACCAACTCGTAGAGCGCGTCGGCGCCGCGGGCCGCGCCGCGTTCCGCGTGCACGATGCGGCCGCTCAGCAGATAAACGATCGCGGTTCTCGATCCTTTGACCAGCTGCACAGCTCCGCTCCGGCCCGCCAGGCAGCACATTTGGAGCAGGTCGAGGGTATGAAAAAGATCCATCCCGGTCTTCCGCTGTTCTTCCGCGCGGGCGATTGCGTCCAACAACCGCTCGCCGTCGATCGGCTCCGGAAACACCTTGCTCGTCGGAACGTCGAGACGCTGCGCGGTCGCCGGATAATCCGGCAGAAACATCGTTTGCAAGCCGGCAAACATTTCACTCAGCGTGCCGGCGAGCGCGAGCCCGTTGACGCCGTCGGCCTGGAGCTGCGTGATCAGCAGCGAAAGGCGGGGCACGCCCCGGGCCCAGTCGAGCGCGCCCGCATCCGACCGGGCGAAGCCGCACTGGTGCTCGGTGTATTCCTTCACCAACCGCACCAACTCCTCCCCGACCTCAGCGTCGCGATGGACGACGAGTATTTGCATTACTGCGAAAGGGTCAGCGGCGGCGGGTAGAGATTCAGCAGCCTCGTGGGCTCGGCGCGCACGTCCTGCAGCTGATCGTTGTAATAGACCCGCACCTGGTAGCCGCCATACTTGCGAGTGGCCGCCTCGCCCGACTTTTTCGTGGCACTCGCGCGCCGCCCGGACCCCGGTGGGGTCACGTTGGCCGCGGCCTCCGCGAGCGCGGCGTCCGACATCACCCCTGACTTCAAACGCATGTAACTGACCGCGAGGATTTCCGGATTGGTGTTCTTCCAATCGTGGTTCGGAGTAAGCCATTCGTAATTCACTTCCGCGTCCGTCAGCGCGTACTTGTTGTCGTTTTCGAGCGAGTCGTAGAAGAAGACCTGAATCTTCACCTTGGTATGATCGACCAGCACATTCGACCGCACCTTCACACTGACCTTCAAAGTCAGATTGGTTTGTGCGTCGGGGTCCGGATTCTGCGTCACCGCCGCTTCGGTAATTCCAAAGGTGGAGCCGTCCGGAATCGCATCCGCGCTGGAGCGCGCCATCCCCGCATCGAGCGGAGCCACTCCCGCAAAGCCCGGCCCCGCGGCCACCGCGGCGGGCGGCCCGGCAGCGCCGACCTTTAGCTTGAGTTCCGCCAGCTCGTAGAGCGCTCCGGCCGATGGCCCGAAGTCGCGGATTTTTTGCCAGGTCGAATTCGAGCGGTCGAAGAGCTGCATCGATTCGTAAATCATCGCCATTTCTGCGAGCACGTTCGCGTTCTTCGGGTCGCGCTCCGATGCGTCCGTGAGACGTGCGAGGGCATTTGTGGTGTCCCCTCGCTCGCGCAGGAGCGAGGCTTCTTTCAGGAGGTTCTCCGCCACGGAGAGGACGGCGCTGCTGGGCGTCGTCTGCGGCGCCGCGGCCACTCCGGATGTCACGGCCGGGGTGGGTTGCGACCGCGGTGGGCGCCGCGACCGTGGGTGCGGGCGCGGCCGGCTGCGTCACCGTTATTGCCGGGGTTTCGGCCGCTTTTCGCGCGAGGCGGGTCCGGCCCAGGTGAAGGCCGACGACGAGCAATTCGCAGACGCCGAGCACCGCGACCGCGATGAGTGCGATCTTAAAGCTCTTGTCGGGCGTCGCCATCGAAGAAAAAAAAGTCGCTCGCATGTGCCGTGGAAGGTTTTAAACGCAGGGCCGCGTACGGTCAAACTCCGGACGCCTCGCGCAGGCCGCCCGAGCGTGCTTACCGGGAAATGTCGCTTTGGCTCAGAAGCTTGAATCCTTCGCCGAGGAGGACGGACGAGGCGCAATCGGCGTCATCCACGTGCATCGCAAGCCCGGCAAAACCGCGGGGGCGGGTGAGCAGCGGATAGGTGAAATGCACGTTCACTTCCGCCATCAGCAAGGCGGCCAGCAGCTTCGACAGCTGGCCTGCGACCTCCGTCATCTCGACCACCACCATCTCGCAGACGCCGAACGCCACGTCGTGTTCGCCGAAAAGACGCTCGACCTGATCGGGGTCGCTCGTGATGATGCGCGCGATCGCCGAGTCGGTCGATTCGGCGATGCTGAGGGCGACGACTTCGACGTGGCGCGAATTGAGCAACTTCACCACGTCGAGCATCGCGCCGACTTTATTGGGCAGGAAGACGGAGAATTGCCGCACCCGCGGCCCATCAAAGCCCGAAGTTGTTTCCGGTAAATCCAAACCCATAAAAACGTCGTCCGACTGCGCCCCAGAGGCACGCGCGGCACGGCGCGAACTATGTCACCGCGCAGGTTTTGATTGCAAACGGATTCGCGCGTTTCGCGCCTGAGGCGGGGAACCCTGCTCCCTATGTGGCGGTCGCCGCCCAGAACCGCTGGAAGGCCGCCGGCCAGCTGCGGTCGGAAACGCTGGCGCGCGCGGCCAGACTCATGCGCGCGCGCAATTCGGGGTCGTTCACCAGGGTGCGGATGGCCTCACCCAATGCCTCCACATCGAGCGCCTTTGTGACGAATCCACTCACACCGTCCTGCACCAGCTCCTTTGGTCCGCCGACATCCGAGACCACCACGGGCAAGCCGGAAGCCTGCGCTTCGATGATGACATTCCCGAACGTGTCGGTCGTGCTCGGAAACACAAAAACGTCGGCGGAGGCGTAGCCGGTGGCCAGCTCTTCGCCGGCGAGATGCCCGGTAAAGACCGCATCCGGCAGCGCTGCGGCGAGCGTCTTGCGGTAAGGACCCTCGCCCACGACAAACAGCTGCACCGGCACCGCGGAATCGCGCAGCAGCCGATAGGCGGCCGCGAGGACATCGAGGTCCTTCTCTTTGGAAACGCGTCCAACATAGAGCAGCCTCACAACTTCGACCGTCGAACTCTGAAGTCTCGTCTTCGTTCGAGGTTGAGCGCTGGATGTTTCACCGCCTGCTCGCGACGACTGTCGGAGTTGGGCCTTTGCCCCAAATTTTTCCCAGAACCCCGGAACCCGCCGCCGCGGGTTGAACAGCTCGGTATCCAACCCCCGCGGCAAAATCATGAGCTTGCCCGCCTCGATCCCGCGGTCCACCCAGCTCTGCCGGTATTGCTCCGAATTCACAAAGACCGTGTCCTGCTGCCCGTAGAACCAGCGCATGTAAGTCCAGGCCAGGCTCTCGAGAAACCTGTCCTCGGTCAGAATGCGAATGTATTCCGGGAAATCGGTGTGGTAGATGCCGCTCGTGCGCAGATTCAACATCTTGGCCGCGAGCAGTCCGGTCAGCCCCATCGGTCCCGGCGTGCTGATGATGATCTCGCTGAATTGCTCCCGCTGCACGTAATCGAGAATCTGCAGGACGGGCGGGAAGCTCAGTTTCTGGAGTTCATACTCGGGTAGCTCAAACTCACCGATGGGCCGAAAATTGCGGACCGGGATTTCGTCCACGTGCAGTTCGCCCAGTGACGTCACCACCACCAGCTCCTCACCCGCGTCCTTGGCCGCCGCCGCCATTTTGCGGATCGTGGTCGAGACGCCGTTGACGTCCTCGAGCGTATCGGTAAACCAGGCCCGCTTCCGATTTTGCAGCGACGGGGGGAGGGCGCCGGTGAGCTGCAGGCAAATCTCGCGCAGCCGTTCCCGCGAAGGCGCCTGGCTGCTGAACCCGTAAATGTATGGTGCAAGCACCACCAGAATCGGGGCGATGCCGCTGAGCGCCTGGATGCTTTCGATCACGTTGCCTCCGCTCAGCTGCTTCACGAACTTCTCGAAAAGCCGAAACGCCAGCTGCTCGCAGACGCGGTTCGCCATCAGGAAGGTGCGGCGCTCGGGCGCGTCCGCCTCTTCCGTGGTCTCGGCGAGCATCGCCTTCACTTCCGGCTGCGCGAAGTAGCCGGAGAGCTCTTTCCAGAGTGAGACGTTCCCGCGTTTCGCCAGCTCGAAGATTTTGCCCGAGAGAATGCCCTGAGCCACGAAGGTCGCCTTGTCGCGCAGCGTGAACTCGGTCGGATCCCGGCCTTCCATGAAGCGCGCGAACATCGTCTCTACGAGCGGGGCGGTGGGCCCGAGCCGCTCGTGAAAGCGATCCTGAATGAACGATCCGAGCGTGTTGTAGAAGCCGTGCGAGAGGGCGAGGGGAGTACCGCCGTGGCCGTGGGCGGTGCAATCTCCCGCCACCACGTGCTGCAGAAAGTCCGCCGGCCTCCGGGCCGCCGGTGTCTCGGTGAACGCGCTGCCGAGGAACAGCCCGCTGTGATCATCGGACCCGCCGACCAGGATCTTCCGCCACGGTTCGGCGTGCGTTGGGGCGAGGCTGTGCCGGTTTGCCAGTTCGTCGATTTTCACCGGCGTAAGGCCGCGGAGAATCGATTGCGTCAGCGCGCTGAGGAGCGCGTCCCGCAAGCCGTTGACGCCTTCGAAGCACTTGAAGAGCAGAATGAGCCGCTCCAGATGGCTGGCCTCCAGCTTCCCGTTGATGCTGTAAAGCGGGTGCGCCACGGCGTGCGCAATCGCCGCCTCCTGCAGATACGCCTGCAGGTCAAAGATGTTATCGCGCCGCGCCACGATCTCGCGATGATCCGCTTCCGTGATACCCCAAACAAGCAGGTGAATCTTGCAAGGGTCCTGCGGGAAGTAAGTGGTCACCTGCTCGCTGAGAAAGGCATCGGCGTTGTCAGCGATCTGGAGCGCGCCATCGATAGTGTCGTGATCCGTGATCGTCACGAAATCCATCCCGCCGGCCCGGAGTTGCGCATAAACTTCGGCGGGATCGGAATAGCTGTCCGGGAAGTCGAAGCGCCGAAAGAGCCACTCCTCGGAGCGCGCGCTATAGCGGGAATGAACGTGGAGATCGCAGCGGCTCATGTTTTCGAAATCAGGGATCTCGGCGCTGCTCGCCGATCCAATCGCAATAAGTGGTCGGCAGACGCGTCGCCGCGAAGCGATCGCTTAGATGAAGGATGTGCCGCCAGATATTTTGGTGCTTTAGATCGACGGGATGAATCGCGAGCCGGATCAGCGCGGCGTTCTGCTGCAGGTAGGCCAGGGTGCCGTTCCACGCGAGGCTCATCCCGCGGCGCCACGTGCTGCGCACGCTGTAAACCAGCGACCGCGCATGGAAGTGGCGGGTCGTGCGCAGGTCGAGCACGCTTGTCAGCCTGGTCGTGTATTCCATCTCTGCATCGACCGCCGCCCTTTCTCCCGCCTCCCCGAGAAGCCACGCCGGTGCGATGAAACCCCGCGGCCGCAGCCCCGCGGCCGTGAATTCATCCCGCGCGAGGACGATCCGGCGCAATGCCTCCGCGTAGTCGAGATCGTAGAACTCTCCTTCGCTCTCCGTATAGAAGCCGGTGACGAAGCGATCCCGCAACGTTTCACCGGCACGCGACGCTCGGTCATGGAAATAGCCGTGGATCACAATCTCGTGCCCCTCGGCCTCGAGCTCGTGGAGCCACCGCACGAAGGGCCGGTTGGCCATCGCCGTGCCGGTGTGGTGGTAATCGGGCACGACCAGCAGCGAACAGACGCCGACGCCATGCCGCGCCAGTTCCGCGAGGATCTGCTCGCAAGCCGCCTGGGTCGGCGGCGCGATGTCATGAATCGAAACCACCAACGGCAACTTCTCCGCGCTCGCCGCGCCGAAGAGCGGAAACGAAGACGTAGCGGCGCCGGTCACATCCACGTTTTCGGCTTCAGCGACCGCCGCGCCAAGCGCAAAGCGCGGGTCGCGTTTCTGGAACACCGAGCCCTGGCGGTCGGTTACTGGTTGCCAGCCACCCGCAGGATCTCCCGAAACTCCAGCGAACTCACCGGCTGCACCGACAATCGCGAAAGGCGCAGCAATGCCATCTCCTTCAGCTTCGGGATTTGCTTGATCTCCTCCAGCGTCACCGGCCGCTTGAGCGCATTCTTCGGCACGAGCTCCACCGCGCTCCAATCGCCCTCCTTTGCCGTTGGGTCCGGAAACGCGGTTCGTTTCACTTCCGCCATTCCGACGATCTCCTTGCCGACGACGCTGTGATAAAACAGCACCTGATCCCCGGCCTGCATCGCGCGCAGATTGTTCCGCGCGGTGAAATTCCGCACGCCGGTCCAATCGGTGCGTCCGTCCTGCACAAGATCGTCCCACGAGTAGGCCGAAGGCTCCGATTTCACCAGCCAGTAACGTTTCATCGTCATCTCATTTGACCACGGACGGCACGGATCGCAAAAGCCAAACGCGCGGTCTGGCAGTCACATTCGGCTTTACGCGGCACCTTCGTTCCGGATACGCTAAAGCCCTCAGAAAGCGTTCCTTCCCATTTATGAAAACGAGTGCCACCCGCCGCCGTCCTCCCGCCAAAACCAAGGCGCCCATTGCCAACGGCAGCCGCAAGCGCTCCGCGAATGGGAAACGCAACGGCAGCACCAAGCCGAACGGCAACGGCGCCGCGCCCAAACCTTCTCAGACCAGAGTCAGCACCCGCGTGGCGGCGTGGCTCAAGAAACCAAAACAGAATCTCATCGGCGGGAAGTGGAGCGCGGCCGCTTCCGGGAAACTTTTCGACGTCCTCAACCCCGCCGATGGTGCTGTGATCGCGCGCGTCCCCCATAGTGGCCGGGAAGACATCAACCGCGCGGTGATCGCCGCCCGGCGCGCCTTCGAAACCGGTCCGTGGCGCCGCCTCACCCCCAGCGAGCGGGGTCGCATGGTCTGGAAGATCGGCGATCTCATCCTCGAACACGCCGACGAATTCGCCGAGCTCGAATCGCTCGACAATGGCAAGCCCCGCACGATCGCGCGGGTCGCCGACGTTCCGCTCGCCGCGGACATTTTTCATTACATGGCCGGCTGGGCCACGAAGCTCGAGGGCAACACCATTCCAATCAGTGTGCTCTACGCGCCCGGCAGCCAGTTTCACGCCTTCACCTTGCGCGAGCCGGTCGGCGTCGTCGGCCAGATCATTCCATGGAATTTCCCGCTGCTCATGGCGGCGTGGAAACTCGCGCCGGCACTCGCCACTGGGAATTGCGTCGTTCTCAAACCCGCCGAACAAACGCCGCTCACCGCCCTGCGCCTCGGCGAAATTCTTCTCGAGGCCGGCATCCCGGAAGGCGTGGTCAATATCGTGACCGGGTTCGGCGAAACGGCGGGAGCCGCCCTCGCCGCGCACGAAGATGTGGACAAGGTCGCGTTCACCGGCTCCACCGAGATCGGCAAACTCATCGTGCACGCCGCGGCTGGGAACCTGAAGAAAGTGAGTCTCGAGCTCGGCGGCAAATCGCCCAACATCATCTTCAAGGACGCGGGCGATCTCGACGCCGCGATCGCGGGGGCGGCCAACGCCATTTTCTTTAACCATGGCCAATGTTGTTGCGCGGGTTCGCGGCTGCTGGTGGAGCGCGACATCTTTGATGAAGTGGTCGATGGCGTCGCCCGGCACGCGAAGAAGATCAAGCTTGGTCCCGGTCTCGATGCCGCCACGGAAATGGGCCCGCTCGTTTCGGTGGAACAGCTGAACCGCGTCACGCATTACATGAACCAGGGAAGAGAGGCGGGCGCATGCTATGTCACCGGGGGGGAACGGGCCGGGGACCGTGGCTACTTCGTCAGGCCGACGGTCGTAAAAGACGTCAAGCCGGACATGAGCATCGTGCGGGAGGAGATTTTTGGGCCGGTCGTGGTGGCGGAACCATTTACGAAGGCCGAAGAGCTGATTTCGCGCGCCAATCTCACGCCCTATGGCCTCGCGGCCGGCGTTTGGACGCGCGATATCTCCAAGGCGCATCGCATCGCCGCCGCGCTCAAGGCCGGCACCGTCTGGATTAACTGTTATAACATCTTCGATTCGGCCCTGCCCTTCGGCGGGTACAAGCAATCAGGCTGGGGCCGCGAAATGGGCCACGCCGTTCTGGAGATCTACACCCAGACCAAGGCGGTCGCCGTCGGGCTGTAGGGAAAGCTTCCGGGACGGGAGTGGGCGCCGGGGAAGGCGATTCGTTAGGCTAGACTCCAAACGACGGACCAGATTCGACGCGGTGGCTGGAACAACGTAGATGTTGAGGAAGTGATCACCCCGACGACCCCGCGCGAGGTGTGCCGAATGCAACGACGCCTGCCACCGGAGACAGGCGGATTTTCGCACCAGCGAGAGTTGCCATCGTTTCTCATTCGTTGCGCCCTTTCCGCTCTGATGCTGGCCGCGTTTGCCCTGACGTCGCGCGCGGAGATGGAAGAGATCACTTCCACAACGATCACGATCACCCGGGCGGAGGTCGACCAAATGGCAGCCCTGTGGGAGACGGATGCAGTCGCGATTTCCCCGCTCGCCACCGCGCAGTACCCGCAGTTCAGCGGGGCCTGGCAATACATCTTTCCGAACAACGGCATCTCCGGGGATGGCGACATCCACGTCAACATGGCGGTCAACGCCGGCGGATCCGGGCGCTACGGCAACAATCTGGGAACTTCGTCGCCAATCGTGGCGGAGGTGATCAACGCCACAAATGGTCAGCTCAACTACCTCTCCGCCAACAGCCGGAGCGCGGATTTCGCCGCGCGGCATTTTCCGTTTTTTCACCGAGCACGGCGACGAGCGGCATCTTGAGCTGCATCCGTTGACGCAGCTGCTGCGCTGGAACGGGAGCGCATTCGTGCCCGACGCGGATTATCACGCCAATATCAGGAGCGTGGCGGACGGGGCGACGCACGCCTCGAGCACCTACACGAACCTGCTGAACGGCTCGATCACGATGACGGCGTCGGTGGCGGCCGACAATATCAACGTCAACTTCACCTACCCGAGCCCGAGCGTGAACTACGTCGAGTATGCCGGCGTGGTCGTCGCGCCGCTGGCGACGGATGCGGTCAGCGCCTACCTCCTCTTTCGACCGAACGTGGTCCCGAATGCGACCGTGCGTTGCCGGCTGGTGGCGAACACAACGGCCGCGGCGACCGCCGCCGAGCTGGTGGCCGGCCAGCCTGTGACATTGAATTCGCTCACGCGCACGGACATGGCGGTGGTGGCGGACCAGATCGATGGGATGGGCGCGGGCCAGACCTCGACGTTCCCGCGGCCGGTTGAGTTGATCACGCTGGATCTGAAGAATCTCGGAGCCGCGGCCGTGACGCAGGCGCCGACGAACGTGATTTCCACGGAGGCGACGCTGAATGGCTCGGTCGATCCGAACGGAGTCGCGACGACCGCTTATTTCCAGTACGGCACGACCACGAACTACGGGAGCACGACCACGAGCCAGAACATCGGGACCGGCAGCACTGGGGTTGCCGTGAGCCAGCGGCTCACCGGCCTACTGCAAAACAGGACCTACCACTTCCGCATCGTCGCGACGAACAGCCGCGGCACTTCATACGGCGCGGATCGCACATTTACCACTTCGCCGCAGCCAGTGCCGACGATCACCACGGAATCGGCGACGAACATCGCGAACACGACCGCGACATTGCACTCGCTCGTGAACCCGAACGGTTTCTCCACCACCACGCGTTTCGAGTTTGGGCCCACGACCAGTTACGGTACGCTGACGACGACCCAGAACCTGGGCAGCGGAACGAGCGATATTGCGGTCGCGGCGAATCCTCTTGCGGGCTGGCGCAGAGCACGCTCTATCACTTCCGCGCCGTGGCCACGAACGGCAACGGCACGAGCTTCGGTCCCGACCAGACATTTACGACCATCCCGCATGCGCCGGCCGCGACGACGACCATTCCGACAAATATCACGCAAACCTCCGCGACCTTGACCGGCACGGTTAACCCCGGTGGAGCGGCCACGACTTATCACTTCGAGTCTCGGCTCGACCACGAGTTATGGTACGAACAGCGCGACCGTCAGCGCCGGGAGTGGTTCGCTCGACGTGCCGGTGACGGTCGACTGCCCGACGGGTTGCTCCCAAACACAATTTATCATTACCGCATCGTGGCCACGAATAATCGCGGCACCACTACGAGTGAGGATCGGGCATTCACTACTTTGCCGCTGCCGCCGAGCGCGACGACCTTCAGCGCCACGGCGGTGGGATTCAGCAGCGCGTCACTGCAGGGTCAGGTCGACCTACAAGGCGGGAGCGGGACCGCCTACTTCGAGTACGGAACGACGAGCAGTCATGGCACGGCAACCGCCGTCCAGCCAATCGCCGCCGGCCCGGGCGTGCTGAATGTGATGCAGACGATCACAGGCTTGCTGGCGGACACGACCTACCACTTCCGCGTGGTGGCGACGAACGCCAGCGGCAGCGCTTTCGGAGCGGACCAGGTCTTTACCACCGCCGCCTCCGCGCCCCCGATCATCACCACCGATCCTGCAAATCGGCCGTTGGCCTGACGACTGCGGTTTTGAATGGCCGGATCACCGCCAACAGCTCGCCGACCATCCTGCGCTTCGAGTTTGGAACCACGACCGCTTATGGGTCGGCCACGCCGTGGGAAGCCGTCGGCGCTACCGCGGCCGATACCACATTCAGTGCCGCGATCGAAGGCCTTACCCCGGGAACCGCTTTACCACTACCGGATCGTCGCCGTGAATGGCAGCGGCACCACCTTGGGCAGCGATGGGACCTTCACGACGGCCGCGGAGCAAGCGCTCTACACCTACACCTTCGACGATGTCACGAGCATGAGTGGGCCGAGCTCCGCGGGCGGCATCGCGAACAACGTGGCCTTCTCGAACTTCACTGCGGTGGGCGTCTCGACGAATTCCACGGCGGGCGGTCGCTTTTCCTTCACGAATCAGTCCCTCGGCGCGACGCAATGGCTCTGACGTTTTCACCGGCACGCTGAATCCGGCGAAGCACTACGCGATGAGCGCGACGCCGGCGGCGGGGTGGACTCTGAACGCCAGCTCGATCGGGTTTACGCTGCAGCGGTCAGGCACCGGAATACGGCAATACAGTGTGCGCGGCAGCGGCGAATCCTTCGCACAGAATCTCGCGGCCAGCATCGTTCCCGCGAACCCAAACCTCTCGATCGTGGCCTCGCCGGAGCCGAACATCTTTCAGGTCACAGACACAACCACCACCGCGAACGCGGGAAGCAGGGTCACTCTTAACCCGAGGTATTCCGCACTGACCTGGCCCGTGACGTTCCGGTTCCATGGGTTCAACGCCGAGGGCACCAGCGGGACCTTCAGCGTCGACAACGTCACCATCTACGGATTGGTCAGCGCCGGCGGTGTGCCCGTCGTCGCAGACGTCACCGCGGATGAGATTACGACCAGTGCCGCCACTCTGACCGGCACCCTCAACCCGAACGGGGCCGCGACGACATGGTACGTGCTCTATGGGCCGACGGCGCAATACGGCAACGTGTCGCCGTCCCAAATCCTCCCGGCGGGAATCGCGAGCGTGCCGATCACGCAAGCGCTCACCGGCTTGCGTTCCTACACGATCTATCACTATCAAATCGTGGCGGCGAACAGCACCGGGCTGTTCCTGAGTGCGGATCAGACCTTTGGGACCGCGGCGGGCGATCGAGACAGCGACGGCATGCCGGACGATTGGGAAGCGCAGCATGGGCTGGATCCTGACGATGTTCGCCGACGCCGCTCTGGATCTCGATGGCGATGGCCTCACAAACCTGCAGGAATACCTGGCTGGCACGGACCCACAGGATGGCGCGAGTGCCTTGCGCATCATTGGCGCGCATCTGGATCTCGACGGCTTTGAGATCTCCTTCCCGACGGTCGTGGGAAAGAGTTATCGCGTCGAAGCTGCAGGCCTCTTTCCGGGGTCAACGTGGACAATTATCGCGGATAACATTCCTGGAACAGGAGAGCACCGTCTCGATCACCGATGACGAAGCCGTTGGCCTCGCCCAGCGGTTCTATCGGGTCCAGCTCCTTGCCGAACCCTAGCGGCTACGGAGACGGGCCCTGGAGGGAAGCTGTCTCAACAATCTGCTAGGCAGCGTTCCGGTGCGACTGCCACACAGGCAGCCACTCCCGAATGCGCTTGGCTGGCTCCGCGCTGCGCCAAGACAGGCGCGCCGCCAGCGAGCGCATGCCGGCAAACCGAGGTTTGCGCACGCGATCCGTCCGTCTGGCTTCAAGGGCCAGAAACAGGGCACTGTTCTGCGTAATTGTCGGTTCCACCAAGTATTGATTCGAAGTCCCCGGGCGCGGGCGGACGCATCAATTGCTGGCCCGACCCGCCGTCCCTTCTTTTCTGCCTGTGAAAACAGCCACTTCACCCGTTTTCTACGAATCCAGTAACGTCGGTCGAGTGGGGTTTCGCAGATCCCGCTCGGCTCGGCATCAACCATCAGAAACCAGAAGGAACAACCAAATGAAAAAGACATTCCTGATTCTCGCTTGTGCGGCCGTGGCGCCATTCGCCTTCGCGCAAACGAGCACCACCACCACTGAAAAAACCAAGACTGATACTCCGCTCGGGAGTTCGACGCAGACGACGACCACCACCACTACTGGCGGCGGCACGATTACCGAGTTCACACCCGGTAACGTTATTGTCCTGAAGGAGTCGACCGGGCCGCGCCGCTACCGCTTCGGCAAGAGCGTCACCTACGTGACCAAGAGCGGCAAGGTGCTGGATGAAGCAACGGTCAAGACGCGCATCCGGGTCGGCGTCCCGGTGCGTGTCGATTACTCCGGCACCGGCGAGAGCATGGTCGTGAGCCGGGTCGTCCTGGACGAGGATTGATAGAGGGGTAAGTGCAGAGGTGCCGCCGTTTCTCCGTCGGATCGCGAGGTTGTTCCGACGGGGGACGGCGGTTTCTCTTTCTCGTGGGACCACCCTTCCGGTCAGGGCCAAATCATCCACGACTGGCGGAGCGTGTCAGGTCCGCAGTCTACCCTTGTCAGCGGCGGCTAATTATTGAATCCCGAGACTGCGGAGCAGCAGCTCGTCGACCTTCCCGAGTTCAGCCATCCCGTTGGCTCTCTGATAACGCCGGATCGCTCGTTTCGTTTCGAAAACGAACTCCCCGGTATGGAGACCGACATAATATCCGCGTGCCTCCAGCGCGAACTGCACCTTTCTTACCAACGGGTCCCGATTGTTGCTGGCGTAGGCGCTATCGGCTGGAATGTAGGAGACCGGACTGAGCGGAGGCGAATGCGCCGTGGCTGATTGGTTGAAGCCGGTGAATCCGACGACAGCCAGACTGAGGTAAACCAAGATTTTCATAAGAGAAACTCCCGCGTTGTTGAGTCAGTATCGGACCGTCACCCGATTGCGCAATGAGGGATATTGCGCAGGCCACCAGACGGTTAGGCCACCGGCGGAACCGAACCCATTTAACGCCCCGCCGGACGGTCGATTACCTCGCGCACCCGCTTGATCAACCGCTGCACCGGGAAAGGCTTCACCAGATATTCCACATCGTAGCTCGTGAGGAATTGCTGGATTGATGGGTCCGCCGCGAAGCCGGTCATGAAGACGAAGCGCCGGCCAATGTCGCCTCGCACCTCCACCGCCTGGTAGAAAAAGTCGTCGCCGCGCAGCCGTGGCATCATCAAATCGCAGACGATCACGTCATACTCCAGCGCCCGCACCTTCAGGAGCGCTTCTTCGCCGTCGTGCGCCACATCCACGAGAAAGTTCTCGTCCGCCAGGATCCATTGCAGCGCGGACGCCAGCTGCCTGTCATCGTCAACTAGGAGGATCGCCTTGAGTTCGAGCCTTATGCCGCTCCCGTTGGCTTTTGGGGTGAGGGGATCCAATGACATGGCGCGGTATTCTCTTGAGCAGGGCCGGTGCCATGCATCCGCGGCGGGCTCGTCGATCCTCGCGGCTTGACCGTTCTCCGCAGGACACCCAACCAGTATGGCAAAAACCGCTTTGCCCGGCGCGAATTCCTCGCCACGCTCGATCCCAGCCAATGAACGACTTTCCGCCAGATCTCCACGAACTCATCTCCGATGCGCGCCGTCTCGTGCCAGATGATCGCCATATCTGGTGCACCGCGTCCGAGAGATTCGAGTCCCGTATCATCTCGCGGCGGGGACTGCTCCTCGGCGGCGCGCTTTCCCCGCAGTTCCTCCGCGATACCGCCAACCTTTCCTGGGACGTTCCGTGGGCCATGCGGCTCCGGTATTGTCGGGTGGTGATATGCGATCAGGCCGCTGCGCATCAACCGCTCGCCGCCTGGCTCCCGCTCATGGAAGCGGTGGCCGGCGCCGGCGAGTCTTTGCTGGTCGTTACGGAGACGATCGGCTCGGAACTCCTGAGCACATTCGTCGTCAACGCCTTCAAGGGCACACTGCGCGTCTGTGCCGTGCATCCGGCTCGCGCCGGTAGTTCTGCGCCCGGCGCACGCTTCTCTACACCGCCGACCGGCCCCGATCAGCTTCTTCGCATTGACGACGTCTGGGTCCGGCGCACGGCCACTGTCTGTTTTCCGGAGGCGAACGATCCGTTGTCTTCCGCTGCCGCGCTTCAGGACTTCGCCATCATCGAGACTGGCGGTGAAAACCACGAGGATCAGTTCGACCGGCTGCGCTGGCTGATGCGGGAGCTGCAACATCCCGACGTCGGATAGCCTGCGCGGCGGGCGCGCCTGCCGTCGCCAGAGCTGAAACGCGCACGCGAGTATTGGCGTGACGGGGCCGGGTAAATAAGAAGAATCCAAACCGCCGTTCTCCCGCATCCTAATGACACCAAGCCCATGTCTGCCACTCCTCCCCTGACCCCCGCGAAGGCTTCGCCCGCCACGTGGATCGGCCTCTTCCTCGCGCTTTTCGGGATGTTGCTGGTGCGGCAGGCGGTCAACTACGCGTGGCCCACCCCTTCGCTGACCTCGGCGCTGGTGAAGGAGCTCGGGATGTGGCTTGTTGCTGTCGTCATTCTCCTCATCGTCCGGCGGGGCGAAGGCTTGCCGCTGCGCTCCATCGGTCTGGGCGCGGCACGCTGGTCGAAATCGATCCTATGGGGTTTGCTCATCGCCATTATTTGCATGGCCGTCGCGGTGGGCCTGGTCGTCTTGACTGGCTACACCGGCGGCGAAACTGGCAAGGCCATGGCCGCCCTCCCGCTCTGGTTGATCAACCTGATCGTGATTCGGGCGGGCGTCGTCGAGGAACTTTGTTATCGCGGCTATGCGATCGAACGCCTCCAGTCGCTCGGTTTGCCGGCGTGGCTCGCGGCTTCGATCCCGCTGGCTATTTTCGGAGTCGGCCACTGGACCGGGGGCTGGGCCAACATCGTGATCGCGCTGGCGCTGGGCGGAATCCTCGCCGCCTTCTACCTCTGGCGGCGCGATCTCGTCGCCAACATGATCGGCCACTGGCTGGTCGATTTTATCGGCAACGTCCTGCCGAAACTGTTCCACTAGGCGGCAACTCGCCGGGCATCCCATCCACCAAAGTCCATCAGTTGTTCCACTTTGGCGTCGCTGCGGTGGCCCATCAAATCCAGACGTACTATTCGGATGCGGGCGAGGCGGGCGCGGCTTTGGCGCCGAAGAATTTTCGGAGCCAGGCGCCGATCGCGATGACCGCGATGATCACGAATTTCTTCGCACCAAGGAGCAGGACCCAGAGCCCTTTAAAGAAGCCGAGCTTCGCGGCGACGCCGCCGGCGATCAGTGTGCCGATTCCATAGCTCGCAACCTTGTCGCCCGCCGCGGCGGTAAAGTCTGTGTAGCGATGCCCGTCGTTGAAGTCGACGGCCGCAAGGAGGGTGGGCGTGGCTGTCTCAATGTCCTGTAACTGGCTCGTGGCGGCGACGGCGTTCAAGACCAGGACCCCGCGCCGCCCGAGCATCCGGATGTTGTAGTTGAGCGTGTTTTGCGTTTCGCCCTCGAACTTGAGATCTTTCGCCCAGTAAAGCTTGTGGCTGTCGCGATCATAACGCGGTGTTGTCGCCCACCCGACGAGTTCCACAGGCGGGTAGCCCTGTTTTTGTCGTTCCTTGTTCGCGGACCGGGTGTCTTTCTTCATCTGGGTGAGTAGCTCGCCGTAGTCGAGCTTCCCGGCTTCGTCGTCCTTGATGTAACCGTCTTCTTCCCATGTGATAATGACGGCCCAGCAGTCGGTCAGCAGGTCACAATTGGCCGGGACGAGCATGCCAAGCGGCACACTTTGCGCGGGATTGCCCCAGAGCTTGACGAGGATGGTGGCGGCATCCTGCGAATCGAGGAAACGCATGGTTTCGGGCACGCGCAAAGTGGCGAGGCCGTCATGAAGGGGGATCGTGCCGGTCTGCTGCTTGAGCGTGGCTACAATCGCCTCGGCTTGCTCTCTGGTCTGAGGCTGCGTCGGGGCGTCGCCGGCGGCGGCGACAACAGTAGTGAGAATAAGAAGACCGACTACCCGAAGCGAACAACTCATGCGGTGGGCTTTTATCCGGCGGGATGGGGAAAAGCAAGGAGCGCGAGGCGCTTTCGAATAGAAAGTCCAAAGGAAAACGAATACAGCGCAACGGCAGCGCTGGATACACGGCAAAGAGGCGAAGGTAGCCGCGCCGCAGAAGATAGCTCATGGACTTGTAATCAAACGTCGAACCCTGAAACGTCGAATGTCCAAGAGGGAGCTTGACGGGGTGGAGGATGGGCTGGCAAAATCCGCTCATGAAAACCAAGTATCTGGTGCAAATGACGGTGGCCCTGTTGATTGCTTCCGGCAGCGTCTTCGCCGCGGAGGGCGTGGAAGCGGTCGATCAGGCGTGGCAGAAAGCGATGCTCGCCAACGATCTGGAGGGGGTGGTGGCCTGCTACGCAAAAGACGCGGTGATGTTCGTCCCGGGCGAAGCGAAGGCGCAGGGGTTGGACGCGGTGCGGAAGGCCTACGCGGAAATGCTGGGCGCAAATACCGTGACGGCTGCGACCATCTCGAATACGCACTACCAGCCAGCGGGTGAGTTTGCCCTCGGCTGGGGAGAATTCACGCTCAAGATGAAGCCGAAAAGCGGCACTGGCGACGCCTCGACGATGGCGGGACGCTTTTCGGCCGTGGCCAAGAAGGAAGGCGGCAAGTGGGTTTACATGATCGATCACGCGTCGGAAGCGGTAGACGCGAAGAAGCCGTGAGGCGTGCTGGCCTCCGGCCGACATTTCGCAGGCGCTCTGCGCCTCCACATTGCGGCGAATTCGTTCACGACTATGTGACCGAAACCTCGGGCGATCCACAGAGCCGTTGCTCGTTCCTTACGCCCCAGCGTTCAATAACAACCCAACCGGCGACTAGCGAATCTTCTGGACGGCCGGCAGGAGCAGGCCGATGCCGCCTTTGGGATTCTTGCGCGGCTTTAGATCCTTGACCTTGGACGCCGATTTCTTGCTGCCGCCTTTCTTGCTTTTGGTCGCTTTCGTCATGGACGTGTTTTTGTTTTTTCCGGCGGATTTGTCCATCTCGAATTTGATCGTGTAAAGCGTGATCAGAGAAGCGGTTCGGGCAGGAACGACCCGCGGTTGGTGACGCGGGCGTTGGATTGTCCACCGCGAGGAGGGGTGAATCGGGTTGCGCGGGTGCGAGCTGGAAACGAACCTCAGTGCCTAATGAAATTCTCCTCTTTCCCCCTCGGTGTCGCGTGCCTCGCGGCGGTGATGTCGCAGGCCGCCGGGCAGACGCTGCCGCTCGATTACACGGTGCAGCTGCAGGTGCGGGCCGCGACCGGTGGGACGGCGTTTAATCTCCCGAACTTCTCGACGTTCAACAGCGTGAGCCCGGCGATCAATGACGCGGGCAAGGTGGCGGTGAAGGTGACGACGGTTGGCCTGACGACGAGCCCGGGCCTTTGGTTTGGAGGGCATGGCACCGGCGCGCTGGTTTACAACGCCAACGATAACGACGCGTTGATGAGCGATCCGTTCATCAACAACAACAATCAGGTCTCGTTCCCGCGCTTCGCGAGCGCGAGCGCGAGCGATGACGGGCTCTACGTTTACAATCACAGCACAATGGCGACGACGAGGGTGACGAATGGCCCGCTCGGCGCGACCTCCTACGCGAACCCGCAGATCAACGACAGCGGGATCGTCGGGATGCGGGTGAAGTTCAACATCCCGCAGGCGCTCTTCACCTACAACATCGCGTCGAATTCATTCACGAACTACGTGACCGAAACCTCGGGCGATCCGCAAAGCCGTTATTCGTTCCTTTACGCACCGGCGTTCAATAACAACAACCGGATCGCGGCGGAGGCGAACATCACGGGCCAGCCGACGTCGTTTAAGGAATTGCGGGTCTGGAATGCCGATGGGAGCTCGACCCTAATCGCGCAGGGCGACAGCAGCACCGGACCGGTCTACTTCGGGTTCGATAACAGCATCTCGATGAACAACAACAACCGGGTGGCGTTCATCACCCGGACGGGTGCGGCGGCGAGTAACCGGCGGATCGCGGTCTCGGATGGGACGTCGACGACGCTTTTCCCGACCGTGAGCGCGGGCGCTGGGTTCACGAGCATCGACAGCTTTGCGCCTTCGGTGAATGACAACGGGCTGGTCGCGTTCCGCGGGAATGATGCAACCGGCGCGGATTCGGTCTTCGTGAGCGACGGCACGACGGTGCAGCGCATCGCGGGCGTGAACGACGTGTTGGAGACAGATATCGGGCCGCGCCAGGTGGGTTTCCTGATGGGAAATCCACGCATCAACAATCGCGGCGCGGTCGCCTTCGGGCTGCAATTCAGCGCGGGAAGTGGCGGCGGGAACGCGATCTACGCAGCCTATCCGCGGCTGTTACCGACGGTGGCTGTGTCGCGCAAGGCGCACGGCGGGGCAGGCAGTTTCGACATCTCCTTGCCGTTGACTGGCACCACCGGAGTGGAATGCCGGCGCGGCGGCGGCGCGAGCTCCGATGCGCACCAACTGGTGCTGACCTTTCCGGTGCCGGTGACCTTTACCGGCGCGATGGTCACGAGTGGCAGTGGCGCGGTGGCCTCGGCGAAACCGAGCGGTAATCAGATCATCGTCAATCTTGCCGGCGTGGCGAATGCGCAAACGACGACAGTCACGCTGGCGAACGTGAGCGATGGTTCGACGACGAACGACGTGGTCATTCCTGTCTCGTTCCTCGTCGGTGACACGAATGGCGATCGGTCGGTGAACTCCGGGGATGCGCTGCAGACGCGCGGGCGTTCAGGCCAAGTGCTCGATGCGACGAATTTCCGTTCGGATGTCAATGTGGACGGCGCGTTGAACACCGGTGACGCCACGATCGTGCGGAATCAGGCCGGCGCGTTTCTGCCGTAAGCGCAAGCGAAATACTTGTTTAAGCCCGCCCGGAGGGGCTTCGGACCGCCCGGAAACAAGAAGGCCCGCGAATCATTGATCCGCGGGCCCTTGCTTGGCTGCTGATTGCGCTTACCGGCCATCGCCGTCCGCATCGCCCGGGAGCGCGCGTTCGACTTTGTGCCAGGCGGCCTTCGTCGCATGTTTCGCGTCCGACCAGGCGAGGCTGGATTTGCCCTTCGCTCGCTCGTAGTCGTGCTGGAGGTCGTTCTCGACCTCATCCCATTCCCGGCCCGCGTACTTCCCGTAACCCGTGTAACCGGTCCGATACGCCGGGGCGTACTGGTCGTAGCCCAGATCGCCATCAGCATACGATTCGTTACGGTAGTTATCGCGCCAGTAGGCGTCCTCCGCCGCAGGATCGATCATCGCCGCCACGCTGTGTCCTGCCACGCCGCCGGCGACCGCGCCGACGACTCCGCCGACAACTGTTCCGACGGGACCGGCGGCAGAGCCCACCGCCGCGCCCGTTGCTGCACCACCCAACGCACCGACGCCGGTTCCCACCGGATGCGAGCCGGTGTCAGCGTTGGTGCGATCTGGATCCATATCTTTGTTTGTGTATTTGTTCATAGTTTTTGGTTGTCCCGTCAGGGACAATGAAGAATCGGAGCGCAGGCCAACTTCGGACCTCATTTGCGGAAAAATTATGCGGCTTGAGTCCGACATTTTTCGGATTCGAAAACCGTATTTCGCGTGAGCGCGTTGATCCCACGCCGGCGAGAGTCCGATACAGCGCCGCACTGGTGCTACGCCGCGCGATTCGACAACGGCTCCGGATTGTCCCACAATTCCGGCCCAATGCCGCGCGCCCTGTTTATCACTTTCGAAGGATCGGAGGGCTGCGGGAAATCGACCCAGGTGCAGCGGCTGGCGGCACGGCTGGGCGCGGGGAGCGTGCCGTTCCTGCTCACACGCGAGCCGGGCGGGACGCCGATCGGCGAGAAAATTCGCGATCTGCTGCAGTTCGCGCCGGAGGGCGCGGCGATGAAGCCGGAAACGGAGCTGCTCCTGTTCGAGGCGAGCCGGAGCCAGCTGGTGCGCGAAGTGATCGAGCCGGCGCTGGAAAGTGGCGTGCTCGTAATCTCGGATCGCTTCTATGATTCGACGACCGTTTACCAGGGCGCGGCGCGGAAGCTCGATCCCGCGGTCACCGAGCAGCTGAACCGGTTTGCCGTCGGCAGCTGCCAGCCGGACGTGACGTTTCTGCTCGATCTGGACGTGGCGACGGCGCGGGCGCGCTTGCTGCGGCGGGTGCGGCCGGTCGGCGCGCCGGACCGGATGGAACAGGAGCCGATCGAGTTCTACGATCGCGTCTGCGCCGCCTATCGCGAACTCGCGAAGCGCGAGCCGGAGCGGATCGTGACGATCGATGCTTCCCGCACGGTCGACGAGATCGCTGCGGAGATCTGGGGCGTGGTTCAATCCACAATCGAGAATCGAAATTCGAAAACCTAGATGGCCTTTTCCCCCGACGCGGCGTTCAGCTATCTGCAACGGGCGCATGAGCAAAGCCGCCTCGCGCATGCCTACCTGATTTCCGGGGCGATCGGAGCGGGCAAACGCCAGCTCGCCTCCCGGCTCGCGAACCTGGTGAACGGCACCAAGGCCGAGAATGTTTTTGCGCCGGGCACGCCGGCCGTGTTTGTGGCGGAACCGGAATCGAAATCGCGACGGATTGTGATCGGCCAGATCCGTGAGCTGGAGCATTCGCTGCAGATGCGCGCAACGGAAGGGCGTCGAAAAGTGGCGATCGTCTCCGACGCGGACCGTCTCCAACCGCAGGCGGCCAATGCGTTCCTCAAGACTCTGGAGGAACCGCCGAACGATTCGCTCCTTCTCCTGCTGAGTACGCTGCCGGAGGCGCTGCCGGAAACGATCCTCTCGCGCTGCGTTCCGATTCCACTCGCGCTGGTGCAGGGAAGCGAACCGTCGGCGGAGGAGCTGGCGTTGATCGAACTGCTGGCCACGATCGCGGGACCGGAAGCAGCGGGTGTGCAATCGGCGTATCGCCTTGCCCAAGGGGTGCAGGGACTGTTGAAGCGGGTGCGGGGGGAGATCGTGGCGGAGCATGAGGCGGCGCTGAAGCGCGAGGAGACCCGATACAAAAACACGACGGATGGCTCCTGGCTGGACGACCGGGAAGATCATTTCAAGGCGCTAACCGAGAGCATCTACGTGCAGCGACGGGCGCAGCTCATCGAAGTGATTTTCCGCTGGTGGTCGGATGTGCTGCGCGCCAGCACCGGCATCGAACGCCGCGAGCTGCCGGCCGCCGCGGCGCAGACGAGCGCGTTGGCCTCGAAACTGACGACGCCGCAAATCCTGCAGCGCATCCGCCGGCTGGAAGAACTGCGCGACCACCTCGGCCGCAACATTCAGGAAGCGCTCGCGCTCGAGGTGGCGTTCCTCAGCGTGTTTCGTTAGGCACGGCCGCGTGGTCAGGGCGCGGCGCGAGCGAAATCTGCGCCGAATGCCCGCCCGATTTTTTTCCACCGAGGCGCACCGCCGCTTCGCCGATGGGCGGGAAACGATATTGCTGATCGAAAAGGTTTGAGGAGCGCCACGCGCGGAGCGCGCCCCAGAGAAGGAGGAGGAGCACGACCGCGGCGGCCAGAGCGCCGCCGATCAGCCAAACGCGTGGAATTGGCTTGCGCTCCGCGTCTTCCAGGAGGTGACGCGGGGCCGGTGGCTCCGTCGGCGGTGGCAGCGGGCCGAAGGGCCGTTCCTCGAAAAGCGGCGCGGACGGCGAAGGCGTGGGGAGACTGCCCTGCGCGAGGAGCGGAGTGGCGGTCGCGCAGAGCAGAAGCCCGAGCGCAAAACATTGCGGGAGAGCCCGTCGCATCCTCACGCGGCCATCTCCTCCAGCGTGCCGGTGGCGCGGGCGCGTCGTGCTTCCTTGGAACGCTCCCGCCAGCGGCGGGTGACGAATTTGATGCAGGCGCGGATTCCGTCCGGCACACTGCCGTCGCGCGCTCCCTCGGCGAGCGCGGCCAGGGCGTCCTCGAGGTCCCCGTCACTCACGTACCTCTCCAGGCCGTAGGAAGCGGTGAGCGACGCGGAGTTCCCGGCCAGATCGATCACGAGCAGGAGGTCGAAATTGTCGCCCGGAGACTTCTGGATCGTGCTAAAGCGGGCGCGGTTGGCCAGCCAGAATCCATACTCACGCACCGAACTGCCGGGCGGCAGATCGGTCACGAAAACCGAGAAGAGGACTTGCGGGAACTTCAGTTCGAAAAGCCGCAGTTCCTCCCGCAGTTCATCCATCTGCGCGATCTCGAGCTTGCCCGAGCGATCCGAAAGGAAACGCGAGTGTCGCGGCACCAGTCCGAACTTCAGATCGAGCTTTTGCAGCGTCAGGCCGCAGGTGGGGCAACGCGGTTCCGGCGTGGGGAGCAACCCCGAGCAGGAGGGACATTTCATTCCGCGCATGGAAATGGATCGATCGGGGCGCGGCGGGCTTTCATCTTGAGTCGGCGGCTCATTGCCCACATATAAAGCGGCGACCTGCGCTTTGCACCTGCTCTATGGCGACCAGACGAATTCTCGGTGTCGGCCTCGTCGGCTACAGCTTCATGGGCCGGGCGCACTCGAACGCCTGGCGGCAGGCGCCGCGCTTTTTTGACCTCCCGGCGGAGGTGCGGTTAAAGACAATCTGCGGACGCCACGGCGCGGCGGTGCGAAAGGCGGCCCGGCAGCTCGGCTGGGAGAGTGCGGCGACGGATTGGCGGGAACTGATGGCCGATCCGGAGATCGACATCATCGACATCACCACGCCTAACGACAGCCATCATGCGATCGCGATGGCGGCCGCGGCTGCGGGCAAGGCGGTGCTTTGCGAAAAGCCCCTCGCGCTGGATGTCGCGCAAGCCGCGGAGATGCTCCGCGCGGTTCACGAGGCGCGGGTCGTGCACATGGTTTGTCACAACTACCGCCGCGTGCCCGCGATCGCGCTCGCGAAGGAGATGATCGAGCGCGGCGAGCTGGGCGATCGCATCCGTCACTTCCGCGCCCGCTACGCGCAGGGTTGGCTGGCGGACCCGGAGTTTCCGCTGACCTGGCGGCTGCAGGCGAAGCAGGCCGGCTCCGGCGCGCACGGAGACATCAACGCGCACATCATCGATCTCGGGCGCTATCTCGTCGGCGAGTTCCGCGAAGTCTGCGCGACGATGGAGACGTTTGTGAAAGAACGACCGCTCACCCGCGGTGGGCGCAAGACCGGCCGCGTCACGGTTGACGACGCGGTCACGATGATCGGCCGCTTCCGGAATGGCGCGCTCGCATCGCTGGAGGCGACGCGCTTCGCTCCCGGGCGCAAGAACGGCCTCACCTTCGAGATCAACGGCAGTGCCGGCTCGCTCGTGTTTGACCTCGAAGAGATGAACCGGCTGCGCTTCTACTCGAGCGCCGATCCCGCCGCGCGCCGCGGGTTCCGCGACATCATCGTAACGGAAACGCAGCATCCGTATTTCGGAAAATGGTGGCCGCCTGGTCACCTCATCGCCTACGAACACACCTTCGTGCACACGATCGCCGACTTCGTCGGTGCGATCGTGGCGCGCAGAAGTGTGCGGCCGAACTTCGAGGATGGCTGGCGCAACCAGCGCGTGCTGGAGGCGGCGAGCGCGAGTGCGCGAACGAAACAATGGGTGAAGGTGTAAGCATGATGAGATTTGAAAACCAGGTTGCGGTGGTCACGGGAGCGGGGCGGGGGATCGGGCATGCGATTGCGCTGCGACTCGCGCAGGAAGGCGCCCGCGTGGCATCGGTCAGCCGCACGGAGTCGAACGCGCAAAAGACCGCCGATGAAATCAACGCGCTGCGCCCCGAGGCCGCGAAGGCCTACGCGGTCGACGTCTCCGATCACGCGGCGGTGCAGGCGGCGGGTGCGCGCATCCTGGAAGATTTCGAGCGCGTCGACGTTCTCGTGAATAACGCCGGCGTGACGCGCGATGGACTCACGATGCGCATGTCGGTCGACGATTGGGATACCGTTTTGAACACGAATCTGAAGGGCGCCTTTAACTTCGTGCAGGCGTTGCAGCGCGCGATGATCCGGCAGCGCAGCGGACGCATCATCAACATCAGCTCCGTCATCGGGTTGATCGGCAATGCCGGGCAGGCGAATTACGCCGCGAGCAAAGCGGGTTTGATCGGGCTCACGAAATCGCTCGCACGCGAACTGGCGAGCCGCGGGATCACGGTCAACGCGGTCGCGCCGGGGCTGATCGAGACCGACATGACGGCGGTGCTTTCGGACGAGATTCGCAAGAATATCCTGAGCAGAATTCCGCTAAATGCGCTTGGCCAGCCCGACGACATCGCGAATGCGGTGGCGTTTCTCGCCTCCGCGGAAGCGAAATATATCACCGGCCAGGTGCTCGCCGTCGATGGCGGGATGGTGATGTAGTCGCGCCGCTATTGCGTGCGAACGGTCGGCCCGGCTCTGAGAGGCGGTCTGGGAGGAGTCCTCCAAAGGCCTGTCATGTTAGCGAAACATCCCTGGCTGTTTCGGGCGGGGATGGGACGCGGAGATGGTCAGAGATTCTTCGTTTCCCTCAGAATGACAGAGCTCTTAGACGCCCCCTGAGAGCATCAAACTTGCTCTGCAGATGGTGCATGAAAGCTGCCTGTGCGCTGGTCCTGGCGCTTGCGATTGCCTGGTTCGGCTATCGCCATTTCACCGCGCCGATCGAACAGCCACCCGGCATTCTCATCACCAGCGCGCCGCAGCAGGAGGAGCTGGGCAGCGGCGTCGTGACCGTGCCGCATGGCGTTTTTCACCTCAAGCCGCTTGCGCGCTTCTCCCTCGATGCGCGTCTGCTCCATCGGAAAATCTATCGCTACGAACCGCGGGCCGCGCTCGCGCCGCTCGATCTCGCGGTCGGTTGGGGCAGCATGTCGGACTCCGCCGTCCTCGATCGGCTGAAGATCAGCCAAAGCATGCGTTTCTTTTGGTACCAGTACCGGATGCCGCCGCCCATCCCGCAGGAGGAGATCATTCGTCAGAGCACAAATCTGCACATCATTCCGGCCGACGCCGCTGTGGAGAAACTTTGCCGTTCGCTGCGCGCCGGTGAGTTGATTCACCTCGAAGGCGAATTGGTCGAAGCGAGCGGTCCGGCCATTGGCACGTGGCGCAGTTCGTTGCGTCGGGACGATACCGGAAACGGCGCGTGTGAGGTGGTGCTGGTGCGCCGGGTGGAGCGGATCGAGGCGAGCAAGCCGGCGACGCTGGTCAGCCGGTAGGCTGCCGCCTTGCATGGCGCAGTTTCCAGCTGGATGCTGCGCCGATGATGACCGAGAAAGCGATGTTTGGCGCAGGGTGCTTCTGGGGGGTGGAAGCCACCTTTCGCAATGTCAACGGTGTGACCAACGCGGCCGTCGGCTACGCGGGCGGGAAGACCGACAATCCAACCTATGACGATGTCTGCAGCGACGAAACGGGGCACGCCGAAGTGGTGGAGGTGGAGTTCGATCCGACGAAAGTGCGCTACGAGCAATTGCTCGACGTCTTTTGGTCGAGCCACAATCCGACCACGCTGAACCGGCAGGGACCGGATGTCGGCAGCCAATATCGCTCGGTTATTTTCTATTACTCGCCGGAGCAAAAAACCGCCGCGGAAGAGTCGAAAGCAAAGCAGGAGAAGAGCGGTCATTTTCCGCGCCCGATCGTGACGCAGATCGAGCCGGCGCCGACGTTCCATCGGGCGGAAGAATATCATCAGCGTTATCTCGAAAAGCGTGGCCAGTCGCACTGTGCGATTTAGCGGGAGCGATCGGTTCCGATGAGGCGAGAAGCTCTCCGCACGCAGAACTTCGTCGCCGATGCCGCGCAGTTCATCCTCCAGCAGGCGCGGGTCGCCCTGGCGGAACGCGGCGAGTTTCGGATCGCCTCTCAGCGGCGGGAATACGCCGCGGCCGGTTTACGCCGAGCTGGCGCGGATGGGCCATGATCTGCCGTGGGAGAGCGTGTTTATCACTTTCGGCGACGAGCGCTGCGTGCCGCCGGAGGACGCACAAAGCAACTACCGGATGGCGCGAGAATCGCTTTTAATTCCGGCGGCCGTGCCGGAGCGATCGGTCGCGCGGATGCGCGGGGAAATCGATCCGGCGCTGGCCGCCCAGGAATACCAGGACCGGCTCGATATGTTAGCGACCGAACGCGGCGAAATGATTTACCGGCATGACCTGATCCTGCTTGGGCTCGGCGACGACGGGCATACCGCGTCGCTTTTCCCGGGCACGGCGGCGCTCGACGAACAAGCGGAGCGGGTGGCGGCGAATTTCGTGCCGAAACTGAATGCGTGGCGCCTGACGTTTACCTATCTGCTCATCAGCCAGGCGCGCCGGATTCTGTTTCTCATCAAAGGCGACAAGAATCGCGAGCTGATCGAGGGCGTTCTCGCGGGCGATCGGCAGTACCCGGCGGCGCGGGTGCACACCGCTGGCGAGATCTCCTGGCTGATCGGCGAATCGGCCTGACGACTCCTTTTTCCTCATGAATTTGAACACCATCATCGTCACCGGCTCGGCTGGTTTGATTGGCTCGGAGACCGTGAAGCATTTTGCCCGTGAAGGGCGGCATCGTGGTCGGGATCGACAACGACATGCGAAGCCGCTTTTTCGGGCCGGAAGCTTCCACCCGCTCCACGCGCGATCATCTGCTGGAGACGATTGGCGAGTACGAACATCACGATCTCGACATCCGCGATGCCAGCGCGGTGCGCGAGTTGTTTCAAAAGCATGCGGGTCGGATTGCCGCGGTTGTGCATACCGCGGCGCAACCGTCACACGACTGGGCGGCGCGCGATCCGCAGATGGATTTTACCGTTAATGCGAACGGCACGCTCAATCTGCTCGAGGCCACGCGCGAAATTTGCCCGGAAGCGCCCTTCGTCTTTACCTCGACGAACAAGGTTTACGGCGACACGCCGAATCGCCTCCCGCTGCGGGAGCTGCCGAAGCGCTGGGAGATCGAGCCGGGCCACGAATACGAGCCGGGCATTTCCGAGACGATGAGCATCGACCACACGAAGCACTCCCTTTTCGGCGCGTCGAAAGTGGCGGCAGACGTGCTGGTGCAGGAATACGGTCGTTACTTTGGCATGCCGACCGCCTGTTTCCGCGGCGGATGCCTGACCGGGCCGGCGCATGCCGGCACCGAACTGCACGGGTTCCTCTCCTACCTCATGAAGTGCACCGTCACCGGCCGGCCGTATCGCGTTTTCGGATACAACGGCAAACAGGTGCGCGACAACATTCACAGCTTCGACCTCGTGGAGGCGTTTGCGGCCTTCATCGACGCGCCGCGCGCGGGCGAGGTTTACAACATGGGCGGCAGCCGCCACAGCAATTGCTCCATGCTGGAAGGCATCGAGCTCTGTGAGGAAATCAGCGGCCGGAAGCTCACCTGGAGCTACGTGGAAGACAATCGCATCGGCGACCACATCTGGTGGATCAGCGACGTGCGGAAGTTCCAGCAGCATTACCCGAGCTGGGGTTTCCGCTACGGCCTGCGCGAGATCCTGCTCGAAATTCACGAAGCCGTCGCCGGCAGCCCGGTGCCGGCGTGAGCGGTCGAGCGGCGGGCTAGTATTCTTCGCCTTCGTCGCCAGTGTTGGGGCCGACCCGATCCTGAACCGCGTAGACGTGCACCATCACGGCCAGCCAATAAATCGGCAGGACGAGAACGCCGAAGCCGGCGGTGCCGGTCGCGAGGAGTAGCGCGCCCAGGACGGCCAGCGGGGTGCCGGCAAACATCAGCAGGAGACCGAGGGCCTTGTGGCCTTTGTAGATATGGCCGAGGCCGGGGACCACACTCAGCAGCACGGCGACGGCGTCACTCGCCTGCCCTTCGACCGTCTCGAGCCTCCCATGCGCGGCAACGTCCGGCGTGGCGGTTTGCGATTCAGCGGAAGGCGCGTCGGTGTATTCCAAAGTGTTTTCTCCTCGTGCGTTGCAAGTCTGCGACCATGGTCAAACTCAACACCGGCGCAGAATTCGTCAAGGAAAGTCGTTTTGTGCTAAAGACTGCGGACAATGCGCATTGAACTGCCTGAATGCACCATCCGCGCGTGGCGCCTCGAGGACGTACCGTCGCTGGTGGCGCACGCGAACAATCGCAACGTCTGGCTCAAATTGCGCGACCGCATGGCGCATCCCTACACGCTGGCCGATGCGGAAGTCTACGTAAGGGAGCGGGTGGAGAGCCCGGACAAGCTGATGTTCTGTATTGAAGTGGACGGTCAGGCGGTCGGCGGCATTGGTCTTCATCCCGGGCAGGACGTCAACCGCCTCACGGCCGAGCTCGGCTACTGGCTGGGAGAGGCGTACTGGGGCCGCGGAATCGCCACCGCGGCCGTGCGCGCGGTCGTCCAGCACGGGTTTGACGCGCTGCCGCTGAACCGGATCGAAGCCTACGTTTACGCGAACAACCCCGCTTCCGTGCGCGTCCTGGAGAAGGCGGGCTTCGAATTCGAGGGCCGCCTGCGCCGGAGCGTGATCAAGGATGGGCAGGTTCTTGATTCGTTGCTCTACGCCAGGCTGCGTGACGCGTGATCGCGCGCACCAGACCATGCCACGAGAGTCGTGAGCTCGACCCGCTCGCCAGGCTCGTTATTCCCTTGGGCAATTGAGCGAGCAACTCAGATCGCCGTGATCACCAGACTGGAATGTCCGGAGGCGATACCCTGCCGGGCCCAGAGATTTAGATTGTCGCGCGTCCATTTCTTTCGATGATCGGCGATCAGTGGCGCCACTCGTGCTCTCCCGCTGGACGTGAAAAGCTCGTTTCCGAACCGGACCGCACTCCTCCTCGCTCTGGTCGCTTTCGCACTGATCTCGGCCGCGATTGCGCTGAACTATTTTCGCGGCGGCGAGATCAGGTTCGCGCACGTCCTGTTTGCGCTCGGCTTGCTCGCGTTCGTCGTTTGGTTCTCCGGCCGGCCCGGTGCCGCGGAATAGAATGGCCTCACTCGCGGACATCAGCCGGTATCTCGATCAGTACCTCCGCATCGCGGAATGCGGCGACTGGGCTAACGCGCTCAATGGCCTGCAGGTGGAAAACTCGGGCGGCGTGCGAAAGATCGGAGCGGCGGTGGACGCATCGACCCGTACCTTCATGATGGCGGCGGAGCGCGGCATTGATCTCCTGCTCGTTCATCACGGGCTTTTCTGGGCGGGATTGCAGGCCGTGACGGGACCGTTCCATCGCCAGGTGCGGCAGTTGTTTGCGCAAGACATCGCGGTTTACAGCGCGCATCTGCCGCTCGACGTCCATCCGCTGGTCGGAAACAACGCGCAGCTCGCGGCCGCAATCGGGGTCGAAAAGACGGAGCCATTCCTCGAGACGAAGGGGCAGCCGGTTGGATTGCGGGCGGCGGTCAGCATCGGGCGCGACGAACTCGTCGGGCGGCTCGAGCAGGCGCTGGGCGGCGCGGTGCGAATGTTTGCCGGCGGGCCGGCGATCGTGCAGCAGGTTGGGATCGTGACCGGTGGCGCTGGCTCGGAGATCTACGCCGTCGCGCGCGGCGGCATCGACACTTTTATCACAGGCGAGGCGTCGCATTGGGTGGCGATCGCCGCCGAAGAACTCGGCATCAACCTCCTGCTCGGCGGGCATTACGCGACGGAGACTTTCGGCGTGCGCGCGTTGGCGGCGCACGTAGCGGAGCGGTTTGCCATCCCGTGGGAGTTTATCGAAGCGCCCACCGGCTTGTGAGTCCGCGATCATGGAAACCCTGATCGGATTTCTGATTCTCATCGGCGTGCCGCTGTTTGGCGTCATCCTGCTGGCGCTGCTCTGGCACTGGGCGAAGCTCCGCAAACTGCAGGCGGCGGTCGATCGGCTCACGCAGCGGCTTGCCCGGCTCGAAGCGACCGGCGTGGTGCCGGCGCCGGCGGCGCCGCCAGGGGCACCGCGAGCCGCCGCGCCAGCACCGGTCGTTGCGGCGCCACCCATGCCGGCCGTGACCGTGGCCACTCCACCCGCTCCGCAAATCGCGACGCCACCGCCGCTGCCAATACCAGCATCGGCCTCGGCGCCCGTCGCATCGCGGCCGGCGAAGCCAGCGATCGATTGGGAAGCATTCTTCGGCGTGAAGCTCTTCGGCTGGCTGGGTGGCTTTGTCCTCTTTCTCGGCGTCGTCTTCGCGGTGACGTACTCGTTCCAGAACAACCTGATCACGCCCACGATGCGCGTAGTCGGCGGCGTCGTGGTCGGCCTTGTTCTCGTCGCCGCGGGCTGGATCACCGCCCGGCGAAATTATCGCGCGCCGGGACAGAGCCTTTGCGCCACCGGCGTGCTCGTGCTCTACGCCTCGATCTTCGGCGCATATTCGTTTTACGGGCTGATCCCGCTCTGGCTCGCGTTCGCGCTCATGTCGGTGGTCACGGTGGCGGCATTTTTCCTCGCGGTTCGACTCGATGCTCCCGTTGTGGTGGTCCTTGGCTTGATCGGCGGCTTTTTGACGCCGCCGTTGTTGATGCGCGGACCGGATGATCCGCTGCTGCTTTTCGGCTACGTCGCGCTCTTGAATTTCGGGATCGCCGCCGTCGTCCTGCGCAAGAAGTGGGACTACCTGTTGCTCCTCGCGGCCTTCTTCACCGCGCTCACTGAAATCGGCTGGCTTCTCTCGAACGATGCCGCGGGCATGGCCGTCGGGTTCCTCGTCTTCCTGGCGATGCAGGCGCTCTTTCTCCTCTTCGCGTGGCTGCGGCAACGGCAGGCGCCCACGGAAAAATGGTCCACGCCGGCTGCGCTTGGCGTTGGCGCCGCCTCATTTGTCTTCGCCTTCTGGCTCCTCTTCCGTGAGCAATTCGCGCTCCGTCCGGGGTTCTTCTTTGGGTTCACGTTCCTCGCGGATATCGGATTACTCGCGCTGGCGCTGCTCCGGCCGAATCCATCCCGCATCGCCGCGGCGGCGGGCACCGCGACGTTCCTGATCCTGAGCGCGTGGACCGGCTGGTATCTGACCGACGATTCGCTCTACTGGGCGCTCGGCGCTTACGTGCTCTTCGCGATCGTGCACGCGGGCTTCTCCGTCTGGCCGCCGCGCGCCGAGGGCAAGGTGCTGGACACGAGCTGGCGGGTGGTGGTGCCGCTCTTTCGCACTCGCGCTCCTGTTCCTCTGCGTCTGGAACGGACAGACGTCGTTTGCCGTCTGGTTCGCGGTCCTGGTGATTGATGTGATTGCCGTCGCGCTGGCGATCACGTCGCGTTCCGTGCTCGCGCTCGTGGTCGCGCTGGTCGCGACAATCGCGACCGCCGGGCTCTGGATTGCGCTTGAGCCCCCGCTCAGCGAGAGCGTCTTCGGAATGCTGATGGCGATCGGCGGCTTCGGCATCTTCTTTGCCGCCGCGTCCAGTTTCATGGCGCGACAGCTCGGCCTCGGCGCGGGTGACAACCGTCGCAACGTCCCAGCCCTGGCGGCCGCGCTGCCCTTTGTGCTCCTGCTGATGCTGGTGGCGAAGCTGCCAATCGCGGTGCCGACGGCGGTCTTTGCGGTTGCCCTGGTCCTCGCGGTGGTGCTGCTCGGGCTGGGCATTCTTGCGCGCACCAGCTGGGTGGCGTTGGTGGCGCTCGGCTTCACCTGGGCGGTGGAACGCCAGTGGCATTCGCTCCATTTTACCGACACGCACGCGCTGATCGCGCTCGGCTGGTATGTGGCGTTTTTCCTCGTTTTCGCGGCGTATCCTTTTTTCACCAACGAAGAACGCGCGCCGCTGCCATGGGCGATCGGCGCGCTCTCGGGCGTGCTGCACTTCTGGTTGATTCTCGAGCTGATTTCCTCCGCCTATCCAAATCTCCGCAACGGCCTCATTCCCGCGCTTTTTGTTTTGCCCTATGCGTTCGGCGTCTTCCATCTCGTGCGGAAGCGCGGCGTCACGCCCGCCTCGGGGGACGCGCGGCTTGCCTGGCAGGGTGGGGCGGCGTTGCTCTTCGTGAGCCTGATCTTTCCGCTCCAGTTTGACCGCGAATGGATCACGCTTGGCTGGGCTCTGGAAGGGCTCGCGCTCCTCGTGCTCTTTCGGTTTGTGCCTAACCAATACCTCCGGCTCGTGGGCGCGGCGCTGCTCTGCGTCGCGTTCGTGCGGCTTGCGCTCAATCCAGCGGTGTTCGAATACCATCGCCGCGCGCCAGTGCGGATCTGGAATTGGTATCTCTACGCGTATGGCATCACCTGCTTCTGCCTCTTTGCCGGCGGGCGCGCGGTGCGGAAAGCGCGCGATGGGTTTGCCGGTCAGCTCGTCCCGCCGCTGCTCTACACGCTCGGCACGATTCTCACCTTCCTGCTCCTGAACATCGAGATCGCCGACTATTTCTCGGTCGGGCCGACGCTGACGTTTTCCTTCTCGGGCAACTTCGCCCGCGACATGTCGTATTCGATCGCGTGGGCGCTGTTCGCGTTTGCCCTCGTCCTCATCGGCATGCGGCAAAAAACCAAAGCGGTGCGTTATGCGGGCATGGCGCTGTTGCTGGTCACGCTGGCTAAATTGTTCCTGCACGATTTCGCGAATCTCGGGCCGCTCTATCGCATCGGCGCGTTCATCGGCGTGGCGCTGATCCTGATCGTCGCCTCGTTTGTCTATCAAAAGTTCCTTGCGCCCGTCGCCAAGCCATCAAGTCCGGTTCCGTAGCCGCGCCGGATGAGCGGCCTGTTCTTCATTGTCGGGCCGACCGCGTCCGGGAAATCGGAACTGGCTGCCGCCGTTGCGCGGAATTGCGGGGGCGAGATCGTCAGCGCGGATGCGTTTCAGATCTACGCCGGGCTCGATCTGCTGACGGCGAAACCGGAGCGCGCGCTGCTGGAAAAAGCGCCGCATCACCTGATCGGCACGGTGCCGTTAACGGAGAAGAGGGATGCGGAGCAATTCCGGACGGCGGCCTTGGAGGCGCTCGCGGACATTCATGCCTGCGGCAAACCGGCGTTCGTGGTTGGGGGCAGCGGCCTCTACATTAAGGCGCTGACGCATGGCCTTTCGCCACTTCCGAAAGCAGATGAGCGATTGCGCGCAGAGCTGAACGAGGCGAGCACGGCGGAATTGTTCGACCGCTTGCAGACCCTCGATCCCGACACGGCCAACGAGATCGACCGCCAGAACAAACACCGCCTGCTTCGCGCCCTGGAGATTTGCCTGCTGACCGGCCGACCGGCTTCGATCCAGCGGGAGCGGCCCGAGCCGCCGCAGCCGCCCGCGGGCGTGCTGGTTTTCCGCGACCGCGCGGAGCTCTACGCGCGAATCAATGCACGAGTGGAAAAGATGTTTGCGAGCGGGGTGGTCGAAGAAGTACGGGCCGCAGGCGGGATCGGCCCGACGGCGGCCCAAACGCTCGGTCTGCGCCAGATCGAGGAGCTGATCGCAGGCCGCATCTCGCATGCGGAAGCAATCGCGCAGATCCAGCAGGCCACGCGTCGCTACGCCAAAAGACAATTGACCTGGTTTCAGCGCCAAAGTAGTTTCGAGCCGCTGAATCTCTCCCACATCGGCTTCTCTGAAGCCATCGAATGGATTACGCGGAAGGCTCGTCTCTCCTTCACGCCGCAGCATGATTGAGGTTCAGGCAAAAAAGCGTCCGGAGCGCGCGGTCCTGGTGGGACTCGAGCAGGATGGGGTCTCGAAATGGGATTTGCGCGATTCGCTGGACGAACTGCGGGAGCTGGCGAATTCGGCCGGCGCTTTCGTGGTGGATACCGTCACCCAAAAGCTCGATAAACCGACGGCGCCCTACTACATCGGCAAGGGCAAGGCGGAGCTGATCAAGGATTCGTTCCAGACGCAGCAGGTGACGTCTGTCATTTTCGACAACGAGCTTTCGCCCGCACAGGGGCGCAATCTCGAGCACCTCTTCAATCGCAAGGTGCTGGACCGTACCCAGCTCATTCTCGACATTTTTGCGCAGCGCGCCCGCAGCCGCGAAGGCCGCTTGCAGATCGAGCTCGCGCAGCTGCATTATCTGCTCCCGCGGTTGACGCGAATGTGGACGCATCTCTCGCGGCAGACCGGTGGCATCGGGACGCGCGGTCCGGGCGAAACACAGTTGGAAGTCGATCGGCGCCGCGTCCAGGAACGAATCGCGAAGCTGGAGCGCGAGTTGGAAGGCGTGCGCAAAGTTCGCGGCGTGCAGCGAGACGGCCGACGGCGTCACCAATGGCCGGTCGCGGCGGTGGTCGGTTACACCAACGCCGGCAAATCCACCCTCCTTAATCTGTTGACCGGCGCCGACGTCCTCGCGGTCGATCGCCTCTTCGCCACCCTCGACCCGACGACGCGCAGCCTGACCCTGCCAAACAAACAGCGCATGCTCCTCACCGACACGGTCGGATTCCTGCGCAACCTGCCCCACATGTTGATCGAGTCGTTCAAGGCCACCCTCGAGGAAGTGAGCGAAGCCGACCTCTTGATCCACGTCGTCGACCTCAGCCATCCGCGCGTCGACGAACACATCGAGGCGGTCAACAACGTCACCAAGGAGCTGGGGGCGTTCGGCAAGCAGACGCTGCTCGTCTTCAACAAGATCGACGCCCAGCAGAATCCCGACCTCATTGCTTCCTACCGGAAACGCTTTCCGCGCAGCGTGGCCATCTCCGCGCGCACCGGCGAAGGCGTGGCCGCGCTGGTGCAGGCGCTGCAGGAGGAAGTCAGCTCCTGGCGTTTGAATCTCCGCTACCACATCCCGATTGCCGAGGCCGGTTTGATCGCGGAAGTTCATCGAGTCGCGCATGTTTTGGAACTGCGCTACGAAGGTGAAATGGCTGTGATCGTGGCCCACGTGCCACCTCAGCTGGAGCAGAAGCTGGCGCCCTACGCTGCGAAGTGAAGTCGCTCGGCCATGACTGTCGAAACGCATACGCATCATCGTCGCCATCACCCGATCACGGCGCGCAAGCGCGCCTGGCAGCGCCGGCTGAATGAGACCCTGCATCTCGATCGCATGCCGGTGGTGCGAAAGGTCGTCTATACGCTGCTCGGCATCACAACCCTGCTGATCGGGGTGGCGATGATTGTGTTGCCGGGTCCGGCGTTCATCGTGATCCCGCTCGGGCTGGTCATTCTGGCGAGCGAATACGCCTGGGCGCGCCGCATCATTCGACGCGGGCGAGTCTTCGTGGGGCGCCGCTACAAACCGCGCAAGACGGCGACGCAGGTGCCATGACTGCGCGGGAGCGCGTGGCGCAGCTCGTCGAGATTCTGCCGCAGGTCTATCCGGGCGCGCATTGCGAGTTGGATTTCAAGAATCCGCTGCAATTGCTGGTGGCGACGATTCTCTCCGCCCAATGCACCGATAAACGCGTCAACCTCGTGACGCCGAAGCTGTTCCGGCAGTATCGGAGCGCGGCGGATTTCGCGCGGGTGCCGCAAGAGAAACTGGAGTCGGAGATTCGCTCGACCGGATTTTTTCGGAACAAGGCGAAGAGCATTCGGGCGGCTGCGTCCGCGATTGTGCAAGAGCACGGCGGCCGCGTGCCGAACACCATGGCGGAGTTGCACGCGTTGCCGGGAGTCGGGCGCAAGACGGCGAACGTGGTCCTCGGGAACGCCTTCGGAATAGACGAAGGCATCGTAGTGGACACGCACGTGGCGCGGCTCTCGCAGCGTCTCCGCCTCACAAAGCAGACCGACGCGGGGAAAATTGAAACCGACCTGATGAAGATTGTGCCGCGTCAGCATTGGACGATGTGGAGCCACTGGCTCATCTGGCACGGCCGGCGGCGTTGTTTTGCGCGCCGGCCCGATTGCGCGAACTGCGAGATCCTCCGGCTTTGTCCGTCGGGGAAGGTGTTCCTGCGCAACGGCGAGAGTCGGTCGGCGAGCTGAGCCTGGGGGAGCGGACTGCTTCCCCTACAATTTCGCGGCGAGGGCCGCGTCGACATCCGGATAGAGGCGGAAGTACTGATCGAGCCGCGCGCTTTCCAGGATCGTGCGGACTGCTTCCTGAGCGCCCGCGAGCAGGAAGACGCCGCCTTCATGCTCCATGCTTTGCATGGCGCCGATCAGCACCGCGAGGCCGGAACTGTCGACATAGGGCACCTGCGCAAGGTCCACCACGAGCCGCTTCGGTTTCTTGTCGATCAATTCGCGCAGCGTCGCGCGCATCTCGGGCGAGACGTGGAGATCGATTGGGCCCTGCGGGGCGAAAACGTTTTCGGGCGAACGGGTTGGCATTTTTGTGGGCGGAACGACGAACATGACATGGCGGTGCGCGGTTGGTCAATGCAGCAACCCGCGCCAAATTTTGGGGCAAGGCGCCGCCGCGAGCGACGGCCGGCGCAAGCGCTTGCCACGGCATGACCCGAATTGTTAGGGTGAGGGTCCTTCCATGAACAGTTTCTATCTCGTCATTCCAGTCGTCTACGGCGTTTTCGTCATCGGCGTTTGCGTCTTCCTGCTCCTGCGTGGTTGCACACACTCGTTCCTCCTCTTCTTTGGCATCGCCGCGTTTCTGCACATGATCCCGCCGGTCGGCGTCGCCCTGCTCCAAGCGAGTGGCCATCGGCAATGGTGGTCAGCGCTTTCATTGGTCGGAACGCTCGGCACCCTCAGCTCAGTGGCGGCGTTCCTCTCCCTGGCTTCGTTTTTGCTCGGGCTGCAGCGGGGGAGCGATGGGCCGGAAGCACCGGCGGCCTGAGCGCCCCCACGTGGCACCCGTCATCGACGATGAATCTCTGGATCGGCACCTCCGGTTTCCAATATGCGGAATGGAAAGGCACCTTTTATCCGAACGACCTCCCGTCCGCGAAGATGCTGGGCTATTACGCGGAGCGGCTTCCAACTACCGAAATCAACTACACCTTCCACCGCATCCCGAGCGCGAAGACAATCGAGGGTTGGTGGAAGGGCACGCCGGAGCATTTCAAGTTCAGCCTGAAGGCTCCGCAGAAGGTCACGCACTTCGCGAAGCTGCGGAACTGCGGCGACACGCTGCGCTATTTCCATCAGGTCATCTGCGACCTCGAAAAGAAGCTCGGGTGCGTGCTCTTCCAGCTGCCGCCGAACCTGAAGAAGGATACGGAACTGCTGCGGGCGTTTTTGCAGGATTTGCCGGAAGGGATGCGTTGCGCGTTTGAGTTTCGCGACGCTTCCTGGTTCGCCGACGAGATCTACGACCTGCTCCGGGCGAAAAACGCCGCCCTCTGCCTGGCGGAAAGCGAAAAGCTCTCGACTCCGCTCGTGGCGACGGCGGATTACGGCTACCTGCGGCTGCGGCGGGAAGATTACGGAGCGGCGGACATCGCGCGCTGGGCGGATGCCATTCGCGCGCAGGCCGCCGGTTGGTCAGACGCGTTTGTCTATTTCAAGCACGAAGAAAGCGGCATCGGACCGAAGCTCGCGCAGGATCTTAGCGCGCTGCTCGGCGCGAAGCTGTAGGAATTGCAAGGGGAGCTGCCAGCGTCCCCTGCAGACCGCGCAGCGGAATGCCTTACATGTGGTCGATCACGTTCTGGCCAAACTCGGAGCACTTGATCTTGGTCGCGCCTTCCATCAGTCGCGCGAAATCATACGTGACCCGCTTGCTTGCGATCGCGCCGTTCAGGCCCTTGATGATCAGGTCGGCGGCTTCTGTCCAGCCCATGTAACGGAACATCATTTCGCCGGAGAGGATGACTGAACCCGGATTCACCATGTCCTTATCCGCGTATTTTGGGGCGGTGCCGTGCGTGGCCTCGAAAACCGCGTGGCCCGTGATGTAGTTGATGTTGCCGCCCGGTGCGATTCCGATCCCGCCTACCTGCGCCGCGAGTGCATCGCTCAGGTAATCGCCGTTCAGGTTCAAGGTCGCGATGACGTCGAAATCTTCCGGCCGGGTCAGCACCTGCTGCAGGGTGATGTCGGCAATCGCGTCCTTGATCACAATCCCGGCGCCCGGCTTCCCTTCCGGAATCTGGCACCACGGCCCGCCGTCGATCTCCTCCGCGCCGAAGTACTGCTTGGCGACGTCGTAGCCCCAGTCGCGGAAGGCCCCTTCGGTGAACTTCATGATGTTGCCCTTGTGCACCATCGTGACGCTCTTGCGCTGATACTTGATCGCGTAACTGATCGCGCTGTGGATCAGACGGACGCTCCCCGAGCGACTCACCGGTTTGATGCCCAGTCCCACCATGACGTCGTCCTTTTCCGGCGCGCCGACCATCTTCCAGAACTCGGCCGATTTTTCCTTTGTCCCGAAACGAATCTTGGCGAAGGCCTTGGGAAATTCCTTCGCCATGAAGTCGAGAATCTTCTGCGCCTCGCCCGTGCCGGCGGCGTATTCGATCCCGGCGTAGATGTCTTCCGTGTTCTCGCGGAAGATGATCATGTCGACTTTTTCGGGCCGCTTCACGGGGGAGGGAACCCCCTGGAAGTACTGGACCGGGCGCAGGCAAACGAACAGGTCGAGCATTTGCCGCAGCGCCACATTGAGCGAGCTGATTCCGCCGCCGACTGGAGTCGTCAGCGGTCCCTTGATGCCGACCAGAAATTCGCGGAAAGCCTCGACCGTATCGTCCGGCAGCCAGCTATCGAACTTGTCCTTCGCCGCCTGCCCGGCGAACACCTCAAACCAGGAAATCTTCTTTTTCCCGCCGTAGGCCTTCTCGACCGCCGCATCGAGGACCCGCACGCTCGAGGCCCAAATGTCACGCCCGGTGCCGTCGCCGCGGATGAATGGGATAATCGGCCGGTCCGGTACATTGAGTTTTTCAGCGCGGGTAATCTTCTCGCCCGCCGGCGGAGTGAGGTCTTTGTACGGCATAAGGCGCTAACTTTAGAGCCCGCGGTGCGGGCGGCAACGAGAATTGCGGCCCGTGGACGGTGGCACCCCGTCCGCGGACCTGGCCGTAACGATTAGTCTAACGCACGGCCATCTCCGCGGACGACAGCTGGAAGCGTGTCCGGGAACGAGCCGCGTCGAAGCGTCCGCTGCCTTCACGGATCGGAGTGCGCCTGGCACTTGGGCCGTGCGCTGCGGCCGAGTGGATTTACTGGCTCGCCCGGGAACGCGACCCGCGCTCGATTTCGCTCGCGAACATACGCCGCTCGCATCTGTGGCCGAGGGAGCAGATGTAGGCCGTCGTGTCCTAACGCGGCGAGAGTGGTGTTGCTCCCTCGTTGGCGTCTGGGTCGGGAGATTCGTGCCTACAACTCCCGCCCGCCGACGGAGCTTGAGCCGACCGGTTCCCTCCTGTTAATCCTCTCGGCCTCCCCTTGAAAACCAAAGCCGACATTGTCGCCAACTGGCTGCCCCGCTATACCGGTACCCCGCTGAAGCAGTTTGCCCAGTTCATCATCCTTGCCAATTTCACCGATTACGTCCGCCTGTTCGCGGAATGGCATGGCGTGGAGGTGCGCGGGCTCGACCGTCCGATGGCCAACGCCACCGCCAACGGAATCACCATCCTGAACTTCGGGATGGGCAGCGCCAGCGCTGCCACCGTCATGGATCTGCTCACCGCCGTCAGCCCCAAGGCGATCCTCTTCCTCGGCAAGTGCGGCGGCCTGAAAAAGAAAAACAAGCTCGGCGACCTCATCCTGCCGATCGCCGCCATCCGGGGCGAGGGGACCTCGAACGATTACTTCCCGCCGGAAGTGCCGGCCCTCCCAGCTTTCTCGCTCCAGAAAGCCATCTCCACCACCATTCGGAATCACAACCGCGATTATTGGACCGGCACCGTCTATACCACCAACCGGCGCGTCTGGGAGCATGACGAGGCCTTCAAGAAATACCTGCGCCGGATTCGTTGCATGGGGATCGACATGGAGACGGCCACCCTCTTTCTCACGGGCTTTCATAACAAGCTGCCCACGGGCGCACTCCTCCTCGTCTCCGATCAACCGATGGTGCCGGAGGGCGTCAAGACCGCCGCCAGCGACAACGTCGTGACCGCGAAATTTGTCGAGGTGCATATGCGCATCGGGATTGATTCCCTGCGCGAGCTAATCAATCAGGGCCTGACGGTGAAACACCTGCGCTTCGAGGACGAGCGAGTCTAGGGGGAAGGGCGGATCCGCCTTCGCCGAGGCTTCGTCGATCGTGGAACTTCGCAGTCGGAGAGGCACGCAGCGGCAGACGCACTCACGAAATGGTTGCGGGGCAATGCCCGACGGCGTTCTACGGCGGCGGAGGCTCCACATATCCTTCCAACCTCATGAACCGCAGACACCTCCGCTGGCTCCCGATCCTGATCGCAGGCCTGATCTTCGCCTGGCAATACTTCAGCTCGGAGAAGTTTGTGAACCCGGAGACGGGCCGGGCGAGTCACGTGGGGATGTCGCGCGAGCAGGAGGCGGCTCTCGGTTTTCAAACCTACCGGCAGGTGCTCTCGCAGGCGCGCACGGTCAATGGCGGGGCCGAGCTGGAGACGGTCAAGGCGGTCGCGAGCCGGCTCGCCTCCGCCACCGGGGCGAGCGGGCAGGGGTTCCAATGGGACGTTTCGCTGATCGCCGACGAGCAGGTGAACGCGTTTTGCCTGCCGGGCGGTAAGATCGTGGTTTACACCGGCATTCTGCCCGTGGCGGAAAATGAGGCCGGGCTGGCGACGGTGATGGGCCATGAAATGGCGCACGCCACCTCGCGGCACGGGGCCCAGCGCGTCCTCCAGCAGAATCTCACCCAGACGGCGCTGACCGGGATCGCGGTTTCGCTCTCGGACATGGATTACGACAAGCAACGCGCGGTCATGGGCGCGCTCGGGGCGGGGGCGCAATTCGGAGTCCTGATGCCGTTCGGCCGCAAGCACGAGAGCGAGGCGGACGAGATCGGGCTCATGTACATGGCGCGGGCGGGTTACGATCCGCAGGAGAGCATCCGTTTCTGGCGCCGCATGGACGAGGCGAGCCGGGGCGGGCCGCCGGAGTTCCTTTCCACCCATCCCTCGCATGGTACGCGCGTGGCGCAGTTGCAGGCGCTGATGCCGAAGGCGTTGCAAGAATACCAGCGGGCGAAGGCGCGATGACGTTCCTATGACTCCCGAGCCTGTCATTCTGGGCGCAGCGAAGAATCTGTGACTATTCCGAGGGGTCCGGGATGCGGACCTGATCAGAGATTCGTTCTCGAATGGCATACTCAGAATGATAGACTTTTTTGACACTTTCTGAGATTGAACAGCGGCCGCTGCGTCGCCCCGATCCGAACAGTGATGAACCCCGCGTTTGTTCCCAGCGGCCCGCTGTGGTCCATTTGCCTGCCGGTGACACGGTAATTTGTGAGCAAAAAGTCCAGCTTTATCCCGGCCGACCTGCTCTACACGGCGATCGTCGATTCCTCCGACGACGCCATCATCAGTAAAGATCTGCACAGCACGGTCATGAGCTGGAATCAGGGGGCGGAGCGGATTTTCGGGTATTCGGCGGAGGAAATGATCGGCCGTTCGATCGTCCAGCTACTGCCGCCGGACCGCCTCGACGAAGAAGCGCATATCCTCGCGCGGCTCCAGCGCGGGGAGCGGGTCGAGCATTACGAAACCCGGCGCCGGCGCAAAGATGGCTCGTTGATCGACGTTTCGCTCACCATTTCGCCGATTCGAAACGCGGCCGGCACAATCGTGGGAGCGTCCAAGATCGCGCGTGACATCACGGAGCAAAAGGAGGCGCTGCGGAAACTGGCCGAAGCCCATGAGGACCTGAAGCGCGCCGACCGGGTGAAGGCGGAGTTTCTGGCCACTCTCTCGCACGAACTGCGCACGCCGCTGAACGCAATCCTCGGCTGGGTGCAAATTCTAAAAAACGGCGCGAGCCCGGAGGATATCGCGGAAGGCGTCCCGATCATCGAACGCAATGTGCGGGCCCAGGCGCAATTGATTGAGGATCTGCTCGACATGAGCCGGATTGAAGCCGGCAAAGTCAGCCTCGAGATTCAGCCGCTCGACCTCGTCGGCGTCGTGAGCGCCGGGATTGAAACGGTCCGCCCGGCCGCCTTGGCGAAGGAGATTCGGCTCACTTCTGCTTTCTCGAGCATCACCGGGACCGTGATGGGCGACAAGAACCGGCTGCAGCAGATCCTTTGGAACCTGCTGACCAACGCAATCAAGTTCACGCCCCGGCACGGCAGCGTCCATGTCGTGATCAAGCGGGTCAGTTCCCACGTCGAAATCTCCGTGACCGACAGCGGCCAGGGGATTGCGCCGGAGTTTCTCGGGCAGGTCTTCGACCGCTTCCGCCAGGCTGACTCCTCGACCACGCGCCGGCACGGCGGCCTGGGCCTGGGCTTGTCGATCGTGAAGCACCTGACGGAGCTCCATGGCGGCAGCGTGAGCGTGACCAGTGAGGGAGCGGGATGTGGCTCCACCTTTGTGATCAATCTCCCTCTCCAGGCCGTGCGCCGCAAAGCCGAAACCCGGGCGGACGCCCAACGGCATGTCGAGGTGGATGAAGCTGCGACCGAAGCGCACCTCGCCGGCGTCAAAGTGCTGGTGGTCGACGACGAGCCGGATTCGGCGGTCATCGTCAAGCGGATCCTCGAGCGCCACCGGGCGGACGTGCGAGCCGCCGGTTCGATGGACGAGGCGCTGGCCGAGTTCACGCGTTTCGCTCCCGATGTGGTCCTGAGCGATATCGGAATGCCAGGGCACGACGGTTATGAGTTGATCACCAACCTGCGCGCCCTGCCCGGCGGCCGCAACGTCCCCGCGGTGGCGGTGACCGCGCTGGCCCGCAGTGAAGATCGCACCCGCGCCCTGCGGGCCGGTTTTCAAGTGCACGTCGCCAAGCCGATCGATGCCGCCGAGCTCATCGCGGTCGTCACAAAACCTCGCCGCGCTTCGGTCGCCGGAGTGAGCGGCGGCCCGGCCGAGCATGCCCACGGGCTAGCCCAACGAACGCCGGCCGGCTTCGTTGTGCGGTTCGCAATTTCGTTCCATAACTGGAATGCTCTGCTCACCATAGCGACCATCCCGATCTCCTGACCTCTGATGACCGCAACCTTTCTCCATTCTTTCTTCGCGCTCGCCCTCGTTACCGCGGCCACGGCTGCGGAGAAAAAGGCCCCGGAGAATCCCGCGGCCGAGGAAGCGCGTCTGGAGCGGATGAGCGCGCGCTTCGTGCCGACGGACCTAAGCGCGGACCTTTCGAAGCTGCCGGCCGCCGATCACGTGGTGCTCGTGAAATTGATCGAAGCCTCGAAGATCATCGACGGCATTTTTCTGCGCCAGGTCTGGTCCGGTAATGTGCCGATGCTGCTCGACCTCGCCCGGGAGGGATCGCTCGCCGGCCGGGCCCGCCTCCATCTCTTCCGTCTCAATAAAGGCCCGTGGTCCGAGCTGGATGACGATCAGTCGTTCGTCTCCGGCGCGCCGGCGAAACCGGCCAACGGAGGGTTCTATCCCGACGACGCGACCAAAGAGGAAGTGGAGCGTTGGATCGCGGCGCGGCCGGAGGCGGAGCAGGCGCAAGCGCGAGGATTTTTCACGGTCCTGAAGCGGCAGGCGGACGGTCGCGAGTTCCGGATCGTGCCCTACAACATGGAATACCAGACGGAGCTGCTGACCGCGGCGCGTCTCCTGCGCGAAGCGGCGGCGGCCGCGACCGAGCCAACCCTGAAGCGTTTCCTCACCGCGCGCGCGGAGGCGTTCCTGACGAATGATTATTACGAGAGCGATGTCGCCTGGATGGAACTGAAGAGCGCGATCGAACCGACGATCGGCCCCTACGAAGTCTACGAGGACGGCTGGTTCAACTACAAAGCAGCCTTCGAGTCGTTCATCACGATCCGGGACGAAGCGGAATCGGCCAAGCTCCAGAAATTCGCCGCGGAGCTGCAGGGGATCGAAGATCATCTCCCGATCGAGCCGAAGTATCGCAACCCGAAGCTCGGCGCGCTCGCGCCCATCGTGGTGGTGAACGAAATTTTCTGCGCGGGCGATGCCGACCACGGGGTGCAAACGGCGGCCTTCAATTTGCCTAACGACGAACGCATCACCGAAGTGAAGGGCTCGAAGCGCGTGATGCTAAAGAATGTGCAGGACGCGAAGTTCGCGAAAACGCTGGTCCCGATCTCGAAGGTGGTGCTGAACGCGGCCGACCGGAAAGACCTGTCGTTCGACGCCTTCTTCACCCACATCCTCGTGCACGAGCTGATGCACGGGCTCGGGCCGCACAATATCACGGTGGGCGGACGCGCCACGACCGTGCGGCAGGAAATGAAGGAGGCGGGCAGCGCGCTCGAAGAGGCGAAGGCGGACATCGCGGCGCTCTTCGCGATTCAGCACATGATCGACAAGGGCGTGCTCCCGAAAACGCTGGAGCGACCGCTCTACACGACGTATCTGGCGTCGGCGTTTCGCTCGATCCGTTTCGGCATCAACGAAGCGCACGGGCGCGGCCAGGCGGTGCAATTGAATTATCTCTGGGATGCGGGCGGTTTCGTGGTGCGGGCGGATGGGACGTTCGGCGTCAACCCGGCGAAGATCAAAGAAGCAGTGACGGCGTTGACGCGGGAGATCATGACGATCCAGGCGGAAGGCAGCTACGAGAAGGCGCAGGAATTGCAGACGCGGCTGGGAGTGATCCGGCCGGAGGTGCAACGCCTGCTCGACAAATTACGGACGGTGCCGATCGATATCGAGCCGCGATTTGTGACGGCGGAAGAGTTGCTGCGGACCCAATAGCCTCCGATTCCCTATTCCGCCCGTTGCGCATCGGCGGGACCTCTTGTTGAGTCTGCGAATGTCCGCGCTCTCCCGCTTCTCCGCTGTTTTCCTCACCGCCACCGCCGTCCTTGCGCCGCTTGCCACTTGCCCAGCTCAGAACGCAGCCGATACCACCCGGCTGCTCCGGTTCCCGACCACGAACGGCCCGCAGATCGTCTTCTGCTACGCCGGGCAGCTCTACACCGTCGGCAAAGAGGGCGGCACGGCGCGGCGCCTGACGGACGGTCCCGGCTACACCTCGTTTCCGCGGTTCTCGGCGGATGGCACCCAGCTCGCGTTTACGTCGCACTACGACGGCAACACCGAAGTCTATGTCATGCCGGCGCAGGGGGGCGCACCGAAACGCCTAACGACCACGGCGACACTCGGGCGCGACGACATTTCCGATCGGATGGGGCCGAACAACATCGTGATGACGTGGCAGAACACGAAGCCGGTGGTCGTTTTCCGCTCGCGCAAGAAGTCGTTCAATTCCTTCATCGGCGAGCTCTTCAGCGTCGGCCTGGATGCGGAGTTGCCCCAGCAGCTGCCGTTTCCGCGCGGCGGCTTTGCCTCCTTTTCACCCGACGATTCCAAGCTCGCCTTCAACCGCGTCTTTCGCGAGTTCCGCACCTGGAAACATTACCGCGGCGGCATGGCGGACGACGTTTGGATCCACGACTTCAAGACCGGCACAGACCGAGAACCTGACGAACGATCCGGGGCAGGACATTTGCCCGATGTGGGGACCGGACAACCGCATCTACTTCATCTCGGATCGCGACGGCCGGATGAACCTGTTCTCGACCGATCTCGCCACGAAGGAGACGAAGCAGCTCACCACCTTCAAGGACTTCGACATCAAGTTCCCGTCGCTCGGCAAAGAGGCGATCGTCTTCGAGCAGGCGGGACAGATCTGGCGGTTCGATCTCGCGAGCGGACAGGCCGCCGCGGTGCCGATCACGATCAAGCGAAGACTTCGCTTCCGGCCGCGCCGGCCTGGTGGACGCCGGCAAGCATGTGCAATCGGTCACCGCCGGCCCGGACGGCAAGCGCGCGATCGCGGTGGCGCGCGGCGAGCTGTTTTCGGTGCCGGGAAAGGACGGAACGCCGCGCAATCTGACCCGGACTTCAAACGCACACGAGCGGGATGCGGTCTGGTCGCCGGACGGCAAGTGGATCGCCTACAACTCCGACGCTACCGGCGAGAACGAGCTCTACGTCCGGCCGCAGGACGGCAAGGGCGAGCCGCAGCAGGTCACGAGCGGCGCCGACACTTACTACTACCGGCCGATCTGGTCGCCCGACAGCAAGAAGCTGCTTTGGTCCGACCGGCTGCAGCGGCTCCGCTTCATCGATGTGCCGAGCAAGGCGGTCACGCTGGTGGACCAGGATAAGTGGGGCGAAATCCGGAGCCTACAACTGGTCGCCCGACAGCCAATGGATCGCGTTGGAGCGCCCGGAGGAGAACAACCTCCCGAAGGTCTACCTCTTCTCCACCGTGGACAAGAAGCCGGTGCGCCGTGACGGACGACTGGTATGCCTCAGGCGACTGCGTCTTCAGCGACGACGGAAAGTATCTGCTGCTCGTCTCGAGCCGCGACTTCAAGCCGACCTTCGGCCAGGGCGACTTTGTGAACGTCTATCGCGACATGAGCCGCGTTTATCTCATGACGCTGTCGAAGGACACGCCGTCGCCGCTCGCGCCGCGGAGCGACGAAGTCGGCAAGGACGAGAAGAAGGACAAGGAGCTGGCGGAGCCAGGCGAGACCATCGCCGACGACTGCACGCCAGACAAGAAGGCCGGCGCAGGCGAAGGATGACAAGAAACCGGAGGAGCCGAAGAAGCCGGTCGTGGTCAAGGTCGATCTCGACGGAATTCAGAACCGCCTCGTCGCGCTGAAGATCCGCCCGGCGATTACGGCGATCATCCGCATGGTGGGCGATCGCATTTTCTATCTCCGCCGCACCCTGGCGGACGATCGCGCCGGCGACGACGACAACCCGGACTACGCGCAAGTCACACCTCTGTTCCTACAGCCTGGAAGATCGCAAAGAGACCGTGCTCGGCGAGGTGAACAGCTACGAGATCACGGCCGACGGCAAGAAGATGCTGGTCAAGGTCGACAAGGATTACGCCATCGTCGACCTGCCGAAAGACAAGCTCGAGCTGAAGGACGAGAAGGCGGGGAAGGATTTCAAGCTCAAGCTCGAAGGCCTCGACATGCAGCTCGATCGCCATGCCGAGTGGACGCAGATCTACAACGAAGCCTGGCGCCAGATGCGCGACTTCTTCTACGCGCCGAACATGCACGGCGTCGATTGGAAGGCGCATGCGCGACAAATACGCCGCGCTCGTCCCGTTCGTGAATCACCGCAACGATCTCACCTACCTGATCGGCGAGTTGATCGGCGAATTGAACATCGGCCACGCCTACATCGGCGGCGGCGAGCGGCCGGAGACGCCGCGCATCAAACTCGGCTTGCTCGGCGCGGAGTTGTCGCGCGACCCGGCGACCAAGGCCTATCGCATCGACCGCATTCTGCCGGGCGAAAACTGGAACGATGCGCACCCGCTCGCCGCTGACCGCCATCGGCGTGAACGTGAAGCCGGGCGATTACATCCTCGCCGATCAACGGCACGCCCGTCGCCCAGCTCGCCAACATCTACGACGCGCTGATCGGCACCGCGGGCAAGCAGGTGATCCTGACCGTGAACAGCAAGCCGGCTGCGGAAGGCGCGCGCGATGTCACGGTCATTCCGACCGCCGACGAAGCGCCGCTCTACTACATCGCGTGGGTGCAGAAGAACCTCGATGAAGTGAGCGAAGCGGACCAACGGCGAGGTCGGCTACATCCACATCCCCGACATGGGGCAGCCGGGGCTGAACCAGTTCACCAAGCAATACTTCCCGCAGATCAACAAGAAGGCGCTTGATCGTCGACGTGCGCGGCAACGGCGGCGGCTTCGTTTCGCCGCTGGTGATCGAGCGGCTCCGCCGCGCGCTCGTCATGGTCAACATCGCGCGCAACGGCATGCCGTCGGAGAACCCGCAGCCAGACGTTCCTCGGGCCAATGGTGACGTTGATGAACGAGTTCTCCGCCTCCGACGGCGACATCTTCCCGTTCCGCTTCAAGTCGCTCGGCCTCGGCAAACTGATCGGCAAACGCAGCTGGGGCGGCGTGGTCGGCATTCGCGGTTCGCTGCCGTTCGTCGATGGCGGCGCAGCTCTACGAAACCGGAGTTCGCGCCCTACTCGAAAGACGGCAAGGAATGGATCATCGAGGGTCACGGCGTCGATCCCGACATCGTGGTCGATAACGATCCGGCGAAGGAGTTCCGCGGCGAAGACCAGCAGCTCAACCGGGCGATCGAAGAGATCCAGAACGAGCTGAAGACGAAGCGCTACGATCTGCCGCCGGCACCACCTTATCCGGACAAGAACCCGGCCAAGCGGAGCTAGGCGCTGGCTGACACCGGTTGGGACGGGTGACTGGTGGGCGCCAGTTGTCGGAGCGCGCGGCGTTGCTGCCATCTGTTGAAGGGCAGCAGCATCCAGATCGAGCCATAGATCCAGCCGCTCCACGCGATCTGTGGGCCCGGCAGGGTGAGGGCCAGGACGAGCGAGATCACGCCGACGCTGGCCGGCACCGCCCAGCCAGTCACCTGGCTCCGTGTCAGGATCCTTTCGCGCGCATCCAGCCGCAGCGGGTCGCGCAGATGCCACGCCCGCAGGTTCAGAAGCAGGATCTGCATGGCGATTGCGGTGAAGCCGAGCGCAAACGCGGCAAAAAGCTGTCGGGCTTGCAGGTAGGAATGGATCAGGAGCGGCTGCCCGATCTGGCGATTGCTCAAGGCGTAGAACATCGAGCCAAACACAAGCTTGAGCGGATAGACATAAATCAACATCGTGAAGATCATCGCCCAACTGATCGCGATCGAAGCGCTGTCCTCGAGACCGAAACGGCGGCTCCAAAGCCAGTGGCCGCGCCAGAAGATCGCCAGGACCGCGATACTGGCGCCGAAGGCGGGGACGTTCTCAAACGCCGCCAGAAGCGCGTCGATATTTTCGGGCGCGCGTTCGCCGGCGATCACGAGCGTGGTAATGGCGAATGCAAAGGTCGCATCGACGAACGTCTCGAGTCGCGTCATCTCCAGCCCACGCAACCGGAAGCCGCGCAGCCGCGGCAGGGCATCGAGATCGCCGGGCAGGGCCGACGTGATCTCTTCGTGGCGCTCGTGCACGGCGCCCGTGATGCCACAGGGCGCGGGCGCAAGGCAAGCCCGCGGCGGGGAGATTGTCGACCGTCCGGCGCGCAAGCTTCTCGCCTAACGAAGGCCTCGCAGGGCCGGCATGCGACGACGTGTGCAAATTCATTGCGCGTGCCGCTTCGGCTGTGATTTAACCAGCCCGTGCATGGTGTCCTCGCATGAGCTCGGGCGAACGAAGCACTTCCTCCGGCGAACTTTCGCGCGCCGCGATCACCTTGGTCATTGCGCTCCTGCTTGGCGGTCTCGCGACCGGCTTCTGGGTGGTCGGTGGGCGCATCTTTGCCTGGGCGGCCGTGGCTCCCGGCCTCTTCGCCTTGCTCCTGCTCTACAGCGCCGTTCATTTTGTTCTCGCTTCACGCAATCCGCCCACCACCTTGCGTCTCGACGCGCCGCAATTTGAGCGCGGCCAGCCGCTCGTCGCTGTGATCCGGCAGCAGGGGCCGATCGAAATGCATTCGCTGCGCGCGAACCTCGTCTGCGAGCGCACCGGTAAGTCGAAGGTCCACCGCAACCATGTGGTCACCTTTCCGTATCAACTTAATTTCTTCGAGATGGGCCGCTTCAGTGTCGGTCGGATCGACTCGCGCGAGTTCCCGGTGAACGTCACAGTCCCCGCCGAAGGAGAGCCCACCACCGATGCCGTCGAGCTGCAGGTGCGGTGGCGAATCGAGGTCTGGGGAAAAGTGGAGGGGCGCGCTGATTTCATGCGGCCCTTCGACATTACCGTCGTCTGATGACACGGATTACGATGCGTATTGCTCTCGCCCTACTCGTTCTTGTCGCCCTGGTGCTCGCCGCCCTGCTGGTCCCGACGCCGGCCGCCGAGCTTGGTCAGCCGGTCCGATTCAGCAAAGGCCGGCCGATTACCATCGGCAGCCTCATGATCGAGTACCTCGGCCAACGCCATGTCTCGCACCCGGTCTTCAAGCCCGGATTCACCTTCCACGACTTCAAGATCAGCGCCGGATCCGAGACCAGGACGGTCTCGTGGTCGAGCGGCACAGGTGAGATCGGCCCGCAGGAATTCATGCTGGGCGGGATTCAGTACCAGCTCGAGCTGCGTCAATCGATCGCGCGGGAGGGGTGGCTCCGGGAGGACGAGTTCGTGCTCTGGCGCGACGTCGATTATCAGAAGGCGGCCGCCGCCCGGCGGAGCAACTCGAGCCATCAATAGGGACGACGTCGGGTCCGACGGATAGCCTTGACCTTGACTGGTCGTCGGTCGCTCAATGGCGACATGAAGACAAAATCAATCCTGTTAGCCGTCGCTCTGACCGTGGCCAGCGGAGCGCTTTGCTTTGGCAGCCCCGAGATGGGCACTTGGACGCTGAACGAAGGTAAATCGAAATTCGCGCCCGGGTCGCCGAAGAACAGCACCGTGGTTTATGCGCCTGCTGGTGACAGCGTGAAAGTGACCGTCGATGGCGTCGACAAAGATGGCAAAGCCACGCACAACGAGTGGACCGGCAAGTTCGACGGGAAGGACTACCCGTGACTGGAGATCCAACGCCGACATGCGCTCCTACAAGCGGATCGATGAGCACACGCTCGAACTGGCCAATAAGAAGGACGGGAAAGTCGTTGTCACCGGTCGCGTCGTCGTGTCAACCGACGGCAAGACCCGAACCGTCAGCCTCAGCGTGACCAACGCCGAGGGTAAGCAAGTCGAGAGCACCGCAGTCTACGACAAGAAGTAGGCGCCGCGGTCCGCGCGAACTGGGCTGGTCGCCGGTGCGGGAAAGCAGCGGGATCAACAACATCCGCCGCCTGTCGTGTGAGTGCAGGCGGCGGACAGGGCCGCGCTGCCATCTCCCGCCGCGGCTCGAATCCTAGATTGCGAAGCGCAGTTTGCGTCGCAATTCGCCCTTCAAGAGGAACAGAATCAGCACCGTCTGGACCGCTTGTGACCCGGCGGAGAGGTACCACACATGCCGGATTTGAAATCCCGGAGTGCGCGAAATCAGGAGCGCGGGTAACGCGAAAAGCAGTAGCCGCGACGCCGTGGTCAGGAGGGGCGGGACCGTATTGCCGAGCCCCTGGAAGACGCTCGAGCAGCTGAACGAAATTCCCGCCGCCAGGAAATTTAGCGACACGATCGTCAGATACTCACCGCCGAACGCGATCACATCCGCATCGCCCGAGAACGGCCGGATCAACGCGGGCGCCGCCAGCCACGCCACGATCGTCAGCACCAGCATCATCGCCGAGGCCAGCCCGACCGCGGCATAGACCGTGTGCCGCACCCGATCCCCCCGGCGGGCCCCGAAGTTCTGGCCAACCACCGGCCCAATCGCAAAACTCAGCGCCACCACCGGCAGGAACATCGCCTGCATCACCCGAATTCCGACCCCGAAGCCCGCCTGGGCCGCGGCGCCGAACGGCCGGATGATGGCATAGACCAGCAGCGCGTAGATCGTCAGGAGCGCGAACTCCGCTCCGGCCGGCAGTCCGATCCGCAGCATCGCCCACCAGATCGCGAATTGCGGCCGCCACTGCGCGACCCGGAAGCGCAGGTAATGATAGTGGCGCTCGAAGTAGATCACCATCAGCACATCCGCGATCACGATCGAAATGAACGTCGCCAGCGCCGCGCCGCTCACACCCATCCGCGGGATCGGCCCCACCCCGAAGATGAAGACGGGCGCGAGCGCGATATTGAGCAGCACGCTCAGAATCTGGAAACCGACCGCCGGCTTGATGAGCCCGGTCGCGCGCAGGGCCGAGCCGAGCGTTACCAGCGGAAACTGCAACGCCATCGCCGGGAGGAACCAACGGAGATACTCACGCGCGAGCTGCGCCGTCGGCGCGTCCGCGCTCAACGCATCGCAGTAGGCGTCGCGCCCGAGAAACCCGATCGCGGCAAACCCGATCCCGACCAGCACGGAGAGGACGAGTGATTGATTAAACGCCCGTTCCGCGTGCGGTTGATCCTTGCGTCCGACTGCCTGCGCGAGCAGGGCGGTTGTTCCGACGCCAAGCGTTTGCGTCAGCGCCAGCACGATCATTGATAAATTCCCCGCCACCCCAACGGCGGCGATTGCTTCCCGTCCGAGACTTCCGACCCAGTAGAGATCGGCCAGCAGATAGAGCGTCTGCATCAGCATGCTGACCGCCATGAACGCCGCCATGTGCAGCAGATGCCCGATGACCGATCCTTCCGTGAGATCTTTCATATCGAATCGAATGCCTCAGACCTTCCAGGCTTCGATAAACTTCGAGGTGTGCGGCAACAGATCCACGGCCGCGTGAATCACGATCGCGGCCAGCAGATTGCGCGTCCGCGCCCAGACGATGCCGAAGACCAGACCGGTCGGCGCCAGGATCACAATCGCGTAGGCCATCGCCTGCAGCGCGGACGGATTCTGGCCGAGCCCTTCCACCACGCCGGCCCGCCGGAAGATAAAGCCCGGCGCATGGGCGAGCCCGAAGACTAGCGCCATCAACGCCACCCCGTTCGTCTCCGATCGGAACCACGCGCTCAGCCGCGACTGCACCACTCCGCGAAAGAAGAATTCCTCCACCAGCCCCACTTCCAGAAGCAGCCAGGCGAAGGCCAACGGCAAGGCCAGCGCCAGCTGCCCGGCCGTGAATGTCCCAGCGCGGATCGGCTCGGCTGCCCGACCGGCGAAGTAGTTAAACAACAGAAACAGCGCGCTCAGCGTCAAGACCACGAGCAGGTGGCTCCGCCCCAGTTCGCGGAAGGCAGCGCTACTCACTCCGTAATCGCGCCATCGGTAGCCCGACACCGCCCGGTAGAGCAGGAAGGGCAAGGCCACAAAGACGGTGAGCTTGCGGGCGAGATTGATCAGCTCGTGCCCCCGGGGCGAAACGCCGGGGAAGAGCGAGTCGATCCACTGCGGTCCGCCGACAAGATAGATCGACAAAGCCACCACGCAGGCGGCCAGCAGCGCGAGATCAATCCCGCTGCACCGATCCGCCGCCGGTAACCGCACGGCGCGGCGCGTCGTTACCCACGCCAGCAACGGAAAGATGACGCCGAAAATCGCCAGCGCCACCAGCGCGTCGCCGGCCTCGAACCCGGTGGAAGCGAGCACCATCAGGCCGGCGACGTATAAGAGAATGAATGCGAGTGCGCCCCAGTGCCGGGCGAAGGCAGTCGAGATGTTCACGCGCCGAGACTAATGAACTCCCCCCGCCGCGAGCCATTCCAAAACAGGGCGGCCCTGCGATCCGGCTTGTTAATGAACTCTTAATGCATTTGCGCAGTTTTTTGATTACGCCGCGCGTCACCCCGCGAATGAGCGTGATTCATGAAAAGGTCGTTCCGACATCAGCATGGGCTGCCTGTCGATCTGGTCGCCTTGCGTTTGAGTGCACGGCGAGCTCGTCCTTGCGTCAGCAGTCTGCCATTTTGGACCTGGTTCATCCAGAACCCACCCGCAGCGAGTTCAGCGGCCGCGGCGCTTAGCCAGAGCTCACCAGACGATACCCAATCCCTACTTCGGTCCTGATCAGCCGGGGCGTCTCGGCGTTCGGTTCGAGCTTCTTCCGGAGATGGGTAATGTAGACACGCAGATATTGCGCCTGGCCCTCTGACTTTTCGCCCCACACCGTCCGCAACAGCTGCTTCTGCGTGATCACCTTCCCGGCGTGTTGCACCAGCGTGCGCAGCAGCGCGTACTCCGTGGGGGTAAGCTTCACTTCCACCCCATCCAGCGTCACTCGGCGGGCAGAGAGATCGACGCAGACCGGCCCGGATACGAAAACCGGCTCCCCCGTCTCGACGAGAGACCGCCGCTGGATCACCCGGACGCGCGCCAGCAATTCCGCGGTGTCGAACGGCTTCGTGACATAGTCGTCCGCTCCGGCGTCCAGCGCGGCGACTTTTTCCTCCGGATCGTCCCGGACCGACAAGATCAGAACCGGGACCCGGGTCCATTCCCGCAGGCGGCGCAGGACCGTCAGTCCCGGCATGTCGGGCAGGCCCAGGTCGAGCAGGACCACATCCGGTCGGCGGTGCACGATTTCCTCAAGGCCGGATTGCCCGGTCTCTGCTTCGAACACCTGATAGTCCGCCCCTTCCAGCGCCATTCGCAGGAGGCGGCGGATTTGCTTCTCGTCGTCGATCAGGAGCGCGACCGGAGCGGCTTTCATGAGATGGCGCTTTCCAAGGCGGAGCGCTCCGTGGTTTTCACCGGCAGCGTGATCGTGAACCGTGCACCACCGGCGTCGAGGTTTTCGGCCGTGAGTGTGCCGCCGTGAGCCTCCACAAAGCCCCGGGCGATCGCCAAGCCGAGTCCTAAACCGCCTGTCCTGCCGGCATCGCCGCGATAGAATTTTTCGAACATCCGCTCAGGCTGGAACGGCAGGCCGGGACCGGCATCGGTCACGGAAATGTTGAGCCGGCCGCGCACGCAATCGGCGGCCAGGGAGACCGGAAGATGTGCCGGCGTATAGGCGCCGGCATTGGCCAGGAGCTTTCCCACCGCCTGCTGAATGAGGGAATAATCCAGGAGCGCGAGCGGGAGATCATCCCGCACCGCGAGGCTGACGGGACGATCGCGCAACACCTCATTCTCTCCGCTGATCGCCGATTCCAAAAGTTCCCGCACATCACACCACTCGAGCGCCGGCCGGACGACGCCGCTTTCCAGGCGGGTCATGTCGAGAAGACTGTTGACCACACGGTTCAGCCGCTGCGTGCCGTGGCGGACTTCCGCACCGAGCTGGCGAGCGAGCTCCGGGTGGTTCTCCAGTTCCTGGCCGGCCGCACCGATGGCGGCAATCGGGGTCTTCAGTTCATGCGAAACGCAATCGAGCAACGTCTTGCGCAGTCGCTCCGATTCCAGCGCCACCCGCGCCTGGGCGGCAAGGTGTTCGCGCGCTTTCAGTCGGCTGGTGAGACTGCCGATCGCGAACGCCACGATGAAGTAGGTCACGAACATGAGTGCGTCCTGCACCTTGTCGATGTGGAGCGTGAAGAGCGGTGGGATAAACAGGAAATTCCACGAAACCGCGCTGAGCGCCGCCACCAGCAAAACCGGGCCGCGGCTCAGGGTCATCCCCGCCAGCACCACCCCGAGCAGGTAGATTAGAGCGATCGCAGGGTAGCCCGTGACCGCCGTCAGCAACCAGCAGGCGATGGTGAGAAGCACGACGCCTCCGACCGCGAACGCGTATTCCCTGACCGGTGCGAAGCGATCCACGGCAGCCACTCTACGATGAGTCTTGGTCGAGCGGCAGGCGCCGTGCGTGATTTTAATACAATTTTAATTACTTTCGCGGCGCCGCGCTCCGTACGCTTGTGGGACAGGATGGCAAAGCATCAGCCAGGCAGCACGACTTTAGCCCCTGTCTCGATCGACGATTCCGCGGATGGCGCCGATTCGCCGCCTTCATCCAATCAGAAGCCGGCCGGCAAACGCCGCCTGCTCATCCTTTCGCTCGCCAGCCTCGGGATCGTGTTCGGCGACATCGGGACGAGCCCGCTCTACGCGATGCGCGAGTGCTTTTACGGGCCGCACGCCGTCGCCGCCAACTCCGCCAACGTCCTCGGGGTGCTCTCGCTCATCCTCTGGTCGCTCATCCTCGTCATCTCGATCAAATATCTCGTTCTCATCCTCCGCGCCGATAACCGCGGGGAAGGGGGCATTCTCGCGCTCGCGACCTTGGGCAGCGACGCGGCCACGCGCGGCAAGTTGCTCTTCCGCTTCGGACTGTTCGGCGCGGCGTTGCTCTACGCCGATGGCATGATCACTCCCGCCATCACCGTGATGGGCGCGGTCGAGGGGTTGCACATCGCCACGCCGCTTTTCGATCCGTATGTCGTCCCGATTGCCGTCCTCATTCTCGTCGGGCTCTTCTCCTTTCAATCCAGCGGGACGACCAAAGTCGGACGCGTCTTTGGTCCGGTCACCCTCCTTTGGTTCCTCGTGCTCAGCTGTTCTTGGCATCCGCCAGATTATCCGCGCGCCCGAAGTGCTCGCGGCGGTGAACCCGTGGTACGGCGTCCAGTTCTTCCTGCAAAACGGGCTCGCCGGTTTCGTGGTTCTCGGCGCGGTCTTCCTCGTCGTCACGGGCGGTGAAGCGCTTTACGCCGATATCGGCCACTTCGGCACACTCCCGATTCGGCTTACCTGGTTTGCGATCGTGCTCCCCGCGCTCATGCTGAATTACTTCGGCCAGGGTGCGCTTCTCCTGCGCAATCCGGAGACGGCGGAGAATCCGTTCTACCTCATGGCGCCGGAATGGGCGCTTTACCCGATGGTCCTGCTCTCGGCCTGCGCGGCCGTGATCGCGTCGCAGGCGGTCATCAGCGGCGCCTTTTCGCTCACGATGCAGGCGATCCAGCTCGGCTACAGCCCGCGCTTGCGCGTCCTCTACACCTCCGCCCACATGATGGGCCAGGTTTATGTGCCGGTGATCAACTGGGCGCTTGATGCTCGCCTGCATCGGGCTGGTGGTCGGCTTCGGCTCTTCGACCAATCTGGCGGCGGCCTACGGCATCGCCATCGCCACCACCATGTTGATCACCACGATCCTGTTTTACGTCGTGGCGCGGCGGCGCTGGAAGTGGCCGGTCACCGTCGCGCTCCCGGTCGCGGCCTTTTTCGTCGGGATCGACCTGCTTTTCTTCGGCGCGAACATGCTCAAGATCCTGCATGGCGGCTGGTTCCCGCTCCTGGTTTCCGCTGGCATCCTGTTTTTCATGCTCACCTGGCGGAAAGGCCGGCGCATGCTCGGCCAGCGCATGGGTGAAATGACGCTGCCCCTCACTGATTTTCTCGAGGATTGTGGCACGAAACGCATCCAGCGTGTCCCCGGCACGGCTGTTTTCATGTCGGGCAACAGCCAGGGCACGCCGCTCTCCCTCCTGCACAATTTAAAGCACAACAAGGTGCTGCATGAGCAGGTCGTGATCCTGACCGTCATCACGGAGGAAGCCCCGTACATCGCCGCCAGCTCCCAGCGGACCGAGATCGAGGCGCTGCCGGAAGGCTTTTGGCGGGTCCGGCTGCACTTCGGTTTCATGGAACGCCCCGACGTGCCGGCGGCGCTGGCGCGGATCAGGAAAGCGGGTCTGCGGATCGCGCCCATGCGCACCACCTACTTCATCGGGCGCGAGACGGTCCTTTCCACGCGCCGGCAGCCGGACCTCTCGCAATGGCGCGGCGCTCTCTTCGCCTGGATGTCGCGCAATGCCGGTGACGCCACCTCCTACTTCGGCCTCCCGCCCAATGGAGTGGTCGAGCTCGGCGCCCGCGTCGAAGTGTAGGCCACGGTCTCCCGACTCGGCCGAGGGTGACGACCGCCACCCATCGAATCGTTGGGGGGTTAACGCTGGCGGGACGGCAAATTGTTTTCCCGATGTCAGGGAAGCCAGCCTCAACCGCCCCTTTTCCGCTTGCCGGTCGCCGGGCGAACCACCACCCTCGGTTCATGATTCCGTTTTCCTCCGGCGCCTGCCCGGTAAACGGCCGGATTAGCTCGAATTATCCCGCAATTAAATGCAGAATAATTCAGTCCAAACCTCGTTAGATGTTCAGACCACGCCGAGATCGAAGTCACATCGTCGCAGATGGGCGATGGCGCATCCTTGAAGGATCGGCGCGCGAAGAGGCTGCTCGGCTGCGAGCGCGTCTCACACGTCGCACCGCTCCCTTGTCGCAGCGCGCTAGTCCGTTGGGGCGGCTCGTCATTCGCTTCCGCATCTCCCTTTCATTCGCCGGCATCTCGACAGGCTGGCTCCGCCGGGAGCATTGTATTCCCACCTTCAGCAGCCGATTCTCTCGAAGCCACACCTGACGCCACGCGCAACATCTAACCAATCGATGAAGCTGACGGCGGGAAGCTTTGCGATTAACCTCTGAGATGATTCAAACACTTGCTCGGCGGACCACGCGCTCTCCCTCCCGCCGCAGCTTATCTCCGTCTCGTTAGATGTTTCCGCTTATGACCTCTCGGCTCCTTCTCGTTCTTCTGCTAGCGCTTGCTGGCACCGTCGCAGCCGCGCCTAAACCAGTAGCCGAACCACTGCGCGCTCGCATGCTTTCAGTCCCGAAACCGGTATATCCACCGGAAGCTGTCCGGCAGCGGGTCGAGGGCACAGGGCAGTTCCGCATCGACATGGATTTCGCCACAGGCAAGCCCACTCGCGTTGTGGTCGTCAAAAGCACGGGTTCGATACTCCTCGATAATGCCGCCGTCGCAGCTCTGCGCCAGTGGCGTGCAGCGCCAGGCACGGTTCGGGGCATCAACCTGCCGCTGGTCTTCAGAGTCAGCCGGGGCCAGCCATCTGTTCAATTCGAATGATCCAACATCTAACCAGGCGATCCAGCGAAACCGCGAGCAAGGCTGCGATTAACGTCATGAGTGTGTGCCATCCATCCGTTCACTGCGTTGCTCGCTTCACAGGGCTCGCGGTCGCTGATCTTGTGTCTCGTTAGGCGTATGGAGAACTCTATATGAAATCAGCACTTTTTATAACTGTCCTCGTCCTTGCAATGGCGGCTACGGGCGTAGCGCAAAAGGAAAGCGCCGAGGAGACCATCAGGAAACTGGATAACGAGCGCATCCAAGCACAGATTCATGCTGATGCGGCAGCCCTTGATCGCATCTACGCTGCTGATTTTATCGGCGTAGGGCCAAGTGGCACAGTGAGAACTAAGCCGCAGGTGATTTCAGATTTCACGTCAGGTGCTTTGAAGTTTCAATCTATCACGACTGACGAGGTTCAGGTGCGCGTCTACGAAAACACGGCGGTGGAGACCGGCCTTTCGACGATGCTTGGGCAAGACAAAGGCAAAGCTGTTCCCCGTGACACTCGATTTACAAGGGTATGGGTAAAGCAGCAAGGGAGCTGGCGGTTGGTTGCCAACCATTACTCGTTACGGATCACGCAGCATTAACCTACATTTGATGGTCCATGATCGTCATTAAAGGCGCCTAACCACTCGCTGCAGCCAACCGCTGGCCGTTCCGATGTCTAGCTTTCCCACGACTTCAACAGTTCAACCATGCAGCAACGCTCGCTCCCGCCAGCGGTGGCTGAGCTTGTTCTCGTTAGAGGTGGAGGCCGCTGTCTTATACCTGCTGCTGCCGATGGTGGTTATTGCGCTGGCTGTTGCCATTTACCGCGGCACAGGCGAGCGCGCGTGGTTCGGCACGACAGAACATCCGGAACGACTTCTTGGGCGCACTGTCCAGCTCAAGGATTGCGACTGGCTCGGCTTGATCTCTCTTCCGGCTGCGACCGTTTCAGCCTTTGAGGCGCCAGAATACCGGCTCGACTTCGTCGTCCCTGTCGAAGTCGAGGGCCGCGCAGAGAGCTTCGTGCGAGTGCGGGCCCGACATGCCGGTTATCCACTTTCTGGTGCAGCCCGTCGGGCGACATGGGCAGGGGCCACGCTGGAATCCGGCAGGGGATTCGTCGCACGACTGGAGTTGTGTTGAGATGCAGCCAACCAACCCATCCAACCAATCGATGAAGCTGACTCCGAAGGGATTCGCGAGCAGGCGGGCGAGAAGCCTGGCGATTAACTTCTGATATGATTAAAATGCCTTCACTGCGGGCGATGCGCTCTCCCTGCCGCCGCAGCTTATCACTGGCTCGTTAGATAATGTGCCCACAGTATGTTGCGACGTAAGAGATTCACGCGCTTCGAGGTCGTGCTCCTGTGCTTTTTTGCCGCGCTGTTGCTGGTTGCGGGCGCCGGCGGTATTTTCCTCGCTGTCTGGCAGTTTCACTGGAGGCTCGCCTTAGCGAGCGTGGGCGTTCTTGGTCTCGCCACCGTGTATCTTCTTGCTGCCAAGCGGGGTATGCCGCTGTGAATTGTCTATCCGTCTCGTTAGATCGTGAAAATCGAGGCGTGATCCGCTAGTTCAGGAGCGATTTCGGGAACCGGTACTTGGCCAGCCAGAGATCGACTTCGGTGTCGGAGGCGCCGAAACGCCACTCCAGCAATTTCCACTGCCCACCTTCGCGCCGCAGGAGCGTTTCCGCCTCCCCGTCGAACGCTCCTTCCTCCAGTTCCTCCCGGTACCTCGTTGCGGGAGTAATCGATCTCACTCCCGTCAGGTTGAACCGGCACCACGCGCGCAAAGGCCCAATCAGCAGAGACCCGCAGGTGCTGCACCTTGAAGATTACCTTGCGCCCGAGATCCCGTTCACACGGCACCCGGAGCACGTCCATGATCGCCTTCCGCTCCGCGCTGCCCGCTGGCGGGGTGGAGGCGCTCTGCGCGAACGCATCTGCCGCCGCGAACAACCAGCAGCCAAGAGCCAGCGCGAGCCTGCGAGAGATCACACTGCAAACTGGGTCACCGCTCAGAGCTCGCTGCAAGGGCATCTTTTTCCGCCGCGCAGCGCCCCCTTGTCGCCGGTGCCGCGTGACCCGAAAACTCCTCGTTTCGCGCGGCGCAACCGACTAAAACCTGCTCGGAGTGAAATTGCGGAATTTTTTCAGCGAGCTGAGGCGGCGCAAGGTTTACCGCTTCGCCATCGCCTATGCTGTGGTCAGCTGGCTGCTGATCCAGGTTGCGACGCAGGTGTTTCCATTCCTGCAGATCCCCTCGTGGATCATCACCCTGATCATCGTCCTGATCGTGCTCGGTTTCCCGCTCGCGCTCGTCCTCTCCTGGTTCTTCGACCTGACCCCGCAGGGTGTCATTCGCTCCGCGGATGTCGTGGAGGCAGCGCCGCCCACCGCTGCACTGCCGGCTGAAACCAGGATTCCGCCCCGGTCGGCGCTGCCCCGGCCAGTGCCGGAGAAGAGCATTGCGGTCCTGCCGTTCGAGAATCTCAGCGATGACCCGCACAACGCCTACTTCGCGGATGGGATGCACGACGACATCATCACGCACCTGGCGAAAATCGCCGACCTGAAGGTGATCAGCCGCACCTCGGTGCAGCAATACAAAACCGGCGTGCGCAAGCTGCGCGAAATCGGCGAGGAACTGGGCGTGGCGCACATTCTGGAAGGCACCGTCCGGCGCGCGGGCAATCGCATTCGGGTCAATGCCCAGCTCATTAACGCGCAATCGGATCTGCACGTCTGGGGCGAGAGTTTCGACCGCGAGTTGACCGATCTCTTCGCCATGCAAACCGAGCTGGCGCAGTGTATCACCGTGGCGCTGCGGGCGAACCTTTCACCGCGCGAGCAGGCGAGCATGCAGGTGCGTCCGACCACGAATCTGCACGCGCACGAACTCTATCTCCGCGCCCGCGATCTCTTTCGGTGGAGCGGCACCGGCGACGCACAGGAGAACGGGGAACGGGCGCTCCCTTTGCTCGAGGAAGCGGTCGCGCTCGACCCGCAATTTGCCGTCGCCTATGCGCTCAGCTCCCGGGTGCATACCGAGCTCTATTGGTTCGGTTGCGACAAACGCCGCTCCCGTCTCGAGCTGGCCCGGGAGGCGGCCGAGATCGCGCTTCGGCTGCAGCCGAACCTGGGAGAAGCTCATCTCGCGCTCGGCTTCTACCACTACTATGCGGCGCGCGATTACGAGCGGGCCCGCGCCGAGCTGGCCGAAGCATTGCGTTCCACCCCGAACGATTCCGAGGTCATCGGTGCCCTCGGCATTCTCGATCGGCGGCAGGCGCGCTGGCAGGACGCGATCACCCACCTCGAAGACGCCCGGGCGCTCGATCCGCGAAACACCGCCGCGATCTGGAATCTGGTCGAGACCTGCATCTACCTGTTTCGCTATGAGGAAGCGGAACGGATTATCGCCGACGCCCTGGCCGTCTCGCCCAATGCGCACTTCTTCCCGCTCGCGCGCGCGAGTCTCGCGCTCCGCCGGAATGGCGACGTCGCGCCGCTACGTCGCGCACTCGCGGCCGTCCCCGCGGATTTCGATCCCGGCGGCGCCGTGACGATAATCTCAGTTCGAGTCGCTTTGATGGAGCGCGATTACGACGAAGCCGAGCGGCGCCTGTCCGCTTCCAGCGAAGGGTGGTGCAATGACATTGGCCTGAGCGGCATGGCAGGCGCAATCGATGGCTACACCGTGCCGAACTCCTGGTACCGGGGCCTGATCGCGCAGGGCCGCGGCGATCGCGACGTCGCCCGGCGTGAGTTTCTGGCCGCGCAGTCGGTCGTCGCGCAAGATCTCGCCAAATGGCCGGAGGACGAAAAGACCATGGCGATGCTCGGGCTGGTGCACGCCGCCCTCGGCGAGCGGGAGGAGGCGATGCGGCTGGGTCGGCGCGCGGTCGAGCTACTCCCCATCCTGCGGGACGCGCTGGATGGCCCGCTCCTCGCATCCAATCTCGCGCTCATCTACGCGTGGGTCGGTGAACCCGAGCTCGCGCTGGATGAGCTCACGCCCCTGGTCGATCTCCCCGGTGGACCGACTCGTGGCCTCCTGCGGGCCGAGCCGGAATGGGACGGACTGCGCGATCATCCGCGCTTCCGGCAGCTGGCCGGCATCTGAATTTCACGCCGCGCGGCCGTCGAGATCCTAAACCTCGAGACTCATCGCGAAGGCGGCAATGTCTTCCCAGCCGTTCCGCAGATAGAACTCGTGCCCCATCGCGTTGTCGGCCGACACCAGAATGAGCGCCCGTTTGATCCCAGCCGCGCGCAAGCCGCGCACGCAATCGTCCAGCAGCAGACGGCCGATCCCGCGGCCGCGGTGCGTCCGGCGCGACCGCGAGATGATTGAACCAGGCGCGCCGTCCATCGTGCCCACAGAGCACCGCGCCGATGATGGCGCCGTCTTGTTCCGCCACCCGGCTGAGCCCGGGGTTGCGCTGCAGATAGCCGGCGATTTCCTCCCGCGAATCGCCTTCGCAGATTTCCACGCCTTCCGTTTCGCTCCAGAGCGCGACGGCGCCATCGTAATCGGCCATGACGAACTCGCGCGTCGTGATTGCCGCCGTTGTCATTGCCCGCGGTTGTAGCCGATTGCGTTGGCCCGCACAAGGTGGCTTGCCATCCACCGCCTGACTCGTGCAGGAATGTCGGAGCCGATGAACTTACGATGGTTGAGCGCCTCCCTGGCAGTCGGTCTGATCGGCGCCAGCGTCCATGCGCAGTCCACGCCGGCCGCGGCGGCCGCGAAGCCCGATAAGGCCGCGTTCGACTTCGCCGGAGAGAGCTACTTCCACCGCTGGTCCAAAAACGATCAGCATGAGTTCACCCCCGCAGGCCAGGAGGATCTCGGGAAGTGGACGGAGATGGTGACGGTGAATGTGTACCGGGCGGCGCGCGATGGAGATGCGCTCGCCACGCAGGCGAATGCTGTGCTCGAGAACTACAAGAGTCATGGTGCCCGGGTGCTGCGGACGGATTCGGTGCCGCGCACGCCCGAACGGCCGGCGGAGCATTTCATCGCCGTGTTGTTCGGACGGCCGCAGTTTATCGAGGTGGCGTTCGCACGATTTCGAATCACAGATGGCACCGGCTGCTCCATCGTTTACTCCCACCGCATCTACGGCGGCAAAGCCGGAGATGAAGCCAGCGAGTGGCTCAAGGCAAACGGCCCGAAATTGGAAAAGGCTCTTATGGGCTGGAACGCCGTGCCCTCTCCGGCCTCGCTCAGTCGCGAGGTGCTCTGACAAGGGACCGTGAATCGTGAACCGCGGCTGACCGGATCGGAAATTGCCCGTGTTGGTGTCGCATCTTTTCCCGTTCTGCGGGCGACGCGACAGGGCTTTTTGACAGCAATTGGACGGGATGTAATCTGCGTCTCGTGGCCAATTACGTTGCGCCGAATGAGACAAATGCTGACGGCAACGAGCTTTCCCGCCGCGCATTTATTCGGGCGACGCTCGCGGGCGGGGTCGCTCTCGCCGTCGGGGGGACGGGCGTGATGTTCGGAGCGGAGACGCCGGCGTTGGCGGGTTCGACGTTCAAGGTCGGTGGCGATCTTCCGGTCAAGCGCCTCGGTTTCGGGGCGATGCGCATCACGGGCGAAGGCATCTGGGGCTGGCCACCTGATCGTGAGAACGCGCTGAAAGTCCTGCGCCGCGCGGTCGAGCTGGGCGTGAACTTGATCGACACGGCGGACGCCTACGGGCCCGAAACAAGCGAACTGCTGATCGCGGAGGCGCTGCATCCTTATCCGACCGGACTGGTGATCGCGACCAAAGGAGGGCTGACGCGCCCGGGTCCCGGTCAGTGGGTGCCGAATGGGAAGCCCGACTACTTGAAAAAGGCGGTGGAGGGCAGTCTGAAGCGCCTCAAGCTGGAGCGGATCGATCTTTACCAGCTGCACCGGATCGACCCGAAAGTGCCGGCCGAGGAATCACTCGGCGCGCTCAAGGAGATGCGCGATGCCGGGAAGATCCGGCACGTGGGGCTCTCGGAGGTATCGCCGGAGCAGGTCGCAAACGCGCGCAAGATCCTGCCGATCGTGACCGTGCAGAATCAATATAACATCGCCGATCGCAAGTGGGACAATACCCTGAGCTACTGCGAGAAGGAGGGGATTGGGTTCATGCCGTGGTCGCCGGTGGGCGGGAATCGCGGGTTGCGTTCCGCCGCGTTGGAGAAAGCCGCGAAAGAACATGGCGCCACCATTTATCAGCTGGCGATCGCATGGCTGCTGCAACGGTCGCCTGTGATGCTGCCGATCCCGGGCACCTCATCGGTGGCGCATCTCGAGGAGAACGTCGCCGCCGCCAAGTTCAAGCTCAGCGCGGATGAGTGGCAGGCGCTGACCGCGTAGGGCAGGGTGCGCTAAGGGAAGGGCGTCGCGCAGCGGCGACAAAAACGCGCCGCCGAATCCGATTCCGTCGTCTGGCAGTTCGCGCAGACGCGCGCCCTCCTGGCTTTGGCCGCTTGCTGCAACTCCAGCGAGAAGACGCCGGTCGGAACGGCGATGATGCCATAGCCCATGATCATGATCAGACTGGCCACGATCTGCCCGAGAATGGTATGCGGAGTGATGTCGCCGTAGCCGACCGTCGTCAGGGTCACGATCGCCCAGTAAACACTGCGCGGAATACTGGTGAAGCCGTTCTCCTCACCCTCGATCAGGTACATGAACGTGCCCATCACCAGGACGAGCGCGAGGACGGTGAAGAGGAAAACCATGATCTTGCGCCGGCTGGAGCGGAGCGCGCTCACGAGGGTGTCGGTTTCGTCGAGGAAATGGGAGAGCTTCAGGACGCGGAAGACACGCAGGAGCCGCAGAACGCGGATCACCATGATGTAGTTCGCGGAGGTAAAGAGGCCGATGAAACTCGGCAGGATCGCCAGCAAATCGACCACGCCAAAGAAGCTCCAGGCGTATTTTCGCGGCCAGCGCACGCAGAGCAGGCGGGCGATGTATTCGAGCGTGAAGAGGCCGGTGAAAATCCACTCCAGGCTCCGCAGGAGGGTGGCGTGTTCGGCCTGGATCGACTTCACGCTTTCGAGCATCACGACCGCGACGCTGAATCCGATTGCGACGAGGAGAGCCACATCGAACGCCTTCCCCGCCGGCGTGTCGCTTTCGAAAATGATGATGTAGAGGCGGCGCTTCCAGGCAGGCTGGTCCCCGGTGGGACGATTCCGCGTGCTATCTGGGTGAATTTCCATCCGTGGGCTCTGCACCTTTCTGCCAGCCTCAGCAAGCGAAGGCAAGTTGACCCTCAACAGCGAGAAATTCCGCAGAAACGGTTGAATAACCCGCGGCGCGTCCGGGTCAAAGAATGCGACGGACTGCTGTTCTCGGGAATGGCTTCCGTTGGCGGCGACAGGGAATCGAAGCTGCCAGTCTCAACCAGAAGGGAAATGATATGAAGAAGAGCATCCTAATCCTCGCCTGCGCAGCCGTGGCGCCCTTGGCGTTCGCGCAGACGAGCACGACTGAAACAACCAAGCGGACCGACACGCCGCTCACCAGCACCACGGCGACAACGACCACGACCACGACCACAGAAGGCACTGTCTCGACGTTCGAACCCGGCAAGACGATTGTGGTGCGTCGCACCGGCGTGACCGACCCGATCACCTACACGCTGGGCAAGATGGTCCAGTATGTGGACCGTGCGGGAAAGACCATCGAGGCGTCGATGATCAAGCCGGGCGCCAAGGTGCACGTCCACTACGATAACGAGGGCAACACCCAGGTGGTGCGCCGCGTCGTGGTCGACCAATAGGTCCTGCTCTCACGAGCAACAGAAGCCGCAGAGTTCACGTGAACTCTGCGGCTTTTGCGCCGACCGCGGATGCGCGACCGGCGATTAACTGTTGGTCGGAGACTCTACGATGTTACTTCAAATCCCGCGCCTGAGGCGCCTGATTAAGCGTCGCTATCAATGCAAAGCGGAGCACGTGCGATCCAAGATCGTCGTCGAGCACGCGCCGGATGGCTCGCTCTGGCGTGGCATGGTGGAGGTTTTTGACCTCTCAGGCCACCCAGAGGCGGATCGCTGCTACGGATGGGTGGAGGAAGCGAACGGGGAGTGCACCTGGCGTACCTGGCTCAACCTCCCACCCGTTAATTCAGCCGAAGCAGCCGTGCGGGCGATGCTCGCAGAGCGGAATCTTCCGGCTGACACATTTCGTTAGGGAGGGTGGGCCGCGCCGTCGGGGGACGGCGTGGCCCTTGCCATCCAATCTCCCCGGTTCTCAATAAACCCCCGGCACGAGCCGCTTCGTCCGTTGCATGTAATTGACGTAGCGCTCGCCGAGCGCGGCGGTCAATGCCTGCTCCTCGACGTTCATCCGCTCCACGAAGGCAACGAAGATCGGCAGCAGGAGAACGAGCATTGCCGCCCAGTTCCCAAGGGCCAGGCCGAAGCCAACAAACGCCAGCAGCACGCCGGTGTAGGATGGGTGTCTCACCACGCGGAACGGTCCGTGATCAACGAGCTCGTGATCGCGCGCGATCTGCACGTCGACGGTGAAGAAGCGACCGAGGACGATAATTGACCACCATCGGACCGCGATGCCGGCGAGGAAGAGGACGACGGCCGTGATCCGCCGCCCCTCGCGGTAGGGCAGCGCCGCGGCCGGCCAATACAAGGCGACATACAAACTCGCGGCCACGCTCAGCATTATCACCAGCCAGAGCACGCCGAGGGTGCTGCGATCCTGCCGCGTCCCGGTGCCGCGCGAACGGCGGGTGATCGTCAGCAGCAATTCCGAGACAAGATAGGCGAGCCCGAGGTGTTGTGGGCCGGGGAGATTCATGCTCGATGCGCCGCGCGGGCGGCGCTCGGTCTAGGTCCGCGGCGCGTTGCGGCGGCGCAATTCCATCGCCCAGAGCGCGGCGATCGTGAGCACGTCGCTGATGAGATGTGTCATGCGCGTCGAGCCGAGGCTTGCCGGATGCAAGTTGGGTTCGAGGCGCTCCCGCAAACGGGCGACGTCGCTGGCCGTGCCTTCGGAGGTTTTGATCGCATCGAGCGTGGCCATCCGCTGCCTAGCCGTGTCCTGGATGGCGCCCAGATTCTCGAAAGCGAAGAGCGCGAAGAGGAGGGATACGATCAAGGTGGTGAGCGCGGCGGGTTGTTTGCGCAGCGAAGAGAACGCGAGCAGACCGCCGACGATGACGACGTAAAGCGTCCAGTAGTTCTGCAGGGCGTTGGTGCGCTCGAAGTAGAGCTGAATCAGTTCGCTGTAGTTCATGATTTTCTCCGGTGCGCGCAATTAGAGCGGAGGTGGCTCGTTAGACGCGAGCACAATCGGCGGGGAGTTGCGCCTGAAACTGGTGCAGCGCGGCCATGATCTCCGGCCGGACGACAATGGACGGCCGGACATCGCGCAGGCGGGCGAGTGATTGCTCCACCGTGGCGCAGAGGCCGCGGCCGAGAAGATAAGCACCGACTGCGGCGGCGCTGCGCGAGTAGCCGATCTTGCAATGCACATAGACGATGCCGCCGGCTGCTTCGTCGTCGATGAACTCTGCCATCGCGCGAGCTGTTCGGTGGTCGGCGCGGTGAGATCGAGAACCGGAATGTTGCGATAGGCGAGGGTGCGAAACACCGGCGGCGCGGAGAACTCCGCCGTCAGATCGAGCACGGCCGTGACTCCGGCGCGGATCGCCATGGCGGCTTCGCGCTCACGCAACGCGCTGCCGATCCAGACCTGCGGGGTGACGGCATCCCAGGCGCGGCATTGCCGGCGGTAGTACCAGCGCGAAAGATGCTGGCCGAGCAGGCAAGGACCGAGCACCCAAACAGTGCTCCATGGCAGCACGCCGTTCGCCTTCCGATAAACGCCGGGACCGACACCAAAATATGCGGCCGCGAGGATCGCGCACGACAGCGCCGGCCAAAGCAGAATAGCTGCCCCAGGGCCACCCACCGGCCGCCGCGACACCCAGGAGTGCGGCACCTCCAATGTAGTATGAACCGACCCGCCGATTCGGGATCACCGGCAACTGGAGCGGCGTTTCGGGGATGAAGTAGAAGCAGTAACCGGCGAGCGCGAGACCGCCCACGACATCGAGCACGTGATGTTGATAGGTGAGGACGGCGGACGCGGCGATCAGCCCAAACCAGCGTGACCGCGGTGCGCAGAATGCCGCGGGTGTGGCGGCGCGTAGGTCACGCGAGCAACGAGCCCAGCGCAATGTGCAGCGACGGAAACAGATTGTGGGCGGTCCATCCCGCGGAACCAATCGAAGATCGCGCCGAGCAAGTCCGTCGGTCTCCGGCCGCTCGAAGGCGAAGCGCAAGGGAAGCGCAGGAAGCAGATGCCCGGCGACGAGAATCGCGGCCGCGATCCGTTTGGTGAACGTGCGCCAGCTCCCGCCCACTGCGGCAGAGAAACGGCGCGGCGACGAAGAACAGATCGATCGAGAGGTAGGGCGCGATCATCAGCGGCACGAACGGGAATGGCCGTTCCCATGCGAAATCAGATCGTGCCGACATCGGTGCGCTGCGCGGTGATCCAGTTGCACCCGCCGTAGACGACGAGAAAGAGCGCCGACGAGCCGAGCGCGACGCGGCGAGGGCTTTCGCAGGGTGGGGGCGCAAGGTTGTCAGGCGCCGTTCACGCCTTGCGATCGAGACGGTGAACATTCCCCATCGATCGATCTCCATCTCCATCTTCTCGAAACCGGCGCGCGCGCACGAGTTGATCCATCTCCGCCGTCGTGCGCCGGCGCATGATCCAGGGTTGGCCTTCGCGGTTCCGCAGCACGCGCGCGATGAACTCCAGCTGCGGATGCCATGGCTGATTCGTGTAGATCAGATGGCCGCCGGGTTCGATCGCATCGGCCAGCCCGGCGAGCGACTCGGACACGGCCGCGTTCGAACGGGAAGAATTCATACAATCCCGAGACGATGCCGATGGTCGGCGCGCGGCTCGATGCGGCCAATGACTGCCGATCGAACGCGTCCGCCTGCTCCACCGTCACGTTGTTGCAACCGAATTGCTCGGCGAGCGCACGCGCGGCGGCGACGTTTTCGAGTTTGTAGTCGCGCGAGCACGGCGCTCATCGGGATCTCGCGCGAGCGCTTGCATCGTTTCGAGGACGTAACGTCCACCGCCCGCCGCGATATCGAGGATGCGGACCGGACGCCCGGCCGCGTGCGTTTCCTCGATCAGCTCGCGCAGGAGCTTCTCGAGGTTCGCTTTGCGCTGCCGAATGCCGCGCCAGCCGGTGCTGTTCGAGATAGGCCTTGTCGATCGCGCGCCCGAGCTTGTTCGACCCGCCCGGCTTGTTCTCGTAAACGTAGTCGAGCGTCAGCCCGGAATCGAAACCGCTCCGCCAGCCGAGATCGATGCCTTTGCTCATGCGCCCGCCGGTTTTCATCGCGGCGCGGATGACGGGAAATTGCGGGCCGCCGCGCAGTTTCAGGCGCTCGTGTTCTTCCCACGTGTAGCCGAATTTGTCGGCTTCGAGCAGCGAGGTCGCGACCGGCGGCTGCGCGAAGCGTTCCACGACGAACTCGCGCGTGCGCTCCGCGACAGCGCGCCGTTCATTCTCGTGAAAGATCGCGTGATAGGCCGCCGGAAACACGTGCATCCGCTTCACCGAGCGATGAGAGGCCGTTGAAGAACTCGCGCTGCGCCTCCAGGCTCACGACCCAATCCGAGCCGGCGCCGATCATCAGCGTCGGGACGTTGATGGCGCCCGCATCGGCGAGCAGTCGCGCGCCCGGTTTCATGCAAATCGATCAGAACGTTGACGGCGATCTGGCGGAAGATGAGCGGATCGGCATCGTAGCGCGCGGCCTGCTCGCGGTCGTGCGTCAGCATCCGCGATTTCACGTAGCTCTTGACGTGGCCGGGGCCGAGGAACTTCTGCTTGAGACGCAATGCCGGCAGCGCGAGCGGGACGTAAAGCCGCACCCGGAACGCCGCGGTCGCCAGCACCATCGCGCGAATCGGCGGTGCGTAATCGTGCACCCACGCGGCCACGCTGACCGCGCCCACGCTGTGCGCGAGCACGATCACATTTTCGAGGGCGATCTCGTGCTGCGTGCGGAAATGTGGCGCACGAACGCCTCCACATCTTTGATGATGGCGGCGAAATTCTCCGCGCCACCACGTGCGTCCGTGCGAACGTCCGTGTCCGCGCGCATCCCACGCGAACATCGCCACGTCCTCGAGCGCGAGCAGATCGACCAACTCCTGCCATCGGCCGGAATGTTCGTGCCCGCGGTGGAAAAGGAGCAGCGCCTTATTCGTCGGCTTTTCGGGAATCCACGAGCGATAGAACAGCTCCGCGCCGTCCCAGCTCGGCATCGTGCCTTCGGCGGGGGTCATGCGTCGCGCGGACTGTAGGGAAAGCGGCCAGCTTCCTCTGTTTCCAATCTGGGGAAGCTAACAGCTTCCCCTGCAACCTTCGGCTCAAGTTGTTGCACCGCGGTCCGCAGCTCGGCCGCGATCGCATTGATGCTCGCCTTGTCGCGCGCCCGGCCGGCGTAGTTGCGCGGCGCGCCGATGATCAGGCGCACCTTGCGCGGACGCGGCAGACGCACGCCTTTCGGCCATGCCCGAAAAGCGCCGTCGAGATAACACGGCAGCACATCGCACATCGCAGCCGGCGACGAGCGCGCCGACGCCGGACTTGAACTCCTGCAGCCGCGCCATCTTGTCGAGCGCGTGCCTTCGGGGAAAATGATGAGAACGTTGCCGGAGGTCGCGAGCAATTCACGGCAGATCGTCATGCTTTGGCGAACCTGCGCGTTGCGCGCGAACGGCAGCGCATTGACCACAATCGAAGCGATCCAGGTGCGCGGCACGCTTTGGAAAAAATAATCCGCGGCCGCCGCCGGAAAGGCGCGGTGCAGTCGGCGAAACGGCAAGCGCGGCGAGCAGACAGACAGCATCGAGATGACTGGAGTGATTCGCGACCAGCACAAACGAGCCGTCGTTGCGCAAGTTCTCCCCGCCGAAGATTTCGAAGCGATGGTAAATGCGCAGCGCGGTGCGGATCGCGCAGCGACACGATCGAGCGCAGCCCATAGACGAGCATGTCCGGCTCGCGCGGAAAATGCCGCAGCCGCTCGACCATGTTCTGGTCGAGATCGCTCGCGGGATCATAGCGCCAACGCTTCATCGCAGGCCATGATAGTAGCCCGCCATGTGCATGAAAAGCGGCGCGACATAAATCAGGCTGTCGATCCGATCAAGAATGCCGCCGTGGCCGGGGATGGATGCGCCCATGTCTTTGGTGCCGATGTCGCGCTTGATGACGCTGATCGAGAGGTCGCCGAGCTGACCACCGATGCCGACGATGAGCCCGGCGAGGATCAGTTCCCGCGGACCAAAATCCGGCAGCGAGAACCGGAGCAGCCACGGCAGAATCATGGAGACGGCGAGCGCGCCGAGGGCGCCTTCCCAGGTCTTCTTCGGGCTGATTTCACTGCGCAGCGGATGCCGCCCGAAAAGGCGCCCGAAGGTGAAGGCGGCCACGTCGTTCACCTCCGTCGCAAAGATTACGAAACAAAGATAGCCGTAGGCGTTGAGAGAGTTCGCGAGGAAGCCGAGGTGGCCGAACATCCAGCCGATGTAGATGAAGCCGACGATGCCTAACGACATCCGCTGCAGCTCGCCCCGGAAGTGGTTGCGGGCGATCGGGATCAGGAGGATGAGCGCGATGGCAAAGACCGGCACCGAGACAAAAAACCCGTACCAGCCGGTGCCCGGCTCGAGCCGGTGCGGATCGGGCATGAGCGACGCCGAGCCCACCGTCAGAATGCCGGCGTAAACGGCGCCGGTCATCCACCAGTCACGATACAATCCCGACGCACGCGCGAATTCCTTGAAGCCAAAGATCGCGAGCAGCGTCACGCCGATGATGAAAGGCGCGCGGCCCGCGAAGATGACGGCGAGCGCGAGCGGCGCCATCACGAGCCAGGCGCGGTAGGTTTGCCAAATCGACGTGATCGGCTGGCGCGAGACGAAGTGCACGCCGGCGAGAATGGCGCCGCCACCGACCAGCACGCCGGCGACGATCCGCACGTAGGCGAGGAACACCGGATCGTAGAGCGCGGTGTGTGGTGACATTTAGCCGCCGGCTGATTTCAGCCGCAACGCCGCCATCGTGCGGCGCAGCCGGACGGCGATTGTTTGCCCGCAGCCGAGCATGATCAGGACGCACGTCCAATCGAGCAGCGTCAACCCGCCAAAACGCAGCGCACCGGCATCCCACGGGAGGCCTCCGAGCGTCGCCCAAGCGCCGAGATGCAGCATCACCATGCGCCACGGCTTTGACATCAGGCCGCCAAACTCCCGTTGCACGCCCACCGCTTGCCCGAGCATGCCGACATAGGCCGTCAGCAAGGCAAAGAGCGCCGTCCAATAGCCGAGAATCGGATGCATCCAGCCGCTCTGCGCGACGCCGGCGAAGATCAACACATCGGAGACGCGGTCGGGCAGATCGTTGATGATTTCGCCGTGCCAGCTCGCCTGGCCAGCGGCCAGCGCCACCATCCCGTCGAGCATGTTGCACCAGAGGCGGAGGTAACAGAACGCCGGCGCCAGCCACAGCAGCCACGGATGCAATCCGGATCGCCAGAAGCAAACCGCCGCCGCGGCCGCGAATACCACCGAGGCATACGAAATCGCATCCGGATGAACGCCGGATCGCACGCAGAGTCGCGTTGCGCCACGGGCCGTGGCGCGGAACGCATCCGCGATCGGCCGGCGGGAAGTGGGCTGGTAATTCGACATCGGATCGGCGCGGCGCGCCGGAGTTAGCGGTAGAAGTAGAGAATCGCGGCGGGAATGACGATGCCCGCGAACAGGAAAAGCGTGGGCGTTAACCTCTTTTGCGTCACGCGGAAGGCCATCACCACGCCCAGCAGGGTCGTCGTCACGAGTCCGCCGGCGGCGAGGAGCGAAAAGGTGTGGAGAGGCGAATATTCCCCGGCGCGCTTGCCCGGCAGGTGCGAGTTCATGTGGATCGCGGAGAGGGTTTTCATCGGCGGGGGCGCATTGTAGCTGCCGTCTTTATCGCTCTCGTGCATGCGGAAGAGCTGCCATGCGCCCGTTACCGCGAAGAAAATGAGGGCGGGGGCAAACAAGCAGCCGAGATAGAGGTGTAAGCGTCTGAGCAATCGCATGTTCGGGTTTACCGCTATCTCCAGCGGCGCGCCAGTGTTGTCTGGCCGCAGGGTGCTACGTTGCCGCGAGCAGCTCGTCGAGATCGAGCGGACGCGTAAACATCGCGAGCTCGCCATTGGGTGTGCGCGGCCAGGTGTCCGGAGGTCGATCCCAGGTACAGCTCCACGCCGTTCTCATCCGGATCGCGCAGGTAAAGGGCCTCGCTGACGCCATGATCGCTCGCTCCATCCAGCGGAATGGCGGCCGCGACGAGGCGTCGCAACGCGTCCGCCAAGGCGGCGCGGGTCGGGTAAAGAACGGCCACGTGGAAGAGGCCCGTCGTTCCCGGTGGAGGAGGGGAACCGCCGAGGCTTTCCCACGTGTTCAGGCCGATATGGTGATGGTAACCGCCCGCCGAAACGAAGGCCGCGCGCGGGCCCAAGCGCTGCGTGACTTCAAACCCGAGAACGCCGCAATAGAATCCGAGCGCTCGCTCGAGGTCCGACACTTTGAGGTGCACATGTCCGATCCGGGTGCGTGCGTCGATTGGGGTTGGGTCGGCCATGACGGCAATTTAGCGCGCGCGGAACGAAGCGCAGCCGCGAGGTAGACTGCCGCCTTGCCACTTTGCCGCTGAGTCGCTAAAAGCGCTCGCATGAGCTTCTCGCGTATTGCGCTGGTGCTGGCTGCCGTTAGCGGTTTGGCGTTCCCCAGTGCGAAAACAACCTCCGCGCAAAGCGTCGCCGGGTTCTTGATCGGCAAGTTCCAGAACTTTCGCCAGACAAGCTCGGCGGCTCCGGTGGCGGACGGTGCGCAACCGTTTCAGTTCGTTTCCGAGGTGCTGCCCGGCACCGCCACGTTGAACAGCGGCACGCTCACATTCACTGGCAGTGCGAGCCCGCGCACCTACACGCTGGCGGCCAACGGCGACCTTAGCATCACGGACACGTTCGCGACCCAGGCGCAGATGGACCTCGCCTACGGCAGCGGGAATTACACGCTGAACATGAATACCAGCGCCGGGACGTTCTCGCGCTCGATCATCCTCTTCTCGATTTTCGGTTATCCGACCACGCCGATGCTGACGGTGCCGTCAAATAACTGGCAGGGTGGCGCGCTCATGATCGATCCGGCCTTCGCCTACACTTTCACCTGGAACAATTTTGCGAATGCGCAGACGACGGACTTGATCCAGCTCGTCATTCGCAACTCCGGACTCAACTTCGGGCAGTTCCCCGCCACGCAGACTTCATTCACACTCCCGGCCGGGAGCCTGCAACCGAACACCAGCTACACGGCGGACCTGGCGTTTGTTCGCCTGGCGGGGTTGTTCGCTGGGGACACGGATGTGGGCCAGGGACTCGCGGCGCTCGTGAAGGACAATACTTTCACGATCGTGACAATTCCCGAGCCTGCGACCGGAGCCATGCTGCTCCTGGGGAGTGTGGTACTCGACGGCATTGTCCGTGTCGCGCGTCGCGGGCGGCCTTCGCGTCGCGTGTAGCGGCGTCCGGCCCTGCGTCCGTCTTAGTGGATTGCGACCGGCACGCCGGGTCTCACCTTCGCCGCCAGCCGGACGACGTCCCAATTAGCCAGTCGAATGCAACCGTGGCTGGCGGAGCGGCCAATTTCATCGGGGTCGCGGGTGCCGTGCAAGCCGATGCCCTTTTTGTTGAGCGCGATCCACATCACGCCGACCGGACTGTTCGGCCCTGGCGGCAGCATGTGGAAATCGCTGCTCCGCTCGCCGTGCTGCAGCATCTGCTCATCGTAGCGAAAGGTGGGCAGTCTGGCGATGCCGCGCACCTTCCAGTCTCCGATCGGCGACTCGGTCTGCGTGGATCCGATCGTAACCGGGTAGGCGGCCACGATTTTCTCGGCGACGCGGATCACGGCCATGTTCGTTTTGGTGTCCACGAAGACCGCCACGGGCGGCGCGGCGCCGCCCGGCTCCCCTGACGTTTTGGGGGCATCGCTCTCGCCTTGGTCGGTCTCGTTCGCTGCTCCGGCCGCGGCGACTTCGCTGCCGGGCTTCATGTCTTTCACTGTTCCCAGTTCGAACGGCTCGACGTTCGGCACCTTCAACTTGTCTCCGGCCTTGAGGTCTTTCGTGCGGCCCGGATTGAGCTCTTCAAGGAAATCGCAGTCGGCGTGGAACTTCTCTGCGACGGCTTCGACCGCACTGCGGTATGGCAACGCTTTCAGCTTTGCCTGCTCCTCCACCGCTTCTGGCAGTTCGCCCGTTTGGGCGAGAGCCTCATCGGTAACAGTATAGGTGATGAAAACCGGATCGACCGAAGCGAGATCAAGTCCGGCCATATCCGGTGCCGTTCTTGAGTTGGCGTCAGCCGGCGGCGTCTCCGATTTTTCCCCGCGCGACTCGCGGTAGAGTGCGAGCGCCTTGCGCGTGAAGTCGCCGTAATGACCGTCGATCTTGCCCGGCGCAAACTCCGCCCGATCGAGATATACCTGCAGACGGGTCGCGGCTTCCATCGCTTCCGCAGCTCGCCCTCCCTTTGGCGCGGACTTGTTTTGGGCGAATCCCGCGCCTGTGCCCATGTCGAGGAGCGCGACGGAAAGAATGACACGGAGACAGATATGCACGCTGCCTCAATCGTCGCCGCGGCGACATGCGGCTGTCCGGCGCGGAAGATAATTTGCGACCGGCCGTGCGGTCCAGGATCGGACCGCTAGCCGCGCTGGCCGGCGGCGTGCGTGACCTCAATCGCGCGCACCAGCTCGGCAGGATCCACCGGCTTCGTGAGGTAACCATCGAAGCCCGCCTCCAGGGCGCGTTCGCGATCCTGCGCGCTGGCGTAAGCGGTTAGCGCAATCACCGGGAGCGCGGACGTCCGGCGCGCGACGAGTCGGCGCAGGCGGCGGATGAATTCGTAGCCGTCCACGTCCGGCATGGCAATGTCGCTGACCACGACGTCCGGCTTGAGATTTGGGAGCAGCGCCAGTGCATCCTCCACCGAGGCCGCCATCGTCACCGAAGCGCCGCACTTGGAAAGGGTCAACGTCAGCAACTCGCGGACGCTGACTTCATCGTCGATCACCATGACATGCAGGCCGCGCAGCCGATCCGTGGGAAAAAGCTCCGGGTCGAAGTGGTCCTGACCTGGCTTCGCCACCGGGTCTTGCGGCGTGCCGACCGCGACGATTGGCAAGAGGACGGTGAAGCGCGTGCCTTTGCCCGTTCCTTCGCTTTGCACTTCGATCGCGCCGCCGTGCATCATGACGAGCTGGCGGGCGATCGCGAGCCCGAGGCCAAGGCCGCCGTAGCGCCGTGTCGTACTGCTGTCTCCCTGGCGGAAGCGCTCGAAGACATGAGGCAGCAATTCGGTGACGATGCCCTGTCCGTTATCGGCCACTTCGAGCGCGGCGCTGCCGCCCTGGCGTCGGACCCTCACACGGATTTCACCGCCGCGCGGGGTGAACTTCACTGCGTTGGTGAGGAGATTGAGCACGACCTGTTCGAGGCGCACGCGGTCGGCGTGGACCAACAGGTCGTGTGCTTCGACCAGGCCATTGATGGCCACGCCTTTGGCGTCCGCGGAAAGCCGCACCGCGTCCATCGCGTCGGTCACGATCTGCCACAAATTCCAGACGCCCCGATCGAGCGATAGCTTGTGATTGATGATGCGGGTGATGTCGAGCACGTCTTCGATCAGGCGCGCCTGCGCTTCCACGCTACGCATGATCGACTCCACCGCCTGCGCCCGCTCGGTCTCGCTGAGGAGGTTTTCCTGCATCAGCCGTGTCCACCCGAAGACGGCGTTTAACGGGGTGCGGAGCTCGTGCGAGACCATGCCGAGGAACTCATCTTTCTGCAGGTTCTCGCGCTCCATCTCATCGTGCGATCCGCGCAGGAGCTCCTGCGCAAGTTTCTGCTCATGAATGTCGGTGCAGGTGCCAAACCATTTCACGATTTCGCCCGCCGCATTCCGGTGGGCCAGCGCCCGGCCGAGGAACCAGCGGTAAGCGCCATCCGACGCGCGCCGCAGGCGAAATTCAATCTCGTAGGGCGTGCCCTGGCGCCGCGCCTCTTCCCACAGAGTTTCGGCGCGGTCGCGGTCCTCGGGATGGAAGCGCGCGTTCCAGGCCTCCCGGGTCGATTCGCGCAACGCAAGGCCCGTATAATCGCGCCACTGCTGGTTGTAATACTCGTGCGATCCATCCGGGCGCGCGACCCAGACGATCTGCGGCAGCCCATCCGCTAGCTCGCGCAGGACGTCCAGTTCCTGCGGGAAACGTTCGTCGGCTGGAACCGGTGCGTTCATTCGTTCGGGGGGCCCACCTCTCTCGTCGAGACTCCTTATTTGCAGCAGGAATCATTCTCTCTGGCGAGCCCCTTTTCCGGCGCGCGCCGCCCTGAGTTTTCCCCCTTCGATCAGTCGCGGGCGTGATAGAGTAACCCACCATGATCGACGACCGCATCCAAAGGACCGAGGCATCCGTCAAAGGCGCAGGCGACCTTCCCGAGCAGACGAAAGCGGAGATCCTTGAACTCCTGGCTCAGCTGCAGGCCAAGATCAGCCAGCTTTCCGAGACGCATTCTGAGGATGCGACCAGCATCGCGCAGTTTGTGGAGGCTTCCACGCACCAGGCGATCCGTTCGACCCGGAAGCCGGGTCTGCTCCAGTCGGCCTTGCAGGGCTTGCAGCAGTCGGTGGACGGTTTCGAGGCGTCGCACCCAGAAATGGTGGTGACGGTCAACCGCTTCGCCACGTCGCTGGCGAACATGGGACTGTAGTTTCGGACGCGCCGTCCAGCTGAAAAACGCCGGTCCCGCCGTCCCGCGCCCGCGCGATTCCTTCGCGCAGGCGCAGAATGCGGAGAGGGTGCTACTTGGCGGGAGCCGGGACTGGAATGACGAACTTTCCGTCCTTTTCCGCGACGAGCGGGGAGCTGGTGCTAGAGCCGCTGCCACTGGCGGAACTCTGGTCGACAGTAAAGACGAGCTTCTTGGTCGGCTTGATCGGCATCGTTGTCTTCTTTCCGTCCGGTCCTTCCTGAGTGCCCTGGGCGTTTTTCAATTCTTCCGGTGTAAGGTCCACGAGCTCGATTTTCGAGATCTTCGAGCCGGCGCCCTCGACGATCATCATCTCGTAGAATTCGAGCGCCATCGGGTGCGCGTCCTTGGTGTAGAGGAACGACTTGAGGGTGGCGCTGTCGTTGGCCTCGTAGGCTTTCTTGAACTTTTCGACGAACGCTTTCTCCGCCGCACTGTCGCCAGCGAAAACGGCAAGCGCGGTCGCGGCCGTCAGACAAAGAGTGAGAAGCGTGGTTTTGATGTTGATCATAGGGTGCAGACGATGGCAGCAGTCCCCTGGGAGAGGCAAGCCATTTTGCTGCCTCAAGTGATCCGAACTTTCAAAACGGGAGGCCCTAACGGCGGCCCTGGCGCTATTCGGTCGCGCCGGGCTGGGCCTCGCCGGAAGGAGTTTCCGACTCGGAAGCAGCGGCGTCGGAACCGCCGCTCTCCTGGGCGAGCTTCCGGCGCTTCTTCTCTTCTTTTTTCTTCTGCTTCTCGAGCTCTTTGCGACGTTTTTCGCCGGCGTAATTGACCCGTGCCATAACGGATCAGTTCACCACGCGCGCAGCGAGGCGCTGACTCCAGTCGGCGCGGAGTTGCTGCATCTCGGCACCGAGCACCGTGAGCGCGGCGGAGACACCCTGGTATTTCTTGGTCACGCCGACCGTCGTCTTCTTGACGGCGCCGCGATCAACCAGGCTCTGAAGCTTCTCGTAGCACCGCAGGCGGAGCATTTCTTCGCCCCCGCTCGCGGCGTTGCGCGCGCGCAGATTGGTGAAGATGTGATCGAAGAGCGGCTTGAATTCATACGCCCGCCGGCCGGTGAACGCTGCCACCAGCTCCTCGGTGATGATATCTGGAGCGCGACGTGAGAATGCCTTGCCGGATGCGTTTGCCATTGAGGAACATAGCAGCAATTCGCAACTTTGCGCGGCACATTTCGCGACCCGCGGAATGGCCCGGGCGGGCAGCCAATTACCCACCGCAAACCGAATCACTAGAATGAACAGGACACGTAAACTACTTCTGGTGGCGGCCATCGGCTTTGCTGCCCTGGCGCCGCTTTCGAACGCCCACGCGCAGCAGATTACAGTCGCCATCGGCGACCGTCCATACTACACGCACGGCTCCGCTTATTGGCACAATGGCGCTCGCTACGTCTGGGTCCCGGGGCACCGCGGCCGATACGGCTGGGTGCGCGGACATTATGTCGTGCGGGACCGGCGCTACTACCGCAGTCCTCGCCGGGTTTGGCAGGGTTGGTAGGGGTGCCGAACGGACGCCTTCTTCGCGGCGCGGCGCGCCACTCCGGTGGCGCGCCCGCCTGCCGCCGGTCCTCGCGCGTTTCCCAACGCTTTCAGGCTTTTGTCGCTGTCGGTGTGGCGCCTTCCGCCCGCTTTCGCACGTGCTCGAATTCCCCTTCAAGATTCTTCAGGTCATCGTCGGGGAGCTTTTCGAGAAGCACCAGGTGATCGCGCGCGCCTTCCAACGCGCGAATCAATTCATCCAGCTTCAGGTGCGCCGCTTTGGAATCGCGGTTCTGCGTGTTTTGAATCAGGAACACCATCAGGAAGGTCACGATGGTGGTGCCGGTGTTGATGATGAGCTGCCACGTGTCCGAATAGTGGAAGAAGTGACCGGTCATCGCCCAGACAACGATTACGGCGATGGCGATGACGAAGGCCCAGGCGGAGCCGAGCACCTCGGAGGCGTTGCGCGCAAACACCCGAAATGCGTCGCGCACCCGGCCCATGAAAGCGCGCTCCGGAGGTGGGGCGGGGGAGGAGGCTTGTTTCATTTTCGCGATCACGCTCCTAGTTCGCAGCAATTCCTCTTGTTGCGCTTATGACATGGCCGATTGGTGGCCGGGGCTGGGCCGCGCTTTCCACCTCCCCACGCCGGAGGCACGGAAGTGGGGCCACCGAGCGGCGCAACCATGAAACAAAAAAACACGGCCGGAGCCGTGTCTTTCGAGGCGTGCCTGACGAGGCACGTAAACTGAGGGATTAAGCCTTCGTTTGCTTGTCTTCGATGTACTTGATGACGTCGCCGACCGTCTGCAGTTTCTCAGCGTCTTCGTCCGGCACTTCGACGTTGAATTCTTCTTCGAACGCCATCACGAGCTCGACGATGTCGAGGGAATCCGCGCCCAGATCTTCGATGAAGGATGCCTGCGGCGTGACCTGTTCCGGGTTAACGCCGAGTTGTTCGACGATGATGTCCTTGACCTTCTCTTCGATCGGTTTGTCGCTCATAAATTTCTTCTAATCTCGCTCGTCTTGGTGCCGGAGGGTTAAAGCAGTGCCGGCAGGATTGGCAAGTAAATGAATTAGGAGCCTTGTCAATTATTTTCCCGAGGCGGAAAGGCATGCGGAAATCGACCGCCACGGTTTACATCCGCAGGGCTTCGGCTATGAGAGTAAGAATGTCTGCGCCGACGACACCTGCTGATCTCCTCGACCTGAAAATGATGCCCGCGTGGGTCAACGAACCAACGCGTTCCAATGACTATGCCGACTTCGAGGGCGAGGAGGAGTCGCGCGGCGGACGTGAGCGGCGCGGACCGCAGCGTGGACGCGACCAGCGGCCACGCGGCCCCAAGCCGGCCGGGCGGCGGGATGACCGGCGTGACGATCGTCGCCGGCCGGAAGGCCGGCGCGGGGAGCGCGAGCCGCGGCCCTCCGAGCGGCGCGACGAGCCAAGCCGGGCGCCGCGCGAGGCGCCGGCGCCGTTGCCGCAGGTCGCGGTGCGGTTTATGCCGCACCGGGCGGCATTCGAGAGCGTGGTCGCGCAAATCAAATCTGCTTCGGTCACCTACTCGGTCTTCGCCCTGGCCCGCTTGTTTCTCGACAAGCCCGAGCGTTACGACGTGCGGTTGACAGCCGCCGAAGGCGCAATGTTGCAACAACTCGGCGAGAACGGCCCGGTCGCGACTGACTGTCGACTGCTTGAAGGCGGCGCGTTCGCGGCGCTGAAGGATGACTTCTACACCGTCGAGCAGACGCAAACCGAGCCCATCAAAGGCAACTTCTCGAATGTGGCGCGGGACCGCCTCAGCGGCACGTTACTCGGGCCGACCAATCACCACAGCTACCAGCCGCAGCTGCGCAATCTCTACGAGCAGCGTTACAGCCGCCGGATGAGCTTCCAGGATTTCCAGCGCCAGATCGAGATCGTGAGCGATCCCACCGTCGTCGAGGAATGGAAAGAACAGGCGCGCAGCGTCACCGCTTACCTGACGAAGGGCGTCGAGCCGGCCGAAACGTTCGGCAGCGCGGCCGAAGCGGAGCGGCATTTCCGGCAGACGCATTTGCCAGGACTGTTGCGCGAGGCGCAGGAGCTTGCCGTGTCGGGCGTCGTCAGCCGGCGGTTGCCCGACCGCGGGCTTGGCCGCGTGATCGAGGAGGCATGGGTGGCGGAGATTCGTTCGCCCTCGAAGATGATGCAGGAGCTGGCGAGCGGTATGCGCCAGGCGGGCCTGAATATTTTCCGGCATCGCCGCGGGATGCTCTTCGTCTCGCCGATCCGCGTCCGCACCTTTGGTCATGAACGCAGCGAGCGTGTCCGGATCGATCAACGCCATCCTCGAGAAGCTCGGCGAAGGCGCGGCCCTGACACGGAAGCAACTGGCGGAGAAGATGACCGCTGGCATGGAACCGGCCGACGCCGACCGCGTGAAGCTGGGCCTCGCCTCTGATCTGCGCTGGCTGATCCACGAGGGCTATTTGATTGAGTTTAACGACGGCACGCTCGACCTGCCCCGCCCGAAAGCGCCGCCGGCCGCAGGTGCGGCGCCAGCCGCGGCTGCCATTGAATCGACCACTGTCGACCCGCCTGCTGCGGAATCAGTATCGGTGCCGGACGCGATCACGCCTTCTGCGGCGCTCCCAGTGACAGAAGCGGCCGCCGCCGAGGAAATGGTGGATGGTCTCAATGCCGGACCGGAAGGGGCCGGCGGGATCCAGGTGGAGCAGACCACGGAATCTCAGGAAGAGAGCCCGCCCGCGGCCGCAGACTTGTAGGGGAAGCCGGTGGCTTCCCAGTTTTCTGAAGAGCGGGGAAGCTGACGGCTCCCGTCCAGCACAGTTCCGGGCTAGGCGGAGATCAGACCGGCCTTCTTCAGAGTCACGAAAGCGCCGTTCTTGTTGATCGTCTTCAGCGCGCGCGCCGTCACTTTGAGGCGCACGTACTTGCGCAGCTCCGGCACCCAGATGCGATGCTCATGCAGGTTTGGCGTGAACGTGCGCGGCACATTTTTCGTGACGTGCCGGCCGACGCCGCCCTTTTTCTTGGCCATACCGCGCCGGTGAATGATGCTGCCGCGCGTGACCTTCGCCCCTGTGATATTGCAAACTTTTGACATAACGACTCCTGAAAAAGAGTCGCGCAACGTGGCGTGCCTCGCGGGGGTGGTCAAGCGAATCTTCCCGGTGCGTCGCTCTGAAAGCGGGTCTCCAAGCCTTTTCAAAGCCTGTTACGTTGAGCGAAGCGAAACATCTCTGGCTGTTGCAAGCGGTATGGGATGCGGAAACCATCAGAGATTCTTCGTTTCACTCAAAATGGTAGATTTTTCGATGCCATCTGAGAGTTGAACGCCCGGCGGCTGATCGCGGTCAAAGCTTGCTCGCGCTTCGGGAAGTGCGTTTGATAGCCTGAAATCGACCTAAGGAAAACATGGCACGCAACAGCACGCAGAAGCTTCGCATTGGGTTCATCGGCGCCGGAGATATCGTCCGCCGCCGGCATTTGCCAGGCCTGAAGAAGCATCCCGAGGTGGAGATCGTCGCCGTCTCCAATTCCACCTACGAGAGCTCGGAGAAGTTCTGCCAGGAGCATGCGCCCCACGCCACGCCGATGCAGAATTGGGCGGATCTGCTCTCGCTCCCCGAGATCGACATCGTCTGGATCGGCACGCCGCCTTACATGCACTCCGCGATCACGGTCTCGGCGCTCGAAGCCGGCAAACACGTTTTCTGCCAGGCCCGGATGTCGATGGATCTCGCCGAGGCGGAGGAGATGCTCGCCGCCGCCCGGCGTTTTCCGGACCTGGTGACGATGCTCTGCCCGCCGCCGTTTGGCCTGCGCGGCGATCTCGCTCGTCAAGAAGCTTCTCGCGGAAAATTATCATCGGCCGTCCGCATCACATCCGGCTGCAGAGCTTCACCGGGGCATATTTGAATATCGACGCGCCGGCGCACTGGCGGCAGCGGATCGAGATGAGCGGATTGAACGTGCTTGCGCTCGGCATTTACGTCGAGGTGTTGCAGCGCTGGCTCGGGGATATCACGGGCGTTTACGCGCGGGGCAAAACCATCACCCCGGTGCGGCAGGGCTACGAAGTGATGGTTCCGGATCTGCTGACGGTGCTGTGCAGATTCGAGAGTGGCGCGGAAGGCGTGCTGGAGTTCAGCGGTATCAATGCGCTCGCGCCCGAACGACCGGCTCGAAGTCTACGGCGACTCCGGCACGATGACGTACGATTTCGGTACCGACGCGGATCGAAGCCGGCAAGGAGGGCGATCGCGCTTTGCACGAGGTCGAGATAACGCCCGACCTGGAAGGCGGGTGGACGGTGGAGGATGATTTCATCGCCGCGGTGAAATCGCGGGGCAAATTCCGTCCGCACCCGGATTTCGAGGATGGCGTGCGCTACATGCGGGTCGTGCAGGCGATCGCCGATTCGCGGGCCACGAACGAGTGGATGCCGGTGAGGTTGACGCTATAACGCGGCTCAAAAAAAGTGCTCGAGCCTCACGAGCACATAGCTGAGAAGGAAGGTCGCCGGCAGCGTGAACACCCATGCCCATACGATCCGTTCCACCACGCCCCATTTGACGCCGCTGAAACGTTTCGCCGCGCCGACGCCCATGATGGAGGTGGAGATGACGTGGGTGGTCGAGAGCGGGATGCCCCAATGACTCGCCACCTGGATGATCAGCGCGGCGGTCGTCTCGGCGGCAAAACCGTGCACCGGCTGCAGTTTCACCATCTTGTGTCCGAGCGTGCGGATAATGCGCCAGCCGCCCGCGGCGGTGCCCGCCGCCATCGTCAACGCGCATAGCACTTTCACCCAGATCGGCACCGCGCCGAACGTAGGCGTGTCGAGAAAATGCAGCCACGGCGGAAGGTCGCGGAAGCTGCCGGCGTTGGTGGCCGTGACGAGCGCGAGGGTGATGATGCCCATGGTTTTCTGCGCGTCGTTCGTGCCGTGGCTGTTCGCCATCCAGGCCGCGCTCACCAACTGTGCCTTGCCGAAGAACTTGTTCACGACGTGGGGGGTAAGTCCGCGCAGCAAGACCATCAGCAGGATCATCAGCAGTCCGCCGAGCAGGAAACCGAGCACCGGCGAGGAGAACATCGGCAGCACCACTTTGGGCCAGAGACCGGTGCTCCATTTCAGCACGTTCCAATCGCCATTGGCGGCTGCGACCGCCGCGCCGCACAGGCCGCCGATGAGCGCATGACTCGAGCTCGAGGGCAGGCCGAGCCACCAGGTGAGCAGGTTCCAAAAGATCGCGCCGAGCAACGCCGACAGCACCGTGTTCATCGTGATGACGCTCGTGTCGACCAAACCCTTCCCGATGGTCGAGGCGACCGCGCCGCCGAGGAGAGCGCCGGTCAGATTGAAAAACGCCGCCATCGCGATCGCCTGCCGCGGCGTCAGCACCTTGGTCGAGACGACCGTCGCGATCGCGTTGGCCGCGTCGTGAAAACCGTTGATGTATTCGAAAATGATCGCCGTCAGGACGACGAGGATGAAAAACGTCATCGCCGAGTCTCAGCCGATCAGGAATACTTCAGGACGATCTCGAGAATGACGTTACCGGCGTCCCGGCAGCGGTCGATCACCTTTTCGAGCAGATCGGAAAGATCGCGCAGAAACATCAGCTGGCGCGCCTCATAATCGCCGCGGTAGAGAGCCGTCAGCAGTTCAACTTCCAGTTTGTCCGCTTCGCCTTCGATCGCCTGCAGGCGGTTGTTTTTCTCGCGGGTGACGGCGAGGTCCACGCCCTTGCGCAAATCCTTCACCATCGAGACGACCACCTCGGCCGCCTGGTCGAGCAAAGCCACCTGCTGGGCAAAGCTGTGTCCGTGGATTTCTTTCGGCGCGATCAGAATCCGCTCACCGATTTTCTCAACTGTCTTTGGCAGCTTGTAGAGCGCGGCGGCGAGGGCCTGAATATCCTCCCGCTCGAGCGGCGTGATGAACGTCTTGACCAGCTGTTCCGTGAGCTGCTGCGTGATTTCCTTGTCCTTCCGCCGGCTATGGACAAAGGCGTCGAGGCTCTGGGATGAGTCCTCCCGTTCCACGCGGCCGAGCAACGCCACCAATTCGTGCACGCTGGTTTCCGCCTGCTCCGCGCTGGCTTCGAGGAGATCGAAAAACTTGGCGTCGTGCCCGAGGAATTGCCGGATCGAAAACATAGCTGCTCGCTCCTTATAGCATCGAACCGCGCATTATGAGCAAGGCGATGCTGAAGTAGATGATCACGCCCGTGACGTCGACCAGCGTGGCGACGAACGGTGCCGAGGACGTCGCCGGATCCAGACCGAACCGGCGCAAGGCAAACGGCAGCATCGAGCCGGAGAGCGAACCCCAGAGAACGACCCCGAAGAGCGTGATTCCAACCGTGGCGGCAACCAGCGGCCAATGCGGGCCATACATCGGCCGATGCAGATAGCGCATGCCGATTACTGACCAAAGAGTCACCCGGGCGGCCCCGACAATCCCGAGGAAGAGTCCAAGCAGCGCGCCGGTGGTGAGCTCCCGTTGCATCACGCGCCACCAATCCCGCAACGTGACCTCGCCCAGGGCCATCGCGCGGATGATCAACGTCGAGGCCTGCGAACCGGAGTTGCCGCCGCTGGAAATGATCATGGGCAGGAAGACGGCGAGCACGACGGCCTTCGCGATTTCGTCCTCGTAATACGCCATCGCGGTGGCGGTGAACATTTCGCCGATCAGCAGCACCACCAGCCAGGGGGCGCGCTTGCCGACCATGGTCCGCAACGGGATGCGCATGTAAGGCTCCTCGAGCGCTTCCATGCCGCCGAATTTCTGGATGTCTTCGGTCGCTTCCTCTTCCGCGATGTCGAGCATGTCGTCGATCGTCACAATGCCGACGAGCACGCCATTCGTGTCCGTCACCGGCAGCGCGGAGCGGTCGTATTTGCGGAAGACATTGACCGCATCCTCCTCCGGGTCGGTGACGCTGAGGTTCACGAAATTTTCCGTCATCAGCTCGCTCACCTTCGACTCCAGCGGCTGGAGCAGAATCTCGCGGATGCGAATGTCATCGAGCAGCTTGCCGCGCTCGTCGACGATGTAGATGACGTTCAGCGTCTCGGAGTCTTGGCCGTTCTCGCGGACGTAATCGAGCACCTCCTTGATCGTCCAGTCCGAGTGGACCGCGATGAAATTCGGCGTCATGCGCCGGCCGACGCTGCCCTCCGGATAACCCAGCAGCGCCTGCGCGACCCGACGTTCCTCCGGCGTGAGCAGGCGGATCAACTGCCGCGCCGCCGCGCTCGGGAGTTCCTCGAGCAGCGCCGTCCGATCGTCGGGCGACATCTCGTTCAGGATGCCCGACGACCTGCTCGTGCGCCATCCCGCGCAGGAGCTGTTGCTGCGCGTCCACTTCCAGGTATTCGAACACGTCCGCCGCCAGATCATGCGGCAGGACGCGGAAGATGATGACCTGATCGTTCTCCTCCATGTCGAGGATCACCTCGGCGACGTCCGCCGGCGGCCAGTCGGAAAAGAGTTCGCGCAACGCGCCGAAATTGCGCGAATCGATCAGCTCTTGATCTCAGGAAGTAGAATTCGGCCGACCATGTGAGCGCGGGTGATCGCCGCCGGAGCGGCGGCACCGGAGTTGTATCACCGGCCAGCACGGGCCGCAATCGCGCCGCCGCGCTCGTCCGCCGTCGCGACAACCACTTGGAATTCAGTGGAAAGTGGCCAATGTGAACCGGATGACAGTGACTGAGACGACTGCGATGATCCGGCGCGAAGTGGAGCCGAACGGCGTGTGTGTGCTGACGTTCGATCGGCCGGAATCAGGCGCCAACATTTTCGACGCCGCGACGATGAACAGCCTCCGCGAGCATCTCGACGCGATCGAAGGTGACAATTCGGTGAAGGGCGTGATCGTCGCCTCCGCCAAGAAATCGATCTTCATCGCGGGCGCCGACTTGCAGACGCTGCTGCGGCAGGCGCAAACCGGCGAGCTGCGCGGCTTTATCGCCGAAGGTCAGAAGGTGTTCAACCGCCTCGCTGCGCTCAAAGTGCCCACCGTGGCCGCGATCCACGGCGCGTGCGCCGGTGGCGGTTACGAAATCACGCTGGCGTGTGATTACCGCGTGGCTTCCAGCGATCCCGCGACGCGCATCGGCCTGCCGGAAACGACGCTCGGATTGCTGCCCGCCTGGGGTGGCGCGACCCGGCTGCCGCGATTGATCGGGCTTGAGACTGCTGCCGCAGGTCATCCTGAAAGGCAAACTGCACGCGGCTGACGAAGCGTTGCGCCTTGGCCTCGTCGATGAAGTGGTGCCGCCGGATCAGTTGCTCGAGGCCGCGCGGCGCAAACTCGCGCAAGGCAAACGGGAGGTTTCGAAGGTGCCGAATGTCGAGACCCAGGTGCCCACGCCGCGGGCCGAACACAACCCGGCACCTCGGCGCGCCTTCGACGTCATGATGCGCGCCTCGACGGCCCGATCGAGGAATCGCTCGCGCGGGAGCTCGACGCGATTGTCGAGCTCGGCGAGACCGAGTCGACCCGGAACCTGATCCGCAATTTTTTCCTCGGCGACAAGTTCCGCAAAGGCAGCTCGAAAACAAAGCCGGACAAGATCACGCATGCGGCCGTCATCGGGGCTGGCGTGATGGGCTCGGGTATCGCGCAATGGCTCAGCTCCCGCGGAGTTTCCGTCATCCTGCGCGATGTGAACAGCGAGCTCCTCGATCGCGGCCTGGCGAACATCGAGAAGACTTACGGCGATGCCGTGAAGCGCGGCTTGATGAGCGAGGAAAAGGCGACGCAGGGCCGCGCGCGCATCGTGGCTTCGACCAAGTCAGGAGAGATGCGCGACGTCCAGATCGTCGATCGAAGCGGCCTCCGAGAAGCTGGAGATCAAGAAACAGATTTTCGCCGATCTCGCGGCGAGGACTCCGGAGACCGCAATCCTCGCCACCAATACCTCTGCGCTCTCGATCACGGAGCTTGGCGCCACCACCGGGCATCCGAACCGCGTGATCGGCTTGCATTTTTTTAATCCGGTCAGCCGGATGAAGCTGGTCGAGGTCGTGGTCGGCAAGGAGACGGCGCCGGCGACCGTGGAGCGCGCCCTCGCCTTCACGCGCCAGATCGCGAAGCTGCCGGTTCTGGTCCAGGACAGCCCCGGCTTCCTCGTTAACCGCGTTCTGTTTCCCTATCTGCTCGACGCGGCCGAGATGTTCGAGCTGGGCGTGGACGCGAAGGAGATTGACGACGCGCTTGTCGCGTGGGGAATGCCGATGGGTCCGCTGCGGCTGATCGATGAAATCGGCGTCGATATCACGGTCGATATCGCGGTGACACTGGAGAAGGCGTTCGGCACGTCGGAATCGCGCCGCCGCCGTCCTGCAACAGTTGCGGGAGGGGAACATGCTGGGGCGCAAGACCGGCAGCGGCTTTTACAAATACGAAGGGAAAGCGCAGACGCCGAACGAGGCGTTGGTGCAATGGCGGACCGCGTTACATGGCGACGTGGAGGGCGCGCCGACGACCAAGTCATTGCCGAAGAGCGTCGAGGAAATCACCAACCGGCTCATCTTCCTGATGGTGAATGAAGCGGCGCGTTGCCTCGAAGAGAAGGTCGTCGCCGCCGCCGGAGGACGCCGATTTCGGGATGATGATGGGGACAGGTTTTGCGCCTTTTCGCGGCGGGCCGCTTGCGTTTCGCGGATTACTTTGGATTGAAAAAGCTCGTGGCGGAGATGGACGGGCTGCAGGAGCGGGCAGGCGAAGGCGAGAAATTTGCGCCGTGCGATCTGCTCCGCCAGCACGCAGAAAGAGGAACGAAATTCTATGAAGACACCGCTCGACGCGCCGCCTGAACAAATCAAAGCCGAAGACCGGCAGTGCCGGCACCGGGGAAAGCCGCGGCCTCGGTGATCGACACTTCGAAGATGTCGGCGGGCAAAGCCGCCGCGCTGGATCTGGCGGAAAGCTCGCGCGATCCGCTCGATGAACGCGGCAGCTTCGCGAGCAATCTGTTCATCGGGAAGTTCGGTTTCGACCGCATCTTTCCGTGGCCGGAGCAGAGCGCGGAAGATCGGGCCGCGGGCGAGCCATTTCTGGCGGAACTGAAGGAGTATCTCGGGCCAACGTCGACGCCGATGAGATCGATCGCACCGGCGAGATTCCGCAGAAGAACATCGACGAGCTCTTCGCGATGGGCGCCTTCGCGATCAAGGTGCCGAAGCAGTACGGCGGGCTCGGGCTTGTCGCAGGTGAACTACGGCCGGGCCGCGATGTTGCTCGGCAGTTGGGACGCGAACCTGACGGCGCTCGTCTCGGCGCATCAATCGATCGGCGTGCCGCAGCCGCTGCTGATTTTCGGCACCGAAGAGCAGAAGGCGAAATATCTGCCGCGCGTCGCCCGCAAGGAGATCTCCGCGTTCGCGCTGACCGAAACGAACGCCGGTTCCGATCCGGCGAACATGAGTCTGCGCGCCGATGTGACCGAGGACGGCATCGGTCTTGATCCTCAACGGCGAGAAACTCTGGTGCACGAATTTGATCAAGGCCGGCGTGCTCGTGGTGATGGCGAAGACGCCGCCGAAAATGGTGAACGGCAAGGAGCGCAAGCAAATCACCGCGTTCATCGTCGATGTCGATCACGCCGGGGCTGGAGATCACCTATCGCTGCCACTTCATGGGCCTGCGCGCGCTCTACAACGGCATCGTGAAATTCACCAACGTCCGCGTCCCGCGCGAGAACATGATCGCGAAGGAAGGGCAGGGGCTGAAGGTCGCGCTGACGACCTTGAACACCGGCCGCCTGACGATCCCGGCGGCGTGCGTCGGCTTGTCGAAACGCCTGCCTCGAGATCTGCCGCAAATGGGCGGCCGAGCGCGTGCAATGGGGCGTGCCGATCGGGCAGCATTCCGCGATCGCGGGCAAGATCGCGGAGATGGCGGCGAACACGTTCGCGATGGAAGCGATGACTTTTCTCACCTCGCGCGCTGGTCGATCAGCAAGGCGGGCGATCTGCGGATCGAAACGGCGATGTGCAAGATGTGGGCACGGAGATGACCTGGAAGATCGCGGATGACGCGATGCAGGTGCGCGGCGGCCGCGGCTACGAGACGGCGCAGTCGCTCGACGGGCGCGGCGAGGAAGCCGATCCCGGTCGAGCGTTTCCTGCGCGACTGCCGCATCAATATGATCTTCGAAGGTTCGAGCGAAATCATGCGGCTCTTCATTGCGCGCGAAGCGCTCGATCCGCACCTCAAGGTCGGCGGCGCGATTTTCAACACGCAGCTGCCGATGCGCGACGCGGATGAAAGTCGATGTTCGGCTCGGGCTCATTTTACTCGCGCTGGTATCCGAGACAGTGGATGCGCGGCGAGCGCCGGCGACCTCGACAAGTTGCATGCCGATCTGCGTCCGCACGTGCAGATACGGCGCCGGCGACGAGCAAGAAGCTCGCGCGCGGTTTGTTCCACGCGATGATGCGCTTCGGTCCGAAGCTCGATCGCGAGCAGACTGTTGCTCGGCCGCGATTTGTCGGCATCGCGACGGAGCTGTTCGCGATGAGCGCCACCTGCTCTTACGCGCAGCACCTGATCGAACGACGGCCGGCCCGCCGACGAAATCCTGTCGCTCGCGACATTACTTCTGCCGATCCGCGAAGATGCGGATCGACCAGCATTTCGCCGGCACGACGAAAAATGCCGACCGCGCGCGGCTACGATCTCGTGCAGGAGATGCTCGCCGGGAAACACGAGGAGCTGCGCACCGGCATCGTGTAGGCCGGTTTCCCGACCCGGCGAGGGCGTTGCTCTGCCACAGCAACCGAGCCCTATTCTTCGGCGTTCGCCGGGACCATCGCTGCGCGGGCCACGCGCTCTTCCTCGCTCCACGCGCCCGCTTGATCGACAAACCAATGGTGCGCGATCGCGGCGCGGCCGATCACGGTTTGCGGGCAGCGTTTCTCGAGGATCTTGTAATAGCGACTGGCCGCCTTCTCGTCGCGATCCTTCACCCACCAGCCGGCGCGATTCACCACATCGGCCAGTTCCTCTGAATTATCCGGCAGCAGCTGCGCGGCGCGAATCGCGAGCGCGCCCGCAATGACCCGGTAGTGAAAGCGGACGTCGGGCTGGATCTTGTTTTTCGTCAGCCGCTGTCGCTCTTCAGCCGATGGCTTGAGCGCGATCGGCACCCGAGCCTCGTGGCCGCCCGAACTGTCGTATGATGTCTTCAAGTAGGTGCCGGCCTGTCGCTCCTTCGCGAGATCCGGTTCCTCGAATGAGCCGCCGCTGATGAATCCGTCGGGTGCGCCCTCCGTGCCCATCAACTCCATGCCGTCATGGCGGGCGATCCAGGCGGCGGTGAACAAAGCCTTCGCGCGCTCCTGCTGCGGCAGCTTCGCGTCGGCCCCGCGGTTGAGTGCGGCGACGTATTTCTCCAGCACCTTGTCATACGGCGCGGGCAAGTAAGGAGCCGCGTCCGCATAGCGATCATCCCGCACCAATCGTCGGCCGAGCAGGTATCGGAGTTTCGGCAGATCGTCGGGCTTCAGATCGTCCGGCTCCGAGGGCTTCCGCTCATCGACGTATCTCTTCAATTCATCCGCCGTCAGCGCCCGCTCCGCGACAAAGGCGGCGTCCGTCCAGAGATTTCCGCGCGTCAGGGCATCGAGCGCCGCCACGAAATCCGAGCGGGCGAGACGCAGCCCGGCGAGATCGCCGGTCGCGGATTCCGCGAAAGGGAAACCTCCGTACTCAATGGGTCCAACTTCCTCAGGTTCCCCACTGCCGGCCGCCGGTGTCCAGCCGGTGTAGGTCTGTGAATTGCGCACTGTCTCCCAAGCGCTTGCCATGCTGCGGAGCGCTTCGTCCAGTTTGCCGGCGCGGCGTTGGAGTTTTGATTTCAGCCAAAGCGCTGCCGGCGTGTCGCTGCTGCTGAGCCGCAACCAGCTGGCGGCGTCGTCGTAGCGGCCGGCGCTGTAGGCGACCCAGCCGAGATACTCCGCGTCGTCCATCTTCGCCGGGTTCGCGCCGCGCACGGCCGCTAGCCAGCGGATGGACCGTTTCGAGGCGGCGCGCCCCAATTCTTCGTCGAAGAACGGCGCTGTGCCGGCCGCGAGAATATGCGCCGTCACCAGCCGCCGCAGGAGCGGATCCCTCGCGGCCACCTTTAAGCGCTCCAGCTCCTGCTGCTCTTGGGCGCGGGCCGTCGCTTCGTCCCAGGCGGCGCGCTCGTCCACTTCCGGTCCATAGTTCAACATTCCATCCACCGGCGTGCGGTCGGGCACCAGCGCCTTCAGTGAAATCACCGCGCCTTCATCGCCGAGCGCGAGCTGGGTGAGAAATAGCGGGGCCGCTTTTTGCGACTGGCCTTGCTTCCACTCGGCGCGGCCTTCCCAACCGTAGCTGTCCGCCGCGAGGCCCAGTGAATCGGAAAACTCGCCCCGCGCCAGGTCGCGCGTTTCCCGGAACCAGCGGATGGCAGCCTGGTAATCAGCCGTCTTGAGCGCGATCTTGCCCAGCATGAAAGCCGCCCAGACGCTCCGGTAATGCCGCTCCTGTTCCGGTCGCGCGAGCAGTGCTTCCCACGCCTGGCGCGCTTCCGGCCAGTGCTCCGCGCCGCGGCGAAACGCGAATGCCCCACGGTGGTAGTCGGCGAATTCGGAGGGGAACTCAGCCGGGAGCGCTTCAACGTCACCCGCACTGATCGCGTCCCGCGCCGCCTGATGCTGGCTCGCGGCCGCCGTCGCATCCGGCGGCTTGATGCGGCCGGCGCTCAGTGCGGTCTCGAAGTCTTTCAAATCAGCGGCCGCCGTGGCGGCGGAGCGAACCGCGCGCCGCGCGCCGCCCTCCTCCGCCTCGCCGTCCTTCACCGGGATCAATTTCTCCTGCACCCTGAAGTCGCGCGCCAGGCGTTTCACCTCCAGTTCCCAGAAGAACTCCGGCGATTCCGCGACGCGCCGTCCGCCTTCGCCCAGGTAGCTGCTCGGTCCATAGAATCCCGTCGCGGACGCCAATCGCAGGAGGCCGACGCTGGTCAGCAGCAAAGCGGCCCTAAGGAATGCCGGCGACGGTTTCACGAATTTGGGTCTCGAGAGGCGGAGCCCGGTCGAAGCGGAGCCAACCGATACCACGCTGCTCTTCGGGCAACAATCGCAATCGATTCGCCTCCGGCGTGAAGACCGCCTGTGTTTCTGTCGTTTGCAACGTCCAGCCCGGCAGCGCATCGGAGGCGGTGAGCATCGCGTCGCGCCACTTGACCACGACCGCGGCGGAGATTTGCTCCTCGGCCTCACCGTTGTTCGCGAGCAGGAGATCGATGGGGTTTTCGCCCGTGCTCCTAATTTCAAGCCGACGAGAGGGCTCTCGACCGGCGGAGACCGCGACCAGGGTGCGCCACGGCCAGTTCCGCACATCGCTTCCGGTCGGAATGCGGTACCAGATTACCCCGTCCATGTTCGCCGGCCGGCGCGCATTCCATTCGTGCACAAGACGCGCCAGTTCGTCCGGGTCGGAGCGGAACTCCAGCACCCGGGTGCCCGCGGGCCACGAGGGTTGCACCGCGTCCATCGCCACGCCGAGGAGCTTGCCGCCGTCGCCGTAGCCGGCGAGACAACGGTAGGTCGGGAGCGCGATCGTGAACGTCCGGCCGAACTTCGCGGCCTGTGCGGCCCACCTGCGAGCCAGCGTCGGGTCACACAAGGTTCCAGGCGTCGCGGCGCTGCCGATTGGCACGGAGTGGACCTGGAGGACGAAACCATTCGTCTCGCTTAACAGGGCGCGGAGTTCAGGCTCTTCCAGCCACGCGGGCAACGCGGTGATGACGAGCGGCAGCGGGGCGAGCGCTGCCCGGAGTCGAGTCACCCAGACCCGATAGCTGCTGAGTTTTTTCTGCGCGCAGTCAAAATCCAGTTGGAACTCGCTCAGCGCCGCTCCATGGCTGGTTGCGTCGGCTACGAGCGCCTCGGCGGTGTCGGCCAGGAATTGCGCCGTGCGGTCATCGAAGGGCCCGCCGAATGGCGCCACCCGTAGCGCAATTCCGCAGCGCTTTCCGGACCGACCGACCCTGTCCCACGCGATCGAGGAGCGAATCAATCTCGGCTGCGTCCCGTCCCACATCACTTCGCCGCCCAGCAACACCACTGCGTCGAAGCGCCGCTGCCCTTCGTTGAAGGCATCGGACACCGCCGGGGTCCAATCGCGTTGCCACAGATAGCCGCGCTGCGTCATGGCACCGATCGCGGCAGGCGTCGTCCCGTCATCACAGCCGGGGGAAAGCAGCAGAATCGCCGCGGCGACGAAGATCGGCAGACGGGCCACGCCGAAAGGATGTAACTTGCGCGCGCGCAACGCACAACTCGGGCGGCGTTTCAGCGGGCAGGTTTGACCACGCAAAGCCCCCCAGCTAGTCTCAGCGCATGAGTATGCCTTCCGCCGTCGCGGAGGCGGCCCGCACCTCCTCGCAGCGCCGCTCCGCCGACACCCTGACGCGCCCCGAGAATGCGACCGGCTCCGCCGCCAACGCACTGGAACAGCTCGAACGCCACATCCTGATGGATGGCTTCAAGATTGTCTTCGATCTCGAACGCAGCCGTGGTTCCTACATTTTCAACGCCGTCTCGGGCCAACGGTTGATCGATTTCTATGGCTTCTTCGGCTCGGTCCCAGTCGGGTTCAATCACCCGCACTTCGATGAGCCGGCAGTGAAGGAAGAACTGCTCGCCGCGGCCAAAACCAAGATCGCGAACTCGGATGTTTACTCCGAGCAATATGGCGAGTTTGTCGAGACCTTCGCGCGCGTGGCGGGTCTGCCGCCCCTGGAGCGCTATCTCTTTATCGAAGGCGGCGCGCTCGCGATCGAGAACTGCCTGAAGGCGGCGATGGATTGGAAAGTGCGCAAGAACATGGCTGCCGGACGCGGCGAGCGCGGCACGGAAATCCTGCATTTCCGGCACGCTTTCCACGGCCGCAGCGGTTACACCATGAGCCTCACGAATACCGATCCGCGGAAGGTCGATTTGTTCGCGAAGTTCAACTGGCCGCGGGTCTCTAATCCCTCGATCGACTTTTCGCTCGGGGAGGCGGAACGCGAACGCGACGTGATCGCGCGGGAACAGCAGTCGGAAGCCGAGATCCGGAAGTTCATCGCGGAACGCGGCGCGGATATCTGCGCGATCATCATCGAGCCAATTCAAGGCGAAGGCGGCGATAATCATTTCCGCGGCGAATGGCTGCAGACGCTCCGGCGCCTGTGCGACGAGAACGAGATGCTGCTCATTTTCGACGAGGTGCAGACCGGTCTCGGCACGACCGGGAAAACGTGGTGCTCCCAGCACTTCGGGGTCCTGCCCGACCTGATGGCTTTCGGCAAGAAGGTCCAGGTCTGCGGCGTCATGGCCGGCCCGCGTCTCGATGAAGTGGAGGATAACGCCTTCCGTCTGCCCAGCCGGCTCAACTCGACCTGGGGAGGCAATTTCACCGACATGGTGCGCTCCAGGCATTTCCTCCAGATCATCGAACGGGAGAATCTGGTCGAAAACGCCCGCATCATGGGCGACCGGATCGTCAACGGTCTCCACGAGCTCACGGCTGATTGTTCGACCATCAGCGCTGTGCGCGGGCGCGGTTTGTTCATTGCCTTCGATCTGCCGACCACGAAGCTGCGCGACCAGGTTTGGAAGGAACTTTACGGTCGCGGGCTGCTCGTCCTGAAATCCGGCGAACGGGCGATTCGCTTTCGGCCGGCGCTCGATATCACGGCGCCGGTCGTCGACGAAGCGATGGCAATCCTGCACGAGGAATGCCGTCGTCTGTGACGTAGCACAACCGCGCCGTAGCACAGGCGTTCCGCCTACACGGGACGCCGGGCGTCTTGCTGGCGAATGGAGGTCAGGCTTCCAGCCTGACTCGGCAAACCGCAGTGGAGGTAAGAAATCCCGTTTGACCGGCAGCCAGCGCTGGCCCCGTCTGCGAGGTCACGCTCTTGCTTCCGAGCGCCTTGGTTTTGTGCTGCGCGCTTTGACCGGCTGAGTGCAGAGGAGGCGCTCGAGCGTGCGTCCGAAGATTTGCAGGCGCCGGGCTGTTTCGGGCGGGAAGCCCCATTGCCCGTTACGATGGTCGCGATCCAGCTGCACGATGCTGAGCACACCAACGCGTTCCTGATCCCAATGGAACGGGACCGAAATCTGGCAGACCGTTTCCTGATCGAACATGCCGTCGACGCGGTTGTCGCGTGGCAGTCGCTTGAACGGGAGCACGTCCTCAACGGGCACGCCCGTTTTCAAGCAGCGAATGACTTGCGCGTTCTCCGACTGCGCGGTGGCGGTGAACTCCATGCTGGCGGAGTCGTGGCCGGAATTGAGAACCAGGACGAGCCCGTTGCCGTCGCGCAGCCAAAGGCTGCCTTCGTCGCCGCCTAGGAGGCTCACGAAGAGGCGCCAGGTCTCCCGCACCACCGAGTCGATGCGCCCGGTGATTTCCAGCACCATGGTGGAGGGATCGATCACGAAGCCGATTATCCCGGAATGGCGAAGACTAGGGAAGCAAGAAATCGCGGGGGGCGGCGCGGGAATCTCCCGGCATCCATCGTGTCGCCGAGACGCAGGCGGCCCAGTCATCGGCCAGGCACAGCCTGAAGTGCGTTCCCGAGTGCAACTTGGAACGAGGAGCTCGAATCCGGGGAATGGTGCGTCATCGCTCCGCGCGACCGCCGTTGACAGAGCCAATAGCCGCGATAGGGGGAGGGCATGCATGATGTGCTCGAAAAGCTTGGAATTGAAGCGGAAAACGCCGGCGCCTTCGACGGGGAATGGCGCGGGAGCGGCAAGCTGTTTGAGAAGCATTCGCCGGTTGACGGCCAGCTGCTGGCCCGGGTGCGAGAGGCGTCGCGCGAGGATTACGAGCAGGTGGTCACGCGGGCGCAGGAAGCATTTTTGAAATGGCGCACCACTCCGGCGCCAGTGCGCGGTGAGACGGTGCGGCAACTGGGGAATGCGCTCCGTGCCATGAAGACCGACCTGGCGAAGCTGGTCACGATGGAGATGGGCAAGATCATCGCGGAAGGCGAGGGCGAGGTGCAGGAGATGATCGACATCTGCGACTTCGCGGTCGGGCAATCGCGCATGCTTTACGGCCTCACGATTCAATCGGAGCGCCCCAGCCATCGCCTCATGGAGCAATGGCATCCGCTCGGGATCGTAGCGGTGATTTCGGCTTTCAATTTTCCGGTCGCAGTATGGTCGTGGAACGCGACCCTGGCGGCAGTTTGCGGCGACGCCACGATTTGGAAGCCGAGCGAGAAGACGCCGCTCACGGCCATTGCCGTGACAAAGATCGCAGAGCGGGTGTGCAAACAGACCGGCGCTGATCCCGCCATCTTTTCACTGCTCATCGGCGATCGTCACAGTGTCGGCGAGCCGCTGGCCGCGGATCCTCGCATTCCGCTCGTCTCGGCCACCGGGTCCACAGGGATGGGACTGGCAGTGGCGAAAAATGTCCATGGCCGTCTTGGCAAAACGATTCTTGAACTCGGCGGCAACAACGCGCTCGTGGTCTCGAAGACCGCCGACCTCGAGATGGCGGCGCGTTCCATCTTCTTCGGCGCGGTCGGCACGGCCGGTCAGCGCTGCACCTCGACGCGACGCGTCATCGCGCATGAGTCCGTGGCCGACAAGCTGCGCGATCAACTGTTCAGCTGCCTACAAATCGATGCGCATCGGCAACCCGCTCGATCACGCCACGACGGTGGGTCCGATGGTCGATGCACATTCGGTCGAGGCGGTGCAGCAATCGATGGAGAAGGTGAAGGCGCAGGGCGGTGAAATCATCTTCGGCGGCGAGCGGCTGAATGGGCCGGAGTTTCAGGGCGGCGCCTACATGCGTCCGGCGATCGCACGCATATCGCCTGGTGCCGAAATCGTGAAGCACGAGACGTTTGGGCCTTTGCTTTACCTGATGAGCTACCGCGATTTTGAGGAAGCGCTCGCGATGCATAACGACGTGCCGCAAGGCCTCAGCTCCGCGATTTTCACCAACGACATGCGCGAGGCGGAGAGATTCCTCAGCGTAGTCGGAAGCGATTGCGGCATTGCCAACGTCAACACCGGGACGAGTGGCGCGGAGATTGGGGGAGCGTTTGGTGGCGAAAAGGAAACCGGCGGCGGCCGCGAAAGCGGGAGCGATTCGTGGAAGATGTATATGCGCCGGCAGACGAACACGATCAACTTTTCGACGGAGCTTCCGCTGGCCCAGGGAATCCACTTCGGCGACGGCGATGCCGGCGGCGCGACCGCGTAAATCGCCTATCTTCCGGCGAACGCCGACATTCCGGTAATTTGCTCGCCGAGCACGAGCAGGTGGACGTCGTGTGTGCCCTCGTAGGTCTTCACGCTTTCGAGATTGCACATGTGCCGGAAGCACTGGTGCTCATCGAGAATTCCAACCCCGCCGAGGATGTCCCGCGTGGTGCGCGCGGCGTCCAGCGCGATCTCAACGTTGTTCATCTTGGCCATCGAAATGTGGTAGTGCCGCGCCGTGCCGGCGTCTTTCAGTTGCGCGAGGCGGTGCGCCAGCAAGTGGGCCTTGGTGATCTCGGTGAGCATGCGCGCCAGTTTCGCCTGCACGAGTTGAAAGCCGCCGATGGGGCGGTCGAATTGCACCCGGCTCATCGCGTACTGCCGCGCCTCATCGTAACACGCCATCGCCGCGCCGATCGCGCCCCACGCAATTCCGTAGCGCGCCTGATTGAGGCACAGGAGCGGCGATTTCACCCCGCGGCTTTGCGGCAGCAAGGCGCTCGCCGGGATAGCGCAGTCGTCGAACTCGAGCTCTGCCGTCAAAGCCGCGCGGAGTGAGAGTTTCCCCTCGATCAGCGTCGCCGTGAACCCTGGCGTGCCCTTCTCAACGAGGAATCCGCGGATCGCGCCGGCACTCTCGGGATCGACGCCGGCTTCGCCCTCGACCTTGGCCCACACGATCGCCACGTCGGCGATGGTGCCGTTGCCGATCCACTTCTTTGCTCCGCTGAGGCGATAACCGTCAGCGGTCTTGCGCGCGCGACAACGCAGACCACCGGGGTTTGAACCGAAGTCCGGTTCCGTGAGGGCAAAGCAACCGAGCTTCGTGCCCTGCGCCATCGCCGGCAGCCAGAGTTTCTTTTGCTCCTCCGAGCCGAACAGGTTGATCGCCATCATGGCGAGCGAACCCTGCACGGAGGCGAAGGTGCGCAGTCCGCTGTCGCCCCGCTCGAGCTCCTGCATCATCAGTCCGGCAGCGACACTCCCGAGTCCGGCGCAGCCATGGCCTTTGATGCTCGGCCCGAAGGCGCCGAGTTGCGCCAGCTCCGGCACCAGTTCCATCGGGAATGTGCCGTCGCGATAGTGATGCGCGACCACGGGCAGAAAGCGTTCCTGCACCCAATGGCGCACTGCGTCGCGCGTGCGGCACTCCTCCGCTGTCAGCAGTTCCTCGAGATTGTAGAAATCAGCCGCTTCGAACGCTCCCATCGCGCGTCAGCCTAGCAGGGGTGGCGGTGGGCGCCAGATTCTGTTGGCAGCGCAATTCCGCGCAATCCGCGGATGATTTTCCACGACAAACACAACGCCGTTTGGGCATCTTCCCGGGATGCCGCGTTGTCCTTGGGCCACGATCGAACCTTCCATCACCTATCACGACGTAGAGTGGGGCGTCCCGGTGCACGATGACCGGTTGCTCTTCGAATTCCTAATCCTGGAAGGCGCGCAGGCGGGCCTGAGCTGGGTTACCATTCTAAAGAAACGAGAGAACTATCGGAAAGCGTTCGATCGCTTCGATGCCCACAAGGTCGCCCGCTACGGCGCCCGCGATGTGAAGCGACTCCTGGCCGACGCCGGGATCGTGCGCAACCGCTTGAAGATCGCCGCCACCATCCAGAACGCGAAGACCTTCCTCGCCGTGCGCGAGGAGATGGGAAGCTTCGATCGCTACCTTTGGAGCTTCGTCGGCGGCCAACCCAGGCAGAATCGCTGGGCGCGGATGGCAGATGTGCCCACGCGCACCGCCGAATCCGATGCCCTGAGCCGTGACCTGCTGCGCCGCGGATTCAAATTCGTCGGCTCGACCATTTGCTATGCCCTGATGCAGGCCACCGGCATGGTTAACGATCATCTCGTGACCTGTCCGCGGCATGCCGCGCTCGGCGGCCGAAAGCGATGACCCGGCTACAGCTCAGGCTTTCCGCGCCGCATCAATGGCTGGACGAGGCCGGCTTCAGTAAATGGAAGTCACGGCCGTCTCGCGGGAGAAAGAGAGCCCGCATTTCCAGACGGTTTTCGCGACGGGCTCGAAATAGGAGCGGGAACTTCAGCCCTGAATTTCGCCGGTAGTGCGTTAATTTGAAAACGGCGTGTCATCCTGAAAGTGTACGATTGACTCAATGAGTCAATTTGCGACGACTAACCGACTAACCGGCCCTAGATAAAGCGTCAAATTGCGCCCGCGAGATACCTGAATCGCTCGCAACTGGTTCTGATCGACTAAGCTTCGCTGAAGCTTGTTTTGGTGCTCCTCGGGAGGTTTGCTGTGATCGAAATGATGCTTCCGATCATGCTCGCGTAGTTTGATGTCTGATCATCTCTTCAATCATCTTTCCTAAGCGGATTGCCTGATTTTGGTGGAATGGGCACAGCGGAACTCCGTCCGTTGAGGCAACATCCTTTTTTCCAGCCAAAATTGCCCCGATCATGAGTAACAGTCCGCACAACATCTCCCACGAAGAAATCGTTGAGTTGCAGGAAAAATTCAGCGAGACCAAGAACACCATTAACCTCTGTCTTGCAGTCATGATGGCGCTCTCTGAGATGTCGCAGCGCCGCCCCGAAGTTTCTGAAAAACTCGCGAGCACGGTGCTGACGAAAGCGCCCCTGATCGTCTCAAGTCTGCAAGAGTTTACGAAGGCGTTGAACGAAAAGGCTGGCCCGGAGTTGCAGAAAAAATTCAGCGAAATCAAACACGCCATAAACAACGCCCTCGCAGTCATGATGGCGCTTTCCGAAATGTCGCAAAGGCGTCCTGATTACTCCGAGAAACTCGCGAGCACGGTGCTGACGAAAGCGCCCCAGATCGTCTCAAGTCTCCACGAGCTTACGCAGGCGTTGAACGAAAAGGCTGGCCCTGAGTCGCAGAAACAATTCAGCGAGATCACCAATCAGGAATCGCGCATGTCCCTGGCCAGTTTACTTTCCGCAGAGCAAATCATCCCCGAGATGAAGGCCACGGAGCGTTGGCCGGCTATCGTCGAACTCATTGAGCTCCTCGTCCGCCTCGGCAAAATCAAGCCTGAGGACCGCGAAAGTATTCTGGCATCATTGAAGCAGCGCGAGGAAACGATGAGCACCGGCATCGGTTTCGGCATCGCCATTCCGCACGTTTCCTCGGATCGAATCGAGGAGGTCGTCGCCTCCTTCGGCCGCTCTTCGCAAGGGATTGAGTTCGACGCGCTCGACAACGCGCCGGTGAAATTCTTCGTGCTCTTTATCGTGCCGAAAAATCAATTTCAAACGCATCTGCGCGCTCTCGCTTCGATCGCAAAGTTTTTGAACGACCGAAGCGTTCGCGAAAGCCTCGCCACCGCTCAGTCCGCCGACGAGATTCATACGATCTTTCAAACTCGCCATTATTAATGCTGACATTCTCAAGGTTCCTGCTCGTGCAGCGACGCGATCAAATCTCGATGCAAAGGCGAGCGGCGATCATCACGGCTCTCCGAACACCTGTCGGCCGGCACGCGGGCGCATTGGCGTCGGTTCGCCCCGACGATCTTGCCGCCCACATCATCAAGGCCGTCGTGGCGCGATCCGGCATCGACCCCGCATTGATCGAGGATGTCTACTTCGGCGCTACCAACCAGGCCGGCGAGGACAACCGCAACGTCGCGCGCATGGCCGCGCTGCTGGCGGGCCTCCCCGCGTCCGTGCCGGGTTCGACGGTGAATCGCCTCTGTGCGTCGGGGCTGGAAGCCGTCAACATCGCGGCGCGCATGATCGAGGCGAGTCACGGCGATGTGTTCATCGCGGGCGGCGTCGAGTCGATGAGCCGTGCACCTTATGTGCTCAGCAAGGCGGAAACCGCGTTCGACCGGTCGCAGCAGATCTTCGACACTTCGATCGGCTGGCGCCTGGTCAATCCTCGCATGGCGGCGCTGCATCACCCCTTCTCCATGGGCGAGACCGCCGAGAATGTCGCCCGCAAGCACAAGATCAGCCGGGCGGATCAGGATCAGTTCGCGCTGCAGAGCCAGCAACGGTGGTCGGCGGCGCACCAACGCGGGCTGTTCGCCCAGGAGATCGTGCCCGTCGAGATTCCGCAGCGCAAGGGCGCTCCGACCCTCGTCAGCGTGGACGAGCACCCGAGGCCGGACACGACGCTGGAGAATCTCGCCAAGCTGAAACCCGCATTCTCCAAAGACGACCAAGGCACGGTGACCGCGGGCAATTCGTCGGGTATCAACGACGGCGCGGCGGCATTGCTGATCGTTGAAGCCGGGCTGGCCAAATCGCTGGGTCTTCAGCCGATCGCCTTCATCGGTCCGAGCGCCGCGGCCGGCGTCGATCCCGCGTTCATGGGGCTCGGACCCGTGCCCGCGATTCGCAAGGCGCTTCTGCGCGCGAAACTGACGCTCGACCGCATCGACCTGTTCGAGTTGAACGAGGCGTTCGCCGCGCAGGCCCTCGCCTGCCAGCGCGAGCTGGGCATCGACAACGCAAAATTGAACGTCAACGGCGGCGCGATTGCGATCGGTCACCCGCTTGGTTGCAGCGGCGCCCGCCTGGCCACGACGCTGATCCACCAGATGGCTCGCACCGGCGCCTCGCGCGGCATCGCGTCGCTCTGCGTCGGGGTAGGACAAGGCTTGGCGACGGTCTTCGAACGGGAGTGAGTTTGGAAGTGGGCCTGACTGTCAGATCGTTCGAGCGCCCGGCGCCTCAAAGCACTGCCACCCGCCGCGATGCGGCCGAATCTCGAAGATCGTCATCGCAGCGAATCAACTGACACCCGCATTGCCGCGCAACGCGCGAGTCGCTACATTGCCGCCGATGCCGGCCAAACCCTCCGCGGTCGTCGACACCCGCGTCATCTACTGCGGCAATAACCTCGACCAGCTCCGAAAGCTGCCGGATGCCGCCAAAGTGCCGAGAGTCAAGCTCGGACCCCAACGCCTGCGCACAGATTACGCGGATTCACGACACGATCTGCGAATGGTTACCTCCCGCCATTCGGCCACTTTCCTCGACCGCAATTGTGCGGCGCGCGGCCTCGACCTGCTCTCGCCGCCGAGCAACTGGCGCAGGAACTCAATCGTAGATACTCGGAACTGACCCGCGTTTCTATCTGGCCACAGCGGTCGGGCTTGGCTCGGAGCTCGAGTCCCGTTTAGCATTTGAGATCTCTGACTGCTGAGACACGACGTTGGCGTGACGGGCGATTTCCTGCCAGCGCCCTTCTTGCTTCATCCATATCTCGGTAAAGCGGAGTTCCTGAGTCTCGCCGGCCATCGGCATTTTTCCACCCCAAACGACGGTTTCGCTACCGGCCAGGATTATGATGTTTCCATAGACGCGCGCGTATTCGATGCGGCGGTCGTAGGAGGTAATCACGAGAAATCCGGAGCGCACCATGCCGAGCACGTCTTGCTTGTTCACGAACTTGTTCACGGGATTGGTGACGACGAAATCGTTAGACCAAAGCCGTGCCATCGTCTGTGGATCGTTCCGCAGGAACGCCTGCACCTCTTCGTTGCTCAGGCGCCGGACTTCCTCTTCAGCGCCTTGTTGAGTGTCCGTCTGGGCCGACGCGCACGTCGCGCTGAATCCGGCCAGCAGCAAGATAATTGTGTAAGTAAGTAATGCTTTCATTTCTTGTCCTTTCGGTCGTATATGCGGGGCCGCGGCTGAGAACGACAACCTCAACCAGTCCGGCCCCGCAACCGTTTGCTTTTACTGCAAGCGAGTTCCGACAGCCCGGGCGCATCCCGAGCTGAGTAGGTTTCCGTTGGTGTCGAAGAATTGGACTGTGGCTTCGTCGTTGAACTGGTTGCCGTCGGGCGAAACGGTGATCGAATGATCAAGCCGTTGCGTCCCCCGCTGGAAGGGTCCGGCAGTGAACACGATGAAAGCTACGTCAATGGAGCTGTAGGTGCCACCCGGCTCTCGGGTCCAGGTGCCGTATCCGGAGGTGCGCTGGCCGGGCGCAAACGCCGGGTTCGCGGCGGTTTCGCTCATGGTGCCGCCCTGCGCGAAGGCTAACAACGACACGAACGATGGTAGCGGTAACGGTTCGCCCGTCGTTACAATCGACTAGCGTGACCGTCACCCACCACGTCCCTTGCAGGGTTCGTGCGGATGCGGGTCCATCCGGCTGGGCCCGTAAGCTGCCTGTTGCTCCCATTAGAAGCGTGCAGACAAGCACCAGAGAGCCTACAATCCCGAATGCCTTTTTGCTACTGTTTGGTTTATTCATGATTTTCTCCGCTCGATTTATTGTTGGGTTTGGTTTTCGATTTTTCGTCCGTGGAGCAGATTGAACTGCACTCGCGTTGGGCATGAAGGTGCAGAGCGCGGTCCTGAAAGTCTTTAATGCCGCCCTGAATTTTGCTGAATTCTCCTGAATCGATGCAGGCGCCCCAAATTCGCGTTTACGAATTCGGGGATTTCCATCTCGACGCCGCGAGACGACAGTTGCGCCGGCGCGACGGCACAGCCGTTCCGCTGAAGTCCAGAGTGTTCGACACGCTTCTCTACCTGGTCGAGCACTGCGATGCCGTGCAAGACAAGGAGCGAATTATGGAGGCCGTCTGGCCGGATTCGATCGTCGAGGAGAACAATCTCGCGCAGGCGATTTCGAAATTGCGGCAGATTTTCGGCGAAACCCCGGGCGCACAAACCTTTATCGTAACGGTCCCGGGTCGGGGTTATCGTTTCGTAGCAGAAGTCAAGGAGCGAACGGTCGCTGGCGCCACGCCAGCGAACGCCGAAGACACGGCAACTTCAACATCACATTCCGACGAAGCCGAGGCAGTAATAACGACTGAGCGTTACCCGCCAAGCGTGAAAACTGACCGGCTCCTGGCGGTCGCCGCGGCGGGCGTCATCGTTGTCGCTCTCGGGGTCTTGCTTTTCGTCCGCTACCGTGCGCCAAGTTCGTCTGCTGTGGCTGGCCCATTTGTCTCTGCGCCGGCAGGGACACCCGCGAAAAGCATCGCCATCCTGCCTTTTAAACCTCTGACGCTCGAGAATCGCGATCCGGTGTTGGAAATCGGAATGGCCGATAGTTTGATCACCAAGCTCAGCAATAGCAGAGAAATCATCGTGCCTTCCGTGGCTTCAATCCGCAAGTATGGTGGACTTGATCAGGATCCTCTCGCTGCGGGCCGCGAGCTTAAGGTTAGTGCAGTTCTCGAGGGCAACGTCCAGAGATCTGGCGATCACATCAGAGTCAGTGCGCGACTCATCAGTGTGCCGGGCGGTATTTCTCTCTGGGCCGACACGTTCGACGAAAAGTTTACCGACGTGTTTGCCGTTGAGGATGCGATCTCGCGGAAAGTCGCAGATGCACTCGCGGTGCAACTCACCGCCGAAGAATGGAAGCGTTTAAGTAAACGGTACACTGAAAACGTCGAGGCATACCAACTGTATCTCATGGGCCGATATCATTTGGCTAGAGTCATTCCCCCAGAGATCAGAAGAGGTATCAGCTTTTTTCAGCAAGCGATCGAGAAGGACCCCAATTACGCGCTGGCATATTTCGGTCTGGCCGAAGCGAATCGCTCCCTGGCCATCACATCCGATGTCCCTTCCAAGGATTCACTGCCGCAGGCGAAAGCAGCCGCCATGAAAGCGTTGGAAATCGATGATTCGCTTGCGGAAGCTCATGCCTCCATATCGTTTAGTCTGATTTGGTACGATTGGGATTGGCGCGGTGGCGAAAGAGAGGCCAAACGTGCGATCGCCCTGAACCCCAATTCTGCGCATGCCCATTTCGCTTATGCACACGTGTTGTCTGATTTGGGCCGCCATGAAGAAGCGATCGCCCAAGGGGCGCAGGCCATCGAGCTGGAACCAGTGTTCCTGCTGGTCAATGCGCTGCAAGGCATGTACCTTTATCATGCCCGCCGCGATGACGAGGCAATTGCGCAGCTTGAAAAAACTCTCCAACTCGATCCGAATTTTTGGGTCGCGCACCTCACGTTGGGGAAGGTTTACGCGCAACAGCGGAGATTTGAGGAAGCTCTGGCGGAGTTCACGAAAGCAAAAGAGTTATCACACGGAAACTCGGAAGCGATCGGCTCAACCGCTTATGTCGCGGCATTAGCCGGTGACAAGGCAAAAGCCCTGAGCCTGCTGAATGAACTGCAAGCCGGGTCCGCACAACGTTACGTTCCTCCATGCAACCTTGCTTTGGTTTACAACGGGCTGGACGAGCCGGACGAAGCTCTTCGGTTGCTGGAGAAAGCTGTGGACGAGCGCGATGTCCGGGTCACTCTTCTCAAGGTCGATCCCAGATGGGATTCGTTCCGCTCCAACCCGCGTTTTATCGCGATTCTGAAGCGTATTGGTCTTCAATAACTCCGTTTTGTGTTTCGGGTTGGGCGTTTTGGGCATGAGGGGCAGAGCGGCAGGGTGCTCCATTAGGGCGCGGGTCAAACAGAAAAACGTGTCCGTCCCGATTTTTTTCATCGGTTATTCCGCTGCGTTTCGGTCAAGCGAAAGGGGTCAAGGCGGGCAGTGGCGAGGACGTAATCGGCGCTGAGGTCGGGATGGAGGTCGCGCCGGAAGGTGTCGGCGTGCTCGGGGCCGAAGTCGGCCTCGATGCCGCGCCCGGCGCCTCTGCAACGCATCCCACCCGTCCGAATCGATCCGTCCCTCCGCTCGCTCAGCCCATCGAAGCCAGCTTTGCAAAGCCGGACTTGAACGCCCCCACCAGCGTGTCGATCTCCGCTTCGGTCATCGGCGTGGAGAACGTGCACGCACCCGTGCTGATGATGCTGCAACCTTCGTTGTAGAGGTGATCGAGCAACGCCTTGAGTCGGCGCGACTCGTCGGGCGTCGGGTACGCATCGCGGTAATTTCGTGGCGGCGTCTGCTTCATGTGCACCAGGAACATCGAGCCCGCCCCGGTGACGCTCGCGGGCGCGCCCGTCGCGCGGATCGCGCCTTCGATGCCGTTCCTGGCCCGATCGGTCAGCGCGTTTAGGCGCGCCACCGCGGGTCGGTCGAACTTCAGCATCGCCGCCATGCCCGCGGTCATGCTGATCGGGTTGGCCGTGAATGTTCCGGAGTGCGGGAACACGTACCGGGGCGACTGCGGGTTGAGCACATCCATGACTTCGGCGCGGCCGGCGACGGCGCCAATGGGAAATCCACCGCCGATGATCTTGCCCAGCGCGGTCAGGTCGGGCGTGACGCCGTAGCGCGCTTGCAAGCCGGAGTGCTCGGCCCTGAACGTGATGACTTCATCGAACACCAACAGCACCCCGTGGCGCGCGGACCACTCGCGCAGCGCGGTAACGAACTCGACATCCGCCGGACACAAGCCGACGCGGTGCGGCATCAGATCGATCAATACGCACGCGAGGTCCCTGGCGTGCTCGTCCAGGATCGCCAGCGTGCGCTCGGTGTCGTTGAACGGAAAGACAACGACGTCCTTGAGCGCGGACTCGGGTGTCCCGTGCACCAGCGGAACGCTGCGCGGATGGTCGATGCCGCCCCAGGTCGCCGGCGTGGAGCCCTGGCTCACCTCGGCGTAGTCGTATACGCCGTGGTAGGCGCCCTCGGCCTTGGCGATCTTCGGCCGCCCGGTAAATGCGCGGGCCGCCTTCAGCGCGACCATGATCGCCTCCGTGCCCGAGTTCATGAAGCGCATCTTCTCGAACGAGCGCGTTGCGGCTGCACAAGTGCTCGGCATAGCGCACCTCGATCTCGGTTCCCATCATGAACGCGGTGCCGCGGGTCATCTGCTCCGTCACCGCATGGATGATCTCGGGGCAGGCGTGGCCGTGGATCAGGGACGCCATGTTGTTGGAGAAGTCGATGCGCGTGACGCCCTCGAGGTCGGTCACGCGGCAGCCCTTGCCGCACTCGACGTAGGTCGGGTGACTCGCCCGCAGGATCGCGTTGCGGCTGACGCCGCCGGGAAGGACTTTGAGGGCCCGCTCGTAGAGGGCGGCGCTGCGCGAGAGGTCGGTTTGCGTGGTCATGTCAGCCTGCTTCGATCGGTTCCGGGTTGCGAAGCAGAGGCGCACCGGTGCGCTCCTGCACGAAATCGAAATCGATGCCTGGGCTCAGTTCGACGAGCCGAAATCCGTTCGGCGTGACTTCGATCACGGCGAGATCGGTGTAGATGCGGTTCACGACGGCCAATCCCGTCAGCGGAAAGGTGCACTTTTGCACGAGTTTCGCCTCGCCTTCCCTGGTGCAATGCTGGGTTATGACGAAGATCGACTTCACGCCCGCGACCAGGTCCATGGCGCCGCCGACTGCGGGGATGGCGTCGGGCTCGCCCGTGGACCAGTTGGCCAGATCGCCGTTCTGCGCGACCTGGAGCGCGCCGAGCACGCAAAGATCCAGGTGGCCGCCGCGGATCATGGCGAAGCTGTCCGCGTGATGAAAGTACGCGGCGCCCGGCAGCGCCGTCACGCGCTGTTTGCCCGCATTGACCAGCTCGGGATCGCCTTCGCCGGGCCTGGGCGCGGGGCCCATGCCGAGCATGCCATTTTCTGTGTGGTAGATCAGCGAGCGGCCCGCCGGCACGAACCTGGCGACCAGCTCCGGAATGCCAATGCCCAGATTCACATAGGAGCCGTCGGGAATGTCCTGCGCCAGGCGCTGCGCCATCTCCTCGCGCGTTCGCCCGATCACTGGCGGCTTCGTCATGGGTAGGACGCTCCTGCTGCGACGAGTTCCGATTCGTGGGCCGGGTTGGCGATGGCGACGACGCGATCCACGAAGATGCCGGGCGTGACGATCGACTCGGGGTCCAGCTGGCCCGGCTCGACGACCTCGGCGACCTGGACGATCGTGACCTTGCCCGCCATCGCCATCGGCGGGCCGAAGTTTCGCGCCGTCTTGTTGTAAAGGATGTTGCCGTGGGTGTCGGCGACCCGCCCCTTGATGAGCGAGAAGTCCGCGCGGATGCCGTGCTCAAGCACATACTTTCTGCCGCCGAATTCCCGGCATTCCTTGCCTTCCGCCAGCGGCGTTCCCACCGCGGACGGGGTGTAGAACGCCGGGATTCCAGCTCCGCCGGCGCGGATGCGCTCCGCGAGCGTTCCCTGAGGAACCAATTCCAATTTCGTGCGCCCGCTTCGGTAGAGCTCGGGGAAGACGGTCGAGTTGGCGGTGCGCGGAAACGAACAGACGACCTTGGAAACGCGGCCCGCCTTGAGCAGCGCCGCGAGGCCGACCTCGCCGCTGCCGCAGTTGTTGCTGATCATCGTCAGATTCGTGGCGCCCTGGTCGATCAGCGCGTGGATGAGCTCGATTGGACTGCCCGCTTCGCCGAAACCACCGATCATGATGGCGGCGCCGTCGAAAATGTCCGAGACAGCCTCGGCCGCGCTCGCGACCCGCTTGTCGATCATTCCGCGCTACAAGAGCGGCTTGAAGAGCGCCGATACTCGGCGCCTGTGCGGCAGCCGTGGCGCGAACCGGCGCCTGTCCGGGTTTCGCCACCCGCGCGTAGTCGTACAAGCCGGCCTCGTCGAACAGAACGCGGTCCTCGTAGTCGTCGAACCAGAGCGCCTCGGGGTTGCGGCCGACGATGCAGACCTTGCCGCGATCGGGGGCGCTGCCGGCGTTCCGAAGAATCTTGAAGATCAGGACGCCATTCTCGCTGCCCGCGAGTCCCGGTATCGCCTCGTTGGTGACCGCCGCAACTTCGGTCTTGCCTTTGTAATGTGTGATGGAAAGGCGCGCGTGGGCCTCGACGCCCGACAGGCCCTTTTGCGAGTCGTTGAGAATATTCCACGCGGACTCGATCGGAACGTTGAACGCCTTGTAGGCGACGATGTCGCGCCCGCAGAAGAAGTAGTGGTTCTCGCCGCCGGCGCGCTTGAACTCGCGCTGCAGAATGCGGAGGGCGTCCGCGTCATCGTTGATGCCCTTCATGATCGGCGCCTGGTTCTGCACGGTGAGCCAGCCGCGCGAGGCCAGGCCCCGCATCCCTTCGCCCGTCGCGGGGACCCATTGCTTAAAGCCCTGCGCGTCCTCGATGTAGTTTCCTTCCGCATCCTTGGCGAGGAACTCGTCCGGGTGCTCGAAGTGCAGCATCATGTGCAGGCCGACCTGCGGGTAGGTCTCGTGGAACCGATCGAGCATCGAGAGGAAGGTGCGGTCGAAGCGCTGGGGATAGAACGCCATATCCTTGGTGCCGATGCGGATCGACTCGACGCCGGCTTCGGCCAGCGCGCCCAGCCAGGCCGCGATCTTTGAATTGTTCAGCACCATCGCGTCGCCGCCCGACATCAGGATCTCGCGCAACTTCTCGCGTCCGCTTTCGGGGTGCACGCCGCCGTTCTTCGCCACGGCCGCGTTGTGCTGCTTGATGTAGGGGATGATCTCGGGGATCATCGCGAGACCTTTCTTTGCGATGGTGCCGTCCTGTCGCTTGATCTGCTTACGGGCGATCAATTCTTCGCGGTAACAGAAGCGGCAATGTGCCGAGCAGGTCGAAATGACGTACATGAGTCCCATCTCGTACTTGTGCAGCAGGCCCTCGACGGGGCTGTAGTCCATCTGGTTGCCGGGATCCTCCGAGCCCGCAAGATCCATCGTCTCGGCGGGGTCGGCCTTGACGATGCGCTGAATCGCGGCGCTGGTCCTGGCCAGCTCGTAGTAATGGCGCGTGATCTTCACGGGCATCCGGGCTTCAACGTCCCGATCGGTGCCTTTGAGCGCTTTCAGCCTTGTCACCTCGTCCTGGGCGTAGAAGCTGAGCATGTCCGCCGGCGCCTTCTCGTTGAAGAAGGGGGCAAGCCCACTGATGATTTCCCGCTCATAGCGGCCTTCTTCGACGCTCTCGAGAAACTTCTGCTCGCGTGCGGTGGGGACGTAGGGTTGTGGCTGTGTCATCGTTCGGGCTCCATTGCGGGGAAAGAATTAATGGAACTCATTGCTCGCAAAAGCGCAACGATGCAGGTGCAAGTTCGCGGCCAGAATGGCTTTGCCTTGATATTCGTGAAGTCGTGCCATGGGTGCGTCCTATTTCGGATGAAAACGCCCAACGTTCAACCCGCCATCGCGGCGATGCGGCAGTTCTGGGGCGCGCGCGAAGAAAATGACGGGAAACGCGATTTTTTGGCGGAACGAATCCGCGCTCCATGCCGCTCGGGATGACGTTTCAGCCCAAGGTGGACAACACTTTGCGGCGGGGTGAGCACGCGGCGCGGCGTTCCCGCTTCCAAAAACGACGCGCGGATGCGACAACGGTCGCAGCCCACTGCCGTGCAAGTTTTTACTGAATTGAGACGCCGGAACGTTCTTCGTGCCGGCGCGTTTTACGCCGCGAGCGCTTGGCTGCTCGTGCAGATCGCGACGCAGGTTTTGCCGTTCTTCCAAATCGACGCGTGGCTGGTGCGCTGGATCATCGTGGCGGCGGTCATCGGCTTCCCTTTTTGGGTTCTCCTCGCCTGGTTTTATCAATGGACCCCGCAGGGCCTGCAGCGCGAGAGCGAGGCGGCTTCTGTGCTGCCAGCGGCGCGTCAGGCGCGACGGAACATCGATCGCTGGATTATGGCGATGCTGGCTGTGGCCGTGGTCCTGTTGCTGACCGATAAGTTTGTCTTGGGTAACAGAGCTGGCTCGGTCGCCGGGAAAGCGGAGAAATCGATTGCCGTGCTGCCGCTGGTGAACACCAGTGGCGATGCCAGCAACGAGTATTTTTCGGATGGCCTCTCCGAGGAATTGATTGCGGTGCTGGCGAAGATTCCCGAGCTCAAAGTGATCGGTCGCAGCTCGTCTTTTTTCTTCAAAGGAAAATCCGGCGATTCGGCTGCGATCGGTCAGAAGCTCGGGGTCGCGCACCTGATCGAAGGCAGCGTGCGCAAGCAGGGGGATCGTGTTCGCATCGTGGCCGAGCTCATCAGCGCGGCGGATGGCCGTTCACTCTGGACAGAAACCTACGATCGGGAACTGAAGGATGTCTTCGCGGTGCAGGCGGAAATCGCCAAATCGGTCGCGGAGCAGATGAAGGTGAAATTATTGGGCGAAACAGTTCGGTCTGTCGCGGGCGGGTCGAGTGAAAATCCGGCCGCGCATAACGCGGTGCTGCAGTCGGATTTCTACGTCCAACAGGAAAGCGCGGAACCCGTGCGTCGAGCGATTACGTTCCTCGAAGAAGCCATTCGCCTGGATCCGAACTACGCTCTCGCTTACGCCAAACTAGCCCAGGCCTGGCGTCGGTATGCCGCCAGCTTCTCGACGGAGGCGACGGACGATACCGCAAAGGCATACGCCCAGGCCCGGAGCGCCACGGACATCGCGGTTGGTCTCGCCCCGGATCTAGCCGCAACGCGCATGGCAGTGGGTTTGCTGGCAATGAACCCGGACCTCGATTTCCGGGGCGCAGAAAAGGAATTCCGGCGCGTGCTGGAGTCAGCGCCGAGCGACGCCGCCGCGAAAAGTGCATTGAGCATGGCGCTCTCCGCTCAGGGTCGACTGACCGAAGCGGAACGATCCTGCCGGGAGGCAATTTCCATAGACCCTCTCGTCACCACTTCGTGGTACAACATCGGCCGGGTTGCAGTCGGAATGGGCCGTTTCAAGGAAGCCGAGGAACTGTTCCGGAAAGGACTCGAGATTCAGCCGCATGCTTCCCGCTTTCACAGCTATCTCGTGATCCTGGACATTCTTCAAAATCTTCCAGCGCAGGCGAGGGCGAATGCGCAACTGGAGTCGGAAGGATTCTGGCGCGATTACGCCGTCAATCTCACACAGCAAGCGCAAAGCGACCGATCATCCGGCGACGCCATGCTTCAGGATTTCATCGCCCGGTATTCGAACAACGGGGCATTTCAGATTGCGGTGCTCTACGCAGTTCGAAAGGAGCCCGACCAAATGTTTAGATGGCTCGAGACCGCCTATGCGACGCGCGACTCCGGTCTCACGCAACTGGCCGTGACACCGTTCTTCCTCCCTTACGTGAACGACCCACGCTTCGCCGCTCTGTGTCAGAAGCTCAATGTCCAGTTGCCTTCAGCCTCCGCGAGGCAATGAACAAGCGGGATTGTTTCGCCGAGCTGAAGCGGCGCAACGTTTACAACCTGACATTCCGACAGCATCATCGCGCCAGTCCGGGGCAACCCGCGACGCTCACTCGGCAGGCAAAGCGGCCGGGCGGTCCGGCCTGTTGCCGGGGGGCGAGTGACCGAACGATTTTTTCGAAGCGTGGCTGGCCGCGGAGCGGATCCCACGCCTCGTCGAGCTTGAGCGCGCCGTAGTTTGTTGCCACCGGTGTTTTGGCTGCGGTTTCGAGCGAATCGAGCGCGCGCGTGTTCGCCCGCTTTGTTCGCAAGGCAAGAGCAAAAACGTCGCAACTTGCCTTTTGGTTAGGCTGCGCTGACTTGCGGTTCCCTTCTTCCCTTAAACGAGCCAGAGCGTAACGCAGTGTCCCAATGAGGTGGGTCGAACAAGAAAAATTTGGAGCGCATAGGACCGCGCGCCGTCGACGGCGGAAACGCTTTCTCCTAGGTATTCGCCGTCATGCCGCGCCTGCGTGCCCTCGCCATCGTTCTAAACATTTCTGGTCGCGTCATTCCCGGCTGAGGATGACAGGCCGGCAACTCTGGCGTAGATAATCAGCACTCTTATGGAACCTGTTTACATCCTCGGCGCTGGGCGGACTGACTTTAAGCGCAACCTGAAGAAGGAAGGCAAAACCATCCGCGATCTGATCACGGAAGCGGGGCGCAAGGCGATCGCCGATGCGAAGATCGATCCGGCGGAGATCGAAGCCGCGGCGGTCGGTAATTTCAATGCCGGCCAGTTCACGAAGCAGCTGCATCTCGGCGCGTTCATGCCGGAGATCGATCCGGCGCTGCACGGCATTCCGACCATGCACACCGAAGCGGCCTGCGCGTCGCGGCGCGCTTTCGGTCGTTCTCGGCGCGCAATGGATCGCGGGCGGATTTCACGACGCCGTCCTCGTGGTCGGCGCGGAACAGCAGAAGACGATGTCGTCGCTCGATGGCGGCGATGTTCTCGGCGCGGCGGCCGATTATCACGTCGAGAAGCCGGAATACGGCGACTTCATGTTCCCGAAGTTGTTCGGCAAGATCGCGCAGATCTACATGGAGAAATATGGCGACTTCGAGCGACGCGTTCACCGTGGGTAGCTTACAAAAACTATGCGCACGCGCGTTTGAATCCGCTCGCGCAGATGCGTGACGCCGACCTGACCTACGATTACGCGTCGCAGGTTTCGGAAAAAAATCCGAGCGTCGCTCCGCCGCTGAAGGTTACCGATTGTTCGCAGATCACGGACGGCGGTGCCGCGCTCGTTCTGGTCTCGGAAAAATATTTGCAGAAGCACGGCATCGATAAAGCCAAGCTGCCGCGTTTGCTCGGCTACGGTCTGCGCGACCGATTACCTCGCGCTGGAGAAAAAAGATGCGCCGACATTTTCCACCGCGCGCAAGGCCGCGGAGAAAGCCTTCAGCATGGCGAACCTCAAACCGCGCGACATGAACGGCGTGGAAGTGCACGATTGTTTTTCCATCACGGAAATCTGCGCCTACGAAATTCTCGGCCTCGCTGAAAACGGCAAAGGCGCTGAGCTGGCCATGAGCGGCGCGACTGCATTGCCGCAGGTGCGCAATGAAAAGGTGAGCGGGAAATTCGATTTCGAGATTCCGGTCAACGCCGGCGGTGGTCTGATCGGCGATGGCCATCCCGTCGGCGCGACGGGCGTGCGCCAGGTCGTTGAGGGTTATCAGCAGCTAACGTCACAGGCCGGTGCGCGTCAGATTGAGAATTGCAAAAAGTTCCTCACCTTCAACATGGGTGGCAGCCTAACGACTGCGGCCGCGATGATCTGGGGCCGGGACTAAAAGCAATTGCCGTCAGTTGATCGGTTGGTCGCGCCTTCGGTGCGCGATCGTTCCGCTTTTCTCGATCGGAGAAAGTTGAATCCGAATCGCGGGGTGAACGCATCCTACCTGCGATGACAACATTTTCCCGCTGCAGACCGCGGCCGCACGGGCGTTCCATTTTCGGAACGATCGATCCCACTGGCGCGACGGATCAAAAGGTTTCGTCATCCGGGGAAATATGCGTAAAGCACACAACAACGGCATGTTATGCGCTGGAAAACCCGCCTGGCACGCACCATGCATTAGGAACAACCGTCAACCATTAGTTACAACAACAAGGACAACAGACATGAAAACCAAGAGCCAAACCCCAATACATGTGGCCTCGACGTATGAGTTGCTCGTTCATTCCGAAGAGAAGGAACGCAGCCTGTCTGAGACCCTCGTCTACCTACTCCTGATCGGCACCGCCGCGTTCGCGATGTGGAACGCTGCCAATCAACCGTTCAGCGTGCCGGTGGTTGGTATCACGGGCCACACGGCCGACGTGCAGGTGGGTGGAGCACAAGGTGCGTAGTGGCACGGACGGTCGAGCCGTGGTGCGTCGTCGCGAGCAAAAATTAGATACCGGCGGCGTTCGCTGAACGCCGCCGCGGCAGTTGGCAACCTCAACCCCCAAACACAGCCCATGTTCTTTCAATCATTCCTGCAGGATGTTCGTGTCGGCCTTCGCGTTCTGTTCAAAGAGAAGACGTTTTGTATCCTCGCCGTGCTGGTGCTCGCGCTTGGCATTTGCGGCGTCACGACGCAGTTCGCCGTCGTGAACGCCTTTGTGCTCCGCGGCTTTTCGTTTCCGCATCCGGAGCAGTTGATGAGCGTCGGGTTCATCGATCCGCAGGCAGACGATAATCAAAACAACGGCGGGGCCGGTAACATCCCCTCCGCTCAGGACTACGAAGATATCCGGGCCGCGCAGCAATCGTTCGCGATGATGAGCGGCTATCTGAATGGGTCGACCATCAACGTCACCTACAAGAATACGCCGCAGCGCTACACCGGCGGTTATGTAACCGAGGATCTCTTCCGGATCGTCGGGGTTTCGCCGATCCTCGGCCGTGATTTCACGGCGGAGGACAACCGCCCGGGCGCTGAGAAAGTGACGCTTCTGGGCCACGAAATCTGGCAGCGGGATTTCGGCGGCGACCCGAATATTGTCGGCCAGGCCATCCGCATCAACGGCAAACCGGCGACGATCATCGGCGTGATGCCGGCGGGCTTTAAGTTTCCATTCAACGAGCAGCTCTGGGTGCCGTATTACAACGAATTCCCGCTCAAGCCGCGCGAAGATCCCACCAGCATCGGCGTCCAGGTGCTCGGCCGTCTCAAACCCGGGGTCAGCGTGGACCAGGCGAATCTCGAGTTCGTGGAGCTGGCGCGCCGGCTCGCGAAGGAATACCCCAAGACCAACGGACAGCTGACCACCGCGAAAGTGCAGCCGCTCTTGAACGCTTTCACCGGCCCGCAACTGCGCGGCACGATCTACGCCATGCTCGGAGCTGTCGCCGTGGTGTTGCTGATTGCCTGTGTCAACGTCATGAACATGCAATTTGGGCGTGCTGCCTTGCGCGCCAAGGAGCTGGCGATCCGGGGCGCTCTCGGTGCGACCCGCTGGCGGATCGTGCGGCAAATGCTGACGGAGAGCCTGCTCGTGGCTTCGTTAGGCGCAATCGTCGGCATTTTGCTCGCCCACTGGTCGCTCGCCCTTCTCATCCGCGCCACTCAGGCGCTGCCGAACCCGTTGCCCTATTGGGTTTCATTTACGATCGATGGCCCGGTCCTTGCGTTCACGGTGGGCATCACCCTGCTGGCCACGATTGCGTCGGGATTGGTGCCGGCACTCCTGAGTGTGCGGGCCAATCCGGCGGAGGTCATGAAAGAAGGCGGCCGCGGGAACAGCAGCCGCCTGGTCAACGCCCTTACCCGTGTCCTCGTGATCGGGCAGATCGCGCTCAGCGCCACGCTCCTCGTGGCCGCGACCTTTCAGGTGAAGTCGATCCGCAATCAAACCACGCTCGACTACGGCTACGACGAAGCCGCGGTTTACAGCGCCCGCATGGGGCTGTTCGAAGGCGATTACCCAACGTCGGAAGCGCGGCAGCAATTCTTCGTCCGGGCGGTGCGCGAGTTGCGCACGAACCCGGCCTTCAGTGGCGCCGCGGCGACGGCGCGGTTCCGCATGACCTTCGGGAACTTCGGCCGCTATGAGGTCGACGGAAAGACCTACGTTACGGATCGGGACCGGCCGCAAGGGAACTCGGAAGCGGTCTCCGACGGATACTTCCAGCTGCTCGGGTTGAAGGTGATCGAAGGGCGCGACTTTACGATCGAAGATAACGACGCCCGCCAGCCGGTCGCGATCGTGAACACGAGCTTCGCGCGCAAGTATTGGGGGAACGAAAGCCCGCTCGGCCGCCGCATCCGCCAGTTCAATCCCGCGCAGCAGGAGGAATGGCGCACAATCATTGGCGTCGTGCCAGACACCCTGATGCAGGGGCCGTTCAACACCCAGACCGACAACGCCGGCTTTTACATCCCGCTCCTTGGGGCAAAAGTCTCGCCGCAGTTCGTCACCGTCGTGGTCCGCCCACCGCAGGGACAGCGGGCGGAGACACTCGCGCCGGCCCTCGGCCGCGCCGTTGCGCAACTGGACGCCAACCTGCCCGTCTATTTTGGCGGCACGCCTGCGCAATTGCACGATGAGATTCTCGGGATCAACCGCATCACGGCGGGCCTCTTCACGATCTTCGGGATCGCGGCGGTCGTGCTCTCGGCCGTCGGTCTGTATGGCGTCATGAGTTTCTCTGTGAACCAGCGCACGCAGGAGTTTGGCATTCGCATGGCGCTCGGCGCAGACGCCGCGCGCATCCTGCGCCTCGTGATGCGCCAGGGGGCGTTTCAACTGGCGGTGGGTCTGACCCTGGGCGTGGGCGCGGCGGTGCTCCTGCTCGGCGTGGTCGGCCGCGCGGCGCTGCAGAACTTCCTCTTTAAGGTCAACACGCTCGATCCGGTGATCTACGTCTCCGTGGCGACTCTGCTCGCGGCAGTGGCAGCGGCGTCGTGCCTTGTGCCGGCCCGTCGGGCCACGCGAGTGAACCCAATCGTTGCGTTGCGGGCCGAGTGAGAGGGAACGAGACGTCCGCCGCGTCACGAGACACGGCCTACACCATGTTCTCGATGTAGACCCGGCCGTCGAATGGCGCGAGGTCTTCGAGCTTCTCCCCGGTGCCGACGAAGCGGGTCGGAATCCCGAGCTCATCCTGAATCGCGATCACGACCCCGCCTTTGCCACTGCCATCGAGCTTCGTCACGATCAATCCCGTCAGGCCGACCGCCTGATGGAATTCGCGCGCTTGCGAAAGCGCATTGCTGCCGGTCGTCGCGTCCACCACCAGCCACGTCTCGTGCGGCGCCTTCGGATCCTGCTTCGCGATGCTGCGTTTAACCTTGTCCAGTTCCGCCATGAGATTGCTCTTGGTGTGCAAACGCCCGGCCGTGTCGCAGAGGAGGAACTCGACGTCCTGCCGGGCCGCGGCCGCATAGGCATCGTAGCAAAGCGCGGCCGGGTCCGCGTTGTATTGGCCGCTGATCATCTCCACGCCGATGCGCTCCGCCCAGACACCGAGCTGCTCGATGGCGGCGGCGCGAAATGTATCCGCCGCCGCGAGGAGCACGGTGTGCCGCCGGCTCTTCAAGTAATGGGCGAGCTTCGCGGTCGAGGTGGTCTTGCCGGTGCCGTTCACGCCCACGATCAAGAGGACGCTTCGGGCCGGCGGGGAGGGGACGGAGCGGCGCGGGCGCGATCGGCAGGACGCGGCCGATTTCCTCGCGCGCCACTTCGACCACGTCTTTGGAAGTGATGGTCGCAGTCGTGGCGCGCTCCTGCAGAGACGCGAGGATGCGCATCGTCATCGGCACCCCGAGATCGGCGCGGATGAGTGACTCTTCGAGTTCATCCCAGTCGACGGGCTTGCCGGTGATTTTTTGAACGAGCGAACGAAGGAAATTCATGCGTGCGGCTCAGGTTAGCGCATCCGGAGCGGGTGTGCTGGCCGAGTTTGAAACCGCTGCGCTCTAGGGATTTGTCCTACAAATCAACTAGGGAGCGCTCCAATTGTGAGCGCACGGCGTCCCTGCCAATCTGCGGACATGCCTGTCCGGACGATCCTGGCGCCAGAGGAAAAACTCGACGCTTTGCGGCGGGCCGACCCGGTTCACCAGTGGCGTTCGCTGGATGATCGCCGCTCTTGTATCCACTGCGATCGGACGTTCACCGGCCGCCACGTGAAGGTCTCGATCGGCATGACCGGCCGCGTCCGGCTGCGTTGCCCGAGTGAAGCGCTGCCCCAGCACGCCCCGGGAGTGGGTTCACCCCGGGAACCCGCTTGTCTCCCGTAAAGCCTGGCAGGATTGGTCGCGCGTTCTGGCCGACAGCAGGCCGAGCCGCGCAATCCGCGCCGGCGCCAACCCAAACTCAGATCCAGAACTATGATCGCTTCCACCTTCGTCGAGCTCGGCAACGTTCGAAGAACTGTCGGATGAACACCTCATGGAGGGAATCAGAGCGCGCGAGCAGTCCGCGATTTCCACGCTTGTCGAGCGCCACGGCAAAACATTGAAGAAGGTGATCTACCAGGTGTTGCAGGATGAGACTGAAGCGGACGATGTGTTGCAGGAGAGTTTCCTCCAGGTCTGGCGTGAAGCCGCCAGCTATTCGTCGGCGCTTGGCAAACCACTCGGCTGGCTGGTCACGATCGCCCGCCGCCGGGCCATCGATCGGGTCCGCCGTCGCGCCGCTTATTCCCGGGCCAAAGATCGCTTCGAGGCCTACGTCGAGACCGAGCCGCGCTCCTGGATGCAGAATTGCACCACCGACGACAACACCAGCGCCGACATCCGCCAGTTCCTGGAAACGGAAATACGGCGCCTGCCGGATTTTCAGCGCGAGGCGCTGAACCTTTCGTTCTTCGGCGGCCTGACCCACCGCGAGATCGCGGCGCAGACCCGGACGCCACTCGGGACGGTCAAGACGCGGCTCGAGCTCGGATTGCGGAAGCTCTCGAGCAGCGTGCGCGCGCAGCGCAGCAAGATCTAAAGCGTCCGAGCGGAGGCAGCCGGCGGCTGGGAAACGTCAGCGCTGCTGATCGACCCACTGCACCGCGAAACGCGCCACTTCCCGCGCGTTGCTCATATTCAGCTTTTCTTTGATGTGCCCCCGGTGCGCCTCCACCGTCTTGGCACTTAGATGGAGCTTGGCCGCGATGTCGCGCACTTCATTTCCTTCACCGATGAACTGCAGCACTTCCAGCTCGCGATCCGTTAATCGATCCACTGGCGTACGCCCCTGACTACCCGCGCCCACATGGTCTGCGAGCATTCGCTTCTGCATGATGGAGCTGACGTAGAGTTCGCCACTCAGGACCGTGCGCACTGCCTGGATGACGCTGTCGAGTGCCTCGCGCTTCATGAGATAACCGCGTGCCCCCGCGCGCAGGGCGCGATCGGCATAGAGCGACTCGTCGTGCATCGAAAGCACCAGGACGGGCAGATCCGGCTTCTCCGCCCGGATGGATTTCGTGAGCTCAATCCCGTTCGTGCTCCCATGCAGGCCAATGTCCACGATCGCGAGATCCAGCGGGATGCGCCGGATCATCTCGAGCGCGGCGGGGCTGTTCTCCGCTTCCGCGAGGACCTCGAGATCTCCCTCCTGGCTTAGCATCTGCACCACGCCCTTGCGGAAGAGCGGATGATCATCCACCACGATGATCGCGTGGCGTTTTGCGGCGTCGCGCTTCATTGCTTGACCGATTTCGCGGTCGGAGCGCATATGGCTAGTTTTGTCCCACCGCCCGGGCGTGGGCCGATCTCGAGGGTCGCCCCGAGGAGATTGGCGCGATAGTTCAGGATATGAATCCCGAGCCCGCTCGATCGCTTTTGTTTCTTTGGCATGCCCTTTCCGTCATCCTCCACGCTTAGGCAGATATTCCCGGGGCGACGGTAGAGCGAGATTATAATATTCTTCCCGTTCGAGTGTTTGACGGCGTTCGTCACCGCCTCCTGGGCCATGCGAAACAGGTGCAAGGCCAGCTCATCACTGCCGGTGCGGACCAGCCGCGCGGCATTTACTTCGCATTTGATCCCCTTGGTCTCGCGTGATCTGCGCCGCCATGGAGCGCAACGCCGCCTGTAACCCGGACGCCTTCAGTTCCACCGGATGCAACCCGCGCGCCATGTCGCGCGCGAAGCCGACATTGTGGTTCACGATCTGCGCCGATTCGTTCAACATCAGGGCCGCGGCGGGGCTTTCCTTCTCGAGCTGTTTCGCGCTCGATTTCAGGAACAACGCCGTCGCCGTCAGCTCCTGGCAGATCATGTCGTGCAGATCCTCCCCGATGCGGCGTTTCTCGCGCTCGCTGATCGTGAGTAGTTCGCGCTCGAGTTGCGCGCGCTCTGCCATGGTGCGGTTCAGCTTGTTGTTTGCCGCGACGAGGTCGGCCGTGCGCTCCACGACGCGCTGCTCCATCTCATCGCGGGCGTGGAGCAACGCGTCCTCCGCTTCTTTCTGCTCGGTCGCATCGCGCGCCACTTTGGCGAAACCGCGCAGCGCCCCGCTCTCATCATTCAGCCGCATCAGGACGCCATCCGCCCAGAAGCGGGAGCCATCCTTGCGCAGATGAAAACGGCGGTCCGGCGCGCGACCGTGCGCGAGGGCGGTGTCGATCTCCTTCTGCGCTTCGCCTTTGGCATTGTCTTCCGGAGTGAAGATCATCTTGCCGTTCTGGCCCGTCGCTTCTTCGCGACGTCCAGCCGAAAACACGCTCCGCCCCTGTGCTCCAGAAGGTGATGATGCTCGCCGGATCGAGCAGGAACATGGCGTAATCCCTCGCTCCCTCGACCAGCAGGCGGAAGCGTTCCTCGGCGTTGCCCAGCTGCTCCGCGCGTTCCTTGTCCGCGGTGATGTCCTGCGCGATCCCCGCGATGCGCACAACGCGTCCATCGTCATCGCGGATGGCGAAGCCAACATCGCGAATCCAGCACACCGCGCCGTCATTCTGCCGGATAATCCGATAGTCCCGGCTCAGCGTTTCTCCCGCGAGCAAGCGCTCTACCGTGGCGAGCGTGCGCGCCCGATCTTCCGGATGGATCACCTCGTCCCAGTGGGCAAGATCCTGCATGACGGCATCGCGCGGTTCGCCCCACATGCGCTCGTAGGCGGGACTGAGATATTCGAGCTGCCGCGTCTCCGCATTGATTATCCAAAGCGTGTCCGCGGAGTTCTCCGCGAATTGCCGGAAGCGCTCTTCGCTCGCGCGTAAGTCTTCTTCGGCTTGTTTGCGGTCGCCGATCGCGCGCACGATCGCGAGGGTGTAGAGCGGCAGGCCGCCTTCGGACCGGACGAACTTCGCCGTGATCGAGCCCCACACGATCTCGCCATCTTTTCGCCGGTAGCGCTTCTCGAGGGTGAACTCCTGGATGACCCCTGCGGCTAACTCCCGCGTCAACTCTTCTTCGCGGACGTAATCTTCCGGATGCGTGATGTCGCGGATGGACATGCGCTTCAACTCTTTCTCGGTGTAACCGATGAATTCGCAGAAACCTGGATTGGCGGCCAGTAAAGTGCCGTCATGCGCCATTTGTTTAATGCCGACGCTGGCCTGCTCGAACATGGCGCGGAAGCGCAGTTCGCTTGCGCCTAATTCATCCGTCACGCCCCTAGGCCGGTAATGTCGACGAAGGTCGCGACCACGCCGGCGATCCGATCCTCACTCGTGCGATAGGGCGCGAGCCGCGCCAGATAACCACGTTTTCCTCGCCCACGCGGACCTCGCGCTCGATCGTCTGCCAAGCGTTCCAGGACCTTCTCGCGCGTCCGCGATAAGGCCTGTGTAATGCAGCGTTGTGCGTGATGTCGGAGAGCGGGCGACCGAGATCGGCCGGGATCAGGTTGAAGATCTGTCTGCACGCTCGGCGTGAAGCGATGGATGCGCAGCTCGCGGTTCGAGAAAGATGGTGCCGATGTCGGTCGAGGCCATCAGGTTGTTGAGGTCGGCGTTGGCATGGCTCAGATCTTCGACGCTGCTCTTCAGCTCCTCGTTGACCGTGGTCAGCTCCTCGTTGACCGACTGCAATTCCTCCTTGCTCGTCTCCAGCTCTTCCGTGGCGGAACGCAGCTCCTCATTCATCGGCCTGCAGCTCTTCGTTCGAGGCTTTCAGCTCTTCGTTCGCGGCTTCGTGTTGCTCGACCGTGGCGCTGAGCTGCTTCTTCAGGTAGTTGATTTCGTCGTCGAGGCCGCGCGTGACCGCGTCTGCTCCGGCCGACCCCGTGACGCTTGGCGCGAGGTCGCTCCGTCCTTCGAAAATGACCAGGAAATACCTCTCCGACTGGTGCGCTTTCGATTCGGCCGCACCTGCATCGTGATCACTTCCCTTGGCCCGTCGAGCTGCACCGTCTGCGGCGCGCTCGTCACGGTCACTTCCTACTGCGCGGCGCGGAAGAGCGCGGTCCGCAATTCGATCTGGAGCGCGGGATTCACGACCTTGAAGATGTTCATGGGGCTCGCCCGCCGCGAAATGCAGATAGCGGCCCGCGCTTCTCCGAAAGATGCACGATATCGTGCTGCCTCATTCACCACGACGGAAGGCGGCGCCGTATTGCTCGAGCAACTCGCAGATGCAGCTCGCCGAAGAGCGACGTCGCGCCGCTCCTGCCCGGCAAAGTGCGCGCGATCCGTTCGCATCCCGCTCTCGCCACGTGCTCCTCGCCTGCGTCAGAAGCGCGCAGCAGGCGCGCACCCGCCTGCCATGCGTCGGCCGGCGGCGCGCAATGGCAGCGCCGGCAATTTCCAGGTCGGCCGCGGCATGGAGCGGCGCACAAAAATGCGATGCTTGGCGTCGACCGGCGAGAAGAGCGATTGCACCGGCACGTGGTTCTCCGCGCTGCCCAGGAAGAGGAGCCCGCCGCAGCGGAGCGCAAAATGAAAAATGTCGAAGACCTGCTCCTGCGCCTTCGCATTCAGATAAATGAGGAGGTTACGGCAGGTGATCAGGTCGCACCGCGAGAAGGGCGCGTCCTTCAGAAGATTGTGCGCGGCGAAGAGCACCTTCTCGCGCATCCCCTTCCGCACCCGATAGCGCCCGTGGTCGTTCTGCGAAAAAACGCCGCAGCCGCTCCGGCGAAACATCGGCCTCGATCGTGGCCGGGTAAGGCCCGTCGCGCGCCTCCTGCGATCGCCTGCTCGTCAATATCGGTCGCGAAGATCTGGATCGACGGGCGGGTTATCAAGCCGCTCGCGCATGTTCGCAGAGCAACATCGCGACCGAATACGCCTCTTCGCCCGTCGCGCAGCCCGCCACCCAGACGCGCACCTGATCGTCCGTTTTCTTGCCTGCGAAAAGCTGCGGCAGGTGGGCTTCGAGCGAGCGAACGAGTCCCGGTCGCGGAAGAAATGCGTCACGCCGATGAGCAAGTCCTGCAGCAGCGCGCGCGTTTCCGCCGCGTGCGTGCGCATGAATTCCGGTATTGCGGGATCGACGCGATCGAGTTCACCTGCAGCCGACGCGCGATGCGGCGCAGCACGGTGGCGCGCTTGTAATGCTGAAAATCGTGACTCGTCTGCGCCCGCAAATCCGCCAGCACGTCCACCAGCGCCTCTTCGTCCTCCGGCGAGCGCGTTTCCTCCGAAACCGTCTCGCCACCGGGCGCGTCCTGTACCTTGACGTCCGGCCGTCAGCTCCGGAATCTCCGACGGCAATAGCATCGCGTGCTCGTTGCGGACGAACTCGAGCAGCTTCGCCGGCATCTGCGCGACCGGCAGCACCCAGTCGATCATGCCGGGTACTGATCGCGGTCAACGGCATGCTGTCGTGCTCCGCTTCGTTCGGGTCCTGCGCAATCGTGATCCGGCGCCTTGCGTCGCGAATGTGTTTCGACTCCGGGATCTCCGGCGGCAGCCTCATCCCGTGTTCGTTCCGCACGAACTCGAGCAGCTTTGGCGTCATGTCCGCGACCGGCAGCACCCAGTCGACCATGCCGGTGCTGATCGCAGTCGCCGGCATGCTGTCGAACTGCGCTTCGTTCGGGTCCTGCACGATCGTGAGGCCGCCTTGCGCGCGGATGTGCTTGAGCCCGATCACACCATCCGAGTCGGAGCCGGAAAGGATCACGCAGACCGCGCGCTGCCCATAAGCCTGCGCGAGCGTGCGGAAAACAGATCGATCGTCACCCGCCGCCCGAGCCTGCTGCGGCGGCACGAGTCGCAACATCCCTTCCTCAAAAGTGAGCTGATGATTCGGCGGAATGACATACACGTGATTCGGCTTTACCTCGCCGGCGCCGTCACCTGCATCACCGGCATCGTTGTCTTCTGCTGAATCACATTGCGGCAAGCTGGCTCTCGTGCTCCGGCGAAAGATGCATCACCACCACGAACGCCAGGCCGGAATCCGGCGGCATGTCGCTGAAGAACTGCTGCAACACCGCCACGCCTCCCGCCGACGCCCCCAACCCCACTACCGCCGTGGGTTCATTCGGATCACGCCGCTTCTTCGCGCCGTGGCGGGCGTTCTCGGACGTGTCGTCCGTCGCGGCGGGATCGAGCTTTTTGGGGGCTGAATCTGACATGCGCGGGCCAGTGTGAGATTACTCACGAACCTACATCGGGCGCGAAGAAATTCCTGCGCGAACCGCGATTGGGCGGCCGTCGATGCCAGCCGCTCCGCAGAGTGCCCAATGGGCACGCCCTTTCCTTCCGGCAATTCGCTACGCCGCCTGGAGATAGAATCCCGGCCAGCGCTCTTCCAGGCAGGCGAGGGCGATGGCCGCAGTCCGCCATTGTTCCGAGTACTGCATGGCGTCCAGCGCGAAGGCCCCCATCAAGCGCCGCGAGGCGTCCGACGGGTCATTGTAGTTCAGGTCCGACCATCCCATCGCAAAAGCGAACGCCTCCGAGATCGGGATCGCCAACTCGAATCGTTCTCCTTCCCTATCGGGCATCGGTAATTTCATATGAATAGGAAACGTATCAGGGGTGCCGTCCGGTCTCGTGTTGGGGCAAGAATTGAGCTTGGGCACGGAGGCAAGGCCTCACCGATCCTCCAGTGGCACGCGGCGTTCCGGGTATTGCGCATCGAACGCCTGCAGGGCCGCCGCGACCGTCTCCCCGATGCCGGCGGTGCCGTCCTCGAGGGTGCTCCCGAGCAGCGCGATGAACTTGCCGCCACGCCGCAGAATCCTCGGGTGCTGCGCTGCCGCCGGGCTGCCTGGATGCTCGCTCCAATAGCGCCTCGCCTCGGAAAGCATGGCCGCTTCGTCTGCCCGGTTGGGCATTGTGATTCCCTCGTCTGGCATGGTCCCGACTACTGAACGCGGCAGGACGGGGCTCTGGTTTGCGGAACTTTTGGGACGGGGCAAAAAAACCGCGGCGAACGGACGATCCGCGTCCTGCGGTCGCTCAAAATGAGCAGTTGTATTTGGGCGGATGCGGGCGAAGCTGGGGACGTATTGGATAAAGTTCTGTTCTGTTCGTTGCTTGGTAGATCGTCAGTTGAGTTCGTCTCTTTGGTGATTCTGAAACCCGATTAGCGGGAACGGCTATGTAGCTGGCAGGTATTGGTCCACTCAAAATCACCATGAAGTTATACGTAGGAAATCTCGCATTCGAGACCACTGAAAACGATCTCCAGGATCTTTTCGAACAACACGGCAAAGTCGCCGAAGTCGCCCTCATCAATGACCGCGAAACCGGCCGCTCACGCGGCTTCGCGTTTGTGACGATGGCGGATGCCGCGGCCGGCACCGCCGCGATGAACGCCTTCAACGGCAAGGAAGTGCAAGGTCGCACCCTGACCGTGAACGAAGCCCGCGCCCGTGAAGAGCGCCCGCGGCAGTTCAGCGGCGGCGGCGGCGGCGGCGGCGGCGGACGCCGCTAATCCGGCAGCAGTTTTGTTTTTGCGACCGGCGCCCCGTGCAAGCGGGGCGCCGGTTTGTTTTTCAGCGGTGTTACCGGCGCGCTGCTAATTGCGCGACGGCCTCGGCGCAGCCCCACGAGAGCGTGAAGCCCGCGCCGCCGTGGCCGTAGTTGTGGATGACGGTGCGGCCATCCGGCAATTGCTCGCGCGCCAGCCGCACGCCCGCGCGTCGAAATGGTCGCAGGCCGACTCGCGTCGCCCGCACGGGTCGGGGCGGCGGTGCGCAAGGTCCGGGCGTATTCCGCCACGATTCGGGTGGTATCGTCGGCCGATGGCGCGAGCTCATCGCTCACGGTGTTGGTGCCGCCCAGAACGCAATCGTTTCGACGCGGGATCGCATACATGAGCGGCGGATCGTTGCAGACGATCGCGTAGGGGAGCGGGACTTTCGGGGTGATCACCACCTGGCCGCGGTGCGGCTCCACCCCGGCGTCCGGGACGAAAAGCTTCGCGCCGATGCCGGTGCAGTTGACGATCAATGCCTGACGATTCTCCACGGCGGCCGGATGCGGCACATCCATGTTGCCAACGAGAGCGCCGCCCACACGTGCGAAACGCCCGCTCAGATAATCGAGATAAACACTCGTGTCGATGAGCGGCACCTCGACCGCGTAGCCGCTGACGAAGATGTCGCCCTGAGCCGGAGCAAATGCCCGTGCGCCGAGCGGACGCGCCCACTCCGGGATCGCACAGGCTCCCTCTCGCGCGCAGACCCGCAACTCGATCAGACTGACGCCGCTCGATTGATCCGCCGCCAGGTCCCGGAAAACGGCGAACGTGGCAAGCGCCCACTCGATTACTTTTTCCGCGGGCTCGGCATCGTACGGAAACCAGATGGCCGCCGCGGCTGCGGATGTGGTCTGGCTGCCAGTTTCGCGCGCGAAGATCGTTGTGCGCCAGCCGCGTTCCGCGAAAAGGACACCGCAGGTGAGCCCGGCGATGCCGGCCCCAATAATGACCACTTCGTCGCTCGTCTCACCTCCGTTCACGCTCCAACCGAGCGCACGGACTTGAGCGGTGCAAGATTGATACGCTTCACGGCCGGTTCGCGCTCTGCGGAAGCGGCCCCGGCCGACTTCAGAGCGCCTCAAAAACCAGCGTCGTCGGAACCGTGAACGGCGGCTCGCCGGCACCGCCGAAACGCGTTTCGTTGCTGGACAACAGGAGTTGCCATTCCCGGGCGCCGCCCGGCGCGAACTGCGGATCGTCCATCGTCGGCGCGGCATGACCTCCGACGAGATCGGTCGCAACGCAGCATTCATATTCGCCGGCGCGACCGAAGAGGAGCGCGACGATCCCATCCGCAAGTTCGCGCACCTCGACCCGATCGCACGAGCGCTCGCGGAAGGCGTGGTGAGTTTGGCGCAGCTGGAGGAATTTGCGATAGAGCAGCAACACGCCGGCGTGCGCAGGCTCATGCAATTCTTCCCAATGTAATTTCGAATTCGTGAACGTGCGCGCCGCCTGTGGATCGGGGATCGCGGCGCGCATCTGCGGGTCCCGGAAAGCGGCAAAGTGGCTGAATTCCCGGCGCCTTCCCGCGGTTACGCTCGCGCCGAGGTCGGCGTGGTGATCGGTAAAAAACTGGAACGGGGTCGAGGCGGACCATTCCTGTCCCATGAACAACATGGGCGTCTGCGGCACCAAACAGAGGAGAGCGGACGCCGCCCGGTAGGCCGCCGGCGAAACGATCTGCCCGAGCCGTTCGCCGAAGGCGCGGTTGCCGACCTGATCGTGATTCGAGATGCAGTAAACGAATTGCGGCGGCGGGAGATTCGCGGGATCACCGCCGCGCGACCGGCCTGTGAGGCCCTGCTTCTGATCCCGGACAAGCCAACCGTGCGCCAGCGTCTGCGCCAGTTCTGTGCTCGTGCCGTCGTACTTGCCGTAGTAACCCTCTTGATGGCCGGTCAGCGTCACGTGGATGACGTGGTGAAAATCATCGGCCCAGGCGCCGTCGAAGCCGAACCCTCCGCGCAACGCGGGCGTGAGCAGCTTTGGCTCGTTGCGGTCGTCTTCCGCAATCACGAATCCGCCCACTGAATGCACTCGCGCGGCGATCTCCGCCAGGATGTGCGTCTCGGAGGCATCCTTGATCTCGTGCGTCGCGTCCAGGCGAAAGCCATCGATGTGGAACTCGCGCCGCCAATAGGGTGCGTTCTCGGTGAAAAACGCGCGCACGGGCTCGGTGCCGTAATTCAAGGCCGCTCCCCAGGGAGTATGCAGCGCCTCATTCTTGTACCCGTCGTGATAGACGCCGGTGTAATTCCCGTCGGGGCCGAAGTGGTTGTAGACCACATCGAGAATGACCGCGAGGCCGCGAGCGTGCGCCGCATCGACGAGGGCGCGCAGATCATCCGGTTGGCCGTAAGCACGCGCCGGCGCGTAAAGCATGACACCGTCGTATCCCCAGTTCCGCTCGCCGGGAAAGTCGCCCACGGGCATCAACTCGATCGCGGTGACACCGAGCCCCACGAGATGTTCCAGCCGATCGATCGCACTCCGGAACGTCCCTTCCGGAGTAAACGTGCCCACGTGCAGCTCGTAGATGATCAGATCCGAAAACGGAGGTGCGCTCCATGCCCTATCCGTCCAGTCATGGAGCGCCGGATCAATCACCATCGACGGCCCATGGACGCCGAACGGCTGAAACCGGGACGCCGGATCCGGCCAGCCCTGGCTGTCGCCAAACCGGTAAAAGTAGAGATCCCCGGCCTGCCCAGCTTCGTCGGTGCCGCTGAAGTAACCCCCGCCCTCGGATTTGAGGGGGATCGTTCGCCGCGTCGTCCGGGATTCGTCCACGATCATGACCGCCACGCGGTCGTGCTTGCACCAAGTGCGGTAACACACGCCCGCGGGCGTGACTTCGGCGCCTTGCGAGCGGCGCGACGGCAGGCGGGGTAATTGCGTCGCCGTTTGCAACTTGTCGGTGTCGGCCACGGTCAATCTCCTCCGCCGGTGAAGCGTGGCGGATGCAGCCAAGTGTGCGGGATTGCTCGATCCGTCGCAACCATCAACCGGTCCCGGCCACGGCAATCGCCGCTTCGCTTCAGCGTGGTCATTTCTGCGTCAGTGTGATCTAGTGCCGGAAGGTCGGGCCTATAGCTCAGCGGTTAGAGCAGGGGACTCATAATTCAAGAAAGCCGTTTTGCGCTGTTTTTCACGGGTTCGCGCAGCGTCTCAAATCTCACTGATTGCGAGGGAGCCGCACGTCTTTCCGCTTGCGCTGCTTTGCAGGGAATTGCGCTGCATCGCGGTTGAAATCACGCCCGACCGTAGAAAACGACCGTGAATTTTCTCCAGGGGAGCGGCAAGGCGATCACCCGCGCCTGATTGCAGCCGCTGATTGCAAGCGATTGCCGCCCGACTATTTGCGCACGGACCCAGGATCGCTCGAGGGGCGTCGCGCCCAGTGAACGTCGGATATTTTTACAATTTCTTTCGCGGCGTGACAGGCTGCCTGTAGCAAGGCTGTAAGAATATTTACGACGCATAATCCTCATAATGAGGATGTTATGTCAGAAGCCTCTCGAGGGCTGAAGGGAGTGGATTGAAACATGCTGATGTTGCGGGAGCAACTGCTGCATAACCCAAACAATCCCAACAACTAATCCCCCCGCATGAAAATATCCCGTCTCCTCTCGCTCCTCGCCGTGTTGGCGTTCTCCGTCTCGTCGGCCCGAGCCGATTATATCGCCACGCTGCTGCAAGTCGGGCCAAACGTTGTCATGACCGGAACTGGAGCCATTAACTTGACCGGACTGACGTTCGACCCCAACGCCTCCTTCCAGACCTCCGGCTTCCTGAACCCGTTCTCCGGGGTGGTAGTCATGGGGCCGGCGGCGTTCATCGATTTGTACGCCGGCTTACACTGGGCCTGCGAGTTTCGGGAGCGGGGGCCCATCGGAGGGGGCCAGCAGTTTCAGCGGAGACCATGTTTCCCTCGTCGGAATTAACGGCACACTCGTTCTGCCAGATGGCTATATATCCAATAATGTTTTATCGTCTGGCGCGACTTAGAACAACGCGACCTTCGCCAGCCTCGGGGTGACGCCCGGCACATATGTATGGAGCTGGGGAACCGGAGCGAACCAGACCTTCACGCTCGTGATCGGCGGGGCGACGGTGCCTGAGGCGGGTTCAAGTATTGCCCTCCTCTTCCTCTCCGCAGGAGCCTTGTTTGGCGCAAGTCGTTTGCGCTCCTCGCTCAGTCTAAACAGCCGCCACCGCGAAAGGTCGTGCCCGGCTTGGCGTCGTATCGACGACCCTGACGGGAGCGCTCCCTCGGTCGTCAGAACCTCAAGACTCAAAGATCGCCGCTCTGCGAGTTGTTCATCTAAGCCGTAGTTGCGGCGGGCCGTGAAGTCGAGCCGCTCCAGGTTCCGTGCGTTGGTCAGAATCTCCCCCGGTTCCATCGATTCCGAGATGCGGGCAGGACACGCTCTGTGATGCCCGCTATTCGCCCGACGTGGCTTTGTGCGCGTTCCCGCATCGTTAGGGCGGCTGCTTCTGCTGGAGCGACAATCGGCGAATCTGCGGGGCGCGCGAGTGCACGATTCGCGGTGGGAGTGACGAACTCCGCTAACGCCTACGTCGAGGAACCGCCTAAATCATGATTCAGCCCGCGCAAAACCGCAGGGCGAAACAGAGGACGGCTGGAGCGGATCTTATAATCGATCATTTCATCCTCCTCATCGGTCGGTGCTGGTCCGATCGGTGCGTAACATCCTTAATGAGTTGTTCGGTTGAATGCCGGCATAGCCCAAAGCGATCAGGTGCAGGATCGTTTCAATGAGGTCTTCAATATCCTGGCGCCTCATTCATCTGTGGGGTTGCACTGAGCCACCTCTCGACATCCTTCTTCGAACTGAGAGCAATTATCCGAAGCATTTCGCTGAAGTCGTTATCGCTGAGGCCAACAAAACCATTGATAATGATCGGGTCCGACTTCAGTTGAAGCTCCGGCTTTGAGGCACAATTCCCTATACACCTCAAGCAGGTCCTTCTTGGGTTTATTTATGCCGCCAGTTTACCACGCCGGGATAGGACAAATGGTGTCCCACCCATGCATCATTTTCTCAAAGCAGACCCGCCAAAGAGGATTTCTGGGTCTCCGCCCCCGCGTTACAGCGAATTCGCGGGATCGCAAGTAAGTTTGGTTTTTTCAGCATCGTTCGAGAAGCAGGCGCCGGCGGAAGGCGGAATCTGTTCAAATGCACAAAATGCGGTCCGCAACGCTTCTGGAAGCACTAGACAGGCTCGAAGCCGGCATTCGCGATATGCAGACGGTGCTGAACACGATGCGAGAGGAACGCGATCCACTTCGCACATCTTCGTCTCGCGCAGTCAGTAACGCGCGAAAGAGTTTAATTGGATTAGGGTTAAGCCCGAGGGGACACCGGGCGTCAATTCAGATTGAAAACCTCGACGAGAGCAACGCCGGTCGCGTTACTCGTGCCGCGCACAATCGCGGTGTAAGACCCGGGCGCGAGATCCGCGACGATCGCCGACTCCAGATTGTGCGACGGCGGCAGGCTCGTCGCGATGATCTCGGCTTCCTGAGTGTCCCGCCAATCGTAATTGGCGGCGATCAGTCCGCCATTGTCGTTATACAGTGCCAGAATTGGATTATCCAAGGCGTTGGGGAGTCCGAAATTTGTCAGGCTGGGACCAATGGCACGAAAGAGCACTCTCGCGGGAACAGCACCTGCGATGATCGTGCCACCGATCATCACGTTATCGCCCGTTCCGACAAAGCCCCGCGTTGAGATGTTGCCTAGCGTGGAATCCGCCGTTTGATCGAAGTCGTAGACTTCAAACAGGCCAATGCCGGTAGCCTCGTTCTTGCCGCGGACAACGACAGTATATTAAGCCGGGATTGATTACTCCCCAGAGGGCCGGCTCCAGATCGCTGGTCGGCGCCAGCCCGCTGTCGATAATGTCCTGCCTGGTGGTAGCGTCGCGCCAGTTGTCGTTAGTAGCGAGGAGCTCGCCAGAGGGACCGTGAACTTCCATGAACGGATCCGCGAGCGCCCCGGGCAGCGGCAACGAAGGCCCAATGCCACGAACGATTACCGTCTTCGGCGCTGTTCCCGTGATGATGAATCCGCCAATCATTGCGTTGTCGCCGGTCTGGACACGCAGGCGGGTGGCAATATTGACGAGACTGGCGAACGCGGATTCAAGGGCACCGATGTCCGCGCCGTCCCCACCCGGTGCATTCGCGAGTGCCGGAAGGTCCTTCGGACGTCCAAACCCCCGTTGATCCACGGTCGAGCCGAAAAATTGCCCTTTGTCGATGGCCGGACTCCCCAAGAGCAGTGCGTGGGTGAGGGTCGATCCACCATTATCCTGCAAAGGACCGAGGAGCGGATCGATCGGCGAGACAGAGGTGCCGATTTGATCTGAAACTTGCGCGGGCGAAATGGTCGCGCTGGAGTTGTTGCCGATGAGGTTGAATCCGTAGAACGGAGCGGGTCTTTCACGTCAGGACCATTCGCGGCTGTATTGAAGGCGATAATGGTGTTTCTCGAATTCGACACGCCCCCATTATCCAAGGTGCAAATGCCGCCGCCTTCGAGGGCCGAATTGCCCGTAACGGTGGTGTTAGTAATAGTCAGGACGCCGTCCAAAAAGCCAGTTCTTTGGTTTCTTGATTCCCCCACCGAGGCTGCCCGAGTTGGCGGAGATGGTGCTGTTGGTAATCGTCGCACTCCCACCGTTATAAAGGCCACCTCCGTCAACCGCGACGTTGCCGGAAATCGTACTGTTGGTCATCGTCAACCTGCCGGGGCCAAAAATAGTAGAAATGGATCCGGAAACGTAAACCCCACCACCCTGAGCCGCGCTATTCGCGGAGATGGTGCTGTTGGTGATATTCACCGACGAGGAAAGAGGGCCGAAAATGCCGCCACCAACGCTGCCCGGCGCGCTGTTACCGGAGATGACGCAGTCGAGGATCGTCACTGGAGGGAAACGTACCACAATGCCTCCCCCGCCCTCAGGATTGTTTCCATTGGCAATCGTCAGGCCAGCGAGAGTGGCCTCGCTGGCGACTTCGAAGATGCGAAACGCCGGGGTGCCGCCAGAGGCGCTGCGTTGCACGGTTAACTGATTCGCGCCTGGGCCATTAATGGTGAGACGCTTGTTAATCAAAAGCTGCCCGCTTGTGAGCGTGATGGCCTGCTCATTGAGTGCGGCATCGAATTGAATCGTGTCGCCATTAGTGGCCGCCACGATTGTATCACGCAGCGAACCGGGTCCGCTATCCTGGGTATTGGTAACGGTAAGGACACCTGATTGCGCAGTAACCGAAGCCAGCGCAAAGATGGCTGGCGAAAAAAGGAGGGTGCTCAGCCTGCGGGTGGCGGGCGACATGCGCCCATAATACCAGCAAAACACCGCAAAAGCAGGAAAATCATCAACCGACGTTCCGCCGACCATCTGGCAATCGCACCGCGCCAAATCCGATCAGTGGAAAATACGACCCCGAGAGTTCCCTCAATACGACTACAAGGCGGGAAGCGCCGCGAGAGTGCGGCACGGCTCAGCTACAGCCAGGCGTGCGAGTTCGGCTTTCGCGGGAGTCTCGATGAATGGGAGCGCCTGCTGGGGGCGGCAGCGAGGCGGTGAAAGACGGTGGCCCGCTTTGCCATTTACATCTCTCATGCCTTTCGACATCCTCGCAGTTGCTGATCTTGTGTCTCGTTAGACCCCATGCTGACACCCTCCACGAAAGCCTCCGTGATAGGATCGACGCGAAAAAAGTAACCCACGCACCTCGCGTGTGCGGAGCTGTCTCCGCGTGCTCTGGTTTACTGCATGCGTTATGGCCGTTGTTACCCCGCGCTTATCGGCTGACATTTCCTTGGTTGACCGCCTCTCGGACGCACGCGCCTTCGCACGCAATTTCGGAAGTGTTGATTCGCCACCACCGCAAATACAAACTGACTTTTTGCCAGCTTCTCTCAGCAACTCGGCAATGGTGAGCGGGGAGTCGGGAGCAGCCGCCGCACATTGCACGAGCAATTCGTCGATGGCAGTCGATAACTCGATGGGAACTCTGCGAGTTACGGGCGACGGAACGGCGAGTGCTAACGCGATTTTATCGGATGCTGGCGCCGCGGCGGCGGCAAAATTGGTCGTTGTAAACTTTACTGTAACAGACCTCTCGTATGTCTATTCTCTGACCGGTCAGCTAACGGGATCGTGTTGTTTCGCGGGTGCAACGGCCAAGCTTGCCGCTGGAAGTTCGATGATATTTGAGGTGGCTGCAGGCAAAGCTAACCCGCCGTCTGTTACTCTTTCGGAAACTGGAACGCTACTGCCCGGCAATTATACCCTTTCCGTTGAGACGGACGCTACGGCTCCTGGGGCTCCCCCGCCTGTCGGCGCCCATAGCAATAGCAGCGCTAATTTTAACTTTGCGCTCGACGTAGCGCCAACGCCCACGCCGACACCTCCTCCATGCCCATTCTGTTTCCAAGCGGTGACATTGAGCGAGAATTTCGATAAGGTGACACCACCCGCGCTACCCCAAGACTGGACCGCAACGAACGTGCAAGGCCCTGGTCCCTTGTGGGTCACCTCGAATAGTGGAGTGCTGAGCCCGCCGGCTGAATCGAAGCCAAATGCTGCGTTCGTCGATGCCCCGTCGGTGATAAGCGACAAGGTATTGGATTCGCTATCTTTCAGTGTTTTCGAGGGGATTTCCCCGCGGCTAACATTCCGGCATAACTTCAATCTTGAAGCATCGGGCATGAATCCAGTCCTCGGATTCGATGGCGGCGTGCTGGAAATCAGTCTCGACAATGGACAGACCTATCAGGACATCCTCCAGATGGGAGGCAATTTTGTTACCGGCGGCTATACCCGCACGATCAGCACCGATCGCGGCAGCCCCGTCGCTGGTCGGCAGGCTTGGAGCGGCAACTCGGGTGGCTTCATGACGACCACAGTGAACCTGCCTCCGATTATTGACCATGCGACGCTGCGCTGGAGGATGGCCAGTGACAAAAGTGGCTCCGGCGAAGGCTGGCGCATTGATAATGTCCAAATCACTTGGTGCCAAGGGCCGCCGTGTTCACCGACACCACCGCCTCCAACGCCCACCCCAACGCCGAGCGTTACGCCCACACCTTCTGCGCCACCCACACCGACGGCCACTCCTACAGCGACGCCAACTTCTACACCTACTCCCACTCCGACACCGACTCCGACCACTTTGGGAAACATTTCAACACGTCTTCGCGTTGAGACCGGCGACAATGTCCTCATCGGCGGATTCATCATCACTGGCACACAGCCGAAGAAGGTGATCGTGCGCGCGATCGGGCCTTCGTTGCCAGTTCGCCGGGAAACTGGAGAACCCGACGCTCGAGCTTCATGGTCCCGGCGGATTGATTACGTCCAACGACAACTGGATGGATGCGCCGAACCGGCAGGAAATTATCGACAGCACGGTGCCGCCGACGAACGACCTCGAATCGGCCATCCTGACGACGTTGCCGGCGAACAGCGCCGGCTACACCGCGATCGTGCGCGGAGCGAATGGCGGGACGGGGGTCGGTCTGGTTGAAATGTACGATCTGGATCGGACGGTGGATTCTAAGCTGGCCAACATTTCCAGCCGCGGATTTGTTCAGACCGGCGACAACGTCATGATCGGAGGCTTCATCGTGGTGGGGAACAGGCTCGCAGAAAGTCATCGTCCGGGCCATCGGGCCATCGCTGCCCGTGCCGGGCGCGTTGGCCGATCCAACGCTGGAATTATACAACGGCAACGGCGTGGTCATCGCTTCGAACGACAATTGGCGGAGCGATCAGGAAGCGGAGATCATCGCGAGCACGGTGCCGCCGACGAATGATCTGGAATCAGCCATCGTGTGCGACGCTTCCGCCGACGGCGCACACCGCGATCCTGCGCGGGAAAGAATCGAACCACCGGCGTCGCCCTGGTCGAAGTCTACGCGCTGCCTTAGCGCCGATCTCCGCCCCAGCTCGTGCGAGAATATTGCGTTCGCGTTTCGCGCCGCAGCGAGGCGGTAAAAGACGGCGGAAAGCCCTGCGATTTACGCTTCCCGTGGCTGCCGTCGTGGGTCTATGCTGCGATTCATGCACGGCGGGCACGCGGCAGCTGATCTTGTCTCTCGTTAGGCGATGAAGAAACGGGCGGAACTCGACAGCGCATGATTGACGAGACCGCAAGACCATTACAGTTACTCACTATATTGAGGGTTGCACAATCGCATCAGTCTTTGCCTCTTTCAGGGGAGTACTAAACAGATTATATAAAGGAGAATTCTTCATGAGACGAACACTCGTTACAGCCGTCCTGGCCCTTACAGCAACGTCTATCGCCCTAGGGCAAGAGAAGAGCGCAAGCAGAGATCAAGGAAGCAGCGTCGAGCAGGCGATAAGACAACTGGATAATAGAACGCATTCAAGCGCAGATCGGTGCTGATGCGGTGGCCCTTGATCGCATCTACGCAGATGATTTTATCGGCGTAGGACCAAGCGGCACAGTGAGAACGCAAGCCACAGGTGATTTCAGATTTCACGTGAGGTGCTTTGAAGTTTCAATCTATCACGAACTGACGAGGTTCAGGTGCGCATCTACGAAAAACGACGGCGGTGGAGACCGGCCTTTGGATGATCCTTGGGCAAGACAATGGCAAAGCTGTTCCCCGTGACACTCGCTTTACAAGGGTATACGTAAAGCAGCAAGTGAGCTGGCGGATGGTTGCCAACCATTACTCGTTACGGATCACGCAGCATTAACCTACTTACACTTGATGGTTGATGATCGTCATTACCAAGGCGCCTAACCAATCGCTGCGGCGAACCGCTGGCCGGTCCGCGTTTCCGCTTCCATGACTTCCACATTCGACCCGCAGCGACACGCGCCCTCGCCAGCGGTCGTTGATCTTGTGTCTCGTTAGATGCTAAAGCCGCTCTGGATTCTCAGGCGAGTTTCAATTACAAGATTATTATGAGCAAACAAATCACGACTATTGCTCGGCTTAAAGCCAAGCCGGGAGCCGAAGCGCGGCTTGAAGAAGCGTTAAAGAGTTTGATTGAGCCGACCAGAGCGGAAAGCGGCTGCATTGACTACACTATGCACCGCGATTTGGAAGAGCCGGGCGTTTTTTACTTTTATGATAACTGGCGCTCACAGGAGGCTTTGGATGCACATTTCGAAATGCCGCACATGAAGCGCATCATTGAAATCGCGCCCGAGGTGTTAGCCGAACCGTTCAAACTTATTCCCCGCGCAAAATCATCTAACAAATCGCTGCAGGCAACGCGGGATGGCGCTTCCAGTTGCTATCGCGGAGGACGTCATTCGCCCCGCGTGCCTGAGCTTGGGTCGTTAGCCCCGCTTCACACGTCATGCCATGCAACATCGCCTCGAAAGAACTGACAGCGGCTCTCCGCGCTATAGAGCCATCACGCAGTTACGGCGAGGTGCTCCGACCATGCACACTGATTCTCCGCGACGGTTCGACCGTTCTCAGAGCGCTTGCTTCCGAGGATGCTCGCGGCTTTCAGACCGATTGGTGGATTCATCCCGAGCAGGTCGCAGAGGTTCGCCCCTGTGCGTCTCGGATGCCTGCGCACTTAGCCACCAGACTTTACACAGCGGGCGAGTCGGGCATGGGCTACGAGATTTTCACGATGGATTTGCGGTCTGGGCCAGAGCTTGGTCGTTGTCACTGGGAACGTCGTGGACTTTCCAGACTTGCCAGAGGGTGTCACGACCGACGACATTCTCGATGTTCATCCGCACGAGGGTCGCGAGCGTTCGCAGCGCGAGGGTAATCGCGGCAGTGCGGAGTTCAGATGGCTTTTACTTTTTGCCACATGATGCGGCCTAACAAATCGCTGCACCCAACGCCGGGGGAGCGTGGTGGTTCCGCTGCGCGGTCCACGGCTTTTCGATTGGCCGCAAGGCGTGCCGGGGTGCGGGCTTGGACGGTCGGCTTGCCAGTGCTTATTTAAGGGATTCCTTAGTCGTCTTCGCCCTTCAAGACTTTGCCGGTCGATTCTTGCTCAATGCGGCGACGAACGGTATGACCTTCGCTCTTTCAGCGACCGACGAGAAGGTCACCTTGCGCGCTGCCGTCACGCTGTGTTCATCGCGCAGATGCCCGTAGGTCTTCATCGCCAGCGCGCCGCCGTCCTTGTGTCCGAGCCAGCGGGAAACGGTCGGCACGTCCACGCCGCTTTCAATGCAGCTGGTCGCGAACAAGTGCCGCAAGCCATGATGCGTTATTCGCGCGATGCCCAGCTTCTGAGTCGCGCTGTCGGTTGCCTGACGAAACACCTTCGTGTCAGGCGATTCGTCAGCGCGGTCGCTTCGCATCCGCTCAAAAAGAGCCCGCGCGTCTGCGATCATCGGCACATGTCGGACCATCCCGCTCTTCGTGCCGGTTTCTGCATCGCCACGCACAACAATTTTACCCGCCCCGAAATCCACGTCGTGCCATCTGATTTCCGCGGCTTCCCCCTTGCGGCATCCTGTGATGCCAATCCGCGCAGAAAATCGGCGCAATCGCGCGAGCACCACGCTCCAGCGCGCTCGACCCTTTCCACGAGTTGGAAAAATTCGACGCGGCTCGGAAATGTCGGAGACTTCTGGCGAATTTTCACGCGCTTCAACTCTGCTGCGGGATTGCCGTAAACGATCCCCGCTCTACTCGCCACGTCGCAGACGTGCCGCAGGCCGGCAATCGTGTTGTTGTATCGCGTCGAGGAAGCTGCTTTGCGAAACTTTTGCGCCCAATCCGTGCACTCCGTTTTCGTGATGCGGCGCACCTCACGCTCCGCCAGTCCGGGCCAACTCTTGAGCAAGGCGACGAAAATCTGCCGCCAATAATGGCGCGTGCTCGGCTTGATCTCCACGTTGTCAGCGAGGTTTTGCAGATGGATCGCGAGCGCTTCAGCGAACGTCATTTTCGCTGACGAATGGTTTGCCGTCGACGCCTGCTTCTCGCGCTGCTCCCGCAGAAATTCCGCGAGGCGCGCTTTCGCTACAGAGAGATGATCGGTGCGGAGGCTCTTCCAAATCTCTTTATTGTTGCCGAACGTGCGCGCATAGTAGCGCCTGACTTGTGACGCACCAGGTTTTGAATTGTCGTTTTTTCCCACGTCTTCCTGGCTGGCATTTCAGTCGCGCTGTTTTCATGGTTTGCCCCCGTTTGCATGGAGGCCGTAGGAAACGACCGTAGAAAACGCAAAATGAATCTTTTGTCGAGGGCATCTATACCTCGCAAAATGGGCCTATAGCTCAGCGGTTAGAGCAGGGGACTCATAATCCCTTGGTCCCAGGTTCGAATCCTGGTGGGCCCACCGATTGCTCTGGAGTGACCGGCCGGCCGCCATTGAAGTGAGCGCGGCGGGCAAAGAATTTAGCAGCCGAATCGCGATTTACCTACGAAAATCCCCGGTTTTCCTTTGGAATCCGTTGACAATGCTCCAGTCGATCTTAATAATGCGGCGTGTTAAAAAAGTTCATCCCGCAAAAGCCCCTGTCGTCGATCGGAGAAGGATCGTTAAGCGCGGGCAACGATGACACCAATGGACTCGCTCCACGCGAGGAACCGGCGCGAACTTCACCTTCAATCACCGACCACCAAAAAACTATGGCTGAACATTCTGGCAAAGACATTCTCTCGAGCGATGTCGAAATCAAAGGATCCATCAAATTCCAAAAAGAGCTGCTGATCGACGGCAAAGTGGAGGGTGAAATCCACTCTGACGGGGTCTTGACGATCGGCGAAAACGCCGACATTCGCGGCGAAATCAAGACGAAATCAATCACTGTTTTCGGCAAGGTTCAGGGGAACATCACCGTGGGCGAACGCTGCGAACTCAAGTCCCGCTGCACTCTGCAGGGAGATCTGAAGGCGGCCCGTCTGGTGATCGAGGAAGGGGCGACCTTTATCGGTAAATCCGAGGTGGCGAGCGCCGGCGCGATTAAATCCGCCGCCAATAATTCCCGTCCGGAAGTCGTCCGCAACGACGAGCCCGCTGCCCCGGCCAAGGCCGCGTTCGGATCGCGCTAGCACCGCCTAGTTTCGCCCTTACGACCAGTGGCTAATCCGGGCCCTGCAAAGCTCAGTGTGGAATGTCCGCACTGCGGCTTTAAGCAGATGGAGTATGCGGCCGCAAAAAGCACGATGTGCCGGCAGTGCGGATCGGCCTTCGCTCCCTCGATTCCCCGCAGTGAGATCAGGCTGCGTCCGCCCCGTGAAAATGTCGCCCCGGCGGCAGCGGTGGAGGCGACGAGCGCTTCGATTCTCCGGAAGTTCGATGGTCTCTGGACCAAGCCTCGCAACTCGATCGTCGAGTGTTTCGATTGCAAAGCAAAACAGGAGGTGAGTTCCTCCGCGAGTTCGACGACCTGCCCGAAATGCAGTGCCCACCTCGACCTGCGCGATTACAAAATCACCACCAGTTTCAGCCGGGCGGTGCGCACCAACGGCACGGTTCACGTCACGGGCAGGGGAGACCTCAGCAGCAGTAATGTTTTCTGCCGTTCCGCGCTCATTGAAGGAAAACTCCGTGGCAATTTGGTTTGCAGCGGAACAGTCACGATCAACTATTCGGGCAAGATTCCCGGTCGCGTGATGGCGGAGCACGTTCTGATCGAGCGCAAAGCAGATGTCCAATTCTTTCGCCGGCTCAGGGTCAAGAGCCTCGAGATCCGCGGCCAGATGACCGGAGAAGTGGTGGCGGAAACGGTCGTGGTCATTCACCGTAATGCTTCCCTCGATGGGAACGTCACCGCGAAGGCGATTAGCGTTGAAAAGGGTGGTCTCTTCTCGGGGCAGTTAATTATCGGCAGCGCCGGCTTGCAGCAGGGTGAGCTTCTGCCGGCGGCATCGGCTCCGGCGTCAGTGGCCACGCCCGCCGCAGAATTGCTTCCTGGGATAGTGCCGCCTCTGCCTGCCACATAAGCCTTCGGGCTGAATGCGAAAAAAGCTGCTTCCGCGCAGTCCGTACGAACGGCTGGGCGGCTACGTGCATCTGCCGCGTCTGATCGACAAGGCCAGGCTTCATCGGAAGGGGCTGCTCGACGGCTACAACTACAAGACGATCGGCTTCGACAAACATCTGCTGGCGTTTCTGAAGCTGGATCCCGACGCATTCGAGGAAGTAGCGAACCGGCTCGACGACGATGCGGCGGTGCTCGAGTGGGTGGAAAAAAACAGCATCCGACACGCGCCGGACGAGATCGAGGATTGGAATCAGGCGATGATCACGCGGCACCCCGACACCGCGGTGAAAAAGGCGCGTTTCCTACATTTCCTGAAGGAAGCAGGGGGGAAGACCGCCAGGATATTCGCACCTACTTCGACCTGATCGAGTTCGACGAAGGGCGGATGAAGTAGCCTAGAAACGCGCGGAAGTGCGGTCTCTCCGGAGGGACATGCTCCAACCCCACGCGCGAACCTGGATCAACTCCGCGCCTGCGTGAACTGCCGAAACAACTCGTTCGCTTCCTCCAGGGTCTCCTTGCTCCCGATATCGAACCAGGTGCCGGTGATCTGAAACGTCTTCACGCGCTGGCGCGGATAGAGCCATTGGATGAAGCGCCCGGGCTGGTCGGGGTTGTTGCCCGCCGCAATGTAGGTGGTAAAAAGCGGAATTGTCGCCCGCGAAAAATAGTAGAGGGCGATTCCCGTCAGGGTGCTCTTTGGCTCCGCCGGCTTCTCCTCGAATGAAGTGATCACCCCTTCGCTATCCAGGGTGATGGCACTGTATTTCTTGATCGCCTCCAGATCGCCCACGTCGTAGGTCGCGAGCGTCGCCTCCGTGCCGCGCGCGTGCCTGACGAAATTCGTCAGCGGCTCGCTGAACAGATTATCCCCCGCCACCACAATCAGGTCGTCGCGACCAAGATTTTCGCGTACCAGGACAAGGTTGATGTCGCCGATTGCGCCCAACTTGTCGGAGTCGTCGGTCGAGCCGTCATTGATGATCTTCAGCATTCGTCCCGGATTCCGCTGCTGATAGCCATCCGCCCATTCCTGGAAATCGCTCGCGAACTTGCTGTTCGTCACAACGTAGACGGTGTCGATGCCTTCGACAGGTCCGAGGTTGTCCATCACCCATTCGATCATCGGTTTGCCGGCGACATCGAGCAGCGGCTTTGCCTTCGTGAGAGTGAGTGGATAGAGTCGCGTCGCGTAGCCGGCCGCCAGAATGAGCACGTTCATGGTTGATTGAATTCGCAGCGTCTACCGCGCGCGCGTGCACATCGCTCGGGCGCGCGGGGTCGCGCGCTAGTGTGCGCCGGTTGCGGCTCGGTGCAACTCTGCCTGCAGCACCCGAATGCGCTCGGCCCCACTCAGTTTCGTGCGCGTGGTCGAATCCACGACGTAGAACGTGTCGACCGCCGCCCCCTTTTCCGGTACTGATGCGCGACAAGGCGATCGACACCCCATGCTCCCCGAGCACTCGCAGCAGATCGTAGAGCAATCCGAGCCGGTCAGCGGTCTGGATCTGCACCAGCGTATAGGTCGGGTGCCCCTTGTGGTCCGCGATGATCTTGGTTGGGAACTCGAAGTCGCGCCGCGCTTTCTTGGCGATCTTGGTGCGCGCTTTTTCGAGCAAGGGAGCGAAGTCAAAGTCGTCATCCAGCAGGGCCCGCCGCAGCGTTTGCTCGAAAAGGGCAAGATCTTTCCGATCGGTCACGGCGCCTCCGCGGAGATCGCAGACGCGAAAAATGTCCAGCACGACGTTGTCACCGCGTGTGAAGATATCGGCGCTGAGAATGTTCAGCGGGACCGCCGCGAACGCCCCCGCGATCTTGGCCAGCAGGTTTTGCCGGTCCCACGTGCAGAGGGAGATCGTGTTGTGTCCCTGCTGCGGAAAAGCGTCGGCGCGCACCGCCGGCGTCAGCGGCGGATCGCCCTGGAAATACAGTTTCTCGAGGAAATTCCGGAACAACTGCGCATGCGCCACGATCTCATCCACGCTGAACGCGCGGAAGTAGTTGTCCGGCATGTTGTCGAACTGCGTCTCCACTTCCTCGGCAAAATCGGGCGAGAGCTTCTCCATCACAGCCGCGCGGAGCGACTCGCGCTCGATTTTTTGCTGTTCGTAAAATCCGGCGCGGTCGGCCAGATACTGCGAGGTGCGGTGGTAAAGCTGCCAGACAAGCGATTCCTTCCAGTCCGACCAGCCTTCCGCGCTGGTTCCCTGACCATCGGCGAGCGTCAGGAGCATCAGACCGTCCAGATTCGGCTGGTTCCGAATGATGTTGCCGAATTCGACGATCGTTTCCGGGTCATCGAGATTCCGCTGCTGCGCGATATTCGAGAGCGTCAGGTGATGATCGACGAGCATGACAAGGAATTTGCGTTCCTCGGATGTCAGTTGCAGTCGCGCCGCGAGCTGTTGGGCGAAAAGCGCACTCGCCTCGGAATGGGGGCGGGCTCCGACCCCCTTGCCGCTATCGTGCATCAGCAGCGCCAGATAGAGGACATACGGATCCTCCAGCTTCTCAAATAGGGCGCGATAACCGGCCAGCTTCGGGTCGTCCGTCGTCATCAGCGCATCCAGCTTCTCGATGCAAACCAGCGTATGCTCGTCCGCGGTGTAGCGATGAAAAAACTCATGCTGCACGAGGCAGGTGAGGGGAGCGAATTCCGGGATGTAGCGCCCCAGAAAATCGACCCGGTGCATCCTGCGCAGGACGGCGGCGGCCTCGCCTTTCCGCGAGAGCATGGCGCGGAAAATGGCGCGCGGGCCTTTGGCGTAGCGGAATGTCCTCGTTACCGCATCGGGGTTGCGGGAGATCAAATCCTCCAGCTCCGCGCTCAGGCTGAGATGATCCTCCTGGGCGATTTGGAAGGCGCGGATCAAAATCTCGGGATTGCGGCGGAAGATTTCGGGGTCTTTCGCATAAAGCTGCGCGTCGCGACGGACAAACGCCCCGAGGTCGGTCTCGGTCGCCGGGGCGGTCGGGAGAAAACCCGAGAGCAATCCGCCGGCGTTGGCCGAGTAACCGGAGGCGAACTGCTCCGTGATCCGCTCCGTCACCCGAAAGATGTTTCGGGTGTGGTTGTAGTATTCCTTCATGAACGCTTCGCTCGCGAGTTGCCCGCGTTTGAAGGGGTAACCCAGACGTCGGGCGACCTGTTCCTGGATGTTGAGATGCAGGACGTCGTTGGCGCGGCCGTAGACGTAGTGCAGATCGGTGCGGACCCGCAGTAGAAAGTCGTAGGCGGCTTCAATCCGGCGCTGGTCGGTCTCGCTCAGCCAGTCTTTTCCCACGAGCTGATTCGTGGTCAGCGTGCCTTCTTTGAAGAAGGTCAGCCAGAGTAGATTCTGATAGTCTCGCAGTCCGCCGCAGCCGCACTTCACGTGCGGCTCCTGCATGTAAACGCTGTTGCCATGCTTGGCGTGCCGCGCCGCCTGATCACACATGCGCAGCGCCACGTAATCGCGTTCGTGACCCTGCACGCACTCCGCGCGAAAGCGGGCGCGGAATTGCTGCGCGATCCCGGCGTCCCCCGCGAGATATCGGCCCTCCAGCATCGCCGTCTTGGTCAGCATGTCGGCGTTGGCCTGCTCGATCGCTTCCCCGACCGAGCGGGTCGAATGCCCCACTTTGAAGCCAATATCCCACAGCAGATAGAGCACCTGTTCGACGATTTGCCCGACATACGGCGCGACTTCGCCCGACTCGCCGCTGTGCATGAACATGACGTCGACGTCGCTAAACGGATTCAACTCGCCGCGTCCGTATCCACCCAGGGCCATGAGCGTGAGCGGAGCGTCTCCGTGCCGACGCCTCCGCCGGCGAACTTCGAGGCGGCGCTGAAGACGTGCTGCAGGATGACATCGACGAGATCAACGCGCCGCCCGCAGATCTCCCGGCCGCCGACGCCGGCCTGATGTTTCAGGCGGAGCCGATGTTCCTCGATTCGGAGGAATTTCTCGTAGAGCGGCAGAACTTCCGTCGGCCGCATGGCGCCAGCGGGCGCGAGCTGACGCTCCGCATGAGCGAGGACCTTGGCGAGGTGACGGGACATTAGCCTGGCGATGGCGAGCGGGCGCTCAAAACGCATCGATTAGCCAGCAACCGGGTCTTCACAGCTCGATCGCGTAACGCTTCATTTTGTTGTAGAGCGTCGGCCGCTGAATCCCGAGCACTTGCGCGGCTTTCTTCTTGTTGCCGTGGCACTGCGCAAGCGCCTGCAAAATCGCGTTCCGCTCGAGATCATCGAGATTTTGCACGCCGCCACTCGGGGTGGCGCCGCGTTCCATCTTCTGCAAAGCCACGGGCAATTGCACCTCGGCGGGCAGTTCCTTCACCGTGATGTGATTCTGCCGCGCCAGCACCACGGCGTATTCCATCGCATTCTGTAGTTCGCGCACATTGCCCGGCCATCCGTAATCGAGCAGTTTCTGAAACGCCTCCGGCTCGATCTGCGGCTCCGGCTTTCCGAGCTGCTGCGCGAAGCGTTTCACGAAGGAAGAGACGAGGGGCGGGATGTCTTCCTTCCGTTCGCGCAACGGCGGCAGCTCGATCTGGAAGGTATTGATGCGGTAATACAGATCGGGGCGGAGCCGGTTCTCTGAAAGCGCCTGCGCCACCGGCCGGTTCGTCGCCGCCACGACCCGGAAATCCGCCTTCAGCGTTTTGGTACTCCCTAGCGGCCGGTATTCGCGCTCCTGCAGCACGCGCAGGAAACGCGTCTGCAGCTCCGGAGGCATCTCCGAGATTTCGTCCAGAAACAGCGTGCTGCCGTTGGCTTCCGCGATCATGCCGGGAAAATCACTCGTCGCGCCGGTGAACGCGCCTTTGACGTAGCCGAACAGCTCGGACTCGATCATCGCCTGCGGAAATGCCGCGCAGTTCAGTTTCACCATTGCCCGGTCCGCGCGGCGGCTTTGGCTGTGAATGACATTTGCGATCACTTCCTTGCCGACGCCGCTTTCGCCGGTGATGAGCACGTTCGCGTCCGACGGCGCCATGGCCTTGATCAGCTCGTGAATTTCCTGCATCACCTTGCTTTTGGACACCGGCGCCAGTCGGGTTTCGGCGAGCTCGAGCCGCCTCTCCAGCTGCTGGGTTTTCTCGCGCAGCTGCTCCGTTTCCCGCAGCAATGACCGTTTCTCGAGCGCTTTCTCGACCAGGCTGAGCAGTTCCTCGGGGGCGTACGGTTTGCTGATGAAGTGATACGCACCGCGCTTGATCGACTCGATCGCGTTGCTCAGCGAATCGTGCGCCGTGAGGATGATCACCTGCGTTTCGGGGTACTCACGCTTGATCAGATCGAGCGTTTCCAGCCCTTCCGCATCCGGCAATTGCAAATCAAGAAGGACGAGCGCGGGCGTGCTTTCCTTGAGCACCCGCAGACCGTAGGCCGCGTTGGCGGCGGTCTGTGGCTGATATCCGTGCCGGCCGAGCAGTGCCTCGAGCGTGAGCAGAATCGGCCGCTCATCGTCGATGATCAGGATGCGTCGGTTCTCGGCGGGCATGCGGCCTCTATTTCGCAGCGGCCACCGGCAGCGATACGGTCGTAACGAGCGAGCCGGCCGCGCCATCATAGCGGGCCTCCAAACGGCCGTGGTGCGCTTCGACGATGTTGCACGCGCGGGGCAAGCCCAATCCGTAGTGCCCATGCTTCACTTTGCGGAACGGCTCGCGGCCCCAATGTTCGGTCGAACCTTCGAAGGCCTCCTTCGGCTCCGCCAACCGGAACGTAAAGGCACCGTCGCGCGCTTCCGCCCTCGCCTCGATCCGTCCCTCGCCGCGGGTGTGTTGAAACGCGTTGGCAAACAGCTCGAGCAACGCCTGCTCCAAAATTTGCGGGTCGATGTGCAAGACGGCATCACCAAGCTCGACCTGCCAGTCGATCGCGGCCGCTTCTTCGGGCGATTGTTGGGCCAGCTTACTGCGCAGGTCTTCGATGAAAGCCGCCGCCTCGTATGGCATCTCCGCCAGCTTCACCGGCGCCAGCAACCTGGTCAGCGTCTGCAGACTTGCGCCCATCTCGCCGAGCATTGCGCGCAGCCGCACGACCTCCCCTTTCACTTCGGGATCAGAGGCCAACTCGCTGAGATAGGCTGACTGCAGCTCCGCGGCGTTCAAATGGTTGCGCAGGTCATGACTGAGCTGGCGCACAAATCGGGCAACATCCGGCAGCGCGACCTGCAGATCGGCGGCCCGTTCAACTCGGGTGGGGGAGGCAATGTCGGGCGTCATGGAACGCACACTATCGCATCCAAACGGTTGCGTTTCTACGTGCGGAAAAATCGCCCCGTCGCGGGCGAGTCTCCGGTGCTCCCAACCGCAGGGTCGTTGGCCGCCGCGTGTCGCAAGACATGATAAACTTCCTCCGGGTCCGCGCCGAGTCGTGCCGCGATTTCTCCGGCGCCTGCGCCCGGCGCCGCGGGCAAGGCCGCGCACACCTGCCGCTGAAGTTGCAGGACTTCCACCGCCGCCTTCTTCCCTGCCTCCACGCCCGGTTGATGATAGGCATTAACGTTGACCAGCGATCCGTAGAAGCCGACCGCCCGCTCGTAGAGCGCGATCAGCGCCCCGACCGTAAACGCGTTCACCTCCGGAATGCTGATGGTGATTGATTCCCGTCCGTTTTCGTAGAGTGCCTTCCGGCTGCCGCGCAGAAACCCCTGCAGATAATCGCCACTCGTCACTCCCGCTTCCACCTCGTGTCGGGCCATGTCGCGATCCTTCCGCACCTCGATAAAGGTGACGAAAAAGTTCAGCACCCCGTCGCGCAGTTGCTGCACGTAGGCGTGCTGGTCGGTCGAGCCTTTGTTGCCATAAACCGCAATGCCCTGGTGCACGACGTTGCCAGCGCGGTCCTTTTCTTTGCCTAACGACTCCATCACGAGCTGCTGCAGGTAACGGCTGAAGAGCATCAGCCGGTCTTTGTAGGGCAGAATCACCATGTCCTTCTCGCCGCGCCCGTTTCCCGCGTAGTGCCACATTAAAGCCAGCAGCATGGCCGCATTCTTCCGCAGGTCGGCGGTCCGCGTGTGCCGGTCCATGGCCGCGGCGCCTGCCAGGAAGCTGTCGATCTCGAACCCCTGCAAAGCTGCCGGCAAGAGACCCACCGCGCTCATTACCGAGGTGCGTCCGCCGATCCAATCGAACATGGGAAAGCGGGCCAGCCAGCTGTTCGACTTCGCATAGGTGTCCAGTTCGCTGCCCTCGCCCGTGACCGCGACGGAGTGTTGGGCGAAATCCAAATTGGCAGCGCGAAATTGCCGCTCCGCCTCCAGCATGCCATTGCGTGTTTCCTTGGTGCCGCCGGATTTCGAGATCACCACCACCAGGGTGCGGCCAAGCTCAACGCTCAGGCGCGCGAAGATCCGATCGAAGCCGTCGGGATCGGTGTTATCGAAAAAGTGGAGCTGCAGCTTATCGGCCGAGGTGCCGAGCGCGTCGGCCACAAACTGCGGCCCGAGGGCGGAGCCACCGATGCCGATCAGGAGCAGGTGCCGGAACGGGCCGCCGCTTCCCGCGATGGTGCCGGCGTGTACGTCGGCCGCGAAACGTTTGATTCGTGCGTTCGTCTCTTCAATCACAACTCGCAGTTCTTCGTTAGGCGCGAGTGCCGGTGCGCGCAGCCAGTAGTGCCCGACCATTCGCCCTTCGTCCGGATTGGCGATCGCGCCCTGCTCGAGCGCCTCCATCTCGCGGAAAGCCGTTTGGGCGCGTGGCGTCATTTCGGCGAGGAATCCGTCGCCGAAGCGCATCCGGCTGACATCAAGTGTGAGTCCGATCTCATCCACCGGGATGAGATACTCCAGAAACCGCGGCCAGAGGGTAGACATGCCCCATCTAATCAACGAATTCCCGCCGACGCAATCCAGCGCCGGGAGGCGGCGCGGCCGCCAGCGCTGCGCGTGGCAGGCGAGTGGCCGTTACGATTAGCGTTTCGACAAATGCCTGCCGGCGCTACGCTGCCACTCGCCGGCGCTGCTTTACGAGCGAGGAAGTCGAACGAGTGCGTGCCGATCGCGCCCCGGCTGACGTGCCATTGCGCTTCGGTTTCAGCGCCTGATTTCGGTTCAGGCTTTCCTGCAACACCTTCACCAGGTCGACGACTTTCGTGCTCCGGACCGGCGGCGTCGGCCGGTCGGCAATTTCGCGCTTCTGCGCTTTCTGCTCGATTAGCTCCAGCACCGCGGTGCGATATTCGTCGCGATACTTTTCCGGCTCCCAAGCCACCGACATGCTCTCGACCAGCGTCTGCGCCATCTTGAGTTCCTTCTCCGAGACGGCCGTGTCGGGTCCGCTCTTCAACTCGTCCGGGCTCAGGATCTCCGAGGCGAAATGCATCAACTCGAGGATCAGGAAAAGCCCGTCCGGTTTCACGGAGGCGAGATGCTCGCGATTGCTGATCACCACCTTCGCGATCCCGATCTTGCCCGTGCCGGCGAGCGCCTTGTGCAGAAGGGCGTAGGCTTTTTCGCCCCCTTTCTGCGGCTCGAGAAAATACGGCTTGTAGAAGAACTTCGGGTCCACCTGGCCGAGATCGACGAAGTCGGTGATGTCGATCGAGTGCGTCGATTCGATCTTCACCTTGGCGAAGTCCTCATCCTTCATGATCACGTAATTGCCGCGCTCGTACTCGTAGCCCTTCACGATCTGATCGGCGGCCACTTCCTTTTGGTCCGCTTCCGCCACTTTTTTGTAGCGGATCGGGCTCAGGTCGGTGGCGCGAAGCTGCCGGAAGCTCAATTTCTCTTCGCGGGTGGCGGGGTAAACGGCGACGGGAATGTAAACCAGCCCGAAGCTGATGCTGCCTTTCCAGATGGATCTCATAAGCGGGTCTCCGATTGAGGGATGGAGCGAAAACGATGCCAGCCTAACGACGAGAGGGGCCGATTGTCAATTGCGGGCCGGCGCCAGCGGCGCGGCCTCCACGGTCCATTACCCCCGACAGCGCTCGATCACGAGGGGTTCAAACGCTCCGCAATTTGGCTGGAGTCGGCGGATTCCCCCGGCAGAATGGCAAATCTAACGTCGTCCGGCTGTCACTTGTGGGCCCCTTCTGGTACGCGGCCTGCAGTGACACCTGACAATCGCACCACTGGTGCGGTCCAGGTCGGCGACAAGCGACTCCTGTGAAAACGAACGACGATACTCTGCCGAGGCTGGTTAAGCCGCGTTCGTTCGATCGCCGTCATTGCGCCAGCGTCATTCTGGCCTTGGCGGCGCTCCAGTTGTGCGTCCTGGCCGCGCCGGCCTCCGAGCCGCAAATCCCGGCCAACGCGAAAGCTCTTCACCGTAAGGTCGCTACCAAACTTAAGCCCTCCGTCCGCGAGTGGATTTCAATCGAGGCGAAGAAAATAGCGGACGCGGCAATCGGGGAGACCGCTGTGACCGCTGACGTCAAGGGGCGCTTCGCAGGACAACAACTTCGGGAGGCAGACATCGAGATCCTCGTGACGCTCGTCTTCATGCAAGCGGCACAGGACGCGGCGAAGGAGTTGCAGGTTGCCAGGGAGGAGATCAAGGCCGCGAATCGCCAGAAAGGTTCCCTGCGCCAGACCGCGGCGACCGTACCGGACCACGGACCGCCCGGCGACAGTCAAGTTTCGCTTGGGACGGAACGTGGTGCGAACACGAGTGAAATCGACCAGGTCCAATCGCTTCGGTTGCAAGTGGCCATCGATCGGTCTGCGAAACTTGTGGAGGCGCTTGCGAAGCCCAAGGCGAGCGTGAGCAAGTCGCAGATCCGTAGGATTGGCAATCTGAGATAGACGGAGAGCGGCAGGAATCCTTTAAGGCGGAAGTGTCGGCACCGGCATGTGCAGCCGAATGGACTGCGCCGGATCGTTGCCGACGCAGACGAAAAGGCTGTCATATTCGTCGTCCGCGATTCGAATGGCGTCCTTCGCGCCGAGTGCCTTCACGACTTCGGGGATTGTGTTCGAATGCCCCACGACCAGCGCCTGGCTACGCATGTCTTTCAGTTTCGCCACCAGGCCGGCGGTGTCGGCCGCAGGAACCACGGTCACGCTCAAGTTTAGAGCGCGCGCCAACGGCTCGGCGGTTTGTTGCGTGCGCTGGAATTCCGTCGCGTAGATCACCGTGATCCCGGCATCCCTTAAGATCGCGGCGAGTGCTTCGGCGCGCACCCGGCCCGCGGGCGAGAGCGGCGGGTTCTTGTCGCCTTCGGAAGCCGGTGCCTTCTCGGCGTGGCGCACGAGGAAGGTCGTGCCTTGGGCGTGTGCGAACTGCGCCAACGAGAGGAACGCTACGACTGCGAAAACGAGGAGAGGCATGCGGATGACGCTAGGCACCCAGGGCTGGAGTGCAATGAGGCGGAGCGATTCGCCTCGACCGCGCCCTTGGTTTAATGGTGCGCCATGAAAACCACGACCGGCCTGCATCACGTCACTGCCATCTCCGGCCCGGCGCAGGAGAACCTGGATTTCTATGCCGGCGTGCTCGGGATGCGGCTGGTGAAGAAAAGCGTCAATCAGGACGATCCGGGGACGTATCACTTGTTCTACGCCGATGCCGAAGGCCATCCCGGCACCGACCTTACCTTCTTCCCGTGGGCCCAGATGGCGCCGAGTCGAGATGGCCATGGATTGAGCACGGAAGTTTCACTGGCGGTGCCACCAGGCAGCCTCGTCTTCTGGAGCGCGCGCCTGCAGCGCTACGGCGCCGCGGTGGGCGCGGCGGAGCGACGGTTCGGCGAGCATGTGCTGCCGCTCCGCGATCCGCACGGGCTGCGGGTGGCCTTGGTGGAAAGCGCGAGTGCCTTGGAGCGGCCGTTCACACCATGGGAAGGCAGCCCGGTTCCGGCGGAGCATCAGATCCGCGGACTGGAAGGCGCGCGCCTTTCCGAGGCCAGCCTGGAGATCACGACCGCGTTTCTCACCAGCGCGATGGGCTTCAGGCTTCTGGGCACGGAGGGCGAATGGCATCGCTACGGCGTCGCCAGCGGGAAGTCGGGCCAGTATGTGGATGTCCGCGAGATCCCCGGGGCGCGGCGTGGCGCGTGGGGCACGGGCAGCATTCATCACCTGGCGTGGCGGGTGGAGGACGCTGCGCACCAGGACGAAGTGCGGAGCAGTGTGATCGCCGGTGGCGCGCACCCGACGCCGGTGATCGATCGCTTCTGGTTCAAGTCGGTCTACTTCAAGGAACCGGGCGGTGTGCTCTTTGAATTGGCGACCGATGGTCCCGGATTCGCGGTCGACGAAGATCCGGGGCATCTCGGAGAGACGCTGGTCCTGCCGCCGTGGCTGGAGGCGGACCGGGCCACGATAGAAGCGACGGTTCCGCCGCTGACCGGGCCGCGCGTCTAACGAGCCGCGCGATGTTCGCTGTAGGTCACAACGGTCTTGATCCGGCCGGACTTTCCGAGCATCGAGCCGGTCATGTCTGAGACCTGTTCCATCGGGACGGGCTTACCGTCTGGCATTAGACGGTACCGCGTCACCGCCTCGGATTTCTCGACGTTCGCCACCAGCATGACGCGCGTGGGCCTGGTCGAGGTGAATCGCACCTGCTCGACAAATGGAAACGCGCCGCTCGCGTCCACCACGGCCTCGGCGATGGCGTTCGCCGAGAGATCGGTATTGTTGATGGTCAGGCTATCTTTCGGAAGCGCGTTGAAACGGAAAACCGTCCGGCCACGAGCATCGACGCTCGCCGCGGCCGGCGCGCCGAAGTAATTCGCCACCCGTCCATAATGCGGCACGCGCCGCTTGGGCGCCTCCTTCCGATGGCTCTTGAGCTCGTCGGCGTTCGGCGCGCGGCCGTCGACCGACACCAAAGTCCAGCGCTGGTCGGCGGGCTTTCGCGGATCGAATCGCTCGACCATGACGACTTGCTCCGATTTCGTTCCCTCGCTCGATTCCATCCGGGCCGTGCGCGTGAAGGCGTAATCGTCTGGTCCCACGGTTTGCGCGAGTGCGAGGACGCGCTGCTTGAGCGCCTCGGCGCTTTCTTCCGCGGCCGGTGCGCTGCTGGCGAGGGCCGCGAGCGCGAGATAAACGACCAGCTTGGTGCGATTCGAAAGCATGCGCGACAATAGTGGACTGTGGCGCAATCTTGTCGAGGCGTTGCTGCGTTCGAACGTCCGGGTGCCGGGGCGCGAACGGTCCTGCCGTCTGTGCTAGTCTCCGACGGAAATGAGCCACGATCCCGCCGCCGATGCCGCTGCCGTGCTCGCACAGATCAGCCGCTATCACATGCCGTTCGGGATGTTCGGCCCGAAACATTACCCTCCCAAAGGCGTCCCAATCTATGACTTGCCGGCGGAATATCTCGCCTGGTTCGCGCTCAAGGGGTTTCCGGAAGGGCGCCTCGGTGAGCTCTTACGCCTTGTTTATCAAACCAAAGCGGACGGTTGCGACGGAGTGTTCGATGCGATCCGGCGCCAGGCCGGTGGCCGCTACAAGTTGCGACCGCCGGCGAGACGCGCCTGGAAGTTTGAGTGAGCGCCCGCGCGCGTCTGCCCAGGCGAGCTGCTACTCGAGCAGCTCTTTCGGCACCTTGCCGCCGTTCTCGGCGAGCTTCCGGAGCACCTGCTTGTGCAACCAGATGTTCATGCTGGCGGAGTCGTTCATGTCGCCACTGTAGCCGAGCTCGGTCGCCAGCTGCTTGCGGGCGGAGAGACTGCTGTCCATGCCGACAAGCTTCATCAAATCGACGATCGATCGTTTCCAATCGAGCTTCTCGGAGTTTTTCGACGCCATGTCGTTGAGGACCGCGTTCACATCGACGGCCGGGGCGGCGGCGGCAGTGGGAGCGGTCGCGGGGGTCGAAGCCGCACCGGCGGCCGCCGGAGCGGAAGCTGGCGCGGGAGCAGAGGCGCCTCCACCGGCGGAAGCCGAGACGGAGGCAGTCGGGGCGGAACCGTGACCGAAGATCTTGGACATCAATTTGTTAAATAGTTGCATACGTAGATGAATCGAAGTGCAGCCTTGTTCGGCTGTGTTTGGGTGATGTGTTTGTGGTGGAGACACCAAGCTTCTGAGGCGCAGTGGAAGCGGAATTGGGGGAACACGATGCGCCAGGCGTTGCCGGGCAGCTTGGGGCCGGTTATGATTCGAGCATGTTTCTGCCGAATCAGAAAGTCGTCTGCGTGGATGGGAAGTTTCCGCTTGGGATTGAGCAGCTCTATGCCGAACTGCCGAAGGAGGGAAATACCTACACGATCCGCGATATCGTGCCGGGCGTTGGGTTGACCGGCGAAGAAGGCGAGGTCGCGGTTTACCTGATCGAGATCAAAGGGCCGCTCAATGCGCATGGGATCGAGCGCGGATTTCGCGCGGAGCGTTTTGCGCCGCTCCAGATGACGGAGGACGCGATCGAGGAGGAGATTTCCCTCGGGATGCCGCAGTTGGTGCCGGCGTAGGCGACGGAACGTCCAGCGGCAGGCCTACCCGCCCGCCAGTCCGAGGCGAGGGGCGTCGGCTTGGAGGGCGGTGATCACGCCCGCGATCAAATCTTCGAGCGGCATCTCCAGTTCGGCGGCGCCGCGCGTGATATCCTCCCGGTTCACCGCGCGCGCGAAAGCCTTGTCCTTCATCTTCTTCTTCACCGAGGTCACCTCCACTTCGTGAACGCTTTTCGACGGCCGTACCCGCGCGACCGCCATGACGAAGCCGCTCAGCTCATCCACGGCGTAGAGCGTGTGCTCGAGCGGAGTCTCGCGCGAGACGCCGGAGTAATTCGCGTGCGACAGAATCGCGCGGCAGATTTCTTCGCCCCAGCCCTGCTCCCGCAGCCATGCGACGCCGACGAATGGATGGCCGGCGGTGGAACTTTGCTCCGCATTCGGATGCCGCTCGTAGTCCATGTCGTGCAGGAGGCCGACTGCTTCCCATAGGTCAGCGTCGGCGCCATTGCAGCTGCGCGAAGTGCCGCATAGAATCAGCGACGGCATAACTATGCTTCCGCAGGCTCTCGGATTGCACCCACTCGTGCAGAATGGTGAGCGCGCGGGAGCTGAAGTTTTCCATGATCAAGGTCCGTGGTTCAGTCGCCCGACATGCGTTGCTTCGCACTCTTGCCTCGGATCTTGCCCTCCGCGACCGGGTCATTCGCGTCGCGCGCTTCCACCACGAGGCGATTGGCGTGGGCGGCCGGCTCCAGCTTGCTGCCCCGGAGTCGTGCTCGCACCTGCGCCCACTCCGCGCCGTAAAGCAAAATCACGGTCGAGTAATAGAGCCACAGGATGAGGACGACGAGAGAACCGGCGGCGCCATAGGCCGCCGCGGTGGAGCTGTTGGCCGAGGTAAAGGCCGAGCCCAATCTGGCCGACGTTAAACAGCACCGCGGTGACAAACGCTCCCACCCAGACATCGGCCCAGCGAATCAACACGTCCGGGCAGGTACTTGAAGATAGCGGCGAAAAGCACCGTCGTGACGCCAATGGCGATGATGAAGTTCATGCCCTGCAACAGAAACTCCATGCCGGGGGCGAGCCGCTGGAAATAGCTCCCCAGCGCCGTCACCGCCGTGCTGACGACGAGCGAGACCATGAGCAGGAAGGCCAGGCAGGCCACGACCGCCATCGAAAACAGGCGCGTCTTGATCATGTGCCAAACGCCGAGCCCCGGTTTCTGGATCACATTCCAGACGCGGTTGAGCGCAGACTGCAGCTGCGCAAAGACTGCCGAGGCGCTCGAAAGCAAAATCACGAACCCGATGATCGCCTGCAGCGCGCCTTTGCTGGGGTGATGCGAGTTCTCGACGATGCCACGAATCGCTTCGCCGCCCGCTTTTCCGATCAGCCCTTCCGCCTGCGCAATAAAGCCCAGCGAGGCCTGCTCGCCGAGGGCCCAGCCCGCGATCGTGAGCATGACCGTGACCAACGGCGCGAGTGCGATCACGGTGTAAAGCGCGAGCGCGGCGGCCAGCGTCATCGCGTCGTCCTGAAAGAACTCGGAGGCGGCTTCTTTGCTGATCTGAAAGAACTTCTTCATCCTTCGTTGAAGAAACGGACGCAAGCGGCGAACAGGATGCGTCCGCCGAAGAATTGAGCCGCGGACGATCAGCCGCGGCGAATCCAGCCGCAAACCACCCGGCTGCAGAGATACGCGATCATGGCCCCGGCAAACGGCAGCCCGATCAGCGTTCGCGGATCATGCCTGACCAGCGCGCCGAGGAGGTCGTCTGCGAGATTTGCAGCGAGAACGGCGATGGCAACGCGCCGGCTCGTGATGAAACCGCTCCCGCGAGTCGCACAGCGATGTGCTATCACGAAATCGCGGCGCATCATGAATTGCGTGAGTGGCTCGCGCTTGAATCCGAGTGGCGCAAAGATCGCGCTGCTGTATTCCTCCGGCCAGATTGGAGGTGCGAAGAACTCGATCCCCGCGAAGTGAGTGATGACGCCTCCACGGCCGCACGCAATGGCTCCGTCTCGCGGCTTGGGCAGAACAAGCCGTGGATGCGAATCGGCGCCGTCTCTGGATCGCTCACGACCACGCAGACCCCGCCGACGCGATAGGCCCGGGTGCGAGGCACCTTGGCGATGGCGTACCGGCAGATCGGCCATGAAATTTCGGGATACTCGCGCGCGGAGGACTGGCACAACGCCTCCAGGAGCGAAACCTCCTCCAGTGAGTTCGTTCCCCCATCGTTCGCTGCCTCCCCGGGAGCTCGCCGCCAGCCGACGAGGCGAGTCAGTTCGCGAAAACCATGCCGCCGATAGAAGGCGACCGCGCGCGGATTCTGTTCGATCACCTCGAGGATCATGGTGACATCGCCGTTCGCCTGCGCATCGGCGAAAAGCTGCTCCAACAGGTACCCCGCGGCCCCGGTCCCACGCGCCGCCGGCACGAGCGCCATCCCGCTCAAGCGGAGGACGTTTCCTGTGCGGTTGATGTAGCCAAAACCAGCCAGCCCGTCTGGCGTGCGGACGAAGCGGCTGTAAAAAAGGTCCGTCCCTTGCGCTAACAAAAATCGCGCCAGGCTGCTCGCGTCCATCTCCGTCCAGCCGCCGACGTAATTGGCAAAGGCCGCATTGGCGATCACGGCTTGTTCGGCGAGCGGGATCTCGGCTGCCGGGACGATCTCGAACTGCATCACTCCACCCCTCGCGGCCCCTTCACGTGACGCGTTTCAGGCGACCGCCCGCACGTCGAGGACGTAGCGGCGCCGGATGCTTGATCCGAGGGCGCTGATATCAGCGCCGTAGATGTGGAGGGAAATCGCCACGGCGTCGCCAGCGTTCGCGACGTGGTGAATGTCTCCCGGCGGCACGAGCGCCTCGACGGTGCCGGGAGGATTGGTGTGGCTGCCGGTGACGACGAGATGCGCATCGCCATTCTGCCCGGCGTGCTCATAAACGATCTCGTGTTCCTCGCCCTTGTGCACTCCCACCACACACCAGGAAACGTGATCGTGAATGCACGTGGCCTGTCCCGGAAGCCACACCAGCGCGACCACGGAAAAACTGCCATCCGGTTCTACATGCAGGATGTGCTGGCAGTAATCGCATTCCGCCGGCGCGAGCTGTTCGCAGGAGAGAAAATCGTCCTGGCCGATGAAGCCGCGCAAGAGCTCCGCCACGGCCGGTCCGGCCTCTTCGGCGCCGCCTTCCGCCCGCACGATTTCGCGCACGCCCGCGATGAATTTGCAGAACGCGGCCGTCTTCGGCGTGGTGGTGGCTTCAATGGTAATTGCCATGGGGATTCGGCCTTCGCGGCGAGGCTTTTGTTAGCGCGATTCCGCCTTTTTGTCGATGGCCAAAGTCGGGCGGGCCAGCCGTTTCCCGACGTGCCCCGGCCAGTTTCTCTCTGGTCACGCCCCGACCGTTAGGGAAAATGCAGAAGCAGCCGCACCGCGAACCAGAGCATCACGAGGGAGGTGAGAGCCTGGGTGGCGATCTGCCAGCCGGGGCGCGCGAAAATGCGGGCGCCGAGCTGCACGGCCGAGCAAAGGACGACACCCCAGGTCAACGCGCCGAGCACCACCGCGGCGGCGAGGGCGATCGATTGGCGCCAGCCGCTCCCGAGATTCGGCTGGCTGCCGATGACTGCCAGCCAGAAGCCGACATTCCACGGGCTCAGGAGGACGATGAAGAACCCGAGCAGAAACCCGCCTTTGCGTTGCGCTTCCGGCGACATGCCCGCCGTGGCCGCACGGTGCGTGTGGTAGACGCGCCAGGCGGAGTGCGCGAAACGCGCGGCGAGAAAAAGCAACAGCAGCAGACTGACGACGGCGAGCGCGCGCCGAATCCCCGGCCCATTCAGGACGGCCCCCGCGCCTAACGAGACGCAGAATGCCCAAAGGAAATCGCCGGTGCAGGCGCCGAGTGCGAGCGGCCACGCCGCCCAGAAACCGCCGCCGCGATGCTTCGGCAGCAGTCCGCGCCGGATCATCTCGGCATTGATCGGCCCCGGCGGCCACGCCACCGACCAGCCGAGGATGAAGCCGTTGAGGAGAATTGCCAGAGTCATGGGCCGGGCCAGATTTCTGCGCGGAACGGCCCCTCTGCAAGTGAACGAGAGGAAACGCCGGCCATCGCTGGACCACGCGAAAGTCCGCCGGGCTCCGTTCCCCGTTCTCTACTCCACGCCGTGGACGATGTAGGTGCCGGCCTGCTTGTCGGCCTCGAGCTTCAGCAAGCCGCGCTTCTCCGCTTCCAGCAGGACATCGTTGAAGGCGCGGAAGCCATGCGCGCGCTCGTTGAACCCCGGATTGCGGCGCTTGATCGTTTGTTTAATGAGCGAACCGCGGATTTCGTAATCTTCGCCCCGCTCGGCGCGGAGCGCGTCCAGGGTCTGGCTGACGAGATCGAGGGCGCGATCCGGCGACAGGCTGTCCCCTCGCGGCGCTTCGACCGGCGGCGCCGGCGCGGGTGGCGGGGCGGGGGCGCTCGCGCTTTTGCGCGCCGGCGCCCGGCGGCTGCGCGGCCTGGCCTCCACCCGCACGAGGTCGTCGTAGTAGAGGAACTCGTCGCAGTTGCTGATGAAGAGATCGGAGGTGGACTTCTTCACGCCCATCCCGATGACGGTCTTGTTGTTCTCGCGCAACTTGCTCACGAGCGGCGAGAAATCCGAGTCGCCGCTGATGATCACAAACGTATCGACGTGGCTCTTGGTGTAACAAAGGTCGAGTGCGTCCACGACCATCCGGATGTCCGCCGAGTTCTTGCCCGATTGGCGCACGTGCGGGATCTCGATCAACTCGAAAGCGGCCTCGTGCAGGCCGCGCTTGAAATCTTTGTAGCGGTCGAAATCGCAGTAGGCCTTCTTCACCACGATGTGGCCCTTCAGCAGGAGGCGCTCGATCACTTTGCGGATATCAAACGCCGGGTAATCGGCCTCGCGCGCCCCGATCGCGATGTTTTCGAGGTCGAGGTAAACGGCCATCGTGGCATCGGCATCATGGGGGCTGGTCATGCGGGGCAAGTTATGGGTATGTCCGATGTGATGATAGCGGAAACTACTGACGTTCCCCGGAAGATCCTCGAAACGGAGCGCCTCGTCCTGCGCCGGCTTACGGTCGCCGATGCGCCCTTTTTGCTGGAGCTGCTGAACGATCCCTCCTTCATCCGCAATGTCGCTGATCGCGGCGTCCGAACCGTGTCGGACGCGGAGAATTATATCACCACGAAGTTCCTGACCAGCTACGAGCAGCACGGCTTTGGCCATTACCTCGTGCTGCTGAAAGCGACCGGCGAACCGGTCGGCACCTGCGGACTGATGAAACGCGAGACGGTGGATGACGTCGATATCGGCTACGGCTTTCCGGAGCGTTTTGCCGGAAAAGGTTATGCGACCGAGTCGGCCGCCGCGGTCCTGCGCTACGGACGCGAAGTGCTGGGGCTGTCGCGCGTGGTCGGGTTCACCTCCCTGATGAACCACGCTTCCCAGCACGTGCTGGAGAAGATTGGCCTGCGCTATGAGGGGATGCGGCCGCTGCCGGGCTACGACGACGAGAGCATGGTCTTCGCCTAACAAAACCGCGCAGCCGCTTCGCGGTCTTGGCAGGGCGCCCCGTTTCCGTTACGAAAACGCACATGCGCAAAGTAAACCTGCACGACATTCGTGAAGACAGCTGGTCGTCTCCCAAGGGAAAATTCAGGAGCTCGGGGAAGGGGCTCTCCGAAGCGCTCGGGCGTGATCCGTTTTCGACCGATTTGATGAAGCGGCACCCGTTCGACGTCGAAATCACCCGCATCCCGACGGGGGCGGCGGCGTGTCCGTACCATTCGCATGCCGCCCAGTGGGAGTTTTACCACGTCATCTCCGGGCGCGGTGCGGTGCGGCACGCGGAGGGCACCACCGCGATCGAGGCCGGCGACGCTTTTATCTTTCCGCCGGACGAGCCGCATCAACTCGTCAACAATGGCCAGGAAGATCTTGTCATCTTCATCGTCGCCGACAACCCGATCGGCGAATCGTGTTACTACCCGGACAGCAAGAAATGGCTCGTTCGTTCGCCCGAACGCCGGCTTCTACGGGGTGAGCCGCTCGATTACTTCGATGGCGAAGAGTGAGGAGCCGATTTTCTTTGCCACCGCGGCCGAGCTTCGCGCCTGGCTGATGGCGAACCACAACCGCGTGACGGAGCAATGGATCGGCTTCCATCGCAAGGCCACCGGCCGGCCCAGCATCACCTGGCCGGAATCGGTCGATGAAGCGCTCTGCGTCGGCTGGATCGATGGCCTGCGCAAAGGCATCGACGAACGCAGTTACAAGATCCGGTTCACCCCGCGGAAAAAGGACAGCAGCTGGAGCGCGATCAACATTGCCCGCGTTGCGGAGTTGACGCGCGCCGGCCGGATGCAGCCGGCGGGCTTGCAGGCATTCGAGGCGCGCGTGGAGGCGAAGTCGGCCATCTATTCCTACGAACAACGGCGCACCGCGGCGTTCGACGAAGCGGACGAGAAGCAGTTCCGCGCCCAAGCCAAAGCGTGGAAGTTCTTCCAGGCGCAGCCGCCCGGTTATCGCCGGCTCGCGACGTGGTGGGTGATCAGCGCGAAGCGAGCCGCCACCCGGCAGAAGCGGCTCGCGAAATTGATCGAAGATTCCGCCGCGGGCCGGCGGATTATCTGACGCTCCACAAGAAGAATCCCCAGGGCGCACGAAGCGCACTGGGGACTCCCTTGAAAACCCCGAAAGGACTACGCTTTCGGCGGCATCAAGACTTTGTCGATGACGTGGATCACGCCATTCGAAGCTTTCACGTCGGCTTTCACGACCGTGGCATCGTTGATCATCACTTTGCCGTTCTCCACTTTCACGTTGAGGTCGGCGCCATTGGCGGTCGCCACTTTCCCCGTCTTCATGTTCGCGGCCAGCACCTCGCCGCTCACCACGTGGTAGGCGAGGAGCGCGCCGAGCTGCGCTTTGTTTTCCGGCTTCAACAGGTTCTCGACCGTGCCTTTGGGCAGCGCCGCGAACGCTTCGTCCGTCGGGGCAAAGACGGTGTAAGGCCCCTTCTCCTGGAGCATGGAGGTCTTGCCAGCGGCATCGAGCGCGGCCACGAGGGTCTTGAATGTGCCGGCGCTTTTCGCGGTGGCGACAATGTCTTCGGCAGCGCGGACGCTGACGGTGAGCGCGAGAAGCGCGGTGCAAAGCAGGGTGAGTTTCTTCATGTTTTCCTTTTCGTTGGTGACGAAACAGGCCCGGCTTCGGGAGAAGCGCGGATGCCGTCCTTTATTGGCGGATCATCGTGGGCTAAGTTTCGCCAGTATTACGCAAGCGGCCACCCGCAGGATGCATTTCCCGCTGATCGCGCGGCCGGGCGGCATTCGTGCTTGCCGGGCGCCGGTGACTGGCGCCTATTGCACCTCGCATGAGCGTGCTGCACCTCGGCGTTAATGTTGACCACGTGGCCACGCTGCGGCAGGCGCGTTATGCCACCATGCCGGAATCGAAGAATGCCGAGCCGGATCCGGTCACGATCGCCGGCATCTGCGAACGTGCCGGCGCCAGTGGCATCACCGCGCATCTTCGGGCCGATCGCCGCCACATGCAGGATCGCGACCTCGAGCGGCTGCGCCAGAACGTCATGACGAAGCTCAATCTCGAGATGGGCAACACGCCCGAGCTGGTCGACTTTGCGCTCCGGCTCGTCCCCGATGAAGTCTGCCTCGTCCCGGAAAAACGCGAGGAGATCACGACCGAAGGCGGGCTCGACCTGATCGCGCACCGGCGCCAGCTCGCCCCGACCGTGCAACGCCTGCAGGCGGCCGGCATTCGCGTCAGCATGTTCATCGATCCCGAGCGCGAGCAGATCGATGCCGCGTCTGAGCTGGGGGCCGAGATCGTGGAACTTCACACCGGCAAGCTCGCGAATGCCTTCACCCAAAAAGTCGAGCAACAGGAACTCGAGCGCTTACGCGAGGCTGCGCAGCGCGCCGCGAATTTCAAGCTGCAGGTTAACGCCGGACACGGCATCAACTACCGCAACATCGCCCTCATCCACAAGATCCCGCACCTGGTGGAGTTGAACATCGGCCACGCGATCGTGGCGCACGCCGTTTTCGTCGGCTTCGAAATCGCCGTCCGCGAGATGCTGGCGGCGATGGAGAACTACCGCGGATGAGCATTCTCGGCATCGGCGTCGACATGGTCGAAACCGCGCGGATCGATCATTCGCTCGAGCGTTTCGGCGAGCGCTTTCTTCACCGCGTCTTCACCGCGGGCGAGATCGCCTACTGCCAGTCGATGAAATTTCCCGCGCGCCATCTGGCGGCGCGGTTCGCGGCGAAAGAGGCCGTCTCCAAAGCATTCGGCACCGGCATTGGGAAGGCGATGGGCTGGAAAGACATCGACGTTCACCGGAAGGAAAGCGGCGAACCATTCGTTGTGCTGGAACGCGGCGCGAAACAGCTCGCGGCCGAGCGCAACGTAAACGCCGTCTGGATCAGCCTCAGCCACACCGATCATCACGCTGTCGCGATGATCGCGTTGGAACGCTAGGCGCTAGCGCTGCTTCCGCCGGCGCCAGGCCGCCACGGCCAAACCGCCTCCCGCCAGCGCGAGCAGCGTGGTCGTGGCTGGCTCCGGCACGAGGAAACCGCGAATCTCGCCACCCCCGAATGTGCTCGAGTGGATGTTCAAGTAGGCGGCGCCGTTTTGAACCGCGCTCACGAACGCCGCTTCCGCGCCTGCCGGCGTTCCGCCATTCGCCGTGATGTAAGCCGGGTTCCAGGTGCTGGCGAGAGTCATGTCAAAGGTCTGGTCCATGGCCCCGCTCGTGACGCCCAAGGGAAAGCCGGTAAAGCTTGGCGTCTGCGTGGCAACCCCCGCGTTCCCGCCCGGGACGAGGACCGGCGCGTGAATGTGCGATGCCGTCGTTGTCCCCGTCAGCCCAGTGAAACTGACCACCAACCGGAAGGTATGGGCTGAAAGATTGAGGGTGAACGTGGCATTACCAGTCCCGGGTGAGGCGTTGGGCGGATTTTCGTTCGCCCCGCTCAGAAACGTGGTGAAAATCTGAATTTGCGCCTGTGCCGTGACGGCGATGAAACTAAGCAACGCGACGATGGCGAATTTGCGAATGTTCATAACGGATCTTTCTCCCGGCCGGCGCACCATGCACCTGACTCTGCCTGCTTTTTAGAAAGGAGGGTTCGGTAATGCACGCAAAATCGACGGCAAAATGTAACAATTCTGTTACGTTGGGCCGTTCAGATGCGGACCCCGCCGGGCGCTGTCAGCGCCGGATCAGTCACATCCCCCGTGTTTCGGGTCGCTGCTGGCTCGAAAAGCACCACCTCGCATTCCTCGTCCGCCGCGGTGCGATGCTCGATCCCGCGCGGCACGACCAGAAACTCGCCGGGGGCGAGCTCGACCACCCGTTCGCGGAATTCCACCCGCATCCGGCCGCGCCAGACCAGAAACAACTCGTTCGCCTCCGCGTGTTGATGCCACACGAACTCGCCCTGGAACTTCACAAGCTTCACTTCCTGCCCGTTCAGTTCGCCGACGATCTTCGGCCGCCAATGTTCCGCAAACGACGCAAACTTCTCGGCGAGATTGACCTTCACGATTTCCATGTCCGTCAGCTTGGCCAGTCCCCGGCGCGAAAACAACGTTGTAGGCCGTGTGTCCTGACGTGGCGGGGGACTTCTGACAGAGCCGGCATGCGGCAGGACCGCGGGAGCGGCGATCGCTTTCCCGCGCAGTGCGGACTACACCTCGGCGAGCGCGGCTATCATCGGCAGCGTTAATAGCAGCCTTCAGGCTGCAGGGCGGTTAGCCGGTCACGGTGGGTAAACAGGCGCCCAGCACGGGCGTCAGACGCGCGCGTGGCGGCAGGGAACACCGAATCGCCTGGCAGGCCGCACACTTGCGCCGCTGGCAGCGCATACGGGGATCGAACCCGTGCACCAGCCTTGAGAGGGCTGTGTCCTAACCACTAGACGAATGCGCCGTGGAAAACCGCCCGAAATCCTAACGCCAGCCGCGCGACGCGGCAAGTCTGGTTGTGCGCGGCGCCCTCACGGTGCCGGCAGGGCCGTGGGGGAAGGGGAGGTGCCCGGGAGTGCTTCGGGAGGCGGCGTTCCTCTGGTCCGCGACGCAGATGTTGCGGCGGCTCTGGCGCGTGTTGGCCGAGGAGTCGGCGGCACCGACTCGGGCCGGACTCGCGGTTGCGGCAACGTGCTCATGGCCTCGGCTTTTCGTTTTTCGAGGTAAGGTCTGAAATTCGGAGAGGCGATGGTGGCCATTTTTCGATAAAAGATTTCGTAATACTCCCGCAGAAGTTGGCGCTTCTGGAGGTCGGTCGAGGCGCGTTCGGCGGCCTTCTGTGCGCTCTTTATTTGCGGGTCGTTCTGCACGCGGTTGCGTAACTTGCGCCATTCCACGTGGTGGCGTTGCTCGTCGATGATGGGGCTGAGGGGCGCGGTCGGCGCGCGTGGACCGATCTCCGGAATGGACACTGGCGGCGGATTGCCGGTAGGCGAGGAACTCGGCGGCGGCAGCAATTCGGGGGGGATCAACTGTGGCGGGGTTCCCGGAGCTGGGGTTGGAGTGCTTTGGCTTTGCGGCGACCCGGTTTCCTGCGCCGGCGCGGAGGGAGCGGCGACGCCGAGCAAGAGCACGATGAGCGCGAGGCGGCGTCCGAAACGAGGGACGATCCGTTGTTTGATTCTGCAGATATCGAGGTAAAGCAAAGCAGCGTCCTTTTGCGGTGCGACTCCGTGGCCGGGCTGGAGTTTTTGGTCGGCTGCGGAGATTATCGCTGCTTTCAGAGAGAGTTCCATGAGCTCCTCGCGCGTGCAGCTCAAATGCGGGCTGGCCTACGCGACGTCAGTTCTGCCCCGCAACGCAACTTCCGCATGCGGATCGCGCGGGAGCATGGTATGGCAGACGCGCTCGGGGTGTAGCTTAGCTTGGTAGAGCGCCTGGTTTGGGACCAGGAGGTCGCAGGTTCGAATCCTGTCACCCCGATTGTTCTCCCGGCGTGCATGTTTCATGTTTATGTCCTGCGGAGTGCGAAAACCGGCCGGCGCTATGTCGGTTCGTGCGCCGATCTGCGCGATCGCTTGCGCCGCCACAACGCGGGCCAATCCCTCGCGACACGACACGGCGTGCCGTGGACCTTGGTTCATGAGGAGAGGTTTGCCACTCGTGCTGAGGCGTTCCAGCGCGAGCGCCATTTCAAGACTGGCCGCGGCCGCGATGAGCTCGATCAAATCGGTTGCTAGAGCGGTCGCCGCGGCGACAGGTCGCAGGTTCGAATCCTGTCACCCCGATTTTTCCCGGCGTGCATGGTTCATGTCGGTGTTCTGCCGCATGCGCTTGAATAACACCTTGCGGTGGACGCCATTCGGACCGAGCATACCAGCCCTGTCCTGAGCGCTCCGCAGCGGCGCCTCATCCCCCTTCGTCGAATCATGTTCAAGAACGAGAAAATCAACGTCATCCTTTTTGCCTCCCTCATCGGATTGCAGGTGCTCGGCGTCATCGCCCTTTGGACCCGCTTCCAGTGGCATTACCTGCCGATCATGGTGGCGATGTATTTCTGGGGCGGGATTCAGCACGACACTTTACCTGCATCGCTACCTGACTCATCGCGGCTTCGAGATGCCGGGCTGGCTGAAGTTTTTCTTTGCTTCCGGATCGGCCGTCGCGCTTTCCGGCGATCCGGTGACGTGGGTGGGGGATCATCGTTATCACCATCTGAAATCGGATACGGACGAGGACATCCACAGCCCGCTCCATGGCTTTCCCTACGCCCACATGATGTGGCTGGTGCGGAAGCCGGAAGGGTTCCGGGAGCGCTCCATGCGTTACGCGGCGGACGTCCGGAAGATCTGGTACTGCCGTCTCTGGGAGACGGCCCTACTTTTACATCATTCCGCATCTGCTGGTCGCGGCGACGCTTTATCTCACGCTGGGCGGCGGCGGGCATGCTCTGGTGCCTCTATGTGCCGATGCTGGTGATTTACAATTTCACCTGGGCGGTGAATTCGATCTGTCACATGCCGAGCCTCGGCTACCGGACTTTCGAGACGACCGATCACAGCAAGAACAACTTCTGGGTCGGGCCTCGGCGCCTTTGGCGAGGGGTATCACAACAACCATCACGCCCAGCCGCGTTGTGCGGCGCACGGGCGCCGCTGGTGGGAATTTGATCTCACCCGCTATCGTCATCTGGGGCTCTGGAGAAGGCGGGTCTGGCCTGGAGCGTCCATTGGCCGAAACCGGAGAAGCTCGAGGAGATCGTGCCGGTGTCCGAAGACGAAGCGGGGGCGATGATCCTGTTCGGTGCGCGGATCAAAGATCCTTCGTTGAAGGATTCCGCGAGACGGCGCAGTAGGAGCGCGGGGCGAGGACGATCGCTCAGTAGGCCGAGATTCGGCGCGAGCCATTTCTCGACGAACTCCACCGGCTCGCCTCTTTGCGCGCGGCATATTCCCGCACCTGGTCGCGCTCGATCTTGCCGACGGCGAAGTACTTTGCCTCCGGATGGGCAAAGTAGAGCCCGCTGACGCTCGCGCCCGGATGCATGGCGAATGATTCCGTCAGCGTGATCGCCGGCGTTTCTCTCCGGCTGGAGCAACTGGAACAGCGTCCGCTTTTCCGTGTGATCGGGTGAGGCCGGATAACCTGCCGCCGGGCGGATGCCACGATAGCGTTCACGGATCAGCTCCTCGTGCGAGAGCTTTTCCTCCGCGCCGAAACCCCACGCGATCCGCGCCTGCTGATGCAGATATTCCGCGAACGCTTCCGCCAGGCGATCGGCCAGCGCCTTGGTCAGGATGGCGTTGTAGTCGTCGTGCGCGTCGGAGAAACTCTTCGCGAGTTCGTCCGCGCCGAGGCCCGCGGTGACGGCAAAACCGCCGAGGTAATCCGCGCGCCCGCTCTCTTTCGGCGCGACGAAATCGGCGAGGCAATGATTCGACTGCCCCGCCGGCTTTTGCATTTGCTGCCGCAGAAAATGGAAGGTCGCGAGGTGCTCGCTGCGCGTGTCGTCAGTGTATGACTTCGACATCATCGCCGACTGAATTGGCCGGCCAAAAGGCGTAAACGCCGCGCGCGGTCAGCAGTTTTTCGCGCATGATTCGGTCGAGCAGTTCCTGCGCATCATCAAACAATTCGCGCGCCTGGCTGCCGACCACCGGATCCTCAAAGATCGCGGGATAACGTCCGCGCAATTCCCAAGTGTGGAAGAAGGGCGACCAATCGATGTAGGGCACGAGCGTCGCGAGCGAGATCTGCGCCGTGCGCTCCCGGATCCGGTCGAGTAGACGCGCGTTCCGAGAAACTCCGGTTTCGCTGGTTCGTAGGCGCGCCAGTCGATGGCTGTCCGGTTCGCCCGCGCCTGCTCGAGCGTCACCACCTTCCGGTCCGCTGATTTCGCGGCATGCGCCTCGCGGAGCGCCGCGTAATCAGCCGCGTCTGCGCATCAAAATCCGCTTTCAGCTCCGTATTCAGCAGACTGTTCACCACGCCCACCGCCCGCGAAGCATCGAGCACATGCACCGTGCTGCCGTGGTAATGCTGCGCAATCTTCACCGCGGTGTGCGCGCGACTGGTCGTGGCCCCGCCGATCAAGAGCGGCACGGTGAAATCCTTCGCGCTCCATCTCCTGCGCGACGTGCACCATCTCGTCGAGTGACGGGGTGATCAGTCCGCTCAGTCCGATGACATCCGCCTCCCGCTCGCGCGCCGCTTCCAAAATCTTCGGCGCCGGCACCATCACGCCCAGATCGATGACTTCGTAATTGTTACACTGCAGCACGACGCCCACGATGTTCTTGCCGATGTCGTGCACGTCGCCTTTCACCGTCGCCATGACGATGCGACCCTGCGGTTTCGCGCCGCCGGCTTTCTCCGCCTCCATGAACGGCATCAGGTAGGCGACCGCTTTCTTCATCACGCGCGCGCTCTTCACGACCTGCGGAAGGAACATTTTCCCGGCGCCGAAAAGATCGCCGACCACGCTCATTCCCGCCATGAGCGGGCCCTCGATCACGTCGAGCGGACGCTTGCTTTGCTGCCGCGCCTCCTCGGTGTCGGCCTCGATGAAATCGACGATGCCTTTGACCAGCGCATGCGAGAGTCGCTCCTGCGACCGGCGCACTGCGCCACGCTTCCTTCTCGACCGGCGCTTTGTCGCGCGCCTTCACGCTTTCGGCAAAATCGACCAGCCGCTCGGTCGCGTCATCGCGCCGGTTCAGCAGCACGTCTTCGACGCGCGTCGCGCAGTTCCGGCTCGATCTCTTCGATAAACCGCCAGCTGGCCGGCATTGACAATCCCGATATCAGCCCGGCGCTGAATCGCGTGATACAAGAAAGGCGGCATGCATCGCTTCGCGCACCGGATTGTTGCCGCGGAACGAAAACGAAACGTTGCTGATGCCGCCGCTGGTGCGCGCGCCGGGCAGGTTTGCCTTGATCCAGCGCACCGACTCAATGAAGTCGACCGCGTAATTGCGATGCTCTTCGAGACCGGTCGCAACCGTGAGCACGTTCGGGTCGAAAATGATGTCGCTCGGCGCGAACCCGGCGGACTCCGTCAGCAGTTGTAGGCACGCGCGCAGATCTCGATGCGGCGCTCCAGATTGTCCGCCTGGCCCTGCTCGTCGAACGCCATCACGATCGCGGCCGCGCCGTATCGCCTAACGAGTGCCGCCTGGCGCAGGAATTCCTCCTCGCCATTCTTCAGGCTGATCGAATTGACGACGCCTTGCCCTGCACGCAGCTGCAGGCCGGCTTCGATCACGCTCCACTTCGAGCTGTCGATCATGATCGGAATGCGGGCGATCTCCGGTTCGCTGCCGATCAGGTTGAGGAAGCGCGTCATGGTCGCTTCGGAATCGATCATCCCTTCGTCCATGTTGACGTCGAGAATGTTGGCGCCGTTTTTGACTTGCTGACGCGCGACCGCGACCGCGGCATCGAAATCGCCGCCGAGGATCAGCTTCGAGAAACGGGGCGAGCCGGTGATGTTGGTCCGTTCGCCGACGACGACGAAGCCGAAATCGCTGCGTGATATTGAGCGGCTCGAGACCGGAGAGCTGCAATGGACGTGGTGGTCCTGAGCGCCCCGATCGATCGCCGCGCGCAGGCGGCTCCCACTTTCGCGGCGGGCAATCGCGCACGAGTCTCGGCGATGTGCCGGATGTGATCCGGCGTCGTGCCGCAGCAGCCGCCGACGATATTCAGCCAGCCGTTCTGCGCCCAATCGCGCAGCTGCGGCGCGAGGCTTTCCGGCGTTTCCGGAAAACCGGTGGCGGAGAGCGGATCAGGCAGGCCGGCGTTCGGATACGCGCTCGACGTAGCGCGGCGCGTTGTGCGCGAGCTCCTCGATGTAAGGCCGCATTTCTTTCGGCCCGAGCGCGCAGTTCAATCCGACGACGAGCGGCTGCGCATGCGCGATCGAGATCAGAAAAGCTTCGACCGTCTGTCCGCTCAGCATCCGGCCGGAGAGATCGGTCACCGTGCCGGAAATCATCAGCGGCAGCGTTCTGGCCGGTTTGTTCCGAGGCTTCGCGCGATCGCGAAGAGCGCCGCTTTGGCGTTCAGCGTATCGAACACCGTTTCGACCAGCAGAAGGTCGACGCCGCCTTCGATCAGTCCGAGCACCTGGTCCGCGATACGATTGCCGGAACTGATCGAACGTGACCGCGCGGAAGCTCGGATCGTTCACGTCCGGAGAGAGCGAGGCCGTCACCGGCATCGGGCCGAGCGAACCCGCGACAAATCGCCGCTGCGCCGGTCTCGTGGCCGATGCGATCGGCGGCGCGGCGGGCGAGCTGCGCCGGCCACGACATTCATCTCATGCACGAGCGCGCGCAGCTCCGGCGTCGTCGACGACGCGCTGGAAGAACTCCGGATCTTTGCGCCCGCTTCCGGTCGGCTCGTCCTGGAAAAGAAAATCGTGCAGCCCGATCGTCGTGGCGCTGAAGGTGTTGGTCTCGATCAGGTCCGCGCCGGCCTCGAGATACTGGGTGTGGATTTCCTCGATCACTTCCGGCTTGGTCAGGAGGAGAACTTCGTTGCTGCCCTTCAGGTCTTTGCCGCTCCAGTCGCGCGAAACGCTCGCCGCGAAAATCGGCTTCGCCTAGCTTGATAGCGCTGCACCATCGTGCCCATCGCGCCGTCGAGCACGACGATGCGCTCGCGCAGCAGCGCTTCGAAAGGGTGCAGAAGCTTCCGTGGACATGGGAGCGAGAAGTAAACGCACGAATCGCCCGTGTCGGCAAGGAACAAATCTACGCATCATGATGCGTAGATGTGTCATTGCTGCTCGTGCTCTGAGCTTGCTCGTAATCTCCAGGTCGACTCGCGCAGGATAGATCCGGAGCAAGAGCGGCAAGCGGGGTCGGTCGTCGCTGCCTGCTGCCGCGGAGTCGGCGTTCACGCCGCGCGGCGAGTGCTCGCGCCGTCGCCGCGCGCCGCGTAGGTGCCGCTCCCATGGCGTTCGTCCACGATCGCTTCGCAGATCTTGTCGGCGAGCATCTCGCGGTAGGCTGGGGCGCCCGCCTGGGCGGCTTCGTTGCGGTTGCTGAGGAAGCCGCACTCGAGCAGCACGGAGGGATAAACGGCATTTCGCAGGACGCGGAAATTGGCGGTCCGGACGCCGCGATTAGCGCGCGCCGTGGCAAGGTCAGGAGATTGCCCTGGATGCGCTGGGCCAGGCTGCGGGCATACGGGGAATTATAGTAGGTTTCGAAGCCGCGAATGCCGCGCCGTCGCGGAATCGTTGAAATGCACGCTGACGAAAATGGAATTCTGCTGCCGGTTTCCGATCGCGACGCGGTCGATCGAGCGGAATGAAGACGTCCGACGTTCCGCGTCATGACGGTGCGGAACTGAGATTCGCGCAGTTTGCGATTAAGACGCTGGGCGACATCCAGCGTCACGATCTTTTCCGCTGGCCCGTAGCGACGGACAGCGCCGCTATCCTTGCCGCCGTGGCCGGCATCGACGACCACCGTTCTGAAGGTGCGGCTGGTGTCCTTCCGCTTCGCCACGCCTGAGCTGGAGCAGCTCGCGAGGAGCGAAGGCGCAGGCTAAGAGAGCGATCTTGGCAGCAGTTCCTGACATGAAGCTAGATACACGCAAGCTGCTCCCGTGCCACGTTTTTCCCTGGATCGGAGCATTCTCCGCATCCGGAGTCGCAGCGGCTAACTGCCGAGGATGGGAACACAAAAACCACTTGTGTTTTGGCGTCGAGATTTAAAGCCATTCCTGAATTATGCTGATACGATTTGCGCTTCTTTCCGTTGTCCTGGCTCTCAATTTTCCGGGGTGTAAGAAGAACGCGAATCCCACCGCGGCCACCCCGTCCCCGAGCCCATCGCCGGCTGTCGCGGTGGCGGTGATCACAACGCCCACGCCTCCTCCGAAGGAGGTGAAACCGGTGGTCGATCACCGACGCGCAGGTCGTCATCTACGGGTATCACCGTTTTGAGAAAACGGTGCGCCGGCCGGACACGGAGATCACACCGGAGATGTTCGAGGCGCAGATGAAGGAACTGCAGGAGAAGAAGATCCCGGTGATCGGCATGCAGGATTTTCTCGCCTGGAAACGTGGCGAGAAGAGCATCCCGCCCAAGGCGGCCATCATTACCTTCGATGACGGCTGGCGGACGCAATACGAAGTCGCGCTGGCCGATCCTGAAGAAGTACGAGCTACCCGCTGACGCTGTTCATTTATACCGAGGGAATTCGCGGGATGAAGTTCGGCGGTGGCGCCGCGATGACTTGGGAGCAACTGGCGGAATTGCGTGATGCAGGGGGTGGATATTCAGGCCCACTCGGCCACCCACCAGGACTTGCGGAAGCCGTATGACAAGGTGCAGAAAAAGAAGCTGAATCCGGAGGAGTATCAGCAGTTTCTGACCAACGAAGTCGCTCGGTTCCAAACAGCTTTTGGAGCAGAAGCTCGGCATCAAGGTGAACGGGTTTGCGGTGCCGTTCGGCTACATCAACGACGAGGTGCGCGAAGTTATCCGGAAGGCCGGCTACGAAGCGGTCTTCACGGTTTACGGCCAGCATCTCACCCAGAGCTCGCCGAACGATTCGCTCGGCCGTTATCTGATGGAAGGCAACAAGCCGAAGGTTTTCAGTGACGCTGCGAATTTCGGCTCCGGATCCAGCAGCGGGGGTGGCGCGGCGGCGGTGTCGGAGATTTCTGTAGCCGATCTGCAGTCGGTCCCGACCGATGGTGAGACGGTGAAAACCTCGACGCCGCTGATCAAGGCGAACCTTGCGAAGTTTGGCGACGATCGACCCGGGCAGCGTGCAGATGCGCGTGAGCGGCCTGGGCCTCGTGCCGGCGAATTACGACGAGAAAACGCGAGCCATTTCCTATCAGGTGACTCAGAAGCTCGGATAAGTCCTGCACCGTGATCATCGGCGCGACTTCCGGTGGCAAGAGGGTGCAGGCGAGCTGGAGCTTCAGCATCGCCGAAGGGGCCGAAGCGGCAGCACCGGCGGCGCGCGCCGTGCCGGCGGTCGCCTCGCCCACAGCATCACCGGCGAAACGATAGCGGCACTTTTCAGGGTAAGCTCGGCAGCGTTCCGCCCGGCCGCACTCCTGGCGCGGGTTGGTGGAGGTGCGCTGCTGGAACAAAGCAGCTTCCTGTGCTACCGGTGCCGGCTCCATTTCTCATGTTTTCACAACTCGGCGATAAGCTTCAGGACATCTTCAAGGACCTGCGCGGTCACGGCTCGATCTCGGAGACGAACATCAACGATGCGCTGCGCCAGGTGCGGCTCGCGCTCCTCGAGGCGGACGTCGATTTCAACGTCGCGAAGAGCTTCATCGCGAAGGTGAAGGAGAAGGCGCTGGGCGAGGAAGTGCTGCGCAGCGTCACGCCCGGCCAGCAGATGGTGAAGATTTTCCACGACGAGCTGACGGCGCTCCTCGGCGGTGATGCCGCGCCGCTCAATCTCGAGAAGCCGGCGCGGATTCTGATGGTGGGGCTGAACGGCGCCGGCAAGACAACGTCATCGGCGAAGCTGGCGGGCTGGCTCAAGAAACAGGGCCGCATGCCGCTGCTGATCGCTTCCGATTTGCATCGGCCGGCCGCGATCGAGCAGCTGGCCACCCTCGCGGCGACAGGTCGGGGTGCCGGTTTACACGCCGCACTGCCTCCGAGAAGGATGTCCGCCGATCGGCCGCGGCAGCGCTGGAGTGGGCGAAGACGCAGACCGGCAACGTGCAGATCTTTGACACGGCCGGGCGGCAGGAGATCGACGAAGCGCTGATCGAAGAAATCAAGCAGCTGAAGGACTTCCTCAAGCCGCAGGAGATTCTGCTCGTGGCGGACGCTGCGACCGGTCAGCAGGCGGTGAGCGTGGCGACGCATTTCAACGACGCGCTCGGCATCACCGGCATTATTCTGACGAAGCTCGATGGCGACGCCCGCGGCGGCGCCGCGCTCTCGATGCGCGAGGTGACGCAGCGGCCGATCAAGTTCGCCGGCGTGGGCGAAAAGCTCGATCAATTCGAGGCGTTTGTGCCCGATCGCCTCGCGGGCCGCATCCTCGGGATGGGCGACATCGTGGGCTTGGTCGAGAAAGCGGCGGAAGCGTTCGACGAAGAGGAAGCGCGAGCGGATGCAGCGGAAACTCCGCACCGCTTCGTTCGATTTCAACGACTTCCTGGCCCAGTTCAAAATGATGCGGAAGATGGGCCCGCTGGAAAATATCCTTGGCATGATCCCCGGCATGAGTAACGTGCAAGGCCTCTCGGTCGACGAGAAGCAGATCAAGCGCACGGAAGCGATCGTGCTTTCCATGACCCACGAGGAGCGCTCACGGCCCGACATTTTGAATGCGCGGCGTCGTCAGCGGATCGCGGCGGGGCAGTGGAAGCACCGTGACCGAAGTGAACGATTTGCTGCAGCGTTTCAATCAGATGCGGAAGATGATGAAGAACGCCGGCAAAATGAAAAAGATGATGGCGCAAATGGCGCGGATGCAGAAATAACCAAAGAAGAACGTATGGCAGTTTCAATCAGACTACGCAGAGAAGGCACGACCAACCGCCCTTACTACAAGGTGGTGGTGGCCGACAGCCGCAGCCCGCGCGACGGCAAATTCATCGAGATCATCGGCACCTACGATCCGAAGAAGCAGGGACACAACAGCACCCTGAAGCTCGATCGCATTGACCATTGGATTTCCAAGGGCGCCCAGCCCTCGGATACCGTGCGCAGCCTGATCAAGAAGAACCGCGGCCTGGCGCCGGCGACACCGGTGGCCGCGGAAGCGCAGACTGCCCCGGCCGAACCCGCGGTCGCGGGCTAGCCTCTCCGCGCACAGATAGCGGACGTTTTTGATCGTCGCTGCTGCTGGTCGTCAGCCGCATCGTGGCGGCGAATCGCTCTCCTCCAATTAACGTCGCGATCCCTGCCAGCCGCGAACCGTGACAAACCGCCGCCGCCAGCTACACTGAGCGCGTGAAGCAGTTCCTCGAGTTCGTTATTCGGTATCTGGTCGAGTTTCCGGACGAAGTGATCATCACGGAAAGTCCGAGCGGGAACACCACTGTCTTCCGGCTGGCCATGCGGCAGACGGATGTCGGGCGAATCATTGGCCGGAATGGCCAGACGATACAGGCGATCCGCGCGTTGCTCGCCAGCTCTGCTGCGCGGCACAATCAGAACGCAACGCTCGAGATCATCGAGTAGCACCGGCCGCCGGCGGGGCGGCCACGATCTCGTCCGGGGCGATGAATTTTTCCATGCGCACCGCGTCGCCCCAGAAGACGAGCACGAGCGAGTCGTAGTTCCAGAGCGAGGCCATTTTCCCGGTGCCGCTTTGGAGGGAATCGAAGCGATGTGCCGGCTCGATGTTGCCCCGCGGCGCGATCTGCCAGCCATCGTTCTTGGGGCAGAGCGCGGCGCGGAGTGGCTCGGTCGCGCTGGCGGCGAGCTCCGGTGAACGATACCGGAGCAGCAGCAGGACCATGCCCGAGGAATAGTCGCCGATTAATCCCTCGACCGCGCCAACCATGGCGAGCGTGTCGGAATCGACCGGGGCGCTACCCTCTCGCTTGAACTCGCCGAGCCGTGGCGGGATTAAGCTGGCGAGGTCCGTTTTCTCGAGAGCCTCGTGCGTTTGCGGCACGGGGGCCTCGCCGCCCGGCTGGCCGGCGGCCAGAAGCAGGAGGCCAAGGCCGATCATGCCGACGGTGATAACCCCGAGGCAACCAAGGGAGCCGACCGCGATCAGGACGCCGCGGAACCCGCCACTGCGCGGCGCGCGTGTGATGCAGCCCGCGGGCGGGATGGCGAGCGGCAGCGGCGGCGGCAGCACGACAGGCTTCCAGCCGAGCTGCGTGCCGAGGGCCTGCAACTGCATGATGTAACGCGTTTCGCGTGCCGCCGGCGTTTCGCGGCGTGGGAAGATGCCACGCGCGGTGCGCCAGCGATGGAAAGCGAGCTCGCTCGCCAGGTCCTGCAGCCGGAGACGCCTGCTTCGCTCCGCCCATCCGCCGCTCCCGAAGGCGCGCCAAGCGCCGCCGATCCGGCCCCCAACCGTGCAAAGGGCGTGATATTCGCGCTCCGGGAGCAGCCCGTTGCGGAGTTCCGGCAGGAGATGCTCGCGGATGATGCGCCCTTCCTGGCGCAGTGAGACGATCACCATTGCGATCAAGCCCAGGAACGCCGGCACCATCACGATCACGTAGGCCAGAAAGAACATCGCGCCGAGGCTGGCGGAGAAATTCCAGAGAAAGTGCAGGAACATCGCGGCGCAAATGCCGGCCGCGGGCGCCGCCATTTTTAGCAGGGAACCGCGGGGTGCCTGGCGCGCGAGGCCAAGCCCGATTCCCGTCATGCTGGTGAAGAGCGGATGGGCAAACGGCGAAACAACTCCGCGGAGCACGAACGTCACCAGCGACGCGCCGAGCCCGCCGGCCGCGAGTGCTTTTCCGTAATAGAGAATGTTCTCGGTCATCGCGAACCCAAGGCCGACCATGGTGGCGTAGATGATGCCATCGAGGACGTTGTCGAACTCGTCGCGTTTCCAGAGAAAGAAGATCACGAGGGCGAAGCCTTTCGCGAGCTCTTCGACGAAAGGTGCCGAAAGCACCGCGGTCGCCACCGGGGCTCCCGCCCCAAGCGACCCGGACATGATCGCTTCGAAGAGCGTGTTGAGGATGAAGGCGAAGAAGACGGCCGCGGTGGCTCCCCAGAGAAACGCCGCGGCCAGCATCCAAACAGGCTCCTTTTCGAACCGATCGATCCAGAGGGCCAGCAGCACGTAAACAGGCAGCGGGAGGACGGCGAGAACGATGCCGCCAACCAGTCCAAGCGGGCCGGTCGACAATCCAAGGAGCAGGAGGGTGAACAGGCCGAGCACGAGAGCGGTCAGGCTTGCAGCCGCCGCCAGCAGCCATGTCGTCGTGGCGTCGTCCCTCACCGTGGGAGCCGGCGGAGAGGAGGGGAACGGGGGAGGCATGACGGCGGCAGGGTCGCGCGGAGTCTTGTGGCCGGGCGGCGGCGGGAGTCAATCACAATGCCGCGGGCGGGAAGAGAAAGCCGCGCGCGGCTCCGCTTTGAAACGTTGGACGTTGAACGTTGAACGTTGGACGTTCTCCGCGAGATGCGCATCGACATCCTGACGCTCTTCCCGGAGATCTGCCGCGCCCCTCTCCACGAGAGCATGATGAAACGCGCCCAAACCGCCGGTGCCCTGGAGCTGCACATTCACAACATCCGCGACTGGGCGACTGACAAGCACCACATCGTGGACGACGCGCCCTTCGGCGGCGGGCAGGGGATGGTGATGAAACCAGAGCCAGTGTTTGCGGCGGTGGAAGAGCTGCTGGGAGGAAAAGACGAAACGTCGAACGTCCAAGGGCAGAAGCCAAAGGTGATTCTCATGTCGCCGGCTGGGAAACGTTTCGATCAGGAAGTGGCGAAGGAACTTTCGCAACAATCGCGTCTCATCCTCATTTGCGGCCACTACGAAGGAATCGACCATCGCGTTACCGAGCACCTGGTGGACGCGGAAATCTCGATCGGTGACTACGTGCTCACGAATGGCGCGATCGCGGCGGTCGTGGTGGTGGATGCGGTTGTGCGTTTACTGCCGGGCGTGCTCGGCCACGAGCAATCGGCGGCCGATGACACCTTTTCGCGGGGCTTGCTGGAAGCGCCGCAGTACACGCGGCCGGCGGAATTCCGCGGGTGGAAAGTGCCGGATGTGCTGCTTTCGGGAAACCACGCGGAAATTGCCGCCTGGCGGGAGCGGGAAGGACGGAAGCGGACGGAACAAAACCGGCCCGATCTGCTCGGCTGAGGGTTGGAGACGCGGCCTACAACGCGCCCGTCGGCTATGCGCGCACCCTTCCCAGAACCACGCAGGAGTTGATCCCGCCGAAGCCGAAGGAATTGCTCAGCACGTAATTCAACTCAGCGGCGCGGCCTTCGTTGGGCACGACGTCGAGGTCGCAGGCCGGATCCGGGTGAACGCGGTTGAGCGTGGGTGGAATCCAGCCGTGCTCAATCGCGAGCGCGCAGAGCGCGGTCTCGATTGCTCCGGTCGCGCCTAACGGATGCGCCGTGTACGCCTTCGTCCCACTGATTGGCAGGCGGCGGGCGTGTTCGCCGAACACCTGCTTCAAGCGCCATCGTTTCCGTGCTGTCGTTGAGCTGGGTCGAGCTGGCGTGGGCGTTGACGTAATCGATCTGACCCGGGGTGAGGTGCGCGTCGGCCAGCGCATCCCGCATCGCGCGGATGCACGCTTCGCCGCTCGGGAGCGGTGAGGTCATGTGAAACGCGTCGTTGTTCAGGCTGTAACCAAGCACCTCCGCGTAGATGTGCGCGCCGCGCGTGCGCGCATGCTCCAATTCTTCGACCACCAGCGAGGCCGCGCCTTCGCCCATGACAAAGCCATCACGCGCCAGGTCAAACGGCCGGCAGGCTTCCCGCGGATCGCCCGTGAACTGACTCATCGTCTTGATGATGGCGAAGGCGCCAAACGTCAGCGGACTGAGCGGAGCCTCCGCGCCGCCGGCGATCACAACATCCGCGAAATCGTCGCGGATGTAGCGCAGCGCTTCGCCGACCGCGACCGTACCGCTGGCGCAACTGTTCGAGTTCGTGGTGCCGACGCCGCGAAAGCCAAACTGCATCGCGATGTTCGAGTGCGCCGAGCCGCCGAAGACCTGAAGCGCAAGCGTCCGGTTCACGCCCCGCGCGCCTTTTTTCAAGAAGTGCGAGTGCTGATGTTCGGCATTGGCGATGCCACCGAGCGCGGTGCCGAAACTGACGCCGACGCGATGCTGCGGTTGCTCGCGCGACCAGGCGAGCCCCGCGTCCGCGAGCGACATCGTGGCGGAGGCGACGGCGAATTGGGCGTAGCGATCGAGTCTTTTCAGCCGGTGCGGCGGGAAATATTCCGCCGGCACCCAATCACGGATCTCGCCGCCGCAGTGCGCGTGGAACGGCTCCGTATCGAAGCTCGAAATGCGCTGGATGCCGCTCTTCTCCGCCCGTAGTCCCTGCCAGAATGCTTCCTTCCCGGTGCCGATGCAGGTGATCGGACCGATCCCGGTAATGACTGCCCGCCGCGTCTTCCCGTTCCGCATGATGATTTAAACCCGCGCCGGCGCCTCGAGGTGCGCTTTCATGCAGCGCAATGTCCGGCCGGCGATGTGTTGAATGAAGAAGCCGCCGATGATCGGGTCCGCGATCGGCGCCAAGGCCGGCACCCGGAACCGCAAATCGTGCCCGATCTGCACGAGAACGCCGGCGGGCGTTTCCTCAAACGTCCAGACGACCTGCATGCCCTTGGTGAAGGCTTTCAGATGATGGAAACGCACCTGCAAGTTTTCGCGGTCGATGATCTGTTCGGATGTCCAGGAGATTGGAATGCCGGAGCGGACGGCGGCCATCATCACGAGGTTACGGGTGGGGCCGCGCTCCAAATACCGGATGTAACGGTAATGCGGGCAGGAATTCCGGCCAGCGTTCCAGGTTGGCCGCGGCCTCGAAGATCTCGTTCTTCGGCGCGTGCATAATGATGGAATTGCCGGTGTGCATGAAGCGGCCGAAACGTGGAGGCGGTTTATCGCGGGCACCGTAGTCGCAGCCAGATGCGACGGCAATGCAAGGCGGCTATGCCGCCGAAGGCGTGAGCACGGGGTCCGGAAGGGAAGAGCGAACTTTCCGGGCCAGCCGCTTGCGAATTTGCGGGAGTCGCGCTTTTTCAGCCGACGTCATGGTGCGGGATTCTTGCTCCAGCTTCTTGCGGGCGCGATCGCGCAGGGCGGCGGCTTTGGCGGAATCACTCGGCATTTTCAAACCTCCTCGAGGAATATCTCAACGTCATCTTCAGACTGCTCAAAGGCAAGGATTTTGAAGCGAGTTCCAGGCCGGAAAAGCACTTCTTCCTCCTCTGGATGCGCCGACCAGCGCCCGATCTCGCGGCCGCGTTTCGAGAGGATGTAGAAGAAGACGTTGCCGCAGTACATTTTTGACGGCGAACGACTGCACGAAACGAAGGCGTCTTCGACGATCTCGCTCCCGACGTCACGATAACGGTCGAGCAGGTGGAGATCGGGCACCGTCGTCCCGCGGTAGACATCGCCCCGGAAAGGCGGAAGACGATTGAGGGCGGCGGTCAGCGTCGCCACCTTGCGCGCGATCAAGGGCGCCACGGTATGCTCCCGCAGCAGTTCATTCATCCGGGCGTAGCCTTTGTCCGTGTAATCACGAATGGCTGCGATCTGCGCGGGCGAAAGAGGGGCAGTCATGCCGCGCCTGGCTTGCGGCGGCCAGCTTGCCGGATGCGATAAGTCAGGAAGCATTCGTCGCCGACAACCCGCATGTCGGTTAACGAACAGCGGACGCTGGCAGGCAGGAATTCCTTGCTCACGCCGGTGAGGGTTGGAGCATTGGCCCCGCCGAACAGGTAGGGCGCGATCGTGAGATTGAGCTGGTCGATCAGCCCCAGTTCCAGCAGGGAACGAAACAAAGCCGCGCCACCTTCGCACGCCACCGTCGCCACCTTGTATTCGTTCCGCAGTTGCCGCAGCATCCACGCCAGATCGATCGCGGGCGCATCGGTGAGGTGCAGGGTCGCTTTTTCGCGCAGCTCATTCTGATATCGCCGCGGCATCCGCGTGGTGGAGAAGATCACGATCGGCGCGATGTCGGAATCGAAGATCTTGAGCGAACTGTCGATCCGGCCTTCGTTCGAAACAAGCACCCGCAAAGGCGAGGGCGTCTGCCCGCGCGCGACGCGCTGGTCGCGCAGTTCGCCCTTTGGCAGGCCGAGCCGCACATTGTCTTTCTTGAGCGTGCTGTGACCGACGAGCACTGCGTCCGCCAGGGCCCGCTGCCGCAGCAGATGCATCTTGTCCTCGCGCGAAGTGAAATCGACCGGTGAATACTCCCGCGTTGTAATCTTGCCGTCGGCCGTCATCGCGAACGTGGCGGCGACGAAGGGACGAGCGGCCCGACGTGGCGGAGCGGATTTACGGATCTGGGAGGTCACGACTCGGTTGCGATCTCGTGCTCGAGGGTGGCGACCTCGCGTTCCATCTCGCTCAGCTTGACGTGCCCGGCCGCCCCACTGGGTCGATAAAAGAAATACACGATCCCGCCCGGCAAGGCGCAGAAGAGAATGATCAGGAAACCGAGGGAGCCGATCAAGTTCGCCACTCCCGTCTGCACGCCCGCCAGGTTGTGCAGCAAAGTCTGCAGCACGATCTCACGCCAGCCCGCGCCGCCGAAACTGATCGGGAGCGACGAAATCGTGCGCTCGATCGGCATGATCGCGAAAAAATCGACGACCGGCACCGGCGTCGGCGGCGAGATCCGCATATCGGCGGCGTGCAGCGCGTAGGCGACGCAGAGAAAGGTCGCAAACGTGCCCAGGTGCGCGATGATCGACATCAGAAACGCGACGCACGTCGCCCGCCAGTGATGCGCGTAGAGGTGATATGCGGTCGAGACTTCGATTAACTTTTCGCGTCCGGGAAACCGATGCGGCAGCCGATGGAGCAAATGGAACCCGCTGACGATGAACGACGTCACGAGCGCGAGCACGGAGCTGCCGAGCACGATGAAGAGGACGTAAAGCAGTTGCCGGGTCTCCGGCAGTTGCGCCAGCCAGTCATAGCGGAGCACAACCAGCACGCCCGTGATGGCGATCAACGCCACCAGCCCGATCACGCGATCGATCAGCACCGCCAGCAACGCGCCCGCTTTATTGTCGGGCGTTTCCTTGAGCAGCAGATAGCTCTTGATGATATCGCCGCCGGTCCCGCCGGGCATGAACATATTATAGAACATGCCGATCAGGAACAGGCCGCCGACGCGCAGATTGCTAAGCCGAATGCCCTGCACGCGCAGCAGCACCTGCCAGCGGATCGCGGCCGCCACCTCCACCATGAAGTAGGTGAGAACGCCGAGCGCGATCCACCAGTAGTTGGCCAGCTGTAGCGCGGTGGCCATTTGCGCGCGCTTGGCCGGATCGCGAAAAACGAAATAGAGCAGCGCGATCGTGACGGCGACCTGCGCCGTCGTGAGCAGCACTTTCTTCATGCGCCGAAGCGGGCCTTCCAAGTCTCGACGGAGCGGAGGATTTCTTCGGCGGTTTTGCGCGGACTCATCTCCCACACAAATACGCAGGCCGGCGAGAGCAGCGGAACAAGTTTCTCCAGATCGACATGACCGGCGAAGGGCGGTTGGTGATCCTGGCCAGGCCAAATTACATCCTGGAGGTGGCAGCCGAACGCGCGCGGACCGATCAGGCGCAGCCATTCTTCGTGATCGATGAAGCCGAGGTTTTCCTTGATCTGGAGGTGGCCGAAATCGTGCCAGTAGCCGGCGAAGGGCGAATCGAGTTCGTCGAGCAATCCGGGCAACTCCTTTTCGCTCGGCATCTCTTCATAGCCGCGGCGACCTTCCACGCCGAGGCGGATGTTCTTGGCCGCGGCGTACTCGACAATGCGTTTGAGGCAATCCTTCACCCGCTCGAGATGAATCGGTGCCGCGGCTTCGCGTTTCTGTACGGCCTTGACCTTCCGCCGCACGTAGTCGCGCGAGAGAAGCTGACCCGCTTTGGCTAACGCGATGAGTTCGTCGGTGATCGGATTCATTGGCACGGAGCCGCAATGCAGAACGACGAACGGCGCCCCGAGCCGCTCCGCGAAGTCGATTGTCTGGCAGGTTTGCTTGACCGCGCGTTCACGTTCCGCCGCCGGCGCGGAAAACTTGTAACAATCGGGCGAGGCATGCATCACCTCGACCGGCAGCGGGCAGAAGTTATGCAGGCTGCTGAAGGTCACCTCGCCTGCCTGATGCATCTTCTGGATGCCGGGCATGAGTGAGATGCGAGTGCCGTGGCCGAGCTCGATGTGGCGGAAGCCGAGTTCGCCAATGATTTCCCGGAGCATCTCGTCGCCGTCCTTGTGGCGGCCGGAGTTCCAGCAGGTGGAGAACGAAATCACGTGCGCGGCTCCGATTCCATCAGGCGATGGCCGCCGGCTCCGGCTCCACCCGAACCGCAACCTCCGGGGAAGAGGGGGTGGTGTGTTCGCAACGGCTGAGCACAAAAAGCGCGCCCACAAGATAGAGGCCGGCGCCCGTGGCCATGGCGATCCGCATGCCGATCAGGTCCGACAGGCTGGTCAGGAGCAGACCCGCGACCGGCATCAACCCGAAGAAGCTAAGGCCGAAGACCGCCGAGATGCGGCCCCGGAGATGCGCCGGCGCGCGCTCCTGCACGATTGTGTTGGCGAGGCCGAAGTTGGTCGCGAGGCCGATCGCCATCGCGCCCATGCAGACCGCGGCGATCGCAAACGTCGAGGTGCGCGCCATGACAAACATGCGCACCGGCCACGACCGTGACCGCGCCCATGATGAACCGGATGCGTTTGCCGCGCGCAATGCTGAGCAGGCCGAGCGAACCAACGAGCGAACCGCTGCCGGCAATCGCCATCAGGTATCCCATCCGCTCCGGGCCAAGCCCGAGCAGCTGCCGGACATAGAGCGGCAGCATCACAGAGACGACCGGGTAAATGAAGACCGTCGTCATCGCGATCAGGGCCACGAGCGAGAGAATCGTCCGATCCTTTCGGACGTAGCGAAAGCCTTCCATTAGTCCGCTCCGGCGTTGCTCTTCTTCTTCGGCAGCTGCCGATCTTGCGCGGCGGAATGATCAGCATCGAGACGATCAGGGCGATGAATGTGAGCGCGTTCGCGAAGAACGCCGCCGCCGCGCCCCACGACCGCCACCAGAACGCCCGCCACCGACGGACCGAGCAGGCGTGAACCGTGAAAGACCGAGCGATCGAGCGCGATCGCGGCGGCGATTTGATCCTTCCGCACGAGTTCGGGCACGAGCGCGGAGAGCGCCGGCATTTCAAACGCAATCGAAACGCCGAGCAGCGCCGCGAGCACGATGATGTGCCAGATCTGAATCACGCCGTTCAGCACCAGCAGGCCGATCGTGAATGCCAGCACCATTTGCACGACCTGGGTCGCGATCAGGATCTTGCGTTTGTCGTAGCGATCCGCCGCGGAGCCGCCGATCATGGTGAGCGCCAGCGTCGGCAAGCCGGCCGCGAGATTGACCATCCCGAGCACCAGCGCGCGGTCGGTCAGCGTGCTCAGCACCCAGCCCTGCGCCATCACCTGCATCCAGGTGCCGGTGTCGGAAATGGCGGAGCCGACGATGTAACGCCGGAACGACCCGCGCCCGAGAAGTTCCAGCGCCTTGAGGCGAAAAGGAAGGTCGTCGGCGTTCATCGGGAGAGACAGATACGCGGAGAGCCACCCACCCGCAACGGTGCGGGGACGCCGCGCTTCAATCGCCGTAGGCGTATTTCCACCACAGGGCGTCGATCTGCCATTCGCCGTCGGTTTGCACCAGCATGAAGTGCAGTCGCACGTTCCCTTCGTTGCCGATGGCCTGACAGCTCATGCGCCCCAAAACCGCCAGCGACACGGGGAAGCGATACGCAAACTGCAGGCGTCCCTGCGGCGGCGTCAGCTCGCGGGCGACGCCGATCCGCATGTAGCGGTCCGCCATGAACCCACTCAGCTGGCCCCAGCCTGATTCGCGCAGGAGCCGCTCCGTCGCATGGACGCGGAGGAACTCCGTGTCGCCGTCGACATAGATGCGCCGAAACGCCCTCGCGGCAAAGTCGCGGCCGCGTCCGTCGACCTGTAGTTTGTAGGCGCCCAGGCCGACGATCGTCACCGCCAGACTGGCGAGCAGGACCAGAAACACCGCGGCGACGGCGGCGGCTTCCTTCCAGCGGACGAGTTCCTTTTGTCGGAGCGCGAAAAAGTAAACGGAAGGCGCGAGACCGAGGTAGGCGGCCAAAACAAAGCTGATTGTGCCATCGATCAGAAAGATCGCGTTCCCGTCCCGAATTCCCCAGATCAACTTCGCGAACCCAAGCAGGCCAGACAGTCCGGCGCTGAGCCAGCGCACCCAGTGCACGCCGATCCAGATAAAGTAGAACGTCAGCCAGAACACGATTGCGCCCAGGCTGAGGGCCAGCGTCAGTTCGATCGCCCCGGCGAGGAAAGCCGTTCCGACCAGCCAGGTTTGGGTGAGAAGGGACCAGACCGCGAGGCCGATGAGGAAGAGCCGACCGCGCCGCCACGGTTCGGTGTCGCCCACCACTTCCCGCCAGAGCGGCTCCGGTTTCTCTTCGTCCATCCCTTCGCAATCAACCACAGAGCTTCAAGCGCAGAAAAGCCGAAATGGATCGCGGTCCGGATGCATTGCGGCCAATGCCCGCACGTTTTCGCTTTGCAAAACGGCTGCGCCGCTCGTTCTTCCTCGCCGAATGGCTGCCGGAGGGAATCAACGAGTCAGCGCGCGGGCGACCGGCGTGGTTGGGATCGCCATCCTGAGCAGCCGCGTTCTCGGGCTGGTACGCGAGATGGTGATCGCGTCGCTTTTTGGCGCGAGCCGGAATCTCGATGCGTTTCTGACCGCCTTCCGCGCGCCGAACATGTTGCGCGATCTCTTCGCGGAGGGGGCGCTCTCGACCGCATTCGTCACGACGTTCTCGAAGAAGATCGCGACGGAGGGGGATCGATCGGCGTGGGGCCTGGCGAACAAGATCGCCACGCTCACGGCCGTCTTCATGAGCCTGGTGGTGCTCCTCGGCGTCTTCCTGGCCCCCATTTCGTGGCGTTGCTCGCGCCCGGCTTCGATGCGGAAAAGGCGGCGCTGACCGTCGTGCTGGCGCGGGTGATGTATCCGTTCATCCTCCTCGTCTCGCTGGCGGCGCTCGTGATGGGCATGCTGAACGCGAAACACGTCTTCGGCATCCCGGCAATGGCCTCCAGCTTCTTCAATCTCGGTTCGATCATCGCGGGCGTCTCGCTGGCGTGGTGGCTCGATCCGACGTTCGGACCGCGCGCGCTGGTCGGGCTCGCGCTGGGTACACTCGTCGGCGGCTTTCTGCAGCTGGCGGTGCAGATACCGTCGCTCTTCAAGGTCGGCTACAAGTTCCACGCGGACTTCTCCTGGCGCGACGAGGGCGTGAGGAAGGTGCTGCAGCTGATGGGCCCGGCGGTGATCGCCGCCAGCGCGGTGCAGGTGAATGTGCTGATCAACAGCATCTTCGCTTCCTACCTGCAGGATGGCGCGGTCAGCTGGCTGAACATCGCGTTTCGCCTCATGCAGCTGCCGCTCGGCATCTTCGGCGTGGCGGTGGCGACGGTGACGCTGCCGCTCATTTCGCGGAGCGCGGCGCAGGGGAATACGGGCGAGTTTCGTGGCGCCCTCGCGCATGCGATGCGGCTGGTGATGTTGCTCACGATCCCGTCGGCGATCGGCTTGATCATCATGGCCGAGCCAATCATCAGCCTGATTTATCAACACGGTCGCTTTACCGCCTTCGCGACCGCGCAGACAGCGGGGGCGCTGCGATTTTATGCGATCGGGCTTGTCGGTTATTCCGCGGTGAAGGTGCTGGCGCCGGCGTTTTATGCGCTGGACCGACGCAATCTGCCGATGCTGGTGAGCATCGGTTCCATCGCGATGAACGCGACCATGAACTGGCTGCTGACGTTCCATTTGGGCCTGGGACATCGCGGACTGGCGCTCTCGACGGCAATTGTGGCGATGACCAATTTCCTGCTGCTTTACGCCATGATGCGGCACTACGCCGGGCGGCTGGAAACGGGCGCGCTGCTCTCCACGTTGGGCAAACTGGCGGTCGCCGGGCTCTGTCTCGGCGCGGTTTGCTGGGTGGGCACGCAGTTTTTCTTCCCGACAGGCGTATTGCAGCACTTCTGGTGGAAACTGATCGGCGTGGGGGTGACAGTCGCCGCGGGCGGCGCCGTGTTTTTCGTGGTGGCCTACCTGCTGCGCGTCGCGGAACTGCAAGACGTGGCAACGGTGTTCCGCCGCAAACTCGGCCGCTGACCTACAAGGCCTGCGCGAGGTCTTCGATCAGATCGTCCGCATTCTCGAGGCCGACGGAGAGGCGTAGCAAACCCTGCGGTGTGCTCGGATCTTCGCCCGCCACGGAAGCGCGATGCTCGATCAGACTTTCGACGCCGCCGAGGCTCGTGGCGCGAATGAAGATCCGCACCTTCGCCGCGACCGCGATGGCGGCCTCGCGTCCGCCTTTCACCTCGAACGAGAGCATGCCGCCGAATGCGCTCATCTGCCGCGCCGCGAGCGCGTGTCCGGCATCCGAAGGCAATCCCGGGTAGTGGACGGTGGCGACATTCGGATGCTGCGCCAGGAACTCGGCCACGCGAAGCGCGTTTTCGGAATGGCCGCGCATGCGCCACGGCAGGGTGCGGATGCCGCGCAAGAGGAGCCAGCAATCGAACGGCGACGGCACCGCGCCGCCGGTGGATTGCAGGGCCCGGACGCGCTCGAATAGCTCGCTCGCTCTTCCGCGCCACGACCACGCCGCCGGTGACGTCGCTGTGGCCGCCGAGGTATTTCGTGGCTGAGTAAACGATCAGGTCCGCGCCGTGCTCGAACGGTCTCTGCAGGATAGGCGAGAAGGTGTTGTCGCACGCGCAGAGCGCGCCAGCGCGCGTGCGCGATTTCCGCCACCTGCGCGATGTCTGTGATCTTCATCTGCGGATTCGAGGGCGTTTCGGCCCAGACGAGTTTGGTGCCGGCGCGAATTGCCTGCCGCGCGGCCTCGAGATCGCTCATGTCCACGAACTCGACCTCGAGTCCCCACGGCACGAAGACATCGCGCAGCAGCTTGCTCGTGCCGTGATAGGTCTGAGTGGCCGCGACGACGTGGTCGCCCGGCCGGAGCGATTGGAAAATGGCACCCGCTGCGGCCAGGCCCGAGCCGAAGGCCGCGGCCTCGCTCCCGCCTTCGAGCGCAGCCGCGGCCTGCTCGAGCGCGTGCCGGTTCGGATTGTTGCTGCGCGAGTAAACGTAACCCGCGCGATAGCTGCCATCCGCCTCGCGCTCAAAGGTGGTCGAGAGATGGATCGGCGCCGCGACGGCGCCGGTCGCTGGATCGACCGCGTGGCCGGCGTGCACCGCGAGGTTTCGATTCGCATTGGCGTGACCCTAGCCGCCGCTTCCCGCCGCGCGCGAACACATGCGTGCGCGGCTGCTCAGTCGCCGTCCCGGCGGTGCCGACTGCGGCTCGTAGCGTTTCAATTTGACGGCGCCGATTCACCCGAGCGCTAATACCAGACTGAATTTCCGGCCCTGGGGCACGCTTTCCCCGGCTCCAGCTTTATGACTATCTACCACGACGAAGTTTTCCAGATGGCTTGCGATCAGTTCCAGGTCATCGCGGATTACCTGAAGATCGATAAGAACGATCGCGACCGCCTGATGTATCCGAAGCGCGCGATGGCGGTGACGCTTCCGGTCCACATGGACGACGGCAGCACCCAGACTTTCAAGGCTATCGCGTGCAGCATCACCTCACGCTCGGCCCGACCAAGGGCGGCACGCGCTTCGCGCCCAATCTCTCGATGGGCGAAACCGCCGCGCTCGCGATGTGGATGAGCTGGAAATGCGCGCTCGCGAATCTGCCCTATGGCGGCGCGAAAGGCGGCATTGCCTGCGATCCGCACAAGCTCTCGCGGCGCGAGCTGGAAGCTGTCTCGCGCCGTTACATGCAGGAGATGATTCCGTTCGTCGGGCCGCATACCGACATCATGGGCCCGGACATGGGCACGAACGAGCAGGTGATGGCGTGGTTCATGGACACCTACTCGGTCTATCAGGGCTATGCCGTGAACGAGATCGTGACCGGCAAACCGGTCTCGATCGGCGGCACCGAAGGCCGGCGCGAGTCGACCGGGCGCGGCGTCGTTTACCTGATCGATCGCGCGATGGACATGCTGAAGATGGAGCCGGAGAAGTGCACCGCGATCATCCAGGGCTTCGGCAATGTCGGCGCCGTCGCCGCGCTCGCGTTGGCGATGAAAAGCGGCGTGAAAGTGATCGGGATCAGCGATGCCTACGCGGCGATTTACGACCCGAAGGGCATCGATGTGCAGGCCGCCGAGCAGCACGTCGTGAAAAAGGCAAATCTGCGCGGCTTCATGGAAGCGGCTCATATCGACCCGAACGAACTGCTCGTGCAAAAGTGCGACGTCCTTGCGCCGTGCGCCGTCGATCGCGTGATCACCGAGAAGAACGCCGACAAGCTGCAAGTGCCGCATCCTCGCCGAAGGCGCCAACGGCCCGACGACCCCGGAGGCCGACCTGATTCTGAATCAGCGCTGGGACGAGGTCTTCGTCATTCCCGACATTCTCTGCAACGCCGGTGGCGTGATCGTTTCCTACTTCGAATGGGTGCAAGGACTGCAGGCGTTCCTCTGGAGCGAGACGGAAGTGACCGACAAACTTTTCCGCATTCTCGAGCATTCGTTCGCGCACGTGATCAAGCGCGCGAAGCAGGACAAGGTCTCGCACCGCACCGCCGCGATGGCGATCGGCGTGGAGCGGGTCATGAAGGCGAAACACGCGCGCGGGTTGTTCCCGTAAGCGCGATGAGCTTTTCACATCGGGAGGAGCAGCGCGGCGATCGGCTGCTCGATGTCCTTACGGATGAAGCCGGCGGTAGTCGGCTTGTTGTCTCGCGGCTCGGCGCAGAGTTGGTAAGCCTCGCGCGACGGAATGCGAGTGGCGAGTGGGTCGGATTTTTGCACCGCGACAATGAGCTCAGCGCCCCGGCGAAAGGGTGGGCGAATCACGCCACGGTCATGGGTTACTTCCTGCACCGGATCAAGGACGGCAGAAGTCGTCGTATCGCGGGCAGGCCGATCGAGGGCGGCACTCATAGTTTCCTTCGCGGTAAGCAATGGCATCTCGCAGCGGTGGGCTCAGACGGGGGACGCCTCGCCTACCGGATTGTGCAGCGCGATTTTAGCGCCGGCGAATACCCGCTGAACGTTTCGCTCGATCTTTCCTATCAGCTCGCGGCCGGGGACTTGCGGACGATTTTCCGTTTTGAGAATCATGAGCCCGAGCTCGTGGCCCACGTCGGCTTCGGGTTGCATCCGGGATTCGCGTCCAGCAGCTTCGAGTCGTTCCGCCTCGACCTGCCCGCAGGCATTTACCGGCGCCATTTTTCGCCAACCAACTATCTCTCGGGCGAAACGGAGACGATCACGCACCGCGGCGGCGAAATGCCGTTTGCGCGCGACAAGTTGCCGGGTTCCTACATTCTCGAATTTGTCGACGTCCCGCAGCGTATTTTCACATTTCACGATCCACCGAGCGGTCGAACCGTCGCCATTGATCTCACCGGGGTGCCGTACATGACGCTCTGGTCCGACGGCGGGCCGTTTCTTTGCGTGGAGCCCTGCTGGGGGCTGACCGATCACGAGCAGCAACGCCCTTTTGAGGAGAAGGAGGGAATCCAAACGATTGCGCCGGGCGCCGTTTTGGAGGCAAGCTTCTCGATGACCGCCCGCCTCGATCCCTGAACGACATGCCTGCCGAATCTCTCCGTGCGCTTCTCTCCGGTGCGATCGATTACGCGGGGCTTTTCCCGCCCGCGACGCTGCCGCTCGAGGAGGCGATGGCGAACTACAGCCGGTATGTGCGCGACGACGACAATTGGATGCTCGGACCGTTCGTTCTGCCGGTCGGCTGCTTCGCAGAGCTGGGGCCCATCCTGGCGCCGTTTGACGTGCTGTGCCGCCTGCACATTTCCGTGCTGGGACCGAAAACGGAGACGGCCCCGGAGTTTCTGGCAGTCTTGCGAAACGCCGCCCAGGCGCTCCGTGAGTTCCACACGCGATACGGTGCGATCGCCGGCGCGACGCAGATTGAGATGGCGCTGCCGTCGCAACCCGGGGCCTCGATGAGCGAGGCGCGCGACGCGCTCGGCCGCTCTGCAGCTTCCGACATTCTGGGAGGCACCGGCGGACGATGCGGAACGGGTGATTGCCACCCTGACGGAACATCGTCGTGCGACCGCGTCGGAGCATTTTGGGCTCAAGCTTCGGACCGGCGGCGTGATCGCGTCGGCGTTCCCTTCGTCGATTCAGATTGCGCGCGCCCTTGTCGCGGCGACGAAGTATCGGGTGCCGATCAAATTCACCGCCGGTTTGCATCACCCAATCCGGAAGTTTCATCCCAGCGTACAGATGAAGATGCATGGTTTCCTGAACGTCCTTGGCGCCGGGGTGCTGACGGCCGAGCACGGCTGGAGCGTGCAGCAAACCGCCGCGATGCTGGATGATGAAGACGCGGCTTCTTTCGCCTGCGACGAGGCCTCTTTCTCGTGGCGGGACTGGAAAGTTGCGACCGAGCGGATTCGCGAGCATCGCGCCGTGGTGACCTCGTTCGGAAGCTGCAGCTTCGACGAGCCACGCGAGGATCTGCGCGCGCTCGGCCTGCTGTAGAACGCGCATTGTCCATGGCAATGCGGCCGCGCCGCGTTTATATCGGTCGGCATGGCTGTTCCACTGACGTCTTTCATCGCAGTCGCGCCCGACTCGCATTTCCCGATCCAGAATCTGCCGTTCGGCGTCTTCCAGCCGGCGCAAGGCAGCGCGCGCATCGGCGTCGCGATCGGCGACCTGATCCTCGACCTGTCGGTGCTGGAAGAGCAGGGGAAGTTCAACTTTCCGGAGCTGCAGACTCGAAGCGTCTTCGCGGAGAACTCGCTCAACGCTTTCCTTTCGCTCGGCCGACCCGCGTGGCGCCGCGTTCGTGAGACGCTGCAACATCTGCTGGCCGCCGACACACCGGAACTGCGCGATGATGCCGCGCTGCGAGAACGCGTGTTTCATCGGCAGGCGGAGGTCACGATGCAGTTGCCGGCGCGGATCGGTGACTACACGGATTTCTACTCCTCCTACCATCACGCGCACAACGTCGGCACGATGTTGCGCGGCGCCGGAGAACGCGCTCATGCCGAATTGGAAGTGGCTGCCGGTGGGCTATCACGGCCGCGCCAGCTCGATCGTGGTCAGCGGTACCGAAGTGCGCCGGCCGCGCGGCCAGATCAAGCCGCCCGATGCAGAGGCCCCGATCTTCAGCCCGACCCGCAGCTTCGATTACGAACTGGAGATGGCGTTTCTCATTGGCCCCGGCAACGTTCTCGGCGAGCCGGTGCCGATCGACCGTGCCCACGAGCACATCTTCGGCATGGTGCTCATGAACGACTGGAGCGCGCGCGATGTGCAGGCCTGGGAATACCAGCCGCTCGGCCCCTTCCTCGCGAAAAACTTCTGCACCAGCATCTCGCCCTGGGTCGTGACGATGGATGCGCTGGAGCCATTCCGGCGACCGCTGCCGGTGCAGGACCCCGAGCCGCTCGAGTATCTGCGCGCGCCGGGCGACAGCACCTACGACATCCAGTTGGAAGCGAGTCTCCGGACCACGCCGACGAGCGCGCCGCATGTGATCACGCGCACGAATTTCCGTCACCTCTACTGGAGCATCGCGCAGCAGCTCGCCCATCACACCGTCGGCGGCTGCAATCTGCAGCCGGGTGATTTGCTCGCCAGCGGCACGATCAGCGGCCCGACGGAAGACGCGCGCGGTTGCATGCTTGAGCTGACATGGCGCGGCGCAAATCCGCTGACCTTGCCTAATGGTGAGACGCGAAAGTGGCTCGAAGATGGCGACACCCTGAGCATCAGCGGCTGGTGCGACGGGGAGGGCTACCGCGTCGGCTTCGGCGAGGTGAGCGGCCGGATCTTGCCGGCCTCGGCCTGACAAGCGACGAACCCTGTCCTAGTCGCTGTCTTGACGCTCTTCCGCGGGGGAAATAGCCTCGCTTCATGGCCAATCTAGCCGAATCCCCTCCCGCACCGACCTCCAATTCCGCCAGCTCGGCTCGCTCATCGGTGCTACCCGCGATCAATCTAAAAAAGTGGATCGACGAGAATCGCGAATTCTTTCAGCCGCCAGTCAGCAACCGTTACCTGTATGACGGCCGCGATTTCTTCGTCATGGCGATCGTCGGTCCGAACGCGCGCAACGATTTCCACCTCGTCGATTCGGAGGAGTATTTCTACCAGCTGAAGGGTGACATCAAAGTTCGCATCCGGGAAGGCGAGCGGATCGTCGATTACTGGGTGCGGGAAGGGGAGACATTCTTCATCCCGGCCAATGTGCCGCACGCGCCGGTCCGTCCGCCCGATACCATTGGCGTGGTGGTGGAGCGCCGCCGCCCGCCGGGCGAACACGAGCACGTCATCTTCTACTGCCCGAACTGTGAAGCACTGGTGGAGGACATCGACTTCGATTGCGGCGACATCGTGGAGCATTTCAGCAAGGCAATGCTCGACTTCTGGGCGAATGATGAGCGTCGCACCTGCCAGAAATGCGGGACGAAAATCGAAAAGGCGGAGCCGACCAAACCATTCATTGATTGACTTCGCCGCCCTACTGCTAGGGCACCATTCATGGGTGAGGAAGCGCCCGCCTGCCCCGGCCATGAAGCACGTCGCCACCGTGGAACAGCGTTGGGGTTGATTGGCCGGCTTGGAAAGTCCCGCCCATTGATGAAGATGGGGGCATGTCGGGTCCGCCATTGACGCTGGATGATTTGCGACGGTTTGCGGTCGCGCGCTCGCTTTTTGCGCCGACGACTTTGCGGCGGGCATTGGGGCGAATGGGGTTCGTGCAGGCCGATCCGATTCGGGCGCCGGCCCGGGCGCAGGATTTGATTCTGCGCCACCGGGTGAAGGGTTATCGGGCGGGCGACCTGGAACGGAATTATGGGTCGCTTGGGATCGAGGAGGACTTCTTTGTCACCTATGGGTTCATGACCAGGGAGGTGCAGGCGCTGATGCATCCGCGGCCTGATCTGCGGGTGCCGGCGGAAGGAAACCAGCCGCCCGCCAGGACGGAGCGGGAACGGGAACGGCTGCTACTCGATTTCGTGGCGGAGCGCGGGACGGTGCATCCGCGCGAGGTGGAGGAGCATTTCGCGCATGGGACGGTGCGGAATTACTGGGGCGGCTCGTCGCATGCGACCACGCAAATGCTCGATGCCCTGCATTACCGGGGAAGGCTTCGGGTGGCTCGACGCGAGAAGGGCATCCGGGTCTATCGGATGCATCGACATGAACCGGCGCCCGCGGATGCAGCGGCGCAGAGGGTCGATGCGCTGGTGGACGTGGCGGTGAACACCTATGCGCCGCTGCCGGCGGCGAGCCTCTCTTTCTACGTGCGCCGGTTACGATACGCGGTGCCGCAATGGGCGGACGAGATTACGGGAGCGTTGCGGCGGGCGCGCGAGCGGCTGGCGCACGCGCGGGTGGATGGGGCGGACTGGTATTGGCCCAGCGACGAGGACCCCAGGCAGGCTCGGATGCCGGAGACGGTGCGCTTGCTGGCGCCGTTCGATCCGGTGGTGCACGACCGGTCACGCTTCGAGTTTCTGTGGGGCTGGGTTTACCGCTTCGAGGCCTACACACCGGCGCCGAAACGGAAGCTGGGGTATTACGCCCTTCCGCTGCTTTGGCGCGATCGCGTGATCGGGTGGGGGAACCTGGCGGTAAAGAACGGCCGCCTGACCAGCGAGCTCGGTTTTGTGGCCGGGAAGCCGCCGCGCGAGCGTGTCTTTCAAACGCGAGCTGGAAGCGGAGCTGGAGCGGATGCGGGCCTTTCTCAGGGTCACGGTTTGAGGATAAAAGCCGAATCGGATGACGCGCGTGACTTGTCGATAGGCGTGGCGAACGCTACAGGATTGGCGCGCGGATGAAGATCGACTTGCATACCCACATCCTGCCGCGGGACTGGCCGGATCTGGACGCCAAATACGGCTACCCGGGATTCGTCCGGCTGGAGCATCACAAGCCGTGCTGTGCGCGGATGATGAAGGGCGAGCACGTCTTTCGCGAGATCCGCGATAACTCCTGGGACCCGAAACGCCGGATCGAGGAATGCGATGCCGCGGGAGTGTCGATGCAGGTGCTTTCGACCGTGCCGGTGATGTTCAGTTATTGGGCCAAACCAGCCGATGCGCTCGATCTATCGCGTTTCCTGAATGACCACATCGCGGAAGTGGTGAGGGCACACCCAACGCGCTTCGCCGGCCTCGCCACGATTCCGCTGCAGGACCCGGAACTTGCCGCGCGTGAACTGGAGCGCGCCGTGGGTGAACTCGGCTTGCGCGGCGTGCAGATCGGCACCCACGTGGACGCCAACGAGCATTGCCACGGTGCGGATTGCCGGAATCTCGATGACCGCTCCCTCGATGTCGTCTGGGCCGCGGCGGAACAACTCGAGGCCGCGATCTTTGTGCATCCTTGGGACATGCTGGGCAAAGCACGCATGCCAAAATACTGGCTGCCGTGGCTCGTCGGGATGCCGGCTGAAACCTGCCTCGCGATCAGCTGCATGATCTTTGGCGGCGTCTTCGAGCGTTTTCCGAAGCTCCGCGTTGCCTTCGCACACGGCGGCGGCGCATTTCCATTCACCGTCGGCCGGATGGAGCACGGCTTCCACGTGCGCCCGGATCTCGTTGCGACGGACACCAAGGTGAATCCACGCAGCTACCTCGCGACCGACGGGAAGCCGGCGCGGTTCTACGTCGATTCGCTGGTGCACGACCCCGACGCGTTCAAGCTGCTCCTCAAGCTTTTCGGCGCGCAACGGATCGCGCTCGGCTCGGATTATCCGTTTCCGCTGGGCGAAGCGACACCCGGTGCCCTGATCGAATCGCTCAGCGAATTGTCGCCGGCGGACAAGGCGCAGCTGCTCGCGGGGACGGCACGCGAGTTTCTCGGGCTGCCCTGAGAACCCGGGATCCGCGGCGCGCTCTCAGAGCGGCTCGAAATACCACTTTTCAACGCCGGTCAGACGCCCTCTTCGCGAACGTGCCGGAGGTATTCCCGGTCCCAAGCCGCCGGAATGCTCTCCCGCGTCGAGTACGGGCCCGGCCGATAGGCGCGGGAGGCGACGCCGAGCTGGCTCAGTTCGCAGACGTGCCAGTCCTGTTTGTTCGTCACATCCCAGAACTCGACCGCGTCGTCGGGGCGGAAGTCATCGCGCGCAAACGCCGTCGGATGGAAAAACCAGTCGCACAGGATCCGCGTCCGATCCGGCGCCTCTGGCCAAAGTTGATGCACCAGCACGTAATCCGGGTGCAGGCTCAGGAGCATGTTCGGGAAGATCGAGTAGTAGAAAACCCGCGCGTGGTCCTCGGCGCTGATCTCGCCCACGGGGAGCGCACAAGTTTGGCCGCTCATCGTCAGGCTCGCCCCCTTGCTGATTTTCATGAAACCGCCCAGGAATGGTCCGGCCGTGAGATCGTTTTCCGCCGAGTCGTAGGGCGAGACGCGGGAGAGCATCGGATGCACGCCGGGGCAGTGGTAGCACTCCGAGTAGTTCTCGAAGATCAGCTTCCAGTTCGCCCGGACGTCATACTCGATGCGCCGGCCGGAGCGCAGGTGCGGCAGATTCCAATGCGTGAATTTTCCGGCCAGCGGCGCGAAGACTTCGTCCAGCGGCGGCGGCTCCTCCGCGAGGTTGACGAAGATGAAGCCTTCCCAAATGCCGAGGCGCGACTGCGCCCAACGAGTGATCCGCTTTGTGAAATCCTTCCACGCTATCCATGTGCGGCGCGCCGACGCAGCCGGCCATCGAGCGCATAAGTCCAGGCGTGATACGGGCATTGAATGGTCGGCGGAGTGACCGGCCGCGCTCTTCGCAGAGCCGGGTGCCGCGGTGACGGCAGACGTTATAGAATGCGCGGATGGCGCCGCCTGATCGCGCACGAGAATCACGCTTTCGCCCGCGACCTCCGCCGATGAAGTAATCGCCAAAGCGCGCAAGCTGGCTCTGGTGACCAACGCACAGCCACTGACGCCCGAAGATCGCACCTTCCTCCTCCGCGAAAACCTGCGGTGAGACGAAATAGCGTTGGGGCAGCGTGGTGGTTGGCATCGCGAGCGGTGGAACCTAGGCTACCGCCGGGGCGCGACGCAAGGTCAATGCCGGACCAGCCGCGGTGAAGGTTGCCTCGCGGGCGGAAATCCTGTCATATCTGCCGGGACGAGCGATCCCCTGCGTCGCCGCAGCCGGATCGCCCTAGCGCAGCCACCAACAAAGAGGAGCCCGGATATGACTCGATATGTCGATGGATTCATCCTTCCCATGCCAAAGCAAGAACGTCACCGCTTACCGCAAAATGGCCGAGAAAGCGCGAAAATCTGGCGCGAGCACGGCGCTCTCGAGTACCACGAATGCTTGCTGGAGGACGCGAAACCACCATTCGGTGTTCCGTTTCCGCGCGGCGTGAAGGCAAAACGCGGCGAGACGGTGGTCTTCGCCTGGATCGTCTACAAGTCGCGGGCGCATCGGGACCGGGTCAACGCCAAAGTCCAGAACGACCCGCGCATGGCGGAGGGGATGGAGCCGAAAAAGATGCCGTTCGACATGAAACGGATCGTCTACGGCGGATTCGAGGTTCTGGTGGCCGCTTCCTGATCGGCGCGCCACGCGGACGGCGGCGGTTTCTTGATCCGGGGTCCGACCGCACTAGAAGAACGCCATGAGCAGCGTTCGAGTTTTGGTCGGCACGCGCAAAGGCGCGTTCATCCTCACGTCCGACGGCAAGCGCCGGAGACTGGAAGGTCGACGGGCCGCATTTCGCCGGGTTGGGAGATGTATCACTGAAAGGGTCGCCGGTGGATCCGAATCGCATCTACGCTTCGCAGACGAGCGGCTGGTTCGGGCAGATCATCCAGCGCTCGGACGATGGCGGCAAAACGTGGACGACGCCGGGCGGCGAGACGGATTGCGGACGCCGGACGGGCTGCCGAGGGGGAGAGCAATAAGTTCGTCTACGAGGGCGATGTCGGCACGCACATGTGGTACGACGGCACGCAGCATCCCGTGGGAGTTCAAGCGCGTCTGGCATCTCGAGCCGTCGCTGACGATCCGGACATGTTTACGCCGGCGTGGAGGACGCGGCGCTCTTCCGAACGACCGACGGCGGCGAAGACATGGCAGGAACTTCCGGGCTTGCGCACCGCCAAGGGCCACTCTGGCAGCCCGGCGCCGGCGGGATGTGCCTGCACACGATCCTGCTCGATCCGACGAATCCGAAGCGCATTTACATCGCGATCTCGGCCGCGGGCGCCTTCCGCACGCGATGACGGCGGGCAAGACCTGGAAGCCGATCAATCGCGGGCTGCAAGTCGCAGTATCAACTGCCCGATCCGGATGCGGAGGTCGGCCATTGCGTGCATCGCATCGCGATGCATCCGTCGCGCCCGGACGTGCTGTTCATGCAGAAGCACTGGGACGTGATGCGGAGCGACAACGCGGGCGATCAATGGACGCGAGGTCAGCGGGAATCTGCCGACCGATTTCGGGTTCCCGATCGATGTGCACGCGCACGAACCGGAGACGATTTACGTGGTGCCGATCAAGAGCGACTCGGAGCATTTTCCGCCGGACGGCAAGCTGCGGGTTTATCGCAGCCGGACGCGGCGGCAACGAATGGGAAGCGCCTGACGAATGGCCTGCCGCAGAAGGATTGCTACGTCAACGTGCTGCGCGATGCGATGGCGGTGGATTCGCTCGACGATGCGGCGTTTACTTCGGCACGACGGGCGGCCAGGTCTATGGGTCGGCGGATGGCGGCGATACCTGGAAGCGCGATCGTGCGCGATCTGCCGGCGGTGCTTGTCGGTCGAAGTGCAGACGCTGCCATGATTCGATCCGCGTGGTGCTGCCCTATCATCTGCGCACTCTGGCGAAGGTCGGCGACGAGGTGCAGCTGGAGGTTCCGGCGCCGCTCACCATTGGTGCGCGTGCTCGACGCGCTGGAAGCCCGTTACCCGGTGCTGCGCGGCACGATCCGCGATCACGGCACGCTCAAGCGCCGACCGTTCGTGCGGTTTTTCGCCTGCGAAGAGGACCTGTCGCACGAATCACCCGACACGCCGCTGCCCGCGGCGATCGCCACCGGGGACGAGCCGTTCTTCGTGGTCGGGGCGATGGCCGGCGGGTAGGGAACTGTTTGAAGATGATGGCCTCCCGACGCTGGTTCGACCGCACCTTCGAGCTCGGCCTCGACGCCGAGGTCTGGCCCACGCTCATGGGGCGACTGCGGCGCACGCCGGAACGCCTCGCTGCTGCCGTGCGCGGATTGCCGCCCGAGCTCCTCACGCGTCGCTTCGAGGGCAAGTGGTCGATTCAGGAAAATATCGGCCACCTCCTCGATCTCGAGTCCTTGTGGGACCGGCGGCTTGACGACTACGACGCGGGAGCAGAGGTGCTGCACCCAGCCGATCTGGAAAATCGCAAAACGCATGAGGCCCAGCATAACGAGCGGCCGATCTCCGAGATTCTCGCCGACTTCACCGCCGCCCGTCGCGCGATTATGGCAAGGCTCAGGCGGATGGGCCCGGCCGAGCTTGCTCGCACCTCACTTCATCCGCGCCTGCAACAGCCCATGTCGGTGGTCGATCTCTGCTACTTCGTCGCCGAGCACGATGACCATCACCTCCAGACGATTGAACGTTTGCGCTCGCAGCTAGCCGACGACACGTGACCGGTTCGCGGCCACAATCCGATTTCCCGACCTGTTCGCCACCGGTCAGCAGCGGCGCCGTGCCTCCAGAATTTCCAACCCCGAGGTGACCAGATCCCGCAGTTCATCCGGCAGCTGCGCGACTTGCCACGCGCGCTCGGTCTCGACGGACGCACCGGTCACCTCCACTGCTTTCAAAGCATATGCCGCGGCGCCGAGACTATGATCGGCCATGTGCGCCGTCGCCGCCGCGTGGCCGGCGGCGCGGGCGGCCGCGATCGCTGACTTGCTCTTCACACTCCTGGCGGCGGAATGGGCGGCGACGGCTCGCCTTTTGTGCCGCGCCCACCGGGATTTCACCCCGGGACCAGGCTTCGGCCGCGGCGACCGCATGCTGTGGCCGATCGTCTCCGCTGCACACCCGAAAAAGCGGAAGCACGTGTTCCGCGCACAGTGCTGCCCACGCAGCCAGTCCGCGATGTTGGGCAAGATCAAGCGGCCCGCCGCGGTGTGTCGCCACGAAACGCCGGTCGCGCATCAGTCTCCGCGGCTATTGCGCGCGCAGGGCCACCATCGGGTCCACTCGCGTAGCGCGCAGGGCCGGGATGTAGCTGGCCACGGCCGCGACCGCCAGGAGCACCAGCGGAATGCTGAGGAACGTCAAGGGATCGGTCGCGCTGACACCGAAAAGCAGGCTCGCCATGACCCGGGTTAGCGCCAGCGCCACGACCAGCCCCAGCCCAATTCCGATGAGGACGAGCTTAAGTCCTTGCTTCACCGTCATCTTCAGGACGTCTTTGCGTTGCGCGCCGAGCGCCATGCGAATTCCGATTTCGCGCGTCCGTTGCGCGACCGAGTAACTCATGACGCCGTAAATTCCGACCGCAGCCAGCACCAGCGCGAGGATGGCGAAGATCCCGAGCAGCATCGTGCTGAAACGCTGGCGCGCGACCGCCCGCGCCACGATGTGCTCCATCGTGTCGATATTTGAAACCGGCTGGTCCTTATCAACCGCCCAAACGGCATTGCGCAATTGCGTCGCCAGGCTCATCGGATCGACACTCGTCCGGACCACGAGCGCGTTCGGAGCAAGAAATTTCAGCTGCCGATAGCTCATGTACATCTGCAGCTTCGGGGCCGCGATGAAGTCATTCTGCCGCACGTCTTTGACCACGCCGATCACTTCGCGCCACGGCGAGTCGGATGTGGTCGGGCCCGGCTTCAAGCGCTTGCCGACCGGATCCTGCCCCGGCCAGAAATGCTGCGCCATCTTTTCGCTGACAACCACGCCAAGTGTCGTGTCCGCGGTGTCTCGATCATTGAAGTCCCGCCCGCGCACGAGCGGAATGCCCATCGTGCTGAAGTAACCCGGCCCGACCGCGCGATAAATCACGTCCACCTGCTGGTCCGTGGGCGGGTCCGGGATCCCTTCCACGCCGACGAACATGGAGTCGCCGTTGTAGGTCAGGGGCAGATTGCCCGCGATCGCCGCTGACTGCACGCCGGGCAGCGCACTGACACGGCGCAGGACTTCGTCGAGGAATGGGATGCGGTGTTCCCGATCCGGATATTTCAATTCCGGCAGGTCAATTTTTGCCGTCAGCAAATGATCGGCGCGGAAACCGGGATTCAGGTTTCGCAAATGGAGGAAGCTGTTGATCAGCAGTCCGGCTCCGATCAGCAGGACGAAGGACACGGCGACTTCCGCGATCACGAGCAAACCGCGGAGGCGCACGCCCTTGCTCCCGCCGGCCGCGTCCCGGCCGCCTTCTTTCAGCGTTTCGTTGAGGCTGAAATGGGACGCCTGCAGGGCGGGCGCGAGACCAAAGATCAAGCCTGTGACCAGCGCCACGAGCGCCGTGAACACCAGAACCCTCCCATCAATCCCGATCGCTTCCGCCTGCGAAATCGTGGCCGGGATGAACGTCTTCAGGATCCGGAGTCCGGCGAACGCAAAGATCAAGCCGACCGCCCCGCCGCAGACCGACAGCAACACACTCTCGGTCAGGAATTGTCGGGTCAGACGCGAGCGATTCGCGCCCAAGGCCAGCCGCAGCGCGATTTCCTTTTGCCGCACCGCCGCCCGGGCGAGGAGCAGATTCGCGACATTCGCACACGCGATCAGGAGCACGAATCCAACGGCGCCGAGCAGCACCAGCAGCGCCGGCTTGATGTCACCCACCACTTCCTCGTGCAGCTGATTCACGACCGCGCCGATCCGCGAGATTTTCCTCCGGATACTGCTGGGCGAGCCGGGCCGCGATCGTGTCCATTTCCGCGCGCGCCTGCTTCAAGGTGACGCCGGGTTTCAGGCGCGCGATGACTTCCAGAAGTGATTCCCCCGCGACTGGGCCTCTTCACTCGAGAAACGCCAGTGGCACCCAGAGCTGGTCCTTCCAGTTGTCGAACCCGGGTAACTCAATTCCCGGCGGCATCACGCCGACCACGGCATAGCTCTCGCCATTGAAATTCAACGCCTGTCCGATGATGCGCGGATCGGCTCCGAAGCGTCGCTGCCACAGACCGTGGCTGAGAATCACCACCCGGCTGCCGGGCGCATCCTCCTCCGGCAGGAAACCACGGCCGAGGCTCGGCTGCACGCCTAACAAGTCGAAAAGGTTGGCTGAGACGCGACGTCCATCGAGGCGCACCGGTTCTCCCACGCCGGTGAGATTGAAGTCCCTTGGCGCCATCGCGGCCATGCCCGCGAAGACGGTGCCCTGCTTCTGCCAGTCGAGGAAATTGGCCGCCGAGGGAGTGTTCTTCGGAAAACCGAGATGGGTGGCATTCTCCCAGACGATCACCAGCTGGCTCGGGATTCTTGAATGGCAACGGCTGCAACAGCACCGTGTTCACGACACTGAAGATCGAGGTGTTGGCGCCGATGCCCAACGCCAGCGCCAGCACGGCAATCGCCGTGAAGGCGGGCGTGCGTGCCAGCATGCGGAGCCCGTAGCGTAAGTCCTGTCCGAGGTCTGCCAAGCATGTTGCTTTTCCTTTCTGCTCCCATCGGGACTGGTTTCCGGCGGGGCCGGTGGTTCGACTCGCCGCAGTTCCCGCCCTAACAAATTGCTGTCGTCGAGCCGGCGGAGCACCGCCGCGAATGCTTCCGGCTCCGTGACCGCGCCGCGCAGTTCGTGCTCGTATTCGTCCTCCAGATGTTGGGAGAGCTCGTCGACGATCTCGCGTTCACGGACAGGCGGGAGATCCAGGCCCGCCAGGCGCTTCCGGATCTCGGCGGCGAAATCAGGCATGTTGAATCCCGGTGATCAGGCTGACGGCCTCGACAAACTCGCGCCAGCCGTCACGTTGCGCGGCCAGCACTTTTTTGCCGGCGGGTGTCAGCCGGTAATAACGCCGCCGCCGTAGCCCCGCTTTTTCGACCCAACGTCCCCGGATCCAGCCGCGTTTCTCCAGGCGATAGAGGAGGGGATAGAGCGAAGCGACATTGAAGCGCAGCGTGCCGCGGGAGCGGAGCTCAATGAGTTGCCCGACATCGTACCCGTGGCGTGGTTGGTCTTCGACCAGGGAAAGGATCAACAGCTCCGCGCTGCCCTTCTTCAATTCGCGGTCAAGATAATGCGAAGCCATATGTGACAATGCGATATATGTCTCGGCGATAGCCTCGTCAATCGAAAACATGAACCGGCTGAGACGCGGACAGCGGCGTCAATTTCGCGTAGGATTTCGATCGTGCCGCTAATTCCGATCATCCTCATCCTGCTTCTCTGCGTCGGAGTCGTGGTGCTCGCGATTCCGCTTGGATTGGTGCAACGCTATCGCGTCGGCACAGCCCGCCGGGTCGGTCGCAGCTGGGTGGCGGCGTTTAACTTCGTGCTGGCCGGTTCTTCCGCAGCCGTCTTCGTGTGGGTCGCAGCACTGACGAATTTCTGGCTGCCCACGGCTTTCAAATTTTCCCTGCTCGGTCTGGGCGCCGGGTTGTTTCTCGGCCTCATCGGGCTTCTGCTGACGCGGTGGGAGCGGACGCCGCATGGTCTCCATTACACGCCCAATCGCTGGCTGGTGTTGTGCGCCGTCGCGGCAGTGGCGGCACGTCTCATCTACGGGTGGCTGCGCGGCTGGTATGCGTGGCAGACGCACGGGAACGGCACCTCGTGGCTGGCCGCGGCCGGCATTCCCGGATCGATGGCGGTGGGAGCCGGTGTGCTGGGCTACTACCTGGCCTATTGGGCGGGCGTGTGGTGGCGCGTGCGGCGCCATCAGAAAATGTCACCGCGGGCTCCGCTAGCACGAATGCCATGATTCCCGCTGAGGAGAGCGGATGCTCCAACTCACCGGTTGGCGATTACAGGACGCCTTCTTCCACGTCATAGACGTCGAAGAAGAACTTCACCTTGCTCGGTGGGTGGCAGAATTGCGGGATGTATTCCTCGAAATACTCCTGCACCCCTTCCGGCAGATCGCAGAGGCGCAGCCCGATCATCTCGTTGTTCCATTTAATGATCGCCTTCGGGTCCTTCTGCGTAGCGTTGCTCCGCACCCATTGGTCGACCTCGATGTCGCTCGCGCCGGTGCCTGCGAATTCGCGGAACTGATGGGCGTCGAGTCCGGTGAACGTCCAGAAAAACGCCCCGAGACCGCACGGGTAGAAATTGTATTCCCCGTTGGTGCCGAGCAGATCGGCCCGGGCCTTGTCGAGCATGCGCGCTGCAATTACAAAACCGCCGAGTGTCACGCGCGGGCTGCGCGGCGGTTTCTCTCTCAGGTCCCGAGCGATCGATTGCAGTTTTTCTTTATTCATCGGCTGGTCTTCTTTCTTGGGGAGAGATGACGGGGAGCTCCGTTTGCTCCTCGGATCTGCCAGCGGGGTCGGGCCGCCGGCAGGTCACTACCCATTGGTTACCGCTGACCCCGGTGCAACAAGAGCGAGTAAATCGCTGCCAGCGGCAGGGCGTCAAGAACTGCGTGCGACAAGGAAAGGGACTGGGAGTCCGGTCGACAACGCACGGGCGTTGTCCCGCGCACCTGTGGTTTTGTGCCGACAAACCCGCCAGCGTCGGCCAGTCTGAGCGAGTGCTGACGGCAACCGAGCGTGCTCTGGAAGGCTTCGTGCTGATCCAGCTGACGGTGATCGGCCTGTCGCATTTGGCGGCTCCACGGGCTTGGGGCGAATTCTTCGGGTGGCTCAGGGGCAAGGGCGAAGCCGGGGTCTTCGCCCTCGCATTTCTGACGCTTTGGTTCGGCTCGATCATCGTGGCGTTTCATCCTGTCTGGTCGGGGCTGCCGATGGTGATTACATTGCTGGGCTGGGCGCAGGTGATTAAAGGCGCCATCTACTTCGCCTTTCCGCGGTTCGGGTTAAGGATGCTGGGTCGCGTGCAAGGCGACACAACGCATCTTTTCCGCTGGCCCGGCCTGGCGTTGTTGGCCCTGGCCGCGGTGCTGGCGTGGAATCTATTCCTGGGACCGTAGACGAGGAGAACCGGACGTTGCCTAACAACCGCCGGCCCGGCGCGATTAGCGGGTTGACGGTCGCGGCATTCTTTGGCTACAACGACGGACGTCGGCAAACGTTCACCCTCCACCCCCCATGCACCCATGAAAAACATGCTTCGCTCTTCTCTGGTGGCCGCCGTCGCGGTCATCCTTCTTGCGGGTCGCGCGCCCGCGCAGCTAATCGTCGGTAACGACCAGACCGGTACGGCTTCGATTTACTACATCGACGTTGTGACTGGCGCGTCCACCGCCATTTACACCAGCACCGGCAACGAGGCGAGACCGTGGGGCATGGCCTACGACGGCGTGACCAATACTCTGTATTGGAATAATGGCGGCAATCTCTACAGTTCCCCGTTCAGCATGTCGTTGACGCCCACCCTGGTGGCGCCGCTCACGTTCATGGGAGCGAGCACCAACTTCGTCGGGCTTTCTTTCCAAAACGGCCTTCTCTACGGCACGCGCAATATTGCGACCGAGGCCGTTTATACGATCAATCCCGCAACCGGGATCGCGAGCATCGTCTACACTTATCCCGCGACGTTCGACTTTGGGGGTCTGGAGCATGACGCGGCGACCGGCCTTCTCTATGGGCTGAGTGATACTGGCCCTGCCGGACTCTATGAGATCAACGTCGGGTCGATGACGACAACATTTCGTGCCGGGTATCCCGCGGGAGAAACCGACATCGACGGCCTCGCGGTCTTTAACGGCCTCGCCTATTACGTGACTGACGGCCCGAATACGACCCAGGCCAACTTCTACGTCTACAATATCGCGACCGGGCTGCAGGTTGGCACTCTCCCTTCGCCGTTTACCGGCAGCGGCACCTTTTCCGCCGCGACCTTCATTGGCATCCCGGAGCCCTCATCGCTTGCGCTCGCGGTGCTGGGCGTCTCCGTTCTCGCCGGTGCAGCGTGGCGACGGACGCGGCCCGGGCGCGCGGCCTGACTTGCTCTGCGGCGGAAACCAATCCGCGGCTTCTGAGGAGCCAGGCCGGTTGTCATTTCTACATGGGGAGATGTTGTCAGAGCGCCGCGCCCGGCTACACTGGCCCGATGAAACTCCGCCCGTTCCTTCGCTTTTTCGTTGGTGCCTCCTGCCTGTATCTCGCTGCCGCGGCGGTCGCCGCGCCCGAGACCTACCAAATCGATCCGGTGCACTCGTCGGTCACGTTCAAGGTGCGTCATCTCTTTAGCTTTGTGACGGGCAAGTTCACGAAGTTCGAAGGCAACTTCACCGTCGACCCGGACGCGTTGGATAAATCGACCGTGACCGCCAGGGTGGAGACGGCCAGCGTCGATACGGCGCAGCCGAAGCGTGATGATCATCTCCGCAGTCCCGACTTTTTCGACGCCGCGAAGTTCCCGGAAATCACATTCAAGAGCAAGAGCGTGAAGTCGACCGGCAAAGACACGGCTGATATCGTGGGCGACTTCACCATGCACGGCGTCACGAAGGAGCTCACTCTGCGTGCGCAGTTCCTCGGCAAGGGCAAGGGCATGAAAGGCGAGGTCAGCGGCTGGCATATCACCTCCGGTCCGATCAAGCGGGGCGACTATGGCTTGAACTGGAACAAGGCGATCGAGAACACCGCTGTCGTCGGCGAGGAAGTCGAGATCACGATCGACGTCGAAGCGAACAGATCGTAGGGCCGGCTCCGGCGCGTGAGGCGCGTGTGAACGATTCTTCGATGATGCGTGTCCCGCCGGCCTGGCGCGAACGCGGTCAAACAATCAACGAGCCGGATGAGTTCTCGATTGAGGACGAGAAGTTTGACCTGATTTACCCGCCGCAGATCCGCGACTTGTCGCCCGTTTTCTGGACCCCGGTCGCCGTGGCGGCGGAGGCGGCGAAACTGTTGGCTCCGCAGAGCACGACGCGGGTGCTCGATATCGGCTGCGGTCCCGGCAAGTTTTGCCTGGTCGCAGCTTCCCTGAGCGAGGGTCGGTTTACGGGCGTCGAACAGCGGGGCGAATTGGTCGCGGCGGCGCAGCGGGCGGCGGCGGAGCTCGGGCTCGCGGAGGTGGAATTTCGGCATGCCAATATTACCGACGTCTCCTTCGCCGAGTGGGACGCGTTCTATCTCTTCAACCCTTTCGAAGAGAACATCTGCGAGGGCTATAAGATCGATTCTGCCGTTCCGCTTTCCATCCGTCTCTTCAAACGCTACACGAGCTATGTCGCCGAGCAGTTCGCTGGGCTGCCAAATGGCACGCGGGTGGTTACGTACATGGGCTACGGCGACGAAATACCATCCTGTTACGACTGCGAGCAGACGCTCTTTCGCGACGACTTGAAGCTCTGGGTGAAAACCCGCGAATATGACGCCGCTGTCGAGCGGCTCGGTCTCCGCCCATCGCGCAGCTATCGCGGCGCAGCCGGGTGGCAGCCGCCGCGTCGCCCGGTCTGACGGCTCACGCGATCGGCTCGAAGCCGGCGAACATCTCTTCCGCTTCGGCGAGCGTCTTGAGCGGCACGCAATCGCAGACCGCGAAGAACCTGCCCCAAAGCGCGAGCACGTTTGGGTTCCGATGCGCCGCCTCGATCGCTTCCTGCGACTTCCATTCCGAAACCTCGATGATCGTACCGTCCTTCGCGCGCATCAGAACCGGCGCGCGATCGGTAACGAGGCCTTCCCTGGCCAGGGTCGGCACCCGGCTGCGCACGATCTCGAGTAACTCCGCGTCCTTCCCGGGCTTCGGCCGGTAAGCCACAATCACGCAAACGCCTTGCATCGGCCGGTCAGATTACTGGAGTGGGAGCGCCATTGGCGATCCCGTGCCAGGAGGTGTGATTCTCGCGCCTTTGGACGCCCGCCCGGCCTAGAAAAGGCCGAGCAACTTCAGCACGACCACGATCACGACGATCACTCCGATAATATAGAAGATGTTCCGATTCATTGGATCGGGTGTTAACAGCGTCGCCGCGCGATGGCGAGATGTTTCGTCGCCCGATCTTCCGCGGGCCAAGGGCGGGCGCTATTCCTTTGTCGACTTGCCCCAGGTCTTTTCGAGAAATCCAGCGCGGCCGGAGCCGACGTAGTAGCGCTGATAATCCGTCGTGTTCTTCTCGTAATATTTCTGGTGGTAATCCTCCGCCGGATAAAACGGCGCCAGCGGCAGGATGTCGGTTACGATCGGCTTCGAGAATTTGCCCGAGGCCGCGAGCTTCGCCTTGGAGGCTTCGGCGAGGCGTTTCTCCTCCTCGTTGCCGGTGAAGATGGCCGCGTGATACGGCAACCCGATGTCCGCAAACTGCCCGTTGGCCTGGGTCGGATCGATCTGGTGCCAGAAGACATCCAGCAACTGCTCGTAGGAAACCTGCGCCGGGTCGTACGTCACCTGGATCGATTCGCGGTGGCCGGTTTTCTTCGACGAAACCTGCTCGTAGGTCGGGTTGGCTTCGCCGCCGCCGCAGTAGCCCACCACCGTCTTGAGCACGCCTTTCGTATGATCGAACGGCTTTTGCATGCACCAGAAGCAGCCGCCGGCGAAGACCGCGGTTTTCGCTTTCGCTGTGGGGGCGTCTTGCGCGGGCGCGGAGCCGGGCGTGATCACCAGCGCGGTGAGCGCGAGGAACGGGAGAAAAAACTTCGTCATGAAGTGCAAGTTAGTCGCGTCCGCGCTTTCATCCTGACGAATTTTCGTTTGTCATCCGCGACCGGATGCCTCGCCGCGCCAAACCTAGCCCCGCTGCACAAGCCGTTGAACTCCTGGTCGAGACCGGGGCCGCGGCCCGGCTGGCGCAAGCCTGGCCGCAGGCCGGGGCGCTGGAGGTGGATCTCGGCTGCGGCGATGGGCTGTTCCTCGCCGCCATGGCGGAAGGACATCCCGAGCGCAACTTTCTCGGTGTCGAGCGGCTGCGGGGGCGGGTCGGAAGCGCCTGCAAAAAGATCGCGGCGCGGGGGCTAACAAATGCGCGGATTGTGCGCGTCGACCTGGCCGTGGCGTTGGCGCAATTGTTGCCGGCCGCCTCCGTTTCCCGGTTCCACCTCCTGTTTCCCGATCCCTGGCCGAAGCGCCGGCACCATGTCCGCCGCATCGTCACGCCGGACTGGCTGCGCCTGGTGGCACGGGCGCTCGTGCCCGGCGGCACCATCCGCATGGTGACGGACGAGGTCGAATACTTCGCCCAGATGAAGCGCGCCCTCGCGGCCGTGCCGGAGTTGCGCCGCGAAGCGGCGGCCGAGTGCGACGAATTTCCGCTCAGCACCTTTGAAAAGCACTTCCGCGCCACCGGCGCGTCGATTTACCGACTTGTCGCGCGGAAAGTTTCCGACGTGACGTGAGCGCGCGCTTCCCACCGGTCGCGCCAAAACCGGAGCGTGACCGCGCCGGTGCGATCCAGCCGGAACAACGTCGCCCCGCACCCTTCCACCATCGCCTGCCATTCATCTTTGACGCGCTCGTGCTCGGGGAATTCCGGTGACGTGGCCACGATCAGCTGTGGCGCGACGCGCTCGATGAATTCGGCCGATCCGGAGACGCCGGAGTGGTGCTGACCCTTCACAAGGATGTCGCTCTGCACGTCCGCCTCGCTGCGCAGCAGAAGGTTCTCCGTTGCTTCGCCGCTGTCCGACATCAGGAGGACGCGCCACTTGTTGGCCACGATCAGTTGCACGACGAGCGCCTGGTCGTCCGCGGAACGCGCCGCAAAGCCGGGCGGGGGGAAGAGTACGCGGGCGGTCACTTCGCGGCCGAGGAGAAGTTCTCCGGGCGAGGCGCAGAGCTGCCGGTCAAGTCGATGGGAATCGACGAAGTCAATCAGCGCTTTGTGCGTGGTCGACTGATCGGGCGCGGAGGTATCGAGGATTTTGGTCGGGCGAAAGGCGCGCAGCAGAGCCGGGGCCGCGCCGATGTGCTGCGAGTCGCCATGCGTGAAGGCAACGCCGTCGAGGCGGTTCACTCCGCGGAAGCGCAGGTAGCTGCGCACGATCCGGTTGAAATGACGTTCCGGGCCGGCGTCGAAGAGCCAGTCCCGTGGCCGCGCGCGCAGATGCACCGCGGCCCCGGCTTCCACATCAAGGACCGTAATTTCGCCGCGCGCGCCCGAGGGCCAGCGCGGCAGTTCCATGTAGTAGTGGGCGGCAGGAGCCCGCGCGAGCAGCGCCACGGTCGCAAGAATCAATGAGGTGAGGCTCCAGTTCGCCTGGTTGAACACGAGCGCGAGCCAGGGCGCGACCGGTGTCAGAACGAGCGAGATCAAACCGACGGCGAGTACCCCGAAGGCGAGCGGCACCACGACGAGATTCGCGAGCAACGATACCGGCGTGATCATGTAAAAGTAGGAGAGGATCAGCAACAGCGATCCAATCCAGGCGGCGAGTGAAACGGAGGCGCCACCCGCCACGGTGTGCCACGCCCGCAGCCACATTCGCTGCAGTCGCGAGAGCAGGCTCCGCGGGAGAAACGGGTCGGGTTCGCTCCAACGCACGAGGGCCTTGAGGATGCGATCCGCGAAAACAATGATCGCGGCGACGACCGCAAACGAAAGCTGGAAGCCGATCGAGAAGAGTTGATTCGTATCGACGCCGAGGATGATCACGGCCGCCGCCGCCAGGCTGTTCACTGGTTGCACTTTCCGATCCACGAAAAACCCGCCGAGCACGATGGCGGCCATGGTTGCGGCCCGCAGGCTGGACGTATTGAGCCCGGTGATCGCCGCGTAGAAGAACAATGCCGGGATCACGGCGGCCGCCGCCCATCGGCGCGGCAGCCGCACTACGGTGGCGGCCGACCAGAGCAGGTAGGCGACGATGGCGACGTTCAACCCCGAGACGGCGAACAAATGCAGGGTGCCAGTCTGCTGAAACTGCTCCGTGATTTCGTCCGAATTATCGTCGCGGACCCCGAGCACCATCGAGCTGATGACTCCCTGTACGTCCGGCGCATCTTCCAGTCCCCGTCCGAGCGCGTTCTGCATCCAGCGCCGCGACGCCTGCGCGGCGCGCAGGACGCGGTTGCCACCACCGCGCTCGAGCAGTTTCCCGTTCTCCGGGTAGCGTACGACCAGCGAGTGGTAAACGCCGCGCCGGGCCTGCCGCGCCCGCATGTCGAACTCCCCCGGGTTCCGCGGTCCGCGAATCGGCTCGGCGACGCCGAACAGCTGCAGCTTGTCGCCGAACTGCGGTTCGCCGCGCCAATAGGCCTGCACGACGGCGTTTGTCGGATGCATTTTTCCACTGCGGGCGATCCACTCGAGTTGGAAAGGAAACGAAGCGACGCCGCCCGGCGAGACGGTCGGCTCGCCGGCGACTTCCCCGCGCGCGGCGATCGCCTGCGGCTCGCCCCCCAATTCGCCCGCCAGGAGCACCCCAGGTGAAGACGTTTGGCGCCAGCTGTGTAGCGCGAAGAAGCAGCAGCCGACCAACACGCAGCGCGTCGTCAAGTTCCGCCGGAGCACCGCAAAACAAAGCGCCACTCCCGCGAGCAGGAGCCCGATCCGCGGCAGCGGGGCGCTGTCGGCGGCAACAATTCCGGCGATTGCCGCGAGCGCGATGCCCACAAAGGGCAGCCGCGTCCAGCCTTCCCGCCAATTCATCACTCTTTGGCGGCGGCGATCACCGCAGGGAAAGGTTTTGCTTCACCTGCCGCAGCTTATATCTTTGCGCCTCAGTGCCGATTCCTTTCTCGAAGAAGAGCCGAAGAAATGTCGTTCAGGCGTCGGAAAATGGCGTCTCCGGCGGCTCGACCCGGGTCGGCTTGCGCCCCGCCGCCGATTGGCACAAGCGCAATTTCATTACCAGCGTCCTCATCCCCTCGATGTTCACCCGACGGGCGGGGAAAGGAGGCCTGCCCCTCTTCCCGAAACTGAAGACGGGCGAGGTCTGCATCACCTGGATCGGCCACGCCTCTTTCCTGGTCCAAACCAAAACGGTCAACGTCCTGATCGACCCCAACTGGTCGATGTGGCTGAAGGTGATCAAGCGACTGAAGAAGCCGGGTTTCGACCTGTTCCATCTCCCGGAGATCGATTTCGTCCTCGTCACGCACGCGCATTTCGACCACCTCGATCGCCGCACCCTGCGGAAAGTGGCGGCGGACCAGCCGATCGTCGTGCCGTTGGGCGTCGGGAATCTCGTGCACGATCTCGGCTTCAACATCGTGCACGAGCTCGATGACTGGCAGCGCCTCGAGCTCGGGCCGCTCTCGGTCACAATGACGCCATGTCATCACTGGGGGGCGCGGATGCTGCACGATTCCCATCGCGGCTTCGGTGGGTTTCATATCGAGACGGAGGGCCGCTCCATCTATCACTGCGGCGACACCGCTTATTTCGAGGGATTCAAGGAGATCGGGAAGAGGATGGACATTGAGGTCGCGCTGCTGCCGATCGGTGCCTATGACCCGCCGAGCGGTCGCGAAGTGCATATGAATCCCGAGGAAGCCGTGCGCGCTTTTCAAGAACTGCAGGCGCAGAAGCTGGTGCCGATGCATTACGGAACATTCCGCCTCGGTTATGAGCCGCTCGACGAACCTCCGGCGCGTTTGCTGGCCTGCGCGCGCGATGCCGGCATCGACAAGAAAGTGCTCGTCATGACGGAAGGCACGCCGGTTGTCCTGTAGCAAACGCCGCCGGCGGGTGCCCCACAGGTCGTGGTGAGATGAATCGGCGCGACTTGCTAGGCGCAGCAGGCGCGGGACTGGTCGCGGCGTTTTTCTGCCTGCTTCTCCTCGCGCACGAGCCGGGCTTTTTTTGGTTCGACGATTACCAGATTTCGATCCTGCCGGTCTTTGCCGATATCGCGCGCAGCTGGTCGGAAGGCAATTGGCCGCTGCTGAGTCCATACTCCTGGTCCTGCGGCAATCTCGCGGGCGAGTTTCAGTACCGGGACGTTCTCGATTTTCGTGAACGCCGCGGTGGTGTTGATCTGGAAGTTTGCCGCTCGATTTCGCCCAGCAGGCGGCCGCGCTTTCGATCGCGCATTTGTTCGTGCTCGCGATGGGCGGTTACCTTCTGGCGCGGGGGCGGGAGCTGGCGCCACCCCTGGCGCTGATGGTGGCGCTGGTCGCGGCGCTCAACGGCTGGATGATGTGCTGGGGCGCGAGCGACTGGTTCGGCGCGCTGGCTGCGTTCGCGTGGCTGCCGTGGTCGTGGTGGGCCTTGGAACGCGCGCTGCGCCGCGGCGGCGGCGCGGGAGGAATGCTTCTGCCAGGCTTGTTCATTTATCTGCTTATTGCTGGCGGCTTTCCTTACACGGTTCTGATGCTCGGGCTCGTGACGGCGTGGCTCGGGCTGCGTGCGCTGGCGCGGCGCGACTGGTTCGCACCTCTCCGCCTCGGCATCGGCTGGCTCGTCGGGCTCGGACTCTCCGCGCCGGCCTGGATCGCTCTGCTCGATAACGCGCCCGGTTCCCGCCGCGCGCTCGAGGTCCTTCCGCCGCGCCAATGGATTGTGCCATTCAGTGCGTGGCCGGGATTTCTCCTGCCGTCGTGGAAAGTGCCATGGTCGATGTTTGAGCAAGCGGTCGCTCCGCACGCCGCGATCGAGCTGGCATGCGGGTTGGCGGCGATCGTGATCTTGATCGCGGCGCTCGTGACAAACGGGCGCGCGGTGTTGGCGAAGGTGCGGTGGGAACTTGGGCTGCTGGCGGTGGTGCTCGCTCTCTGCATGCTGCCGAGCGCGGGGATGTTTCGCTTCAGTTTTCGCTCCCTCGCTCTGTTTCATGTCGTGCTTGCGCTGGCTGCGGCGGAGGCTTTTCGCGTTTGGCGGATAGACTCCGCGCGGAAGGGCGGATGGGGATTGGCGAACCCCGGTACGTGGTCGCTGCTCCTGCTGGCCTTGCTGTGGGTCACGGCGGCGGCCTTCGGAGTAAAACTCTCCGGGCAGGGGTTGGCGCTGCCACTTACTTTTGCGATCATCGCCCTTGCCTGGTGGCTGGGCGCCAGCCGCGGCGACTGGGCATCATGGCTGCCGCCGGTGGTGACGTTCGTTGCGTTGCTCGCGGGCTATCTAACCGTCCCGGCGCACGCCGCAGTCGCGCATTTTAGCTTCGGGCCAAATCTCAACCAGGCAGGGCCGCTCGATCCCGCGCGTCTTTACTTGAGCCTCTATCGTCACCCCCCGACCCACTATCTCGGCGGTGAACCCGGCCGCGGCTCTGGCGCAATCACACGGCTGGGGAGCACCTCGATGTTCGCCGGTGTGCGCCTGGTCAACGGCTACACGCCCGTGGGCCCTGCCGGCATCACGCGTTTGCTGGATTTCGGCACCCACGGCCACATCAATCCGGCGCGGGTCCCCGAGATCGTGCTGCCGGAGGCAGGCCCCGACGGGCTCCTGGCGCAGCTCGGCATCGATGGCATCCTGATCGCGGGCGATTTTGAGCTGCCGGCTCCGTTGCCGGCGAACTGGCGATCCGTCCACACCTCGCCGGAGGGCCAGGTCTGGCATCGCGATGTTGCGCTGCCGCCTGTGCGCGCCCTGGCGGATGAGAGCCACGGCGAGGCGGAGGTGCGAGTGATCGAGAACTCGCGTCAGCGGGTGATCGCGGAGGTGGCGCCTTCCGACAGTGCCCGTCCGGTGCTGGTGGTGTACTCGCGGCCGTTTTTCCCCGGCTATCGCGCGAGATTGAACGGCAAGCGGCTGCCGGTCACATCGCTGCAGGGGCTCGCGCCGATCGTGGAGATTCCGGCCGGCCAGAGCGGCCGGCTCGAGCTTGTCTATCGTCCGCGCGCGGTCACCGCCGGTGGTGCGATTGCGGCGCTTACCGTCGCGGCTTCCGCACTCGCGCTATTTCGTTTCCGGCGCGGCTAACAGGCTCTTGCAAACGGCTGTCATCCTGAGCGCAGCGAAGGACCTCTGACCATTTCTGCGCGCCGCGTGCTCGGAAACCACCAGAGATTCTTCGTTTCACTCAGAATGACCGGCTCCTTGGATGCCATTTAGCGCGATCTCGCGCACGCCTTCGATCAGCCGATCCACCTCTTCGGTCGTCGTATAGCAAGCACAGCCCGCCCGCACCAATCCGTCCTTCGCGTGGCCGAGGCGTTCGACAATCGTGGTGGCGTAGAAGTCGCCGTTCGAGACAAACACCGCGCGCTCCGCCAGCTGTGTCGCCACCTCCGAGGACGGCCGACCGGCCACGGTGAAGGCGACCGTGGGCGTGCGCGGCGCACCGGGCGGCGGACCATAAATGCGAACGCCCGGAATGGCGGAGAGTCCTGTCCACAACTGCCGGACAAGTTCCGCGCCGCGCTCATGCAAACCACCGTAGGCCGCCGCGAGGCGCTCCCGCCGGCTGACGCCCGTGCCGAGCGAGGCCAGGAAATCGACCGCCGCGGCCAGCGCCCGCCATACCCTCGTGGTTCTGCGTTCCCGTCTCGGCCCTTTCCGGCGCCGTGTCGGGCGAGGGGAGAAGCTTCGGGAAATCCAGCCGCGTCAGCCGCTCGTGTTTGCCGAACAAAATGCCGATGTGCGGGCCGTAAAACTTGTAGGCGGAGCAGCTGAGGTAATCGCAATCGAGTACCCGCAAATCGACCAGTTCATGGGGCGCGTAGTGCACCGCATCCACGAAGATCTCCGCGCCGGTTTCATGCGCCATCGCGGCGGCGCGCCGCACGTCGGTGATCGTGCCGAGCGCGTTGGAGGCGGCGCCGATCGCCACCAGCCGCGTGCGTGCATTGAGCTGACGACCGAAATCATCCCAGTCGAGCTGATCGGCGTCCGCATTGACTCTTGCGACCCGGACCGTGACGCCGCGCTCCTTCGCCAGCGCCGTCCACGGCGCGATGTTCGCGTGGTGATCCAGCTCCGTGATCACGATTTCATCGCCCGCGTTGTAGCCACGGCCCAGGGCCCGCGCGAGATGGAACGTCAGCGTCGTCATGTTCGCGCCGAACGCGATCTCGCGCGGCGCCGCGTTCAGCAAATCGGCCAGCGCGCCGCGGGCGGACGCAATCACGGCGTCCGTTTCCGCGCTGGTCGGAAACGTCCAATGTGTGTTCGCGTTGTGATGAAACAGGTAATCGCTCATCGCGTCGACCACACCGCGCGGCACCTGCGTTCCACCCGGCCCATCGAAATACGCCACCGGCCGGCCGCGGTGCGTGCGCGCGAGCGCGGGGAAGTGGGCGCGGATCTGCGCGGTGGAAGCGACGGGGTCGGCGGCGGCGGCGATCATGGGAGTTGCGAAGCGTAAACGTCCCCGCGCAACGACGAAAGCTTGATCGAACGCCGCTGCCGTCCAGAGCGACCCGGAACCGGATTTTATCGACGTGGCATTCGACGATTTGCCTTACGCCATGGGCCGCCGGGAACAACATCAGCCGCGCCATTTCGCCCCTCCAGTTCCGGCACCCGGGGGCGAGCGCCTGCTGGCGCGCGTCGCCTTTCTTGAGCGAACGCACGGCGCCACGAGACGATCAACATCCCACGCTCAAGTGGTATTGTTTCCTCAACCCTTCTTCTTCGGGTGCGGTGTCGGCGTTGGACTATTATCAGGTGTGTCGCAGCACGGTACCTTCTCAATCTTGCCGCTCGCCTTGCACTTGTACGTTCCGTCCTTCTGCTTCACGCACATGGTGTCGCTCGCGCCCGCAAAGGGCGCGATGAGAGACGCAAGCAAACCGAGACAGAGCAGGGACTTCACCCCGAGAGCCTACAGCGATCCAATGACTTCGTCCAAACTAGACGTGCTCCGAACGCGACGATGAGGCCTAACGAACTAAGCTCAGCGACCCGGCGCACGAGGGCGTGCGATTGCAGCCGCGACGCTTTCGCCGGGTTCGCTGCAGCGCAGGGTTAGGCCGACGGGTCTCTGTCGTCATACTGTTTCAACTTCTCCGGTGAGAACGAAGTTCGATCAACACTTCGGCGACTTGCGCTTCTTCCCGATCGCGGTGCGTTCTTTGAATTTCTTGATCCGATCGGGCGCGAACGGAACCGTGCAATCCCCGACCAGGTCCACGGCCACCTTGCCGATGCCATTGGCGGCAGCGACTGCGAGCGGGTGAAGCGGTTTGACGTGGCAGCCGACGGCGATGACGAAATTGTTCATCACATATTTGATCCGATCGGGCTGCTGGTGGATCGACTTTGCCACGCGCTGCAGGAGCGACTTAATCTCGGCCAGGTCGAGGTCCGCATCCTCCCTGATGGCGAGCATGCTGCTGTAAGTCTGCCAGCCGGCCGCGGCGATGGCTTCGTGCTTGGATTCCATCCACTTCAAGGCCATCTCCCGGCCGTGCGAGCCTGCGGACGCCACCCACGGGACCGAGTATTCGGCAACCCAGGGGGAGTTGGCGGCTTCAATCCACTTTTGCAGGTCTTTCTTGGTCATCTTCGCGTCGTCCGCAATCAATCCGGCGAGATACATCGCATCGGCGATGCCGGTGTCGTAGAGATCCAGGGCGAGCTGGTAATCCATCTTGACGCGCTTCTGGATTTTCTTCATGTCCCCGACCTTCACGCCGAGGCACGGCTCCTGGGCGCCGTGGTTTATCCATGTTTTCTTGGTTTGTGCGTCGGCGAGCTTCCTGAGCTCGGCGACGATGTCTTTGGCGGTCATTTACGTCCTCTTTCAAGTTGCAGTGAGGCAAACGCGCCGAGCTTATTTCGCCATGGGGCCGTTGGCTTCATTGATTGGCTAGGGGACACGAATGCCAAGAGAATCTTCCAATGTGTTATGCGCTTCATTAAGCAACTGTCGTTCTTCCAGCGTGAGATCGTCGCGGCAGAGGCCTTTCACATCTTTGAGTGCATCGAGGAGCTCGTATTTCTGATCGGTGTGTGCCAGCGATCCAGGATAGGCGCGGAGCAAATATTGCAGTGGCCGAATGGCACGCCGTTCACACCAGTGGTCAATTAGCGCGTCGAGTGTCTTCACAATATCCACGGTAGCGCGGCGATATCGCCTAACGAGAACAAGACGAGCGACGGCAAGCGAGAGCACGCGTAGAAAATACTCATAAAGTAGATCGCAGGCTTGCTCGCAGTTCGCTGCATCGCCTGGTTAGATGCCTCCAGCTTCATTCTGAATACGCTTTTTCAAGGGTCCGTTCTTCTCGAGAAGCAATACTGCAGCTGGCTGCTGTGCCGTCTTCGGCAGATCGTGACGACCCAATGGGATGACCTTCTGCTTCGAGTCGGTGGTGTGAACGACGAGGAACGTGTTGCTCTGAGCAAGGGAGAATGGTTTGCGTTGGATCTCGGCGCGTTTTGCGCCGAGATCGAGTCGAATGTGAAGCGCCGCTTTTGCGGACTTCAGCTCTCCCCAGCCGACGGCGCTCTCGGTAAACTGTGAATCGATCTTCCAAGTGGCGTCGTGCCACTGTGACGGCCCGTGATAGTAGACCATAATGAGCGGCTTGCCATCGGCACCGAGTAGCCAAAAGCCGAGAGTGTTTTGCGAGACAGGATGACTTCCCATGCCAGTAACACCGACGATTGCCGCGAAAACGGGAGCGGTGAGAACCGCCAGCAGAAATGTGATGCGCGCTAGCATCTAACGAGACTCAAGATCAGCTGCCGCGAGCCCTCTGTGCATGGCAGGGAGGATACGCTCTCGACGGCAGACACTGGAAGGGCAAATCGCAGGCTTGATTCGCATTCTTCCCGGAGTGCTCACCCTCTTGGGTTTTCTTATCAATGTCGCTTGCACCCTGCGGCTCCATTGCTGGCAATCAGCTGCATCGCCTAATTAGACCTCGCGCGCGGCAACAGAACCGACATTCTTCCAGCTGATATTGTGCAAAGAAAGGCCCGTGCTCGGATAATAATCCCACGAGGGCGAATGCATTTCCAGATCGCCTCCCGCGTAGCGCGCCTCGAAATCTGCTTCTTTCGGACGATCTTCAAAATCAAAATATGCATACGCGTCAACGGTGCCGTGCGGCGGGTACTCGGCGCGACCAAAGATATACGTATGGCCGCCGTCCATGCCGGTGCCGAGGATACGCACCTCGGGCAAAACTACGGTGACCGGCTGTGTCTTCATTAGGTCGAACGAAACAGAAACAAGCTGCGACGGGAGGGAGAGCGCGTCACTCGCAGGGAAAGTGTTTTAGTCATCTTAAAAGTTAAACGCAGCGTTTCCCGCCGTCAGCTTCATCGATTGATTGGATTGATGGGTCAGTAAACAAGCTGTCGACTTAAACATTTCAGTGCTTCACACAGTAAGAAATCAGTACACAGCCGTTCTTGAGGGACCTGCAATCAAGCAGTTCTAAATCAATCTGCTGTTTCATTGCGTGGAAAAGCGGGATGCCAGAACCAAGCAAAACCGGATGAATATTTAAGCCAATCTCATCAATCAGGTTGGCCTCGAAAAGTGAATGCGCCAGTTCGCCGCCACCGATCACACAGATCCCTTTGCCGTCTTGTAGTTTCAACTTCCGAACAAACTGGACGGCATCTTCCCGTATGATTGCGACCTCCTTGGCAAGGCTCTCCTTTAGGGTGCGGGAGAAGACATAATTCTTCACGCCCGGATATGAAGTCATACCGTTCCTGAGCAGCGCTTCATATGTTTTGCGTCCCATCACCGCGGTATCAATCGTCTTCCAGAGTTCTGCGGTGATGGAAGCCACTTCCTCATTCCAAGAAAGCCAATCAGCCGCGTGGTCTTTGCGGGCGATGAAATTATCGAGGCTGTTCCCGCCTCCGAAAGTAACCTTTCGCATTGTTGACTCCAAATCTTAAAGCGTTTGGAGGTGAAAGCAATCTAACGTGACGGAGCTGAGCCATCGCTGGCGGGAACGAGCCCGGCAAACATCGAGAACTGTTTCATAGAATTAGCCGTGGACTTCACAAGCGGCCAGCGGTTGGCTCCCGCGACTTGTTAGATCGCTGATGTTCACGTTTTACCACCGGACTCTGGTGGAACTGTAAGCTCGTCCGTAACTCTGAGGCGGCGAACGACCAACTCGTCAATTTCGAGACGTCGAATGCGTGCGCGCCCGACAACCAGGCGACCGACGGCGACGGCACCGATGGCCAATGCTCCGACTGCGATGGCGCCGATGGCAAAGGTTCCGACTGCGCCGGCGCCGGCTGCCAGCGCACCGACGGCTCGTGAGTCATCCTTAATAACGGTGAAGAGGTGAGAAGTAGACCAGAGCGATGACGAACCCTGCAAGGTAAATGGTGAACTGAGTGATGGCTGCGGAGAGCGGCGTATGTAGCGTGACTGGCTCAAACGGCATCGTCACACGATCACTGCCATACAGAGCACCAGGCGTATTACGGGGTGGTGGAGCAAGAGGGCGGGAGTAATCCCAAGCCGGCACAGCGCTTCAAATGGTGATCGATCGGGAAGCGGGAAGTTGGAAACGCTTCCGCAATCGGTGCGAACCTAGTCGTGGCTCAACACGCCAAATGTTCTCATCAGACTCGTGACCGTCCAAAAAAATAGCGAAGCCGAAGAAAACGCGTGGGAACCATGCTGCCATCCATGGGGCGACTTTCTGGAAACCCGCAAGCGTCGCCGCGTCATGCCGGTTCGCGAGCGTAAACTGGACAGTCTTACCGGGCGTTGGCCCACTGGTGCAGATGGAAGTGGTAGAACTCCGATACCGCCTCAGCCCGCGGATCACGTTGCCGAGCGAGGGTATAAGCATCTTCCGCCTCGGCGAACCGCCCCATTCTGTCCAGGATGATCGCGACGTCGAGTGCATAATTCCCATCCAGAGGCGCGAGGCGATGCGCATCCTGGAAGGAAGCGAGCGCGTTTTCCAACAAGCGCATCCGCTCGCCGTCCCGCTCCTCCTCGGTGGCGAGTGCGCCGAGAGCTCTGCCGCGGTAGAAATGAATATGAGGGTTCTGTCGCTCGTACCACAGGGCTTTGTCCGCCCAGAGGATGGAAGCAGTTGGATTTTCGTCTCGGAGCGCCGTGCGCGCGCGGTCTGCATAATATTCTCCTGGCATGAGTCGGCCGCCTTGGATCAAAAGAATCGCCCCCAAGAGCGCGGTCGCTAACCTGGGGATGATCACTGGAGCTTCGGGCGGAGAGTTTGAGTCATTTGAATTGCCCGGGTTCGCGAGAATTCCGAAAACGAACGCTAGTAAAAGCGCGTTCGCCGGAATGTGCAGGTTAAAGTCGATCGCCGAATGGACAACGTACGCGGCGATTGCGGAAAGGGCTCCGATGTTAAGGGCCAGTCGATTGCTCAACAGGGAGCGATGGCCACTCGCGATTCTACAACCAAATCGTCTCAGGCCTTTCCAGCCTCGACGCAGGTGCGCGGAGAAAAATAGACAAAATCCGACTGCTCCCACGAGGCCGTACTCGCAAAGCAGATGCAGGTAATCATTGTGGACGTCGATCGGATCGTTTTGCACCTGCGCGGTCCGAAATTGTCTCCCGTACCAGCGGTAGGTCCCGCTGCCCGTCCCGAAGATTGGTTGCAGCTCCCACTGCTGCAGGGCGGCGCGCCACAGATCCACCCGCATGTTTTTTGTGTCGATGATGTTGGCGGCGCGTTGACTGAGAAAGCCGTTCTGATGAATCAGGAGAGCCGCCGTGACAACGATTATCGCCAGTCCGCTCAATCCACCTGCGCCCACTTTCAACAAACGACGCGGACGGGCTGAACGAAGAACGACAAGGCTGAGCCCTCCAAACGCCAGCAGGCTCGCTATCCCGCTCAAATACCCTCCGCGGCTGCCAGTAAGTGCGAGTCCGACGTAGCAAACGGCGGTAGCGTAACCTACGAGCAATTTCGACCAGATGGGCCACCGGCTCCAGCAAGTAAGACTCACCCCGAAAATTCCGATCACTTCCAGCAAACCGGCCAGATGATTTGGACAGACATAAAAACCGCTGGCCCGCTGGCCATAATCGACGCGCTGCAGGAACGGAATGAGCATGAAGTTGTCCCCGCGAGTGAATTGGACCAGCCCAATCATGACGTGAGCCAACGAAACGGTCAGCAATATGAGGATCACTGTGAGACGCATCGCTGCGCTCGTTAGCTGAGTTGCCGTCAATCCGTAAACAATTAGCGCCGCCAAGACGCAGTAGAGATCCGCCCGGGCGAAGTATGGCGCCGGAGAGACCAGACTCCGCAGAGTGATAAACCCGAAGAAAAGAGCAGTCGCGCAGAGACAGAAAACGTCAGCTTTCGTTCTCGAGCGCCAACACCCAACAGCTGCGAGCGCGGCGGCGAGGGCGAGGAGCGTGTAGGTGGGGAAAGCGTAGATTAAGCGCCGTCCGCCAATAAGGACTTGGATGAGCGCCAGGCCGATCGCAAGCAGAGAGAGGGCGCTAAAGCCTCCAATTCGATGCAGAGACGTCGTCGTCACGAACCCGGAGCGCTCGCCTCGCGGAATTTCCCTGCGGGTCCCGCTTGCTCGTTACGGGTTTAATGTTGGCGTGACCGGGCACGGTCCTATCGTGTCGCCGTGGGCCAGGTGGGCATTAATGGCGTTGCCATGGCACGGCAACGACAGGGTGTTTCGGCCCATGTGGCAGATCGTGCAATGCGGAGGAGGGTCCGCGATCGCAGCGGTCGAGAACCAAAAGGCGAACCCCAGGGTGGCGAAGGTGATGAGACTGAACAGCGTGGAGGTGGTGGGCGTCCGGGCCGCCACCGAAAGAGGGTTTTTCATAGGCGTGTGAAGTGGAGTCCGCCTCCCGCGGACGTTTGTCAATCGTTTAGATTGATTGGCCAAATCTCTTCCCGCAATTTTTTTTTGCCATAAAGTTTGCGGGCCGAAATTACGATCGCGAGCAAGACGCAGGCGCTGACTCAACTGCGGACCTGGCTGGTGCAGCATTAGCCCCCCGGGAGAAAGAAGGCGGAAGGGGCCACGCCGTGCATAAGTGCAGAATCCTCATGGCGAAAGAAGACCACCGCGGCTGCCTCGCTTGGTATTACGGGCGTTGTTGGAGGAGCGGGAGGGGCGGGGGAGTTTTGCTCTCTTTGGCGGCCATGCTGGAGAAAAAAGACCAGCCGGCGAAGACGAGCGCGCCCGCCACAAATCCCGTCACCAGCCCGTAGGTGACGACGACGCCCACCGGGCGTTCGAGGAGTCCGGGTGGCGCATCCTTATGCATGCCCGACGATGCGAGCGACTCTGCCACGACGCAAACGACCTCTCTGCGGCGATGCGAGCGGCGAGGGGCGGTGCCCCTCACCCTCGTTTGTCGAAGCCAATCGTCCGTGTGCGCGCGACTTAATTCAGCGTGTAAACTTCCACGAGCGCGATGCCCGTGGTGCCGTTCTTGCCGCGCACGATCGCGGTATACGGGGCCGCGGACATCATGGTGACGATCGCCGATTCGGCGTTGTTGGTCGGTGGCAGCCCGGTCGCGATGATCGCCGCCTCTTGCGAACTGCGCCAGTTATCGTTCGTCGCCAGAATCGTTCCGTTCTGGTCGGCGATCTCCAGGGTGGTATCCTGCAAGCGTCCCGGCACCGGCACGCCTTGCACGGCGAGCGACGGCCCGATCGCGCGCACGATTACCTGGCGCGGCGGGGAGCCGGCCAGGATGAGCGCCACCGATCATGACGTTGTCCCCAGTCTGGACAAAGCCGCGCGTCGAGAGGTTCCCCAACTGGGAATCGACCGGCTGATCCAAATCGTAGATTTCCACGAGGCCCATCCCGGTCCCTCCGGCCGCGCCCCGCACAATGGCGGTGTAGGCAGCACCGTTGGCCGGGAGAGTGGCGACGATGGCCGACTCCAGATCGTCCGTCGGCGGGATCGTGCTCGCGATGATCTCGGCTTCCTGGCCGCCCGTGCGCCAGTTGTCGTTCGTGGCGATAGTTCCACCCGCACTCAACAGTTCGAGGGTCGGATTACTCAGCCGCCCTGGAACCGGCACGCCGCCCACGTTCATCGACGGCCCGATGGCGCGCACGATGACCTTCTTCGGTTGGGTGCCGGTGACAATGAAGCCGCCGATGAGGACGTTGTCGCCCGTTTCGACGCGCATCCGGGTTGAGATGTTGACGGCTCGTGCGGCTGGGCTTGGTGATGCCGTTGGCGTGGGCGACGCGGTGGGACTTGGTGACGGAGACGGAGACGGGGTCGGACTTGGACGTTGGTGACGGCGTCGGCGTTGGCGTTGGCGTCGGTTGCCCTTCGCAGGCATTCGGCCCCATAATCGCCACAGTCACTGGCGATCCGGTCTTGAAGAAGCCGATCGTCGCATTCACAGCGATCGGCGGTTTGTCGGAATCGAATCGGAAATTATAGACCGTCCCCCAACGAATGGCGTTGGCGTTCGGGTTCTGTGCGAACGTCTCGGTGTTCCAACCCAACGCATCGATGGTCTGATTCGAAGGCCAGGCGTCGTTGCTAAATCCCGCGCCTCCCACGGTTCCATCGTTTGGAAATCCAGGAGGATTTTGAGGGGCATGAAACCCCAGATTGCTGAGGGTGATGGCGCATCCCAAAGGCACGCCGAAGGACTGGATCGCGCGATCAAGATTTTCGTTATAGAGCGCGTATTCGTAGTGCCAGACGCCAATGGATGGGTTCGTCACCTTGTAGGCGATGAAGGCGCGGCCATCGGCTCCCGGCGCGGGCTCGATCGGAACGATGGTCGCTCCCGTCCAGGCATTGATGGCAGGGGTCATGCGCGCCGTCTCTCCCACCTCGAAAAAAGTGAAACTCGTGGTGCCGCTGACATTGTAACGACGGTAAGAGGCATTGTTGTACATGTTGCACTCTCCGGGGTGGGACTGGCACCAGGTGTACTCATCCGAACTAATGTATTGCACCTCGGCGTAATAGGTCGCCCCCGGGTTCAGCGCGGGGTTCAGGTCGTCCTTTTCCACCGCGATCCGGTGCGATGTCCCGGTATGAATGTGGCCGGTGTGATTGTTGGCGGTTGACTGGAAGACGCCGGTAAAGGGATTGATCAAGGCGCGCGAACCCAGATCACTTTGCGTCGCATTTTGACCACTGGCGTAGGTATCGGCGCAGCCGACGCCCAGATGCGTGAGGTTGCCACCGGGCTGGCACTGAAAGCAGTTGTTCTGCTGGTCGGCCCCGAAAGCGTGCTTCACCCAGGATTGCCCGATCTGCTCAAAGCGATCGGTGTTGCCCGCGCCGCCGCTCATTCGATAGAGGTTGTGCATGATGACGGGGTGAAGCGTGCTGGGCAGCGCAAAAAAATTGACGAACGCGTTTCCGGCATTGCAGGAGGTCGTGCTGATGCCGAGGCCGACCTGGGTCCCGCTACTTCCAAATTGGGCCAGACCTCCGATGTCACCCATATCTCCCGTGATGATGTCGGGCCCCGGATTGAACCCTTCCGGGGCGCTCTGCGCCGGAATGGGCGTGGAATTTCCCGAGCTACTGGTCCAAAGCAAAAGCAGCGAAAGCACGAAACAGTTCAATATTTGTCTGAGCATTGTTCTTACCCTTCCAATTCAGAGCCCGCCTGGAAAGTTGTGAGGTCGTCCATCCCTCTGGACGACCGATTCCTGTTCGCGGGCTGCAGGCCAGACTTTCATACGTTTGCGCCTGAAGCGCGATTTTTTTCTTTTTGGGTCAGGAACAGGCGTTGCCCTGATTTGATGCACAGTCGCGTCGACTCCCGGCCTGAAATTACGGGCGCTGCGGCGGGACCAGTGGTGCCAGGCAATCGCGCGGTGGCAGCTCAGCGGCGCTTCTTCTTGCGGTTGTCCCTGCGGTCGTTGCGATCGGGTGGTCGGTGCTCCGGCGGGCTGCTGCCTGGAGACGGGCTTGCACCGGTGGTGGCGGTGGGCGGCGGAGTCTTGACATCCGGTGGTTTCACCTTGCGAAAGGTGCCGCCGTTGCGGCTCGCGAGGCCGCGCAGCATGCGTTCCTCATCCTGTTTGTCCCGGCCGGTGAGGTAATAAATCGTGTGCAGCTTTGCTTTCTTTGTAAGGGCTTTCTGACCTTCTTCCGCGACCTTCCAGATGTCCTTCTCATCGATCGGCTGCAGATTTCCGCCTTCCGATTTCGTCGCGTTGCCATCGGTGAGCATGTAAATCGTCTCGGGCTTGAGCTTGAATGCTTCCTCCAGCGCGAAATCGTGCCGCGTCCCGCCCGGGCGCCCGGAATTCGGCGGGGCTTTGTGGATATCGAGCGAGGTCTGGATGTGATCGATCGCAGCCTGTTTGTTCTCGTCGGTCGCCGGCACGAGCTCCGGCTTCCATGAATAGGCGCCGCCCGACCAGCGCACGATGCCGAAGCGGCTCGCGGGGGTGAGGCTGCGGACGAGCTCGATCGCCTGGTCGCGGACGGACTGAAAGCTCTGCTCCTTGCCGACGCGCAGGAGTTTGCGCGCGGCGTAATCGTAGTCGCCGGTCCGGCCGAACATTGAATCCGAGACGTCGATCATGATCACAATGCTGGTGCTGGTGTCGCGGATGCCGAAGAAGTTGATCGGGGCGCCGGAGCCAGTGCCACCGGCCGCGCCCATCCCGCCTTGCGCCCCGCCGAATCCGCCCCCGCCGCCGGCCGCCATCATCGGCTGCACCGCCATCTTTGGTCCGGGCAGCGCTGGCATTTCCGGCAGCGCCACCTTCGAGAGGCCGGTCGTCAGGACGCGCTTTGGCACCGCCACCATCGTGTTCTGCGTTTTCTGCTGCATCTGCACTTTGTGCTGCAGCGCGCGTTCGCTCGGGTTGGGTGATTTCGGGCCGGCGTTAAACGTCAGCTTGCGCCCGGCGGAATAGCGCGACACCACCCACACGCCGGCGGCGAAGACAAAGAGCAGATGCACCGCGATGCTGATCGCGAGAAAACTGTGCTCGCCCGTCCAACGGCGGAAGCGCGCGAGGAGACCGGTCGAGGTCACGTCTAATCAACCCGCGCCATGCGAACCTATCCGCGGCTATTTTGCGACTGCTCCGCGGCGGCCGCGCAAGAGCAGATCGCGCCCGACCAGGTAGAGCAGAACGCACAGGACGGCGAATGGAATCATGGCCAGCGCATCGGAGTTCGGGCCGTTGAAGAACGGATTCGAGGCAGTCGACCACTCTTCGACCCGCGTGCTGAATCCCGCCAGACTCGGCACGCCGGCCATGAACGCGATCACGATGCCGGCGAGTGCGCCGCCGGCGATATAGCCGGAGGCGAGCAACACGCCCGGGCTCTTGTCGCCCTCCGCGACGTGCTCTTCTTCGGTCAGATCGTGATCCTTGAACTTCGTGCGCCGGAGCCAGCGATCGACCAGCCAACGCACCATGCCACCGATGAAAATCGGGCTCGAGGAGGAGAGCGGCAGGTAAACCCCGACCGCGAAGGCGAGAGAAGGAATGCCGCTCATTTCAAGCACGATCGCGATCATGACGCCGAGCAGGACGAGGCCCCACGGCAGTTTGCGACTGAGGATGCCCTTGATGATGTAGGACATGAGGGTCGCTTTCGGCGCATCGAACTTGGTGACGGTCGAGCCGTCCGGCCGCGTCTTCATCGTGCCGTTGATGCCCGGATCGACGAGGTACACGGGCACGAACTGATCGTTGACGAGGAATTTTTGCGCGGGCCCGCCGGCAGGATCGAGCCGATACCAGACGCGATAGGTCGCCGGGTCGTCGGAGGCCTGCGGCCCTTTCAGGGTCTCCATTTGGGTCAGAGCGGCGCGGTCCTCCTGCTTTACGATGAGGTCAGGAGGGAAATTCGTCTCCACTTTGTACGAGATGCGACCCGCTTCGCTGACGAGGTAATTGCCGGCTTCGAGGCCGGGGACCTGCGGCCAACCCGGGTCGCCGTGGTTCGAAAGCAGGCGCACGTTTGCGGGCACGTATTTCATTCCCGCGCCGTAGGGCGGCAGTGTCGAAGGATCGATCGTCGCCCCGTTTTCGATCGCGATAAAGCTGGATTGCGGCACGTAAACGGTCGAGGCGTTGTTGAGCTTGAGCAGGATCGGGCCAAGGACGAGCGCGGAGGCGAGGGCGCCGGCGAGAATCGCGATCTGCTGGGATCTCGGGGTCGCGCCGACGAGGAAACCGGTCTTCAAATCCTGCGAAGTCGTGCCGCCATTTGACGCCGCAATGCAAACGATGCCGCCGATCGAAAGCGCGGTGACAAAGTAGTGCGGGCCGGTCCAGCCGATCATGAGGAAGACGAGGCAGGTGAGGAGCAAGGTCGCGACCGTCATGCCGGAGATCGGGTTCGAGGAGGAACCGATTTCGCCCGTCAGCCGCGACGACACGGTCACAAACAGAAAACCAAAGGCCACGATCAGCAGGGCGCCGAGGATGTTCCACTGCAGATGCAACTGCGGCGCGATCATGATCATGAGAAGCAGGAAAACCACGCCGCCGATCACGAACTTCATGGAAAGATCGCGATCGGTGCGCGGCAAGCTGTCGCTCGCGGCCTGACCGCCGCGGAAATCCGCCAGCCCCGCCCGGAGCCCGTGCCAGATCGTCGGCAGCGAACGAAACAAGCTGATGATGCCGCCCGCCGCGACCGCGCCAGCGCCGATGTAGAGCACGTAGGCGCCGCGAATCTGGTCCGGGGTCATGTCCCCGATCGGGATGGTGCCCGGCGGAACGATCTCGGCCGTGTGTTCACCGAAAAACTTGATTGCCGGGATCAGCACGAGATAGGCGAGGACACCGCCCGCGCACATGATCGAGGCGATCCGCGGCCCGATGATGTAGCCGACGCCCAGCAGGGCAGGCGAGATCTCGGCCGCGATCGACCCGGCCTTGAAGGGCGCGGCGAAGACTTTTTGCGGCGTCGTCTTTCCACAACTTGAAAGCCCCCATCGCCGCCTGGTAGAGGAAGCCAATGCCGAAGCCGGTGAAGATGGTGCGGCCCCCGCTCGCCGTCTCGCCGCTTTCCGCCGCCGCCCGGGCCTTTTCCCGGGCCGTCATCGTTTCCGGATCGCGCGCCGCGGCCGCTTTCAGCACCTCCGCGCAGGCCGTGCCCTCGGGGTATTTCAACAATCCATGCTGCTCCACGATCAAAGCGCGCCGCAGCGGGATCATCATCAGGATGCCGAGCAAACCGCCGAGGGTTGCCACCAGCATGACGCGCGTGATCTCGAGGTCGAACCCGAGAATCATGATCGCGGGCATGGTGACGCCGAGGCCGAACGCAATCGATTCGCCGGCGGAACCGGCCGTCTGGACGATGTTGTTCTCCAGAATGGTGGCATCGCGCAGGCCGACCTTTGACATCAACCGGAAGATCGTGATCGAAAGGACCGCGACAGGAATCGACGCGCTCACCGTGAGCCCGACTTTCAGCACCAGGTAGAGGGAGGACGCGCCGAAGACCATCCCGAGAAGCGTGCCGACGATGAGCGGCAGGACGGTCAGCTCCCGCATCTTCGTGCTGGCCGGAATGAACGGACGAAAGGCGGCGGCGAGCGGGTTGGCCGGTTTGGCGCCTACCATGTCGGGGTATTCGTTAGTCGGATTCGAGCGGTCGAAGGTAGCCATGGGCAGGGTGGGGCGGTGTTTTCGGTGAAGCCGGATCATTCCCAGCGGACGCGGCCGTGTAAAGGCGCAACCGCATACCGCCCCAGCTTTCCCGGCGGCGCAGGCAACGCACTTTACAACCCCGCCCGGTTCCCGTGACAATGGCCGCTCTGCCCATGACGTGGATCCTTGCCGGTGGCCTGCTCCTGGGCGCGTCCGCTCTTCTCTGGTGGCTGCGGTTGCGCCCCTCGAACGAGCGGGATTGGTCACCCGAATACGCGGAGATGCCCTGGGCTCAGATCGAGGGCGATGCGGTGACAATTCACAACTTCCGCCACTGCGACTACCGCAGCCGGACCGATTTCACGCCGCACTGGGAAACGAAACGCGTCCACCTCTCGCAGCTGCGCGGCGTCGATTTCCTGATGAACTACTTCGGGACCGCCCTTCTCGCGCACACGCTGGTGAGCTTCGATTTCGGCGCGGAGGGCCATATCGCGATCTCGATCGAGACGCGGCGCCAGCGGGGTGAAGTGTATTCACCGTTGCGGGGCATGTTCCGGCAGTACGAGCTCTGTTACGTCATCGGCGATGAACGGGATCTCATCCGCGTCCGGACGAACTATCGCAATCAGGAGGTGTTTCTCTATCCGCTGGTCGAGGCGGAGCCGGAGAGATATCGCAAGCTCTTCGTGACGTATCTGGAGGCGGCCAACGAGCTCCGGGACCGGCCGCGCTGGTATCATTCCGCGATCGACAACTGCACGACCAATATCCGGCTGCACGCTCGCGCGAGCGGCTTTGCCACGGCGTGGAACTGGCGCCTCCTCGTAAATGGGTATGCGGACGAACTGCTTTACCGCATCGGCTGGATCGACCGGGCTCTGCCATTCGCCGAGACCAAGGCTCGCGCCCGCATCACCGAACGCGTCCGCGCGACCGAGCCGGGTCCGGATTTTTCCGCCCGGATCCGAACCGCCGCGGCCCCGGACGTGATTCGCTAACGCGTTTTACATCCCGCGCCTCGCTCGTCCGGCGCAATCGCGGCAACAACTACACCTGCTTTCACGGCATCGTACCTGCCGTCCTGACCGGTGGAGAACCGCGGCCATTATTTCGCGGTGCCACTGCCCGATAGCGACAAGCACGCGCTGAAGGAATTCCTGAAGACAGGTCGAGCGTGGGGTGAGGGCGAATACCTCGGCCATCGTCAGCCGCCTCGGGCGGAGATTGCCAATGAGCGGCGCTCCTCGGGGAGAAGCTGCGCCTGGGACGGGAGGAACTGAATAGCCTTGTGGACGAACCGCTCGTCAACGAACTTCCTCTAGCCGATGGTGTCCCCTATGAACGAGCCGACCTTCCGCATTCTCGCGGCGCTGCTTGCCGTTCTCTTTTCCTCCCATGCCATGGCCGAATCATCTCCGAGCGCCTCCGACACCGGCATCGAGGGTGTCATCTCCATGTCGCCGGCTCGTGGGGGTCCGCAACGAGAGGGCGAGTCCGACTCGGCCCCTCTGCCGAATGTCTCATTCGTCGTCCTGCGAAACGACAAACCGGTCACGACGTTTACGACTGACGCGCAAGGCGCCTTTCGGGTCGCGTTGGAGCCGGGCCATTACACTGTGGTGCGCGAAGGCGGCAGTGCCCGGATCGGCCGCATGCAGTTCGAAGCGGAGGTGGAGGTAGCCAAGATGACGAAGGTCGAGTGGACCGGCGATAGCGGCCTGCGGTAGCCGGGCGGCGTCCGTTTTTTCGGACGTGCGTTGGGTTCGGCTTGGACGTTGAACGTTGCGGTGCATGCCCCGCGGAGACTACCGAGCAGAGGTTGCGTCGCGCCCGAGCTTCCAGCAACCTCTCCGCACATGCCGGACCGCTTCTACATCTGCACCGCGATCGATTACACGAATGGCCCGCCGCACATCGGCCACGCCTACGAGAAGGTGCTGGCCGACGTCATGGCGCGTTATCATCGGCTGAAAGGCGAAGACGTCTTCTATCTCACCGGCGTCGACCAGCACGGTCAGAAAGTTCAGCAATCAGCCGAGAAAGAGGGCGTTTCGCCGCAGGAATTCGTCGCGCAGAACACGGCGAAGTTTCGCGCGCTTTGGGAGAAACTCGGCGTCGAGTACGACGGCTGGGCCGCCACCGTTGAGCCGCGTCACAAGGAATGTGTGCAGCGAATCCTGCAGCGGCTCTGGGATGAAAAGCAGATTTACCGGGACAAACAAGCCGGCTACTACAGCATCCGCCAGGAGCAGTTCCTGACCGACAAGGAACGCGGCGCGGATGGCGAGTTCGGGCCGGAGTGGGGACAGGTCGAGTTTCGGGAAGAGGAGAATTATTACTTCCGGCTCGCGCAGCACAAAGAGTGGCTGCTCGCGTTGATTGATTCACGGGCCGATCTCATTTATCCCGACTTCCGCCGCGGCGAACTACGCAACGCGGTCGAGAAACTCGGCGGCGATCTCTGCATCTCGCGCCCGAAATCGCGGCTGGCGTGGGGCATCGAGCTGCCGTTCGATTCGAACTTCGTGACCTACGTTTGGTTCGACGCGCTCGTGAATTATATCTCGTTCGCCCCCGGCGGCTATGACGCGCGTCCCGGCGCCGACCTGGCGGAATTCCACCGCTGGTGGCCGGCCACGATCATCATCGGCAAGGACATCCTGATTCCGGCGCACGGCATCTATTGGATGATCATGCTGCACGCCCTCGGCTTCAGCGACGCCGACATGCCGCGCCTGATCGTGCACGGCTGGTGGAACATCGCCGGCGCCAAGATGAGCAAGAGCGAAGGCAACGTCGTCGATCCCGATCAACTCGCCGACAAATACGGCGCGGAAGCGCTCCGGTATTATCTGATGAGCGACATCAGCACCGGAAAAGACTGCGGACTTCTCGGAGGAACGCTCGACTGGCGAGCGTTACAACACCGACCTCGCAAACTCGCTGGGCAACCTGCTCAACCGGACGCTAAGCATGGCGCAGAAATATCTGTCGGGAGGGCCTATAAAGCGGAGACTGCGAACAGATGCCGATCTCGCCGAGGAGGAATTCGTTCAAAGGGGGTTAGATGATCAACAAATCCCACCGACTGCTGAACTTTCCGCCGATCTCCGCCGATGCGGGCGAACGTCGGACACCACTATCTGCCAGATATCGAGAGATCCATGAAGCAGTTCCGCATCGATGAAGTTCTCGTGTACGCGCAGGATACGCGGGTGGAGCTGATTTCGTGATTGAAATGAGCGGCTCCGTGGCATCTTGCAAAGGATCCTTCGCAGAAAGAGCAGCTTGAGGCTGTTCTGTATCACCTCGTTGAATCGCCTCCGCATCATCGCCATCTTGATCTCGCCCGTGCCGCCGAAAGCCGCGCACGGCATCTTCGATCAATTCAAGTGGAAGATGGAGCCGGAGCTGCAGCGGAAAAGAAAGCCGCTTCTCGCTAGCCGATGCGGAGTGGGGCCAGCTGCCGGACGGTCACGTCGTCGGGAAGCCGACGCCGCTCTTCCCGCGGATCGAGACGACGTAGCCGGAGACTCGGCCGGCTGTGCTCCGCTACCTCTCCGGGTCCCGCTGCGCCGCGAGCATGATGCCGAGCGCCGCTTCCGCGAGGTAAACCGCGCGCGCCGTTCGCGGATAATCCGCCAGCTCGTCCGTGGCGGCCTTGAGGAGTTGCGGGCCGCGATTCCAGGGCAGCGAATGCCACCGCGGTTTGATCAGGCCCATGATGCCGTGGCCGATCAAAAAAAGCGCACCGACTTGAAGCAAACGTCGGGAAGTACAGTTCCTTGTCATCCGCCCCTATCCGACGGGCCGCGCCAGGTTTCAACCCGGCGCGGCGCCGTCGAGAGAGAATCGCTTTCGCCCCGCGGGCGCGCCGATCTTACTTCTTCGCCGTGAACGCGACGGAATATTGCGTGTCCTCCCACGCCAGCGTGAGGACGCCGGCCGCGCCCGTTTGCTCGATCTCGATCGTGAATTGATCCACCGGCGACTCGGGCTTCGACTTCTTCAAGTCCACGCGCGCGAGGTCCTGCGCCTCGTCGTATTTCGTGCCCCACTGGCCAGTCTGCTTGTTGACGATCAGCTTTGCGCTCCCGTCTGCGGCGGGCAGCAGGTAGAGCGAGTAGGATCCGGCGGGAATCGTGGTGCCGCCCATGTCGATCGCGTTTTTGGTCGTGAAGAGCGTCGCTTCGTCGGCGCCCATCCGCCAGACCTTGCCGTAAGAGACGAGCCCGCCCCAGATCTTGCGCATCTCGCCGCTTTTCGGGTCTTTCGTGTAGGGTCGGCCGTAAACGATCGATATATCATTCCCGCCGATTGTGGCGTTGACCGTTTCATGGGGACTGACCCGCTGACGATCCTGCGCCAGCAACGGCGACACGGCGAGGAGCAGGGCAGGGAAGAGCAGGAGCGAAGATTTGATTCTGTTCATGGCCGCAGCATCGTGCGCCCCCGCGGCAGCGTCCAGCGCGGTTCCGCTCGTTAGCGTCTCAGTAGTAGCGCAGGCAATACAACCCATACACGCCGACCACAGCGGCAGCGATCGCCGCTCCCGCAAACACTTTGCCCGCGGCGAGAGCGGCAATGCCCAATGGCGGAAGCGTCTCCGCTGGGACGACGCCATCGCGGTCCTCACGACAACGGATCAGCTCGCGCGCGGTCGCCACCAGAATGAGCGCCGTGAGCAATAGATAGGCCAGCAGCCAGGACCAGTGGACCGCCCGCAGTTCGTTGAGCCGCAAGCCGGTGACCGGCAGGATGCGGAAGTCTGCGAAGAGGAGGCAGACGATCCCTTCCACTGTGATCGCGCTGAGGCCGAGGAGCGCCCAGCGCGTGCGCGCGCGGCGCAAGAAAGCAATCCAACAGAACAACACCAGCGTGTGATAGAGACAGACAACGTGCAGCTGAAAAGCCCAGTCTTTGCGATAAATGAGCGCAATCATGAGCGCCGGGAGCAGGTATAGGCAGAGCGCGATCTTGCCGCCGTGCTTCTGCGCGAGACTCCGCAACGCGCCGAGGATCACAAAAGGCGCAGTGACCGCGGCGAGAGCACAGGGAATGCAAAAACGTTGTGACGCAAAGAGCGCCGAACCTAGATCCGACAATCGGCCAGGGCCATTGGCCCAGAACCACGCCCGCGCCGAATCAAAGAGGATGGTGGGGAACAGACTCTGCCAAAGATTGTGGACCGGCAGCCAGGCAAGCGTGCGCCACGAGTGGTGCGCATAGAAGTCGCGCACGATGGCGGCGACCGGCCGGGTTTGCGCTTCGGTCAGGCCGGCATCGTAGAGATAGTAATAGAGGAGAGGCTGCTTCGAGCCCACCCATCGGACCACAAGGAACCAGGCGCCGACCACCAGCACACCGACGCAGCTGAACTGCATCACATTGCGGATGCTGGTGCGGGTCGTGGCGATGGGATATCGCACGCTCAACAGTTGGAGCGCCCCGAAACCGGCCAGGAACGGCAGGACGGATCCATGGATGTAGTAGCTCATCGCGCAGAGCAGCGCCTGCAGCACAGGTCCCTTCCCTTCGATGAACAGGAGAAATGCCAGCACAAAGGGATAAGCCGAGGCGAACTTCATCCAACCGCCGGTATTGCTGAGGATGAAGAAGCCCCCGAGGGCGGTTGACGCGACGGCAAGGATGGCGCCACGGAGTCCGAAGAGCCGGCGGAAAAGCGGCGCGATGCCGAGGAGGTAAAGATTGTTCAGCAACCACCAGAGGCAGTGATAGAAGTGCAGAGCCGCGGCCGGATAAGCGAACTCCTTTTCCTTCAGCGGGAGCCGGAAAAGCTTGAAGAAGAATAACGTAATGCAGCCGCCGAACTGGGGTCGGTCATACAAATCCATCTCCCCGTAGAACGGTGCGTCCGGATAGACGCGGTGTTGCGCGAAGAACATTGCCTGGTGCCAGGCGAACATCTGGTCGGGGGGCGGGACGCCGGTCAGGTTGAACACCGTCCAGACTTCGTGAGGACCGGGGTAAACTCTGCTGAACAACCCATAAAGCGCGATCTGCATGCCATAGAGGCAGAGCAGGGTAAAAACCGTGAACTTCACGAGCCGCGCGCCGTCCGCGGGCGCAAAGCCGAGACGGAACTTTCTCCAGATGTAGGCGGCTCCTCCGGCGAGGCTGAGGAGAGTGAAAACGAGGATCAACCACGGCATGTGGAAGCGAACGGCGACGTAACCGATCACTCCGCAGACTCCGAGACCGATCGCCGGAGCGAAATAGAAACGCTGCGCTGGGCTGATGATTTGCGGGAGAACGACGCCGCAAATCACCCAGCCGATGGCGGTCGCAAAAGCGATGGCGAAGAGGGCCAGCAGTTCCATCGCAAGGCGGTCGTAATGATGTGAGCGTGGCCGCGGCGCGCGGAGGGCCGCGGATGGCGCTGATTCGTTCGGCGGGGCGAATCCACGCCCGCCGCAGGTCGCCCCTTCGGCGAGCGCACGCCGGGCGGCGTCCGCCCGCTACTTCGCTTTCGTGCGGACGGCGACGGCCGCGATCGCGTCGATATCGACCACGGCGTCGTAGAATTCGGCGCCCGTCAGCTGCGTGATGTGCGCGAGCTTGTCGCTGACTTTCTGGAGCTTGCCGCCGATTTTTTCGCCGGATTTCATCCGCAGGTCGACGTTTTGCCCGACCTGGCGCTCAAGCACGGTGCGCATGGTGTCGTTTGCCTGCAGGTCAATCGGCGTCTGGGCCACAGCGGAGAGCGCGAGGGTGGCGCTGAGGAGCAGCGGGAGAAGAAGCTTGTTCATGCGCGATACTTAGCGCAGGCGGTCGGCGCATGACGAGTGTGAAGTTGAGAACGTGCCGCGTCCGGACTCGACCGGGCCCTGCCACTCCTGTACCAGTGCCGCACGCACCGATTCCGCGCGCATGATGACCGCTCCAGAGCCCGCCGTAACCAATTCGTCCAACCACCGGTGGCGGCTCGACTGGGTGACCGTTGCCTGGATTCTGGCACTGAAGGCGCTTGTCCTTGGCTTCGCGGTGCTGAGCGTGCGCACGCTGTCGGATAATCGGATCGATTTCGCCGACATGTGGAACCGCTGGGATGCGGTGCACTACCGTCTCCTGGCGCTGACCGGTTATCAGGCAAGCGGCGAGGAGCGGTTCTCGATCGTTTTCTTTCCGCTCTACCCGTGGCTTGTGCGCCTGACGCGACTCCTCCTGCGGGATTACACCGCTTCGGCTTTGGTGGTGTCGGGTGTGGCGTCGGTCGCGGCGGGCTTGCTCCTACAGCAGCTGACGCGGCTGGATAAGCCGGCCCGGACTGCGCGGGCGGCAGTCTGGTTTCTCTTCATTTTTCCGACGAGCCTATTTCCTGCACATCGGCTACACGGAGAGTTTGTTTCTGGCGCTGGTGCTCGGCTGCATCCTGGCGGCGCGGCGGGAGCACTGGGCGCTGGCGGGCCTGCTCGGCGCCTGCGCTGCGTCGACGCGCATGAATGGCATGCTGCTGGGACCGGTGCTGGCGGTGGAAGCATGGCTGCAGTTTCGCGCGACGCGGCGGCATCGACTGGCGGTGGCTTTGGATTGGCGTCGTCCCCCTTGGCTTCGCGGTTTACCTGGGGTTGAACTATTACGTGACCGGTGATGCGTTCGCGTTTTCGAAGATCATGGAGGCGCACTGGTACAAGAAACTGACGCCGCCCTGGGTTGGCATCCACGACCTCTGGCAGCGCTCGTCGTTTGCGAATTTCACGGAAGGGTTCCACGAGCTGGTGTTCGTGGCCTTGGGATTTGTCGCGACGGTCTGGTGCTGGGTGCGGCTGCGGCCTTCCTATGCGGTCTGGATGACATTCAACTGGCTGCTGATCACGAGCACGGCGTTCGTGGTGAGTGTGCCGCGCTATACGCTGACGTTTTTCCCGATCTTCATTCTCTTTGCGCAGCTGGCGGTGAAGCGGCCCCTCGTCGGTATCGCTTCTCACGGGAGCGTCGACTGCTCTTGCTCGCGCTCTTTGTCGGGCGGTTTGCGGCTGGGCTGTGGGCGTTTTGATATGGGGAAAAGTCCAACGCTCAACTTCCACCATCCAACGTTCAAAGGCGGAGGGACGACATGCTGATTTCGATCGTGGTGCCGTGTTTCAACGAGGCGGCAGTCCTGCGGGAAGCGCACCGGCGCCTGGCGGCGGTGGCGGAGTCGATCCCGGAGGCGACGTTTGAGTTCATCTTCGTGGACGACGGCAGCCGGGATGAAACACCGGCGCTTCTGCATGATCTCAGCGTCGCGGATGCGCGCGTGCGCGGTCTGCGGCTCTCGCGCAACTTCGGCCAGCAGGTGGCGACAACCGCCGGCCTGGAGCACGCGAGCGGCGACGCGGTGGTGATCATCGACGCCGATCTGCAGGATCCGCCGGAGTTGATCGCGGAGATGTTTTCTCGCTGGCGCGAAGGTTATCAGGTCGCCTATGGGCAACGAAGCGATCGCGCCGGCGAAACGCGGTTCAAGCTCTGGAGCGCGTCCGCCTTTTACCGGCTCGTGAACAGCATTTCGCACGTGCAGATCCCGCCGGACACGGGCGATTTCCGATTGATGGATCGCGCCGTGGTGGACGCGCTTCTGCGCATGCCGGAACGTGATCGCTTCCTGCGCGGGATGGTGAGCTGGGTTGGCTTCCGGCAGGTGGCAGTGCCCTATCGGCGCGCGGCGCGTTTCGCTGGCGAGACGAAATATCCGATGGTGAAGATGCTGCGCTTCGCCGCCGACGCGGTCTTCTCGTTTTCCTTCGCGCCGTTGCGGCTGGCGGTGTGGGTGGGCTTTCTCGCGCTCGGCGTCGCTCTGGCGGGAATTCTCTACGCGCTGGTGCTGCGGTTCTTTTTCGATCCGTCGCACTGGGTGCGTGGCTGGGCCTCACTCTTCGTGGCGGTCCTTTTCATGGGCGGCGTGCAGCTGATTTCGCTCGGCATCATCGGCGAGTATGTGGGCCGCATTTACGGAGAGGTGAAGCAACGTCCGCTTTATTTTGTGCGGGAGCGGTTCGGATTTCCGACGGGGCAAAACCGCGCCGGCGGCGGCAGCAGCTGAAATCTATTTTCGCGCGATGATCGCCGTCGCATTGCCTGGTGGCAGCGGATGCGAACTGATTGAGCCGAAGCCAATGCCGGTCAGCATCCGCTTGTATTCCGCCATCGTGTAGGCGTCGCCCGCGGCGGTGGTGGCGAGCATGACGAGGCTGAACGAGGCCGCCTCCGGCGGAGTGACGCGGTCTTCGTTCGGCACGAACTCGACGATCGCCACCCGGCCGCCGGGACGCAGCGCGGTATGCACCTTGCGCAGGAAGGTGACGCAGGTTGGAAGGTCGAAATGATGCAGGAAATTCGGGACGAGGACCGCGTCGTAATCGCTCCCGAACTTCACCTCGAACGCGCTGCCGGCGATGGTTTGGAACCGATCCTGCAGCCCGGCGGCACGGGCGTTTTCTCGAGTCAGTTCCAGCACGGGCGCCCAATCGAGCGCCACGAGTTGGGCTGCGGGATTGCGCCTGGCGGCGGCGATGCCCCAGAGGCCGTGGCTGGCGGAGATATCGAGAATCTTGACCGGTTGGTCATTCGGCAGCGCCAGCAGTTCGGCGACGGTATCCGCCGGCGGTCCCATCATCGCGCCCATGCCGCGGGCGAAGGCGAGCCACATCGGATGTTCCGGGGCGGTCGAGCCCGAGGCGGGCTGAGCGGTGCCACCCTTCCGCACTGCCTGCGCGAGCGTGGCGAACGACCCGACCAGCATGTCAGAGAGGAGGAACTCGGCGGCGCCGCCGGCATAGGCAGGGGAATTGCGGTCCAGGAAAACCGCGGAATCGCGGGTGAGACGGTAGCTATTGCCTTCTTTGGCGAGGAAGCCGGCGATCGTAAGGTAATCGCAAAGAATGCGCATGCCGCGCTCGGCCGCGCCGAGGCGCGAGGCCAGCTCGGCAGCCGTGGACGCGTGGCTGCCAATGGCGGTAAAGAGTCCGAGGTCAATGCCCGCCTTGAGCGCGTTGCTGCGTTGGTAGGCGGTGAGGGTTTGGAAGAGGAGAAGCGGGGAAGGAGAGTCGTTGCTGTCCATGTGGATAATCAGCCTGCGTTTTCCTGGCGCGGCGTCAATGCGCGTCCGTCCCACAAGCTCATGCTCATGATCGTGATCGAGCAGCAGCAGATCACGAGCACCGCGAGTCTGTTGCTCCGTTACCGCAACGCCTTCTCCAGCAGATCCGCCAGCCGCCAGCCGGCTTTGTGCAACTGGCCGCGCACGACCTTCGCCGCCCATTCCTCGTACGGCACTCCGTCCGCGGCTGGTTTCTCCGCCGCGTTGCCGGTGGCGAGCACATGCCCATCCTCTTCTGTCCGCCGAACGTTACTGAATTGCAGCCGGTCGTGCGCTTCCCTGGCGAGGGGCATGATTTCATTGGCCCATTGCTCCGCGTATTGCTCCGGGTTCAGCTCCGCGGGCAAACGCCAGGCCTTCGGTTCCTCCTTCGCGAGCTGGGCCACGAGCGCCATCTTTGCTTCGTCGGTCTGCGCCCGGCGTTCTTCCTTTGGCATCTCTTTCGGCAGAATCGGCAGGTTCAGGGCCACGGCCAAGCCGTCCCAGAACCCGTGCAGCTTGGCGTCCTGGACTCCGAGCTTCTCCGCGGCGGCCGGACTGAGCCTGAAGATGATGGTGTTGCCGCCCTGATCCTCGAGGGCGGTGGGATTTTTTTCCGGATCAACCGGGCGCCCCTGGTCGTCGAAATACTGCGCTCCAACATGCAGTGGCTGGTGAATGTCGCCGACGAAGTGCGCGAGCAGAATGATGGCGACGGCCTTGGTGATCTTGCGCGGGTTCTCTTCCGGCTCCTCGCCCTTCAGCACCCGCACGCAGTAGTTCGTCATCTGCACGATGTCCCACCGGGAGCGCCCCGCCTTCCCGTCGCCGTATTTCTGCCCGTTCAGCAGCGGCACGTCGGTGTAATGGAACCAGTGATGCGATGGGATGGGCGAATCGTGATCGATGGGGGGATTCGCGCGCCAGAAATCGGCCAGCTCGGCATCCACGCGCGGGCGGGAGCTGTAACGAAAAATCCCCGGATCATCGACCCCGTTCTTGTCCCAGCCCTTGATCTCGTCGGGAATGACGGCCGCTTTCTGCAGCGTGAATCCCTGGATCAAACTCGCGATCTTCTTTCCCGTGGGCGTCCCGGCGAGCCGCTCATCCGCGATCGCGCCGACGATTTGGTGACCGATCGGCCCGTACGCTTCCGCGTTGGCGACGAGCAGGACCGAAATGGTGAGCACGAGGGGAAGGCGAACGTTCATGGGAGCTTTGACGGTAGCGCAGACCGGGCATTTCGAAGAATCGAGTTCTGCGGCGGCGCGCGTTGCTGCCTTCCGGAATCCTGTTACGATTTTGGGAGCGAGCATCACCTCCGGTTTCGGGTCGGTGGTGACGCTGCGGGTGAAGATTGTCCTCACCAACGGCGACACAGGCGTCTCCAAGAGCGAGCCATGAAGAAAAAAGGACTTCTCGTCATTTGGCTAGGCGTGGCCCTGTTTGGTATTCGCAACGGCAGCTGTCCTCCCAAGTCTCACAGGAAGACCATTTGATTCCGGTCCAGCATGAGGATGGCCTCAGCCTTCGATCAATCCCGCGTGTCCGTGCAGCATGGCCAGCGCGATTCGATAGGTGTAGTCGAAATGGTGATGCAGCGCGTTCGTCGAAAAGTAGAAGGCCGTTCCGGCAAGGATGGCAACTACGGCAGCGAGACGCGCGGGTGACATGTTTTCACAATCGGGAAACGATCGCGAACGACAAAACATTGCTCAACGGATCGCGCAACATTCTTGAGACCGCCGTTATTTCTGCTCAAACAAGTCCGGCCGGGCCACGCGCTCGCCCTTGAAGAAGACGGCGGCGACGGCCGAGAGCGCCTTCACATCCTGGAGCGGGTTCCCGTCCACCACGAGCAGGCTCGCTTCCTTGCCGGGTGCGATCGTGCCGATCCGCGCCTCCGCCCGCAGCAGCTTCGCCGCGTTCAAGGTGGCCGCCTGGAGCGCGACTTCCACGGGAATGCCGGCCTGCACCCAGAGTTCGATTTCGTGCTGCACTGTCGGCCCATGGAAGACAAAGAAATTGCCCGCATCGCTCCCCGTCACCAGCGGCACGCCGGCCTGCCAGGCTTTCACGAGGTTGCGGCCGCCGGTCTCCACCGACATCCCGTAGCGCGAGATGCCCTGGCGCATGGCGGCGTAGCGCGGGTCGTTGACTGCGGCCTCGGTGCTGGCGAGCAAGTCCTTCGGCACAACCTGCTGCACGAGGGATCGCTTCAACAGCGAGGTGTCGCCGCGTCCGAAACTGGTGAATCCCTCGGCTACGCTCAACGTGGGATCGAGGGCGGTGTGCTTCGTGGCCATCTCGGCGATCGTGTCAGCGGCGATGTCATCGAGGAGCGAGCCATGTTCAATCGAGTCGACGCCAATTTTCACCGCGTCGGCTACGTCGAGCGCGTTCCCAGTGTGAACGGAGATCGGGAGATTCTTCGCGTGCGCCTCGGCGGCGACCGCCGCGAGCAGGTCGAGGTTCATGCGGTTGAAGGTGAACCCCGGCACGCCCGCCTCGAGCACACCCTTGATCGCGTCCACACCCTGTCCTGCCAGTTCGTCCACCTGCCGCCGCGCTTCGTCGGCTGACTGCGGCGTTCGGACGAACCCAGCGTTGAACGACTCGCGCATCGCTTCCGGCATGAACTTCGCGTATTCGGTCCCGTGACCGCCCTCGGCGGTGAAGAGCGGTCCGCAGAGGAACAACTCCGCTCCCAGCTTTTCGCCGCTGCCGAATTGCTTCCGCAGCTTCAGCATCGCCTCCAGGGTATCGCCCGCGCTCCGCACCGCGGTCACGCCGCTGTAAAGATAAGCCTGCAGCGCGCGCTCAGCGCCCTTCGGATCAAAGGCCTTCGCCATGTCTTCGTGGAACCCGCCGCTCGCGCCGAGGTGCACATGCACATCGATCAGGCCGGGCAGCACCGTCTTGCCCGCCGCTTCGATCGCCTCCGCGTTGAGCGATTTCGCGTCCGGCGCCACGCCTTCAAAGATTTGCGCAATCTTCCCGCCGCGCACGAGCACCGAGCCGGATTCGATCACCCGCCCGTCGCCCACGAAAGATGCGTGCGTTCTGGATCAGCCAGCTGCGCCCCCGGCTCATCTCGCGCGCGAGGATTTTCGCCTTCACCAGGTCCTGCCGGCTCCACGCCTGATACGTGCCGAGGAAGACAAACGGGAGCAGCGCCACCAGCACCCAAAGTTTGGCCGACGGCCGCAGCTTCTCGTCCTTCTCCCAGCGGAAAAGTTTCGTCGCGATGAACGTCGCCACCGCCGCGGTCAGGAGCAGCGCGAGCGTCGAAGGCCAGTTCTGCCAGATCGTTTCACCGTGCAGGAGGATGCCGCTCATGCCGGTCATGAGATAGGTCGCCGGGATGAACTGCGTCAGCGATTGCAACCAGGAAGGGAACATCGTCAGCGGAATCGTGATCCCGCTGAGGAAGAGCATCGCCATGTAGAGCGGCTGGATGAGGAGGTTGCTCTCCTGCGAGGAATTTACGACCGCGGCCACGATCAACCCGATCCCGCGGAAGGCGATCGCGCCGACCGATGCGAAGAGCAAAAAGGAAATGAGGTTGGGCGGGATCGCCATCCCGTAGAACTGATGCGCGAGGAAGAGCGTGAGCAGGACGGCCGGGAGGAAAAGGAGCATGCCGGTCACGATCGATGCGAGCAGCAGCGGCACCGGCGTGATCGGCGTGACCTTGTAACGTCGCAACACATTGGCCTCCCGATCCATCACCGCGCGCATCCCCGCGCCGTAAAGCCCGTTCCCGAGAATCCCGAGCGCCAGCACCATCGTCACCACGCGATTGATCATCGCGCCTTGCTTCGCATTGAAGAGCTGCGCGAAGACGAAAAAGAAAATCAGCGGGAAGAAATAGTTGAAAAAGAGGACCGTCTTGTTCCGCAACGCCAGCTTCAGGTCGATCCGCATCAGGGCGAGGTAGGCTTTCATTTCGCAGCGGGGGCTTAGTCGCGCAGCTTCTTGCCGGTGAGCTCGATGAAGACGTCCTCGAGGGTGGGGCGTTTCAAATGGACGTCGTCGAGCTCGATGCCTTGGGCGTCGATCCATTTCACCATCTCGACCAGCGTGCGACCGGGGTGGCGGGAACTGACGGTAAGGTGGCGGCGATCGTCGCTCAGGATGGTGCGGATGGCTTCCGGCCAGGCGGGCAGTTCGCCGGCCGGAACCGGACGGCTGAGGGTGGCTTCGATGCCGGACTGGGTGGCGCTTTTTTCCTGGAGCTCGCGCGGGGTGCCGATCGCGATGATCACGCCGTCGTCGATAATGGCGACGCGATCGCAGAGGCGTTCGGCTTCCTCGATGTAATGGGTGGTCATGAGGATGGTGCGCTTCTCGGAGCGGAGCTGCTCGATGAGATCGCGAATCTCGAGACGCACCTGCGGGTCTAGGCCGGTGGTGGGCTCGTCGAGAAAGAGGAGTTGCGGGTCGTTGATGAGGGCGAGCGCAAGAGCGACGCGCTGTTTCTGGCCGCCGGAGAGCGACTCGTAATAGGCGTCGCGTTTCTCCGTCAGCTGGAGGCGTTGGAGGAGCGGCTCGGCGTCGACGGTGCGGGTGTAGAACGAGGCGAAGAGGCTGAGCGCTTCGCGGACGGTGATTTTGTCGGGGAGATTGGTGGCCTGGAGGGCGACGCCGATGCGGTCCTTCAACCGGCGCGTTTGCCGACCGGGATCGAAGTCGAGCACGCGGACTTCGCCGCCCGTGCGCGGACGAAGGCCTTCGAGGATTTCGACGGTCGTGGTCTTGCCGGCGCCGTTCGGTCCGAGGAGGCCGAAAACTTCGCCGGGACGGACGAAAAAATCGATGCCCTTCACGGCCTCGAAGTTGTCGTAGGACTTGCGGAGTCCCTCGACGTGGATTGCGTATTCGCTGCTCATTTCAGTCGCGGATGAATAACGTCAGAAGTGGCGTCCGGTTGCGACAAGAAAGAAGTATATCGGTCTGAGACGTGGCGCTCCGGGCGCAACAAGATCACGCGCGGTTAGGCGCGGGGACCTCGCCTGATGAGCCGGGGCGTCAACGCCAGCAGCAGGACCCCCGTGATTCCCGCGCAGACCTGGGCGAAGAGCTCGCCGTGACGCACGTAAAACGTCTGCCGGTGATTGATCGGGACGGCCACTTCACCGGTGAGCACCCCTTCGGTAAACTGGCTGCCGGTATCGTCGAGCAGAATCTGCGTGACGCGGCCGAACTCGTTGACGAAACAGGTGACGCCGGTGTTGGCGGAGCGCACCATCGGCAGGCGCGTTTCCACGCAACGGAAGACGGCGTTGTCGAGATGTTGTTTGGAACCGGCGGACCTCAGAAACCAGCCGTCGTTCGTCACGTTCGCGAGCAGATTCGCACCGCGGAGCACGAATTGTCGCGTCAGTTCGCCGATCGTGTCTTCGAAGCAGATCAACGGCGCGAGCCGCACATCGCCGCGGGTCATTTTCAACACGGTGTGTTCCCTGCCGAACCCGAAGTCCTCTGGCACCTGATCGCCCACAATCCAGCCGATGCCCGGCAGCGTGTTCCGCCCGGGAACGTATTCGCCGAAGGGGACGAGGTGCACTTTATGATAGAGCTGAACCTCCTTGCCGCCGGCGGAGAAGAGGAGGGCCGCGTTGTAGGCATTCTTTTCGTCCTGATCGATCGCGCCCAGGAGCAGGTCAGTCTGCGAGCGCACCGAGAAAGCCATCACGAATTGAAAGCTGGCGTCGTCGTGGAGGACCGGACCCGGCATCGAGCTTTCCGGCCAGACGATCAGGTCCGGCCGCGCCTGCAGGCCGACGTCGCTTAGGCGGGAGAATTTGTCGAAGGTGGCCTGGGCCCACTCGACGCTGAATTTTTGTTCGCGCGGGATGTTCGGCTGGAGCGCGGCGACGCGAACCGGCGCGGATGGCTGCGGCATCTGCACGACGCGGAAGCCATAAGCGGCGACTCCCAGGATCGCGGCCATCGTGATGGTGGCGTCAAAATGCGGACGACTCTTCTTCACCTGCGACTCGAGGATGAAACGCCGGACGGTGGCGAGGGCGATCACGTTCGTGAACGCGACCAGGAAAGATAAGCCGGGCACGCCCGTGAGATCGACGATCTGGATCAGCGCCCATTGCGAATGCAACGCGCCGCCCAGCGTGTTCCAGCCCCAGCCGCTAAAGACGACGGCGCGCAGCAGCTCGATGGTGACCCACGCGCTCGCGAGGAGAAAAGCGAGCCGGAGATTGTGCAGCGAACTGAGCCAGGGTGAATGGCGCAGCGCTGGATCGACGGCCAGGCCAATCGTCGGTTCGACTGGCGGAATCGCGCCGCGGCCGGTGCCGGCGCGTTTCGCGGCCAGGCGCTGCGTGACGGCGTCGAGGCCGGTGAGTGGTTTTTCGGCCACCGCCCGGCCCACGCCCGGCCGCAGCAAACCGCAAAGCCACGCCCACGCCGCGACATACATACCCATGTACATTCCGACCAGGATCCAGCCCGGCACGGTCACGGTGGTGAGCCACGAAAAGACGGTCCAGAAGAACGTCAGGCCAGCGACGTAACCGAGGAGCAGATCCCGCCGCCAGCGGCGTTTCGCCTCCGCGCCCGAAAACCAGACGGCCGCCAGCAATGGCGTGAGCGCGACCCAGCAAAGCCACGCCTGATCAAACGGCGCGAAGCAGGCCCGATAGAGCAACCCGGTTGCAATCGCCGCCAGCCAGGGCCAAAGCCGGAGCGCTCGTTTCAGTTGCTCCACTCGTTAGGCGCGGCGCTGCCGGCGTGAGCGGTCCTGCTGGAGGCGACGGCGTGCGGGACTGAGGGCCTCACGCAATTCCTTCGAGAGGGCGGGATTGACCCGAAAGAGCGACCGCTCGACGTCCTCTCTCGTCCGGATGTTCACGTTGCTCGAGAGGACGTAGTCCAGCGCGAGCAAACCGGCGAGGGTATCGATCAACTCGGCGTCTCCGATTTCGCCCATATGATCGAGCAGCTGCCTGCCGGAGACGGACGCCCCGCTGGTCCCAATCGCCTTCATCAGGCTAATCTCACCGCCATCGAGCGTAATTTCCTTCCTCATGTCGAAATGTCCCCCGTTGGCGTCGATCGACTAGACGTCGAAATACATCGCGAACTCGTAGGGATGCGGCCGTAGCCGGAGCGTGATCGTATTCCTTCTGCTTCATCTCGATCCAGTTCGCGATGAAGTCGGCGTTGAAGACGTCGCCCTTGAGCAGGAACGAGTGATCGGCCTCCAGCGCCTTGATCGCGCCGCCTAACGAATCGGGAACGCTCGGCACCTGCGCGAGTTCTTCCGGCGGCAGTTCGTAGAGGTTTTTATCGAGCGGATCGCCCGGGTCGATGCGGTTCTGGATTCCATCGAGCCCCGCGAGCAGGAGGGCGGAAAACGCGAGGTAAGGATTCGCGGCCGGATCGGGCGTGCGGAATTCGATGCGCTTCGATTTCGGATTCGCCGAGTAGGTCGGGATGCGGATCGCGGCGGACCGGTTGCGGGCCGAATAGGCGAGGTTGACCGGCGCTTCAAAGCCGGGCACGAGACGCTTGTAGCTGTTCGTGGTCGGATTGGTGATGCAGGTCAGCGCCGGGGCGTGGCGCAGGATGCCGCCGATGAAGAAGAGCGCCATCTCGCTGAGGCCCGCGTAGCCATTGCCGGCGAAGAGCGGTTTGCCCTCCTTCCAGAGCGACATGTGGGTGTGCATGCCGGAGCCGTTGTCGCCGAAGAGCGGCTTGGGCATGAACGTGACCGTCTTGCCGTGCTTTTTCGCCACGTTCCGCACGATGTATTTGTAGTACTGCATCCAGTCGCCCATCTGCTTCATCGGAGCGAAGCGGATATCGATCTCCGCCTGGCCGGCGGTGGCGACTTCGTGATGCTGGCGCTCGATCGGGATGCCGGCCTTCTCCAGCTCGAGGCACATCTCGTTGCGAATATCCTGCTGCGTATCGGCCGGGGAGACCGGGAAGTACCCTTCCTTCGCGCGAATTTTGTAGCCGAGATTCGGAAACTCCTCCTTGCCGCTGTTCCAATGGCCTTCCGCGCTGTCGACCAGGTGGAACGACGAGTTGCCCGTGTAGCTGAAGCGAACTTCGTCGAAGATGAAGAACTCCGCTTCCGGGCCGAACGACGCGGTGTCCGCGATGCCGGTGCTTTGCAGATACGCTTCCGCTTTTTCCGCGACGCCGCGCGGGTCGCGGTCGTACGGCTCGCGCGTGATCGGATCGACGATCGTGCAGATCAGGCTCAGGGTGGGCTCGGCGTTGAACAGATCGATCCAGGCGGTGCTCGGGTCGGGAATGACGAGCATGTCGCTCGCGTTGATGGCGCGCCAGCCGCGGATGCTCGAGCCATCGAAGCCGAGGCCCTCGGTGAAAATGTCCTCGTTGTACTCGGTGAGCGTGGTCGTGAAATGCTGCCAGCGAGCCGGGCAGGTCGGTGAATTTGAAGTCCACGAGTTTCACCTCGTGCTCCTTGATCATCTTGCTGACGTCGGAGGCGTTTTTTGGTGTCTTTGGCCATTAGCGGGTGGTGGTCGTTGGGTGGTTGGGAGTTGGTGATAGCAACAGAACTCCGTTCCGCCTGCGCGGCGGAATCGTCAAGCGCGGCGGAGAAATGCTCCGGAAATCGCCGGGGAGTTGGTGGACCATCAACTCGCCGCCATTAACTCGCGAAAGTTTGCGGAGAACTGCGAACGCCTTCGGCGTGAACGCTCTAAACGGCTTTTTCGCCGATCTCTTCGGTGCGGATGCGGACCGCGTGTTCGACCGGGAGCACGAAAACTTTGCCGTCGCCGATTTTGCCGGTCTTGGCCGCGCTGACGACGATCTGCACGGCCTTGTCGACCATCTCGTCGGCGAGCACGATCTCGATCTTCACTTTCGGGAGGAAATCGACCGTGTATTCGCTGCCGCGATAAATCTCGGTGTGGCCTTTCTGGCGTCCGAAGCCCTTCACTTCCGTCACCGTCATGCCCTCGATGCCGAGCTCGGCCAGGGCTTCTTTTACTTCCTCGAGTTTGAACGGCTTGATGATCGCTTCGAGTTTTTTCATGGCAGATAGGCTGGCCGGCGGGGTGGGATTTTGGGTCGGGGAGCTAACCCGCGCGGCACGGCTGTCTTAGCAACGTGCCGCGACCGCGCAACACCGAAATTCGGCGAAATGCGACCACCGCTACATCTTGCGATGCCTTGCCGCCGCTGTTCGGCGGCGATCTATACTGCGCGTAGATGCCCTCCGATTCCTTCGTTCACCTCCATCTCCACACGGAATATTCGCTCCTCGATGGGCGGTGCGGATGCGGAGCTGATGAAGAAGGCGAAGGAATTCGGGATGCCGGCGGTCGCGATCACCGATCACGGCAACCTCTACGGCGCGATCGAATTTTACCAGGCAGGCGACGAAGGCCGGGATCAAGCCGATCATCGGCTGCGAGGCGTACATGGCGCCGGGTTCGATCAAGGACCGGCCGAACAATCAGCGCGACGCGGCGTATCATTTCACTCTGCTGGCGAAGGACGAGACCGGCTACCGCAACCTCGTGAAGCTCGATCTCCACCGCGCACCTCGACGGCATGCATTACAAGCCGCGGATCGACAAGGAACTGCTCGCCGCGCACGTCGACGGGGCTGATCGGCATGAGCGGCTGCCTGAAGGGCGAGATCAACATGGCGATCCAGTCCGATCAATCTCGCGAAGGCGCGGCAGAGCGCGGCGCGAGTTCCGCGACATCTTCGGCGCGGAGAATTTCTTCCTCGAGATGCACGATCACGGGATCGAGGCGCAGCAAAGTGCAACCGCGTGCTGCCGCAGACTGGCGAAGGAGTTCGGCCTCGGCCTGGTCGCGGCGAACGACGTGCATTTCCTCGAGCGCAGCCATCACGAAGCGCACGACGTCATGATCTGCATCGGCACCGGCAAAATGGTCGCACGACGAGACGCCGGATGCGTTACGTGCCGGAGCTTTATTTCAAGATCGCCGGCGGAAATGCGCGCGCTCTTCCGCGGATCATCCCGAGGCGATCACGAACACGCTCGCGATCGCCGAGCGCTGCAATCTGAAGCTCGAGTTCGGCAAGTCGAAGTATCCCGAATACACGCCGCCGGAAGGGAAAACGCGCGAAGCCTACCTGCGCGAGCTTTGCTACGAAGGCCTGCACGAGCGCTACGGCGAGCGGGCCGTGGATGATCCAAGCTGATCGAGCGGCTCGATTACGAGCTCGGCGTGCTCGAGAAGACCGGGTTTCGTCAGCTATTTCCTGATCGTCTGGGACTTCATCCATTTCGCGAAAGAGCGCGGGATTCCGGTCGGCCCGGGGCGCGGCTCGGCGGCCGGCTCGATGGTCGCCTACGTGCTCGGGATCACGGACGTCGATCCGCTGCAGTTCAATCTGCTCTTCGAGCGCTTCCTGAATCCGGAGCGCGTTTCGCCGCCGGATATCGACGTCGATTTCTGCCAGAACCGCCGCGGCGAGGTGATCGAATACGTGCGCCAGAAATACGGCGAGCGCGCGCGTGTCGCAGATCATCACTTTCGGCACGCTGAAGCGCGAAGAGCGTGGTGCGCGACGTCGGCCGCGTGCATCGGCCTGAGCTACGGCGAGCGCGACGGCATCGCGAAGATGATCCCGAACGAGCTCGAACATCACGCTCGCGGTCCGCGGCGCGAGAAGACGCCGGAGCTAAGAAGGCGATCGAGACCGAGCCCGCGACGCAAGCAGCTCTGGGATTACGCGCTCGTGCTCGAAGGGCTCGTCGCGCGACGCCGGCGTGCACGCGGCGGGCGTCGTGATCAGCGACCGCGATCTCTCCGAATACATCCCGCTCGACGCGCAGCAAAGGACGACGAAGTCGTGAGCCAGTATGCGATGGGGCCGCTGACGGACCTCGGCATGCTGAAGATGGATTTCCTCGGCCTGAAGACGCTGACCGTGATCCACGACGCGGTGACACTGATCCGCCAGCGCGAGCCCGGATTTCGACATCAACGAAAATCCCGTTCGACGATCAGGCCGACCTTCGACCTCTCAACCGCGGCGAAACGATCGGCATTTTCCAGATGGAATCCGGCGGCATGACGAGCGTCTGCAAGAAGTTCGACGTCCAGAAGCATCGACGACATCATCGCCCTGATCGCGCTCTATCGGCCGGGCCCGATGGACCTGATCCGCGATTACATCAAGCGCAAGAAAGGCCTGACGAAAATCAAGTACGAGCACCCGCTGCTCGAGGAAGTCTGCGCCGACACCTACGGCGTCATGATTTACCAGGAGCAGGTCATGGCGGCGGCGAGCCGGCTGGCCGGCTACTCGCTAGGCCAAGCCGATCTGCTCCGCCGCGCGATGGGCAAAAAGGACAAGGAGAAGATGGCGAAGGAGCGCGACAAGCTTCGTCGAGGGCTGCGCGAAGACGAACGACATCGCGGAGAAAAAGGCGAACGCGATTTTCGATTTGCTCGAGAAATTCGCCGGCTACGGCTTCAACAAGAGCCACAGCGCGGCCTACGGGCTCGATCAGCTATCAGACGGCTTATCTGAAGGCGAATTACCCGGTCGAGTTCATGGCCGGGTTGCTGAGCAACGAAATCAACAACACCGACAAGATCTCGGTCTTCGTCGGCGAATGTAAGCGGATGGGCGTCCCGATCCTGCCGCCGGACGTGAATCGCAGTCAGCTTGAAGTTCACGCCGGAGGCTCTCGCACGGAGGTCAACGATCCCGGCGAGTACGGCGGATCCGCTTTGGGCTCGCCGCGATCAAGAACGTCGGGCAGGGGGCGATGGAAGCGGCGATCCGCGAACGGGAAAGCGGCGGCCCGTTTGCCTCGCTGGAGGATTTCTGTCGCCGGCTCGATTCCCGCGATCGCCAACCGCAAAATGCTGGAAAGCCTCGTCAAATGCGGCGCGTTCGATTTCCTTGGACGGGACCGCGCGGAGCTATTTGCCTGCATCGACGAGTCGCTGGCGGCGGCCTCGGCTTCGCACCGCGACCGGGCCAGCGGCCAGGTCTCACTTTTCGATGACCTGGCAGCACCGCCCTCGAAAGCCCGGGCCCGCCATGTGGTCCCGTGGACCACGCACGAAACGCTGGCGTCGGAAAAGGAGCTGCTCGGTTTCTACGTTACCGGCCATCCGCTCGACGCTTACGCCGCGGACGATCGCGACCGGCGGTTACCAGCCGATCAGTTCGTTGGGCGAGATCGAAGATCGCGGGCACATTCCGGATCGCCGGCGCGCTCACCCAAGTGGACAAGAAGTTCACGAAGAAGGAAGCGAAGCCGTTCGCGGTCGTGTGGCTGGAAGACCTCACCGGGACGCCTCGAAGTGGTCGTCTGGAATGAGGTCTACACGAAGATCTCGGACGCGCTCGTGCCGGGAAAGGTCATCGCCGTGCAAGGGACCATCGACAAACGCGACGACGCCGTGCGCGCGACCGCGCAGAAGGTGAAGGTGCTGCAACCGGACCCGACCAACGGAGTGGATAAACCGGCGCGGGCCGAGGTGATGGGAGGCGGTCCGACCAAGATGGTGTTGCGCTTTTCGCCCTCCGCCACTTCAGCGGAGTTGCAGGACGTGCGGCAGATTCTCGCCAGCTCGCCCGGGATGACGGCGGTGCAGTTGATCCTGCAGCGGCCTGGCGGCGAGACTTTTTGCGTCGAGGCGGGTTCTGATTGTCGAGTGGCCGCCACACCTGAATTGAAAGAACGCCTCGCGCAGTGGCTCTAGGCCGGTTCTCCCGATCCGGGGTCGGATGCGGCTGCGCGTTCAAGGAAAAGCAACGGGGACGACATCGGCCGCCCGCCGCGTCGGGAGACGCGGCTTACAACTTCGGGGTGACGGCTGGCTCGAAGAGCAGCGCGACCGGCCGTTCCGTGCCGAGGCGTTGCTCCAGCTGCCGGCGGAGCGCGATCTCGGCTTCCGGCAGCAGATCGCTCTGGAGCGCGCGTTCGCGGGCCAGCTGGGGCAGGGCGGCGAGTTCCTGCTCGAGATCGGAGGCGCTGATGCGATTCCAGTAGCCGTTTTCAAACTCGAGCACGTCCACCTTTTGCTGCTCGATGGAGAGGATCGTGGCGTGGGGTAGACGCACGGCGATCTCCTTGTCCCGCACGTCCACCGTTAGGTTGTCGCGCAAATTGAATCCGGCTTTGACCTGAAAAGTGCCGTGCAGCTTGACTCGCTTCGTGCTCCCGGCCCAGGTATGCAGGAATTCGTGGTCGACCTCCGTTTGGCGAGAGAGAGTCGCGAGTTCGGCGACGGCACTGGTTTGCTCGAAGTAGACGCGGTTGTTGATCGTGACGCGGGGCTGGAGCTGGGCGAGATCGATGAACGCGTCGCGGGCCAGCCGGCCGAGACGTTCCAGCTCCGCCGTGCCCTGCTTCGCGGTGCGCATCGGCCATGACTCGACCCGCCAGAAAAGGAACGCCACCAAGGCAGCGAGAACGAGAAAAACCAGCGCCAATGCCAGCGGCCAGAAACTGCGCCGTTTCGGGGTGGGGAAGTCGCTTTTCATGGTTTACGACAAAAAAGTACCGCCCCCCGCGCCCGATGGACGCGAAGGGCGGCTGTTCCCCCCAGAACAATCTTCCAAAACTGCGGACGATGTAAGCGAGCTTGATCGTCGTCGCAACTGCTTTTTAGCAATTCCGGGGCCACGGTGTGTCAGGAAAGCACAACGCGGGGAAAAAGGCGGCGGGCCCCGGCGGTTTTGACCATGTGACGCGAGGCAAACGCGTGGCAGGATAACGCCTTCCGGCGGCGAAATTGGCTCCGCCGCTCGTTATGCTGACCGAAGTTCAACTCCGAAATTTCCGCTGTTTCGAGGCGCTCCGTGTCGACTTCGCGCCCGGTTTCAATTTTTTCGTCGGCGACAATGGGCAGGGGAAAACCTCAATCCTGGAGGGCGCTTGCGTGCTGCTGCGGTTGCAATCGCAACGCAGTGCCACGCTCGCCCCGCTGATCAGGATCGGGCAGAAAGCGTTTGGGGTTGCCGGGCGATATGGGGAGCACGCGATCGAGTTTCGCTACAGCGCCTTGCGACGAAAGCTGCGCTTCGATGAGGTGGAACAGCGCCGTCCCGCGGAATATCTGCGAATTGGGCGGGTGGTTTCGTTTGCGAACAACGACATCGAGCTGGCTCGCGGGGGTCGGTGACGCGCGCCGGCGTTTCCTGGACTTTCTTGGCCTCCAGATTGAGCCCACCTACCGCGCCACGCTCCGCGCCTATGAGCGGGCGCTGCGTTCGCGGAACGCCTTGTTGAAGGCGGCGCAGACGAATGTCCGCGCGCTGGCGGCCTACGATCCGCCCCTGCTGGAACATGGCGCGAACCTGTCGGCGATGCGGGCGCGATTGGTGGAGAAGCTGGCGCCGTTTGTCCTGCGACGCCCACCGGGAGGTGAGCGGAATGGCTGAAGCCGCCAGAGTGAATTTCGCGCCGGGTAATGCCGAAGATTTTGCGGCCGATCTCAGTCGAATCACGCGGGCAGGAATTGCGGCTCCGCCAGACGGTGGTGGGACCGCATCGCGACGACATCACGCTGCTGGTGGATGAAATGCCAGCCGCCCAATATGCCTCGGAAGGCCAGCAGCGCACCCTGGCGCTGGCATTGAAGATCGCGCAGGCGCGGGTCTTTGCCGCGGAGGAAAACTCGCCGCCGCTGCTCCTGATCGATGATATCTTTGGCGAGCTCGATCCCGCGCGCCGCAATCGTCTGTTGCAGGCCTTGCCGGCAACAGCGCAAAAACTGGTGACGGCGACGAACATGGATTGGCAGGAGCGCGGGATGGACGGGCCGGTGTTTACGGTGGTCTGATGGAGAGGTCCGGCCTCGTTTGCCATGAGCGCGGCCAAGCTTCCCCTTGCGGCGGCCTCCCGTTTAAGTTCTAATTTTCATATGCGCAACCTAAGGGAAGAGGTGCCGCAAAATCTGACCGGTTCGCTTCTCATCGCGCATCCGAGCATGCTCGATCCGAGCTTCCGGCGCAGCGTGCTCTTCATCTCCTCGCACGACCCGGAGGAGGGGGCGATGGGCGTCATTCTCAACCGTCCGCTTGATAAACACGTCGGCGAATTGGTGAGCGAAGCACCGCCGGAAGGCCTGGCGGACGTCCCGGTTTTTCTCGGCGGGCCCGTCGGCAAAAACCAGCTGATGTTTGCCGCCTTCGAGTGGGAGGATGCGAACGGCCTCCGGTTGAATCACAATGTCGACGCCACCGAAGCGCACCTGCGGGCGGACGAAGATCCGACTTCGATCCGCGCGTTTGTCGGCTATGCCGGTTGGAGTGCCGGGCAGCTCGAAGCGGAAATGCAACAGAAGGCCTGGATCCTCCAGAAACCGACCCGCGCCGCGCTCACGCCCGAGCGCCTGCCGCGGCTTTGGTTTGAGATCATGCGCGGGCTCGGGCCGTGGTACAAGACTGCTCGCCGCCGCGCCCGACGATCCGTCGTTGAATTAAGGTGGCGCGAGCTTCCGGCTGGTCGGAGCGGAGAATACAAGCCGGAGAGCGCGTTTCTTTTTGCTTGCCACCCGCCACCGGTCACTCATCACTGCTTCCATGATCATCGGCGTCCCAAAGGAAATCAAAGCGCAGGAGCATCGCGTGGGGCTCATTCCTTCCACCGCTTCGACGCTCACGCGGCGCGGCCATACCGTTCTGGTGCAGAAAAGTGCGGGTCTAGGTTCGGGGTTTTCCGATGAAGATTACGTCGCGGCCGGCGCGCAAATCATCGACACGGCCAGGAAGGTTTTCGCAGAAGCCGAGATGATCGTGAAAGTGAAGGAGCCGTTGCAGACGGAATACGGTTTTCTGCGCAAAGGGCAGATTCTTTTCACCTACCTGCACCTGGCGGCGACGCAGACCGCTGACGGACGCTCTGCTGAAATCGGGCGTCACCGGCGTGGCTTACGAAACGATTCAAGTCGGGAATAAATTGCCGTTGCTCGAGCCGATGAGCGAGATCGCCGGTCGCATGTCGGTGGTGATGGGCGCGTATTATCTGGCAAAACACAATGGCGGCAACGGTGTCTTGTTCGGCGGTGTGCCCGGCGTCTTGCCGGGAAACGTCGTCGTTATTGGCGGCGGAACTTCAGGTGTGAATGCGGCGCGCATGGCCGTCGGATTGAAAGCGGACGTGACGATCCTCGAAGTGGATGGCGAACGGATGCGCTTCCTCGACATGACGATGCCGAATGTGAAAACCCTCTACTCGAACGAAGCGAACCTGACCGAGCTTCATGCCGACGACCGATCTGCTCATCGGCGCCGTGCTCGTGCCGGGAGCGAAAGCGCCGAAACTGATCACGCGCGAAATGTTGCGCAAAATGAAGCCGGGCAGCGTGCTTCGTCGATATCGCGATCGATCAGGGCGGTTGCGCGGAAACCTCGCGCGCGACCACCCACCACGATCCCGGTCTACGTGAAGGAAGAGGTCACGCATTACTGCGTCGCGAATATGCCCGGCGCATACGCGCGCACTTCGACGCAGGCGCTGAGCAATGCGACGGCGCGGTATGTCGAGTTGCTCGCTGATCATGGACTCGAGGGTGCGTGCAAAAAGCAGCCGGCCCTGACTGGCGGCATCAACACGCGCGACGGCCGTTTGACCTCACAGCCGGTGGCGGAGGCGCACGGGCTCAAATACCAAGCGCCGTTCTAACAAGTGGCCCGACGGCTCGCGCATGCTTCTTCGCGAGCGTCGCAAAATCACGCCCGACAGGGCCGATTTGCCAACGACATGCGATTTCAGCTTTGTCCCGTACGGGCACTCCAAACCAACCAACCATGAAGAAATACATCTGCATTTTAGCCAGTGCCGCGCTCTTCGCGGCGTGTGAGCAGCGAACTGAAGACCGTCGTTCCAGCGGCATCGCCCGCGACCAAGACCGAGAACAACACGACCATCGTGAATCCTTCTCCAGCTGGCGGCACCCACAGTCATACCACCACGACCACCACCACGGCCCCGTCGCCGGCCTCGACCCCGTAGGGGCGCGTGTTTTCTGCACCGCCGAAGTCTTCCCGCAGTACGCTGTGGGAAGACTTTTTGCTGTACCGAAAGGCTTCGCTGCGGCGGACGCCGGCTGCAGAAGGATTTGCCGCTGCGCTATTCCCGCGGCGTGTTAGAAACAGCCCGTGAGCGAACCCGGCCGCACCCTTCCGTTCCGCTTCCCGAAGGCGCGGCGGCTCACGCGGCCCGCGGAGTTTCTGCGGGTCAAAGCAGAGGGCAAGTCCCAGCGCGGCGCGGCTCTGATCGTGGCGGTGCTTGACACTGCATCGGCGAGCGAATCGCGCGTCGGCTTTGTCACGTCAAAGCGGGTGGGCGGCGCGGTTGTGCGCAATCGCATCCGTCGGCGATTGCGGGAGATCGTGCGGCGCCACCCGAGGCGGTTCCGGGCGGGATTTGGATGGTGGTGATCGCGCGCCCGGCGGCCGCGCGCGCCCGCTCCGCGAGTGCTGGAAGATGAGTGGTTGCGTCTCGCGAGCGCGCGTTCTATCCTAGCGCCCTGATGGTTCCGGTCGTCCGTTTTTTGATCCGCGCTTTACCAGTGGACGATCTCGCCCATGCTCTCGTGGCTGGGTGGCCCGGGGAGTGGCTGCCGGTTCCAGCCGACCTGCTCCCGCTACTTCCTCGAGGCCGTCGAAGCGCACGGTGTTTTGCGTGGGAGCTGGCTGGGACTTTGCCGTCTCGCCCGTTGCCATCCTTGGGGTGGTCAGGGGCATGATCCCGTCCCGCCGCGCATCCGGGAATGCGACCACAGCCACTCCTCTATCGTTTGTGAATAGCCGGTCGGCGGCTGCGTATGGACCGACAAGCATGGATCGCCGTTACGCTTTGTGTGTTGGGCCTCGTCGGCCTGGCAGGTTTACATGGTGCAGCACGCGCCGCGCGTGCCCGTGGCCGCTCCGGCGACTGCTGGTTCACCCTCGGTTGAGACCACGCCCGCGTCGCCAGCTGCTCCCGCGGCGACCGCCAGCGCCAGCCCGGCGGTTGAAGCCGCGGCTCCGGTAACGCCTACGGCGCCGATCGAGCAGCAGTTTGAGCAGAAGATCGAGACGCTGCGCAACGCAGTGACGTCGAGCTTCACCTCACGAACCGTGGCGGCGGGATCAGCGAAGTCCAGTTGCTGAATCACGCCGGGAACAACAAACAAGGCAACGTTGTCCTGAACTCGTCCGGGCGGTTGCCGATCGGCGCCGTGCTCGAAGAGCCGAACGCGCCCGCGCTGCCGGAATTCACGATGGCGCGACAGCCGGACGGCAGCGTGCAATTCGAGCGGGTGACGCGGCCCGGGATCATGCTGCGGAAGCGGTTCGCGCTCCCGGCCGAAGAGAAGAAGGACAACTTCGTCAGCGAAATGCAGCTGGAGTTCCGCAATGACGGCGCCGAGTCCTATGCGAGCCCGGGGTATTTCGTGGCGCTCGGCTCGACCATGCCGCTGCACCCAAACGATTTTCCGACCTATACCCGGCTCGTTTGGTGCGTCGAGGGCAGTGCGAAGGCCATCGACGTCACGTGGTTTCCGGCGCAGACCTATCCGATCGTCGGCGTCGAGAAGCGGGCGGCGCGTGAGTTCTACCGCGAGCGCGTCGAGCCAGCCGAGTGGGCCGGCGTGACCAACCAATTCTTCACCACCCTGCTTACGCCGCTGAATGGCAAGGTCTCGGAAATGTGGGGCCGGCGCTTCGAAGTGCCGCAGGAAGGTGCGGGGGCGTTGCTCGGGATCGAAGGCGCGCTCGGGATGCCCGGGTTCGTGCTCGAGCCGGGGCAGACCAGCTCGGTCACTTTTCAGATTTATACCGGGCCGAAACTCTACGCGCAGCTCGCCAAGCTCCCGCACGACGAAGCCGCGATCATGAATTTCGGTGTCTGGAAACTGGTCAGCCAGGCGTTGCTCAATTTCATGAACCTGCTGCACAGCTGGGTGAAAAGTTATGGCCTTGCCATCATTCTCCTCACCGCCTGCGTGAAAGCGGTGCTCTGGCCGCTGCAGAACGCGCCAACGCGTCGATGCGCCGCATGTCCGCCCTTGCGCCGAAGATGCAGGAGCTAAAGGACAAGTACAAGGACGATCCGACCCGGATGAATCAGGAGGTCATGAAGCTCTACAAGGAGCACGGGGTCAATCCGGTCGGCGGCTGCCTCCCGATGATGATCCAGATTCCGATCTTCTTCGGCCTTTTCAGCATGCTGGGGCAGGCGGCGGAGCTCCGCAACGCCTCCTTCCTGTGGGTGCGCGATCTGTCGCAGCCCGACACGATCGCCTTCCTCCCAGGTCTGGGCTGGCCGATCAACATCCTGCCGATCCTGATGGGCGCCACCAACGTCTGGCTCATGCAGATGACGCCGAAAACGGGCGACGCCATGCAGCGCCGCGTCCTGATGTTCATGCCGCTGATCTTTTTGGTCTTCTGCTACAATTTCGCGGCCGCGCTGGCGTTTTACTACACCACACAAAATCTGTTTACGATTCTGCAGCTGTGGCATAATCAGAGACAGCCGATGCCCGTGCTGGAGAAGGTCGCACCACCGGGGAAGGCGGCCAAAAAACGACGAACATGACGCCGAAGGAACTACTCGACACGATTCTCGGCTATCTCGGCTTCGTCGCGGAAATCGACGAGACGACGAGCGAAGGCGGGAATCATACCCTCCAGATTTACACCGAGGAAAGTGCGCGCATTATCGGCCGCGACGGCGAGACCCTGGAGGCGATTCAATTTCTGCTCAACCGGCTCATCCAGGCCAAGGATCGGGAGCGCCGCGAAGGTCATCGTGGACTGCGAGCATTACCGCTCGATGCGCGAAGACAAGATCGTGCAGCGCGTGCGTGAACTGGCCGAGCGGGTGCGGATCAGCGGGCGGTCCCTGCAGCTCGAGCCGATGAACTCGTACGAACGGCGCATCGTGCACAACGCGTTCAAGGACGATCCCGACGTCGCGACCTGGAGCCCGAACGACTCCGCGCGGATCAAGCAGATCACGCTCCTCAAGCGCCAGCCGAAGCGCGAGCCAGCGCCCGCGCCCGCCGCCCCCCAGGTGCAAGATCAGGGGTAACGCCGGCCGCGCGTCTCGGAAGGTACCGGACCGCTCTCACGCCCCAAACTCAAACACCACCTTACCGCCCCGCTGCGGCTGCATCGCATGCTGCACCGCCGCGAGCGCGTCGTGGATCGAATAGCTCTTTTCCACCTTCGTGCGCAGCAGGCTGCGCTGCGCCATTTCGAAGAGCGGCGCAAACGTCTCCGCGCGTTGCTCCGGCGTGGCCGCGTCGTACCATTTGTTCACCCAAAAACCGGTGAACTTCAGGTTCTTGAAGATCAACATGCCGTTCGGGATCGTGAGCGGCTGCAGGCTCATCGCGCCGTAAGTCACCATCGTGCCGTCGGAGGCGAGCATTTCGCGATGCGAAGCGCGCTTTCGCCGCCCACTGCGTTGAGCGCCAGACGAATGGGCGCGCGTTGGGTATTGGCTGCCACCTCGTCGCGCAAGTCGTCCGTATCCAGCACCACCACATCGCCGCCTTCGCGCTTCAGTTCCGTCGATCAGCTCGTGCCGGCGCACGACGTTCACACTCCTAAATCCAAGCTCATGGCCGATCTGAATCGCGGCGCGGCCGGCGGCAGAATTGGCTGCGTTCTGGATGAACCAATCGCCGCGCTGCAGCGGCACGAAATCGTGCAGCATGCGCCAGGCGGTGATCGGGTTCATCTTGAGCATCGCGGCCTGCACCGGTTCGATCCCGCGAGGGCACGACGACAAGTTTGTCCGCGTGGACGGCACACGCTTCGCGCCAGGTGCCGAAGATTGTGCGGCAGAATCACGAGATCGCCCGCCTGCACACCCCGCGCTCCGCGGCCGAGTTCCACCACCACGCCGGCGCCTTCCATCCCAGGCGTGGCCGGGAGCGTCGGACGAATGGGATATTTGCCTTCGATCGCGTTGATGTCCGCTGGGTTCAAGGGCGCGGCGCGCATCTCCACGACCACTTCATTTTCCGCCGGCGCCGGCCAGGACTGCTCCACGACGCGCAACACTTCTGCTGGATTTCCGTGCGTTTCGTAGATCGCCGCCGCTATAGTTTTGCTCATCGATGCCTCCAGTTGCGCAGACTACAGCGAACGTTTCCGCCAGCAATTTGCAAAGCGGCGCGCGTTTGGCGCTGGTCGGCCTCGTCATCAATGCGGTCCTCGCGGTGGGAAAGATTCTCAGCGGGATTGCTCGGCAATTCCTACGTGCTGATTGCGGATGGCATTGAATCAACGCTCGACATCTTCGGCTCGCTCGTGATCTGGGGCGGCTTGAAATTTGCCGCCCGGCCGCCTGACGCCACGCACCCCTACGGCCACGGCAAGGCGGAACCGATCGCCGGCGCGATCGTGGCCGTCGGCGTGATCGCGGCGGCGGCGGGACTGGCGGTGGAAAGCGTGCGCGAGATTCTCACGCCGCACCATGCGCCCGCACCGTTGACGTTGCTCGTGCTGGTGGTGATCGTGGTCGTAAAGGAATTGCTTTACCGGTTCGTGATGCAGGTCGGGAAAGATGTGGAGAGCACCGCCGTCCAGACCGACGCGTGGCATCATCGCTCCGACGCCTTCACGTCGGTGGCAGCTTTCGTGGGCATTTCGATCGCGCTGATCGGCGGCGAAGGCTGGGAGCCGCGCGGACGATTGGGCGGCGCTTTTCGCTTGCGGGGTGATTGCGTTCAACGGCGTGCGTTTGTTCATGCCGGCACTGCACGAGATCATGGACACAGCACCACGCGGTGAAATGGCGGACGCGATTCGCCGGGCGGCGGCGGTGGTGCCGGGTGTCCGCCTCGTGGAGAAATGCCTCGTCCGGAAAATGGGGCTCTACTTCTACGTCGACCTGCATGTCGTGGTAGACGGAGCGATCTCGGTGCGCGCTGGTCACAACATCGCGCACGAGGTGAAGGCTGCGATTCAGGCGACCGACCCGCGGATCAACGACGTGCTCGTGCACGTGGAGCCGGGTGAAGAGAACTAGCTGTGCGGGAGCGCGCGCAGGAGCCGATCGAGCGCGGTGGCTAACGAACGTCGGGCGGTTGCCACCTGTCCGGTGAATCGAGCCAGCCGCCCGATCGCGCCAGGATGCCGTGCGAGATAGAGCAGCAGTCCGGGGTAATTCGTCTGTTGCCGCGCGACGTTGAAGAGGACGGCCGGCGGGAGCGGAAACGGAGCGGAGGGCGTGTCGCTGATCGCGCGCAGGGAAAGGAGAGCCACACCTCGTTGGTGGCATTCAGCTGCGATAAACTCCGTCTCCATGTCCACCGCGATAGCTCCCGTACGGGCGGCGAGTTGCGTGCGTTCCACCGGCGAATCCAGCATCGCGGCCGTGCTGGCGAGGGTTCCCTGCCGCACTGTCTCCGCCAACGACGCTGGCAAATCGCGCGTGCTGTAGTTCGCGGCAAACAGCACGTCACCCACCGCCAGGCTGTCATCGAGCGCGCCGGCAAAGCCGGAGCTGATCAACAGCGCGGGCGCGTGTTGTGCGAGAAAATCCGCCGTGACGGCCTGTGCCGCCGCCTGTCCCACTCCGGTGTGAAACACTCGCACGGAATGGCCGTGCGCAGCGCCCGTGATGACCCCGCGATTATCGCGTGAACGCTGCGCCAGAAGCGAAACAAACTCCGAGCTCTCCGCGGAGAGCGCGAAGGCCAGCGCGATCATGGCGCCGCTTCGGCGATACGGACCTGCACAGTGATCGTCTCACCGCTCGGCGCGCTGGCCGCCGGCGCGGGCGCGATCGCGGGACCCAGCACCCGCTGCCGAAACTCGCCCGCACGGTTTCGCGGGATCTGCGCCATCACGATCACACCTTTTTCGTCCGCGGTCTTGAGCCCCGAACCCCCGCAACTCTCGGCCGCTGCGATCACTGCCACAGCCATGTTCTCCCATTGCGCTCTGGGGAGGGCGAGTTGGATTTCATCGTCGCTGAGCGACGGAGCCGGCATCGCATTTTGCGCGGCCGCGCCCAACGAGGCGGCGAGTTGCTGGCGCATCTCCGTTTCGCGGGCGTTGGCTTTCGGTTTCCTGTTCTTCCAGGTGATGACGGCGAGGCCGAAGGCGACGTTGAGGAAAACCAGGATCGCCGCCGCCGTCGCGATCCGCCGTCCGAGACGCCCGCTGCGGGCGACCACCTCCGGATCCTCGCTTGGCACCAGCACCTCCCGCGAAACCCCGCCGCCGCGGTGGATCTCGCGCGCGATGTTGAATTCCCTCCGCAGCTGCGCGTCTGACATGAGCTTCTCTTCGAGCTCCGCGCGTTGCGCCGGTGAGAGCTTGCCGTCGAGATAATCGAAAAGCATGTCGGGATTCATTGCGGGTCAGGGGACGGCGTTGGGTCCCTTATCTGAAACACGTGAAGCTAACAGCTTCCTCTACAATTCAAGCGGCGGGTCGGGGATTTCGTCGCCGGTTGCCTGGGAATCGGATATGCACTTCGCCCGCTCGACAGGTGCAAGATGGCGCAACCGCCTCAGCCACTTGCTCCGATTGCTCTTTGACCCCTTGGAAATAGATTACCGCTCTCGTGGATGAAAACCGCACGGCCAAACGTCTCGCGCCCCGCCGGCGGCCTAAACGGCTCCGCCTCGGGTTGGGGATCGCCGTGCTCCTGCTCCTGGTGTTCCACCGCCCGATCCTGCAAACCGTCGCGCGGCGCGTCCTGATCTCGATCGCGGCGGGAGAGAATCTGAAACTGGACTTCCGGATCGACGGCTCGGTCCTGGGTGGCGTCACATTGCGCAACGTCCATGCCACGGCCACCGGGCCCTCGGCCGTGCAATCAGCCGAGGTGGACCTTGCGCGGTTGGATTACAGCCTCTGGGGACTGCTGACCGATGGCATGGCGGAGTTCCTGCAGGCGGTCGAGCTGCGCAATGTCTCCCTAGTGCTCGATCCCTTGAAAGCGCCACCGCCGGTGGAACCGAAAAAGGACCAGAAGTTCAGCCTGCCCGCGCTTTTCCCGCATCGGCTCACTCTGGCGGATGTGAACGTGAAGATGGCGTCTCGGCCTGCCGATCTCGTGATCGAGCATCTGTACCTCGATCTGCAGCCGGAGAAGCCGGGTCAATTGCGGATCGGAAAACTGCAAATCCCGAGTGGCCGGAGCTGGGCCGATGTGACCGCGCAAGCGACCTACGAGAACCGCAATCTTTTCGTCCGCAACCTCAACCTTGATGAGGAGACGAGGATCGAGGTCGTCAACATCGACGCCTCCAGGATCGGGCAGAACCAGCTGGACCTTGGACTGCAGGGGAAGGTGGCGGGCGGAAGGATCGACACGACGCTTTCGCTGGGCGCCAAAGCGGGTTCGGTTGAAACGAAGGTCGATCTGAATGTCGAAGATACTTCGATCGATGCCGTCCGGGCTTATCTGCAATCAGGCGAGACGGCGCAGAATACGGTCGAACGCCAGGCGGAGGATCCGGCTTCCATTGCGCATGCAGCCGAGGCGACAGCGAAGAGTGCGGAAGCGGCCGCCACAGGCCAGAAATCCGTAACAAAGGAGGAGAAACGCGCGGCCGGTGGCGACATCGATTCCGGAAAACCCCGTGGGCTCATCCCGCCCGGCATCCGCGGCGACGTGAAAAAGCTTTCCATTCACGGTTCCGGCACGGCGGATCAGCCCAGTTCCTGGAGCGGCACGATCATCGGCCAGATCGACAACCTGGCGGCTGGTGGGATGACATTTGACCGCGCCAACGTGGACATAAAAGCCGCGAACGGTACGGCGCAGATTAACACCCTCGAGCTCAGCCGCGGCGCCAACCAAATCACGTTGCAGGGCACGGCGGAGTTGCCCGACCGGATGGCCGGGTTCGGGCACAAACCGGCCACGATTCAGTTGCGCGGGCAATTGGCTGCGCTGGGAGAGATAATCGCCGGCTCGCCCCAGCCGATCACCGGGAGCGCGGAAGTAAATGGGCAGATCAAGGTGGTGAACGATACCGTGCACGCGGACATCGTGCTGGCCGGCGGTCCGGTCAATTTCGGACCGGCCACGGCGCAGAAGTTTGTCGTGAAATTCAACGCGACCCGCCAGATGCCGCCGGCCGATGAAGGGCGTCCGTATTTTGATGGGCTCACGGCCGACGTGCGGTTCGACCTCACGGAGGTGCGCGCGACAGATTACGCGGTCGACTCGGTTCACGGGGAACTCCGGAGCGCCGGTCAGCAGGTTCACATCCAGCAGCTTCTCGTGAGGCGGGCGGAAAATCAGCTCGCGCTGAGCGGCACTTATCAGCTGCCGCGGGATTTCAGGCAGGCTGCGGAACAGCCGGCGCACGTCGCCTTCGCCTTGGACGCGCCGCAGATCGACGCCTTCTGGGCGGGCGAAGCTCTCGTCACCGGCGCTCTGCAGGCAAATGGCGCCGTCGATTACCAGCGGCAGCTCGGTCCCGGTTATTTCGAGGTTTACGGCTCGAACTTGCGCGCCCGGAACCTTGCGATCCCGCAGCTGAGCGTGCAGGGCACAACGGCGAACAACGTTGTCTACCTGAACGACCTCACCGCCAGCCTCAACCAGCAGGATTACGTCCGCGCTCATGGCACGTTTTTGCCGCAGCCGCCGTATCGCTACAGCGGCACGCTTTCGACACAGATCAGCGATCTGCGCCGGCTCGAACCAATGCTGGAAGCGGCGGGGCGGCGGGAGGCGATTGCGGGCGCGCTCGCGCTCGACTGGAGCGGAAGCGGCCAGCTGGAGGGCTTTCGCAATTCCGGCGACCTCAAACTGCGTGTCGAAAACGGTCGTTTCGGCGAGCACGACAAACTTCAGGTTCAGGTCGACGCGAATTTCTCCCCCGAGGGTACTGAATGTCCCGATCATCTACGTCTCGAGCGACAAACTGATGCTGCAGGCCATCATGCAGGCAAAGGATCAGACCTTGGAGATGACGCGCATCCAGATCGACCAAGGGGAGGCGAAATACGCTTCCGGCTATGTCTCGGTGCCGTTCATCTGGAGCAACCTCGGAACCGATCGTCCGCTCTTCGCCCCGGCGGGCCAGGTCCTGGTCAGTTTTCAGAGTGAAAACCTCGATATCAACAAGCTGGCCAAGGATTTCCACATTTCGTTTCCAATCGCTGGGGCCGCGAACGTAAAGCTGGAGGCCCGTGGCCCACTCGAGAATTTGCGCGCCGATCTCGACGTGCGGATGACCGGTTTGCGTTCGGAGAAACTGTCGGATTTTACCCCAGCGACCTTCGCGTTGAATGGGCACCTGGAGAACAATCAGCTGGTGATTGACGGCAAACTGGAGCAGGCCCGGATCGCGCCGGTGCAGATCACCGGAAATGTCCCACTCCCGGTGGCGACGATCGTGGCCAACCGCAAGCTGGACGAGCAGACGCCGGTGCACGCGCAGGTGCGGATGCCGCGCAGTTCGATGAATTTTGTCCGGCAATTTATCCCCGCCTTGCTGACGGTGGATGGCGATGTGGCGCTGAATGTCGATATCGGTGGCACGATCGCAAACCCCGTCCTCGGCGGTTCCGGGGATATCAACGTCAACGTGGCGCGGTTCGCGAATCCGACGCTGCCGGCCGTCTCTGCGTTCCGCTCGCGGCTCGTTTTCGCCGGGAACACGCTGAACTTGGAGCAATTTCGCGGCGAACTGGCGGGCGGACCCTTCACTGTGACCGGCCGGATTGGATTTCCCAAACTGACGGAGCCGACTCTGGATCTCGCAGTCCGGGCCGATGCCGTGCTCGTGGCGCGAAATGATGATCTAACCGCACGCGCGGACGCGAATCTCCGCGTCGTCGGTCCGCTCGCCGCGGCCAACGTGACCGGCAGCGTCGCCCTGACCAATAGTCGCTTCCTCAAGAACATCGACATCATCCCAATCGGGCTGCCGGGACGGCCCGCGCCGCGCCCGAAGCCGCCGCGAACACGGGAGACTCTTGTCATTTCCCGACCCGCCGCTGCGCGACTGGAAATTCGATGTCGCGATCACGACCAAGGATCCGTTTCTGCTCCGCGGAAATCTGGCGAACGGCGGCGCGATCGTGGACGCTCGGCTGGTGGGGACGGGCCTGCAGCCGGGACTCGACCGGGATGGTGCGTCTGCAGAACGTCGAGGCGACGCTGCCGTTCAGCCGGCTCGCGATTGACCAGGGATTTCTTTACTTTGATGCGGGTGATCCTCTGAACCCGCGTCTTGAGTTGCAGGGCACTTCGCTGGTCCGCGATTACACAATCCGCGTTTTTGTCTACGGCACCGCGAACAACCCGGAAGCGGTTTTCTCGAGTGAGCCTCCCTTGCCGCAGGAAGAAATTATTTCACTGCTCGCGACCGGCACCACCCGCGAGGAATTGCTCAGTGGCGGTAACGTGCTCGCGGGCCGCGCCGCGATCCTGCTGGTCCAGCAGCTCTACCGGAAAGTTTTCAAGAAGGGCGACCCGACTACCGGCGACACGACCTCTTTCTTCGATCGCCTCGATCTCGATGTCGGGACGGTCGATCCGCGGACGGGCCAGCAATCCGCGACGGCTCGTTTTCGTGTCAACCAGCAGTTCGTCCTGATCGGAACTGTTGGAGTCGAAGGCGACTTTCGCGGTATGGTGAAATACCTGCTCCGCTTCCGGTGATGTTCCGTCGCGCTGCCATCCTTTTTCTCTGCGGTGCGTGTGCCGTCGGGGGAGCCTTCGGTCAGGGTGCTGTCAACCTGCCGCGGCTCGAGGAGAGAGATCGTGCGCAGAAGCAGGCTGCCCGCCAGCAGGAGCGCGTGGCGCAGGCCGCCAACCTGGAAATCGTCGGCAACGGCGCCTTCAGCGACGAAGAGCTGCGCACACATTTGAGGGAACAGATCACCGCAATCGAGCAATATGGCCTGACCGCGGCCCGCGCCGACGACGCGGCCTTCTTCCTCGAGCTGTTCTATCGCCAGCGCGGCTATGCAAACGTGAACGTCAGCTACGCCTTGCCGGGAGGGTCGCGCCTGCGGCTCACGATCAGTGAAGGGCCGCTCACCACCGTCTCGGCGATTCAATTCACCGGGAATGACCATCAGACTTCCGAGAAGCTGTCCGAATATCTGGTCGGGCCGACGCGGGAGCGGAATGCGCGGGCCAATCGGTTGCTGCCGTTCGTGGCGGCGGATCTCGAGGAAGGCGCTGATCTGGTGCACCGCGTTTATGTCGCGGAAGGCTACCTCAACTCGATCGTGCAGGCGCCGCATTACCGCCTCAACGCCGATCGTTCGCAGGTGGAGGTTTTCATCGCGATCGTGGAGGGCCGCCAGTATCTCGTTTGGCAACATCAATTTCGCCGGCCGGGTCATCTACGATCCGGAAAAGCTCCGCATCGAACTGGCCGATGTGCTTGCCCAGCCCTACACCGCGGCCCGGCTCGCGGACGTGCCGCGGCGGCTCCAGGCATACTACAAAGAGCGCGGCTATTACGATGTGAAGGTGGATGCGGCGGGTAATCCAGCCGCCGCGCGGGACGGGCGCGTTCCGGTGCAAGTCACGGTTTCGCCGGGGCCACAGTATCAATTCGACGGGGCCACGGTCACCGGGTTGGACCGGCTGCGCCCGAGCTACGTGACGCGACGCTTTACCGGGCTGTCTGGTCGCACCTACAGCCCGAAGGTGGTGGACGAACGGTTCCGCAAGCTGATGCGGACTGGATTGTTCAACAACCTGCAGATCAAGCCCACGCCGGTGGGAAATAATCAGCTCCGGCTCGACATCACCGCCGAGGAAGCGAAGAGCAAGGAAGTCGGTTTCTCGTTAGGGTATGGCACCTATGTGGGCGCGATCGTGGGCGCTTCCTACCGGGATCGGAATCTCTTCGGCTACGGGCGACCGATCACCACCTCCGCGGAATGGACGATGCGCGGCTACCGGGGCGAGATCCTGTATGAGGATCCCTACCTCTTCGATACCGAGAACGAGCTCCGCATCCGTTTGTCGGCGCTGACGTTTCAATTTGATGGCTACGACAAATTTGAAGTCGGCGGCCGGATCGAACTCAATCGCCAGCTGACCAAGAGCTATCGGGTCGGCCTTTTCGCGACCAGCCGCTATGTGGACATAACGGAGGCGGAGATCCAGCCGGAATTTCTCGGCGAAACCTCCTATCAGGTGACCGCATTCGGCCTGTCGCAGACGCTGGATCTGCGAGAAAGCCCGCTCGTTAACCCACGCGGGTTTATCGTGGATAATACCTTCGATGTCGCGGTCGGGGCATTTGGCAGTCAGGTGGAGTACGTCCGGAGCACCTTGCGCGTCAGTTACTATCTGCCCTTCAGTCCGCGCCAGCCGACTCTCGGCACGCCCGGCGTCGATGCCGATCTCGCTGATGATGGCTTCCGGAAATGGTTCCAGCGCTCATCGCTCGCGTTTGGCGCGCGCGTCGGGGTGGTGCAGTCGCTCATCGAAGCAGCGGACGACCAGGCCTACGATCTGCCGATCGACGAACGCTTTTTCAACGGCGGCAGCGCCAGCGTCCGCAGCTTCGGCGAACGCGATCTCGGTCCGCACGACCGGCAGTATCCGATCGGCGGGGAGTTTTTCACCGTCTTCAATCTCGAGTACACTTTTCCGATCTGGGGTGAACTTCTCGGCGCGGTCTTTTTCGATGCCGGCAACCTCTTGCCGAACGCGGAGGACGCCAGTTTCGCCGACATGCGCTACGCGATTGGCGCTGGCTTACGTTACAAGCTGCCGATCGGTCCCATCCGGCTCGATTACGGAGTAAATCCCGATCCGCGGGCGGAGGAGGATTTCGGCGCGGTCCATTTCAGTTTCGGTTTCGCGTTCTAACATGAGCAACGAACAGCTGGGCGACATCCCGCCGGATGTCTTTCGCAAGCACCTGCACGAGATCGCCGACTGGATTGCGGACTATCGCGAAAACATTGCGCAATACCGCATCTCCCCGACCGCGCCTCCGGGGGCGGTCCGCGCACAACTGCCGAGCGAAGCGCCGGAAGACCCCGAGCCGCTCGGCGACATCCTGGCCGACGTTGATCGCGTGATCATCCCCGGCGTGGTGCACTGGGCGCATCCGCAGTTTGCCGGGTATTTCGGCTGCACCACCACCGGGCCGGGTATTCTCGCCGAGATGATCGCGGCGGCCCTGAACATTAACGCGATGACCTGGCGCACGTCGCCCGCCGCCACGGAACTTGAGACCCACGTCCTCGGCTGGCTCCAACAATGGCTGGGCCTGGGCGACGAGTTCAGCGGCGTCGTCTATGACACCGCGTCGGTTTCGACCATGCACGCGCTCGCCGCCGCCCGCGAGGAGGCGAGCACGGCCATTCGTGCCCGCGGACTCTCCGGCCGCGACGACGTGCCGATGTTCCGCATCTACACCTCGGACCAGACGCACAGCTCGATCGACAAAGCCGCAATCGCGCTCGGCCTGGGGGAGGAGAATGTCCGCCGCGTCGCGAGCGATGCGGAGTTCCGGATGAACGTCGGCGCGCTGCGCGAGACGGTCGCGGCCGATCTGCGCGACGGCTTTAAGCCACTCGCGGTCGTGGCGACGGTCGGCACCACCTCGACGGCGAGCGTTGACCCGGTGGCGGAGATCGCCGCTGTCTGCACCGAGCACGGGATGTGGTTGCACATCGATGCGGCCTACGGGGGCGGGCTCGCGCTGCTCCCGGAGTGCGCGTGGGTCACCCAGGGTTGGAACGAAGCCGATTCGTTGGTCATTAACCCGCACAAGATGCTTTTCGTGCCGCTCGATTTCAGCGCGCTCTACGTGCGTAACATCGCGCGGCTGCGAAAAGTCTTCACGCTCGTGCCCGAGTACCTCCGCGGCGATGCGTCCGGCGCCGAGATCAACTACATGGATTACGGCGTGCAACTCGGCCGCCGTTTCCGCGCCCTCAAAGCATGGATGGTCTGGCGCACGTTTGGCCGCCGCGGGATCGCGGCTCGCATCCGCGAGCATCTGCGCCTCGCGCAACTCTTCACGCGCTGGGTGGAAGAGGATCCGCGTTTCGAGCTCGCCGCGCCCACCGTGATGGGCGTCGTCTGTTTTCGCCTGCTCGCCGACGACGCCGCGACCGCGGACGCACTTAACAGCCGAATGGTCGAGAGCATCAACGCCGGCGGCGAGACCTATCTCATGCAGACGAAGCTCCGGGGTCGTGCGGTGATGCGGCTGGGGCTCGGAAATTTGCTCACGACCGAGGAGCATTTGGGTCGTATATGGCGCATTCTTCAGGCGACGCTCTGACGCCGCGGACTCCGCCCGCAGCGCGGTAGACGCTCCCGGCAACCGTTCGTTGAACGACCGCTGCAGTGCGTATAACGTTCGCTAACGCCGAAACACACACGCTTATGGAAACGACACTCGCCCCCGCACCGCACAAGGGTTACCCGCCGCCGGAAGCCGATTTTCTCCCGCTGCAAGGCACCGATTACGTGGAATTTTACGTCGGCAATGCCAAGCAGGCCGCGCATTATTACAAGACCGCGTTTGGCTTTCAAAGCCTGGCGTATTCCGGCCCCGAGACGGGCAACAAGGAGGCGGCCCGTTATGTCGTTCGACAGAACAAGCTGACGCTGATGCTCACCACACCGCTGCGGCCGGAAATGCGATCGCTGACCACATCTACAAACACGGCGATGGCGTGAAGGTGCTGGCGTTGAAGGTGGAGGACGCGACCTCGGCCTGGAACGAAACGACGAAGCGCGGCGGCAAGAGTTACATGGAGCCGACGACGCTGCAGGACGAGGACGGCCGGCTGGTGATGAGCGGGATTCACACCTACGGCGACACCGTGCACCTCTTCATCGAGCGAGGCGATTACAACGGCGTCTTCATGCCCGGCTTCCGGAAGTGGGAATCGAACTACAATCCGCCTGAGACGGGACTGCTCTACGTCGATCATTGCGTCGGGAACGTCGGCTGGAACCAGATGAATCCGTGGGTGAAATTTTACGAGGACGTGATGGGCTTCCGCAACATCCTCACCTTCGACGACAACGACATCTCGACCGAATACTCCGCCCTCATGAGCAAGGTCATGAGCAACGGGAACGGCTTCGTGAAGTTCCCGATCAACGAGCCGGCCGAAGGCAAAAAGAAATCGCAGGTCGAGGAGTATCTCGATTTCTACGGCGGTGAAGGCGTGCAGCATTGTGCGCTCGCCACCAACGACATCGTCAAAACCGTGACCGATCTTCGCAAACCGCGGCGTCGAGTTTCTCAATATTCCGGCGAGCTACTACGAGACGGTGCTCGACCGCGTCGGCAAGATCGATGAAGACCTGCAGCCGCTGCAGAAACTCGGCATCCTGATCGATCGCGACGACGAAGGTTACCTGCTGCAGATCTTCACCAAGCCGGTGGAGGACCGGCCGACGTTGTTCTTCGAGATCATCCAACGCAAAGGCGCGAAGAGTTTCGGCAAAGGGAACTTCAAGGCGCTCTTCGAGGCGCTCGAGAAAGAGCAGGACGCGCGCGGGAATCTGTAAGAGGGAGGAAGCACACCATGCCGCACTATCAACGACTCGGCGAGATGCCGAGAAAGCATCACATCTGGTTTCATCGCAACGGCGCCGGGCCGGGATACAAGAACGAAGGCATCTATTACGAGCACGTCATCACGACGGAAGGCTTCAACGAAGCCTACTCGATCATGTATCACCTCCGGCCGCCGACCCGCGTGCGCGATGTGGAGCTGATCAAGTGCGAGGAGTTGAAGAAGGTGACCGATGCGCCGCTGCGGCATCATCATCTCAAATCCGCGCACGTCCCGCGGCAGGGCGATCTCTACACCGGCCGCATCCCGATGCTCTTCAACCAGGACATGATCGCCTACCGGCAGAAGCCGGCGAAGGCTTACGGCGAATACGAGTATCTACAAAAACGGCGGCGCCGACGAAATCATCTTCGTTTTCAAGGGCGGCGGCACGCTCGAATCGATGTTCGGCAAGCTGCGTTATCGCGCGGAGGATTACATCGTCATTCCGCGCGGGATTACCTACCGGCTCGTGCCGGACAAGGTGGCGGAGGAGGATTACCTGATCCTCGAATCGACCGGGCCCGGTTCGTATTCCGCGGCGCTATTTGAATCACGATGGACAGATCCGAATGGGGTCGCCCTATTCCGAGCGCGATTTTCACGGCCCGAGCGAGATGCACGTGGTCGATAAAGAGCGAAGACGTCGAGGTGCTGGTGAAGGACGGCCCCCGCTGGACGCGCGTGGTGCACGCGCATCATCCGTTCGACGTGGTCGGCTGGGACGGTTACGTCTACCCCTTCACTTTCAACGCGCAGGACTTCGAGCCGATCACCGGCGCGGTCCATCAACCGCCGCCGATTCACCAGACGTTCGAGATCCGCGGGTACGTAGTCTGCACTTTCGCGCCGCGCATGCTCGATTAGCACCCCGAGGCGGTCAAGATTCCGTGGGTGCACGACAACGTCGAAGCTGACGAAGTGCTCTTCTACGTCCGCGGCAACTTCGGATCGCGCGAGGGCATCGAAGCGGGCTCGATGACGTTGCATCCGCGCGGCATTCCACACGGCCCGCATCCGGGGACGATCATGGCGAGCAAGGATGCGCTCCGCACGGAAGAGCTGGCGGTGATGTTCGACACCGAACACACCCTCGAACTGACCGAGCAGGCGGTCGCGCTCGACGACGAGAATTATCCGCAGAGCTGGCTCGACTAACGTATCCCAGGGCCTCGATGATGAATCGCTCCGGCCCGCTGCTTCGGCAGGGCGATGGTCATCCTATTGGTTTGCTGCTGCGGCCCCGGCGGCGCCCGCGGGCAGAGCGGCGGAACGTGGCAGACGCTCGCGCCGATGCCGGCGCTCCGGCAGGAGCTGGCCGCTGCTGTGCTGGACGGCAAAGTTTACGTCCTGGGCGGTTACGATGAGAACGGCGTTTCCACCGCCACGGTGGAAGTTTACAACCCGGTCAGCAATTCCTGGAGCACGGCTGCGTCGCTTCCGTTCGCTACCGATCACAGCAGCGCCGCCGTCGCCGCGGGCAGGCTTTACAGCTTCGGCGCCGGCGGCAATCAGACGTCCGTCTATGATCCGGCGAGCAACTCCTGGAGCGCCGTCGCGCCGACCAGCTTCGCCCACGGCGGCACCGCGGCCGTCGGAGTGATCGGCGATAAAATCCATGTCGCCGGGGGCACGCACGGCGGGAACAGTATTACGGCGCTGGAAGTCTACGACCCGGTGGCCAACACGTGGACCAATCGGGCGCCGATGAGTGTGGCGCGCGATCATGTCGCCGGCGCGGTGCTCGACGGAAAATTCTACGCCGTGGGCGGCCGCGGGGCCCCGGGTGCGCCGACCGCGCTCGAAGTCTACGATCCGACAAGTAACAGCTGGTCGTCGCGCGCGCCGATGCCGACCGGCCGTTCGGGCATCGCTGCGGCTGCGGTCAACGGCGAGCTGTGGGTCTTCGGTGGCGAGCTCCCCTCGCTCCACGGAGAGGTGGAGGCCTACAACCCGGCCACCAACACCTGGCGCTCGCTCCCAAGTATGCCCGCGCCGCGCCACGGCATCTCGGCGGCGGTGATTGGCAATCGAGTTTACCTCGCGGGCGGCGGCGACGTACAAGGGTTCGGTGCCACGAACCACACCGACGTCTTCATCGTCGACCGCAAGGCAACGTTCGGAAACATCTCCTCGCGCGCCCGCGTGGAAACCGGCGACGACGTGATGATCGGCGGGTTCATCGTCAACGGCAGCGGCTCAAAGCGTGTGATGGTGCGGGCGATCGGGCCCTCTGTTCCGGTGCCTGGCGCGTTGTCGGACCCAACGCTGGAGCTTTACGACGGCGGCGGTGCGCTGGTGGCATCGAACGACAACTGGAATGATGCCGCCAACCGGCAGCAGATTATCGACTCCAGTCTGGCGCCGTTGCATGAACTCGAGGCGGCAATTCTGGCGCGGGTCGCCCCCGGCAATCATACCGCAGTGGTGCGCGGCGCGGGTAATGCCACCGGCGTTGGACTTGTCGAAGTTTATGATCTGGAAGCCGGCTCGGAGGCGAAGCTGGCCAACATCTCCACCCGGGCGCTGGTGCAGACCGGCGATAACGTCCTCATCGGCGGGATCATCCTCACCGGCACCGAACCCGCGCGGGTGCTGGTGCGGGCAATCGGTCCCTCTCTCTCACTGAACGGCGTGCTGGCCGATCCGGCGGTTGAGCTGTACGACAACAACGGCGTGCTTCTGGCAGGAAACGACAACTGGCGCAGCACCCAGGAAGCGGAGATTATCGCGACGACCATCCCGCCCTCGCACGATCTGGAGGCGGCCATTCTGCGCACGCTCCCGCCCGCGGCCTATACGGCGATCGTGCGCGGAGTAGGGGGAGACGAGCGGCGTGGCGGTGGTGGAAGCCTACGAGCTTCCCTAGTTTCGTGAGTCCGGTGAGCCAAGCTTCTCCGGATGTAGAACCGAGGCGGCCGCTCCTCCGCAACTGTCGAATACGCGGCGTCTCGGCGCTCAGGGCGCCGACGGTTGTCTTGCCCACTCGGGACGCTAGGTTTGCCCGATGCAGAACCACGAGACAGAGCTGGAAGCGGCGCAACGGCGGCTGCGCAATATCCCGCGCTGCGGTGCGGCGCGGCTGGAGCAGCTGGAAAAGTCGTTCCTCAGCATCCTGGAAGCGGTCGGCGAAGACCCACAGCGCGAAGGGTTGCTGAAAACGCCGGGCCGCGCGGCGCGCGCGTTTGAGTTTCTGACCAACGGTTATCGACAGGATCTCGATGCGGTCATCAACCAGGCAATCTTCAGCTCCGACGCGAGCGAGATCGTTCTCGTCAAAGACATCGAGCTTTACTCGATGTGCGAGCATCATCTGCTGCCCTTCATCGGCAAGGCGCATGTGGCCTACATTCCCAACGGCAAAGTGATCGGGCTCTCGAAAATGGCGCGGATCGTGGACGTGTTTGCGCGGCGCCTGCAAATCCAGGAGCAGCTCACGACGCAAATCGCCGATGCGCTCATGACGGCATTGCATCCGGCAGGAGTTGGCGTTGTGATCGAGGCGAAACATCTCTGCATGATGATGCGCGGGGTGGAGAAACAAAACTCGGTTATGACTACCTCGTGTCTGCTCGGCTCGTTCAAGGAAGACGCGCGCACCCGGTCAGAATTTCTCGCGCTTCTGAAGGGGTAGCCGGCTGACGTCATGTTTCTGACGGTCAGCAAGCGTCTCGAATTTTCCGCTTCGCGTCGCCTCTTCGATCCAGGCCTGAGCAGCGCCGCAGAATCTGACGCGCGTTCGGTGACGAGAGCGACGGCGCGTTACGGCGCGGGCCGCAATTACGTCGCGTGGTTTGTCTTCACCGGCACGGTCGATCCGGCGACCGGGATGCTGATGAACATCAGCGAAATCAAGCAGCGCGCCGGGCAGGTGATTGAGGACGGGTACGACCACAAGTTTCTGAACGAAGACAACGCGGCCTTTGCTGGTCGCGTCCCGACCGCCGGAGAACGTCGCGCGGCAGCTCGCCACCGAAGTGGCTCCGCTTTTTCCGGTTCGGGCGCGGAACTTTTCGCGGTGCATCTTGAAGAGACACCGCAGCGCGCGGCCACAGCTTACGCGAACGGCGTGACGGAATCGCACCACGAGTTCCGTTTTTCGGCGGCGCGCACGACGATGTCTCCGCATTTGTCGGAGGCGGAAAACGAGCAGCTCTTCGGGATCGCGTCGTCGCCCTTTGGTCACGGACACGACTACCGCGCCCGCCTCACCACGCGCACAGCGATTGACGCCGCGTCCCTCGCCGAGTGCATCGATTCGCTCGTCCGGGAGCTCGATCACCGCAATCTCAATGCCGAGGTGCCCGGCCTGCAGGGCATCCCGATTACGACCGAGATGCTCAGCGCCTACATCTTCCAGCGGGCGAGCAGTTCGCTGCCCATGCACCGCGTGCGACTGCACGAGCGATCCGATTTCTTTGCGGAATTCAACGTCGCTGGGCAGCATCTGTTGGCGCTGCAGGTGCCGTTCAGCGCGTCGCATCGGCTGCAAAGCTACGAATATTCCGAAGCGGAGAACGCCGCGATGTATGGCAAGTGCAACAACCCGCGCGGCCACGGGCATCTCTACATCAGCGAGGCAACAATCGGCGGCCCGCTCGATGAGCGCAGCGGCACGCTTTGTAATTTTACGGAATTTCAGAGAGCGATGGGTGAGTCCGTGCGCGCTTGGGACAACAAACACCTTGACCTCGAAACCGAGGAGTTTCGCCGCCGGCCATCGACCGGCGAAAACATCGTGCAGGTGCTCTGGGAGAAAACCAATCCGCTGATCTGGAATCGCCTCGAGCGTCTTCGCCTTTGGGAGACGGCGAACAATCGGTTTACTCTGCGGCGGCGATAGGCGCGATTGCAGGTCGCGTCTCCCGAGACGGCGAAGAGCGTCCAAACGTCTTTTCAATGCGTGTCAGGTTTCGCTTCGCTCAGAAAATGACAGATTTCTGGAGAGGCCCGCTAAAGCAGGGCTGCGACCCGTCGCAGATCTTCGAGCAGGATCTCCATGTCGCGTCGGCGTCGTGCGATAATTCATCACGCAACCGCGGAGGGCGAAGCGGCCGTGGATCATGGCGTTCGACAGGTAGGAGCTGCCATCACGCTGCAGTGCGACAAGCAGGCGTTCGTTGAAGGCGTTGAGTTGCTCATCATCGCGGTCTGGTTTCATACTCGCCGGCAGATAGCGGAAGCAGAAGATCGAGAGCTCGACCGGCGCGAGCATTTCGAAGTCGTCGCTCGCGCGCACGAGCTGCCTCGAGATGACGGGCGCAGGCGAGATCCTTCTCAATCGACGCGGCAAGCGCCGGCATCCCGACCAGTCTTGATCAGCATCCAGACTTTGAGTGCGCGAAAGCGGCGGGAGAGTTCCGGCCCGTAGTCCCAAAAGGCAAACGCTTCATCGGCGCGTTGCCCGATCACGCGCGTGTAATCGGCATCGTGTGCGAATGTGGCGCGCGCTCCATCGGGCATCGCGGTAGAGCACACAGCCGCAGTCGACCGGCAGGTAGAGCCATTTATGCGGATCGAGCGCGATCGAATCAGCCTGCCGCCATGCCGGCAAACAACGGCCGCGCCGACTCCGCCAGTCCTGCGAACCCGCCGTAGCTTGCATCCACGTGCATCCAGAGTCCGAATTGATCGGCGATTCGCCGGATGTCCGTGAGCGGATCGCACGCTCCGGTGTTGACCGTGCCGGCGTTTCCCACGACACAGAACGGCAGTTTCCCCGCCTCGCGGTCGGCGGTAATCTTTGCGACCAGATCGTCGAGGCGCAGCTTGAAGCGATCATCGACCGCAACAGCGCAGACGTTCTCGCTTCCAATCCCCAGGAGCATGGCCGCTTTCGCGATCGAGTGATGGGTTTCGACGGAGGCATAAACGCGCAACTGCTGTCCCACCGCACGGTCCCTTCTTCTGCCGGGCGGTCGCAAGCGCGGCGAAGTTCGCCATCGAGCCGCCGCTCACGAAAAGGCCGGCGGCGTTCGCGTCGAAGCCGACGATTTGCTTCACCCAATCGATCGTCAATCGCTCAATCTCGACCGCGGCCGGGGCGGAGCGCCACGCCGTCAGGTTCGCGTTCAAGGTGGAAGCGAGCAGATCGGCGAAGGCCGCAATCGCGGTGCCCGGCGCCTGCACATAGCCAAACATGCGCGGGTGCGCGTTGTGACGGCTCAGCGGCACGATCGTGTCGCGAAATGTCGTTCAACAGCTCCTCGAATGGGACGCCGGCGATCGGCAGCGCGCGCGTCGAGTTGCGCTCGGAGCTCCGCGGCGGATCGTGTCGGGATAAACGCGGCGGTGGGGGACCGAGTCGAGGTATTCCGCCATCGCGTCGACCGCAGCCGCGCCCCAGCGTCGAATTTCATCTGCCGAAGGATCAAGCATCGCGAGCATCCTTGTATGTGCTCCGCCGGCATCACGGCACTTCCAAATTCAAAACGCACTGGCAGAATCGCGGCCATGGAGCGACGCATTCTTATCACCGGCGCAAGTCGCGGCATCGGCCGCGCAATTGCGGAAAAGCTGGCCGCGCCCGGCGTCACTCTCTTTCTGCACGGGCGCGACGCGGCGGCGCTCGCGGGGACTCGTGATGCCGTGGAGGAACGCGGCGCAACGGCGGTGATGATCAACGCCGACATTGCGGAGTCGGCGCAGATCGAGCGCGTCGTCGCAGACGTCGGCCGCGAGCCGCTGGACGTGCTGGTCAACAATGCGGGCATCGCGGTCGTGAAGCCATTCGGGCAGGTGTCGCTCGACGAATGGCAGCGGACGCTCGCGGTCAACGTCACCGCCCCGTTTCTCCTCACGCAAAAGTTCGCACCGCAGATGGGGGTGGGGAGCAGCATCGTCAACATCCTCTCCGTTGCCGCGAAGACTGGGTTTCCCGGCTGGAGCGCGTATGCGATGAGCAAATTCGCATTCGAAGGCCTTTCGCAGTCGATCCGGGAGGAACTGCGCCCGCGCGGTATTCGGGTCCTCAACATCTATCCGGCCGCGACGGCGACCGACATTTGGTCCGGCGTGGAGGGCGAATGGTCGCGCGCTAAGATGATGTCGCCTGACGACGTGGCGGAGGCGGTCGCATTTGCGTTGTCGCGGCCCGGCTCGGTCGCGGTGGAAAATATTACCGTCTCGAACACGGCCGGGGCGCTGTAATCGGAAGATTGGACGGCATGCGAATCTGGAAACGATTCTTCATCGTCTACGTCGCGATCTCGGTCAGCGTGCTGCAGGGGGCCTGGCGGGAACCGGTGCGCTACTGATCGCCATTCACGAGCGCGCTGAGCCGGTCGAGCAGTTCGCGCTGCGCCGGATTGATGCGCTCATGCGCTTCGACCAGGGAAAAGAAACTTGCGCGGTCGACTTCCGGAAACCTTGCTGTGCGGCCGGAACGGGGCGGCCATTCGAGTTCGAAGAGATTCGACTTCAGCTCGAAGTCCTCCGGCAGGTCGCCCTCGAACGCCCATGCGTGCACGGTCTTTCCGCCCTTTTGCCGGATCGAACCGAGCGGAACTCGGTCGCCTCCGATTGAGACGCCGAGTTCTTCCCCGAACTCGATCTCCGCCCGTGTGAGCAGATCCTCTTCGGGCGCGGCTTCGCCTTTGGGGATCGTCCATGCGCCGGCGTCTTTCTTCCGGAAAAACGGTCCGCCGGGATGAACCAGCAAAACTTCCAACTGGCCGTCACGTCGGCGGAACATCAGCAGACCGGCGCTGACGTTCGTTCGCATGAAAGCCAGGCGATCGCGGCCGCCCCGCTGAGACTATTTCTTCTCCGTCGCCTCGCCGGAGGCGGCCGCGGCACCTGGCAAAGATGTGCCAGAGCGCGAACGAACCGCGAGGGTATCGCCGCTGTTGATATTGCCATCGGCGTTCACATCGAAGCGGAAATTTGTCGCATCAGTCGGCTCGCCGGAATGGCCCCGCGTCGCGAGCGTGTCGCCGGAATTGACGGCCTCGTTGCCGTTCACGTCGCCGGCGAGCACGCTAAAGGAGAGCGGCATGTCGGCGGTGGTGACGCCATCGTTGACGCCGAAGAGGGTGAGCGTGAGCCGCTGCGCATTGGTGACTCCGGTCAGGTCGATCGTCGCGGTATTGCCGCTGACGGAAACGCCGCTCACCGAACCGGTTCCCGAGACGATCTGTGCCTGCGGGCTGCCGCTGACCGTGATGGCGCTCCCGAACGTAACCACAATCTGATGCTCATTCTGTCCAGCGCCCTGGCCGAGGCGGTTTTCCACGCCGGTGGCGGAGAGCAGGTCGATGTCGAACGCTCCCGCGGCGCCATGCGTCTTACGCGAGACCGCGCTGACGATGGGCACCTTCGGCACGGTGAACGAAGTGACCTTGTTGTCGCCCGCGAGGTAGATGCGGCCGCGAGCGGCGATGCCGGTGTTGAAGCTGCGCGCGCCGTTGAAGGTATCGTTCGCCCCGCCGCCGGCATAAACGGCCGCGCCGGTGTCACCGTTGTAGCCAAACAACCGCGCGCCCGTGCCGGTGCCGAAGGCCCAGACAATGTGACTGGTGGCACCATTCGTCGAGGTGACAAATGGCGATGTGCGGCCCGCGGAACTGACACTCCAACCGCTCGTGATAGTCGGCGGACTCAACGCATTGATCTTGAACGCGCTCAGCGTCCCGCTAACTGGTCGAAGCGCGAAGTAGCTGCTGGTGGCGGTGCGATAGACGACCGGTGCGTTAATGATGGTGCCGGTGGAGACCACCGCCTGCGCTACCGGCGCGCTCACACCACCGAGATTGCCGCGGTTGACCAGATAAGCATTGCGATCCTTGCCCGTCACCAGCACCAAGGCGGATGGATTCGCCCCCGGCACATCGACCATCACTGGTCCTGAACCACCGAGGTCGGCATCGGCGCTGTCGAGCGAAACCCAATTGGTCGGCGCCCAGAAATCTGTGCGTCGAGTTGCTAAAGACAGGGCCGGGCTGAAGACGAATGATCGCTTCACTGCCGCTCCAGACCGCTCCGCTGCCGTTGCCGGTGGCGACGTAAAGGTTGGTTCCGTCGCTGGCCACGCCGTTGACGGCCCAGACGCCAGCCCGTGACGAGACGGTGGCCCAATTACCCATTGCTGAACCATTCAGCGGGATGCCGATGAGGCGGCCGCGATAGCTGCCGCAATCGCCGAACCGACCGCCATACGGGACGTAGAGCACGTTGTTCACAAGCCCGAGCGCGGCGCGGCTGCTTTGCACTGAGGAATCAAATCCCGCGAGAGCGACATTCATCACAACCGGCCAACCCGCATTCGTCGCGCCGGTGTCGACGTTGAGGGAGAAAACCTGATGGCCGCTGCCGGAAACCTCGGCGTCGAGGAAAAGCTGGCGGGTGGCGAGATCGACCACCGGGGTCGCGGTGATGCCGATCGGGTTGATGTTGCCGCACGGTAGACCCGACGTGATCGCCGTTCCCACATTCCGCTGCCAGATGATTGCGCCGGTAATCGCGTCGAGCGCGTAGACGTTATTCGATTCCGTCACGGCGATCACTTTCGCGCGATTGTCGGGTCCGCCTTCCACGTAAAGCGGCTGCGCGTAAACGTTGCCGACGATCGTGCCGTCAAACGCGGTGTCGCGCTTCAGGGCCGCCGCGTTGGCGGGCGTAAAGGCTGGATCAATGAAGAGCCCGTCGCGTGACGGGTTGTTGTGGTGCTGCGTGACGTTGACGGGAGGCGGCGCGGCGATCGCGGAGATCGGAGCGATAAAGCTGGCGGCGGCGACAGCGAGAAGGGGAAGAGTGAAGGGAGCGGCGCGATGTTTCACGCGTTCATTCTCGGCGAAGTTTCGCTTCTTTCTAGTCCGAACAGCGGGGTCCCGCGCGCGCGTCAGGGATGACCGGCCGCCGTCTGCAGGGCGGCCTTGTGATACGTCACGAGGCGGAATCCCCACTCGATCAACGTCGCCTTCTCCTTGTCGATCACCTTCTTTTCATTCAGGAACGTGACGATGCGTTGCTTCAGGTCGTTCTGCTCGCCGGCGTCATCGAGGATCTCGAAAATCTCCATCGAGAGCAGCCAATCATCCGCGTGCTCGGCCTGCTGCGTTTCCCAGATCTCGCCCAGCCGTTCGGAGCCCATTTTGCGGTCGCGGATCTCGCGCACCTGCGAGATAGAGGTTCTCGAGCTTCCGCCGCTTCTCGTCGGAAGGCACCTTGATCGTGCGCTCCTTCGGCACGAGCGCGACCTGGTTGTAGGCATCTTTGTCCGCGGCGCCGTTAAAGACCGAGCTGATCCGCTCGCCCACCGCCATGTCGAACGTGCCCCATGCGGGGTCAAACAGGACGCGGTCGCCGTGCTTCACTCTGCAATTCGAGAAGCTGATCAACAGTAGCTTGCCGTTGCGGCGCAGGAGGTTCTCGACGCGGCCGCTCACGACGATGCCGCTGTCGAATGTGATGGTCGCTTTCTTGCCCACGTCGATGCCGATGCTGCGCAATTGATCGTCCGTCAGTGTCTCCGGGAGTGGTGTTGTGTTGCGCCAGCGACCGATCGGCGAGCCGAATCCTTCCGCATGGTAGTCGCGGCCGTGGCCGTCGAGCTGTTTGTCGGCAAACGCGAGCGCGCTCGGTCCGGTCGTGCGCAGGTAAATGGGCTGCTCGTTGTCGCCGGTCAGCATTTCCGTGAATGTGCCGCTGACCTGCAGCCCGGATGAATACTCGCAGGTCGCGGTATTCTTGGCGTCGAGCGCCTTGCGGATGCCTTCGAGGCCGCCGACGCGGAAGGCCATCCGGCTGGCGAACTCCTCCAGCACTTCGGTCAAATGCTTGAAGTCGCGGCAGACGAAGAGTTGCGGCTGCTTGGTCGTGATGTCGAACGGCTGGCTGGCGGCCGTCGAGCGAATACCAGAGTTTTTTCACGTGCGGCTCGAGGCAGCTGACCGACTCGCCGATCGAGGAGAGCAGGCCGGCGCCGTAGATTTTCGGGTTTTCGAGCGTGCCGATGAGACCATACTCGACCGTCCACCAGTGCAGGCGCGAAAGGAGCGCCATCTCCGAGGGTTCACCGAGATTCGCCTGTCGGTACTCGACCTCGCGGGTCGCCTCGGCCACTTCCTTCGGGTCGGAGTTTGGCAACTCCTTCAGGATCGAGAGATGGCGGATCGCTTCGTAGAGCTCGAAGTCCTTGCGCGATTGCATCGCCCTGGCGCCAACTTCGCCGAAGCGCTGCAGGTAATTGGAGTATTCGCGATCGACAATGATCGGCGCGTGGCCTGCCGCCTCATGCACGATGTCGGGCGCGGGGGTGTATTCGACATGATGGATCTGGCGCATGTCGCACGCGATCACGAGGACCTTGTAGGCCTGGAATTCCATGAAAGCGGCCGGCGGAATAAAACCATCGACCGCGACCGCGCCCCATCCGATCCGGCCGAGGATCTCGTTCATCTCACTCGATGCGCGGGATGCGGTCAAAAGAAATGCCGGTCTCGAGCAAACCCTGAAAGTAAACTTTGTGCGCGTATTCCTTCAGGAAGAAAATGTTCTGCCGCATGATGAAGCGCCAGACCGCATGGTCGACTGGCGTGTATTCATCGAAGCGCTGGTCGACGGCGAATTGCAGGAGATGTTTTGGCAGCGCGGCGACGGCCGCATTATCAAGAGAGATGCCGTTGTTCGAGTTCATAGGCGTAAGTCACGGGGAACGCTGTCGCGGAAAGTTTAACGTATGATCGAGGTCGCGGCGAGCAAGAGCTTCACCCCGGCGAGCGCGCCTCCCAGGCGAGGAACGGATTTCGCCCTTCGTGTGGTTGAATCTGGTTTGCCTCGACGCGCCGCTCGTGGCGGTGAGCTGGCACTGGCTCTTTGCGGAGTTTTCCAGATCGCGATTCCGCGCGGGACGACGGCGGCGCTGTTCCTCACCGCCTGGCTGATCTATCTCGCGGATCGCTTTGTCGACAGCGTGTCGCTGGACCAGCGCACGGCCGTCTCGCTGCGCCAGAGGTTTTGCCGGCGACATCGAGCCGCGTGGATCGTGGCGGTGTCGGCCGTTGCGCTGGCTGATCTTCTCGTGGTGTGGCGAGAGCTTGATACGCTGGCGGTGCTGGTCGGCTGCGGCGTGGGTGGGCTGGCCTTGGTTTACCTGCTGATCAACCAGCTGCGGCCATCGCTCTGGCGCCTGCTGCCGCTCAAGGAAATCAGCATTGGCGTTATCTTCGCCGCGGGTGCGATGGTCGGGTTGCTCCGGGGTCTGCCAACGGTCGCATTTGTCCCATGGATTGTGTTCGCGAGCCTGTGCGCCTTGAACTGCATCTGCATCGCGTGTTGGGAACTCGGGCTGGATCTGGCGCAGCGACGGATCTCGATCGCGACCGAGTTCCCGCAGGTCAACAGGCTGGTCGTTGCCGCTTTTTGCGACCATTTGGCTAACGAGCGGAGTTCTGACGGCGCTGCTACCAGCATCGCGCAGCGTCTCGATGGCGATCGGCGCGAGCGCCACCTTGCTCGCCTTCGTACACGTGGTCCGTGATCGCATCCAGGCCGATACGCGCACTGCGCTCGCGGACCTTGTCCTTCTCACGCCTGTGGTGTTCCTGCTGCTGCGGTAGCGAAACGTGCGCTCCCCGGAAGTTAGATTTCCGCGTCCGCCTGCGCCCGCCGCGCGGCCCGCGCACGAGAGATCCGGCGAATCAGCCACACGAGCAACACCAGCGCGATGACCCACGGGGCGAAGAACGCCAGCGCCACCCCGATCATCCGCAGACTCCACATGAGCGCATCCGCGCCTTGCGCCAGCGTCTGCCGGAGCGTGGCGAAGAAGCCGCTCTCGGGCGAGACAATGTTCCCTTCGCTGTAAACCTGAATGCTGATATCGGCCGGCGCGGTCTCTTCGTTGATCACGCCGCGGCGATCCTCCCGCTGCACGCTCACATCCTTCACCTTCCCGAGCTGATCGAACGAGCTCATGAGCGCCGCGTAGTTCTTCATCGCCACCCGCAGGGTGATGTTGGCGAACTCCTGCCCATCGGGATTGCGGCTGAAGGATGAGCTGCGAATCTCCGCGCCCGGATTTCGCCGCGTTCTCCTTCAGGCGCGCGACCTTGTCGCTCACCACGGAGGTGAGAATGCGCAGGCTGGTTGTCTGCAGCGCTGGCTCCTGTTCGTTGCGCGAAATCGTGATGCTCAGCTGGACCTTGTCGCGCTCCACTTTCGCGGTGTCCGACATGCCGGAACCGCCGCCCTGCGCGATGCGGTCGGTTTGCTCGTTGTAATTCTGCACCCGGCCCATGCCTTTGATGCGGTCAATCAGCGCGTCGGCTTCCTCCGGCACGATCAACAACACGAGCCGCGCGGTTGCTTCCCCCGCGCTGTCGCGATCGAGCGTGGAGGAGGAAACCTGCGCCTTCGCCCCGTCGACCACGCCCTTCACTTCCGCGAAGGTCTTCTCCACATCGGTCGAGAAAAGCGCGAGCGTGGCGCTCGGCGTTTCAAGAGGAACGCCGCCGGCACATCCATGTCTTTCTCGGAGAGCGTGATCGTGACGGTCGCGAATGCGACCTGCGCATCCATGTATTTAAGCGCGCCCTGCATCTCCTCGATCTGCGCGCGGACGCGACCGAGTTCGCGTTCCACCTCGAGCAGGTCGGCGACCTTACCAGTTTTGGTCTCGAGAATGTCGATCAGCCGTTGCTCCATGACGCGCGCATTCTTCAGGCGCGAGTCGGTATCGAAATACTGCTTCGTCACATCCTCGGTCCCGAGCGTCTGATTCTTCAGCTCGCCGAGCCCGCGGAGTTTCAAAAGAAACGCGTCAAGGTTTTCCGGCAGAACTTTGACGACCACCTGGCCGCGCAGTTTGCCATTGGCCTGTTTCGCGGAGCTGCTCGTCGCGACATAACCGCGGTCGTCCGTCGCGAACGCCCGTGATTATTTGCACCGCCTCGTCGAACTTGATCACTTCGAGCTCGACGTGCGCGTTGCGCACAAGTTTGCGGTTTGCGTCAGGCGCCGCCGGGTCCGGTGGCTGCCCGCCGGGATTTTCTGCGAGCATCTGGGAACCCTCTGCGGCGTTTTTCTTGTCTTCGCCCGCAAAGGCTCGCTGCGCTTCATCGCGCCGTTCCATCTGAGCCGGAGCAGGCGGCGGCGCGGCGGCTGTTTTCGCCCGCTGGTCGATCACACCGGCGCGGTCGACTGTTACCGGCAAGGCCGATTCGGTTTCCGCCGGAGGAATGTAGGAACCGGTCACCACGACGCGTTCTGTGTCGCCGGGCGCAGTATGCGCCTCGCGCACCTGATTGATCACCACGACTGTCGTTTTCGCCCGCGGTGCTTCCCCTAAACGAGGGGAGTTGCCTCAATCTTTCAACGGGCGCGAGTCCTTCGTCGGTCACGAGCCGACCCACCTGCACCAGTGTCAGCAGCACTGCGGCTACGGCCGCGAGCTGCGTTGCGCGCCAGCGGAAGAAATTCGCGAATGGCGCGGTAAAACTGCGGCGGGTCGGCACGTTCCGGCGAAAGCCCCAAACGATGCGCTGTTCGAACGCGAGATCCGGGCGCGCCTGGCTCAGGGTGTTTTCGATCATATTGCTCATGGTGAGTTCCTCTTCATGCAGGGCGCGGCAGGTTTCGCAGTTGGCGAGATGTTCGTCGAAATCCGCGCGTTCTTCGGGCGACAGCTGGTCGTGGACGGCGGCGGCCAGCCAGCTTTCGATGTCGTTGTGAATGTCGTGCGTGGTAGCCATGCGATTACTCCAGGGCGGCGAGCGCCGGTTGCAGGCGTTTGCGCATGGTTTGCAGCGCGCGGCCGAGGATGCCGCGGAGCGCGCCGTTGGTGAGGCCAAGCGTCCGCTCGATCGTGGCGTAATCGAGCGCCTCAAAATAGCGGAGGGTGAGGGCGACGCGGTGTGTTTCGGGCAGCGCGGCGAGGGCCGCGTGCACCTGGCCGTTCACTTCCGCACTCCGCACCCGCGTGTCACTTTCGGCCGCCGCAGGATCCGCTTCGTCATCCAGTTCGTCGTCCAGCGGCACGGTCCGTCAGGCTGCGGGCCACGTCGCGGGCGCGGTGGCGGGCGATCGTCGCCAGCCAGGCGGGAAATTTCTCCGGATCACGCACCCGGGAGCGCGATTTCCACGCTTTGACAAATGCATCCTGGACCACGTCCTCCGCTTCCGCGCGGTCCTGCAGGACGCCGTAGGCGATGGCGAAGAGCGTCCGGCTGGAGGCCCGGATGATGATCTCGAAGGCCTCCCGGTTGCCTCCGATTGCCCTCCGATAAATTTCGCGGTCGCCGGTATCCATGCGCTGGTGCGTTCACCAGCCTAGACGGAGCTGCGCGCGATTCCGCGCGAAAAATTTGCGCGTCTAAAAAATCTCGACGACGCAGCCCTTCGTCACGAGCTCCTTGATCCGGGCGGCATCCCAGTTCGCGGTCCGGATGCAGCCGTGGCTGGCGGCGCGCCCGATTGTCTCCGGATTATTCGTCCCGTGGACGCCGACGTGCGGCTTGCTCAGGCCCATCCAGAGAATGCCGACCGGATTGTTCGGGCCGGAGGGCAGGTTGTAGAAGTTGTCGGTTTTGACACCGGCGTTGAGCACGCCCTCGTCATGGCGAAACCACGGCAGCACTGCGATGCCAACGATCTTCCAGGTGCCGATCGGCGCCGGCAGCGTCGTCGAGCCGGGTGTAATCGGAAACTCCGCGATCAGCTTGTCGCCTTCATGAATCTCGAGAAACCGCTCGGTTGTATCGATCACCACCTTGCGCGCGGCCAGCTCGGGACGGTCTGGCATGAAGCCTTCCTGCAGATCCTCGATCTTGAACGGATTGACATTGGGGACGCGGACGCTGTCGCCCGGTTTCAGCTGCTCGAGGTTTACGCCGGGATTGATTTTGCGGACAAAATCTTCCGCCGCGTGGAAGCGCTCGCAGACCAATTCGAGGAGCGAACCGTATTTCAACCCTTTGAATTTCGCCTGTTCCGAAGGCCTCGAGGAGGTGGGGCCGACGAAGTTCTCCGCCTCCGGGGGAATTACCCATGTGGTATACGCCTCCGGCACTTCGGCGAGGAACGACGCGTCGACCGCGCCACTCTCCGGCGTCCCATTCGCCCGCTTGAAGGCGAGGAGCGCCTTGCGGAAAAATTCGCCCATCTCGCCGTCTATCTTGCCCGGGCCGAAGTTGTGATTATCGAGAAAAATCTGCAGGCGCACGCTGGTCTCCTCGTCGTAATTTGGGAGCGCCACCATCGGAGTGGGAGCGGGGCGCGGCCGCGGCGGGACGATCGGTTTGGCGGCGGGTGCCGGCGTGGCTATTACCCGCGCGGGCGTCGGCTTGGGGCGCGGTTTCGACCAGGGCCACTGCGCCTCGGCCACGCTGGCGCCAGATAGCAATGCCAGCGCGAGGAGGAGGCGCACTTTTCGATTCATGAGCGGAAGTAATCGGCGAGGACCGCGCCCGACGCAATGCCTCCGCTCCCGAATCCCGCGCGCCTTGGTTAGCCGCCGCTCGTCTTGACCCAGCAGCGCAGCACTTCAGCCACGCTCCAGGCCTGCGCGATGCAGCCGCGCGCGAGATACGGCTGCTCCGCGTCGAACACTTCGCTGATCGTGCCGAGTCCCGCCTCGCCGAGATGCTCTGGAAAGCGCTCGAGAAATTTCCGGGCGCCCGCGGCGTCGTCGGCGTGCACCTTCTGCCACGCGTCGACGAACGGTCCGATCAACCAGCCCCACACCGGTGACTAGTTGCGCGTATTATCGTCGATCACACCCGGATCGCGCGGCTGCTGGGAAAGGGCGAAGAAGGGAAACGCGTCCTGCAGCGAAACATCGTTGGCATTGACGTGGTCGCCGGCCGTGATCGCGCCGTTGGTGATGATGTTGAGGAGGGTATCGACGGTGTCGTCTCCAAGCCGCCGGCCGTTGGGAAAGGCGGCTTCGGAGTTAGTCCCGCCGCCAGGGCCGCTGTTCGCAGTCTGCAGGTTCAGGTGTAGATAATCGCCGTGCGTCACGGCGACGCCGGCCAGAATGCCGATGTTGGTCGAGTTGGTGCCGAGGGCCGTGAGCGTGGCGACAATGTCGCCGGCGAAACGGCCGGCCGCATCCTGCTGTGGTGTGGCGGTGTTGTATTCATCCTTTCGGGCAAACGGAACCAACGCCACGTTGACCGCCGGGTTTCCCATCCGGTCGAGCTGGCGCAGCGTCCCCGGTGCCGCCGCGGCGCCCGTGTCCAAATCGTAAGCCTCCACCAGACCGATGCCACTGGTGCCATTCACGCCGGAAACGACGGCAGTGTAGTTGCCGGGGGCGAGCGTCGCGATCAGGGCCGACTCACGCGGGTCCGTCGGGTCGAGGTGCACAGCCGTCAGGTCGCCCGCATTCGGGGAGGTTTGCCAGTCGTCGTTACTCGCCACCACCTCCATTTGACTGTTGAATACCGTGACCGTGGGGTTTAGGAGCGCGCCGACCACGCCAGCGGTTGCGAGGCTAGGGCCGAGGGCGCGAATGACAATTCGCTTCAGGGAATTCCCCGAAATGATGATTCCGCCGATCAAGACGTCGTCTCCTACACCGACCTTCCCGCGGGTCGACATGTTGCCGAAGAGCGTGACCGGGAATCTGTCGGCCCGGAAGATCAGCGCCTCTGCGCCCACGACATCATTGGCGCTGTTCAGCAGGGTCTTCGGAATGCTCAGCGCGATGGACGAGATATTGTAGCCGGCGAAGGTGTCGCGCCCGCGGTCGAGTGCCGTCACATTGGGCGTACCGGCCAGGACCGAGCTGACGAAGCGGGAAAAGCCCGGGATATCGAAAAAGAACGGATCATCCACTTCGCCGGCGAAGAATTTGACCCCCGAGGCGGAATCGGTGGACACCACCTGCGTCGGCGCCGTGGGCGAAAGGTTTGGCACGGTGGCCGGCGCCGAGAATTCGAAGATGGTGCTGCTGCCGCGGGTCATTCGCACCGTAGCGATCTGCCCGATCGACGCGCTGGCGCGGGGAGAGAAGTTGATTGTGATGAGAGCGTCGGGCGCGGCATCGCCCGTTTCTTCGAGGCCGAACTGATAAGTCAGCTCGGGGTCGAAGATGCCCATGTTGGCTGCTTCGCCTGGAACGATGAATCCGCGCATCGTCATCTCGAGCACGGCCCGACTGTTGTCGTTGGGATCGAGAAAGAAAAAGACGTCCGCCAGGTCGGCGGAAGCATTGTTGGCCGCGCTGGGGCCATCGGCGTGGTCGGCCGCGCGCGTGAGGCCGGGAGTGAAGGCGAACAGGAACAGAAGCAGAGCAAGACCGGCCAGTGGGCGCGGGTAAGTTTTCATAGCGTTACCTCCAGTTGATGCGCCCTCAAACACCAGTGGTCGGTTGCCGCAGGCGCCTTTCGCAAGGTTCGAAAATTACGCAAAACTGGTCAAGCCCAAAAAACCCACCCTTTCCGGCCCCTTGACTTCTCACGGATGCGCTTTGCATGGTGGTCGAATGCCACGGTTTCTCCGCCGCGTCGGCGCGATTTTTTGCGGGGCGCTGCTTTGCCATTCCGCGGTCATCTCTGTCGCAGCGGCAGAGTCAATCGCCGCGGAAATTGAGCGATGGGAACGGCGCGTGCAGGAACGGCCGGGCGACGTGATTGCGCTCGCGGCCCTCGGACAAGCGCACCTTCGGCAGGCGCGTCAAACCGGCGATCTCGGCGCGTATGCGCCCGCGGAAGTTGCATTTCAGGCGGCGCTGGCGGAGTTCCCCGAACAGCCGGGCGCATTGGCGGGCCTGGCGTCGATTCGGTCGGCCTTGCATCGCTTTGCCGAGGCCCGCGATCTGGCGGAGAAAATCCTGCAACGCGCTCCCGACAATATCGAGGCGCGATTGCTCCTGGCCGACGCGCAGTTGGCGCTTGGAAATGTAGAGACGACGGCGACGATCGTGAATGAACTGGCGGATTCGCCGGCGGTGTTTTCCCGGCGCGCGGAACTGGCGCGCCTCCGCGGTGCGAACGCCGAAGTGTTGCAGCTTTGCCTGCGCGCGGCAGAGGCAGCCGAGGCCCGCGGCGAAGCGCCCGAGAATGTCTCCTGGTATCGCGTCCGCGCGGGCGAGATGTTGTTCCGCAGCGGAAAGCTTCAAGCGGCGGAGGAGCAATACCGCCTCGCGGCGGAGCGCGCGCCGCAGAGTTTTTCTGTGGTGGAACACCTGGCGGAGCTGCGCGGGGCGCAGGAGGAATTCCCGGAGGCGATCAAGCTCTACGAGCAGTTGATCGCACAGTCGCGTCGCCCGGACCTGGAACAGGCGCTCGGAGATCTATACGTTTTCATGCGACAGCCGGAGCAAGCGAAGACCTGGCACGAGAAGGCGCTGGCCGGCTACCTCGCTTCGGTGGAACGCGGCGAGGTGCACTTCATTCACCACCTCGCCGGTTTCTATGCTGACGTCCGCGAGGATGGTGCGGCAGGCCGTGAAATGGGCGCGGCAGGATCTCGCCTTGCGGCAAAGCGTTACCGCGCATGAGGGCCTGGCTTGGGCTCTGTATCGCGCGGGCGATTTTGCCGAAGGTCGCCGGGAAATGGAGGAGGCGCTCGGGACCGGCATTCGAGACGCGCACATCTTTTATCACGCGGGCTTGATCTTCTCGGCAGCGGACGATCTGGAGCGCGGGGCGAGCTTGATGCGCGAGGCCGCCATCCTTAATCCGGGTCACAACAACTTCCATGTTCATCGATGAAGCTGGCCCTCGCGATCGGCGTGGCCTTGGGCTGGGCCTCCGTTACGGTGCGCGCCCATCCCGTGGCGCAGGGTTCGATGGACGTCGTGATCGCCCCGGCCGGAATTGAAGTGCGGGTGCGCGTTTCGCTGGAAGAGATCTTCGTCGCGAACCTATATGCGCCGTCCTCGGCCACGTCTCTGGCGGAGGCCCAGCAGAAGCACGGCGATTACCTTCGCGATCATCTCCGTCTCTTCGCGGACGAACACGCGCTCTCAAGCGCGCACGCCGCGTTGTCCGCTCCGACTCCGGGAGCGGACAACACGCATGTGACTTACGATTTGCAATTTCCGGTCGCGGGCCCGGTCGGGACTCTCCGGATTGAACAGGACGTTCTGAACGAAATCGAATACGCGCCGGGCAACCGCTGGGAAGCGACCTACATCGTGCGCGTGCAGAAGGCTTCAGAGCTTCTGCGCGAGGGCGCTCTCCTCACCTCACGCGAACCGCTCATCGTGTCGAGCGGTTCGCGCCCGGACCCGTGGCACACCGCGCGCGATTATGTGCGCCACGGGATCATGCACATTCTGACTGGTTACGATCATCTCCTTTTCATCGCCGCCCTCGCGCTCGCGGTCACCAGTTTTTGGGAGCTGTTCAAGATCATCGCGATTTTCACACTCGCCCACACCATCACCCTTACCCTTTCCGTCCTCGATGTGGTCCGTGTGTCCTCGCAGATCGTTGAGCCCATGATCGCCGCCAGCATTGTCTTTGTGGCGCTCCAGAACGTTTTCTGGCCCGAGGGAAGCCGAGGCGCCGGTCGACTCACGGTCGCGTTTTTCTTTGGCTTGTTCCACGGTCTCGGATTTGCCGGCGGACTTTTGGATGCGATGTCAGGAATGCCGGGCTTCGCAGTGGCCCTGGCGATCCTCTCGTTTAGCCTCGGAGTGGAAATCGGCCACCAATGCGTCGTCCTGCCTCTCTTCGGCCTAACGAAGTCTGTACGGGGCTGGAGTCGAAGCGGCGCCCGGGCTGGTCCGAGTCGGGCCGGCGAGTGGCTCCTGCGCGGCGGCTCGGCCATGATCGGCGTCGCCGGGATGTTTTATCTGATCGCGGCTCTGACCCAGGTTAGGTTGCTCACGTGATCGGCTTGTTCCGCCAGGATCACTGGCACTATCACTGCCCCGTCGTGCGCCGTTGATCTCATGCGCTCCTTGATTCAACGCTACACGAAGTGGCTGCACACCCAGTGGCCCGCGGGCACGGTGGAAAAGCTGCCGGTTTGTGGATCCGAGGGCGAAACGACACTGCCCGGCGTTCGGATCGTGGGCGATCTTACCGGAATTCCGCTGCTGAAGTTTTCGTCGAAGACCGGCGCGGAGGCGGTGCGTGCGATTCTGCGCGAGCCGGATTTTGCTAAGCCGGAAGGCGGAAACCAAAACCCGGAACGCTTCGATCTGGCGATCATCGGCGGCGGCGTGGCGGGAATCTCTGCGGCCATCGAAGCAAAGAAAGCTGGGCTGCGGTTTGTCGTCCTGGAAGCGACGGAAGCCTTCTCGACGGTCATCAACTTTCCGAAAGCAAAGCCCATCTTCACATACCCGACCGGGATGAAACTCGAGGGCGGTCTGCAGGTCACCGCCAACGTGAAGGAGGAACTGCTCGCGGAAATCGAGGCGCAGCGCTGGGCGGCCGGAATCGACATCACACCCGCGCGCGTCGATCGGATCGAGCGCCGCAGCGTGGAGTTGATCCTGCATCTCGAGGACAGTGCTTCGGTGCGAGCGCGACGGGTGATCCTCGCGATCGGGCGGAGCGGGAACTTCCGTAAGCTGGGCGTGCCCGGCGAAGAGTTGGACAAGGTTTACAATCGACTCTTCGATCCGAAGGAGTTTGCGGGGCAGAAGGCCCTGGTCGTCGGCGGCGGCGATTCGGCGCTCGAGACCGCGCTCGCGCTCGCGGAATCCGGGGCCGACGTGACGCTGAGCTACCGGCGAAAGGAGTTTGCGCGAGCCAAGTCCGAGAACGTCACGAGGCTGCACGCGCGTCACCAAACCGGCTCACTCGCGCTTGCGCTCGGCACGGAAGTGACACGCATCGAACGCGAGCGAGTCTTTCTCAAGAACGGCGCCGGGGCGGCGCTGCCTAACGACATCGTCTTCACGATGTTGGGCCGCGAGGCGCCGCTCGATTTCTTTCGTCGCTCCGGCATTGCGATCGCGGGCGAGGGGACTGCTCGCGGGTGGATCGCGCTCTTGGTTTTCGTTGTCGTCTGCCTGTTCGTTTATGTCTGGAAATCGGGCGGCTTTGCCGAGAGCTGGCTCGATCCCTGGCCAGGCAACATGCCGGCGCTTCTGGCTTCGCTGGGCGCGTGGTGGCAGGCGCAAATCGCCGACCGGTCCACGCTCCTCGGGACGCTCGCGGTCTCGCTCAAATCGCGCTCCTTCTATTACACGCTCGCTTACAGCTCCGCGATCGTTGCCTTTGGCATCACGCGCATCCGGCGGCGTCGGACCCCTTATGTGACGCTGCAAACGTCGGTGCTGATGCTCATTCAGGTCGTTCCGCTCTTTCTGCTTCCGGAAATCATCCTGCCTTATCTCGGTTACAACGGCTGGTTCGACCAGGGACCGGGCCGCACGATCGCCGACAACCTTTTCGAGTCCTACATTCCCGCGGCCCAGTATCTCGCGCAGCAATGGCCGGAGTGGGGACATCCGCGCGCTTACTGGCGCGCCTACGGCTTCGTCCTCGCCTGGCCCCTCATGGTCTACAACGTCTTTACCGATGCGCCGATCCTTTGGTGGCTGATCATCTCCTTCTTCCAGACTTTCGTTATCATCCCACTCCTGATCTGGCGTTGGGGTAAGGGCGCTTACTGCGGGTGGATTTGCTCGTGCGGCGCGCTCGCGGAAACGATGGGCGACAAGCAGCGGCACAAGATGCCACACGGCCCGTTCTGGAATCGCTTTAACATGGCCGGCCAGGTGATTCTGGCCTGTGCGTTCCTGTTACTCTTCGTCCGCATCGCCGGGTGGCTCTGGCCGCAATTCAATCGCCGCTTCCGCGTTCCACCTGCTTCTGGAAGGGAAGAACGCCGCGGGCGCCATCGTAAACTACGCCAGCTACAAGTGGCTCGTCGACGTTGGGCTTGGCGGCATCATCGGGGTGGGGCTTTACTTCAAGTATTCCGGCCGCGTCTGGTGCCGCTTCTTCTGCCCGCTCGCGGCGCTCATGCACATCTACACGCGCTTCACGCGCTACCGGATCTTTCCCGAGAAAGCCAAGTGCATCTCTTGCAACGTTTGCACCTCCGTCTGCCACCAGGGCATCGACGTGATGAACTTCGCCAACAAGGGCATCCCGATGGAAGACCCGCAATGCGTTCGATGTTCCGCCTGTGTGCAGGAATGCCCGACCGGTGTGCTGGCTTTCGGACATTACGGCGCGAATCAACGAATCGTGCTCGACAAGATCCCAGCCTCGCCCGTGCGGATGCGGGAAGACAAATAACGAGAGCTAAACAGGCTAGCGCCTGTCGACAGTTTCCAGAGCCAGCATGCACCACCTAAGTCTTCTTCTATTTGCTTGCGATGTTTGGAGGTGTCGTTAACTCTCGGTCCCTTCATGAGAAACCTGCTCGTTGCACTTATTATTGCAGCCACCACAGCCTCCTCCAGTTTGGCCGCTCCGCCGGCGCAACCGGCGGGGCGCACCATTAAAAACCTGCCCAATTTTCCGCTCGAATCGTTGCGGATGGGACTAAGCCGACCGCTCTACCGGTCTCTCTGCGTATCACCCATTTCCGTCTGGCTGGTGGCGCGTGCAAAATTGATCGATGGCCGCGCGAGCAACGCCAAAATCATTCATCAGGAAGGCAATGGCGCTTACGACCAGATGATCCTCGACATGGCGAACTCCTATGGCGTGACCGGCCAGAATGTGACCGAAACCCGTATCCAGGCGGACACCCTGACCGTTCATCTCCTGATTTACGAGATCAAGGATGGGAAGATGGCAGTCTGCTTCTCGCACGACGACGATGCGCGCTATCACGGATACGAACAGAGTGGGGTCGCGTGGGTCGGGCTCTCGCAAGGCGGGGGAGGGTGGAACACGATCAGCGGGAAGCCTGTGACAAAATGGGGCGGGAGACGGTGATTAGCCCGCGATCGGTTGGCGGCTGAATCAACAACCGCCGCGCTTTCGGCCAGTGGTTGAGCCCTAGCGTTCGGGGAAGTTCTGGGGGAAAATATTGTGTCCTCCGCGCGCTCTGCGGTTAATAATTCCTCCCGCATGAGCGTTCACGTTGTCGAACATCCCCTGATTGCGACGCGGCTCGCCGTGATGCGGGCGAAAACCACCGACACTGCGGAGTTCCGACGCACTCTGCAGGAGGTTTCGCTCCTTCTTCTAACAGAAGCATCGCGCGCCTGGCCGGTTGCCAGCATTTCCATCGAGACACCGTTGCGCGCCTGCGATGGCTGCAGACTGGCCGCGCCGGTCGTACTGGTCCCGATCCTGCGCGCCGGGCTCGGGATGGTGGACGGCATGCTGCCATTGCTGCCGAAGGCCAGCGTGGGCCACCTGGGTCTTTATCGTGACGAGAAGACGCTCCGGCCGGTGAGCTATTATCGGCGGCTCCCGCGTGGTTTGGCTGAGGCGGAGGTGCTCCTGCTCGACCCGATGCTCGCCACCGGCTACAGCGCCTCCGAAGCGGTCACGGTCCTGAAATCGCACGGCGCACGCTCGATCCGTTTCGTCTGCATCCTGGCGTGTCCGGAAGGCCTCGCGCAACTCCAGAGTGCCCATCCCGATGTGCCCATCATCGCCGCCGCCGTGGACACAGGGTTGAATGAGGTCGGCTATATTCTGCCGGGCTTGGGCGACGCAGGAGACCGCTACTTCGGCACGTAAGCGGCAAGAGTTCCGGCCATGCAAGAGCTCACGTTTCACACGCTGGACGTCTTCACCGACCGCATGTTTGGCGGCAACCAACTGGCTGTCTTCCCCGAAGCGCCGAAGCTCGATCCAACGGTCATGCAGTCGATCGCCCGGGAGTTCAATCTCTCCGAGACAGTATTTGTGCGTCCGACGCAAATGCCTGGTGCACTACGACAACTGCGCATATTTACGCCTGCAGCCGAGCTTCCATTTGCCGGTCATCCGACCATTGGCACGGCCCAATTGCTGGTCGAACTAGGCATCGCGGACCGCGATGGCACTGGCAATGCATCGTTCGGGTTGGAGGAAAACGTCGGCCTCGTGCCGGTCACTGTCAGCCCGTTGAGCGGCGGCGGTTTCTTCACGTGGCTCACCGCGGCTCGCGTGCCGGAGCTCGGGCCGGCAGTCCCATCGAGGGAGATTTTGGCGGAGCTTCTCGGCATTGCGGGGGACGACATCCTGGAAGACGAACGTGACCAGCCGTGCGCGTATTCGGCCGGGCTCCCGTTTTTGTTCGTGCCGCTGCGTGACGGCTCAGTTCTGCAGCGGGTCGTGCTTGATCTTGCCCGCTGGCGGGAGGCGATCGCGCACAGCTGGGCGAAAGATGTTTACGTCTTCTGCCACGAGGGCGTCGGCGAGGTCGATATCCGCGCCCGGATGTTCGCGCCGGCCGCGGGCATCACGGAAGATCCAGCCACGGGGTCGGCTGCAGCCGCGCTCGCCGGTTACCTCTGGCGACGCAAGGGCAGCGGAGGTAGGTGGATCGTCGCGCAAGGTGTCGAGATGGGCCGGCCCAGCATCCTGCATATCGAGGCGCAGGAAGAAGATGGAATTCTCCGCACGGTGCGGGTGGGCGGGAGTGCCGTCCGCGTTAGCCGTGGCACATTGAATCTGGGCGTCCCCTGATTGTCGCCTGCTGATTTGCCTTGCCCAGCGGGAGGCGGCTCAGCATCCTTGGGCGTCTCGGGTTCGCCAGGCTTATGGGTTCTGCGCTTGTTCGTTCCGACGCGTCAGCTTCTGCTGCTCGCGGTGATGCTGATCGCGACCCTATGACTGGGAAACGACACGGATTATGACGGCGCCGGAAGCAATCGCCTGGTTCAAGAGCACCTTCGGCAAACGAATCGCTGCCGCGGTGAAGGGGACGCCCTTTAGCGTCGATCTGCTGGCGGCGATTGCCTATCAGGAAACCGGTTACATCTGGTCGCTCCTGCTGGCCAAGGGCCTGCCGGAAGCGGACATTCTCAGGCTCTGCGTGGGTGACACGCTGGACGAGGATCGCGGCCGTTCCGCATTCCCGCGCAACAAAGCGGAGCTGGTGGGCGCGCCGCGGGGTGCCGAGATGTTCCAGATCGCGCGCCAGGCGCTGCTCGACGTGGCGGAACAGATCGATGGCTACCGCGGCGCGGCGCGGAATCAGGCGAAGTTCTGTCACGGATTTGGCCTTTTCCAATATGACCTCCAGTTCTTTGAAGAGAATCCCGCTTTCTTCCTCGACCGGGCCTGGGCCGATTTCGATGCCTGTCTCGCGCAGTTCATGGAAGAGCTGCGGGCCGCCGCCCGCCGCCAACGCTGGCGGGACCGCAGCACTCTCTCGGATGACGAGCAGGTGTATGTGGCGATCGCCTACAACAAGGGAAGCGCGGATTGCACGCAAGGCTTCAAGCAAGGTCACCGGTCCGATGACGGCCGCTGTTACGGCGAGAACGTTTACGATTTTTTCCACCTCGCCCAGCAGGCGCCGCTCGGTGGCCGCTACAAACCGGCAAAGCCCGGGCGAGCCAAGCCTGGCGCCGCCGCCGCCATGGGCACTGCCTACGAAGTACGGGTTACGAAATCACCGCTCCGGCTCCGCTCCGAGCCGCGCGTCCCGGCGGACGATCCAGGTGCGAACGTGGTGGCTCTGCTCCCGAACGGCCAGCTCGTGGAGCAGGTCTCTCCCGCCGCGCCGGGCGCTGATTTTATTGAGGTGGAGACGGTGCTGGACGGGAAGCAGCTCCGTGGTTTCGCGGCGGCGAAGTTTCTGCGGTTGGTGAAGCGGGCGATTCCCGTAGGGAAGGAGGCCGGCCCTGAACGGATCAAGCCCGCCGCCGTCACGGAGTCCGACCTCGATGCCATGATTCGCGTCGTGCAGGCGAAGCTCGGGCTCGACCCGGATGGGCGTGCCGGAGTCGAGACTTGGAAGGCGATCTACACCCGCGTGACCGGTAAGAAACCCCATCGGGTCAAGACGCGACCTGGACCGAAGGCGCCGCCGGTGGCCGCTTCCGGGACAGTCGATCCGCGAAGCGAAAAAGTGATCGCGACTCTGCAGCCCGAGGTGCAGGCCTACGCCCGCGCGCTGGTGCGGAAGGCAGCCGCGGTCGGCATCACGATCAAGCTGATCAGCGGCCTTCGCACCTACGAGGAACAGAACGAACTATACGCGCAGGGCCGCACGAAACCCGGCCGCATCGTGACAAACGCCCGGGGCGGTTATTCCAATCACAACTTCGGGATTGCCTTCGACATCGGCATTTTCGATGGCGCACAATACGTCCCGGAATCACCGCGCTACAAAGCGGTCGGCGCGCTTGGTGTGGAGTTGGGGCTGGAGTGGGGCGGCAACTGGAAGACGATCAAGGACGAGCCGCATTTTCAACTGCGGCCCGGCTGGGCGGCGGATCAACCGGAATCCGAGATGCTGGCCACGCTGCGTGCCCGGGCGGCGGCCGGAGAGGCGCTCTATGCCTAACGAACACCAGGGCGCGGTGAAATTGAAACTCGCTCGCTTCAAAAGCCGCCGCTACGCCGATCTCTGACGACAGCGGGTTCCCGGCGGGCATGGGTACCCGCTTCCGGCAATTCAGCGCTACTTCTTCGCCTTGGGCTGGGCGGCAGCTTTCTTCGCGAGTGCGAGGCGCTCGGTCTTCTTGCGGCGGGCGGCGCGTTTCCTGACGTTGTCTCTGCCTTGGCTGTTTCCCATAAGGCGACACAGTCGCCCGTCTGGCTGGGAATCCCAAGCTGTTTTGTGATGGCGGCGACTGGAGCCGCGGTCGCTAACCCGGCGCGGAGAGGGCCTTGGCCGGAAGCTACGGCAACGAGGCGCCGGATCTGGAGCGGACCCGGATGGTGTCACCCGTGTTGATCTGCCCATCCGTATTGACATCGTAGCGGAAGTTGGCGGCGGAAATGTTCTCTCCCGCGTGGGTGCGCGTCTGAAGAGTGTCCCCGGTGTTGACCGATCTGTCGCCATTCACATCACCCACGAGGGCGGCGAACGGGATCGTGACCGGACCAAAATGCTGGCCGTCGTTGACGTTGTTCAGCGTGACCAGAAGCGTTTGCGCATCGGTGACGTTCGAAAGGTCCACCGTCACGATCGCGCCGCTCGCCGATTGCGTGGCGGTCGCGAGTCCGTCCGGACTGCTCACAGTGACGCTGCCAACCGTCACCGGATCGGCAAAGGTGATGACGAGCTGGTGGCTGTTGCCGTTCGGACCGGAACCGTTTCGGCACTCCACGCCAGCGCTGCCGGTAAGCGGCAGCGGCACGTCAAAGTCCGGCAGCGGCACGTCAACCACGCCGCCGTGAGTCTTCCGGGACACCGCGCTCAGTGCGACCGGGGCGACCGGGGCGACGCGAACGAAGTAAATGTCCTCTTCCTGATTGAAGGTCGCGCAGTAGGCGACGTTCCCGCCGGTATTGTCGGAGACGATCGTCATGTAGTCGCCCATCTTGTTCTGGTTCGGATAACCAAGGAACGGGTTGAAAGAGTTACTGACCGAGACGTTGGGCGACCAGGTGTTGCCGCCATCGAAGCTGTAAGCGTAGAAGAGTTGCGAGTCCGTATTGTTGGCTGCATTCCGGGTATCCAGCCAGACGACATCGATACGTCCATTCGGCGCCACCGCCAACGTGCCCATCCAATGCCACTTCGCGTGATTGATCGGATCGTCGTTGATTCGCCGCGGCGCGCTGAAGCTGGCACCGCCATTGGTGCTGCGGACGAACATGACATCGGCACCGGTGGTGAATCCGGTCGGCTGCACGCTCGCGAGCATGTAAACGTTGTTGTTCGTGCTCGTGCCAGACCGATCGACCGCGAGAAAGAGCTGGCCCACCAGCCCCACCGGATTGATGGGGGCGCCGATGACAATGCGGCCGCCGAGATCGACGGCGGTGCTTTGGTCGAACGCGGGGGCGACGGCGCCGTTCCGGGCGTTGCTCGAGCGCACGCACCAGATCTGGTTGGTGTTCAGGTTAACGCCGTTGAGGAAGAGGATGCCGTTCGAGTCGACGTCGAGCGTGCCCCAAGCGGGCGAGTTAGGGATAAAAATGGGATTGATCCAGCTGAAGCCACCATCGATGGAACGGCTGAATTGCCTTCCGCCATAGTTATTGCCGCCTGTGCTCCAGGATTGGTATTGGAAACCACTTCCGGTGCCATTGGTGTTATCGATCGTAAACCATTGCTTGTCGCCACCGGTCGCCGAGGCGAGGCGCGTCCAGGATTGCCCGCCGTTGATCGAGCGCCACATGTCGTCGAAAAACGACTGCAGGAGACTGAGGTAGAAGAGGGTCCCAGTCTTATCCGCAAACAGCACCGGGTCGCTCCGGAAGACATTGTTTTCCAGCACGCCAGGAAAGGTCCAGGAGACGCCGCCGTTGCTCGTCTGCGCCCAGCCCGATTGCCGGAAGTTGGAGGCAACGCTGTTAAACTGCCGCCAGCCGATGGCCATCTTGTTGCCGTTCGTCGGATCGACGCAGATCGATGGCTCGTTGGCCGCGTCGCCGGTGATGTTCTGCCCGTTGGCGTTTACGTTCACCTGATAGCTCGTGAAGCTGTCGTGCTGGGAAACCATCCTGGGCGAAATCCCGATGCGCCAGACGTAAGCCGGAGCGTCCTCGTATTTCTCGAGGGCCTCGCTCGGAAGAGGCAGGAGCGGGCCGGGTTGACCGGAGACGCTGGCGAGCGCCGCCAGCGAGAAAACGGTGGTCGGCAAAATCCAGGAAATGCGGTGCGCAACCGAGGGTGGGAACATCGCGAGAGCGTGCGCCAGCGTGGCGCCCGCGTCAATCAAACTCGAGTTTGATCGCGCGCGAAAACACTTCGCCGCCGAACCTCGACGGCCGCAGACCCACCGCTCGCGTTAGCGACTGTAGAAGTAGAGTTTCTGGGCGCCGAAGTCGATGATGGCGCCGTTCGGGCCCAGAATATCCATCCCGACCACGCCGATGACCTTTCCCCCTGTCGCGGTGTAGAAACCGAACCGGTCGATCCGCAGGTCCGGCGCTCGGGTGGGAACGCCGCCGATCTTGAATGACTGAATCTTCGCCCATTTCGAGCGGCTGATTTTGCCGGCGGCGTCGATGGTGCCGGTGTTGGAATTATAGGCGGCTGTTTTCATCTGCCGGGTCATGCGTTCATCCACGCTGGCGAGCGCGGCGCCGGTATCGATGATCATCTTCCCGGTCGCGCCGTTGATCTCCACCTCCACAAGTGCATCGTGGGAAGATCCCATCGTGAACGGGACCGCCGAGAGGCCGGCGCCCTGCATGGCCGCGCCAATTTCGGCGCGCCGGCCGGTTCCCGGTGGCCGCAGGTAGAGTTGCAGATTGTGGAGATCGATTATTCCAGAGCAGGTCCGGAGGAAACCGGCGGAGATAAAGCCATCGCCACCCACGCTCCGGCGCATCGCGTCGTGCCGGAGCGCCGCCAGCGGAAGGCAATACACCGGTACCTGTTTCATGGAGACGTTTCCGAGCGTGACGACTTCGGCGTGGCTTTTCCTGGCCCCGGTCAATTCCGCCCCGCTGGCGCTGCGGCCAAAATCCTTTATCGGTTCCGAGGGTGCCTTGAGCACGCTCGCGAAGCTGCTGTCCAGGGTAATCCCGTCGCCGCTCCATCCGGTATCAACGATCAGGCGCGCCTTGCGCCCGTTCACCGTCGCTTCCACCGTGAGGACGTTCGGCTGCGGGCGCTTCAGCGGCACCACGCCGTAGCCATCGCGCTGTAACGGCTCGAGCGAAATGGCGGCCGCACGGACATCGAGTGCTGCCGCGGCGAAGGCAAGGAGCGGGATTGCGGCTCGCACACATTTCCGCAGATCAAGATTTCTCATGGGAAGCGAACAAAGCAAAGGCGAGCGCGGTCGTCGAGGTCCGATCCAGCTGTGACAGGTAATGCAGTTCGGCCGGGCGCGGCTATGATCGGGATGTGAGCAGAAACTTCGAGGTGCTCGATTCCCGCGCCACCGCGCTCGGCGAGTTGACGTTGCGACGCCGGCGGATTCTGTCGTTAGGCAAAGAGGTCTTCGAGGTGCAGCTCGGCGAGGCGTTTTTGATGTCGAGCCTGTTTCATGAGGTGGAAGAGGCGCTCGCGCAGCTTGGGCTGGCGGAACTCAAGGGCGAGGACTGGGACGTGGTCGTGGGCGGTCTCGGGCTGGGCTATACCGCGGCCGCCGCGCTGCGTCACCCGCAGGTGCGTTCGCTCCGGGTGATCGAGTTTCTCGCGCCGGTCATCGAGTGGCATCGCCGGGCCATGGTGCCACTGGGAGCGACCCTGACAAGCGATCCGCGTTGCCGCTTCGTGGAGGCGGATTTCTTTGCCACGGCGCTCTCGGAAGCGGGCTTCGATGGGGAGCAGCCCGGTCGGTTGTTCGATGCCGTGCTCCTGGATATCGATCACTCGCCGGAGAACCTGTTGCACTCCTCGAACGCCGCTTTCTACCAGCCGGCCGGTCTGCAAGCCCTCGCACGGCACGTCCGCGCAGGTGGCGTTTTCGGCCTCTGGTCGGACGATCAACCCGACGAATCGTTCCTCCAGGCCATCGGGACTGCCTTCGAAGATGTGCGGGCGCATGAGGTGACATTCGCCAATCCACTGCTGGAGGGGGACTCGGCGAGCACGGTTTATTTGGCGCGGAAGGGGAGCTGAGAAAGGCGCCCGGGCCCGTCCGAGCCCGTCGCCAAAGCTGTTTGGCCGTTCGCCGGCGGCACGTTATGGTCGCGCCAGCGCATGGCCAGATACCTCGTCATCAGCACCAGTGGTAATCCCGAAAGCAACAGCCGCCGGATGGCGCGGATCGCCTTTCAGGCGCTGGAGAAAGTGGATGTGAAGTGCGAGTGGCTCGACCTCCGTGAGCTCGATCTCCCGCTCTGCGATGCAGATGCGTGCTACGCTGCCCCCGGGGCGCGGAAACTGAGCAGCGCGATCAAGCGCGCGGACGGAATCCTGGTCGCGACTCCGGTTTACAACTACGATGTGAGCGCGACCGCAAAGAACATGGTCGAGCTCAGCGGGAGTGCCTGGGAGGACAAGATCGTGGGCTTCCTCTGCGCTGCGGGCGGGATGAGCAGCTACATGTCGGTGATGGCGTTCGCGAACAGCCTCATGCTCGATTTCCGGTGCGTGATCATCCCGCGTTTCGTCTATGCCACCGGGAGCGCGTTTGACGGTGATGCGCCGAAGGACGTCAAGATCGTGGCGCGGATCGAGCAGGTCGCGGCAGAGCTGGTGCGCTTCGGGCAGGGACTCCGTGGGTGAAATTGCGGCCGCGGTCCCTCTTGGACCGGTGCGTGTCGGGCGGCGAAGAAAAACGATTGCCGCTGCTCCGGTTCAAAGGCTTAGTGGTGCGCTGACGACTGCTGCGCGCGGATGAACATTCACGAGTACCAAGCCAAAGAACTGCTCCAGAAATTTGGCGTCGCCACCCCGCCCGGGAAGGTGGCCCGCACCCCGGACGAAGCCGAGCAAGCCGCGCGCGAGCTTGCGACGGAAGATCTGGTGGTGAAGGCGCAGGTGCATGCCGGGGGGCGCGGGAAGGGCACCTTTCAGAACGGCTTCAAGGGCGGCGTCCACCTGTGCAAATCGCCGGCGGAAGCGCGGGAGATTGCCTCGCAGATGCTCGGCCAGACGCTCGTGACGCATCAAACGGGCGCTGCCGGCCGCGTCGTCAATACCGTGCTGATCGCGAAGTCGGTCGAGATCGAGCGCGAGATTTACTTCGCCATCCTGCTCGATCGCGCGACCGGCGCCCCGATGATCGTGGCGAGCACGGAAGGCGGCGTCGAAATCGAGGCGGTGGCCGCGAAAACACCGGAGAAGATCATTCGCGAACCGGTCGATCGGCTGGCCGGCCTGCAGCCGTACCAGGCACGGAAGCTCGCGAAGCAGCTCGGTTTTACGTCCGCGCAGATAAAGCCGGCCGCGAAGTTGTTCGAGGGCCTCTATCGCACCTTCCTCGCGCTCGACTGTTCGATGGTCGAGGTGAACCCGCTGGTGGTCACCAAGAAGGGGGAGGTGCTGGCGCTCGACGCCAAGTTCAATTTTGACGACAACGCGCTCTTCCGCCATCCGGAGGTCGTGGCCATGCGCGACATCGGCGAAGAAGATCCGCGCGAAGTGGAAGCTTCGAAGTATGGCCTCAACTACATCGGGCTCCACGGCAACATCGCCTGTCTCGTGAACGGCGCCGGCCTCGCCATGGCGACGATGGACATCATCAAATTCTACGGCGGCAACCCGGCCAACTTCCTCGATGTTGGCGGCGGCGCGAGCGAGGAGCAGGTGACGGAGGCGTTCAAGATCCTCGTCGCGGACGAGAACGTGAAGGCGATCCTGGTCAACATTTTCGGCGGCATCATGAAGTGCGACGTCATCGCCCAGGGGATCGTGAACGCGGTCAAAACCGTGCAACTCCCGGTGCCGCTGGTCGTGAGACTGGAAGGCACCAACGTCGCCGCCGGGAAGAAGATCATCGCCGACTCCGGATTGCCCGTTACGACCGCGGACGATCTCGCCGATGCGGCCCAGAAGGCGGTCAAAGCAGCAGAATCAAAATGAAAATCAACGCGATCGCATTTGTGGGAATTCCCGTGACGGACATGAAGCGCGCGCGCGATTTTTACGAGGGCGTGCTGGGATTGGAGCCCGATCGGGAAATGACGGGCGAGATGTGGACCGAGTACTCGATTGGTGGCGGCACGCTCGCGATCGCATGCATCGGCGAGCAGTGGAAACCGTCCGATCAAGGGACAAGCGCGGCATTCGAAGTGGAGAGCTTGGAGGACGCGATCGCGCGGTTGGAAGAGCGGAAGGTACCGTTCCACAAGTTCGATTCGCCGGTTTGCCGGATGGCGGCAATCCAGGACCCGGACGGAAACAAACTGGTGATTCACAAATTGAAGACCGACCTGGAGAAGGGAGTGGCCGCGTGATCCAGGAAGTTGCGTTCGTCGCGATCGCCGTTTCGGATGCGGAACGGGCGCGCAAGTTCTACCAGGAAACGCTGGAGCTCAAGCCAAGCTCCAGCGCCATGAGCGGCGCGTGGGTTGAATACGATCTCGGCACCGCCACGATTGGCGTTGGATGTCATCCCGCCTGGCAACCCTCGCGTGACGGCACCACGGTGGCGTTCGAGGTGGACGATTTTGATGCCACGTTCGCGAAACTGAAAGAACGCGGAGTCGCAGTTCGACATGGAGAAGACCGAGACGCCGGTCTGTTGGATGGCGCAGTTTCGCGATCCCGACGGCAACAAACTCGTCATTCACAAACGGAAATCAGCCTAACGAATGTCTGTCCTCGTCGATAAAAACACCCGCCTGCTCGTGCAGGGAATCACCGGCAAAGCCGGTGGATTCCACGCCCGAGAGTGCATGGACTACGGGACGAATGTAGTCGCCGGCGTCACGCCCGGCCGCGGGGGCGAGACCTTTGAGGGCAAGGTGCCGGTCTTCGACACGGTGGCGGAAGCGCGCGCCGCAGACCGGCTGCAATGTCTCGGTCATCTTCGTGCCGGCGGCAGCGGCGGCGGATGGAATCCTGGAAGCGGTCGACGCCGGCGTGGAGCTGGTCATCTGCATCACGGAAGGCATTCCGGTGATGGATATGATGCGCGTGAAAGCGCAGATGGCGGGGAAGAGCAGTCGGTTGATCGGGCCGAACTGCCCCGGCATCATCACGCCCGGCCAATGCAAGATCGGCATCATGCCAGGCTACATTCACAAGCCCGGCAACGTCGGCGTGATTTCGCGTTCCGGCACGCTTACCTATGAGGCGGTCTGGCAGCTCACTTCCCGCGGCTCGGCCAATCCACCTGCATCGGCATCGGCGGCGACCCGATCAACGGCATGTCGCACCTCGATGCCGTCAAGCTTTTCGACGGCTGATCCCGACACACACGCGATGATCTTGATCGGCGAAATCGGGGGCTCGGCCGAAGAAGAAGCCGCGGAATGGATCAAGGACAAATGCAAGAAGCCGGTCGCGGCGTTCATCGCCGGTGCGACCGCGCCGCCTGGACGTCGGATGGGTCACGCGGGCGCGATCGTCTCGGGCGGGAAGGGGACCGCGGCGGGAAAAATCGAGGCGCTCAAAGCCGCCGGGATTGCCGTAGCCGATACACCTGCGACGATGGCGGACACATTGATCGCCGAGATGAAAGGACGCAGCTAAGGATGCCGCTCACCGCCAAAGGCCTTGAAGGAATCGTCGCGAATACCACGCGCCTGAGCGACGTGATCGGCGACAAGGGCCAGCTGATTTACAGCGGCTACGACATCAACGAACTGGCCGGGAAAGTCAGCTACAAAGAGGTCGTCTACCTTCTCTGGAAAGGCAAACTGCCGAACCGCCAGGAGATCGAAGACTTCACGCGCAAATTGCGCGCCGAACGTGAACTGCCTGGCGCCGTGGTCGATTTCATCAAGACCGCGCCGCAAGACCGCCAATCCGATGGACGTGATGCGGACCGGCATCTCGATGCTCGGCCTCTACGACGACCAGACATGGACCAGGAAGCGACGCGCGAGATCAACGAGCGCCGCGCCCGGAGCATCACGGCGAAGATCGGCGTGATCGCCGCCTATTTTCACCGCGCCCGCCAGGGCAAATCGCTCCCGCCGGTGCGCGACGACCTCACCGAGGCCGAGCATTTCCTCTATTTGATCAATGGCGAACCGCAGCCCAAGGAAGCCAGCAGACACGCTCGACGTCGCGTTTGTTCTCCATGCCGACCACGGCACGAACGCCTCGACGTTCAGCGCCCGCGTCACCATCTCGACCCTGACCGATTTTTACTCGGCGATCACCTCCGCGATCGGCACCCTCAAAGGGCCCCTCCATGGCGGCGCGAATGAAGGCGTGATCCACATGCTGGAAGAAATCGGCAGCGAAGACCAGGTCGACGCCTACGTCGACGAGATGCTGGCGGAGAAGAAGAAGATCATGGGCATCGGCCACCGCGTTTACAAAACGCTCGATCCCCGCGCGCCGCATCTGCGGGAGATGGCGATCAAGCTGAGCGAGAAACTGGGCGAACGCGAAATGGATCCGCATGTCGGAGCGCATCGCGCGAGCTGATGAAGCAGAAACGAAATCTGAACGCGAACGTCGATTTCTACTCTGCCACTGTTTACTACTCGCTGGGCATTCCGACCGATCTGTTCACGCCCATCTTCGCGATTGCGCGCTGTTCCGGGTGGTGTGCGCACGTCCTCGAGCAGCTCGAGGACAACCGCCTCTTCCGTCCGCTCAGCGAGTACATCGGCGAGCCGGTGGGCAAGAAAGTCGTGCCGATCGACGAACGCGATTAGCGCGTTCGGCCGCGGCGCCCCTAGCGCTCGACTTCGCCGGGCTTTCCGGCTACTTTTGCGGCATGAAGAGGGTCGTACTCGCAAGCGTGTTCTGCACGGCGGCTCTGCTTGCATCCGGTGCAGTGGCGGCAGGTGAAACGTCGCCGTCGCCGGCCGCCGCCAACGTCGCCAATGAGGAGAAATATGGCGTTTACCCGATCGCCTACCGCGAGCTCATTACGCGCTGGCTGGGAACGCAGCTTCTCGATCCGGCGAGCGCCCAAATCGAGTGGACGAGCGAGCCCAAGCCCGTCGAGCTGAAAGGGCGCGATGGCGGGATGTTCTTTGGCTACATCGTGGAATTCAAAGTGAACTCGCGGAACCAGTTTGGCACCTACACCGGCAAACAGGCGCGCAAGGTTTACATCCGCAACGGCGAAGTCGCGGCGGGCGGGCGGGTGAAACGGTAGTGCTCGGTCGCACGCCGCGAACATGATATTCGCCGGCAGACGCGGCGCGCGGCGCGACGCGGGACAGATCGCGGTGCTGCTCGTGATCGTGCTCGCCCTCGGAGCCGGGCTCAGCTGGTGGCTCTTCGCGTCGCGTGCCAAGAGCAGCCAGGCGGCGTTTGCATTTGCCCGTGTGGCCGGGGTGAAGCTCGGCCGGCAGCACGACGCGAAATTTCTCGATGTTCACCTCGCGCGCGAAGTGCAGACCCTCTTTCCTCCCTCCTTCCGTGACCGCTTGCTTAATCATCTGCGGCAACTCGGCGTCGCCTCGGAGCAGGTGGAGGCGGAGGGGACCGTCAGCTTCACCTCCACCTTCTTCGAACCGCGCGGCCGCTTCCGCGTCCACCTGTTCTACCCGAGCACCGCGAAAGCCGATCTGCACCTGATGATCTCGAATCCGCATGGCTGGTGGCAGATCGATGACATCAATCTGGTGTGGTTCCCGCCGGAGCAGCCCGCCGCGCCAATCGACCCTGCCGCGCCGAGCGCGGCGCCAGTCCCCACTGCACCCTAGCGCTTCGCCAGAAGCCGATCCCAAGAGTCGAGGCAGAGCTGCGACCAGGTCTCGAGCTGCTCACGCCGCGCGAGGAGGTCGTCCTTCGTCAGGAACTCGAGATTGGTGATCATCGCCTCGCGCTTTTGCACCTTCGGCTCCGCCAGCTGGAGCACGTGCACAATCCCGAGATGCACGCGGCCCACCTCCGTCGTGTCGTCGTTCAACAAAGCAACAATGCGATCGTCGAACGTCGTCTCGATCTTCAGTTCCTCGTTCACCTCGCGCTCGACGCCGGCGCGGTAGGCATGTTCGTCCCAGGCGAAGAGGGATTCGTCCGCATCGTTCATGTGGCCGCCGATGCCGATTGAGCCTTTCGCCACGAGGCGTTGTTCGCCGGCTTTCTTCCCCCGCACGTAATGCAGCACGCGATCGCCCTGCGCGAGAATCGCGTAGGGGATGATCTGCTTGTAGGAGGGATCGTTCTCCGCCTGCGCCCGCGGCAGAAAGAAGTTGTTTCCGCGAGAGAGCAGCGCGCCGAGATACTTCTCTGGCTCGAAGTTTAACCCGTGGAAGCTGCCGAGTTCATCGAACAGACTGCGCCTCACCACCAGGACATTCTCGATCTCGCTCATCAGTTGCCGTCCTCCCTAGAACGAAAAAGTCGCCCCGACCTGCGGGCCGAAAAGATTCAGGCTGGGGTTCGGGTTGGTCTGGCCAGCGTTCGAAAGGTGCTGATACAAACCGCCGGCCGTGATTTTGAGGTGATCATTCACCTGATAAGACACGCCGATCGCGCTCAGGATGTTAAACGTAAAATCCTGCCCCTGCGCTCCGAACACGTCCGCGTGGCTGTCGATCCAGCCGAGCCCGACGCCTCCGGAAATATAGGGCTGCAGACGCGCACCAGGCTGGACGAAGTTGTAACGGAACCCGGCCGAGATGCCGTAGTAATAGTTCTCCGGCCCGCGAAAGAACGGCTCCGCCATCGCGAGGAGATACACCTGATTGTAGCCGCGCATCCAGGTGTTGCGCTCGATCACGCCCCAGCGCAGCCGCGCGGTCACGAAGGCCGCGCCCACCTCGTAGCTGTTCGGATTCGCGAGTGAACCCCACAGGTAGGACGTCTCGACCGCCATCTCGAATGTCGGCGCGTTTAACTCCGTCGGGCCACCGAGGCGGCGACTCACCGCCTCGTTTCCGCCCCAGGCGAGGGGCGCCGCGGCGCAGACCACTACGAAGGCAGAAAACAAGCGGCGGAAGGGGGTCATCGGCGCGCTACGATATTGTGGTGCGGTTGGATTGCAATGGAACCGGACGGCTGGCAGCATGGGAAACATGAAACCCTCCGTGTTCGGATTCGTCGCGCTCCTTTTCGTCGCGTCCCTATGCTTCGCCGCTGATGAATCGGATGCGAAGGCACAGCAGCTCGCCCGCGAAGTGTGGAAGGCGAGCGGTGGCGAAAATTGGACCAGGATCTCGCGTCTCCAGTTCACCTTCGTCGTCGAGCAGGATGGCAAGCAGCTGGCGGCGGCGGAGCATGATTGGGATCTGAAGAACGGCACCGATCACGTGAAGTGGAAAGGCAAGGAAGCCACCGTCAACCTCGCCGCGCCGGCGCAGGACGAGGATAGCAAGGCCGCCTACGCACGATGGGTGAATGATTCCTATTGGCTGCTGGCTCCGCTCAAGGTGCTCGATCCCGGCGTGAAACGCGCTTACGAGGGCGAGAAGGAAATGGATGGGGTCGCGTGCGAAGCGCTGCGGTTGAGTTTCGAGCAGGTCGGCCTTACGCCGGGCGATCAATACGTCCTCTACATCGATCCGCAGACCAAACTGGTGCGGTCATGGGATTACATTCCGAAAGCCGAGACGGTAATGCACGGCACCTGGGAAAAGTATGAGGATTTTGCCGGGCTCAAGCTTGCCACTGAGCACAATTTCGTCGGCAAGATGATCCGGTTCGAGAATGTGAAAGCAAAGTAGCCGGCTTTGCGTCCGGCGGGGTGCGGCTAACCGCAGAACGCCGCCAGATCATTCGCCAGCGGTGCCTCCCAATCACCTACGTCCTCGATCGTGAGGCGCGCCGCATGCAGCGCATGCCGCGGCAGCAGGAGCGCGCGCTGCAGTTCCTCCGTCCAGCCGGTCTCGATGAACCGGAGGTAAAGCCGCTCATCCGGTCCGTAAATCTTATCGCCCACAATCGGGTGCCCCGTCGAAGCCGCGTGCACGCGGATCTGGTGCGTGCGTCCGGTGCGCGGGATCGCGCGCAGGATGCTGAACTTCCCGCCCGCCGTCGTCTCCTTTTCCAGCCGCGCCTCCACTCGGAACTCCGTCCGCGCCGCCGCGCCCGCCGCATGCATCGCCTGCCGCAGGTAAATTGCCGATGGCCCGTAACTTCCCTGGCGTGCAAGCGGCGCCTCCACCACCTGCGTCTCCCATTCCGGCCATCCCCAGACAATCGCGAGATACTCTTTCGCGATCCGCTGCTCCTGCATCAGCAGGCCGAACTTCCGGGCCGCTTCCGCCGTTTTCGCCACCAGGACGAGCCCGCTTGTCTCCCGGTCGAGCCGGTTCACGATCGAGACCTGGCCGCCATTCGCGATCTCAAACGCCAGCAGCTGGCGCAGCTCGCCCCAGAGCGTGCGCGCCCCGTCCGGTTTCGTTGGATGCACGAGTAGGAACGGCGGCTTGTCGACCACCACGTAAGCGGGCGTCTCCGCGACGATGCGGAAATCGGTGCGGCTATTTGCGTGTCCCCCGCCGCTGGCCGATAACCCCAGCTTGATTTCGCTCCGACACATAGCCCGCCACTATACGAGCGGCGAACGCTCCGTGCATGCGGTCGACGACGTCTCGCTCGAGATCGCGCGCGGCGAGTTTGTCGCGGTCACCGGCCCGAGCGGCTGCGGCAAGAGCACGCTCATGCATTTGCTGGCCGGGCTCGACACGCCCACCACCGGCGAGATCGAAGTCGACGGGCTTGCCCTGCATCGTGCCACGGATGCGGAATTGACGGAGTATCGCCGCCGCCGGCTCGGCCTCGTCTTTCAGTTCTTTAATCTCCTGCCGACCATGAACGTGCTTGAGAACGTCAGTTTTCCGCTCCTCCTGCAGGGCGTCTCGTTAGGCGAGAGCGAACGCCGCGCCCGGGAGCTTTTGCAGCTCGTAGGAATGGAGGGACGCGCCTCGCACTTCGTCCACCAGCTTAGCGGCGGCGAACAACAACGCACCGCCATCGCGCGCGCCCTGATCCATCAGCCCTCGCTCCTCATCGCCGACGAACCGACCGGCAATCTCGATTCGCAGCTCCGCCGCGCGCGTCATTGAAGTGCTCACGCGCATCGGCCGCGACCGGCTTGCCACTCTCATCGTCGTTACCCACAGCGAAGAAGTCGCCGCCACCGCCTCGCGCCGCGTCGAGATGCGCGACGGCAGAATTCTGCGCGATAGCGGCCTCGCCTCTCAGCGCAGCGAATTCGAGCGCTGAATAAGAGCGTTATAGGCCTTGGCCAGCTCGTTGACGCGCGTCACATACTCGCTCCGCTCTACCTTCGGCGCTTCCAGCACGCGGCGCAGAAACTTGCTCGCGGTGAAGAAGTCCTTCAGCGCCGACTCCACAAAGCTCGCCAGCATCACCTTCTTCACCTCTTCCGAATGCTCTGCCGTGAAGGTCATGTAGCCATTGTAGGCATTCTCCAGTTCGCTGTAGCGTTCCTTGTAGGCGCCCGCGGAAATCACCGGAGCATCCGGCTTTTCCGGGAGAAGATTGATTACCCCTTTCGCCGCGATCATGAAGTTCCGCAGGTGCCATTCGTAGTTCCGGCCGCTTAACTTCTCGATTTGCGCCAGCTGGCGCCGGTCCACTTGCATCTTTAGCGTATCGAGCCCTGCCCGCAGCGCCCGCTCTCCGGCAAACACCTTCTCAAAGAGCGGCATCATCTGGCGGTGCAGTTCCTGCGCGCCTTTCGCGTCGTCATCCTTGTAGTCCTCCTGCTCGTAGTAGTCGCTCGCCTTCTTCACCACCGGCTCGAGCGCGCCGAATGCCTCCGCCACTCGGTACGATCACCGTGTCCAGGTCCGGCAGGGCCGGCTTTAGCGGCGGCCCTCCTGGGCCGCCTTCTTCACATCCGCCACCGACGATGTGCTGATTGTGTAGAGCCCGTAGCTGATATAGCGCTCCTTTCCCGTCGGGCCCTTCTTCACATCCACCCAAGAGGCATAGCGATCGAATGTCCGTTGTGCGTTGCTCACCGCATTCAACGCCTGCACATAAAGATTTGTTTTCTTCACCAGTGATTGGAACTCCGGCTCCGCCATTTCCGCCACGGGGAGGGGAGTGGGCGTCGCTTCCAAATTCTCGGCGATCGTGGCCGGGAGGAATCCGGCGCAGCAGAGGAGGAGAGGTATGAGGAGTGACTTCAGTCGAGGCATGTGGGCGATCGTGCCGCGACGCCGTATCCCGGTCACGCCGAAATTTGCTGACCTCTAGACCGGCCCGCGAGAATCGGATTGAACTCCGCGCCGTGCTTTTGATAGAAGATCCACGACCTCAACCAATTAAAATTATGGCACTCAGATTAGGCGATACCGCACCCGATTTTACGGCGCAAACCACGGAAGGCACCGTCAATTTTCACGAATGGCTGGGAGACGGCTGGGGCGTGCTCTTCTCTCATCCGGCTGATTTCACCCCGGTTTGCACCACCGAACTCGGGACCGTGGCGAAATTGAAGGCCGAGTTTGCGAAACGGAACGCGAAGGTTCTCGCCATTAGCGTCGACCCGATCGACTCGCACCACCGCTGGATCGAGGACATCAACGAAACTCAGTCGTGCAGCATGAATTTTCCTATCATCGCCGACCCCGACCGCAAGGTCGCGATGGCTTACGATATGATCCATCCGAATGCGGACGACAAAGCCACCGTCCGCTCGGTTTTCATCATCGGGCCCGACAAGAAGATCAAGCTCACCATCACTTACCCGGCCAGCACCGGGCGGAATTTCGCTGAGATTCTGCGCGTGATTGATTCGCTCCAGCTGACCGCGAAGCATAAGGTAGCCACGCCCGCGGATTGGAAGGAGGGCGAGGACTGCATCGTCGTCCCGGCTGTCTCCGATGAAGACGCCGCCGGCCTCTTCCCCAAAGGAGTGCGCAAAGTAAAACCGTACCTCCGTTACACCCCGCAGCCGAACCGCTGAGCGGCCTGCTCACGTTTCACGCCGAGCGGCCGGCGACGCGCAGCGCTACGGAAGGAACATCCCTGATCCGGACCGCACCGCGATCGTGTCGCCGCTATTGACGAAACCATCGCCATTCACGTCGGAGCGAAAATTGGTGGCCTCGGTCGCCTGGCCCGCGCGAGTGCGTGTTTGCAGTGCGTCGCCGGTATTGACGACGCCGTCGCCATTCGTGTCGCCGGCGAGCACGCCCATTTGCACGCTGAGATCAGCCACCGTCGTGCCTTCGCTGACATTCGACAGCGTGATCGTGATGCGCTGTGCATTCGTCACGCCCGTGAGATTGACGGTGATGGTTGGCGTGCCGTTGCCCGCGGTGTCGGCGACGCTGCCCGCGCCCGTAGTAACGGCTGCGCTTGTCAGCGTCACCGCGTCTTTGAAGTTAAAAACAACCTGGTAATCACCGTTCGCCCCGCCACTTCGGCTTTCGATTCCGGTCGCCGGGGGAAGTGGAAGGTCAACGTCAAAATCGCCGGAGGTTCCGTGCGCTTTCCGGGATACCACGCTTTTCGGCGTGGGCGGCTGACGCACCAGGAAACCGCGAATCTCTCCCTCGTCGAAGGCGGCGGTATGAATGTCAAAATATGCCCTGCCTTGGTTGAGCGCTGCGAACAAGGCGTTCGATGCCGTGGAGATCGTACCCCCGTTTGCGGCGATGAAGGCCGGATTGTAGGACGACGCGAGGGTCAGATCAAAGGTGTGGTCGTAGGCCCCGCTGGTGACGCCGAGAGGGAAGAACTCGAAGCTTGGCATCTGCGTCGCGACGCCCGCCGTTCCGGTAAACGGCGTCGCCGTCGCCGCATGGATGTGCGCGGCCGTCGTCGGGCCCTCGAGGTCGCTGAAGTTTGCCTCGACCCGGAGGGTGAAGACGTCCAGATCCACGGTGAGAGTCACAAATCCGGTGCCCGGCGAGGCGTTCGGCGGGCTCGCGTTCGGACCACTGAGAGACGCCGTGTAGATCACTTCATGTGCGGTGGCGGTCAGCGGCCCGATTGCCGCCGCGGCCAGGAGAAAGAAGATCAGGGGAGACGTTGCCTTCATAAATGGCTTGCTTGGGGGAGCTGGTAAAACCAGTGCGATCTCCAGCATTTAGCTCCCTGGCGACGGGAACGCACTTCAAAAACGTTGTCTCCGACTCAAACCTCTGCCAGCTACGGAGCATGCAGACATTGCTGCGACTGCTCGGGACATTGGCGCTTCTTGGCATCGCTGGTTTTTGCATCTTTGGCTTCATGGCCGCCGGCGAGTATGCGGACGCAGCCAAACGATTGCCGTGGCAAATCGGATACGGAGTGCTCGGTCTGGCCTGCCTCATGGGCGTGGCTCGGCTTTTTGCGTCGAAGCACGCCGGGAAGAATTGAGCGCCAAACGCAAAAGGAACTAACAATGCACCTGCGAATAAACAGACTTTGCGGCACCTGGTTGCTGGCCTTGCTGCTGGCGAGCCTCGCGCCCGTCGCCGCGCGGGCGGAAATCCGCGTGGCGCTCGGCCAGATCATCACGGACGGATCGAACACCGCCCCGCGCGATGCGGAAAGATTGGAATCGGCCGTGCGCTCGGCTTTGGCGGAGGCGGTGTCGAAGGCCGCGGAGGAGGGGAAGTGCGAGGTCACCAACGTGGATCTCGACCAACGCCTGCTCCAGGGCCGCAAGACTGAGCAGCGGCTCATGGACGAAGGTTACTCGCCGAAAAACGGCGTCAAGCTCGGCAAGATCATCGTCTCTGACCTGATTCACGGGGTGGTGGGGTTCGACGGCGACGGCGGCCTCGACTACGTGCTCGAGGCTGAGAATTTGGTGGCGGGCAAGGTCGTGGCGCATGTCGAGGGCACAGCGAAGCTCAGCGACCTGGGTGCGGCGGCGGCGCGCATCGCGCAGGAGTTCGTGGAGGCTCTCTGCAAGCACAAGCCCTTTCGGCTGCAGGCGAAATACAACGATCTCGTCATCGACACCCTGATCTGCGATCCGACCAAGCCATTTCGCTTCAACGGCACGGGCGCAACGGCGGGCCTCACGTTCTCGCTTACCCCCGAGGGGGACGCCGGCGGCCAGTGGACCGTCAGCGGCGGGGCGGCCGGCGTGTCGTGGTCGGGCGGCGGTAGCTACGCCCAAGCGCTCGGGGCGGAAACCGGCACGCTCGACCTCAGCGGCGCCTGGCGCATCACCACCCCGGCTGGCGTGTTCGGGGATAAGGGCACGATCAAGGGGAAAGTGACGAAGCTGGCCACGACCCAGTGCGCGGGGAAGTGAGGGTTGTGCTCCGGTGCCTCCGGTTGCCAACGAAGAACGGCGACAGGTTCGCTGTCGCCGTTCTTCGATCTGGTGTCGGTGCTATTCCTCCTGAACAACCTTCCCGCCAGCCATCTTATAGTGTTCCTTCATCACGCTGACGTTCTTGAGGGCGAATGCTTTGATGTCGGCGTCCTTGGTATCAGCGGCCGCGTCGGCAAACGTGCGCAATCCTTTGTCATGATCCTTGCGCACGTGCTCCATCAGCTCCTTATCGAATTCGGAGCCCGACTGTGTCTCGAAGGCGGCCAGCATCTGCTTTTGCGCGGCGGTCGGTTCCAGCTTCAACTCAACGCCCTTTTGCAGGGCCAGCGCGACCAGTTCGTCATTGGAGGCGGCGTGATCCGCGACGAGACGGGCGCCCAGCGCTTTCAGTTCAGGGTCGGTCGCCTTGGCGACGGCGAGTTTCCCGAGCTCAACCTCCGTGATCCCCAGTTCGGAGGCGTTCTTCAGGAACTCTTTGTCCTCGCGGGAGATATCGTCGGCGGCCGCCCGGTGCTTGCGAGCGTCAGGGCGCCTAGTGTTGCTGCTGCAAAAAGTGAAAATCTCTTCATAATAATTTGGATTCGCGGTGCAGGAGCAGTCCGGTTGTGCCGCTCCGGTATCCGTGTAAGACCGCAGGCGACGATCAGTGCGGCGTTTGCATCGCCAGCGCGTTCGCAGTCGTAGTGTTGTCGTGGCCATCCAAACTCTGAGCCGGACCCAACTGCGTCCAAATGCCGCTCGAGGAATGCTGGCGCTTCTTTTCCGATCCGCGGAACCTGGCCCGCATCACCCCGCCGGCCTTGGGGTTCACAGTGCTGTCGACGCTGCCGGAGACGATTCATCCCGGCCTCATGATTCGTTACCGGGTGCGGCCGATCTGGAAAATTCCGGTCAGCTGGCTGACTGAGATCACACAAGTGCAGCGACCGGCGTATTTCGTCGATGAGCAACGCATCGGCCCGTACCGCATCTGGCATCACGAGCATTTCTTCCGCGTCGTCGGGGCCGATCGCACCGAAGTGCGTGATCTGATCCACTATGTGCCACCGCTAGGCCCGCTCGGATCAATCATCAATGCGCTCCTGATCCGGCCGCAACTCGAGCGCATTTTCGCGTTTCGCGAGCAGGAACTGACGCGGATCGCGACGGCGACCGCCGCCGGGCGGGTAGCGACGGCCAGCGAATCGCTTGACCTCGATTCGAAAACCGCTTTACCTAAACGCCCAGTCAGCTGGAGATCTCGTGGAACTCAAAGACATCAAGGCCGTCATCGATTTGATGAAGAAGAACGACTTGTCGGTCTTCGAGATGGAGAAAGACGGGTTCAAGCTGAAGTTGCAAAAAGGCGCCGGCGACCAGACGTCGTTTGTGCCCGCGCTCCCTCCTCCCGCGCCGTTGCCGCTCGCGATTCCCGCGCCCGCGCTGGCCGACGGCGCGCCCCGGGCCGCGACGGCGCCGGCCCGCCGAAGCGCCCAAAGGCGCGCCGCTCCGGGACATCGTCTCGCCGATGGTCGGCACCTTTTACCGCGCGGCGTCGCCGGAGTCACCGCCGTTTGTCGATGTCGGCAAGGAGGTCACCGAGGACACCGTCGTCTGCATCATCGAGGCGATGAAGGTGATGAACGAAATCAAGGCCGAGGTCAGCGGGCGTCATCGCCGAGATCGTGGCGGAGAACGGCAAGCCGGTGCAGTTCGGCCAGGTGCTTTTCCGCGTGCGGTAGCGCAAGCATTCAGCTTGCGTAGTGTCGGTTCGCGAGGTCAAAGCTTGCGCCACGTCCATGTTCGACAAAGTCCTGATCGCCAATCGCGGCGAAATCGCCCTCCGCGTCATCCGCGCCTGCAAGGAGCTCGGGATCCGGACGCTCGCGGTTTACTCGGAGGCGGATGTGGATTCGCTCCACGTGCAGCTGGCGGATGAAGCGATCTGCATCGGCGCGGCCCCCAGCTCCGATAGTTATCTGAAGATCGACCGCATCATGAGCGCGGCGGAAATCGGCGACGTGGATGCGATTCATCCCGGCTACGGATTCCTCGCCGAGAACGCGCACTTCGCGGAAGTCTGCGAAAGCTGCAAGATCAAGTTCATCGGCCCGCCCGCCAGCGCGATGCACGCGATGGGCGACAAGAATTCCGCCCGGGCCTGCGCCCGCAAAGCCGGCGTTTCGGTCACGCCGGGCAGCGATGGCATCGTCGAGACCGAAGCAGGAAGCGCTAAAGATCGCGAAGAAGATCGGCTTCCCGGTGATGATCAAGGCCGTCGCCGGCGGCGGCGGACGCGGCATGCGCCCGGCGCACAACGAAGCCAGCCTGCTGCCGAGGTTTCACGCCGCGCGGACGGAAGCGGAGAAGGCGTTCGGCAACGGCGACGTCTACATCGAGAAGCTGATCGTGAATCCGCACCACATCGAGTTCCAGATCATGGCGGACAGCCACGGCCGACGTGGTGCATCTCGGCGAGCGCGATTGCTCGATCCAGCGGCGGAACCAGAAGGTCATCGAGGAATGTCCCGTCGCCGCTGCTCACGCGAAGCGCTGCGCAAGAAGATGGGCAAGGCCGCGGTCAAGCTGGCGGAATCGGTCGGCTACGTGGATGCCGGCACGATGGAGTTCCTCGTCGATAACGAGGGGAACTACTACTTCATGGAGATGAACACCCGCATCCAGGTGGAGCACACCATCACGGAGGAAGTTTACGGGTGCGATCTCGTGAAGGAGCAGATCAAGATCGCCGCCGGCGAGCACTTGTCGCCGCACGTCGCGAGCGCCACGCCGCGTTCGCACGCGATCCAGTGCCGCATCAATGCGGAGGATCCCGAGAAGAATTTCCAGCCCTCGCCCGGGCGGATCGACTTCTATTACGCGCCGGGCGGGCGCGGGGTGCGGATCGATTCCCACGCTTACACCGGCTACATCGTGCCGCCCTATTACGACTCGATGATCGCGAAGCTGATCGCGGTCGGCGCGCCACCCGCGAATCGTGCATCGATCGGATGCGCCGCGCGCTGGACGAGTATTACATCACCGGCATCAAGACGACCGATCCCGTTCCACAGCGCGATCATGCGCAACGCGGAATTCCGCGCCGGCAAGTACGACACCGGCTTTGTCGAGCGGGTGATGAGCGCCGACGGCTTCGAGCTGAAACACACCTCGACCCGCTTGCACGAGTGAGCGGTCCGCTCGACTCACGCGCAGCTCTACGGCATTCTCGATCTCGGCTACGTGGCCCCGGCGAACGCGGCGCAGGTCGTGGCGGAGATGATCCGCGGGGGCGTGGATGTGGTGCAGCTGCGCGCCAAGGAACAGAGCACGGTCGAGATCACCCAGATCGCAAGGGAGCTGCATCGCATCACGGCCGCCGCGCGTGTGCCGCTCGTGATTAACGATTACCCGGAGATCGCGCGTGTCGTGGGCGCGGAAGGCGTGCACGTCGGCCAGGACGATCTGTCGATCGCGGAGCGCGCGCGCCCTGGCTGGGACCGAATTGTTTGGTCGGGAGCTCGACGCATAGCCTGGAGCAGGCCACGCGCGCCGCGGCGGAAGGCGCCGATTACATTGGCTTCGGTCCGCTCTTCGCCACGCCGACGAAGCCCGACTACATCCCGATCGGCCTCGGCGACATCGCCCGCGTCCACGAGCTGGTGCAGCTCCCGATCTTTTGCATCGGCGGCATCAAGTTGGAGAACCTGCCCGCAGGTGCTCGCCGCCGGCGCACGGCGCGTGGTAATTGTCTCCGGCTTGCTGCAGGCGCCCGATATCGCAGAATATGCCCGCTCCGCGCGGTCGCTGCTCAAGGGGTAGAGGTGTTTTTGTCAATCCAAAAAAAAAAACAAACAGCCTGCTGACATGCTACCGAGCGGCGTCGCTGATACACTCATTGTTGGCGTGGAATTCGATTTGCGGATGTGGTTTCACGTTCTTCCATTCCGGCATTGCCCGCGCTGCTCATTGCAGCTGCGTTAACGCTGAGCGCGTGTGATTCTCGGACGCCTGGCAATGTTGCGGACGCAGATCGGTCGACGACGCAACCAGCTGCGCAATCTCAAGAGTTCAAGCAGCGGCAGATCGCTTTTCTTAACCGCATCCGCGAGGCCGATCCGCAAGGCAGCACGATCGACCGCGCGCTCCTGAATGAAGAGAACGAACTCGGCCTCATCCTGGATCGCAGTGTCGAGATGGACAAGATCCCGGCGCTCATGAAGACGATGCTCACCCGGATGGCGAGTGAATTTCCCGGCGAGGATTTAACCGTTCTCGCCTACACGCCGTCCAATCCGCCGCGCAAGATCGGCACCGCGCGCCTGGACGCCAGAAGTCGCGACATGACGTATACGCCCGAGCGATGAGCCGGATTCGATTTCAGCAAAGATAAAACCGAGGAGACAAAACATTATGCCAGACACCGTAGATGACTTCATGCGCCGCTTCGGCGGGGACCAGACTGTGGATGATCGTGACGCCGCGCAGTATCACGACCGCTTCATTTCCACCCACGCTAACGATAGCGCGTTTGACAACCAAACGTATCACCAGAGCGCCACGGAATACCTCGGCAAGTTGCCCGACGACCAATTTCACCAAGCCGCCCGCAGCGCGATCGCGCAGGCTCCGCCGCAGGAACGGCAGAGCCTGATCGGCGGCTTGATCGGCGCGCTGGGCGGTGCGGCCGCAGGAGGTGGCGGGCTCGGCGGACTCGCCGGCATGCTCGGACTGGGCACGACCGATCCGAACAGAATGAGCGAGGACGACATGAGTCGGGTCATGAATTACGCGCGGCGCGAGCGTCCCGAAGCTCTGCAAAAAGTCGTGCAGGAAAAGCCGTGGTTCATCAAGGCCATGGGCAATCCCGTCGTGATGGGCGCGCTTACCATGGCGGCCGCCAAGATGCTTCAAAACCAACGTCGTCGTTAATCACACCGACACCTCAACAACACTAACTCACTTCATCATATGCAATTCCTCTGGATGCTCATTATCGGCCTGATCATCGGGGCCATCGCCAAACTCATCATGCCCGGAAAAGATCCCGGCGGTATCATCGTGACCATGCTCATCGGGATCGTGGGAGCACTGCTCGCGGGTTTTCTGGGTCGCAGCCTCGGCTGGTATCACGAAGGCGAAGCCGCCGGTTTCATCGCTTCGGTTATCGGTGCGATATTGCTCCTGATTATTTATCGGCTCCTCACGAGGGGGCGCACGATGACCTGAGCTCCGCTCGGTAGCCCAGTGCGGACGTGACAGTGCATGGCTTGTTCGCGTCGCGCGCGAGCAATCGAGGACAATATCGAGATCACGACTTATCGAGGTGTCGCTGGAAAAGCTGGCCAGCACACGAAGCTGCCGGCGCCTATTGTCGACAGATCGCACCGGGGGAGACAACGCCGCCGCCACCCCAAGACGCCAGATCATGTACGCGCTCAATTACTGGCCCATCGTTTCGCAGCGTTATTGCGGCGCGATAATCAGCCGACGCTTGCCGCGCGGCCTGCGATGCCGCAGAGTATGCGCGCCCGAGGGTCGCGCTCCGAATCAAACTTCCAACGTCAAAAATCAAACATCCCATGTCTGTTCTCATCGTCGGTTCCATCGCACTCGATACCGTCAAAACACCAGTCGAAGAACACGCCGACCAGCTCGGCGGTTCCGCTTCCTATGCGGCGCTGGGTGCGAGCTTCTTCTCGCCCGTTAACCTGGTGGGCGTGGTGGGCGATGATTTTCCGGAATCGGAATTCGATTTCTGGAAGGAGCGCAAGATTGATGCGGCCGGCGTGCAACGCGTCGAGGGCAAGACGTTCCGCTGGAGCGGCGAATACGCGTGGGACATGAACACGCGGGAAACAAGATCGGTGGCACTCAATGTCTTCGAGCACTTCCGGCCCACTTTGCCGGAGGCGTATCGCAGCACCGATTTCGTATTGCTGGCGAACATCGCGCCCGCCCTGCAAGCGCATGTCCTCGACCAGATGGAGCGACCGCGTTTCGTCGTCGCCGACACGATGGATCTCTGGATCGAGACGACGCGGGCCGATCTCGATGCGCTGCTTCCGCGCGTCGATCTCCTCATTCTGAACGACAGCGAAGCGCGCGAGATGACGAAGGAGACCAGCCTGATCAAGGCCGGGCGCCGCATTCGCGCGATGGGACCGAAACATGTCGCGATCAAGAAGGGCGAACATGGCGCGTTGCTTTTCGGCGAGGACGAATTCTTCAGCTGCGGCGCGTATCCGCTCGAAGATATTCACGATCCCACCGGGGCAGGGGACACGTTCGCCGGCGGGATGGCCGGTTATCTCGCGGCGGGTGGTGAACTGAACTTCGGCGCGTTTCGCCGCGCGATGATCTACGGCAGCGTGCTCGCGAGCTTCAACGTCGAGGCCTTCAGCCTGGAGCGGATGCGGACGCTGACGCAAGAGGAGATCGCCGCGCGCTATGAGGTCTTCCGCGCGATGAGCCAGTTTGAAGTGGTAAACTGACGACCGGTGTTCCGCCGCAATCTTTTTTCGCAGCTGACGGTTGCGTTTCTCGTGGCCGGCGCGCTCCCGGCAGAGGCGCAGGAGTGGATCGAGCTCAAGAACTGCCGGCTCCTCCAGAGTGTGGCGAATGACGCGGACAGTTTCCACGTCCAGACCGGCGGGAAGGAATACATCTTCCGGCTCTATTTCGTCGACGCCCCGGAAACGGATACGTCGGTGGCCGGCCGGGTGGAGGAGCAGGCCCGCTATTTCGGTCTCACGACTGCCCAGACGGTGCAGCTCGGCGAGCTGGGAAGGCGATTTACGCGCGAGAAATTGGGGCGTGGCTTCAGCGTCCGCACCTGCATGCAGGATGCGCGCGGCCGCAGCGAGTTGTCGCGTTTCTTTGCCTTTGTCGAGACCGCGGAAGGTGACCTGGCTGAGTTGCTGGTCGCGAATGGGCTGGCGCGGGTGTATGGCGCCGCGGCCACGCCGGTGGGCCTGAGCGCGCCTGAACGCGGCTGGGAGAAGCTCCGTCAGTTGGAACAGGGTGCGAAGGCGGAGAAAGTCGGCGCGTGGGGCGCCAGCAGCGGACGCATGGCAACGCGCACCGCCAATCCGCTGGTCAAGGGTGGCGCAAATTCGTTCGACGCGTTCTTTCACGCGGACAAGGCGGCGGCGGCCCCGGCCGATTCGCCCGCCACCACTCCGCTTTCGAAGGTGGCGGCTCCTGCGCCGCTCGACGTTAACACCGCCACCGCCGAGCAATTGCTGGCGCTACCCGGGGTGGGCCAGGTCCTCGTGGGCCGGATCATGGCGGCGCGACCGTTCAAGAGCGCGGACGATCTGCGCCGGGTGGAGGGGATTGGCGAAAAGCGCTACGAGCAACTGCGGCCCTATTTCCTGGACCGTTAGCGAGAGCGAGACCTGGCCTGCTGTGACACTCATCCGCCGAGCGCCGCCCGCATTTGCGCGAAGCGGCTCTTGCCTGTGCTCTGCTCGACCGGCGTACTCGAGCAGCTTTTTCAAATCGATGCGCTCGAGCAGCTCCGGCGCGAGTTCCTTGATGAAGGAGCTTGGGTAACAGGCGCTGGCGCTGCCGAACTTCATCCGGTCGCGGCAATGCGTGAGCGTGAGCGTCTGCCGCGCGCGCGTGATGCCCACATAAAGCAACCGCCGCTCTTCATCGATCGTGCCTTCGGCTTTTGAGCGATCGTGCGGCAATACCCCTTCCTCGAGTCCGATCAGATAAACGTGCCGGAACTCAAGCCCTTTGGCGGCGTGCATCGTGATCAGCGTGACGCCGCGCTTTTTTTCAATGTCTTCCTGCTTGTCTTCCTCGCGCTCCTGATCGAGCACGATCTCGTCCAGAAAACCACGCAAGCCTTTCGTCGAACGCTGCGCGAAATAGGACAGATCGCGCAGCATATCGTGCAGGTTCGATTCACGCGCGTTGGCTTCATCGGCTGACTTGCAGCTGCGCCGAAGCTCGGCGGCGTATTCGATCTCCGCGAGCAGCCTGGTGATGACGGCGGCAGGATCGGCGAGCGGGGCACAAATCTGCGTTTCGATATTCACGGATGAGCTCGACGAAACGTCCGGAGGCTTCCCGCCGTGCGGCTGCTGAAGGCCGCCTGCAGTTCCGGCGCACGAAGCGCGGTGAAGAGGCTGCACTTGTGCTGCACACTCCAATGCAGGGCGGTCTCGATCGTCGCCGCGCTGAGGCCACGCGCCGGGGTGTTGATGATGCGGAGCAGGTTGGCGTCGTCGTCCGGATTCACGAGCACGCTCATGTAGGCGATCAGGTCCTTCACTTCGCGGCGATCGAAGAAACTCTTGCCGCCCACGATGCGATACGGGATCTGGAGACGGCGCAGATTTTCCTCGAGAAGGCGCGACTGTGCGTTCATCCGGAAGAGAACTGCGAAGTCCTCCCACGGTTCGCCGGAATCGAGCTGGCGGCGGTGAATTTCCTCCGCCACGAACTGCCCTTCCTCGCGGTCGTTGGGCGCCTCGATCAGTCGCACCAACTCTCCGTCGCCGCTGGCGCTCCAGAGCCGCTTCGGCCGGCGGCGCGGGTTGTGTTTGATGAGCGAATTCGCGGTCCCGAGGATCGCGTTCGTGCTGCGGTAGTTTTGCTCCAGCTGTCACCACCGTCGGGTTCGGAAAGTGGCGCTCGAACTCAAGGATGTTCGACACCTCCGCGCCGCGCCAACCGTAGATCGACTGGTCGTCGTCGCCCACCACGGCGACGTTGCGCCGCTCATCCGCGAGCAACGTGACGAGCTCGAGCTGAAGTCTGTTCGTGTCCTGGAATTCATCGACCATGAGGTAGCGGAAACGCTCGCGCCAACGCTGCCGCACATCGGCGTGCTCGTTCAAAAGCTGCACCGTCAGGAGGAGCAGGTCGTCGAAATCGACGGCGTTGGCGGTCTTGAGCTCGTGGTTGTAGCGCGCGAACACCGCGCCCGACCAGCGTCTCGTCGTCCGCGGGCGGCGACCAGCCGTTGTTCTTCGCTTTGCTGATCGCGGCTTTGGCGGCGTTCGGATCGAGCTTCTCGTCCTTGCGCCGCGGTGCGGGTGATGATCTTCTTGATCATGCCGAGCTGATCGCCCTCGTCGTAGATGCTGAAGTTGTTTTTGTAGCCGAGCCGGTCGATGCCCGCGCGCAGAATGCGCAGGCAGAGCGCGTGAAAGGTCGACATCGTAACCTTCTTCGCCGGCGCCGGCGTCGATCATGCGCGCCAGTCGCTCGCGCATTTCGGTGGCGGCTTTGTTGGTAAAGGTGACCGCGAGGATGTGCGCCGGATCGACGCCGCGCTCGATCATGTAGGCGACCCGCATCGTGATGACGCGTGTCTTGCCGGTGCCGGCGCCGGCGAGAATGAGGAGGGGCCCTTCCGATTGTGGTGGCGGCGAGGCGTTGCGCTTCGTTGAGATCGGAAAGTCGGAAGCGCGCCATCGGGGAAGGGCGCGTAATCTGTGCTGAAAAATCGCTATTGGCGAATGCGCAACGGGCCTATCGTTCGGCAACATCTACCAAAGGAACGCGCAACCAACGGCTGGCGTGCGTGTTAGTACATATATGAAGACAACTTTGCTCCTAATATGCCTGATGGGCGCGTCAGCGCTCCTCTCGGGTTGCACTGCCACGACGACGGCGCAGACCAACCAGCGTCCGGACGTTGAGATCACTGGCGAAAGGAATTCCTACAGCCAGCGAGAGCTGATGAAGCGCGGGCAACCCACGACCGCGGAAGCGCTGGCGGCGCAGGACGCGAGCGTCTATCTCAGCGGCCACCGGTAAGCGACGCGGATCTGCGCCGCCCAAGGGCGCAGCTGATCGAAGGCGTGTGATGGCAGCACTAGGGGTGCGGCGGTCGCGCGCCTTTGTTTTCCGGCGGCGGATCGCGGCGGAGGAGCCGTGCACCCGTGGTGATTCGAACACCAAACCTTCTGATCCGTAGTCAGATGCTCTATCCAGTTGAGCTACGGGTGCCGTAGGGAGTGGTAATTAGCGGAGGAACGCAGGGGCGTCAAATTACCGGCGCGAATCGCTCCGCCGGGGCACGGGACGGCGTTTTGGGTGGCAAAATCTCCGCCCGGGCAGCCGTTTTGCACCTTTGAAAAATGACCGCGAAATCGTGCGGAATCGCGATTGCAAAAGGTGTTGAGGGTGTTACTCGTGTCCCCGTTATGGCTGACCTCATCAAAGCGGAAGAGCTGAAAAACCGCCTGAAAAAGATTCCGGAATGGGAGCTCGAGAAAAAGCACATCGAGCGCACTTTTGAGTTCGATGACTTCACGGAAGCGATCGATTTCGTCAACGCCGTCGCGGAAGTAGCCGAGGACGAGGAGCATCACCCCGACATCGACATCCGTTACAACAAGGTGCGGTTGATTGTCTCGACCCACAGCAAGGGCGGGCTGACCGATCTCGATTTCGCGCTCGCGGAACGGATCGACACTCTTTCCGAGTAGAACTGTCATGTCCGGGGCGCGGGAAGGGAACGAACCGACGCGCGCCCGGAAAGTCTTCGCCACGATCGTCGTGATCGTGGTCGTGTTCGTGGTTTGGAAAGTGATCGATTACCGCATGCAACCGCCACCGCCACCGCAGCCGGTGGAAGCGCGGTAGCGATCGCCGACCCCGCGGCCGCGCCTCAAGGCTGCGGTTTGGCCGCGAAGTCGCCCGGTATGGGCCGGCCTTCGTCCGCGTCGATGAAGTCGAACATGGTGCGAATCTCCGCGCGATCTTCCATGCCGGCCTCTTTCTTGCGGCGCGTCAGAATCTCCGTGATCTCATCGTTCCAGCCGCGCTTGCGCATGAACTCATTCCAAACCTGAATTTCCTCCGCCGACGGCTGGCGACCGTTCGCGAAACACCAGTCGACGATCTCTTCGTCGGTCCCGCCCTCGAGCACGCGCGCGACCAGCCGATCATAATCGACGCGCAAAAAAGTGGTGCAATGGGCATCGAATCTTCAGGCCGAGATTCGCCTGATATTCGGAAGGCAGTTTGCCTTCCGCGTGGAGGCGGATTTTGTCGAGCATTCGTCCGAAGTAGACAATGCCGCGCACTTTCGCGGCGGGACTCCGGGGCGGAAAGTCATTCATTCCCGGCCAGTTTTTCGATTGTGAAATCAACTTTCAAGCTTCGATCGAGGAGCCTGGCCGGCAGCAGTGCGCGGGAAACGCCCCCGTCCTGACCAAACCCTCTTGGCACAGGCGCCCCCCCGAGGGAGTGTGCTCCTCGACATGGACCGGATCGTGGGGATCGAGACGGAGTATGGCTGCCTCGTTAGCGGCGAAGGGGCGCAAAGCGGCGGCGAAGGCTGGCCGGCGCGGGTCAAAAATTACCTGTTCCGGAAAGCCGGGGCCGGCGCGCTGGATCTGCATTATCGCGACTACGAGGAACCGCCGGGCAACGGCGGCTTCCTGCTCAATGGCGGCCGCATTTACCTCGACATGGGCCACATCGAATATGCCTCGCCCGAATGCCTCGGTCTGCGCGACATCGTGACCTACGACCTTGCGGGCGATCAGCTGCTGCAGAGAGCGCTGGAAGCGCTCGGCGCCAGCGAGCGCGTCTCCTTCATCAAGAACAACGTCGATCATCACACCGGCGCGACGTTCGGCTGCCACGAGAATTATCTGATGCGAGCGCGAGGCGCAGTTCACGCCGCCGGTGCTCGGCACGCTGCTCGCCTTCCTCGCCACGCGACAGATTTTCACCGGTGCGGGACGGGTGGGGCAGGCGAACCCGCTCGCGTTCGATTTCGAGCTGCCGCAGCCGGAGCGCGCCGGTGGATTTCCAGATCAGCCAGCGCGCCGATCACATCGTCAACGACATCTACCAGTGGGTGCAATTCAACCGCGCCATCATCAACGCGCGCGATGAGCCGCTCGCCGATTACCGAAAATACCGGCGGCTGCATCTGCTTGATCGGCGACTCGAACATGAGCCCGTTTGCCACCGCGCTGAAGATCGGGACGACGGCGTGCGTGCTCTCGCTGCTCGAGCATGGCCGGCTGCCGGAGGAGCTCATCCTGCGCGATGCGGTGCAAAGCACGCGCGATGTTTCCCGCGACCCGACGCAAGCGTGGATCGTGCGGCTGGAGAACGGCAAGACCATCGGGAGCCTCGATATGCAGTGGCAATTCCAGCAGACTAGCGCAGCGCATCTCGGCCGGCGCGAACGAGGAGACCGACTGGCTGCTGGAGAGCTGGCGCTTCACGCTCGAGGCGCTCGGCGAAAAACCGGAGCTGCTGCTCGGCGGCGTCGATTGGATCACGAAGAAGTGGCTGCTGGAGACGTTCATGGAGGCGGAGGGTGTCGGCTGGGACGATCCGTGGCTGCAAAGCCTCGACCTCGAGTATCACAACATCGATCCGGCCAAAGGGCTGTTCTTCGGCGTGCCGGGCGCGAAGCGGATCGGCGGAGTGGAATCAACAGCGTGCGCGTCGAGAGCGCCGCACAGACGCCGCCGGCGAACACCCGCGCGGCAGGCCGCGCGCAAGCCGTGGCGTGGTTTCGGAAGCGCAAGCAGCCTTACGTCATCAATTGGGATTCGATCGCCTGCGACAACCACGATTTCCTCGTGATGGGCGATCCGTTTCACACCTACGAAGCGGAAGTGACGACGTTCCTGCAGCAGAACCGGGACAAGGGAGCGGCGGAGTGAGGGCGACGGTTTAAACCCCTGAACAAGAACCGGCGCGCGGGGTGCCGCCGTGCGGCGGCCCTCAAACGTTACTCGATCCGCTGCAACGACGGCAGGCCGTAGTTTTCCTGCAGGCCGGCGGCTTCCTTCTCCACCTGCGCCATGTCGAGCGCGAGCTGCTTCGGATCTTCCTCGGTCTCGATCTTCGTGAAGCCGCCGTCGAGCGGTTGCTTGACCGCGTCGATGACGTCGCGAAGCGACTTGATCTCCTTGCCGTTGACCTTCTCCACCGTCAGGAAATACGCGATCGTCGTAGCCAATCGTGCTGTTCGCTGGCAGGACCTGCGTCATGACCACCACTCGCCGATTTCCTTCCGGGAAAAGCTCCGACTGGAACCGGTCCAGATACACAAAACGCTGGGGCGCTTCCTTCTGCCAATTGCCGCCCCATTCCTTCAGGAATTGGCGCGAGAGCTCCTGGAAAATGATCCCGCCAAGCACGAAGTAGGGCGGCGGCTGATCCAGCGCATACGGCGGAATCACATAATCGCTGCGCGTTCCGATGCTCGAGCGCGAGGTTGAGCTGCATCGGCTTGCCCTGCCGCTGGATTTGCACCGGCAGGGTGTCGCCTACGAACGCGCGGGAAGTGATCAGATTGGTGAACTCGATCTTGCCGTAGAGCGGGTCAACATAGTTGCCGTTCTGGTCGATCTCGTTGTTGCCGATTGCGACCACGATGTCGCCGACCTGCAGGCCCGCTTTCGCCGCCGGCATATTCGGCTCCAGGCTGGTCACATAAACGCCGCCGGGTTTGCCGGTCTGGCCGGCAAATTTCCGCAGCTGCGGATCGCGGGTCGGAAAAAAAGTGAAGCCCGCGGCCGGGAAACCGCGATACGGCTGCGTCTCCGCTTCCTTCAGGAAATGCGCGATGATCGGCGCCGGGATCGCATCGAGCACCTGCGAGCGAGGATCGTAGCGGAGGAGGAGGCCGGCCAGCTTGTTGTTCTTGACGAGCGGGATCGTGTAGCTGTTGTCGCGATACTGCATCGACATGCTGATGCGATAGGTGAGGAACTGGCCGACGTCCGCCGGGTAGCGCATCATCTGCACCGTGGTGACGATGCCTTCCGTCACGACCAGCGCGCCGGTCGCTTCCAGCTGCAGGGCGGCCACGCGATCGCCGACCACGGTATCGAGCGCGAGCTGTAACGGCGTCAGTCCATCGAGGAATTTCTTATCGTTGGGCTCGATCAACGCCAGATTTGCTTCGTAATCGACTACCACCACGTCGGCGCCCGTCTTCTCGCCGGACTCGGCGCGCTCCAGCTCGACGTAGTTTTGGTTCGCCACCAGGTCAGCGGTGACGAGGACGCGATTCTTCGGCAGGACCGCGCCGAGCGCGCGCTTTGAGAACGGCGCCTTCTTTTGCCACGGCCGCATGTAATCGTACGGCTGGCCCGTCACGTTGACCCGCACGAGCGAAAGCTCCTTCGGCTTCACCGACCGTTCGTCGGGGCGAGCGGGCGCGCCGACGACGGGTGGGGGGCGACTTCGCGTTCCACGATCGCAGGCGAGGCGAGCAAGGCGATCAGAGCCGCCGACGATATGGCCACCGTCGCATCAGCGTTCCTCCTCTGGCATGGGCGGCTTCGGCGGGCGTTCTTCGGTCAGATTCTGTTCCTTCACGACGTTGTAGCGCGTCTTGATGCGTTCACGCGCTGCTTCCGCCTTGTCGCGATCAAGGACGAGCGGGGGGCCGTCGCCAATCATTCGGACGACAAAGTGATCCGGCGTCTCCGCGAACGCCTGCACGAGGTCCTCGAGCGTGCGGATTTTCTTGCCGTTGATCTCGTTCACGATGCTCGCCGCGATAAGGCGAGTGATAGGTGTTGATCGGGTCGGGCAGAATGTTCGTCAGCACGATGATCTCAGGGTGCTCGAGGTAGATTTGCTCGGCGACATAGTAGTCGAAGAAATGACGCAAGCCGCAAATCCTGCGGCTGATAGGCCTCGATCAGATCGAGCGAAAGCGGCTGGAAGAGCAGCCCGCCATAAACCACAAAGCGCGGCTGCACATCGTAGCTGTGTCCCTGTGACAAGATAAGGCCAGAGCGGCTCCAGCTCGACCGTCACCGTCATCGGCTTCTTGTCGCGTATGATGTCGAGCTTCACGCTTGTCGCCCTTGAATTTACGCTCGACGACTTCCGGCATCTCGACGCGCGTTCCCTCCAGTTCGACGAATGCGTCGCTCGCGATCGGGTGATCATCGATCGCCATCAGGACATCGCCGGCCTGGATCACCTTGTCGGCGGAGGCGCCCGCGATCACGCTGTTCACGAGCACGCCGCGGTCGTCATCCTCCAGGCCGAGGAAGCGGCGTTGCGCGGGATTTTGCAGCTTCGAATAGGTGACGCCGAGATCGACGTAGCGGTCGTAACGGCCGTCCTCGATGTCTTTGAGGAAGCGCTTGATGACCGGCGTCGGGATCATGTAGGCGACGCCCTGCGCCACGTCGCCGCTGTAGCCTTGGAAGGCCACGCCCACGACTTTGCCGTCCTGCATCACCGGGCCGCCGCTGTTGCCGGGGTTGATTTGCGCGCTGATCTGAATCGCGAGGTGCTGATCGATCGACGAATGCGTGTAGAGCTGGAAATCGATGCGCGAGACGATGCCCGTCGTCACCGACATGCGCTCGCCGCCGATCGGGTAGCCGTAGGCGGAGACGGTTGACTCCAGCTCCGGAATGCCGCCGAAGGTCAGCGGCACCATGTTTTTCGCAAACTCCGGGGACGAGACGCTGATGAGCGCCAGATCGCAGTCATGCGCCACGAAGATCACCTTCGCCGGGTATTTGTTCGGATCGCCGTCGCGCTCCACAGTCAGGTAGCGGCTATTGCTGACGACGTGCGCGTTCGTCATGATGCGCGTGCTGTCGATCACAAACCCGGCGCCGACGCCGCGCTGGATGACGCCGGAGTTCCAAGGCGCCTTGTAATCCGGCTCCACCTCCGTCGCCGTGATGCGGACCAGGCTGTTCTGGATCCGGCCATTCGGTCGGGTGGGGACGGCGGGCGGAGGAACGGTGGGCCGCGGGCGCCGAGGCCGATGGTCGCGGCTCCGCCGGAAGGGGCGGCACGGTTTTTTGCGCGTGCAGCGCCCCGCCGACCACGAGCCAAATCGACGTTAAAATTGCCGCCCGCCTCATCAGAAGACGGAGAAGATGAAACAGAAGCCCCGGAAATCAAATGTCCTGCGGCTCCAGCAGGTCGGATAGGACCAAACATCTAATCTCGCTACGGGCGCATTCTTCCGTCACACTGCTGTAATGCGGGGCTGCCGGGTCTGGTTGGGAGCGCGCTGGGCAGGCGGGGCGGTGGCTTGCTTGAGCGTGATCCTGCTGTCCGCGATTGATGCCCACGCGCAGGCGCAAGCGTCGTCCCGCGCGTCGTTTTCCGAGATGGACAAAGGGGGTGTGAAGGGCTGGAACATTGGCTTCCCCTCGTTTGGCGACACGCTCTTGCAGAACTATGGCGGCTGGCGCTCGAGCCTGGCTTCAGCCGGCTTCGGCCTGATCGAATACAACCTCACCCGCTTCCAGGCCAACGTGCTGGAAACGCCGCGGGAAGGGCCGCGATACAACCCATTCTACGAAAGCAGGCAGAATTATTGGGGGCAGAAACCTTCATTCAACAACTTCAGCGTACTCGTCTTGACCTATGACTTGACCCGCTTTGGTGTTCCCGATGGCCAGTTGCAGTATTCCGGCATTCAATACTTACTCGACATGGCAAGGCTTCGTGCCCGATACGCTGACCACGAACTTCCTCGCCTACTACCAGACGTTGTTTGATCGCCGGCTTGAAGTAAAATTCGGGCTCCTGGCCAACCAGAACGAATTCGTCGGCCAAACCGTGGGCGGCAATTTCGTGACGACCGGCGGTCCGGCCAGCTCGATTATCACGCTTCTCGGGATGTCGGCCAGCCCGGTTTCGACCTGGTCCTTCCGGCTCACTGGCCATGTCGGCAACTTCTACAATGAAACCGCGGTCATGCGCAGCCTGGTCGTGAACGGCCCGACGGGTAACCCCATTTTCGATACGGACGCGCTCAATCCCACGCGTTTCGACTGGAACGTAAACACCTCGAGCTACAGCCCGACGGCGGAGGTGGGGGCGCCGGGAACGGGCGAGCTCTTCGTGAACGAATTCGGTTACAAACAGGACGCGGCTCCGGCTGCCCTCTACACGTGGGGACGCGCGGGCGTGATGTACAACAACTCCACATTCCACGACTTCACAAAGTCGGTCGCCGAGGGCGGACTGGTGCAGGGGCCGATCGGTCCGACGCGGGAGGGGAACTTCGGTTTCTACCTGCTGGGCGATCGGCAAATCTGGCGGGCAGCGCCAGATTCGGCCACGACGGCTTACCGTGGGCTCTATGCCGGCACGACGATCATGTATGCGCGGCCGGAAACCACGCCCATCACTCAATATTATGAGGGGCGCCTGTATGTGAAGGCCCCCTTCGCATCGCGGCCGAAAGATCTCGTCTCGGTGGTGGGCTACTATCAGGTCAACAGCCCTTATCTGGTCGACAATCTCAGCACCCTGAATGCCGCCGGGACATACGGGAAATCCGAGACGTGGTCCGTGACGGCCGGTTACCTGGCGAATCTGAGGCCGGGGGTTTATCTCACCGTGGGGCTCAACTACACGGCGAATCCGTCGCAGGCGTTTTATTTCGGCCCTTCGCAGGCCAATCCCTCGCAGCGGTCTGAAGGAAATGCTTTGAACTTCCAGGCGAGCCTTTTCACCGCATTTTGACCGCGGCAAACTGTGCCGGACAAGCCCGGTACGACCAAGGTCCCATATTGCGGCAAAGACGTTCTTTTCACGCTTTTCCCGTCATGTTATCAGAGGAGTCGCATTATGGCCCTCTCGTGAAGCAGAAGAATTACCCATGGACTTTGGGTCGCTCGGCGCAGTGGCGTCTGGCCACGGCGCTCACCGCGCTATCCTCATCCTCTTCCTCTTCGGCCTGGCAATCAATGCGTCAGCGGCGGAACCGAAACGCGTCCTCATTATCAATTCGTTTGGGAGCGCGGCCCCGCCGTTCAGCATCCACGAGACGTCGTTTGAAGGCGAATTGGTCAAGAACCTGGGCGAGCGGAGTCGCTCTGGATGAAGTCTCCCTGGACATGGCGCGCTAATGACGACAGGCGATTGCAGGAGGCCATGGTCGGATTACCTGGAAAAGCGTCAGGCCACATGGAGACCCGACCTGATCGTCCCGATCGCGAGCACCCGCCGCTGATTTTTGTAGCCAACAACTACGATCGGCTGTTTCCAGGTATGCCGATTCTCGGCCGTTGCAGGCCAATCGGGAGTTCCTGCCGCCGGGCGAGTGGGAGAAAAACGCGGCCTTCGTCGGACACGCAGTCAGCATGTCGCAGGCTTTTTTGAAGACATGCTGCAAGTCGCGCCCGGCGACGAGGAATATCGAAGTCGTACTGGGGGGCACGCTCCACTCGAACGTACGCTGGCGGGAGGCCTTCGAAAAGGAGACCGCGCCGTTCGCAGATCGGATCAAGTTCACCTACTACAACGATTTTTCGTTTGACCAGATGATGGAGCGGGCCTCAAAATTGCCGCCGGATTCCTTCATCTTCTTTTCTGATGCTGCTGCGCGATGCTGGACGGGGTCACCTTGAAGTCGGACGAGGCGCTGCAACGACTGCATCGGGTCGCGAAGGCTCCGATGAACAGCGATCTTTGTTCATCAATTAGGCACGGGGACCGTGGGTGGCCGCCTTTTCGATGGAGAGCGCCTCGGGAAGGACAGCGGCCGATGTGGCCGTTCGAATCTTGCGCGGGTGAAGCCGCTATCCGGCATTCCACCAGGTGGTCCTGGAGCGTGCTCCCTCCGCGGTATGACTGGCGGGAGCTCCAGCGATGGAAGATCGATCGAGAAACTCCTTCCGCCAAACAGCACCGTGCTTTATCGCACACCGACTCCGTGGGAAGAGCATCGCCGTCTAATTTTATCTGTCATTACGGTTGGTGGGTTGCAGGCTCTGCTCATCTCGGGCCTGGTGATCAACCTTTTCAGAAGGCGGCGGGCTGAGTCGTCCCTGGGAGAGAGCGAGAAACGGTTTCAAACCGTCGCCGATGCCACACCTGTCTTGCTCTGGATGACCGGCGAAGACCAGGGTTGCACCTTCTTCAACAAAGCCTGGCTCGAGTTTACCGGTCGCTCCATGGAGCAGGAACTTGGGCGCGGCTGGCGTGAGAGCGTTCATCCGGACGATCTGCACAAGGCAACACAAAGCCACGCCGATGTGTTTGCAGCGCGCAAGCCTTTTACGACCCAATACCGCTTGAGGCGGCATGATGGCAGAGTACCGCTGGGTGACCGATCATGGGATGCCGCGTTACGGACCGCGCGGGAACCTTCCGCGGCTATGTCGGGGCCTGCGTGGACATCACGGATCTGCTGCAAAAGGAGCAGGAGCTGCATGAGAGCGAGGAGCGAATCGCGCTTGCGGCCGAGGCGGCAAGTATCGGGGTGTGGGAGTTTAACCCGGCGACGAAGGAATTCTGGGCCTCGGACAAGTGGCGTGAGCTGTTCGGCTTTGGACCGGACGCGAAGGTGACTTATGAGGATTTTCGCGCCCGCGATGCATCCCGAAGACCGCGCCTCTCGCGATGCCATGATCGAGCAGGCGATCGCCAACCATGGACGTTACGAAATGGAGTACCGGGTCGTGCGGCCGGATGGAACTTTGCGTTGGATGTCGGGGCGGGCGCATTGCCGACAGAGCGGCCGACGGGGCGGTCTCTCGCCTGCTGGGCGTTTCGGTGGATGTGACGAAACGAAAGGAAGCCGAAGATTTATTCCACCTCGCGACGGAGGCTTCACCCAGCGGGACGTTGCTTGTGGATGGGAAAGGCCGCATTCGCCTGGTCAATGCGCACATCGAAGAACTCTTCGGCTACCACCGCGAAGAGTTATTGGACCAGCCGGTCGAAGTGCTGGCTCTCGAATCGCTCGTGGACCGCGCACCCCGGTCTGCGCGAGCGTCATTCTGGCCGATCCCGGCGCGCCCGAGCTGCGCTCCGGGTGGGGCTGTTTGGGCGGCGGAAGGATGGGAGCGAATTCCCGATCGAGGTGGGGCTGAACCCGATCGACACGCCGCAAGGCTTGCTTGTGCTGGCGAGCGTGATCGATGTTTCGGCGCGCAAGGCGGCCGAAGAGGAAGCCCGGCAACGCCGCGAGCAGGTCGAGCTCCTGAGCCGGGCAAGTTTGTTAGGCGAAATGACCGCCTCACTCGCGCATGAATTGAATCAACCGCTCTCGGCCATCACGAGCAATGCCAATGCGGGCATGCTTTTCATCGAGAAGGGCAAGGGCGATGCCGCCCAGTTCCACGAGATTTTCCAGGACGTGGCTGCCGATGGCATGCGCGCCCACCAAATCGTCAAGAACGTGCGGAACGCGATCAAGAAAGGGGGCGCGCTCCGCGGGCGGATCAGCGTCAACCAGGTCGTCGAGAGCGTGGCGCACATGGTGCAGCCGGAGGCCGCGGCGCAGTTTTGCACCGTGGACGTGGCCCTGGCGGAGAATTTGCCAGCGGTGGACGGCGACCCCATTCAACTCCAGCAGGCACTGATCAATCTCGTGAGCAACGCGTTTCAAGCCATGCAGGAAGTGCCGGCAGACCAGCGCAAGGTCCATATCTCCACGGCCCCCGATGGCAACGGGACCGTCTCCGTGAGTGTGCGCGATCATGGCCGCGGAATCGCGGAGGCGGCCGGCGAACGTATCTTCGAGCAGTTTTTCACGACAAAGCCGGAGGGCCTGGGGATGGGATTGGCGATCGTGCGCTCGATCGTGGCGGCCCATGGCGGCACGATCGAGGCCGAGAACGTGGAGGGCGGAGGAGCGCATTTTCGTTTCCACCTGCCGGTCGCACGGGAGGCACCGGTATGACTGAGAAGACAGTCAAAGCCACCGCGGCCTCGTCGTAAGAAGCTGGGCATCACTTTCGTAGCCGAGCTGGTGCACTTGGTGGAGAGAGCCGCAGTTCCATCGATCGCCAAGGCTAGGACCAAGGTCGCATAGCTGCGCTGGCGGCGGCACGTTAAAGAGAAGCGTGGCAGACACGCTCACGCCAGAAGTCGTTTATCTCGTGGACGATGACTCCTCAATCCGCAAGTCTGTCGCCCGCCTTCTCGAAGCGAGCGGCTATCGGGTGGAGGCTTTCAGCCAGCCGGAAGCTTTTCTCCGCCATCTGGCGGCTCACTCCGTGGCCGTGGCGGTGCTGGACATCTGGATGGAAAAAATGACGGGAATGGAAGTGCTCGCCCATCTCTGCGCGCGTTCACCGGAGACGCGCACCATTTTCATCACCGGCCACGAAGACCACGCTGCCGAGGCCGTGGTCATGTCGGCCGGGGCGTTTGCATACCTGCTCAAACCGCTGGACGCAAACCGGTTTCTTGATGCGGTTCACCGGGCCTTCGTCCTTGGATATTCTCTGCGGCAGGGCCAAGCTGGAGCCAACGAGGAGTGAAACGCCTCCTCTGGGCGATTTGCTCAACATTGCTGGCTTTGGACTCTTACTTGATCCATTTCAGCCGGGCGCAGAAGACGTAGTAGAGCACTGGCAGGAGAATCAGGGTCAGCGCAGTGGCGAGGAGCAGACCGAAAATATGGACGGCGGTGAGCGAATGCCAGAGAGCGCCACCGGTGTAGAAAAGCGGGAGCAACCCGCCAACCGTGGCGAGCACGGTCACGAGCACGGCGCGCAGCCGAACGAGCCCGGCCTGCACGAGGGCTTCTTTCAACGCCACTCCTTCCGCGCGCGCTTCCTCAATGTAGTCACTGAGGACGATGATGTGGCTCACAATCACTCCCGCCAGGCTGACGATTCCAAGCAGGGCCATGAATCCGAGGGGGGAATTGGTGACGGCCAGGCCGACAAACGCGCCGACCAATCCAAGCGGGACGGTCAGGAGGACGACAAGCGCTTTGCTCGCCGAATTGAACTGCAAGACGAGGGCGAGCGCGATGAGCGTGAGCGAGATCATGATGATGCCGCCCATCCGGGCCTGTCCCTTCTTTAGTTCCTTGTCTTCCCCGGCCACCTCCAGGCGGTAGCCGGGCGGCATTTTGATGGCTTCCAGCGCCGGGAGCGCGCGCGCCAGAATCGTGGAAGCCAGCTCACCGGCCGGGACGTATGAGTTCACGGTCACGGTTCGCAGCTGGTTAAAGTGGGGGATGATGGCGAACTCCGGTTCCACTTGAATGTCCGCGAAGCTGGCGAACGGCACCGGCTGGTTCAGCGCGCTGTGCACATAGAGGGCGCGAATCTTCTCCGCTTCGTTCCGTTCCTCGATGCGCAGCCGCACCACGACCGGAATAATGTGATCGCCTTCCCGGATGTCTGTGATGCGTAACCCGCCAAATGCAGACTGCGAAATCTGGCCGATGTGCAGATTCGAGATTCCGAGCGAGTTGGCCCGGTCCTGATCAATCGCAATGGAAATATTCGGTGTCCGATATCCCAGATCGTCAAAGACATGATAGCCGCCGGCGGCGGCAATGGCGGCCGCGCCCTGATCCGCGAGGCTGCGCAGAACGTCGAGATCGTCGCCGCTCATCCGCACCTGAATCGGCGCGCCGACCGGCGGGCCCTGTTCGAGTTGCTTTACGATGCAGCGCGCTCCGGCCACATTCTGATCGAGGGCGGCGCGCAATTTCACGAGCAAGGGCGGCACGTCCTCCTGCTTGCGCGTATTGACGAGGACCTGCGCCAGGTTGTTCGCCGGCGGGCGCGGTTCGACGTTGTAGAAAAAGCGCGGGGCGGTGCCTCCGGTAAAGAGCGCGGTGCTCACGATCTCGTCGTGCTGCTTCAACTGCGCCATGACCTTGGCCGCGGTGTCCCGCATGCTGGTGAGGGATGCGGTGGCAGGCAGTTCGATGTCGATCAACATCTGATTGCGCTCGGCCGGCGGGAAGAACTGCGTCCCGAAGAATCGCGTGAGGCCAAAGCTCAGGACGAGCAACCCGTAGGTCAGAACGATGACCAGACCGGGACGTTTCAGGGCTATTTCCAACGTGCGCCGATAACCAGGAAGAGCGGCCCGCAAACCGTGGTCGATCCAGCGGAAGGGAACGATTTTTCGCAACTCGCCCCCTTCTTCGAGGCCCTTCTGTCCGCGCAGCAAATAGTACCCGAGCAGCGGGATGAAAGTCATCGAAACGATCCGTGAGGCGATCAACGCCATCGTCACGACGGCTGGAATTCCAAAGACAAACGCGCCCTCGTCGCCGGGCAACAGCATCAGCGGCAGGAACGCCACGATGTTAATGATCGTGCCGAAGAGGATGGCGCGCCGCATCCGGAAAGGGCCGATCCAGGCCGCGCGTTCCGGCGGCTCCCGGTGGTAGAGTTCGCGGTTGATCGCGTCCGAAGCCACCACCGGATCGTCGACCAGCATTCCGAGCGCGATGATGAGGGCGGCGATCGAAATCTGATGCAATTGGATGCCGCAGAGATGCATCCCTCCGAGTGTCATGGCGACGGTCAGCGGGATTGCGGTCGCGACCACGAGAGCGGAACGCCAATCCATCAGGAGCAGGGCGACGAAAACGACGATGACCACCGCCTCCATGAAGGACCGGATAAAATGCTTCAGCCGGTGCTCGACCGCAGCCGGTTGATCCGAGAGCGCCTGGATCTCAACCCCCTCCGGCAGGCGCGCCCGCAACTTTTCGGTCACCTCCTGCACGGCTTCGTTGAAGTCGCCGATGATGTGGCCGACGCGCATCTCCACCGCCACCATCACGGCCCGTCGCTCGCTCAGGGGGCCATCGGGTTGCTCGCGTTTGAAGACGTCGACTTTGTAAGGGATGGGCGCTTCGTACATCCGCCGCACTTCGAAGAGGTCGCGCAAATAGACCGGCGCCCCGGCTTTGCCGATGCCGACGACGGTTCCGAGCAGTTCTTCCTCGCGCTGAAATTCGCCGGTCAGTTGGACCGGAAAGTTCTGCCCTTCGGCCCGCAACGTGCCCCCGGGGATGATGGCGTTGCGATCTGCGATCGCCTTCGCGATCGCTTCCGGCGCCAGCCCGTAACCCGCGGCGCTCGCCGAGGAGTAGAGCAAATAGACCGTCTCTGGGACGATCCCGATGCGCGTAACCTTGCCGACGCTTTCGACCTGCTTCAGGTCGTCCTCGAAGGTTTCCGCCGCGTCCGCCAAGGCGCGGTAACTATAACGGGGCGGCGCCACCTGCCGGACCTGCGGCAGCGGATCCTCGTCCCCCATGAGCAAAATCGGGACGCCAAAATCGGGATGATATTCCTGGTCGGTGCCGGTCACGTTGCGGATGAAATCGGCAATGAACCTCTGTAGATCCTCCCGACTGGCCGAGGTGGTGGCGTCCGCCAGGAGATAGGACTGGCCCTGGCGAGTCTCGACCTCTGTCGCCATCCCCGTGGCATCGAGGGCGGTCTTGAAACGCTGCCGGATGAAATCCCGATAACTGAGCGAGATGCTGGGCGGGAAAAAAGCGACCACCGCGGCGCGCGGGGCCGCCGGATTGTCCCGGCGCAGATCGGCCAGTTGTTCGCGAATCAACTGCGCGCGGGCGATGCATTCCGCCTCGCTCGCCGGCGGACTGATGACGCCAAACAGCAGCGTGATGGTGCTTCCGAAATCGGAAGCCACAAAGGATGGGCGGCAGCCTTCGGGGAGGATGGCCTCACGAGCCTTGGAGCGCAATCTTTCCCATTGCACGTCGATGTAGGCATAGGAGCCGGGCCGCAGTTTGATGTGGAGGACGGAAAGGCCGGGGCGGGACTCCGAAGTAATCTCCTCCACGGAATCGAGCTCGGAGATATTGCGCTCCACCACTTTCGTGACCAGTTCCTCCACCTTCGACGCTGTCGCGCCCGGGAATTGCGTGACCAGCAATCCGATGCGCTGCGAAATCGAGGGATCTTCCTGCTGGCCCAGCTTCGTGTAGGAAAGCGCGCCCCAAATGAGGACGGCGATCAACGCCGTCCAGGTCACGCCGCGATGCTTGACGCAGTATTGCGCGAGACCGCCCTTCGTGATCTCGCCTGAAGGTTGATGCGACATGGCGTGAGCGGCGCGTCGCCCCGTCCCCTTACCGACCTTCCACCGGAGCGCCGTCGTAAAGCTGGCTGGCTCCTTTGGTCACGATCTCCTCGCCGGCTTGCAGTCCTTCCGTGATGATGATGGAGGTGGCAACGATGTCCCCGGTTTGCACGACGCGCAGGCTGGCCTTCCCATCTTGGACGACGAAAACCGCGAGCTTTCTTTGCGGGTTCGCTCCGTCGGAGCTGGCCGAGGGGGGTGCGATCAGGGCCGACAATGGCACCAGGACCCGCACCGCTCCCGGCTGGACCGCTCCTCCTGCTTTCACCGTCGCCGTCATACCTGATTTAATGATGCTCTCCGGGTTCGGCACCTTGATGACGACGCGGTAAAGCCGGCCGGCATTGTTCGCGGCCACCCCGACCTCAGAGATCCGGCCGCGGAAAGGAGGACGCCCGGGCAGGGCCGAGATGTCGACGTCGATCTCTTTGTTGACCGAGAACAAAACTACGAGGCGATCCGGCACCGCGAGATCGACGGACATCGTCTGGATATCTCCCAAGCGCAGGATCGGCTTGCCGGCCGGCACGGTTTCACCGCGATTCACCCGGCGCGCGAGCACCACTCCATCCCAAGGCGCGCGCAACTCGGAATCGCGCAGGTTCTGCTCCGCCTGGCGGAGCTGTGCCTCGGAGGCCTCGGTATCGGCCTTGGCCTTATCCGCCTCTTGTTTTGAGACGACATTGCCGGCGAGAAGCTTGCGCAGCCGCTCGTTGTTGCTGGCGGCAAGTTCGGCCGCGGCTTTGGCCGAGGCGAGGGCGTTTTTGAAGTCGCCCTGCTGCAGACGGGCCAGAACAGTTCCCGCCTCGACGGCGGTCCCTTCCTCCCAATCACGCCGCACATCCGGACCGATCATTTCCACAATCCCTCCCACCTTGAAACTGAAGTCCGTTTCCTCATTGGCGCGGACGGCGCCGATGTACTCGGGCGTCGTGCCCGCGAGGGCAGAGGCATCCAGCGACTGAACGCGCTGGGTTCCCACGACGGTCTTGTCCCGCCCTTGCTTCTCGGGGGCCTTTTGGCAACCAGAGAGCGCCACGACCGCAGCAATCAGGAGGAATGAAGCAACCGGGGTGTACACGGGAAGGATTTTTCGAGCATGTAGGGACGGGCAAAACAATTCAATCGCTAATTGCCGGATAACGTGGGAGCTCATTGGCGGGCTGGAATTCTGCCCGCCGCAGGACCATCGGCGAGAGCCGCCTGCTACGCAGATGGCGCCAACCCGGCGCGAATCTGTTCCGAAAAATCCTCCGCCCGGCCGGCGTTCCGGGCGCGCTCGTTGATTCGGGCGCGGATTTTTGTTTCCGCGAACGGGAGAGGGGAAGGAATAATCCCGCGTTGGTAGAGGAGCCCGTCGAGGTGGCCGCTGAGGAGAATCCGCCAATCCCAGGCACTGGCGTAGCCGCTCGCGCGGGCGATGACCTGCATATTCGTCGTGCAGTTGTTCGTGGCGGCGTTGTACCAGCGGGGGTGCACCCGAAGGTGATTCGCGGTCCGCACATAGGAAAGGAAGAGGGCGCGATAGGTTCCCGGGTCCCCCTTGAGCAGCGGATAGAGATAGACGTCTTCGTTCGTTCGGTAATTGGTGCGCACCCGGATCAAGTCGCGCTCATCGCCCACCACATGGCAGAGCTCGTAATGGCGGAAGAAGCCGCGACCGGCGGAGTAAGTCTCACCAAGCTCCCGTCGGGTCTCGATCGAATTGCAGACGCGGCCCTCGGCGCCGAAATCGAAACTCAGAAGCGTATGCGCGATGTGCGGCGATCCCCAATAGGACATGAATAAGTCGACCCCGCGCAGGTTGGAGAGGCGGACGGTCTTTGTTTCCCAGCTGACCGTGAAATCCGTCTCCGCGCGGTAATCGCAGTGCCGGAAATTATGGATCGTGATTTCGTCGCCCTTGATTTCAAACCAGGGAATGCGGGCGTATTCGGGCGACCAGTGGCGGTCGTTCGAAGGGCGCCGGGCCCGGCGCCAAAGGGTGACGAGCGCGAGCAGGGAGAGAACGCCGGCGAACCTCCACCAGCGGCGAGTCGGGGGGGTGCTGATCGCTCGATCACGAATCACGAGTTCGCTTCTGGGCGGAGCGGATTCCCTCAATCCGGCAATTCATCGATGCTCGCCGGCTCCCTTCGCGGGAGGGCGTTCATCCGATGGCGGTACTCGGAAGCAGCGGCATAGACCGATCGTCGCACCCGCATGATCGAGCCGAGCGGCTGATGTTCCGGCATGCAATGCCAGGGGCTGAAAGAGAGCATGTCGTCCACATAGACGCGCCGGGCCGGGCTATAAGCTTCCTGGGCCTTGATCGTGATGCGGCCGATGGGCCGATACGGACTTTCGTCTTCCGGCCATTCGACCGAACCATCCTCGACCGGCATTCTGTCAAGATTGGTGCAAAGCTGGGCCCGAAATTCGTATTCGACCGAATTCTCCCGAAAGAAGGCGACCACGAGATCGCGCAAGATGTTGCGATTGCTGGTGTCGATCCCGACCCCGCGCAGCACCTTGAGACTCTCCGAGATGGGCTCGGCGTTGAGCTTCGCAATATAGCCGCCGAAGCGCAGCGCCGCCGTGGTGTAGAACGAGTTGCCCAGAATATGGGTTTCAGGCAGCGCCTGACCGCCAACCCCGCCGATCCACTTGACTCCGACTGCTCGCAAAGCGGCGCTTCCCGCCCGCATCGCGGTGGTCACGACCTGGGCGATTTCTTGAGGTTGATTCATCAACTTCTCGCCGAAGAGCGTTTGCTTGAGATAGGAGGAGACATCCCCCGTGGGAAGGGTCTTGTCGTTCGCGAGGATGAAATCCTGGGTAACGGCATCCGGCGCTTCGGGCGATAATTTCCGGCCCGGGATCCCGATCACTTTGATCGCCATTCCGCGGAAAGCGGCGATCCCGTCGCGCAGAATATCCGGGGGCGAGGTGGAATAACGAACGATGATCGGATAAGTCTTGGGCGTTTTCGCGATCCCTTGCCGGAGTTCCTCCGGGAGATCGTCGTAAATCTCCAGTTCACCTTTGACCAGGCCGTGACTCTTGGCGTGCGCCCCGCGGACGGCGTGCCGATGCCTTTCATAGGCGGCCACCTGCATCCGGTCGAAGGAAGCGAGACAGGCGCGGATATCCTCGTCTTCGCCCGGCTGTTTGACTTCCACCGATTCCGAATACCGGACGTACTGGTCGTGTTGGCTCGCCATAGCTAAATCTCCAAGGACTTCAAAGACGGGAAAGAACAATAGAGAAAGTCCATTTTGGGACGTGCGTCGAGCTTCAATTTGCTCTGGCCCTCGCTCCGTCGGGCTCCGAGTCAGGCGCGGTTAAGGATTGCCAGCGGAAGGTAAATCTGGTCAGCCTTCGCGAGAGCGCGGGCGCTTCCCAAGAGGCGGCTGGAGAGCCCGGCCAACTTCAACCTCGACTGGCAATGGGCATGAAATGAAGGATCCACGCATTCAGGATCTCCTGAATCGGATGGCCGCGCTCCAGGCCGACCAGGTGGTGGTCGAGCGCGGCGACGTGCTTTTTCGCCAGGGCGACCCGGGCGATAGTCTCTTCCTGGTCAAGACCGGGCGGCTGCGCGTGATCCACAATCTGGGCCTCCCGAACGAGCAATTTCTTGGCGAGGTCGGTCCCGGTGAGCCGGTGGGAGAACTCGCGTTGCTCTGGTCCACCACCCGGTCCGCCACGGTGGTGGCCGTTCGCTTTACCGCCCTGGCTCGCATTTCCAAAGCGGCCTTCGAGCAACTCACCGAGCAGTTCCCGGCGGAGGCCATGGAACTGATGCGGGTGGTGGCCTGGCGCCTGAAACAGAGTTATGAACGCCCAGTCAAACGGTCGCTGCCCTCGAACGTGGCCGTGGTTCCCGCCAGCCCGGATGTGCCACTCGCCGCCTATTGCGGGCGTTTGATGGAGTCCCTGCCGACGCAGAAGAGCAACTCCGCCCTCCTCACCAGTGCCGACGTGCCGGCCGGCATCGCGAGCGCCGCGGCCAGGGCCGGAGTGGAGGCGATGAAGAACCGCAATCATCAACTGGCACGCTGGCTCAGTGAACACGCGGACCAGAATGAGATGAACATCCTGCAGACCGATGCGGACCTGACTCCCTGGACGCAACGGTGCCTTCACCAGGCGGACCTTGTCATCATCCTGGCGCGAGCGGACGCGGATGTCACGCCGGGGCCGATCGAGCAGGCGTTGGCCCAGCTTTCGCGGCAGGATGCCCTCCCGCGGGTGGACCTGGTGCTGCTGCACGAGGCGCCGCCGCCTTATCGCGGAACCGGGGCCTGGTTGGAAAAACGCAGGATCACGCGGCATTACCATGTGCGGCTCCATTCCACAGAAGATCGGATGCGCGCCGGCCGCCTCCTCACGGGGACCGATCTTTCTCTCGTGCTCGGCGGAGGCGGGGCCCGCGGTCTGGGGCACATCGGAGTCTTTCGCGCCTGCCAGGAGGTGGGACTCACGATCGATCGCGTGATCGGTGTCAGCCTCGGCTCGGTCATCGCCGGATTGATTGCGCAAGGTCGCGACTGGAGCGAAGTGGCGGGGGCGATGCGGCATTGCACGGTCGAACGCGGTCCGTTGACGCAGTTTACCATTCCCGCGATTTCGATCGATTCGGGCCGGCGATACTTCGCGCAGCTGGATTATCTCTTTGGCGACACGCAGATCGAGGATCTGCCGATCAATTACTTTTGCGTGAGTTGCAGCCTGAGCCGTGCCCGCGTGCTGGTCCATCGAACGGGCGGCCTGGCGAAGTGGATCGGCGCCAGCAGCTCAGTGCCGGGCATCGCGCCCCCCCTGGTCGAAGCGGGGGAGTTGATTGTGGACGGCGGCGTCCTGAACAATTTGCCGATCGATCTGATCCGGGCCGACGGCGCGGGCCGCGTCCTGGCAGTCGACGTCAGCCCGGAAATCGATCTGCTGATGCCGGCGAATTATTTTGGCCGGCCGGGTGCCTACGAAGTCCTTTGGCAATGGCTGCGATCCCGCCTCGGCATCGCGGGCAAAGAAACGATTCAGTATCCGAGCATCATTTCCTTGCTCTTTCGCGCCAGCATTTTGAGCACGATTCCCGCGACGGAGGCGCTGCGGAAACACGCCGATCTTCTGATTGAATTGCCGTTGGCCGACTTCAAGTTTTTCGATTGGCCGAAAATTGCAGAGATCATTGAAGTGGGATGGCGCGAAGCGATGGAGAAGCTTCCCCTCTTCACAGGCCGCCCCAAGGACGCCGCCGCACTGGCCCCGGTGGAGGACAAGGCTGAAATCGGTGGCCAATATAGTGCGGCCGCGGCTGCGCGCCTTCCGGCATCCGGCCCAGATGAGCCTGACCCGCTTTAGGATGGCCGGGCTTTACATTGCGGGCGATTTTGTTTGAGATCGGCTCCGCGTCCGGGCCGGCCGGAACCGCAACTCCCAGCGCGATGATCACCCCCCGAGCGAAACTGGATCATCCGCCCCACATCGTGGCGTTGGGCGGCGGCTTTGGTTCGATTTTTCTCTACAAGCAACTCGCGCGGATGGTGCGCCGGAAGCAACTCCGGCTCACGGTCATCGACCGCAATAACTACAATTGCTACCATGGCCTCGTGCCCGAAATGCTGGCGGGCAAGCTCTCCCCCGGCAGTGTCTTGAATCCACTGCGGACGATTTTCCACGGCGCTCAGTTTCGGAATGGCGTGATCGAGAAGATCGACCTGGAGAAAAAAGAGGTTCTCTTCAGCCGCGCTCTGGATGGAAAAGAGTTCCGTATTGCCTTTGATCATCTTTTCTTGAACCTCGGCTCCGTCGAGAACCTCACTCTCTTCCCCGGGATCGCGCAGCACACCCTGCGTCTCAAGGTCTACGCGGATATTCTGCAGGCCCGCCACCACCTGATCACGATGCTGGAATTGGCCGATATCGAAGAAGATCCGATCGAGGTCGAGCGGTTGCTGAACTTCGTCGTCGCCGGCGGGAACTACGCCGGCGTCGAAGTGGCGAGTGAGCTGGCGGATTTCCTGCCGCGGGTGGCGGCCAAGCGCTTTCCCAATGTGCCGGTGGATCGGATTCGCATCACTCTCGTCCATTCGGGCGATCACGTCCTGCCGGAGCTGGGCAAGGAGTTTCCCCGCCTCCAGACCTACGCGGAAGGGGTGATCCTCGCCAACCCGTACATCCGGCTCGTGACGAAGGCGCGTCTCGCCTCGGCCACGTCCGAGGAAGCAATTCTCGACACTGGGGAACACATCTCCACCCGCTCGATCATCAGTTGCACCGGATCGACTTTTTCTCCCTTGCTCGATACCTTGCCCTTCGAGCGCGATCGCAGCGGGCGCCTCCTGACGGACCCATTCTGCCGTGTCAAAGGCTCCGATTTCGTCTGGGCGGCGGGGGATTGCGCCGCCGTTCCGCGGCGCGACGGGACTTTCTGTCCGCCGCTCGCTGTCTGGGCGCTGACCGCCGGCCGGCAGGCCGCGATCAACATCCGGGCGACCATTCGAGGCCGCCCGCTCAAGCCCTATCGCTTCAACGGTCTCGGTGACGCCTGCACCTTGGGCAACTGGCGATCCGCCGCGCACGTGAAGGGGGTTCAGCTGCGCGGGCTCGTCGGTTATCTGGCCTGGCGCGCTGTGGTTGTCTTTTACGTCCCGGTTTGGGAGAAAAAAATACGACTTATGTTCGACTGGTTGATTGCTCCAATTTACGGTCGCGATTTGATCAACACGAACGTGCAGCGTCCCATTGGAATAACTCCGGTCATGTACGAGCCGGGCCAGGATATCGTACGGGAAGGGGACGTCGGGCAAAGCCTGTTCATTATCCGTACCGGCGAGGTTGACGTGTATAAAAACCGCGCCAAGGGCGAGCCGCCCGAACTGCTCGCGACGCTCCAGGCGGGTGACCATTTTGGCGAGGTGGCCGTCTTCCGCGGCGTGCGGCGGACCGCCACGGTGCGCGCCCGGACGCGGGTGGAACTCCTCCACGTCCGGCGCGAAGCCGCCCTTGCTTTGAGCCAGTCGAGCGCCAAACTTGCGCACAGCTTTTCCGCTTCGAAGGGGAGCACCTCGTGACGAAGCCCGCTCGTTTCGTCTGGACCAGCCTGCTGGCAGGCCTCGCGCTGCTCTTCGCCGGATGTACGCCAAAGGACGCGGTTGATGAAGCGACGGCCGCGGGAAAGAGCGTGGCGGATTTTCCAGAAACCCGCGCCGATCCTTTTCGGGAAATGGACGGCGGCATCGCCCTCACGCCTGACGAAATCGCAGGCCGGAATACCTGGATGCTCTGGACGGGCGGCAACGAGGCGTTCTGGGATTATCTCGCGCGTCACGGCTATGGGTTGGTCGATTTCCTGAAGACGATCGATTCGCGGGAGCGGCCTAATCGATTCAACAAGCTGGGCTTGATCAATGAACCCGGCTACCGCCAGGCGACCGAGCCGGATGAGTTTGGCCTCTACCTGGACCAGCGGGTTTCTCCCGAGCCGGATGGGACGAATCCCTCGGTCGATGGGAAATCCACCGGCATCATCGGTTTTCGTCTGTTCCCCAACCCCAACTTCGATGAAGCGGCGCGCAAGAAATGGGACCCGAAGCGGTTCGCCGAAGACCCGGCCTACTACCAGGACCCGAGGCTGGTCCGTCCTTATCGCGTCGGAATGACCTGTGTCCTGTGTCATGTCTCGTTTCATCCGCTCTTTCCCGCCACCGATACGGCTGCCCCGGAGTGGAAGAATCTGACCGCGACGCTCGGCAACCAATACATCCGCACCCGGGGTTTATTCGGGGCGACTTTGAAGCCGGATAATTTGCTTTATCACCTCCTCGATTCCGCGCGGCCGGGCACGATCGAAACCTCGATCATCGCAACCGACAACAACAACAATCCCAACATCATCAACTCCATTTACAACGTGGGGGGGCGCCTCCAGGTGGCCGTCGAGGAACGGATGGGCCCGGCGGCGGCTGCTTTTACGCCGGGGGGCGAGAAGAGACGGGTTCCGCACGTCCTGGTGGATGGGGCTGATTCGATCGGCGTGCCCGGGGCGCTGGACCGCGTTTTCGTCAATATTGGCACATTCGGAGAAGAGTGGGTCCGCTGCCATAACCCAATCTTCGGGGCGCGGCGCCAAAAGGCATTCTCGATCGAAACCGCCAGGAAGCATTCCGTCTACTGGCAGGCGACCGAGCAGCGCACCCCAAACCTCGCGGCCTATCTCACGAAAGCGAGCGTCCCGATGCCGCTGCGCTCCGCGCCCGGCGGCGAACAGTATCTTGCCACCGACCAGGCGGTCCTGGATCGGGGACGAATTGTTTTCGCCGAGAACTGCATGGCCTGCCATTCGAGCAAGCGGCCCAACGACGGGGTCGAGCGGCGTCCGGAGGACTTCGCTCGCTGGTCGCGCGACGAGGCCTTTGTCTCCTGGGCGCGCGCGGCAGTGATGAGACCGGATTTCCTCGACGACAACTTCCTTTCCACGGACGCGCGGTATCCGATCACGCTCCTGCAGACCAATGCGGCCCGCGCGCTGCAAGACAACGCGACGCACGGCAAGATCTGGGAGCAGTTTTCATCGGAGGATTACAAGCGGACTCCTTCCATCGGTGAAATCCAGGTCTACGATCCCTTCGAGAAGCGCGATTACTCCTACAAGGTCCCCGGGGGCGGCCCCGGCTTCTATCGCGTGCCCACGCTGGTGAGTATTTGGAACGGAGCGCCCTACCTTCACAATAATGCGCTCGGCGACTATACCGGCGATCCTTCCGTGGAGGGGCGGATGCGCGCCTTCGACGATGCGATCGACAAAATGTTCTGGCCGGACAAACGGAAAGGTATCGGCTCGATCGGCCGCACCTCGGCGCCAAGCTGGCTGGTCATTCCGGCCGTTTATTTACCCGGCGCGGTCGAGGGAATCATCGGCCGCATCGCCCGGCCCTTCACCACCCTGCCGTGGCTCCTGCCCGTCCTTGTCCTCTTGGGAGGAATCGGCCTGTTCTCGGCCGGTCCCCGTCGCCGCGGTTTGCCGCGCCTCGTGCTGCGGCTGATGGGCGGGCTTGTTATCCTGCTCGCCCTCGTCCTTGCGCCGTTGAATTTCTTCGCCGCCGGCAAACTGGGAGACCTCAAGGTGGGTCCCTTCCCGAAAGGCACGCCGCTCAACCTCGTCGCGAGCATCAACCCGGAAGCCAACCGCCTGAAGCTGCTGTCCGCGATCTGGAAAATGCATCGCGCGATGCGGCGCATCGCGCGCGAGAATCCCTCCGACGACGAAGCATTGCGGGTCTTTGAAGAAGAGGCGGCGCCCGCGCTGCTCAAAGTAAGCAAGAGCCCCGATTTTATCGAGGACCGCGGGCACTACTTCCCGGTGCCGTTGTCAGACGACGACAAGCGCGCGTTGAAGGAATACCTGAAGACGCTCTAGGCGGCGCCCAAAAATTCCTCGCCTCTTAGGCGGCGGAAGCGGTCACGTCGTCCTCGAGCAGCTCTCGGAAATAGGGCGTCAGCATCCGATCCGTCGGATCATATCGCTTCCGGTATACCACGAAGCGATCGAGCCGGTCTCCGAGCGCTTTCTTTACCTGCGCGCGGGTCAGGAACGGGGTTTGGTTGAAGAGCGGCGACCCGCCGTGCTCGCTGCAAAATTCGTTGTAGGCGACGAGGAAGTCGTTCCAGCCTTCGGCGGCGGTTGAAACCGGGTCGATCGTGATCACAGTCGCGTCGTAGGTGTAGGAGAGAAGCGAATTGGTATCCTTGGCGACCCGGTAGCCGACATCGAAGACGTCGTTTCGATACCCGGTGCGCTTGTAGTAATCGCGGCAGAATTCCACGTAGGCGCGCAGGATCGGACCGTAGGTTTCTTCCGCGAACCCCCAGAGACTGAAAGTGTATTTCCCGATCCCGCCCTGGTCCGGATATCGAATCATCTGGTCGGAGGCGACGGTGTTCGGACTCTTGACCACATTCGTCAGGGTCCACTGCTGAAGTCGGTGGGAGGTATCGATCAGGAAGTAGCGCAGTTTGTGATTCGAAATGTAGTGCGTGCAGAGATGGGAAAAACCGGGCCCGCTGTTCTTCCACACCTCATTCCGCAGGCGCCATCCCCAGCGCGTTGGTGCCCGCCCGCTCTCCTCCGCCAGACGCGTAAACTCGACTGTGATTCGATCCAGGTAGGGGCTCATGTAAAACATCATCGCTTCGTCCCGCTGGAGTAGCGTCGGGAGCGACCGTTCAAACTCCGCCAGGCTGTAGGTGATGTTTTGGACGACGAGCGGCCGGACCGGCCGGACCCGGAGCGTAGCCTCATACACGATCCCCAGGAGGCCGTAGCTCGATCGCATCACCCGCATCAATTCCGGATCTTTTTCCTCCGAGACTTCGATCAGTTCACCGGCCGGCGTGACCAGCTTCATCGAGGTGACATAGGCATTCACCTGTCCGAACTGGCCCGGGAACGAACCATCCTTCGTCCCGCAACAGGCGCCGCTGCCGATGGAGAGATTGCCGAGCTCGATGTTGACGTAAAACTGCAGGTGATGCTTGTCCAACTCCTTGGCCACATTGATGTAAAGTGCGCCTCCCTGGGCGGTCACGCTGTCCGCTCCGATTCTCACGATCTGGTTCAGGCCCGTCATATCGATGACGGTGCCGCCGTCCGCGACCGCGCAACGGGTCACGGAATGATTCGATCCCACCGCGCGGACGGGCGAGGGATACTTCTGCGGATTTTTCAGGACCGCGACGATCTCTTCGACCGTGGTTGGTCTCACCACCACGCGGGGCTGCGAGTGAATATCGCCAAACCAATTCCTGACCTTTGGTCCATTCAGTTGCTCATTCATAACGGGGTGCCTCTATCCGGATCCGCTGCTCCAACCCTGGGTCCATTCTGCCATCAACCCGACCCTGCCAGGCGAGGAATGCCGCGCCTGACCGAATCCACGACCGATCGCAGTGCCGCCGTCGGCGCCACTGAACATTGAATACAGTTGGGGATCGGGCGGCAAACAAAAACCGGCCGGGCGGCCTCGGCGCGGGGAAATCAAGACCCTCTCAAATCGGCAGACGATTGACAAAATCAGCCAGATGCGCTCTTCCAGTATCTACCTATGCGCCTTTTCTCCCGCCTCCTGCTTCTGGCCAGCGTCTCCTCCGCCGCGTTCCTGACGAGCTGCGAAACCACCTCGACCGCTTCCCACGGCGGCGCTTACCGCGTGATCGCTCATCGCCCGCATGATCCGTCCAAAGTAGAAGTGAAACTCTCAACCTCAACGCAGAACCTCTACGTTATGGAAGGAGACCGTTTGCTCATGGCGGCGCAGGGCAACGTCGGCAAGGCTGGCGCGGAGACCCCTAAGGGCAACTTTACGATCTACAACAAGATCAAGAACAAGCGCCGGATCAGCCAGCCCGATGCCGGCTATCCCATGGCCTACTGGTGCGAGTTCAAACCCGCGTACGGATTCCACGAAGGCTTCGTGCATCCTGTCCCGCGCACGCATGGCTGCGTCCGGCTCCATCGCGAGGCGGCAGCTCGGCTCTATGCCCTCGCTAGGATCGGCACGCCGGTGCATATCGCAACCTCCCTTCCCGAGGACAGCAAATACGGGCACCTGGTCCGCAAGCTCGATCAAAGCCGCGACCCAGACCCACCGCGGTCGCAGATGATGTCAGAGAGCTGGTTCAACGACCCCCCGGGCCCACTCCTGGTGGATTGATCTGAAGCCAGAAACAAACAACTTCCGGCCGAGTCGCTGCCCGCGGGATTCCGGTATTACGTCTCGGTGACCAGAGCCGTGAGCACCAACCTGGTCTCCAGCGACCCGGTTGCGTCCGCGCGCGTGAAACCTCCGGACTCCAGAGGGACGGCTGTCCAGGAGCAGGTCGAGTCGCATATCGCAGCGAGATTGTTGACGAAATCCGGTGCAACGGCGGCATTCTGACCGTCGGTGCGGCTCGCGAAACAGTTCGGCTTCGCTACGGCGTGGAGCGCGCGATCGCCTCGCCTATGCGGCGGGGACAGGATTGACAACAACCCCCGGATGCGCTTTGCCAGTATCTACTTATGCGCCTTTGCTCCCGCCTCCTGCTCCTGGCCAGCATCTCCTCGGCCGCGTTCCTGACGAGCTGCGAAACGACCTCCACCGCCTCTCGCGGCGGCACCTACCACGTGACTGCGTATCGCCCGAATGATCCGTCGAAGGTGCGAGTCAAGGTCTCCCTCTCGCAACAAAACGTTTACGTGATGGAAGGCGACCGCCTGCTGATGGCCGCCGCGACGACCGTTGGCATCCCGGCGAAGCCGACGCCGAAAGGCAATTTCACCATCTACCAAAAGATCGAAAAGAAACGCTCCGGCTCCTATGGCTTCCGCGTGCAGGGCGACCGCATCATTCCGGCCGAGGCGAACGCGCCGGTCGCCGGCCGCTATGTGGGCTACCCGATGGGCTATTGGTGCGAGTTCAGCCCGGCTTACGGCTTTCATCAGGGCTATGTGCACCTGCGGCCGCGCAGCCACGGTTGTCTGCGCTTGAAGGGCGAGGCGGCGGCAAAGTTCTACGCGCTGGTGCGGATCGGGACGCCGGTGAACATTGCCGACTCGCAACCGGAGGACGCCACCCTTGGACCCAAGATCCAGCGCGTCGATGACTCGACGACGCCCGATGCCCCCAACAGCGTGGCGATTTCGGACGCCGCTTTCACCGTGCCGCCCGGTCCGCTGCTGAACTAGCAAAGCGCCCGCTTTGCCGCGATAGTGCGGCCGTGAGCACGAATCTGATCTCCAGCGGCACGGCTGTGCCCGCGCGGGTAAACCTCCGGACTCCGGAGGTGATGACGGCCGTTCAGGAGCAGGTCGAGTCGCATTATCGCAGCGACATCGTCGATAAAATCCGACGGAACGGCGGCATTCTGACCGTCGGCGACGTGACGGTGCGGCTCGCGAAACAGTTCGGTTTTTGCTACGGCGTGGAGCGCGCGATCGACCTCGCCTACGCCGCGGGGAAGGTGTTCAAAGACCGCCGTCTCTTTATCCTGGGCGAGATCATTCACAACCCGGAAGTGAACGAGCAGATTCGCTCGCTCGGCATCAGGAACCTGATGGGCGCGAACAAGGAAGCCGACATCAACGACCTCCTCCCGGAAGACGTCGTGATTGTCCCGGCGTTCGGCACGGAGGTTTCAACCCTCGAGAAAATCAAGGAGCGTGGCTGCCAGATCGTGGACACCACCTGCGGCGACGTCATGAGCGTCTGGAAGCGCGTCCGCAAATACGCGACCGAATCGGCGACTTCGATCATTCACGGCAAAGCCGAACACGAAGAGACCAAGGCGACCAGCTCCCGTGCTCTGGGGGACGGCAAGGGGCATTACCTGGTGGTCTTAACGCTGGCCGAGACGGACTACGTTTGCGATTACATCCGCCACGGCGGCAACAAGCAGGAATTTCTCGAGAAGTTCCAAAACGCGCACTCGCCGGGCTTCGATCCGGACCTCCACCTCCGCACAATCGGGGTTGCCAACCAGACCACGATGCTGCGCGGCGAAACGGAGGAAGTGCAGCGGCGGATCCGGCAGGCCATCGTCGACCGCGACGGGGTCGAGTTGGCGGCGAAGAACTTCCGTTTTTTCGACACGATTTGCGGCGCCACCCAGGAGCGACAGGACGCCCTCCGCGAGTTGCTCGATGTGAAGATGGACCTGCTCCTGGTGGTGGGCGGTTACAACAGCTCGAATACCTCGCACCTCGCCGAGATGGGCGAAGAAAAGCTGCCCACTTACTTCGTCCGCAACGCCTCGCGCCTGCTTTCCGCGACGGAGATTCTGCATTATGACCTCCACGTGAAGCAGGAAGTCATCGCCCGTGACTGGCTTCCCCCGGGCCGGCTGGTGGTCGGCATTACCGCCGGTGCGTCCTGTCCGAACAATCTGATCGAGGAAACCCTACTCCGGTTGTTTGAGCTGCACGGAATCAGCCGCGAGCAGCTTGAGGCCGCGGCGTAGAGAAGTCCGCGGGTCATAGCCCCCGAAACTGCTTTCGCCCGCGCGATTCCCTCCCCAGACGCGAAGTCTTTAGGAATGCGTGCGATCTGGAAGGGCAGTATCAGCTTTGGGCTCGTCAACATTCCGATCGCTCTTTATCCGGCGACGCGGAAAGAGGAGCTTAAGTTCCGGCTCTTGCGGGCCAGCGATCATAGCCCGGTCAATTACAAACGCGTGGCGGCGGCGGATGGCAAGGAAGTCCACTGGGACGATATCGTGAAGGGTTTCGAGTACGAGAAAGGGAAGTTCGTCGTCCTGAACGAAAAGGATTTCCAGCGCGTCGATCTGGAGGCGACGCAGACCGTCGACATCCAGGATTTCGTCGACCTCGACGAGATCGATCCGATGTATTTCTACAAGCCGTACTACCTAGAGCCCCAGAAAGGTGGTGACAAGGCCTACACCCTCCTGCGAGAGGCCCTTTCGGACGGCAGGAAAGTTGGCATCGCCAAAGTGATCATCAAGACCCGCCAGTATCTGGCCGGCGTCAAGGCGCTGAAACACGCCCTCGTGCTCGAGCTGATGCACTTTGCGGAAGAGCTCTCCGATGCCGAAAAGTTGAAGGTCCCCAAAAAGCACGAGGTCGGGAAACGCGAGAAAGACATGGCCAAAGCGCTTGTCGAAAGCATGAGCACAAAGTGGGATCCGCAAAAGTATCGCGATGACTACCGCGAAGCGCTCCTCGAAGTGATCGAGGAAAAGGTGGAATCCGGCGGCAAGGAGATCGAGGACAAGCCGAAGGAAAAACGGCCGTCCACGAAGGTGATCGATCTCGTCGCAGTCCTGCGGGAAAGCCTCGCGAAATCGCAAGGCGCGCGGCAGTCGAAGTCCGTCGCCAAAACAAGAGCCAAGAGAGTTGGCAAGAAGCCGGCGAAGAAAGCCGCGTAGACTCACCCGACAGCTTCTTCTGGAGTTGCCATTTTCAGCCGCGGACTCGTTTCTCCCGCCGGCCGCCAGTTGATGGGTGTTACCGGAAAATCAGGTGTGCAATCTTTGTCTCCACGTTCCAATAAATGATCGCCACGGCGGTCAGATCGAACGCGCCGTGGGCGAGAATGAGCGGCCAGAGCTGCCGGGTGAAAGCGAAGATGGTACCGAAGGCCAGACCGACGATCGTGGCCTGTTCCACCCCCGCGATTCCCTGAAGCGGGTAATGGTCCGCGCCGAACCACGCGGAAGTGAGGAGCACGATCGCGATCTTCGCTCCCGTGCCATGGCCGAACAACCGACCGAGTCGCTCGAAGGCGTAGCCGCGGAACACGACTTCCTCACCAAACGCTGCCCCGATGAGGACCAGGTAGAGAATTCTTGGCAGAGCGGCAGTATTTCCGACCAGGAACTGGAATGCTGGATTCACGGCCGGGGCGCCGAGGAGCGGCATCACGACCGCCTTCATGAGGAGCTTGAAGGCGACGCCAAAGGCGAGGCCGGCGATGATGAGATGGGGCCAATGGGCAGGTCGGGCAAAGCCAATTTCTGACCAGGAAATTCGTGCGCGCCACGTCCAAAGCAGCGCCAGGAGGGCGCTGAGTGGGACGAAAATGGAATTCCCCGCCAGAACAGCGACGATTGCGAGAAGGCCGACCGGTCCGAATCCACGCAGGTGCTCCGCAACTGCATCTGGCTCGGGGGCGTCGGAGCGCACGGAGGACAGCATGCCTGGGCCGGGAGGCAATGTCACGACCGTGGCGCGGGATGGCTTCGCGCCGATCCGCCCGTCAGTTCTGACTCAGCGTCCCAGCGGCGTGGTCACGTTCGTGCCCGCCGGCGGGGTGAATTGAAACAGCGCGGCATCGATCGGCTCGCGTGATTCATTCGTATAGATCGTGACGATGCGATCGCCGTTCGGCTGCAACATCTCGGTGCGTTGCACCTGCAGCGCCTCGTTCAGGCGAATCGTGAATTGCTGCAGCATCCGCTTCATCGACGGTGTGCGCGGGAGGAGTTGCAGAACGGAGGTGCTGCCCTCCTGCGAACCGGTAATCTGGTAACTGCTCTCGACTCCCTGGAGGTTGAGGCTGGCGGTGAGCGCTGCAATGCCGGAATCGAGCGGCGAGCGCTTGCCGAGCTGGTAGCTCTCGGCGGATTTAAACTTTGGATAGTAAATCCAGAGCTGCTGGCCGTCACTCACCGTGACGCTGGGCGAATTGCCCTTCACTTCGCGGCGAAATTTGTTAGGCGCCTGGAACCAGACCTTGCCGGAGCTGCTGACCGGCTTGTTCATCAACTTGATCGTTTTTTCCTCCTGGAAATCAGCTTGCACCTGCGGGGCGCTGGCGCGTTTTTCCCGGATGCGGCCGAGGAGTGCTGTCACGTCGGCGGGTGCGAGCGGCTCCCCGTAGGAGACGGCAGAGGAGAAGCAGAGAAAGAGGGCGAAGACGATTGGTTTAGACATGTTCGGTTTCCTGGGCGCGAGGCTCCGTAGATTCTTCGCGCCAGAGCTTCGGTTCAGCCGCCGCCGTGGCTGGCAAAGTGAAAAAGACTGTCGCGGCCAGACTCCAGAAAATCCCAATCGCACAGGCGATGCCGAGTCCGGCCAGGGTCGGGTTGTTGGCCAGGCCTAACGCACCAAAACCTGCGACGGCCGTGAGGCCGGCGAGAATCACGGGCTTCACCACCCCGGCGACATCGTGTTCGAGCTCCTCCGCCCGCTGCCAGACGAGCAGGACGTAGATGCCGTAGTCCACGCCGACCGCCAGGACGAGCCGAAAGGCGAGGACGTTGAGCAGGTTAAGCGGGATCTGGAATAGCTTCATCGTCGCAATCATCGCCGCGACCGCGAAGACCAGGGTCAGGATGTGAATGACCCACAAGCGCCAGTCGCGGTAGAGCAGCGCGAGCAAGCCGCCTTCGAAGATCGCCATGAGCGAGCTGATGAGGATGAGCTGGCGATGCGACCAGGGCACGAGATCGGTGAGGGTGAAACTCCAGCCGGAGAGCGTCAATGGCACGCCCGCGACGGGCAGGTCGCGGGTTAGCATCTGCTTTTGTGCCTGGGTCGTGATCGGCTCGGGCGTGGTGACAAATCCGGTCGTAAGCAGGGGATCGTGCGCGAAGAATCGATCCACAAGAAACCACCAGCTGGATGATTTCGGCAAAAGGCTGCGCCACTCCGGGAGCGGCGTCTCGGGCGGTGCGGTGCGGGCCAGATCGTCGAGCAGGGTGAAGGCGGAGGCGAAGGTCTCCGCGCTGAAGCCTTCCTGTGCGATGGCGCCCGCCAGCGCCTCGCGCGTCGCCGTGAAGTCGATCGCCGGCAGCTTGGCGCGATTCTGGGTCGCGCGCCGGGGCGAGAGTGCGAGCGCAGCGGGCGTGGAGAAGCTCTTGATCTTTCCTGCCTCTTGCAGCTCGGTCCAGTGCGCCGCGATCTTCTGCCAATGATCATGCAGCTCCTGCGCATCCGCGCCGCGAATAATGCCGATTGCCGGCTCCCAACGCGTCGGCATTTTCGCCATGATCATATGCAAGGAGCGGCTGGCGTCGCTCGACTTCGGTTCCATTGATTCCGTGCTCGCATCGAAGATCAGACGGGGCCAAGGCGACAAGGCGATCGCCGTCAGCAACAGGAAGAGCGGGACGACGATCCCAAGGACCAGCGCGGGACGCGCCACCGTGCCGCGCACGTAGCGTTTGACGAGCGTGAAGATCCAATCCTTCCGCCGGGGCGGCGCATTCTGGGGCACGAAAAGGAAGAAAACCGTCATCATGAAAAGGGCGGCCAGGAAGATGCCGATTGCGATCAGCACGCCGAGTTGCGTGAAGCCTGTCGAGTTGCTCAGAAGCAGGGCAAGAAAGCCGACTGCCGTCGTGAGCGCGCCGAAGAAAACCGCCTGGCCGAGATTCTGGACCGCCAGGGCGACCGCCTCGGCATGATTAGAGCCATCATCCCGCCCCTGCTGGTAGCGGCCGAACATTAGAATCGCAAAATCGACCCCGAGTCCGATCAGAATCGCGCAAAAGCCGACCGTCACCATGTTGAGCTCTCCGAAAATCAGCAGCCCGGCCGCGATCGCGACGAGGCAGCAAAGAAGGAGAGAAAAGCCCATCCCGATGAGCGGCAGCCAACGGTTGAAGCCGACAAAGAAAACACCGCCGACCAGGACGATCGAGCCCAGCACGGTCACGACGATGTCGTGGCGCATGCTGAGCGAAATCTCCGCGACATAGGCCGAGCGGCCGGTGACAAGCACATCCAGCGGGCCGCCATCCCAGCCCTCGCGCGCCGTTGCGCGGAAAGCGTTCACATCGCGCATCAGCTTCTGGCATTCGAACGCGCCGATGTCGGGCTGATTCGTCACCGTGATGAAGACGCGCATCGTGCGATCGGGCGAGGTGAGCGGTTGGTCGTCCTCCATCGACGCGTTCGAGGCGAAGGGCTTCAGCGCGGGTGCGATCACGCCCAACGGGTCGAGCATCAATTCAAACTGCGGGCGCGGCGATCCGGCCTCGACTTCCTCGCGCAGCCGTTGCAGGCGTTCGCGGATCTTTTCCGGCTGCAAGGCCGCGAGTGTTTCATCGAAGGCCGCCGGCTCCAGATTCAACAGGAGCGGCACCGCCATTTTCTGCAGATCGGAAATGCCCTCCGGTGTCTCGAGCGGCGAGCCGGCCAGCACGCGCGCGCACCACGGTTGCTGGCGGAGTGACTCGGCAAATTGCGGCGCGAATTCTTCCAGCTTGTCGGCATCCTCCGGCTGCACGACCAGCGCGAACGTCAGTTCGCGCACTTGCGCGAAGTCGCGATTGTAAACCTTCAGGCCCTCGACCGAGGCGAAGCCGCGCGGCAGCAGATTGAGCACCTCGGTGTCGAGCTTCATGCGCGTGACGAGCACAAAAGCCGACGCGGCGGTGATCAAGGCGACGGCCAGCCAGACGAGACCGCGGCGGCGCGTGACGAGGTGGCTGATCGAGGAGGAGAGGGGCATGAAAAGCGTGCGAGGCGCGAACGTTCGCGTCTCCCGCCGCTTCGGTCAAAAGCGCAGATGGAACGTCTCGGCGCCGGAGGTGAGGCGCACGGTAGAATCGCGCGGCGACGATTTTTTCCCGCAGGCCGAACCAGCCGCGCAGCCGCTCGGGCGCATTTGCAGCCGGACCCGACCAGCCTCCGCGGGCGAGCGGGCCTGCCGCGCTCGCGAATTGCGCGTCCTGGTGAATCGTGAGCAGCGTCACGGCGGTGCCTTTGCTGAAGGTGAATTCCATATCTCCAGCTTTGGAGTAACGCACGAGCACTTCGCCTATGAGCGACATCTTTGGCCCGGTGTAGGCGAGCTGGCCGGTGCGTGTGCGCCAATCCGTGGCGGGCGTGGCAAAGCGGTGCGTGGAGGTGACCGCGCAGCCGCTGAGAAGGAGCGCGATGAGAAGAGGCCGTATGTGTCTCATAGGACCTACTGCTCAGACAGCCACCAGCTCTTCGATCTTCTTCTCCGGCACGAGTGTCCGCCGCGGGCAGAGTGGAATGTATTTCTGCAGCCAGACCAGCGTGTAAAACACCCGCATCCGCCAGCGGATCGCAAAGCTGGTGCCGATGTTGCCGCCGAGCACGGCATTCACCGCCGGCGGGATTTGCAGGAACTCCTGCGGGTGGAGAAACACCTCGATGAACTCCTTCGAATACCACGCATCCACAAACCGCAGATAAACATCCATCGCCTTGTTCACCGTCCGTTCGTAGCGCGAAAAGAGCCGCCGTTTGCGCGCGGGACGGTCGAGCACTTCATGCAATGCATCCGCTGCTTCCTCGCCGGCGAGCACTGCCAGGAAGACACCGCTGCTGAAGACCGGATCGATGAATCCCGCCGCGTCGCCCGCCAGCAGCCAACGGTCGCCGGTCAGCCGCGCGTTCCGATAGGAAAAATCCGACGCCACCCGCACCGGGGTGACGCGTTGCGCATTCTGCATCCGCTCGTGCAGGAGCGGCTGCTCGGCGATCGCTGCCTGCAGGAACTCCTCCGGCGAGAGTTGCGTTTGCTTGAATACCGCCTGGTCGAGCACCACGCCGATGCTGGTGCGATTTTCCGTCAGCGGAATGCTCCAGAACCAGCGGTCGATCGCGCGGAGCATGCGGGTGAGCGTGCCGTCGCGGCCTGGGTCCCGCGTCACGCCATCGTAGTGCGCGAAGATCGAGACCTTCTGCAGGTGGTTGTAATTCTTCCGGAGATTAAAGTGCGTGCCGATGACGGAATTGCGGCCACTCGCATCGATCACATACCTGGCGTTGATCTCGGCCGGTCCGGAAGCGCGTCCGCGAATCCGCAGCCGCACTTCGTCGCTCCCGAAAACCACGCTCTCGACCGACGTTTCCTCACGCACCTCCGCCCCGATCTCGGCCGCGTGCTCGAGCAGCACTTGGTCGAACTCCGCCCGCGTCACCTGATACGAACGGTCGGTCTGCGATTGGAACCCGTCCTCGAAATAAAACTTCACGCCTTCGCCGCTGCAGGCGCCGTGCATCGCGCCGCCGAACTTCTCCATGAAGCCCGCCGCCTTGAACTTCTCGTGCAGCCCCAGGCGCGTGAATGCCTTCATGCTGAACGGCAGGAGCGACTCGCCAATGTGGAAGCGCGGGAACCGCTCCCGCTCGAGAATCACGACCCGGCGCCCGGCCCGCGCCAACAACGCCCCCGCGGTGCTGCCGGCCGGTCCACCCCCGATGATCGCCACGTCGTATCTGCCTTCCGCCATTGTGCTGCTCATGTTACCGAATCTGCGCCAGAAGCAAAGACGCGCGGCGCGAGCCGGCGCCTTCAGTTTGTCGGAAACGCGATTCCGGTCCTGAGAGGTGAGCAGCGATGGCGGCGCTTCGTGGAAACGCTGGAGGAAGCGTTCCGGCAGCCTCACCGCCCGGGCGACGCGGTTTGAAGTTGTTCCGCTGCGCATCCGCCGTTACGGATCGCTTCGGATGAAACTGATCGACCGCTTCATCAGTCGCGAGTTGCTTCTGCATTTCGGTTTCGCGGTCGCGGTTCTGAGCCTCGTGCTCGTGATCGGCAACATCTTCCGCAAGCTTCTGCCGCTGCTCGTCAATCATGACGTGCCGGCGGAATACCTGCTCACGTTCATCGCTTACGTCCTGCCGTTCTCGCTCATCTTCACGATCCCGTGGGGACTGCTGACTGCGATCCTACTCGTCTTCGGCCGGCTCTCGGCGGACAACGAACTGATCGCGCTGCGCTCGAACGGCGTCAGCATTGGCCGCATCTGCGTCTCGCTCGGTGTGATGGCGGTCATCTGCACCGCGATTTGCCTCTGGTTGAACGTGACCGTCGCCCCCGCGGCCCAGCAGAAATTGCGGTCCACCATCCTGGAGCTCGCGACGCGCAACCCGATGGCGCTCTTCGGCAGCGACCAGGTGATCGATCAATTTCCCGGCCGCAAAATTTACGTCGGCAAGAAGGAAGGAAACCAGCTGGAGAACATCATCGTCTTCGAGTTGAGCGATACGTTCATGCCGATGCGCGTGGTCCACGCCCGCCGTGGCGTGCTGGAGGCGGACCTGCCGAACCACCGCATTTTGATGCACCTCTACGAAGCGCGTTACCAGCAGCGCGACGAAAAAGATCCGTACGATCTGCGCCGCATCCGCGACGGAATCAACATGGTGGAAGGGACGCTGCCGATCAGCCTGGAGGAGCTTTACCAGAAGGAGAAACGCCGGCCGAGCCGCTCGGCCATGTCGCTCGAGCAGTTGTTGGAGCAATTGAAAAGCGGTGACCAAAAGGAGCAGAGCGCCAGCCGGACGGAGCTGAACAAGCGCCTCTCGTTTCCGTTTTCGTGTCTCGCCTTTGCCTTGATCGCGGTCCCGCTCGGCATCACGACCCACCGGCGGGAGACTTCGATGGGCTTTTTGATCAGCCTGGTGGTGGCGTTTTCGGTACTTCCTTTTCATCATCCTGGCGGACACGCTGCGGAACGATCCGGAGATGCACCCGGAGCTGCTCGTCTGGTTCCCGAACCTGCTCTTTCTGGTGGTCGGCGTTTTGATGTTCCGGCGGCTCGCCCGGCAGTAAGCCGGGCACGTTTCGAAAGCGGGACGGTAAAATCCCGACGCTGGGACACAGCGACGCGATCGAAGAGTTGTCGCTGTGACGTAAATCACTCGAAACGTGGCGTTTGTATTTTGTGTCGGAGGCGTGGCACGGGGCCTGCAAAAGCAACCGCAGATGATTCTCCGTTTCGCCCTCATTCTCGCCTTCTCCAGCTCCAACGCATGGGCATTGTCCGAACAAACGGCGGCGGAGGAATTCGACTGCGCGGCGGGTGGCAAACTGGTCGTCGACGTTGATTTTGGATCAATTGACGTCGCGGCCGGTGCCGACGGCAAGGTCTCGGTCAACGCCTACCGGAAAATCGATGCCAGCGACGAAGCGCGCGAGAAGGAATACTTCGCCGCCTCGCCCATGCTCATCACGAGCGAGGGCAACGTCGTGACGGTCCGCGTCCGGCCGGTGGATCGCGCGCGCGGCACTCGCAGCTGGAGCGGGAACGTCAACATGGACGCGCGTTACACGATCCGGGTGCCGAAAACGTTCAACGCCGACCTGCGCACGAGCGGCGGAAGCATCGCCACCAACGGAATCAGCGGCGACATCAAGGCCGATACGAGTGGCGGCAAAATGAAGTTCGGTCAATTGCGCGGTCCGCTCGATGCCCGCACCAGCGGCGGCAGCATCCAGCTCGATGGCTGCGAAGGCCCGCTGAAGGTGTCGACCAGCGGCGGCGCGATTGACGCCAACAGCGGCAGCGGCAGCCTCGAGGCGCGGACCTCGGGTGGTTCAATTGCCGTCCGTGGATTCCGCGGCGATGCCGATGTGAAAACCAGTGGCGGCAAACTGACGCTGGAGAACGTCACCGGCAGCATCGCGGGCAAGACTTCCGCCGGCTCCATCTCCTGCCTGGTCGCCGAGCCGCTCCGGGGCGATGTGGAGCTCTCCACTTCCGCCGGGAGCATCGATCTCACGATTCCGCCCCAGTCCAGAGCTGATGTGGAAGCGAGGACAACGATGGGAAAAGTCCGGACCGGAATTCCGATGCTCACAACCCGCGCCTCCGATGATCGCCTGGAAGGCACGCTCAATGGCGGTGGCAAATCCGTCGTCCTGAAGGCCAGCGTCGGCAGCATCAACATCAAGTCCGGCCCCGAAGCGCACCGCGGCGCCGCGCTGATTGGCGTTTTCCATGACTGAACTCCGCTTCGCGCTGCGGCAGCTCACAAAATCACCGAGCTTCACGATTGTCGCCGTGCTTGCGCTGGCGATCGGCATCGGCGCGAACACCGCGATCTTCAGTGTCGTCAACGCCGTCCTGCTCAAGCCGCTTCCGTTCCCGCAACCGGAGCAGCTCGTCGCGATCGGCTCCCACGACAAGCGTGCGCCTGATGCCGCGCATGGTCTCGATTCCGTCAGCGCCCCGGATTTTGCCGATTTCCGCCAGCACAACCGCACCTTCGGGCACATCGCGATTCACCACGATCGCACCTACGCGCTCGGCGGCGCGGCCCAGGCGCAGAGCCTGCGCGGCCAGCGTGTCTCGGCGGAGTTCTTCAACGTCCTTGGCGTGGCCCCGGAGATCGGCCGCTCGTTTCAGCGCGACGAGGAAACTGCGGGCGGGGGACCGATCGGTTACACCGCGGTCATCAGCTACAGCTTCTGGGAGCGGCAGTTCAAAGGCGCGCCCAATGCCGTCGGCAGCGTGCTGATCCTGAACGGTCAACCGCACACGGTGATCGGGGTGATGCCCCGCGGGTTCCAGTTCCCGATCGAGAACGAGCCGCCGGAAGTTTACACCACGATTGCGGCGGAGGCGGTCTCAACCGATGGCGATCCGCCGCAGACCGAGCAACGCGGGAATCACAGCTATCAGGCGATCGGCCGATTGAAACAGGGCGCGAGCGTGGCGCAGGCGCAGGCCGACCTCAGCGCGATCGCCGCCGGGCTCGAGCGGCAGTATCCGGATACGAACGCAAATTTCGGCGCGCGAATCGTGGCGCTGCGCGAGGATCTCGTCGGCGATGTTTCCGGCGCGCTCTATGTGCTTTTCGGCGCGGTCGCCTGTGTGCTGCTGATTGCGATCGCGAATGTCGCCAACCTCCTGCTGGCGCGCGCGACGGTGCGGGCGAAGGAGATGGCACTGCGTTCGGCCCTCGGGGCGAGCCGCGGGCGCATTGTGCGGCAGCTGCTGACCGAAAGCGTCCTGCTTTCAGCGCTTGGGGGTTTGTTAGGGCTGATCTTCGCCGCGTGGGGCACTGACATTCTCATCCGGCTCGTGCCGCAAAATATCCCGCGTATCTCCGAGATTCAGCTGGATGGAATGGTGCTCGGGTTCACCTTCGTCGTTTCTCTCCTCGCGGGCGTGCTGTTTGGGCTCGTGCCCGCCTTTCAGGCCTCGCGGCTCGATCTCCAGAGCGCCTTGAACGAAAGCGGTCGCGGCGGCAGCGCGGGCGGGAGCATGCGACATCGGCTGCGCGGCATGCTCGTCGTGAGCGAAGTGGCGCTCGCGCTGCTCCTCCTGACGGGCGCCGGTCTCCTCCTGCAGAGTTTCGCCCGGCTCAGTCGGGTGGATCCGGGCCTGCGCTCGGAGCGACTTTTCACCGCTTTCATTTCTCTGCCCAACGCCGCCTATCCGCGGCCCGCGGACGTGAAGTCCTTTTACGATCAGCTGCTGCCACGGCTCAGTAACCTGCCGGGAGTGGAAACTGTCAGCACGGTGCTGCCGCTGCCCCTGAGCGGGAGCAACATGACCACTTCGTTCGACGTCGAGGAGCGGCCCACCGCCAGGGGAAATCAGCCCGACAGCCCCACGCGCATCGCAGGCGTCGACTATTTCAAAACGATGGGTATCCCGCTGCTGCGCGGTCGCACTTTTGATGGCCGCCGATCAGCGCGAGACGAAGCTCGTGATGGTGGTGAACCAGCGCTTCGCCGAGAAGTTCTTCCCCGGCCAGGAGGTGCTCGGCAAGCGCATCACGCCCGGCATGTCGAGCGATCCCGGCGAGCCGCCCGTGCGGGAAATCATCGGGGTGGTGGGCAACGTCAAACACCGCTCGCTGCGCGACGCTACCACGCCGGAAATGTACATCCCGGCCACGCAGATGCCGGGCAGCATGACTTTTCTGGTGGTGCGCAGCAGTCTGCCGGATGCGACGGCGTTGAGCGCCGTCGTGCGGGCGGAGGTGGCGCGCACGGACGCCGATGTGGTGCTCACTTCGGTCCGCGGCTTCGATGAATATGTCGCTCGCGCCCTGGCCCGGCCGCGCTTTAACGCGCTCCTGCTGGCGATCTTCGCCGGCGTGGCGTTGCTCCTCACCGCGATCGGAATCTACGGCGTCATGGCCTACAACGTCGCGCAGCGGCGGCAGGAAATCGGCATCCGGATGGCGCTCGGCGCGCAACGCGGCCACGTCCTGCGACTGGTGATCGGTGGGGGCATGAAGCTGACTGCGCTCGGCGTATTACTGGGCCTGACGGCTGCGCTCGTCTTCACGCGGGTCCTGCGCACGCTCCTTTATGGCGTTACGCCGTTCGACGCCCCGACGCTGGCCGCAGTCGCGTTGCTGCTCAGCTCCATCGCGCTGCTGGCGTGCTGGCTCCCGGCGCGCCGCGCCGCCGGCCTCGATCCGCTGATTGCGCTGCGAGAATCCTAACGAACCGGGACGCCCCCATGAATGACTTCCGTTTCGCCTTTCGCCAGCTGCGTAAATCACCGGGCTTTACCTTGATCGCGGTCATCACGCTCGCGCTCGGGATCGGCGCGAACACCGCCATTTTCAGCGTCATCTACGCGGTCCTGCTCCGGCCACTGCCTTATCCGGAGGGGGATCGGATCATGATCGTGACCGAGACCGATGCAAACCAGCCGCAGATTTCCGTTTCGTTTCCGGACTACGTCGATTGGAGGCGCGACAATACCTCGTTCGAGAACCTCGCCATTTCGCGGCGCGAATCGTTTAACTTGAGCGGCTTGGAGGGACGCGCGCCCGAGCAAATCAGCGGCGGCCTGGTGACGGCGAATTTTTTCAAGGTGATCGGACTTGCGCCGCAACTGGGCCGGGTCTTCACCGAAGAAGAAGACCGGGTGGGCGGACCGCTCGTGGCCGTCATCAGCGACCGGCTGTGGCAGCGCGTTTTTTCCCGCGATCCCAACGTGTTGGGACGCAGCGTGAATTTCGGCAATCAGCCCTACACCATTATTGGCGTCATGCCGCCGCAGATGTTTTCGCCGCGAACGGTGGAGGTTTGGTTCCCGATCATGCGGCGGACCGACCATCCCGCCTGGCAGACGCGCGATAATCATCCGGGATTGTTTGGCTGGGGCCGCTTGAAGAACGACGTCACGCCAGAAGCCGCGCTGAACGAGCTCAAGCAGATCGCGGCGCGTCTCGCGAAACAATATCCAGATTCAAACGCGGCGGTGAGCGTGACGGTGACTCCGCTCCTGGAGAATCAAGTGGGCGATTACCGTGCCAGCCTCAACCTGTTGCTCGGCGCGGTCGGGCTCGTTCTCCTCATCGCGTGCGCGAATCTGGCCAACCTGCTGGCGGCACGCGGCGCGACACGGGCGCGCGAATTCGCGGTCCGCGCCGCGGTCGGGGCGTCGCGCTGGCAAATCATTCGCCAGCTCCTGATCGAGAGCGTTGTGCTTGGCTCTGGTCGGCGGTGCGCTGGGACTTTGTCTTGCGGCTTGGGGACGCGATCTTCTGGTCGCGCTTTCGCCCGCCGGTGTAGCGCGTTTTCAAGGATCTGCCTCTGGATGGCTGGGTCCTTTCCTTCAGTGTCGCGCTTTCGTTCGTCACCAGTCTGCTTTTTGGCCTCTGGCCCGCGTGGCATACATCCCGCGCGGATATTCAACTCGCTCTGAAATCAGGCGGGCATGGGAGTTCGGATGCTCCCGGTGCGCGCCGCTCCCGCGATCTGCTCGTGGTGGCGGAAGTGGCGCTCACGCTGGTGCTCTTGAGCACGGCCGGTTTGGTCCTGAAAAGTTTTGCCAACGCCAGATCGCTTGGGCTCGGATTCGATCCGCGTCTCTTGCTTTCCGCGCGCATCGATCTGCCGGAACCGAGTTATTCCGACGAGCAGAAGGTTCTGAATTTTTCGACTGCGTTGATGGAAAAGTTGTCCGCGCTGCCCGGCGTGGAGCACGTTGCGCTCTCTTCCACTCCGCCGCTCATGACGGGATGGCAAACTTCCTTTCTCCCGGAAGGCGCGCCTGAGCCGGAGCCCGGCAAGTCCCCTTCGCTGGAGATGAACGTCGTGACATCCGACTACTTCCAGACATTGAAGACGCCGTTGCTGCGCGGTCGATGGTTCGAGGCCGGCGACACAAAGGACGTGCCTCCGGTCATGATCGTCGATCAGATGTTCGCGGAGCGTTATTTCCCCGCGCAGGATGCCGTCGGGAAACGGGTCCGGATGTCCACCGGCGAAAAAGGAGAGCGGGAATTCCGCACCATCATCGGGGTGGTTCCGCACCTGAAAGTGTACGGCTTCGAGGAAGTGGCCGTGTTGCCGCAGGCGTATCTTCCCATGACCCAACAACCCCAGACTGGCCTGGTGGCATTGCTGCGCACGTCTCTCTCGCCGGCGTCGCTCGAGCGACCGGTGCGCGAGATCGTGGCGTCGCTCGATCCCGCGCAACCCGCCTTCGAGTTCAAGACCATGCAGGAACGCGTGGAAGAAACATGGGCCACGCCACGCCTGATGAGCTTTCTCCTGGTCTGTTTCGCGGCGCTCGCGTTGACGCTCGCGGTCGTCGGCCTTTACGGGGTGATGGCCTTCAACGGCCTGCGCCGGATGCGGGAAATCGGCGTGCGTCTCGCGTTGGGGGCAATGCCCTCGCAGATTCGGGCGATGATGCTGGGCCAGGGAATGCGCCTGCTCGGCGGCGGCCTGGTCCTCGGGTTCGTGGGGGCCTTCGCGCTTTCGCGGGTCATTCGCAGTTTGCTTTTCGGCGTGAGTGCCAACGATCCGCTGATTTACGGGGCCGTCACGCTGCTCCTCGTCTGCGCCGCGCTTTTGGCCTGCTGGATCCCAGCCCGGCGCGCCTCGCGCATAAATCCGATGGTCACGCTCCGAGCCGAATGAACGCCCTGCAAAAGAGGAGCGAAATCCGATGAACAACCTGCGATATGCTCTTCGCCAACTGCGCAAATCGCCCGGGTTCACTTTGATCGCGGTCCTGACGCTGGCGCTCGGGATCGGAGCGAACACCGCCATCTTCAGCGTGGTCAACGCGGTACTCTTGCGTCCGCTGCCTTATCCGCACCCGGAGCGGCTCGTTTACCTGAACGAAGTCATCAACGGGACAGACACTTCGATCGCGTTGCCCGATTACGTTGATTGGCGAAAGGACAGCAAATCGTTCGAGCACCTCGCCCTGAGCCGGTTGGAGTCGCGCAACCTGAGCGGTATTCCGGGCCGCGAACCGGAACGCATCTCGGTCGCGGTACGTGACCGCGAATTTCTTCAATGTGATCGGTCTGCCGCCGCAGATCGGGCGGACTTTTACCGAAGACGAAGACAGGCCGGGCGCGCCGTCGCTGGCCGTCATCAGCGACAGGCTCTGGGAACGCGCTTTTCATCGCGACCCGGAAGTGGTCGGGCGTCCAATGCAATTTCACGGCACACCGATCACCGTCATCGGGGTGATGCCGCGGGAGATGGATTCGCCGCACGGGGTCGATGCCTGGTTCGCGGTCATGCGCCGCGCCAACCTTCCCGGATGGCAGAACCGGGCGAATCACCCGATGTTCTTTGGCTGGGGCCGGCTCAAGGAGGGCGTCACGGTTGAGCAAGCACGGGGCGAGATCAAGGCAATCTCCGCGCGTCTGGAAAAACTTTATCCGGCGACTAATGCCGGGGTCGGCGCCAATGTCCGGCCTCTTCTCGACAGTCTTCTCGGCAATTATCGCACCAGCCTGGCGTTGCTCCTCGGCGCGGTTGCGCTCGTTTTGCTCATCGCCTGCGCGAACCTGGCGAACCTTCTGGCTGTGCGTGGGGCCGCCCGCGCCCGGGAATTCGCGGTGCGCGCGGCGCTGGGTGCCGGGCGCGGCCAGATCATTCGGCAGCTATTGCTCGAGAGCTTTGTCATTTCGATATTCGGCGGCGGCCTGGGATTGGTCTTCGCCATCTGGGGACGCGATGCCCTCGTCGCTTTTGCTCCCGCCGGCGCGCCCCGCTTCGAAGGCGTGGGGTTCGACTGGCGGGTGCTGGCGTTCACTTTTCTCCTGGCCACGCTTACCACGCTTTTGTTTGGGCTCTGGCCCGCGTGGCAAGCCGCGCGGACAGACATCAACGCGGCGCTTCAAGCCGGTTCCTTCGGAAGTTCCGAAACGAAAGCCGCGCGCCGGAGCCGCGACTGGCTCGTGATCATCGAAGTCGCCCTCACGCTTTTGCTGCTGAGCGCCGCGGGCCTCGTTCTTAAAAGCTTCGCCAAAATGCAATCGACGCAGCTCGGGTTCAATCCTCAGCAGCTGCTCACCGTTCGGGTCGAGCTGCCATTCACAAAATATGATGGGCTGAACAAAATTCTGAGTTTCAGCACGCCCCTGCTCGAGGAAGCTCGCAAACTGCCGGGCGTGCAATACGCCGCGCTCTCTTCGAATCCGCCCATGCTGAGCGGGTGGCAGCTCAATTACCTGCCGGAAGGCGCGCCGCCGACCGACCCAAGCCAGCAACCCGCGGCCGACAACGAAGTGGTCCAGGGCGATTATTCCGCCGCCCTTGGGATCAATCTCATCCGGGGCCGAACCTTCAACGAACACGACACCGCCACCTCGCCGAAAGTGGTGATTATCGATCAAACGCTGGCCGACTTGACCTTCAAGGGACAGGACCCGATCGGCAAACGGATCATGGTCGACACCGAATCCGATTCCTCGGAGGGTCCGGCACTCCATGAGATCGTCGGCGTCGTCCCGCACATAAAAATGCGCGGCTACGACGACGCAGTTCCGACGCCGGTCTTCTTCTTCCCGCAGACCCAGGTCGGACGCAGCAGTTTCGTGCTTCACCTCCGCGGCTCGGGTAACTTGAAGCGTCTCGAAAAGCCGATTCGTGAAATAGTCGCCCGGCTCGATCCGACTCAACCGCTGCACGAATTCCGGATGATGGAAGAACGCGTCGCCGAAACGTGGGCGACGCATCGGCTGCTCACGTTCCTGCTCGCGATCTTCGCCGGGCTCGCCCTGCTGCTCGCGGCGGTGGGACTTTACGGCGTGCTCTCTTACAGCGCGTTCCGCCGGCTCCGCGAAATCGCGGTGCGCCTCGCGCTCGGTGCGCGTCCCGCGCATATCCGCGGCCTCGTCATGGGTCATGGTCTCCGACTTTTCGGCATAGGAATCGCGATTGGCGCACTCGCCGTCGCTGCATCCGCCGGAGTGATCCGAAGCTTCCTTTTCGGCGTCAGTCCGCTGGATGCCCAGACCTATCTCGCAGTCGGCCTCATCCTTTCCGTCGTGACCATTCTGGCCGCGTGGCTCCCGGCGCGCCGCGCCTGCCGGGTCAATCCGATCGTCGCGCTGCGTTCTGAATAACCATGAACACGCTTCTCTGCGATTTTCGTTACGGCCTGCGAATGCTGCTGAAGAATCCGGGATTCACTTTCGCGGCCCTCATCACGCTCGCGCTCGGCATCGCTAGCTCGACCGCCATCTTCAGTGTCATCGATGGCGTCCTCCTCCGGCCGCTTCCGTATCCGGAATCGGAAAACATCATGGTGCTGGACCCGACGATGCGCAGCACGGGCGAGGCGGGCGGCGCCAACGCGCCGGCGAACTACATCGATTACGCGGCGCAGAACGATGTCTTTTCGCATATGGCGGCCTCGCGCGGAGAACAGGCGAGCCTCTCCGATGGCGACCGGCCGGAGCGCGTCCGCGGGACGATGGCGACCTCCAGTTTCTTCCCACTCTTCGGCGTCACGCCGATTCTGGGCCGGACGCTGCTGCCATCCGACGAGCAGCCGGGTAACAACCACGTCGTCGTCCTCAGCTCGGAATTATGGGCGCGCCGTTACGGCTCCGATCGCAACATCGTTGGCCGCGAGATTCTGCTCAACGATGAGCCGTACACCGTGGTCGGCGTGATGCCGCCAAATTACCAGCCGGACGGCTACGGCGAGCTTTGGATTCCTTCCGCCTTCGGCGTACCGACCAATATTCTTCGCCCGAATGTCGATCCGCGGCCGATCCGCGGCAGCAATTACCTCGACGTCTATGGCCGGTTGAAGCCGGGTGTCACGCTTGAGAAGGCGCGGAGCCAAATGGACGCGATCAGCCGGCGTCTCGAGAACCAATATGCGAACGACAATCGGGATACTGGCATTCGCCTCACGCCGCTGCACGAAGACGCCGTCGGCAGACTTCGGCCGGTTTTGCTGCTTCTCTTTGCCGCCGTCGGGTTCCTCCTCTTCATCGGTTGCGCGAATGTGGCGAACCTGCTGCTCGCGCGGGCCGCGACCCGCTCGCGCGAAATTTCCATTCGCGCTGCGATGGGTGCGAGCCGTTTCCGGTTGATCCGGCAATTGCTCACCGAAAGCGTGATGCTCTCGATCATCGGGGGCGTGCTCGGCGCATTGCTCGCGGTGTGGGCGATCCCGCTCCTGATGTCGATGGCGCCTCCGGGCCTTCAGAACTTCAAAGACGTCGGCCTCAACGGCGAAGTCCTCGCGTTTAGCCTCAGCGTGTCGGTTATCACCGGCATTTTGTTCGGGCTGGTCCCGGCGCTTTCTTCTTCGTCCGGGAACCCGGCGGACGCATTGAAGCAAGGCGAACGCGGAAGCACCGGGGGCGGCAGCCGGCGTCGCGCGTTCCTCATTGCCACCGAAGTCGGCCTGTCGCTTATCCTCTTGATCGGCGCCGGGCTCATGATCAAGAGCTTCGCGAACCTGACGAAAGTCGCGCCTGGCTTTGATTCCGACCGGCTTCTCATATTCACTGTCGGCGCTTCCGCGCGAGCCGACGAAGATCGCCAGCTCCAGTTTTATCAGGAGATCGTGCGAAGCGTGGCGACTGTGCCCGGAGTTGAGCGCGTCGCGGCGGTCAGCCGGCTGCCGTTCTCCGGCGGGAACAGTTCGCGCACCTTCAATCGCCCCGGCAGCACCAAGACGGACCAGGCCGATATCCGAATCGCGACCCCGGATTATTTCCAAACCATGGGCATTCCGCTTGTCCGCGGCCGCACCTTCAACGAGCACGACACGAAGGACTCGGCCCGCTTCACGATCATCAACGAACAATGCGCGAAGGACGTTTTTCCGGGAGAAGATCCCATCGGGCAATACATCGAGAACTACGGGCCGAAAGATGAAAAGCTCCAGGTCGTGGGTGTGGTGGGCAATGTCCGCCATCTCGCCCTCGAGACCGCGCCCCGGCCTGAACTTTATCAACCGTTCGGTCAGGGAATGTGGCCGCTGGTGACCATCGCCGTGCGGACCGCGCCGGAGAATCCGTTGACGCTGTTGCCGGCGGTGCAGCAGGCGGTCTGGAACGTGAACAAGTCAGTGCCGCTCGGCAATCCGCGATCGATGAACGACCTGATCGCGCGGACGTTGCTTCAGAAGAAATTCACGATGCTGTTGCTGAGCATCTTCGCAGGCGCGGCCCTCCTGCTCGCGGCGATCGGTTTGTATGGCGTAATCTCCTATTCGGTCGCGCAACGGACGCGCGAGCTCGGGATTCGGATCGCGCTCGGCGCGCAACGCCGTGACGTCTTACGCCTGATTCTGCGCCAAGGCATGACGCTCGTCGCCGCCGGCGTGATTTTCGGGATCGCCGCCTCGCTCGGCCTGACGCGTTTGATTGCGTCGCTGCTCTACGGCATCAGCGCCAGCGACCCGATCACGTTTCTTCTCCTTTCAACGGCGCTCGTATTCGTCGCATTCATTGCCTGCTGGCTGCCCGCGCGCCGCGCCAGCGCTGTCGATCCGATCATAGCGCTCCGCGCCGAATGAGAACCAACGCGCCTTCCCATGACTGACCTCCGCTTTGCCGTTCGGCAGCTCCTGAAATCTCCCGGTTTCACCTTTGTCGCGGTCCTCACTCTCGCGCTTGGGATCGGGGCGAACACGGCAATCTTCACCGTGGTCAACGCCGTCTTCCTGGAGAAGCTGCCGTATCGTGATGCGGATCGAATCGCCGTAATCTGGGAGACCAACGTCGAGAGGTCGGGGCGTAGCAACGTCGTCGGTCCGGCGAACTTCATCCGCTGGAAGGAACGGGCGACAGCGTTTGAGAGTCTCGCGGGTTATGCGGAAACGCGCGCGAACCTCGTTGAGGGTGGCAACCCGGAAGAGTTGATCGCCCAAAACGTGACGGCGGAGTACTTTTCGGTCATCGGGGTCGGGCCATTTCTTGGGCGCGCGTTTACCGCCGAGGAAAGCGCAGATCCGAAATCGTCCGCGGTCATTCTGAGCTACGAACTGTGGGAGCGCCGGTTCGGTTCGGATCCGTCAATCATCGGCCGCAGCATCCAGTTGAATGGAAAGCCGCAGACGGTGGTCGGCATCATGCCCGCCGGCGTGCGGTTATTTTTGAAGGCGGGTTCGCTCGTTGATAAACCGGTCGACTTCTGGTGGCCGTTCGTTTTGGGACCGGAGGCGCGGGAACCGAGGGGCCGCTACCTGTCGGTGATCGGACGGCTCAAACCGGGTGTGACGATGGAAGCAGCGCGCACCGAAATGAATGCGATTTCCGCCAGCCTGACGACCGAATTACCAACGTTCGATACCGGTTGGAGCATCAAGCTCGTGTCGTTGCGGGAGGAATTGTCGAACGAACTTCGGCCGGCGCTCCTGGTGCTTTCCGGTGCTGTCGCCTTTGTGCTGCTCATTGCGTGCGCGAACGTCGCTAATCTTTTGCTGGCCCGCGGGGCCGCGCGGCGGCACGAGATGGCGATCCGGAGCGCCCTTGGCGCCACCCGCGCTCAGATTGTCAGGCTCCTTCTGGTCGAAAGTCTCACACTTGGAATTCTCGGCGGGTTGTTCAGCCTGCTGGTAGCGCAGTGGAGTCTCGCGCTGCTCGAAGCATTGAGCCCAGTGGAGCTGACGGCGGCAGGTCACCTTTCGCTGAGCGGTCCGGTGCTGGCGTTTACCGGCGCGGTTTCAATCGTGACGGCAGTCGCTTGCGGCCTGGCTTCCGCCTTCACCGGTTCGCGCGATGATGTGCAGCAAGCGCTTGTCCAGGGTGGACGCCAGATCGGAGGCGGCTTGCGTCACCGCAGATTGCGCCACGCATTTGTCATCGCCGAGATTGCGGTCGCCGTCGTTCTGTTGGTGGGAGCCGGGTTAATGCTGCGCAGCTTCGCTGCGATGCGCCAGGTCGAGCCCGGATTCGACTCCTCGAATGTGCTGACGATGCGGATGCAATTGCCGCGCGCCAAATACCAGGACGACGCCGCGCGAGTCCGTTTCTTCCGCGAAGTGATCGAACGGGTCGCCGCTCTGCCGGGAGTGCAGGCCGCCGGCGCAGTGAGTTACTTGCCGATGGCGGGTCTTGGCGCGGCCACGAGCTTCACCATCGAAGGCCAGCCTCCCGCTGCGCCGGGTCGGGACAAGACCACGGCGGTGACAGTTTGTGACAACGGATTCTTTCAGGCGCTCAAGATCCCGCTCTTGCGCGGCCGTCTCTTCGCCGAACAGGAGATGCAGCAGAAGCGCGATGTCGTCATCATCAACGAGGCGCTCGCTCGCCAGTTTTTCCCGCACGAGGATCCGATCGGGAAACGGGTGACGATCAACATGTCCGATCCGGATGTGCCGACGGAAATAATCGGAATCGTCGGCGACACGAGGGCGGTGGATCTCGTCACCCCGGCTCGACCGCAGAGTTTTTGGCCCCATCCGCAACTGGCCTACAACCTGATGACGCTGACGGTGCGCACCGCTGGCAATCCGCTGGGATCCGCCCAGGCAATCGAGGGGCAGATTCACGCGCTCGACAAAGATCAGCCAGTCTCGGAGGTGCGGACGATGGAGCAATGGGTGGCAAGATCGCTCGCGCAAACCCGTTTCAGCTCTTTGTTGCTGGTGACGTTTGCGGGTCTGGCTCTGGTCCTCGCGGCCGTGGGGATTTACGGCGTCATGTCGTATGCCGTGAGCCAGCGCACTTCGGAAATCGGCGTCCGTCTCGCGGTCGGCGCGGAAGATAAGGACATCCGCAAGATGATTGTCTGGGACGGTGTTCGCCTTGCCGGGGACTGGCCTCGCTCTCGGTCTCGTCCTGGCCATTGCAATGAGCCGCACTCTCACCAGTCTGCTCTTCCAAACGATGGCGGTGGATCCGCTCACTTACGTCCTTGTCATCGCGGTCCTGGGCACGGTCGCGCTGCTGGCCAGTTATTTGCCCGCGCGCCGCGCCTCGAGAATCCCACTTGTCCAGGCGCTCAGATATCAATAACCGACCCGACCAGCCACACTTCGAATTTTTATGATCGATCTTCGCTTCGCGCTTCGCCAGCTCCTGAAATCGCCCGGCTTTACCGCCCTCACCGTGCTGACGCTCGCGCTCGGGATCGGGATGAACACCGCGATCTTCAGTCTCGTCAACGATCTCTTCCTCCGCGGACTGCCCTTTGAGAAGCCCGGCCAGATCGTCTCGCTGCAGGCCGAGGCGAAGGAGCGCAACTTGAGCGAACTCCCGATGTCGGTGCCGCGCTTCTGGCATTTTCGCGATGGGCAAACGGTCTTCACCCAGATCGCCGCCGATACCGGCAACGCCTACACCATGACGGGAATGGGTGATCCGGTGCAGCTCTTCGGCGCCAACGTGACCGCGAACTATTTCGAACTGCTCGGCGTGAAACCCCTCCGCGGCCGGCTCTTCCTGCAGGAGGAAGAACAGAGCGCCGACGTCGCGGTGGTGAGCCAGAACTTCTGGCGAAACCGGCTCGGCTCTGATCCGAACGTGGTCGGCCGCGCGCTGACCTTGAACGGCGTCTCGACCACGATCGTGGGCGTGATCCCGAACATGCCGATCACATGGTGGGGACCGAACACCGAAGTGTGGACGGTAAAGCCGTTCGAGCTTGCCGGTCTGTCGCGGGAACGTCTGAATGCGTGGCGTCAGTTTTCTGCGCGTGATCGGTCGGATGAAGCCGGGCATCACGATCGACCAGGTGCGTGCCGCGCTTCCGTCGCTCCAGCAGGGGTACAAGGAAAAGTTCCCGGAGAACGCCGATAACACCTGGTCGCCCGTGGTGCTCTCCGCGAGCGAAGACGCGACCGGGAATCTGCGCACGGCCTTCGTGACCTTGCTGGCCGCCGTCGCCGCGGTGCTGCTGATCGCCTGCAGCAACGTTGCGAACCTGCTGCTCGTTCGCTTCACGGGCCGTCGCCGCGAGATCGCATTGCGAATGGCGCTGGGGGCCTCGCGTTCGGGTGTGGTGCGGCTCTTCGTGCTTGAAAGCACGCTCGTCAGCCTGGTCGCGGGTGCGGTCGGATTGATTCTCGCGCTCTGGGTTGTCTCGGTGGTTCCGAAACTCGCCGGCGACAACCTCCCATTCCAAGGCGGTGTTTCGCTCAACCCCACCGTCCTCTTTTTCACCCTCGGCTTGTCGTTGCTGACGGGCCTCGTGATGGGGATCTACCCAGCCTGGCAAAGCTCGCGGGCGGATCTCGTAGATGGCCTGAAAGATGGCGGTCGCGCCGTCAGTGGCAGTCTTGGGCAACAGCGTTTCCGTCGTGGCCTGGTCGCGACGCAGGTCGGCTTGTCCGTGGTGCTGCTGGCCGGTGCCGGACTGCTCATCACCAGCTTCCTGCGCCTAAGCCAACAGGATGCCGGCTTCCGTTCCGATCACACGTGGGTCGGCGCCGTCGGTCTGCCGGAAGCGTCGTACGCCGACGCCGGCGCGCGCGCCCGCTTCGTCGAGCGCCTGCTGCTTGATTTGCAGAACGCCCCCGGCGTCGAAGCGGTGGCCGCCACCGACAGTCTGCCGCTGACCGGGAACGACTCGCGTTCGCCCTACGCGCGCGTTGACGGAAACCCACCGCCGGTGAACCAGCGTCCGCTCGGTCTCAACCACAGCATCTCGCCCGGCTACTTCAGAACCATGGGCATACCACTCGTCGGCGGGCGTGATTTCGACGAGCGCGACGGCGTTGATCAGCCGCCGGTCGTCATCATCAGCAAGGCCACCGCGCAGAAGCTTTTCCCCGGGGAGGATCCGATTGGACGGCAGATGTACTTCGGTACCGACAATGGTATCGGGCTGGTCACGGAGGTCGTCGGCATCGTGGGTGATGTTCGCTTTGTGGGACTGGACAAGATCAGCGAGGTGGAATTCTACCGTCCCTGGCCGCAGCGCACGGCGCCCTTTTTCGCGCTGGCGGTGCGCAGCCAGTTCAAACCGGAAGCCGCGGGGACAATGGTCCGCACCGCCCTGAACAAACTCGATCCGGGCCTTCCCATCATCCAGCCGTCGACGATGGAAAAAGTCGTCAGCCAATCGCTGGGCCAGCAGCGGCTCACAATGGTCCTGCTCGGCGCCTTTGCGGGCGTCGCGCTCCTGCTCGCGGCCGTCGGGATTTACGGGGCGGTGGCGTACACCGTTGAGCAACGCACCGGCGAAATCGGCGTCCGGATGGCGCTCGGCGCGCAGACTGCCGATGTCCTGCGGCTCGTCATGCGTCAGGGGCTGAGCCCCGTGATCATCGGCCTCGCCGTTGGCATTGCGGCCGCACTCGCGCTGGGTCGCCTGCTCACCGCGCAGCTCTATCAAGTTTCGGCCAACAACCCCGCCCTCCTCGCCGCCACCGCCGTCATGCTCGGCGCCGTCGCGTTGCTTGCCTGCGTCATGCCGGCCCGGCGCGCGACGCTGGTCAATCCCATCCAGGCACTGCGTTCAGAGTAGTTCCCCAACCCGCTCACTCCCATGCTCGCCGATCTTCGCTACGCCTTTCGCCAGCTCCTCAAATCTCCCGGCTTCACGGTTGTCGCAATCCTCACTCTTGCGCTCGGCATCGGCGCTTGCACCGCCATCTTCTCCGTCGTTAACGCCGTCCTGCTCAAGCCGCTCGAGTTTCCCGAGCCCGACCGCCTTGTCATCATTCGCGAAACGCAGTTGCCGCAGTTTCCGGAGTTCTCTGTCGCGCCGCCGAATTATCTCGATTGGAAGACGCAGTCGAAGTCGTTCGAGCAAATGGCCGCGTACACCAGCGCGGGTTTGAACCTAACCGGGGATGCCGAACCGGAGCGGCTCACCGGGGTGAAGGCGACGGCCGAATACTTCAAGGTTTACGGGATCAAACCGGTGCTCGGCCGGACATTTCTCCCGGAAGAAGACGCCCCGGGGAAAGACCGGGTCGTCGTCTTGAGCTATCCATTTTGGCAACGGGTATTTGGAGGCACGGCGGACGTCATTGGCCGCCCGATGCAGCTCAACGGCGAGCCTTACACAATCGTCGGGGTCGCGCCACGCGGCTTTGGCTTGGCCAGCCAAGTCGATGCCTGGGTGCCGATGGCGTTCGATCAGGAAGAAACCGCAAACAACAACCGCGGCTCGCATTACATCAATGTAGTCGCGCGCCTGCGGCCGGACGTCACCGTCGCCCAGGCCGAGGCGGAGATGAAGGTGTTGGCCGATCAACTGGCGCGGCAATACACGGATTCGAACAAGGGCTGGAGCATCCTTTTGATGCGACTGCATGATTACGCGGTGCGCGATTTGCGCGCCATCCTCTACACCTTGTTGGGTGCGGTGGGCTGCGTCCTGCTCATCGCCTGCGCCAATATCGCCAACCTCCTCCTCGCCCGCGCCACCGCGCGACATCGCGAGATTTCCATTCGCTCCGCCCTCGGCGCGAGCCGCGCACGCCTCACCCGGCAGCTCTTAACTGAGAGCGTCTTGCTCGCGGTTTGCGGCGGACTGGCCGGCGTGGTGCTGGCACGCTGGGGTCTCGACGCACTCCTCGCGTTCGCGCCGGAAACAGTCACGCGCGCGGGACAGATTCGGCTCGATCCGGGCGTTTTGATTTTCTCGCTCGTCCTTAGCATCGCGACCGGGCTTCTCTTTGGAATTGCGCCCGCCCTTTTGGCCGCGCGCACCGATGTGAGCGAGGCGCTGAAGCAAGGCTCGCGCGGCAGCACTGACGGTGGCGCACGCGGTCGGATGCGGGGGGCGCTCGTCGTTCTCGAAGTGGTTTTCGCGCTTATGCTTTTGGGCGGGGCGGGGTTGCTCGGGCGCAGCTTCATGCGTCTGGCCAACGTCGATCCCGGCTTCCGTCCGGAGGGCGCCACCCTGATGCGTCTCTCTTTGCCGGAGAAGAAATATCCCGAGCCCGCGCAGCAAAATGCGTTTGCCGCCGCGCTCCTCGAGCGCATTCACGCGCTCCCGGGCGTGCAGTCGGTTGGCATCACCCATGCCATGCCCCTCGTGGGAGATTACGTCCTCAGCTTCACCATTGAGGGGCGGCCACCGATCGCCCCGAGCGATCGGCCGAGCGCGAATTACTACGCGGTCACGCCCGATTATTTCCCCGCCATGGGCATCCGGCTGGTGCGTGGTCGGCTTTTTACCGAGCGTGACAACGCCAGCGCTCCGCGCGTGGCTATCATCAACGACACTTTCGCGCGGCAGTTTTTCCCGAACGAAGATCCGATCGGCAAACGCATCGACATTAACAACGGCCCCGATGGCAGTTGGCGCGAAATCGTCGGTATCGTCGGCGACATCAAGCAGTACGGCGTCGACAAGACGACCTCGGCGCAATCCTACGAACCGTTCGCGCAGAATCCCTTCAGCTCGATGAACGTCGTGATTCGAAGTTCGGGCTCGGCCGCCGCGCTTCTCGGCGCGCTCCGTCCGGCAGTGTACGCCGTGGATAAAGATCAACCCGTGCGCACGATTCGGCCGCTTGAGGAAATCGTCGCGGAGAGCATCGCGCGGCAGCGTTTCGCCATGCTGCTGCTCGGCGTTTTCTCCGGAGTCGCGCTCGTTATCGCCGCGGTCGGCATCTACGGCGTCATGGCCTACAGCGTGGTCCAGCGGACGGGCGAGTTCGGCATTCGCATGGCGCTGGGAGCGCAACGCGGTGATGTGTTGCGGCTCGTCCTTAAGCAAGGAGGGAAACTCATCGGCCTGGGCCTGGGCGTCGGGTTGGTGGCGACGCTGGCCGCCTCGCGCGCGCTCGGATCGATTCTCTACAACACCAGTGCGCAGGATCCGTTGACCCTGCTCTTGATTACGATTCTGCTCGCCGCCGTCGCCTTGCTCGCCTGCTTTCTTCCCGCCCGCCGTGCGACGCGCGTCAATCCCATCACCGCCCTTCGCACTGAGTAGGCTGTAAAAATTTCCCCAACCGCAACCATATGATCCAGGACCTCAAATTCGCCATCCGGCAGCTCTTCAAGGCGCCGGGCTTCACCCTCTCTGCCATCGTCGTGCTCGCGCTCGGCATCGGCGCGAACACCGCCGTCTTCAGCCTTGTTTACACGATGCTCTTTCAGGCCCGGGGCTACTCACGCCCCGCCGAGGTCGTGCAGGTTTATTCGCAGGACCGGAAGAACCCGCAGAATTATCGGCTCTTCTCCTATCCGACCTTTCAGGATATCCGGCAGCAGAACACGGTCTTCACCGATGTCATGGCGCATAACTCGGCCATGATGGGCGTCGGCGAGAAAGGGAACATGCGCCGCGCCTTCGGCAGCATGGTGAGCTCGAACTACTTTTCCGTGCTGGGCGTGCGACCGGCACAGGGGCGCGAATTTCTCCCCGAAGAGGAAACACCGGGCAAGCCCGCTTATGTCGCCATCGTCAGCGACAGCTATTGGCAAAAACGCAGCCGCGATCCCAGTTTGCTCGGCTCCGAAATCATCGTCAATGGCCGGCCCTTCACGATCGTCGGCATCATGCCGCGAGGTTTCACCGGGACCATGCACATCTTCGGCACCGAGGTCTGGCTGCCGCTGAGCGTTTACGATCAGATGGCGAATGATTTCCAGACGGTGGAGCACGAGGTCTTCGGCGAACGCAATGCCCGCCAACTCTTCGTTGTCGGCCGCCTGAAGCCCGGCGTGACCGCGGCTCCGCCGAACCGTCGCTGCGCGGCCTGGCCACGAATCTCGAGCAGGCATTTCCCGGTCGAACAGAAGGATCAGACGTTCCTCGCCGCGCCGCTGCCGCGTTTCGCCACCAGCACTAGTCCGAACACGGGCGCAGAGGTGTCGACCCTGGGGGCGTTGCTCGTTGGCATGGCTGCGGTGGTGCTGCTCGTCGCCTGCCTCAATCTCGCGAACATGCTGCTCGCACGGGGGACCGCGCGGCGAAAAGAAATCGCCATCCGCCTCGCGCTCGGCGCCCGCCGCGGCCGGATCGTGCGGCAGCTGCTCACGGAAGGACTCGTGCTCGCGCTCCTCGGCGGGACGTTCGGAGTTGTCCTCGCTCTTTGGTCCTCCGATCTCCTCGTTGCTTCCCTCGGCCAGCTGGTGCCGATCGATATCGTCTGGCTCAGCGGCCCGAGTCCCGCGCTCCTGATCGCGACTCTGACCTTTTGCGTGCTCGGCACCCTGGCGTTTGGCCTCGGGCCGGCGCTGAAACTATCGCGCGCCGCGGTCGTCGGTGATCTGAAGGAACAGGCCGGCGAGGATGTCGTGCGCCGGCGCTGGAAATTCCTCCCGCGCAACCCGCTCGTGGTGGTGCAGTTCGCGTTTTCGCTCGCGCTCGTCACGGCGGCGGCGCTCTTCATTCGCGGGCGCGAACAAGGCCGCGAATGTCGAGACCGGGATGCAAACCGACCGCATGTATCTGGTGGAACTCGATGCGAATCTCGGTGGCTACGATCGCGCCCGCGGCCGGCAACTTTATCAGGCCGTCGAGGAGAGGCTGGCGGCGCTGCCCGGCGTGGAGAGCACCAGCATCTCGGCGACCGTGCCCTATGGCATGATTTCGTTAGGCAAGCGCGTGCAACGCGCCGGAATTCAACCCGGCCCGGATGAGAAGCCAGCGACCGCCGCCGACGGCCTCGCCTTCAGCTCCGATTGGTTTAGCGTCGGCGCGGACTACTTCAAGACTACAGGCGTACCGCTGCTGCGCGGTCGCGCTTTCACCCATGCGGAGGAGACGCAACCCGGCGGTCCCGCGGTTGCGATCATCGACGAGAAGCTCGCGAAGAAACTCTGGCCCGACGGCGACGCTCTTGGCCAGCGCATCCAGTTCCCGAGCGAAACCGCGCCGGCGGCGAAGGATGGAGGCAAGAGCGGGGCGGGCTCTTTTGAAGAAGCCAGCGGCGACATCAAACCGGGCGAGAGCATCGAGGTCGTCGGAATCGTGCCGGTGATCCGCGATTCCATCTTCAGCAAGGATCCGGGCACTGCAATCTACGTCCCGTTTGGCCGCGGCTATCAGAGCAACGTCTTCTTCTTCGTGAAGTTCGCGCGGCTGCCGGCCGGCAGCGAAGCGAGCACCGCGGACCTGCTGCGGCGGACTATCAATCAAGTGGAGCCGGCGCTGCCGATTCTTTCGCTCAAGACCTTCGAGCAGCACCTCGAAGCGGATGTGCAGCTCTGGCTGGTGCGCGCGGGCGCGGCGCTGTTCTCCGTCTTTGGTGGACTCGCCCTCGGCCTCTCGGTCGTCGGGTTGTATGGCGTGAAAGCCTACTCCGTCGCGCGGCGCACGCGCGAGATTGGCATCCGCATGGCGCTCGGCGCGCAACGCGCCGCGGTCCAGCGCATGATCCTGCGCGAAGGCTCCGCCATGCTCGGCGTCGGCCTGCGTTCTTGGCCTCCTCCTCGCCTTCGCCACCGGCAAGCTCGTCAGCAGCATGCTCTATCAGGTGAGTTCGCTCGACCCGATCGCCTTCACCGTTGCCCCGATCGTGCTCGCCGCCGCCGGCCTTCTCGCCACCTGGCTGCCGGCGCGCCGCGCCACCCGCATCAGCCCGATGGCTGCACTCCGCACCGAATGAGCGAAGGGATCTTCTGGAGAGCGCACGCTTGCGCTCCCCAGACATTGCGCTTCGCGCTTGGATTAACATGAACGACTTCACCTTCGCTCTTCGCCAATTGCGCAAGGCGCCCGGCTTCACGATCGCGGCGGTCACCGTGCTCGCGCTCGGCATCGGCGCCAACACCGCCGTCTTCGGCCTGGTGCACACGTTGCTCTTCCGCAGCCCGGGTTATGCGGACCCGGCCGAAATAGTTCAGGTGTTCTCGCAGGACAAGAAAGAACCCGGAAGACGCTTTCGCTCATTCTCCTATCCGACCTTTCGCGACATCCGGGAGCACAACACCGTTTCCACCGACGCAATGGCTTACAACCTCGCGATGGTGGGCATCGGCGAAAAAGGAGACGTGCGCCGCGTTTACGCGAGCGTGGTGAGCGCGAATTACTTCTCCGTCCTCGGGCGTCGCGCCGGCTTTGGGCCGTGCCTTTTTGCCGGAAGAGGAAATGCCGGGAGGAACGCGGCCGTCGCCGTCGTGAGCCACGGGTACTGGAAACGAAACGGCGCGCAATCCCGCGCTGCTGGGGTCGCGAGATGATCATCAATGGTCGGCGTTTCACGATCGTCGGCATCATGCCCGAAGGTTTTACCGGCACGATGCACATCTTCGGTTCCGAAGTCTGGCTGCCGCTCAGCGTTTACGATCACGTGGCGAATGAATTTCATGCCGCGGACAGCAGCTCGTTAGGCGATCGCGCCGGCCAGCAGCTCAACATCGTCGCGCGCCTCAAACCCGGCCTCACCGCGGCCCGCGCCGCTCCCGCGCTCAAGCAGTTGGCCGCCAATCTGGAGCAGGCCTTCCCGGTTGAGCAGAAGGACCAGACATTCATCGCCGGCTCGCTGCCGCGTTTCGACAACAGCTCGCGCCCGTCGGAAGACGACGCGGCGTTGGCGGCCTTCGGCATGCTGGTCATCGGAATGGCCGCCGTCGTCCTGGTCGTGGCCTGCTTGAATCTGGCGGCGATGCTGCTCACGCGGGGCGCGGCACGCCGGAAAGAGATTGCGATCCGTCTCGCGGTGGGCGCGAGCCGGGCGCGCATCATCCGTCAGCTCCTCACGGAAGGCCTCGTGCTCGCGCTCCTCGGGGGCGCAGTCGGCCTGCTCCTCGGGCTTTGGTCGGCCGACCTGTTGATCGTGTCGATCGGGCCGCTCCTGCCGTTCGACATCGCGTGGCAAAGCGGCCCGAATATCACCAACGATCATGGCGACTTTCGGTTTCTGCGTCCTCGCCACATTCGCATTCGCCTTTGGTCCGGCTTGCAAGCTTTCGGGCGTCGCCTCGCTTGCGCATCTTGAAAGGAACATGCCGGCGAAGACGTGATCCGTCGCCGCTGGAAATTTCTGCCGCGCAATTCGCTTGTCGCGGTGCAACTCGGTTGCTCGCTCGCGCTGCTTACCGCGGCGTTTCTTTTCATCCGCGGCGCCGCCAAAGCGGCTTCGGTGGAAACCGGTCTGCGACCCGGCGCGAGCTTTCTGGTCGAACTCGACGCCAGCCTCTCCGGCTACGATCGACCGCGCGTCGCGGCAGCTTTATGGCACGATCGAGCAGCGGCTCGGCCGCGCTGCCGGGTGTCGAGAGCGCCAGCATCTCGGCCACGGTCCCGTTTGGCATGGTGCGACTCGGCGAAACATGTGCAACGCGCCGGGCAGTGCGCCCAGCGCCTCGGACGCGCCGGCGTTGCGCGCGAACTTCAATAGCGTCGGCGAGCGATTACTTCACTACGGTCGGCCTTCCGCTGCTGCGCGGGCGAACATTCACACCCGCGGAGGCAACTCAACCAGACGGACCGGCGGTCGCGATCATCGATGAAGTGCTCGCGAAGAAACTCTGGCCGGACGGCGATCGCGCTCGGCCAACACCTCCAACTCGCAAGCGCGAACAGCCGCAGCCGGAGCGAAGGGCGACAACGGCGACAGTCGCTCCAGGCGAGGGCATCGAGATCATCGGCATCGTGCCCGCCGTCCGCGAATGCCGTCTTCGAGAAACAACCAGGCAGCGCCATCTACCTGCCGTTTGCGCGCGGCTTTCAGAACAACGCCTTCTTCTACGTGAGGTTCCAGCGGCTGGCGCAAGCAGCGAAGCGAGCACCGCCGAGCTACTGCGCCGCACCCTGCGCGAGGTCGATCCGGCTCTGCCGGTCCTTTCGCTCAAGACGTTCGCGCAGCACCTCGATGGCAATCTCGAGCTCTGGATGGTGCGCGCGGCGCGCGGCGTTTTTCTCTGTCTTCGGCGCTGCTCGCACTCGGGCTCTCGGTCGATCGGACTTTACGGCGTGAAAGCGCTACTCCGTCGCGCGCCGCACGCGCGAGATTGGCATCCGCATGGCGCTCGGCGCGCAACGGGCCGCCGTCCAGCGCATGATCCTGCGCGAAGGCTCCGCCATGCTCGGCGCCGGTCTGGTTCTTGGCCTGCTCCTCGCCTTCGCCACCGGCAAGCTCGTCAGCAGCATGCTCTACCAGGTGAGTTCGCTCGATCCGATCGCCTTCACCGTCGCGCCGATCGTGCTCGCCGCCGCCGGCCTGCTCGCTACCTGGCTGCCCGCGCGCCGTGCCACCCGCATCAGCCCGATGGCTGCACTCCGCACCGAATAGAAAATCGAAATTATGCTCACCGACATCCGCTACGGCCTCCGCCAACTCCTTAAGCATCCCGGCTTCACACTCGTCGCCGTCCTCACGCTCGCGCTCGGGATCGGCGCCAACACCGCCATCTTCAGCGTCGTCAACGCGCTCCTCCTCAAGCCGCTGCCGTTTCCGAACTCGCAGGAGCTGCTCGCGGTCGGGATGACCAACACCCGCCACGCTGACATGCAAGGGCACCTCGGCTCCCTCTCGTATCCGGACTTCTTCGATTTCCGCAACCAGAACCGCACCTTTGCGAGCCTCGCGATTTATCGCGATCGCCAGGCCGCGCTCACCAGCAACGAGGGCGCCGCCAGCGTGCGTGGACAAAAGGCGAGCGCGGAATTCTTCGACGTGCTCGGTGTGAAGCCGGTCCTCGGCCGCGCCTTCACCCGGGCGGACGAGGAAGCGGGCGGGGGAGCGGGCGGTCACAAGATCGTCCTCAGTCACGAGTTCTGGCAGCGACAGTTCGGCGGCGCGCGGGACGTGCTCGGCCGCACGATCGAGCTCGATCGCCGGCCTTTCACGGTCATCGGGGTCATGCCAGCCGGATTCCAGTTTCCGATCCAGAACGACCCGATTGAATTCTACGTCACCTTCGCGGAAGACGCCTCGAATCCGGACGGTTCCAAACCGCAAACCGAACAGCGTGGCAGCCACAGTCTGCAGGCAATCGGGCGGTTAAAACCGGGCGTCACGATGGCGCAGGCTCAGTCTGATCTCTCGACGATCGCAGCCAGTCTCGAGAAGCAGTTTCCCGATACCAACACCAACTTCGGAGTCGCCTATGAAGCCGCTCCGCGAGGACCTCATCGGCGACGTCCGCACTGCGCTCTACGTTCTCTTCGGCGCGGTGATCTGTGTGCTGCTGATCGCGAACGCGAACGTCGCGAATCTTCTCCTCGCCCGCGCCTCGGTGCGCGGCAAGGAAATGGCATTGCGGGCGGCAATGGGTGCGAGCCGCGGTCGCATCATTCGTCAACTGCTCACCGAAAGCGTCCTCCTCGCCGGCCTCGGCGGCCTCGGCGGATTGCTCCTCGCGGAGTGGGGGACCTCGGCCTTGATCAAGGCGGTGCCGCAGAACATCCCGCGGATCGCGAGCATTCAGCTGGATGCGGTCGTGCTGGGCTTCACGTTGCTCGTTTCGCTGCTCACAGGGGTCGTGTTCGGCTTGGTGCCGGCGTGGCAGGCGTCGCATATCGACCTCAATACCTCGCTGAAATCCGGCAGCCGCACCGGCGGGGGCGGGGAACGAAAAGGGCGCCTGCGCAATGGCCTCGTCATGGCGGAGGTGGCGCTCGCGCTCGTGCTCCTCATTTGCGCCGGCCTCCTGATCCAAAGCTTCGCCCGCCTCGGCCGCGTTCAGCCGGGGGTACGAACAGAGCGCCTCCTGACCGCCCGCGTGCAGTTGCCGGAGGTGGCGTATCCGAAGAACGAAAACATCATCGCGTTTTTCGAACAGTTCCTGCCGCGCGTGCGCGCCCTGCCCGGCGTGGAATCGGCGAGTGCGATCGTGCCGTTGCCGCTCAGCGGGAGCAACATGGTCACCACCTTTGACGATGCCGAGCATCCGCTGCCGGATGGACAACAGCCCGGCGCGCCGGTCCGCATCATCGGGACCGATTACTTCCAGACCATGGGCATTCCGTTGCGCCAGGGGCGCGTCTTCGATTCGAGCGATCGTTTCGAGTCCGCCCCGGTTGTAATCGTGAACGAGCGCTTCGCGCAGAAGTTCTTCCCCGGCCAGAACGCGATCGGGAAGCGCATCAAGCCCGGGTTTTCGGCCGACGAGACGGGCGAAAAAATGCGCGAGATCGTCGGCGTGGTCGGGAACGTGAAACACCTCGCGCTCAAGAACGAGGACTCGCCCGAGATGTACCTCCCGCAGACGCAGATTCCGTTTAACATCATGTCGCTCGTGGTGCGGACCAGCGTCTCCGATCCGGCGGCGCTTACTTCCGCCGTGCGCAAGGAGTTGGCGGCGATGGATGGCTCGATTCCGCTCACCAGTATTCGCGTCTTCGAGGAATACATCTCGCGCTCGCTCGCGCGGCCGCGGTTTAACGCCCTCCTCCTTTCCATCTTCGCAGGGGTGGCTTTGTTGCTGACCGCGATCGGCATCTACGGCGTCATGGCGTATTCGGTCGCACAACGCACGAACGAAATCGGCATCCGGATCGCGCTGGGCGCGGCGCAGTCGTCGATCTTCCGTCTGATCGTGGGCCAGGCGATGACGCTCGTCGGCATCAGCATCGTGATCGGCGTGGCGGGAGCGTTCGGCGCGACGCGGTTGTTAAGCACGTCTGCTCTTCGGTGTCGGCGCCTGGGATCCGCTGACGTTCGGTAGCATTGTCGCGCTGATCGCGGTGGTGGCGTTTCTCGCCGCCTGGCTCCCGGCCCGCCGCGCCGCGCGGGTGAATCCGATCGTGGCGCTTCGGGCGGAGTAACGATGAATTCGGGAGCGATCCTGCAGATGACTCCGGGGAGCGGCGGCTGCCAGTCTGCGTTCCCGGAAAACAGAGGCCGCTCTTCGCCTAACGAGTAGATATGACTGACCTCCGCTACGCTGTCCGCATGCTGCTGAAGGCGCCCGGCTTCAGCGTTACCGCGATCTTCGCGCTCGCGCTCGGCATCGGTGCGACGACGGCGATGTTCGGCGTGATCTACGCGTTTCTGCTCCGGCCCTTGCCTTTCGCGCAGGCGGACCAGCTCGTGATGCTGCAATCGCGCAACGCGAAGAGCGGAGCGGACGTCGGCGTCAATTACCTCGACTTCAAAGACTGGCAGCAGCAGGCGCGCAGCTTCGCCGACATGGCGTTCTTCAATCTGCGCTGGAATGGCAACCTGCAAACGCGCGACGGCGGCACGCAAACGCTGAAGACCACCTTCACGACGGCCAACCTTTTCACCCTCCTCGGAGTCGATCCAGTCCTCGGCAGGAACTTCATGCCGGCGGATGATGAGCCAAATGCGAGCCGCGTCATTCTGATCAGCGACCGCGTCTGGCGCACCACGTTTGGGGGTTCGGCGTCCGTCATCGGCCGCGAGATTCAACTCGATGGGACCACCCGCACCGTTATCGGCGTGATGCCGACCGGGTTCCGTTTCCCTTCCCAGACCGATCTCTGGGTCCCGATGGCTTCCGTTTTCGGAATGAATTTGAAAGGCGGGGCCGGCGTCGAGAACAACAATCGCTCCTGGCGAGCGGATCAGACGATCGCGCGGCTGAAATCTGGAGCCACCCTGGCCGAAGCGCGCACCGAAATGAAGGTGATCGCCGAGCGTCTGGCGGCGCAGTACCCCGACTCGAACAAGGAGATCGGCAGCGCGGTCGTTCCCTTGCGGGAACATTGGACCGGCGGCGTGCGTGCGTCGCTCGTGGTCTTGCTGGCCGCGTGCGGTGGCGTGTTGCTGATCGCCTGCGCCAACGTCGGTCAGCTCTTGCTCGCGCGCGCCAGCTCGCGGCAGCGTGAACTGCTCGTCAGGTCGGCGCTCGGCGCGAGTCGCTGGCGAATCGCGCGGCAGCTCCTGACCGAGAGCGCGTTGCTGACCCTGCTCGGGAGCGGGATCGGCATCGTGTTTGCCTACTGGCTGGTCGAAATCGTCGCGGCTGCCATTCCGGTCGAGTTGCCCTTCTGGGTTCGAATCGATGTGAACCCGAGCGTGCTGGCCTTCACCGTGGTGGTGTCTTGCCTGAGCGGGCTCCTCGCCGGTTCATTGCCGGCCTGGCACACGAGCCGCGTCGATGTTTCCGAAGCGCTCAAACGCTCCGGCGCCGGCAACACGGGTGCGACGGAAGTCGGCGGGCGGCTGCGCGATCTGCTCACCGCCGCGCAGGTTTCCGTCTCCGTGCTGCTGCTGGTCGGCGCCGGCCTCGTGCTCCGCAGCATGATGAACTTGAGCGCAGTCGATCCCGGCTTCGACCCGCGCAACGTGCTCATGTTTGAAGTCAATCCCACCTACCGCGGCGACGAATCGGCCCAGGTGCGCGTCGATCGCTTCACCCGCCTGCTGGAGCGGCTGGCGCAAATGCCGGGAGTGGAAGCAACCGCGGCCAACAACAGCCCACCATTCGTCGCGCAGCGGCCCTGGAATCGCGCCGCTCTGACCGCCGAAGGTCAGTCGATCGATGAGCAAAGCACGAATCCGCCGGCGAACTTCCAGACCGTCAGTTCCGATTACTTTCGTTTGTTGGGCATTCCGCTCCAGCGCGGTCGCGCCTTCGCGGCAGGCGACAATCTCGAGGCGCCGCGGGTCTGCATCGTCAGCGAGAAACTGGCGGCGCGGCTTTGGCCGAGCGGCGACGCGATCGGCCGGCGCGTTCTGCTCGGCCGGCCGAGCGGACGCGAGGACGACTGGATGAGCGTGGTCGGCGTGGTGCGCGATGTTCGCCACCAGGCGCTCGAGCGCGCCCCCGGTCCGGATATCTACAAGCCAACACTGCAGCTCGCCTGGAAGCAGATGCATTTCCTCGTCCGCGTAAAGCCGGGGGTCGCGGCCATGTCGCTCGTCCCGCTGATTCAACGTGAGATCGCCGCGCTCGAGCCGGACGTGGGCGCGTTCAATTTCATGTCGTTAGGCGAGGAGGTGGCGAACTCACTCTGGCAACCCCGCCTGCGCGCCTGGCTCCTCGGCTTTTTCTCGAGCGTGGCGCTGCTGCTCGCGGCGACCGGACTCTACGGCGTGATCGCGTACCGGGTGACGCAACGGACCCGCGAGATCGGAATCCGCGTTGCGCTCGGCGCCACGCGGCCGGCGGTCGTGCGCCTGATGTTGCACAGTTCGCTGCGGGCGGTGGCAATCGGCCTCGCGATTGGTCTCGGCGGCGCACTGCTGCTATCGCGCGTGTTGCAGGCGTCGCTTTTCGGCGTCGGCGGAGCAGATTTCACCAGTTACGCCGTCGCCCTTCTGCTCCTCGCGCTCACCGCCGCCATCGCGTGCTGGATCCCCGCGCGGCGCGCCACCTTGGTTAACCCGATCGTCGCCCTCCGCACCGAATAAGCCGATGAATTCGCTTCTCGCCGACCTCCGTTACGCACTTCGCATGCTGTTGAAGTCGCCCGGGTTTACCGCCACGGCCGTGATCGCGTTGGCCCTTGGGATCGGGGCTAATACGGCGGTGTTCAGCGTCACGAACGCGATTCTCCTCCGCTCCCTCCCATACCAGCGGCCCGGCGAGCTCGTCTCGATCAGCAAGGTGGAGCCGCAGTTCGGCATCGGCGGCCTCACCGCCGGGGCATACCTCGATTTCCGAGAACAAAGCGAGACGTTTGCGGGACTCGCGGCCTACAGCGAGGAGGAGTTCACATTGAGCGGCACCGACGATCCGCAACGCGTGGTTTGCGGCGAAGTATCGGCGGCGCTCTTTCCGTTGCTGGGGGTGGAGCCGTTGCTCGGCCGCACCTTTTTGCCGGAGGAAGAGCAGGTCGGACGCGATGATGCAGTCGTCGTGAGCGAGGCGTTCTGGCGAAGCCGCGGCGGAAGCGATCCCGCGTTCATCGGTCGCACCCTGACGCTAAACGACAAGAGCTACACCGTCGTCGGGGTGATGCCGGGGAAATTCCGCTTCCCCCGCGCCCTCGAGATTTGGAAACCGCTCGCCCTCGATCCCGAGCAGGAGCGGCATGGTAAGTCGCACCGTCTGATCCAACTGATCGGCCGGCTCAAATCGAATGTAGCGGCGGAGACGGCCCGAGCCGAGCTGAACACGATCTGGAATCGCAGCGAGTCCGAGGCGGACACAAATAAGAAAGACGCGCGCATCCAGCTGGTGCCACTGCATGAGCACCTGATCAAGGACGTGCGCCTTGCGATTCTGGTGCTGCTCGGGGCGGTCGCAGTCGTCCTGCTGATTGCTTGCGCAAACGTCGCGAACCTGATGCTGGCGCGCGCGGCGGAACGGCGGAAGGAAATCGCGATCCGCGCGGCCTTGGGTGCGGCGCGCGGCCGCATCATCAGGCAACTCCTGACGGAAAGCGTGCTGCTTTCGCTGCTCGGCGGCGCGCTCGGATTCCTGCTCGCGATCTGGGGCGTCGATCTGCTCGTGGCGAGCATTCCACCGGATGTGATCGGCGGAATGTATGGCTTGAGCGACGTCGGTGTCGATCGCGGTGTGCTGGCGTTCACGATCGCGGTCTCGGTTTTTACGGGGATTCTCTTTGGCTTCGCACCCGCGATGGCCTCATCGAAGCTCGACCTGAACGAAGCACTGAAAGCGACAGCGAAAACGGCGACGACGCGTTCCGGTTCGCGCGGTGTGTTCGTGGTCTCGCAACTTGCGCTCACGGTTGTGCTCCTGATCGGGGCCGGTTTAATGACGCGCAGCTTCGTCCGTCTGCTGAATGTGCAGCTCGGTTTCAACCCGGAGAAGGTGCTCACCCTGCGCGTGGAATTACCGGAATCGCGCTATGGCAAGGGCGAACAGCGCAGGCTCTTCTTCACGCGATTACTCGAGCGGGTGGAGACGCTGCCGGGCGTGCAGTCTTCCGGCGCGATCAGTCAGCTCCCGCTCTCCGGCTACAGCATGATGGGAAGGTTCCAAGTGGAGGGGCAGCCGCTGCAGGAGCCAGGCAAGGGCCCCACGACGCCAATAGGCGCGGTCAGCCCCGGCTATTTTCCGACGATGCAGATCCCGCTGGTGCAGGGCCGCTTCTTCAATGCGTCGGATGCGAACGGCGCGTCTGAGGTCGCGCTCGTCAACGAGTCGTTTGCGAAACGCTACTGGCCTGGCGAGAGCCCGCTCGGCAAGCGCGTCGGCGCCCTCTGTTCCCCCGGCGAACTTTGCCGCACGGTCATCGGTGTCGTCGGCGACATTCGGCACGAGGCGCTGACCGAGGAACCGCATCCGGAAATTTATCTGCCGTACACGCAGCTTCCGACGCACAGCCTCAGCCTTTTGTTGCGAACGAATGGCGATCCGCTGGCACTTGTGTCCGGTGTGCGTGAGCAGGTGCGCGCGCTGGACAAGGATCAGCCGATCGCGCTGGTGCAAACGCTGAGTGAACACGTCTCCGAGTCGGTCCTGCAGCCGCGTTTATTGACGACATTGTTAGGCACCTTTGCCGTCCTCGCGCTCATTCTCGCCGCCGTGGGTGTCTACGGCATGATGTCGTACTCGGTGGCACAACGCCGCAGCGAGATCGGCATTCGCATGGCGCTCGGCGCCGCGAAAGCGTCCATCTTCCGCCTGGTGGTTGGTCACGCGATGGCGCTGGTCGGCGCCAGTCTGGCGATCGGAATTGCAGCGGCGTTCGCAGTGACGCGCCTGCTCAGCAGCCTGCTTTACAACGTCGGGGCAACCGATCCGCTGACGTTTGCCGCCATGGTTCTGCTCGTTTCGATCGTCGGATTTGTCGCGGCCTGGCTGCCGGCGCGCCGTGCCACGCTCGTCGACCCGATGACTGCACTCCGCACGGAATAGAACACCATGAACACACTCCTGGCCGATATTCGTTATGCCATCCGCATGCTGCTGAAGGCGCCGGGATTCACGACCATTGCGATCGTGGCCCTGGCGCTCGGGATTGGCGCAAACACCGCCATTTTCAGCGTGGTCAATGCGGTCCTTTTGCGGGCGCTTCCTTACCAGATGCCGTCGGACCTGGTCTGGATCTGGGGAACGAATCCGCAGAACGACATTCCCAAGGAGAACGCGTCGTATCCTGATTTCAACGATTGGCGACAGCAGGCCAAGAGCTTCAGCGCGATGGCGGCTTTCACCAGAAGCGCGGTGATTCTCGGCGGGACGGAGGGTGAGCCGGAGCGGGTCCGGGCCGGCGTCGCGGTCGGTGATTTGTTTGCGGTCCTCGGCCTGGAGCCGGCCATCGGCCGCAAGTTTCTCCCGGAAGAAAATGAGGAAGGCAAACACCGCGTCGTGCTTCTCAGTCACTCATTGTGGCAACGCCGCTTCGGGGGCGACCCGCAAATAGTGGGGCGCCAGATCACAATTAACGGCAACCCGCACACCGTGCTCGGCGTTCTGCCGGTGTCGTTTCAGGATCCGCTGCCGGGAGAGAGCGAACATTTGGAAATGTGGCTGCCGCTCGGCGTCAGCGCCCGGATCCAGGAAGCGCGCCGCAGCGATTTTCTGAATGTCCTCGCGCGGCTGAAGCCCGGCATCTCCAGACCACAGGCGCAGCTGGAGATGAGCGGCATCGCCACTGCGCTGGAGAAGCAATACCCGAACACCAACCGCGGCTGGGGGACGATCGTCCAGGCGCTCCACGAAACGATGACCGGCGATGTGCGGCCGGCGCTGTTGGTCCTGCTCGGGGCGGTGAGCGTGTTGCTCCTGATCGCGTGCGCGAACGTCGCCAATCTGCTCCTCGCCCGCGCCACCTCGCGTCAGCGGGAGATCGCGATCCGGGCGGCGCTGGGTGCTTCGCGCGGCCGGATCGTCGCGCAACTGCTGACCGAGAATCTGTTGCTCTCCCTCTGCGGTGGCGTGCTCGGCCTGCTTTTCGCCTACTGGGGAATGGAGGCACTCCTCGCGCTCAGCCCCGGTAACATCCCGCGGCTCGACACAATCGGCATCGACCGCGAAGTGCTCTGCTTTGCCCTGGCGGTGTCGCTCGGGACCGGGCTGGTATTTGGTCTCGCGCCGGCGTTAACCGTTTCGAAGCCGCAGCTGAACGACGTCTTGAAGGAGGGCGGGCGGACGGGCGAGGGGGGCGGGACCGCCCGCCGATTGCGCGGCGGCCTCGCGGTCGTGGAAATCGCGCTTTCTTTTGTGCTGCTCGTTGGCGCCGGGCTCTTGATTCGTAGTTTTGTGCACCTCCAGCAGGTCGATCCCGGTTTCCATGCGGATCAACTGCTGACGGTGAAGCTTTCGCTCCCGACGGCGAAATACAAGGAAGACCAGCAGGTCGTAAATTTTTACGATCGCCTGATCGCGCAGCTTGCGACGCAGCCGGGGGTGCAAACCGCGACCGTGACGACGGCGCTGCCGCTCGCTGGCGGTAACGACTACCTGTCGTTCACGGTCGAAGGCCGTGTCCCGGGGCCGACGGACAAGGAGCCGGACGCCGAGTCGCGCATCGTGGGCGTCGATTATTTCAAGGCGCTGCAAATTCCGCTGCGGAAAGGGCGGCTCTTTGACGATCACGACGCGGGGGACGCGCCGCGGGTGGTGGTGATCAGCGAGACCATGGCGCGCAAATACTTCGGCGGCGACGACCCGATCGGCAAACGCATCACCTTTGATGATCCTCAGGCGGCCGACGCGGCGTGGCAGACCGTGGTGGGCATCGTCGGGGACGTGCGCGGCCGTTCGCTCAATGCCGAACCGTACGCACAAGTTTACGGTGTCTACCGGCAGACGCCGCGCCGCGGTATGACCGTGCTGTTGCGCACCGCGGCCGCGCCGCTCGCGCTCGTTTCCACCATCCGGCAGCAGGTTGTCGCGCTCGACCCCCAGCAGCCGCTTTATGATCTGCGGACCGGCGAGCAGGTGATGGCGGCATCAGTCGCGCGGACGCGTTTCAATATGCTGCTGATTGCAATCCTGGCCGGGATCGCACTGGCGCTCGCCGCCATCGGAGTTTACGGCGTGATTTCATACTCCGTGGCCCAGCGGACACACGAGATCGGCATCCGGATGGCTCTGGGTGCGAGCGCGGGCAACGTGCTGAAACTCGTGATCGGAGAGGGGATGCTCCTGGCGGGAGCGGGAATTGTGGTGGGAGTGGTCGCGGCCTTCGGCGTCACTCGCATCATGGCGAGCCTGCTCTATGGCGTGACCGCGACCGACCCATTTACGTTCTTGAGTCTGGCGTTCGTGCTCGCCGCGATCGCTTTTTTTGCCAGCTACATTCCCGCCCGCCGGGCCACAAAAGTCGATCCGGTCGTCGCCCTGCGCACCGAATAAATCTATGAACACACTCCTCGCCGATATTCGCTACGCCATCCGCATGCTGTTGAAGGCGCCGGGCTTCACGATCATCGCGATCGTGGCGCTGGCGCTTGGCATTGGAGCAAACACCGCCATTTTCAGCGTCGTCAATGCGGTGCTCTTGCGCCCGTTGCCGTACCCGGATCCGGATAAGTTGATCCTGGTGCGCGAGAAAACCGCAACCTTCCCGAGCGGCTCCGTCAGTTATCCCAATTACCTGGATTGGCGCGAAGGGCAGCGCTCGTTTACCGACCTCGCGCTTCTCCGGCGGACGAGTGTCAACTTCGCCAATATGAGCGGCGAGAGCGTGCCGGAACGAATCGGCGGGGCGCAAGTGAGTTGGAACTATCTCGGCGTCCTCGGGATGAAACCAAAAATCGGGCGCGATTTCACGGAGGCTGATGACGTGCCGAACGCGCCCAAAGTGATGCTGATCAGCGAAGGCTTGTGGCAGCGGCAATTCGGCGGAGCCAACAGCGTGCTCGGCCAGCAGGTCATGATCGATGGGGTGCCGCGCGAAATCATCGGCGTCCTGTCGCGCGACGTGCGTTATCCGCGTCTGACTCAGATTTACCTGCCGCTCGGTGATCTGCGGGCACAGCCGGGCGTGTTGCAGCGCGGCAACCATCCGGGTTTCTCAACGCTCGGGCGATTGAAACCCGGCGTGACGCTGTCGCAGGCGGAGGCGGATCTGAACGCGATCGCCGTCGCGCTCGAGCAGAAGTATCCCGACACGAACACGACCCGCCGGGTCACGGTCGAGCAGTTGCTCGAAGCTGCCGTAGGCGACTATCGCCACAGCCTGAATCTGCTTGCTCGGCGCAGTGCTTTGTGTCTTGCTGATCGCCTGCGCGAACGTCGCGAATCTACAGCTCGCGCGAGCGGTGGCGCGGAGCAAAGAACTCGCGATCCGGGCCGCTCTCGGCGCCGGCCGTTGGCGCCTTGCCCGACAGCTCCTCACGGAGAGCACTCTGCTGGCGCTGGTCGGCGGCGCGGCGGGCGTGATGCTCGCGATCTGGAGTCTCGATGGGATCAAGGCGCTGAGTCCGGCCAATGTGCCGCGCTTCCAGGAAATCACGATTGATCCGCTCGCGCTGCTCTTCACCAGCGGGATTGCGATCGCGGCCGGCATTCTCGTCGGCATCTGGCCGGCGCTGCGCATTTCGCGCACGGCGACGCTCTCGACCGTGTTACATGAATCGGGCAGCCGTGGAGGGAGTGATGGCGCGGGCCGGCAGCGGGCGCGCGCGGCTTTGGTCGTGACGCAGGTCGCGCTCGCGGTGATGTTGCTGGCCGCGGCGGGTCTGACGCTGAAGAGCTTCTGGCGCGCGCAGCAGGAGCCGCTCAATTTCACGCCGGACAACGTTCTCACCGTCGCGATCTCTCCCTGCCGACCGCGCGCTACGATAACGACGAAAAGGTACGCGCGTTCCACGAGCGATTGCTCGAGCGCGTCCGCAACGTGCCGGGAGTGGAAGCGGCGGCACTCGGCGTCAACATCCCGTTCGATGACAACGAATGGGACAGCTATTTTCATCTCACCGGCACGCCGGACGCGGAGCCGGGAAAGGAGCCGTCTGCCGAGGTCAACATCGTGTCGCAAGACTACTTCAAGGTGCTGAAGATGCCGATCCTGCGCGGCCGCAACTTTGGACCGGAAGACCTGCCGGGCCGGAAGGGCTCGCGCTCGGTCATCGTCGACAACACCTTCGTCGAGCGTTACCTGCAGGGTCGCGACCCGATCGGCGTCAATATTGACGACACGCAGCGGCCGGAGGACGAGGAAGATCTGCCGCCGCTCACGATCGTGGGCGTGGTGCCGCGAACGCGCAACGAAGCGCCCGGCGAGAAGAACGTCGAGTCATTGAAGTTCGCGCACATGTATTACTACGCGCCGCAGTTTGTGGAGGAGGGGAATACGATCCTGGTGCGCGTGACCTCCGGCGATCCGCTCGCCGTCGTGCCCGCGATCAAGCGCGAGGTGCAGGCGCTCGATCCGCAACAGCCGCTCGGCACCATTTCCACGATGGAGAAGAACATCGGCAACAGCCTCGGCGCGCGCCGGCTGACGATGGTGCTACTCGGGTCGTTTGCGGCGCTGGCGCTGGTGCTGGCGAGCGTGGGGCTCTATGGCGTGATGGCTCTGAGCGTGACGCAACGCACGCGAGAACTGGGCATCCGGATGGCGCTCGGCGCGAAACATGGCGACGTCATGCGGTTGGTGCTCGGGCAGGGGGCGTTGCTGGTCGGTGTGGGGCTGGTGCTCGGACTGCTCGGAGCCATCGCCGCGGGGCGCGTGCTCGTGAGTCTGCTCTACCAGGTCGGCTCGCTCGACGGCCTGGCGCTGCTCACAGCGATGAGCGCCTTGTCCTTTATTGCCATGATCGCGTGCTACGTGCCGGCGCGGCGAGCGACCCGGGTGGACCCGATGGTGGCACTGCGGCAGGAGTAGCGTGGCTCGTCTCCTGCTCCGGAAGGCAGGATGCGTTTTCTGATTGTTAGCGCCTTCGTGACGGTGCACCTGGCGTGCACGGCCACATTCGCCAAGCCCGATGCCCCTCGGCGTCAAGGATGTGAGCTTGATGTTGCGCAGCGGGTATTCCGCGGCCCAGGTGCAGCAGGAGCTTGCCGGCCGGTATTTCGTGGGCCCGATCGATGCGGCGGCGGAGACGACGCTGCTGAAATCCGGGGCGCCGTCGGAGTTGATCGGGGCCATGAAAAGCGGCGCGTTCGCGGTGCCGGCATCGGAATTAGCCGCCACCGAGCAGGAGTTGGCCGAGCAGGCGAAACGAAAAGCGCTGCAGGCCGAAGAAGCGCAGAAATTCAACACCCTCTACCAGAATCAGGTTGCGGAGAAGCGCGCCGCGGCCGCGAAGATGGGCGCCACCGACCACGCGCTCATGCCGCTGCTCAAAGGCGACCTTGTCGGATCCGGGAACGGAACCCTGGCCCAATTTGAGGATGCCGGACTGGCAAAGAAGAAACTAATCGGCCTCTATTTCTCCGCCTTCTGGTGCGGCCCCTGCCGGAAGTTTACTCCCCAGCTCGTGCAGTTCTACAATCGCGTGGCGCCGGCGCATCCGGAGTTTGAGATCGTCTTCCTGAGTTTCGACAAATCCGCGCCGGCGATGGAAAATTACATGCGTGAGATGCACATGCCGTGGCCGGCGGTGAAGTTCGACAAGCTGGCAGAGAAGGAAGCGCTGCGAAAATATGCCGGCTCCGGCATTCCCTGCCTGGTGGTCGTCGATGCCGAGGGGCGCGTGGTCTCCGACAGCTTCGTTGGTGGGCAGTACGTTGGCCCGGGGAAAGTGCTCGGCGACCTGGACCGGATGTGGGAGGCGCCACCCGGACCCATCGCGCTCCAGCGCTAGCGGGAGTGCCGGCGGTGTGTCGCGCCAGTCAGGCGGATTGCGCCAGCGACTCGAGCTGAGCAAGTTCCTCCCAGCGCGCGTAAAGGCTCGTTACCCGAGCCCGGGCGCTCGCCAACGACTCCTGCAGCGCGAGCATCTCCGGCTTCGGCTTGAGGTAAAAATCGGGCGCGGCGAATATGCGTTCTCCAGCCGCGCGACTTCCTCTTCCGCGGCCGCGATTGTCTCCTCCATCGTCTCCAGCTCACGCGCTTCCTTCCACTTTAGCTTTCGCGGCTTCGCGGCGGCGGACGCACTCGCGGCGGGGCTTTCCCAGTGCTCCACGTCCGCGCTGAGAGTTCGATCCGGCGATGCGCTCGTTTCTCCAGGTAGTAATCGTAATTGCCGACGTGATACCGCACCGCGCCGGCGTCTTCGAAAGCGAGGATGGAGGTGCAAACGCGGTTCAGAAAATAGCGATCGTGACTCACCACGATGACGCAGCCGCCGAAGGCGACCAGCGCCTCCTCGAGCAAGCGCAGCGTGCCGAGATCGAGATCGTTCGTCGGCTCATCGAGCATGAGCACGTTGCCGCCGCGCTTCAGGATTTTCGCCAGCAGGACGCGGCTGCGTTCGCCACCGCTCAGCTGTGAGATGCGGCTGTTGATGCGCTCTTCCGTGAAGAGGAAACGCCGCAGATAGCCGCGCAAGGTGATGCTCTCCTCGCCCAGCCGCACGACTTCGCTGCCGTCGCTCACTTCCTCCCAGACCGTTTTGTCGTCGTCGAGCAGCAGGCGGTTTTGATCGACGTAGTTGATCTCCGTCCGCGTGCCGATTTCCACCTTGCCCCGCGGTCGGTTCGAGCTGGCCGAGCATCAATTTCAACAGCGACGACTTGCCGAGGCCATTCCGGCCAACGATTCCCAGCCGCTCGCCCGCGGCGAGGTTGAGGTTGAGAGCCGTCGAACAAACGTCGCCCGCCGATCTCGTAACCTGACGTCGCGCAGCTCGATGACGCGGTTCGCCAGTTTCGGCGCAGGCGGAATGATCAGGTCGACGTCGAGTTCGGCTTCCGGTGCTTCCTGCGCCGCCATCTCGAAATAGCGATCGATCCGATCGACCGATTTCGTGCGCCGCGCCTTCGGACCGCGCCGCACCCATTCCAGCTCGCGCTTCAGAAATTTCTGGCGCTTGCGTTCCTGCATTTCTTCCACCGCCTGCCGCTCGCGCGCGCGCGAGAGGTAATCGGTGTAGTTGCCGTCGTAAGCTGTGGAATTGTCCGCGCGACAACTCAATGATCCGCGTCGCGACGCGATCGAGGAAATAGCGGTCGTGCGTGACGAAGAGGCAGGTGCCGGCGTAACGCGCGAGGAAATCCTCCAGCCACTCGATGGAGCCGGTATCGAGATGGTTGGTCGGCTCGTCGAGCAGGAGGAAATCGGGTCGCGCCAGAAGCGCGCGGCAAAGCGCGACGCGGCGCTTTCTCACCGCCCGAAAGCGTCGCCGACAACGTCGCTCCTCGCTCCGGCGCGTGCAGATTGCTGATGAGCGAGCGGATGCGGTGCTCGAGATTCCAGCCATCGGCGTGCTGGATTTGCTCGAGCAGCAACCCGCTTTGCGCGCTCTCGGGCGGCGAGGCGTTCATATTCACGATCAGATCCAGCATGCGTTGCGCTCCGCTCATGATGTTGTGCGTGGACAGTCGCCGCGTCATCGAGATCGAACACCTGCGGCATGTAGCCGGTCACAAGATCGCGCCGCAGCGTGATCTCGCCGCTGTCCGGCGTGGCGCGCGCCGGCGATCGATCTGCAGGAAGGTCGATTTGCCGGAGCCGTTGCGGCCGACCAGGCCCGACGCGCTCGCCTTCGAGGATCGTGACAGTGGCGCCGTCGAGCACCGTCTGAGTGCCATGGCGCACGACGAGTTCGCTCGCGCTGGCGACTGCGAGTCTAAGAGCTTCCGCCATAGGCGCAGAACGGTAATCGATCCTGCCGCCGACACCAGACGGCCAGTGTTCAAGGCTGGGTTCGAGATGGGCTCGGCTCAGATTTCGTCCGCGCCTTGAATTCCCCGTTGCCTTCCTCGGTGTAGATCGTGCCGGCCACTTCCGAGATGCGGAGATATTGCTTCCATTCGCCGGCGGGCAAAGTGCGGCTGGCCTCAAGGATGCGGGTGGCGACTTCGGACTCTGGTTCGGCAGGATCGGTGAGCGCCTCGGTCAGGACGCGGCCCGCATGATCAGCCGGCGGAACGAGGCCGAGGATTTCGGCGATCGTGAAGGGAACATCATAATTGGACGACGGCACATTGCTTTCAACGCGCCGGAAATCCGGCCCGGCTGCCACCAGCGTATTGTGCAGATCGAAGGGGCTGAGCGAGCCATGGGTGGCTTTCGCCGGATCCTTGGGGCGGTTGGCGCCGAGCACGCCGCGAACGCCGAATGCATTTGGCGAATCGTTCCACCGCATCGCTACGATAATATCGGGCCCCTCAAGCAGATCGGCGTGCACCTTCGTGAGGGCGAACGTCCCTTCCGGACCGCCACGCGCGAAGATGACGCCGGCGAACTCGCTCTGCTGCAGCCAGTCGATCGTACGCCGGATCGTGGGCACATCGTGCTCGCCAACATAGATCAGGATCGTGCCACCATTGCCGGCGATCCTCAATTCGCCGCGCTTGGGCGCGCGATCTGTCACCACTTCGAGGCCGGCCGCGCGCGCGGCTTCCACGCTCTCGGCGAAGCGTTCCACGGTGGAGAAGCCGTGATCCGAGACGACGAAAACGTCCGTCCGCTCCCGCACTTTTTTCTTCTCCAGCGCCTCGAGCACGAGGCCGAGGTTGGCGTCGCTCGACTGGATGGCGGCGAGGGATTCCTTGCTCCCGGGGGTCGTCTCATGCTGCGAGTAGTCGGGTTCGCTCAGCCAGAGCACGGAAAACTCCGGCACACCTTCCTGCCAGAGCACTTCGGTCAGCGCCCGCGTCGTCCAGCGATCCTGAGCGGCGTTGGGGAATTGCTTGGCCTGCGGAAAAGGGCCGAGCAGTTTCACCATTTCGTCCAGCGCGGTGGTCGGCAAAGTCTGACCTTCGAAAAGAGTCACCGATTTCGAATCCGCTTTCGGCTCGGGATCCTGAAGGAGCGACGCTGTTTTCGTGCCGGCCAAGGCCGTGCGCCCGCCTTTCTCCCGGACCCGGGCGGCGATGGTGGGGGCTTTCAAGTAGCGTCCGCCGGCTTTTTTGTCGCCCGCGAGGATGGTCTGGGCGGAGTCGGTGCGGACGGTCTTGGTCCCGTCGAGGGACGGGCGGAACTCCCAGTTGGCAAGCAGTCCGCTTTCGCTCGGGTAAACCCCGGTCGCGAGCGCCACCGCATTCACCGCCGTCAGGCTAGGATAGGCGGAGTGATGCTTCTGAAACCACGCGCCGCTCTGCGCCAGCTTCCAGAGATTCGGCGCGTGCTCTTCCGTGACGAAGTCCGGTCGCATGCCGTCCCACACGATCAGCACCACGTGCCTGGCTTTCCGGCCGGGGCCGGCCTCTTTCTCTTCCTCTACTTCCGCGGCGCGGGCGCCGGCGAGCGAAGTCGCCAGGGCTAGAACAACGAACCAGAACCGCATCAGGTCGCGCACAGAGAGCATCATCCGCGGACGTTCGTCGCGACCCCGCTCAAACTCCAGCGCGATCGCGCCGGCGGCCAGAAACGGCTTGGCGTCGTCCCCCAGCTCCAGCGCGAGCAGTGCGGCCGCCGGCATTCCCTTTCGCCGTTCTACTCCGCCTTTTGATACGAGATCGGCATGATCCCGTCTTTCCGCGCTTCGTCGATATCGGTGATCTGATATTGCGGCTGATCCTGGACCTCAAACTTCGCTTGGTTCTCGTCCAGGTTTAGGGTCCCGACCGCTAAAGCGGTGACAAACGTCTTCCACGCGGCGCTCTCGGCGACGCTCTTTTCGAGCGTCCCGCGGACCTCCTGTAGTCCTTTGAATTTATCGAGGGCCTCCTTCTCCTGATCCTTGCTGCTGCCGAGCATGGTGGTCTCGAGGCCGACCCGGTAATTGCCATCCCGCGACAGGTAAACGCCCATAAACATGTGGCCCGGCACCGTGACGAGAAAAGCGCGGAACCCGAGCTTCCTCATGATCGAGGCGAAGAGCACACTTCCGTCCACGCAATTCGCCTGCTCGTTGGCCAGCGACTCATCAACGAAACGCACGTGCTGGCTGTAGATCGTCTGCGAGCCGCCCGCCGTCGTCGTGATGTTGCTGTAATGGATTCCGCGTTTCTGCAGTGCCGCCCAGATGGCGAGCAATTCCTTCAATGCCTCGCCCGGTCCCTTTTGGTAGCCGGCGAAACTCTCCACGATCTTGGTCGCGAGCGCTTCCTTCAGCACCTGGTCGACGATCGGGCTGTTCTCGTTAACGTAAGCGGCAAACATCCAGCCGAGGTCGGTGTAGCCGCCGCCGCCTTCCGTCTCCGTTTCGGCCTGGTCCGCACTCGTTTCGTCGGTCTCCTCCTCCTGCTCGTCCTCTGCATCCGCGTCCGCGTGCGCTTCGCCTTCCTGGTCCTCCTCGTGAATCGTCTCTTCCGCTTCCGAAACGCCAAAGGGACAATCGTTGATCGTCCGCAGCGTCAGCGTCTCGGTCTGCTCGCCGATCTCTTTGCCGTTCACTTTGACCGCAAACGTAACGTTCAGCGGCACCTGCTGCCGCACCTTGCGCAGCTGCTCGAACTTGTAGTTGATCTTGGGTGCGATGAAATAATCCGTGTCGGCCTCGTCCAGCATACCGGACCATGTGCTTTTGTTCATGACCCCGTTTTCAAGCAGCGTCACCTGCACCTTTGCCCCCGATTTCGGCACCGCGATCGAGATTCCGACCGCCCCGTAGGGATCCCCGAGCAGCGTGGGATCGGGTTCATTGTCGTCGTCGTCAGCCGGCCGCTGGGTGGCCGTCGCGATGATCAACGATGGGAAAAGCTGCGAATCCATATTGGCATTCGGCTGCCATGTGATTTCGGCCGCGGTCAGGCCAGCGCCGACGGGGACAAGAGCAAAGAGAAGACAGAAGAGGGGTTTCATGGCGGGGGAGTTCTCCTACAAAAGGCTCTGGCGCGCAAGAAATTGCACCGTTCGCGGTCCCAAACGTTGCAATTCACGGCAAATCAAGCTCCGCATCGGTTTTCCCCGCTCGCTCCAGGAGACTGCGCAGGACCGTCTCGGCTTTGCCTCTCCGCCTTCTAATCTAGATCTGGTTGGTCCTTGGCGGTTCGTTGCTCGGACTCACGACGACGGACGCCGCCTTGGCGTTGGCGAGCATGGCGTCGACAGCCGATACGAATCCAGGAACGAATCCGATATGCTTGGCGCTGCGCCACCAAGTCCCGCCACCGGTCGTTCCGAGCAAGCCGCACAGCAGTTCCCCGCCGGTCGCTCCAAGTGTTCGGCCAACATCTGTTCCAGCCTTAGCTGATCAGCCGCGTCGAGGGCGCGCTCTCCGTGCAAACCAGCAGTCATGACCGAGGCAACAATTTGTGCGAGATAGGATATTTGTTCGAACGACATTGGTTCTTAACGCCCCGCGGACCTAACGAGACACAAGATCAGCGAGCCCCTTCATCCAAATGTCAATCGACGGATTCGACGGTGACGCGAATCGGGGACGCCGGACCGAGGAGAATGCCCCGTTGCGAGAGACGGGGGATCTCGCCTTGTGGACGAAGCTTCATTCGCCTGAGCACGGTCGAGAGCACGATCCTCATTTCAAACATTGAGAAGGCCATTCCAAGACAAGTTCGCACCCCGCCTCCGAACGGAAGCCACTCGCTCGGACGAGGCCTTTTCTCGATGAAGCGCAAGGGATCGAATCGTAGCGGATCGGGCCACACGTTAGGATCGCGCTGGATGTGGTAAATACTCGGCGAAACGAGGACGCCTTCGGGAAGCGAATATCCCGCAATTGTCAGCGGCTGCTTGAGGCGCCTGGCGACGGCGGGAGCGATCGGGTAAAGCCGGAGAGCTTCTTTAAGCACCGCCTCGGTATACTTGAGCTCCGCAACACGCGTGGGATCGAAACCGCCGGCAAACACGCGATCGTGTTCCTCGCGGACCGCCGCGAGGACTTCCGGATGCTTAAGGCAAAGCGCCAGCGACCACGACAGCGTCGTGGCTGTCGTTTCATGGCCACCAATGAGCAGGACCATCATTTCGTCGCGCAACTCGTCGTCCGAAAGTCCGCGTCCCTCCTCGTCGACGGCCTGGATCAACATCGACATCACGTCCACCCGGCCAGCCGCGACTTTGCGGCGTTCAGCGATTTCTTGGTACAAAAAGCCGATCCATATCGCGTGCGCTCCGTGCAATGCGGCCCCAGGGTAACCAGTTTGCCAGACCGCCGAGCGCGCCCATGGGATCGACTACTTTGGTCCATTTCTGCGAAAGAAAATTCCGAAAGCGATCGCCGCCCGCGAGGATTGCGGCGATGGTGACCGTCGGGCTCACGGCATTTGTCATGAACTCCACCAGGACGGCGCGCAAACGATCCTGTGCTTCGCCGGGAGGCAATCCAAAGACGGTTTCGAGAATGACGCGCAGCGTGATCTCCTGCATGGTTTCCTGCACATCGATAACGCTGCCCGGCCGACATCGAGCGATGACGTCGTCCGTGATGTCCTTCATTAGCGTGCCGTACACCGCCATTCGATCGCCATGCACCGCCGGCATCATCAGCTTGCGTTCGCGCTTGTGCTTTTGTCCGTCCAGCCGCACCAGCGCGTGACGGCCAACCAAAAATTCGATCGGCTCGTTCGCCTCGCCCGCCCACATCGTATCGCCGGAATTCGCGAATATCTCCCTTGCGGCCTCAGGGAGCGCGAACGTGACCGAGGAGGGCATTCCCGGCAGACGTGTCGTGTAGACATCACCAAAGCGCTTTCGGCAATCCTCGAAGAAGCCCACCGGATCGCGCGCCTGACGAAACAGCTGCCTGAGCGAAGACTGGCGCGGGCCGGGCGGGAGACCCGGCGGCGCGTTAACAAAAACGTCTGACTGTGTAGTTATAGAGGAACTGTAGCCGACGAGTGAAGCAGAGTCGATTGGGTGTAACTGCCAACCAGCCATAATTCAGTCGCACTGCTCAGCTGACGAACGTCATCGTCGCAAATCTTTGTCGGCGCTCTCACCATCTAACAAGAATGAGCTGAGCCACCACACCGGCCAGCGGTTGGTTAGGCGTGGCGGCTGAGCCAGTCCTCGAAACGTGTCGGGCCGAGACGCGGATTGTCGCCGGGCGTGAGGCTTTGGTCGTTCACCGCGATGCCGAAGTAGAGCGCCTTGGGATCGGTGATTACCGTCCGTGCGTCCCCGGTTGCGGTCAGGAATTGCCGCACGAGGTCATCTTGCCGAATCGGTTCGGGACCGGCCAGATCGAACGTGCCATTCAACGGCTCCGCGAGGGCCACATCGGCCATGGCGGCGGCGACGTCGTCCGCCGCAATGGGCTGCATCAGAACCGGTGGAAGCCGAACCGTCTGCCCTTCAGTCGCCGATTGGGCGATGCCGCCCACGAACTCGAAGAACTGCGTGGCGCGCACGATCGTGTAAGGAATCGGGGAAGCCTTGATTAGTTTTTCCTGGGCCATCTTTGCGCGGAAGTAACCGCTCGCGAGCAGGCGGTCGGTGCCGACGACCGACAACGCCACATGATGTCCGACGCCCGCGGCGGCTTCCGCGGCGAGGAGGTTGCGGCCTGACGTCTCGAAAAACTCCAGGACGGCGTTGTCCTCCCACGAGGGCGCATTCGCGACATCGACGACCACCTGAGCGCCGGCGAGCGCTTGCGCCAGTCCCTCGCCGGTGACGGTGTTGACGCCCGATGAGGGTGATGCCGCCACCACCTCGTGGCCCTGCTGACGAAGGTTCGTCACGACCTTTTTCCCGATGAGTCCGCTTCCGCCGATGACGACGATTTTCATGTTGTTCCCCAATTTGATGGTTGCTCACTACTAGAAAATTTCGGGGTGCACGTAACGACGCCTAACGAGACACAAGATAAGCGACGGCATGAACCAACTCAGAAGCGCCACATCACCGCCCCGATGACATGGAACCGATCCATGATGCCGCCGAGCTCGGCCGTGGCTGACCACCGTTTGTTGAATTGCCAGTTCCCGCCCAGGAGCAGGTTCCACTGGTCCTTCGGTTGCACATGAATGGAAAAATTCAGCTCATCCCGGTTGACGAGATTGGAAAGCACCGGGCGACCACTGAGATCAATGGAGTCATGGATCTCGGAGGTGGCCTTCAGGCACATGCCGCCCACCCAGATCGCACCCGTGCCGAACCGGCCGCCGGAGCTGATCAAAACGCCCGCGCGAGGCGAAAAGGTGAAGGATTCGATCGGCTTATCGCCAATCTTTCCATTCTTGCTCGAGACGATGTCGCCCGTGGTGTAGTTGGCATCGAGGGTGAGAAAAAAGGCCTTGTAGCCGGCGGCCAGCGTGAGGCCTCCTCCATAGCTGAACCGGTCATAAGCGACGGAAGATTTCACGACCTCGCCGTTGGGGAAAACGACGATGGGTTCTGTGGTGCCGGACGTTTGACCCATCAGGCCGTAGATATTCAGGAATGGAAACACCCAGACGTCGGCCCGAAACACTCCGGTATGGGTGGCCGTCGGCGCATCCTTAAAGGTTAAGCGGTCGATCGGGTTGCCTTCGACGACGAGGTCGGAGACGACCATGTTCTGGTGGATGTAGGTGTAGGTTAACCCAACCCCAAATGGCAGGGGCAGATCAAAGCCCTTGTCCCGCGCGCCTTTTCCCCAAATGGGAAGCCACTCGATCAGCGGCTTTGTCTGGTCGGCGTCCGGTTTTTTGCCGAGCGGTTCCAGGTCATAAATCGACGAAGGCGGCGCGACCGACGAAACGGCGGTGCTTTGTCCATGGACGGCGGCGCTGCCCAGGATAAACCAGAGCACTGCAGCAGTCTTGGCGGCGTCGGTAAATAGTCTCTTAGAGACGGCAGGATTGTGGCTCATCGTAGCGATTCGTAGTTGAACAAAGTAGATTGAAGCAGCGAAACGCAGCCCTCAATAAGACCTTGGGCCTACACGCTCAGGCCCGGTTTGCTGCAGACGTGTGAGTAAATCATGGTGGTGGATGTCTTTACGGGGGCCGTTCGCTGCATCGCCTGGTCGGATGACTTGTGTGCCATCAAGCTCGAGCATCTGCTTGATCGCGAAGCCAAGTCGCCATGCTTTCCACCGGCCCAAAAATTGAAATCCATGCGCACTCCAAGATGACAGCGGCCCTCTCTGCATTCAATGGCAGCATTGTGACGCACGATTGCGGACAGTGGAAGCGCAAATCGCAGGCTTGCTCGCAGTTCAGCTGAATCGCTGGTTAGCTGTTCCGGCGCGTGATCCAGTCGACAGCATCTTCAGTGGCAGCTCTGAGTGATTTGCGCGACGGATACCGCTTCAAGTCGTCGGTCTCTCCGGTAATGTGCCAGAATCCACGGTCCTTCACGATCAAGAGTTTAGCCGTGTCGCTCCGAAACTCTGCGATCATCATCGCACCGCCGCCTTGCGTCGCCGCGATGCTAGAGCCGTGCCAGCAAGAACAGAGATCGCGGCCCGAAGTTTGTCGGCGACCGCAGCGTCGATAGCGATGCTCATAATCTCTAACGAGACTCAAAATGAGCAACTCCGAAGGCATTCGGAGTCCGCTGCGGCAATTGGTTAGGCGCTTTGTCCAATTGTGTCGAACATTTCATCCGGACTCATGGCTGTGGCATCAGCGATGATATTGGCATAGACCGCAAAAGCAGACATTGCGATCACCTCCACTATTCCCGACTGCTTCAGTCCGTGATCACGAAGCTGCTTAAAATCAGCTTCCGCTAAACTTTGAGGATTTCGGGAACATTTGACTGCAAACAAAATCAGAGCGCGCAGCTTAATGTCCTGGATGCCATGCACGTCACGCACCAAGTCGTCCAGCAAGCCAGGACTAACTCCCAACATGCGACAACAAGCAAGGTGGGCCGCCGTGCAATAACGGCAAGAGCGGTCCTTGGAAATGGCCACAAACATCATTTCCTTTATCCACCGAGGAATTTCACCCTTCACGAGGATGTTCTCCACGACACCCCAGGTGCCTCTCGCCACGGTTGGCGAGTGTCCCTGCGTCATAATGAAATTCGGCGGGGAAGGAAAAGACATTCGCCGGTAAAACTCATCGTAAACGGTTTTTGCCTCAATAGAAGCATCATCGGGTTTGAGAACGGAGATGAACGGCATAGCTGGAGAGCAGTACGATGAACGGACAACGAACGCAAGCGCCTAACGACCCCAGCTTAGCCACAGGCGGCCATGAAGCGCACCGATTGCAACTGCGATGGCCCGCCGCCGTGCGCTGCAGCGCACGGCTAAGCCGGGTTAAATGCGCTAACCGTAATATAATAACCGTCCGGGTCGCGAAGCGAGAACTCCATTGCCCGAGTATTCGGATTGAGTCGGGGTTTTTCGGCAAGGGGCGCGGCAAGAGTGCGCGCACTTTTCAAGGCTGGATCAAAGTCGCTCACGCAAAAAAATAGAAGCAGACCGTTGCCTGGCGTGCCGTTGTGCGGGCTCATCAGCGAAGGATGGCCGTGATCGCCCCAATGATGAAGGCAGAGAAGAATAGTGCCATCCTCGTCCAAAACCTGAGCGAAAGTCGGATCCCCGGGATGATTATTGGCGGCGTTCAGCAGGGTCTGATACCACTTGGAGCTGACCTGCACATCAGAAACCCCGATGATTGGCCACGTTCGTTTCATGGCGATGCCTTCACAGGCCTAACGACCAGCGCTCAGGCACGCGGGATCAAAAGACGTGGAACTGAGAGCGCCCTCCCGCGTGGCCAGCAGCGCTTGGTTAGACCAAGCCATGCTTTGAACAAAGCTCAGTAAATGACTTGCTGGCAACGTCCATTGGCACACCCACCCATTGAACTGCTTCAGCAAGTCTAGGAAATATCTCAACGGTCTGCGCCTCGCTATAAGCATGAAACATCCGCCCCAAGCCATAATGAAGGCCGGAATCAGCCACAATTGCACGGCGCGCTTTGGTGGCAAAGAGGCGTTGCCTTGCTAATGACTTAATTTGATCATTAGACAATTCCATGCTTGTCACCCTTGTTAAATCGACAATCTGTCTGAAATCAGGGTTAAATGCTGTGTCTTTCGACAAACAAGTTCTATGGTTGATGATATCTGCCAATGCCAATGCGCCCCAGCCAATGCTGAACACAGCTTTTTCATCTGTTTTAATAATATAATCGGCTGCCATAAAGTGGGTCTAACGCAAACAAGAGGACCGATGGCGGACAATGGCGCGCATCGGTCGGAGTGAAAGTGTGGAAATCATCTTTAAAGTGGAGCGTACCAGCGGTCCGCCGTTCGGTCCATCGCTGGTTAGATGTTTGGTGGCGCTTCAAATCGGATGATCTTATCTGCCGCGCGTCGCTGGACAAATGGCAGTTCGCTCGCAGCAATTAAACATGTCATCGGGCGTATCGTGAAAGCCTGCGATCTCGATGCGCCTGCGAAGGAGTGGCAAATCGCGCGTGGCGCGAATCCGCGTGTTGGTGATTGAATATCGCTTGGTGTGAATCGAAATGAGCTTCGGCTGCGCTCGACGTGTCCCCATCATCTAACCCATTGTGACGCACAATTGCGGACAGTGGAAGCGTAAATCGCAAGCTAGCTCGCGGTCAGCTGGCTCGCTGGACCGGGAACCATTGGTGAAAACAGCGAGACAAGGCGGGCCATGACGAACGCGCGATAGTTGTGCTTGACAATTGCGGGATTGTTGAAAATCTCGATGCCTTTGAGAAATCTGAATCCGGATAGGAAGCTTCCCCCGTGAGCTTCGTCTCGTCTTCAGACCTGTGGTCCACAAGGGTCAACGTGCGGGGGAATAGCAAGGAAGTCTTCAATGCATCCGCCGATCCAGCCTAAAAATGGAATTCGATCCTTAAGGAATTCAATCAGCGCGTCTCTGGTTGCAATCATCGCGCTGCTCTGCGCGGCCATGGCCAGTGTGCAAAGCGTTCACGCGGCCACAACCTGGACCGTGCAGAGCTACGGCGATGGCGCGGCAAATGCCGCGAATTGTCCGGGTTTTGGCTGTCGACTGCGCGATGCGGTGGCGGCGGCATCAGACGGCGACACGATTAACATTGCGTGTCCACCGCCGGGATTCCCGCCGCCGCAAATCAACTTGAACCCCGAACTACTGGTGGATAAGAATGTCATCATCACCGGAGCCGGCGCCTGCCAGCTATCGGTGAGGGGTGGATTTGTGAACCGCGTGTTCGAGATCGCTTTTGGTAAAACCGTCACCATTTCCGGTTTTACCATCTCTGATGGCTTCGCCAATGGTCTGTTTCCCGATGGCGTTGGCGGCGGCATCTTGAACGGGGGCACGCTGACGGTGAGCAACTGCACCTTCTTACGCAACAGGGTCAACGCCATCGATTCTTTCAGCCAGGGCGGCGCTATCTGGAATGCGGGCACGCTGACGGTGACCAACTGCACTTTCTACGACAATTCGGTTTCCGGCTCCGACCCGTCCAAGGTCGGCGGCGGCGCTATCTTGAACCAGGGCACGCTGACGGTGAGCAACTGCACCCTGAGCTCCAACTCGGCTGGCGTTGGCTCCGGCGGCGGCATCCTCCATTTCAACGCCGGTGCGCTGAATCTCAACAACAGCATCGTCTCGAATAACACCGCAGGAGCGAGCCCCGACATCCGCGGCACCGTGGCATCAGGAGATTACAACCTGGTCGGGAACACCTCCGGTGCCACTCTGTCTGGCACGCACAATGTCATCGGGCTGAACCCTATGCTTGGCCTGCTTCAGAACAACGGTGGTCCGACCGGTCCTCATGAGCTGTTGACCGGCAGCCCGGCCATTAATGCAGGCGATCCGGACTTCATTCCGCCGCCCGATTACGATCAGCGCGGGCCCGGTTTTCTTCGCGTGGCGAACGGTCGCATCGACATTGGCGCATTCGAGGTTCAGCCGACTCCAACTCCAACACCCACTCCAACGCCGACTGCCGACGCCGACTCCAACGCCGACTCCAACGCCCACTCCAACGCCCACTCCAACGCCCACTCCAACGCCCACTCCAACGCCCACTCCAACGCCCACTCCAACACCGACGCCGACTCCAACACCCACTCCGACGCCAGAGCCCACGGCCACTCCGACTCCCACTCCAACGCCGAGTTATGTTGCGCTGATTCAGCAACCAATTAATGCCGAAGGGTCGAGTATCTTTAACGTGAGGCGCGGCGTCGTTCCGGTGAAGTTCACGTTGACGCTAAATGGTATTGCCACTTGCGACTTGCCCGCGGCAACTATCGCCCTGACTCGAACCGCGGGAACGGTGCCTGGAGCCATTGAAGAGTCGGTTTACACCGGCCCCGCCGACGCAGGCTCAAACTTCAGAATTGATACTTGTCAGTATGTATACAACCTGAGCGCGAGCGCACTCGGAGTCGGCACCTATCGCGCCGACATCAAGATCAACGGTACTGTTGTAGGCAACGCTATCTTTCAGCTCAGATAAGTTCACCTCGGGCTCGAAATGTCCTTGTGGCCAAGGGCGGAATCGACCATCTGGCGCTGGATTCGAATCGTCGTGCGGCTGACACAGCCGCACGTACAGCCTTACGGCAGCGCCGTACCAGCGCGCGCGCGCACGATGGTCCAGTCGCCGCTGTTGATGAAGCCATCGAGGTTGATGTCGGAAAAGAAGTTGGTGGCATCGGTCACCTGGCCGGAGCGATTGCGCGCTTGCTGGGAGTCGCCGGAATTGACCACCCCGTCACCGTTGCTGTCGCCGACGAGCACACCCATTGGCACGCTAAAGTCGCCCGTATTGAGACCATCGCTCACCCCGGCGAGCATGACCGTGACCCTTTGCGCATTGTTAACATTAGCGAGGTTGACGCTCACAGCCGTGGTCCCATTCCCGCTCGTGCTGTTGATTGTTCCCGCGCCTGCGGTGACCGCTGCGCTGTTGAAAGTAACTGGGTTAGCGAAGGTAAAGACCATCTGATAACCATCGATCGGTCCGCCGCTCCGGCATTCGATGCCGGAGGTGCCTGTGAGCGGCAAATTGATGTCGAAGGGGACGCCGTTGTGGCTTTTTCTGGAGACGACCTGGGTGGGTGCGAAGGGCATGACACTGACCGTAAAACTCGAGGCCGCGATCGGGGCGGTATCTCCGTCAGCGTCATTCCAGAGCGAGATGCGACCGGCAACGTTAGGAGTCGCCGCGGTGGTGTTGCTAATGGTATAGGTGCCTGACGGCGCGGTTGCAGAAACATGAAACGTTATGTTCGCAATGAAGGACGTCCCATTTGGAAGCCCCGGATGGCCGATTTGGATGAGAAGGCCCAGATCTGTACTGAACGTGGTGCCGTTGGGATTCCGGTTGATCGGGTCTATGATCTGCGGATAAAACAGACCCCCCGAACCATTGTTGAACAGACTTCCGGCATAGTCGCGGTTTGTGATCTGAAACGGAAATGGACCCCCGGCGGGACTGGATTGGGCCATCCAGTAATTAAGACCGCTTAAATCATTAACGCCGGGATCTCCGACAGCGGATGGTCCTGTCATCCCGGAAACCATGAGGTTGACGCCAACCGTGAAGGACCGCCCCGGCGCGACAGGGACCGTTGGAATGCCCGTATAGACAAACATGCCACTCTGCGCTGAGGCGCGCGGCGTGGCGGTCGCCGCGCAAGTCAGAAAGATTACTGCAAGGAGGAGGTTTTTCACAGGTTTGGTTGCGCTAACATAAGCGCAAATTACGAGATAAACGATAGGAAACATCTAACGAGACACAAGATCAGCTGCGGCGAGTCCTGAGCGGATGGCGCGCAGGAACGACGCTCGATGGCAAACACCCGAAACGCAGATCGTAAGCTTGCTCGCCGTCAGCTGCATCGCCTGGTTGCAGTTTTCGGTTCGATTCCCTTCAACGCCCTCCTCGCGAATAGCCCGCTTTCTTATTACAGGAGACATTTTGGGTGATGGATTTCCTCTGGACAGACAACAATCGCTATCCGAGAGAGTTGCTATCATCTTTCTCGTGAGAACATGGCTTGGGAGCCTGATAAAAGCCGGCGTAGAAAACCAAGCCCAAAATCGGAAGTAGCATGAGAATGACCGACCAAATCCACTTGCGACCGAATGGATCGGCGCGTTTAACAATCCACAGGCGCGCGATAACAAGAAAGTTGATTAACCAGCAGAGAGCGAACGCCACACCACAGGGCGAGTCGAAGAACAGAGATTCAGTCATGGTGGCAGTCCAGCGTATAACTCTAACGAGAATAAGATAAGCGACTCCGAATGCTTTCGGAGTCGCTCCATCGCATGGTTAGATGTTTTGGAGCAGGCCTCATGCGCCAATCGTAATTGCGCCGGTCGCGAACAGCCAGCCAAAGTAGACCACCAGCAGGAGAGGCGGGACGGCGATAAGGACAAGCGAGATGGAAAAGTAGACGGTGGAATCTGGGTCCGGCGCTGCATGTCGGGTAAATCCAAGCGCCTCACGTGAAGTGAACCAAATCCCGAGTGCAGCGAGAGCCAGCAGAATGCCGAGGCCGGGTTTGTTCAGCACCTGCGTGTAAACCCTTGTGGCCAAGCAGTTCCTGGACGGCCCGAATGGCGGGTTTGACGGCATTTTGCAGGTTTTTCTCGCCCACTTGATGGCGGCGGACGGTGCCGCCGCGCGCGGGTCGAGGGCCGCTCCCCAACAGCGAATTACGGAATCCGGGAGGGAGAGTTTCTAAAAAAAATGCGCAGTCGGAGCGACTTCCCTGCGGGGAAGGCCCGGTCGGAAGGTGGGCAGGGCGATCTTGGCGGCCGGTTTACTGCTCGATCGAAAGAAATGGGCCTCTGCGCGGGAATATTGCGGGTCGATAGGAACAAAGCGGGCTTTGCACGAGACAAAGTATGCCTCGATAGGAAGTAATTGGTCGTTGCACGGTATTTATTACGGCTCGATCGGAATCAAGCGGGCTCTGTGCGGCATTATTTATGGCCCGATAGGAACGAATCGGACGCTGCGCGCGACTAATTGCGGCTCGATAGGAACTAATCGGGCTCTGAACGATCCAAAATGGGCGCTGATTGATCTTTATTACGGCCCGATCGGAATCAAGCGCGGCCTGCGCGCTGCCCAACGCAATGGTGTAGCCGCCGGCCGATGGGGGCGAGGGGAGCACGGCGGGCTCCACTGCAGAGGCGAGACGGGAAGGAACCGGGGTGGGTTAGATTCCCGCGCGCTCGAGGAGACTGCGGAGGACCGTCTCGGCTTCGAAATACTCACGCGCGATCTCGGCGGCGGCGCGGCTGTGGCGGGCGTAGTCGGCGTTGATGCGCTGCACGGCATCGGCGATCTCAGCGAGGGATTCGAAAGCGAAGAGGCCGGCGCCGTCTCCGCCATAGAATTTCGTGAAGCCGGTTTGCTGGGTGATGACCGGCCGGCCGGCGGCGAGATAACAGGCGCTGCGATCGCTGAACCAGCCGGTGTTGAGACGCACATACTGGTCCTTGGCGACGGTGAATTCGCCTTTCGATGACTGGAGGTAATCGCGGTAGGCATCGTAATCGACGCTGAGATGGTGCGGGTCGCGCAGGCGCCAGCCGCAATCTTCGAACTGCGCGCGGGTGTCGGCGTTCTCCATCTCGACGGCGAGCTCGAAGGTCTCGCCCGCCTCCCGCGGCGCGGCGAGGAAGCGGAGGAACTGCGGCGCCTTGTTCCAGAGATAGTGCTCGCCTCGCCAGGTCATGTCCTTGAGGCCGCTCGTGTTCCAGTTTGCGACTGAAGTGAAGACGGACCCGGCGGGTGGGCGGAGAGTCGGTGCGCCAAAGATCGGTCACGACGGGCTGGCGGGTCGGGAGCCAGCGCATCCCATGGGTGGGCACGGGAAAATCGGGCGTGCCGACGTTCTCGCCGAAGGTGAACAGAGTGCGATGGCTGCTGGAGGTACTCGAGCTGGTGGTCGGTCGCCTGGTCGACTTTGATCTGCTCCACGCCCGGGTCGCTGTCGATGTAGAGGAGGCGATCGTTACCAAGCAGATCTCGGTTACTTCCTGCGCGCCGCAGACATTCAGGATGGCGTCGGCATCGCGATAGAGCGGCGAGGATTTCGCGCGCGAAAGCCCGGCAGTATTTTCCTGGCTCAGGTAGCGCGCGCAGAAGCTCCAGCGCCCTTCGAAGTCGAACTCGGGTGCGCGAGGGTGGCGAGGAGGTTGCGCGGCGTAGCTGAAATCCGTGTGCCATTCGCGTTTCTCGGGATCGTAGGGGTGCCGCGCCGGAGTCCTCGATGTAGTAAACGTCGTGCCCGAGGCGTTGCAGGCCGATGATGTAATGCAGGTGCTGCCAGATGACGCCCGCAGATCGGACAGCGAGCCCATGAAGCCCATGACGATGATGCGTTTGCGTTTCATCGTGGCCGCGTCGCGCTTTGCCGGGTTTGAGCTCCCGCACGACATGCGGATTGCCGGCGACGACGACATTTGCCGGCACGCTCTTCGTGACGACGGATCCGGCGGCGATGACCGAGTTCTCGCCGACCGTGACGCCTTTGAGCAAGACGGCGTTCATCCCGATCCAGACGTTGTCGCCGATGATGACCGGGGCGGTTTCAATTTCGGACGGGGCGGGCGGCCTTCGTAGAACGGCGCCAGCGCCATCGCATCGAGGCGGCGCTGCGGCGGCATCGAGCGGATGGAAATCGCAGTCCGCGATCCCGACGTTCCAGGAGATGAGGCAATGCGAGCCGATCTCGATGCGTTCCTCGGCCATGAGGAGGGCGCCGTTCAGGAGCGTGAAATCGCCGACCGTGCAGGTGGCGTTGACGCCGAGCGGAATGGAGCAGCCGGCATAAAACGAAACATGATCGCCGACCACCATGGCGCGCGGCTGGCGGCTCTTGAGGTGCCGGAAAACCTGCGCGCTTTCGCAGTAAAAGCCGGTGCCGAAATGGACGTTCGGCGGAATCGGCTCCTTCCACCAATCGCCTTCGACGCGCCGGTCGGCAGTTGACGTTGCTCATGGGGTGACGCGCTCCCGCGGATAGTTGCCGGACGCGTAGAGCGCCGCGTAAACGCCCCGCGCGCGAGCAATTCGGCGCCGCGTGCCTTGCTCGACGACCCGGCCGTGCTCGAGCACGACGATCTGGTCGACGCCGTGAATGGTGGCGAGCCGATGGGTCACGATCAGCGTGGTGCGGCCCTGCATCAGCTCTTTCATGGTCTCCATGATGGCAGCTTCGGTGGTGGGATCGAGCGCGGAAGTCGGTTCGTCGAGCAAAAGGATGGGCGCGTCTTTCAGAAAGGCGCGCGCAATCCCGATGCGTTGCCGCTGCCCCACGCTGAGGTGCCCGCCGCGTTCGCCGACCGGGCTGTCGTAGCCCTGCGGCATCCGGCTGATGAATTCATCCGCCTGCGCGCGCTCCGCGGCTTCGCGGATCTCGTCGTCGGTCGCGTCGGGCCGGCCGTAGGCGATGTTCTCGCGGATGGTGGTGGAGAAGAGCAGGGTGTCCTGCAGGACAATGCCGATCTGCGCGCGGAGTGATTTCTTCGTGAACTCGCCGCAGGTCGCGGCCATCGAGTCGTCACCCGGCCACGCGGTCGGATCGTAGAACCGCGGCACCAGGCTGAGCAGCGTGCTTTTTCCGGCGCCGGTCCCGCCGACGAGCGCCACGATCTGGTTCGGCGCGATCTGCAAGTCGACGCCGCGCAGGATCGGTCGCTCCGGCGTGTAGCCGAAGCTCGACGTCTTCAAAGGCGATGGCGCCGGATGTTTGGCGAAGGGCTGGCCGCGTCCGGTGCATCGAGCACGTCATCCGCGCGATCGAGCACCTCGAAGCAGCGTTGCGCGCCCGCGGTCGCGCCTTCCATCGCCCACGCCGTGTAGGTGAGCGACTCCAGCGGTTGGTAGAGCATGAGCAGGTAGGCGCTGAAGACGAGCAGCGAACCGAGCGTGAGCGTGCCGGCCAGCACGTGCAGGGTGCCGATGTAATACATCGCCGCGGTGCCGAGAACCATGAGCGTGCTGATGACCAGCGCGCTGTTCACATTCGTGAGGGTGAGCCGGAGGTTTGCCTGCAGGCTGGCATGGGCCTGGCCATGGAATTGCCGCACCTCCCATTCCTCGCGCCCGAAGGCGTGCACCATGCGGACCGAGCTCAAGCCCTTCCTGCGCCTGCGCGAGCAACGCGCTGTCGCGCTCCTGGATCGCGGTGGACTGCGCGCCGGATGCGCTGGGCGAAGAAATAGATCGCGCCGACGATCAGCGGGCACGACGCCGAGCGAGAGCAGCGTCAGCTGCCAATCGATCTGGATCATGACGATGAAGGTGCCGATCAACGTGATGCCCGAGGCAAAGATGTTGGTGAAGCCCTTGTTGTAGATCGTCTGGATCGACTGCGAATCGTAGGCGACGCGGAAGCTCGAATCGCTGGAGCGCTGCGCGTCGTGATACTTGAGCGAGAGCGATTGCAGGTAGGCGTAGAGTTCCGTGCGCAGCTTCAGGAGCGCCTGCAGGCCGACGCGGACGAAGAGGTAATTGGAGAGCATGTTGATCACGCCCCAGAGCAGCTGGATCGCGACCAGCGCCGCGCAGAGCAGCAGAAGGGCGTGTTGCGGCCGGTCGTTGATCAGGGCCGATAGCATCCCGCTGCTCGCCGCCACGCGGTCCCGTGCCCGCGGAATCAGGTCGTCGACGATGATCTTGAACGGCCACGGCTTGAGCAGACTCAGGGCGATGCCGGTGAGCGAGAGGACGAGGCCGAGCACCGTCTGCCGCAAGAACGGCCGGTAGTAGCGGAGCACGCGGCGGTAGATCGACATCGGAATTTACGATTGCGGAGTGCCGATTTCCGATTGAACTAGACCGCGCCTCGGCGCCGACGCTCAGGCTAAATCTGAAATCCTACAATCTGAAATCCGAAAATCCGTCCATGCATCAACTTCATCGAACTGTGGTTCGGCTGGGTCTGAACCGGCGGATACTCGGCAGTTATTCTGGCTCATGGCGATGGAGAGCACCATCGTTCCGGTGCCGAGCGAAGTGGTGATTCCGCCGGCCGCGATTCGTGGCGGCGCGCAGGGGCATCTGGGATGTTACTCGGGCGTGGTGATGGCGGGGACGCTGGGCTCGTGGTTCGGCTCGGCCATCATGTATTGGGTCGCGCGCGCTGGCTCGGCCGGCCGCGATGCTCTGCGCTAGGGGAAATATTTCCTGATGCCGCCGGAGAAATTCGACACGCGCCGAGATCTTGATGCGCCGCTACGAGGCGGGCGGGATTTTCTTCGCCCGTCTGCTGCCGGTGATTCGCCATCTGATTTCGATCCCGGCCGGGATCATGCGCATGGGCTTTCTGAAGTTTCAGCATCGTCACGACTGGTCGGGCTCGGCGATCTGGTGCGCTGTCCTGGCCTGGCTGGGTGGCAGAGTCGGTACCGAGTGCAGCCCGACCTGATTCAGAATCCGGACGCGATGGTGGCATTCATCAAGGCGCAATCGATGTGGATTGTGCTCCTGATCGTGGTGTGTTGCCGCCTCTATTCCTGGCGGTCATGCGTCTGAGCGCCCGCCGAGGCTGGCGTAAGCTTCCAGGCGTGTTCGAAATCGCTGACACAGATGTCAGTCACGAAAGCGCCGCCGCAGGCTGAAATTAGCGAGAGCATTTTCGCGTGCCAGGGGGCGCACAGAGATTGAACGCTGGCACCGCTTTTGCTTTCTAACTGGGCGCAACCCTATGAAAAAGAACACGCGGATCCTCAAGCCGCGTCAGAAGCTCTCATCTCGGCGACCTCATTCTCGCGGTCAGCTCCTGCACAAAGACACGAAGGAGACCGTCGCGGCCGTGGCCGATCTGCTCGGCCAGCGGCCAGGTGCGTGTTGAAAGCAACGGCCGATTCACGCGCGCGCGCGTTTGCTAGAGGCTCGGCGCATCCCTCAAAATAATTTCCCGAAGCGTCGCCTTGGCGGTGATCCCGCCGGGCGGCGCTTTTTGCGTACAAATCGCTTTCCGCTTTCCGTGCCGGCTTTTATCGTCGCGGCGTGATCGACCGATATTCCCGGCCGCAGATGCGGCAGCTCTGGTCCGAGGAGCGCAAATTCGAGATCTGGCTCGAGATCGAGACGCTCGCCTGCGAAGCAATGGCGGAGCTTGGCCAGATCCCGCAGGCCGACGCGGAGGAGATTCGCGCAGCGGGCGCAGCTTTTCGATCGCCGGAGATCGCGGAGATCGAGAAGCGCACGAATCACGACGTCATCGCCTTTCTCGAGAACGTCGCCGCGTCCGTCGGGCCGGCCGCGCGCTGGATGCACCAGGGCCTGACGTCATCCGACGTTCTCGACACCACGCTCGCGGTGCAGATGACGGAAGCGGCGCACATTCTGGCCGAGGATTTGAAGGACGCTGCGCCGCGTCGTCGCGGACCAGGCGCGGCGAGTTCAAGATGACGCCGATGATCGGCCGCAGCCACGGCATTCACGCGGAGCCGATCACCTTCGGACTGAAGCTGGCGCTGATGTATGACGAATTTGGCCGCGCCGAAGAGCGGCTCGCGCAGACGACGGAGCGGATTCGCGTCGGCAAACTCAGCGGCGCGGTCGGCACGCATGCGCACCTCGATCCGGCGATCGAGCGCTCGGTTTGCGAGCGGCTCGGGCTGAAGGCGGCGACGCTTTCCACGCAGATCATCCAGCGCGATCGGCACGCGGAGTTCATGCACCACGCTGGCGCTGATCGCATCGAGCATCGACCGCTGGGCGACGGAGTTTCGCCATCTGCAGCGCACGGAGGTTCTCGAGGTGGAGGAGTTTTTCGGCGAAGGCCAGAAAGGGAGCTCCGCGATGCCGCACAAGCGCAACCCGATCACCGGCGAGCGGCTCAGCGGCCTCGCGCGTGTGATCCGCGGCAACGCCGTCGACCGCGCTGGAAAACGTCGCGCTTTGGCACGAGCGCGACATCAGCCACTCGAGCGCGGAGCGGATCATCCTGCCGGATTCCTGCACGCTGCTCGACTACATGCTCGTGAAGCTGCGCGAGCTCGTCGACGGGCCTGCAGGTTTATCCCGAGCACATGGAGCGGAACCTCGCGCTGACCAAAGGGCTCTACTTCAGCCAGTCGGTGCTGCTGGCCCTGACCCGCGCCGGCGCGGAGCGGAAGACGGCCTACGAAGCGGTGCAGCGCGCCGCGATGCGGACTTGGAAAGGCGAAAGTCGTTTGCCGAAAACGCGAAGGCGGAACCGGAGATCACGAACGCTCGTGCCGCCGGCGGAGATCGATGCGCTCTGCTCGCTGGAGACGCATCTGCGTCATGTCGACGCCACGTTTCGCGCGCTCGGATTGTAGGAGCGGCTGCCAATCGTGGCTACTTGCTCGGCTCGAGCGTTAACTCCGCAATTCGCGCCGAGTGATTGAGCAGCACCTGGGCGACCTCGACCGGAGCACCACTGAGCGCAGCTTCCGGCTGGAGCGTCGCGCGCATCTGCCCGCCGCGTGCGCGGAGCACCACGTGAGCGACCCCGAAGCTGGCGGTTAACTCGACCGCGGCGAGCTCGAACGGCGCCAGCAGTTGAATTTTCATCGGCTCGAGAAGCGCGGGAATGAGATGTAACGTCGTGCCGCGACTCGAGGGTATCACATGCAGGTCTTCGATCGGGATTGCGGTGCCTGGGGAGGGGCCCGCCGCGCGCTGCTCTGCCGGCGCAAGTCGCAGGGTCTCGATTTTTCCCAGTGGATCCAGCTCCACGCGATCGAGCTCGAATCCGGCTTCGGGAAACCCAGACGCAAGTCCGCTCGCGGGCGCGGCATGGACGGAGACAACGTTTGAAACAGGCCGTGCGTGCATCGAGGAGATCTGCAACGTCGGTGAGAACTGAAGGGACGTGACCTCCAGCGACAAGCCGACAACAACCGCATTGCTGTTTAACTGCGTAAACGCGGGCGGGCGTGAGGAGCGGCGGCCCGGTGGCCGGTGGTTCGGGAAACGACGCGGGCGCCTTCGACGCGGCCGGAAGTGCCTCCGGCACGGGCGCCATCACTCCGGCGGGCGCGGAAACGGGAGCTTCTTTCGGCCGCGCTGCGAACGTTCGGGGGTTGCGGAGAGTGCCCTCTACCAGTTCCACCAGACGCCGCCGAGATAAACGGCTTCGGCCAAGGTGCCCACAATGTTCTCAAACACCGCCGCGGCCGCGTTCATTTCGAGCACATGCCCCGACATCATGATGACCGGCACATGCGCGGTTTTGACGTCTTCGAGGAGGTGGCGGCAGATTTCGTCGCCATTCAGATCCGGCAGGCTGTAGTCGAGCAGCACCAGATCGGGTACCGTCTCCGCTGCCTGCCGCAGCCCGTCGGTTCCATTCGCGGCCATCGCGATCTGCAGGGTGGGGTCCGCCGTGGCGAGCATCTCCTCCACAAAAATCCGGAGCGTCTCGGTGTCGTCGACGACGAGCACTCGTTTTCCAGTAGGCGGTGGACGTAGCACCTTCGGCACGGCTCCGGGTCCGCGCCAGCCGCCGTGCACCCGACCCGCCGGCAAGCGCGCGCTCCAGCACTTTTCTCCACGGCAGGCGGACAGTGCGCAGCCCATCCGGACGCTTGGCGGTGGAGCGAAAATCGGGCGCGGGCCATCCAATCATCTCCTTGACGGCTGCGATGCCGTCGTCCTCTCCCACGGCCGCATGCATGATCTGACCGCGCAGAAAATGGATCTCTCCGGTCGGTTCGCCCTCGTGTTCCACCGTCAGGACCGCCGTCGCTTCGCTCAGGGCGTGGAGGACGATCATGTCCGCGAGATGGAGGTCGCGGAGCGTTCCGCGGACCTCGTCGTCCGGCGAGGCACCCGTTTCGAGCAGGGCCTCGACGAGCCCGCCAAACGCCGCCACTTCGAAAGGCTTTTCGACGAAGTGCAAGGCGAACGGCTGCCGTCGTTCGCGTGGCAGCCCCGTGGCGCCCGGAATGATGACCAGGACACGCGCATTCGGCTGGACCACCTTGATGCGCTGTAAAAAGGCCACCGCATCCGGAAGCGGCGGGTCGAAGTCGATTACAAGGAGGTCAAATCCGCGCTCGGCGAGGAGTCGCTCAGCGTCCGCGAGCGACTCGCCGATCGCAAGCGCGCGGCCCGGGGCGAACTTCCGTAACGCTGAGCCGATCGCTGCCGCAAGCGCATCGTACTCTTCGACGAGGAGGACACTACCCCCACGAGGGGCAGGCAGAGAAGCGGGTGCAGGCACAAGGTAAAGGGTTCAGGAGCGCGAGAATAGGAGATGCCTCAGGCATTTCACAACAATACCAGCGCAAGTTGCATGCCTCGCGCGCGCCCTCTTTTCCGGTAAGCGGTTGCCAGACGGCCGCTTACTCGAAACGCAGTGCCTCGATCGGGTCCAGGGAGGCCGCCCGCCAGGCCGGGTAAAACCCGAAACCTATGCCAATCGCGGAACAAACCACCAGGCCTGCGAAGGCCCAACCGAACGGGAAGATAAGATCCGCCTCGAGGACATGCGCCAGCACATTGCCGCCGATGACCCCGAGAATAATCCCCAGGACGCCGCCCGCTTCGGAGATAAAAACCGCCTCGGTCAGGAATTGCCGGAGAATGTCGCGGCTCTTGGCGCCGATCGATTTGCGAATCCCGATCTCCTTGGTGCGTTCCGTCACGCTCACCAGCATGATATTCATGATCCCAACCCCGGCCGCGATCAGGGCGATAAGGCTAATGACAAAGGCACCGATCCGGACCACGCCCGCGATCGAAGCGAAGGCGCTCTTCAGCGAATCGTTCGAGTAGATTTCAAAGTCGTCGGGCTCGTGCGGCTTCAAACCGCGGGCGATGCGCATCGCACCGATCGCCTTGTCCATCGTGCGGTTGTACGTCTCCTGCGAATAGCGATTGCGTCGCGATGTTAACGGACCTTTTCGTCGACCCGTAGTTCTCAAAGAAGCGCGTGATCGGCATCACACAGATGTCGTCCTGGTTCTGCCCGAACGCGGTGCCCTTCCCGGCCAGCACCCCGATGACCGTGAGGGAGTGGCCGCTCAGCTTGATCACTTTCCCGATCGGCGATTCGTTGCGGAAAGAGAGCCTTCTCCACAGCCTTTGCCAATGACGACCACGCTGCGCGCGAAGTCCACATCCTCAGCCGTGAGGTTGCGGCCGTAGGCGAGGGTGTAGGAATTCGCGGTCAGAAAACTCTGGTTCGATCCCGGCCACGGTCAGGGACGGGGGCGTCTTCTCGCCCTGGTAAATCGCCTGGCCATTAAAGTCGAAAGTCTTCAGGCAGATCTCGCGCGCCGTCCCCTCCATCAGGCTGTAGTAACGCAGCGCCTGCGCGTAGGTGACGTTGCGGCGGTTCTCGTATTTTTCTTCGTTCCGGCCGCCCTGGCCGCCACTGATCGGGTACTTCGCGAATTGGAAGATGTTTGAACCGAGGAAGCTGATCCCGCTCTCGATCGAGCTGGAAAGGGCGCCGATCGCCGTCATCACCGAAATCACGGAGAAGACGCCAATCGTAATCCCGATCATTGTCAGCCCCGAACGCAGCTTGTTCGCGCCTAACGACTGCAGCGCCATTGAGATGATCTCCGAGAATCTCATGGCCTATTCGTAACGCAATGCCGTGACCGGATCGAGCCGGGAGGCCGACCAGGCCGGAGCAAAACCGGAGATCAGCCCGGTCATGACGGAAACAACCATGCTGATGATGACAAGCCCGATCGAAAACTGAATTGGGAAGGAAGGAAACGCGCGCTCAATCCCGAAGCACATGACATAGGCAAAAGTCAGTCCGATCAAACCGCCGAGGATGCAAAGCGCGGTCGATTCAATCAGGAACTGGAGCAGAATTGTGCGACGCCGCGCCCCGAGGGCCTTGCGCGTGCCGATCTCCTTCGTCCGCTCTTTCACGCTCACGAAGGTAATGTTCATGATCCCGATCGCGCCCACGAACAACGACAGGCCGGTGATGAACAACCCGGCAATCGCGATCGAGTTCTTCACCGGATCGAGGGTGCTCTTGAAGGCCTGCTGTTCGTTGATGTTGAAATCGTTCTTCTTTTCCGGCGGGAGCGCGCGGACGCGCCGCATCAGGCCGGTCAGTTCATCTTTCGCATCGGGCAGGCGCGTCTTGTCTTTCACCTTCACCCGCACGTCCGACTCACTCTTGGCGCTAAAGTACTTCTGGAAGGTCGGCAAGGGCACGATCACGATCGAGTCGAGGCTGAAGAGGCCCAGGAACGAGCCCTGCCGCGTGCCAACCCCGAGCACCTTGAACTGTTGGCCGCCGATCAGCACCTCCTTGCCCAGTGGGCTGCCGGAAGGAAACAAGGCATCCGCCACATCGTAGCCGAGCAGACAGACATTCGCCGCGGCTTTGTTCTCCAGCTCATTGAAAAAGCGGCCTTCGTTGAAATCGACCACGGAGATCAACGGGTAGGCGGCGGTCGTTCCCTGGATAAAAATTCCGCTGACCTGATTGTCCTCATACTTGACGGACTTCACGATATTGGAAGTGGGGACCGCGACGATCAGGTTTGAGTTGGGCGTCGCTTCGATAAACCGATTCAGCGTCTCGGCGTATTCCGTTTTGATCTCGCGCCGGTCGCGGTAGTTCCACCAATCATTCACCCGCGCCCAGGGGAACTGGCTCACGTAGAGCACATCATCACCCAGGATCGACATGCTCTTGTCGAAGCCTTTCTGGATGCCGGTGATCGCCGTGCCCATCAAGCGTCACCGCCACGATCCCGATGATCACCCCGAGCGCTGTCAGCATCGAGCGGGTCTTATTCGCCTGCATCTGGGCGACGGCGATCTTCCAGCTCTCGCTCAGCTCGTAGATTAAGACGCTTCATCCGCGGGTGCGTATTTGTCGCCGACAGCGGTCGTCTCCGCAACTGCACGCGCAACCGCCCCGAGAGACGTCTGAAGCCTGATAGCGTACAGGCGTTCGGCAGCCTGGCAAGTCGATTACGTGAGTAAATACGCGCCCCTCAAGCAATAAGGTCACCGCGCCCCGCTGTGAAAGCCTAACTTTTGAAATTCCACCATCGTCCTCTTGTCGCCGCGGTTATAGTCTTAGGTTCTCTCCTCGCCGCCAGGCCCATCGCATCAGCCATCCAGCTCGTTCTGGACGAACAGTTCCAGCCGCCACAGTTTATGGTGCCGAGTTCTGCCGGAGCGTGTGCTGTTGCTGCCGGACGGAAAGTTTGTCCGCTTCGGCGGGGCCGAGACCGTGCTCGATCAATCGGCCGGTGCGCTCACGCGACATCTACCAGATGGCACGCCTGACAGCACATTCAGTTTCTCGCGCGATTATTACGATGTGACCGCGGCGGCAGCGGTCGCCGGTGGCAAGCTGGTAATCGCGGCGCGGCAATTTGTCTACGGAGCCGATGCGGCGACGGTGCACATTCTCCGGCTCAATCCCAACGGTTCGATTGATTCGGGTTTCTCCGCGGCCCTCGTGGGGCAGGGGACCAACGTGACGGTGCGCAAGATCATCGTACAGTCCGACGGCAAGATTCTGGTCGGCGGCTTGTTTGCCACGTTTGCTGGAACACCGCGCCAAAACATCGCGCGGCTGCTCGCCGAAGGCAGCATCGACGCCAGCTTCAATCCGCCGGTCATGCCGGCCGGCACACATGTCCGGAGCATTCTGCCACTGCCTGATGGCAGGACTATTATTGGCGGCAACTTCACGTCGCTCGATGGCAACGCGAGCGTCGGTCTCACCCGTCTGCTGGCCAACGGGTCGGTTGATTCCGCCTTCCAGGCGCAAGGTTATGCTCGCTGGAACAACACCGCCATCAGGGCGCTCGTTCTTCAGCCTGACGGCAAAGTAGTTGTCGCCGGCCTGATGCGAAATCTGATCTTTCCGCGGACGACATCGATGATCCGGATCCTTCCTGATGGCGCATTGGACCAGACGTTTTCGATCGGCGTCGCCACGACAGACGTGATGAACGACCTGGTAAGGCAAAGCGACAAGCTGGTCGGTAGCGTCGACAGGTATATCTTTAGATACAATAGCGATGGTTCCCCGGACGGCAGTTTTAGTTCGTCGGCTCTGTACGACGCCACGCGCAACGAGCCGGGCATTGCTTATTCGATTAATGTGCAAGGCGACGGCAAAATCCTCTTTGGAGGTACCTTCACCTCTGTTTCCAACGTGGCCGGCGGGCCTTTCGGCGTCGCCCGGGTCGGCCCGGATGGTGAGCCAGACACGCTGCCCGGTCTAGTGCAGAAACCCGCACGCCCGGTGTTTGCCACCAGTTTCGCGCGGCGATCGGATCGGACCACGATGGCGGCGTTCGGTCAGTCGTTTGTTCGCCTCGCTCCGGCGGTTCCTTACGAGCTCGCGCTGCTGACGGAAAATGGGGCGGTCGCGGGCACGCCTGCGCTGAGTTCCTCTGATCCAAACAGTATCCTGAATCTCGACTTCACCGCGGCGAACTTCGCTACGCTGGCTGATGGTTCATTCCTGGTCCACGGACAGGCGGATTATGACGGCGTCGGCCAGAGATCCTTTGCTGGAGGCAAGTTCTTCGGAAACGGCACTCAAGATACAAACTACCCGCGGTTACCTTTCGGCTTCGAGTCCGCGACGGCCTTGCCTGATGGCAAAGCACTCCTGTGTGGGGGCAGCGACGCGGAATTGACGGTAGAGACAAATGTCCTCCAGCGAATCACCGCCGCCGGTTCCTACGATGACCAGTTCGCGATCGATCCCGCAATCAGCTCCGCGCAAATCATATATTTCTTTCCTGGTGGGCCGCTCTCATCCGTTACAGTGGGCAGTCGTGTTCTGGCGGTGCAGGCCGATGGGAAAATCATCTTCGCGTATTACGATTCGCAACTCTGCCATCTCGTCCGTCTGAACGCCGACGGCTCCCTCGATCCGAGCTTTACCGAAACAACTCTGCCGCCATTGCGAAGCACAGTCACGTCCCAGTGGCTGTTCGATTCCGGTTCGGCACTCGTTTACGCGGGGGTCCTGCCATTCCTCGACGTCGAGATTATGCCTGACGGCAAAATCATTGTGGTGGGCCACTTCAAAATGTTTGCCGGCACGCCAGCGCGTGGAGTTGTCCGGCTGCTTTCCGATGGCTCGGTCGATGAGAGCTTCCCCGGCGGTGGTGGCGCCCAGTGGACAGAGACTCTCGAGACCGATGAGTTTTTCCCCGGCGTCGAACAAATCGAGTCACAAGTGGGTGGCAAGCTGCTGCTCGCCGGCACATTCGAAGCTTTTAACGACACGCCCGCGCCCGGCCTGGTCGCGCTCAATGCCGCCGGCTTGGTCGATCCGTCGTTTGTCGCGCCTGTGCACCGCCTGAAGCGCTCCGGCGGAACGACTCGCCTGGCGCGCCAGCCGGACGGCTCCTTTCTCCTCGCGGGCAGCTACGCTTTCCCCGAGAGCAGCACTCCGCGATTAATCCGGCTCGAGACCGTGGTGCCGGCGAAGTTGCTAAACATCTCCACGCGCCTGCGCACGGCAGAAGGCGATAATGCGCTGATCGGCGGCTTCATCGTCGCCGGGACAGAGCCGAAGCGAGTGATCATCCGCGCGATCGGGCCGGCGCTGGGCGCCTTCGGCGTGCCCAATCCGCTGGCCAATCCTGTGCTCGAACTGCACAAGACCGACGGCAGCGTGGTGACGAATGACAATTGGCGGGACACCCAGGAGGCCGAGATCACCGCCAGCGGCGTGGCGCCAACCAACGACCTCGAGTCGGCCATCATCGCGACGCTGCCTCCGGGCGGCCATACAGCGATCGTGCGGGGAACCGGCGCTGCCGCCGGCAATGCGCTCGTCGAAGTCTATGATCTGGAGGCCGGATCGGATTCTAACATGGGCAACATCAGCACCCGCGGTTTCGTGAACACCGGCGACGACGCCATGATCGGGGGCGTGATCGTGGGCGGCGGCAGCAATGGTGCGCCGACCCGCGTGATCGTGCGCGCGATTGGGCCGTCGTTGACGACCTTTGGCGTGCCGGGAGCGCTGACCGATCCCACGCTTTCCCTCCACGACGCGCAAGGCAGCATGATCGCGATGAACGACGACTGGCGGACGGATCAGCAGGCTGAGATCGAAGCGACGGCGATCCCTCCAACGAACGACGCGGAGTCGGCGATTGTGCGCACCGTTGCGCCCGGCAACTACACCGCGATCGTGCGGGGGAAGAACAACGGCACGGGTGTCGCCCTAGTGGAGATCTTCAATCTCGAGTAGCGCCGTCTGACCGGCGGGCGCTCCGACGTCGTGGTGGGCATGAACTACTGGCAAGGCCCGGAAGGACGCGCTTCCGCGCGTCCGGGACATGCAGAAGCATTACCCTCCAACTAAGTATAGACCAGCGATTCGCTTCGACTCGTCTCCGCAAGACTGTCGCTCTCGATCAGGCCGTCGCGGAGGAAGACGGTGCGCCGGGCGTGAGCGGCGATGTCGGGTTCGTGGGTCACGAGAATGACGGTGTTGCCGCGCTCATAGAGAGTTTCCAGCAACGCCATGATTTCTTCGCCGGTCTTCGAGTCGAGGTTGCCGGTGGGCTCGTCGGCGAGAATGATCGACGGGTTGTTGACCAGCGCCCGCGCGATCGCGACGCGTTGCCGCTGGCCGCCGGAGAGTTCGTTAGGCTTATGGTGCATCCGATCACCGAGGCCCACATCCTGCAAGGCTTGCGCCGCGCGCTGCTCCCGGGTTTCGGGATCGATGCCGGCGTAGATGAGCGGCAGCTCGACATTCCGGAGGCTGGTGGAGCGGGGGAGGAGATTGAAGGTCTGGAAGACGAATCCGATCTCCTTGTTGCGAATCTCCGCCAGCTCGTCTCCATCCATCGCAGCTACGTCCTTGCCGTTGAAGTCGTAGCGCCCGGAGCTCGGCGTATCGAGGCAGCCGAGCATGTTCATGAGCGTCGATTTGCCGCTGCCACTCGGTCCCATGATGGCGAGGTATTCGTTGCGATGAATCAGGAGCGACACCCCGCGCAAAGCATGAACGGTCTCTTCCCCCATCACGTAGTGCTTCGTGATGTTCTCGATGTCGATGACGACGGGGCCGTGGGGGCGGGTGGTTTTCGAATGCATCCCGGTTCGCTGCGGAGTCGAGGTCGTGCCTGTGAGCCGTGAATGAACCATTCACGACTGACAAAACGCTACTTCTTCTTCTCCGGCTTTTCGATCTCCACCTTGGCGCCGTCCTTTAGCTTGCGGCTAATCGCGCTGTAGCTGCCGGAGATGACTTCGTCGCCCGGCTGAATGCCGCTTTTGATTTCCATGTAAGTGTCGTCCGCGATTCCGGTCGTTACTTTCACCATCTTCGCTTTGCCGCCATCCTTCAGGAAAGCGACTTTCAAGACCTTTTCGCGTTCCTCCCGCTCGGTGCGTTTTTCGAGGCGCTGGTTCGTGAGCTCGGCCGCGTTATCGCCTTTGTCGCTGGCGGCCTGCTTTTGCTTCTTCTGTTCGATCTCTTCCGGGCTGAGATCACTCCCGGCGGTCCGGATGGTGACGCTTTGCATCGGCACGGCGACGACGTTCTCCACCATGTTGGTTTGAATGTCGGCGGTGCAGCTCAGGCCCGGCCGCAACTGGACATCGGCCGCATCGTCGATCCGAATCTTCACTTCAAAGTTGGTGACTTCTTCCTGTGTGCCGGTGCCGGTGGTCTTTCCCGTGTTGGCGATCTGGGCGACGGTGCCGTTAAACTTCCGCTCACCATAGGCGTCGATCGCCACGATCGCGTGATCACCCAGCTTGACTGAGACGACATCGTTCTCGTTCACATCGACGCGCGCTTCCATCCGGCTGAGATCGGCGACGCGCATTACCTCGGTCCCGGCAAATTGGTTCGTGGCCACGACCCGCTCGCCCAGCTTGCTGTTCAGCACCGTGACCTTGCCGTCCATCGGCGAATAGATGGTGGTTTTCGAGAGCTGGTCGCGCGCCTGGCTGGAGCCGGCCTCGGCACGCTCGATCTCGTGGGTCGAACTTTCAAAGGTGGAGATGGCAACGTCATGCGCGGTCTGCGCGGCGCTCATCTCCGAGTCAGAGATCATCCTCTTCGTGAAGAGGTCCTGCGCCCGTTTCAGATCCAGTTCCGTTTTGGCCAGGGCCGCTTTTAGCTGCAGGCTGGTGGCGCGCGCAGAACTGATCGCGGCCGTCTGGGCCTCGACGAGAGCCTTATAGGAGTCCGGCCGGATCCTGAGCAGGAGGTCGCCCTTCTTCACCGGCATCCCGTCCTCGACTGGCAGCTCAGTGATTTCACCGGCGACTTCAGGCGAGATCTTCACCTCCGTTTCCGGCTGGACCTTGCCAGTGGCGGAGACGGTCTGGATAATGGTCTTGCGGATGGCCTTTTCGGTCACAACCGGGATCGGCTTCTCTCGTTTCCCGGCGATCATGGATCCGACGATCCACAATAGGATCAGCCCTATGACGCCGAAGATAATGTAACGCATACGCCGCGATCGGCGTTTCCGCGGTGGAACGCTGGCCACAGCAGGGGTGGCGATGGATTGGTGCATGTCGAAAGGGGGATGTCTGAGGGTTGGAGAGATAGCGACGCTTTAGACCTTTGCAACGCAAATCCCGTTCATTTGCCTCACCTTCCGGGAGGCTGTCGGGTGGCCAGTCAGGGCCCGGCGCCAGCGAGCCGCGCGTGGATGCGATCGAGCGCCCAGCGGGCGTGCTCCGCGATCAAAGGCTCTGGGTCCCGCGCCGCCCGTGTGAGCGCCGGCACGTCCTCCGCCGTGCCAACATTCCCGAGCGCAACGCACACGTTGCGCAGCAATCCGCGGCGTTTGATACGCTTGATCGGTGACCCGCGGAACAGCGCGCGGAATTGCTCCTCGGTGAGCGCAAGATAATCGCGCAGTTGCATGGCCGTCGACGGCGGGCCGGGCGGCGAAGGCCGTTTCCCGCGCGGCGGCCGCAAAGCGGTTCCATGGGCAGACGTCGAGGCAGGTGTCGCAGCCGTAGATGCGATCGCCGATCAGCGGCCGGAACTCCACGCGGGATGGAGCCTTTCAGCTCGATCGTGAGGTAGGAAATGCAGCGCCGCGCATCGAGCCGGTGTGGCTCGGTAATGGCGCCAGTGGGGCACGCGGTGATGCAGCGGGTGCAAGTGCCGCAACGCGCCGGCTGCGGCGCGATCAGGCGGCAACGCCAGCGTGGTCAGGATTTCGCCGAGGAAGAACCACGTACCGAGCTTCGGGTCGATGAGCATGGTGCTCTTGCCGTGCCAGCCGATGCCGGCTGCAGCCGCGAAGTCGCGTTCCAGCAGCGGTCCGGTATCGACGTAGCACTTCTGCACGCCGCCGCGCTCGCGAGGAAATCGTCGAGCTGGCGCAGTTTGGCGAGCATCACGTCGTGGTAATCGTCGCCCCACGCGTAGCGCGCGATCCGGCCGGGACGCGCAGGAGCGGGTCCATCCGCGTCGCCCTGCCAGTAGTTCATGGCCACCACGATGACGGAGCGCGCACCCGGCAGAATCTGTTGCGGATCGAGTCGTTTGGCCGCCCCGCGCTCCAGCCATTCCATTTCGCCCGCGTCGCCCTCCGTCAGCCAGTTTTGAAACTCCGCGCCGTGCTGTGGCGGAGCGCATTCCGCCACGCGGCAGGCGTCGAAGCCGCACTCGTGCGCCTGGCGGAGGATCTCCGCCTTGAGCGCCGCGCTGGAGGGATCAACCTCCATGGCTCCGCACCTCTTCAAGTGCGCGGAGGACAGCATCCGCGACTTCCGCAATCGAGAGTTTTGTGGTCGACACAGTGAGGTCAGCCGCGGCGCAATACAAACGGTGCCCGGGCGCTCAGCAGCTCGGTGAAGGTGCCGCGCGGGTCGGGGGTCTGCAAGAGCGGCCGATCGCTCTCCCGCGTGCGCCGCCAAAGCGTCTCCTCGTCGGCGGTGAGATAGACCAGCGTCCCGCGCCGGCGCAACGTCTCCACGTTTTGCGCAGCCAAAACCACCCCGCCACCGGTCGCGATAATCGCAGGCGCGCCCTCCAGCTCCTGCAGGAGAGCCGTTTCCCGCGCTCGGAATTGCTCCTCGCCCTGCCGTGCGAAGATCTGCCCGATCGACATTCCGAAGGCCCGAACGATCGCCTGATCGGTGTCGTGGAATGGAAGACCGGTCCGCGCCGCCAGCTCCAGCCCGACGGCTGATTTCCCAGCGCCCATGAAACCGATCAGCACCAAGGCCTCTCCGCGTTTCCGCATTCCAGACCGTAGCGCAACACCAAAAAGCTTTACAAGGTGCGTGACCCGCAACTGAGTATTCAGACCATGGCCGAAATTCCCAACGCTCTCGTCGCCGTCGTCATGGGGAGCCAGTCGGATTGGGAAACCATGCAGCACGCCGTCGCAGCAGCTGGAGCAGTTCGGCGTGCCGAGCGAACACCGGATCGTCTCCGCGCATCGTACGCCGGAGCTGATGGCGGAGTTCGCCCGCACCGCGGCCGGGCGCGGGCTGCGCGTGATCATCGCCGGGGCGGGGGGCGCGGCACACCTGCCGGGCATGATCGCCGCCCACACCTGGCTGCCGGTCCTCGGCGTCCCGATCGAGTCGAAAACGCTGCGCGGGGTCGATTCGCTCCTCTCGATTGTGCAAATGCCAGCCGGGATCGCGGTCGGCACCCTCGCCATCGGAACGGCCGGCGCGAAAAACGCGGCCTTGCTTGCGGCCAGCATCATCGGGTTATCCGACGAAAAAGTGCGTGCGAAGGTGGAGGCGTTTCGCCGGCAGCAAACTGATTCGGTGCTCGCGCAGCGGCTCGAATGAGCGAACGCCATCTGCCCGGAGCCACCATCGGCGTGATGGGCGGCGGACAACTTGGCCGCATGTTCGCGATCGCGGCGCGCACGATGGGCTATCGCGTCGAGATCTTCACGCCGGAGGAGGAGAGCCCCGGCGGGCAGTTTGCCGAGCTCACCCACATTGCCGATTACACGAACGAAGCCGCGGTCCGCCGATTCGCGTCGGGGGTGGACGTAATCACATTCGAGTTTGAGAACATTCCGATCCAAACCGTCGAATGGTGCGGACACGAGGGCGAGGTCCGGCCGGCAGGGACGATCCTGCACATCGCGCAAAATCGCCTGCGCGAGAAAAATTTCCTCGCCGGCGCCGGCATTCCGGTTGCGCCATTTCGTGCCGTGCGGAGCGCGCAGCGAGCTCGAATCCGCGATCGAGCAGATCGGTCGTCCCGCGATCTTGAAGACGGCCGCGTTCGGCTACGACGGCAAAGGCCAGCAGACGATCAACGCGCGCGAAGATTTCAAGGAAATCTGGCGCGCCAGCTCGGCCGACGAACTGGTGTTGGAAAGCACGATCGAATTCGACAAGGAGATTTCGGTCATCGTCGCCCGCGACAGCGGGGGAGCACTGGCCACGTTCCCTGTCTGCGAAAATCTTCATCGCGACCACATCCTCGACATCACGGTGGCGCCGGCACGGGTGAGTCCGGCGGCCGCGACCGCAGGCCGCGGAGCTGGCGCGAGCGATTGCGGAAAAGCTGGAACTGGTCGGCCTGCTGGCGGTGGAGATGTTCCTGAAGAAGGACGGCGAGCTGCTCGTGAACGAGCTCGCCCCGCGACCGCACAATTCCGGCCACTGGACGATCGAAGCCTGCGCCACGAGCCAGTTCGAGCAACAGGTGCGCGCGGTCTGCGGCCTGCCGCTCGGCGCGACCGATATTCTGCAGCCCGCCGCGATGGCAAACATCCTGGGCGACACCTGGAAAAACGGCGAGCCGAACTGGGCGAAGGCGCTCGAGACGCCCAACGTGCGCATCCATCTGTACGGAAAAACCGAACCGCGGCCGCGCCGCAAGATGGGACACCTCACCGCAACCGGCGCGACGGCGGAAGAAGCGATGGCGCGGGTGACAAAGGCGCGCGCCGCGCTCCAGCGCGACAGAAGTGCGTTGAAGACGGAACTCCTTCCCGCGGCGACGCCCGCGGAACTGGCGGTGGCGGTCGCGCGCACAGTCGCGCTTTTGCGGGCAGGCGAGCCGGTCGCGGTGCCGACGGAAACCGTCTACGGACTGGCTGCCGACGCGCTGAACGCCGAAGCAGTGTTAAAGGTCTTCGAGGCGAAGGAGCGGCCGCGTTTCGATCCGCTCATCGTCCATCTGCCCGATCGCTGCGTGGCTGGAGAAGGTCACCGCGGCCCCGGCTGACACCGCGCCACTCGTGGCGACGCTGACGGAGCGTTTCTGGCCAGGCCCGCTCACCCTCGTTCTGCCCCGGCGCGAGGTGCTCGATATTGTGACGGCTGGTTTGGAGACGGTGGCCGTGCGAATGAGCGCGCATCCGGTGTTGGCGGAAATCCTGCGGGCCTTCGGCCGGCCGGTCGCGGCGCCGAGCGCAAACCGCTTCGGCCGTATCAGCCCCACGGCAGCCGCCCACGTGATCGAGGAACTCGGCGGACGCATTCCGTTGATCATCGACGGCGGTCCCACGGCGCATGGCCTGGAGTCAACGATCGTGGCCGCCCGGCATGGCCGCCTCGAGCTGCTGCGCCGCGGCCCCATCACGGTGGAGAAGTTGAGGGAATTTGCCGAAGTGGTCGAGCCAGCCGCGGGCGCCATCGAAGCTCCTGGCCAGCTGCCGTCGCACTACGCCCCGCGCACGCCGCTCGCGATCGTGGATCAGCTCGACAGCTTTGCAGGCGAAACCCAGAGGTGCGGAGCGCTGGCGTGGAAAGGGGTGCCGGCTGGCAAGGGCTTCGCGGAGGTTCGCGTGCTCAGTCCGGAGGGAGACTTCCGTGCCGCCGCGGCCAATCTGTTCCGGTATCTGCGCGAGCTTGACGGTTATCATCTCGACCTGATCGTCGCCGAAGAGGTTCCCGAAGAAGACTTGGGCAGCGCGATCATGGACCGGCTGCGGCGCGCCGCCGTTTGATCCTTCCACTCACATGTTGAATGAAGAGACCTGATACCCCGTAACTTATATCAGGGAATTTCGGCGGTTTTTCGTCGTACGCGCTTCAATAGCATGAAGAGTCCTAGCCACGCGATGGACCGCACGGCCACCCGCCGCGCGTTTATGCTTCGAGTGCCTTGGACGCCTTCACTCCGACGGCCACGCGCTCTCGGTGGCCGTCGCTCATCTTAGTCTTGTTACATGGTGTTCACCCTCGACGATCTTCCTGCCGGCTGTGAGCCTCAGACGAGCGATCTCGCAGACTTGGGGGCACTGGCCACCCTTGCCCCTTGCGATCTGGTCGCACATTTCGAAATGAATCCACAGACGGCGGAGCGAGTGTTGCTGCAGTCCTACGATAAGAGATACAGCCCTTCGACATTTATCGAAGAGACGGAGACCGGCTATCAGGTGGGGTGGTTTGACCACGAGCGAAAGCATCTGCAGCATTTCACAGAGTTAGCGGAGGCCGCCGCCGACTATTTGCTGTTTTCGTTCGGCAGAGGGAGGTTGCGACGCCCAACCATCTAACGATACGATGCAGATGGCTTGAATTCGCTGCCGCGATCGCTATCTCTTTCGCTCGCTGAAACGGCCAATCATTTCTCTCGCTGCGGGCGCGCGGGGGCTTTGCGGGAAACGGCTGACAAATTCGCGCGCGACTGAGACGGCGCGCTCGTCGTCGTGCAAGACTTCGGCAAAAAGGCCCGCTTGATTAAAAAGGCTGTTTTCGTGCAGCCGGTTTTGCCTTTGTGCGATCTCATACTGCTCGAGGGCCTGCTGCGCTTGCCCCAGAAAACGAAAACAATTCCCAAGGTCGGTCCGCACGTCGGCGTTGTCGGCGCCGCGCGCGATCGCTTCCTGGTAATGCTCGATGGCGTGGGTCCAGTTCTGGCGATCGTAATTCCAGTCGGCCAGGGTGCGCGCCGCCTCGGCCGGGGGGAGTTGTGAAACGTTGGGCGCGGCGGGCGCCGCCGGCGCAGAGGGAGGCGCGGGAACAAATCGTTGCACCACCTGCTTCTCTGGTGCGGAGGAGGACATGATGACCCACATGCCGCCGGCGCCGAGGACAAAAGCTACCAGCATCAAAAGCGGGGTCGAGAATTCCGACCAGGTCGTCGCCTGCGTTTCTTTCTTGGATGGATTTGCCATTTCGCGGAGATGTTTGCCCGGCAACAGCACATAAGCCGCACGTGTGGGTGCAAGCTAGCGACAATCGGGAAGCGCACTGTTCTGTGCGCGAGATTCCGACGGGCGCCGTCAGCTTTGGTGCGCGAGGCAGGCTTGGATAAAGCCTTTGAAAAGCGGGTGCGGCTTGTTCGGCTTGCTCTGGAATTCCGGGTGATACTGGCAGGCGAGGAAGTACGGGTGGTCGCGCGAGCTCGATCAATTCCGCGAGGGCGCCGTCGGGTGAAGTGCCGGAAATCATGAAGCCCTTTTCGCGTCATCTGCTCGCGATACTTCATGTTGAACTCGTAGCGGTGGCGATGCCGCTCGAGCGCTTCGTTGCTTGCCGTAGACGCTCTCCGCCCTGCGTGCCCTGCTCGATCTTGGTCGGCCACGTGCCGAGGCGCATGCTCGCGCCCTTGTCTGGACACGTCGCGCTGCTCCTCGAGCAGGGAGATGACGGGATCGGGCGTGTTCTTGTCGAACTCGGTGCTGTTGGCCTGCTCGAGGCCGCAGACGTTGCGCGCGAACTCGATCGTCGCCACCTGCATGCCGAGGCAGAGGCCGAGGTAAGGGACGTTGTTCTCGCGCGCGAAGCGCGCCGCTTGGATTTTTCCCTCCACGCCGCGCTCGCCGAAACCGCCGGGAATCAGCACGCCGGCCACGTCCTTCAAGCTGGCCATCGACGCCATCCTGCGAGCGCCTCGGCGTCGATCAACTTCAGATCGATGCCGCAATCCTGGCTCGCGGCGGCGTGGGTGAGCGATTCGTAGATGCTTTTGTAGGCGTCCTGCAGGTCAATGTATTTGCCGACGACCGCGATCTTGACCTGCTTCTTCGGGTTGACGATGCGGTCGACGAATTTGCGCCAGTTCGTCAGGTCCGGCGTCGGGCGTTGTCGACGTGCAGCAGCTCGCAGACGAGCTCGTCGAGCCGCTCTTCGTGCAGCATCAGCGGCACTTCGTAGATGGTGTGCTGGACGTCGCGCGCCTCGATCACGGCTTTCGGCGCGACGTTGCAAAACATCGAGAGCTTCTGGCGCGTCTCGGCGTCGAGCGGGTGCTCGGTGCGGCACATCAGCACCTGCGGCTGGAGGCCGATCTCGCGCAGCTTGGCGATGCTTTGCTGCGTCGGCTTGGTCTTCAATTCGCCCGCCGCCTTGATGTAGGGGACGAGCGTGACGTGCATGATTCACGACATTCTGCGGGCCGACTTCGAGAATGAATTGCCGGATCGCCTCGAGGAACGGCAGCCCTTCGATGTCGCCGGTCGTGCCGCCGATTTCGGTGATGACGACGTCGTACTTTGTTCTCGTCGGCGAGCTCGCGGATGCGATTCTTGATCTCATCGGTGACGTGCGGAATCACCTGCACGGTCTTGCCGAGATAATCGCCGCGCCGCTCTTTCAGGATCACGGTCTCGTAGACCTGACCGCTCGTGAGGTTGTTGTGCCGTGAGAGGACGCAGTTCGTGAAGCGCTCGTAATGGCCGAGGTCGAGATCGGTCTCGGCGCCGTCGTTCAGCACGTAGACTTCGCCGTGCTGGAACGGGTTCATCGTGCCCGGATCGACGTTCAGATACGGGATCGAATTTCTGCAAAACGACGCGCAGTCCGCGCAGCTCGAGCAGGGTGCCGAGCGAGGCGGCGGCCAGACCTTTGCCCAACGAACTCACGACGCCGCCGGTGATGAAAATATACTTCATCGGCGAGCGGCCTTTCGCGCCGCCGCGACGGCGATGATTTGCTCCAGCGCGGCGGCGTCGTCCGGCGTGTCGACCCCGGGCGATCCGTCTTTCGTGACGAGCACGTGAATTTTTACTCCATTCTCCAGCGCGCGCAATTGCTCGAGCGCTTCCGCGCGCTCCAGCGGCGACGGTTTCCAGCGGACGAACCGGAGCAGAAGATCGCGCGTATAACCATAGATGCCCTGGTGCCGCAAGTGTGGACGACAGGCGCGGCGGGGTCGCGCGCGAAATGGAATCGCACTGCGCGGAGAAATAGAGCGCGTGTTCCATCACGACTCAGGACCACTTTCACCTGATGCGGCGACGCGACTTCCCGCCGCATCCGCGAACGGATGCGCCGCCGTGATCATCTCGACTGCGCGGTCGCGTTCGCATTTGCCGCACGAGCCGGTCGATCAGCTTCGGATCGGTGAGAGGCTCGTCGCCCTGCATGTTGATGATATGTGTGAACTCCGGCGCCTTCGCGCGCCACCTCCGCCGACGCGGTCGGTGCCGCTTTGCGTGGCGGCTGAGGTCAGCGCGACCTCCGCGCCCCAGTCGAAAGCCGCTTCCGCGATTCGCATGTCGTCCGTGGCGATGATCACGTTCGCCAGGCTTTTCGCGCGCCGGCAACGTTCCCAGACGTGGCGTAGCAGCGGCTTGCCCGCGATCGAATGCAGCGGTTTGCCGGGAAAGCGTGTCGAACCCCAGCGCGCCGGGATAATACCGAGTGCCTTAAACGCCATGCTTCAGGATGATTTCGGCCGCTTCCGTGAGGTCACGCGCGACCCAATCCGCCGCCGCGGCTCCGGGCTTCATGTCGCTCCTGGCCTGTCTGCACCAGCATCGTGCGCACGCCAGCATTGCGTCCGCACTCCGCGTCGATCGCCTTGTCGCCGACCATGAACGAGCGGCGCAGATCGAGTGCATGCTCCCTCGCCGCCTCGTGGATCATGCCAGGGGAGGGTTTACGGCAGGTACGAGCCGTCTCCGGGCGCATCCGGGCAAAAATAGGTGCCGTCGATCAAGCCCGCGCCGACCTGTCGTTCCACCTCGGCCTCGACGCCGCGATATTCCTGTTCCGTGAAATACCCGCGCCCGATGCCGCTTTGGTTTGTGATGATGTAAAGATCGAACCCGGCGCCCTGCAGTCGTCGCAAGGCTGGCGCCGCTTCCGGGAAAACTTCGACCTGCCGCGGGTCGCAGCAGTAATTCGACATCGCGCATGAGGGTGCCGTCGCGATCGAGAAAGACGGCCGGCGCTTTCGTCAGTCCGCGAGGTCATCAAAGCTGGCGCGCAGTTCATCTGGCGAGACGGTCGCGGTGCCCAGCTTGCCGACCACCACCGCGCTGGCGTGGTTCGCGATGTCAGCCGCCTCCCGCGCGGTCGGCTCGCAACAAAGCGCCAGCGTAAAGAGTGCGATCGCGGTATCGCCGGCGCCGGAAACATCGAAAACCTGGCGCGCCTTGGTCGGAATGTGGTGCGGTCGCGCCATCGCGCTCGAAGAGCATCATGCCTTGTTCGCCCAGCGTGATGAGCAGATATTGCGTGTCCCATTTCCCCAGCAGAATGCGCGCCGACCTCCAGGAGCGCTTCGTCTTCCTCAGGCGGATCGTGTGGAGCGTCCTGCACGGAATACCGGCAGCGAGGAATGCCTCGTTGCGATTCGGTTTGACGGCGGTGACGCCTTGCCACGCGATCGAGTGATTCGGATTCGGGTCGGCGGTAACGATCTTGCCGGCCTGCTGGGCGAGTTCGCGAGACCTGCTGCACCAGCGCCGGCGCCAAGAAATCCTTTGCCGTAATCCTCGAAAATCACGCCGTCGACGCGCGGCAGTTCCGCGCGGACGCTCTCCACGACACGCGCTACCTGCTCCTCGTCCGGCGCGCGGATTTCCTCGCGATCCACCCGCACGACCTGCTGCTGGCGCGCGATGATCCGCGTTTTCACGATGGTTGGGAAACGCCGGGTCCTGCAGCATTTGCGCCGTCTCGATCCGCCCTCGTCGAGGAGGCGCCGCAATTGCCGTCCGCCGCGATCGGTGCCGATCAGGCCGACGACGGAGGCACCGCCCACGAAATCACGGAGATTGCGCGCGACGTTCGCGGCGCCGCCGGGATAGGAGCTTTCACTCGTTACCTCCACCACCGGCACCGGCGCCTCCGGCGAAATGCGGCCCACCTTCCCCCAGACGAACTCGTCGAGCATCAGATCGCCGATCACGAGCAGCCGCTTCGAAGCCGCCGTGTCCAGGACCTCCTGCAGTCGCTGCGGAGTCATGCCTGCCACGCTGAGGGTGCGCAATCAATTGCGCGGTGATGCCGCCAGTTTTCCGGCTCTTTCCGATTCAGTTTTGTCAAAATATGGACGCGGGATTGTGCGGAGGGTAGTTCTGTCTAAGGTTAGACACCAATCCTGAATAGAAGTCGAAGACCAACAGTCGAACCGCGGATGATCAATCTCGTAAAAATTTCTCAAACGGCGTTTTGCGCCCTCAGCCTGCTGGCTATGCCGGCCGGCGCGGTCGAGGCGCCCAAGCGCATCGACGTCAAGCAACTCTCAAAACGCGTGGAAGACGTGGTCGTGCCGCTGCCGAATGAGGTGTTCGGCGCGCTCGATAAACTCGGGGGGGTGAACTGGAAGGAATACGTCCGCAACTCCAAGGGCAGTAATTTCAGCGAGAGGCCGCGGATCGCGCTCCTCCTCGGAACGGTGATCGCGGATGGTTTCATCGCCGTGCAGGCGGAGGATGCGCCGGCGGTGAAGGACATCGGCCAGCGCGTCCTCAACCTCGCGAAAGGCATCGGGGTCGGCAATTCGATCACGCCGCATGCCAAGGCGATCACGGAAGCAGCCGACAAGCGCAATTGGGTGAGCGTTCGCCAGCGAACTCGACCGGACCCAGAACAGCGTCCAGCAGGCGATGAACGAAATGCAGGACGAAAAGCTCTCGCACCTCGTCAGCCTCGGGGGCTGGTTGCGCGGGACCGAAGTGCTGACCGCGGTCGTGAACAAGCGTTTCTCGCCGGATGGCGCCGAGCTGCTCCATCAGCCGGACCTGTTGGTTTATTTCCAGGATCGCCTCCAGGCCATGCCGGAGTTTAATCAGAAGCTGTTGCAGGATATTCGTGCTGCTTTGGTGGAAGTGCGTCCGCTGATCGATGTCGGCGAAACGCCCATCTCGCCGGAGTCGGTGCGGCGAGTCAATGAGATCACGACCCGGCTGGACGAAGCGATTGTTACGAAAACCCCATAGGCTCCTTCATGCGCGCTTCCCTTCATAGAATTCTGCGGGCCGCGTTCGCGCTCGCGCTCCTGGCTGCTCTCGACCAGCGAGTTTTCGCCTCGGTGGATGACGCGCAGTCGTTCGCGCTCCAGGCCGCCGAGCCTTACGTCAAAGAGGGTTTCCAGGTCCGCGAGGATTATTGGGGTGGCGATCTGGGCTCGGGCGAGAAAAAGGCCGTCAAACAGCAGCTTTTCAAGGGCAACGAATACTGGTTCTGGCTCGGGACCGACGTCGAGACGGCGAATCTCTCCGTGCACATCTACGACGCGGAAGGAAAGCTCGTGGAGCAGCCCGATAGCTGGCAGAAAGGCCATTTCGCCGCCGCCCACGTCATCCCGCCGTACGACCGGCAGCTATTTCATCATTGTGACGATCGAATCATCTCCGGACGAACGCACCCACTGGGCGCTCGTTTACGGATTCCGGTAGGCTCGTCCGCGGTCACTCGACCTCCGTTCCCCGTCGCTTCCTTTCTCCTCCAGGCCGTCCCGCCGGCCGGTGATGACAGAATCCCGCACGCTGCAATTCGAGAGTGCCCGCTCGCTCCAGGCGCTCTTACGCAAACGATCTCAAGCTGCTCAAGACGCTCGAGGAGGCGCTCGGCGTCCGCGTCACCACCCGCGAAGGCTGGATCAAGATCGAGGGCGAGCCGGAGCAGATCGCGCGCGCCGAACGGGTCTTCGCGCAGCTCGAACAGGTCCGGCAGAAAGGCGTCGACATTCGGAAACACGAGTTCAGCTATGCCCTGAATTCCGTGACCGAAGCGCGCCCCGATAATCTGACCGACGTAGTCGATGCGAAGATCGCCACCTCCGCGCGCAAGCCGCCGATCGTGACCCGCACGATCGGGCAGCGGCAATACGTCGATGCGATCGGAAAACACGACATCGTCTTCGGCATTGGCCCCGCGGGCACGGGCAAGACTTACCTCGCCGTCGCGATGGCGGTCGCGGCGCTAAAGAAAGAGCAGGTCAGCCGCATCGTCCTGACCCGGCCGGCGGTGGAAGCCGGCGAAGCGCTTGGGTTTTTGCCGGGCGATTTGCAGGAAAAGATCACGCCCTATCTGCGCCCGCTTTACGATTCCTTGCGCGACATGCTGGACCCGGAAGAGATCGAGCGGCTCGTCTCACGCCAGACCATCGAGGTGGCACCGCTCGCCTACATGCGGGGCCGCACGCTCAGCAACGCGTTCGTCATTCTCGACGAGGCCCAGAATACCACGACCGAGCAGATGTTCATGCTGCTGACCCGCATCGGCGCAGAATTCCAAGTGCGTCGTGACCGGCGATGTTACGCAAATTGACTTGCCCTCGAACAAACGCTCCGGCTTGGTGGAGGCCCTGCAGGCGTTAAAAAACGTGGCAGGCATTGGCATGCGTTTACTTTCAACGAACGGGACGTGGTCCGGCACGAGCTGGTCCGCGCGATCATCAACGCATATCAGCAGCACCGTTCCCCGGCCAACGCCGGCGGCGGTCTCGCGGAAGTAACGCCATGTTCGAGTTCCTGAAGCGAAGCCAACTCGTGAAGCGCGGCCTTGCCTCGCGGCAAAACCCGACGGCGGCGTCGAGCCGAACGAATTCATTCGCAACGCTCGATACACGCACTACGCGAAGGTCGCTGATCTTGGCCGCGTTCATCGGCCGGCCTCGCGCTGCTCATTTTCAGCGGGGAACAACCAGAGCCGACCAAGACGTTTGTCTCGCCTTGCTCTTCTTCGCCGCGGCGGTCGTGCAGTTCTGGATCAATCAGCCGAACACCTTCCTCCGCAGTTCGCGCCTCCTGCTCGTCTTCGGCGTCATGCTTCTCCAGCTCGCCGCGACGAAGATCCTGCTCCTGCTCGCAGAGAGCGGCACCATGTCCGTTCCTCACCCCCGCCGGCGCGGTGCTCGCTCGCGCCGTATGCGTTCGCGCCTCTCGTGCTCAGCGTCTTGCTGGGCCGCAATCACGGATTCTACGCCGCGGTCTTCGTCAGTCTTATGGACCCAGCATTCTGTTCGGCGGGTTCGACGGGCCCCTGCTCACGATCGCGCTTGGTGAGCGGGTTCACCGCGGTCTTCCTGACGCTGCAAGTGCGGCGGCGGAGCCGCCTGATCCGGGCCGGGCTTCGGGGTCGGCGTGGCCGTCTGGGTGTTGTCGCTCACTTTCGGGATCATCGGGCCGATCGATCTCTTCAACCCCGCCCTCAACGACTGGCAGATGCTCGGCATCCAGAGTGCGTTCGCCATCGGCAACGGGATTCTGACCGCGACGATTGTTGGCGGCCTCCTGCCGGTCCTCGAGCATCTCTTCCGCATCACGACCGATATCTCGTGGCTGGAGGCCTCCGATTTGAATCATCCGCTTCTGCGGCGCATGACGATCGAGGCGCCGGGCACCTATCACCACAGCCTCGTGGTCGCGAACCTCGCGGAAGTCGGCCGCGGAAGCGATCGGCGCGAACGCGCACCCTTTGCCGCGTCTGCGCCTATTTCCACGATGTCGGCAAGCTGGTGAAGCCGGATTATTTCACCGAGAACATGAACTTCGAGCGCAACCCGCACGACGACCTCGCGCCGACGATGAGCGCGCTGATCATCATCGCCCACGTCAAAGAAGGCGTGGACCTCGCGCTGAAGCACAACCTGAATCGCCAGATCATCGACGTCATTCAGGAGCATCACGGCACCTCGCTGGTGTATTACTTCTACAAGCGCGCCCTCCAGCAGCAGGAAGACGCGCGCGCCGGCGGCAAGATCATGAACATGCGGGAGGACGACGTGCCGGAGGTGAAGGAAGCGAGCTTCCGCTATCCGCGGGCCGAAACCGCAGACGAAGGAGAGCGCGATCATCAGTCTCGCGGACATGGTGGAGAGCGCTTCGCGCAGTCTGGAAAAACCGACACCGCAAAAGATCGAGCAACTGGTTACCGATCTCATCGCGCAACGCATTGCCGATCGGCAGCTGGACGAGTGCGATCTCACCCTCGCTGATCTGCGCATGATCGCCGAGCGTTTCCGGTTCACGCTCATGACGATGCTGCACACCCGCATCGCCTATCCGAAACAGGAGACGAAATCGGTCACGCCCCGCGACGAACATTTCCGTCCCGACGTGATGGCGGCAACGAAGAAGCCTGAAACGGCGCCGCCGATTTCCGCAGCCTGACCGGTGACCGCCTCGGCGCGCGACAGTCTGCGGGAGTGGGGTGCCGACACGGCAATTGTGCTCGGCTCCGGGCTCAGTTCGCTGGTGGAAGGCTCAGCGGTCGACCGACGAATTGCGTACCGCGATTGTGCAGATTTGCCACAGCCGACGGTGGACGGGCATGACGGCGCTTTTGTGCTCGGAAGCGTTGGCACCCGCCGCGTGATCTTCGCGCAATGGTCGAGTCCATCTCTACGAAGGCAATTCGGCGCGGGAGGTGACGGCCGGCATTCGATTGCTGGCAGAGGTCGGTGTGCGGCAGGTGATTCTCACGAACGCGGCCGGCACGGTGAACCGGAGCTTCGAACCGGGATCGTGGATGATGCTGGCCGACCATCTGAACCTGACCGGAACCACGCCCTTGAGCGGGAGCGGACTTTTCGTGGACCTAACCGAAACGTACGCGCGCGACTGGCGGGCAGATTTCGCCGGAGCCGCGGCTCGTGCCGGAGTGACCCTCCACGAAGGCGTCTATGCCGGCGTGCGTGGGCCGCAGTACGAGACGCCGGCGGAAGTGAGGATGTTGCGGACGCTGGGAGCGGACGCGGTTGGGATGTCGACTGTGCTGGAGGCGATCCAGGCGCGCGCGCTTGGCTTGCGGGTGGCGGGGTTTTCCTGCCTGACGAATTGGGCAGCAGGGGTGACCGGCGAGCACCTCAGCCATGAAGACGTGCTCGCGGCCGGCCGAGCCGCCGCGGGCGACTTCTCTCGTCTGCTCGAAGCGGCGGCGGCGGGATTGTAGGCTGCCAGTCCCTACAGTTCTGGCCCACGTGCGCGCGGCTCGCGATCCTTCGTGGTTGCGGTGCTCGGCAGGGTGACGAACGGCCCGCCTTCCAGCGGCGCCGTGGCCGTGAACGCCACGTCGGGCATATCACTCGGCAGTCCCTGGAGCGGGAATTCCTTCCGGAGGGGGAAGTACGGATAGCCTTCCCACATCAGGATGCGGCGCAGATCGGGGTGATTGTTGAAGCGGAGCCCCATCATGTCGTAAATCTCGCGCTCGTGCCACTCGGCCGTCCGCCAGATATCGGAGACCGTGTCGACGGTCGGATCGTCCTCGGTGACGCGCAGCTTGAGACGCAGGTGCACCCCGAGGGTCATCGAGTAAAGCTCGTAGACGACTTCGAAGCGCGGATCTTCGCCGAAGTTGTCAACACTGCTAATGTCCAGCAGGTAATCGAAGGATAAATCGTCGAGGCACAAACGCGCGATCTCGCGCAGGTGCTCGCGCGCAATCTCGAAAGTCGTCTCGCCGCGAAATTCCGTTTTGCGGACGATTCTGTCGCCCAGGAGCTTCTCGAGCGGAGTCGAGCAGTTGCGGCCCGGTCATCCGAGCACTCCTTCGTAATCCTCCAGCAACTGGCGTTTTTGAGCGGCAAACGACTTCTCGCCTGAGATTTTTTCCTGCAGCTTCATCAGGCCCTCAAGCAGCGCTTCCGGCCGAGGCGGACAACCGGAGACGTAAACGTCCACCGGCAGCAGTTGATCGATCCCCTGCAGCACCGCATACGAGCGATACATGCCGCCCGTCGAGGCGCAGGCGCCCATCGCGATGACCCATTTTGGCTCCGGCATTTGTTCGTAGATGCGCTTCACGGCCAGCGCCATCTTGTAGGTGACGGTGCCGGCTACGATCATGACATCGCATTGCCGCGGCGAAAACCGCATGACCTCCGCGCCGAACCGCGAGATATCGAACCGCGACGCGGCCGGTCGCCATCAACTCAATCGCGCAGCAGGCGAGGCCCATCGGCATCGGCCAGAGCGAGTTCTTGCGCATCCAGTTCATCGCCGCATCGACGCGGGTGAAAATGATGTTGCCCTCGATCTTCGAGTCGTAGGCGGCGGGGCGCACTTCAGGCATGGCAACACTAGAATCTGCGAGGCATTCCAGCGCAAGCTTGCGCTCCCCGCTCCGGCTCCGCATCGTCACCGCCACGCCATGAGTTCATCCGCGCGCACTCATCTCGACCAGCTCGAGAACCAGAGCGTTTACATCATTCGCGAAGCATTTCGTGCTTTCAAAAACATCGCGATGCCATGGTCGATGGGGAAAGACTCGAACGTTCTGATCTGGCTCTCGCTCAAGGCGTTCTTCGGCAAGATTCCGTATCCGGTCCTCCACATCGACACGACCTACGAATTCCCCGAGATGCTGGCGTTTCGCGAGTGGGCCGCGGCGCATTATGAGCCTGAAGCTGATCGTGAAGATCAACGAAGAGGCGCGGGCGCGCGGGATCGGTTACGAGACGCACGATCCCGTCACCGTCACGCATGAGCTGAAGACGGTGGCGTTGCAGCAGGCGCTGGCGGAGCACAGGCTGGGACGCGCTGATCACCGGCATCCGCCGCGACGAGGATCCGACGCGGGCGAAGGAGCGCTATTTCTCGCCGCGCAACGCGCAATCCGAATGGTCCTACAAGGATCAGCCGCCGGAGTTCTGGGGCCAGTTCGCGACCAGCGGCGGCCGGGGCACGCAGTGCGGGTGCAGCCGTTGCTCGACTGGACGGAGGCCGACGTCTGGCGCTACATCCAGCGTGAGAAAATCCCGATCCCGCAGATGTACTTCGCGCGCCGAACGGCGAAGCGTTACCGGTCGTTAGGCTGCATGCCGATCACCCAGCCGGTCCCGAGCAACGCCGCCACGATCGAAGAGATCATCGCCGAACTCGACGCCACGCGGACCAGCGAACGCGCCGGCCGCGCGCAGGATCACCACGAGCGCAACGCGATGCAGAAACTGCGCGCGAAAGGATTTCATGTGAGCGCGGAACCGCCGCGCCTGAAAGTCGTTTTCGTCGGCCACGTCGATCACGGCAAATCGACGCTGATCGGCCGCATCCTGCACGACACCGGTTCCCTCGCCGAAGGGAAGATCGCCGCGATCGAGCAGGCCTGCGCGGCGGAAGGAATGGAGTTTGAGTACGCTTTCCTGCTCGATGCGTTGCTCGAGGAGCAGGCGCAAAACATCACGATCGACACCACGCAGATCCCGTTTCGCACCGCACGTCGTCCCTACGTCATCATCGACGCACCGGGCCACAAGGAGTTCCTCAAGAACATGATCACGGGCGCGGCCAGCGCCGATGCCGCCGTGCTGGTGATCGCCGCGGATGAAGGCGTGCGCGAGCAAAGCCGTCGCCACGGATATCTGCTCAGCCTGCTCGGGATTCGGCAACTGATCGTGGTCGTGAACAAGATGGATTTGGTCGGTAATGCGGAAGCGGCGTTCCGGGAAATCGAGCGCGAATATGGCGAGTTTCTCGACTCGCTCGGACTCAAGCCGCGCGTGCTTCATTCCCGCTGCCGCCCGTACCGGCGCCAATGTCGCAACGAGAACGCAGCGAACATCTTGCCTGGTATTCCGGACCCACCGTGCTCGAAGCGCTCGACGAGCTCGAGGCGGTCACCACGCCAGTCGATCAGCCGCTGCGGTTCTGTGTGCAGGATGTCTATCGTTTCGACGAGCGCCGGATCATTGCTGGCCGGGTCGAGAGCGGCGCGCTTCGCGTCGGAGATCAGCTCGTCTTTTCTCCCACGAACAAAACCTCGACCGTCGCCAGCATCGAAGCATGGAATGCGGCGCCGCCGGCGGACGCAATCGCAGGTGATTCCATTGGCATCACCCTGCGCGAGCAGATCTTCGTGGAGCGCGGCTACGTCGGCCTCGGATCCACGCGACACGCCGATCAGCGCCAATCGCTTCCGCGCGGAAATCTTCTGGCTGGCGGAAGCGGCGCTCCGCCAGGACGCGCCCTACACACTGCGGCTCGCGACGCAGGAGGTGCAATGTCAGATCGTCGCGATCGAGCAGATCATGGACTCCTCGACGCTCGCTGTTTCTCTGGGCGAAACTGAGGAAGTGGCGCGGAATCAGGTCGGCCGGGTCACAATTCAGTCGCGGGCGCCGGTCGTGCTCGATAATCACGACCGCATCCCGAATCTTGGCCGGTTCGTTCTCGTGGAGGAGGGGAGGATTTGCGGCGGCGGCATTGTCTTCGGCGGCGTTTACTCCACCCGCGCCGAAGCCAAGAGCAAAAACATCTTCTGGAGCGAGGGCAAAATCACCGCGGAGAAACGCGCGCTCCAGAATGCGCACCGGGGCGCTGTCGTCTGGCTGACCGGACTCTCCGGCGCGGGCAAATCCACCATCGCCCAAGCGCTCGAAGGCGAGCTCTTCGCCCGGGGCATGCACACCTATGTCCTCGACGGAGACAACATCCGGCACGGCCTTAACTCCAACCTCGGATTCTCGCCCGAGGACCGCGTTGAGAACATCCGGCGCGTCAGCGAAGTCGCGAAGCTGCTGGCTGATTCCGGTGCGGTTGCGATCACCGCCTTTATTTCGCCGTATCGCGCCGATCGCCGCCGCGCCCGCGAGATCGCGCTCGAGGCGAAAGCGGACTTCATCGAAGTGTTCGTGGACGCGCCGCTGCAAGTCTGCGAAGAGCGCGATCCAAAACAGCTCTACAAAAAGGCGCGGGCGGGACAAATCCGCGAGTTCACCGGGATCGACGCGCCTTACGAAGCCCCGGAAGATGCAGAAATCACGGTCCGCACGGCCGAGCAGAGCGTGGAGGAATCGGTCGCCGTGATCCTGGAAGAACTGCTTCCGCGGCTGCGTCCGACTGAGGTCTAACGCCAGCGACGAGGGTAACGCACGGTCGATTCCTGGTAGGACGCACCGACTGTCAGTTGAAACTTGTCTGTGGCGAGCGTGCCGGAGATGTAGCCGGCATAGTCTTCGCCGCCGTATTTGCCACTCGATTTGCCGTAGAAGAATCCCACTTCACCGCCGAGCAGATATCTGGGTCGCAGGTCCAGCTCGGCCACGCCCACTGGCTCGTCGGTTTGGATCGCGCCGCGACTCCTCGGCCGGGCGCTCGGAATCGCATCAAGCTGCGCCAGCGGCAAGGACCCGAACGGTGCCATGCCCCAGCGTTCCGCACTGCTGGCCAGCGGAAACCGGGCGCTGTCGAGTGACGCCGCGCCCGTGCGCAAGACCAGCGACACTTCGGTCGTGCCGAACGTATCGGACGCATCCAGCCGATTGGCATCCTGCGCCGAGAGGGTTGCGCCGGCTAGAAACAGGGCGGCCAGAGCGCGCTTGATCATGGGGCAATGCACACTGGAACGCTGCCTGCGCCAGCGAAATCTTTGGCCGATCCGGGGCCGTAGCCCCTACGCGACTCGTGTCGCCAGGCGCCCGCCATCGTAGGCAGTATCAAGATTCACGTGGCTCGACTCGATCACTTCGTGCACGATCTTGCCGAGCTCGGAGGCTTCATACGGCTTCGCGATCACGCCGCGGAACCCGTAGTCCTGGTAACGGGCCATGGTCGAATCCATGGCGTAACCGCTCGAAACGATCGCGTTCACGGTGGGATCGATCTCGATCAGGCGCTTGAGCGCTTCCTTACCGCCCATCCCTCCGGGTAGCGTCAGATCAAGAATCACGGCATCGAAGCGCTCGCCCTTCTCGAGGTGCTCGCGGTAGATATTGACTCCATCGAGCGCTGTCGCTGCGTCCGTGACCTCATAGCCCAGACGGCTCAGGGTAAACTCAACCAAAGCGCGGATCGCTTCCTCGTCATCGACCACCAGCACGCGCCCGGTCCCGGCAATGACCGGGGTGATACTGCGCGGCGATTCGACCGGGAGCTCGACGTTGCGCGACGCGGGGAGGTAGAGCGTGAAGGTGGATCCGAAGTGCACCTTGGAATCAACGGTGATGAGACCGTTGTGGTTCTTCATGATCGAGTAGGTGGTGGCGAGCCCGAGGCCATTGCCCTTCGCCTTCGTCGTGAAGTAGGGATCGAAGATGCGCTTGAGGTAGTTTTCCGGAATGCCGACGCCTTCGTCCTTGATGTCCACGCGAATGTAATCGCCCGGCGGGAGATCGGGCACGATCGGGGTCGTGTCGGAGTTATAGACGAAGTTGTCGCAGGTCACCTGCAGCGTCCCGCCGTTCGGCATCGCCTGATCGGCATTGACGACGAGGTTGCCAATCACCTGACTGATCTGGCCGGGATCGATCTCCGCTGGCCACAGACCCGCGCCAAACACAAACTCGCTTTTGCTGTGGGTGCCGCGGAGCGAGAAGCTCACCGTGTCCTGGATCAGTTTGCCGATCGACGCTGTTTTCTTAATGGGCGCGCCGCCGCGGGCAAAGGTGAGGAGCTGTTGCGCCAGATCACGGGCCCGCAGCGAGGCGTTTTTGGCGTCGTTCAGGCGGGTCGCCATCTCATCGTCCGGCGGCAGCACGAGCGAGGCGAGCGAGATATTGCCGATAATGGCGGTCAGCAGGTTGTTGAAATCGTGCGCGATGCCGCCGGCCAGCAGGCCCAATTGCTCGAGCGTGTCCGCCTTGCGCCGCTCGGCTTCGTTCCGCTGGCGTTCGGTGATGTCGCGGAAGACGAGCACCACGCCGACGACTTCGTTTTTGCTGTCGCGAATGGGGGAGGCGACCTGCTCGACGACGTGCTCCGAGCCGCTGCGCGAGATGAGGGTCGCGTTCTCGGGCAGGCTGAGCAGGATCGATTGGGCTTCGTTCCGATAACCACTCTGCTGGGCGCGCGCCTGCGCCGCGAGGTCGATCGCGACATTGAAGACCGTCTTCAGCGGCTGGCCGATCGCATCCTTCGATTCCCAGCCGGTAAGGTTCTCGCCGGCGTTGTTGATCATGATGATCTTGCCCTGCACATCGGTCGTGATCACGCCGTCGCCGATGGAACGCAGGGTGACCGCCAGGTTTTCCTTTTCCGCGTCGATTTCCTGCTCGAAGCGCTTTCGCTCGGTGACGTCCCGGATCATGGCGACAAAGAGCTTGTTGCTACCGACCACCATCTCGCTGAGTGAAATCTCGATCGGGAAGGTGGCGTGCCGCCGGGTCCGGCCGACCGCCATCGTGGTGCTGCCGGTCTGGCGCGCGAGGTCATCCCACCCGCACGGCACCGGCTCCGGATCGTCCCGATAGGACTTGGGCACGAGCTTGACGAACTTGTGGCCGACCATCTCGTTGTTGCTGCAGCCAAACATCTTCTCGGCCGCCGGATTCATGGAACAGATCACGCCGGCTTCATCGACCGTGATCATGCCGTCGAGGATGTTCTCGATGATCGACTTGATGCGGGTTTCGACGCCGTCCAGCTTCGCGAGCTGCCGGCGCACGAGGACGCAGCTGTAGCTATTTGAGACCACGAGCAATCCCACCGCGAAGAGGCAGAGTAAGCCGAGGGCGGAGGTCTTGATGATGCGTTGCCGATTGGCGGCGGCGGAGCGCATTTCATAAACGTTGAGTTCGTTTTTCTCGAAGCGGCCGATCTTCTCCCGAATTTCCGTCATCAGCGACTCGCCACTCGTATCCGCGAGGAGCGCCCCATAATCCCGACCGGCGCGTTTCGCATCAATCTGCGGGGTGGCCACACTCGTGACCCACTTTTCGACGTCGGCGCGAATTTCGGCGAGGAGTGCGGCCTGATCGGCGTTGTTCGCGACCAGGATGGAGAGGTACCCGTTATAGCTGGTGAAGGCTCCGGTGGCGCGGCGGTAGGCGTCGACGAAATTGGTGTCGCCGGTGAGCAGGTAACCGCGTCGTTCCTTCTGCATTTCGACTACCGATCGTTCGAGCTTCGGCAACAGGTCGAGGATTTGCGTCGATTGCGCCGCCCATTCCTGCTCGCGCATCCGTTGGTTGAGGGCGATCTGCTCTTCGCCTTGCAAGGCCTGCAGAAGGTCGCGGGCTTCGTCGAGCATCGAGTTGCCCAAGGCCACGCCGTCCCGCCGCCGGCGAGCACCACGCCCACCGGCCGCGATTGCCGGGCTGTCATCTCCGGCGTCGCCACGGTCGTGACCCACTTATTGACGATCTCCTGGACTTTCATCACGCGTTTGCGCTGGCTGGAGCTCTCGAGAATCAGATCCGTTAGCGAGTCGACGCGGTCCTTGATGGCAAGCGCGGCGGCGTTCGAAAACGTCGACGTCAACCGCGTCGCCGGTGAGCAGATATCCGCGATGGGCGGTCTCGAGCGCGGCGATATCGTTCTCGATCAGGCTGCTCAGCCGCATCACATCGACGGTGTGGGTCCGAAGCGCTTCCTGCCGGTGATTGCGGAAGGTGACGAAAAGGAAAAGTGCCTGCCGAGAAGGATGATGACGATCACGCCGGCGACGGTGCCGGAGAGGAGTTTGATGTAAAAATGTTCGTGACTGAACAGCCACGACATCGCGCGACCAACAAACGAGAACGCGCCCGGCCGTTTGGACGTGGACTTGGGATTCGACGCGCCCGATTGGTCCGTCATTATAATTTCCACAAAGCAGGTCTCCTGCCAAACCTACTGGACGCGAAGAGAAGCAGGCCTAGTACCGCACGCGGATCTGAAATAGACCCTCGGCGGGCGCGACCAATCGGGCGCGCGGGGCCGATTCGCCCGGGCACCGCAACCGGCGGCGGATTTCGCCCGCCGGAGCCTGGCCGCGGCCGCACCGGACAAGGGCGCCCACCATCAGCCGCACCATTTTGTAGAGGAAACCATCGCCGGAGAATTCCAGCACGAGGCACGGGCCGCTCGTGCGAATGCGCACGGCCGCAATGGTGCGCGTCGTATCGTGCTGCCGGCTGGCCGCGGTTCGCCGCGAAACCAGCGAAGTCATGTCGCCCGACGAAAGCCTCCGCTTCCCGGCGCATCGCCACGAAGCTGAGCGGCCCCGGCACATGCCACGCGCGCCCATGTTCCAGCGGGGGCAGAATGGGCGCATTCCAGATCCGGTAACGATAGACTTTCCCGTCGAGCCGAAAAACGCGCGTGAAAACTGAGCGGCACGTAGCGGCACCGCAGCACGCGAATGGTGGGCGGGAGGATTGCATTCAACGCCGCGACCCACTGGTCGGGTCGCAAAGTGCGGGCCGGCACTCCACATGCGCGCATTGCCCGAGCGCATGGACACCCGCATCCGTCCGGCCGGCGCCATGCACGCGCGTGGCCTGATGAGTCACCGCGTGCAAATGCGCGCTCGAGATGATCCTGGACCGCGTTGCCGTTGGCCTGACTCTGCCAGCCGGCAAACGGGCGGCCGTCGTAGGCGACAACCAACTTCAGCCGCTGCGCCATCTACGGCTGCGGCGGAGGTTCGTCGAACATCGGCATCGCCGCCCGCTGCCTGTGTGCTGTCCAGATAGCCCTGCAAAATCATCTGCGCCGCGACCTGGTCCACGATGCCGCGCGTCGTGCCGGGTCTTCTGTCCGGCTTCGCGCAAGGCGCGATTCGCCGCCGTCGTGGAAAGACGTTCATCCCACAGCACGAGCGGGCAGGAGAGGAGCGGGCGCAGCTTGGCGGCAAACGCCTGCACTTCATCGGCAGCCACGCCCAAGGCGCCACTCATGTGCCGCGGCAGGCCCAGAATGACCCGCGCCACCTCTTTCTCGCGTGCGAGCGCCGCCACGCGTTTGGCGGCGCTGTTCACATCCGCGCCCGGAATCGTCTCCACCGGATGCGCGAGCATTCCGAGTTCATCCGAGACCGCGACGCCGATCCGCGCCCGGCCGAAGTCGATGCCGAGAACGCGCGGCACCAGCTGCAGACCGCTCATTGCAATTCCGGCGGCAGTTTCCCGACCAGGCTCCTTGATCTTTTCCGCCTGATGCCGATGGCAGACGAGCAGGGCATCGCCGGTGCGGACGACGATGAGATTGTGCACGCCGAGGAGCGCGATCTTGGTGCCGTCCTGGTCGAAGACGATGTTGTTGCGTGGAATCGACCGCGGTCAGGTCGCAGTTCGCCGCATTGCATTCGCCGTCGTTCTTGAAATAGGACGCGACCGCCTGCCAGCTGCCAACGTCGTCCCAATCGAACCCGCCTCGACCACGAGGACGCGGTCGGCCTTTTCCATGATCGCGTAGTCGAACGAGATTTTCGGCAGCTTCGGCAAAACGGTCGCGGAGCGAGCTCTCAAAACGATCCGCCACCGAGAGCTGCGAAATGAAACTGCGCCAGCTCCGGCGTGTGCCGGTTGAACTCGCTCAGCACCGTCGGCACGGACCAGACGAACATGCCGGCGTTCCAGCGGAAATTGCCGCTGCGGACGAATGATCTCGGCCAGCTCGGTGTTCGGCTTTTCGCGAAAACGCACGACGTGTCGCACGTCCACGCTGCTCCCGGCGCCCTTCCGCAAGCGGATCGGCTCGCCTTGCTCGATGTAGCCAAAACCAGGGCACGCCCACGTTGGCTTGATGCCGATCGTTACCAGCGCGCCGCTTTCCTCCGCCGCGGTGGCAGCCGTCTGCAGCGTCTTCTGAAACGCGGCCGTGTCCTTGATCACGTGATCCGCCGGCAAGACCACCATCGTCGCCATGTGATCGCGCGCCGCCACCCAACCCGCGCCGAGTGCCACCGCCGCCGCCGTGTCGCGTTTCGCCGGCTCGGCCACGATGTTGGCCTTCGGAAAACCCGGCAGCAGCGCCCGCACGGCGGCTTCCTGTTCGACGTTCGTCAGAATCAGGATCCGCTCCGGCGGCACGAGCCCTTCGAGGCGCACCACGGTCTCCTCGAGCAGCGTTCTTTCCGACACGAGCTGCAGGAGCTGCTTCGGACGCGCCTTGCGACTGAGGGGCCAGAAGCGCTCGCCGCTGCCGCCGGCGAGGATCAATGCGTAAATCGGTTGCGCCATGGAGTGCTAAAACGTCCGTCAAAACAACGTCGCGCAAGCCGCGAGATTTCCCGTTTCTCTTTTCGGAATCGACGACGTATAGGAATATGCGATGTCCCTCTCGATATCCATTCCAAAAACCGCGGAGCAAATTCCCCTCGATAGTTTGCTCGTCCTGACTCGCACCGCTTTCGGTCTGGGTCTCGGGATGCTCGTGGCGGACAAGATCAAGGCCCCGGTCCGGCAGGCGACCGGCATCGCGCTCGTCTCGCTCGGAGTGCTCGCGGCGGTGCCGTTGCTCGTCAAAGTCGCGATGGCCCGGATCAATCGGCCCGAATCCGAGCGCGGCAGCCGCAATCGGCTGCGCTCCATCCGCGGCGACTCCGGTTATCCGTCCGAGCACGACGACGTCTACTACGCCGGCGGCGGTCGCGCGCGCTTGATTCCCAGCACAGGCGCGGATTAAGCGTCTTCCGCCCATGTCCCGCGCCGCCTCCGCTGCCTGTCAATGCCCTGCGCGGACGCTGCGCCGCGATCGCTCGAGGAAGAAGCGATGCTCGCGCGAAGGCGGGGGCAAGGCCGGCCAGGATCGCCAGCACAAGCTCGGCCGGCTCTTCGCGCGCGAGCGCATCGCGCAGCTGCTCGATCACCGGTTCGCCGTTTTTCGAGCTCGGCCTCTGGGCCGCCTACAAGATGTATCCGCAGTGGGGCAACATTCCCGCCGCCGGCGCGGTCGCTCGGCATCGGCAACGTCGCCGGCGTGCCCTGCATGATCATGGCGAACGATGCCACCGTAAAAGCCGGCGCCTTCTTTCCCCAGACCGCGAAGAAGATCATCCGCGCCCAGCGGATCGCCTTCGAATGCGCGCTGCCGATCATTTACCTCGTCGATTCCGCCGGCGTTTTCCTCCCAATGCAGGACGAAATCTTCCCCGACGAAGACGATTTCGGCCGCATCTTCCGCAACAACTCCGTCATCTCCGCCGCCGGAATCCCGCAGTTCGCCGCGATCATGGGCAACTGCGTCGCCGGTGGCGCCTATCTGCCAGTGCTCTGCGACAAGATCCTCATGACCGAAGGCAGCGGCCTCTATCTCGCCGGCCCCTCGCTCGTCAAAGCCGCCATCGGCCAGATCGTTGATCAGGAAGAACTCGGCGGCGCGAAGATGCACGCGGAAATCAGCGGCACCGTCGATTTCTACGAGAAGGACGACCCGTCGTGCCTCGAAGCGGATCCGTTCACTGGTCGCGCTTCTGCCCGAAGCCGAGCAGGCGAAGAACGCGGCGAAGGCTCCGGCATTCCGCCGCCGCGAAAAACCCGGAAGCGGTTTACGACGTCATCAGCCTCGATGGCCACAAGCCCTACGACGCGCGCGACCTGCTGGCCTCGATCATCGATGCGGATTCGCTCGACGAATACAAGGCCGACTACGGCAAGACGCTCGTCACGGCCTACGCGCGCATCGGCGGCCGACCGGTCGGCATTGTCGCCAGCCAGCGCCAGCAGGTCCGCACCAAGAAGGAAGGCATCCAGATGGGCGGCGTCATCTACGCCGACAGCGCCGACAAAGCCGCGCGCTTCATCATGGATTGCAACCAGACCGGCCTGCCGATCATCTTTTTCCAGGACGTCACCGGCTTCATGGTCGGGCAAAGACGCGGAGCAAAGCGGCATCATCCGCAGCGGCGCCAAGCTCGTAAACGCGGTCAGCAATTCCGTCGTGCCGAAGATCACGGTCGTGGTCGGCGGCTCCTTCGGCGCCGGCAACTACGCGCTCTGCGGCAAGGCCTACGATCCGCGCTTCATCCTCGCCTGGCCGCAATCCCGTTACGCCGTGATGGGCGCCGCGCAGGCTTCCGACACCGTCTTCAGCGTTCTCGCGCGCTCCCGCGATCGCGGCGACAAAAAGGCCTACGCCGGAAGAACTCGAGGAACTCCGCGCGCAGGTGAAAGCGAGCTACGAAGAGCAGACCGACATCCGCTACGGCGCCGCCCGCGGCTGGATCGACGCGATCATCCAGCCGCACGAGACGCGCGACGTCCTCGATCCGTCTCCTCCAATACGTCACCCGCCCCACGCCCAAAGCCCGCTTCCACACCGGCGTGGTGCAGACCTGAGACTTGTCGCGGGGTCTCCTTGAACTAGAATCGAATCGTGCTCGAAGGGATTCGCAATCGGATCAAAGCCGTGCCGTTTCTGCCGTTTTGTCGTGCGCGTGGCAAACGGTCGCTCATTTCCCGTTCCGCATTCCAACAGCTCAGGTAAGTCCGCTTCTTCGTGGATTTAGGTCTTGGTGGTTAGTTACAACAGGTTGACATCGAAAAGGGGACGACACGAAATCTCTTGTCGATGAACCGCCTGAAAATGCTGCTCCGTTTCCCGTTTCGGCGGCGGGCGCAATACGAGGAGCGCACCCTCACGCGCACGCAGCGGGACGAACTCGCGGTCTGCGCCATCTTTCGCGAGGAAGCGCCTTTTATCGAGGAATGGCTCTCCTTTCATCGCGGGATCGGCGCGACGCATTTCTACCTCTACAATAATTTCTCCACCGATGAATTCCTCTCCGTGCTCGCTCCGTGGATGGCGCGCGGAATTGTTACCCTGCACGACTGGCCCCGGCGAGTCGGCCAGGTCTCCGCCTATCGACACTGCGTGCGGCATTATCGGCGCGCGGCCCGCTGGATTGCCTTTCTCGACCTCGATGAATTCCTCTACTCGCCAGAGAGGGTAGATATCCGTCCGATCCTCCGCGAGTATGAAGATCATCCGGGTCTAATTGTACATGGCTTGTTTTTCGGCGCGGCCGGCCATGAAACACGACCCCCCGGCTCCCTGCTCGAGGCCTTCACCCGCCGCGCGTCTTGGGAAACCGCCCTTAGCGGCAAGACGATCGCCAACCCCCGTATGATCCATGCGCTGCGTTCGCCGCACGCGTTCAAATACTGGACCGGCGAAGCCGTGGATACTCTCCGCCGCCCGCTCAGCGAGGGACAACGCCCACCCGTCTTCGATCGCCTCCGCTTCAATCATTATTGGTCGCGCTCCCGAGCCGACCTTCGGACCAAAATCGGCCGCGGCGACGCCAGCACTCCACAGGCGCGCGACCTCGCCTGGCATCTCGATTACGAGGCGCAACTGAACGCGGAAGAAGACCGGACAATACTACCCATCGCCGCCCTGATTCGCGCTTCCTGAGTAATCCCTGGTTTGATATACCAGCGCGCAAAAACCGGAGCAGAAGAGCAGCGGCGCGATGCGCCAGAGGCGGACGACTAGCACATCAAGAACACGAAGACGTGCTCTTAGTCACGATCCAGCACTGGGAGAACCTGCTGAGACCTCACGCCGGAGCCGCGGCGAACTCATGGCCCATGGCGGCCGAGATTGAGATAAGGCTCGTTAGATCCGGGTCGATCGAGACTTCCACTCCTCGTTCCCGTAACGTCCGCACAACTTCCTCCGTCGGGATGTTTCCAACCAGATCGTCCTGGGCAAAGGGGCAGCCGCCCAGGCCACCGATCGCGGCGTCGAAACGCCGGCAGCCGGCCTCGTAGGCGGCCAGCACCTTTTCCCCCGCGCCCGCACGTGTGCTGTGCAGATGCACGCCCAGTTCGCACTGTCCGCATTCGCGAAGTGCCGCGCTGACGACGCGCCGGATCAGCTCCGGGTCCGCCGCGCCCACGGTATCGGCGAGGGAAACCGTATTGACACCGAGGCGCGCGAGGCGTTGCACCGCCGCGGCTAAGTTGTCCTCCGACCACCCGTCGCCATACGGATTGCCAAAGGCCATCGAAATGTAAGCCACTGTGCCGAGTCCGGCATCGCAGGCGCGATCGCGGATGCGCTCCAGCGCCGCTGCGTTCTCCTCCGGCGATTGGTTTTGGTTTCGACGGAGGAATGTCTCCGAGATGGAGTAGGGGAACCCAAGCGTGCTCACTCCTCTCGTTGCCATCGCGCGCTCGGCGCCCTTTTCGTTCACGACAATCCCGATGATCTCCACGCCCTCGAGTCGGCCGAGCTGCGCGAGGACGGCTTCGCTATCCGCCATCTGCGGCACCGCTTTCGACGAAACGAAGCTGACCGCATCGATGTGCCGGAAGCCTGCCGCGATCAGCGCCCGCAGATACTCGACCTTTCGCTCCGTCGGAATCTGCCGCGGCAACCCCTGCCAGGCATCGCGGGGACACTCGATGAGTTTGACGGTTTCCATGATCCCCTGATTACTGCTTCGACTGCGGCCGGGAAACAACCACGGATCACATGAACCTCATCGATGGCCCGCTTTTCATCCGTGCAATCCGCCTAATCCGCGGTCAATTCTCTGCCCATGTCCCTTGTTCTTACCGAACATTCCTCGCCCCAGGTCACCACCGTGACGCTGAACCGCCCCGAACGGCGCAATGCTCTCACGATCGAGTTAATGAACGAACTCGTTGCTGCCTTCGATGCTGCAGCGACCGATGAAACGCAGCGAGTGCTGATCCTCCGCGGTGCCGGCCCAGCCTTTTGCGCCGGAATGGACATGAACGAAACGCAAAACGCGAGCCGCGCCCATGAGTCCGCGGGTATGGTCGCGAAGACCTTGCTTGCCATCAGCCAGACGCGGCTGATCACGATCGCGGCGGTGCATGGCGGAGCGGTCGCCGGTGGGGCGGGCATCATGTCCGCGTGCGATTTCGTGATCGCGGCGGACGGCACGAAGATTGGTTATCCCGAAGCGAAGCGCGGGCTTGTCGCTGGCTTCGTGATGACATTTCTCCGCCGCCAGCTGCGCGAACGCGATATTCGCGAGCTGCTCTTCACGGCGGATCTGATCGATGCCGCCCGCGCGCGCGAAATCGGCCTCGTGAATCGCGTCGTTCCCGCGAGTGAACTTGACGCCGAAACGCAAAAGCTCACCGCGCAAATCCTGCAAGGCGCCCCCGGCGCATTGACGAATGCGAAGCGGTTGCTCGAGCAACTTTGGTCCACGTCGGTGCAGGAAGACATCGAGCAGGCGCTCGCACACCACATGCAGGCGCGCGAATCCGAGGAAGCGAAGGAGGGCGTCGCGGCATATCTCGAAAAGCGCCCGCCCAGGTGGTCCAAGTAGTCGCGCATTCGCGCCTCCCGATGCCGAACCCTTGCACTGTTAAAGCTCCGGCCGAGCTGCTCGCCTACTGCTTCGAGCAGTGGCCCGAGCTGAAGAAGAAGCAGATTCGCACCTGGCTGAAGTTCCAGGCGATCACCGTCAACGATCGCCCGGTCTCGCAGTTCGATCATCCGCTCGTGCCCGGCGATGTCGTCGCCGTCCGGACGGATCGATTCGCGGTGCCGAAGACGGTGCTCGCCTCGGGCATGAAGGTGTTGTTCGAAGACGCCACGCTGATCGTTATCGACAAGCCGGAGGGGCTATTGAGCGTTGCGAGCCTCGCCGAGGATGAAAAGACGGCCTACTTCCAACTCACCGATTACCTGCGGCAGGGGAGGGACCACGCGCGCGACCGCATCTGGATCGTGCATCGCCTCGATCGTGAAACCTCGGGCCTGATGGTGTTCGCGAAAACGCCGGAAGCAAAGGCGACACTGCAGGGGAACTGGGAGCAGGTGACGAAAAGCTACGAAGCGGTCGTGGAGGGGCGCCTGCCGGCAGCGGAAGGCATTCTCGAATCCGATCTCGACGAGCGCAATCCCTTCAAGGTTTACAGCGCCCCGGCAAGCGCGCACACCCGCCACGCCATCACGCGCTATCGGGTGCTGGCAAAGGGCCGCAAGCTCACCCTGGTGGCACTGGAACTCGAAACCGGTCGCCGGCACCAGATCCGCGTGCAGCTGGCGGATATCGGTTGCCCGATCGTGGGCGATGAGAAATACGGCGCGAAAACAAATCCGGCCCATCGCCTCGCTCTGCACGCCACCGGACTGCGCTTCGTTCATCCGGAAAGCGGGCAGGAGTTGAGCTTCGAGTCTCCGCTTCCGAAAGACCTGGCGCGGCTCATGCGCCCGCCGCCGCCCGGATGATCCCGTTCCGCAATCTGGCCGAAGTGCGCACGCCCGACGGCTCGCGCCTGACCCTGCACGAGCACGACGGCGATTACTTCATCAAGCTCGATGGCCGCCAGCTCATGAGCAGCACCTCGACCGTTTCCGAGATCATGCTGGCGGACGAGGGCTGCGGACATCTCGCACAGCATCCAAATCCACGGGTGCTTATCGGCGGTCTCGGGCTCGGGTTCAGCTTGAAGCGCGTGCTGGAAATCATCGGAAAGCGGGGCACGGCGCACGTGGCGGAGCTCTTGCCGGAAGTGGTGGCGTGGAATCGCGATTTGCTCGGGGCGGTAAACGGTCGGCTCCTCGAAAAGCCAAACGTGGAGGTGTTCGTGGGGGACGTCTTCTCGCTCATCCGCCGGGGCAGCGGCGCGCCGTACGATTCCATTTTGCTCGATGTCGACAACGGGCCGACCTCCTTCGTGCAATCGCGCAACAAGCGGCTCTACGACCGGCAGGGATTAAAGATGATCCACAACGCTTTGACCCCCGGCGGCCGCGTCGCGTTTTGGTCGGCGGAACCGGAGCCTGCGTTTCGCCACGCCCTCTCGCGAGCGGGATTCGATGTGCAGGAATTCCCTGCCAAAGCCCACGAGCGCGCGAAGCGTTTCGCGCACATGATCTACGTCGGTTGCAAATAATCCGCCGTCTCGCTCGTGATCCCCGCGGCGAGACAATCCGGACAGAGCCGGTAATCCGGGTTCGTGCGCTCGGTCGTTTCCGCGAGAATGAAAAGCTTGTGACAGGGATCGTGCAGGCAATTTACAAACCGGCTCGTCGGTTCTCCGGTATGCGCGCAACGCCCGATCTGCACCAGCCCGTCATCAACGCGGACCGTCATCCGCTGGTCGAAGACAAAACATTCGCCCTGCCAGTGCTCGTTTCCGAATTGCTCCTGATAAGTGACGATCCCGCCGTGCAGTTGGAAGACGTCCTTGAATCCACGGCTGCGCAGCAGCGCTGACGCCTTTTCGCAGCGAATCCCGCCGGTGCAATACATCAGCACCTTCTTCTCCTTCAGCGGTTCCAATTTCTCGACGTAGGCGGGCAAGTCGCGGAAGTTTTCGATCTCGCATACGACCGCGCCCTCGAATTTCCCGGCGTCGGATTCGAAGCGGTTGCGGATGTCGAGCAAGACCGCATCGGGATCTTCTTCGATCATGCGCTTCCATTCTCCGGGTGAGAGCTGGTTCTGCTGATCCGCTTCGAGCGGGCCTGCGCCGAGCGTGACGATTTCCGGCCGCACTTTCACCACCAGCCTGGGAAATGTCTTCGCATCGCCAGCACTGACCTTGAACGTGACATCGGCAAACCGCTCGTCCGCGTTCAACCGCGCGGTGTAATCGTTGATCGCCTCCGTCGGGCCCGCCAGGGTGCCGTTGATTCCCTCGCCGGCGATCAACACGCGCCCTTTCAAGCCGAGCGAAACACAGAGCGCGCGCTGTTCGTCGGCAAACCGCGCCGGCTCCGCGAGGGGCACATACTTGTAGAAAAGAATAACGGGCCAGGGTGCGCTCACGGCTTCAATCAACTTTTGCCGAATGCGCGGCCATACTGGATCGGAGCGGTGAGATCAGCGCCGAATTGCGCGGCCGCTTTGAGCGGCCAATACGGCTCGCGCAGGAATTCACGCGCCAGGAACACCATGTCGGCGCGCCCACTCGTGATGATCTCGTTTGCCTGCTCAGGGCTCGTGATCATTCCCACCGCGGCGGTGTGAATCTCTGCCTCACGACGGATTCGCTCGGCGAAAGACACCTGGTAGCCCGGCCCAACCGGAATCTTCGCATTCGGCACGGCGCCGCCGGAAGAACAGTCGATCATATCGACTCCGAGCGGTTTCAGTTGCTGTGCGAGCGACACGGCTTCAGCGATGTCCCAGCCGCCCGGCACCCAATCGGTCGCGGAGATGCGGACGAACAGCGGATAACGCTCGGGCCAGACGCGCCGCACGGCTTCTACGGTTTGCCGTAAGGCGCGGGAGCGGTTTTCGAACGAGCCGCCGTACTCATCAGTGCGGTGGTTGACCAGCGGGGAGAGAAACTCATGCAGCAGATATCCATGCGCGGCGTGGATTTCGATGATCTTCGCACCGGCGGCCTGGGCGCGCTTTGCGGCAGCCGCGAACGCGTCGATCACACGCCGAATCCCGGCGCGATCGATCTCCTCAGGCACAATGTCGCCCTCCTTGAAGGCCTCCGCGCTCGGTGCGTAGATCGGTCGCCAGCCGCCGTCTTTTTCCCTGACCGGCTCGCCGCCTTGCCACGGCGGCGACGTGCTGGCTTTGCGCCCGGCATGCGCAAGCTGAATGGCAGGCACCGCGCCCTGGCTTTCGATGAAATCAAAAATCCGCGTCAGCATCTCGACGTGCTCATCCTTCCAAATTCCAAGATCCTGCGGGCTGATTCTCCCTTCCGGCACGACCGCCGTCGCTTCGGCCATCACGAGCGCAGCGCCGCCGACCGCGCGGCTGCCGAGATGCACCAGATGCCAGTCGTTGGCGAAGCCATCGACGCTCGAATACTGGCACATCGGCGAAACGCCGATGCGATTGCGCAGGCGCACATCACGAAGCTCGAGAGGCGAAAACAACTCAGCGGACATCCGTCACCATAACATCTTCTGCACGATCAAAGCAGCACGAGCTGCGATTCGTCCGCGCGTTTCGGTGTCGGCGAAACCGCACCCCGACACCAAGCAGCCGGACCGGTTTCCCGGTGCGGGCGAAGCCTTCGTGCAAGAGGATGCGAAACGCGTCGAGCTCCGGCGTGAGTCCGGCCCGCTCAACGGTCGTGCGGGTGAAGTCGTTAAACTTCAGCTTCACGAAAATCTTTGTCACCGCGCGTTGGGCCGCCTTTTGCGCGAGCTCGACCGTCAGTTCATCGACCAGTTCCGGGAGATGATCCTCGCAGTCTTCCAGCGTGTTCAGATCGCTCGCGAAGGTCTCTTCGTTGCTGAGCGATTTGCGTTCGCGATCCGGCTCCACCGGCCGGTGATCGATGCCGCGGCATTGCTCATAAAGCTCGAGGCCAAATCTTCCGAAATGCTCGCAAAGCTCCGCGCGAGTGAAGCGCTGCAACTGTGCGCAGGTGGTCACGCCGAGCCGCTCCAGCTTCTGCTCGGTCACCTCGCCAATACCCCAAAGCTTCCGCACCGGCAGGGCGGCGATGAATTCCGGCACGTCCTCGGCCCGGACTTCGCATTGGCCGTTCGGCTTGTTCAGATCGCTGGCGATCTTGGCCAGCAACTTGTTAGGCGCGATGCCGGCCGACGCGGTCAGCCGCGTTTTGCGAAAGATCAGCGCGCGGACTACCTCCGCCAGGGCATCGGGCGCGCCGGGATGCGCTGAGACGTCAAGGTAGGCTTCGTCGAGCGAAAGCGGCTCCACGAGCGGCGAGAAGCGGTGAAGAATGCCGCGAATCACCGCCGACTCGCGGCGATAAACGTCGAACCTGGTCGGAACGATGATGAGCCGCGGGCAGCGTTGCAGTGCCATGAACGTCGGCATCGCGGAGCGGACCCCGAACTTCCGCGCCTCATAGTTGCACGTCGTCAGGACGCCGCGACGATCACGCGCGCCGCCGACGCCGACCGGATGCCCCGCCAACTCGGGTCGATCGCGCACCTCGATCGCGGCGTAGAAGCAATCCATGTCGAGATGGATGATCGCGCGCAGCGGAGGCGGTTCTTGCACCGCGTAAGGTCCATCAACCCCGCGCCCGCTGCCAGCGGGTGAGTTGCATCCTTTCACGTCGGCCTCCCGCGGCTGGTGTGCCTTCCAGGGGTGCAGCATCCGCACGAAGCTGTAACATCTGCTCCATGTCCGATGCTGAGACCGAGCTCCTCGTGATCGGCGGCGGACCAGCCGGGTTGCGCGCGGCGGAAGTGGCGCGCACGGCCGGCGCGGCGGTGCTGTTGTGCGACGCGCAACGCGCCGTCGGCCACAAATTTCTCGTCGCCGGACGGGGCGGTTTGAATCTGACGCACAGCGAGCCGGTGGAGAATTTTCCACAACGCTACGCCGCGGAGCAGGAACGCTGGCGGGATCTGTTGGCGGAATTCGGGCCGCGCGAGTTGCAGGCGTGGGCCGCGGAGCTCGGGGTTGATACTTATCACGGCACCAGCGGCCGCGTTTTCCCGCGCGGACAGAAAGCAGCCGCGCTGTTGCGGGCGTGGGTGCAGCGCCTGCGTGCCGCTGGCGTGCAGTTCCGGCTCGGGGCGCGCTTCATGGCTTTGGAGCCGGCAGATGAATTCTGGCGCGCGACTCTCGCGGAGGAGGGACAACGTTTTGCGATTAAGGCGCGGGCGGTTCTGCTCGCACTGGGCGGCGCGTCCTGGCCGGAGACGGGCTCTGACGGCAGCTGGCCCGCGATCCTGGCAACGCGCGGTGTGTCGATCACGCCGTGGCAGCCGGCAAACTGCGGCTGGGAAGTGGCGTGGCCTGCGGAGCTGCTGACGCGCGCGGAGGGTTTGCCGCTGAAAAATCTGACGGTGAGCGCCGGAGCCGAGTCCGTTTCAGGCGAGTTGCTCATCACGCGCTATGGCCTCGAAGGCGGCGCGATCTATCGGCTCGGCCCCATCCTGCGGCGGATGCAACCCCCGCTGATCACGCTGGATCTGAAGCCACAGTTGACCGCGGACGCTCTCCGCACACGACTGGTGGATACGCCCAAGCCATCTGATTGGCTCGCGCGCCCTAAAGCTCAACCCGGCTGCCACGGCGTTGCTGGAAACGCTGTTCCCCGATGATCTGGCCGATGCCGAGCGGCTCGTCAGGCGCGTCAAGGAATTCCCGATCCAACTCACGGGACCGCGTCCCATCGCGGAGGCCATCTCGTCGGCGGGCGGTCTTCGCTGGGAAGAACTGAACGCAATGCTGATGCTGCGGAAATGCGCCGGCGTGTTCGCGGCCGGCGAAATGATTGACTGGGAGGCGCCCACTGGCGGATACCTGTTGCAGGGCTGTTTCTCGACCGGCACGCGCGCCGGACGGGGCGCGGCCAGATATATTTCCCAGGCATGACCACCCGCGTTTTGATGGTTCGACACGGCGCCACGACCTTGACGGCCGAAGATCGTTTCGCCGGTGCGACCGATGTTGAATTGTCGGACGCCGGCCGCGAGCAAGCGCGGTTGCTGGCGACGCGACTCAGCCCGGAACAGATCGCCGCGGTCTATGCCTCGCCGCTCGGGCGGACAATCGAGACGGCCAGGATCCTCGCGCAGCCGCATCGCCTTGAAGTGCAACCGCGCGACGGACTGCGTGAGATCTCGCACGGGCGTTGGGAACAATTGACGCGAAGCGAGGTGGACGAGCGGTTTCCGGAGGAAGCAGCGGAGTGGGAACGGGATCCCTACACCTTCGCACCCGCGGGCGGCGAAAGCGGACTGGCGGTGACCGCGCGAGCGTTGCCCGTGCTGCTGGAATTGGTCCGCGCACATGCGGGCGATTCCATCCTGGTTGTCTCGCACAAAGCGACGATCCGTCTCCTGCTGAGTTCGTTGTTGGGATTCGATCCGCGCTGTTATCGCGACAATCTCGACCTCAAACCGGCGTCGCTGAGCATTGTGGATTTCAAGGATCCGTCGCAGGCGCGCCTCACGCTATTTAACGACACCTCGCATTACGCGAATCTTCCGGCGGTCCCGGCGACGAGTCTCTCGAAGGCGTGGAACCAGAACGCGTGAGATCGCGTTTGGCTTTTTGAAACCGGGGAAGCTGGCCAGCTTCCCTACGACGCGGACGCCGCCACGCGCGGTATTCGGAAGTTCTCGATCTGCTCTTTGATCTCGTGGACGAAATTCGCCGCGCCGGCGCCGTTCACGACGCGGTGATCAAAGGTCAGCGAGAGGGTGATCACTTCCGCGGTCTCGCTCTTCGCGCCGTTGCCCAGCAATCTCGTGGTGCGCGGAGCCGACGAATAGTGTTCCGACTGAGGGCGGGACCACGATCGGCGCGGCGGCGCTGACGCCGAAGGCGCCGAGGCTGCTGATGACGAGCGGCGCGTTGACGGCATCGACGCGGCCGGCGCGAGTTTCTTCGACCGTCTCGTTGTAGCGCTGCACGAAATCCGGCCAATCGCGTTTGTTAGCCTGCGGTCACGACGGCGGTCGCGAGGCGGTCGTTCTCGAGCGCCACGGCGATGCCGAGATCGAACTCGGCGTTCTCCACGATGCTGTCGTCTTCCAGCATGATGCGGCGGAAGGGCGCATGTTTCTCCATCGCTCGCACCACCGCCCACGCCACCATCACGGAGGGCGTCGCGGCGCTCTTCGGATCCTCTTTCTTGGCGGCCGCGCGCGCTTCGCGGATCGCGTCCCAGCGGGCGTCGATCTGCAGATTTGCCGGCACGACCCGGCCGAGACGCCGGACGATGGTGGGAGAGAGGGCCGGCTCGATGGCGGCAGCGCGTGATTTCGCTGGAGCTGTTTCGCGTTTGGCCGCCACGCTCGGTGCACCTCGGCCCGTTCTGATGGCGGCGGTGGCGGGGAAGCCTGGGCCGCCGCCTGCAACTGATCCTCCCACGAGCTTTCGGAGCTGAGGATCGATGCCGAGTTCCTGCCCAATGTCGACCGTTGCGCCGACTTCCGTTTTCCATTCGCCCATCGTGCCTGCGAAAGAGGACTCGATCGGGTAAACGGCCTTGTCGGTTTCCACTTCGCAGAGCGGATCGTCGAGCTCGACGGTGATCGCCGGGCTGTTTCAGCAGCGCGACGACTTTGGCGTTGCGAATGCCTTCGCCCATGATCGGCACGGTGATGGTCTGGGCGCGCTGCTTCGTCGGTGGCGGCCTTCTGTTGCGACGCTTCGGCCTGCGCCGCGGCGTTCTCGGCCCGTTCCTGAACGGGAGTGGAGCGCGGCGCAGGCCCGCACGCGCTGCAACGTGACCCGCTCGCTGCTAACCGACATCGGTCTGCCGCGACCGCCGCGACAATGCGCTCCACATCGGGCAAGCGCGGCGTATTCGTAGATCGGGTTGTAGCCGATCATGACGTTGCCCTTGCTGACGAGAACCGGCGGCGCGATCAGCTCGCTCCAGACATCCGGCTGCGCCGCGAGGTGCGCGATGATCATCTGGCCGACGCTGCAGTTCTCGCTGTCTTCCTGCACGACCACGAGCCGGCCGGTGCGGCGGACCGATTCCTCGATCGCGGCTGCGATCCCACGGCACAATCGAGCGCAGGTCGAACAAATCGACGCTGACCTCGCCGCCGATCTGCTCGAGCGCTTCGAGCGATTTCTCGACCGTGTTGCCCCAGGCGACCAGGGTGACGTCGGAGCCGCTGTGACGTTTGCGCGCGACGCCGAGCGGGACGGCGCGGATGGGCTCCGTTCGATTCGTGTTCCGCCCAGAGCAGATGCTTCGGGATAAGAACGAACGTCGGATCCTCGCAATGCATCGCGGTCCAGAGCAGGCCGGCGGCGTCTTCCGGTGTGCTCGGGATGGCGATGTTGATGCCCGGATAGTGCGCGAGGGCAGCTTCGTTCGCCTGGCTGTGCCACAAGCTGCCGCCCGGCAGATAGGCGCCATAGGGCGCGTAGATCACCATCGGGCAGGTCCAGGAGCCGAAGGAACGCCAGCGCAAGTTCGAGAGGTTCGTGACGAGTTGGTTCCAGGCCGGCCCGATGAAGTCGATGAACTGCAGCTCAAACACCGGTCGCTTGCCGTAGGACGCGAGACCGCAGCCGACGCCGAAGATGGTCGATTCCGCGAGCGGCGAATTGAAGACCTGCTTCGGAAATTCGGTCGAGAGCTTCTGCGTCAGGCGGAAGACGCCGCCTTTCGGATCCTCGACGTCTTCGCCGAAGATGATGCGGTCGCGAGTCTCGTCTCGAGCCCGCGGCGCAGCGCCTTGTTAACCGTGTCGCCGATGCGGTATTTGCCGGGCGGCAAGCACTTCGTCGTCGAGCTGCGGCAGCTCGCCGGTGACCTGCAGCTTCGAGTTCGTCGGCCGACGGATCTTCCGCGCGCTCGGCGTCCGCGAATTCCTTCCGGATCCGCTCTTTCACTTCCTTGTCGAGCTTGCTCGTAGTCCTCCGCGCGTGATGACGCCTTCGGCGATCAGGCGCTCGCTCCAGACGCGCAGCGGATCGCTTGGTTCGCGCGCTCGGCCAGCTCTTCGGCGCGTGCGGTAGAGCTTCTGGTCATCCGAGCTGGTGTGGCTGGAGAGCCGCTCCATGTTGACCCAGAAAAAGCGCGGGCCCTTGGCCCGCGCGCATCGCTCTCGAACGCCTCCGCGCCCGCGTCGTAGACCTGCTGCACATCGGCGCCGTCGATTTCCTGCCAGTCGTTAGGCTGGAGGACATCGAGCGCGCGCGGGTTGATCTTCCGCGTCGGGCTGCTGATGCCGTATTTGTTGTCCTCGACGACGAACAGCACCGGCAGCTGGCGTTCTTTCGCGAAACAAACCGCCTCGTAGAAATCGCCCTGCCGCGTGGCGGCATCGCCGATCGGTCGTGACGACAACGTTCGGTTTGCTGGTCGAGCTGGATGCCCCAGGCGAGGCCGCAGGCCGGAAGAAGTTGCGCGCCGGTCGGCGTCGGCACGCTCCAAATGCCTTTCGCGGCATAGCTGTAATGCGACGGCATTTGCCGGCCGTGGCTTTGCCCTTCGCGCTTTGCGAAGTAATCGAGCGCCAGCTCGCGCGAAGCGACGCCGCGGCCGAGGACGAGCGCGCGGTCGCGGTAATATCCGGCAGATGTAATCGCCGTCGCGCAGCTGCAAACCGAGCGCGGCGAGCGCTTCGTGTCCCATGCCGGAAACATGGAAGTGGCCTTTGCCCTGGCGATTCAGATTTTGCTCGCGCAGATCGCCATGCCGGCTCTCGAGCAGGATAGTGAGGAGGCGCAGCTTGTCTTCTTTGCTCAGGGCGGGCATGGAGGCGGGAAACGATGTAAAAACTCGGCAGAACGCGAGTGAGCTAAGGGAAAACGAGAGAGCCCGCTTTGCAATCGGGACTTTGTGGACTGTTTCACCGCAGCGCGATGCGCTATAGCAACGTGATGCACGCATCCGACCGAAGGCCCGCGCAGCAGGGCGCGGGGCGTGATCGCGCGCTATCGCGAGCATCTGCCGGTTACCGACAGGACACCGATCATCTCGCTGGGCGAGGGGAGCACACCCCTCATCCCATGTCCGCGTCTGAGCGAGCGGGTCGGCCGCGGCTGCGAAGTTTTCGTCAAATACGAAGGGCTGAATCCGACCTGCTCGTTCAAAGATCGCGGGATGACGTTGGCGGTTTCAAAGGCAGTGGAGCAGGGGATCGGCTGCCGTCGTTTGTGCTTCCACCGGGAATACCTCGGCGTCCGCCGCGGCGTATGCGGCGCGGGCGGGGATTCGTTGCGCGGTGATTTTACCGGCCGGCAAGATCGCGCGCGGCAAACTCGTCCAGGCATACGCTTACGGCGCGAAGGTGGTTGCGATCGAAGGGAACTTTGATGACGCCTTGCGCGTGGTGCGTGAGCTCGGGCAGCAGGCCTGATTTTGCGATCGTGAACTCGATCAATCCCCATCGCATCGCCGGCCAGAAGACCGCTGCGTTCGAGATCGTGGAGGAGCTAGGCGACGCGCCTGACGTTCACCTTCTGCCCGTCGGCAATGCCGGAAACATCAGCGCCTACTGGCAGGCTATCAGGAATTTCACAGTCTTGGACACACGACGAAACTTCCCGCAATGCTCGGCTTCCAGGCCGCGGGGTCGGCGCCGATCTTCCACGGCCGCGTGGTGGAGCAACCGGAGACAATCGCGTCCGCCATCCGCATCGGAAATCCCGCGAGCTGGGAAGCGGCGGTCGGCGCGATTCGTGATTCCGGCGGCGCGATCGATATCGTGACCGATGACGAAATCCTGTCAGCCCAGCAGTGGCTCGCGAGTCGGGAAGGCATTTTCGTGGAGCCCGCCAGCGCGGCTTCGATCGCTGGCCTGTTCAAATCGGTCGATCGCGCCCGGCGAACCGGCCTGGCCGCTTGATCAACTGCCGGAGGGGAGCAGGATCGTCTGCACCGTTACCGGACACGGCCTGAAGGATCCCGATGCGGTGCGTTTCAGCGCGGCGCCCTCGGTTGCAGCCTCACGAGGCAGAGGTCCTGCGGGCGATCGGTTTCTAACGCGCACGCTTGCCCACGCGGGCGCATGAACCGAAGCACGGAAGTGCGCCGTATTTGTTGACAGGAGAGCCAGTTCGGCGAAAACGGTTGCGCTCGTGTCTTCCCATTCCTCTTGCCACCCGCCATGCGTCTGATTGTTCAGAAATACGGCGGCACCTCGGTGGGTGCCCCGGAACGCATCCGTAGGGTAGCCGAGCGCCTGATTCAGACGCAGCGGGAAGGGTGCCGGGTCGTCGCGGTGATCTCCGCGATGGCTGGTGTGACGGATAATCTCATCCGGCTGGCTCGCGAAACCTCGCCGCGATCCCTCGGCGCGCGAGTTGGACGTGCTCCTGGCCACCGGCGAGCAGGCCGCGATTGCGCTGACCGCGATGGCGGTAAACGCGCTCGGCGGAAAGGCGATTTCGCTCACCGGCGCGGAGGCGGGGGTTCTGACCGACCGCGCGCACACGAGAGCGAAGATCGCAAATATCAGCCCGAAACAGATCCACGAGCTGCTCTCGGAGGATTACATCGTCGTGGTGGCCGGCTTCCAGGGGCATACGGCCGAAGGGGAGACTACTACCCTGGGCCGTGGCGGTTCGGACCTCACCGCCATCGCGCTGGCGGGTGCGTTGAATGCCGACGCTTGCCAGATATTCACGGATGTCGACGGGGTCTTCACCTGCGATCCACGGGTCGTGCCGGAGGCCGCTGAAACTGGAGGAGATCGCTTACGACGAGCTTCTTGAGATCGCCGGCGCCGGCGCCAAGGTGATGCAGTCTCGCGCGGTCGAGTTCGCGAAGAAATTCAGCGTCCCATTTGAGGTGCGATCAAGCTTCAACCCCACGCCGGGGACCATCGCGAAGGAGGAGACCGCGAACATGGAGGATGTCGTCATCCGCGGCATCAGCCTCGAACGAAAGCAGGCGAAAATGACCGTCGTGGGCGTCCCGGACGCGCCTGGCACCGCCAGCCGGATCTTCTCGGCCATAGCGTCAGGCAACATTCTCGTCGACATGATCGTCCAAAACGCCTCCGCGGTGAATCAGACAGACATTTCCTTCACAATCAACGAAGCGGATCTCCCGCAGGCCGAGCGACTTCTGGCCCCAGTCGTCCTCCAAATCGGGGCGGAGCGCTGCAACACCCACAGTCCCGTGGCCAAGCTCAGCGTCGTCGGCATTGGAATGCGTTCCCATTCCGGGGTGGCGGCCCGGCTCTTCGACTGCCTCGGAGCGGCAGGGATCAACATCCAGCTCATCTCGACGTCGGAGATCAAGATCGCCGTCATCATCGACGAAGCCGAGGCTGATCGCGCCGCCCTCGTAACACACGAAGCGTTCGCTTTGAGGCGGCTGGCGCGCCACACAGCTTCAAACTAACGCCGAAAAGAGATTTGTCCGTGCGCTAGCCGCGGAATTCGCAGCGATCGAGTATTGCGTAATTACTATCGAAGAGCGTTGATCACGTGGGTGTTGTGTCATCATTACCAATATCACAAATGAATGTGCACGAAGCCGGTTGGCAACAACGAAGGCAGAAGCGAAAATAGTAACACAGAGCGCTGAACGTGTTGGGGTTGCCAGGAATTATCTAAGAATCTTCATCATTGCGTCATGCGGGATTGACCCAAACAGATTCCAGCCGGTCCAGTTCGGCTATAGCCATTGCGGAAGTAGAACGGCTGCGCCTCGACGCGAGCGTTCAGCACGACCTCGGCGGCGCCCAATTCGGCGGCTTTCGCCTCCAGCGCGATCAGAATGCGGCTACCCAGGCCTTGGCGCGCCCAAGCCGGATCGACGGCCATAAATCTGATCTGCGCCTGCATGGGCGAATTCATCTGCAACCGTCCCACGGCAACGGGAGTCCCGGCACGATCCCAGAGCGCGAGGTGGAAGGCGTCGCTCTCCCGGTCATCCCGTTCGCTACCGCGTGGCTGCTGCCAAGGCTCCCGCAGCACGCGCCACCGGAGATCGTAATACCGCTCCCAATCGAACCCGAAGCAGGAGAGCGCATCGCAAGCTCAATCACCCGCCAATGGAAACCCTCCGGGACGAGGCGGAGCAACGGTTTTCGAAAGGGCGAGAAGCATTTCAGCTCTCTGCGTGCCTTTACAACAACATCAGACAATATATGTCATATAAAATGCGGGTCTTGGCACACTTCGCGGCTGGATGCTCCCCGCCCCGAAATCACCCTCCCCAGCGGCAGGACGGCTCGCTGGTGTTTCCCGCAGGATTGGAACACGAGCTGAATCCGGCGCGCTCGTTAGCGATCGACTTCGAGGTCGCTGAGGGAGACGCCGAGCCATTCCGCGGCGTCGCTTTTGCGCAGGCAGACCTTGACCTGCAATGGTGACCCAGCCGTGACCACAGCATGGGTCAGGGCCAGCTCCGCAGTTGCGCGGTCCTCGACATAAAGGGCCGCTTTCACGGGCGGGCGCCCGCTGTAAAATGCGCGCCGATGAAGTGAGATCCGAAAGATGTAATCGAAATTCACCTCGACCTGATCGACCTTCGATAAATCGGTGAAGCGATCGAAAGGCTCCTCGGCTTCATCCTCTAACTCCTCGAGCGTGGAGATGATTTTCTCGACGTGCAGCTCGTCCAGAATCCCGCGCGGCTGCCAGACGATCAAGTTCAGATCCCGATGGAACGAAACGCCCGCCAAATATGCGATTTTCATATTTAACTGGAACCTCCCGGCCTCATCCGGCCCGCAAACGAACGCTGGAACGCCGGATCAACAGGGTCAAGCCTCGAAATGGCGAAAGAGGCGTATCGTAAGTGTGCGTTCTTACGGAGTAATGAGCAACCTCCTCAGCAGCGCACGACGACAATCAATGGGGGTCGACGTTACCCTTGACGCGTTGCTCGGGGAACTCGAACAGCTGCCTCCGGCGCCCTAGGCTACCGGCGCTGAACCAATGGCTCTCCTTCAGGAGCGCGCTGGCCCCGGTTAGTGATCGTAGCGCTTCTCTCCGGCCAGGACTGCCACCGCGAGATCATTCCCCGGCGGTGGGAGCGGACAGGTGGCGAAGGGCGTGAAGGCACAGGGCGGATTCTCGGCTTTGTTGAAGTCGAGCACGGTTTCGCCGTTGACCGGCGCCGCCGCGTCAAGAAAACGGCCCGAGATGTAGGTCTCGTGATCGTTCGAGGCATCGTGGAAAACGAGAAACAGCGATCCGTCTTCCTGCACGATCGGCTGCAGCGCACATTCCTTTCCTTTAAGGGTGAACTTCAGCACTCCTGGAGTTTTCTCTTTGAAATGACCGCCCAAGACATTGGGCACGAGAAGTTCCTTCGGCTCCGGAAATGGCTCCAGCCGGGCTGTCACTTTATAACTCTCGTCCACAGGGAACCAATGCTGTCCTTTGAAATTCCGGCGCGCTTCGCTTTGGTTATCCTTCAGTCTGATCCCGAACCGATCTTCACGCTGGATGAGATAAAACGTCTGGCTCCCGGTCCGAATCTCGGTCGGCTTGCCTTTTGCATCGGGAACCAGATCAATCCTCGAAACCGGCTGACCGTCACTCTGCGCTTCGACGCCTTTCTCTACCGTTCAGCGTCGCGACGCCATTCCGAAACTCGATCGCGCCGAACTTGCCGCCAGCTTTGAAACTATCCGTCAGTCGCACATCAAACTCCGGACCGACGCCGATGGTGTTGACGCCGTCCTTCAGCCAGAATAGTCCGGCCACACTGAGCCATCCATTCTCTTTCTGCAGATCGGCCTCCTCTTTCTGCCGCCATTTTTCGATTTCTTTGACGTAGTCCGACTGCGCGGCCAACGCTGCGAGTGAAAGGAGAACTCCCAGGGCGGGAATGAGGATGCTTTTCTTCATCAATCGGATGCCTGGTTACTTCAGATGCTTTGAGTCTGATCGCTAAGTCTTAGACATTACTCCCCCGCCATTTCAGCTTCTGGCGGACGACGCTGAAGAAGGAGACGCCAGGCAGGGCGGCAAGCGGAAGGCTTTGCGGGGATTTGCGGACGGTGACGACGGAGCCGGACTCGACGTGCACAGGCTCGCGGCCGTCGATCGTGAGGAAGACCGGGTAATCGCGCTCGGTCGCCTCCACTTCCACGACCGCCGAGTCGTCGACGATGATGGAGCGGTTGGTCAGCGTGTGCGGGCAGATCGGGGTGATGACGAGCGCGCCGGACTCGGGCGCAACGATTGGGCCACCGGCGGACAAGGAATATGCCGTCGAGCCGGTCGGCGTGGCAATGATGAGGCCGTCGGCATTGAATTCGGTCAACTGCTCGCCGTTCACGCGAACGGCGAGGCGGATAAGGCGCGAGATTTCGCCGCGACTAAAGACCGCGTCGTTGAGACAACGAAGGACCTGGCGTGTTTGCGGGCCGTCGGGGTCGAGGTGCACGTCGAGCAACGCGCGGTCGCTGAACTCAATCTTGCCCGCCGCGATGCACTCGACTGCTGCGCGGTAGGCGGTCGAGGCGGCGCACGTGAGAAAGCCAAGGGAGCCGATGTTGATGCCGAAGATCGGCTTGATGGCGTCGCCGAGGCTGTTCACGACGTTCAGGATGGTCCCATCGCCGCCGAGGACCACGATCAGATCGGTTTCGCGGCCGAGATCGGCGACGGTGTGCTCGGAGGTATCGCCCACGAGCCCCGCCGTGGCCGTTTCCACGAGGATCGGCAGACCGAACCGCGCGAACTCCGCCTGCATGGCCCGCACGAGTTCGGCGGCTCCCGGTTTCCCAGTGTGAGCGATGAGGCCGATCAACGACGGGCGCATACGAAAAACTCCTGGTTACCATCGGTGCCGGTGATCGGCGACGGCGTGGTGCCGATGACGGTATGTCCCTGATTCACGATGAAGTCGACGATCTTGCGCTGCGCTTTTTCGTGCAGCGCTGGGTCGGCGACGATGCCGCCGCGCCCGACGTCCTGCGGCTGGAGCTCGAATTGCGGCTTGATCAGCGCGAGGACCACTCCCGTTGGAGTTAGCAATTGGAAGGCGTTCGGCAAGATTAAAGTCAGCGAGATGAAGGAGACATCGATCACGCAGAGATCGATCGGCTCGGGAATGTCGGCCGCGGTGAGGTAGCGGGCGTTGAGGTACTCCCGGGCGATCACCCGCGGATTGGTCCGGATTCTCCAGGCGAGCTGGCCATGGCCGACGTCGACCGCGTAGACCTTAACGACGCCGCGCTGAAGCAGGCAATCGGTAAAGCCGCCGGTGGATGCGCCGATGTCGAGGACCGTTTGGCCGGCCGGGTTGATTTGGAAATGATCGAGTGCTCCTTCGAGTTTGAGGCCGCCGCGGCCGACGAACTTAGGCGGTGCCGAGACGGTAAGCGCTGCGGCCGAATCGACGAGGATCGAGGATTTGTTGAGAACGCGATCGCCGAGCTTGACCTCGCCAGCCATGACGGCGCGCTGCGCCTGTTCGCGGCTGGCGAAGAGACCCTGCTCAACCAGGGCGATATCCAGGCGTGTCTTTTTCGGCACGAAGACAGGTAACCATGAATTGCGTGGATGGCACGCGCCGCGCCTTCCGAGTCTGAGGGGCGCACGCTACAAGCGTGCCCTCCCTGGATCGGCTGCCACGCTTTTCGCGAAGACTTCGCATATTGCTGTGCGGATCGCGGCCACGGCGTGCCGGAGTTGCGCCTCCGTGATGCAGAACGGTGGCATCAGGACGACGGAATCGCGGATCGGGCGCGTGAGCAGTCCGCATTTCCGCGCCGCCTCGCAGACCGCTTTTCCGGTGCGAGCCCAGCCAGGAGCCGGCTCCAGCTCAATGGCCGCGATGAAACCGCACTGTCGGATCTCGCGGACATGCGGAGACCTGCGCGAGCGACGCCAATTCCGCCGCCAGCAGGCGAATCTTGGGCTGAAGCTGCGCCAATACGTCATCGGCCTTGAAGAGTTCGAGGCTGGCCTTTGCGGCCGCACACGCCAGCGCGTTTCCGGTGTAGCTATGGCCGTAAAAAAGCGTCGCTCTGTCACCGCCCAAGCCCAAGAATGGCAAAAATACTTCTTCTTTTACGCCGGTAATAGCGAGCGGAAGATATCCACCTGTCAGGGCCTTACCTAAAATAATAAGGTCCGGAATTACTTCCTCTTGCTCGCTTGCAAACATGGTACCTGTTCGACCAAAACCGGTCAGCACCTCGTCAGCAATCAGCAGCGTCCCCTGCTCGTCGCACCACCGGCGGACCGCGCGCAAAGTCCCGGTCGGCCAGAGCCGCATCCCGGCCGCCCCCTGCACTAGCGGTTCGATCACAACGGCAGCAACCTGCGCCGCTTCGGACGGCGGCAGCGCCTCTAGCTCCTCCACGCTGTCGATCTGCCTCGCGGGGAACTGCCAACCGGCGGGCCCGTTGAACATCGCGCTCGCGCCGAGACTCGCCGCGCCAGCGGTGTCGCCATGATAGCCGCCCCGAAACGCCACAAATTGCGTCCGCGGCTCGCCTTTCAGCCTCCAAAATTGCTCCGCGATGCGGAGCGCGACCTCCATTCCCGTCGAGCCATCATCGGAAAAGAAGACGCGACTAATGCTGTCAGGCGGGAACAGGCCAACGATCGCTTCCGCGAGCTCGATCGCAGCGGGATTCGTAAAGCCCAGGAATGAAGTATGCGCCACGCGGTCGAGCTGGCGCCGGATCGCGGCGTTGATGTGCGGATGGTTGTGGCCGTGGATGTTCGTCCAGATGGATGAATTACCGTCGATGTATTCGCGGCCTTCGCTGTCCCAGAGAAGCGCCCCCTGCCCTCGCACGAGGACGAGCGGCTCGTAGTCGGGCGCGCACCATTCGCCCATCGGCGTGAATGGATGCCAGACGCAACGCTTGTCGGCCGCGATCAGCGCAGCGGTATCCCACTCACTCTTCGACGGCATAGAGGCGCAGGAGCTGATCGAGGGCCTCGACATCCTCGGCGGAGGCGCGGCGGCGTTGGTATTTCCGGAAAATGAGGTCCCGCGCATAGACCAAGTCGTCGTGCAACGGCCGGTCGTAATAGGTCCAGCTCCCTTCATCGAGGTACTTCGCCTGGAATCTCCATTGTCCGCCGAACTTCGTCACTCGGACTTCGCGCTTCCGGCCGTCGGCGTCCTTTTCTTTCCATACGTGTTGACTGCGCATCGGGCGGCCATTCTACATTGGATTCTTGAAAGACGCAGCCCGACTGCTCGCCTACTTCGTCGCGACGGTTCTGTTTGGCGCGCTGCTCGCGCCGATCCTTTACTGGTCGGCGCAAGGGCTGATCGCCCGCGGGCATCTGACCTTCCTGGCCGCGCACGACTTCGAGAGCTTCTTTCATCGCGCATTGCTCATCGGCGCGCTGCTGTTTCTCTGGCCGTTGCTGCGGTCGCTCGAGATGCGGAAGCTGGCGGGATCTCGGGCTGGCGCCAAATCCGACCGTTGGCGCGATGCCGGCGCCGGATTGGTGATTGCGGCCATTCCCCTCCTCTGCTTCGGCGCAGTGCTCCTGTTGCTCCATGTCTGGTCGCTGCGGGACGCTGTATCAATCCCCGGGATTCTGGCGCGCATGCTCTCAGCGGTGGCAGTGCCACTCATCGAGGAGCCGCTCTTCCGCGGATTGATTCTCGGCGTTCTGCTTCGCGCGTGCGCGGCCAGTGCCCGCGACGTTCATCTCGTCCGCCTTCTTTTCGATTTTGCATTTCCTCAAGGCGCCCGAACGAACCTCCATCGACGTGACCTGGACATCCGGCTTCGTCTCGATCGCGAATTCCTTCAGTCAATTCCAGCAGCCGCTGCTGGTGGCCGCCGGGTTCACGACCTTGTTTCTGCTCGGCTGGATTCTGGCCGACGCGCGTCTGCGCACGCGCTCGCTCTGGCTGCCGATCGGATTGCATGCCGGCTGGATTCTTGCCAGCGGGCTCTTTAATAAAGTCGCGCGGCGCGAGTTGGAGTTGCTACCATGGATCGGACGGAATCTGCTCATCGGACTCGCGCCGCTTGGGGTGGCGCTGGTCAGCTGGGCGATCCTGCGGGCGTGGCTGAAACATGTGCGAATCTGCAAAACGTTGAGCCGTTCCGGTCGGTCATCGGGCTCTTTCTATCCGCCGCTCTGCGCCAGCTGCTAGCGCGCTGATCGAGTGGCCAGCGTATCTCTGCGAGGGTTGCCGGCGGAAGGCGCCGCGCATCAAACCGCCATTTTGCGCGCGTTGCTCGGAACCGTTTCCCGGCGCGATCACGGAAGCGTTCTCCTGCGCGAATTGCGCGCATCGCGTGCTGCACTTCGACGCGGCGGTGGCGGCATTTCGCAGCCGCGGGGTCGTGCGAAAGGTCATTCATGAATTCAAATACGGGCAAGAGATCCATCTCCGGTTTCCCGTGGCCGATTGGCTGGCCGAGACACTCGACGATCCGCGACTGGCCGGGCGCCGTTTTGACGTCATGATTCCGGTCCCGCTCCATCCGGCCCGAAAACGCGAGCGCGGATTCAACCAGGCCGAGCTCCTCGCAGAGCTCTTCAGCGTCACCGCTCGCATTCCGATGCAGCCCTGCGTTGGAGCGTATCCGCTACACCACCACGCAAACGGCTTTCGATCGCGCGGAGCGGATGGAGAATTTGCGGGATGCCTTTCGTTTACGGAAAAAGGCGAACGTGCGAGGTTTGCGCGTGCTGCTGATTGACGACGTCCTCACCACCGGCTCGACTGTGAGCGAATGCGCCCGCGTCTTGAAAGCCGCGGGCGCGATATCGGTGCACGCCGCGACTGCCGCCCGCGCCTGAAACCATGGCCATTTTCAAGAGACCGGCGCTCAAAGCGCAGCACCGCAAGCGCGAGATGCCGCAAGGTTTGTGGCAGAAATGCCCCGGCTGCTCCGAAGTCGTGCACGAGATCGAGCTCGCGCAGAACCAGCGCGTCTGTCCGCGATGCGATTACCACTTCCCGCAATCGGCCAGGGAACGGATCGAGCACCTGCTCGATCCCGATAGTTTCGTGGAACACGACGGCGATCTGCGCTCGATCGACACGCTGCGGTTCCAAGGGGTGGCCACCTACAAAGATCGGCTGCGCAAATACCAGGAGAGCACCGGACTGGTCGACAGCGTGCTGAGCGGCGACGGGCTGATCGAAGGCTACAAGGTCGCGATCGCGGTCATGGATTTCAGCTTTCTCGGCGGCACGCTCGGATCGGTCGCGGGCGAGCGGATCACCCGCACGATTGAGTATGCGACCGCCAACCGCTGCGCGGTCATCATCGTCTCCGCTTCCGGCGGCGCCCGCATGTACGAGGGGATGCTCAGCCTCATGCAGATGGCGAAGACGAGCGGCGCCCTGGCCCGGCACGCGAGCGAGAAGTTGCCCTTCATTTCCGTCCTCACGAACCCGACTCTCGCCGGCGTGATGGCGAGCTTCGCATCCCTTAGGCGACGTGATCATGGCCGAACCGCGAAGCATGGTCGGTTTCGCCGGGCAGCGCGTCATTCGCGAGACGACCCACCAGGAATTGCCGGAAGGTTTCCAGACCGCGGAGTTTCTCGAAGAGCACGGTCTGATCGATCTCATCGTGCACCGCAAAAAAATGCGCGCCCAGATCGCGCAGCTGCTCGGCTACTTTCTCTCCTCGCAGTGAGCGGCGCAGCGCGCTTCGCGCCACGATCTCTCATGTCCTACGAGGAGGCGCTCGCCTGGCTCTTCGGTACCCAGCTTTTCGGGATCAAGCTGGGACTGGAGAATACCGAGCGCCTGCTCGGCGCGCTGGACCTGCCGGCGCGCGAGCAGCGCATCATTCACGTCGCCGGCACCAATGGCAAAGGTTCGGTCTGCGCGATGATCGAAGCCATCTGCCCGGGCGCAAGGTTATCGCACCGGGCTTTTCACCTCCCCTCACCTCGTCACCTTCCGCGAGCGCATCCAGGTGAATGGCGAAATGATCAGCCCGGCGGAGGTGGCGGGCGGATTGTCGATGATTCGCGAATTGGTGCGCGATTGGGAACCGCATCCGACATTCTTCGAGATCGCGACCGCGCTGGGGTTGCATCATTTCGCGCGCACGCCTGCGAGATCGTCGTGCTCGAGACCGGCATGGGCGGGCGCCTCGATGCCACCAACGCGGTCACACCGATTGTTTCCGTGATTACGCCGATTGATCTCGATCACCAGAAATGGCTCGGCAACACGCTTGCGGAGATCGCGGCGCGAGAAAGCCGGCATCATCAAACGCGGCGTGCCGGTTGTGTCTGCGCCGCAGTCCCCCGAGGTGGAGCAGATTCTCCGGGCCCGTGCGGCCGAATGCGGGAGCGCCGTCGAGTTTGTGCGCGAACCAGATCGCCGATCGAGTCGCGCTCCGCGGTGTCCATCAAAAGCACAACGCCGCCGTGGCGGTGGCCGCGTGCGCTGCCGCGGGAATAGTCATCAGCCCCGATGCCGTCAGCCGCGGGCTGGCCTCAGTCGAATGGCCGGCGCGCTTCCAGCAGTGGAGCGAACGGATCGTGATCGACGGCGCGCATAATCCCGCCGGCGCGCGCGCCTTGGCGAAGACCTGGCGCGAAGAGTTCGGCGATGAACAACGCAACGCTCGTTTTCGGCGCATTCGCCGACAAGAACACGACCGAAATTTATCGCGAACTGAGCGCGATCACTTCGTCGGTCATCCTCCCGCAATTCAAGGGGCAGCGCGTTATGCCGCCCTCCGAACTCGCCAAAGTGGTGGCGGAAGTGAGCCCGCACGCGAGCTGCACGACCGCGCTTTCCTGCGTCGAAGCCATCGCCCTCGCGCGACAGGGCCACGATCGCGTCCTCGTCACCGGTTCGTTGCATCTCGCCGGCGAGGTACTGTCGCTCCTGCGTGGGATGCCCGCCGCGTTCGAAGAGTGCGCGCAGTAAGTGACGCGGAACTGAACTCATTCATTGACGGCGCCGGCCGGACCTTTCACCATCCGCCTCCATGCGTCGCCTCATTGTCTCGCTCCTCCTCACCGTCTCGATCGCCCAGGCCGCGGACACGCCGCAGGTTCCGCCACCGCAGGAGCTCCGCACGTTGCTCCTCGAATCCGTGCTCGCGTTCAACCAGGCGCTCGCGGCCAAAGATTTTACCGCGTTCCACGCCTCCATCTCGCAGCTGTGGCAGCAGCAGATTACACCCGCCAAGATGAAGGAGATCTTCCAGAGCTTCATCGACAAGGGGATGGACTTCTCGAATGTCGCGCGGGTCGATCCGGTCTATTCCGAACCGGCGAAGATCGATGAGAACGGAGTCCTGGTCGTCCAGGGCGTCTATCCCACTTCGCCGACAAAGGTGGATTTCCGGCTCGAAGTACCTCCGCGAGAAGTCGGCCTGGAAGCTGATCGGCATCAAGCTGGACGTGCAACCCGCGGGGGCAGCGGAGGTGAAGGTCCCGAGCGAGGCCGAGTGCAAGGTGCTGGTGCGCGAGTCGCTGCTTGCTTTCAACGAGGCGGTGCAGACGAAGAACTTCGAGACCTTTCACAAGACGATCGCCACGGTGTGGCAGAAGCAGATCAGCCCGGAAAAATTCGAAAAACAGTTTGAGACGTTCATCGCGCAGGGAGCGAACATAGCCCCGGTCGCAAAGCTCGAGCCCAAGTTCAGTAAGCCGCCGGCCATCGACGAAAACGATTTGCTTCAGCTCGAAGGAACATATTCCGACGGCGAGCGAGACCTAAGTTTTGTTCTTGCCTATCTGTTTGAGACGCCGAAGTGGCGACTGGTAAAGATCAACGTCCACCTCAAGGCCGACGAGGAAGAGGCCGCGGCGGACGAAGAGGGTGACGACGACGAGGACGAGGCAGACGAAGACGGCTGGGACAAGTAACTGTCGTCAGCGGCGAACTTCGAGCTCGCGAGTGTAGGCGGAGCCAAACGGACCGGGCAGACTCGAGTAAAGCGAGAATGCCTCCACGCGCACGATTCCCGCGTCGAAATCGGCGTGCCGTTTGAGAAACGGCCGAACGCTTTCCGCGGAGACATCTCGACAGCGCGCGAAGGTGATATGCGGATGCCACGCACGCAGATCGGGCTCGAGACCGGCGGCGAGAGCGGCTTCCTGCACGCGTTTGTAAACGCGGAAGAGCTGCGGATGACCGGCGCCGACGCCGGCCCAGAGGACGTTCGGTTTTCCCTTCGCCGGGAATGTTCCGACACCGCAGACCGGGATGAAGAACGGCGTGAAGCGGATCTCCGCTAATTTCTCGCGCAGGGTTTCTCCCGCAGGCGATGCGACGTGGCCGAGAAAACTGAGGGTGAGATGAATCTGCTCCGGCCGCAGCCAGCGGACGCCGGGGAGATGCGGATTCAAGCCGGTCGAGCAGGGCCGTCACCGCGGCCGGCAGGTCGATGGCGACGAACAGACGCTGCGCGCGCATGCCTGGCGACTACTGGCTGCGGTGCTCGTTGTTCCGACCAATCGCACGATCGGCGAAATACGTCAGCCACCGGGGCATCAACCTGGAACGGCTGGAAGCGCCGCTGCGCAGCTGGTCACCGGATGAATCGGTGGCGCCGGGGAGCAGCCGGTTGGTGAGATTGAGGGCGTGCGCGGTGAGGTTCGGAAACAGAGCGTTGCCGGCGATCGCAGCGCGAGCTGCCAACGTAAGCGTGAGTGACGGTCGACCGCGCCGGCAGGCGGCGAGGATTTTGGCGGCGGCGCGTTCGACCTGCATCGAGATCCCCGGCATCGCGTTCGCGGTCGCGAACCAGGCAAACTCGGCCGCGTGCCTGCCTTTGAATTTCGCGTTCACGTGCGATCCGGTGCGCATCATTCCCGGCGCGACGGTCGTGACATAGATGCCATCGCGCGACCAACTCCGCGCGGATCGAATCGGACAAACCGTCAGCGCAAACTTGCTCGCACAATAGGGCGCCAAATGCGGCACCGCGATCTTGCCGCCAATCGACGAGATGTTGACGATCCGTCCCCCGCCCCGCGCGCGCAGGTGTGGAATCGCAGCCCACATCAGGGTGAACGGCGCCCAGAGATGGAGTTGCATCGCTTTCTCAAAATCCTCGCGCGTCATGTGCTCGAGCGGGCCCACTTCGATGATGCCGGCGTTGTTGATCAGCACGTCGAGTCCGCCGAAATGGCGCACCACGTTGCGGATCGCTTCCTCGATCTGCGCGCGGTCGAGCAAATCGCAGACGACGATCGAGACGTCCCCGCCGGCCTGGACGAGCTCGTCGTGCGCCCGCTGCAATTCCGCGGGGTCGCGAGCCAGGAGCACGACGCGTCCGGCCTCCGCACAAACCTGCCGGGCGAGCACCAGGCCGAGGCCGCGGGAGCTGCCGGTAATCAGCACGACTTTGCCGGCAAATGAAAACGTCGGTGCGAGCGCGCGGCCCAGCGCCCAACCGCCAACCAAAACCGCGCCGGCGAGAGCTGCCGCAACTTGTCCTTTTCGTGTCATCCCAATCTATACGCTTGAGCCGACTGGAATGTTTCCGGCCACGTGATCGTCGGCCGGTTTTTTCAGGCAGAAGGCCAGGGCGGCGCCAACGAGGCAAAGCAGCGCCGCCGTGTAAAACGGGGTTTCACCGTAGTGCGCGACCGGCTTGTGCAAATCCAACATAAGCAGGAAACCACCAAGCAACGGCCCCAGCAAACGCCCCGTGCTGCCGGCCGACTGCATGACCCCGAGGGCACGGCCCTGCCAGCTGCGCTCGATCATCTGCGACGCCAGGCCGTTCAGCGGTGGACTGGCAAACCCGCTCCCAACCGAAAGCCCGACGCACGCCACCAGCAACGCCCCGAGATTGTGGCAGAACGGCAGCAGCGCGAGCGACGCGGCGGTAATGAGCAGCCCGGTGCGCGCCAGGGCCGTCTCGCCGAAAAGTTTGACCATCCGGCCGATCAGTCCGCCCTGGACGATCACGGTCATGATGCCGATGAAGCCAAAGAGGTAGCCGTTGGCATGGGCGTCGTAGCCAAAGCCGTCGGGAGTGAAGAGCGCGAAGAGGGTCGTCATGATCGCGAAGCCGGCGATGAGGAAGAAATAAGTCGCCACGACAAGGCCGAACGACCAGCCATTCCCATGGCGGAAAACTTCCGCGATCGGCGCGTCTTCGTGCGGTTTGGCGCGGTGCTCTTTCGGCAGACTTTCCGGGAGGATGAAGTAAAGCAGCACGACGTTGAAGACGGCCAGCGCGGCCGCGAAAAAGAAAGGCGCGCTGTAGGAGATGCGGCTCATGATTCCACCAATCATCGGGCCGAAGGTGAACCCGAGCCCGAAGGCCGCGCCGATCATTCCCATCGACTTCGACCGTTCGCGGGCGTCGTCACATCGGCGATGTACGCCTGCGGAATCGAGATGTTGCCCCCGGTGATGCCCGCGATGATGCGCGCGACAAAGAGCAGCAGGAGCGATCCCGCCATTCCCATGAGGGCAAAGCCAAGAGCGGTACCGGCGAGGCTCAACATCAGGATCGGCCGGCGACCGAAGCGATCGGACAGCTTGCCGAGGATCGGCGTGAAGATGATCTGCATCCCCGAGTAGATGCCGGTGAGCCAGCCGATCGCCATCGGGCTGGCGTTGAAACGCTCCGCGTAAAGCGGCAGCACCGGGATAATGATGCCGAAGCCCACCATGTCGATGAAGACAGTGAGGAAGAGGACGAAGAGTGGCGAGCGGAGGCGGGACATTCGGGCAGGTAAGGTGTCGCAGCGGCTAGATTCCGCAATCGCCCGCGCGGACCGAATCACTTCGCCTGCTCGCGCTAAGCATGCCGCCGATTGAAACGCGCCACCTCACGCTCCGTTTCGCGATCGGTCGCCCGCTTCTTCAAATCGGCCCGCTTATCGTGCGCAACCTTGCCTTGGGCGACGCCGATTTCCGCTTTCAAGCGGCCGCCTTTCCAGTAGAGCTTCAGGATCACAAGGGTGCGACCGGCGACGGCGGTTTCGCTGTAGAGCTTGTCGATCTCCTGCCGATGCAGGAGCAGACGCCGGACGCGTTTGGCCTCGGGGATCTCATGGCTGGCGCGTTCGTAGGGCTGAATGTCGGCGTTGTGCAGAAACGCTTCGCCTTTTTCGATCCGCGCAAACGCATCACTAATGTTGGCTTTGCCGGCGCGGATCGATTTGACCTCGCTGCCTTTCAACTCGATCCCCGCTTCGTAGCGGTCGAGAATGTGAAAATCACGCAGCGCCTTGCGATTGAGAATCGTTTCAGCTGCCATGGGCTGGGAAGGTAGCGCAAGCTTCCCGCTTGCTCCCTCCGAAATGCAAACGGGCTAGGCGCCGTCGGCTGGATTCGTTTCCGGCGTCAGCTCGTAGGTGAGCTTGCCGGCGATGATTTCGCGCAGCGCGATATCGGTGAGCGAAGACCGCGGGGTGGCTTCGACGAGCGGCCGATGGCCCAACCCCAGCTGGCGCACGCGTTTGGAGACAACGTTGATCAGCAGCTGCTGATTCGGAATCACTTGAGCTGCTTCCTGGAGGAGTTGACTGGTCATATTGCGCAAGGATCGGACGGCTCGGCTGCTGGCTCCCGCGGGGAATTGAAGGACCGCTGCGGTGTCGTTGGAGACGCTCGTGGGGATGATGTTGGAAGCAAACATGTGGCCGGGAAAAGCGAATCGGGACTCTGCGGGTGACGCCCGCCTCTGTCAATTGATTTGTACAGCGACGCGGGCTGCGCGACGGCACTTTTCTTCGGCGGCGTCGACCCCCGCCGGGTCGGGAGATCCGGCCGACAACGCCGCTCAGAATTGCACGGCGAAACCGGCGTAGTAATTGCGCCGGTAGGCCGGGTCGATGCCAGTGTTGGTGATCCGCGCGTAGTAGTCCTCGTTGAAGAGGTTATTGATGCCGGCGGTGATGCTGACGGTGTCTTTGTAAACCCTGGCTTCCGCCGTCAGGTCCCAGGTCATGTAGCCCGGCACGAATCGCTCGGGCGTGTCCGCATCGTCGGCATAGCTGCTATCCACCACCGTCCCGAGCAAGGCCACTTTCAACCGATCGGCCCAGCGGTAGATCATGCCTGTGCGCAGCAGATAATCGGGCGCAAACCGAGGCGTCTTGCCATCCAGCGGGCCGCTCACGAACCGCGCATGGAGCAAGGTGACATTCGCATACAGACTGAGGGAACCGATGCGCTGCGTGATGCGCGTGGGCGGAACCGCCGCGACCCCTTTCCCGCCCTCCTTTGAAGCCGCCACGCTCACCGGGCGATCGAATAGCTCGAAGACGTCCAGCTCCCCGGCCGCTTCAAGGCCGAAATGCCGCGCGTGGCCAACATTCCCCAGCGTACTGAAGCCATCCGGCAGCCCGACGACGCCGATCTGATCGTCAAAATCGAGCAGAAACCCGCTCACGTCCCACGAGACCCACGGGCGCGGGTTGCCGCGGAAGCCGAGGTCATACTGCACGGCTCTGCTTTCCTGCAGGTCATTCGGCACGACCGTTGTCCCGCCGGTCGGCACCGCCTGCGTGAAAATCTTGGGCCGGTACGATTGCGAAACGTTCGCGTAAATCTCCGTCTGCGGCGCCACCTCGTAGGCCGCGCCGAGGCCGAACAGCGGCACGAAATCGTAGGTCTCCTCGCTCGCCAGCGGGGTGCCGGCCACCGTCTTATCCACATTCACTTTCTCGTCGACCGACTGCCAGATGTTCTCAAGACGGACGCCCGGAGTGATGGAAAGCGCGTTCCAATGAAAGCGGTTTTCGACAAAAACAGGCGCATACCAGACCGCGCGATCGCTGTCGTTCCGCAGCTCTCCGTCACGCGCATTCGGCGCAAAACCGCGTCGATCCTGACGCGGTGATTCGGTGTGATAGAACTGCGTGCCGCCGGCGACGGTGTGTGCGCCGCCCCAGAGGATGTAGTCATGCCGGAGCCGGGCATCGATGCCGACCGTGCGGAACACCTGGTCCTCGATCGTGGTCGTGTTCGCCAGCGCGCCTACCGGCAAAGTGCCGAAGCCGCCGCCGCGCTGCCGTACGCTGAACCGCGACAAGGTCCCGCCCCACGCGATCACCGTCAGCTTTGTTGTCTCCGAAAGATCATTCTCCCACGCGAGCGAGGCGAAGCAGCGTTCCAACTCAAACAGGTCGTAAAGGCGCGACGGCGTATTGCGCGACGTGTTGTAGTTCACCGCGTTCGGGCCAGTCGCGAAGGTCAGTCCGCCGGGCTCTCCGTGTTGCTCCTGATAACCTTCCAGAGTTAGCGTCCAACGGCTGGCTGTGTTCCCGCCGAGCACCAGCTTCAATTGTCCTGCATCCACCTCGAAGGCGCTGTTGCTCGTGCGAAAGCCTTCGCCGCTTCGATGATTGCCGTAGGCGTAATAACCAAGCTGCCCGCTGGTTCCATCCACGTAGGTGAAGTTCGAAAAGTAGTTGTCGCTGCCAAAGGTAGTGCGGCTGCCGAACGAAAACGGGCGGTCGAGCCGCGGCACGTGCGTGACGTAATTGAGGGAGCCGCCCGGTTGCGGACCGTAGATCAACGCCGCACCCCCATGCAGGAACTCGATCCGATCCACCGTCTCGAGCGAAGGGGTGTAGTACGCCTCCGGATAACCAAATTGATCCGCGTGAATCGGGATGCCGTCCTTCAGCACCTGGGTGTATTGCACGCGGCTCGGATCAAGTCCGCGGTATCCGATGCTCACCAATGGCGAGGTTTCCTCGCTCAAGAGCAGTCCCGGCGTCCGCGCCAGCGCCTGCCGATAGTTGTTGTTCACGATCGGCGGAAACTCGTCCAGATCGATGACCGAGCTTTTCTTCCCGGCGTTGATGCGCGTTCCCTCCACCGCCGGCAGAAATGGATCCTGCACAATCGAATCGGACTCCGCCTCACCGAAGACCACAACATCCGCGAGAGTCGCGACGACGGCCTCCTGTGCGGGAGCGATCGAGGCGGTGCAGAGGGCGAGAGCCGCGCAGAGGGTGAACCGGGATGTCATGGAGTCGCGCACCATAAAGGTTGCACGACTCCCCTGCTCCCGTTCGCTTGCTAACTTTTAGCGGTGAATTGCGGGGCGCCGTCCTGGGGGGAACGCAGGGGCTCGCCTAACGAGTATCTTCGACGTAGCTGGCGATCCGGTAATCGAGTGCCCGGCCCTCTTTATCGAGCGCACGATCGTAGTGCCAGGTGGTGTTGCCGTTGCCGTAAAAGGTTTTGCAGACAAGCGCCCCCGTGATATCCGGGCCGCCGTTCATGGTGTAGGCCGCGCTCGGCGCATAGATCGTAGCAGCGAAGCCAGCGCCCGAACCGCCGCCCGAGTCGATATTGACCTGTTGGATGGTGGCGGGGTTCGCCGGGCTGATTCCGTAGAATTGCAGATTGCCCGCGATCCCGCTCAGATTCACCATGTCCCGGGCTTTCATCATCATGTTCCCTTCAAAGTAAACTTGGGCTCGAACCCCGGGCTGCACCGTAATCGCGCCCAGGATGTCGGTAGCGACTCTGACGGTCACGTAGGTTGTGCTGCCATTGGCGTTGGCGGCGGGCATGATTGTGAGATTGCCGTTGTTGGGGATGGACGACACAAAGTAATGAGTAGGCGCGACCGGCGTGCCCGGCCCCGGCGGATCGATGATCGTCGCCGAGCCGACACTTGTTGGGGACGACTGCGGTGCGGGAAAGGCCGGCATCCGGAAGGGCGGCAGGGTGAAGGGCACGTTGTTGTCGATCGTCCCGGTCACATAAGTGGAGCGCACAATCGTTCCGCCGTTGGTCGAGAGGTCGCCGTAGAGCATCCCCCTCACCTCCGCGACGGCCACGCCGATCTGGACGTGGCCGGAGCGGGAGTCGGCGAACAGCGGATCGCTGGGATTGTTCGCGCAGAAGTAATAGGGACCATTCGCGGAGTCGAAGCTATCGATCCTCGCCGCGTTCCCGAGGCCGTAAAACAAGTTCTGGGCCTTGATCGCGACGTCAAATGGCGTGACAGGCGACGCGATCAATTCAATCCGCCGGGTGAGCTGCGGCGAGGCCACGGCCACGTTGGCCCTGCCCACACCGTCCCCGTTCGGGCCGTAGGCGGCGATGAAATGATCGTAATAGAAGTCGATCTTGCGGAGCAGACTGTCACCCCGCGTATTTGGCCCCATGCGATCATCCATTCCTACCCGCTTCAGCCCGCGAAGTGGGGCCGTGCCTCGGGCGCGAATCCGATACCACGGAGTGCCGGTGACCGGATCCGAGTAGAACGCGTCCACCGTGGCGCTGCCGACGAGATTATCGTCACTGAAAGTCGTGACCGGGCTCGTGTAGGTGGAACCGTTCTGGGTCCAACCGGCAAATGCGTTGGTCGGGTCCAGCACGGTCTTGCGGATTTCGTTGTAAGCAATGTCGCCCGCGGCCTCGGCGGCGTGTTGCGCCTGTTTCCAGCCGCGCACCTGGGTGGTGGAGACGTTGTAGCGGGTGGTGAGATTGCCGAGGACATTCGCTCCCACCGCTGAGAGAATCAGGATCGTGGCCAGCGCCACGAGGAGCGTATTGCCGGATGTATTGAGACGGGCTGGTTGTTTCATAGTGTGACTCCGGTGAAAGCGCGGCGGAGATTCCGCAGGTAAGCTGTCGAGCAAACCGTGGTGCCGTAGCGCGAGGCATCGTTGTTGGCGTTGGTAAAGATTGGCTGGAACGTGACGGTGCTGGTCGTGTACTGGGTGTTGGCCAGCTCGACGACTGTGCTGTGCGGCACGAGCTGGTCCGTGCTGGAGGCGATCGTCGTGACGACATCGTTCTCAGTGCGGAAAATCTCCCACTTGTTGACGGCGTATACCACCTGCGTCACTTCCGTCCCGTAGTTCACCTGCCAGCCCCGCGCGGCGCGCGAGATCGTAGGCGTGCGGGCCGTGCCGGCCAGGGCGGGGTTTACCAGAGCTTCGGGATCGCCCGGTTGGATGAGGTAGTTCGGCAGCATCACCGTGACTGTCTGGTCGTTGACCGAGGTGACGACGGCGAGACCGCGCTTCACATCGCGGGAGAGGTAATCAATGATGCGGATCTGCTGGATGTGGGTGGCGAAGTATCTATCCACCGCGCGGAAGCTCTTCTGGAGCGTGATCGAGGTGGTGATGATGGCCGCCAGCATCAGGGAGGCGGTGGCGGTTGCGACCAGCATCTCGCCGAGCGAGAAGCCGTCGATTCGGTTGTGGTTGGGGGCTCTCATATGGTGTGGTGGTTTCTATTTTTTGGTTCCGTTCGAGATGATCGTGGCAACGCGCTCGGTGCGAGCACGCCCGCCAAATACGGCCGTCCAGCTGGAGGAGACCTCGACGCGCACGAGTGAGTCGCCGAGACTGGTGGCGGAGCTATCAAGGTCTACTTTGCCATCTGGTCTGCGGGACAATTGAGTGGTGCCGTCTGCGGTCGGGTAGGCAGTGAGCCTCACGACCTCGGAGGCGCGGCTGCAGTAGTCCGAGGTATTAGCCGGGACCGCGAGCAGAGCGCTGACGACGGAGGCATCCGTCAGGTCGGTAAACGAAAGATTGCGGAGCACTTCAGCGCGGTCATTGACGGCCGCGATGGCGGCTGTGGTTTCCTTCCCGGCGGCGATGTAGCGCAGACAAACGGCGTTGACCTCGAAGAGGGCGGCGAAGAATGCAACCAGGAGAACGGTCGTAACCACGACCTCGACGAGAGTCGCTCCGACGCGGGGTGAAGAACCGAGTCTCATTATGGAAATTATAAGCATCGGTCATGCCGAGATACGTCGTTACGATGGCAAATACGTTTTTCCGCCTTTAAGACACCCAGTTAGCCTTCTCAGTTTTGATAGTTTTCGCATTTTTGAGGATATTCGGCGCCCCGCTCCGATCGCTTTTCACCTGCTCCTGCCGCATTTCGCTGGCGATTTGCGCCCGCGATGGGTTCCGCCACTGCGGAACCGCACTTTCAATTCCATTCGTCGCATTCTTGCTTGCCAGCACGTGGCGGATGCACGAAGAAGGGTGCGCGGCGGTTTCGGCGCCGCTCAGCACGGGCTGTGGCTCAGCTTGGTAGAGCGCTTCGTTCGGGACGAAGAGGCCGCGGGTTCGAATCCCGCCAGCCCGATTGATTCTTTCTCGCACTCATGCTCCTGATCGTGCTCGTGCTAGGTGGCGATCACGATTAAGAGGAGACCACGAGTAGATGAACGATACCGTCCTCACCACGATTGCGATCACCGGCTTCGGAGTCGCTTTCTTCCACGCCGCCATTCCGACGCACTGGCTTCCGTTTGTGCTCGCCTCCCGGGCGCAGCATTGGACCCACGGGAGAACGCTTGGGAGTCACCGCCCTCGCTGGCGCCCTCCATGTCCTGGTGACGGCCGCGCTCGGTCTCCTCATTGCGTTTTTCGGCATCGCGCTGAGCGAGCGGATCGGCGCCTGGTTCCCAACGATCGCCGGCGCCGCCCTCCTGCTCCTCGGCCTGCTTCTATCTCTTCCGCCAGGTCACCGGCAAAGGGCACGCGCATCACCATCTCTTCTGCGGGCATTCGCATGTGCATAGCGGCGAACTGGAGCACGAACATGATCAGGACGATCCGCCGATCCCGGTCTCGAAGCGCGCGCCCGTGCCATCGGACCGGATTGCGATCACGAGCCTGCTGGCGTTACTCACGTTTTCTCCCTGCGAAGCGTTTCTGCCCATCTACGCCTCGGGCGTGCGCTACGGCTGGGGTGGCTTTGCCCTTCTGACCGCCATTCTCTCGGCCGGGACCGTGGCCGGCATGGTGTTGTTCACCTGGCTCACGCTCACCGGGGTGCGAAACATCAAGCTTGGCCTCCTGGAGAAGTACGAGAGCGGACTCATCGGCGCGCTGCTGCTGTGCGGTCGGCCTGTTGATTATCCTCTTCGAGAACTGAAACTGCAGGCATGACTGAAGCATTGAAAGTGGGCGACGCGGCGCCGGATTTCACCGCGACCGCCGTGGGCGGGAAGTACGGCGCTGGGCGCGAAATTTCCCTGCGCGATCTGCGTGGCAAACCGGTGGTCCTTTATTTCTACCCGAAAGACGACACGCCGGGCTGCACGGTGCAGGCGTGCGCGATGCGCGATGCGTGGAGCGACCTGGAAAAGCGGGGTGCGATTTTCGGCGTGAGCGTCGACTCAGCGAAGAGCCACGAGAAGTTCATCGCCAAACATGAGCTGCCCTTTCCGCTCCTCTCCGATCCGGCAAAGGACATTGTGCAGGCCTACGGCGTCTGGGTGGAGAAAAGCATGTACGGCAAGAAATACATGGGCGCGGAACGGAGCACGTTTGTCATCGATGGCGCCGGGCGCATTTCGGCGATCCTCCGGAAAGTGAAGCCGGAGGCACATGTCGATCTGCTCTTGAGTTCGCTCCCGGAATAGTGGCCCGCGCGAATAAAGGGAGTTGCAGTCGCATCCATCCGGTGCTTGCATTGCGCTCCGCAAAACGCGGATTTGCCGACACACCTTTATGGGATCACTGAAGAAGCGCCGGAAGGCGAAAATCTCCAAGCACAAGCGCCGCAAGCGCATGAAGGAGAATCGCCACAAGAAGCGTTTGCGCTACAAGTCGTAACCGCTCCCGCGTTTCGAGGTCCGGCGGTCCGCTGCGCATGGCAGCGCCGGATGCCTCTTTGTGTTTCATTGCGCTCCGCGGAGCCGTACGGCTACAATCGCCGGGATGAACCTGACGCCGCGATGCTGCCGAGCCGCGCTGCAGGCGTCGTTTCTCCTGGCTCTGTGCTCGCTTCCGCTCGCGGCAACTATCGCTCGAACGCCTGTCCCGGGCCGAAACTTTGCCGGTCGCCAAAGCGTTGCCGGTCAGACACTCCAGCGGCGTCGATGACTCGTTCCGCCGCACTCCGCCGACTGATCTGACGCTCGATCCATCCGGCATCCGGAAAGCCGACGCCCTCGCCAACTTCGTGGAAGGCGCGCGCCTGGAAGAGAACGGCGAACTGGAGGCGGCATTGGTCGCTTATCAAAAGGTGCTGACGGTGCATCCGGGCGAAGTGGAACTCGCCTCCCGGGTGGCTTCACTCCTGACGCGGCAGGAAGATTTCCCCCGCGCGATCGATATTCTGAAAGACGCGATCAAGGCGAATCCAAAGGAGATCGGTCCCTACCTGCAGTTGGCGTTTCTCTACGCGCGCTACCTGCAAAAGCCGGAGCAGGCGCTCGAAGTACGCGAACCAGGCGATCGCTCTCGATCCGGAAAATATCGATGGCTACCAGCGCATCTACGAGATCGAATTGACGGGCGGCGATCCCAAGCGGGCGCTCGCGGCCCTCGACAGGGCGTTGAAGATCAACAGCCGCAACCCCGCCTTCTGGACGCGCCTCGGCAAGCTCTACGCCTCCATTCTTTTCGACAGCGATGCGGAGCCTAAGCCGGAGGATCTGCGCCGCGTCAATGCGGTCTTCAAACGCGCCGCGGATAGCGCGGCCGATGACGCGGGGGCGCTCAAAGACGTAGCCGATTACTTCGCCGCGACGCAGCAGATTCCGGAAGCGATTCCCCTCTACCTGCGAGTCCTGGAACTGCAGCCGGATGACTCCAACGCGCGTGAAAAGCTGGCCACCGGCTTCATGGTGACGAATCAGCGCGCGAAGGCGATGGAGATGCTGGGGGAAATCATCCAGCAGACGCCGGAGAAATATCAGTCGTATGAGTTGCTCGCCCAACTGCAGGACGATGAAGGCCGCGCGCTGCTCCGCGCCAACCAGACCGAGGCGGCCAAGGCGCAGTTCGCCAAAGCGGCGGCCAACTACGAGCAGAGCCTGCTGATCAACCCAACTCGCGCGACAGACCTACCTCCGTCTCACGGAGCTGCTCATCGGCCCGCTCCGGCAGAGTGAGCGCGCGGAGACATTCCTCGTCGAAGCGCGGGCCCGTTTTCCCCACGCGCCGGAGTTCACCTACTTCCTCGCGCTCGCGCAACGCGAGGCAAAACGTGCTCCGCAGGCGGTCATCACTTTCGAGGAAGCGCTCCATGAAGGAGAAGCGAGCGCCCCGGAGTTGTTAAATGCCCGTTTCTATTTCGACTACGGCGTGGCGGCCGACCAGGCCGGACTGCAGGATAAGGCGGCCGATCTCCTGAAGCGCTCCATCGCGCTTGATCCCCCGAAATCGGCCGAGGCCTGCAATTACCTCGGGTACATGTGGGCCGAGCGTGACATGCACCTCGACGAGGCGGAGGATTACATTCGCCAGGCGCTCGAGCTCGATCCCGACAATGGCGCCTACCTCGACAGCCGCGGCTGGGTGAGTTTCCGAAAGGGTCGCTACGACGACGCGCTGCGCGATTTACTCCGCGCCGCGCAGAGCCTGACGCGGGATGATCCCGTCGTCTTCGAGCACATTGGCGACGCCTACGCGAAGTCGAATCGCATCCCGCAGGCGCTCGAATATTGGCAGAAAGCGATCACCCTCGATCCGGGCAACAAAGCTCTGGCCGACAAGGTGGAGAGCACCCGGACCACGATGAGCAAGGGCGGCCCGGCCACGGCGTCGCCGCCGGTTCGTTAACTGGCCTGCGGGGGCCGGCTCTCACGCGACAGGTCCACGGCGTGCCGCCGCTCTCTCCCTTGCCCCGTTCGCCTGTCGGTTGCAAAGTCGCGGCCGCGAAGGGATAAGAAACGCGTCCATGGCACTGCAGGTCAGACGTGTTCGCCGCAAACGGGTCCATCGCCAGCGCTTCCACGCCTCGAAAGCGCGCACGGCGATCTTCGCGGTGGCGGTCGCGGTTGGCTTCGCGGCCGGTTTCCTTTTTCTCAGCTACATGCCGCGCGCTTACAGCGGCTGGCGCGAGACCCGCCTCCTCAAACGCGCCACCGAATACCTTCACCTGGAGCAATTCGACGACGCGACCAAGGTGGCGAACGAAATTCTCGCCTCGCGTCCCGAGTCGCTGGCGGCCTTCCGGATCCTTGCCGATGCGAGCGAGAAGCAAAATCGGCCGGACACGGTGGCTTGGCGGGCGCAGATCGCGCGCCTGCAGCCGGAAAATCTCGACGCGCAGCTGAACCTCGCCTCGGCCGCGCTCCGCTTCGGACAGATCGACGCCGCCCAGCGGGCGCTCGAGAATGTTCCGCCCGGGAATCGTGACGAAGCCGCCTACCATGTCGTGGCCGGCTGGCTCGCCCGCGCGCAAGGGAACGATCGCGACGTCGAACAGCATTTCGCCGCCGCCCTGAAGCAGGAGCCGGAGAATGAGCTCTATCAGTTCAATCTTGCCGTTCTCCGCATCCGCTCCAGCAACCCGGAAGAGTACGACGAAGCTCGCGCCACCCTCGAGCGACTGAGCAAAGTGCCCGGCTTCCGGGCCGGTTCGCTGCGCGCCTTGCTCAGTGATGCCGTGCAACGGGATGATCTCGCGCGGGCCGACGGCCTCGCCCAGGATCTGCAACTGACGCAGCAGGTCACGTTCGCCGATTACCTCCTGGCGCTCGATTTCTACCGCAAACTCGACGAGAAGAAATTCTCCGCCGTGCTGGAGAAGATCAAGCCGGTCGCGGCGCGCGATCCCCGGGATCTTGGCGCGCTGATCGACTGGATGAACCGGAACGGCTTCGCGGCTGATGCACTGAAGTGGACGGAAAAATTGCCGCCCGAACTCACGAAATCCCCGCTCCCCGCGATCGGAATCGCGGAAGCATTCGCCGAGGTGAAAAACTGGTCGCGTCTGAAGCGGTGGACCCGCGGCGGCTCGTGGGGCGATTCGGAATACCTGCGCCTCGCCTACCAGGCATTCAGCACGCGCCTCTTGAAACAAAGCGCGGCCGAGGCGGAGTTCGATACGCTCTGGCGTGCCGCCGAGCGCGCCGCCGACCGGCCGGAATCCGAGCTCGCGCTCGCCCGCCTGGCTTCGCGCTGGAGCCTGGGTGCCGAGGCGGAGCGCCTCTGGCAGCGCGTCGCCAAGCATCCGCCGATGCGCCGCGAAGCGCTCGATTCGTTGTCCCGGATTTACCGGGGCGCCAACGACCTGCGGCGGTTGCTCCAGATCGCGAAACAGCTTCACGAAAGCTCGCCGCGTGAAGCGGGGCTGACGGCGAACTATGCCCGGCTCGCGCTCATGGTTGAACCAAATACCGAGGAGGCGCAGCTCAAGGCGCGCGAAGCGTACGACGCCGCGCCGGAGGACGTGAACTGCACCGTCACTTACGCCTACGCGCTTTATGCGTCCGGCCAGAGTCCGGCGGGAATTGCGGTCTTGCGCAAGCTGCCTCCGGAACAATTGCTCGATCCGCACGCCGCCGTTTACGCCGCGCTCCTCCTGGTTGACGACAACCAGATCGACGACGCGAAGGAATTTATCGCCGCGGCCAAAGAGGGTCCGCTTTACCCCGAGGAAAAGAAGTTGCTCGACGAAGCGGTCGCGAAAGTCGCCTCGCCGCCGCCCGCCGCTTCCCCCACCCCGTCCGGACCTGGCCCGCCGCCGGCTGAGTCGCCCGCGCCGCCACCCGAGCCGACCACTCCGCCTACCGTGTAGCCGCCGCGGCCATCGCTTTCTCGACCAGGATGGCGGCGAGCGGCTCCGTCGCCTGATCGAGCGCGGCCGTGGCTTTCTTCAGCCGCGGCGCTTCCCCGCTCGCCAACGCTTCTCTTAACTGCGCAAGCAGGCCCTCGAGGCGCGACTTTTCTTCGGGCGCAATTTCCTCCCCGATGGAGCGAAACGCACTGCTGACGGCGACGCTTAGCTCCTCGGCCTTCATTTTTGCTTCCGTCCAGACCCGCTCGCTCATGTCTTCAAACGCGTGCTCGAGCGAACCCGCCAGCATTGCCTCTACCGCCTCGTCCGTGACATCGATCGCGCTCTTGATCTCGACCATCTTTTCGCGCCCGGTTTTCGTGTCCCGCGCCAGCACGTGGAGGATGCCGTTGGAGTCGATCTCGAATTGCACGCCCACCCGCGGCACGCCTTTCGGCGCCGCTTCAAACTCGAGATCGAATTCACCGAGCGGCCAGTTGTCGCGCGCCATTTCCCGCTCGCCCTGCAGCACCTTGATGCGCATGGCCCGCTGCTGGTTGACCGCAGTCGTGAACATCTCGCCCGCCTTGATCGGAATGGTGGAGTTGCGCGGAATGAGCACGCTCATCAAGCCGCCAAACGTCTCGATTCCTAACGACAGCGGCGTCACATCGAGCAGAATTACGTCGTGCACCGCGCCGGAGAGAATCCCCGCCTGAATCGTGGCGCCCAGCGCAACCACCTCGTCGGGATTCTGCGAGATGTTCGGCGCGCGGCCGAAAATTTCAGTCACGAAATTCTGCACCTGGGGCATCCGCGTGACTCCACCGGCGAGGATAACCTCGTCGAGTTCCGCGGCCGCGAGCTTTGCGTCCGCCAAGCGCCCGGCGGCAATGGCCGCGGGTGCGTTCAATCACCGGCCGGCTGATTCGCTCCAATTCGGTGCGCGTCAGCGAATACGAAAAACTCTCCGCGCCCTGGAAGAACGGGACCTCAATCTCCGCCACCTCGGCTGTCGACAGCTTGTGCTTGGCCTCGATCGCCGCCTCGCGCAGTCGCGAGATCGCGCGCGGATCGTCCGGCGCGGCGCTCTTTTCCCGCAGGAGGTCGACGATGGCGGCGTCGATGTCGTCACCGCCAAGGTGGGTATTGCCGTTCGTCGATAACACCTCGAAGACGCCGTTGTTGAGCTCGAGGATGGAGATGTCGAATGTGCCGCCCCCGAGATCGAAGACGGCGATCTTCGCGCGCGTCTTCAGCTTATCGAGCCCGTAGGCGAGCGCGGCCGCGGTCGGCTCATTCACGATTCGCTCGACTGAAAATCCGGCCAGCTCGCCGGCGCGTTTCGTCGCCGTTCGCTGCGCATCATTGAAGTAGGCCGGGACCGTAATGACGGCGCGCGTCACGGCGCGGCCGAGCGCTGCCTCCGCGTCTGCCTTCAGCTTCCGCAAGACCAGCGCGGCCACCTCTTCCGGCGAAATCTCGCGCGCCGCGGCGCGAATCCGCACCGGTTGGCCGCGTTTCCGGATCAATTCATACGCGACCTGGGCATCGCCTTCGCGCAGTTCATCGCCGCGCAATCCGATGAAGCGTTTCGCCGAGTAGATGGTGTCGGCCGGAGCGAGCACCCGCATCCGCACCGCGGCTGCGCCCACCAGCGGCTCCCCTTCGCGCGGGAAATGAACGACCGACGGCGTGAGGCGCTCGCCGATTCGCATCCGAGAGCAGGATCGGGAACCCGGCCTCCATGACCCCAATGAGGGAATTGGTGGTGCCAAGGTCAATGCCAACGATGTCGCTCATGTCGCGCCCACTGTCGGCCGCGCGACGGATCGCGTCCACCTGTGAGCAGGCACTCGCCCAGCGTCTGCCACGCCGCCACGTCTGCCGCCGTGCTGATCTCCGCGGGCGTGGAGATCACTTTCACGCGATCAAATTCCACCCGCGAGAACGGCAAGTGGATTCCACCGGCCGTCGCTCGTTTCGCCTCCTCCGGCAGGTCTTTGTAGAGCAAACTGAGGTGCGGTTTGAATTGGTAATCGCTGGTGCACGGGAGGGCTTCGCGCACGGCCTCGCTAAGCCCGTGCGCGAGCGGTGTCGGGCGAAGCTGCAGGTAAAGGGTCTTCGTGTATTGCGGGGAGAACTCGATCCCGCTGATGGCCAGCTCGATCGGGCCGGCTGACGCGCAGACGTTCCGCAGCGCCCCGAGCGCCGCTTGTTCATCCACTTCCGCGACCTGCAGCGTCAGATGCGGTTCGAACGACGGCGCGTCGAATTGTTTCGCCAGTCTCCTGACCAGCGAAGTGAGAACGGCACGCATTTCCGCGGCTGGCAGCAGCCAGAAAGCGATCTTTTCGGGGGCAGCAATCATCGCGCAGGGTTCGAAACGTGGCGCGCATTTGGCCTTCGGAAAAGCTGCCGCCGCCGGGGCGGGCATGCTAGTTTCGGCCCATGCCCACGAATGTTCTCGGCACCGAACTGCGTTGCTGCTGCCGCAATCCCATGACCGGTTTTTATCGCGACGGCTATTGCCGCACCGGACCGGAGGATGTGGGGTTGCATACCGTTTGCGTGGAAGTGGACCAGGACTTCCTCGACTTTTCGATGCTCGACGGCAACGACTTGATGACACCGCGCCCGGAATACGGCTTTCCAGGATTGAATCCCGGCGATCGGTGGTGCGTTTGCGTGACCCGTTGGGCGGCGGCGCTGAAGCGCGGCTTGCGCCGGGCAAGGTCGATCTGGAGGCAACCCACTCCTCCGAGCGCTGGAGTTCGTGACGCTGGAGGAACTGCAAGGCGCACGCCGTCGCGCAGTGATCGCTTAGGCGGGAAACGTCCCACTGGCGTTGCTGCGGTTTCTGCGGACGGTATCGCCACTTGAAACTGCCGTTCAGCCTTTTCCTCGCGCTTCGTTATCTGAAGCCGAAGCGCACGTTTGTCTCCATCATCACGCTCATCTCCGTGCTCGGGGTCACGCTCGGCGTCACGGTCCTGATTCTCGTGATTTCGGTCATGACCGGCTTCGATCGTGAGTTGCGGCAGAAGGTGATCGATTTCGACGCCCACATTCTGGTGACGACGCGGGACGTCTTGCGCGATTGGCGCGATCTCACCGTGAAAATCCGCAACACGCCCGGCGTAGTCGCGACCGCGCCCTATGTGCAAGGCCCGGTGATCGTGGAATTTGCGAATCGACGGCTCGCGCCCATGATCCGCGGGATCGATCCCGAGGAGGAGGAGAAGGTCGTGCCGCTGCACAAGTTCATTAAACAAGGGGCGCTCGATCTCGACGGCGATTCGACTGTGCTTGGGATCGAGCTGGCGAGGAAGCTCGCGATCGGCGTCGGCGACAAGTTGACTGTTTATTCCCCCGGTAATCTTGGCCAGATCCTGGACGGAATTAGGAAGCTGGAGACTCCGGACAAGGAGCAAGAGCAAAAAGCGATCGATCAACTGCGTGAAGTGGTGCTGCCGAAGGAGCTCACCGTCACCGGGATCTTCGAGACCGGGCATTACCTGCACGATTCGGAGTTCCTGCTCGTGCCGGTGCATATCGGCCAGGAGCTCTACGGCCTCGAGGATGGGTTGCACGGCATTACGGTGAAGACCGTCGATCCGTACGCGGCCGAATCGATCAAGAACTCGATGCAGAGTTTCCTCAAGCCGCCGGAATACGCGCAAACCTGGATCGACATGAATAGTCAGTATTTCGAGGCGGTGCGGCTCGAGCGGACGGTCATGTTTTTCCTCCTCTTTTTCATCGTGATCGTGGCCGCGTTCGGGATCATGAACACGCTCATCACCGTCACCGTGCAAAAGACACGCGAGATCGGAATCATGAAGGCGATCGGCGCGAATATCTGGCAGATCGTCTGGGTCTTCCTCGCCCAAGGCATGGTGGTCGGACTTTTCGGGACGCTCAGCGGTCTTGGCCTCGGCATGACGCTGATCCGTTTCCGGAACGAATTCAGCCAGTGGCTGGCGACCACCCTCGGGATTGAGGTCTTCCCGCGGCAGGTCTATCAATTCTCGGAAATCCCCGCCGAAGTGGTGCCCGGCGACGTCGCGATCATCTGCATCGCCGCCTTCATTATCTGCTCCGTCGCGGCGCTCATCCCGGCGTATTTCGCCGCGCGACTGGATCCCGTGAAGGCGTTGCGCTTCGAGTAGGCGCGTCCGCGCCAACGCTGTGGAATCGCTGTTACTTCAAACCACGGCTAAAAATCGATTACCAGATCTTCCTCGCAGAAATCCACTTCCGCGGGCTCGCTCATTGTGTCATCGGCGTAGACCGCCTTGATGAACCAATCGCAATTCGAGTTGTTGGTCGACTTGTTCCAGTTCAGCGTCACCGTCTCGCCGGGCTCGATTCCTTTGCCGATGTCGAACTTGGCATATTCCTTGCCGTCTTCCGACGCCATCAGCCGGACAATCTTTTCTTTGTAAGCATTGTGGACCTCGAACGTGTACTGGTCGTCATCTTCCGCGCGCGCCAGCCGCGCCGGCATAAGGACCAAGGCGAGGGCGAGAGCAAGCAAGGCCGCGGTCTTTAGTAAATTCTTCATGAGCGAGAGAGCGCAGAACCCGGGTTCCGACGCAAGATCAAACACGGGCCTCTCCGTCATTTTGCGGTCAGAAAGCACCGAATGTGGCCCTGCCATGTGTGGGACGCGTTACCTACAGACTCCACTTCTTCGGTAGCTTCTGCTTCAGCGTCGCAACCGGCTCGAAGAGATCCCCCAACCTCTGCACCCGTTCCAGCACCTTGTCCGACGTAAAGGTCAGCAGGTCCGCGTCCTTCTTTTTTAGGCACTGTTCGACTTCTTTCCACGTGACGGGTGTTGAGACGGTCGGGAAATCTTTGGCGCGGAGGGAGTAGACATTCACCGTCGTCTTGTGCTCGTCGTTCTGACTCCAATCGACCAAAACCTTGCCGCCGCGGAGCGACTTCAACATGCGATGCACGACCAGCTCCGGATGCTCGCGCGCCAGGTGCTCGGCGAGGGCGCGGGAGAGCGATTTGGTTTGGTCGTAGGTGACCGGCGTGTTCAACGGGACATACAGCTGCAGCCCTTTTGAGCCGCTCGTTTTCGCCCAGCACTTAAGCTTCATGCCGGCCAGCAGGTCGCGCAGCCAGAGGCCGACCTGGCAACATTGCACGATGTTCGCCGGCGGGCCGGGATCGAGGTCGAAAACCATCATGGTCGGCCGGGTGACGTCTTTCTTGCGCGCAAGCGAGGTGTGCAGCTCGAGGTCGGCCAGGTTCGCCGCCCAAACGAGCGTCGGCAGGTCCTGCGCGAGACAATATTGCATTTCGCGCTGGTTGCCTTCGCTCCAGACCTTCGCGGTTTGCACCCAGGCCGGCCGGTGCGACGGGCAGTTTTTTTCGTAGAAGAACTCGCCTTCGACGCCGTTCGGGTAGCGCTTCATCGTCAACGGGCGATCTTTCACGTGCGGGAGGAGGACGGGCGCGATCCGGATGTAGTAATCGATCACCTGCCCCTTCGTGAACCCGGCTTTTGGATAGAGGATCTTGCTGAGGTTCGAGACGGCAAGCCTGCGCCCTTCCACGATCAGTTCCGCTTTCTCAGGCATGGGTCTCCTCAGTTATCGTTTGGCGAAAGGGCGGTGCGTTTACGGGATCGCGCTTGCCGGATGAAGCGCTCGCACGGAGTGGTTCGCATGAGCGAGCGGCTGGCCATCATCACCGGCGGCGAAGGCGATCTCGCCGGTGCGCTCGCGACAATCTTGCGCGCGGAGGGCATGGAGGTGCGGGCGCCGGGTCGCGGCGAGCTCGACGTGACCGACGTGGGCAGCGTGCACAGCTATTTTGCGGGGATTCATCGGCTCGATTTGCTGATCAATAACGCGGGCACGCGGGAGGATGCGATCTGCGCGCAGATGACGGAAGTGCAGTGGGATGCGGTCATGGCTTCGAATTTGCGCGGGGCTTTCCTCTGCGCGCAAGCGGCAAGTCGGATAATGGTCGCACGACGCCGCGGACACATCGTCAATATTGGATCGTTCTCGGCGCGTGCCGGCACCGTTGGCCAGGCAAACTACGCCGCCGCGAAGGCGGGTCTGATCGGCCTCACGCAGTCGCTCGCTCGCGAGCTCGGTCGGCGCCAGGTGCGAGTGAATTGCGTGTTGCCGGGGTTTTTGGAAACCAAATTCACCGCCGATGTGTCGCCGGCAGTGAAGGAGCGGGTGCGCGGAAAACATCAGCTCGGAATATTCAACACCGTTACAGACGCAGCGCGCTTCATCGCCTTTCTCGACACGATGCCGGCTGTTTCCGGGCAAGTGTTTCAACTCGATTCGCGCCTCGCGCGGTGGACGTGAGATCTCTCAGGAAAAGAAGCGCTCCGGCGAGAGCATCGGCTGCGGCTGGCAAATGCGCGCCACGCAGTGCTCCCAGGATTCGTGGCCGCTAAGGATCTCGATTTCAACCCGCAGAAAATAAATCGGCACCTCCGGGTTGGCGAGCCGCGGAAAGCGGACCGCGTCTTTCTCGGTCGTGACAATCATCGCCAGATCGCGGCGGACGCAGCGGTTCACAAACGATTGCAGTTCCTGCTCAGTGTAACGGTGATGATCGGTGTAGTGCTTCGAAGTTTCGATCCGGGCGCCAAGCTTCCGCAGGCCGTCGTCGAAACTCTCGGGGGCAGCGATCCCGCAGAGTGAACCAATGAATTTTTCCCGCAACGTTGCGAGGGGGAGTCGCTCGCTGCCAAAGACATTTTGCAGGTGGAGCGGTTTGTGCGCGCACTCGATGATCTCGGCGGTGCGATTGTGCTGCCGGATGCGCGCAATCAAGTCGTCGTTCGACTCGCCGGTGCATTTCGTGATGAAGATGTAGCTGGCGCGGCGGAGATTCCGCGGCGGCTCCCGCAAGGTCCCGCGCGGGAGGAGATATTCATTTCCGAAGGGCGCCTGGCGATCGATCAGGACGATATCGAGCCGGTGCTTGAGGTGCAGGAACTGCATCCCGTCATCGAGCAGGAGGGTATCGGCTTTCATCTCCCGGATGGCGAAGCGGCCGCTTTTGACGCGGTTCTTGTCGACCAGGACGATGACGTCCTTCAGATTCCGCGCGAGCATGTAGGGCTCGTCCCCGGCCGTGCGGGAGTCGAGCAGGAGCGATTTTCCGTCGGAGACGATCCGGGGCGGCGACTCCACTTTTTTGCGGAAACGGGCGAAGCGCCTTTTCGGCTGCGGCTGGGGTACGCTTTTGTAGCCCCGGCTGAGAATGGCGACGCGGCGGCCGCCATTCTGAAGTGCGCGCGCGAATTTCTCCACGATGGGCGTCTTGCCGGTGCCGCCGACGGTGAGGTTGCCGATGCTGATGACGAGGCATCCGAGCGTGCGCTCGCGAAAAAGGCGATGCCGGTAAAGAGCGAGCCTCGTTTGCACGGCCGCGCGGTAGCCAAACGAGAGCGCATAAAGCAGGCCGCGCAGGAGCGAGGCGCGGAAACCGTGCCGCCGCTCCAGGATCACGTCGATCGCGAACTGCTCGAGACTCTCGCTGCGCTGGCTCATCGCGGATTTTCGATCGGGCGCCGTCGGGCGCCGCGGTTGTCGGCGGTAGTGATGATGACGCACGCGCCTGCTGATGCGGTGGACAACATCGCAGCGCCGATTTTTTCCGGCTCGCGGAGGGTCAGGGCAGCGATTGTGGAACCGGAGCCACTTAGAAATGCGCCAAGCGCGCCGGCTGCTTCCGCGGCCTCCACGACCGCGTCGAAGAACGGCACCAGCTTTTTGCGGAACGGCTGATGGAGGTGGTCCGCGAAGTTGCCGCGCAGCTGCCGATAGTTGCCGGAGGCGAACGCCGCCGCGATGGCGGCGGCATTCCCGGCGCTCGTGACTGCGCCCGCGCGCGCGATTTCCTTCGGGAGGAGCGCCCGCGCTTCCGAGGTGCGGACCTCGAAGTCGGGAATCAGGAGGACAAACTTGAGCGCGGTCGCGACGGGGAAGCGCTGCCGCGTCTTTGACCGCACGATGTTGAAGCCACCAAATTCCGCCGGCGCGGCGTTATCGGGATGGCCTTCGAGTTCGGCGCAAATCTCGAAGATCTGTCGTCGCGCGAGCGGACACTGCGCCAGCATGTTCAATCCATGCAGGACGCCGAGCCGGACGGTGACACTGCTCCCAAGGCCGCGCGAGGGCGGCACTTGACCGCGAATGACGCACGAAAAGCGAAACGGCTTCAGCGCGGTTCGTGCGAAGAAGCGCTCCCCCGTCTCCGCGGTCATCGCGTTTTCGCCGTGACGCCCGCCGCGCCGCACGGTTACGTCATTGTAGATGCGCAGGGCAATGCCGAGACAATCGAAGCCGGGTCCTAGATTTGAGGTGCTCGCCGGCACGCGGACGGTGATGGATTCCATGATCGGCCCGGCGCAGAGTGACGACTCCGGGCGGTGCTGCGCAAACGTATTGTGCGGCCACGCAAGGGGCAACCTACGGGGCGGAAACCCGCAGACCCGGAGCATTCGCCAGTTCATCAGTCGCCCGCATGAGAATGTCCCAATGGTTGGAGCTGCCCGTGGTGCAGGCGTTTGCGGCGGAGAAGACCGATGCCTACCGACTCTACACGGCGCCGGATGGCTGGGCGGAGCGTTTCGCCTCTGACGTCCTCATCTCCTACAAGACCGAAGTTGCGCGGGAACGCCTCCTGACCGAGCTGCATCTCTGGGCGCGCTCGGTGAACTTCCAGTTCACGCGCGTCTTCGCGCGTTTTCTGCCGAAGAAAAACGCGGAGCGAGAGTCGCCGCGGCTCGTCGTCGGCGACACAAGCGCGCCGCCGCAAACCGTCGCAACCGAGCGCGGACTGCTCTACAGCATCGACTTTGAGACCGGTTATTCGGCCGGCCTCTTTGTGGATCAGCGCGAAAACCGCAGCTACGTGCGGCAGGTGCGCCCGCGGCGAATTTTGAATTGCTTTGCCTACACCTGTGCCTTCTCCGCCGCGGCGGCGAGCGCGGGCGCGCAGACGGTCAGCGTCGATCTTTCCAAGAAATCACTGAACCGCGGCCGCGATAATTTTGTGCTCAACCAGTTGTCGCTCGATGGCCATCGCTTCATCGCGGAAGATGTGATGGAGTTCCTGCCGCGGCTGGCGCGGCGCGGCGAGAAATTCGACACCATCATTCTCGATCCGCCGACATTCTCCCGCACCCACCGCGGCAAAGGCTTTCAGGTGGAGCGCGACTTCGAAAAACTGCTCCTGGCGGCGGCGGCGGTGGCGGAGCGCGACAGCCACATCCTGCTGTCGACCAATTGCACCACCGTGACCGAAACGGGGCTCGCGGTCATGGCGAGGTTTTGCTTGAAAATGGTGCGCCGCGCCGGCACGCTCCATCACCAGCCGCCGCTGCCGGACTTTCCGCCAGAGGCGCCGGCGCGCACCGTGTGGCTCACGTTGCGGTAACACTGGAGTGAACTCGGGACACGCAAACGGGGCTCGGGCTTCGAACGTTAATTGAAATGGACCAACAACTCGCAGACCAAGAAGACATCGCGGAGCGCGGCCTCCGTTATACCAGGGAACAATTTGAGCAAATCGTGGAGCAGACCGAGGATTATGTCCGCTCGAACCCGATGCGGGCGGTCGGCTATGCAGTTGTAGCCGGACTGGTCCTGGATCGTCTGCCGGTTTTCCGCATTCTGGGCGGGCTCACCCGCCTGGGCTTGATGGCGTTGAAGCCAGCCATCCTAGTCTACGGCGCGACGAAGGTCTATCAGGCCACGCAAGAGCAGGACGGCTCCTAGCGGGCAGACCGCGCAGCGGCGTTTTATAGCCACGTCGCTCGGTCGACGTCATCCGCGTGGCAATTCGCGATCCTCGGTCCGCTTTGCGGCAACCGAGCAACGTCGATACGATTCCGGAGCCGTTTACTTTTCGAGCGTGAACCCGATTTTCAACGTTACCTGCCAGTGGTCGATCTTGCCCTCGGCAATGTGACCCCGCGTCTCCACGACCTCAAACCATCGCATGTTGCGGACGGTCTCGCCGGCCCGCGCGAGGGCGTTCCGGACCGCATCTTCAATCCCATTCGGGGACGAGCCGACGAGCTCGATTTTTTTGTAAACGTGATCGCTCATGGACCGAGCGTGACCGCGTTCAGCGGCGGGAACAAATCGAAAGTTGCTTAAGATTTCGCAGCGGATTACGCCTCATCCGTGTCATCCGCGAAAATCGGTCGCCCCTACCCACCTTCACCCGTCATGGCCACGAACATTGAGTCTCACCTGATCGAAAAGCGCGTCTTTAAACCCGCCCGCGCTTTCAGCCGCCAAGCCCGCATCGACAGTCTCGAGGAATACCGGCGGAGGTATCGGGAATCGATCAAGTCGCCGGATAAATTCTGGGCCCGCGAGGCGAAAGAACTGACGTGGCAGGCGCCGTGGAGGGAAGTGCTGCATTGGAACGCGCCCTTCGCAAAATGGTTTGTCGGCGGCAAGCTCAACGTCTCAGAGAATTGCCTCGACCGCCACCTCGCCGGCTCGAATCGCAACAAGGCGGCGATCCTGTGGGAAGGCGAGCCCGGCGACAAACGCACCATCACCTTTCAGCAACTGCATCGCGACGTCTGCCGCTTTGCCAACGTGCTGAAGCGGAATGGCATCCGGAAAGGCGATCGCGTCATCATTTACATGCCGACGATTCCCGAAGCGGCGATCGCGATGCTCGCCTGCGCGCGGATCGGCGCGGTCCACTCCGTCGTCTTCGGTGGATTCAGTGCCGACAGCATCCGTGATCGCATCGCGGATAGCGGCGCGACGGCGGTGATCACGGCGGATGGCGGTTACCGCCGCGGCGCGATCGTGCCCCTCAAGCACAATGTGGATGAGGCGCTCCGCGGTGAGACCTCGATCAAGCGTGTGATCGTCTTCCGTCGCTGCGGGAATGACATTCACATCGAAGAAGGGCGCGACGTTTGGTGGCATCGCGAGCTCGAATACGTGGACGCGCACTGCCCCCCGGTCCCGCTCGATAGCGAGCATCCGCTCTTCATCCTCTACACCAGCGGCTCGACCGGGAAACCGAAGGGCATCCTGCACACCACCGGCGGATACCTGGTCGGCATTCACACGACCATGAAGTACATCTTCGATCTGCGGGACGACGATGTTTACTGGTGCACGGCAGACGTCGGCTGGGTCACGGGCCACAGCTATGTCGTTTACGGCCCGCTCGCGAATGGTGCCACGACCTTGATGTATGAAGGGGCCCCGAACTGGCCCGAGCCGGATCGCTTCTGGCGGATCATCGAGGAATACAGCGTCAACGTCCTCTACACCGCGCCGACCGCGATCCGCGCCTTCATTCGCTGGGGCGACCAATGGATCAAGAAGCACGACCTCTCGTCCCTGCGGCTGCTCGGGACCGTGGGCGAACCGATCAACCCGGAAGCGTGGATGTGGTATCACGAGAAGATTGGCGCCGGGCGCTGCCCGATCGTCGATACCTGGTGGCAGACGGAGACCGGCATGATCATGATTTCGCCGATGCCCGGGGCGATCCCGACCAAACCGGGGAGTGCGACTCTGCCGTTTTTCGGGATCGACGCCGCGATCGTGGACGAGCAAGGCAACGAAGTCGGGCCGAACGTGGGCGGGAAGTTGATCGTGCGGCGACCGTGGCCGGCGATGCTGCGCACGATCTACGGCGACAAGGAACGTTATCGGAAACAGTATTGGAGCGAGTTCAAAGGCAGCTATCTGACGGGCGACGGCGCACGCCGCGACCAGGACGGGTATTTCTGGATCGTCGGTCGGATCGATGACGTGCTGAACGTGGCAGGACATCGGCTCGGCACGTCGGAAATCGAAAGCGCGCTCGTGAGCCACGCGAATGTCGCGGAGGCCGCCGTGGTGGGCCGGCCTGACGAACTAAAGGGCCAGGGCGTGGTCGCGTTCGTGACGGTGAAGACGGGCGTGCTAGCGACCCCGGGATTGAAGGAGGAACTGAGAAACCACGTCAGCGTGCACATCGGCGCGATCGCAAAGCCGGACGAGGTGCGCTTTGCGGACGCGCTGCCCAAGACCCGCAGCGGCAAGATCATGCGCCGGCTCTTGAAGGAGATCGCGAGTGGGCATGCGGTCACCGGCGATACCACCACGCTGGAAGACCTGGGCGTGCTGGCGAAGCTGAGCGAAGAAGAGTGAGTGACGCTGCGACCGCGCCAACGCTGAATTTCCGTTGGTCCGGCGCGCAACTCGCGTAGCGTTCCCTCGTGAGTTTTATCCGGACAGGCCTGCGCGAGCTCGGCCTCAAGGTGCGCCGCCAAAAGACGCGCATGGCGTTGCGCCACGAAAAGCGCGTGCTGCAGCGGGCCGAGATCGCGCTCGGCCGCGAAGGCGTGGCGCAGGCGGCGAATTTTCCCGAGCTGCGCAGCGAGATCGTCGCGCTGAAGAAACTCGAGCAGGAGCAAAAGGAAGTCGGAGTCCGGATCGAACAGATTGAGGCCGCGCTCAAACAGATCGAGGAGCAGCGGCAAAAGAATGCGAAGGAGCAGCACGACGCGCTGGCCGTGTTGGAAGAGGAAAAGAAGCCAATCCTGGAACGACGCGACGCCGCGAAATCGGCCGTCGAGGTGTGCAATCGAGAGCTAGTCGGCGTCGACAAGCGCCTGCTCGACAACGAGAGCGCGGATCGCGAGCTGCTGGAGAAATTAACCGAGCTGCAGGCCGTGGCCCCGCCTCCGAGTGACCTCGAAGCCAGGACGGCCGCGATCAGCACGGTGCGCGCACGTCTGCCCGAGCGACGGGCCGAGATCTCGCGGGCCCGCGCAGGCAGTGCGGAAGCGTGCCGGGCGGCCAAGGAAACGCTCGACCGGATCGAATCGGAACTGCACGAGCTCGAGCGCAAGGTCAGCGCGCTACGGGAGGAATTCGAGACGCGAGACCGTGCCTTAAACGAAAGCAACCGCGCGCAACAGGACGCCCTGAAAGAAGCGCGGACGCATCACCAGACCGTGGAGGAACGCAAGAACCCGGCCTACCTCAACATCGGACGCCACCTCGCGACCCAGGGCATCGCGCCTCCCAATGCCCCGCATTTGCTCGAGGATGTCCAACGCCATCGCACCGCGGTCGAAAAGCACACCCAGCACAAGGCCGAGCTCGCGATCCTCTCGAGCCAAATCGACAAGCAGGAGCTGCGGAAATTTTACTTCAGCATCCTCTCGGTTCTCGTTCTGCTCGCGATCATCCTCCCGCTCGTTTTCCAGTCGCCGCCCAAGCGCGAATGGCTGCCGCAGGAAACGGAAGCAATCCTCTCCGTCAATACCCAGCAATTGCAGCGTGACGACCTGCCGAAGCGCTGGGAAAAAGAGCAGGCCAGCGAATGGCAGACGGTCTGGGCCGGCCTGACTGCGAATGCGCAGCAAACCCCGGCGTTGAATCTTCCCCGGGATGCTGTGCGGGTGACGCGGGCGCTGACGACCGCGGAAGCAGGCGGCACCCGGGAGTTCGTCCTCGTGCAAACGAAGGCGGATGTTTCGCCTCTGATCCGGACGCTGGAACGCGAAAAGACGCCGCCGCAGCAGATCAATGGGTTGCCGGTGTGGTTGCGGAACGATTTTGCGCTCGCCCGCGTGGGTCCCCGCACTCTCGCCGTCGGCGGACGGGAAGAGGTGGAGGAACTCGTGCGAGTGCGACTCGGGATCGAACCTGACCTGAAGATCACCGGCCACCTGTTCGATCGCTTTCAATCCCTGGATCAGGATACGACGGTGCGTCTCATTTCGAGCAATCCGCCGAGCCTGGCGCGATTCTTCCCGCCGATCTTCAATTCGGAGCTGCTCGATTCCGCGCAAATTCTCGGGCTCGGGCTGACGCTGGGCAATCCGGTCAAGGCGCGCCTGATCATGAAAATGAAATCCGCCAAGGCCGCCGAACAGCTGACGCAGAGCTTGCGCGAAAATCCGCAGCAATGGCTCCGGCTGGAAGAGTCGGAGTTGCTCTTGTTTTCGCAGCCACCGGAAGTGGTGGCCCAGGGGATGGACGTCGAAGTCCGATTCGTCGTGCCGGAGGATAGTGCTCGACTTCTCCTGCAGCGCGTCGCTAAGAGCAACGCTGTTCCCGCGGTAGCGGAAAACTGAGTTTCGCCGCGGGCGTGGCCCGGGCGGTGCTTGAGAAGAGAATCGCCCACTGCCCAGTCCCTTGAGTCGACACATTTTGCGGAGTTTTCTCCCAGCCACTTTTCTGTTTTTCTCGGTCATGGCCCCCGCCCCGGCGGAGGAGCCGGAGTTGGTCGACATCCGGTCGGTGGATCCGACGATCGTGGTCGAGTTGCGTTATGCCGGAAAACGGAACCTCGCCCGCCGACCACTCTACCCGCCAAACATGCCAGCGCTCGTCCGCCCGGCGATCGCTCGTCAACTCGCCGAGGCCCAGTCGATTCTGCGCCGGAGGGGGCTCGGGTTGAAAATCTGGGATGCCTACCGACCGAAAAGCACGCATGACCAGCTGTGGGAATTTTCACCCAATAATGATTACGTGGCCGACCCGACGGGAATCGGTTCCCTCCACACCTGGGGTGTCGCCGTGGATGCGACCCTGATCGATTCCCGGCGCCGGGAGGTTAGAATGCCCACCGACTTCGACGATTTCAGCCTGGCCGCCATGCTCTATTACATCGGGCCGAGTGAGGATATCCGGCGCAATCTGCGGACGCTCCAGCACGCGATGGGTCGGGCCCGTTTTAATGGAGTGCGCACCGAGTGGTGGCACTTCGTCTCGAAGGATTGGCAAAGCTACGGGCCGATTACCACGTATCCGATCGCCGGAATCCAGCGCCCGCCACCGTCGCAGGGACAACCGCGCAGGACGCAGCCCTCGCTGCTGCCGCGTTCCCCCGGAGGAATGTCATCGCGCCATTTGAGCACGAGTCGCTGATCCGCAAGTAAAACACGAAGAGCGCAAACGCGACTAGACGAAGTGGCGAGCGCAGCTCTCCGCCACCCACCGCAGGTAGGCCGGCGCGCCGTCGGCAATCTGCAACGCCACGATTTCGGGCACGTCGTACGGGTGCAACTCCTGCAGCTCCGTCGCCAGTTGCGGAAAACGTTCGGCCGTCGTCTTAAAGAACACCATTGTCTCCTGGGCGTTTTCGACCCGGCCCTGCCAGTGGTAGATCGATTGCACCGGCGCGGTGATGTTCGCGCACGCCGCGAGCTTCTCGGTCACGAGCTGCTGCGCGATGCGGCGCGCCGTTTCAGGATCGGGAAACGTGCTGATCACCAGCAGGATTTCCTCCGCCATGCTCACGCTGGCGCCAGCGCCACCTGCCGGCAAATCCAGCCGCCGCCGAGCACCACATCGCCATCGTAAAAGACGGCCGCCTGTCCCGGCGTGACGGCCTTTTGCGCTTCGTGCAGTTGCAGCCGCGCGCAGCCATCCGGCAGCGGAAAGAGCGTCGCCCTGGTCCCCGGATGGGCGTAGCGAATCTTCACCGTCACGTCCGTCGGCTCATCGAGAGGACCGCGGCTGACCCAGTTCACCCGATCGATCTCGAACTCCTCCGACACCAGATCCTCGGCCGCGCCCACGATGACGCGGTTGGTCTCCGGATCGATGTCGACGACGTAGCGTGGCTGCGCCGAGCCGCCGGGCAGTCCCTTGCGCTGGCCGATCGTGAACATCTCAATCCCGCCGTGCTCGCCGAGGAAGTTGCCGTCAAGATCGTAGATGCCGCCGGCGTGAAACTCGCCCTCGCCGAGGTGGGAACGCAGGAACGCCTTGTAGTCATTCCCCGGCACGAAACAAATCTCCTGGCTGTCGACTTTCTCGGCCACTTTGAGGCCGAGCCGGCGGGCAATCTCGCGAATCTCCGGCTTCGCCATCGCGCCGAGCGGAGTCAAGGCGCGTTGCAGTTGCGGTTGGCGCAGGCTGAAAAGGAAATAGGATTGATCCTTCCGGGAATCCGCGCCTTTCCGCAGCACGGCACGATCGGCATGATGTTCAATGATGGCGTAATGGCCGGTCGCAATATAATCACAGCCCAGCGCCTCCGCTTTCTCCCAAAGGTTGCCAAACTTCAGCTTCTCGTTGCACATCACGCACGGGTTCGGCGTCCGGCCGGCCTGGTATTCGCTCGAGAAATAATCGATCACGAGACGCTCAAACTGATCGGCCTCGTCCACCACATAGTGCGGAATGCCTAACGAATGAGCGACGTTGCGGGCATCCGCCACCGCTTGCGGGCCGCAGCATTTGTCCTCGGCGCGCGAGATGCAGTCTTGCGGCCACACTTTCATGGTCACGCCCACGACGTCATACCCCTGCTCGCGCAGCAAATAGCCGGCGACGCTGGAATCCACTCCCCCGCTCATGCCGAGGAGGACGCGTTGTTTGTTCGAGGACATGGTGGAGGCCTAAGTTGGGCTCCAGGCGCCGGGAGTCAACCCGGCAACGCCTTCGCCGGGCGACTCACAAATTCGCTCCCGCGCCATGTGAACCGCCACGGCAGATGAGCTGATTTCGTGATGCCGATGCGCTCGTCGGCGATGACATCGACCGGGGTCAGCCGGGTCGGACGAAAGGAGTGCGCCTTGTCCGCGCAGAGATCGCGCTCGTCGTCGGCGCGCGTGATTTCGAGTGCCTGAGTGAGCTTCCCCGGTCCGGAGCAAAGCTGGCGAAAATCTTCGACCCCACGGCGCCGCCGCATCAGTTCGATCCCGGCGCTCGGCTGCAATGCCCGAATCAGGACGAACCCGGAGCCGTTCTCGCTTTTCGTCACTGCGTTCAGCATCCAGTGCACGCCGTAGTTCAGGTAAATGTAAGCCGCGCCCGGCCGGTTCCGGGCCAGAAAGGCGCGCGTGCTCGGCCGCACGAAGCAATGACAGGCTTCATCGTTCTCCGACAGATACGCCTCCGTCTCCACGACCAGCCCCGCGCATTCGCCCCACACCAACTCGGCGCCGATCAGCTCCCGCGCGCAGGTCAGCGGGTCGCGTTCGAAGAAGGAGGCCGGCAACATCGGCCGGCGCGGATCGGAGCTCACGCGGCGGAAGCGCAACGATTGCGCCTCATCAGCTCTCTGTCGCGTACACGACCGGCAGGACGGTGTCGCATTCCGTCGGATCGCCGTCACGAAACGCCGGGATGAATTTCGCGCCCGCGAAGTCCTCGAGCGCGGCCTCGCCGAACCCCAGAAGCGGCGGATCTTCCTTAATGATGCGCATCTCGGTCGGATTCCCCTTGGCATCCACCTTCAAGCCAAGATCAACGATCCCCGTCACAGGCACCGTATGTTCCTCCTGCGGCGCGTGCAGGCCCATGAAGCGCGATTCGCCCCCAAAGATCGGCTGCGGCCCGATGAAGTCGCTCTCCTTTTTCAGCTCGATTGGATCCTGGTGCAGGTAAATCCGCACCCGCGGTTTGGCGTTCACGACCCTGAAGACAACCGTGCCGTAGAACATCACCTCGACCGGCTGGTAATTGTAGATGGCGGGCGCGACCTTCGTGTCCTCGAGACAGCGCCGCACCTCTTTTTCCAGGGCTTCGCTGTCGGGCATCGGCCGGTAGGTGCGGCTTTCCACGAGCCGACCATCCTTGGCCGTGAGCGAACAGAACATCACCGCCCCATCCTGTTGGCCCGCCTTCACGAGCGCGGCGCCGTCGATCCGGTTGATGAGCGAATCGGGGCCGGTCCCGAGCACGGCGGGCCGGAACTGCGGTCGCCCCTGCGCCCGCACCGGGGCAGCGACCCCCAGGCACAAAAGTAGAACGGCGAAAAAAGAAACAGCTCTGCGCATAGGTGCTTACGCAATCCATCGGAGGGGTTTTCGCAACCGTTATTCGAGAATGGACCTGATCCCACGACGTGCGGATGCCGGGGCTTTTCAAGCTGTCCGGGCGCGGCCGCGGGACCTAACATCCCCCGCGTGAAAGCAATTCATCTGCTCGTGGCGCTCGGCCTTTCCGGTACCGCCGCGGGCGCCCAGCCGCCGCCCGAAGAAAAACCGGACGTGTCCGACAAGGCCCTGCTCACCAAACCGGCGGCGGCCAACATCACGCCGCCCGGCAGCTTCGCCGCGCTTCACCAGATGGCGGACTCCTATTACGCCTGGCGCAACGAAAACTATCCCGTCCGCAGCAGCGATGCCGGCCTCCATCGCTGGGACGATCGCCTGACCGACTTTTCCGCCGCAAAGGTGAACGAGCGCGCGCAGCACGTGCGTTCGCTCCTCGAGAAGGTCCGCGCCATGAAATCCGCCGCTTGGAGCAAGGACGAGCAGATCGACTGGCTCCTCTTTCGCGCCCAACTCGAGCGGGTCGAGTTCGGCGATCGTATTCTGAAGTCGGAGTGGACCAATCCGCAAATCTACGTCGGCGAATGCAGCAACGGCATCTTCTCGCTCCTGAAGAAGGAATACGACACGCCGCAAAATCGCGCCCGCGCCGCCACCGCCCGTCTCCGGCAGATGCCCGCGCTGCTCAAGCAGGGTCTCGGCAATCTGCGCAACCCGGTGAAACTCTACGCGCGACTCGCGATTGAATCCGCCCGCGCCATCGACTCGCTCTTCACCGACAGCCTCATGACGCTCGCCACCGACCTCGCGCCGGCCGAACGGGAAGCGCTCGTGCAGGCCCGCGACGGCGCGCTCGCCGCGCTCCACCAGTTTGCCGATGAACTGGAGAAGCGCTTGCCGCAGATGGTCGACTTCGCGCCCATGGGGGAAGCAAACTACAATTACTATCTCAAGCACGTCCTGCTCCTCCCGCTCAATTCGACGCAGGTCGAGATGCTCGGCCGCACCGAGCTCGGACGATACCGCGCCCTCGAGTCGATGCTCCCCGATCCGGCGCTCGCCAATCCCGATCCGTCCCGCAGCAAGAACATTCCCGCGGATCAGGCCGCCTTTCTCGCGGCCTACGAAAGCCGGCAACAGGAGATGATCGATTTCCTCCGGACGAAGAATCTTCTGACGCTGCCGGAATACCTTGGACCTTTCCAGATTCGCCAGCTGCCGGAAGCGTTCAAGCCCACCAGCCCGGGTGGTTTCATGAACCCGCCGGGCGTTTACGACCAGGATAACAGCGGCTTCTATTTCATCCCGACCTACAATCCCGAATCGAAGAACTTCTACATCCGCGCTGCGATCGAAGACCCGCGCCCGATTCTCGGCCACGAAGGTATCCCCGGCCATTTCCTCCAACTCTCGATCGCGAACCATCTCGCCGACGAAATCCGCCGCCAGCATGACGACGGCGTCCTCATCGAGGGTTGGGCGCTCTATGGGGAAGAAATGCTCACCCGCACCGGCCTCTACGCGGCGGATTCAGCCGCCGCCGCGCAAGTTCTCCGGCTCTCGCGCTATCGCTCCGCGCGCATTGGCGTGGACGTGAACCTGCACACCGGCCGTTGGACCTTCGAGCAGGCGGTGCAGTATTTCATGGAGGCGGGCGGACTCGATCGCGAGGCCGCGGAAGGCGAAGCGGCTGGCGCCGCCTCCGAACCGACGCAAAAGATCTGGTACATCACCGGTAAGTGGCAGATCATGAACCTCCTCGGCCGCTATCGCGACAAACAAGGGGAAAAGTTCCGCCTCGGGCAGTTCCACGACGAATTGATCGCCAACGGCAGCCTCCCAATCTCCGTGGTCGAATGGATCATGCTCGACGACAGGACGACCCTCGACCAGGCGCTCAAGTGAGAGGGCGTCGCAACAGTCTGTCATCCTGAGCGCGGCGAAGGATCGCTCGCTCAACATGACATAAGACATCCGGGTGACACGAGTCGGCGTGACATAGCGCGCCAAACCGTTCATCATTTCTGGATGCTGCCCGATCGGCAGCCAGCGGAGGGTTCTTCCATGATCGACGAACGCGCGTTTCTTGCCCAACTCGAAGCCGCCAACGCGGACGAGCTTTCTCAGATCCTGCGACGCCCAAGCGTCGAAGAGCAACGGCTCCTGGAGATTTACTTCGGCGCGGAGCGGCTGCAGCGCCTGCGCAGCCTCGCTCTTGCCACCCAACGCCGCGCCGTCGCGCGCGGCCATGTCGTCGTGCTGCACGGCATCATGGGCGGCGAGATGACAGTGCTGCCGGTGAACGCCCCCAGCCAGTTTATCTGGATGCATATCCCGCGCCTGATTCGCGGCGCGGCCGGGTGGTTGCGCATGACTCCGGACTTCAGTTCCCAGTTCGATGTCCGCCCCACCGGCATCATCAAGAAATACTACGCCGAACAGCTGCTCGGTCTGGCCGGGGACGGCTGGAACGTCAAACCGTTTTGGTACGATTGGCGCCAGGATCTCGCCCGGATCGCTGACGTTTTGCGCAAGTTTATCGACACGAATTTTCCCCAGGACGCGGCCGTTCACCTCGTCGCCCATTCGATGGGAGGGCTGGTCTCGCGGACTTACATTCAACGCCACTCCGACCGATGGCGGAAAGGTGGCCGCCTCGTCATGCTCGGGACGCCGAATCATGGATCGTTCGCCATCCCGCAGGTGATCACGGGCGCCTATGACACCGTGCGCAAGCTGGCGCTGATCGATCTTACTCACAGCCGCCGGGAGCTCTGTGACATCCTGAACAGCTTTCCGGGTTCGCTCCAGATGCTTCCGTCGGCGCTCGAGATGCCCTCGATGAAGCGCATGTATGACGCTTCGCTCTGGTCCGCCTGGGGTGTTCCGCAGAAGATCCTCGATCTTGCCCGCACCAGCCACGAGCGACTCACGAAAGTCGTGGATGGGGCGCGAATGTCGTACATCGCCGGGTTCAACCAGAGCACCAAAGTCGATGTGACGGATTGGTCCCGGCTCGACCACTCCGATGCTTATCGCGACTCGCTCGAAGGAGATGGAACGGTGCCGCATGCCTTGAGTTTCCTGCGCGACGGCAACACGCGGATCCCGACTTACTTTGTCAATTGCTCGCACGGCGCACTGCCGAATCACACGGCGGTGATTCAGGCCACCAAGCAAATCCTCGCGACCGGCAAATGCGCGCTGCCCACCACCATCCCAAAGATCCGCAGCGCGGCAGAAGTGGAAACGAAGGCCGCAGTGAAAGAAGCGGAGGAGGTGGCAGAGGAAGAATATCTGCGCACGTTGAGTCGCAAGGTAAACGCGCGTTCTCGCGTCGCCGGCGCCACCGACGAACCACCCCTCTCCACGGATGAAATGCAGGCCAACGCCATCCTCGTGCGCAGCTTCCTGGCGGACGCCTCGAATGTGGTTCCCAGCGAAACCACGGTCATACCGGCAATCGGGACCTCCCCTTCCTCGCCACCGTCGCAGGGCTCGCCGGCGCCGCCTGTTTCGATCGGGATTCAGCTCGTGCGCGCCGGCATTCAGGAACTGAATGCCGCCACCCGAAAAGCAGACGCGATCGCGGTCGGGCACTATATCGGCGTCGCGCCGCAGAACGCCGAACTCGCGATCGACAAAGCTATCAGCGGGGCGCCGAGCTTGCGGGCCAACCGCTCCGGCGCGACCGGCCTGGTGATCACCGATCTATGCCGGCGAGGCGCCATCATCGGGGAGCTCGGCCAGAATTTTCTCCTGCCCGATCCGCGTGATCCGCAGCGAACGATCGTCATCGCCGGCATGGGCCGGGCGGGCACGTTCCGCGAGGGGGAACTCGCGGTCCTGACGCGGGAACTCGCGTGGACGCTCGGTCGCTCCGGCCGCAAGCACCTCTGCACTGTGCTGATCGGATCCGGCGCCGGCAATCTCGACACCGCCGATGCCGTGCAAGGGTGGCTGCGGGGTGTGCGCCGCGCCGTGCACGACGCCGCCGCGGCAGCGCAACCGCAACTGCAGAGCATCACGTTCATCGAGTATTCCGAAGCGGTTTTCGTCCACCTCCATACGGCCCTCGTCGCGGCGATTCCGCTGTTTGCGAACGATCCACAGGCTCCGCTCCAGATCACATACACCGGCCCCACCGCTTCCGAACTAAGACAGGCAAAGCGGGCCGCCATCATAGCCGCAGGGAAGCGGGGAAAACGCGAAGCGCGGAAGGCCTTGGCAGAGTCCCGTGCCAGCGGTGATCCGACCGATCCCGAGCCCATGCGCCTGACGGTGCAGCTGCAAGGCCAGACCTTTCAGTTTGCCGCCCTGACCGAAGAGGCCTCGATCCCGCAACGGGAGACGATCGTTGACCCGGCGCTGATCCGGGAAGCCAACAGCGCGATCCCCGTGGCGTCGTCGTTCAGCAAGCAATTCGATCAAGGTCACCTCCTCGGGCGGCTTCTGCTGCCCCGCGATATGCGCGAACTGATCGTGAATCAGCGTGCGCCGGTGGTCCTCGCGCTCGATGCCCTGACGGCGCGAATTCATTGGGAATCGGTCGCGGTCGAAGCTGCGGAAACGCGGACGGCCTTCGACGGCGATCTCTTCCTCGGCACCCTCTTTGGCCTGACCCGGCAGCTGCGTACAACGTTCGCGCAGTTGCCCGAGCCGCCGATGCTGAGTGGTCGTCCGTTGCGAGTCCTCGTCGTGGCAGATCCAGCGGACGATCAGCCGCTGCCGGGTGCGCAGGAGGAAGGCGAAGCGGTCGCCGCCATCTTCGAGGAGTTTGGGCGTGCACCAAACCGTGAGGTGGAAGTGGTGCGGCTCTTCGGTCCCGCCCAGGCGACGCGGGTGGCGGTTCTCGATCAACTGATCAACCACCGCTTCGATGTCCTCCACTTCGCCGGGCATTGCTTCTTCAATGAAGAAACGCCTGCCGCGTCGGGATGGCTTTTCACCGGCGGCACGATCCTGAGCGCGCACGAACTGAATCGGGTGGATCGCATTCCGCGCTTTGTCTTTTCGAATGCCTGCGAGTCCGGCATCACTCCCGATCAGGTCAATGAGCGCATCGCGCCGAGTTTTGCCGAGGCATTTTTTGCGCGGGGCGTGGCGAATTTCATTTGCACGGCGTGGGAGGTGGACGACCGGGCGGCGTTGGAATTCTCGCGCCGCTTTTATCGCGGCATTCTTGGCCTGCGGGGACCGGCGATGGACGCGGAGCCGCTGCACGCGGCCATGCGCGAAGCGCGGCGCGAGATCGCGTTGCTGGATGATGGCGGCATGCGGACCTGGGGCGCATACCAACACTACGGCGACCCGAACCTGCGCTTCGTCCCCCGGACCGCGCCGTCCGGAAGCAGCACGGTCGCAGGCGCTCGAAGGAAGCCGGCGAAGAAAACCGCCGCGCCGCGTCCGCGCCGACGCCGACGGCGCGTCACGAAAAAGGGAAGCTCATGACGCCCGAGCTCGCCGATCACCTGGAGCAAATCACGCGTGAACTGAAGCAAGGTCGTGTGATTCCGTTCCTCGGGGCGGGCGTCAATCTCTGCGGCTTTCCGCGGAACGAGCAGGACCTCGAGCTTTGGAAGAAGAACGACTGGCTGCCGAATGGCGCCGAGCTGTCACGCCATCTCGCGCGGCGGATCCCAGGCGACGACTTCCTGCCGCTGGAGCAAATGATGCAACAGATGGCGCGTTGAGGGACGCCCCGCCCGGCCCCGCAAGATTCTGTTTCGAAATCGCGCGCCACCCGCTACGATCCGGTCCGCTTTGAATCAGCCGCAGCTCTCTTCTCCGCGGCGATTTCACCTTCCGCTCTACGCGCGCGTGCTGCTCGGCGTCGCCGCTGGCATCGCCTTCGGCATGGTTTTCAAGACCGGCCCGATTCTGGGTGGCTTGCGCAATGAGGACCTCGGCGTGCTCGGGTTGCTCGTCATTCGCCTGCTCAAGGCGCTGGCGGTGCCGCTCATTCTGTTCGCGATTCTCGACGCGTTCCTGCGGGTGGAAATCTCGGCCCGGCGCGGTGGGTGGCTGATTCTGATCTGCCTCTGCAATGTCTCGGTCGCGTTCGCAATCGGCCTCACGCTCATGAACACGCTCCGGCCCGGCGAGCAATGGCGCGGCCGCCTTGGCGAAATCGCGGGCATCGTCGAACACGAAACAGGTTCCCTTTCGGCCACGCGACCGGAGGCTCCGAAAGCGACGCTCGATCCGCTGAAGAATATCGCCGGCTACGTCCCGGAAAGCCTCGTCGATCCTTTCACGAAGAATAACGTCATCACCGTCGTGCTGCTCGGACTTCTCGGCGGCGCGGCGTTGCGACACGTGAAGCGACGACACGCCGCCGAGCATCGCGCGGCCGAGTTCGCGCCGGTCGAACACTTCATCGCGGTCGTTTACCACACGCTCATCCAGATGCTGCACTGGATCGTCCAAGCGGTGCCGTTCGCGGTCTTCGGCGTCGTGGCGCAAGTCGTCGGCCGCTCGGGCGTCACTGTTTTCCACGCGCTCGGCGGTTTTCTCGCTGTGATCCTGCTCGGCCTTGCCATTCACAGTCTCATTTATTACCCGCTGGTCGCGTGGCTCGTCGGCCGCACCCCGCCGCGCGTCTATTTTGGCGGCGGCGCGGATGCCATCTTCACCGCCGTTTCCTGCAATAGCAGCCTTGCCACGGTCCCGGTCACGCTGCGTTGCCTGACCGAAAAAATGGGGGTCTCGGATGCCTCGGCGCGCCTCGCAGCCTGCGTCGGCACCAACCTGAACAACGACGGGATCGCGCTCTACGAAGCGATGGCCGCGCTTTTTCTCGCGCAGGCCTATGGATTCAATCTCTCATTAGGCCAGCAGGTGGTCATACTGCTCGCCTCGCTCATGGCCGCCATCGGCGTCGCGGGTATTCCGGAAGCCGGCTTGATTGTTCTGCCGCTCGTGCTCGCGGCCGCGGGTCTGCCCGAGCACGCTGATCGTGGTCGCAATCCCGCTCATTTTGCCGGTCGATTGGATCATCGCCCGCGCGCGTTCCGGCGTGAACGTGATGGCCGACATGCTCGTCGCGATCCTGCTGGACCGCCGGCACGCTCACACTCGGCGCAGCTAGCACCTCGTAGGCGCGTGGTCGCTATTCACTGGCCATGCCGCCGCCCGGATTCCAGCCGTGCGCTTGCCAGAAAGCGCGCACCCCTTCGGCGCTCCCGCGGAAGAAATTGCGCTCCGCGTGCCTGATGTTCGCGATGCTGATCGGGTAGTCACGACGCGGCCGCAGGTCGCAAACGCCGTCGCCGGTGTATTGCCACATGTCCCACTGGTTCCACGGCGAAAACTGGCGCGGCTGTTTAGTGATAGTTCGCAACCCAGAGCCAGCAATTCTCCAACACGCGCTTCTGGGCCGGTGTCGCCCGGCTGAGAACGGACCGGATGCGGTTTTCGTTCGAGTAGAGGCCGGGGTATTGGCCGGTGCGTTGCCGGACTCGTTCCGACGAAAGCGACGGCCTGATCGACCCGCATCGTGCCGCCGGGATAATGGCCGTTCTTTTCGAAATCGAGCACCAGCAGCACTTCGTTCGGCCGGCCGCCCGCGATCCGCGCTGGCCCAGGCGCTGCGGACGGTGGCGAGAAAATGATCGGCCTGCCGGATCGGATCGCTCGCATTCGCGAAATGATAGGCGCCCCAGAGCAAGCCGGCGCGGGTCGCTGCCGCCTCCGGCGCCGAGCATAATAGGCGTCGCGGACAGAGGGCGGATAGGTCGATTCGTGAATCGCGCCCACAATGCCTTCCGCGCGCATCCGATGGAAGTCGGGCCGCATCAGATCGTAATGCGAGAGATTGACGACGCTGTTGCTGGCGGCAAAAGCGCCCGCTGGGAACGCTGCGAGCAGCAGCAGCAGGGAACTGCGGACGAGGAGAACGTTTCACTGCCGCAAAAGGTAGCGCTCCCGCTTCCCATCACAAACGGCAACGCGGCCGCAGCTTAATCCCGCGCGAACTCGTCCAGGGCGGCAGCCCAGGCGCTCCAGCCCGCCGCGCAACTCGTCGGTGTGGCCACTGATGCCAATGCGGAAATGTTGTGGCATTCTCGAAGAAACGGCCCGGCACGACCGTGGTTTCATATTTGTCGCGCAGCAGTGTGAATGAAACGCTTCCGGATCGCCGCGTCTTCAGCCGCGGGAATACGACGGTGCCCGCGGGCGGGCGGAAACACTCAAGGTCCGCGCGTGAATCGAGGAAGGCGTCGAGCAGCGGGCGGTTCGCCGCGAGCAATGCGCGGGTCCGGTCGCGGAAGGTATCCAGGTGATCAAACGCCATGACGCCACAGCCGCTCGGCCGCGTGGGCGGCATTGGCGGCGAACAAGATCGTTCAGCAGCGCGATGCGCCGTGCGAGCTTGGGCGCGGCGATAATCCAGCCGCAGCGCAGCCCGCTCAGGCCATACGCCTTCGTCAGGCTGTTCGTGACGACGAACGGATTCTCGCCGCCGAGTTCATCCGCGCCGATCCGGAACGCCGATGGCGCGTCACGTCATCGAAGTCATTTCAAGATATGCTTCGTCGACCAGCACCCGCGCGCCGACGCCGTTGCGCAATCTCCCCGATCGCGCGCAGCGTTTCCGCGGGAATGAGCGCGCTGCTCGGATTGTGGAGATTCGTCAGAATGATCAGGCGCGTGTCGCTATGTCATCGCGCGTTCGAGTTCCTCGACAAGGACGATCGCAAATCCATCTTCAAACTTGCGCGCGAATCGCTTCACCCGCGCGCCAAGATACTCCGCGAGATCGAGCAGCGGGCTGTATGCCGGTTGCTCGATCAGCACCTCATCGCCGGGCGAAAGCACCGCCGCCATCGCGAGATGATTGGCCATCGACGTTCCGGCTGCCGCGAACACGCATTCCGCCGAAACGCCGCGTGTCGCGCGATGCGTTCCTGCAGTTCGGCGGTTTCCGTAGCGCCCGGGCGCGGTGATTTCCAGTCCTCGTCGACGCGCAGCGGAAACTCGCTCATCGGCACGCTCACGATGCCACTGGTCGCGAGATTGAAGCGGGCGCCGCGAGCGTGTCTTCGCCCACTCCATGTAGCGCGCAGCGACATCGTGCGGGTCGTAGCGTTCATGCTGCGACGTCGGCCGCGTTCGCGCTCGCCAGAAGAGATAGACCGGCAGTCCCGCCGCCGCGATTCCGAGCCCGATGAAGGACCGCACCGGATCATGCGCAAACGTGCTGCACCACGAGAGCATTCGCGGCGATGAACAAGCAGCGTCGTCCATGGATGCCCCGGGACGCGAAATCCGCGCGCTCGTCGCTTCGGCGCCGCAGCACAAACAAACACGCCGCCGTCAGCGCGAAGAAGATGCAGTCCATCGCGACGACGTAGTTCACGACCTGCGCATACGTTCCGGTGAGTGCGATCGCGATGGCCCACACGCCCTGCAGCGCGATCGCGACGACGGGCACGCGACGTCCGTCGGATGCAGCCACGCGACGCTCGCGGAAGAAAACGCGATCTTCCGCCATCGCGAAGTAAACACGCGGCGCGGTCAGCATTGATTGCGCGAGAAATCCGAAGGCGGAAAACGCGATCCCGCCGGCGATGAATTGCGCACCGCGCGGGCCGAACAACGTGCGCATGACCGAGGATGCCGGCGTGCTGAGTCGCGGCCAGGCCTCCGCGGGTCCGAGCGTGCGCGGAGTAGGCGAGATTCACCGCCGTATAGACGACGATCACGCCCACGACGCCGAGGATCAGGCCGCGCGGGAGAGATGCGCTGCGGATCGCGCACTTCGCCCGCGAGAAAGCTCGATGTTTGCCAGCCGCCGTAGGCGAACAGGACTGGCGTCATCGCCGCGCCGAACGCCAGCAGCAAGCCAATCGAGCCGGCTGGCACCAAGGCCGTCGCAACGGAATCTGGCGACGGCACCGCCGCTCCAGAGAAGCTGCACACGACCAGCACGCCGATCGCACCGACCGCGGTCAACGTCATTGTCGATTGCACGCGGCTGCCGGCGCGGACGCCGAGACAGTTCATCGCCGTCAGCAACGCGAGCGCGGCAGCGGCGACGAGCGAGGCGCTGATTTGCCAGCTGGTCAGCTCAAGAAAATAACGCGCGAACGTCACCGCCACCGCCGCCATCCCGCCCGTCTGGATGACGAGCAACAGCACCCAGCCATACATGAACGCCACCGCTGGATGCAGCGCGTCGCGCAGGTATGCGTATTGACCACCCACCACCGGCAAACGCGCGGCGAGCTCCGCATAAATGAATCCGCCAATCAGCGCGATCACGCCGCCCGCGATCCAGACCGCGAGGATCAGCGCCGACGTATGCACGCGCTGCGCGACGAGATACGGATTCATGAAAATCCCGGCGCCGATGATGCCGCCCATCACCGCCATCGTGGTGCCGAACAGCCCGAGCGGCGGACGAGTGGCGTGGCGATGACTCGGTTGTCCATGGGCGCGCATGCTAAGTAGAACCGGCCGCCGCAGGCAAGGCGCAGTCGTGGCGACCTCGCTCGGCCGAGGTTCAGCGCGTCGAGTTCAGGCGATGCGTCTTACGGCGAGAGAGCGGCGCGCTACACTTCGAGCCGGTAGCCGACGTGTGCACGGTGAGCAGATGTCGTCGGCTCGCCCGGCACGTCCTCGATCTTCTGCCGCAAGCTTCACGATCAACTGATCGAGCGTGCGCGTGGTGCCGTAGTATTCGATGCCCCAGACTTCGTTCAGCAGCGCATCGCGGGAGACCGCGTTGCCGCGTTCGCGAAAAAGCACCGCCAGGACCTTCAACTCGCGCGGCGTGAGTTCGAATGCTTCCTTGCCGCGTTTGCCGCGCAAGCGCTTTGCCATCGATGCGCACTTTGCCAAAGGCGATCTCGGCCGGCAGATCACTCGCCTGCGCTGCCGCATTGCGCGCGCCGGAGCAACGCCTGCACGCGCGCGAGCAGTTCGCGCAAGCTGAAGGGCTTCGTCACGTAATCATCGGCGCCGAGCTCGAGGCCGACGACCTTGTCGATCTCCTGTCCTTTCGCGGAGAGCATCAGGATGGGCACGCGGTTTTGCGCGGCCCGGATCTCGCGGCAAAGATCGAAGCCGCTCTTCCCCGGCAACATAATGTCGAGAATCACGAGATCGGGTTTGGATTGCTTGATGAGCGGGCCGGCCGCGAGGCGCCATCGCGGCATTCCTGACTTCATAGCCTTCCGCCCGCAAGCGCATCGCAAAGGCCCAGCCGGATGTGCGCGTCGTCCTCGACGACGATGATGTGCTTCTTCATGGCGCATTTTTCCCGGCCAACGGCAGCCGCAGGGTGAAGTTACTGCCGCCGCCCGCGCGCGATTGATAGGTGATTTCGCCTCCGTGTTCTTTCGCGATCCGCTGGGCGAGCGTGAGCCCGAGGCCGGAGCCTTGAATCCCGCTGGAGAGCGAATCATGCGCGCGATAGAACGCTTCGAAAATCTTCGCTTCCTCGCCGGCCGGGACGCCGCTGCCGCGATCGAGCACGCTGATGTAAACCGAGCCGTTGTCGAGATAACTGTGCAACTCCACTTCCTTCCGTTCGCCGCTGTACTTCTCCGCGTTGGAGAGCAGATTCACGACCACCTGCGCGAGCGCGTCTTCATCGCCGCGCACGGGATACGGCGGCGGCGCGGCCTGCCAGCTGCGTCGTGAAACCACTCTCGCGCAGGTGCAGCTCGTGGCCTTCCCAGGTGCGCGCGAGTAACCCGTGCAAATCGAGCGGGCGCAGATCGTAACGCTTCTGCTTCCGCTCCATCCGGGCGAAATCGAGCACGTTGTTTATCAAACGCGTCAGGCGTTCCGCTTCCGCCATGATGATGCGTAGATATTGCGGGCTGCTTCTCCGGCGCGGCCTGGCCGCTTTGCATCAGCTCGGCGAACATCCGGATGGAGGTGAGCGGCGTCTTCAGTTCGTGCGAGACGTTGGAGACGAAATCAGTTTTCTTTTGCGCAAGCGCGAGCTGCCGGCGCGCATCGGTCGAAAACGAACCAGCCCCCGACCGCGATGGCCGCGAGCGCCGCGGCGATCAACAGCAGCAGGGTGCGGCGGACGGTGCGGGCATTTTCCTGCAACTGCTCCGGACGCTGTAGATAGAGCGCAGCTTCCCAATGCGGCAGCGCCTCGCCGATCTCGGAAGCAACAAACGGGCGCTTCCAATCTCGCGCCGTCTGCCCTGAAGGCTGGGTTAGCGACCGGCCGCGCCTTCTCATCGAGCAACGCCAGCACGACTTCCTCCACGTCGCCGCCGGCGAGCGCTTTCGGCCAAAGATCGGCGAGCGCATCCGCATTCAGGCGGCAGCCGAAGATCATCTCCGGCGCCTGTCGCGGCCGGACCCAAAAGAGAATCTCCAGCCGGTCCTGCACGAAGCGCGTCACCACGCCTTCGCTGCTGTCGGAAGTGAGCGCGCTGGAAGTCAGCCGTGGCCGGCAACAGTTGCGACAAGGCGGGCGTGTTCTGCTCGGAGCAATGCGCTGGGGCACGACGTTGCGCGCCTGCGCTTCCTGCCGCGCGGAGGCGTCGACTCTCCTTGCGCGCGGCCGCTCTCATCTTTCGCCGCGCCCGCCGCAAGCGCCTGCTTCCGCGCCTTCGGGCGGGTTGAGCCGGCGCGGGGGCAGGCGCCGGCGCGCCGCTTTGTCTTCGGAATCGGCTTTCGATTTCCGCAGCTGCTCGGGCCGGTTCAGTTCGTCGGCGGAAACGGAATACGCCATCGACGGAACGGACCCGGAAAGGAACGCCGCGTTGTTCCGGAGGAACGCCTCCCATTCGGCGTTGCGGCGGGCGTCCTCCGGGGAGGGCGACAGGAGCGCGCCGTCCGGATCGAGCGCGAATCCAATCGCGCGGCGCGGCCACGCGGACGCAAGTCGGGCCGTGAAATCGCGCCCCACCTGCGGCGCCCCTTCCGCCACGATGAGCTGCCGGACGGTTTCCGTAAACGCGCGCCGCTCGTCATCGAGCAACGTCCGCGCCGCGCTCGCGACGGCTTCGGTTTCCTTCTGATAAAGTTCCGCCGTGCGCCGCTCAAGAATGATCTGTTGCTCGCCCGCGCTGCGGAGCGCAAGCCAGCCGAGCCCGCGCTCGGCAGCACGATCGCGGCGAGAAAAATCCAGATGCTTCGTTTCACGGGCAGGCGCGGACGTTAACATTTCCGGTCCAGCGGACGCGAGCGGCGCGGGCGCGCCGCTCGCCTTTTACCGGTGTCGCTGTTGTTAGCGGGACTTCTGATGTTTGTCGCTGTAGTTCTCGAACTGCATCGCTTTCCGGCGCGACTTCGCGAGCGCGCCCGCGGTGTCGATTTCGTCCGCGGCGGCTTCCAGCTTGCGGTTCTCTTCCGCCATTCCCGGCACCTGCATCGGCAGCGGGCGCGGCGGCGTTCGCGGCGGCCTGCTGGCGCAAGACAGCGACGGCGTCTTTCGCTTTGCCTTCGTCGGCCAGCTTTACCGCCAGCTCTTTCGCGAGGCGGTTCTGCACCACGCTCTGTTCGCGTACGACTTCCGGCTTGCACGCTCTTGTCGGCCTTCTTCTCGTCATCCGTGAATGCCACTTTGGCCGCGAGCCGTTGCGCCGGAGCGGGCGCACCATCGCGGCTGGCATAATTCAATTCCACCTGCGCGGCTTCGATCGGGTCCGCGAGATTGCCTTCCGCCACACAGCGGACGAGGAAGCGGCGCTTCTCCGAGCCGAACAACTCCGGCATCTTGATTTCTGCGACGCGGTCGCGGCACTCGATATCGGGCCGGCCAATGATCTCCTTCAGCCGCACGCCGTCGGGAGCCTGGATGCGAATGATGACACTGCGCGCGAGCAGGGAACGCGCGGCGCCGAGCTCCTCCGCGAAGATGCCGGGGAGTTTCTCGGCATCCTTCACGTAGTAGTAATTGGCGTTGCTCGACTCCGCGAGCGCGGTCATGAGGTCCTCGTTGTAGTCGTCGCCGAGGCCGATCGTGCTGACGGCGATGCCTTCGCCGCGCAGTTCACGGCCGAGACTGGCGAGCTCGGAGGTGCTGCTCGGACCCTGGTTCGCGAGGCCGTCGGAGAGGAGGATGATGCGATTGACGCGCTCCTTCTCCAGGAAGCGGCGCACCTGCTTCGCGCCCATCATGACCCCGGCGTGCAGCGCGGTGCCGCCGCCCGGCCGGATGCGATTGATGCGCGCCTTGAGTTCTTCGCGACGACTCGGATTGCCGATCCGCTCGGCGCGATCAGCACGATCGTTTCGTTATCGTAGGTGACCAACGAGAAGATGTCGTCGTCGCCCAGTTTATCGATCGCGATGCAGGCGGCCTGGCGTGCCTTCTCGATTTTCGCGCCTTCCATGGAACCGCTGCGATCGAGCACGACCGCGAGGTTCACCGGCGATCGCCGGGCCTCATCGGCCTTGCGGCCTTCGATCTCGACCTGCACGATCACTTCGCGCGGGCCGGGTCGGTAAACGTATTCGCGGTCCGGTGTGACGCGGAGGGTCACATCCGGCGCGGCTGAAGCCGAGGCCGCTTGCGCAAAGGCGGCGGCGACGGCGAGGAGTTGTAGTTTTTTCATGCCTCGACGCTAGCGCGACGCCGGTCGCGATGTGTCAGAGGCGGGTGCGAAGATTGTAAAAGATTTGTCACGCCGGCGGTGGCGTCGGAGGCCACATTGGCGTCATCCGAAAACAAGGAAGACCGCCATCATGACAGCGGTCGGGATCAGCGCGCCGAGGAAGAGGCCGAGCGCGGAGACACCGTCGTCGAAGTAGCGGCCCAGAATCGACTGACCGGCGGGGTTGGGCGCGTTGGCGATGACGGTCAGGCCGCCGCCCGCGACCGCGCCTGCGACGACGGCGTACTTGAGGGAATCGCCGAAATTCGGCACGAGCGAAGCGAGGTAGGTGATGGCGGCGTTGTCGTTGACGGCGGTGAGCGTCATCGCGCCGAACATCAGCGGCACCTCTGATAGATCGCGGAGGACGGGCCCGATCCACCACCCCTGAAATCCGCCGTGCACGACGAGGCCGGCGAGGAAGAAGCCGACGAGCAGCGGGAGCTTCAAGCTGACGGGATTTTGATGGTGCTCGGTCGCTACGGTAAAGGCCAGAAAGAAGAGGAAGCCGCCGATGAAGAGCGTCGGGTAATGCGCGGTGAAGACCGTCCAGGCAAGGAAGAAAAGGTGCACGGCCACCACGTAGACAGGAAGAGGCGCAGTGCGATCGCTCCACTCCGTGGGGACGTTGTGCTCGGTGGCAGGATGCTCGAGCTGTCGAAACTCGCGCCGGAACCAGAGGAAGTAGATGACATTGGCGATGATGATGCCGACCGCGGATTTCCAGCCGAAATGCTCGAACATGAAAAGCGTGTCCCAATCCCAGCGATGCGCCACCATCAGCACCGGGGGGGCGGCGAAGTGGGTGAGCGTGCCGCCGACCGAGATGTTGACGAAGAGCAGGCCGAGCGTGGCGTAGCGAAAATTGCGGCTCGGGCGCAAATCATAAAACTGCCGCGCCAGCAGGAGCGCGCAGATGGTCATCGCCGCCGGCTCCGTGATGAACGAGCCGAGGACCGGACCGATCGTGAGGATCGACATCCACCACGCGGCCGGGGAGCGCCGGCCGATCCCGGCGACGAGGCTCATGAACCCTTCCGCGAAGCGGAGGACTGGCCGCGTTGCCGCGATCGCCATCACCACGACGACGAACATCGGCTCGGTGAACTTAACCCGGTGGTTGAGGTACTCTTCCGCGGCCGGCCAGCCGCGAAAGACCGTGACCGCAATCAGCAACGGCACGACCCAGATACCGAAGATCGCCTCGACCTCGCCGAAGAAGTGCATCACCTCCGCTTTCAAACAGACCTCGTCCCGGCCGCGACCGTGCTTCTCCAGCCCGCGCGCGCGCATTTTCTTTTCGTGTTCGTCGCGCCAGACGTGCGCGATGTGCATGAACTTCTTCGCCAGGAACGTGTGCGTGATCGCGAGCAGGAAAATGACGGTGGCAATGACGTTGAACGGCTCGACGGAAGCGCGATGCCGCAGGACTTGCACAAGGCTGGTCATATCCTCATCGCCATATTGATCGAGCGGAAGCGGGAACACGGGCAGCGCGGGGTCGGTCGTCGGCTCGGCCGCCGCGACGGCCGAGGGCAGCGCTAGGAATGCGAGCAACAGCAGCGCGAGCCAGAAGGAACGCGAGCCCGCGAAACGCAGGCAGCTTTTGGCAAGTGCGAACACGCGGCAGGATTACGCGATTGCACGAGCGTGGAAAGCAATACTGTGCGCCGCCGCTCGAATCGCGTGGATCAGCCGCGCTGCTACCGCACGTAGCTCGCGCCGTTGATGTCGATGACCGCCCCGGTCATCGCCGCCGGCGCGTGCAACGCGAGATACGTCACCACGTTGGCCACTTCCTCCGGCTGGTTCACCCGCCGGAGCGGAATCTCCTCCAGCAGCTTCTCGCCGCCGCGGCTCTTGAGGTAATCCTCCGCCATCCCTGTCATCGTGAAGCCTGGCGTGACCGCGAACGCATGGATGCCTTCCGCGGCGAAACCGCGCGCGATTGATTTCGTGACCGCGACAAGCCCCGCTTTCGAGGCGGCGTAATGCCAGTGCTCCGGGGAATCGCCGCGATAGGCGGCCCGGCTGGCGACGTTCACGATCCGTCCCCCGCCCGCGCGGGCGCGGAAATGCGCGACGGCAAAGCGGCAAAGATCGGCCGCCGCCAGCAGATTCACCTGCATGGTGCGCTGCCAGCGCGCCGCCCAGACTTCCGGGCTTTCTCCGACGGAGGCGGCCTCGTAAATGCCGGCGTTGTTGACCAACACATCGATGCGGCCATCGAGCTGATCGAGCGCCTGCAGCCAGAGGGGTTCCGTCGCCGCCGGGACGGGACAAATCCGCGCCGAGTTGTTCGCTCCCGTCGCCGCTTGTGCCGTGACCGATCACGCGGGCGCCTTTTTCTTTCAACTGCTGCAGAATTGAAGCGCCGATGCCGCGCGTGGTGCCGGTGACAAAGACGTGAGGATTTCCGGAGGTCACTCCGCGAAAATTAGCCGACATTCGGTTTGGCGCATGCGGCGGTTTCTGATTCGATAACCGGGACGCTGCTTCCGTTATGCACCACGGACCGGTCCCACCCGACATTGCCGCGGGCCTCCTCGCCCTGCGCGAGCGGATTGCCGCCTCCAAGATTCCCTCGTCGAAACTCGACGAGTCGATCAACGTTGCGGTCTGGAATATCCGCGAGTTCGGAAAAGTGCGCCGCACCGATGCAGCCATTCACTACATCGCGGAAATCCTTGGCCAGTTCGACCTGATCGCGATTGTCGAGCTGCGCGATAACCTCGAGGATCTGGGCCGCGTCCTCCCGTATCTCGGTCCGACCTGGCGCGTGGTCTATTCCGATTGGATTCCAGACGATGGCGGGAATAACGAACGCTCCGCTTTCCTTTTCGATCGGCGCGCCGTCACTTTCAACGGCCTCGCCGCCGAACTCGATGTGCCGCGTGTTAAACAAGGCGACGAGTATCTGGCCACGGGATCGTTTTGGCGCGCGCCCTACATGTGTTCCTTCCGGGCGGGCAACTTCGATTTCCTCGCGATCGCAGCCCACGCGCGCTGGGGCACCGCGGCCGGCCGGGAGGCGGAATTGAAACTCCTCGCCGAATGGATCGACACGCGCTTCCAGAGCAAATACGTCGAAGACACCGACCTGCTCGTGATGGGCGATTTCAACACTCCAAAATTAACCGACGAACTTTTCGCCGCCCTCGCGAGCCGCGGTCTTAAAATCCCAAAGCCGCTGGTTATCTTAAAATCAGGTGACCGCGTCATCCAGGGCACCAATCTCACCCGCGACGCGCGCTACGATCAGATTCTGCACCGTGCCACCGTCCCCGAAAACTTTACGAACCACGGCGGCGCGCTCGACTTCTTCATCGACGACGCACACATCGAAGAGCTTTTCCCGGGGAAGAACTACACGCGGCAAAAGTTCACCTACCAGATGTCGGACCACTTCCCGGTCTGGATCCAAATCAAGACAGACATCGACGGATTTAGATTCGAACAGATCGTACAGCGCGGGAATGACTGACGGGGGCGGCGTCTCTCAAGCGGAGCAGATTACCCGCCACCGCGGACGCGGAGCGAGAAAGCGTTAGACCGGCCGCGAAGACCGCGCACTGTTCTCGCTCTTAGTTGAACGCGTTCCCGATCCCCAACGTCTATTGCGCTGTGCCCATGAGATTTTCTCGCTTTCTCGCCCTTCTCGCCTTCGCCGCCGTTCCCGCGACCGCTGCTCCGGTCAATGTGCCGGGCTTCACCCACGTGAAGGATGTCGGCCCGTTTTCTGAATACCGCCTCGAGAGCAATGGCCTGCAGGTGCTGCTCATGCCGGAGCACTCCAGCCCCACGCTCACGTTCATGGTGACGTATCGCGTCGGCTCGCGGAACGAGGTCACCGGCACGACCGGCGCCACCCATCTGCTCGAGCATCTGATGTTCAAAGGCTCGCCGAAGTTTAACGACGAAAAAGGCAACAGCGTAAAGCAACTGCTGGAACGGATTGGCGGGATCTACAACGCGACCACCTGGTTCGACCGCACCAACTACTACGCCAACATCGGAAGCGAACATCTCGACAGCTACATGGCGATCGAGGCCGACCGAATGAAGAACCTGTGGCTGCGCGACAGCGACCGCAAACCGGAGATGACGGTCGTGCGGAACGAATTTGAGATCGGCGAGAACGATCCCGGCCAGGCGCTGGAGAAGGAAATCTTCGCCGCTGCTTACGTCGCGCATCCGTATCATCACTCCACGATCGGCTGGCGGAGCGACATCGAGAAGGTGCCGATCGAAAAACTGCAGGAGTTTTACCGGACCTTCTACTGGCCGGACAACGCGACGGTCTCGATCATCGGCGATTTTGAGCCAGCCAAGGCGTTGGAAATCGTGAAGAAACACTACGGCGCAATTCCAAAATCGACCGCTCCGATTCCGCAGGTCTACACCGTCGAGCCGGAGCAAACCGGGCCGCGCCGGGTAACCGTAAAACGGGCGGGCCAGCTCGGAGTCGTGGCCGTGGCGCATAAGGCTCCGGGCGCGCTGCATGGCGATCAACCGGCGCTGAAAGTGCTGAATGTCATTCTTACCCAGGGCAAGAACAGCCGCTACTACCGGACGCTGACCGACAAGAATCTGACCACCAGTGTGCGTGGCGATGCGGGATTTTTCCATGATCCTTCGCTCCACATACTATATGCAAACCTCGCTCCGGGCGCGACGCACGAGCAGGTGGAGAAGATCGTGCTCGATGAAATGGAGCGGGTGAAAGTCGACGGCGTGACAGACGCGGAAGTCGCTTCCGCGATTGCGCAGATTCTGGCCGCAGCCTCGTACGCGCGCGATGGGTCCTTCGCGGTGGCGAGTGTGCTGAATGAATACATCGCGGCCGGCGACTGGACCCTCTATGTGACCGAAGACGAGGCGCTCAAAAAGGTGACCGCCGCGGATGTGAAGCGGGTGGCGAATTCCTATCTCTTAGAAAACAAACGCACGACCGGCTGGTTCATTCCGAACGTGACACCGGAACAATCGCCCGGTGACCAACCGGCAGCGAAAACGGGCAAGTAACGCCGGCGCAACTTTCCCATCTCGAAGATCATGAAACAACCTTTCACTTCCTCTAATCGCCGCCGCCCTCGCGGCGGTCACTGCTGTGGCCGACGCGCAAATAGCCGACAAGGTCGTGCGCGAGAAAATCGATGGCATCGACGTTCTCGCCTACCGCACCGGCGTGAAAGACGTGGTGACATTTCGCGGGTCTCTGCCCGCGGGCGACAGCTTTGCCCCCGGAGAACAACACCGCGATCCCGACCCTCGCCGGCGAGATGCTGGATAAGGGGACGGTAAAGCACGACAAGTTTGCCATCGCCCAGCAACTGGAAGCGATCGGCGCCACGATCGACTTCTCGGTCGGCGGCGTCATGACGGAATTCCGGGGCAAGTGTCTGCGGAAGGATTTCCCGCTCGTGATCTCTCTGCTGGCGGAGCAATTGCGCACGCCGGCATTTCCCGAGGAGGAATTCGCCAAGCTCAAGAAGCAGCTTGCCGGCGACCTGCAGCGCGCACTCGAAAACACAGACTTCCGCGCCGAGCAGGCATTTGCGGAGAAGACCTATCCAAAAGGGCACCCGAATTTCACGCCCTCGGTGAAGCAGTTTCTGGTCGATGTCGAGCAGGCGAAAATCGAAGAGGTGAAGGCGTTCCACGCAGCCCACTACGGACCGGAACACGCCACTCTGGTCGCGGTCGGTGACATCGATGTCGAGGCCATGAAGGCCGACATTGGCAAGGCGTTCGAGGGCTGGAAGGGCGGCAAAGCCCCGCTTCAGGTCACCAAGGCTGAAATGCCCGGGAAGGCGCAGGAAGAGGTGATCGCGATGGCCGACAAACCGAACGTCACCGTTATCGTCGGCCAGCCAAGCGGTCTCAAATACAGCGATCCCGATTCGCTGGCGTTGCGAATCGGCACCGCCGTGCTGGGACGGGGATTCACCGGCCGGCTGATGGCCAACGTGCGCGACAAGGAGGGCCTGACCTATGGCATTTCCTCATCGCTGACGAAGGATGGGTTCGCCGACGGCGAGTGGCGGATCGAGGCAAATTTCGCCCCCGACCTGCTCGACAAGGGCATGGCCTCGACGAAACGCGAGCTCGACAATTGGTACGCCAAAGGCGTGACCGCGGAGGAATTGGAACGCATGAAAACGGCACTCATCGGCACCTTTAAAGTCGGCCTGGCCACGACCGATGCCCTCTCGAATGCGTTGCTGGATGCGATCCATCGCGGCTACGACGTGAAATGGCTCGACGAGTACCCGAAGCGCGTTAACGCTCTCACGCTGGAGCAGGTCAACGGCGCGATCAAAAAGCACCTCCAGCCGGAGAAAATGACCATCATCAAGGCGGGCGACATCCCACCGCCGACGCGACGCAGCTGAGCGACGCGTGGCCCGGTAGGACCAACTGATGGCTTGGCGTGGCGACGAAATTGATCTAAAACAACTGGGACTGACTCACCAGGAAACCTCCCCCAAATGGAGCACCCGTTTCAACAAGCGGATGCCATCGGACCAGAATCGCTTTACCGGGCGCTCTTCGAGCTGCTGCCGACAAGCGTCGTCCTCGTGGATCTCGATGGCCGAATCCGCGACGTCAATCCGGCCTTTTGCCGATGGATGGGATTCACCCGCGACGAGTTGATCGGTCTCCACGTCAGCCACTTCAGTAACGACCCCCCCGCGGACATCGAACGGAATCTCGCCCGCCTCCGGAGCGGTGAGCGGCTCGAACACGAGGTCGTCAATCGCCAGAAGGACGGCACGCTGCGACACTATGAAATCCGCGAACGCCCCGTGGATCTCCCGGACGGCACCCGCGGTATTCTCGTCGTCGCAAACGACATCACGGACCGGAAGATGGCGGAGGACCGCAGACTGGAACTTGAACGCAGCCTGCTCCGCGCCCAGAAGCTGGAAAGCCTGGCCGTCCTGGCCGGCGGCATCGCCCACGATTTTAACAATCTCCTCACCGTCATCCTCGGGAATCTGGAGATCGCCGCGATGCAGGATGGCGGTTCGCCGCATCTGCGCGACAGCCTGGACGCGATGGCCGCGGCCGGAAAACGGGCCGCCGACCTCACGCGGATGATGTTGGCCTACTCTGGCCGGGGACAATTCACTACGAGACCGGTCAAGATCGTGGAGCTGACGAGAGATCTGGTAGAGACGATGCGGTCAACGGTCGCGCCGAACGTCAGCATCGAGCTTCCGACTATCGACAAGCTGCCAACCATTCAGGCGGATCAGTCTCAGGTAACGCAGGTCCTGAAGAGCATCCTGGCCAATGCCGTCGAAGCCCTGCCGGAATCCGGCGGCACCGTCCGCATTTCCATCGACGGTCAATATTTCGACGGAAATGCCTTGGAGATGAGCCTAACCGACCAGCCGGTGGAGCCCGGCCACTATGTCGTCCTTGGAATCGCGGACACGGGCGTGGGCATGACCGATGAGGTACGCCAACGCATGTTTGAGCCGTTCTTCTCCACAAAGTTCGCGGGCCGCGGTCTCGGCATGGCCGCCGTCCTTGGCATTATTCGGGGCCATCATGGTGCGCTCTTCGTCGAAAGCACGCCGCACCGCGGAACGACCGTGCGGGTGCTTTTCCCGGTTGGAACGCCCGCGCCCCCTTCCGTCGCCACGGCCGTACCGAGCCTGCCGCCATCCTCTTCTCACGTGCCCGAAAGACTCGCTGGAACCGTGCTGGTGGCAGAGGACGAGGATGGAGTCAGGATACTGATGGAGAGCCTTCTCCAGGAGATGGGCCTGAAGGTGATCGCTGTTTCGACCGGTGAATTGGCCGTCGAACGATTCCGGGAAAACAGCGGGGAAATATCCTTCGCCATTCTGGATCTGGTGCTACCGGGAATTACCGGCATTGAAACACTCGCCCGGCTGCGACGCATCCGGCCCGACCTCCGGGCGGTGCTGACCAGCGGCTATCAACGCGAGACAATTAAAGGATTTCAGGATGAGGCGGGCTTCCTCGACTTCATCCAGAAACCCTACGACATCGACACTTTCACGCGGGTTGTCGGGACCGTTGCGAGCCAGTTGTCGGACTCTCGTTAGGCGAGCGGTTGCCCCGCTTGGGCCGATGCAAATCACCGGAACACAAGCGCGGACCAGCGAGTGATCGATCCAAGGTGGATCACCGAGCGGGCACTTGCATTGCGTGACCGCGCCGGAATGGTGGCGGCATGGCGGATACCCTCGGTGCGCAAATAGAGCAGGCGGTCAAGGATGGGCAGTTGATGGCGGCGGCGGGGACGAATATCGGATCGCTGCTGGAGCGGGCGGAAACTCCACTGTACGCGCAGGTGGTCGAGGAGCTCGTCGTCGCTCACGAATGGGACGAGCTGAACGATCGCTTCTACAAGACGCTGGCGTTCGGCACGGGAGGACTGCGGGGCCGCACGATCGGCAAGGTCGTGACCGCCGCGGAGCGCGGCACGGCGGCGGCGGGCGCGCCGCCGGAATTCCCATGTGTCGGCACGAACGCGATGAATTCTTACAACATCGCCCGCGCCACCCGCGGCCTCGTGGCGTATTTGCACGAGTGGTTCGCAAAGGAGCGGATCGCGGGCCGGCCAAAGCTGGTGATCGCGCATGATCCGCGATTCTTCTCGCGCGAATTCTGCCGGCTCGCCGCCACGGTCGCGGCGGACAATGGCTGCGATGCATTTGTCTTCGACGGGCCGCGCTCGACGCCGGAACTTTCCTTTGCGGTGCGGCATCTGCGCGCGAGCGCCGGCGTGGTAATCACGGCCAGTCACAACCCGCCCCACGACAACGGCTACAAGGTTTACTTCGACGATGGCGCGCAGGTGGTGGAGCCGCACGCGAGCGGGATCATCGCCAAGGTGAATGCAGGCGCGACCGCGGCGGCAGTCCCGGGCAGAGACCGCGGAGAGATTGTGACCCTCGGCGCCGAAGTGGACGAAGCTTACATGCAACGCCTCGAGACGCTCGTGCTCGATCGCGCGCTGGTGCGCTCGGGCAAAGATCTCCGCGTCGTGTTCACCCCCATCCACGGGACCGGCGGCGTGATCATCAAGCCAATGCTGGAGCGGCTCGGGTTTCAATTCACGACCGTGCCGGAGCAGGACCAGTTCGACGGCGGATTTCCCACCGTGAAATCGCCGAACCCGGAGAATGCGGAGGCGTTGCGGCTGGCGATCGAGCTGGCGGAACGCAATGGCGCGGATCTCGTGGTGGCGACGGACCCTGACGCCGACCGCATGGGCGTGGCGGTGCGAACGGCGGACGGTGAGTTGAAGCTGCTGACCGGCAACCAGATCGGCTCGCTGATGGCGTTCTACCGCGCACAGGTGTTGTTCGCGCAGGGCGTGTTGAACCGGGAGAACGCGAGCCGCGGCGTCATCATCAAGACCTTTGTCACGACCGATCTGCAGAAGGCGATCGCGGAGCATTTCGGACTGCGCTGCGTGGAGACGCTGACCGGGTTCAAGTACATCGGCGCGAAGCTGGGCAAGTACGAGCGCGGCCTGCCGGCCGACGTCGTCGCGAAATACCGCGAGTTGCCGGAAGAGGAAACGCGCGCGCTGCGGTTGGCGCATTCGGCCTTCTATGTCTTCGGCGGGGAAGAGAGCTACGGCTACAGCGGGGCCGATTTCGTGCGCGACAAGGATGCCAACGGGGCAGCGATCATGTTCTGCGAAGTGGCGGCTTACGCGAAGTCGCGCGGCCTCACCGTCGACGGTCTGCTCGACGACGTTTACTCGTCGTTCGGCTACTTCGAGGAGAAGAACGGCTCGATGACCTTTGAAGGCGCGGAGGGCGCGGCGAAGATCACGCGCCTGCTGGAGTCGTATGTGGCGGCCGCGCCCGACCGAGATGATGGGCGTGCCGGTGAAGGGGGTAACGAACTTCGAGAAGGAGACCATTCGCGACGTGGAAGGCGACATCATTCCGAAGGAGAAGATGCTTATTTTCACGCTGGCGGATGCGACGCGGATCGCGGTGCGCGGCTCCGGCACCGAGCCAAAGATCAAGTATTACCTGTTTGCGCAACGCCGCCCGGAGGGCAGCGCGAGATTATCGCCAGGCGCATTAGCCCAGGCGAAGGAGGAGCTCGGCCGGCACCTCGAGAGCTTATGGATATGGCTCCAGGAAGACGCCGCGCGCCGAACGCGGGTTAGCGCGCGCCGGAAGTGCGGCGACGGCGGCCACACCTGGCGTTTAATTGCCTTGCATGTTCAGGGTGCGGGCTCATGTTCCGATTAACCGTATGAACATGCTTCTTGGCTTCATGAACATCGGCGGGCAGGAACTGATTATCATCCTGCTGCTGGTGCTCGTTCTTTTTGGAGCGAAGAAGCTGCCCGAACTGGCGCGCGGCATGGGCCAGGCAATCAAGGAATTCCAGAAGGCTAAGGACGAATTCAGCGACGAGCTGCATTCCGCCGGCAAGACCGATACGGCGCCGCCGGTTCGCTCTGCGTCCGCCACGGTGCCGACCACGCCGCGGATCGAAAATGCCGCCGGTGACAGCGCAGTCCCGCCCGCGCCCGATCGCAAAGTCGAGCCGGGCAGCCAGGCTTGATCGAAACCCGCGTCTCGGTGCGCGCCCGCCACGGATTCGGGCCTGCCGGGACGGCTGCCAGCGGTTGACCACGCGATTACATTGCGACAGCTTGCGCGCTCGCCATGCCAGAAGCCAATCTCCGCACCCGCATCAAAGAGATGCTCATAAAGCACCTGATGCTGCAGACGACCGCGGATCAGATTGGCGATGATCTGCCGCTCTTTGGTCCGGGCAGTCTCGGGCTCGACTCGATCGACGCCCTCGAACTCGTCGTCGGCATGGAGAAGACGTTTGGCGTTGGCGTTCCAAATTCAGAGGTCGCGGCCAATGTGCTGCGCAGCGTGAACACGATTCACGACTACATTCTCGAGAGACAAGCGGTTGCGTAAATCTCTGATCGAAGCCGTTTAATCGTCGATTATACGGTCATCACAGTCCGAGAAATTCCCGCACCTCAATTACGCTTTCGCCTCAGGCTCGGCGAAATTGATGGCGTCGATCAGCTGTCGGAAGCGACCGAAACTCCGCCGGTGCGGCGTCAGGATGAGCCGGGGCAAATCCCAGATGGCCGGCTCGTTCTTTTCCTGGCGCAAGGCCGTGCCCTGCACGATCTCGCCTTCGCGCAGGACGTCCGTGAATTGCTGGTTCAAAGCGGCAACCGCAGCGGCCGAAAGCCGGCGGCTGAGACGAAGCACCAGTTGATCTCCCACCCAGCGCGCCGAGTCGTAGACGCTGTAGAAGTGCACGATTTCCTCCACCGCCGCGGCCGGATTGTGCACGATCTTGAAGAGGTGGAAATCCTCCTCCCCGATTAGTCCGAGCTCGAGGAGGTGACCGGTGAGGAATTTCATCCACGTCTCCCAATAGGTACCGTTCGGCTTGTCGACCAGCACCACCGGGATGATCCGGGCCTTGCCGGTCTGCATCAGGGTCAGGACCTCGAAGCCCTCATCCATCGTCCCGAAGCCACCCGGGAAGAGCGCGAGCGCGTGCGTCTCCTTCACGAAGTTCAGCTTCCGAGTGAAGAAGTAGTTGAAGTTAATCAGCTTGGAATCGCCGTGGATCGTCTCGTTCGCGCGTTGCTCGAAGGGCAGGCGAATGTTGAGCCCGAAGCTCTTCTCGCGTCCGGCCCCGCGCTGCGCGGCGCCCATAATGCCGTCGCCGCCGCCGGTGATCACCATGTAATTGTGCGCCGCAATCCCGCGCGCGAATTCCTCCGCCGCCTGAAATTCCGCTTCGCTCGGAAGGGTCCGGGCCGAGCCAAAGACGCAGACCTTCCGGAAGTCGCGATAGCCGGCGAACACTTTCGCCGCATAGCGCATTTCCTTGAGCGAACGATTCATCAGCTTCAGATCCGCGGTCCCCATCCCGTCGCGCGCCATCTTCAGCGCGGTCATGATCATTTCCTCCACCAGCTCCGGGGATTTCTCCGCGCCCCAGTCGGCCACGAGCTCGCGAATGCGCCGGTCCCATTCTTCGCCGAGCGATGACTGCCGGCGGGTCGGCTGCTGATGCGTGATGCCTGCGGTAAAATCTTCCACGCTTGAGTTTCTTTCACTCGTGCGCTGGTGAACAGGAAAACTTCCGGCCGGCGGTTCGTTCAGGACTGCATCAGCTCGCCCAGGATCCGGTGCATCTGGCGGATCGGGAGCGAATAGTGGCCGGCGTTCTCCACGATGTGCAGCCGGCAATTGGGAAAGCGCGGCCCGAGCTGCTCCGCGAGCCGGAACGAAAACGTTCGGTCTTTCATGCCGTGCCACAAATGCACCGGAGGTCGCACTTCCTCGAGCGGGAACCCCCAGGGCTCGCGCGTAAATCTCGGCATCCGCCATCACGCCGGCCGTCGAGGCGCGCCACGCCCGGCGCGAGCTTTCGAAGCAGGCTTCAAACGCCGCGGTATCGCGCAGCACATCCGCATCGCATGGCTGCAGCAGCCTCAGCAGCAACGGTCGAAGCCGGACCGGCGGCCGGGTGACGGCAAACGGCCGCGCCACGTAAAAGAGCGTCCGCAGCAATTGCGGCTGCCGCGCATGGATTGCGAGCATCCAGCGGTGGAAACGCCAGAGCCCGGTGTGATCCGAGAGCTCGGCGATGGGGGGCGCGCCACTAACCACCGCCACGGCCGCGACCCGCTCCGGGAGCGCCCAGGCGCTAACATAAGCGTAGGGCGCGCCGCCGGAGATCGCCAGCATCCGGAATCGCTCCAACCGCAGATGCGTTGCCAGCGCCTCCACCACCTGCGGCCAGTCGAGCAGCGTCCGCGCTTCCTGGAACGCCGAGCCCCTGATCCCCGGCCGATCGGGGGAAATGATGCGGACGCCCAACTGCGCCGCCGCAGTGTGGGTCAGCTGCGCCATCGACCGCGAGCTCGGCCAGCCGTGACAAAAAATCACCGGCTGCCCCTGCGGATCACCGTACTCATCGTAGACGATGTTTCCGGCCCCGAACTGAAAGGTCCCTCCGCCCACGCTCACCCGCTCACTCTAGCGGGGCTCAGGCGCCACAGCATCTGCTCGCCAAAAGGCCCGAGCGCCGTAATACTTTGGCAGGTGGTGCGCACGGAGCGCATCCGTATTCCGTATTAATTAATATGAACGAGAATTCGCAACCGGGCTTCGGCAAAATCTCCATGCACGGCGATGGCATGGGCGCACCCACTCCTGAGCTGGTGGAACAACGCGCGCGCGAGATCGCGTTGATCGATGAACGCAACCCGGACGAATTCACGGACGCCGATTGGGATGAGGCGCGCCGGGAATTGCTCGGTCTCGCCGGCAGCGACGAGCTGGACGAGTCCTCCTCGAGTGCCGAAGGCGAAGAATGGGACGTGGTCGCAAGCGACACCGGCCATCGTTTGCCACGCGCGGGCCTCGACGATGACGAGATGCTGGGGGAGCAGCTTGTGAGCGGCGGGCTCGACGAGGCCGTGCATGACCAGATGGTGCAGGCGCGCAGGGATGAACTCAGCCAGGAAGGCGGCGTCATTGAGGGTGCGTGACGCGGACACAATCGTCACGGAGCGACGGGGCGTGAAGAGTGTCCGCGAGAAACCGGACCGCGCCGGTCGCGCTCGTGGAGCGCTTTCGCGCGGTGCGCGATTTCACGGCCCGGCTTTGCCGCGGCCTGCAGCCGGAGGATTACGTCGTGCAATCGATGCCCGACGTGAGCCCCACGAAGTGGCATCTGGCGCATACGACGTGGTTCTTCGAGACCTTTGTTCTGAAGGTCTGGATGCCGAGTTACCGCACCGAGGTCCCGCAGTACGCGTTCCTTTTTAACTCCTACTACAACGCCGCGGGCGACATGCACCGGCGCGACCTGCGCGGCCTGATTTCACGCCCGACAGTCGCCGAAACCTACCGTTATCGCACGACCGTCGACGAGTGCATGGCCCAGCTCGTCAGCGCGGCCGACGACGCGCTTCTGGATGAAATCGAGCCCGTGCTCATCCTCGGGTTGCACCACGAGCAGCAGCACCAGGAACTGCTCGTCACGGACATCAAACATGTCTTCGCCCAGAACCCGCTCTATCCGGTGTTCGAATCCGCCGCGCCGGAACCGACGCGGTCACGTCCGACGCCGCAGCACTTCGTTGAATTCGACGAAGCGATCGTGTCGATCGGCCACGCGGGCGACGAATTCGCCTACGACAACGAAGGACCGCGCCACCGCGCTCTCGTGCCGCCGTTCTCGCTCTCGCACCGGCCGATCACGAACGGCGAGTATCTCGCCTTCATGGAGGCCGGCGGCTACACGCGACCGGAGTTCTGGTTGTCGTTAGGCTGGACGACCGTGAACGAGCAACGCTGGGAGGCGCCGCTCTACTGGCTCAAGCGCGAGGGCGCCTGGTGGAATTTCACGCTCTCCGGTTTTCGCCCCGTGGATGAGTCGGAGCCGGTCACGCATGTGAGCTATTTCGAAGCGGACGCCTACGCGAATTGGGACGGGGCGCGGCTGCCGACGGAGTTTGAGTGGGAACGCGCCAGCCACGGACTGCAGATCGACGGGAACTTTGTCGGGACGCAGCGGTTTCATCCCGGGGGCGGACCGGCGGCCGGTAACGGCGGACTGCAACAGATGTTTGGCGACGTGTGGGAATGGACCCGCAGCGCCTATCTCCCCTACCCCGGCTATCGCACGGTCCCGGGCGCGCTCGGCGAGTACAACGGCAAGTTTATGTGCAACCAAATGGTGCTGCGCGGCGGCTCCTGCGCCACCTCCCGCGATCATATTCGACCGACCTATCGCAATTTCTTCCAACCGGAAAAACGCTGGCAATTCACCGGCCTGCGTTTGGCGCGCGACGCGAAATGAGTGCGAAGACAGGCGGACCGGCCGTCCTCGACCTGGAGCCGGCCGCCGTCTGAATTCCTCGCGCAGGCCATGGCCGGCCTCTCCGCGACACCGCGCACGCTCCCCTCAAAGTTTTTCTACGACGAGCGCGGATCCGATCTCTTCCAGCAAATCTGCGAGCTGCCGGAGTATTATGTTACGCGCACGGAGTTCGAGATTTTGCGCCGGCACGGTGCGGAGATGGCCGAATCAATTGGGACCAATGCCGAGGTGGTTGGCTTCGGCACGGGCGCGGGGGCAAAGACGCGCATGCTCCTTCAGCACCTGAGCAATCCGATCGCCTACGTCCCGGTGGACATTTCCAAGCAGCGCCTGATCGATTCCGCCCAGGAACTCAGCCGCGTTATGCCCGCGCTCGAGATTCTCCCCGTTTGCGCTGATTACCTCCAGCCGCTGCGCTTGCCCACGCCTTCACGCCAGCCCGCGCACATCGCGGTTTACTTCCCCGGCTCCACCATCGGCAATCTGGAGCCGGCATTGGCGCGCGATTTCCTGACGCGCGTTTGCCGGCTTTGCGGTCACAGCGGCGGCCTTATCATCGGCGTCGACTTGCAGAAGCCGCGCGAGATTCTCGAGCCGGCCTACAACGACAGCGCGGGTGTGACCGCGGCCTTCAATCTGAATCTGCTCGTGCGGGCAAACCGCGAACTGGGCGCGGATTTCGTGCTTCCCTGCTGGCGGCACCGCGCGGTTTACAATGCCGCAATTGGCCGCATCGAGATGCATCTGGTCAGCCTCGGGGCGCAATCGGTGCACCTCGGTGGACACACTTTTGACTTTCAGCCGGGCGAATTCATCATCACGGAATTCTCCTACAAATACACCGTGGAAAGCTTCGACGCGCTTGCTGTCACCGCCGGTTTCCGGCTTTCCCGCACCTGGACCGATCCGCAAAAACTCTTCGCGGTTTTCCATTTCGTGACTCGGGACTAGCCAAACGACGCGCGCTTTTCCACTTTGTCATTCTGAGCGCGGCGAAGCGGAGTCGAACAATCTCTGACTGAGCCTTCCTCAGCGCACGCGGAAATGGTTGGAGATGCTTCCCGCCACGGCGGGTAAATTCTTCGCTCAGCATGACAAACAAAGACGGCAGCGCTGCCTTGGTTCAGCTCTTCGGCGTCAGCAAGCGCTACGCCGACGCGACCGCCCTGCATCCGACCGATCTCGCCTTCGCGCGCGGGGAGACTACCGTGCTCATTGGCCCGAGCGGTTGCGGCAAATCCACGCTCCTGCGCCTCGTCATTCGCCTGCTCGAGGCCGACAGCGGAAGAATTGAGTTCCAAGGGGAAGCCGTTTCGCCAGCGAATATCACCGCGCTGCGGCACCGCATTGGCTACGTCATTCAGGACGGCGGCCTCTTCCCGCATCTCACCGCCCGCGCCAACGTCCTCCTGCTCGCGCGTCATCTGCGGCGCCCCGCCGGGGATTCCGCCGCGCGGCTCGAGGAACTTTGTGCCCTCACGCGCTTCCCGGCGCCGCTGCTCGATCGCTACCCGCTCGAGCTTTCCGGCGGTCAGCGTCAACGCGTGAGCCTGATGCGCGCGCTGATGCTATCGCCCGAACTACTCCTGCTCGATGAGCCACTCGGCGCGCTCGATCCGATGGTGCGGGCGGCCTTGCAAAAAGATCTGAAGGAGATCTTCGCGCGGCTGCAGCAAACGGTCGTGCTCGTGACCCACGATCTCGCCGAAGCCGCCTATCTGGGTGATTCCATCGTGCTTATGAACGAAGGTCGCGTCGTCCAGAAAGGGACGATTGCGGAGCTGCGGGACACACCCGCGGAGCCGTTTGTCACCTCGTTTCTCGAGGCCCAACGCAGCCTGGCCCTGGTATGAAAGCGATCGCCGGACTCTTCCTGTTGCTGTTCGTGGGCGAAACGGGAGCCCGCCCGGTCGTCGTCGGCTCGAAGAAGTTTACGGAATCGTACGTGCTGGCCGAGATCGCCCTGCGTGCGCTCGGAAACGCCGGTTTCACAACGACCAACCGGACAGGGCTCGGCGGCACGATTATCGTCTGGGAAGCGCTGCGGACGGGGCAGATCGATTGTTATCCCGAATACACCGGGACGCTGACGGACGAAATCCTGAAGCAGCCCGGGCTGACGACCCCCGCGGCCATGCGCGCCGCGCTCGAACCACTCGGCATCGGAATGACGAGCGAGCTCGGATTCAATAACACCTACGCACTGGTGATGACCCGCGGCGCGGCGGCAGCGGCGCGCATTCGCACCATCAGCGATCTCCGCGCGCATCCGGAGTTGCGCTTCGGCCTCACCCACGAATTCATCGAACGCCAGGACGGATGGCGACCACTGGCCGCGCGTTATCAGCTGCCGGCGGCGGAGTTGAAAGCGATCGATCACGGGCTCGGCTACGAAGCGCTGCGGACCGGGCAGATCGATGTGAAGGACGCGTATTCGACCGACGCCAAGATTGCCGAGAACGACCTTGTGGTGCTGGAGGATGACCTCGGGTTCTTTCCCCAATACAAAGCCGTCTTTCTCTATCGGCTGTCGCTCGATCCGCCGGCCCTCGCCGCGCTCGAGGGGATCGCCGGCACGCTCGGCCAGGAGCGCATGACACGGCTGAACGCCGAGGCGGAACGAACCCGGAACTACGCCCACGCCGCCGACTGTTTACTTTACGCCGGACGGCGCGCCCGAGCGCAGCACCGCCACGGCATCGCTGGCCCGGAACATTGCGCGCTGGACCACCCGCCATCTCGAGCTGGCCGGCGTCTCGTTGCTGCTTTCGGTGCTTGTCGGGATTCCGCTGGGGATCGTCGCGAGCCGCGGCGGCGTGCTCGGACATGCCATCCTCGGCTTCACCAGCGCGGTGCAGACGATCCCTTCGCTCGCGCTCCTGGCGTTGCTGGTGCCGTTGCCATTTTTCGGAATCTCAGCGCGGCACGGCGATCGCCGCGCTCTTTCTTTACGGGCTGCTGCCGATCGTGCGCAACACCGCCACCGGCCTGCAGGATATCGCCGCGCCGTTGCGCGAATCAGCCATCGCGCTCGGGCTCACACCGGCGGCGCGACTCACCCAGATTTACCTGCCGCTCGCGTCGCGCAGTATCCTCGCGGGCATCAAGACGAGCGCCGTCATCAATATCGGCACCGCCACCCTGGCGGCGCTGATCGGCGCCGGCGGCCTCGGCGAACCCATCATCAGCGGGCTCAACCTGAACGATCACCGCACGATCCTGCAGGGCGCGATCCCCGCCGCCATCCTCGCGCTGATCGTGCAGTGGTTGTTCGACTTGCTGGACCGGGTCGTGATTCCGCGCGGGCTGCGCCTGTAGGGGAAGCTGCCAGCTTCCCCTACAAATCTTCCGCGCGGTACGCCGTTAAGGGAGGGCATTACCGGCCCGCGAGCGCACGACGGTTGCGTCGCCTGCGTTCACTACGCCGTCGAAGTTGACGTCGGAACGGAAGTTGATCGCGTCAGTCAGCTGACCGCCGCGGCTCCGGGTTTGCAACGTGTCGCCGGAGTTAACCACGCCCGAAGCATTGGTATCGCCGAGGAGTATTCCCATCGGGATGGTAACGGTGCCTACGTTGGCGCCGACCCTGGTGTTGATCAGCGCGACCGACAGGACCTGGACGTCGGTCACCGCCGCGAGATCCACCGTAACCACATTACCGCTGATGCTGTGACTTACCGTCGCGAGGCCATCAGTGCTGTCCACCGCCACTCCTCCGACCGTCGGTGGGCTGGCAAAGGTCACCCGCAGTTGGTGATTATTCTGACTGGCTCCAGTGCCTCGGCGACACTCGACTCCGCCCCCGGCAAGCGGCATGCTGATGTCGAACGGTACCGCGTTATGCAGCCTGCGTGAGACGATCGAGCTTGGCACCGGTGCGAGGCGGCAGAGACCCGAAACGTCCAGCGTATAGGCCGGACAGCCGCCATCAGCGGTCACCTCAGCGACCACCACGACGAAGGTAGCGCCAGCCGGAACGGTAAAGTCGAATGTTATCGGCGTTCCTCCGATTGGGCTAGAGCCTGAGTCCCCTATGTTGTTCGCACAGATGTCAGCCGGGTTAAAGCTGTTCAAATAGGCCCCTGCGAAGATTTGATTGGCTGCGACGGAGCAGGCGGTCGTGAGCGTCGTTGTTATGCAGGCCTGCGCGCCCGTGGTGTTGACGAAGGTATGAGCAGTATAGTGGTAGTTACCCGCGATGGTGCTGCAGTCATTTGGCGCGCCGCATTCGCTGGTAACACCACCGCGAAACAGGCGGCCCGTCTGGACAGGGTCGCCGGTGGTAATTCCACCGCTGACCGTGATGGCAGATCTGAGCCAGCGAGCAGCGTTCATTACTACTCGACCAAACTGCCCGCTCCAATCGTTGGGCGCGTCGCCCGGGTAGTTATTGATGCCTACTCCCGTGTGCCCTGCCTGCGTCTTGACCGCGATCATTGGCTCGGCGTCTGCCCATGCCGCCACCTGTATCGCGCCCGGCGCGAGCGTCACGTCGTGCCGGAAGTGGCCGTTGAGGGCGGTCACTTCCTGCATGAGGGGGTGACTGGCGGAGAAGGTGCCCAGCGTGCTGTCGGTGAAGAGAGTTGGCGCGTTGGCGTTGAACGGGGTATATCCGCCGGTCATCCAGCGTCCTGCCAAATTGAAAGGCGCAGTGTGCCAGTTGAAATTAAACGCTACCACCAGGCCACCCGTGTCGGCATAGTCTGCCAGCACGTCGCCCATGGCTACGGGGTCGTCGTAGGCGGTGTTGGAGTAGGCTACGACCACGTCGTAGGTCGAGAGCTGTGCGAGGGTGGGAGTGGCTGCATTTGCATCAAACAGATCAACAACCCTCGCGCCTGGTTCGGCCAGGATCTGATTGCGGAGGGTGGTGGGGGGGATACTGGTCTCAGAGTACGCAATTAGCACCCGGTAGGTGTCGCAGGCAGCCGACTGCGAGACCTTAAAGCTGCCCACCCGCAACCGCCACCCCGAAGCACTGGTCGTCGGGATCCATTGGTTGACGTGCCAGAAAGTGAGATCATCTGTCGGGTCGATCGAGAGCGAAGTGTAATCACCCCAGCGGTTCCCGCCGCCGGTTTGCGAGCCGGTTCCGGTAACAATGCTCCCTTCACCCAGCGGCATGGTGCCGGCCGGGCTGCCGGCCAGGCGCCCAGTGTAGTTCACACTGGGAAACACCGCCGGGAGGGCGTTGTTGGCGGCGCTGTAACCCAGAGCCATATTTCCTTCGCCATCCATGGCAATGCTGCCCATCCAGCGATGTATCCCGTCCGTTAGACCGGGCGCGTAGGTGCCCTGCTGGAAAATCACCGGCGCAGCATTCGGACTGCGCAATTCCCACCAGCGAATGCCTGAGACTTCGCCATTGGGGCCTATGCCAGCAGAGACCGATTGGTTGGTGACGATCGATTCGTGGTCGCCAAAGTTCCGGTAGGCCGCACGGAACAAGGGGCGTTGCCGATAACCCAGGTGATCAATTCGGTTGGCCGTGCCTGGCTGCGGGATGCAGGCCCGAGTGCCGCCACACAGCCCCAGGATCGAGTTGAATGAGGCCACCGGGATGGTATTCGCCAGCACAAACGTCGAGAGGGCCGGCGTGGCGAAATTGGCGGTGAACTTCCACAGGGTCAAAGCATCCTGCGGCGCACCGTAGGGGCCATTGTTATCCATCGACCCAACAAAAAAATTGGGCCGGCCGGCCGGCGGCAGCATCGGCCCATCGAGATCGCTCGGGAGCAACCCGTCGCCAAGATTGTACGGGGTGCCTCCGGGTGGCACGAGAAAAGAAATCACCTGCGTGAGCGGATTGCCGGCCACGGCCTGGGCGCGATTGATTGCATACGCCCCCACGCCTGCAAACGGCGCCCCGGCAAACTCGCGCGTACTGATATAATAGGCATTCGGCCAGACGGCTACCTTCGGGTAATCCGGGAAGTTGGTCCCCGTCGAGATGGCATATCGGAAGTAGGCTCCTGTTGGATCGGCCGTCTGCGAAATGGCCACGCAGACGAAATAATTCGGGCCGGCGGAAGTGAACTGCGAGAGGAGCCAGCGGTCGGCCAGCCTATCGTAAAGCACTACCGGATCGCCGGCATTTTCGACCTGGCATGGGCCGCCAAAACCAGCCCAAAGGGTGTTATTCGCCGCCGGCCCAAAGAGCGAGGTGCCAGTCTTGTTGAAGATCTGGAAGCTGAGGTTCGCCATCGCCACGATGTGGTTTGGGCCGACCGATCCGACGGGGTCCGGCGGAGCCACGCCGCTGGTATTGGTCTGGGCGTTGAAGGAAACGATCGGCCCGGAGATCTCCGTTCCGCCCGCCTCTGTCCCGCCGACCGTGGACTGAGCGACCGGGTCCCACTCAGGAGCAAAGCGGACCTTCCACGGTACGATGTCGCGGTCTTCATTCTCGCGCAGTTTGCCCGGCCCGGGCGGTATTATCTGCATATCGCGCAGAGGTGGTGAGAGGTCGAATTGCGTCACCGGAGCGAGGCCACGGTAGATGCCGCTAACCACCGGTTGCGTCGGAGTAACCTGAGCCACGGTGTTCCGAAACGTGAAAAACACGAGGGCCAGGCCGGCGAAGCAAACAAACGCACCGACAAGGGCGCGCAGATTGAGCCAGACGAATCTGGAAGCAGACTTTGTTTTCATGGGGGGGTAGGCGCCGAAGGGTTGGTGCTCCCTGACTACTCTTCGGACGCAGCGTCGAGGCTATGAAATTTGAATTTTCCTGTCAACGCAAAGCTTTGAGTTCTTGAATCGTGCTGAAAGATTGCAAATCTGTAATGACGAGAGTCGTTACTCGGCGAGCTGATTGTCCGGCTTCCTGGAGCTGGATCTTGATTACCGTGCGGGCCGCCGCCGCCTCGTAGGCTCGTATAATGCTGGTTAGCTACTTCCCACGACCGACAAATCGACTCCGGCAAGTCCGCCTAGGCGTCGTCGCAAGGGATTCGTCGAACAAAACCTCAGAGCGTGTCCCAACGAATCTGTCATGCTGAGTGGAACGAAGAATCTCTGCTACGTTCCGCGTCCCAGACCGCCGGAATTAGGCAGAGATGGTTTCGCTCCGCTCAACTGCAGAGGCCACTAAGGCAGACTGTTGCCCGACTGCGACCGCACCAGCGAAGTGTCGCCGCTGTTGACGCTGCCATCGGTGGTCACGTCAAAGCGGAAGTTGGTCGCGTCCGTTAGCTGCCCGGAGCGGGCTCGCGTCTGCAGGACGTCGCCGGCATTCACGGTGCCATCACCGCTCGTGTCGCCGGTGAGGAAGCTGACGCTGAGCATTGTGTCAGGCAGCATCTGAGCGGAGATATCCGTCACATTCTGCAGCGTCAGGATGAGCGTCTGCGCATTCGCAACCCCGGTCAGGTTTACGGTCATGGTATTGCCGTTGATAACAGGCGTGCCAGACAAACTGCCAGTGCCGTTGGTGACGACAGCGTCGCCGCTCGCGAGCGGATGGTTGAAGGTGACTACGACGGTGTGCTCACCGCTCGCCCCGGCCCGGCGGCACTCGAGGCCCGCGGGCCCGGAAAGCGGCAGATCGACATCGAAGGTCCCCGATCCGCCGTGCACCTTCCGCGAAACAGCCGTCATCAACGCGAACGCGGGCGAGGGCGTGATCGTAAAGTTGGCGTCGGAGATATCGAAGTAGATGTTGCCCACCGCTTCGACCTTGATCCGCGCCGTCGTCGTGGCCATGTCCGGCACCACGACCGACGCCACGCCGCTATTCGGGACGCTCGCGGCCAGCACGATCGGGAACGTCGTGCCCCCATTGGTGGAGAGGGAGATCTTCACGTTGGCGGCGTTGCCACTCGCGTTCCAGGTCACGTTCAGGTTGCTCAGACCCGGCACGCTGATCGCGGTATTCGGCGCGGTGATGGCGAAGGGCGTGGCGGCGCCATCGATTGTGACCGCCGAGGTGGCTGTTTTGATGCCGCCGCCGTTGGCGCGATTATCGCGCGCAACTACCTGGAACGTCATGACCCGTGAGATCGCCGGCAGAAGCTCGCCGGTCAGGAATGATGCGCCGGTCGTCGCGGGCGGAACATTGGCGTTGTTCAAGATGTATTGGAGTGAAGGGAAGGTGCGCGTACCGCCCGCGGTCGGGAGGTAGGGACGAAAGATCGGCCGCGCCATGCCGTCGGAATCCGTGTTCGGCACGGCGGTCGTGCTCGCGCCGAGGTCATACTCCTGCCAGTCGTAGGTCAGCGTATCGCCGTCGGCGTCCGTCGCGGCCGCGGTCAGGCTAAACGGCGTCTGCTTCGGAATGGTGAAGTTACCGGGCCCGGTGACCTCGGGGAGCGTGTTGCCGGTGGCGGTCGCGACGGCACAGCCATTGCCGGCGCCGCTCTGGCTGTAGGCGACGATGGCCTCCAGGCTCTTGACGTGAAAGGTGTCGATGCTGTTCGCGGCCAGGTTCTGGTTCCCGCAAATCCCCGCGTAGGCCATGATCGTAATGCCGCTGCCCGGTTCGTAGGCGGAGGCGGCGGAGCGGTTCCCTCCGCTGCAATTGCCGACCGCTCCGTTGAAGGTGTGGTTCGCGCCCCATTGATGCCCCATCTCATGCGCCACGTAATCGATCGCAAACGGATCGCCGACCGGATTCGGGAGGCCGGTTACGCCCCGCGCCTTGTTGGTCCCGCAGGGGCCGTTCAGGGTCGCCACCCCGCCGCCGCCGGTGCTGAAGACATGGCCGATGTCGTAATTGGCGGTGCCAATCGCGGTGGTGAGCGTCGTGGTGTTCTGACCGAGCATCGTGCTGCCGCTGCCATTCGAATAAGGATCGTTGGCGGAGGTGCACGCGGTCACCCCACCGCCGCAGAGCGCCGTAACGTTATCGCCCGCGTAAGTGATCAGGTTATTGTTCGCCACCATCACCATCCGGATCGCGAGATCGCGTTCGTAGACGCCGTTCACCCGGTTCATCACCAGCACCTCAGCCGCGAGCGTGCCCGCGATGGTGTTTCCACCCACGGCCACCGCATATTCGTTGCTGCATGCGAGGGCGAGCCGGTAAGTGCGCAACGTCGTGCCGGAAGTCACCGCCGGCACCTGACTGCCGGATGCGTCCGGAATCTGCGTCTCAGAATCGACGAAATCGCACTTGAACCCAGCGGTCGCATTCGCCGCGTCCCGTTTCCAATAACTAATGTAGTAGTCGGTATTGCCGTGCGCGTAGGGATCGATCAACACCGTGCCGTTGGGTGAAAGCACCATCGCGTGGAAGCCAGTCGGCAGCCAATCGAAGCGGCAGGTCGCGCTCGGGTCATCGATCGCCCTGAGCGCGGTAAGTGTTCTGCAGGCCCGGGTATTTCGCCGCGAGGCCGGGCTCGACCACGGGCGATTGCTCGAAACGGAAACGCGCCGTGGTTCCATCCGGCATCGGCAGATGAATGATCGGATTCTGCGCCGCGCTCCGGGTGAATTCCATCGGCGCGGCCGCCAGCGCCGGCGTCAGGAGCGCTTTATCCAGGCGCACGGTCCGGTAGCGGGTGGGAACGACCACGCGGGGCATCTTCTGATCGAGCGACGACTCCTCGACGTCGCGCCACATCGCTTCCGTCGAGAGCCGGCCCGCCTGCGCGCGCAGGAGTTGCGCGGCGACGACGAAAGCCACTGCGCAGAGGAACAAAAGGACGGACTTCTTGAAATAATCTCATAGGGACGTGTTGGGTGCGGGAACAGGTGAAGCAAGCCGGCGCCATTTACGAATATGGCGGGCAGGAAAGGCGCGGAACGTAAGGCCCGGCTCTGACGAGGGCAACATCAATCGCAAGCTGCCGCACTCATGGCGAAAACACGCTCGACACCCGGCCCTTCGTCCGGCATTCTTAAAAACCGCTCCGGCCCTGGCCGGTCCGAAATTCAACCCCCAACCAAAGGAACCCCATGCTAGAGCCCGATGCGCAGAAAAAGGAGATCGAGAAAGAAGAGCCCCTCCAGGATTTGACCCCCGAGGACGACGTCGTCGGCGGTGGCCACGTCAAAGCATTCCGCGGCTTGGACGGCAATGATCTGACGCCCGACGCCCAAAAGAAAGAGATCGGCGGCGAGATTTAGCCCAGCCCGGTTTCGTTTTTAGTTCCAGGCGGTGGGATTGAGGATTCGACCTTCTAGGTTGATTCCTTCGCTCCCAGCTCGCCGTTGAACGTTCAACGTTCGACGTTTGCCCACCTCCCTTTCCGGAGGTGAAAGTATGCGTCTACCCTGACGCCCATGCCCATCGCCTCGCTCAATCCCGCCACCGGAGAGACTCTGCGTGAGTTCACTCCGCTGAGCGCCGGTACGCTCGAAGAGAAGCTCACGCTCGCTGAGGCGGCCTTCCAGGAACATCGCCGCACCTCCTTCGCCGAACGCGCGCACTGGCTGCGGGCGGCGGCCGAGTTGCTCGAAGCGGAAAGCGAGAGTCATGCCCGCATCATCTCACTGGAGATGGGCAAGCTCCTGCCGGCCGCCATCGACGAGGTGACCAAGTGCGCGAACGGCTGCCGATTCTACGCCGACCACGCGGAGGAATTGCTGCGCGACCAGCCCCTCACGACCGAGACCGGCCGCAGCCTCATTCGGTACCAGCCGCTCGGCGCCATCCTCGCCATCATGCCGTGGAACTTCCCTTACTGGCAGGTCTTCCGCTTCGCCGCCCCTGCCCTCATGGCCGGCAACGTCGGCCTGCTTAAACACGCCGGCAGCGTCCCGCAATGCGCGCTCGCGATCGAAGATGTCTTCCGGTGTGCCGGATTCGCCGCCGGCTGCTTTCAGGCCTTGCTCATCGAGAGCGAGCAAACGTACGCCCTCATCGATGATCCGCGCGTCAAAGCGGTCACGCTCACCGGCAGCGAGCGCGCGGGCGCGGAAGTGGCGAGCGCCGCCGGGCGTCAGATCAAGAAAAGCGTGCTCGAGCTGGGCGGGAGCGATCCGTTCATCGTCCTGCCGAGCGCGGATTTTCCCCGCGCCCTCGAGACCGCCGTGAAAGCGCGCATGATCAACACCGGCCAGTCATGCATCGCCGCCAAGCGCTTCATCGTCGCGGATGAAATACACGACCGCTTCGTCGACGAATTCGCGGCCGCGATGCGGGCCCTCCGCGTCGGCGATGCGTTGGATTCCGCCAGCGAAGTCGGCCCGCTCGCCTCCGAGCAGATTCTGCGCGGCGTCGATGCGCAGGTGCAGGCCTCCGTCGCCGCCGGTGCGAAACTCATCACCGGCGGCAAACCCGTCGATCGCCCCGGCTTCTTCTACGAGCCCACCGTCCTGATCGATGTGCCGCGCGATTGCCCGGCCGCGCGCGAGGAAATCTTCGGCCCGGTCGCGGCCTTCTTTCGCGTCCGCGATGTGGCGGAAGCGATCGCCGTCGCCAACGACACCACCTTCGGTCTCGGCGCCAGCGTCTGGACCAGCGACCCCGCCGAGCAGGAGCGCTGCGCGGAGGAGATCGAAGCCGGCATGGTCTTCATCAACGCCATGGTCGCCTCCGATCCGCGGCTCCCGTTCGGCGGCGTGAAACGTTCCGGCTACGGCCGCGAGCTCGGCGCCGAAGGCATCCGCGAATTCACGAACGTGAAGACAGTCGTCATCGCCTGAATCAGGCGAAGTAGGAAGGAAGAATGCAGAAGGAAGAACATGATTTGCGGGGCCGGACCAAACAATTTGCGTTGCGAAGCTATCCGGATGTTTTCCGCTTTGCCCAAATCGACAGAGGCTCAGATTCTTGGCAAACAAGCCCTGCGCTCGGGCACGTCCGTCGGCGCCAATTACCGCGAAGCGTATCCGACCGTGTCGGCGACGCATCAAGCGCGAGTTCGTCGCCAAGTGCGGCGACAGCCTGCGGGAACTCGAAGAAACCGGTTACTGGCTCGAACTCCTCGTGGACGCCGGCATCGTCGGTGCGAAGAAGCTCGCGCCGTTACGCCATGAGTGCGACGAGCTAACAGCGATCTTCGTCACAATCATCAAGAAGTCGCGCTTCACTTCCTAATTCTTCCTTCATCCTTCATCCTTGGAAGCCGCCCTCCGCAAACTTCTCGGCTCCGAGCATGTCCTTACCGAACCGGAAGACATTCTCCCCTATGGATTCGACGGCACCGCCGTGTTGAAACAACGCCCGCTGGCGGTCGTTTTCCCAGCCGATGCCGCCCAGGTTTCCGCCATCATCGACCTCTGCCGCGAGCACAAGGTGCCGGTCGTTAGCCGCGGCAGCGGCACCGGGCTCAGCGGCGGCAGCGTGCCGGTGGCAGGTGGGATCGTGCTCTGCCTGCAACGGATGAATCGCATCCTGGAACTCGACCAGCGGAACCTAACGATGTTCGTCGAGGCCGGAGTCATCACCCAGAGCATCTTCGAAGCGGCCGACGCCGTGGGCTTGTTCTATCCGCCCGACCCCGGCTCGATGAAAATCAGCACCATCGGCGGCAACGTGGCCGAGAACTCCGGCGGCCTCCGCGGGCTGAAATACGGAGTCACCCGCGACTACGTGATGGGCATGGAAGTCGTGCTCGCCGATGGCACGATCACCTGGCTGGGCAACAAGTGCGTCAAGGACGTGGCCGGTTACACCCTCAAGGATCTCTTCGTCGGCAGCGAGGGCACGCTCGGCATCGTCACCCGGGTGCTGCTCAAGCTCCTGCCGAAACCCGCCGCACGCCAGACCCTGCTCGCCACCTACACTCGCATGGACACCGCCGCGGCGACCGTTTCCGCCATCATCGCCGCGCACATCATCCCCTGCACGCTGGAGTTCCTCGACCGCCGGACCATCCGCTGCGTCGAGGATTTCGCCCACGTCGGCCTGCCGCGCGATGCCGAGGCGATTCTCCTGATCGAAACCGACGGCCATCCCGCCGCCGTCGCCGACGAGGCGTCGCGCATCGAGGAACTCGCGCGCACCCACGGCGCGACCACCGTCACCAGCGCGAAGGATTCAGCGGAAGCCACCCGTCTCGCGACCGCCCGACGCAGTGCGTTTTCCGCCCTCGCGCGCATTCGGCCCACCACCATCCTTGAAGACGTCACCGTCCCGCGCAGCGAGCTCGCCGGCATGGTCCAGTTCATCGAGGGAGTGGCAGAGCGCCATCAGTTGGAGATCGCCACCTTCGGGCACTTCGGCGACGGCAACCTGCACCCCACTTTCCTAACCAACGAGCGGGACAAGGAGGAAATGCACCGGGTGGAGGCAGCGATGGAGGAAATTTTCGCCCGCACCCTGGAACTCGGCGGAACCGTCACCGGCGAGCACGGCGTGGGGTTGGCAAAAAAGCAGGCGCTCCGCCAGCAGTTCGATTCCGGCAGCCATCTGCTCCTCCGCCAGGTCAAGCGCGCCCTCGATCCCGAAGGCCTGCTCAACCCCGGAAAAATCTTCGACCTCACCGACGGAGAGCCATGATTGCCACTCTCGTCCAGGTTCCCATGCGCCACGCGCCGCCCGCCGCCTGGCGGAGTTGGACTACTCCGTTCTCCAACAGTGCATGCACTGCGGAATGTGCCTGCCCACCTGCCCCACCTTCGCCGAAACCGGCCACGAGCGGAATTCGCCGCGTGGACGCATCGCCCTCATGCGCGCCATCGCCGATGAGGAACTGCCCGTCACCACCGCTTTCGCCGAGGAAATGAGTTACTGCCTCGGATGCCTCGCCTGCACCAGCGCCTGCCCGGCGGGGGTCGATTATGGCCAGTTGATCGAGGTCGCCCGCTCCGAGGTCGAGGAAAGCGGCGTGCTGGACACCCCATGGCGGCGCTCGGTGCGCGCCATCACCATGCGCTGGCTGTTCCTCCATCCGCATCTCCTGCGGCTCGCCGGCCGCGGGCTCTGGCTATGGCAGGTCACCGGATTGCAAAACCTGTTCCGCAAGCTCGGCCTCACACGCCTGTTGCCTGGACCGATCCGCGCCGCGGAAGCAGTGACACCGACGATCCGCGCCCAGTTTTCAGATCAACTCATTCCAGCCATCTCCCCCGCCCTCACTCCACGCCGCTATCGTGTGGCCCTGCTCACCGGATGCATGCAGGACCTGATTTTTTCCGACGTGAACCAGGCCACCGCCGAAGTCCTGACGGAAAACGGGTGTGAGGTCATCACTCCGCGCTCGCAACATTGCTGCGGTTCGCTCCACGCCCACAACGGCGACCTCGCATCCGCAGAACTGCTGGCCCGCCTCCAGATCGACGCCATCGATCCCTCCTCCGTCGATGCGATCATCAGCAACGCCGGCGGCTGCGGTTTCCACCTCCGCCATTACGACCGCCTGCTCGCCGACGACCCCGCCTACGCCGCCCGCGCCGTCGAGTGGTCCAGCAAGTTGCGCGACATCCACGAATGGTTGGTCGAGATCGGCTTCCGGGCGCCACCGGCATCCGCCGCGGAAAACGAGCGCGTCACCTACCACGAATCCTGCCACCTTTGCCATGGTCTGAAAGTGAGCCAGCAACCGCGCGCCATTCTCAGGGCGATCCCCGGGATCCAGCTCATCGAGTGCAAGGACGCCAACACCTGCTGCGGCAGTGCCGGAATCTACAACCTCACCCAGCCGGCAACCGCCAACCGACTCCGTGAGCAAAAAGTCGAAAACCTTCGTGCCACCGGGGCGGCCGTGGTCACGACCGCCAATCCTGGCTGCCACCTGCACATCGAAAAAGGTTTCGAAAACCTGTCCGCCAGCCACCCGCGGATCGCTCACCCGGTCGTGCTTCTCGCCGAAGCCTACCGCCGCGAGCGAGGGACGTTTGCCTAACTCCGGCCCTCCGCCATCTGCCATCTGCCCTCCCTCGACTTCGACGTTCAGACGTTCGACGTTCGCTAACTGCTAGTTCCGCCCTCCCGCCTTCCGGCGTTCCGAGTTCCCCGTTCCGAATGCCCTTTCTTCAGTTCGACTCGCCGTTCCAAACGTAATATGATTGCGCATGAAGTATCGAGTCACGCTCGTGGAATCCGACGAAGGGTTTGCCATCTGGTGTGACGACCTGCCGGGTTGCAACTCCCAGGGAGCCACGCGGGCCGAGGCGTTGGAGAACATCAAGGGCGCCATCTCCGACTATCTGGCGGCTCAGCCCGAAATTGAAGAGCGTTTCGGTGTCAAGATTCAGCGCGACGAAGTGACAGTCTGACAAGCCGAAAATTCCCGGCGTAAGTCAGCGCGCGGCAGTTGCCGCATTACAAAGGGCCGGATTTCAAATCATCCGCCAGAGCGGGCATATCGTCATGTCGAATGGACTTCGCACCCTCACCATCCCGCGGCACAACCCAATCAACGCTTATACGATGGGCCATATTGCCAGGCAGGCCGGCTACACGCCGGAAGAATTCCGGAACCTCCTCTAGTCTCCACGCGTTCGATGTTCGACGTTCAGCGTTCGACGTTTGCTGCCTTCGTTGTCCGCACTGTCCGCTCCGTACGACTCGCTTAGCCAGTCTACCACCTCCTCAGTTCGATGCTGAAGTTCAGCGTCGAGCACGTTGCCTGACCGCTGACCTCCATCCAGCGGTCCCTCGCTGTGCCCGCGTTCCGCGTATCCACAAACCCGGTTCGACATCGTCTGCGCGCTAGCTAAATTCTCACCCGTGCCTGACGACACAGACTCCGCGCTCCTCGAAGCCATCTACGCCCTGCCCGCCGAAGCACAGCGCGCGGTGCTCAGCTACGCTCGTTTCCTCCGCCAGGAGGAGAACAAAGCCGCATTGGTGAAGACGAGGCCGGCTGGCGATCAGCGCTTCCAGGATCGGAGCGCATGGCGCGGTTCGCGGCTTGGCGAGAAATCTCGGCCGACGATCCTCTCCAGCCGCTCGACCCGCACGACTTTGTGATCTCGCGTGGCACCACCGGGATTTCTGGTCGCATTGCTACCACGCCCTTTCTCCTCAGGCTCGCAGCCAGGCGTCAGAGCACTTCCTCGCTGCTTTCTTCGAGACCCCGATCATCCTAGCCTCTCGGTTCACGAAGTCGGAGTCGGGCCTACTCTCGTGACGGTTGTCCGGCCACGTTCGGCATGGCGCCATCGCACAGTTCGCCGGCCGCGAAAACGCATTCTCTCAGCACTCTGCAGGTCTGGAATACGAGACTTCATCAGGACCTTCGCACAAAGCGATTCCGAACGTCAGCGTTCCTCACGTTCAACGCTGTCGCGACGTACCAGCGTTCGACGTTTCTCCCCGCTCCATCTACCTTCACTTCAGTTCGACGTTTCCGTTTCCGCTTTCCGCTTTCAGCTTTCAGAATGTCAGCTTTTCCCCGACGCTCCGCCCTCGATCTTTCCTTCCCACCACCCCGCCCCTTTGTCAGAGTGCCCGCATGCCTCCCCCCACCCTCACCGCCGCCGTCGCTCTCTTGTTCATCCCCCTGGCCGCCCTCCTCCGCCCAGGATGAAACCAACGAAGGCGAAGACACCTCCGCCGGGTTGCCCAGGGAATACGCCGACTACCTCGTCGCCTCGAGCACCCTCTCGCCCGACAAAAAGTTCGCGGTCATCTATCCGAAAATGGAGGTTTGCACCGACGAACCAAAAAAGGGGGCTGCGACTCGCTGCAAAGACTACCTGGTCGCGCTGAAGCCCTTCCAGATTCTCACCACCCTCGAGACCAAGTTTCCTCAGTTCCAAAACAAGAACCACGGCGGCATCAGCGCCAGCTGGTCAGACGACGGGTCGGCGGTCGTGGTCACGCTCGACAGCAAATGGGGACCGGAGGAGGTCTTCTTGTGCGAGATCCACGACGGCAAAGTGAGCCGATCGACCAATCTGTTCCAGAAAGTGCACGACCTCTTCCTGCCCGATTACAAGGCGGCGAAAATGGGTCCTGCCGGCCAGTTCGATTTTATCGTCGAGAGCCCGGAGGAAGGCGCCTTCGGTGAGTTCGTCGATGCCGACCACGTCCGCCTTCGCGCCATCGCAACGACCGACCCGAAAGAAACTCCCGGGCGCAAAGCGTGGGAAGCCACCGTCGAAGCCGTGTGGGACGTCCCCCAGGCACGCTTCACCTCCCAAAAAGTGAAACGGACCTTCGCCGGCATCCGCAAAGAAGAGGATTAGCTCCGGAGCTCGCTCGCGAATTTCCGGCAGCCAGACCGCAGATTACCCGCCGTGGCGAACCCTCTCCTTGATCTGACCGCTATACCATGCCACCTTTGCTGTTTCCGCTTTCAGGTCTTCCCCAAACGCCTTCCGCCCTTGCTTCGCTCTCTTCTGCCGGATAAAACGGCGGCTCATCAATGAGCGTCGATAAGATTCTCGAGAAGCTTCTCCGCGGACAATCGGATGCAAACGTCCGTTTCGATGACATCTGTCAGCTCCTGCAGGCAAAAGGCTTCATCGCATGCGGGTCTCCGGCAGCCATCACATCTTCACAAAATCCGGCGTCATGGAGCGTCTCGACCTTCAGCGCGCCGGCTCCCAGGCGAAACCCTGACCAAGTTAAACAGGTGCGAAGAATCCTCGCGCAGTACAAACTCCTCTAATCCATGGAAAATCCTCGTTACGAAATGATCGTCTGGTGGAGCGGCGAAGATGACGCTTTCGTCGTCGATGTGCCGGAGCTTCCCCGGCTGCATGGCACACGGGAACACGCGCGCTGAGGCCATCGCCAGCGCGGAAGAGGCGGTCGCATTCTGGCTGGTGACGGCGAAAGAAGACGGCATCCCTGTGCCGGAGCCGAAAGGCCGCCTCGTCGTCGCATAATCTCCGCCTCTTCGGGACGTGGGCGAAAGCCTTTAGTCCCGCCTTCCCCCTTCGACGTTCAACGTTCGACGTTCAGCGTTCGCGTTTCCCTTCCCAACGCCCTCCGACCACAGTTCCCGCCGCGGCGGCTTGATGCTCCGCTTCTCCCAGAACCGCTCGCCCTCCCGCCGTTTAGCTCGATAATATTCACCCAGCCCGATGCTCGGACCGTTACGACGAACCCCTTCGACGTAGAAGACCCGCACATTCGCTTGATCTCTGCCGCGTAAATCGTCCGGCATAGCGAGCAGATAATTTTAGAATCTTGTGCGCGCGCAACGTGGATCAAAGGGTTCAGCTTGAAGATACGAACGCCTCCGCGTTTTCTCCTGCTGCTGGGCCGGGACCTGGCGAAGCTGCGCAAATGCCCGGGTCGCAGTGAACCGATACTTCACTGGTCGTCGCGAATCGGTTCGACGTTCAGCGCGGTATCCACGGTCCCACAAACCGCCCCGCCTCCGCATCGGCCATCCCTTGCTTAAATGACTCGGGAATCCAGGAATCATCATTTTCCACGACGAATTTGGGCCACCTGCGCCCGCTCGGGCGGGGGGAAGAGCCTTGAACTGCTCGATCAATTCCGTCGCGCTCATGGCAAACAGAATAACGCCCCCATCCTCTCACCGCAAAGCTGATTCCCTCATTGTGTGATTGGATCTCCGACCGCACTTTACCCGCCGTGGCGGGCCCTCCCGCCCCCCCAATCTCGGGCCTCAATCCTCCCTCCTCCCATCTCCCATCTCCTCTCCCGTCTCCAAGTGACGCGGCGTGAGAATAAATGCCCTAAGCTGGCCGTTGCGATTGTGGCCCTGGCCTGCGATCTGCCCACGTTCATTGATGCAAAAAGGAATCCGCATGGTGAAGCCGGTAGCCGGATCAACAAGATCGTTTAGTCCTCCCAGCCACGGGAGGGCGTGCGAATGAGCGCACGAAAAACACCGCCGGCGGTTTCAGACGCTCCCACGATCTGTCCTCGGGAATTGATTGCAAGGGCGGAGCTGTTCCCTCCACCCACCGTGCCCAGGTCCACCAGACGGCGATCTTGCGGCGAGTAATAAAAACCATGACGGGCCGTGTCGCCTGCGATGTCCGACGTCCCCACCACCTCGCCCTTTGCGTTGATTCCGCCCGCCGCGCTGACGGTTCCGCCGAGCGTGCCCAGGTCGATGAGAGCTCCTCCACCCGGACCACTCACGAATGCATGCTGGACAATATTCCCGGCCAGAAACGAGTACCCCACCACTTCCCCGCGGTTGTTGACTGCGTAAGCGACGCTGTTATCTCCCCCGAGGGTCCCTAAGCTGACCAGTGCCCCTCCGTTGGGCGCGCTCAAAAATGCCAGCTGAGCGGAATCGCCGGCGATGGCGGCACGGCCTACGACTTGGCCGCTGGCGTTAATCCCATAGCCTTCGCTGACCGTTCCACCAAATGTGCCGAGATTGCGGAGCGGCAGCGCGCCATGCTGGCCGGTCATGAACGCATTGATTTGGCTCGGGCTTGGGAACGCGTAGCCCGTCACTTGCCCCCTGTCGTTCACCGCATTGGCACTGCTGCGGTTGCCTCCAAATGTTCCAAGATCCCGCATGGGAAGAGCCCCGTTGGGGCCCGTTATGAAGGCGTGAGTTGTCGTCCCAGTTGACGAACTTCCCACCACCTCTCCACGCGCCGTGATCCCTCTTGCGATACTAAAATTCCCCCCCAGAGTGCCTATTTCTCGAAGCACATACGGATAGGGCGCCGCATGCGCCGCGAATGTCGAAAAGAGAACGACGGCCACGATGCCCCCGATGGTAAATATGCGTTTCATGCAGCGCTTGGGTTGCGATTGTCGCGACCTTCTTACGCCGCTTTTGCCGAGCGTTCCAGGTGCGATGGCGATTAATTGGATCTCGCTCCCCTTCAGCACGGGCTGCTGATTGGCGAAATAGGCTGGCAATCGCTCGGCATGACGACGCGCGCGTCTGTCGTTTGCCAGTCATTTCGCGTCCGCCCTGCCCTCCGCTTCCCAAATTCCGCTTTTCAGCTTTCCACTTTCCATTTTCAGCTTTTTCCCCAAAACCGCTCCCGCACGTCCGGGTTCAGGCTTGTCCCAAACGAAAACCCTTCCCTCGCTCTATCTCATCGGCTTCTTCCTCCTGCCAGTGGACTCTGCGCTACCGACGGGATTTTGATGATGTCATTACTTGGCCATTCGAAGCGGTTAGCTGCCGCGCATTATGGCGTCAGCGAGGCGAGCAAACGAGCCCCCAGGTTCGTTGCCTAATTGCTCTGAGGATTTCATCGAGCTTTGCGACCGCCAACGTGGCCAAAACCATCACGACTTTTCGGAACGCCTGACGTCGACTTCTGTACTGGAATTAACACCGTGTTGCTCACAAAACCGTGTTGCGTCTCTCAGCTGTGGAAGAAAACGCCCGCGCTCGAACTCGCGCGCAAGTGCCTTCAAACGATCGTTCAGAGCAGGGTCGGAAATATTCAATCTTGCGACGCTTTCCTCGGCCGATGGCGGCTGTTTGCGCTTCTTCGTGGATGTAGCGTGAGACACTTCGCTGAGACGCCGCTCCAACTCTCCCATTGTGCTGTTCGCTGCAAAGTCGCAAGGGCGTGAATCACCTTTGATCGTCCGTATTTCAGAAGCAACAGCTGCAATTCAAGATCCAGCAGTTCTGCCATACGGTCTACACTCCGATGGTGTTATACAGCTCGGCACAGAGAAATTCCGAACTGCACTCTTAATCGGACTTCTGCGTGGTGGCTCGTCCATTTGATAATGCTGCTTTCCCGCGCAGATTTCGGAACCGCCTTCGAGTGTGGGGACGGCCTCCGAAAGACGCGCCACTTCTCAGCAGACGCTAAACTCCGGACCTCACGCACGGAACGCCTGGACTCCGGTCCGGACTGGTAGTCGCCGTGATTAAAAACAATTCCAGCGGCAATGTCGCGGGATCATCATTCTCCTTCCTGAACACTTCCAGCGAGCGGGCGAGCAGCGGCAGGCCGATTGCCGCAAAGAAACTCAGGCTTCACCGGCACGACAACGAATCTGCTTGCGAAATAAGCGACATCCGTCAGCACTGATTCCGTCGGCGCACAGTCAATTATCACGAGATCGTATTCGTCAGATACTTTCGCCAACGCCTTCGCGAGTCGTCGCTCTTTTCCGGCCGGGGTTGCGCAGGAGGCGCGATAATTCGAGCCGGCTCGGGATCAGATGCAGGAGGTTGGTGTACCAGAAGTTCTTCACAATCACATCGTGGATCGACACCGGCTGTGGGCTGCTCATTCCGATGCCCAGGGCTGATAGTCTTCGAGCAACTGGACGACCGTCGGCTTGCCTTTCTTCAGCAGATTTACGTATCTGTCGGGCCCGAGGAGCGCCTACTCAGGTTCGATTGAGGGTCGAGGTCAATTGCCAGAACGCGCTTCCCATCCGACGCCGCATAACTGGCAGCCTGCATCGCAAGACTCGTCTTGCCGACGCCCCCCTTCATGTTGATAAAGCTGACGTTGACGGACATCGGATACAGTACTGCTGTCCTCGTCATCGTCAATCAACATCGTCCCAATCAGTGGCTGTCGCCGGGACGAACTTTCCTCAGCCGACCTCAACCCTCTAGGACAGCGTTTGTCTGACCGCCAGAATTAGCGTTGGATAAATGAAAGCTCATACCACGGAACCTGTTGACACACCACGCGTTGACAAGTTGGTGATAGTTGGTGATAGTTGGTGCCACATGGCGCTTACGAAACGAAGAAAAAATAAGCGGTTTACTGTCTCCCTGTCGGCCGCCGAATACTGAAAAGCTTCAAAAGCTCGCGAACGAACATCGCCCTCCGCTAACCCTTCAGGAACGTCGTCCACTGGGGCATTCAACGTGTGCTGAGCGAGCGGACGACGCCAGTCTGGTGACCGAATTGGCAACTCCAGTTCCCAACCGGCCACAATGAACAGGAGACACAAGGAGCGGCTCACAATACCACACTCGGTACGGTAGAGTGTGCTGTGTCAGGGTAAAGGCGAGCGACTCGCCGCACACGTTCTACAAATACCCCTGTGCGTTTCGCACCGACTTTTGCCCGAGAGGTTATTCGGTCATTTTCCGATGAGGGTGAAGTTGTCCTTGATCCCTTTTGCGGAGGTGGCACAACGCTGCTGGAGGCGATCAGCCTCGGGCTGATGCGCTGCCGGGGATGGATGTCAGCAGCCTTGCAACGTTCATCGCTCGCGCAAAAGACAACTCCTCTTCCGTTTTCATGATCTGGCGCGCCATTGAACAATGGTGCGATGAGATTGTTGGAGAAACGGCATTTCGCTGCAACCCCCGAGGACGGGGTAATGGAAAGAGGATCGCGAACATTACGAACGCAACTTGCCTCACGAGGTGCGAGCATTCTTCTCTTGGGCCATTGGGAAGAATCACACGATTGAAGACGCGACGTCAGCAGGCATTTGCGCGGGCGTAAATCCTGCTCTCGGCCGGACAGTGGGCGTTGGACTGCGGAGATGTCTGTATGATAAGTTAGCCCTGCGTGATGAGTTTGTTGCAAGGCTACGGGAGGCGGTTGCCAATTACATGGAATTCTAGCCACTGCACGCTGAACGGCTTGCCACGCTGGCGACTAGGGTCCTTGCGCAGGGTTATTAATCGCGATGCGCGGGAAATTCACTCGGACGGCCGGATTCCTCGCTCGTGGCTACCGGTGAAATTGGTGGTCACTTCGCCGCCCTACCCCGGAGTTCATGTCGTTTACCACCGCTGGCAGATTCATGGAAGAAGGGAAACGCCAGCTCCCTTCTGGCTCGCGGGATCAGCGACGGCGCTGGCAATCGTTCTACGCGCTTGGGCCGCGGGATGAGCACGGTCTGGGAACTTACTTCGACCGGCTCAAGAATGTGTTCGCATCTGTCCGATGCTTGTTGAGCAACGATGCCCGAGTTTTTCAACTTGTCGCCTTTGCCGATCCGTCATGGCAATTGCCCGCCTTCTTGACCGCAATGGAAGAAGCGGGATTCGTCGTATACACTTGTAAAAGCGAACCATGAATGTGTGATTGGCGGGTGGGTGTGGCGACGAGTCCCCCGGTCGGAAATGGTATGCGAACAACCGAGGCGCGTACACTCCCGCGAGCAAGGAAAGGCACCGTCCGTCCACAAACTCATGCGTCTCGGCATGATCAGCGCATAACTTCCATCAGTCGAATCAAGGTCGAGGCTACGCGATTGATTTCCATTGGATTTCTGTTGTTCTTGCTCCGTGGGTCTATGGAATTCTTCGGACTCAATCTCCTGCCTCCTTTTTTCTTTCTCGCACTTCGTCCTTATGGAGAGCACATCCATAGAGGTGATACGCGACATGCGAAGTATATTTGGTTTTCTTCTCCTCTCAATTTCGCTGCTCATCAGCCTTCTTGCCAACCAGCCCCTTCATGTATTTTCGCAGCAAGCCAAAATCTTGGTTAACACAGAGGGTTAGGGGCGCGGTTGCAGTCGGCTCTGCGAAAGCAGCAGCGTGACCGGCATTCCATGTCATAGCGCCCCACCGAGTAGTGGAATTCCTCGAAGTCCTTTTCCTCGACATATACCAATTTATACGGCGGGCGGCGCTGGCCACGCGCTGGAATTTCCGTTAAAATTTTTCGAGGGCCTGGCGGCAAGACAACTTCGGCGGTGAATGAGGCATTGAGCATCGCGGAACCGGGGCCTATGGCTTGCAGCTCAAACTCAAGCTTCGTGCTGACGAAATAGTCAGCAGGTGTGTGAACCAATGCTTCGAACTGGCCGTTGGTTGGTTTGGTGAATGTGAGGGCCGGGAAAACAGGATGCCGATGTCTGCATATCGCCTGAAAAGTCCATTCCGGCGCAGGATCGAATGTGAGGAATCTTTGCCATCCCAAACCAAGCGAACATGGGCGTCCGGGCCACCGGCGAGCAAGCGAACTGGTTGCCAGGTCTGCGACGCGGAGATGGGTGGGCACTTCCTTCAAAGCGCGCGGCGGGGGCGGGAGGATCGGCTTTTTCGGCCGCACGACAACATTCTTCTCTAAATTCAATCGCGGTTCGGCTTCATCTGAATAAACGTGGCCACTAACGCGGAGCGTCGTTTCGATTGGATATTCGTCAGGCTGGAAATCCGGCGGCTCCGTGAAATCGATTTCCAATATGGCATCCGATTCCTTGCGGCTAGACTTGCAGTCAAACCAGCCGTGACTGGCTCCAGAATGTGCGCCGATATCTTCTGAGTTTGCTCCAGTCTCCCTTGGGCAGAGCAGCGACGAGGAGCTTGGCCTTTGCGCTCGGCACAACGCGAAGCGTGGCAGCGGCATGGTCGAAACAAGCACGGGGCCGGTGACAGGCGCGCCGTTTTCACCGAAGACAATGACGTTCACGTCCACCGGTTTGCCATCCGGGCCGGAACAATTGCCCCTGCTTACCGCCGTCAATGTCCTGCGCCACCGGTTTCGTGATCACCGCAATATCGAAATGATGCTCATCAAAGCGTCAGTGTGTTCTGCACCACCCATTCGCCGGCCTGCAACTGCGAGAGCTCGTCTTCGGCCTCTTCTTCCAGCGCCGCCAAATCCGGGTCGGCCTGGAGAGTGGCAACCAGCCGGTCGCGATCTTTGAAAGACCTGCCCTTCGTAGAGACCGGAGCGCGAGCCCTGCATAATTTCAGCGATAGCGCGCTGGCTCAATTCATCCAAATCCACAGCGATGATCATGCGCTTGCGGAGTATCTTCATCTTGAGTTCGTTCACGATGAAGGTGTTGTCGAGGCCGGTGATGTCGCTCGCCATTGACCAAGAAGACGCAGCACATTTTCCCACGTTTCGGAAACTCCAAGTAGCCGTTTACTTCGGTATTACTGGAGGAAAATCTCTCAGGCTGCAAGTCCAATGGCACGTTGCTCTCCGCTGACGGGGCCTTCACCTTCCGTTTCGGAACACAACGACACGGACGCCGATTTTTCCCAACGGGTAACCAAGATCCGGTGTAAATTGCTTATCTAGAAGAGGGGTTGTCTGCATCTGGTTTGTTGGCTCAGGGAAAGCGTTCAGTTGGGCTGCTCATCGAGAGGCTGGCTAGCGAAATATTTGTCCAGGGGTGTCTCGTTGCTCGCGGTCTTGTTAGACAGCCGGTAGCCGTTACCGTAAACTGTGGCTACAGTGCCGCCGACATCGAGATCGAACGGCAGCACGGGATTGAAAGAGAATGTGGTTGAGTGTTTGGTAAAGTCCCCGTCGACCGCGGAACCGCCTCGGAGTTGTAATTCAAGTGCGCGAACCGGCTGCCGTTTTTCAAATTGATGGCATCGCCGGCCTCGCGCGGCAGCGCCGCAACTTCGCCTGTCGGGCTGGCTGCGAGGTAAGCGTAAAAGGGATCGCGGCGGTTCTTGGGGAACATCTGTTTCACCACCGTCCAACCAACGCCATCAGGCTTGCCATCCCAGAACTTGCAGGGCGCGCCGCGAGACGCACCATGAGTATTCACTCGTTGCATACGTGGATCGACCCCCCTGGCCGAACAGACCAATGAGATAGGGTTTGTCGCCTTTGTCACTGCTGCCAAGCGACAAGAGGGTTTCGTGGATTCGAATCCTGGGTCTGGCCAATGCCGTCGTCTTCGATGAGAAAACGGCAAACTCCTTGCTGGGTTTGTCGTAGCCAACTTTGACGCGGAGGAGCTTGAGCCAGTTCACGGAGCCAACTTCTGCGGTCTTTGACCTTTGATATTAGCAAGGGGATTTTTCTGCATCTTCGGGATCTGATCCAAAGGCGGAAGGGAGAAATACCGGGCGACCGCCTCTCGTGGACTTTGTGGTGCGGAGGCGGACTCGGTCTTGAAGCAGTTCGAGTCGGCGCATCAATTCAATCAACGCCTCCATTGTCTTTATTGTGCGCTCTGCGATCGGCCCCTCGGGGCGAGATGAGCTTGATGCGGCCGGCGTTCCCGCGGTCCTTACCCAAAGGAATCCAGTGAAGCTTTCCTCTCGGCCGAATTCTTGGTGGGGTTGCTGGAGTCGTAGGCGTATTCGTTTTCGTCCACGATGGGAAGTTGTGACAGCAGCGACGTAATGGACTTGACGGTTGTAGCTTCTACGGCCTGCTTCAGAAATTCGACGGGCTTTATGTAATGAGCAATTGATGTGGGATTCATAGCTTAGGAAATCTGGCTGCGGAAACATTTACCGGGATGAGAGACCGTGTAGGTGACGCGAAGCCCGGCTTTCTCGCGATAAACGAGGCCGAGGTCGGCGAGGCGAGAGATCGCCCCCTGTGCGCTGGGTGGAAAGAAACGTGGCAGTCATCGTGGCTTCATCGTTCAGACCGAAACGCACCCGCAGAAAGGAATCCATTTTGTCGGGGTCGGCACCATCGTTGATAGCGTCAATAATGGCGACGAACGCTGAGACTTCCTCAGGGACACACGACTGGATGTGTTGCAGCAAGAAATGGATTTCGTCGTCGGTGAATTTGTATGCAGGCCCCACCAATCCGGGATCGAGCAATGGATTTGGCAGGGCCGCGAATTGCACGCCTGCTTTGGTGAGCCGCAAATTGGGATCCTTGGAGGAATCTTGAGCAACGAGCTGTAGCGCTGCCGGCAGACCAATCAGTTTCCCCTGTTTGATCGTGCCCACGAACTGGTTGCCGTAGCGCAAACGGCTTTCGGCCCCACCGTGCGCCGTGGACTGGGGAAGGCAGCCAAAACTCAGATCTCCACGCCGTCGGGAGCAACGGATGCTTCGAACATGCGCAGGTACTTCCCAGGTCCAGCGGCGTAGGAGATTTTGCTCGCGGGCATCTTTCACAGGGATGCCGGAGTGGTGCTCGCACATGATGTTGAGAGTGCCGCGATGTGGCTTTTGCCGGCAAGAAACGATTCCACTGGCCGAATAGCCAATCCTTGGGAAAGAGCGATTTGTAGTCTGCGTGCGCTGCTTCGGCTGGCAGCAAGTCGTCGTCGCTTGGACGGCTGTCGCTCTAAGCCACAAGTTGGGAATATGCCGCGCCGCTTGCAGCTCAGGAACATTCGACCGTCTCAGGCCGACTTGGATCCACAACAGTCGGCAGTCGCGGCCAACACCGTTGACCTGGCTGTTGGTGACTCACCTGCGTGGAGCACTTCTCGATGTTCCTTAACGGCGTGTTGAATCACTTCGTAATTCACCAGGGCCATCGAGATCGCCTCGGAGGTATTCGTGAAACTCATGTGTTTGAATCAGGGCATCCAAAGGCTTTTTTTCGCCTCTTGCGTAGCATCAAAACATATCACCATGCATTAAAGTGGAATATCTAATGATAGACGTCAATGTTTTATTTACTACGTCGTTCTTTTATATCTTATGTTTATTGTTCAGTGATCCTTCCACTGTCCCAGTTGAACCTTTTGGCGGAGGCATCGGCGGTGCTCCTGCCAAGCCGGGACTTCGAGTCTTCGCGAGTGAACTCCGGGACCCCTCACTGAGCACCGGCTCCCCGCTTCACATCTCTGTCTGCTTTTGGCGGACGTTGGCGGGCCGAGGATCTTTCTTCGATCCGACGCCTCGTCTGATCTGCGATTGTTGAGGGCTTGTCGCGGCAGACTGCCGCGACGTGGGGTCGCCCGGGCCACCGCTCCCCGTTTGCATACCGCTCCTTCCTCGAGGAGAACCCGTTTGGGAAATGTGCCTAGTCGAGTAGCCCAGCGAGCTTCCTCAATCCGGCTGCAATTTGCTTGCGGTGTCGGACTATAAACCAAACTGATCTGTTTCATACCAAGCAGGGGGTTACGACCTCGGATTCGGGCTCGTCATCCTGTTTCTGGTCTGAAACGTTCTCCCGCATGGTACTCCGGATGGTCCGCGCAGCTTCGCACGGCTGAACACGAGCAAAAAGCCATCGCGGCGGTGCTTGGGGCGCTGGACGACAAGATCGAGTTGAACCGGCGGATGAACGCGACGCTGGAGGCGATGGCGCGGGCGCTTTCCAGAGCTGGTCGTAGATTTCGACCCCTCCGCGCCAAACTCGACGGCCGCAAGCCCCCCGGCCTCGACTGCCTGCGCCGCTGACATTTGCAGTGACAACGGAACGCGCTACACGCGGGGAGTGAGATGATCACGAAGATCACAATCGATTCGTTCAGTCGCTTCAGCGGGTGGAAGTTGAACTCGGCCTGGTGATGCTTCGATCGGCGCCAACGGAAGAGCGGCAAGAGCAACTTCCTAGAAGCATTCGGCATCCTCGGTGCCGCTGCCGCCGGGCGGGTAGACGACGAGGCTTACTTCGGCGCGGCGTCAGGCCGGGCGCGCCCCAACTCTACAAGTGAGCGTTTCCTACAAAGGCGAAGGAGCGCCGACCAACATCTTTTTGGCGCCACCACCACGAGCGCACACTACGAAGTCGCGCTCTACAACCCGATGGCGGACCCGAAGCCCGCGTGGCGATACATGTCGGAATTTTCTCTGGCGCGAAGGACAAAAATCGTCGGCCGATCGCCAAGGCGGCGTGAACAACGAAGTCAGGGCGATCAAATCCCGAGCAGGGATTCTGGCTTTGAAGGCAGTGCTCTTGCCTCCGAACCATTCCGCCAGACAACTGCTCGAGCAACTGAGTAATTATGCAATTTTTTGCGCCAGCAAGATCCGCACCCTCCGCGGCTTATCGCCAGAACAGCAACCTCGCGAGCCGGTTGGCCTTTCGGGAGGTCGCCTGCCAGAAGCCGTTGGCGAGCTGATCAAAGCAAAGCTCAAAGCGCATAGATCCGGCGACGACTCGTATAACGCAAAATGCGCCGAGGCGACGAACCTAATTGATTGGGCGCGCAAAATGTTGGCTTTGCCCCATCAGCGGCGATGCCGCTATCGCCATCGGCGGCAGCATCGCAGCTCGTCATTCGATTCATCGATCGATATATGGCGCCTAAAAAGAACCTGCTGAGCGGATACGATGCGAGCGAAGGCGCACTCTATGTTCTTTTTGCCACCGTCTTAGCTCTTCATGAGGATTCGCCAGCAGTATTCGCCATCGACAACCTTGATCAAGCTCTTAATCCCCGCGGCGAAAGCTAACTGGCGCACTGTGCAATTGGATCCTGACTTCGCCGCACCCTAGGCAGATTCTTATCACGGGTTCGATACCTGCTGTCTGACGCGCTACCACTTCGAGAAGATGGCAGGGTGAGGCTGTTCACGATGGATAGAGATAATCGAGGCCATACGTTGATTAATCGCGTCGGTATCACTGACAAGATGGTCGACATGGCATCTGCTGGCTGGACGCTGTCAAGGATGTGGATGAACAAGTTGATCGGCGGCGTCCCGGATGTCTGACGCTGTCCGAATCGCCCTCGTGGCTGAAGGATGGACTGATAGAAGTGTCGTCAACGCTGCGATCACCGCCCTATTGCCGGGCCGGGCATACACTTTGAGTCTACTACAGCCGGAAGACGCGGCGGCGACTGCGGCGCTGTTTGCAGTTCCGCGGCCGTCCGGCTGGACAGGAGTCTACCGCTGGTGCCGTGAAGTGGTTGCGCGAGCAGGTCGGCTTCGTGATGACGTCACCCTCGTGAACGTATGAGAATGCCTGTATTTACGCTGCGCAGCCGCGTCCGTATGCGGACAGTCTACATCAATGACGCGCCGATCAATAATCTGCCTTGCGTGCAGCCGTGCCCACCTGTTGCGAATACTACAAACCCGCTTCGAGTTGTGCTTCTGGACTGGGCAGGACAAACCGTCTCACCGCCAAGAACGGTTCTTTGCACACCGGCACAGGCCATTGAAGCCTGGGCGTTTGCAGCCCTGTATCCCACTGACCCCGCGGTCATAGGTGGTAATGTGGAATGCATAGCGAATTTGGCGAACCTGCTTCAGGCCAAGCCTGCCGGTGAGCGTTTAATTAGAGGCGGTAAGAAGAGCGTGGAGCGGTATGTCGCTCGAGAAGGCGACATCAGCGCCGCATGGCCGGCTGTCCGCGGGTACGCTGTACCGAAGCCGCACGATTTTCCGTAGATTTTGATGTTGCGGTCCCCCCGTGAACTTGACCGAATCGGTTGTCGAAGAAGCAGCCTTAAGCTGGTTGAAACAACTCGGCTACCTCGTCGCTGACGCGCCGCAATTTGCACCCGGTAAAAATCGCCACGGATCGCAGATCGTTCTCCGATGTGGCACTCGTCCGCCGACTGGCGGAAGCGATAACGCGACTGAATCCCGCAATTCCGAGGGACGCGCGCGAAGAAGCGCGGCCAAACTGATACGGCACGATGCGCCTTCGCTCACCGGCAATAACCGCGTCTTCATTATATGCTGGTGCGACCGCGTCTCAGTCAATATCGCATTCTACATAGTTCCCAAGCATCTCATGGAATGAGAAAGAGCAGTAGGCGGTGCTCTGCACCGTCCAAGAGCGGGGGGGCCGCCGCTTAGCCGAACTGATGATCGAGCACGGCGTCGGTGTCGTCGAAGTCCACCGCTACAGTGTCAAAAAGATCGACAGTGAATATTTCGACGAGGGTTGGCGACGGCGGCGGGATGAGTCGCGGCCGCGTGGGCGCGTTCACCATTTGCTGCTCGCCGCTCTTCTCGGGCTCCCCGCTTCTCGCAGTCGCAAAGCTTCGGATCGATCGCTCGTCGCGGCGGTTTATGCGCTAAACGTGAACGGCGTCGCGTATCTGGTCTATGCGTCGGACAAGAAGCGCGCGCGGCAGGGCGACTGGCGAATGTAGCCGCCCCGCTGGTCGGGGCGATTTCATTCCGCGGCACGTCTAACAGCGACTGCCACAACGATTGGCGGCTGGCCGGCTGCGTTCGTCGCGCAGCGGCGGCTCCGGCACAAATGCGTGAAGCTCAAATACCAGTTTGTGTTCTGGATTATTGTCGCCCTGCATCAATACGTCGCGTTTGGGTTCCTTCAGGGGTGGGAGCTGCCAAAGGCGATTTTGCGCGCGATCAGGTCTGTCATCAGAGGTTATTAGGGGTCAGAGCTTACTATCGACATAAAGTGCGCCTGCACATCACGGCACCCGTCGTCCGCCAGCACCGCCTCTGAGTCGCTCGAGCGCGCCCCGCGCAGTCGCTTACCGATGGGATACGGGTATCCTGCTGAATGATGGACCTGCAAACGCTGGCAAACCTTTCCCAAGTCGTGGGGGTGACCGCCGTCGTGGCGGCGGTGGTGTTCGGGCTGTTGCAGGCGCGGCAGTTCCGCGTACAGCGGCGGGATGCGGCGGGCGCAGAGCTGGTCCGCTCGTTTCAGGATGCGGAGTTTGTGGAGGCTTACCGGATGCTGAGTGTGCTGCCGGCGAATGCGACGCCGGCAGAATTCCGCGCCGCGGGGCCGCAGATCGAGCAGGCGGCGCTGGCGCTCGGGATGCGCTACGAGCTGCTCGGCTTGCTCGTTTTCCGTGAGATCATGCCGCTCTCGCTCGTGGCGCAATCGACCGGCTCGGTGGCGGTGCAATTCTGGGCCAAGATGCGCGCCTGGGTGGAGGAGCGGCGGGAGGTGGATGGGCAACCACACCTGCTGGAATGGTTCCAGTGGCTGATCGAGCAGCTGGAAAAACGCGGCCGGCGCCAGGAGGCGGCGGCTTTCATCCGCTACCGGGATTGGCAGCCGCCCGCGGAGTAGCGCAGAACGGCACGGCATCGCGCATCTGGTCTATGCGTCGGACGAAGCGCGGAAGGGCTTCCGGGGTCAGCTCCATAATCTCGCCGTCATCCCGGCAACTTTGGCCTCCAGCGGGAGTCGAACATCAACATCGTCGCCGTTCACTCCGACATACTCACGAAGAACCGCGCATTCTCTTCTTCCATTACTCGGACCGAGGCGCGGCAAAGCAGCTCGAGCAGTCGGGCAACGATGCGCTCCCAAACGGCCGCTGACTCGTCTCAGATCGCGATGCCGAAGCGGCGAATGACCGTCGACGACAGCGCTGTCATCACTGCCCGCGAAAGCGGCCCAGGTGTCTACTCCCATCGCTTTGTCGATCTTCACGCCGTGCATGGTGGCGGTCCAGCCGATGACGAACTTCACCATCCGCTGTTCGCCTCGCCGGCGCTGCACAGAAAGGATGAATCAAAAGTGGACGAGCTTATGAGGCTGTTCCTTGTTCTATTCTCTAACCCGTCTGTATCTGCCGCTTCGGCCCCGAGAAAATCATCGTCCACGTAAATTGACACGCGACCGGCTTGCCGTGTCGAAATCCCGGCACGAACCGCGCATCCCGCACATCCGTCGCCACCCTGTCGCCAAATCCCTGTCCTGTGGGATGCTCATGGAGCACCTTTGTGCCCTGCACATTGCCATCAGCATCGACATTGATCCGCAGCACCGCGAGGCCCTGCTGTCCCGACGAGAGATGCGGGTTGTACATGCCTCTGAATTGCGGTTTTCCCGGCACAAACGCGAACTGCGGCGCGACGAAATCCTGGCCGCTCATTAACGCTTCATCCTCCTGGTGGAGAAACACGCGCAGGTGCGGCTTCCCATCTTTCACGAAGAAATTGACCGTGCCCTGCACATAAGCAGTCACGTAGACGTTGTTGACCACGGCCGGCTCGAAGAGCGCCAGGTCGAGTTTTGACATCACTTCCTGCCGGAGCTTCTCGGCTCCCGGCGTCTCGCGGTAGGTCCGCGAATCATAGGTGCGTCCGGATTTTGTGACGCCCGTCTCGAACATGAGGATCGCCGTGCCCTGTCCCTGCTTCATCAGCCGCTGCGTGTCGATCAGCTCCACGAGCGATCTCTTGCCCTGCCCGGGCACCGCGGGCCGATACTTCGGCAGCGCCTGCGCAAACGCCTGCGGCGCCAGTGCCGCGAGAACAACAACCAGCTCAAGCCAACGAATGCGGAAGATCATAAGCGGAATGCGTTTCTTACCGGAAGCCGGGGTTCGCTGGCGAGGAGAATCAGATGTCTCTCCCCTGCAAACTCCATTAAGAGCTGGAAGTTCCTGTTGTTCCAGTCGGCCAGATCCTGTTTAAATTCCCGCCAATGCAGCCGGGTGAAGCGCTCGCCACGGCCGTGCAGGTGGCAGTCGCGCTGGCGGGTTTTGCCGGCGTGGTGGTGGCGTTTCGCAGCGGCTCGCTGCATAACTGGCCGGCGATCGATCGCTTCCGCTTATGGCTGTTGCTCGGCAACGCCCTCGGGCCGCTCCTGGCCGGTCTTCTCGGCATCCTCCTGCTGACGTTCGAGGCGGTGCCGGGGTCGATCTGGCGCTGGTGCAGCGGGATTAGGGGTCAGCGTGAGGTTGACCTGCGTTGACTGCCCGCTGCAGTTAAGGCTGCGGCGCCCGCTCCCTGGTCCCAATCCGTGAAATCTGCGTAATCTGTGGACGAAGGACGAGTCCGTCCGGTGGCGGATGCAGTTTCGCCGGAAAGGAAACTCGCGCGCGATTCCTTGCCGCTAGGCCGGCAGGCCTTGGCGCGCGATCGTTTCCATCTGTTCGCAAAAGCGATCCAGTTCAGACAGCGTGGTGTAGACGTTGGGCGTAATCCGAATGCCCTGGAACTCTTCGTGCATGATCGCCACGGTGAAGATGCGGTGTTTGTCGAAGAGATATTTCACCACCGCTTCCGGTTTAGTTCCTTCGATCTGCACATTCGCGATGGCGCACGATTGATTTGGATCGAACGAGGTGTTGAATCGAATCTTGGGCACATCCTTGAGCCGGTTCATCCAGTAGCGTGAGAGGTAACGCAATCGCGCTTCTTTGCGTTTGCCGCCGATCCCGTTGTGAAAGAGGAGGGCCTCGCCAATGGCCAGCTTCGGCGCCGCCGAGTGGGTGCCGATCTCTTCGAACTTGCGGATGTCCGTCGCCTGTTTGGATTCCGCGGCCATCAAGGGCCAGATCTTCTCGATCTTGTCGCGTTTGACGTAAAGCATGCCGGTGCCTTTGGGCGCGTAGAGCCACTTGTGCAGGCTGGTGCCGAAGTAATCGCAGCCGAGATCTTTCTGTTTGAAATCGAACTGCGCGAAGGAATGGGCGCCGTCCACGATCGTCTCGATACCTTTGGCGCGCGCCATTTCGCAGACCGCTTTCACGGGTGTGATCTGGCCAGTGATGTTGATCTGATGCGAGATCAGGATCAGGCGGGTGCGATCGGTTATTCCTTTTTCAAAAGCCGAGGAAATTTCGTCGAGGTTCTTTGGCGGAATGGGGATCTGGATCAGCTTGAGCTTCAGGTTTTCCCGCTTCTCGCGCTGACGCAGCGTGGTCAGCATGCGCGGGTAATCCTGGGTGGTGGTGAGAATCTCGTCGCCGGCCTTGAAGTCCATGCCCATGAGCAGAGTCTCGAGTGATTCGGAAGTGTTGCGGGTAATGGCGATCTCTTCGCGATCGCAGCCGAACAATTCCGCGAGGCCGGTGCGGATTGTTTCGCATTGTGGCTCGAGGATTTCCCACATGGTGTAGGCGGTGGCGTCTTCCTGTTGCCACTGGTAACGCACCAGCGCTTCGGTCACGATCCGCGGGCTGGGCGAAACGCCGCCATTGTTCAGGTTGATGATCCCGCGCGTGACGGTGAAGGAGTTCTGAATGATGGCCCAGTAGTCTTCATCCATCGCGGCCTCTTCCGGCGTCAAATGCGCGATGGTCTTGGTCGCGGCTTCGACGTTTTTCAGCAACGCGGCGAGCGTGGCCGAAGAAAGCGCAGCCAGGCCGAGACCCTTGCCGGCGAGGGCAAGGAAGTCGCGTCGCGTGCGCGCGAGAGACATGGAATTTTTGGCCGTCACAAGATAGGAAGAATTACGAAATGATGGAGCGCGCGGGACGAGCGACATGGACAGCAAAGCCGCGAGGGTAGCAAAGAGCGCGGCGGGAGGCGAGCGAATCAATGTCGCGTCGGGCGCGCTCGCGGTATTCACCGTTACCTCGCGGATCGCGGCTACGCGAGCTAGGGCAGGAAGCCCCCCGAGCTCGCGCGCACCAAGATCGTGTCGCCGCTGTTCACGGCGCCATCTGTGTTCACATCGGAGCGAAAGATCGTTG